>NZ_JAERSE020000003.1 GCF_016735585.2 Chryseobacterium tagetis
TCCATCCTGCGTGGAAAGGGAAGCAGACAGATAGTCATGGTTCTTTCCTGCGAAATATTTTTCCCAGACCTCTTCGCCTTGCTGGTTGAGTTTCACCAGATGGAAATCGTAGCCGTTATTTTGCTTTTGGCTGCTGGCTGCTTGCGATTGGCCCTTAGATTGAATAGAGCTTCCGGTAATTAAGTACTGAAGATCTACCGTCGGAGTCACCTGGCTAAGAAAATCCTGAGTGGAGGATTTGATGTCTTTCTGCCATAGGACTTCCTGAGCGGATAAGCTCAGAATCATGCATAAGAAGTATGCACTAGTGTAGAGTTTTTTCATTTGGAGTTTAGTTTTATTATTAATCTTTAAAATATTATTTTTAGTTCACTCTGATTAGATTTATAATGAAATAATTGTGAATTTTATCACCTCAAATTGGTTTTATTCTCTCTTATTATCGCTGTAGCAAAGGATGGCTGCAATATGACAGATATTGACCTGTTTTTATTTTCCCCTTCATTTCGCTTGTCTTGGAAAAGGAAATGAACCTAAAAAACTGATTGCTGTACGTTCTCCTTTTTCATTTACTTTCAGCATGATAGATTTACAGCAAGGAGATGCTGTAAAATGATTTTCGTAGCGCTTTCCACATTTGAAACATTCGGTAAGTATGATCTTTTTTTTCATAGCACATCATAATAAAGGATTGAAGTTATAGTATTCATTGTTGCTGTATTAATGCAAACATTTCAGAATATCCTTTGTGAGGCTGGAGAACTATCTGCAATCGGTATCTAACTGGTGAAAACCACTTGTAAAAGCCCTTGCAGTCGGTTATTGAAGTGCCAAAACGCCGTTGCTAACTGCTTGCAAGGACTTGTGGAAGTGGTTGCAGCCATTTGGGATACCCCTTTTAAGGGGTTGGGAACCGGGTATACCCACTTAGAGAAGTCCCTGTCACCACTTCACCAACCTGTTGCAGGTACTTCAGGACCGCCCGAGGGGTGGTTCCGGACCGGGTGAAAGGGGTTAGGAACCAGCTTTATTATCTTCGTTAGGCGAAGCTATAGAGCTGCTTACAAAGAACTGTTTCATATCATCATAGATCACATTGGTTCCGGGCATATTCTCACGGGAGAGGTATTTCATATTCCTGTAAAAAGTGAGTGAGTTGTGGTAATTATCAAAATCTAAAAGGGTTTTGGTATCCAATAATTGTTCGGTAACGGAAGAGAGGCGCTGCATACGGCTCTCCAACTGTTGTCTGGCAGCATAATCCCTGTCGTATTCTGCTTTGTCTAAAAACGTTGGAACAAACTGGGGATACTGCTCCATATAGGATTTGGCTTTGTTTACAAAGAGTTTGTTTTGCTCGGCAATGCTGCCGTATTGTTGCCTCTGCTCTGCATCGAGATTGATGGTTTTGCCCTGCAGTATGGTTTCGATACTGGTAATGGCCTGATCCAACTGGGTAAGTTCTGCTTCTGAGAACGAAATGCTGATTAAATTTTCTAGTGCCATAATAATTATTTTGTATTGGTTAGATTAAAAACAGACGGTTGCTGTTTTATAGTTGATAAGGTTTACAAAAATGAATTTTCTTCCTCATTTTCAAGCTATAACGTACCCCTCACTTACACTCATGAGTAACATCAAGGGTTTTTATATCCTTTTTGTGTGATAAATTTTCGACCGCTCTGCGAAAAAAGGATTAAGTAAGGTGATCTAAATAAAAAATTCCAATCTATGACAGTAGATTGGAATGTGAATCGGCGGCTCCTTTGGAGCCGCCGATTTGTTATTTCCGTTTATTTATTTTCCAAAGAATATCTTATCCTGCTTTCTCTGATCGTTGTAGATCACTTGAAAGCTGACAGGCATATTTTGATAGAGAAGCTTCCAATGCTGGATTTTTCCATGCTTTTTAAAGCTTTCGAATGATCTTACGAAGATATTTTCAATGATGCTTTTTACGTAAGAATCTCCGTTTTTATAGATCATATCCATAAGTTTAATGTGATGGGCAATAATATTGACTTTCGACTCCTGCAAAAGTCTTTTTAAATAGTTGATCGTCGCCTGAATGACTCCTGCAAAATTATCCTGTAAAGACAACTGCGTGATTTCGTTTCGAAGTGGGGGATAGAAAAATTTTAAATACTCCATAGCTTTTTTCTGATTGATAGCTTGCATATTTACGTTCACCATAATTAATATTTTTCAAGTACCCATATTGCAGCGAAAAGCATACCAAGATAAATACGTAATAAATAATTAACTTTTTTTTATAATCAAAATTATATGCAGGGATTAAATTGGCTTCAATGTCTCTGTTAAAAGAGGATACAGAGTTTTTTAATTTTTTTATTTAAAGCTATAAAGTATTGGTTTTTAATTATGTTTCAGATGCAAGGGATTCTGTGTTTCTGTAATGAAACGGATAAAAAATGTAATAAAAATGAAGGTGGCAGAAAAGTGGAAAAGTCTGAAAAAAATCTGACAAATAAAATAAAATCATGACAGAAAATCATTTTGAATGACGGAATGAACGGTTATAAGAAGCATCAGAATGATAAGGTTTTCTCAGAATGAAAAACTGTGGAGTATCTGAGATAATTAATATCTTTGCAATCCATAAAAATCGAAAATGTTTTCAAAAATTATAGTACACAGAGTCGGAAATAAGATCAACGGAGAGTCTTTAATACTTTCTCAGGAAGAATTGCAGTTGGAGGAGGGAATGGCAGAGTTGCTGGAGAATTACTTTTTGGGCTCTTTCAAATCTGAGGAGACCTTCCATTTCTACAGTGATTCTTATTTGGTGAATAATCCTATTTATAGTGCCGTGTCTGAAATTTTTGATGATAAGGCAAAGTTTATGTGGGAATCTGAGAATATTGCCAAACACCTTTTTGAAGCGGCTGAAAACCCAAGAGTTCAGGGTGGAGAGTTGTTTGTGGTATATTTTGAAGATGAAAGAGAGAGTGGAGAAAAAGTAGATAAAATCGGAATTTTTAAAACTGAAAAAAGAGAGTCTTTCTTAAAGATCTCTCCTCAGGAAGAAAGCTTCGAAATTGAAAAAGATATGGGAATTGGTTTGTCTAAAATTGACAAAGCGGCACTTATTTACAATAATGATAAGGAAACCGGCTATGTGCTTTCTGTGGTTGATAACAACAAAAACGGAGATATGTACTATTGGTTCGAAGATTTCTTAAAAGTGAAGCAGCGTGATGATGAATATTTCCACACGCAGGAGGCTTTAATGGTCTATAAAGATTATATCACCAAACAGTTACCTCAGGAATTTGAAGTTTCTAAAGCTGATCAGGCTGACTTTCTGAATAAGTCGATTAATTTCTTTAAGGAAAAAGAGGAATTTAAACTGGACGAATTTGCCAGTGAAGTATTAGGAGATGAACATGTAATCGAAAGCTTTAACAACTTTAAAACCGATTATGAGCAGGATATGCAGATTAATATCGCAGAAGAGTTTCCGATTAGCGAGGCAGCGGTAAAGAAAACGCAGAGACATTTCAAAAGCATCATTAAGCTGGATAAGAACTTCCATATCTATATTCACGGAGATCGCCAAAAACTGGCTACCGGAGAGGATGAAAAAGGAAAATACTATATGCTGTATTTCGATAAAGAAGTTTAATTTTTGCTTTTTAGATAAAAAAAAACTCTAATCAAAAAGATTAGAGTTTTTTTGTGTTTATCTAATTATCCTGTATTCGGACATTTATTTTTTATTGAAGAATAACGCTCTGCTGTATTCATAATTCATTCTGTCGATGTTCAGTACAGAAATTCCTTGCGGACATTCAACTTCACAGGCTTCGGTATTGGAACAGTGACCGAAATGCTCAGAATCCATTTGCTTAACCATATTGAGAACGCGCTCGCTTCTTTCTTCTTTACCTTGTGGAAGCAACACCATATGAGTGATTTTTGCAGAGGTGAATAGAGCCGCACTTCCGTTTTTACACGTTGCCACACATGCACCACAGCCAATACAGGCGGCAGAATCAAAAGCTTCTTCGGCAAGCCGATGGGTAATTGCAATGGTAGTAGCATCAGGAGCCTGACCTGTGTTCACAGAAACAAAACCTCCTGAAGAAATAATTCGGTCAAAAGCAGAACGGTCAACTTTCAAATCCTTTTTTACAGGAAAAGCAAGAGCTCTGAAAGGTTCAATCACGATGGTTTGTCCATTTTTAAAAGAGCGTAAATGAAGCTGACAAGTGGTGGTGTGTTCCAAAGGACCGTGAGCAAGCCCATTGATCATCATTCCGCACTGCCCGCAGATTCCTTCGCGACAGTCATGGTCAAATTCTACCGGCTCGTCACCTTCAATAATCAGTTTTTCATTCAATATATCCAGCATTTCAAGGAAAGACATATGAGGATTTAAGTCTTTTAAATCATAATTTACCAGTTTTCCTTTGCTTTGGTTGTCTTTCTGTCTCCATATTTTCAGATGTAAATCCATAATTTTTGCGTTTTTGGTGTTATGAAGTAAAACGTTATTTATAGCTTCTTACGGTTGGCTGTATTTCTTCAAAAATCAAATGTTCTTTGATGAGTTCCGGCTCATTGTTTTCGCCAGTCCAGTTCCATGCAGAGATGAACTGGAATTCGGTATCGTTCCTTAATGCTTCCCCGTCGGGAGTCTGGAACTCTTCACGGAAATGGGCTCCACAAGACTCATTTCGCGTTAAAGCATCATAGCACATCAATTCGCCAATTTCGAAATAATCGGCAACACGGCCTGCTTTTTCGAGTTCTGTATTCATGGCATTGCCCTGCCCTGAAATTTTCACGTCCTTATAAAATTCCTGTTTCAGTTTTCTGATTTCTTCAATGGCATATTTCAGCCCTTTTTCATTCCGGGCTAATCCACAGTAATCGTACAGAAGTTTTCCTAAGGCCCTGTGAAAATAATCAACGGTTTTTGTTCCGTTAATAGCAATGAATCCTTCAATCTGCTGTTTCACATGATTTTCGGCTTTTTCAAATTCAATATCATCCGTAGAAATTTTTCCGGTGTGAATTTCATTTGATAAATAATTGGCAATCGTGTAGGGTGCGATGAAATATCCGTCAACAGAGGCCTGAAGCAAGGAATTTGCTCCTAATCGATTGGCGCCATGGTCTGCAAAATTAGCTTCTCCCAATGCAAATAAGCCGGGGATTGTGGTCATCAGTTCATAGTCTATCCAAAGTCCACCCATTGAAAAGTGGGCAGAAGGGGAGATCATCATGGGTTCTTTATAAGCATCATATCCTGTTATTTTAAGATACATATTAAATAAATTTCCATATTTCTCCTGAATTTTTTCTTTTCCCTGCTCTTTAATAGCTTTGGAAAAATCAAGATATACTGCATTTTTCAATGGGCCAATTCCAAAACCTGCATCTATTCTTTCTTTGGCAGCTCTTGAGGAAATATCTCTCGGAGCCAGATTTCCAAAAGCAGGATAGCGTCTTTCGAGATAATAATCTCTTTCTTCCTCAGGGATATCATTGGCTTTTCTGGTTTCATTTTCTTTTAGAGGAACCCAGATTCTGCCGTCATTTCTTAAAGATTCAGACATTAAAGTTAATTTTGACTGATAATCTCCAGATTGTGGAAGTGAAGTAGGGTGCACCTGGATCCAGCTCGGAGAAGCCATTAAAGCTCCTTTTTTATGGGCTCTCCAAATGGCAGAACCATTACATCCCATGGCCAATGTGGATAAATAATATATTTTTCCGTAACCGCCCGTTGCCAAAACGACTACATGAGCGGAATGTCTTTCTATTTCTCCGGTATCCAGATTTCTTACGATAATTCCTCTGGCTTTACCTTCTATGACTACCAGATCCAGCATTTCGTGTCTTGAAAACAGCTGTACTGTTTTTTTACCGACCTGTCGCATTAAAGCCTGATAAGCGCCCAGAAGCAACTGTTGCCCGGTTTGTCCTCTTGCATAAAAAGTACGGCTTACCTGAACGCCTCCGAAAGAACGGTTATCCAGATAGCCTCCGTATTCTCTTGCGAAAGGAACTCCCTGTGCAACGGCCTGATCGATGAGATTCAAAGAGCATTCTGCCATTCTGTAAACATTGGCTTCACGGGCTCTGAAGTCTCCTCCTTTTAAGGTATCAACAAACATACGGTATACGCTGTCGTCATCATTTTTATAGTTTTTGGCAGCATTCACACCCCCCTGAGCGGCCACAGAATGGGCTCTTCTCGGGCTGTCCTGAAAACAGAAGGATTTTACATTGTATCCCATTTCGCCTAATGATGCAGCTACTGAGCTTCCCGCTAATCCCGTTCCGACAACGATAACGTCTAGTTTTTTCCGGTTGGCAGGATTGACGAGCTTGGCTGTTTTTTTATAGTTGTCCCATTTTTTTTCAAGGGGTCCTTCCGGTATTTTTGAATTTAAAATCATGATTGTTCAATTTAACGGTAAGTGAAGAATACATAAATAGGCATCAAGGCAAATCCTACACTGATGATGACCGAATAAGCGATCCCAATGGTTTTAAACCATTTTACAAACTTCGGATGAAATAAACCTAAGGTTCTGATCGCGCTGTAAATTCCGTGAATTAAATGATAACATAAAGCAATCATTGAAATGACGTAAATAACAACATACCACCATTCTTTAAAAACGGTTACCACTAAAATATATAAGTCTTTGTTTCCGTTTTCATCAAGAGGAGGGTTTCCAAATTTGTAGACATACCAGAAATTCTGAAAATGGATCACAAGGAAAATCAAAATTAGAGTTCCTAAGATTCCCATATTTCTGGAATACCATTTACTGGCTCTTCCGCGATGATCAGACTGATAACTTCCTCCTGATTTTTTGTTTTTTAAAGTAATGATAATTCCATCTACGGCATGAAGTATAATACTGAGATACAAAATATATGAAACCAGTTTTATAACAATATTTCCTGATAAAAAATGGGAGTAGGCATTAAATTGAAGGTGCGCCTGCTCCTGCGGTAAAAAAAGCTGAAGATTTCCTAAAAAATGAATCAGCAAAAAGAAGCTCAGGAAAAGCCCTGTAAAACACATCCACATTTTTCTTGACAATGTTGACAGCATATTTTTTCATTTTTAGATTAATAATAGCCTAACACTTTCATCCAGAGTCCACCGACTCCCATGTAGATGATGAGCAAAACAATCCCGATTTCCAAACCTCTAAGCCACCATGCTTTCAGATCCACATATCCGCTTCCGAAAAATACGGGAGCAGGACCGTGTCCGTAATGGGTCAATACCCCATAAATTGATCCTAAGAAACCTAGCATCATCGCCAATAGCATCGGAGGAATTCCTACCGCAACTCCCACTCCTAGTAAGGCTGCATACATTGCCGCAACGTGTGCTGTAGCGCTGGCAAAAATATAATGACTGAAAAAATAGACGAGGATAATAACAGGGAAAGCAACCGTCCAGGTCATACCGCCAATTTTAGCTTTAATTAGATCACTGAACCAGCCAATAAATCCTAGCTCGTTTAATGAGCTGGCCATCATGACTAAAACAGCAAACCAGACAATAGTATCCCAAGCTCCTTTTTCGGATTTTACATCTTCCCAGGTTAAAACTGAGGTGAGTAAAAGCAATGTTAAACCAATGAAAGCTGTTGTGGTAGCGTCAATTGATAAAGCGCCACCAAAAATCCAAAGGGCAAGCAGAATGAAAAATGCCAACAGCATCAGCCATTCGTTTTTGGAAATCGGGCCCATTTCTTTTAATTTTTGAGCTGCCATTTTCGGAGCATCTCCTGTTTTCTTTAATTCAGGCGGATATAATTTATATAAAACCAATGGCACCACAAAGAAAGCTACCAATCCCGGAACAAAACCCGCAGCAGCCCACGACATCCATGTGATATTGATCCCTAAATTGGCAGCAAATTTCTGACACATAGGGTTACTCGCCGTTCCTGTCAAAAACATAGAGGAAGCGATGAGGTTCATATAGTAGCTGTTCAGTGTTAAGAAAGAACCTAGTTTTCTATGGGTTTCAGGTTTGTCGGGTACAGAATCAAAGCTTATCGCCATAGATTTCATAATAGGATAAATGATTCCGCCACCTCTTGCCGTATTACTGGGGATTGCAGGAGCCAGACATACATCTGCCAGTCCTAATCCGTAGGCCAGACCTAATGAGCTTCTTCCAAAAATTCTGATGAACAGGAAAGCAATTCTATTTCCTAAGCCTGTTTTGATAAATCCTCTCGCGATAAAAAACGAAATTCCGATCAGCCAGATGACTTTATCTCCGAATCCGGAAAGTGCTTTTGTAATTGATTTTCCTGCATCTCCCGGAGCAACCACTTGTGTAAGAGCGGTAAATCCGATGGCCATCATACACATCGTTCCCATGGGAGCAGCTTTTAAAATTATTCCTAAAATGGTTGCTGCGAAAATGGCGAATAAATGCCACGCGTTTTCTGCTACTCCTTCCGGAGCAGGAATAAACCATATGATAAGAGCAATGGCAAATGTAATTGCGACAGCTTTAATGTTAATTTCTTTCATAATAGTTAGTTTAATATTTAAAATCTACTTTGTACCTGAACAATAAACAGGTTATTGTTGTATTGAGTGGTGTTTTCTACCTGATATTTGTAGCGGTCGAACTGCATCCCGAGCTGTATTCTTGCCCCATAATTCTTCAAAAATTCTAAGCCGAACATAGGTGTAATGGTCTGTCTGGGATTGGAATTTAATCTGAAATTGGTATCTAAATATTCATAACGGCAGGATAGTTCGAAAGCACTCAGATTTCTGTGATTGACTTCATACCGTAAATTCGGAAGAAAATAGGCACCACGAATCAGGTATGCATCGGGATTTGACGGTCTTGTCTCCGGATCCGCCGCAAAATACAGCGGATGATTAGTTGCCTGTTTAGCTTCAAGCTGCATATCCAAGCTCCATTTAGGATCAAAATGGACAAGGGAGCTTAAGTCAATTCCCACACCATACACTTTTTTACTTAAAACCTCGCCGACACCGCCATTCAAACCAAGATTCAAATTGTATTTTTTAACTAAACCAAAGACCAATCGGGTTGAATACTGTTTTCCGTTATCATTATCGTTGACCTGGTTTTTACCGTTTCCATTGACTACAGAAACGGCGTATTGAAACGGAATTTCTCCTAATTGTAACTGTCCTGTTGCAGAAAGCCCGATCTGGAAACTCGTCCAGCCCAATTTCCCGAATTCTGTGTACTGATTAGACCAGTCCAGTGATTTGATAATATCAATAGGATAGGTTTCCTCAATTCCGAACCAAGGTCTGAATTGTCCTACAGTAAGGGCTAATTTCGGGTTGAAGGTATATTTTAAATAGGCATTTTCAAGAACCCTGCTTTTGGGATCGTTTTTAAAGTCTGCTAAATTGGCGAGGGCAACCACCTCGGTACGTTTGCTGATTTGTGCACGGACCTGCACTCTCATATATTTGACCATGAAGTTGTTGCTGACTCCGGATTCATCGGAATGATGAAGACCATTTACATCGACGTCTTTCGACATTCCGACAAGGTAACGGGCCTGGAAAAGACCTTTGATCTGGAGAATGGGATATTTTACATTATCTTCCTGAGATTCGGCCTGGGTAGAATCCGGAATCTGTGCAATTGCCGTACAGCAGAGCAGCATAAAGCAAAGCAACAGACTCTTTTTAAATGATAAAAAAGTCATATTGTTGTGTTTTTGTGTAGTTAGTTAAATTAGTTTAAGCCTAAAAATTTGAATGGTGCTGATTCTTTGAAATTCGAATTTGCTTTTCCGTTATATGTTTGGTAGTTGCTTAAATCAAGCTTCATGACTTTGCCTTTTGCGCTTAAATCAAATTCTTTGAGATTTACCCAGAATGTGTTTGGAGTAAAAACCGTTTCGAAATAATACACCAGATTTTTCTGGTCAGAAACAGAACGCCATCTTGTAGAAGAAATATTAGGTTCGCTTTCAGAAGAAATTCCGTAAGGTACGGAGCAGTTTCTGATCACACTGAAAACACTTGCTACAGCAATTCTTGTATCAGCAGTTTTCGGAATGGCATCAATATAATAAGAGGCTCTTACAAAACGGTCCGCAGCACGGTTGGTTCCCGGAAGCATTACCGTTCCCGGAATCCCTTTCCAGTAATTATTTAAAGCTAATTGTTCCTCAAAAACGGGGGAATTGGTCATGACCGTATATTCAGGAGAATGATGAATGATAAGTTTCCCATCAATATATTCAAAAACAGCGTTGTCACCAGAAGCATCGGAAAGGGAAAGGTGAATGGTTGTGAATCTTTCCGTTCCGGGAATATAATCGCTTACAATAACGAATTTTTCCTTTTTTGCCTGCTCTACCGCTTCTTTTACCGTTTCAAAATTATCAAGAAAATATTGCGCCCACAATGAAATAGCAATCCCTTTTTTCTTTCCTTTGGGGTCGAATTTCGGATATTGAGATTCTCCGAGCCAAAGAAGATTGGCAACCAGTCCTTTCTCATTCATGCCGTCTGAAGAAGCAATATCCCAAGAAGTACTGACTACGCTTCCGTATTTGGAGGTCCATTTTTCAGAAAGAGGTCCTACTTCTCCGGTTCTTGCGATTCCTTTTGGAAGAATCCACAAATTGGCCGGAATTTCATCTCGCCAATCCATAGAACGGGCAGTGATAATAGTATTTTCGGGACCTTTATAAACGACTCTTGTACAGGCTTCGGAAGGGTTCCAAAATCCTATAGAAAGAATTGAGGAAAGTAAAATCAAGGGGAGCTTTTTCATAATAATATTTTTAGTGAGCTGAAATTTATTTTGAATTTCTAACAGAAATATTCAATGAATTTTTTAACAATTTTCAAAATTTGGTGACATAAATTTAATGAAATTTTATTTAATTAACATTTTTTTTCTAAAATTTTATATTAATACCTGTTAATAATCATCATTTGATTGATAAGGCAAACAATGGGATCTTACTTATTGTCAATTGATAAAAAGTATCCGAATGAGGTAAAAGAAATCCAGCAAATACGGGAGGCCTTTTTGCTGAGTATCAATAGATTTATTAAAAATCCAATTAAAATTCCTGAAAAATTGCTCAATTTTTCAGGAATCATTAAATTTGGGAGTTAAAATTTTGAAACTAAACTTTAAAAATAAATTTTAAAAAAAGTATACATTATGAAAGTAACTGTAGTAGGAGCAGGCGCTGTTGGAGCAAGCTGTGCAGAATACATCGCTATGAAAGACTTCTGTTCAGAAGTGGTTTTAGTAGACATTAAAGAAGGATTTGCTGAAGGTAAAGCAATGGATTTGATGCAAACAGCATCGTTGAACGGATTTGATACAAAAATTACCGGAACAACAGGAGATTACAGCAAAACAGCGGGTTCTCATGTAGCGGTGATCACTTCAGGTATTCCGAGAAAACCGGGAATGACAAGAGAAGAATTGATCGGAATCAACGCTGGAATCGTAAAAGAAGTTACTGAAAACTTAGTAAAACACTCTCCAGAAGTAATCATTATCGTAGTTTCTAACCCAATGGATACCATGGCTTACTTGGTACACAAAACTTCTGGTCTTCCTAAAAACAGAATCATCGGAATGGGAGGTGCATTAGATTCTGCAAGATTCAAATACAGATTGGCTGAAGCATTAGAAAGCCCGATCTCTGATGTAGACGGAATGGTAATCGCAGCTCATAGTGATACAGGTATGCTTCCTTTATTGAGCAAAGCAACCAGAAATGGTGTTCCTGTAACAGAGTTCTTAGACGAAGAAAAACAAAAATATGTAATCGAAGAAACTAAAGTAGGAGGAGCAACTCTTACAAAATTATTAGGAACTTCAGCTTGGTATGCTCCAGGTGCAGCAGTTTCTGTAATGGTTCAGGCTATTGCGTGTGATCAAAAGAAAATGATTCCTTGTTCACTAATGCTGGAAGGGGAATACGGACAAAACGATATCTGCTTAGGTGTTCCTGCAATTATAGGAGCAAACGGTGTAGAGAAAATCGTAAACATTACCCTTACTGTAGAAGAGCAATTAAAATTTGCTGAAGCAGCTCAGGCTGTAAGAGAAGTAAACGGGGATTTGAAGTTTTAATTTATTAAGCTTATATAAATGAAAACCGCGCCCGAAAGGGCGCGGTTTTTTATGATAAAATATAATTAAGGTTTATAACAAAAAACACGATGTGTTACCTTAAATTCAAAGAATCTTTTGATTAATTTTGAAAAAATAATGAGGACGATAAAATGTTTGAGATTTAGGTATTTTTTACTAATTTAATAACCAATTAGTTTTAGAGGGAAAATGACGTATACAATTACAGATAGATTGAAAAAAACAGGGTTCAGCATGAATCCGTTAAGTTATGTTTTAGACAGAAATCAGGGGAAGAAAGACTTTAATACATTAGAGTATTTTAATGTTTGGTTTGTTTTTGATGATGTGGAAATGATCATAGAAGGACGAAGCTATGATATAAAGGGGGTAAGTACCGTTTTTATCGGTCCGCATAAAAGTATAAGCTTTGGAGAGTGCAAAGGAAAAGAAGTATATGTATTCTCTTTTTCTTCAATTTTTTATGAACAGTCTTCCACAGACTCCGTGTTTCTAAACTCGGCTTTGTTCTTTAATTACGGAAGAGAAGTTCTTGTTTCACCATATGTAGGTGATGTTCCGAAAGAGATCATGAGGTATTTTCTGATCAACCGACTGCTGGATTTTCAGAAAAAAGACGAAAGGCTTTTCGTTTCTGCGGCTCACAATACACTTGAAACGATAATACTGGATGCATTACTGACTATTAATGATGATGAGATTGAAAAAGATGAAAAGCTGGAATACGTATCGTATGTGAATAAATTCAGGGTAATGCTTCAAAGAGATTTTAAAACGGAAAAAAAGGTATCTTACTATGCAAGTGCTCTTCATATTACGACAAGGAAACTAACGAGTATGACCGAGTTTATCGCAGGGAAATCCGCCAAAGAAATGATCATCGACAAACTGGTGAACGAATTTGAGAAATCCGTAAAATATACAACACTTACGATTTCTGAAATATCGTACCAATTAGGATTTTCAGACGAAGCCAACTTTACGAATTTCATTAAAAAACATACAGGGAAAAAACCTACGGAATTCAGAAGCCTTGTCAGCTGTGTTTTCCCGTTTTCCATTTGACTTTTTTAAAACATAAAAACTAACTAACAACTAACTAATCATGAAACCAATCAAATTTAATAAACTTTTTTTCTACAAAGTTTAAAGGAACCCTTCTTTCATCATATTGCAGAATGAGCTGAAAATTATTTTATAAGGCTTAAGATTCTTTCAAATTCGAGTTCTCGGTTTTCAAGAATGTCTTTGTCTTTATAGGGTATGATTTCATCAATTCTGATTCCAATTTGTTGGGTTTGAGAATTATCAGGATAAAAAATTCCGTTTCCGGTAAATTCTAAAACATAATCACCAGGTAAATTTACTTTGGTGACATCTCCGTCTGCACCAGCTGTCCGTTGACCCATCGTTACGGACTGAGGAAAGATATGCTGTAAACTCATCGAATACCATTCACTGGCGCTTTGAGTTTCAGGATTTACCAGAATAAAAACTTTTCCTGAATAGGGATGCGTTTTTTTATCCTTGATGTTAGAGAAATAGTGTTTTGAATCTGCCAGATAATAGAATGTACCAATATTTTTCAGGTTGGGAGCATAATATTTGTAAAAATAATTTTCGACAGGCGAGAAGTGTTTATAAACGTAATAGTTGACAAAACCGCCCCAGTCGGGATATCCTCTCATGTCAAAAACAAGGGCTTTCTTTTGGGCTGCTTCATGTAAAATACTATCCATGTGGGCATCCAGATTATTGCTTTCAAGATCTCCGGCAATTTCCAGGGTTTGGTTTATTTTAAAGTAAGCAATGTTTTTATTAACAATTTTTCGGCTTTCTCTTTTTCCGATCTTATCCTGGATGTAGCTTACAATAAAGCTGTATTTTTCCTTGTCCTTAATATCGATCATATCCAGTTGTGAAGTGAATTTTTTTCCGGTTTTTCCGGATTTTACTTCTAACGTTTTTTGCATAAGATTATCCGGCCAGATCAGGTTGTTTTCGTATTTTGAAAGATGATGTACAAGGGTCTCTTTATTAGATGTTGATAGTAATTCTCCCTTTTCTTTAATGATTTGTGGAATACTTTTTCCGTTAACAGAAATGATTTTATCACCCACCGAGATATGAGCTTTCGAACATATTTCTGGATAAATAAGATGGGTGATCAAAAGATGATCGTTAATAATCTGGAAATCAAATGGAGCAAGGTACAGCATATTTAAAATATCACCTTTGTAATTCAGTTGTCTGTAAAAACTGAAAGAATGGCTGTCCTTAAGTTTTGAAGATAATTTGGCGAGTATCGTTTCGAAGTCTTTTCTGGACTGTATGTTTAGGTTTTCTTCCAGGGTATTTTTGAAATAGTCTTCAAAACCTTTATCCATCAGATATTTGTGAGGGAAAAGATAATCAATGCTTCCCTGTATTTTTGCCAAAGCCAGCAAACGGTACTCAAGCGGAAGATTTTCATTTTTAGGAAAAGGATATTTTTTCTCCGTACTTACTGATTTTCCTTCTTTTAGCAATTCGTAATTATAGCGGTGGCTGTATATCGTATTGAGTAAATTTTTGTTTTCGGAAGAAATTTTTCCGTTGTTCCGGAACCAGTCGAAGTTTTGAGTTTTGCTTAAAACATCTTTTGATGTTTCAGCCGGAGCGGGAGTCGTTAAATTTTTATTTAAATTTTGAGATAATTTGTTGATGACGGAATTGAAATCATCTTTTGAATTGATGTTTTTAACGGTAACTAAAAACAAACTGTCTGCATCAATTTTCCCACTTGCTACATCGGGATGGTAATATTTAATAAAATTCCATGTCTTTATGAAATCATAATATGGGTCTTTCTGGGCGAAAATAATTTGATTAAAAAGGAAAATAAATATAAAAGTGGCGAGTTTTTTCATAGTAATAAGTAATTCTTAAATATAACATATATCTGTTAATTAAAAATTTTGATAACTACAAAAAAAACAAAACCATTTTAAATTAATACGTCAAAGCTCATGAATAAAGCGGTTTCTGTAGAGTTATTATAGAGTTTTGTGTTGGTTCCGCTAATGGCAAAACCTGCTTTTTGATAAAATTTGATAGCAGGATAATTGGTGTTCTGTACTTCCAGTTCTACCATTCTGCATTGCAGTTCTCTTGCTTTTCGGTTAATATTCTTAATGAAAAGCTTTCCGATATTCTGACCGCGAAATTCTTCATGAATCAGAATGTTTTCAATAAAAAGGCTGTTGTTCCATTTCCTGAAATCACAGATTGCCCAACCTACCAGTTCATTATTTTCAAAAGCTCCGAAGGAATTTCCCTGTTCAATAATTTCGTTCAGATTATCAATATCCTCAGAATTTGTTTCCCAGACCTTTTTATAGAACTGATTTTTTTCTCTTATAGTAAATTCAAAAGAATTTCCGATCTCTATGGTGGAAACGCTGAAGATTTTATCAGTTTCATAACCGTTGAAACCCCAGTTCAGAGTAGGGTTGGAAGTGAGTTTTTCTAGTTTTTTGATTTCCATGAATATGACTTTGAGAATTATTATTCTATCTTAATGAGAGGTAGTTCTTTCTGCGTTTCAAAATTCTCCCATATATATTCCATATTGGGGTAAAAGCATCCATCTTTTTCAAGACTAAGATATTCGGATGGAATTTTATGGATATTAAAAGTTTCTAAACTATTCTCTTTTAAAATATCCAAAGCTCTATAAATCTCTTTATCAATTTTATGACTTGTTGTCCAAGGATAATAATTGAAGCAAACTTTTAATCTATCGAAAGAAAATCCATATCTTTTAGTTTTTGACCAAAATGTTTTATCATATTTTTTATTAAGCTTTTTTAGTTTTTCTATGTCAATTTTATTAATATCCTTTTCAAAAAGTTGAGGTGTATAGAAAACATTAATTTCAATATCCCCAAAGCTCATAGGTCCTTCGGCAATTTTATTCCAATTATAAAAAACCCGGACAGTTCTACCTTCAATTGTTTTAATTAAGCCTTCATATTTATCAATGTTTTCTTTTTGAAATCCTCTTTGTCTTAATTCTGTAAAAACTGATCTTTCAAATATTTTGGAATGAACTTTTTTGCCAACAGATGTACTTATCCAAATTAAAATCAATACAACTCCCGTGATTAAAGAGGAAATAATAAAACTGATCACAAAGTTTTTGCTTGATATGAAAACTGGGATAAAAATGAAGAGAAATAAAATTAGATTGATGATAAAAGCTGAATATTTATTAATAAAATAAATTCCTTTTGGGGTTAAAAGTTTCATGTGGATCAGATAGATTTAATAAAACGAAGAATTTTAGTAAAGATCAAATTTAATCAAAATTTCACACACCAAAATTTTCAAAACCCGTAAATTTGTTGTCAATAAAATTTTTACTGAATGCTTAGGAAAATTTCGATTGCGGCGGTTACATTTTTATCCGTGTTTACAATCAATGCGCAGAAGAACAAAAATTCACAGCTGGAAAGACCAAAATTGGTAGTAGGTTTGGTGGTTGATCAAATGAGATGGGATTATCTGTACCGTTTTTATAATAAATATGGTAACGATGGTTTCAAAAGATTATTGGGAACTGGTTATTCTTTAAATAATGTACATATTCCTTATGTTCCTACCGTTACGGCTTTAGGACATACTTGTATCTATACAGGATCGGTTCCGGCAATTCATGGGATTGCAGGGAATGACTGGACAGATAAGGAGACGGGACAAAATGTATATTGTACGACAGATGAAAGTGTAAAACCAGTTGGAACAACTAATGCAAAAGTGGGAAGCCACTCTCCGAAAAACCTTTGGTCGACTACAGTTACAGATGAATTAAGATTGGCGACCAATTTCCAAGGAAAAGTAATCGGGGTTTCTTTGAAAGACAGAGCTTCTATTCTTCCGGCAGGTCACAATCCGAACGGAGCTTTCTGGTTCGATGATTCTTCCGGGAATTTTATTACCAGTTCTTGGTACATGAATGATTTGCCACAATGGGTGAAATCTTTCAATTCTCAGAATTTGCCGGATCAATTAGTGGCAAACGGTTGGAATACCTTGCTTCCAATCAGTCAGTATACTGAAAGTTCTCCGGATAATTCTTCTTGGGAAGGATTGTTGGGAAGTGCTAAAACACCAACTTTCCCATACAGCAATTTAGCGGTTGATTATAAAGCGAAAAAAGATAATATCCGTTACACGCCTTTTGGAAATACATTGACTTTGAAGTTGGCTGAAGCTTCTGTGGAAGGTGAAAAGTTAGGAGGAGATGATATTACCGACTTTTTAGCGATCAATCTGGCTTCAACGGATTATGCAGGTCACAAGTTTGGTCCGAATTCTATTGAAGTTGAGGATGTCTATTTAAGATTAGATCAGGATTTAGCTCAGTTTTTCAATTATTTAGATTCTAAGGTTGGAAAAGGGCAATATACGGTTTTCCTTTCTGCCGATCACGGAGGAGCACATTCTGTAGGATTTTTACAGGAACATAAAATTGCAACAGGTTTCTTCGGGGAAGGAATGGAAAAAAATATCAATGACAAACTAAAAGAAAAGTTCGGGGTTGATAAGCTGATTAATGCAGTAGATAACTATCAGGTTTATTTTGACAGAAAATTACTGAAAGATAATAAGCTGGAATTGGATGATGTAAGAGACTTTGCCATCAAAGAATTAGAAAAAGATCCTACTGTTTTGTATGCGGTTTCTGTGACGGAAGTTCAGGAAGCGACTATTCCTGAGCCGATCAAGCAGAGAATCATCAATGGAATCAACAGACAGAGAAGCGGAGATATTCAGCTGATTTCTCACGACTCTATGTTGCCTCCGTATGCGAAAACAGGAACAACACACAGTGTCTGGAATTCTTACGATTCACATATTCCGTTAATTTTTATGGGATGGGGAATTCAGCATGGAGAAAGCAGTAAGCCTTATTTTATGACGGATATTGCACCAACAGTTTCTTCTTTATTAAAAATTCAGTTTCCTAGCGGAAATGTAGGAAATCCGATTACGGAAGTTGTTGGTAAATAGATCTTAGATCTTACAATTATAAATAAAAAAACATTCCATATCGGAATGTTTTTTTGTTATGAAGCACGTATAATGTGCTGTATTTCTTTTTGGTATCTTTTGTTTTGTCTTCTTGTTCTTAAGATCAGATAAATAAAAAATCCAATGACAATTATACTTATAACGGACGAAATGATCATTAAATAAGTATAATGAGATTTAATTTCTTTATTCCTAGCGGAAGTATCTTTGTTATGATTATCAATAACCTGATTGATAGAAGTGAGCTCATTTTCCTTTCTTTTGAAACGCATTTCAAAATATTTTCTATTGTACATTTGGTAGAGATCCTGTTTTCTTAACGCAAGATAATTATCTGCCATTTCCTTATAGATTCCTTCATTTAGGACAATGTCACCCGTGTTTTTGCTGAGGTTTTCTGCTTTTTTTAAAAGATCGATGGCTGTCTGATACTCGTGTTTTTGCTTATACATTTCCGCCATTCCTTTCAGAGCAAATGCTTCAAGACTTTTGGCGTGGTTTTTCTGTGCGAAGTTTACAGATTCTGAAAATGCCTGTTGCGCTTTGTCGATCTGATTTAAATTCAGATAACAATAGCCAATGTTATAATAGACCACACTTACATTCGAATAGGTAGTGCTCTTTACCGGAACTTTTTCAAAATTCTGAAGAGAGATCAGAAACTTTTCAAGAGCGATTTCTGAGTTTGACTGGCTTTTGTAGATCATGCCTCGTATCGCATAGCTTCTTGCGGTTTCTATATATTTTTCAGGCGAATTTTCCGGGATTTTTGCTAAATACTGGTCTGCTTCGTTCAGGGTTTCAAGACTTTTGCTGAAGAGTTCCATCTGCTGATACTGTATTGCAACAGCAATAAGCACACTTGCCTGATTTTTTGCGTCGTTTGTCTTTTGTGAAAGTTCTTTCGCTTTTAAAATGTATTTTAAAGACTCATCAAAATTTCTTTTAGCAATATTGGCGGTGGAAAGCAGCATATAAATTCTAATGGAAGTATTGATGTCATTATCTTTTTTTAATAGATTTTTCCCAATTTTAATACTGTTGTCCGGATTATCATAGATCTCATTATAGGCTTTTTTCATCAGAGAATCATCGGGCGTTTTTTGAGCATGTATAGAAATATAAAAGCTCAGCAGCAGGAATGAAAATAATTTTATAATGAGTTTCATAGAGATTTACTTTTACTGATTTCCTGAATATAGGCATTCGGAGACATTCCTGTAATAGACTTGAATACGGTTGTAAACGTACTGTGAGATGAAAATCCCGAATATTCCGCAAGATAACTTACCTTATAATTAAGGAAAGTAGGATTGGTTCTTAATAAATGGGCAATATGATTGATCCTTAATTCATTAATGTACCCGTTGAAGTTCTTTTCCTTGCTGCTGTTAATAACTTCAGAAAGATACTTCGTATTGATTTCCATTTGAGAAGAAAGTAAGGAAAGGGACATGTTCTTATTCAAAAAACGGTCAGATTGTTCGAATTCTTCAAGTTTTAGGAGAATTTCTTCTTCTTTTTCCTTTGAAATTTTATTAGAATCTTTTTCCGGATTCTTTTCACTGGCAGGAGTTTCTTTTATAACCGGCAGGGAAGAAGCGATTTTCTGTTTCTGTTTTCGTTGTTTTTCAAAAAAATCGAATTGCTTTTTTAAATCTTTATTTTTGTTTTTAATGATAAGTAAATAAATGAAAAGCCCGATTGTTATTAAGATCAGGATCAGGGTTAACGTCCAGAAAGATTGCAGATAGTTTTGCTTTTTAAACTCAATATTTTTATTGAGGTTGGTTTCTACAAGCTTTACGATATACCGTATTCCTTCTTTGGTATTAGAATCTTCCTTGGTTTTTAAATCCGTGTAAAGTTTATTGTACTGATGGTATTTTTCATTATCATGAAGCGTAAAGTAATTTCGGGATAACGATTCGTAAATTTTAATTTTTAAATTATCAAAAGGTAAATTCTCAATTTGCGAAAGGGCCAGTTCTGATTGAAAAATTGACGTTTTATAATCCTGTTTCAGGAAATAATACCGGGATAAGTTTTCATAAGCGAAACCTAATAAAAAGGGACGGTCTTTATATTTTTTAAGATGGTGAATGATGCTGTCTGTCAGTTTTTTAGATTCCTCTAAATGATTCTGTTTCATCAGATAAGAGGAGCGGAAAAGTTTATTTTCTATTTCCGTGATGATATTCTCTTCATTACTGTTATTGGTATACTGATCACTCTTATCGAGATATTGTAAAGCCGCAGGATAATTTCTGTTGATCCCAAAATTCAGCGCCTGAAGCTGATAAAGTTTGGCCGTCGTAATTCTTAATCTGGGATCATTACTTTTTAGCAGGTTCTGATCACAGAGAAGATGAGTGATGATTTTTTTTGACTGATTGTATAAATCCAGATTTTGATACTGCTCAGCGAGATTATAATCACCAAAAGCCTGCATAAAATAAGACAAATTTTTCTCCTGTACATCTTCTTTCTGTATGGAAGTGCTTACAGACTGTACATAATCACCCTTCATCGCATACGCTTGCGAAATGATGTTTTGCAGTACGATTTTGTGCTCAATATTCTGATCACTGAGAAGAAGGCTTTGTGAATAGCTAATGCAGTCGTCAGGATTCTGATACAACTTTTGAAATGCCTTATCAGCCAGAATTGTGAAGTCGGGACCTGACTGTCCGCTTGTGAAAATGGACAAAAAAATGACAAGTAATAATAAAACGGTGTTTTTACTTTCCGGCATTTTTAGAAAAAATAAACTGTTTTTTGTGTTACTATGAATAATCTCCTTGAAAATTATCTTCAATATAGCTTTTTTATATATTGTTGATTATTAAATTTTTATGGTTTTTATTCTTTTGAATTTCACGAATTGTAAAAGACAATTTCTTTTAATTGGGTAAATATAATATTAATATTGTCTTCACCAATTCAAAATATTAAATATAACAAAGCATGAAAAAGATTTACAAACTTTCAATTAAAGTATTGGCAGGATATTGCCTGCTGAATGTTGGAGTTGCAAAGGCGCAGCTTAGTGTAATGGGGCTTGGAAATTATACCGTAGGTGCGGTTTCTGATAACGGAGTCGTAAGTATGCATACAAGCGCAGGCGGAATTTACAAATGGACGGCTGCAGGCGGACTGGTACAGATAGGATCACTTACAAATGGCTATCCTGCTGCGGGAAGAACAGTGGTTTCCAATGACGGGACCAAGATTGCATCTTCAGTAACAAATGCGGCGACAGGCTTTAATGAGATCGCAACATATGATGTAGCTACTTCTACGTGGGTGAATAGAGGCGGGCTTGTTCCTACCGGTTGGGATGGATCTGTAAGTTCTACCTGGGGAATGAACTTAAATGGAACAACCATTGTCGGTTTAGGATGGCTTACTGCAGCTAATGCACATGCTGTGAAATGGGATGCAGCCGGTGGAGTGGTAGACTTGGGAAGTATGGTTTCCGGAAGAAGCTCAAGAGCCAATGCGGTGAATACTGATGGAACTGTCATTGTAGGATGGCAGGACGAACCTACAGGAACCAGAAGCGGTGCAATGTGGGTAAACGGTGTGGAAAGTTTCATTACAGACGGCAGCGGAAATAATCTGGGGGAAGCCGGAGCTGTCTCTGCAGACGGAAATACAATAATAGGTGCAGCATTGCCTAATCCTTATGTTTGGAATACAACATCGGGAGTAACATATATAACACATCCAAATTCCTCGGTCTTCTTCAGGGGTGGTGCAACAGGAATATCTGCCAACGGAACAACTGTAGTAGGGTATTTCAGGGCGTTTTCGGCACCTCCAATGTCTGGAGAAGGCTTTATTTGGACGGCGGCAAACGGACGTGTTAATTTGAATGATTACGCGGTATCATTAGGAATTGCCACCAATGGGGTAACAATGGGGCTGCCTTTGGCGATTTCGCAGGACGGGAAGAAAATTGCAGGAGTAGGAACCAATGCATCCGGACAGATCGTCGGGTTTTATTTAGATCTTACCCAATATTTATCGGTGAGAGATTACGTGAAAAGTGATCATAAGGTAGGAATTTACCCAAATCCGGTAACGAACATCCTTTATTTCAAAGGAGCTGAAAAAATTGATAAAGCTGAAATTTATAATATGGTCGGGCAAAAAGTGAAAACATTCAATCCGGTAGATGGCCAGATTGACGTATCGTCTTTATTAAGTGGAGATTATATACTGCAATATTCTGTTGAGGGGGAAAAACAACAGAATTATAAATTCATAAAGCAGTAGTTAAGTTAGACAAATTAACTGAATGTCTTAGACCAACAAAACTCACAGATTATTCTGCGAGTTTTGTTTTATATTAACCTTGTTAATTATTTTCTTCGTCTTCATCTTTGTCTTCATCATCCTCATATTGCTCCAGATAATAAGTGAATGTGAAGTCTTCGATCTCATCTTCTATATCTTCCAAAGTGGCTAATAAATCCTCAAAAATCTCCAATTGGTCGATGCTCATATTCACAAATTCTAAATGAAGAGGCATTTCCAGTTCTCCGGTAATCACATCGGCTAGTGCATCCAGATTCTCTCCAAAGTGCTCAGGAAGCGGCAGTTTTTCTTTTAATTGAGCATAGAAGTCTTCATAATCTCCTATGTCTGTAAAATCTATATATATTGTTTTCATATTTACTTTCTTTTAATTTTTACTACTGCTTTTCAAAGCTCTTATAATGGTTTTTCGTCAAATAAACATCCCCGTTTTTTGTGAAAATAATACGGTCTGCATTTCTGTTTCCGCAATGGTAATTCACATCCGCTTCAAAATATTTTTCTCCCTGCGGTAAAGTTTTTTCTCTGTTGCTGAACTTGTCACCACCAATCGCACGTCTCGGTAAAACTTCACAAAGATTCCCTTTTGAAGGATTCCAACCTTGCTTTTTCGCTTCATTTTTTGTGATATAATAATTGGGAAGCTGATGATTCTGCTTAACATAACTGATGACTGTTTTCTCCGCTGTCAACTGATCAATGGATTGCTTTAAAGAAGAGCTTTCAGCTTCATTTACCTTTCCGTATTCAACCGTAGTATTATTTGCAGAAGCCGGATTGTCTTTAATAAAATTATTATAGACGTACATTACAGACATTCCAAAAAGAAGTCCTAAGCAGATAAAAAACAGAGATCTGATTTTAGCATTCATAATCGCTAATTTAATAAGGTATTAGATACTATTTTATCTCCATTCCTCAGGAATATCACAGATAGGAATAGGAACCATTTTATGTTTGGCAGCTTTATGCATTCTGTCGAAAATTAAAAATACTTCTTTGTCTCTTCCTTCATAATCTTCAGCTGTTTTAGATCCGTATTCTTTCTGAATTTTTTCCAGTTCTGGATAAGTGGCTCCGATTTGATCTTCATCGGTTCTCTCTGCGTCCCAAAGTCCATCTGTAGGGATCGCATTCTGAATACTTTCAATAAGATTTAAATCTTTTGCCAATTGATATACCTCAGTTTTATAAAGATCAGCAATTGGGGAAACGTCTACACCGCCATCTCCGTATTTTGTATAAAAACCGATTCCGAAATCCTCTACTTTATTTCCTGTTCCGCACACCAAAAGGCCATGAAGCTGTCCGAAGTAGTACAAAGTCACCATTCTGAAACGCGATCTTGTATTGGCCAAAGATAGGTTGTTGCTCCATCTTCCTTCCACATGATCTTCCACACTGCTTTCGAAAGTCTCAAAAACCGGAGTCAGATCAATTCTTTTTCCCTGAACATTCGGGAATCTTTTCTTCAGATCTTCAATATGATCCTGAGCTCTGTTTACCTGATCTTCTTTCTGTCTGATCGGCATTTCCAAAAGCAGAACTTCCAGCCCCGTCATTGCACATAAGGTAGAAACGACTCCCGAATCTACACCGCCCGAAACGCCTATTACATATCCTTTTACATTTGCTTTGGTGGCATAATCTTTCAGCCAGTTTACGAGACGGTCTATTACTTTTTGTGTCTGCATTATTTATATTTTTTTAATCTATTCCAAATTCTTTAGGGTATTGTATAATACCTTTTACATTTTTTAATGAATCTTCTGTCAGTTCCAAAGCCATTCCGTTTTCTTCGGGAATGTCAAAAGGAAATGAAATACCAAAATTACTGGTTTTTTTGTATCCAAACTTAGGATAATAGGTTTCGTGCCCAATTAAAATAACAGAGCCAAATCCCAATTTCTTTGCTGTAAGATGCCCGTAATTGATCAATTGTCCGCCAATTCCCTGATTCTGAAACTCAGGCTTTACGGAAACCGGAGCTAATGCCAATGATTCAAACGTTTCAGATCCATTAATGATTTTAAGTTTTGTAAATAAAATATGACCTGTAATTTCTCCATTCTCATTTTCTGCAACAAGGGATAATTCAGGAATAAAAGCCTCTGATTTTCTTAATCTTTCAACTAAGAACTGTTCCTGATGATCACTATGTGCCATAGTTTTGAAAGCCTCCTCGATCAGTTGAAAAACCTTTTGGTGATCTTTTTCCTCTTCCTGTCTTATTGTGATCATAAACTATAATTTTCGCTTTTTATTTTGTGCCGGAAACAAACGTTCAAAGTCTGTTTCTTCAAATTTTCTCATTAAAAGGCGCTTGGTTTCCAGTATCATTTCTGTGTCTTACGTTTCTCAAATACAGAATACATTGTCAGGATGATAAAACCCAATAATTTAAATATAGAATTGTGTTTAAATCCTTATTTTTGTAAACTTAAATTCATGTAAAAATAATGAAGATTTTCCGAATTGCTATACTTTCTTCCATTTTAGTTTTAAGCTTATATTCATGTAAAAAAGAGCAGGAATCCCAATGGAAGGTAGAAATTGAAAAACCGGCAGAGAAAGTGCAGGTCGTAGATATTTCCAAAATGTTTTATGATAAAAACGTTCCGTTGGAGCAGTTTAAAACAAGTTTTCCGTGGTTTCAGGGGACAGTTTCTGATGAAGACTTTGCAAAAAGAAGAACAGATGCAAATGAAGTTAAAATCTACAATGAAGCGATTCATAAAATAGATGTAAACAAACTTCAGACTGAGCTTCAGGAATTATTTTCACATATCAAATACTATTACCCAAAATTTACCAGTCCGAAAGTATACCTGTTTTCATCGGCATTACAAATGGCTCAGGATCCTATTATTTATGATGAGAAAAGCGGATTTTTATTCATCGATATTACAGGATTTATGGGAGATGGAAATGTGAATTATAAAGGATTGGAACAGTATTTCCAGAAGTCGATGAATCCGGGGAATATTGTCCCGAAAGTTTCACAGATTTTTGCTGAAAATATTGTTACAGCTTCATCCCAGCAGAAATTTGTAGATCAGTTGATCCTTAATGGTAAAATTATGACTTTACAAGATGCGTTTTTACCGAATTTTCCGGATTATCTTAAGATGAATTATACCAAAAAACAATATGATTGGGCAGTTACCAATGAAGCGAATATCTGGAACTATTTTGTAGAAAATAATTTAGTCTTCGGTGATGATCCCAGATTGGTAGAGCGTTTTATTTCACCGGGACCGTTTTCAAAGTTTTATACAGAAATAGATAACGAATCTTCCCCTCAGATTGGTATTTTCACAGGATGGCAGATTTGTAAATCATATTTAAAAGAAAATCCGGAAACAAAATTATTGGATTTCTTAAAAATGGATGCACAAACCATTTTCAATAAATCAGGATATAAACCAAAAAATTAATTAAAAGAATTAGAAAAAATAGAAAGAATGAGAAAGACTCAGATTACGATAGATGTAGAATTGGATGAAAATCACATCCCGGAATTAATGACTTGGAATGCGCAGGACGGAGGTGTTGATAAAGAAGAAACAAAAGCGGTAATGATTTCTGTTTGGGATGAAAAAGCGATGGAAGCTTTAAGAATCGATCTTTGGACAAAAGAAATGCCGGTTGACCAGATGAAAATGTTTATGCATCAGATTTTAGTTTCTCTTGGAAGTACTTATCAAAGAGCGACAGGAGAAGAAGATGTAGCACAATGGATTGAGCAGATGGCAGAAGAATTTGCGATCAAGTCTGCAATAAAAATGTAAAAAATGCTGGATGCTGGAAGTCGGATGTTGGAAGTTTATCAAGACATCCAGCTTCCATCATCCGGCTTCCAACCAAAAAATATAAAGCAATGAATTTTAATACAAAAGTTATACACGGAGGACAGCATCACGAATCTGCAACAGGTTCTGTGAATGTTCCTGTATTTTTAACATCTACATTCGCACAAAAAAGTCCGGGAGTACATTCCGGTTATGAATATTCAAGAGCGGCCAATCCTACACGACAGGCTTTGGAAGATTCTTTGGCAAGCATCGAAAACGGAGCGAGAGGTTTGGCTTTCGGTTCAGGTTTAGCAGCAATCGACTGTGTTTTGAAATTATTAAATCCTGGCGATGAGGTAATTGCTGTTGATGATTTATACGGTGGAACTTACAGAATGTTCACCAGACTTTTTGAAAAATATCAATTGAAATTTACGTTCGTGAATTTTGACGATGCTTCAAAAATTGCGGATGTTATTACAGACAAAACGAAATTGATCTGGGTTGAAACACCAACAAATCCATTGATGAAATTAGTGGATATTAAAGCGGTTGTTGAAGTTGCAAAAGGAAAAGATATCCTTGTTGCAGTTGATAATACATTTGCAACGCCTTATCTTCAGAGACCGATCGATTTGGGAGCAGATATCGTAATGCACTCTGCAACTAAATACTTAGGAGGTCACTCTGATGTTATTGCGGGAGCTTTAATCGCTAAAGATGCTGAATTGGGAGATAAACTTCACTTCATTCAATTTGCGAGCGGAGGTATCTTAGGACCTCATGATTCTTATTTGGTATTAAGAGGAATTAAAACATTAGCTTTAAGAGTTCAGAGACATTCTGAAAACGGAATGGCTGTTGCGAAATATCTTGAATCTCATCCTGCGGTTGATAAAGTAATCTATCCGGGATTGGAATCTCATCCACAATATGAACTGGCAAAATCTCAGATGAAAGATTTCGGAGGAATGGTTTCTTTCACATTCAAGTCTGGAAAAAAAGAAGATGCGATCAGCTTTTTAGAAAAAGTAAGAGTCTTCACTTTAGCAGAATCTCTTGGTGGAGTAGAATCTTTAGCGAATCACCCAGCTTTGATGACTCACGCTTCTATTCCTGCTGAAAAACGTGCTGAACTGGGAATTACTGATGACTTAGTTCGTTTAAGCGTTGGAATTGAAGATGCAGAAGATCTTATCGCAGATTTAGAAAAAGCTTTTTCTTAATAGATTTTACCACAAAAGTCACAAAAGAAAATGTTAGGTTTTAAATAGTTTTAAAATTAAAATTTTACAAAGCAGAAAATCAAATATTTTCAAAAACTTAGGTGTACTTTTATAAAGTTTAATAATGAACTTAAAATTCTTAAGTGTAAAAGCTTTTCTATCTTTTGTGGTTAAATAAAAAAAGTAAACATAATGAGAAAGATTCAGATTGTATTGTTGTTAATTTTAGGTCAGATTGCCTATTCTCAGGTGAAAAATACTGATGAACTGTACAAAACGGCAAAAAAATTAGACAGTCTGATATTCGATATCGGATTCAATACATGTGATCTTTCTCATTATGATTCTATCGTGAGTGACGACCTGGAATTTTATCATGATAAAGGAGGAATTACTTCCGGAAAAGAAGCTTTCATAGCTTCTATTAAAAACAATATTTGCGGCGGACCCAACAAGGTAAAACGTGAGCTGGTTCCAAACACTATGAAAGTCTATCCTTTGTACAACAATAATACGTTGTATGCTTTTATTGAAGAAGGCGAACACGATTTCGCCGAATTTTATAAAGGAAAATGGAATAAAGGAAGCCGTGCTAAATTTACCATTCTTTGGATTTTAGACGGGAAAGACTGGAAAATGAAGCGGGTACTCAGTTACGATCATCATTTGTAATTAATCATGAAAAACACGAGAAAAGCTACGGTTCAGGATGTACCACAATTATCCGAACTGTTTGATCAATACAGGATATTTTACTATAAAGATTCTGATATTCCTGCAGCTGAAAAGTTCTTAACAGAAAGGATTCAAAACAAAGATTCTGAAATTTTTATTGTTGAAAATGAAGGGAAGCTGGTTGGTTTTGTTCAATTATATCCATTGTTTTCATCAACAAGAATGAAGCGTTATTGGTTATTAAATGATTTGTACATCAACGAGAACCATCGTGGAAAAGGTTTTTCAAAAGAATTAATTGGAGAAGCTAAAGAACTGGCAAAATCTACAGATGCTTGTGGTGTTCTTCTTGAAACGGGAAAATCCAACGATATCGGAAACCAATT
Source organism: Chryseobacterium tagetis (assembly GCF_016735585.2). GTDB lineage: Bacteria > Bacteroidota > Bacteroidia > Flavobacteriales > Weeksellaceae > Chryseobacterium > Chryseobacterium tagetis. The sequence goes on from NZ_JAERSE020000003.1 coordinate 28,625, forward strand.
ATATCCCTCCTGCGGATTCGAAATTTACGATGAAGTGAATTTCTATGAATGGACGAATAATGATGCATAAATGATCGTTGATAAATTATAAATGATTAAAAATTGTGCTTGTTACCATTTATCAATCATCATTTATCAATTATAACTTATATAACTAAAAAAACATGACTGATTTTCAAAAATACGTACAGAGATATTTAGATAATATTCCATCCGAAGACTGGTTGGGAGAATTAAAGAACTCAGGAGAAAAAACAGTTGAAATTTATACAAATCTTACAGAAGAGCAATCCCTTTTTGCCTACGCAGAAGGAAAATGGACTTTGAAAGAACTGCTTTTGCATTTATCTGATACGGAAAGAGTTTTTCAATACAGAATTTTAGCTTTTGCAAGAGGTGATAAAAATGAATTACCAGGTTTTGATGAAGAATTATATGCCGATCAGTCTTTTGCTAATGGAAGAAGTTTAGATTCTTTGTTGGAAGAATATCAATCGGTAAGAAAATCTTCACAAATTTTATTGGAAACATTAGATCCATCTGTTCTAAATAATATCGGAACAGCCAACGGAAATCAGATTTCTGTAGAAACCATCGGAAAACTGATTATTGGGCACAATTACCATCATTTGAATATTATTGAGAAAAGATATTTGCCGAACTTGTAGATAAAAATATTTTAATTGTTATCAATAGGGACGGGCTTTAGCCCGTTTTCAATTTTAATACAATTCCATTTGCTTTAGCCAAAATTTAAGAAAGAATTTATATTTTTGGTAAAACAACACAAATGCCATTTATTAAAATTTATATTCATGTCGTTTTCTCGACAAGAAATAGAATACCTTATTTCAACACTTCAGAATTAAAAATAAAAGTTTGGAAACATATCAAAAAAAATGCGAATGAGAAAGGCATTTTCCTAGATATGGTTAATGGTTACTCAGATCATTGTCATTGTTTAATTTCTCTCAGTTCAAATCAAAATATTGAAAAAGTTGTTCAATTATTGAAAGGAGAGTCTTCGCATTGGATAAATAAAAATCAATTGACTCAAGAAAAATTTGCTTGGCAGGATGAATATTTCGCCGTTTCTGTTTCTGAATCTATGGTCGAATCGGTTAGAAATTATATTAAAAATCAAGAAAACCATCATAGAAAGAAATCATTTATAGAAGAATATCAGGAGTTTATTGAGAAATATAATTTTAAATAGGTTTTGGCTAAAGCCAAATTTGATTTTATGATTTATAAAATGGGCTAAAGCCCATTCCTATTGAATATAGGTCCATTATTTTAAATAGATTTTTGTACAAAGATTTTGTAAATTTACGACTGGGAAATTACTGGAAATGGGTTTTTAATCTGTTCGTTTAAGATTAAATTCAATATCATTGGTCTTAGTTAAAACTTAAAATTTTAATTATTAATGGAAAACATCATAGAAATATTAAAATCTGGCGGAACAATTCTTTATCCAACAGATACAATTTGGGGAATTGGATGTGACGCTACTAATATAGACGCGGTCAACAAGATTTTTGACATCAAAAAGCGTGAAAAGAACAAATCCATGATCATTTTGGTAGAATCTGAAAAGAGACTGCAGGATTTGGTAGATGTTCCTGAAATGGCTTGGGAAATTATCGATTTAAGCGAAAAACCGGTGACAATTGTTTATGAAAATCCAAGAGGTTTACCCAAAGAATTATTGGCAGAAGATGGAAGTATAGGAATCCGTTTGGTAAAGAATGATTTTTGTAAAAAATTAATCACCAAATTAAATAAGCCGTTGGTTTCAACCTCGGCAAATTTTAGTGGAAACAAAAGCCCATTGAAATTTTCGGATATTTCGTCTGAAATCATCGATCTGGTAGATTACGCAGTGGAAGAGGATCGCGAAAAAGTTTCAAAATATTCAGGATCTTCTGTGATAAAAATATGGAGTGATAATAGAATAAAAGTGCTTCGGGAATAAAAAAAGATTTTAATTATCTTTGCAAAATCATTTGACCATTAAAGCATCAGGAAAATTTGGGAAATATTCGTAAAGTCTTGATTCTTTAATGGTTTTAAATTAAATATAAATCATGTTCATCAATTTAAATCAAAATCAAAATTTAAAACTTTTCAAAATAATCTCTGAGGTTGCAGGTAGAAACAATCAGTCTGTATACGTTGTTGGCGGCTATGTTCGGGATTTACTGATGAAAAGAAAAGCGTCTACGGATATTGATTTTGTGACTGAACAAAGCGGAATTGAACTGGCTCAAAACGTAGGAAAGGAAATCGATCCTAAAATGAAAGTTTCTGTTTTTAAAACCTACGGAACCGCAATGATTAAATATAAAGATCTTGAACTGGAATTTGTAGGTGCAAGAAAAGAAAGTTATACAGAAGACAGCCGTAAACCGGAAGTGGAAGGGGGAACTATTGAGGATGATCAGAAAAGAAGGGATTTCACCGTAAATGCAATGGCGATTTCTTTAAATAAAGATAATTTCGGAGAATTAATTGATCCTTTCAACGGAGTTGATGATCTGGAAAAAGGGATCTTAAGAACTCCATTAGAGCCGGCTCAAACCTATTCTGACGATCCTTTGAGAATGATGAGAGCGATTCGATTTGCATCAACCTTACAATTTCATATTGAAGAGAAATCTTTAGAAGCCATCAAACAGGAAGCAGAAAGAATAAAAATTGTTTCTATGGAGAGAATTATGGTTGAATTCAACAAGATCATGCTTTCCAAAAAGCCTTCAATAGGATTGAAACTGATGGAACAAACGGGTTTGATGAAACTGATCATTCCTGAACTGATCGATCTGAAAGGAGTGGAAGAAGTAGAAGGACAGACTCATAAAGACAATTTTTATCATACATTAGAAGTTGTGGATAACATTTCTGAAAATACAGATAATCTGTGGCTTCGTTGGTCGGCCTTGCTTCACGATATCGGAAAAGCTCCTACAAAAAAATTCGTTGAAGGAACAGGCTGGACTTTCCATGGACATGAATTTTTAGGCTCAAAAATGGTAAAAACATTGTTTCAGCGACTGAAATTACCATTAGGTCCGGATATGAAATATGTTCAGAAGATGGTAAAGCTTTCATCCCGTCCCATCGCTTTGATTACCGATGATGCTTCGGATGCTGCACTGAGAAGATTACTGTTTGATGCCGGAGAAGATCTGGAAGATTTATTCACGCTTTGTAAAGCAGATATCACTACAAAAAATTCTAAAAAACAGGAAAAGTTCAAAAAGAATTTTGAATATGTTGCGGTAAAAATTAAAGAAGTGGAAGAAAAAGATCAGGTAAGAAATTTCCAGCCACCCATTTCCGGAGAAGAAATTATGGAAATGTTCAATCTTAAACCTGGTCGTGAAATCGGAATTTTAAAAGAAAAAGTGAAGGAAGCCATTCTTGAAGGTGAAATTGGAAATGACAGCGAGGAAGCAAGAAGTTTTGTGATTGCGGAAGCAGAGAAACTGGGGTTGACTTTAGCTTAAAAACTCACTTTTAGATAAATTATAGAGCAATGGATTTTAGTATCTGTTGCTTTTTTTGTACAAACAAAATCCGGGCGGTTTCGAAGAAACCGCCCGGACAACATAATGTAAAAAAATAAAAAGTGTTTTTATCCTTTATTTTATTCAGAAATTTAAGGATAGATTTTTATAAAAACTTTATCAAAGTTAGTTTTCAAAGAATTTAAAATTGATAACTAACTCCTAACGTATAGTTTCTAGGTTTTGTTTTATATCCGATAACATCAACATACGACGTATTGAACAGGTTTCCGATATTTGCAGAAATATTGATGTTCTTGTTGATATTTTGGTTAACATTCAGGTTGAAAAGGTTGAAGTCTTTGTTCACTACATTTACAGTTGAGAATGTTGTAGAATCATAATAGGCATCCGTTCTTTTTCCTACAAACTGGTGCGTCAGATAAATACGGGTGTTTTTGAAAGGATTGATTTTAACATAAGAATTCACTCTTTGCTTAGGCTGTCTTAGCATCGTAGCTTCTTTATCTTTCTCTACAAAACTGAAGTTCCCACCAAATCCGACATATTTATTGAAGTCATAATCGAAACCAATTTCAATACCGTTTACTTTATTAAAATCTACGTTCAGATACTGACCTGCATAAGTTATGAAATCAACAGTTTGGTAAGCAAAAACATCTTTTTCTTCTCGGTGAAATGCACTGGCGTTGAAAACCAAAGTTTTATTTCTATTTCCTATGCTGAAATCAACTTCTAAAGATTGATTAGTCTCCGGTTTCAGATCAGGATTGGGAAGAATATATGGAAGTGATCCGTAGTTTTGGTATAGAGTAGGGGCGATAAAGGCAGTCGAAAACGAAGCTCCTACTTTAAAGAAAATCTTTCCGGTTTCTTTGTAATAATAAGGATTTACAGAATATACCCAATGATTTCCGAATTCAGAATTATCTGTCATTCTTGCTCCTGCATCAAGGTTTATACCTTTGTAATTTAAATTAATTTTAGCAAATGCATCAAAGCTTGAAAGTTTGGTCGCATCTTCATTTAAAACCTCTTCCAATGAAGTTCCTCCCCAAGGAAGCGAAGAATATCCCATTTTCTGATTTTCATACTGAACTCCTACCGTAAAATTGAAAAAATCATTTACCTTATAGAAGTTGTACAATTCTGTGAAAAGGTTTTTTCCTTTATATGAAAACTGATCATTGTACTGATCTGTATAGAAACTCTGTCCGATTCTTTCATTTCCGGAATATCTGGAGTTCAAAACAACCTGACCTTTGTTATATTTAAATCCGGCATTCAAGCCTGTGAAGAACTGTTTGTCGTTTCCTCTGTATTGTCCGTCAGCAAAAGCACCTTCATCATATTTGTAAAGGTTATGATTCCAGCCTCCGGAAATATTTACATTGAATTTCTCATCAGTGTAACCTGCATTAGCTGAAACATTCTGCTTTTCCCATCCGTCTTTATCAAAAGAATCATCACCCTCTGCCGAAGAAATTCCCTGAGACTTTTCATTAAAGCCGTTAACCTGATAATTGAATTTTTTAATTTTTCCCTTTACAGTCGCATTTTGAGCGTAAGTATTGAAAGATCCTCCTCTTGCAGAAAGAATACCTTCAACTTCTTTTTGGGCAGACTGCTTGGTTTTAATATTGATAACAGAAACAGTAGCATTAGAACCGTAAAGTACAGAAGAAGCACCATTCAGTACTTCAATGCTTTCTACATTTTCCAGAGCAATTAAACGTAAATCTGTTACTGTATAGTCATTTCCTGTAACATCTTTCAACGGAATCCCATCGATAAGAACCAGAACATTAGCACTTTTTCCTCCACGGATTTTCATAGATTTAGGTTCAGACTGATTGTTGAAATTCCCGGTAATCTGAAAACCTGCAACCTGATCCAGAACATCATTAAGGGTTTGTCCTTTGAAGTTTTCCAGATCTTCATGCGTGAAAAGTTTTACGTTCTTTCCTGTTTTATAGAGCTGTTGAGGAATTTTAGAAGCTACGGTCACTTCTTCAATCTGAGTCTCCTGTTGTTGTGCGAAAATGGTTGTACCAGTGACAAGCATCGCTCCAACTAAAATCATTTTTTTATTCATAAAAAATAGCTAAAGTTAAAGTTCGCTTACCGGAAAAAATAAAACACTAATTATAACGAATTCTTGAAAAATTCGATGAAATCAGGCTTTTCCTCCGAAAGCATTTTTTAATTTAATATTTCAGCAAGGTCTCCTGACTTTCACATTCTCTACACCTTCTCGCTTTGGGCAATGGTATTTTGTAGAAAAATCTTTTTATAAAGTATTGTTTATACTCCTATAAAATTGTGATTTACAGTTGCGGGGACAGTCCGTGATTTTCACACGATTCCCTTTTCTGAAAATTTTTGCAAAACTAATGAAAATATTTCAACTATTTGAAAATCTATAAATAAGTTCCGTCAAATGAGAATGGAAGAAGGTCTTTTATAGAATGTACCTTGATCGTTTCTTCCTTTAGATTTGCAAAATAAAGATCAATATTTTCATTTTGCTTGGTTTCATATTCAATAATACTCTGTCGGCAAGATCCGCAAGGTGGAATAGGAAGGCTGCTCTCCGAAAATTCTTTTGGTCCGCCTACAATGAAGATCTTTTTTATCTTCACATCCGGAAAATTGGCGGCCACCCAATACAAAGTAGTCCTCTCCGCACAAAGGCCGGAAGGAAAAGCTGCATTCTCTTGGTTACTGCCGGAAAAGATACTTCCGTTTTCTAAAAGTATGGCACATCCTACAAAAAAATCTGAATAGGGAGCATATGCTTTTTCTCTTGCCAGCTTAGCTTTTTCAAAAAGCGCCTGTTCTATTTCATTCAGTTCTGTACTGTTTCTGAAATGCTCATAACTAATATGTATATCTTTTCTCATGTCTTATTAAAAAAGGGGGATAAAATTAAAGCTTTTTCGTAACGTAGGCAATACATTTTTACTAAGACTAAATTTGTAATTTTAAAACGGATAAAAAAATAAACAATGTTATATTTATCAATACAATTTAGAAATGTAGAGTTAAAAAACCGCTGGGTAATGTCACCAATGTGTATGTACTCATGCGAAAACGGAATTGCTAATGATTTTCATTTTGTGCATTACGGAAGCCGTGCGCAAGGAGGAACAGGACTTATCATGGTAGAAGCAACAGGAGTGGAGCCTCGTGGAAGAATCACAAATCATTGCATGGGAATCTGGAATGATGAGCAGGCTGAAAAGCTTAAGAAGATTGTTGATTTTGTGCATCAGAATTCCGAAAGTAAGATTGGAATCCAGCTTGCTCATGCAGGGAGAAAAGGTTCTACATGGAATAATATTCAAATTCCGGTGGAAGAAGGATGGGAAACCGTAGCTCCAAGTCCTATTCCATATCATCCGACTGAAAGAATTCCTCATGTTTTGACTGTAGATGAAATTAAAGAACAGGTTCAGAATTTTAAAAACGCCGCAAAAAGAGCTGTGAAAGCAGGATTTAATATAATTGAAATTCATGGCGCTCACGGATATTTGGTTCATCAGTTCTTGTCACCGTTGTCTAATATCAGAACCGATGAATATGGAGGAAGCTTCGAAAACAGGATTAGATTTTTATTGGAAATTGTAGATGCTGTAAATGAAGAATTAAATGAAAATGTTGCACTTTTTGTCAGAATTTCTGGAACAGAATATGCTGAAAACGGCTGGAATATTGAAGATAGTGTGGAACTGGCAAAAATATTAAAGAATCATGGGGTAGATCTTATCGATGTTTCAAGCGGAGGAAACATTCATGGGGCAAAGATTTCTGTTTTTGACGGGTATCAGGTTCCCTTTGCTTCTGAAGTTAAAAACAAAGCAGAAGTGAAAACTGGAGCAGTAGGATTGATTACTAAAATACAACAGGCTGATGAAATTCTGCAGAAAGGAGACGCAGATCTTATATTTGTAGCAAGAGAAATTCTTAGAAATCCGTATATTGCGGTGCAGGGTTCGTTTGAAATGAAGGAAGAATCTTTTTTTCCGCATCAGTATTTGAGAGCAAAAATTTCTTCTTAATTTAGAGCCACCAAAAAATAGAATATGAAAATCGAAGACTTTATGTTGCCTTGCCCAAGCAAAAAGTTTCTAGGAATAGAATGTTTTGGCTGTGGTGCCCAAAGAGCAATCGTAATGGTTTTTGAAGGCAGATTTGCAGAAGCCTTTCATATGTTTCCTGCTGTATATACCTTACTGCTTTTTTTAGGTGTAGTTGGGGTGAATTTTATTGACAGAAAAAGGAATTATGGAAATTTGATTATTCTTTTAGCGATTATGAACTCGGTAATCATGGTGGTTGCTTACTTTTACAAACATTTTTATATATAATTTAAACACAATCATTAAAAAATTTAACTATGAATCAACAAAAACTACCCAACGCGACGGCGGTACTTGTTTTAGGAATCGTATCTATCATTACTTGCTGCTGTTATGGGGTCGTAGGTCTTATTACTTCAATCATCGGACTTGTACTTAGCGGAAAAGATATGAAGTTATATAAGCAAAATCCCGGCGAATATGATAATTATAGTAATTTAAATACAGGTAGAATTCTTTGTATAATTGGACTTGTTTTAAACATTCTTTCAATTATTTATTTTATTTACATTATTGCTGTAATTGGGATAGATGCACTTTCAGATCCGCAATTGCTACAAGAGAGAATCAGAGAAATTCAAGGACATTAATTTAATTAATAATAAAAAAATAAAGACCGCAAATTGCGGTCTTTATTTTTTAGCAATCTCAATAGAATTCCAATAAAAATTAAATATAAACAGTAAACTGTTGATTTTGATTCTGTTGTTTGGAAACTTTAAAATGATCCGGAAGAACGGAAAGTCGTAGAACTACTACAAAGAATCGTAGAACTACTACAAAATTTGAAATTCATGTTTAAAAGTTTTTGAGATCAGATTGCTGGTTCTATCTTTGTCTCATATTAATCACCAAATCACGAAATATTAACAATTAAAATTTACAGATCATGGCAGCAAATTCAAGAGGAATTTTAAAATTCAACAATGGAGAAGGTCAAAAATTATTAAAGCTGAACTACAGCGTATCAAGATCCACAGATGTTTCAGGTAGAGTAGCTTCAGATCCTTCTAACGCAATTATCAAACTTACTGTAGAAGCAACGGAGAAATCTGATATTCTGGAAAGCCTATTAAACGGGAAATATAAACCGACAAGCGGGGAAATTACTTTCAACAAATCTCACGAAGAAGGAACTCTGATTACTCTGAACTGGGAAAACGGATATGTAATTGAGCATGAAGTAGACTTTGATGCAGTAGACGAAAACTCAATGCTGATCAGTTTTACGGTAAGTGCAGAGAAAATCAATTATGGTAATTCTGCTTACGAAGGACTTTGGCCTTCTGCTTAACAATACAATACACACCACATCATCAACATTCATAAAAAGAGACTGTCTATTGTAGGCAGTCTTTTCTATGATAAAAGGTTATTAGTGATATAAAAAAGACTTCCCGTTTCTTCGAGAAGTCTTTATGGGATAAGTATTATTTCACAATGAATTTTAAGGTAGTCTGATCCAATTTTAAAATATAAACTCCCTGCTCAAGATTCTTGATTCTAATTGAATTTCTGGTGTTCTTAAAAGGCTGATTAATGCTCTGCATCAGTTTCCCCTGAAGATTATAGATCTCTGCTTTCTGAATACTTCCTGTATCCCCTTTTACAAAAATCTCCTGATTAGAAATAGGATTCTGAAAAATCTGTAACGTGGTGTTTTCAGTAGTTAAAACAGGTGAGATATTATTTGCCATTCTTGAAGCTCCTCCATAGCAGGTCCAGCTTAGATTATCGATGGCAACCCGATTACTGGCGGAGCTATTTACTAAAGTCACGACTACATTTCCTGAAGTATTGATATTGTTGATTGTTGTAGTAGTTGCAGTTGTACTATAAGGAACAGTTCCTACTGTTACTCCGTTTACCTGAACATTGAATGTTCCGTTGGTTCCTGTAAATTTCAACTGAGTGGTTACTGTAAGTGACCAGATTCCGTTTGCCGAAGTACTGGATTTCAAAGAACCGTCTCTTACAGTAATGGCTTTGTTAGAAATGGTTTGATCAGTTCTTGCATCAGTGGCAGTCCATGTAATTCCGCTGTTTGTCCATGTTCTTGTTGAATACGAAGCAGAGCTTGCGGGGATGGTTTCAAAAGTTTCGTTCACGCAATTCGTTGTTGAAGTGGTGGTTCCTGCAGTTGTTCCCGAAACAGTTGAGCTGTTTGAAGAAGAATTTCCGGCAGCATCTTTTGCTACAACATAAAAGCTGTAAGTGGTAGAAGCAGATAGTCCTGAAATGGTTGCTGATGCGGAACTTACAGTCGTTTTCAGACTCCCGTTCATATAAACATTATAAGAAGTTACTCCTACATTATCTGTTGAAGCATTCCACGAAAGAGAAATACTGCTTGATGTCGTTCCTGAAACAGAAAGTCCTGTCGCGGCAGTTGGAGCTTGCGTATCTGCAGCAGGTTGCTGAGATCCCCAAATTAAATCCACATATCCCGGATTATCAATAAAAGGGTTCCTGTTTCCCTGATAAGTATACGATGCATTGTTTCTGTTGATTTCTGCCTGAGAAACAGGATCCTGATTATGCCATGCCAATAAAACATTCAGTTCCCAGGTTTGTAATCCCGGATAAGTGGAACTTCCCAACATATCTCCAGAAGTAAAAGATGAAAGCTTACTTTGATAACGAGTGACAAAATAAAATATCATTCTTGCCACATCCCCTTTAAACTCATCAATAGGTTCAAAAACAGTTCCCGAATATCCTGAAGAAGCAGAATTTCCAAGTTTTGAACCGTTTTTAGAAGTAAAAGTAGCTGTTCCTACCTTTCCAAAAGGATAATTGGATCTCATTCCGTTTACTTTTCCGTCAGTAGCTCTGATGAAATGAATGTCAGCAACCATCGGTGAAGCCTCATTAAATAAACTTTGTGGAATAATGTGTTCCCTGTTGTAGCAGTTTCCTTCCACAGAATACGTTCCACACTGATTAGTTACCGGAGTATATTTGTAAGGATCAGTAGTGGTTGGTTTCTCAGAGTAAATATCTAAAATAGAACCGTCATTTTCATAATTTTTATCAATATCAGTGGTTTTATATCCGGTCCACAATCCGTTGTATCCTTTATCTTGATGTCCGTTGGTGATGATCGTACTTAATGCGGTTTTCAGACTTGCACCTGTTAATCCATTCGCTGAATTGTAATATCCGGAAGGAGCCTGGGCAGTTGCTAAAGAAGCAAAACCCAGAAAAAAGAAAATCTTTTTCATATAATTTATTTTTTGGTAAGGTTAATATAATTTTATTACTATTAAATTACAAAATTGTTAATATTTTACAATATTTATTTTAAATTTTTAATAGAAATAAGATTTTATTGTTGATAAAAATCATATAAAATTAATATTGCTGAATCTAATGGAATGTATAATTTCGTGTTATTATTTTTATTTAGAATGATTAAAAATTTACTTACTAAAAAATGCTTACCCATAATCAGTACTTTTTGTGGGGTTTTATTCTTCAATGCACAATGCAATCCGGTAGCTGAATTTTCAGAAAATTTTGATGCGTACTCCTGCTGTACAATGGGAGTTGTACCTACCTGCTGGAACAGCATAAGGCTGAATAATGCAAGCCAGATTATTTCAAGTACGCAACCTGCATCAGGAACCAGCCAGATCTATCAGTTCGGATATGGGACAGGAACAATCTCTATCGTAGTAATGCCTCCGGTTTCAAATATCAATGCAGGAACTCATCAGTTCAGGGTGAAGATGAAGGCAAATTCTGCAGGTTATCTTGAATTCGGATATGTTACAGATCCTGCAGATGCCAATACTTTTGTTGTTCTTCAGCCTATCAATATCAATAATACAAGTTATACCGATAGTGCAGCAGAAAGAATCTTCACAGTTCCAACTACAGTTCCTTCAGGAGCGAGACTGGCAATCAGAAATCCGGGAACTTCTTTTGCAGGGCATTATTGGGACGATGCAGTTTGGGAACAAATTCAGAATTTGTCAACTGCTGAAAATAATATTCAATCAGGAATAGGAATTTATCCAAATCCATTTAATGATGTATTAAATATTTCAGATACTAAAGATCTGATAAAAGTTTCCGTTACTGATGCTTCAGGAAGGCTGATCAAAACTCTGGAAAAACCATCCGCAGCAATACAATTGTCAGACTTGGAAAAAGGAGTGTATTTTGTGACCTTACACTTTAAAAACGGAACGAATAAGTCGTTCAAATCAATCAAAAACTAATTTTTTTTAAATTTCCTCTGAAAAGGCTGTTGATCTGTCGACAGCCTTTTCTCTTGGTAACATGCAACAAAAAGCCGACACAAAGTTTGCATCGGCTTTTAATATATTTGATTGATTTAAATCTATTTTCTCTGTGGAGGATAATTTTTCATAATTTCCGCCATGATTTCCGGGATTTGTTTTTGCTTAGCTTTTGGTCTGTCTACAGAAATTCCGCTTCCTATTCCCTGCCAAACCAATTTGCTTGTTCTTGCATCTACCAAATCAACGATAATTGCTCCTTCATTATAATTGCTGGTCCAGGTTCTGTTCATTCCAATACCCCATCCGAAAGAACCACCCCAACCGTACATTCCGTAAGGAGAATTGCTTGTAATGTCGGTGATTTTTTTATGGTTTGCTTTTACATTTACGATCAAATCTGGATTTTCTCCGGACTGAAGACCTTTGCTTTGAAGCTGTCTCGACAATTCATTCAAAACCCTGTCTTTATCAATGTCATTTAATTTTAAATCATCAATTCTTAATTTATAAGTTTTATATGAAGTAAAATTTGCTGTATCAGCATAATCAGAACGTACGTTGAATGGACTACAAGATGTTAAACCCAACGTAGCCGCGGCTAACAAAATAAAAATATATTTTTTCATTTTATTTATTTTTTTTATCGTTTTTAATGAATGTATCGGTCTTTTTATCGTATCCATAAGGACAATGTCTACAGCCACTTTTACAGCAATGTCCTCTTTTCAGATGAAATTTTTCTGTAAAAACCTTGTACCCCTGTTCGTTGTAGTAAAAGTCTTCACCTTCTTTGATGTCAAAAAGTGCCATAGGTTAAATCTCTAAGTTAAAAAAACTTATATTTGTTAATATGATAATTATATGCCAAAAGCCTTTAAAAAGATTAAAAATTAATGGCATTGCTCTCTTTCCCTTTATCTTCATTAGGAAATTCGAAGATAAACAAAATAATATACTTATCAATCATGAAAAAATCCATTTAAGACAACAATTGGAGCTTTTAGTGATTTTTTTCTATATTTTTTACATACTTGAATACTATTACTGGTTGTTGAAGCTCAAAAATAAAGATTTGGCGTACAGAAGAATCTCTTTTGAAAGGGAAGCTTATTCCAATGAATTAGACTTAAATTATCTCAAAAAAAGAAAATTCTGGAGCTTCAGGAAATATTTGTAAACGGTTTGGGGTAATGTTTTTTGTTTAAAATTTATTAGCGTAAACAAAACTAGTTTCCACAAAAAGTATATTAAAAATTTCCAAAAACATCAGCGTAATCCATGAAATCTGCGAGAGAACACGTAATAAAATCTGGAAAATATAAAAACACTAATTTTGTAAACACGATTTAAGCTAAAGAATGCTACTACAGCCTCCCATACAAAATATCCCGATTCAGGAAATCTCTGTCAACAAAAAAGTGAAGCTCTTTATGAAAAGAGAAGACTTAATTCACCCTCAAATTTCGGGAAACAAGTATTGGAAACTCTTCTTTAATATCAATCAATATTTAGAGAAAAATCCTGAAAATCCATCTATCATAACTTTTGGAGGGGCTTTTTCAAATCATATTTCTGCGGTTTCTGCAGTGGGAAATTTGGTTAAGATTCCAACATTGGGAATGATTCGTGGAGAAGAGCTACAAAATAAGTGGTGTAACAATCCGACTTTAGTTTTTGCCCATCAGAATGGGATGGATTTTAGATTTGTTACCCGAGAAGAGTACCGCGATAAAGAAAAACTTACCCAATATTTACAGAAAGAATTTCCCGAAGCATTGATTGTACCGGAAGGAGGAACAAATGAAGATGCCGTAAACGGGGTGAAAATGATGCTGAATGACGAAACAAAAGATTTTGATTATCTTTGCACGGCGGTCGGAACTGGAGGAACAATTGCAGGGATTTTAAAATTTAGTGAAGACAATCAGAAAGTTATAGGATTTAAGGCGGTAGACGATTCTTCATTGGAGAATAAAATATTTGAATTAACTTTGAAAAGAAATTTTGATCTAATAGATTCAAGTTTTGGCGGTTATGGTAAAATAAAAGATGAAAATATCCGTTTTATCAATGATTTTAAAGAGCGATACGGAATTCCTTTGGAACCGATTTATACAGGAAAAATGATGCAGAAGGTTTTTGAACTGATTGAAGAAGACTATTTTCCTGAAAACAGCAGGGTTTTGTGCTTTCATACCGGTGGATTGCAGGGGATTGAGGGAGCAAATCTGCTTTTACAAAAACAGAACAGAAAATTAATTATATAAAGTAAAATTGAAAAACATGAAAAGACTTTTCTTACTAATTAGCCTTTTAGTTTTATCAAAATTCTCAGCTCAGACCTGGGCGACCGAAGACCAATATATCCAAAAATTTGCAAAATATGCGGTAGAGGAGATGGAAAAATATAAAATTCCGGCTTCTATCACTCTTGCGCAGGGACTTTTGGAAACCGGAGGCGGACAAAGCAGACTGGCTCTGGAAGGAAAAAACCATTTCGGAATAAAGTGTAAAGAAGATTGGACGGGGAAAACAATGAAACATACGGATGATGCTCCCAATGAGTGTTTTCGTGTATATGAAGATCCGAGGCAATCTTACGAAGATCACTCCATATTTTTAGCGACAAGGAAATATTATGCAAATCTTTTCAATCTGGATATGAAAGATTACAAAGCATGGGCAACAGGTTTGAAAAAAGCAGGGTATGCAACGAATCCTCGTTATGCTTCGATCCTGATCGGGAAAATTGAAAGATATAAGTTATACGAATTTGATGATACTAACTCTAAAGAAGTTCTGTATGCAGTCCTAAAAATGTATCCCGATCTGAAAGATGACCGGACTTTTATGGCGCAGCTTGAACCTTCAAAGGCGATAAAAAAATCAAAAGAGCCGGTTACAGTAGAAGTTCCTTATAAGCCGACCTCTTATGCTCAGCAACAGAAAAGAGTAGAGAGGATTAAAACAAAAGCTGAAATCCTTAATTCAATTTTGATTAAAAGCCATCCTAATGACGGGTTGAAATATATCATCATTCCTGAAGATACCAATGTGCAATTCATTGCCAATAAATTTAAAGTAAGCGAAAGCAAACTTTTAAAATGGAATGAATTAGAAACAGATGTTTTACACAAAAACGATATTGTTTTCCTAGAATCTAAAAACTCAGATGGAAATACGGCGACTTACAAAGCCGAATCTGGGGAAGATATGCATGATATCGCTCAGAAATTCGGAATTAAATTGAATAAATTATATGCTAAAAACAGAATGGATGAAGGCCAAAAACCTTCTGCAGGACAGCTGATTTATTTGATTGATAAAAAACCCAGAAATTAATTTAATTTATATATTGGTGATTGCTAGTTGATGGTTAAATATATTGGCCACTGACTAGCAATTGTTAATTTTACTGATAAAGATATGAGATACCAAAGAAGTTCAGCTTTATTTGATGAAGCTTACAAATACATTCCGGGTGGAGTAAATTCTCCGGTTCGTGCGTTCAAATCGGTGGGAGGAGTTCCTGTTTTTATGAAATCTGCCAAAGGAGCTTACCTTACAGATGCTGATGATAATACGTACGTTGATTATATAAATTCTTGGGGACCTGCCATTTTAGGACATACTCATCCCGAAGTTTTGGAAGAGTTAAAAATTCAGGCAGAGAAAGGTTTTTCTTTCGGTGCTCCTACAGAATTAGAAACTGAGATCGCAAAATTCATTACAGAAAATATTCCTAATATCGACCAGATCAGAATGGTTTCTTCGGGAACGGAAGCTTGTATGAGTGCTATCAGACTGGCGAGAGGTTTTACGGGAAGAGATAAATTCATAAAATTTGAAGGTTGCTATCACGGTCACTCAGATTCATTTTTGATCAAGGCGGGAAGTGGTGCTGCTACTTTTGGAAATCCGAATTCTCCGGGCGTCACTGCGGGAACGGCAAAAGATACTTTATTAGCAAGATATAACGATTTTGAACAGGTTGAAGATTTGTTCAGACACAACCAGGGTGAAATTGCAGCTGTAATTATCGAGCCTGTTGCCGGAAATATGGGATGTGTTCTTCCTGAAAATGAATTCCTTCAAAAACTAAGAAAAATCTGTGATGAGAACGGAGCTTTATTAATCTTTGATGAGGTAATGACCGGTTTCAGATTGGCTTTTGGTGGAGCTCAGGAACTTTTCAATGTAAAAGCGGATTTGGTGACTTATGGGAAGGTAATCGGAGGCGGACTTCCGGTGGGAGCTTTTGCTGGAAGAAACGAAATTATGGATCACTTAGCACCTAAAGGTGGAGTTTATCAGGCTGGAACTTTAAGTGGAAATCCTTTGGCAATGAGAGCAGGTTTGAAGACTTTACAGATCATCAAAAACGATCCTGAATTTTTCAATAGATTGGCAAAAACTACAGAAACTTTAGATTTTGAAATCGGAAAGATTTTAAATGAAAAAGGAATTGCACATAGAATCAACAGAAAAGGATCAATGATGTCTGTATTTTTCCATATCAACAGGGTTTCTAATTTTGATGAAGCTCAGAATGCTAATCATTCATTGTTTAATAATTTCTTCCATCAGTTATTACAAAACGGAATTTATCTTCCGCCAAGTGGTTATGAAACGTATTTCATCAGCGATGCGATAAAAGACCGAGAAATTGATATGACGCTGGAAGCAGTCAGAAAATTTGAATATTCGAATTAAGATAAAAATTAAAAGGATAAGGGTTGTCATATAAAGGCAACCTTTTCCATAAATCAGGAAATATATTTTTCTTGATTTAGTAAAATCATTCAGCAAAATCATAATTTGCTATTACTAGGAAAGCTAAAAAAGCTTTCCTATTTTATTTCCAAAAGCTTCATTTTGTGATGTTTATTTGTTGAGCAAGGAGTAAAACTTAGCTTGAGAATTAAAAAAAGTTAAATAATTTACCCATAAGTGAATTATTTTACATATTTTCGAAAAGTATTCTATTATAGATAGGATACTAGTAATCATCACCAAATCGTTATATGAGAAATACAATTTTATTCAAATTGGATAGAGAAAAACTGTATCTAATTTTTAATACCTATCTACTTTCCTTTAAACCTATTATAGACAAACAGCATTGGTCTGTGCTATTCCTGCCTCGATAAGTTATTTTGTATTTAATCGTCAGAAAAAATCTTTTAATAAAGGCTTTCGGAAATGTATTATTTTCTTGATCGTATCTCTCCTGATAAGATTGGAGAAATACAAGTTCTTCTTAATGAAAATATAAATCCCTAATTCTTAGATTTTCAATGAATACAAAAAAATACACTTCTTTTTTCATTAAATATTTTTATCCCATGAACTTAATGGCTGACAAAATGATGATTTTGATGAAAGAAAAAACATAAAATAATAAACAGGTTATAAACAAACAGATATTTTAAAATTATTAATCACAAAAATTAAAAAAATCATGAAAAGAATTGCATTTATTGCATTAGTTGGCTGTACGCTCATGACGAGTTGCCAAAATGAACAAAGACAAGTTGTAGAAACACCAGAAACAGTAGAAAGCCTTAAAAATGATGTGGTTACCAATTTTGAGAGTGCTTTAAAAGCTATTAGCAAAGGAGGTGAAAGATATGTTGGCCGCGATAAGTTACTTAATGAAGAAGGTATTAAGATTTTATTACCTGTCGCTACCCAACTGGTTTTAGAAAAAGGGATGTCTGAGACAGAATTGCAAAAACTGAATAAAAGAGACGTAATAGAAAAAGGTCTCAGAGTTTATCAGGAAAATATCAAAATATATAGAACAAAAGTAAAATCTAATAATTAAAATATGACTATGAAAAAACTATTAACACTTTTGCTGGCATCAGGTACAATTTATTTTATGAATGCTCAAGGTCCTCCATATGCTACAACCGATGAAATGCAGATTCTGAATTATAGTAGATTTATAATGGGTGGGCACGTTAGTGCTACTAATAACGGTTCTTTTCCTGCGTTGAGCGGTCCATTTAATGATAATGTCTATCCAGTTGGGGATCCACTTGGGCGTAATATAACTTCTTATAGAAAATATATGAATTCTCAACTGTCAACTGTTCCCATAAATAATTGGTGGGTGGCAACAGCAGCTACAACCAATTATCTTACTTTAGCATCTGCAAGTCCTGCATTAAATACTCCATTTGGAACTTTAACTGGGTGGGGAGGTATGCAAGTGGAATATTGGGATCCTAATGATCCTTCGGCACAAGGAGGATTTACCGTGAATTATGATGTAAGAATAGAAGTAATCGGTGGAACGCATATGATACTCACTTACCCAATGACATATTCTGATCCTAATATATCTGTAACTTCTTTTTATACAGGTGGAACGAATAATGATTATATTGTAGTGATATCCTAAAAATAGTCTAATTTTTTTAGAACAAGCAAAGTAAAAAAGAATACTTTTTCAAGGAGAAGTATTCTTTTTTATCTTAAGATGATCTTAAATCTTTTTTGACAAAGAGGAAATTTATTTCTAATAAATCGTACAGACAATACAATAATTCGTACCCGTTATTCATTTTCGTTCTTTCTAAATTTGTTGTAAATAATTTGGAAATGAACAATTCAAGCGGCATATCACGAAAAGATTTTCTTAAAAATTCAGCTTTGGCAATGGCAGGACTGGCTTTACCTTCAAATTGGTTGGGAGCAACTTCAATTTTTAATGATGCCACTATTTCTTCAAAAGAAAAATTAGCTTTAAAAAATGTTCGTCTTGAAACAGGCTTTGAATATGAAGAAGGTGAAGTGATTGCTACAAAGACCGATTTATTTTATATTGAAATTGAAAACGGAAAAATTATCAAGATTTCTCCTAATCAGCCTAATGCAAAAGCGATTGATGCAAAAGGATTTTTGATGCTTCCTGCTTTCAAAGATATGCATATTCATTTAGATAAAACTTTTTATGGTGATAAATGGCAGGCTGTTAGAAAGAGAACCGGCGGAGTAAAAGGAATGATCGCTCTGGAGCAGCAAATGATGCCAGAATTGTTGAAGAACTCAACGTTCAAGGCGGAAAAAATGATCGAATTATTACAGTCGAAAGGAACTTCTTTTGCAAGAAGCCATGTAAATATTGAACCTACTTCCAAATTAGACTCTTTAAAAAATCTACAGAAAGCTTTAGAACATAAAAAGAAAACTTTCGGAGCCGAATTGGTTGCTTTTCCGCAGCATGGAGTTTTTTATACGGATTCTGTTCCGTATCTGAAGGAAGCGGCAAAAATGGATATTGATTTTATCGGTGGAGTAGATCCTTTTACAATTGACGGAGCGATAGAAAAAACAATGGATTTTACCGTTCAGCTGGCTTTAGACCACAAAAAGGGAATTGATATTCATTTGCATGAAAGTGGGGAATCCGGTTTGAAAACGGTTGAATATTTAATTGATAAAGTCAACGAAAATCCTTCGTTGAAAGGAAAAACCTACTTAAGTCATTGTTTCGTTTTAGGTAAACTGGAGAAAACAAAACAGGAAGAAGTTGCAGAAAAATTAGGCAATGCAGAAATTGGAATTGTTTCTACGATTCCTTTTGGGAGCTTAGTTATGCCTATTCCAACTCTGTATAAATATAATGTAAAGGTATTGACGGGAAATGACAGCATTGTCGATCACTGGAATACTTTCGGAACAGGAAGTGTATTGCAAAAAGCTAATCTAATGGCGCAATTGTACGGCCAGTCTACAGAATTTTTATTATCGAGAAGTCTAAAACTGGCGACGGCAAATATTTTACCGTTGGATGATAAAGGAAATCAGCAATGGCCGAAAGTTGGAGATGATGCAGATTTGGTATTCTTACAGGCAAGCTGTTCTGCAGAAGCTGTTTCAAGAATTTCTAATGTGGAATCGCTGATCCATCAGGGGAATATTGTGTTTTAAGAAGAAAATTTCATTTTGATAAAATTTACGTATTTTAGGGTAAATTATTACAGAATGAGCCATCAGTCAGATTATTTTCCGATTCTCGGAATTCATGAATTTGCAGAAAAACAGTCTAAAGGTTGCGATCTGCTTTTTAATGAGCTGAGTGGTGAAAGACGGATTGATGAGCCTCATAAGCATGATTTTTTTATCATTAATCTTTTTGAAAAAGGAAAAGGAATACACATTATCGATTTTGTGGAATATACAATTGATGATCATCAGGTTCATCTGGTGTTTCCGGATCAGGTTCATCAATGGACGATTGAAAAAGAAACGATTGGGTATCAATTAATGATCAGTAGAGAATGGTATGAAAGTTTTCTTCCTGCTTTACGGTTTTCTTCGTCTTATTATTTTCAACATCCTGCTTTTACGGTTTCGAAGGAAATATATGAATTGTTACTGCATGAATTTCAGGCTATCAAGAAGGAACTCGGTGAGGAGAAAGTATTCTGGGAACTGATTCAGAAAAGAAGTGAGCTTATCGGGTTATTAGTAAGTAAATCGGTGGAAGGTACTTTTAAAGATTTTGAAATTTACAATTCGAATCCGATCATTTCCAAATTTTTAAATTTAATTAATGAACACTTCAAATCGGAACGTTTAGTTTCTTTTTATGCAGATAAATTGAATATTTCAGCCAATTACCTCAATATTGTCTGTAAGAAAAGCCTTAATGTTTCGGCTTCTTCATTAATTCAGGACAGGATTTTGCTTGAAGCAAAACGTCTGCTGAAAGTTTCTGAAATGTCAGTAAAAGATATTGTTTATGATCTGGGTTTTTACGATCATGCCAGTTTTTCTAAATTCTTCAAAGCGCAAACCGGAATGACGCCATCACAGTTCAAAGAATGATCTGTACAGAATAAGACATGAATTGTACTCCTGTTTAAAATTCTGCCAGCGTAACTTTGTATGACTAAATGAGAGTTATGCAATCATCTTATCAAGCTATAGCAAAAGGAAATTACTGGTTAAAAAACGTCCGTTTGGAGACGGGTTTCGAATATGATAATGAAGATGTAATTAGGACAAAAACAGAACTGTTTTCTATTGAAATTGAAGATGGGAAAATAAAATCAATCAATCCAAACGATTCCAATTTAAAGGCAATAGATGCAAAAGGCAAACTGATGCTTCCTGCATTTAAGGATATGCATATTCATCTGGATAAAACGTTGTATGGACTTCCGTGGCAAGCGCTTTCACCCAAAAGAAGAACGGTAAAGGATATGATTGCCTACGAACAGGAAATCATTCCTGAGCTTTTGAAAACTTCAGTGGAAAGAGCAGAACAGCTCATTGATCTGTTACAAAACTACGGGACAAATTTTGCAAGAACGCATTTTAATATTGATCCTACTTCAGGGCTGAAATCATTAGAGAATTTAGAAAAAGCATTAGAAAATAAGAAAGATTCATTCAGTGCGGAGCTGGTTGCCTTTCCGCAGCATGGTGTTTATTATACGAAGTCGGCTCCTTTGATGGAGGAAGCGGCAAAGTTGAAAAGTGTAGGTTTCATTGGTGGGTTGGATCCTTTGAGCATTGACGGAAATATAGAAAAGGTATTGGATTTCACAATTCAATTGGCTTTGGACCATCATAAAGGAATTGATATTCATTTGCATGAAACCGGAGAATCGGGGATGAAAACAATCAATTATTTAATAGATAAAGCCATTGAAAATCCGGAGCTGCAAGGGAAAACTTTTGTGAGCCATGCGTTTGCTTTAGCCTATTTAAATAGAAACGAAGCACAAGAGATCGCTGAAAAATTAGCTGCTGCGAAAGTGGGGATCGCTTCTTCTGTGCCCTTCAGGGGGAAAGTAATGCCGATTCCTGTATTGAAAAAGTATGGAGTGAATGTTTTGATCGGAAATGATAATGTGCAGGATTACTGGAGTACATTCGGTTCAGGAAATATGCTGCAGAAAGCCAATTTAATTGCGGAACTATATGGCTACGAATCTGAATTTGAGCTTTCGAGGGCGTTGGAATTTGCAACTCAAAATAGGCTTCCGTTAAATAATAGAGGAGAGCAGCAATGGCCAAAAATCGGTGATGAAGCAAATGTAGTTTTAGTGGATGCAAGCTGTTCTGCAGAAGCGGTTTCGAGGATTTCGAATGTGGAAGGTTTGATGAATAAAGGAAATTTATTTTGGAAAAATTAAATATATATAGTTGAGTTTTTTTAATACTTGTTTTTATTAATGAAATAATCCATCCCGATGACGAGATGGATTATTTTTCAATTTGATATGAAGAAACTATTTACTATATATTATAAATTGTAGTTTGTCCAACCTGCATACCAAGTATCGTTAGCGTCTTTTACAGCACCTCTATACGTTACCGGGGTAAACCAGTTTGTTAATTTTGCGTGAGTAAATACACCACCAGTTAATAAAGCAGATCCTGCAGCAGGAGAGAAGTTTGGAGTAGTTCCTGCCGGAGCCCATGCTCCTGTTAATTTTACATCAGCTGTATAAGTCTGTAGAGTGTTTCCTCCCGCATTGAACCAGTTTGTAAGATCTGTTAAAGTGAAAGTTGTAGGAGTAGTTGTAGATCCTGCAAATTTTAACTGAGCTGTATTTCCTGCTAAAATATTGTTTTGGAAAACAAGACTTGATCCACCAATATTGTTGTCTGTTGGAGTACCTTTTGTAGCATCAATGAATAAACCTACAGGGTATCCTGTGAAAACAGAATTAAATATAGAGATTGAAGAATTTCTTCTGATCTGTAAAGCATTCTGGAACAAAACGTTGATTGTACCTGCATTGGTATTTGTGCTTGAAGAAGAGTTGATTGGACCAATAATTGTCATATTTGAGAATGTTGCTCCAGTTTGTGGCGTTAAAGAAGAACCATTTGCATCGTTATCAGATTCGAATGCATTTGATCCTGAAACGTCAGCAATCTGAGGGTCTCTTACCGCAATACCGAACTGAACTTTCCCTGAGAAACCGTTATCAGTATCAAAATCATCATCAAGACCTTTGTAAGCGATAAGGTGAGAACAGTTTACCGTTCCTCCGAACCATTCAAAGCTATCATCATTTGCATAAGCAACTTCTACATAATCTACAGTAGTACCGTTACCAACACCACCGAAAGTAATTCCGTTGATTTCTTTATCCGGTAAGAATGCATAACCTGCATATTCTACTCTTACATATTTTAAAACACCACTGTTGTCAGCAGCATTTGTACCACCGTAAAGACCAAGACCTTCAGTATTGTTGATACCACCTTCAATCTCTCCAATACCTGCTTGTCCGTTGTAAGAAGCGTTTGTAGGAGCAGATCCTAAGATTACTAAACCTGCCCAGTCTCCTCTTTTAGGACTTGGTTTTTCAGAAGTAAAGATAATTGGGTTGGCAGCAGTACCTTCTGCCATAATCTTACTTCCTCTTGTAATAATTAACGATCCGTTTTTATCAGCCTCACCAACGATTTTTGTTCCGGGCTCGATTGTTAAAGTAGCTCCGTTAGTTACATATACTAATCCTCTTAACTTATAAGTATTGTTAGCTTTAAGTGTAAGATTCGAAGTGATCTTTCCAGAAAGAATCAGGTTTTCAGTACTTCCGCTTCCTGAACCACCTTGAACTATAGTTTGTCCATCTTCTTCTATGTTTCTACATGCTGTTACAGTAGTTACTAAAGTACCAAGCATTAAAGAGTATAAAACAATTTTTTTCATGTTATAAGACTTATTTTTTATTAGATATTCAATTAAATTAATTAGAAGCTATATCCTAGAGTTAAGCTGATGTTTGTACCTGTTACTCTGTCTATAGCAAGTGCATCTGCACTGTCATATTTTTTGTTGTTGTTTAGATCGTGGTAGAATTTCGCGTGGCGGTTCAGGATATCTGAAACGTTAAGCTTAATTTCTCCTTTATTCTGCCAGATTTTTTTAGCAATCTGAAAATCAAGAAGAGGTCTTGGATTTTCCCAGATTGGTGGAACCTGGTCGTTTCCTACATAAAGGATTCTTCTTCCGATCATATTGAAAAGTACTGTTGAAGTCCAACCTGTTTTTTCAGTATCGTATTGAAGGCTTAAGTTCACAGTGTAAGGAGATTGTCCTTGCATTGGTCTGTTTGTTTTTGTTGCTTCGTCGGTTACTTTGTTTTTGATTAAAGCGAAGTTTCCACCCAATGTGAAGTTTTTAAGAGCACTGAAGAAATCAAGTTTTTTTCTGAATTCTAATTCAGCTCCGTAAGCATCAGCTTTATCTACATTTAAGTAGTTGAACGTGTTACTTGTTCCTGCACCTGATTGATTAAAATATAATTCGATCGGGTTTTTGAAGTTTTTATAAAAACCTGCTAATGAAAGGATTTCTCCGTTTCTTGGATACCATTCCCAACGAACGTCGGCATTGGTAATTTTAGTTCTTTGGATATTTTTGTTACCAACAACCGTAGCTCCTAAATCGAAATCATAATATGCTAATGGAGAAACTTCTCTAAATTCCGGTCTTACAACAGTCTGTGAACCTGCAACACGTAAATTCATGTTATTAGTTAACTTGAATGTCATGTTTAAAGCGGGTAAAAAGTCAGTAACACGAGTATTTACGAAACGGTCATCGCTTCTTTTTGTACTTCCAACCAATTGATCGAAGTTTTCAACTCTTAATCCCCAAACAGCTCTGAACCAAGGTGTAAAGTTGTTGTCCATCTGCAAATAGCCTGCATTTAGGATTGTATTCGCAATATATCTATACTGGTTTCCTGAGATTTCGTCGAAAGTGAATTTACTTCCATCAGTTCCAAAGTTTTCAGGGTTGAAAATAGTTTCGAAAGGTTGAGAAAGTAATCCTTGATTAAAACCTTGAAGTCTTACAGAAAAAGGTCTTGAGTTATAAATTCTGTCTTTCACCTGAAATAAATATCCACCTTTAATTGTTTGTTTTTGGCCTCCAAACATTTCAAAAGTTTTAGATAAATCACCTCCGGCATTGTATAAATAATCGCTAAGAGTAGAGTAGAATACACTTCCTGATTTTTGAGAAAGACCATTTGAAATCAAAGCCAAATAAGGGCTTCCGGTGATATCAGGATATTGATTGTATTGTAAACGCTGTAATAATGGAATATACTGATCCAAAATACCGAAACTTCCGTACCAGTTTAAAGTAATACCTCCTAAAGTATTAATTTTGTGTGTTCCGTTTAGAGTTGAATTATAGAAAGTAGTTTCTTTAAATCCAATTTCTCTTGCCATAATGTTGGTTCCGTTTACAGGATCGAATTCGAAATCTTTTCCTGTTCTGAAAGACATATGGTTTGTTGTATTGTTCGTAATGATATTCTTCAGGGAAATTTTGTTATTGCTGTTAAGCTTTAACGTTAGGTTTAATAAACCTCCTAAAATAACATCATTTTGATATTTTTCAGTATAATAATCAAAGTTGGTATCAGCTAAAGGACCGTTGATTGTGAAGAAACTGTTTGCTGTTTCAATTTTTCTCTTGTTGTTGCTGTAGTTTAAAACCGCAATAACTCCTAAATCCTTTCCGAAAAGTTTTGTATTGAAACCTCCGTCTAACTGTAAATTTACGTTTTCAGGATAACCAATAGAATTGTAGCCTAGGTTTTTTACATATTTTTGTCCGAATCCTGTTTTACTAGCATCATCCAAACTGCTGAATGCATTTTTTGCAGGCATACCATCAGGAAGTTTTCTTGATCCGTCATCAATTCCTAAGAAATCCCATTTTCCTCCTTTCTGCATTTTAAATTCATGCCCCATTGTGATAGAGTTTCCTCCTACACCAACTTGTGCATTGAAAAAATTCTTGCTCGGAATATCTTTAGTATTTACTTGGATCAATCCTCCTGCCCATTCACCACTGTATTCAGGGATGAAAGTCTTGTTGATAACAAGCGTTTCGAT
This sequence comes from Chryseobacterium tagetis, assembly GCF_016735585.2. Taxonomy (GTDB): domain Bacteria; phylum Bacteroidota; class Bacteroidia; order Flavobacteriales; family Weeksellaceae; genus Chryseobacterium; species Chryseobacterium tagetis. The sequence goes on from NZ_JAERSE020000003.1 coordinate 54,446, forward strand.
AACATTGGCTGGGAAAAGGTCAAAAGAGAAAGTCTTTCTGTCCGGTTCAGTACTTGATAACTGAATACCATTCAACATGGCTTGGTTATAACGGTCAGATAAACCTCTTACTACAATGTATCTTCCTTCGAATAAACTTACTCCGGATACTCTTTTCAGAACTTCTCCTGTATTTCTGTCCGGACTTCTTTTGATAGCTTCAACACCGATTACCTGTGAAACAACACCTGCATTTCTTTGTAATCCTATGGTAGAAGCAATAGTTTCTTTTTTTGCGCTGGATTTTATAACTACCCCTTCGATTTGTTTTTCTTTAGTAGAAGCTGGCTTATTCAAAACAATATCAAGATGAGTGTTTGCATCACCTTTTATAACAACTTCGCTGATCTCTTTTCTGTTGTATCCGTTGGAAGTTACTGTGATGATATAATTTGTTCCAGGAGGAAGGCTTAGAGAGTAGTTTCCGGAAATATCAGTTGTCACCTCCTGATTATTTACTTTTACCTTTACTCCTTCTATGGGAGTATTGTCTTTCTCGTCCAATACTCTACCTTCTAGAATCTGACTTTGTGCAAATGCGTAGCCAGCAGAAAACAAGGCAAGTAGCATAATGCTCTTGTGGATTTGTTTTTTCATTTTACTTTATCTTACTAAAATTCTTTCGCTGCAAAGGAATAAAAGATTGTCGGGGTTTATGGTTTAGTAAAATTTAAATTTTTCTTAACTAAATATTAAGAAAAGGAATTAATTGTTAACTTTATGTGAACGATAGCCGATTTGTTAATCTGTGCTTTAAAAATTATTAACTTTGACTCGTAAAAATTGAAAATGAACCAAAAGAAAATCCTCTTAATAGACGATGAACTGGATATTTTAGAGATTCTGTCTTACAACTTAGAAAAAGAAGGCTACGACATTTATACCGCTACCAATGGTAACGAAGGAATTGAAAAAGCCAAAGAAATTATCCCAGATCTTATCTTATTAGATGTAATGATGCCGGAAAAAGATGGTATCGAAACCTGTCAGGAACTTCGCAAAATAAAAGAACTTCAAAAAACATTAATTGTTTTCCTTTCTGCAAGAAGCGAAGAATTCTCACAACTAGCAGGTTTTCAAGCAGGAGCAAATGATTATATCGTAAAACTGATCAAGCCGAAAATTCTTACTTCTAAAGTAAATGCATTATTACAGCTGACTTCTCAGGTTTCTGATAATGCTAAATTGATTGAAATCGGGGATTTGGTAATCGACAAAGACAATTTTAGAGTTTCAAAAGCTGGGCAGCAGTTTTTATTACCTAAGAAAGAATTTGATTTGTTGTATCTTTTAGCTTCCAATACAGAAAAAGTATTCAAAAGAGAAGAAATTCTTGAAAAAGTTTGGGGAAATGATGTCATTGTAGGAGAAAGAACAATCGATGTGCACATCCGTAGACTAAGAGAAAAATTAGGAATTAATACCATTCAGACTTTAAAAGGAATCGGATATAAACTTATCGTTTAATCCGGAACTTTAGACATACAATTAATTATTAAATATTTGTAAAATTGAAATTTTACAGACTTACCCTCGCCACCTCTGGTTTACTTACAGTGGTGATGTTCCTCTTGGTCATCATTTTTGATTGGCTGAAGGATCTTTATGACCAGACCCCATTCTTCAGAATAGGACTTCTTATTTGTCTGGTTTTTATTTTTATTATCAACTATTTGGTGTTGGAACTGCTTTTTAATTATTATGGAAAAAAGCAGGTTCGTGGGCTTTCTCAGCTTTTACCTCAGGAAATTGTTCAGGACAACGATGAGAATATTACCATAAAAGAATTAGGAGAGCGTTTTTCAGATCTTAATCAGCAGAAGGTTACCGAAATTGACATGATGAAAGAAATGGAAAGCTATCGTAAAGAATACATCGGAAATGTTTCCCATGAGCTTAAAACACCTCTGTTTTCCATTCAGGGATATGTAGAAACATTAAGAGACGGAGGCGTAGATAATTTGACCATTCGGGATAAATATCTGGAAAGAATTGATAAATCTGTTGAAAGACTTATTGCGATTGTAACAGATTTGGATATGATTAATAGACTTGAAGCCGGGGAAATCAATCTTACCGTTTCCAGATTTGATGTGAATCTGCTTATCAAAGAGATTTTTGATCTGCTCGATCTTGAAGCAGAAAAACGCAATACCACATTACAGATTCAGACGTTGCATCCTCAGATTTTTGTAGATGCCGACAAACAGAAAATGTCTCAGGTTTTTATCAATTTAATTTCCAATGCGATTCATTATGCAAACAGGCAGGAAGCTAAAGTAGTGGTAAAAACAAGCATTCTGAAAAATAAAGTGCTCATAGAAGTTATAGATAACGGAATGGGGATAAAATCAGAATTATTGCCTAGAATTTTTGAGAGATTTTACCGTGTGGAAACCAGCAGAAGTAGAAGAGAAGGTGGTTCTGGTCTCGGATTGGCGATTGTGAAGCATATTCTGGAAGCTCACAACGAAAACATTACCGTAGAAAGTGTATATCTTGAAGGAACGAAGTTCAGTTTTATGCTCGAAAAAAGTAAATAGTTTCGGCAAAATGTAAGAAAAAAAAATATTTTAAAAAATTCTGAAATATTTTTTTGTCACATGTCATTTATTATATATTTGCAGCAGAGATTTATCGTAATAAAAAAGGCAAAAAGTAATTTAAAAACTGATATGGTTTACAAAATCCGCGTAATATTAGATGCGAAAGAAGATATTTTCCGTGATATCGAAGTTAAAGGAAAACAGACGCTATGGAACTTACATTTAGGAATTAAAAGTGCATTCAGCTTGCAGGGAGACGAGCTTTCAACTTTTAATTTACTTGAAGAAGATGGAACAATAGTAAAGAGTGTTCCGTTGGAAGATATGAGTGACGACGGTGATGGCGAAATTATGTCAGATGTGTACATTGATGAAGCCTTCGAAAGTGCAGGAGATAAAGCTCAGTTCCAGTACGGACTTTTAGATCTTTGGGAATTCTTCTGTGAGTTGGTTGAAGTGATTGACGAGACAAAAGGAGTTAATTATCCTATCACGGTATACAGATTTGGAAACGTTCCTTTAAAAGCTCCTAGCAAAAACGGTGCTTCAGGAGGCGGGAAGAAAAAATCGGCAATGCCTTTAATGGAGGATGATTTCGGTTTCGATGATGATTTTGGAGGAGGAAGCAACAACTTTGCGGATGAAGATGATGACAACTTTGATGATGAGGAAGAAGACTACAATGATGATGCTTTTGACGAAGAAGATGATAATGACGATGAAAGATAAAAAATAGCTAAAAAATAATACAGCCCTGAATGAAAATTCAGGGCTTTTTGTTGAATACACCGAATAAAAAAATATTTTATTAACAATATTTATCATCTGTGATTCATATCTATTATAACCCAATTCGTTATTTTTGTTAAAAATAGATAAATGAAAAAATGGATTTTATCGACGATAATTGGTGCAGGAATGATTTCCTGTACAACACAAAATATAAACAAAAGCACTATGGATTTTCCGAAAGAATGGAAGCATACAACTAATATCTACGAAGTCAACGTAAGGCAATATACAGAAGAAGGAACTTTCAGAGCATTTGAAAAAGAAATGCCCAGACTGAAAGCAATGGGAGTGAAAACGCTTTGGTTTATGCCTATTACACCTATTGCCCAGCAAAATAAAAAAGGAAGCATGGGAAGTCCTTATGCGGCTTCAGATTATGTTTCTATCAACCCCGAATTTGGAACGATGGCAGACTTTAAACACATGGTAAATGCTGCTCACAGATTAGGTTTCAAAGTGATTATCGATTGGGTGGCCAATCATACAGGTTGGGATCATGTGTGGACGAAAACCCATCCTGAATTTTATTTAAAAGATCCCGATGGGAAATTCCATATTGCGTCCGGAATGGATGATATCATTGAACTGGATTATAAAAATCAGGAAATGAGAAAAGCAATGATTGATGCTATGAAGTTTTGGGTAAAAGAAACCAATATAGACGGGTTCAGATGTGATTTGGCATCTTGGGTTGAAGTGGATTTTTGGCAGCAGGCAAGGCCGGAAGTAGAAACTATAAAACCTCTTTTCTGGCTGGGAGAATTTGACGAACTGGAAAATCCTGAATACGGAAAAGTATTTGATGCAAGCTATTCATGGAAGTGGATGCATGCTTCGAATGACTATTACAACAAAAACCAGCCTTTGCATGATCTGAAAAACTTACTCGAACAATATGCAAAAATTGGTAATGGTTCTATGAGAGCCTGGTTCACGTCCAATCACGATGAAAACTCGTGGAACGGAACGGAATATGAAAAATATGGAGTCATCACAAAACCAATGGCTGTTTTTTCAGTGACTTGGAATGGGGTTCCGTTGTTGTATTCAGGGCAAGAACTTCCTAATAACAAAAGACTGGAGTTTTTTGAAAAAGACGCGATCAAATGGACGAATAACTATCAGAATGCTACTTTCTATAAAACATTATTGAATTTAAAATCTTCCAATCCTGCTTTAAGAGGAGGTGATCCTGCAGCTTCTACCTATATTTTGAATACAACAGCAAATGAAAAGATTTTTGCTTATGTAAGAAAAAATGGGGAACATGAGATTTTGGTGGTATTGAATATGTCAAAAGATCCGGTTGAATTTACGATTGAAGATGATTATTTATCCGGAGCTTTTGTAAATGTTTTTGACGGTTCCAAACGCGATTTTAATCAAGGGAAATATTTTAATTTTCAAGTCTCAGATTACGCAGTATTTGAGAAATAGTTAGTAAGGCAAAATAGACACTTACTTCTTCAAATGATTAAAAATTTGAGAAAGCACTATTATTCATTGTAGAATACATTTTCAAATGAATACTATTTTTAAGAAAAAAATGGATAAACAACAGATATTAGATACTATAAAAATAAAAACGGCAGACAAGATTCATACTTTTGAAAAGTTAATAGCTGAAACAAGAGCTTCAAATAACGACACCAAAAGTTCCATGGGAGATAAGTATGAAACGGGCCGGGAAATGCTTCAGCAGGAAATCAATAACCTTACAAGACAACTCAATGAAACACTCAACCAGCAGGCTTTGCTTCAGAAGATCACCTCAGAACCTTCTTTAAAAGTACAAAACGGAGCGTTGGTGAAGACGGACAAAGGGTTATTCTATGTTTCGGTTTCATTGGGAGAAATTATTCTCGATAATCAAAAAATTATGACCGTTTCAATAGAATCTCCATTAATAAAAGCAATGTTGGGGAAGCAAGAAAAAGAAACCTTTATCATAAACAATATCCAACAGGTAATTGAAAAAATATGGTAAATGGAACTGTGACCCAATAAAAGAATCCGCTTTAGTTGTAAATGTGTAATTGTTATTCTGAATGAAACAAAGTGGAATGAAGAATCTATGAATAGGTAGATTTCTCCTTTCATGAAATTATAATTTTTAATCAAAATAGTGAGAACATTGCCTTTTTATTTTATTTTTCTAAGAATTATTGATTTTTATAAAACAGTTTTAGGAAATTTAACTAAACTGTTGTAAAATTAAGAAAACTTTATTGTTAAAATTTTAAAACGTGTACGGTTTCTTTGTAACTTGTTGTTAGTTATTTAATGAAACATATAAAATTTTATCAATATGGGAATTTTAGAAAATAAAGTAGCAATTGTGACAGGTGCTGGTTCAGGAATCGGATTGGCTATCGCAGAAACGTACGCTAAAGAAGGAGCAAAAGTGATTGTTTCAGACATTAATGAAGAGCATGGAAAACAGGCGGTAGAAAAAATAAAATCAGCAGGAGGAGAAGCGTCATTTGTAAAAGCAGATACATCGAAAGCAGAAGAAGTGGAAGCGTTGGTAAAGTCGACAGTTGAACTATACGGTAGATTGGATATTGCATGTAACAATGCAGGAATCGGTGGTGAACAGGAATTGACAGGAAATTACAGTCTCGATAGCTGGAGAAAAGTATTAAGTGTAAACTTAGACGGTGTTTTCTACGGCTGTAAATATGAACTGGAACAAATGGATAAAAATGGAGGCGGAGTAATTGTGAACATCGCATCCATCCATGGTACAGTGGCAGCACCGCTTTCATCGGCTTATACTTCGGCAAAACACGCGGTTGTAGGTCTTACAAAAAATATTGGAGCAGAATACGGACAAAAAAATATCCGATGTAATTCAGTAGGCCCTGCTTATATTGAAACACCACTTTTAGAAAATACAAGTGGAGATATGAAAGAAGCGCTGATTGCAAAACACCCAATGGGAAGATTGGGAAAACCTCAGGAAGTAGCAGAACTTGTTCTTTTCTTAAGCTCTGACAAATCATCATTTATGACAGGAGGATATTATCTTGTCGACGGAGGATACACGGCAATTTAAATCAGGAGTTCTTATTTTTAAAAACAAAAGAACTTCAAAATCATAGAAAGCATTCATCACCATGAATGCTTTTTTTATATCTTACAATAACAAAAAATCATTAAGTTTTTTCTAAATTTGGACACTATAAACAGCTTTCAAAATGCAAAATTATTTAGACCTTTTACAACATATTTTAGATAACGGAACAGACAAAACCGACAGAACGGGAACCGGAACCAGAAGTGTTTTCGGATACCAGCTTAGATATGATTTGTCGAAAGGTTTTCCTATGGTAACGACCAAAAAAGTGCATTTGAAATCTATTATTTATGAACTGCTTTGGTTCCTGAAAGGAGATACCAACATTAAATATTTAAAAGACAACGGAGTTTCGATCTGGGACGAATGGGCGGATGAAAACGGAGATTTGGGACCTGTTTACGGAGCGCAATGGAGAAGCTGGAATGGTGCAGATGGAAAAGTGGTGGATCAGATTACGGAAGTTATTGACCAGATCAAAAAAAATCCCGATTCCAGAAGACTAATCGTTTCTGCTTGGAATGTGGCTGAAATTCCTAATATGGCTTTAGCACCTTGTCATGCTTTATTCCAATTTTATGTTGCAGATGGAAAATTGTCGCTTCAATTATACCAGAGAAGTGCAGATGTTTTCCTAGGTGTTCCTTTTAATATTGCAAGTTATGCTCTGTTATTGATGATGGTAGCGCAGGTTTGTGATTTGGAAGTAGGAGATTATGTTCACAGTTTTGGTGATGTTCATATTTATAACAACCACTTTGAGCAGGTTCAGAAACAGCTTTCAAGAGAGCCTAGAGCACTTCCTACCATGAAGTTAAATCCTGAAATTAAATCGATTTTCGATTTTGATTTTGAAGATTTTACATTGGAGAATTATGATCCGCATCCGGGGATCAAAGCACCTGTTGCGATCTAATGAAAATTTCTCATTTTGTACTTTTAATACTTTCTGCTCATTTTCTTTTTAATTGTGAAAAAGAGAAAAAGACAGACTATACGGATGTAATAGAAGTTTTTGACAATACTAAAGATGCTGTTTTTGATACAGTATCGGTTCCTCAACATCTGAGAAGCATTGTAAAACAGATTTCAGGAATTAATACGTACGAAACCGGAGTGTTAGGAAAAGGTCAGGGGAGATCTGAAAATTTCGAAAACTTTAAAAAACTTGAGAAGTCTGCTTCTGACGATGAATTAGTATCCCTTTTAAATAATAAAAATAAAACTGTTGCGGTATATGTATCGGTAGGACTTTTGAACAGAAAACCTGAACTTCTGGAAGAGATTTTTCAGAAATTCTTAAACCTTACCACTACAATTCATACACAGGATGGTTGTATTGTTGGAGATCAAAATCCAGCAGAACCTTTGTATAGCGCCTATTACCGTTCTTTGGATTTAAAAAATGTACGAACAGATTCCAAATTACGTAAACTAGACAGTTTGATCATCTTTACTCCGAATTCACCGGAAAGTCTTTTACAGGAGGCATTCAGGTATAGAGTATATTCCAAGAATTACAGAAAACGAATTGAAGAGTTGGCGTTTAAAAATCATAGTATGGATGCAGTAAGGTATCTTGCGCATTGGCATAAGGGAGATTATGCTGATGGTATTCAAAAAGAACTTATTGCAATGATTAAAAATGATTCTTTTCTCTATAATAAAAAAATGGTTCTGTCGGAATTGTTATCGTTCAGGAATCCCGAAAATAAAGAATATATTCTTACTTATCTGAAAAAAGATACTCCGTTCAGTGATGATCATGAGATCTTAAAAGAATTAGAACCTAATGGGATCTTTCCGGGTGAATATCCTACTAAATAAAGCCGTTTATATGTAACAAAATTAACTTTTTTACTACCTATTCATTAAATCTCAGAATATGTTAAAAAAGTTATTTTTACTATCTGCAATCAGTGTTTCCGCTGTTGCATTTTCCCAAAATAATGTAAAAGAAAAGCTAAGCAATTATTTCGATTCTCTGTATGTACATCATAAAGTAATGGGGAGTTTTGCCTTGGCAGAAGATAATCGCCCGACTTTTATCAAAGTGGTAGGGTTTTCAGATGCAGCAAAACAGCAAAAAGCCAATGTAAATACCCAATATCGTGTCGGTTCCATAAGCAAAACCTTTACAGCGGTACTGATCATGAAAGCTGTTGAAGACAAAAAGATTTCTTTAGATAAAAAACTTTCAGACTTTTATCCTGAAATTCCTAATGCGAATAAAATTACTATTGAAAATTTATTGCAGCACAGAAGCGGAATTCATAATCTGACCGATGAATCAGAATATTTACAATATAATACAAAAGCTCAGACGGAAAGCAGTCTGGTTAATATTATTAAAAAATATACAAGTGATTTTGAACCGGGCTCAAAATATGCATACAGCAATTCAAACTATATTTTGCTGGGCTTTATCCTTGAAAAAGTATACAAAAAGTCGTATGCAGAATTGATAAAAGATAAAATTACGAAGCCTTTAAAGTTGACGTCAACGGAAGTAGGAGGGAAAATCGATCCTTCGAAAAATCAGGCAGAATCTTATGACTTTACCAATGGAAAATATGTGGCTTCATCTGAAACAGATATGAGTATTCCGATTGGAGCGGGAAATATCATCTCGACACCAAGAGATCTTTTGAATTTTATTCTGGGATTGGAACAGGGAAAACTGATCAAAAAAGAAGGTCTGGAAAAAATGAAAACCTTTATGGATAACTATGGGTCTGGCTTGATGAAAGTTCCGTTTCAGCAATACTGGGGATTTGGGCATACAGGAGGAATTGATAATTTCAGATCGGTATTGTTCTATTTCCCTGATTTAAAAGTTGCAGTGGCTTTCACTACCAATCAGTCAAATATGGATACTAATGAAATTTCTATTAAAATGATAGAGACTGCAATGGGAAAAGATTTTACAATGCCAAGCTTTAAAACGGTGCAAGTTCCGGAAAATGTACTTCAGAAATATGTCGGCACTTATTCAAGTAAAGATGTACCCTTAAAAATTAATATCTTTATCCAGAATAAAAAACTGATGGCGCAGGCAACGGGACAAAGTGCATTTCCTTTGGAAGCGACTTCAAATACCAGTTTTGAATTTGATGCAGCAGGAATCGGAATCGATTTTAATCCGGAAAAAAAACAGTTTGACATCAAGCAGAGAGGAACAAAAAATACGTTCACAAAAGAATAATAAAAAAAATACATATTATTGAATGTTAAAAAACAAATCAATATTTAAATAAAAAATAACTCTAAACAATACTAATGAAAAAAGCCATTTTATCGATTGCTCTTTTGAGTGGAATTTTCTTTTCCACAAATATAGCAGCACAAACCGAAACTTCAGGCAGAGAAAAAGTGTACAGAGCTACACATACGAAAGTAACAGAACTGAAACATACCAAGCTGAAAGTAAATTTCGATTATCAGAAAGAACAGATGAATGGAGAAGAATGGCTGACTGCGGCTCCGTTTTTCTATCCGACCAACGAATTGACGCTTGATGCAAAAGGAATGCTGATTCATGAAGTAGCACTGGATATAAATGGTAAAAAATCTCCTTTGAAATATGACTATAAGGATGATGTTTTAAAAATTACTTTAGATAAAACCTATCAGAAAAATCAGGATTACACGGTTTACATCAAATATACAGCGCGTCCGAGTGAAGTGAAGCAGGAAGGAAGTGCGGCAATTAATGATGCAAAAGGTTTGTATTTCATTAATGCTCAGGGAAAAGATCCGGATATGCCGACTCAGATCTGGACACAGGGAGAGACAGAATCTTCTTCTGCCTGGTTTCCTACAATTGATAAATCCAACCAAAAAACAACTCAGGAAATTTACATGACGGTTCCTGATAAATATGTAACCCTTTCCAACGGACTTTTAAAAGATTCTCAAAAAGAAGCAAACGGATTGAGAACCGATCATTGGGTAATGGATAAAAGACACTCTACGTATCTTTTCTTCATGGGAGTGGGAGATTATGCAATAGTGAAAGACAAGTGGAGAAATATTGCCGTTGACTACTATATCGAAAAAGAATACGAACCGTACGCAAAACAGATTTATGGAAATACTCCTGAAATGATTGAGTTTTTCTCTAAAAAACTGGGATATGATTATCCTTGGGCAAAATATGCGCAAATTTCCGGAAGAGATTACGTGAGTGGAGCGATGGAAAATACAACAGCAACGCTTCACGGAAGTGATATTTTGCAAAAACCGGGACAATTGATCGATGAAAATACTTGGGAAGACACTATTGCGCATGAATTATTCCATCAATGGTTTGGAGATTTAGTAACAGCAGAAAGCTGGAGTAATCTTACCGTAAACGAATCTTTTGCAAACTATTCAGAATATCTTTGGAATGAATACAAATACGGAAAAGATCAGGCAGATTACCATCAGATGATGGATGTCAATATGTATCTTACAACGCCGGGTAATTTCGATAAGCATTTAGTGAGATTCGATTATGATTCCCGTGAAGATGTTTTTGATCTGGTAACGTACCAAAAAGGAGGGGCGATCCTTCATATGCTGAGAAATTATTTAGGAGATGATGCTTTCTTTGCAGGATTAAATGACTATCTGAAAACGTATGAATATCAAAACGGAGAAGCGCACCAATTAAGATTATCTTTAGAAAAAGTTTCCGGAAAAGACCTGAACTGGTTCTTTAATCAATGGTATTTCGGAGGCGGAAACCCGAAACTTAAATATTCTTACACGTTTGAACCTGTTAAAAAACAAATTGCAGTGGTTATCGAGCAGACTCAGGAATTGCCATTCCAGTTTCCTTTGGCAATTGATGTATATGATAACGGAAAACCTAAAAGATATAATGTCTGGGTAAATGCTACGGCAAAAAATACCTTTAATTTTGATGTATCTAAAAATGCAGATTTGGTAAATATCAATGCAGACGGAGTATTGTTGGCAGATATTACAGATCAGAAGACACCTGAGCAAAATTTAATGCAATATTTAGGCTCAAAAGAATTCAAAAGCAGATATGATGCATTAAACGGGATCAAAGATCAGGTAGGGAAAAGTCCTGCGGCAACGAAATTACTGACGGCTGCGATCAAAGATCCTTTCTTCAGAGTAAGAATGAGAGCATTAAAGACGATGGATTTATCCAATGCAGAACAATTCAAAGCGATGGGAGCCGATGCTGAAAAATTGGCTACCAACGATCCGAAAACATTGGTTCAGGCAGCGGCAATTTCGGCGTTGGCAAAAACAAAAGATAAAAAATACCTTCCTATTTTCGAAAAAGGATTAAATGCGATTTCCAATGCTGTAAAGGCAAGTTCTGTGAGCGCAATTATTGATGTTGATCCTTCAAGAGCCAGTTCTTTAGCAGATAAAATTGATTTAGAAGGAGCTTCGGATAAACTATTGGAGAAATTGTTACCAATTATTGTTAAAAATAAAGTAACCTCTCAAATGCCAAATATTGCTCAGGTAGTGGCTTTTTATCCGTTTATCAAATTCCAGAATCCTGAATTAGGAAAATCTGGGGAAGAAGGATACAACTGGATCATGAGTTCTGACAATTTGAAAGCAACAGAAAGCATTACAAAAATGCTGGGTCATGTAAAAGGACAGATAGGAGACAATCCACAGGCAAAAATGATGATTGTTCAGATGTTAAAAGACGGCTTAAGTAAAAAAATGGAGCTTTTGAAGCAAAATCCTCAAAATGCTGCAAGTATCAATAAGCAGATCGATGTAATCAATAAAGCGATTGCAGATTTTAAATAGATCAATACCAATCATAGTAAAAAGCACTTCTGAAAAGAGGTGCTTTTTAATTTTATGTCCTAAAAATGATATAAGATTTTCTTTGTCGGAATAATAACATGAGTAATATTTAAAAACAAGCTTAAAATACTTCCCTATTATAATCGATTAAACGTTTACATTTTTTAAATTCGTATAAAAATTAAAATAATATGACTTTTGGAATTGAGGCTGCAAGCTATTATGTGCCTTCTTTGTATTTGGAAATTAAGGATTTAGCAGAAAAAAGAGGAATAGAACCGGCAAAGCTGGAAAAAGGGTTGGGATTGCATAAAATGGGATTTCCTGATGTTCACGAAGATGCGGCAACTTTTGCAGCAGAAGCTTTGTTGAAGCTCATCAAAGATTACAACATCAATCCAAAAGAAATAGCAAGAATTTATCTGGGAACGGAAAGTGCTCTGGATGCAGCAAAACCGACGGCTTCTTACGCGATGCAGATGGTTGAAAAAGTGTTGGAAGCAGAATTTGGAGAAAGATGTTTCATAAACTGTGATGTGGTAGATATGACTTTTGCGTGTATCGGAGCAGTAGATGCGCTTCACAATTCTCTGGATTTTGTAAGAGTTAATCCTGACAAAAAAGCGGTGGTTATTGCAAGTGATTATGCAAAATATGAGTTGGCTTCTTCAGGTGAATATACACAGGGAGGAGGTGCAGTTTCAGTTTTGGTCTCTTCTAAGCCTGATTTACTTGAAATTGAAAACAATTGGGGAGTCGCAACAGAAAGTGTTTTTGACTTTTTCAAACCGAGACGTCATTTCAAAAAAGAAGAGTTGACTAATGCTCCTGAAAATTTTCCGGAGAAAATAGAGATCTTTACAGATGAACCTGTTTTTGACGGGCAATATTCAAACCAATGTTATCAGGACAGAATCAGAGAAGCATACAACCATTATAAAGAAATCACAGGCGAAAATAAGCCTTATGAAGCCTGGAAATACCTTATTTTCCATCTTCCTTACGCATTTCATGGGAAGAGAGTTTTTACTGAGATTTACAGCTTAGAAAACGGACTTTCCTATGAAACATCGGAAGAGCAGAAAGCAGTAGCTAAATCTGAAGGTTATATTCAGTTTATTAATGACAAGATTGAAAAATCACAAAGAGCTTCTTCAGAGATAGGAAATATGTATACTGCTTCTATTTTTATGGCTTTACTTTCTGCATTGCAGACTTCATTCAATGAAAATGAAGAATTAGCAGGTCAGGAAATAGGATTTTTAGGCTATGGAAGTGGATCTAAATCTAAAGTTTTTGCAGGACGAGTTTCAGAGAACTGGAAAAATGTGGTGGCAAAATGGGATTTATTTGAAGGCTTAAAAAAAAGAACCGCCATCGATTTTGATACCTATGAAAAACTTCACAGAAAGCAGTTGGAAAACTCGGTGAACGAGAATTATAAAGGTTTCGGGTTACAAGCTTTAGAACTGGAAAGTCCTGTTTTGAAAGGAGCAAGATATTACGGTTATCAAGAATAATCAAATCAATACTAAAATAAAAAAACATCTCAATTTTTGAGGTGTTTTTTTTATTCTAAAAACAAAATCTTATCCTGATAATTTTTCGGAGTAATTCCAACCAATTGTTTGAATACTCTTGTAAAATAATTAGTATCCGAAAAACCAGTCTGATAAGCCGTTTCTTTAATGCTGTTCTGGCTTGCCAACAACTCTTTAGCACGATTTATTCTTTCCTGCAAAATAAAATCATTTGGAGAAGTTCCCAGTTCATCTTTAAACATTTTAAAGAAATTAGACTTACTCACATAAGCCATCTTGGCGATACTGTCAATCGATAACTTTTGGTGAATATTTTTTTTGATATAATCTACCACAAAACCAATTCTCGACTTGTTTTTAGCAATATTCTTTTCCATCATGCTTCTTGCCTGGGTCTGCATCAGCCGGATCAAAAGTTCCTTTAATGCAAAATCAGCCATAATATCTTTTTGCGAGTTATCATCCATCGCAATTCTCATAATATTATTGGTAGCCGAAGCCAAAGACTGATTATTAAACAAAAAATATTCATCCAGTTCAATATTCCATTGTGAAGTTTCATCCACTTTTGGGAGATGGTAATTCAAATGATTCAGAGAATTTTCAATAAATTCGGGATTCAGGCTCAAAGAAATGCATTGTGAAGGAGTTTCGTCAGCTTCGGGAAAATCAATAACCATGGTTTCTCCCGGTGAAACAAGTACGCTTTCTCCCGGATAATAATCAAAGTAGCTGGTTTTATTATCCAGTTTCATATGTTTTTTTCCACGAAGCATGGCTGTAAATGCAATTGTTTCAAAATGCAGTTTTACGTCAAAAGCGGCCTTATGAGTTTCATAAATGCTAAATTCACAATTGTTTAGATTGAATTTTGTCTGATTTTCAACTAAGTGTAATAGTTGGTTTTCCCTTTTTAATTCAGGAGTTTCTAATAAAATCTTGTTATTGTTCATTTCTAAACATTTTTTATTGCCTGTCACTCAAATATAGAAAATTATCAACTTACATTACTGTTAATGAAATTATAAAGTTTGCGGTCTGCACGATTTTGAAGTTTTTTTGTACGATTGTGCTATACGAATGTTGGAGGTAAGTGTAATTTGGTGTTATAAAAAAAATTAAACTTATACTAATATGAGCACTACAACACAACAGCAATCAGGCACTTTATTACAGTGGCCTGAATTCAAAAACAGATACGATAACTATATCAACGGAAAATTTACAGCACCCGTAAACGGACAGTATTTTGATGTTGTTTCTCCGGTAGACGGAAGAAATTTCACGCAGGCAGCTCACTCTTCAAAAGAAGATTTAGAATTGGCAGTAAATGCAGCGGAAAAAGCATTTCAAACCTGGAAAGATACATCATCTACAGAAAGAAGTATTATTTTAAATAAAATTGCTGACAGAATCGAGCAGAATTTAGAATATTTAGCAACCGTTGAAACAATTGATAACGGTAAAGCAGTAAGAGAGACATTGGCGGCAGATTTACCTTTGGCAGTTGATCATTTCAGATATTTTGCTTCAGTTATCAGAGCGGAGGAAGGTTCACACAACGAACTGGATAAAGATACAGTATCTCTTATTGTTCACGAACCTCTTGGAGTAATCGCTCAAATCATCCCTTGGAACTTTCCCATCTTAATGGCAGTATGGAAATTGGCTCCGGCTTTGGCGGCAGGAAACTGTGTAGTTTTAAAACCGGCTGAAAGTACACCGATTTCTATCATGGTGTTGATGGAGATCATCGGAGATTTACTTCCTGATGGCGTAGTAAATATCGTAAATGGTTTTGGAGCAGAATTAGGAAGAGCATTAGTAACCAATCCAAAAGTGGCAAAAGCTGCATTTACAGGTTCTACGGCAACAGGTCGTTTAGTAATGCAATACGCAACAGAAAATATCATTCCGGTTACTTTGGAATTGGGAGGGAAGTCTCCAAATGTTTTCTTTAGCTCTGTAATGGATGCAGATGATGCGTTTTTAGATAAGGCAATTGAAGGAGCAGTTCTTTTTGCTTTAAATCAGGGTGAAATCTGTACGTGTCCGTCAAGATTATTAGTTCAGGAAGACATTGCAGATGCTTTCATTGCAAAAGTTATTGAAAGAGTAAAAGCGATCAAAGTAGGAAATCCATTAGATAAAACGGTGATGATGGGAGCGCAGGCTTCTCAGATTCAAAAAGATAAAATTCTTTCTTATATCAAATTAGGAAAAGAAGAAGGAGCAGAAGTTCTTGTTGGTGGAGATGTAAACAATGTAGGAGAAGGTCTTGAAAACGGATATTACATCCAGCCAACCATCTTCAAAGGAAACAACAGAATGAGAATCTTCCAGGAAGAAATTTTCGGACCTGTGTTGGCATTTACAACGTTCAAAGACGAAGAAGAAGGAATCAAAATAGCAAATGATACTATTTATGGTCTTGGAGCAGGAGTTTGGACGAGAGATGCACACCAGTTGTATAATGTTCCTCGTCAGATTCAGGCAGGGAGAGTTTGGGTAAACCAGTATCACTCTTATCCGGCAGGAGCACCTTTCGGAGGATACAAACAGTCAGGAATTGGTCGTGAAAACCACAAAATGATGTTAGATCATTATCGTCAGACTAAAAACATGTTGATTTCCTACAACAAAAACAAATTAGGTTTCTTTTAATTTTAAATATTAGAGCGTGCCCGTTTTCCCCATCTCGGCAATGGGGAAAAACGGTCGGGCTATCCAGGGTTTCACTTCGCTTCGGTGCTTTGCACTTTCGTTTTTCAAACGAGACCCTTCCTATCCCTCACGCAAACAATACTTATCCTTATCCGAAATTTTTGGGTAAGTAAGAAATTGTATGTCCTTATTGAACATTTTAAAGGCTTTCTAAATAAAAAAGGTAAGAATCTTTGTGTCTTAGCTAAGTGAAACGCCTTTGAGAACCTAAAAATATACAGGATAATAGGCAAAGAAAACTTTGTGTTCTTTGCGTTAAAATAATAATCAATTCAAATTAAAAACTAAATCAAAAAATCAAAATATGATTCCAAAAACAATGAAAGCTGCAGTTGTTCAAGGCTATGGGCAACCCTTAAAAATTAAAGAAGTTCCTGTAAAAGTACCAGGAAGATATGAAGTACTGGTAAAAGTAATTGCTTGTGGAGTGTGCCATACAGACTTACACGCTGTTGATGGTGACTGGCCGGCAAAACCCAAAATGCCTTTAATTCCCGGACATGAAGGAGTAGGAATTGTAGTGGCTTGCGGACCGGAAGCTCAGGTAAAAGAAGGTGATGCTGTTGGAGTTCCATGGCTGTATTCTGCTTGTGGATGCTGTGACTATTGTATTACAGGTTGGGAAACCCTTTGTGAAGCCCAAAAAAATGGAGGATATAGTGTAGATGGAGGTTTTGCAGAATATGTAATTGCAGATTCAAGATATGTAGGACATTTGAAATCGGATGTCAACTTTTTAGAAATTGCACCGATTCTTTGTGCGGGAGTAACGGTTTACAAAGGTTTGAAAGAAACCGAAACAAAACCGGGAGAATGGGTAGCTATTTCAGGAATTGGAGGATTGGGACACGTTGCAGTACAATATGCAAAAGCAATGGGAATGCATGTGGCAGCAATTGATGTGGCAGATGATAAATTAGAATTGGCAAAAAAATTAGGGGCGGACTTGGTAGTCAATGCAAAAAACACAGATCCTGGAGAATATCTTCATAAAGAAGTCGGCGGAATGCACGGCGCATTGATTACGGCAGTTTCTCCTATTGCTTTCAAACAGGGGATTGATGTACTAAGAAGAAAAGGAACGATTGCTTTAAACGGTCTTCCTCCAGGCTCATTTGAGTTACCGATTTTTGAAACGGTGTTGAAAAGAATTACGGTAAGGGGTTCAATTGTAGGAACAAGAAAAGATCTTCAGGAAGCTTTGGACTTTGCGAATGAAGGATTGGTAAAAGCAACGGTAACGTCCGCGAAATTAGAAGATATCAATGACGTTTTTGATAAAATGAAAAAAGGGCAGATTGATGGCAGAATCGTTCTCGATATTGCCGGCTCAAATTAAATTATGATGAGTTTTTGGGGTTCGGCGAAATGAAATTTCGCCGAACTTTTTTAACTTTATATATGAATTGCGAAGAGCGGAGCGACAAAGCAATCTCAAAAAAGAGTAAAATTATCCAGAATGTTTGTCATTCCGTAGGAATCTCAGCAAATTATTTAGAATGATCTAGTAAGCCTAGATTCCACGTTTCACTTCGTTGCGCTCTGAATGATAAACCTCTTTTGAAAATTTGTAGGAAAAACGACCTAGAAAACGTAGGCGTTAAGAAAATGATTTTTGTGAACGTGAAGAAAATTCTACTGTTTCAGCGCGACATGAATTTTGAATGAAATAACAAGTGTTAAATTCGCGCGAGTTTTAGAATTTTTAGAGAGTAAAATTCATTTTTAGCCGGAGTTTCCAAGTCTTGAATTTTTGGTTCTTTTGTTTGACTACGTCGAATCTTCGATTTCAAGACAAAAGAACATTAAATAAAAAAAGAAAAAGCTATGCAAACCAAAATATCACGTCTCTCAACAACAGAAAAAGCCTTGGAAGTAATCTGGGAGTTAGAAAAAAAATACGGTGACCTCATGTTTTATCAAGCAGGAGGATGTTGTGAAGGGACACAACCTCAATGTTTCGAAAAAGGAGGATTCTACCCAAGAATGAACGATGCAATGATTGGCTCCATCAATAATCATGAATTCTGGATAGATCGTGATTTATTTGAATATTGGAAATATTCACACTTTACATTAGATGTTGTGGATGGTTTCGGACCGGGCGGATTTTCTCTGGAAACGCCGTTAGGAAAAACATTTAAAGTCAATTACAGACTTTTCACACCTGAAGAACTTGAAAATTTGGAACCTGTAAAACGCAGTGAATAATTTTATTTGAAATTTTTAAACGTACTATTCTTTTGAGCAATAAAATTTAACTCTCTTTCAAAATCATATTTATTTCTTTGTATGTTTCTTTTTAAAGAAAAATACTGAATGATTGTTATGATAAATGGGATGGCAAGGATGAAATAATTTTTTTCACTTTTACTAATTTGTATGACAATAATTAGAGCAAAAAGTGATACGAATATAAAAGATAGAAAATGAAAAATAAGAGGCATAAATTCTATTTTAACTAATGTTTTATCGTTTTCTTCTGAAATATTTCCTCTTATAATAGAGTTAGGAATTTTAAAATCAAAAAAATGTAGTCTTCTTTTAATTGTAAAATCATCATTATTCACATTCCCCTATATTCAAATCTCGTAGGAATACCATTGTCAGGAATTAATGAGATAAAAGATGTATTTGTTTTGTAAGTAATTTTCTTTAAACTGTCTACAAATTCAGATTTCTCCATTTCAATACTGAAATTGGAACTATCAAAAAGTCCAATACTTTTATAAAAAGAGTTCATATAAACATCAATAAAATTTAAAAGAGATTTATTAAAAAATCATTTGTGAAAATTAGCGTAAAAAAAAATCGTGCAATTTATTTTTAAACGGAAAATCAAACTTTCACAAACCGACTCACAAACATAGATGCCACTAATTGCCCAACTGCATTTAAAACAGTCGCTAAAGGATCAACCAAAGTTCCGATAATCATCACAGCCGGAATTGCTTCCTGCGGTAATTTATAAACAGAGATCATTAGCATTTCTCCAATATAGCCACCGTTTGGAATTCCTCCTGCAACAATACTTACAAAAACAGTAATTCCTAAAGCTAAAAGTAGATTCATCGGATCAAAAAAATCTCTTCCGATAATTAAAAAAGCAACATAAATTTTAATAATCGAAGACATCGAAGAGCCATTTTTATGCAAAGTTGTCCCGATCGGAATTACAATATTTGAAATCTGGCTGGGAACTCCAATTTTTGCTGCGGCTTGTAAATTGGCCGGCATGGTTGCGAAACTACTGCAAGTACTTAAAGCGGTTAAAGTCGGATAAATGGCATTCGTCCAGAAGCTTTTCACACCATTCTGTCCTTTCGCTATAAAAGCATACAGTGAAAAAAAGACAAAGAAATAAACAACTCCTGCAATATAATACAAGCCTAAAGGTTTGGCATAAAACCCGAAAAGCTGAGGTCCTAAAGTAGCAACCTGATAAGCAAAATACGCTCCCAATCCAATCGGAGCGACTTTCATAATTAATAAAAGAAGTTCCTTCATGACTTCATAACCCGATGCAATAAAAGACCGGAAAGCCTGTCCTTTTTCTCCTGCTTTTCTGGCAGAAAATCCGGTCATGAAAGCAAAAATTAGAAGCGCTAACATATTTTGTCTTGAGAAAAGCTGTGTAAATTCTCCAACGGTAAAAAATCCTACAATTCTGTTCCCCCAACTGTCACTATTGGAAGTCGCCTCTATAATTTCCGAACTTCCGGAAATGCCTGAAACAGGAAATACATAAACTGCGCAAATAGTAAAAACAGCGGCAGTTAAAATAAAAAACAAAAAGGTAAAAGCCATTGTCGCCATGATCTTACCAAATTTGGACTGCTGTTCTAAGGAAGCGATGGAATTGGAAACGGCAAAAAATACCAATGGGACTACACTCACAAAAAGCAGATTCAGGAAAATATCACCCAATGGTTTTATGAAATCAACAATATTGGGAGCAACGATTCCAATAATACTTCCAATGGCAATTCCAAACAATAAAAGGATGATTCCTGAATAGTTTTTCAACACTTCTTTCATGCGGTGCTTTTTAATCAAAGATAGGTTTATTTTTAACATTCAGTTGTATTAATTTCATCCATAAATTCCTTAAATTTGAGTAAAAACGTTTCTATGGCTTATATAGATTACTATAAAATTTTAGGTGTAGATAAAAATGCAATGCAAGATGACATTAAGAAAGCCTACCGAAAATTGGCGAGAAAGCTGCATCCCGATCTAAACCCTGACGATAAAGAGGCTGAAAGAAAATTCAAAGAGCTGAATGAAGCAAATGAAGTTCTGAGCGATCCTGAAAACCGTAAAAAATATGATAAATACGGAGAAAACTGGAAGCATGGTGAGGAATACGAAAAAGCTCAGCAACAACAAAGACAATATCAGAATCAGAGTCAGGGCGGAAATTTCGGAGGTGGATTTTCCGGTGCTGATTTTGGAGAAGGTGAAGATTTTTCAGATTTTTTCCAGAATATGTTCGGTGGAGCAGGAGGTGGGTTCGGGAGAAGCTCGAGAGGAAGTGCTTCAGGAAAATTCAAAGGACAGGATGTACATGCAGAATTGAATTTAAGTTTAAAAGACGCAGCCACAACTCATCAGCAGACTTTTGATATCAATGGTAAAAAAGTAAGAATTACCATTCCGGCGGGAGTGTATGATGGGCAACAGATTAAATTGAAAGGCCATGGGAATCCTGGTTTTAATGGCGGTCCGAACGGAGATTTATATATCACTTTTAACATAGCTGTTGATCCGGATTATGAAAGAATTGGAGATGATCTGAAAACGAAAGTCCCGATTGATCTTTATACAGCCGTTTTAGGAGGTGATGTAAAAGTAAATACATTGAATGGAAGTGTAAATCTGAAAGTGAAACCTGAAACCCAGAACGGAACAACAGTGAGATTGAAAGGAAAAGGTTTTCCTGTATATAAAAAAGAGGGTGAATTTGGTGATTTATTCGCGACGTATGAAGTGAAATTACCAACTAATCTTACTGAAAAGCAGAAAGAAATTTTTGAACAACTTAAAAATTCCTAAGCCATGAGTGAAAGAATATCGCGAGAAGAGCTCGTAAAAATATACAATATTGAAATCACTTTTTTTGATGAATTGGTGGACTCCGGATTACTAAATATTCAGACGGAAAATGAAATCCGGTATCTGATGTATGAAGATCTGCCTTCTTTTGAAAGATTTGCAAACTGGCATTACGATTTGGAAATCAATCTTCCGGGATTGGAGGTGATTCATGATATGCTTCAGAAAATGGAATATTTAAAGCGAAGAAATCGTGAACTGATGAATAAGCTTTCGGCGATCGGTGGTGAGTATGAAGATGTTTAGTAAGAAGTGATAAGTGAAAGGTGAGAAGTGGGAAAGGGTTTAAAAAATAGATAGTTTTTAGAGGGTTTTATTCAAAATTCAGACTATTTCTTTTAGCTTTGCAGGCTGTGAGAATAAATCAATATATATGAGTGAAGAAAAAGTAATTGTTTTAAAACCTAAGAGGCAGGATTTCGAGGAAATATATTTTAGTGGAAATCAGGGAAGTCTGTTCTTTTCATCAACCACGAGAGGAAGAACGATTACGACCATTGTTGTAGGATTGATTTTGTTGATCATGTTTTTCTTTAAAGATGACTTTACCAAAGAAAAATTTGGGATTTTATACTTTGCCAGCTTTTTGTTTTTGCTGTGTGCAGTTTTTCTTTCAGTAAGCATTAACAAAGTTTCGAGATGGAAAAAACAGGTAAATCGTTATTTAACCAAACTTGAGAATTGTAGAATTTATGAAATTGCATTCGACCAAAATTTCTTTACAGTCAATATTGATGATGAAAAAGAGACAAGCGAATGGAAAGATTTCGAATATTTCGATAGTAATAATGAGTTTATTACCCTTGAAGGAAAGTACAGCTATATGTTTCCCAGAAAATCAATGAATGAGAAAGATTACAGTACTTTAAAACAGGTTTTAAAGAAAAATATAAAGGAATAATAAAAACAAAAAACTCAGAGCAAAATACTCTGAGTTTTATTTTTATCATGAAAAGCTGATTAATCCAACCAACCCATTTCTTTCATCCATTCGTCATTATAGATCTTCCCAACGTATCTTGAACCGTGGTCGTGAAGAAGAACGACAATCACATCATCTTTTGTGAACTGATCTTTCATCTGAACCAGAGAAGCGATTGCACTTCCTGCAGAATATCCGCAGAAAATTCCTTCGTCTTTAGCCAGTTTTCTGGCATAAACAGCACCGTCTTTATCTGTCACTTTCTCAAAATGATCAATCACAGACATATCGTAGTTTTCAGGAAGAATATCTTCACCAATTCCTTCAGTGATATAGGTGTAAGCATTTCCTAAATTAACTTCTCCTGTTTCGTGAATCTCCTTTAAGATTGAACCATACGTATCAACACCAATTACCTTGATATCAGCATTTTTTTCTTTGAAGAATTTTCCACAACCCGTAATGGTACCTCCTGTTCCGGCTCCAACTACGAAATGTGTAAGTTTTCCTTCAGTCTGTTCCCAGATTTCAGGAGCTGTAGACTCGTAATGAGCGGCTCTGTTTGATAAGTTATCGTATTGGTTTACATACCATCCATTTTCTGTTTCTTTTGCCAGTCTTTTAGAAACTGAATAATAAGAACGTGGATCTGTAGGTTTTACGTCTGTAGGACAAACGATTACCTCAGCTCCAACTGCACGAAGGATGTCACATTTTTCTTTTGATTGTTTGGAGTTGGTTACAAAAATACATTTGTACCCTTTGATGATCGCAGCAAGAGCCAATCCCATTCCTGTATTTCCGGAAGTTCCTTCAATGATGGTGCCTCCTGGTTTTAATCTTCCGTCTTTTTCGGCATCTTCAATCATTTTAAGAGCCATTCTGTCTTTTACAGAATTTCCGGGATTGAAAGTCTCAACTTTTGCTAAAACTAATGCAGGAAAATCTTCCCCTAAAACTTTATTAAGCTTTACTAATGGGGTGTTTCCTATAGTTTCAAGAATATTTTTTGCGTATTTCATAAATGTTTTATAAGCCTTGCAAAGATAAGGTTTTTAAATGTTATTCAGATGAAGATCAAGAATTAGAATAATGGTAGTCCTCATTTAAAAAGTAAATGAAAGAAATCAAAAATTCACGATTCTTTATTGAATGTGTACAGTCAATTAGTTGTATTTAATTGCTTTAACAGGGGATATTTTACTGATTAAATAACTAGGAATAATTAAAGCCAGCCCGGAAATAATTAAAATTCCAACAGAAATAGAGATGATAGCAATTGGGTTCAGATCTACTGGAACAGTACTTACATAATAGTTTTCCGGATTAAGTTTGATTACTCCAAAAAACTTCTGAATTAAAATTAATCCAAGACCAATTGCATTCCCATATAAAAGTCCGGGAATCATAATGATTAAGGTATAATTAATAAAAGTCGCTCTGATCTGAGAATTGCTTGCTCCCAGTGTTTTAAGTAGACCGATTGAATTTGTTCTTTCGATGATAAGAATCAAAAGCACCATGATGATGTTGATGATGACTACAATCAGCATGATAATGATGATAAGTGCAATATTTGTATCATAAATACTTATCCAGTCCGTAATCTGAGGAAATTTATCACTCGCTTTTTCTGCGTAATTTTTGTAGCCGATCAATTTTTCGATTTCAGGATAATCTTTATCGATATCATTGACATCTTTTAGAAAAATATCGATTCCGCCTACTTCATCAGGTTTCATATCCTGAATTTTTCTTACATGATTGATTCCTCCGATAACGAATTGTTCATCAATCATCTTGATATCGGTTTTATAAATTCCGACCACTTCAAATTTTCTGTAAATTGGTTTTTGGTCAATTTTAGAAAATATGGTAACAATGCTGTCTTTAAGTTTTAAATGAAGGTCATTGGCAATTTTTTGAGAAATAGTGACTCCATGATTATAACCTACTTCTGTTACCACAGGAGTACGTCCTTCAATTAGGAATTTTTTGAAACGTAAGCTGTCAAAATCTTTTCCGACTCCTTTAAAAATAATTCCGGCAAAATTATGCTCATTACGCATAATACCTGTCACGGTAGCATATTTTTGTACACTTGCCACATCGGGAAGATCCTTTATTTTCTGAAGTTCCAGTCCCTGATTGTCCAGAACCGAAGTGTTGTAAGATGAATTGGATTTTGTAGACTTTATGGTAATGTGCCCACTAAAGTCGGCTAATCTTTCCTTGATTGCTTTCTTTGAACCAAAACCTGTAGAAACGGTGATAAGAGAAACAATGATCCCTAAAGCTACAGAGAGTCTGCCGATGAAGATGATAACCCTTGAGAGATTATTTTTGTTATCTTTGGAAAACGCTATTTTTCTAGAGAAATATAAAGGAAATTTCAAGCTTATGAATTTAGATTTCAAAATTAAAAATTTACTTCTTATTTGCCTAATTTTTTTAGGAGTATTCAATCAATATTCTTCTCAGACTCAATCTGATTTCAAAACGGGAGCCGATCAGCCGGAACTTTATCTGCCTTTGTTGAAAGGTAAAACAATTGGTGTGGTGACGAATCAGACAGGTCTTATGAGTGATAGAACACATTTGGTAGATTTTTTAGTTAAAAATGGCATTAAGATTCAATCCATTTTCGCTCCGGAACATGGTTTTCGTGGCGATGCAGATGCCGGAGAAAAAGTGAAAAACGGAGTAGATGTAAAAACAGGGATTCCGATCGTTTCTTTATATGGAAACAATAAAAAGCCAAAACCTGAACAATTGAAAGGAATTGATCTGGTTGTTTTTGATATTCAGGATGTGGGAGTGAGATTCTATACTTATATTTCAACTTTAACTTATCTGATGGAAGCCGGAGCGGAAAACAATGTTGAAATCATGGTTTTAGATCGTCCGAATCCGCATGACGGGTATACAGATGGACCTGTTTTAAAGAAAAAATGGGCGAGCTTTGTCGGAATGCACGAAGTTCCTGTTGTGTATGGCTTAACGATAGGGGAATATGGGAAAATGGTGAATGGTGAAAAATGGCTGAAAAATGGCGTTCAGGCAAAATATACCGTAATTCCAATGAAGGATTATCATAAAAAACAACGTTATCCGATTTTAGATAAACCTTCACCTAATTTACCGAATGATAAATCCATTAATCTGTACCCAAGCTTATGTTTTTTTGAAGGAACACAGGTTTCTGTAGGAAGAGGAACAGATTTGCCGTTTCAGATTTACGGTTCCCCGTGGACGCCAAATTTACCTTATCAATTTACTCCTAAACCTAATTTTGGGGCGAAAGATCCATTTTTAAACGGAAAGTTATGTTATGGAGAAAATCTGTCTGATTATACAACCGATTTAAGAGAACTGAATTTGGAATGGGTGATAAAAGCATATAAAAACTATAAGAATCCTGAGCTGGATTTTTTCCTTAAAAATCTATGGTTTGACACCTTATCCGGAACTGATGAATTAAGAAAACAGATCATTGCCGGAAAATCAATCCAGGAGATAAAAGCATCATGGAAATCTGATTTGAAAGATTTTGAAAAGATAAGAAGTAAATATATTCTTTATGAGAATTAAAGAATAGCTACTAAATAAAAGGTCAATTGTAAACTTACAATTGACCTTTTTTATTTTTAATCAAAATCCTGAGGCGGATTTTTGTCATTTTTGCCTTTGTTCATAATGAAAAGACCTATCGTTAATCCGATTACCCCGGCTGATGCAATCATTAAAGCCCGTTCTATCTTATCAGCTTCTTCATTTCCTAAGTAATTCATTAAAAATAAAATCGCAAAGGTGATAGCGCAGACTAAAATATGATTTCTTCCAAATAATTTCATAGTGATTATCTTAATTTATACGAGATCATTACACCGCCACGGTAAGGAAGCCATTCTCCACTTCTGTCCCATTCGCGTCCCATTCTGTCTTTCAGATTATCATAACGGTCACCGCTTACCTTATCATATCCCTTATAAAAACTCTGCATGGTTCCTATTCCAAGATAAATATCGATATTCCATCTGTCTTTCCATTTGAACTGGTATCCTCCTACTGCCCCTGCAATAAAAGTAAATCCTTTTTGGTATAGGTTAGATTGTATATATGGAGTCTCTTCACCATCTTTATGAGTATATAAATTATCATTCCAGTAGTTCCATTTCTGTATATTGAAAACTCCTCCTGAAATATTGGCACCAATATAAAATTTTTCAAAAGCTTTGCTGAAATAATATCTTCCGTCAAAACCTAATAAGTAGGCTTGTGCATGTTTTCCAGCAAAAGATTTCCATGGAGAAATAAAGATATCGCCCTGCAAAGTGAATTTTTTGCTTAATTGATGTTCAACTCCCACATTTACAATCCCAACAGGAATGAGTAAAGCATTTCCTTTTACATATATTTGTGTTTCAGTTTTTTCTTCAGGGACATCAGCTATTTGTGCATGTATGGTTTGTAATGCAAATAATCCGAATAAAGAGATTAAAATTTTATTTTTCAAGACTATATTATTTGATTTGTTTTAATAATTCTTCTGCAAGACCTGCGTCTTTATTATTTTGAACAGCAATATTTCTGGACATTTCAGCGAAGTTCTTAGCGGTTTCTTTATTTCCAGTTAAAAAATAAATTTTTGCTAAAATATAAGTGTTTTCAGAAGTTTCACCACGCATTACTGATTGTTCTGCCCATTCAGCCGCTTTTTTTAGAGAGCTTGGGGTTTTTACGTGCTCAGAAAAAATCCAGGCAGCTTTTAATAGTTCATTAGGTTCGAATGAATCTGTTTTTTTATAATATTCTAGAGCTGTTTTTTCGTATTCAGTGAAGTTGGCAGTTTGTTCGTAATAAGCCAGCTTGGTTTGGTTAAGCTTAATTTGTGCTTCTTCCTTACCAACTAAAGATTCGGCAGTTTTCATGAAGTAGTCTTCATTTATTTTTTTATTTTTTTCATCTATAGACTGCGCGACAACTTTAGATAAAATCAACTGATGATCAAAATCGGAATATGATTGTTCGGGTAAAAAGCTAATGATGTCTGATTTTCTTGCAACAAAAGTTTTATAATTCGGGTCTTCTGTAGATTTTAAGAAATATAATAAATAGCCGATTTCATCTTTCGTTAACGCTTCGGTTTTTTTCTTGTTTTCAAAATATCTTTCGGAAGCCTTTTTAGCAAATTCAAAATCAGAAGTAGAGTTGAGCTTGATGATATTGACCAAAAATTCAGGATCTTTTTCCCCTTTGGCAAATCGTTCCTTTAAAGATCCTTTGGCATTATTGGGAGAATTGATGTCTTGTGCCATAAGCAAAAACATGCTTTCTTCCATATATCCGTAGTTTTGAGAAACTAATTCTCCTTCCCCATTTAAGAAAAGATAAGTAGGGTATGAACGAACTGCAAATTTAGCAGCTACTTCTCTGCCTTCCCCTTTTTCCATATCAATTCGGGCATTGACAAAATTTTTATTGAAAAAATCACCTACTGATTTTGTAACAAAAACGTTTTTCTCCATCATTTTACAAGGTCCGCACCAGGAAGCATAAGCATCTATAAAAACCAGTTTTTTTTCTTTTTTTGCTTTGGCTACTAAATCTTTAAAAGGAATATCTTGGAATTGGATTCCATCCTGAGCGAAGGTGAAAAGAGAGATCAATATGAATAACCCTGAAACGATACTTTTCATTTTCAATTTGAAATTTAAAAAAGCGAAGATACTTATTTTAAATGAATGTAAATTGATGCTGAAAACAAAAAAACCATCTCAAGTGAGATGGTTTTAAAGTGGTTTCTCCAGGAATCGAACCAGGGACACATGGATTTTCAATCCATTGCTCTACCAACTGAGCTAAGAAACCATTTTGTGGTACTTCTTTTTTGAAGTGGTGCAAAAGTATAACATTTTATAATATCAGACAAGTTTTTAAAGCATCTTTTTGAAAAAATCTACAGGAAGAGGTTACTTTGTTTTTTAATTAATTGCTATTCAGTTATTTATTTTTGGTGTTTTTTTGTTTTAATTCTCCAGATAATCTTTTTAACAATAAAACTAGTCACGATGATTCGCCTTATTTATTGAGCTGTTTGTAAAATAACGTATAAATATTACCATTTTTCTACTTAGTTACAGTAATAATGTTGGTTTTTAAAGCCTTACAACGTTAAATTTTTAATGTATGATTTATAAATCATTGATTTTGTATAGTTTATATTGCCCTAGTAATTGTTAGTCGTAGAACTACTACATTTTTTTAAATTTAATGAAAAATATAAGTTTTAATCTATTATTACATCTATATTTGGTGATATAGAAAAAAATAACCAATCATAATTTATAAATAATGGCAGATAGAAATTCAAGAGGAATTTTAAAATTTAACAACGGTGAAGGGCAGAAAGTACTAAAGTTAAACTACACTGTATCAAGATCTACAGATGTGTCAGGACGCGTAGCATCAGATCCATCCAACGCTCTTATTAAAATTACCGTGGAAGCTACAGAAAAATCAGACATTTTGGAAAGCTTTTTGAATGGAAAATATAAACCTACAGTAGGTGAAGTCACATTTAATAAATCTCATGAAGAAGGAACCTTAACCACTTTAAAGTGGAGCAACGGATATGTGATTCAGCACGAAGTAGATTTTGATGCAGTAGATAACAACAGCATGTATATCACTTTTATTGTAAGTGCTGAGCAGATTGATCTGGGCAATTCTTCCTATGATGGAGGATGGCCTTCTTAAATATGGTTTGAAATTAAATATAAGGCAGAATCGCATTCCGACTGAAGGATATTGCTCTAAAGCAGTTATTTATTTTTAAGAAATTAAAAAACACCTCACATCATTATTATGAATACAAATGCTTCGAATTCCGATAAGATTTCTGAGAATCATATTCCGGGAATCAACCGTGTAGTGAAATTGGATATTGTGATTGAAGGTAAGATTATCAAGCACTTCAAGCGTTTCCGTCTGCAGCAGAGTGTTAGACGGCATCACAACTTTGAACTTGTTCTTGCTCATGACTCTCTGGGAGAAACTCAGAATCATACCTTAGAACAGGCACGCCAGTTTTTAGGAAAACGGATTACCATCGTTTTTAAATATAAAGACTATGAAAACGCGAGTCCTGAAAGAAATTTTGTTGGCGTTATCACCAAAGTAGCTTTCAGTCAGGAACAAATGAGTCTTGGAAATATTGTTCTTAAAGGGCAAAGTCCCACGATTCTTATGGATGCGGCTCCCCATACTCAGAGTTTTGGAGGTGATCAGGCTGTCAATACAGGTATTATTGCCAATAAAATAATCAAAGATGCCTTCGGATCAGGAAAATTTGATTTCAGGGTAGAAAATCAGAACAAAAGCTATATCAATTACAGTTCGCAGTATAATGAAACCCATTACAATTATCTTGCTAGGACTGCTGAAGCTTACGGAGAACAGTTTTATTATGATGGTGAAGTTCTTCATTTCGGAAAGCTTCCTCCTTCTGAAAAACCAATCCGCCTTGTATACGGAAGCAATGCCACTGATGTTCAGGTGGAATTGAATGCTGTACATACCAATCCCGAATTCTTTGGATACAACAGCAGCAGCCACACCAAAATGGAGGGTGCTGAAAACAATATTAAGCATGTAGGAGGAATTCCTTCCGAGGCTTATGAGCTTAATAACAGTATTTTTAAAACACGCTCGCTTTCTCCGGCACCCATCAATGCCAATATGTTCGTGGATGTGGATGATTCGCAGAAAAGTGCAGCAGGAAGTGCAGCCGTAGAAGTTTTCACGGTTTCAGGAAACACTACAGTTCCGTTTTTATATCCCGGCTGCCTTGCTGATATTGAAATGAGGAAACCGGACAGCAACCAGACTTCTTATTTTACAAAAATTACGATTACAGAAGTTTTTCATGAAGTAAAAGAAAGGGGAGACTACACCGGAAATTTTGAAGCTATTGCAGATGGGACAGGCTTTATGCCGAAGCCTGATTTTGTACAGCCTAAGGCAGAGCCGCAGGTGGCGACTGTCATTTCCAATACAGATCCTCTTAACCAAGGGCGAATTCAGGTGCAGTTTGACTGGCAGAAAAATCCAGATACCACTCATTTTATCAGAATGATGAGTCCGGATGCAGGTGGGACAGATATGATCACCCAAAACAGAGGTTTTGTAGCAGTTCCTGAAGTGGGCGATCAGGTAATGGTCGGCTTTGAATATCATCATCCTGATTTTCCTTTCGCAATGGGAGGAATGTTTCATGGACAGGTAGCTTTAGGAGGAAGTATCAATAATCATATTAAATCTATACAAACCAGAAGCGGAAATAAAGTAATCTTTAATGATCAGGAAGGAAGTATTTTTATTGAAGATCCAAGCGGGAATACTTACCTCATGGATGGGAAAGGAAATATTACCGTTAATGCTCCTAAAAATATAACCTTCATGGCAGGAGAAAATGTACAAATTAATGCTGGAAAAAATATCATTGCCTCTGCCCAGAGAAATGTGAATATTATGGCCGGAGAAGATATCACGGAAACAGCCAATGATGACTATAATCTGACGGCAAGTAATATTATCGAAACGGCTGAAGTAGGAAGAAGCTCCATAGCAAAGAATATTACAGAAAATATGGAATCCGGCTCTTATATCAGCACAAAAGACGCCATCAATGTGGAAAGTGCCAAGGAAGTCCTTATCAATAGTGGTAAACAGGTAAAAATGCAATAGTATGGCAGGGGAAGGCGGAAATATCGTACGGAATGTCTTTGGAAAGTCTTATAAAGAGGCTGAAGGCATCATGAAAGATGCCTCCAATGGGACACTGGATTTTAAATCTCCACAGGAAAATACCTTTTATGGGAAAAAAGGAGGGAAGAAATTTGATGAATATCAAGGTAAAAAAGAAACACAGCCATTACTGGTAAAGGAGGTAAAATGTTATGAAGATTTTGCATGTACAAAAGAAATTAAAACGATAAAAAAGGGGGTTAAATATTATTTTAAAGCAACTCAGTACAGTAGAACTCCTTCCAAGGCTGAGCTGAAAAACCTTAAATGGGCGATTCAATATGATGATACTCCTTTGGCTAATGCATCTCAGGTAACAGGAGAAGAAAAAATTTCTTACACGGTTCCTAAAGAAAGAAAACTAACAAAACTAAAAGTATATGCTTTTTTTAAAGCTCCAGATGAAAAGGTAAAAGCAGATGTTTCTTTTAAAATCTTGCCTCCGATTATTATTTTTGTTAATGGATACTGGAATGTAAGCTGGTTGCAAAAAGATGCATTGGGATTCTCTGATGGTAAATCATTAGCTGGTTATTGGGGAAATAGCTTAAGATCAAAAGCAATTCAATATTTTGGAAGTGATTCAGAAGTGTTTTTTTTAAATGGAGCGGATACAGCTTTTAGCAGTGGAAATAAAAGATATGCTAATGGTAGAGATTTCGCTGTTTCCAGATTTGGTAATAAGCAATCCAAATTCTATAAAGCAGTTTTTGAAGATTCTCGAAGGATAATGGTGGTATCTCATAGTATGGGAGGGGCATTTGCAGAAGGTGTGATTAGTGTTTTAAAAGAAAAGAAACTTGATGTTGAAAAAGTAGTGCATTTATCTCCCGCAGATAATTCAGGGTTTTCTGCAAATTATCCGGATAAAACATACCAACTCGATATAAGTTGGGACCCTGTTTTAATGTATAAAAATCTAAATGATAGAGATTATATTGGAAGTATCAAGGCTGCTGGTTTAATGCAAAACCCAGGGCATGATCAATATGGCCATGCTAATACTAAGTTAGAAGGATATGTATGGGATTGGTTTGAAGATCTTGAAGTTATTACTTTAACTTTTAGCCGTACTGAAACCGTATATCAGCGTATGCCTTCAGATGGTTTGGGGCCAGCGACTTCAATACCGATGAAAGTAAATATTTATAAAAGCAGTGGAATGAAGCATAATAAGCAATTCATAAGAATTTATAAAAACAAAGAAACTTATCACGAGCATTCAAAAAATGAATACGAAAAATCATAACGAATTATGAATAAAACACTAAAGTGGTTGTTAGGTCTGGTAATAATTTGTACCCTATTATATTTTGGAATTAAGTTCTTTGCTGTTTCCTGGTTGAGTTATTTTTCAAATCCTCCTAGAATTGAAAGTATGGGAGACGAAAATTTAATTGAAAAAATTAAAAAGGACTACCATTTACAGGAAGTAGAACGTACACCAGCTTTTGAAAGAGAAGTGAAAAAGGATACAGTAACCTATGCTTTGTACTTGTACAGTAAAGATTTTTGTGAAATAAAAGAAGATTCAATATATGGAAAATCTAAAAATATAGCAAGGGAGATTAATAAGTTAAAACTAGATTCAAGATTTTATAAATATAAAATTGTTTTTTGTTGCAAACTTTATAATCCTAGTGGGATTTCATTTCAATACTTAAGAAAAGAGGTCAATAAACCTGAATTTTAAGAGTTTAAAACCACCCCTAGTCCAGAAGGAGTACCAGATGATATGAAAACATTTAAACCTTTGTAATGTATGAGTTTGATTAAAAATAAATTGATTAGCCTTTTTATATATTCAGTTCTTTGGTTTTTATTTTTAGAATTTGTATTTGAAAATTCTTATGAAGTTATAGATCCGTGTGCTTCAACACCTTCAACGGAGTTTTCTAATATGATATTTATAGTTCCGGTTGTTCTTGCTCTCTTATTTTTCTATTTATACTATGGAGTGGCAAATGAACTTTCTAAAAGCAAAAAAATTGTTTTCTCTATTGTCGTTTTATTTGTTTTGCCATTAATTTTTGCTTGGATTAATTATCACATATTAGAAATTGATTTTATAAAGAATTTGATAAAAGGTATTTCTCTTGATGGTAAAGTGTATGAAGTAGGCTGTTATAATGATATGGTAATTAATTCTTCTGCATTATATCTCTTGAATAGTATAATGGTTTTTATTTTCTCATGGTTTACCATTCAGATTATTAAGGAGCAATAGTATGATAATAGATAAAAGATCAAAAATAGTCATTGGAATTATAATGTTTCTCGAACTTCTTTTTCTGGTAAGAGCATATATTATTTATTCCTTTTTAACGAATGATTCGCTTACTGGAGATGGAGTTTATGATCCGGAAAAATATGATAGAGAATTTTTTTCAACGATAGTATATTCTATTTTGATTATGGTTTTTCTGGCGGTTATAAGTATTTTGATTTTTAGGAAAAGGGCCGTAAAATTTAGGATGGATAGAAATGAAATTTTGAAGTTTTAGATAGTAAGATAATAGGTAATAAAAAAGTAATATGGTAGAAACCAGAGTAAAACCTTTTCAGAAATATACATCAGTAATCCATGATTATCAGGTGGAAAATGCTCTTGAAATACAGTTTGGAGAATCTAAAGGGTTTTATTCATCCTATAAAATTACATTACAGGAAGAAATAAATGAAGACCAGACCAAAAACTGGCAGATAGATAAAGTAGAAGATTCTTCTTTTCCGTCTGAAAATAAATTTATGGAAATCCTGCATGTGTTGGAGCAGGATTCTTATCCGTTACAAATAAAAGTTGATGAAAAAGGAAATTTTTTAGAAGCTGTAGGTCATCAGAAAAATATAGAAGACTGGAAACAGAAAACAGCGGGTCTTCAGGAAAAGTATGATAATGTTGATGTTTTCAGAAACCAATATCTGGTGGCATTTGAAGATGAAGCCGGTTTTTATAAAAATAAGCTGAAAGAACCTTTTTGGAATTTGCTGTTGTTCGCCCCTCATTACGTAGACAACGGAAAAAAAACTAACGAATCCATCGTATGGAATATCAAAGGAATAGGCGATGTAGAATGTACAGGAGTGATCAGTGCTGAACAGAGAGACTATGGTTTTGAAGCCTTTTTTACATCAGAAATAAAAGCTCCTGAAATCATAAAAGAAGAATTGGATAAAAAATACCCATATCAGAAAGGGCAATATCAGATGAAATTGAATATAAAGATGGAATACAACTCCCGGAAAAAACAATATTCCACAAAGAAAGCAGACTTTATATTATCAGACGGAGAAAAAACAGTATACCGGGAAACGATTACAATGACTTAACCTTAGAATAAATGACATGGCGGATAAAGGATACATCATTATAGAAGGAGCCACTGCATACTGCAGCAGTTCCGTAACCAACAATTCCAACGGAACCGCCGTTCCGATGGAAGTGAAAAGCCAGAAGAAAAAATTAGGCAAGAACAAATATTTTGCCCAGAGCAAACCTGTAGCCACTTATCTGGATGATAAAGCAGAAAGTTTCGGTGGCGGAAACGGCTTTGGAAACTGTAAAGGATCTGATGGAAAAACATATCCTTGTAAAGGCAAATGCAATATCAAGTACAAAGATTACTACGAAAATGTAGAGTTCAATAAAAGCATGAAAATCCTGCTGGATGTTTCCACTGGAAACTGCCCCGGATATGGAGTTCCGGGAACTGTCGCTTTTGCAACAACCGGACAGGCTAATAATGTTTCGCAGATTGATGTGAAGGAAGCTGATGAATTTTCAGTAGCCAATACATCACCGCAATGGTCTACGTCATCTGCAGCTGCTTCTACAACATCCGTAGCTTCAGTTTCCATGACATTGCCAATCTCTGTAGCCAAACCGTCAGGAACGTATTATTATATTCAGATGACGGGAGGGATTTTTAACTCATTTATGAATCCTATAGCAATAGATAATCTTTCTCTTACCGCACAATTCAAAGGAGATAGTACAAAAATTATCTGGGCTCTTTTTAAAGGTGATGGTACCAAAGATAAAATCAAAACCTTTATTGGTTTAGGCAGTGTCTTTAACCAATCAATGAGTAAGATATTCAGTGGTCTTGAAGAAGGAAAATACCGTATCGAAGCTTATGGAAAGAAACCGGGTGATAATAATTGCTCGGTAATCATAGAAGTTGTCAAAGACTTTGTTAAAAAAATTGTCGCTCCCGGTACTTCTACCTTGGTTAATATTCCTTTTCCCCTGTCCGTAGAGCTGAAACTGAATACAAGCGCAGATCAATTGAAAATATTAAACCGCAATGTTTTCACTCCTATTGTGAATACAGCTCAGTGGAAAGTAAAACAGGGAACAACAGTATTGTATAACAGTTCTACTGGGACTTCAGCTTCTCATCTTGTTGGTGTGAGCACTGTGGCGGGAAAAGTATTATTAACTTTTAAAAACGCCGGAACCTATACTGTAGAAGCATTTACAGATCCTACAGATCCAAAACCGGAATCCATACAGGTTAAAATAGAAAACTCTTTAGGGGTTATGGGGGTTACAGGAGATGCCGGTCTGCTGAGGTTTAGTGATATATTGAAAGTGAGAGCTTCAAAGTTCAATGTCAACTATATGCCTTCGGGAACTTCTGTACATTGGTATCTGAAAAAAGAAGGAGCAGGCCGGCTTACTGCATTTGAGGGCTCATCATCATTTAAAACTGGATCTATTAATAAAAAAGTTTCAGAACTGTTGTATAATGATGCTCACCTTGATAGTAGCCAATATTTTGGTAAATATACATTGGAAGCTTATGCTAATCCACTGGGAAGTGGTAAGCAGCCTGCATTTTCAGGATCCGACTGTTTTAATTTTGAAGTCATTAAAAATGTTGTAGATAAATTTACGCTTCCTGCTGCGAATATTCCTAAAGGAACAAAAGTAAAATATACCGCCACAGCAAGAATTGCCACTCTTGCCGGAAATGAAGCTGTAAAAGTGGAAGTCCCCCAAAATGTTACCGATAACGGAGATGGAACACTTACTTTTAATGAGCTAGGTGAATATACCATTTCAGCTTATCTGACAGGTGATTACACTGATAATAAAAAGATTGAAGCTAAAATAAAAGTATCTGAACCCTCTGTGAAAAGAGCACTTTGGGCGTATGGAACCGGCGTTAAACGTACAGAAACAGGATTCGCGGAAGAAACATACGGCTTTCTGGAAATCGATGGTCTCCAGAATCAGGCACTGAAAGTGAAAGTCTGGATAAAAGGAGAAGGAGATGATTTCTACAAAGAGAAAGAGAAATACATGCTGGAGGAGAAAAGTGTGACTCTTAATAATGAAGGAAAAGCTTCCTTTATGATCACTACGAATGATGATTATAAGAAAAAGATGGAGGCGGCCATTCCTAAAACGACAGAAAATCCTAATCCTTCTTACCGATTAATATTTACCGTGGAGCTTCAGGCGGGCTCATCTACAGAAGTTGTCCTGCCATCTGCTATTTCCATTCAGGGAACGCGTCCGGTGGTTGTAGACGGAACCACCACTTATCTGGAAGTGTTGGATTCTAATGAAGAACTGGTAATCACTTCAGAACAGAAAATTGTTTCCATCATGTTTTCTACGGAAGACGGTAAAGATATCCAGCGTATGCAGACCTTCTATGGAAAAACCCATAAGCTTTGGGTGCATACCGTTAATATGACGGAAGAAACGCTTAAAATAGATGTGCTGAAAGAAATTCCTAAAGAAGGAATGAATGAAAATGATCATATCACCTATACCCACGAAAGTAAACAAAGCTATAACGAAGAAAAAACAGGAAAAGATGGCTTGCTCGAAGTTTCCTTCACCCCCAAGGAAGAATGGAAAAATCCACCAAAAAACTTTGATTATTATATAGCACAGGTTTCCCGACAGGTTCAGGATCCTGCCGATCCCAAAAAGAAAGTCTGGAAAATAGAAAAAAGCCAGTTTACAATCAATAGTACACTTCCTGCAGATCTGGTACGGACAGAGGATATGGAGAAGCTGGGAATTCATGCGAAAAAGAAAGATGGAACGGCGTTTACTCAGCAGGAGATGTTGGAATTGCGTAAACAGTTTATTTTCTATGAAAATGGATGTCTAAAGGTTTCTCAGAAAGAAACACCTGAAACTATTGATAATGATGTAACGCCTGTAATGGTGGAGATGGCAGAGGTGAGAAAGCAGAAATCCTGTTATTGTAACCGCGGTTTTACTGAAAAAGAAATGGAAGACCTCATTAAAGCAATGACAGGAGGTACTGAAATTTGGAAAGGAATAAAAGAAAGTTGTGATATTACAGATAAAACTATTAAGAGCTTAACAGCTGAGGTAAATGCTATGTTTGCCAGCAATGGAATTAATCGTTGTATGCAGAAAATATCATTCCTTGCAAATGTATCTGAAGAAACAGGTTTTTTTGTACAGAGTAAAGAAGAAAAAAGTAAATACCTGTCTAGTCAGAGTACTTACAAAGGAAGAGGTATACTTCAGATTACTGGTATTGATGACGGAACAGGGTACTATAATAGTCCGGGACCTTATAAAAACTATGGGAAAGATAAGTATGCCAATGAGAATAAATTCCTTGATGATAATGCTGATCTTATTTCTAAAGATCTTCACAATGCGGTAGATGTAGGGGGCTGGATTTTTAATTTCAAAAAAGTGCCTTCATGGGAGCTTAATCCTAAAAAGACTTATTCTAAAGAACTTACGGAAACCCTTGCCTGGAAGCGCACTTACTTTAGTAAAGGATTAGGGAAGAGCCTTACGGAGCTTGGGATTTTGATGGAAGAAGAAGAAGAAAAATATTTTTTCTTACAGGGGAAAATTTTGAATGGATATGCTCCTGCCGACAGATTAGAAAAACCACCTATAGGGTGGGAAGGACGTAAAAAGGCTTTGGGGAAATTAAAAACATGGTTTAAATACGATAAAAAAGTCTGTGACGGAGAAGCTGTAGCTATGCCAAATCTTGAAGGAAGAGCCCCATGGATGGAGTTGGTTTGGAAAGAAGAAGCTAAAAACCTTGTTGAAACAGGGAGTAATAAAGAAATTCAGAAGTTTTTTGACGGAACGCCTTATGAGAGTCAAATGAAAAATGGTACAAAAAATGAAGAAGATATAGCATGGTGTGCAGCATTTGTTAATTGGATCATGAAACATTACGGATATGAAGGAGTTACTACTGATAAAGGGTACGATGCTGTAAGAGCACTAAAATGGGCAACATGGGCTGAAGGAAAAGATTTGAAGAAGCCAGTGTATGGTGCAATTGCTGTGAAAACCAGATCAGGAGGAGGACATGTTGGTTTTGTTGCCGGTAAGAAAGGGAATAAAGTT
The DNA here is from genome assembly GCF_016735585.2 of Chryseobacterium tagetis. GTDB lineage: Bacteria > Bacteroidota > Bacteroidia > Flavobacteriales > Weeksellaceae > Chryseobacterium > Chryseobacterium tagetis. Next base: position 93,180 of record NZ_JAERSE020000003.1, read on the forward strand.
GTGATATTAGGAGGAAATCAGTCGCAAAAATTATATTGTGTATCTTATGATATTTCTGACTATTTTGCATATATAGTTCCAAACAATTATGAAATTACTGATGCAGATTATAATTTACCTGAATATAAAGGGAATCCTGGAGCAAAAGGATCGGAACTTTAAACAAAAAGAAAAAGATGAAATATAAAATTTTAGTTAGCCTGCTTTTTATTTCTTCAGTTTTGGTGTCCTGCCAGGATAAAAAATCTGATAATAAAAATAGTACAATTGCTGTTAAAGAAAGCTCAGCGGGTTTGCAGTTTAATCAAGACGTTAATACTATGCTAAAAAAACAGTTGGAATACGGAAAACCTTCTTTTGATAACCCGTACCAGTATTCTGAGAAAGATCTGGAAGTGACAATTCCAATACTCAACCAATTACTTTTGGATAATGGATATAAAGTGATCAGTAGTGAAGAATTTAATACCAAAATAAAGCAGATATTTAACAGAATTATTGATCAGAAGTCATCGAGTAAATTTCTTTATGTTAACTTTATTGATAAGTGTGATAAAGCATTGAATTATATTCCGAATAATGCTGAAAATAACGGAATATTCGTGGTGAAAAATCAGAATTTTATTACAGATCTTTATCCTCTTCCAACTATTATTGAATATCAAAAAACGTATGCTGAAACCGCTCAGGAAGAAAATACTGCTTCTAAAAACTATAAAGATGCGAGCGGTAATGAAGTCAAAAAATACTTATGGAAAGACGTTTCCAATCTTAAAGAACAGAAAAAAAAGAATATACAAACATTAATTGCCAGAAACCTGTATCTATTCAATGATAATAAAGCCCAATACAAATGGCTTATACTTAATGATCCATATTTTATGGAAAGTTTAGTGAAAACCTTTGGATATACGCAGGATGTTGATTTATTGAAATGGGTTGTTGAAAGAACGAAGTTTGATAAAAAAGATCCGTCTGATTATGGTAAACTTTTCTGGATAAAAGATTGTAATGAAGGTATAAGACTTCATACTAATACCTTTAAAGAACTACAAAAACTTTATATTCCTAATGACTCCTCTGAAAACAGATTTATCCTCAACAATATTAAAGAATATTTAGAATATTTGGAGAATAACGAGAATGCTGAATCAAAAACCTTGACAGAAACTGATAAAGTAAAAATAATGGCTAATCTGGCTTATTTTGCGGAACAGTATAAATACGATTCGTCTTACAAGGATGGGACAAGAATGATGGGGAGACTGCGGTTCTTTTTGGGAGATAGTTCCAGAGATATTCTACAGAAAAATAATTATTTTGGCCTTCCAAAATTTAAAGAGTGGTGGGATAATGCAGATTATGATGAATATTTCGTTGAAGAATGTGAATACAACGGAACATGCGGTCCGGACAATCAGCCGATGAATATAACGGAATGGAGAAAGAAACATCCTAAAAAATAATATTTAAAGCACAGTTAAACTTAACTGTGCTTTTATTTTAAAACACAACAATGATAAAAAAGATTATAATTTCCTTAACGATATTAATATTGAATGATTTGTATTCACAAAATCTAGCATTCAACAAAGAAAGTTCTTTTCTTCCCGTTCTTAAATCACAGCTATCATCTGGTGTAAGCGGAGAGAAAAACGAAACGGATTATCCAACATATAAGTTTACATTAAAAGATTTGGAGGCAACTGAATCTATTATATCAAAAGAATTGGAGGATAACGGATATAAGAAGCCGGCTCAAGAGGAATTTATTAATAAAATTAACGCAGTTTTCAAAAGGATAATTGATCCTAAATCAGAATCTAAGTATTTGCATATCAATTTTGATAATAAATGTTCGAAAGACTTTAAACTTTTTAAAAATTCGAATAGCATAGATGCTGATCCATATAGTACATATGTTTTTAAAAAAGGGCTATTCATTTCAGATTTATATAGTATCCCTGAATTACTAGATTATACTAAAAATTCTGAATTATCCGAATATGAAAAGAATGCCCAAAATAATAATCACATACCAGATGTGAAAATATATTATTGGAAGGATGTAACGGATTTAAAAGAGATCAGAAAGCAAAATATTAAGACGATTGTTGCTAGAAATATGTATCTATTCAATAATAATAAATCTTATGCAACATGGCTAGTGCAGAATGATCAAATTTTCATTAAAAATCTTATCAAATTTTTTGGATATGATAAGGAACCAAAATTTAATGAATATGTTATTAATAATTTGAATTCAAATTCTTTAAATAATGCAAAGGAACTATTGAATTACATTGCTTCAAAAGATTGCGGAGGAAAATTAAAATTAAGAAATTCCTTCCTTAATTCTTATGAATCTATTTATAATAGCTCGAAAAATGTAAATGATATCTTGATATTAAAATATGTAAGTTCAAAAATAATCAATGGTGAAACTAAAAACAGTTTTAGTAATAAAGAAGATATGAGGATTCTTGCTTCTTTAGCAAACACATATGATCCATTATTTAAAAAGTATCATCATGACGGGCAAAATTGGGGCGAAGTGACAATATTAGCTGATTACAGGGATTTTATAGGTCAAGAAGAATGGAATAAAGTTAAGAATGAATATAGAACAAACAACTATTATAATTTACCCAATTTAAAATCAATGATCGAATATGCTGATTTATTTGATAGTGTAGGAGCTCCAGATTAATTTTCGTAAAAAATAAAAAGGATATCTTAAGATATCCTTTTCCATTCCCTAAACACAAACAATAATGATGAAAATTTTAAGTATTTTAATGGTTGTTCTATTCTGTTGTGCTTGCAATAATAAGTCTCAGGAAAAGAAAGATGCTTATTTTACTACTGCCAAGAAAAATCAGGGTGATAATATTGTTGAAATAGTTTTAGCAAAACAACTTAAACAAGGATCAAGTAAATCAATTGATGAAGCCGGAGCTGAGTTAGCTAAAATGCCTTTTGAGCTGGAAGAATTGGAAGCATCGGCCGAAATTGCTAAAAACATATTGCTTTCCAATGGTTTTAAAGAATTGTCGGATGGTGATTTTGATGCTAAAATCAAAAATATTTTTGGAAGAATTATTGATCGTAATTCAAATAATCCATTTTTATATATAAATTATTTTGATAAATGTGATAGAAATTTTATTACATATAGTAATAATAGTGTTGATTATGAAGGAGGATATGTCGATAAGAAAAGAAAACTTTTTACTGATTTTTATTACATCCCTGAAATTATTGATTATCAGAAAGAATATCCGGCATTAAATAATATAGAATCAAGCAAAATCATTCGATCTTCAGGTGCTCAAGGAACAGAAGTCGAAATACCTCATTGGAAAGACGTTTCCAACCTGAAAGAACAAAGAAACGTAAATATTAAGACGATCGTTGCCAGAAATATGTATTTATTCAATGACAATAAAACGTATGTAACATGGTTAATTACTCAAGATACTTTTTTTATTAAAATGTTGGTTACTAAATTCGGGTATACGAAAGAGCCTAAGTTTAATGATCTTGTTATGAATGATTATCTGAACAATTATCAAACTTCTGCTGCGATTGGTGATGTTATTTTTACAAGAAACTGCAATGGAAAATTAGAAATAAGAACTGACTTATTGAAATATATAAAAGAACATACAAAATCAGATGAAAATAGGCTTTTAACGGCTTTAGAGAATTTTGGATATGCTTTGAAAGATAATAAGAGTTTTACTGCAGATGAAAAATATAAAATCCTTGCTTACATAGGAAATACCGTTGATCCGTTTTATTTGAATTTTGCGGGTATTAATTCAGGAAATGCTGTATGGAATGCTGAAAGCGTGCTTTACAATAGTGTAGTAAAAGATAAAAATATAATCTCAGTGTTTAAAAAGAATAATTACTACGGCCTTCCTGACTTAAAAGAAAGTTTAATAAGAATACAAGGGATTATTGAGCATTCTTCTGAATAAATTCTTCTTCTATATAAAAACAAAAAAACCTCTAAATAAATTAGAGGTTTTAAAGTGGTTTCTCCAGGAATCGAACCAGGGACACATGGATTTTCAATCCATTGCTCTACCAACTGAGCTAAGAAACCATTATATTTTTGTTTTACTTACTTCGTTGTTTTAAAGTGATGCAAAAGTAGTAAGTTTTGATATACAAAGCAAGTATTAATCGTACTTTTTTTAATAAAACTTAAAAACCTATTGATTCTCAGTTGAATTATTTTCCTGCTCTTTTCTTATCTGCTCGCTCATTTCCTCTAATACAGGCTTTATCGTGTTTTCAGGAAGATCACTTATTCTTATATACATCAATCCGTCGATCGCATCATTGAAGTTAGGATCAACATTGAAAGCTATAACTTTTGCGTTTTGTTTGATGTATTTTTTTATTAAAACAGGAAGTCTTAGTTCCGGTTCTAGATCATCAATGATTTTATCTAATTTATTTAAATCAGATTCCATTTCATCAAAGAAAAGATTTTTATCCCGGTCTCTAAGCTTTACTTTATATTCATTTCTAGGAGTGATATATTGAGCTACGGCAGAATCATAATAATTAGAACGCATAAACTCGATCATCAGAGACTTTGAAAACTCGGAAAACTTATTGGAAATACTTACACCTCCCATTAAGAATTTATGATCCGGATTTCTCAGGCAAACATGTACGATTCCTCTCCATAAAAGGAAAAGCGGAAGTGGTTTTTGCTGATATTCCTGACAGATATAAGCACGTCCCATTTCAATAACCTTTTTGAAGAATGGATGGATGTCCTGTTCAAACTCAAACAAAGAACTGGTGTAGAATCCTTTGATCCCGAATTTTTTCATGACTTCTTTACCTAAAGCCATTCGGTACGCTCCGACCAGTTTTTCCTCTGCATTGTCCCAAAGGAAAAGATGATGATAATGCTTATCATATTCATCCAGATCAAAAGGAAGGTTGCTTCCTTCACCTACTGCACGGAAAGTAAGCTCTCTTTGACGTCCGATTTCCCTCATGATAGAAGGAATCTCTTCGTAAGAAGTGAAATACACCTCGTAATTTCCGTTACTGAAAAACATTTTATCGGTGCCTCTCAGTTTATTGATGTCTTTAAGGATATCCTCTTTTGGAGTTTCGTCGATGATATTCTGAACGATATTTTCCTCTTTAAGTAAAGGAAATTTTACATATAGATTTTGAAGATTGATGCTTTGGGCTAAAGATTTTCTTTTTTCATAGTAAGATTTCATCATGTACACCTTACGTTTCAGAAACTCTCCCAATTCTTCAATGGTTTCCATATCATCCATTGCTTTTACCGTAATAGGTCTTCCAATTCTGATCCTGATAGGCTTTTCCCTATCGGCCATCATTTCTGCAGGAAGCATCAGGGTTTGTAAATTCGGATGAAGCTTTGCCACCTGATAAAACAAACGGCTGTTTTTTGCATGAAAATACATAGGAACTACCGGTACTTTTGCCATTCTGATAAGCTTTAATGCCGGTTTTTCCCATTCTTTATCTAAGATTTCTCCATAAGGATTGTTTTTATTCGAAACTTCTCCTGCGGGGAAAATACCGATACAACCTCCGTCTTGTAAATGCTTCAAGGTCTCACGCATTCCGGATGAGCTGCTATAGGCGGCTCTTCTGTTTTCAAAAGGATTTACAGAAATCACATAAGGTTCCATTGGTTTTATTTTTTCCAAAAGGAAATTACCCATTACCTTGAAATCGGGGCGAATTTCTGATAAGATTTTGCACATTAAAATCCCGTCAATAGCACCCAACGGATGATTGGAAACCAAAATAAATGGACCTGTTTTAGGGATTTTTGCAAGATCTTCTTCAAAAGCAACATAGCTTAGGTTTCTTTCTCTCACAAATGAGTCGAAAAAGTCTTTATCTTCCTTGTCTTTTAGTTTATCGTATAATTTGTTGACTTCATTTATTTTTGCAATGCTCATTACAGCAGCTGCAATAGGATTCTTTAAGAACCCCATTTTACTTAAGCCGGAAGCTTTAATCAAATCGTTTTTCGATATTAAACTCATGTGTGTTTAGCTGCAATTTGTTTTATTTTGTTACCATTTGAAGCGTATTCTTCGAAATTTGCTCCAATAATACACTTTTTTCCTGGTAAAATTTATCAATGTTCTCTATCTTCGCATTTCTTACGGTAAATAAAGATACATTTTTTACAACTTCTGTTTCAAATACTTTTTGCAGTTCATTATTAAGATCATCAATAGTATTAAACTTGTCTTCCAGGCATAATGCTAATGAAATAGCTGAATTCTGCATCAAAGAAACTTTAATTTTATATTTAGATAAATATCCGAAAATTAAACTCATGTGATCTTCTGCAATAAATGAGAAGTCTCTTGTTGAAATTTTTAATAAAGTTTGATTTTCTTTTAAAATATATGATTCTTCGTTTTGGTTTTTGTCAGAAGCTCCCACTTTTGTACCTTCTTTGGTAGGATCTACGAAAGATTTTACGTAAAAAGGAATGTTTTTTTGCTGAAGAGGCTGCAATGTTTTCGGGTGAATAACACTGGCTCCGTAATAGGCCATTTCTATCGCTTCCTCATAAGAGATATTTGAAAGCAAAGTAACATCCTGGAATTTTCTTGGGTCACCTGTCATTACTCCCGGAACGTCTTTCCAGATCGTCATGGCATCTGCATCCAAACAATAAGCGAAGATCGCAGCAGAATAATCTGAACCTTCTCTGCCTAATGTTACGGTGAAGTTGTTTTCATCAGAACCAATGAAACCTTGCGTAACGTAGCAGTTTTCTTTATTCAAACGAGAAATCAGTTCTTCAGTATTTGCCCAGTTTACAACTCCTTCTCTGTAAGAATTGTCTGTTTTTACATAATCTCTTGCATCCAGCCATTGGTTGGCAAACTGAATTTCATTTAAATATTCACTTACGATTTTTGTAGAAATCATTTCACCGCAGCTCACTACTTGGTCGTAAACGAAGCTGTAGTTTGGAGATTTGTTTCTTCTTAAAAAAGAATCAATATCATCAAAAAACAGATTGATTTCTGCAAAAACTGCATGGTTTTCAGGAAAAAGTCCTTCAGCAATCTCAATGTGTTTTCGTTTTATCTCTTCAATTTCAGTTTGGTAGTTATCTTTCTTGAAATAAAGTTCTACAACCTTTTCCAATTCATTAGTGGTTTTGCCCATAGCTGAAATAACCAGCAAACATTTAGCAAATCCTTGGCTTTTTAAGACCATAGATACATTTTTTACACTTTCGGCATCTTTTACTGATGCTCCACCAAACTTGAAAATTTTCATTAAATTGTTAATAATAAAATTGTTAGATAAAAATTTATGAGAGTTTTTTACGGGTGACAAAATTATACATTTACGACGAGATATGAAATAGCCCAGTGATTCTATAGGCTTAAGATTTTATTAAAAATTAAGAATATGATGAAATTATTCAGATTGCTTTAAGAAAACGGGGAAGCCTTTTTATGATAAGGTCGTGTTATAGATGGAGAATAGAGTTGTACTGAGTTGATATACAGTGGATAAGGTCTTTTGTTGATAATTCTTTTTAATTGTGATAAATTTTACGAAATTTGGAGAAAACGTAAAAAGAAAAATATGTCAGAGCAACCATTACAGACTTTAGGAGAGTTTCTTATTGATAGACAGGATGATTTTCAGTATTCTACAGGAGAATTTTCTCGTCTTCTAAGTGCAATAAGACTAGCTTCTAAAGTGGTAAACAGAGAAGTAAACAAAGCAGGAATTGTAGACATTGCAGGAGCTGCCGGAAACCAAAATGTTCAGGGCGAAGAACAGCAAAAACTGGATGTGATTGCCAATGAAATTTTTATTACAGCTTTGTCTCAGAGAGAGGTTGTTTGTGGGATTGCTTCTGAGGAAAATGATGATTTCATCGATATTAAATGCGGTGAAAACGGTCATTTAAGCAAATATGTTGTGTTGATCGATCCTTTGGACGGTTCTTCCAATATTGATGTGAATGTTTCTGTAGGAACAATTTTCTCAATCTACAGAAGAGTTACCGAGCCGGGAACTCCCGTTCAGTTAGAAGACTTTTTACAAAAAGGCGTGAATCAGATTGCGGCAGGATATGTAATCTATGGTTCATCAACCATGATTGTATATACAACAGGAAACGGAGTCAACGGATTTACTCTTGATCCGTCTTTGGGAACCTATTATCTTTCGCATCCGAATATGAATTTTCCAAAAACAGGTAAGATTTACTCAATAAATGAAGGAAACTATATTAAATTCCCTCAAGGTGTAAAAAATTACCTTAAATATTGCCAGATGGAAGAAGGTGACAGACCATATACATCAAGATATATTGGCTCATTGGTAGCAGATTTCCACAGAAATATGCTGAAAGGTGGTATTTATATTTATCCGTCTTATTCACAGGCGCCTAACGGAAAATTAAGACTATTGTATGAGTGTAACCCAATGGCTTTCTTAGCAGAACAGGCGGGGGGGAAAGCTACAGACGGTTTCAGAAGAATTCTGGAAATTGAACCGACAGAGCTTCACCAAAGAATTCCTTTCTTCTGTGGAAGTGTAGATATGGTAGAAAAAGCAGAAGAATTTATGCGAATCGATAGCGTAAAATAATGAAAGCAGAATATTCAAGATATTTATTACAATTCAAGCGCCCGAGTGGAACATCTCGCGGCGTTTTGCATGAAAAAGAGACTTTTATTCTTGAAGTTTCGGAAAACGGAAAAAAAGGAATAGGAGAGTGTGCGGTTTTCAGAGGATTAAGTTTTGATGACAAACCTGACTATGAAGAAAAGCTGCAATGGCTTTGTGAAAATATTAATCAGGATTCTGATGTTTTAAAAGAGAAATTAAAAGAATTTCCATCGATTTGGTTTGGCTATGAACAGGCAGTTTCAAACCTGAAATATGGAGAACACCTTTATTTTCCAAGTGAATTTACCAACGGAAAAGCTCCGATTATCATCAATGGTTTGATTTGGATGGGAGATGTTCACTACATGGAAGAACAGATTCAGGATAAGCTTGAAAAAGGTTTTCATTGTATTAAATTAAAAATAGGAGTAGACTGGAAATCTGAACATGAAGTTCTTCAAAAACTAAGACAAAAATTTCCGAAAGAAAAACTGGAACTCCGTGTTGATGCCAATGGAGGATTCACTAAAGAAGAAGCGAAAGTTGTTCTGCAGCAGTTAGCAGATTTACATATTCATTCTATTGAACAGCCTATCAAAGCAGGAAACTGGAATGATATGGCGGAATTGTGTGCTCAAACGCCAACTCCTATTGCTTTGGATGAAGAATTGATAGGAATTATTGATTTCGATAAAAAGAAAGAATTACTGGAAACTATAAAGCCACAATATATTATCTTAAAACCGGCTTTAGTAGGAGGTTTTGCAGGCAGTGATGAATGGATTGCTCTTGCTGAGCAGGAAAACATCGGTTGGTGGATCACTTCTGCGTTGGAAAGCAATATTGGTTTGAATGCAATTGCCCAGTATACATTTACCAAAAATAATACAATGCCGCAGGGATTAGGAACTGGGGGATTGTTCACTAATAATTTTGAGACCCAATTAGAATTGAAAGGTGAGGAGCTTTATTTTAAAAATTAACTGCTCTGAAGCGTGTAAATCTTAAACTACATTTTCTACAAAAATAATTTTTTTGATGTAATCGATAAAGTCGGAGAATTTAGATTTTAATTTTTTCATAATATAGTGATATTTTTTTTCGATAGTATTATACTACCTTAGTGTTGTATTTGAATAGCGCAAAATTACAATTAAAAATCATTGTTTAAAGAATTATTTGATGTTTTTTATCACGTGTTTAAAGAAAAATAACAAATTGGTGAATTTTTTAAATTTAATGTAATGACAATCTATTTTTTTACCTCTTAAATTTTCTTAAATTTGCAGCTTGTCGTATTATTTCGGCATCTTATTAAAGCGAATTTTAATGGAAGAAGAAAAAAAATCTCTCAATTTTATTGAGCAAATTATCGAAGATGATTTGGCAAACGGTCTGAGAAATGATCAGATCCGTTTCCGTTTTCCACCAGAACCCAACGGTTATCTGCATGTAGGGCATACAAAAGCCATTTGCATCAACTTTGGTCTTGGTGAAAAATACAATGCTCCCGTAAACCTTCGTTTCGACGATACGAACCCTGAAAAAGAAGAACAAGAATTCGTAGATTCTATTATGAAAGACGTTGAATGGTTAGGTTTCAAATGGGATAAAGTTTTGTACGCATCCGATTACTTCCAGCAGCTTTACGATTGGGCCGTTAAGTTAATTAAAGAAGGAAAAGCTTACGTAGACGAGCAGCCTTCTGAAGTGATTACTGAACAAAGAAAAAATCCGGCAGAACCGGGAATTGAATCTCCATACAGAAACCGTCCTGTTGAAGAGTCTTTAGACTTATTCGAAAAAATGAAAAACGGTGAATTCGAAAGTGGTTCAATGTCTCTTCGTGCAAAAATAGACATGGTTTCACCAAATATGAATATGCGTGATCCTGTGATGTATAGAATTTTGAATAAACCTCATCACAGAACAGGTACAGACTGGAAAATTTATCCGATGTACGATTGGGCGCATGGTGAGTCTGATTATATTGAACAAATTTCACACTCATTATGCTCTTTGGAATTTGAAAACCACAGACCGCTTTATGACTGGTATCTTGATCAGGTATATGATGAAGGCAAAGTAAGAAATAAGCAGAGAGAATTTGCAAGAATGAACGTTTCTTATATGATCACTTCCAAAAGAAAACTGCAAAGGCTTGTCGCTGAAAATGTGGTGAGCGGATGGGATGATCCAAGAATGCCTACCATTTCAGGAATGAGAAGAAAAGGTTTCACAGCAACAGCTATCAGAAATTTCATTGAAAAAGTAGGAGTTGCCAAAAGAGAAAACCTTATTGAAATTCAATTATTGGATTTCTGTGTTCGTGAAGATCTTAATAAGGTGGCAAAACGTGTAATGGCGGTTGTAGATCCTATTAAATTAGTGATTGAAAACTATCCTGAAGGACAGGAAGAATGGCTGGAAACAGAAAACAATCCTGAACAGGAAAATGCAGGAACAAGAGAAGTTCCGTTCTCCAGAGAATTATATATTGAACGTGAAGATTTTAAAGAAGAAGCAAATAATAAGTTCTTCAGATTAAAGTTAGGTGGAGAAGTTCGTTTAAAATCTGCTTACATCATCAAAGGTGAAAGAGTAGAGAAGGACGAAAACGGAGACATCACGACCATTTATGCAACTTACGATGAAAAATCTAAGTCAGGAAGCGGAACTGAAGAAAGCTTAAGAAAAGTAAAAGGGACTATTCACTGGGTGTCTGCAAAACATGCCATTCCTGTGGAAGTAAGAAATTACGATCAACTGTTTACTGTTGAACAGCCGGATGCTGAAAAAGATGTTGATTTCTTAAATTTCATCAACCCGGATTCTGTAACTATCGTTCAGGGATTTGCTGAGCCTAATTTGAAAGATGTGGCTGTTGAAGAACCTCTTCAATTCCAGAGAATCGGATATTTTACAAAAGACAAGGATTCTACTGAAGAAAAAATGATTTTCAACAGAACAGTGACTTTGAAAGATTCTTATAAACCGTAATACTTGTAAGAAATACTATACAAAAAGAGGATTCAGTTAATGAATCCTCTTTCTTTTTAAATATACTTAATCAACTTATTTCAAAAAGTCTTTTTCCTGATAAGACGGATTGGGATATTTATAAAAGCCTTCTCCTGAAAGCACTCCCAGTTTTCCTTTGTCAATAAACTCAGATTTTAGGGTTTCTACAATTTTCAGTTTATCCGGATCTTGTGTGGCTTCTGCTTCCATTTTATTAATGTTATAAGCAGTTGTTATCCCAACAACATCCAATATTCCGAATGGTCCTGTCGGAGCTCCTGTAGCGACCATCCAGGTTTTATCAATGGTTTCTATATCGGCAACTTCTTTTACCCAAAGTTCCATAGCTGCACTCAGTAACGGAACCAGTAAAGAATTTACAATATAGCCCGGTTGTTCTTTATTAATGGGAAGAGCCACCATTCCAATTTCTTTGGCAAACTGGAGAACCGCATCAAAAACCTCCTGTGAAGTTCCCGGGTGCTTCATGACTTCTCCGGTATTATGCTTCCATATTTCATTGGCAAAATGGAATGCCAGAAACTTTTCAGGTCTTCCTGTATATTCTGCAAACTGACTTGGAAGCAAGGTAGAAGAATTGCTTGCAAATATTGTTTTCTCCGGTGCGACCTTCGCAAGCTTTTGATAAAATTCTATTTTGATATCCGGATTTTCCGGAACAGCTTCTATGAGAAGATCAGCATCTTTTACAGCTTCTGCCAGATCCGAATTGTAATGTAAATTTTTGAATGTGGCATCAAGCTGATTTTGGGTAGCATTCATATCTCTTTTAAAATTGTCTGCCATTCCATCAAATTTGGCTTTTGCTTTTTCCAGAACTTCATCATTGATATCATAAACGGTAACATTAAACCCATGAAAAGCACACTGAAATGCAATCTGATATCCAAGAACTCCGCTTCCTGCTATGGTTACATTTTTAAAGTTCATAACTTTTTATTTTAATTGACTGGAATTAGCTTTTAATTCCTTTTATCCAATCCTGGAATTTATTTACCTGCTCCATAAAGAAAGATTCATGTTCTTCTTTTTCTTCAGGACGGTTTACCAGAATATGTTCAAAATAAGTTCCTTTAAGGATTTTTCTTAAAATGCCTTCTCCTAAAAACGGTTTATAATCATTCAGTGACTGAGTGGCTTTTAATAAATGTCTGATGTCATACTGAAGAGGATTGATATCCGGAACCTGTTTGTTGAGATTAAGAAGCTCATAAACGGCTATTCTCGCTGTTCTCACAGAACTTTCCATGGTAAATACCACATCGTTATTGGTTTCTATAAACTGACCGACCAAACCTAGGTTTTTACAGCCTTCCGGAACGACTCTTGGTCTGTCTCCTTTAGCTCTAGGCAAGAACATAGAAGTAATATAAGGCATGAATGAGCTTCTTACAATGGTATTTTCCACCACGTTATCCAATTGGTCTATAATTCCCAGATGATAACAAAGCTCTGCAAGTATTTCGTCTCCGGTACATTCAGGCATTGTTTTTTTGATATAATTACCTTCTTTATCCATCAGCAATGCATATACCCATATTACCAGAATATCATCCGGCTGAGTTGGGAAGTGTGGCTGTCTGTTACAGGTGAAACTCATCACCCAGTTAGAGTCTGTAATGGTAATAATACCACCCGTTACGGTTTTTCCTGAATAAGGATCGTTGACAGATAGTTCTTTTAATTTTTCAACAAAAGCAGAAGGACGGCAAGTCAGTGTTGCAGATTCCCAGGCAGATTTCTCGATATGGCTACAGAATTTTTCAGGTTTTCCGAATACTTCAGATTTTGCGGCTAAGTTTTTCCAAAGTTTCCAGCCTGCACTTTGTCCACCTGAAGAATTGTCGATCGTAATGACCGGAGCCGTTTTATTATCTCCGTAAAAAGTACTTTCCGTCATAGAACCTGTAGTCACGATAACGTAATCTTCTTTTCCTACAGGTATTTTTACCTCTTCGCCATTTTGTTCGGTGATGATGCTTTCTACGGTTTTTCCTTCCGTGTCAATATGTATATCAAGATCTTTTACTAATGTATTGAACTCTATTTTCACTCCTTTACTTACCAGATAATTTTTTAACGGAGTAATATAGGTGTCATACTGATTGTATTTAGGGAAAACTAGACAAGAGAAATCTTTCATTCCGTCTATGGCGTGTAAAAAACGGTGCATATACAGTTTCAATTCCAGTAAGCTGTGCCAGTTTTCAAAAGCGAACATAGAACGCCAGAAAAACCAGAAATTACTGTTTAAAAAGGTTTCACTGAAATAATCTTCAATCGTCAGATCATCCAGCTCCTCTTTTTTCTTAAGCAGCAGCTTTACAATGGCCAATTGATCTTTTTTCTCTAGACCGAATTTGCTGAAATCCTGTATTTTCCCCTGATTATGAATTAATCTGGCTTTTGAATAGTTGGGATCATTATCATTAATTAATCGATATTCATCCAGTACGCTATAAGGAGCAGGCAATTCCAATGCAGGAATATCCTGGAACATATCCCATAAATTTTCATATGTCATATCCATTTCACGGCCTCCACGAATGATATATCCGTCTTTAGCGTTTCCGGCGCCATCCAGAGAACCTCCTTCTATATGTAACTGATCTAAGAAAATAATATTCTCTCCGGGAATATGGCCGTCTCTTATAAAATAATATGCAGCAGACATTCCTGCAATTCCGCTTCCTACGATATAGATTTTACTATTTTCATAAGACTTTACAGGAATCCCTTTGTTTCTTTGGTAGTTTCCAATCTGATCTGAAAAAGGCATCGTCTTTTCAGGGGTGTTAATCTGTACTTCTTTACTGGAATCTGGTTCGTGGTTTACTTTTCCGTACCCATCGTAAGCATTTAAAACTTTGTCGAATTTTGATGTAATCGTACTCATTTTGTATTGTTTTTTATTAACAATATAAAGGTACGCTGACTTACGGGAGGTATTATATCCCCAATGTCAGAATTATTATCCCTAAATTCTCAATAGCTGAAATTTTCGCTGTTTCTGTATTCGGAAGGAGAAGTGTTGGTGTGTTTCTTAAAAAATCTGCCAAATGCAGAAACGGAGTTGAACTGAAGCTCAAAAGCAATCTCGGAAATCGTTAAACTAGGATTTCCCAACATACTGTATGCTTCTTTTAAAAGGATTTCATCAATAATCTGATGAGGTGTTTTTCCACAGGCTTTTTTTACCACTTCAATAAGATACTTTCTTGAAATAAATAACTGCTCTGCATAAAACTGAACATTTCTGGAATGCTGAATATTTTCCCTGATGAGTTTATTGAATTTAAAGAACAGATTATTCTTTACTTCATCGCTTTCAATGTTGATATCTTCCTTATTGATGATTTCAGCGGTCTCCAGTAAAATATTAAAAATGATGGTACGTATAATCTCATCAATATACTTTCCTTTTTTCTGAACTTTTTTATCCATATATTCTAAAAGACTGATGAGTACGGAAACGTCATTTTCATTAGAATTGATGATACTGAAAGAGGTATCTCTGAAAATATTCATCTTCTCAATAATAAAAGGATTGGAGATGTTTTTAAGAAGGAAATTCTTATCAAAAAAGAGAAGTTTCATTCTGAAATCGTCGCTGGTTTTCAAAAACCGTACAATCGTAGAAGGTGCAGAAATAAGGAAACCGTGTTTTGAAACAGTATATTTTTTGCTGTCGATCTCAATATTTATATGCCCGGAAGTACAGATGCAGAGCGCATAATAATCCATCCTGAAAGATTCTTCAGGAAAGCTGAAGATTGTTTTCCCGGAAGAGATATAATAAGATTCACGGCAATCAATACTGTAAAATGAAAGAGTGTCATGTAAATTTTCATAAGCTATCATTCCGGTGGTATTTTAAGATTTGGGTCTAAAAAGTAGAAAAATAAATCAATACGTATACAATTTACGAATTTTATTAAATTTTCATTTAAAAATAAGAAAAAATATTCTCATTATTAAGCGTTGCTGTTAAAGGGTGAATTATTTTTTTTAATATAAAATCCTTTCTCTAGGGAAGGTTTTAAGTATTTTTGCATTACTTATTCTCTGGTTTTGAAAATTATCCATCTATATACAAACTCTTTCAAAGGGCTTTCTCAGGAAAGCTGGATGCTTGCGTTGGTAATGCTCATCAACCGGGCTGGTTCTATGGTGCTTCCGTTTTTGGGAGTTTATATGACCGATCATTTGAAATTCAGTATAGAAAATACGGGGATTGTTCTCAGCTTTTTCGGAATAGGATCTGTGATTGGATCATGGTTGGGAGGCTACATCACCGATAAAATTGGAGAATATAAAGTTCAGTATATAAGTCTGCTGTTGAGCGTTCCTTTATTTTGTCTTATTCCTGTCTTTAAAACGGAGATTGGAGTGGCTTCGATCATTTTACTGCAAAGTATTGTAAGTGATGCTTTCCGTCCTGCAAACTCTGTGGCTATTACAAAATATGCGAAACCTGAGAATATTACCAGAGCCTTTTCATTAAACAGAATGGCGGTCAATTTAGGATTTTCAATTGGTCCGGCTTTGGGCGGAATTCTGTCTGCGATTTCATATGAATTCTTGTTTTACTCTAATGCTTTGGCTGCTTTGTCAGCAGGGATTCTCTATATTGTATTTTTCAGAAAGCGTAATAAAATTGCCAGATTAAAAGCAAGAAAAGTAAAAGAAGCGGTGGTCATTAAAAAAGAAAATTCTCCATATCGCGACGGCAGATTCCTGGTGTATTGCTTCTTTTGTATGCTGTTCTCCATTTGCTTCTTTCAGCTGTTCAGTACATTGACGATCTTCTATAAAGATACCGCAAAATTAAGTCAGCAGAATATCGGATATATTTTAGGATACAGTGGTTTTCTGATCGTACTGCTTGAAATGGGATTTGTACAGATTGCCGAAAAGTACTTTAATCTGTCCGTAACAATGTTACTGGGAACTTTTATTTGTGGGTTTTCATACGCCATGATGGCATTTGATTACAGTATCATTACTCTAGTTATTTCCATGACCTTGCTTTGTATCGGAGAAATCTGGACATTGCCTTTTATGTCAACTATTACAGCTTTGAGGTCCGGGCAAAACAATAAAGGAGCTTATATGGGACTGAACGGGATTTCATTTTCGGTAGCTTTTATAGTAACGCCTTATGTAGGAACTTTAATTGCTGAAAAATTCGGATTCAATGCATTATGGATAGGGACGGGAATATTGGCGACAATAATTGCTGTTGCCTTTTATTTTATTGTTCCCTGGTTGATTGGAGATAAAAAAGATATTGAGATTGAAAGCTAATAAAAAAAGAAAGCTACACAATGTAACTTTCTTTTTTCGAATAAATTATAATTTATTTACTATTAATGTATTCAAAAGCTTTTTTGAAATAAACTTCATCGATTTTTTTCTTATCTGATGAATTTTCTATGACAATATTGGGAGCAATTCCTTCGCCAATTTTATCGTATTCTTTTCCGTTTCTGTCTACAATATTTCCAATTGTTAAAACAAGAAAAGAACCATCTGATAATTTATATTCTTGATTTGCAGAGGTTAAACCTTGAGTATTTACGCCAATTAATTTTGCGTTTTGTTGACCAACAAAAGCCGCTGTAATAAATTCCCCCGAACTTCCGGTTACTTTGTTTATTAATACAGCAATAGGTTTGCCTGTTGGTTTAGGTTCTTTTTGTGTAATTTTAAATTGTTGAGTTGCTTTTGAACCTTCATAAAATTTACCATTTTTATAATTAAAATACTCAATTTTTCCTTGGGAATCTTTGGTTCCGACTACGTTTTTATGATCTAAAAATGGAGCAATAGAAGCATACATCGGATAGAGCATTCCTCCGAAATTGTCTCTTAGATCTATAATCCAGCCTTTTGGATTATGTTTTTGCAGCTCGTTTACTTTTGTATAAAAAGTATTGATATATAAATTCCAGTCGTCATTGTTAAACGATCCGATATCGGGCAAACTGATATACGCATATTTATTTTCTAACAGCTCACTTTTAATCACTGGAAATTCCTGTCCTGTAGCCTTATAACCTAAAGTATATTCCTTCACAACTTCCGAAGGATAAAAATTAGAATGAGAATCTTCCAACGAAACAAGAGCATTTTTTAAAATTGGAAATGTTTCTCTGATAGTTTTCGCTTTTGAGGCTTCAGCTAAGGTTTTACTATAAATTTTATCCCAATTTACCT
The DNA here is from genome assembly GCF_016735585.2 of Chryseobacterium tagetis. Classification (GTDB taxonomy): domain Bacteria; phylum Bacteroidota; class Bacteroidia; order Flavobacteriales; family Weeksellaceae; genus Chryseobacterium; species Chryseobacterium tagetis. The sequence goes on from NZ_JAERSE020000003.1 coordinate 111,120, forward strand.
TTGATTTATTTACCGATTTATCTTTCATAATTGTCAGCGCATCAGTTATATAGGTTTTTACGCTATCCGATTGAGCTGAAATAATAGTTGAAGATAAAGTTGTTATCAAAGATAAAATGAGTGAAATTTTTTTCATGGTAATAATCTATGCTTTAAAAATAACAATACTAAACGAAGTATCTGTATATTTTTTTAATGAAAAATTATTTCGAAAGAATATTTTTCACAATCATTTCAGCATGAATTCTTGAATTCTCAATAAACCAAAGATGAGTGTCTTTTCCACCACAAACTACACCGGCAAGATAAAGATTAGAAACGTTCGTTTCCATTGTTTTAGTATTGTAAAACGGATTTAGGCAGTCTCCCTGCAATTCTATTCCGGAATTTTTCAGGAAATCAAAATCGGGAAGGTAACCCGTCATCGCCAGTACAAAATCGTTTTCAACCTCATGAATTTCTCCTTTCTCGTCTTTAAAAATTACGGAACGTTCCTTAACTTCTAACATCTCCGAATTAAAAAAAGCTTTGATGCTTCCTTCTGCAATCCTGTTTTCAATATCTGGCTTTACCCAGTATTTCACACTTTTTGAAATCTCAGAATGGCGCACAATCATCGTAACTTCTGCTCCTTTTCTATACGTTTCTAAAGCGGCATCTACCGCAGAATTGCTCGAACCTATGACCACAATTTTCTGTTGCGCATAAGGATAAGGTTCCGTGTAATAATGTTTAACTTTAGGTAAATGTTCTCCCGGAATGTTCATCAGGTTTGGAATGTCATAAAATCCGGTTGAAATCACTACGTTTTTGGCAAAATATTCTCCTTTAGAAGTGGTCACCGTGAAGATTTCATTTTCTTTGGAAACCTTTTCTACTTTTTCGTATAAGTTGATGTTGAGGTTCCGTTGTCTTGTAATTCCCTGATAATATTCCAGCGCTTCCTGTCTTCCGGGTTTTGGAGCCGTAGAGATGAAAGGGATGTTGGCAATTTCCAGTTTTTCTGCGGTAGAGAAGAATCTCATATATAAAGGATAATTGTATAAAGAATTTACAATGGTTCCTTTTTCTATAATTAAGTAGGTAAGATTATTTTTCTGAGCCTCTAATGCACAATTCAATCCGATGGGGCCGCCTCCGATAATAAGAATATCCAAAATTTCCATGTAGCAAAAGTACAAAAAACATGATGCAAAGCGCCTTCAGCGATATACAAAAAATCGATAGAGGCTATCATCAATCTGTATCTCATTAATTCCGGAAAGCAAATATGGCATTGCTTTTGGTGAATTTTTTAGATCAAACATTAAAAAATATGAAAAAACTATTTGCTTCTCTGCTTATTCTAAGTCTAGTTGCTGCCTGTAAGAAAAATCCCGAGAAATTTATCAACGATAAAACAGATTCTACCGGATATGTAAAAACGGATGCCACAAAGGTGAGTCCGGTGGAAGTGAATAAAGATGAGGCCTTAAAACAGCTTAATGAAGAGATCATTCAGGCTTTAAAAGATAAGAATTATAAGAAATTTTCAGATTTCATCCATCCTGATAAAGGAGTCCGTTTTTCAATGTATGCTTTTGTAAATCCTAAAGAAGATAAGACCTTTTCGAAAACCGAATTTATGAAATATCAGCCGACCAAAACTCTTTTCACATGGGGAACATTGGATGGTTCGGGAGATCTTTACAAAGCCACTATAGATAATTACCTTACAAAATGGGTGTATTCAAAAGATTTTGCGACTGGCCAGGTTGCCCTTAATGAATTCTTAGGGAAGGGTAATTCACTGAACAACCTAAAAGCAATGTATCCCAAAGCAGATTTTACAGAGAATTATATAAAAGGATCAGAAGCCAATGCAGAAATGGACTGGAAAAGCCTTCGTCTGGTTTTTGAAGAGCTTCTGGGGAAATATTATCTGGTTGCGGTAGTGAATGACCAGTGGACCATATAAAATATAATAACGCAAAGATTTAATTCATCTTAATTTCAAGGTAAAGAAAGAAAAGAGGCTGACAAAGCCATATATCAATCGTACTTCAAATAATCAATGAATTGATAGACTCTTCGCTTCCTTAGTTTAGAAATAATCAAAAATAAATCTTTGCGTTAAAAAAATCAGTTTATTCTAAAATTTCAGCTAGTTTCTTGGTGAGGTTTCTTCTGGAGAATTGCTCAATATTCTGCGTATTGTCAGAAAGATTTCCGTTTTTCCAAAGCTCAAACTTCTCTAAAATAAAGCGTTTGATGCTCTCGGAATCGTTATAGCTGAAATGTTTCCCAGACTGGGTTTCTTCCAGTATTTTTGAAACATCGGCATCATCCGGACCAAAAGAAATAATCTGTTTTCCTGTAGCCAGATATTCGAAGATCTTCCCGGGAATAATTCCTTTGGAGGATTCATTAGGAAAATTGGTGATCAGTAAAAGCGAGGATTTCGCCATTTCCTCAATAGCTTTGTCATGAGAAAGGTAACCCAGATTTGAGATGTATTTTTTCAAACCGGAACTCTCAATTTCATGTAAGATTTTATCATCTATTCTTCCTGCAAATTTCAAGCTGAACTTTTCAGCAAAAGATGAAGAGGTTTTAACCAAATCCTCAAGTGCTTTCCAAAGATTGTTCGGGTTCCTTAGTTGTTCTAAAACTCCAATGTAACTCAAAGTGAACTTTTGATCGGTATTTGAGATCTTTTGAGAGGCATCTGTCTCGTCAAAACCGTTGGTGATACAAACTGCATTGGCACCATTCTTTCTGAAGTTTTCGGCATCTGTATAACTGGTGGCCAAGGTAATGTCTGCATTTTTGAAAACTGCACTTTCCAGTTGGCGGTGTTTCTGATCTGAACTTTTGGTAAGCTTTAAATGTTTATAATATGAAATTTCCGTCCACGGATCACGAAAATCGGCGATCCATTTTAAATTGGGAAGTTTCTTTTTTAAGTCTAAACCGATCAGATGTAAAGAGTGGGGCGGACCGGAAGTCACCACAACATCGATCTTATTTTCTTTTAAATACTTTTCAAGGAACTGTATGGATGGCTTTACCCAGAAAACCCGTGCATCAGGTATGAAAAAGTTTCCTCTCACCCAGATCGAAAGTTTTGATTTCCAGCTTTGGTTTTTGCCTACATCAAATTGCCCGGCTTTGAATTTTTTATTGCTTTTATTCAGCTTTTCCGCCAGTTGATAAGGTTCCCATATTTTGGTCTTTACGATTTCAAGATGCTCAGGAACGTCTTTGAGTAAGCTTTCATCCAATAACGGATAGCTGGGATTTTCCGGGGTATAAATGATAGGTTTCCACCCGAAATCGGGCAAATATTTTGCAAATTTCAGCCACCTTTGAACACCAGGACCTCCCGCAGGAGGCCAGTAATAGGTGATGATTAATATTTTTTTGTGTTCCATTACACTTTAAATTCTTTTTGTCATTCTGAATGTAGTGAAACGAAATGAAGAATCTCATTTAATTTCATCATTCAGAAATCTCCAAGTTGGATTAAATTTATTAATTAAATTATCTTTTTTACTTCTAATCCAGCCTTTTATTTGTTTCTCTCTACTTATTGCAAGATCAATCTCTGTGAAATGTTCGAAATAAACTAAAAAGAAACATTTATATTTAAAAGTAAAGCTTCTTTTATCTGTTGCTTCTGGGTTTTGATGCCAGTATAATCTTTTTTCTAAATCATTAGTTACTCCAGTATATAAAACTGTTTTGATCTTATTTGTCAATATGTAGACATAATAATTGTGAGTTCCTAAAGTTTTCATTGTTGTGTTTTTTTCATAGTGTTAATTTGAATTCTTGATGTAAAGAGATTCTTCACTACGCTTTGCTTTGTTCAGAATGACATTACGTACTTTAAGCTTTTTCAGGTGTGATTTCCTTCTTCTTTTTATTCATCATGAAGATTCCAAGTCCGCTTAATATGATGAAAAGACCGAAACAAAGAAGAGAGATCCATTTTCCTTTTTCAATAACTTCCGGTTCAAAGATCATTCTTATGCTATGGTTTCCTGCAGGAACGTGAACGGCACGAAGAAGATAATCTGCCTTGATGTAAGGAACCTCTTTTTCGTCTACGAACATTTTCCATCCGTGAGGATAATAGATTTCAGAGAATACGGCTAATTGAGGGGTTCTTGATTTGGATTTGAACTCAAGTTCATTTGGCTGATATCCCGTTAAGCTGATCGTTGCAGTAGAGTCTGCCTGAACAGGTTTGTTGCTGAAATATTCTTTGTCGGTGGCAGCAATAACTGCTGTTTTCTTATTATCAATAATCCCGATAGATTTGATTTCCTCGTTAGGAGTATTTACAAATTTTAGATCACTTACAAACCATGCATTTCCGTTTGCTGTCGGGTTCGGAGCTGCCTGAGGTTGTTCAGGTCTTCCCACTACCCAATATTTTGCATTTAAAAGGTTCAGGATATTCGGAACTTTTACAGAATCCATGACCTGGAAGTATTCGTTGATGACATCATCATATCTTCTCAGCTTTACGGCATGATAACCACCGATTGAAGATTTGAAGTATGAAGTGTTTGTTTCGCTGAATGTTCCTAAAATGTTGTTAAAAATTCTGTAATGCGTTTTGTCTTTTTCAGCAATCGTTTCTAATGTTCTATTGACGTTTACATTTGCAATAATAGATTCCAGATTAGGATTTTCCTGCACTTTCTCCTCCAAAAGTTCCGAACTTTCTGTCTGGAAAGGGTTTTCAGCAAAGATCTTGTCTACATAGTTATCATCGTTTAAATAACGCTTGTTAACCGTCCAAAGATCAAATAAGCTTACCGCTCCGATCACGACTAAAACGATATTCTGATTCAGTTTTTTCTTTAAGCTTAAAAATAAAAGAATAACAGTGATGGCTACATAAATAAATGCTTTAATGGCATCTATTCTGAACAGTTTAAATCTTTCATCTGTCAGATAATCCAACAGAAAAGGAGGCAAATAAGCCTGTTCGTTATCTGTATGGAATCCTAGTAAAGATTTACCGAAGACAAGAAGAATTAAGATCAATCCTAATGTTCCTCCGCCTACGTAAGTCAGAATTTTCTGTTTGTATTCTTCCGTAAGTTTTTCATCTGTAAAGAATTTATACAATCCGATAATTGCCATTAATGGGAATAGCAATTCAACCACCACCAAAATAGATGACGGAGCTCTGAATTTATTATAAAATGGTACAAAGTCTATAAAGAAGTCTGAAAGTGCCATAAAGTTGCTTCCCCAAGCTAAAAAGATGGTAAGGATTGAAGCACCTAAGATCCAGTAACGGTATTTTTTAGAAGCAAAGAAGAATCCTAAAACTGCTAAGAAACAAACGATGGCTCCCTGATAAGCCGGGCCTGAAGTTCCGGGCTGATCTCCCCAATAGGTAAGGCTTCCGAATCCTTGGGAAATTCTGTCATATTCGGTCTGAGATTTTACATTCTGCTGAACCAGTTCCTGGATTTTTGCCATCATTTCTTTTCCTTCCGGCTCCTGACTTCCGCCTCCCATCAATCTTGGAATGAAAAGGTTTAAGGTTTCCAGTTTTCCGTAGCTCCACATCAACATACTTTCTTTATCCATTCCTGAATTTCCTCCGGTATGGCTGTCGTTGGTTAAGATCTGTTTCCCACGCACGGTTTCTTTGATGTATTCGGAGTTAGCCATGATTCTCTGGGAATTCATTCCTACACCGATTAAACATGATGCTGCAATGATCCCTGAAGAGATCAGGAAATGTTTTACCTCTGTTTTCTTTTGGATCACTCTTACAATTTCAGAAATAAATAAGAAACCTAAGGCTATAAACAGATAATAGGTCATTTGTGGGTGGTTCGCTGCAATCTGAAGCCCCATGAAAAGGGTGGTGACAATGAATCCCCAAATGTATTGCTTCCGGATATAAACAAGCAAGATCCCTGCTAAAAGTGGTGCGAAATATTCAATGGTATTAATTTTACCATTGTGGCCTGCTGCAATAGCAATATAAAAATAGGTGGAAAGTCCGAAGAATGTGGCGCCCAGAAGAGCATATTTCCAGTTTCTGACTACTACCATTCCTAAAAGGAAAAATCCTGAAAAAAGTAAGAAAATATAATTGACGGGTCTCGGAAGAATATTCAGGTAGCTGTCAACTTTCTTAATAATATCACCATTAAATCTACTTCCCATTTGGTAAGTAGGCATTCCTCCAAACATGGAGTCGCTCCAATAGGTTTCGTTTCCTGTATCTGCTCTGTAGTCCAAAAGCTCTTTTGCACCTCCTCTGTACTGTACAATGTCATGCTGGAAAAGCTGTTTTCCCGTAAAAACAGGAGTGGAATATAAAAATGCTAAAACTATAAATACAACTAATGAAATTGCAATATAAATTAAGTTTTTATTTTTCGCCATATTGATGGTTATTATCTTTTATTTTTCGGAATTATTACCTTTTGTCTTTGCTCTCTTTTACTTCTTCAAAATCTACGGTTTCTGCATCCCATTTAAGATTCTGTTTTCCTTTGTTTGAACTATGAATGTCCTGCTGTTTGTTGTTTGAGCCATTATTGTTGTTGAATCTGTAACTGTAAAAAGTTTTAAAGAAAATTCTTTTCAGAATGTTCCAGACAAAGAAAATAATAATAGCAGAGAGTATTAACTCAAGAATGTACTTCATAATTTTTGATTTTTGTTCAAAGTTTGAAATAAGTTCTTCTCAAACTCTTTTTTCTTATTTACCGGAAGGATTTACCATTACAGAAGAGGTTGAAATACTTTTCATAGACTGAGACTGTTTTCCGTCTGAAATGGTTTCAATCTGTGATGTTTTCACATTGATGTTCTGGTTGGTAATCCATCCTGTATTTTGGTCAAACTTAATGGTTCCGTTCTGAACAAGCTCGCTGCTCATGCTGTGTGTGATAGCACCTTGAGCCTGTTTTTCTGTCTTTTTAGGAATTCCTCCTGAGATAGAAACTTCTACGATACCATTTCCTGCACTTTTTAAGGTGTAGTTAGAGGTTACTTTTATTTTCCCATTAGGATCTGCGTTTTCGCTATTTACCCATTTTTCACCTATTTTCACTCCTTTTTTAGGAATAAGGGTAAGGTTTTTAGAAAGCTGGTCTTTTAATATTTTTTCATTGAAGCTTTCCTTCAAATTGGCTGTTACACCTGCTTTCTGAGTCGGATCTTTTACAATAGCACCTACTGCATTCGCTACTTTTGTGTAGATAGGCTCAAAACCTGTAATGGAAATTACATTTCCCTGAGTATCCATTTTCACGTTTAGTTTATTGCTGGTAAGCGCTTTATTAACGATCCAAAGCATTTTAAGATCTTCCTCTTTAGGTTCCGGAAGCTTAGTGTCTACCACCAGTGTTTTTCCCTGAGCTGACTGAGAATTTCTTTTAGCGACAAGATTTAAGGTCATATCATATACATTTCCTTTGATATCGTTCACTACAAAATTCATTTCATCGGTAGATTCGCTGGTTGCGGTGATTGACTTTCCTTGAGGGTCGGTCATCGTCTTTACATCTCTCTGGTAAGTGGTAAGCGGATATGTCTTCCCTTTTTCCAGTTTAAAAGACTGCCTGAAGATTCCCAAAGAATCTTTGATAGCTGGGTTGGCTTCTACTTTTACAATAGAATCGGCAGGAACTTCTACCGTCACTGTTTTTCCTGTCTTAGGATCTACTTTTGTGATTTTTGCTGTTTCTTTTTTATTACAAGAAACCAATGCTATTGTTGATACTAGCGCAAGCGCCGCAATATTTTTCATTTGAATTTTTTTAATTTTATTTTTTACTACTATTTCTTACTATACTGTCTGCAATATTCTGCAGTTTTCCTTGAGATTCGCCATCAGATTCGTTGGTAAGGACCACTACACCCATGTTTTTTGAAGGGTAGATCTGGAGCACACTCGAAAAACCAAACGTTCCGCCTGTATGAAAAATGGTTTTGGTACCATCATCATATGAATGAATTCGCCAGTATAATCCTATCTGATCGCCTTCATTTTTTGCAGCAGGTGTGTGAGAGGCTTTTACATATTGATCGTTTTCACGAAGATGATACTGCATATATTTTACGAGGTCTTCCGTTGTTGAAAGAATTCCTCCAGCTGGTGCCATGATTGTTGTAATATTTCGAGGCATTACCTTTCCTTTTTCATTATAGCAAGTCAAAAGTTTTGTAGAATCTGTACTAATTATGGTATGATTCATTTTCAAAGGCTGGGTAATGTATTCCGAAAGTAGACTTTCATAGCTCTTGTGATATACTTTTTCCAGAATATCGCCTGCGATCTGCGTTCCTACATTAGAATATCTATAATCTGTTCCGGGAACAAAAGCCATTTTTGCCTGATGAAGATCTTTATAAAACTTCTTTTTAGAATAGTTTTTATAAAAATCAGCTAATATGAAAGCTACAGAATCCATCGGCTTCTTAAAAGTTTCTGACTGATCCGGTAAAAACTGGGGCAATCCCGAAGAATGATTCGCAAGATTGGCAACTGTTATCGGATGCTTTTCAAACTCAAGATTGGGATAATTTCCGTTTAAATACTTTCGGATATCATCATTCAGCTTAATTTTACCATCCACTAAAGCATGTGCTAAAAGTGTTCCTGTAAATGTTTTGGTGATCGATGCAATCTCATAAACACTTTTGGAAGTCGGAAGTTCTGATTTTCCTAATTCCGTTGTTCCGTAATTGTAAAAATAACTTTTACCATCTTTAAAAATTCCTATTGAAATCCCAACACGAGCGGGATCCTGCATATAAGCAGAAGCCTCTTTTTGAACTAACTGATCGAGTTCAGTAGCAAGAGGGTTGTCTGTAGGAATTTTTTTGTTTTGTGCATGACATGCAGCAAATGCAAAGCACAGAGGTAAAAGCAATAGGGTTTTCATATATTATGGATTGGGGATTGCAGTCATTTTCTGCCTTACCGCTTCATATAAAATCGCTCCGCATGCTACAGAAACATTCAGTGATTGAGTTTTTCCTTCAATCGGTAATTTTATTTTGTCATCTGCATGATGAAGTACTTCTTTAGAAATTCCTGTTTCCTCATTTCCCATTACAATAGCACAAGGTTCTTTGAAATCTACGTCGTAGATCAGTTTCTGTGCCTTTTCACTTGCCGCAAATACGGAAATTCCACTCTGTTGAAGGAAATCTACAACGTGTGCTAAATTCGGTTCTTTACAGATTTTTACATTATAAAGTGCTCCTGCCGAAGTCTTTATTGCATCTGAATTGATGGGTGCAGCTCCTTTTTCAGGAATAATAACAGCATCAACTCCCACACATTCAGCAGTTCTGCAAATGGCACCAAAATTTCTTACATCCGTCAGTCGATCCAAAATCAATAAAAACGGAGTTTTTCCTTCTTCAAATAATTGAGGAACAATATCTTCAATTTTATGGAACGGAACATCCGAAATAAAAGCAACAACACCTTGGTGATTTTTTCTTGTAAATCTGTTCAGTTTTTCAACCGGAACATAATTGGGACGGATTTTATTTTTCGCTAAAATTGTTTTTAATTCTGCATAAATATCTCCCTGCAATGCATTTTGCACGAAAACTTTATCAATCGTTTTTCCCGCTTCTATAGCTTCAATTACGGGACGAAGCCCGAAAATAAAATCGTCTTTTTTATCTGTCATCTTATTATTTTAAATATTGAATTGTTAAATGTAAATAGTACTTTGAAAATCAATTTTTAAGTTGAAAAAACTCATACTCGATTATTGACTTATACAGCAAAATTCACTTTTAATCTATCTTCCTTTTTCTCCTAAAATTGCCCTTTTTTGTGATAAAATATACCCATAATGTATACTTTCATGCATGTTATTGAAAATAATGGCATCCTGAATGCTTTTCAGATCCATCCCGAAACTTGTCGTGTAAGGTGTGTAATCTGCAAAGAAATCGCTGTCATAATCCTTCATTAAAATCTTTGAAGTTTCTACTAATAAAAACTCCAGATCTTCAACTTCAGATTTTTGAACATCAAAGTTGGGTAAAGTTCCTTTTTTATAGGTTTCAACCCAATATTTATCGATTCTGAAAGGGTTTCCGCTTAGGTAATAATGCAAAAGCTGCTGGGTAGCAACGGTGTGCGCAATATTCCAGTATATATTGTTGTTGAAACCGTCAGGAATCAGCAAAAGATCTTCATGAGAAGTGTTTTGCAGGATCTCTAAAAGGTTTTTTCTTACTTGTCTGTGAGCTTGAAAATGATAATTCATTTTGCAAAAATTTTAATCACCAAAAATAGTTTAATAAACTGGAAATGACAATTTTTGAACGGTGGATTGAAGCAAAATTTATATATTTTTATGAAAAATAATAATAATCGTATTGAGTTTTAAGGTTTCAACTATTTTGGATCTCGCATCGGTGCCGGAATTTTTAACAAACTTTAACTCAAAAATGGCATCTGTTGTGTTGATTAATGCAAGTATTTATTAGAAATTTACCAATTATTTTAAATTAAGCTATGTCAGATACATATCAAGCAGAAGACATCCGTCAATTGACGGAAAAAGTAAAAGAAAAAAACAACTTATTTTCTCTTCTGAGGCAGGAAATCAATAAAGTGATTATCGGCCAGGAATATATGATAGACCGCCTTTTAGTCGGACTTCTGGGGAATGGTCATGTTCTTTTGGAAGGCGTTCCGGGGTTGGCAAAAACACTGGCGATCAAAACATTGGCAGATGCTGTTCATGGTGACTTTTCAAGAATTCAGTTTACTCCGGATTTATTGCCTGCAGATGTTGTCGGAACCATGATTTATAACGTTAAAGACAACGATTTTTCAATAAAAAGAGGTCCTGTTTTTGCCAATTTTGTATTGGCGGATGAGATCAACCGTGCTCCTGCAAAAGTACAGTCGGCTTTGTTGGAAGTGATGCAGGAAAAGCAGGTGACAATAGGGGATGAAACAATGAAGCTTCCAAAGCCTTTTCTTGTATTGGCAACACAGAATCCGATCGATCAGGAAGGAACTTATCTTTTACCGGAAGCGCAAAGCGACCGTTTCATGCTGAAATGTACCATTGATTATCCAAAATTTGAGGATGAAAGAACCGTGATGAGAATGGTTTCAACCTCACATCAACCTACCGTAAAACCTGTGATTTCTTTACAGGATATTGTAGATGCGAAGGAGCTTATCAATCAGATTTATCTTGACGAAAAGATTGAAAAATATATTCTGGATATGGTTTTTGCCACCCGTTTTCCTGAAAATTACGGACTTTCAGAACTTAAAAATTATATCGGTTTCGGAGCTTCACCAAGAGCTTCGATTAACCTTGCGATTGCTTCCAGAGCCTATGCATTCCTGAAAGGAAGAGCGTTTGTGATTCCTGAAGATGTAAAAGAGCTGGCAAAAGATGTATTGAGACACAGAATCGGTTTGACCTTCGAAGCAGAAGCGGAAGAAATTTCCTCAGAAGAAATTGTCAATAGAATTTTAGCAAAAATCCAGGCTCCATAATGAGTGATGTGATCATTAGAAAAGCCGTTCAGGAAGATTGTGCTCCTATGTTGGAGCTGATCAAGGAACTGGCTGATTATGAAAAGGCTTTGCACGAGGTTACTTTAACTTTAGAGCAATTTATCAAAGATGGATTCGGAAGTTCGCCTGTTTGGGGAGCTTTTGTAGCTGAATATGACGGACAAATCGTTGGGATTTCATTGTATTATGATAGGTATTCAACATGGAAAGGAAGAAGGCTGTATCTGGAAGATTTGGTGGTGACAGAAAAATTGAGAGGGAAGCAAATCGGAAAGAAATTATTTGAAGCAACAATGGAGCATGGGAAATCTAATCATTACAACGGAATGGTTTTTCAGGTATTGAACTGGAATAAACCTGCGATCAATTTCTATAAAAAGTACAGTCCGAAATTTGATGATGAATGGTTGAATGTTTCAATAGAATTTAAATAGGTTGAAATGGTTCGTGAGTTTCTCAAACTTAGCCTTGGTCTCAACCTTAAAGAATAGTGTATGCAGATAAAAGATATTGTAAAAAAAGTCAAGCAAATAGAAATCCGTACCCGTAAGAAGACGGAAGCTACTTTGATGGGGCAATATCACAGTGCTTTTAAAGGACAGGGAATGACTTTCTCGGAAGTCCGTCCGTATCAGTTTGGGGACGAGATCCGTAGAATTGACTGGAATAAAACAGCACGTTTCCGTGAACCATTTGTGAAAGTAATGGAAGAGGAGAGGGAATTGACGATGATGTTGCTGGTAGATATTTCCGCTTCGATGGATTATGGAACAAAAACTCAGCTTAAAAGAGAATATGTGGCAGAAATTGCAGCAAGTTTAGGCTTTTCAGCGGCTGGGAATAATGATAAAGTGGGACTTATCTTATTTGCAGATAAAGTATATAAAGTGATTCCTCCGCAAAAAGGAAGAAAGCATATTTTGTCTATTATCAGTAATATTCTCACGGCAGATTATGTTCCTGCAGTCTCAAGAATTGATAAGGCGATGGAATACATGATGGGAATTTTCAAAAGAAAATCTCTGGTATTTCTTTTCTCGGATTTTGAAGATGAATATGATTCCAAAATGCTGAGAGTGGCTTCCAAAAAACATCAGTTGCTGGGAATGAGGATTTTTGATGAAAAAGATAATGAGATTCCTGATGTTGGATATACTTTATTGTATGATGCAGAAACAGGACAGCAAGTTTGGGCAAATACATCCAGTGCAAGGTGGAGATATACCTTTGCAGAAGCCCAGAAACAGAAACTGAGAGCTTTGGAAGAAGATTTTGCCAACAGTTCTGCGAGTTTTATGAATATCAATACAGGTTCGGATTACTCAAAACTATTGTATAATTATTTTCAGAAGAAATAAAAATAAACATTCTTTTGTCATTCTGAATGTAACGGAAGTGAAATGAAGAATCTATTGTTTTGATCAGAGATTCTTCCTTCGTCAGAATGACAGATGAGAGGTTAAAATTTAATGATAAAATTGAAAAAACTACTATTCATATTTTGCTTTTTGATCTGTGCGAATGCTTTTTCACAGATACTTTCTTCCAGTGTAGAGAAGAAAACCATTGCTTTGGGAGAAGTGAATCATATTGTTATCACGATCAATAATTTACATGATAAAAAGGTTTCTGCAGCTCCTGAAAATGAACTGTTGCCTTTTCATTTTGAAGAAGTAAAGGACAGTATTGCCCAGACTAAAGATATTTATTACCGAAGAATTGAATTTGCGGTATTTGAAGAAGGGAATTTTACAATTCCCGCATTGGAATTTAAGGTGGACGGAAAGATTTTGAAAACAATTCCTTATGAAATAGATGTCATTAATACAGCTAAAAAAGATGACCAGATCAATGATATCATGCAGAATAAAGAGGTTAATCTGGAAGTTAAAGACTATTGGGAACTTTACAAATGGTATATTTTAGCAGGTTTATCGATCATTGCTTTGATTATTGCTATTGTGATGTTTATTAAATGGGGAAGGAAAGCTAAAGATTCTCCTGTAGTAGCTACTAATCAGACTTTGAAGGAACTGGAATCTTTAAAAAAGAAAAAATATGTGGAAAGTGGAAATTACCGTTCATTCTATGTAGAACTGATTGATATTTCCAGAAAATTTATTTCCAGACAATATCATTTGCCTGCAGATGTTTTGTTAACAGATGATTTGATTGATTTGATGAAAAAAAACAATACCATTTCTCTCGAAAATGAAAAAGTAGTGGAAGAAGTTTTTTTACGCGGAGATCTGGTGAAATTCGCTAAAACCTTTCCGGATAAAGAAGCCATGGAAAAAGATTTTGCAGACATCAGAGAATTTGTGAAACGCTCGTCGAAGGATTTGGAATTTGAAAATTTGAGAAAGGATGTTTGATTTTGAATTTTATAGTCCGTGGTTTTTGCTTCTTTTTTTACTGTTTATTCCTCTTTTAATTAAAGATATAAAGAAACAGAAAAGAAAAGGAATTAAAGTTCCTACCGTAAAGAATATGAGCGGTAACAACGGGATTCTTCCCGTGCTCTTTTTACTGAAAATATCGAAGTATATTATTCTGTCTGCCTTGATTATTGCTATGGCAAGACCAAGAACATTTACCATTTCTCAGGATAGAGATGATACCAAAGGTGTAGATATTATGCTTTCGGTGGATGTTTCTTTAAGTATGTTGGCAAAAGATTTAACACCTGACCGTTTAACGGCTTTAAAGGATATTGCAGTTAAGTTTGTTGAAAAACGCCCGAATGACAGAATAGGTTTGGTTGCCTATTCAGGAGAAGCGTTTACTAAAGTTCCTGTAACTTCCGATCATCAGGTGGTTATAGATGAGCTGAAAAATCTGAATCCTTTGGAACTTCAACCAGGAACAGCAATCGGAGAAGGGCTTTCTGTTGCAGTCAATCATCTTAAAAACAGCAAGGCGAAGAGCAAGATCATTATTCTGATGACAGATGGTGTCAATACCATAGAAAATGCAATGCCACCACAGATTGCTGCTGAACTGGCTAAAAACAATAATATAAAAGTGTATTCTATCGGGATCGGAACCAATGGTTACGCCTTGATGCCTACACAGACCGATATATTCGGAGATTTGGTATTTACGGAAACGGAAGTTAAAATTGACGAGCCGGTTTTGAAAGACATTGCACAGATGACGGGAGGAAAGTATTTCAGGGCAACTTCAAATTCCGGACTGGCAGAAGTATATGATGAGATTAATCAATTGGAAAAATCTGATATAAAGGTTTCAAAACTATATAATTACGAAGAGTATTTTAAAATTTTTCTTTGGATTGCATTGGGAATGCTTGTTTTTGATGCTTTACTGAGATGGGTGTTTTATAAATTTTTAAGCTGATGGATTGGTATTTAGGAAATTACTGGTATTTGTTGTTGCTGTTGCTTTTGCCGTTTCTAGCAGTCTTGCTAATCCGTTTTTTTAAATGGAAAAAGAACAGAAGAAATATATTTGCAGAACATCAGTTTCATGAGCAATTATTTGAGAAAAATTCGGGATTTACAAAGTTTTTTCCTGCTCTCTATCTTTTAGGAACTTTGTTTCTCATATTTTCAATTATTGATCTGTTGAGCGGTTCCAATGAAGTTGAGACCAAACAAAGACTGAATAATGTGATCTTCATGCTTGATGTTTCAAATTCTATGAATGCCGAAGATGTGGAACCTAGCCGTTTGATGGAGGCTAAAAATGTAATCGTAAATACCATGCAGAAGATGAAAAGCGATAAAGTAGGAGTGGTCATCTTTGCCGGAGAAGCAACCTCTATCATGCCTTTGACAACCGATTATTCTTCTGCGGAGACTTATATTAACGGTATCGAAACCAATTCTATGCAGATTCAGGGAACGGATTTTTTAAAAGCGATGGAAGTGGCTGTAGAAAAATTTAAAAACGTGAACAAAGGTGCTAGAAAAATAGTGCTGTTAAGTGATGGGGAAGATAATGAAGGAAATGATGCTGCAGCGATACGACTGGCTAATAAAGAAGGAATTGTTGTAACCACTATAGGAATCGGGACAGAAGAAGGAGCTCCCATTCCTGAATATTCTTTTGGACAGTTAATGGGGTATAAAACAGATACGAACGGTGAAACGGTCATTTCCAAAAGACAAACGGAGGCTTTGCATAAAATAGCGCAGTCAACAGGAGGTGATTATATTGACGGGAACAACATCAACGAAACTCCTGATAAAATAATGGATATTCTGAGTAAAAAATCATTTTCTTCTGAAACTTTGGTGAAATCTCAAAATGCCAACCATTATTATCAATATTTCTTAGTTTTTTCAATCTTATTTTTCTTTTTAATTTATATATTTAATCCTAAAAGAGATTTTAATGTTTGATTTTCTGTTTAGTTTACAGTCGGTTAAGAGATACTTTAACCCAATTTTAACAAATTAGAATCTGTTTATTAACATATAAAGGAATAATTTTGCATTTGATGAATACTAAAATCATTTTTTTATCGTTTGTACTTGCCTTTACGTTTTCAGGCTGCATGTTTGGGCAGGAAAGCTACAGAACTTTAGTGTATGAAGGCAACCAGAAATTCAATGATAAAAATTATGAAGGCGCATCTTCTAAATATATGGAAGCGGTAAAACAAAATGCTAAAGATTTTACGGCTCATTATAATATGGGAAATGCATTGTATAAAAGCAAAAAATATGAAGAGGCAAAGGCAGAATTTGAAAAGGCAAAAGCACTTTCTCAGAATCTTCCGGATAAAGCAGCAGCTCTACATAATTTAGGAAACACTTATATGCAAATGAACCAGCCGGAAAAGGCGGCAGATTACTATAAGCAATCCTTAAAACAAAATCCTAAAAGTGAGGCAACAAGAAAAAACTATGAAATTGCCAAACTGAAGGAAAAAGAAAATCAACAAAAGAAGAACCAGCAGAACAACTCAGGCAAAGGAGGCGGTGGTGAAAACCAAAAACAAAATGATGATCAAAACGGAAATCCTAAAGATCAAAAACAAGATCAGGGAAAAGGCCAGCAAAATAAGGGAAAAAATCAGGAAGGAAACAGCCCTGATCAGAACCAGAATAATGAAGGCAAAATACCAAAAGATCTTGAAAATGCCATATTAAACAAAGTAAGCGAAAAAGAAAAGGAAACCGCCAGAAGAATTTTAAATAAGAATTCTTATTCGATGCCGCAAAGCAACGAGAAAGATTGGTGATGAAGCAAAAGCTTATCTACATATTATTACTCTTTATATCCATAATCTCTTATGGACAGGTAAATCTTTCTCTGGAGTCGGATAAAGCGGAGTATAATGGGAAGGAAATCATAAATCTTACCATTGTACTGGAGCTAAATGGAGGAGAGCTGGAACAGCAATCCGGATTTCAATTACCGGACCTTTCAAAATTTACTATAATAGGAAGTGGTTCTGTAACAAACAGTTTCATTGATCCTTTGACCAATACGGTAATTACCGAGAAAATTACCCGTTTGGCACTTGAACCTAAAAAGAAAGGTAAAGTGAGAATCGGTTCTGTTCTTGTTACGGTCAGCAACAAAATTTATAAAACAGAGCCTTTTGATATTGTCATAAAAGATATCGATAAAAAATCTGCTGCACATGCTATGGCGCAGAATGATGTATTTCTGAATATGGAGATCGAAGATAGAGAAGTCTATCAGGATCAGCCTACCATTGCGGTGCTGAAAGTATATTCCAGAAATATTGATAATCTTAGAAAGGTTAAAAATATACAGCTTCCTCAACAGGGAAACATCAACGTACATCCCGTACATTTTAGAAAATCAGAGATTGATCCTTCCGATATGGGAGGGAATATGGCTTCACAGGTTATCGCTGTATTTATGGTTTTCCCTAATCAGGCAGGATATGTGGAAGTACCGGCTGTTTCGGCTTCTGTAAGTACACTTGCCAATAAGAGCAAAATACTTTCCAATAAAGTAAAACTTAATGTAAAAAAACTTCCTGAAGGGTCACCCGAAAGCTTCAAAGATGCGGTTGGAAACTTTAAGGTAGATATTTATTGTCCTACAAAAGAAAAAAACGAAGTTAAAAAACCGATGCATGTCATTGTGAAAGTTTCAGGAGAAGGGAATATTACCGATATGAAACTTCCCGGGATTGAAGCTTCTCAGGACTACGAGTTTTTTAACCCTCAAATTACTTCAAAAGTATATCCCGGAAAAGTAGGAATGAAAGGCGAAATCTTTGCCAATTATATCGTCATTCCGAAAAAGCAAGGGACGATTTCAATTAGAACTGAAGATTTTTCTTTTTTTGATCCAGAAAGAAAAGAATATGTTGAAGTTCCCGCTGAACAATTAAGTATCCATTCATTTTCACATGAGCAAATGCTGGAATCACGTTCTACTGTAGAAAAAGTGAATGAGTATACCAACAATTTTTTAGAAACGGTAAACACCCCGGTTTTAAAGACAACTTCATTTAAAGTAAAAGAAAAAAACAAGTTCAATTGGAATGTATTATTCGTGAATATTGCTATTCTGCTAAGCTTATTTATCGCTTATCTTTTATTTAGAAATTGGCAAAAAAAGCGTTCTTTGGTTAGCAAAACAACATCTTCTGAATCTTTAGGTTCGGTGGCAGAAACAGAAGAAGAAATTCGTACTCTGCTGAAAACGGATATTGCAGACAATTTTAATTATTTAAAAAATCTGAAAGAAAATAAAGAGTACGCTAAGTTTTTTGAAACAGTAGAAGAACTTGATTCGGAAGTGCGAAATCAATATTTTCAAAGTTCTTCAAAGGATTTCACATTGTTTCTAGAAAATTATAAAGGAGCTCATATTGCTGAGGAATATAGAATTTTATCCCAAAAAATTCAGATTGAAAAATATGCTCCTGTGAAATCTGAAGAAGGAATTGATGAGCTATTTAATACAATTGTTAAATTATATTCTAGTATTATCAAATAATTAATTATTTTTCATATTTTTGCGAAATTATTAATTGTAATATAATGGAAGTATTCGAACATTTTTCTATCAAAGAGATTATCACCTGTTTTATGGTACTTTTTGCCGTGATCGATATCATTGGTTCTATTCCTATTGTAGTGAGTTTGCAACAAAAATTCGGACAGATTGAAGCAAGAAGAGCATCCGTTACAGCAGGTGGGATTATGCTTGTTTTTCTTTTTGTAGGAAATAAGATCCTGAAATTTATAGGAGTAGATGTCAATTCATTTGCGATTGCAGGTGCATTCGTAATTTTCATTATTGCTTTGGAAATGATTTTAGGAATTGAGATCAATAAAACTTCCGAAGCAAAGTCGGCGTCTATCGTTCCGATCGCTTTTCCATTGGTGGCAGGAGCAGGAACTTTAACGACTACGTTATCTTTAAAAGCTGAATTTCATGATATTAATATCATTTTTGGAATCATTCTCAATACAATTTTCGTATATTTGGTGCTGAAATCTGCTACTTGGCTGGAAAAGAAAATGGGGGAAGCAACATTAGCTATTTTACAGAAAGTTTTTGGAATTATTCTTCTAGCAATTTCAATCAAATTATTTACCGCAAACTTTGCCCAATTGGTGCAGAATTATATTAATTTTTAAAAATTATGCAGAAGTTTTATAAAGTATTTTTGATCGTTTTCGTTATCATTATCGGAATCAATGTATATGCAATAGATTTTAACACAGATCTTTTATCTGAAGATAATCTGAAGTTTGTTTTCTCTATTGGAGCAGGAGTTATTGGGTTGATATTACTTTTTGTAATGAATACCTGGAGTAAAGTTGGAGTAAGAAAATAATTATTTTTAATTATCCTATCAAATATAAACCTCTTTCATATTGAAAGAGGTTTTTTATTTACGAGTTAAGGATTTGTCATTCTGAATAAAATGAAGAATCTCAACAGATTTTTAGTGATATAAATTTAAGAAACCACAAGATTCTTCAACACAGCTTCTGATTTCAATTCAGTTTCTATCCACTCTTTTTCAGGATTACTTTGCGCGGTGATTCCGCCTCCTACAAAAAGATGAATGGCGTTTTTATAAAGTTTAGAACAACGTAGATTAACAAAGTACTGAATATTTTCTTCGGTTTCTGTTTTGATATAACCGGCATACAATTCACGTGGAAACTTTTCCAGCTTCTGAATGTTTTCTTTACAGAAATCCTTTGGAATACCACAAACAGCCGGAGTGGGATGTAATTCCTGAATGATGGTGTCTAAATCTTCCGGTTGAATTTTTATTTTAAAATCAGTTCTGAGATGCTTAATATTTCCGGAAATATGATCATAGGTTTCCGATTCTTCAAGAGCCTCGGAATAGTTTTTTAAAATGTTTCTGATATAGCTCGAAACGGGTTTTTGTTCTTCAATTTCTTTTTCAGACCAGTTTTCAGAAACCGGAAGAGTTCCGGCAAGACTCATCGTTTCAAAAGTGTGAGTCTGCTTATTGAATTTCCCTAATACTTCTGAAAAGGCGCCCATCCAAGAATTTTCTCCATCAATAAAGATATATCTGAATGCATTGGGATAGGCATTACAAAGTTTTTTAAAGCTTTCTTTAAGATCAATCTGATTAAAATCAGTGAATATTTTTCTTCTGGAATAGACCAGTTTAGGAAGCTGATTATTTTTAATGACTTCGATTACTTTATCCAGATTTTCTAGGTATTCGTTTTTAGTTTCCGGCGTAAAATTGTTATTATCTTCTATTAAAAAGTCGCTTGAAATTCTTGTCTGATCAAAATCTTCCTGATCTATTTCAATAATTTTTCCATTACAGTCAATTTGCCTTAGTCCGTCGAAAGAATAAAAACTGATGTGGTTTTCGCTTGAATTTTCGTCTGTTGAATAGAGCTTTTCGTTGAATGGAAATTTGAAATAGATCATTATGTAAGGCTTTTCGAAAAATCAGGACTTAGAAATTGAATAAGTAATTCCAAAGTTGATTTTGCTTTCTGCAAAGGTATTATTAGTCTTAAAAATGTCAAAATCAAAAGAGCTGTTTTTTAATGAAATATTCTTCATTTTATATTGCTGATATTCTGCAAAAACAAGAAAATGTTTTAAAATTCTGTAATGCAGTCCGAATGAGAATCCAATATTAGTTTGCTGACTTTTAAAATCATCCAACTTACTTAAAACATTGTTCTCAGGAACCAGAAACTGCATTTTATAAGCGTTTTTATTGACTAAAATTCCGGCAAACGGACGAATGTTTTTCCATTCGTAAGCAACTTTTAACTGTAAAGCATATTCAACATGTTTATTGTTGAATCTTTGAAATAATACAGGTTGCTGATCTTTGGTGAAATAAAAGCCATTGAGATACGTATCTTCTTTATTGGCATCCAAATCAAAGGAGGAATTCCAATGATAGATATTTGCGGAAAGTAGTAATGAGAGTGGAAATGAGAAAAAGTTTTTTGAGCCCCAGATTCCTATATTTTCTCCAAATTGTTGCTTATTTTCGGACATAAATGCTGTCCAGTCGGAATTTTTAAAACCTATTCCCGCTTCAATACCATATTGAAAAGTATGAAGGAGTTTTCGCTTTATTTTTTTCTCGTTCTTTTGTTTGTCGGTGTTTTCTGTGTAAGAGTCTTTTATTTCTCTCTCGGAAACTAATAATGGAGATATAACCAGATTTTTTGATTTTAACTGTAAAGGTTTTTCGATATAAACCGTATCGTAAACAACTACTTTTTCATATACATACACCGTATCTACTTTTCTTTTTTTTTGTGCTAATGAAAAGTTGATAATAATGACGGAAAAGAGAAGAAATATCTTTTTTAGAAGCATGTTTTGATTAGTTTATCTTTCTATATAAATGGTATCTCTCTGAACTATCTTTTTGACAACAATCACTTTGTGAGAGACAAATTCAGCAGAATCTTTTTTTATTATAGCTTTTGAAGATACTAAGTTTTTTGCTTTGACAGGAGATTGATTTTCTGATTTTAAATCCGTATTGGTTTCTGAAATTGATTTTGAAGAAATTTCATCATTTTTTAAAATATTTTCTGAATATATTTTCTGATCATTATTGGGCTTGATTTCATTCAGAAAAGAGTTTTTTTCTTCCACTTTAGAATCTGATAGAGTAGAATTGAATGTTTTAATTAAAGAGTTGTTAGGATTTAAAAATAATATAGATCCTATGATGATAATAAAGAATGTACATCCGATAATCACTTTCTGTTTCCAAAAATCGGATGAAGAAAATGAGAGATTATTAGTAGAAATGTCAGATGGAATTTCAAGATTTTTGCTTGGTGAAATGGAAAAATCTGAAAATTTACTTTGAAATGTCTGTGCCCACACCAATCCTCCAAATCCTAAAAAAACTAAAAGCTGTGCGGTTTTGTTTTTCTGGGTTTCTTTAGTAACAAAATGAGTAAGCAGGTAATTCTGAACAAATTTTTTGGCTCTCATTAAATGTGATTTTGAAGTATTGACAGGAATGCTCAAAAGGCCTGAAATTTCTGCATGGGAATAGTTTTCTATGTAATACAGATTGAAAACCGATTTGTGATGAGGAGGAAGATTGTCTATCGATTTTAAAAGCTCTTCTCGGGTAAATGTATAGGCTAAAATATTTTTTGTTTCCTCTGTTGCAGATGCTATCATTTCGGTAAATGTATCCGGGATTTCTGATGATTCGATGTTGACATAATTATCTTTAGTGGCTTTACGGATAGATTGTAATGCATTATTGACTACGATTTTTTTCAGCCAGGCAAAAATGGCTTTTTCGTCTTTCAGTTGATGGTTTTTCTGAATTGCCATTATAAAACTGTCCTGCAGAATATCTTCCGCAGTCTGAAGATCAGTAATATATCTACGACAAATCCCCAAAAGTTTTGGGGAATGTTCGAGATAGATCTTTTGCCAGTTGATTTGTGTTTTTGACATTTAGTTTTGTATGACGAAAATTGAAGTAAGAATACCATTTATGGCACTAACTTGCAATATTTCAGTATTATTGATGTAAACTTTATAGGAATCCTTATTATCACTAATAGATCTGGATCTAATGTGATAGACATTTTGATTGAGAGCTAATAGGTCTTCAATAGTATTGAATCCTGAAGCGTACATTGAGGGAGTATTGATATCATTTTTAAAATAATTTTGTCCATTACTGAAATCATAAATGTCATTTCCGTCAAGATTAAATTTACCTTTTACTGTTTGGGAAATGTAGCTGTCTGTATTATTTATAAGATTTTTATAGTAAGTATTATTAGTAATGTTATCATACATTGATAAATATACTCCGCTTGAGCCTCTTGAAATGTGTCTAAAACTTTTTTGATCAGAGTATGGTGAAACAGTGTTATAAATATTATTTTTAAAATAACCCACTTCATTGGGCGAATCGGCAAAATGAGTTAGTTTTTTGTTAACAGGAACATAGATATCTCCGTTGTACATTGTGAAATTTCTTGTGGTCATATATGGCGATGAAAATGAAGAATCTTCAGTAAATAATACTGTTTTTACTCCATTTTTCCAATAACAAAGTTCACGCGTATAGGCTGCAGCAATAGTAGGGCTTCTTACACTCCCGAAAAGATAAATGTTACCTTGGTCTACCAGAAAATCATCAATGATATGATAATAATCTGAAGGATTTACAGTATTTGAATTCACTCCTATATACTGATCAATATTTATTTTAACATTATTTTTCCAAAGATAAAAATTAGATGGAGCTACATCACCCGAACCAAGAACATAAACATCATTATTTTCAACAATAATTTTTCTTGCAGTTATTCCAGTTCCGTTGGCTAAGTTTATTTTAACGTTATTTTTCCAATAGCAAGCAATATTATTTTCTTTGCCGGCTACATATACATCTACTGAATTGACTGTTTTTTCAAGAATTTCATCATTTGTATTCTCTCTACAGGAAAATATAAATGTCAATAAAAATAAAAAAGGTAAAATAAGAGTCCTCATGGTTATTCTTTTCTTTTAAAGATGACAAAAAGTAAAAAAGTTGCAGTGGATTTTAATAAAATACAACAGGTTTTAAAATTTTAGGGATTTTCACAATGTGATAAGGTTGTGTAATAACCGATGTCGCATTTCCCTGCAATAGTTTTTCAATATCCACGTTGATGCTTTGGGAAGATTCATCAATTGCTATAATATCTATAGAATGTCCTCCGTTATTATACACCTGATCAAAAGCTACAATAAGCATATACTGATTAAAATCGATGTTCGTTTCCGTAAAACTTCCTGAAACATTATGAGTACTGTCCAAAGTGGTAAGGAAATTATTCCATTGTGTTATATTGGTAATCGCGGTATTCTGTTGCGGCATAGAATGAGATGATATAAATCCTTTTCCTATAAGCTGGCTGTTTACGGGAACAGTGGCAATCGTATTTTCTTCATTTTCATGGCAAGATATCATGAAAAGCGCTGAAGTAATATAGGCTAAAAGTAGAATTCTTTTCATATAGATAAATTTAAAGTTTTATATCAATATGATGCAGAAAAATAAAAAGGTTGCAGTATGTATATAAAAAAAGACTCAAAATGTTGAGTCTTTTTTATTGTATGAAAATTTCTTATTTATTGATAATACTGTTTGTCATGGTAGTATGGCTTATCAGTTGACCTTTCTCGTCACGAATTTCGATTTCGGAAACATGCATTGTTCTTCCTTTTCTTATAAAACGAGCAACAGCAGTTACTGTACCATCTTTTTTGCTTCTTAAATGGTTGGTGTTAATATTAGTACCTACACCGTAATATTTTTCACCGTCTATAAAAATATTAGACAGGCTAGAACCCATTGTTTCTGCTAAAACACAACTTGCTCCACCATGCATAATTCCGAATGGCTGATGTATTCTTGGCAGAACAGGCATCGTTGCCGTTAATGTTTCATTTTCAAGATCAATATCTATGAATTTTATTTCCAATGTTTTGGCAAATGTTTCGCCACCCCAGTTATTGATGAATGCTAATATTTCTTCTCTGGTCTTATCTTTATACATAGTGAGAGTGTAATTTTTTTGTTGGTGAAAAAGTGAAAAGTGAAAAGTAACAAGTAACAAGTAATTTTGCTTCAGACTTCTAACTTCTAACTTCCGCATCATTCCCCATAATTTTCGGATTCCAGTTTTCAGGAATTTTTGGAGTAATATCATTTTTAATATAATAATCCTGTATTTCCTCCATGATTTCTGAAAACGGGACAGAGGCAATTCTTTCATAAGGAATCGTATATCCTAAATAAACGATTTTTCTTTTGAAATCTCCTGCTGCTAGAACAATAGGAACTTTTGCTGCCAAAGCCATGTGATAGAATCCTTTTCTCCATTTCGGCACCCAGCTTCTTGTTCCTTCTGGTGTGATTACTAAACTGAAATCATCTTTTTCAAATTGTTTTGCTACGAAATTTACCAAATCATTTTTCTGGCTTCTGTCGATTCCGATTCCGCCCAAACCTTTTACAATTCCACCGTACCAGGCTTTTGTATGGGCATCTTTGATGATAATTTTTAATGGCTTTTTTAATGACCAATAGGCAAGATTTCCAAGGATATATTCCATATTGTGGGTGTGTGGTGCTACCACCAGAATACATCTGTTCAGGCTGTCTGCATCGCCTTGTAAAACGACTTTCCAGCCTATCATTTTTAATATCAGTTTGCCAATCAGCTTTCTCATAATCTTCGTATTAAAACAAAAAAGTATAACCAAATATTGGTTATACTTTACAAATATATTGAAATATTATCGCTCTTAAAATAAACTGCTGATTAAATCAACAATTTTCATTACAATTTCTAGTGCTAACTGTACCATGGTTAAAAAATATTTTTGTTATTGATTTGGAAATTAAAATAACTTGACGAAGGTATGATATTTTTTTGATAAAAGAGCTAAAAAAATAATCTTTTTTAATCTTTTTGAGAGAAGAAGAGTGTGAATTTCAAACGGTTGCCATCCATTCACACCTTCCGCCACTCTCTGCAGTTAATTATTTAGTTTGTATGGAAATTTCGTTTTTACCTTCGTTTACTTTGATGTCTAGATTGCCGCCTTTCATCTTTTTGATGCTGTGCTTCATAGAATCAATTACTTTGTCTGCCTGGTTGCTCGGTACTTTTTTACCGTTTACAATAATGCTGTCTTCATCATCAGAATTGTATTCAATGCTGGAACCGTTTACGGTAATTTTATTTTTTTCAATTTTGATGTTTCCGTCTTCATCTTTTTCCTGGTCGTTATCATTGATTCCGTCTGCATTCAGGTCTCCGTCGAAACTTATAAGATCATGTTTTGCAGGAAGTACAACTGTTTTTATAGGAATTACCAGTTCATAATCGATGCTGTAATCTCTGAATCTGTGTTCATAAGGATATTTTACAAAGTTGGGAAGAATCACTCTATTATTGACAACTTCTACCGGAACACTTACATTCAATGGAAGATTATATCCTTTAGCCTCTTTTTTAATGATTAAATAAGGTGTTTTAATATCAGCTTTTCTTGTTACATCCACATGAATCCAGTCTTTTTTGAATACGGAGATTTTATCGGAATAAAGATCGTTGTCGTATCCTTTAAAATTTTGAGGAATCGTAACCTGTTTCACATCTACATAAATACTGTCTGATTGTGTATTGATGGCAACTTCTTCTGTATCTTCTTTGTGACCTTTAAGGAACATTTCCTGTCTTGCCATGCTGAATCCGAAATAAGTTCCCAAAGAGATCAACGCAAGGAACAACGCTCCGATTACCCATCCTGTATTTCTTAATTTAGTTTTAGGAGAAATTAATTTGATACTCAATAATCCGAAAATCATTGCAGGGATCAAGCTTCCTAAGGTGATCAATGCCATGATGATGTATTTCATACTGTCATTGTCAAAATAGAAATTCATTTCGCTGACAGGAGGGAAGTCGCTGTCTGCTCCCATGAAACCGAATACTACGAATACCCCGATTAAACAAGATAACGACATAAATGCGAAGATTCCACCTAAGATATAACGGAATACATTCCAAAGTCCGCTTCCTGCGTTATTGATGTAAGGTTTGTTTTCGTTATAGATTTCTCCGACCCTCTGAGTAGATTCATTGGCAAACTGTACCAATTTATTAGACTCATTCTTAAGATTGTCGAAGTTCATAGGCTTTCCCTTCATTTTCAGGAAATCTGCTGCGGTCTCTGCTTTTGGTAATACTGCCCAAAGAATTACATAAAGTAAGAAAACAAGGGTTGAAGAAACGGCTGCTGTGAAAATTCCCAGAATGAAAATTCCTAACCAGATTGCTCTCATTGCAGTGATATCCATTCCTACATAATGAGCCAGACCTGCGCAAACACCTGCTATTTTTTGTCTTTCAGGGTCACGGAACAGTTGTTTTTTATCTGTGTATTCAGTTCCTGAAGAATATGTTTTTTTTGTATTTTTTTCAGAATAATAAGCTTCTTCCTGTTCTTCGATTTTTTCAGGAGATCCGATCTGCGCAATGACTCTTTCTACGTCTGAGTCATTGATTACTTCACGCTTTCCTAAAGCATCTCTGAAGATTTCTACCATTCTGATTTCTATGTCATGCATTACCTCATCTGCTTCTGAAGCATCCAGTGAGCTTCTCAGTGCATTCAGGTAATCGCTAAGCTTTATATATGCGTGTTCTTCTATGGTGAAAGAAAAACCTGCGAGTCCTATTGAGAGTGTCTTGTTCATAGCTTTGTTTTTTAATTTTTTTGAGTGATTTGGTTTACTGAATCTGTTAATTCGCTCCAGGTATTTTGAAGTTCATCTAAAAATAATTTACCTTTTTCTGTAATCTGGTAATATTTTCTAGGGGGTCCTCCGGTAGATTCTTCCCATCTGTATGAAAGGAACTCACCATTTTTTAATCTTGTTAAAAGAGGGTAGAGTGTTCCTTCTACTACATCCAGTTTTCCTTTTTTTAGTTCATCTATTAGGTCGGAAACATACATTTCGCGATGATTGATGAGACTTAAAATACAGAATTCCAGAATTCCTTTTCGCATTTGCGCTTTGGTATTTTCAGTATTCATCTTTAATAAGTTTTGTTAATTAGTTATATAATTTTCGAAGTTCGGAACCTAGCTAGTTGATCCTATTTCGATTTTACATTACAAAGATATATAAATAAAATGGTATTATGCAATACAAAGTAGTGTATTTTTTAAATTATAATATTTAAATAACTGAAAATCAATTAAATAATTTTAATTCAATTTTTTGGTTAACTTTATTTAAGTCGAAAAATTTTCAAAAAATTTTAAATTTTCGTATTTTTAGATCAGAAATTTTGATGAAATTCTATGAATAGACTCAAATAAAATGATCGTATAAATAATAATTAAGAATGAAAATACAGAAGGAGATTGATTTTATCCTGGCAGTTGATGCCCTGAAAAATGTACAGCGAAGAAACTATAATGCAGACGATACCAGAAGAGAAAATACAGCGGAACATTCCTGGCAGATCATTATTTTAGCTCAGATTCTTTTTCCTTACGCGAAAAACAGAGCAGATATTGATTTATTAAGAGTGATCAGAATGCTTTCCATTCATGATCTGGTGGAGATTGAAGCAGGAGATACCTTCTTATTTGATGAAGCAGCAATGGTAGGAAAGTTTGAAAGAGAGAAAATTTCAGCCCAAAAGATTTTTGGAATCTTAGATGAACCTTTGTGTACAGAATTTTTTAATCTGTGGCTGGAATTTGAAGAAGAAAAAACGCCTGATGCTATTTTTGCTTGTTCAATAGACCGGATTATGCCTTTCATTCTGAACTCCCATACTTCAGGAAAAAGCTGGACGGAAGCCGGAGTGACGGAAAAACAAATCAGAAATATGCTGGAAAATGCTATTGTAAGAGCTTCCGATGAAATGGGAGAGGCCTTTCATCATTTATTGAATCTTAGTCTTGAATCTGAAAAGGTGTTGAGATAATTTGCAGAGCAGGTTTAGCTTACAATAAAGGATAGTAAATAAAAAAGTTTCGGCGGGCTTTGCTCGCCGAAACCAATTAATAAACATGATGAAAATATAGGATTCCGGCGACCGAAGGTCGCCGGAACCTTTTTTATAGTATTGAGATTGGTTTCTTGAATTCATCTATAGCTACGAAAGTAAAATCCCCTACAATCGCTCTTTCTCTTTCATAAGAATACATCTGTTCGGTGTAGATTTCGACATTTACCTTCATACTTGTTTTTCCAACGTGAGACACTTTTCCGATCAGCTCTATGATGGTTCCTGCCGGGATTGATCTTTTGAAATCGATTTTATCACTGCTTACGGTTACCACACGTTTTCTTGCAAATCGTGTAGCTGCAATGAAAGCCACTTCATCCATGAGTTGCATCGCCGTACCTCCGAAAAGAGTATCATAATGATTGGTCGTGTTTGGGAAAACTGCTTTGAAAATTCTGGTTTCCGATGCTTCAATTCTTTCTTCTGTAGTCATATTTCATTATTAAATTAAAGCGAAAATGAAATAGATTAAAATAACAGAAAAATAGCAGGAACGTAAGATATTCCTGTTAAAATCCATCAGATCAATAAACTTCAGATCGCGAAAGTTTTTTGTTTAAAGAAAAGGCAGGTCTCCTGACTTGTAACATCTTTATTTCCTTCCCATGCTGCGCACAGTGGATTTTTTAATAAAGACTTTAGTTACTTACAGTTGCGCGACAGTTCGTGATTTTCACACGATTCCCTTTTAATCAGCAGCTAAGCAGAACCAATTTCTATGATGAATAAAGTGGTAAAACTTTTTCGGAAGCAAAAATAAGAATAAAAGGTGAATTATTCAGGGTTTTTGTAAATAATCTGACTAATTGCAGCCCCTTGTTTGATAGACCAGAATGTAACATATCGGTTTTCTCCGGAACCATTGATCATATATAAGAAGATGTGATCCGGGTCCAAAGCGGTAACTCCTACCTTATCAAAATCCATGGTAGGCTGAAACAGATTTTTTATTGCATCCCTTACAAAAACAGAACCTCTTCCCGGTTGTTGTACTCGGATAGACTTTACCTCAGTCATTCCTTCAGGGAGTTCTTTACCGATTCCCCAGGTTTTCTGTTTGTCGATTTTAATGATATTTCCTTCTGCATCTTTTTCCTGTTTCTTAATATGTGCATAAGAAGGATAAATATCGATGGTAACTTTGGTTCTCTGGTTTCCCGGTATTTTTGGATTCGTATCGTCTGTGAAAATCAGAGACTTTCCGTTTTTAGATTTAGAAGGAGTGAATTTAGGGAGCTGATCCACAAAAACAACACGGTTTTTATTCACCATTCCTTCCTTTGTAATGCTGTCGTATCTTACGAAAGGTTTGTCGGTATCGTCTTTTTCAGGATATTTGATCCAGATCCATTCCGTTTCACCCGGTGCAGGTTTTACGTAGACAAATACATCTCCGGTTTTCATACGGATTTTATCGACGATTTTTCGATAATCATCTTTATGAACACGCACCATTGCATAGCCTTCCTCTGCTTTTACCACTCCAAAAGGGATCTTGTTTTGCGCATTCACAAAAGCAAAAGAAAAAAGACTGAAAATTGATAGATACAACGCTTTGTTCACAGAAATCATCTTAAAATTGTTTTGATAGTTCAAATATATAAATTAAAAACTTTTCGGAAGATAGTTATAATGTTGTAATTCTTTTAAATCTTTAATAGGTTTTAAGTGAGAATCAATAAGCAGATAAATTTCATCCGAAATATCCAGTACTTCCTGATAACGGTGATCCGAAATAATTATTCCCTTATATTTTGATTGTTCTTTAATGTACTTCTGTATTTCATTTGTCATTTTCGGAGAAAGTCCGTTAAAGGGCTCATCCAGTAAAATAAATTTTGAGTCAGAAAAAATAATGAGTAATCCTTCAACGATTTTCTTTTCACCTCCTGAAAGATTTCTTGAAGTTTCATTTAGGAAAGGCTTCATAAGATCCAATTCCATAAGTTTTTTTGCATTTTCCCTGTTACAAAAAATCGGAATTAAGTTTTTAATTTTAACACCTTTTGGAAGGAAAAAATCTTGCGGCAAATAGGCAATCCTATCTTTTCTGTCCCATTGATGCTGAAGGACTTTATTATCTACTCTTATATATTGATAATCTCCTTTCATGGTCCCAAAGATTATTTTGAGTAAAGTCGACTTTCCTGTACCGTTTCTACCTAAAATCCCAACGATTTTTCCTGTTTCGCAGCTGAGATAAATATCTTTTAAAATACTTTTTCCGTCAAAAGATTTTGTGAGACTGTCTATATGTAATTTACCCATAAAATTGACAAATTATATTGATAATTAAACTTAATGCAGCTGTTAAAATCCAAAGAAATAATCTTGAAAATCCAAAATTAGCATAAAAATAATATTCATCTTTTAATCTTAATTCATAAATCAGAAAATGGAAAGCCGGTAAAAATAAAAGAAAGCATAATCCGAAATTGCCAACAGTAAAACCAAGCTGCGTATTTATGAGTAAAGAAAATAGAATGGCGGGAATGAATAATTTAAAATAGAAAATCCATAAAACCTTTACACTTCTTATCATTCTTGATTTTTTGTTCCTCAAATATATAAATTAGATATTTCTTATAAAACTCAGTCTCTCATCTATTTTAAAGCATCTATATTGTTGTAAAAAGGCTTATTTTTGAGGCTTAATTAATCATGAAGAAAGTAAGTTCTCTACAT
The DNA here is from genome assembly GCF_016735585.2 of Chryseobacterium tagetis. Lineage (GTDB taxonomy): Bacteria > Bacteroidota > Bacteroidia > Flavobacteriales > Weeksellaceae > Chryseobacterium > Chryseobacterium tagetis. Next base: position 142,416 of record NZ_JAERSE020000003.1, read on the forward strand.
TACTTTCACAACTCACATTAACAATGAAAAATATATTTTCACTTTTAGCATTCATGCTCTCGTTTACCGTAACGGCACAAACAGCTCCTTCTATTCAATGGCAGAAAACACTTGGAGGAAGCAATTGGGATCAAGGCTCTTCTGTATGGCAAACTACAGACGGAGGCTCCATTGTTGCAGGCTATTCTCCTTCAACAGATGGTAATGTAACAGGAAATCATGGGAACGGCGATTACTGGGTAGTGAAATTGGATAACAATGGAAATATTCAATGGCAAAAATCACTGGGAGGTAGTGATTATGATTATCCCTACGCTATACAGCAAACTAGAGACGGTGGGTATATCGTAGTTGGAGAATCAAAATCAAATGATGGAGATGTGACGGGACATCATGGGATAGATGCTTATAGTGATGCTTGGATTGTGAAGTTGGATGGTAGCGGTAATATTCAATGGCAAAAATCACTTGGAGGCAGTAATCCTGATGTAATTTATTCTGTTCATCAAACTTCAGATAGTGGTTATATTTTGGCGGGTTATTCATCATCAACTGATGGGGATGTAACGGGACACATGCCTTATAATTATGATGATTACTGGGTGGTAAAACTTAGTAGCTCCGGAACTATTCAATGGCAGAAATCGTTTGGAGGACTTAATTCTTCAGATGTAGCGTTTAGTGTTAAACAAACTGTAGATGGAGGATATATAGTTGCAGGAAATTCAGAATCTGATACGGGGGATGCGACTGTAAATTATGGTGAGTATGATTATTGGATATTAAAGCTTGATAATTCAGGGAATTTAGAATGGCAAAAATCTCTTGGTGGCAGTTATAATGATTTTGCCAATGCCATTCAACCTACTTCAGATGGTGGTTATATTGTTGCAGGGCGTTCTCAATCAAATGACCATGATGTAACATGGCATTATGGAAGTCCTATTAATTATGATGCCTGGATTGTAAAATTAAATGGAAGTGGAAACATTCAATGGCAAAAAACTCTTGGAGGGACTGGAGGAGAAGATGCGACTTCTATTCAACAGCTTGCAGATGGAGGGTTTATTTTTACCGGAGTTTCTTCCTCCTCTGACGGAGATGCAAGTGGAAATCTTGGAGGTTCAGGTAAATTTTGGATTGTAAGGTTAAATTCTAATGGAAATTTATTGTGGCAAAAAGCTGTTGGTGGAACTAATGGTGATGTTCCGAAATCAATAAGACAAACCAGTGATGGAGGTTTTGTCATAGCAGGATTTTCCTATTCTAATAGTGGAGATGTTACATTCCATTATGGTAATCTCACTTATCCTGATTTTTGGGTAGTAAAGCTAGGACCAGAAGTTTTGTCAACGAATGAAACGAAGTTGGAAAACTTTAGCATCTATCCAAATCCTGCAACAGATAGAATTTTTGTTTCTGGCTTATCATCCGATGAAAAATATGAAATTTATTCAGTGACAGGACAAAAAATAGCAAGTGGAAAAACTTCGCAATCTGCTGTAGATGTTAATGATTTGCAGAAAGGAGTTTACTTTATTCAGATTGGAGAAAAAAGGCAAAATTTCATCAAAAAATAAAGCCGAGATTAAAATAGTAAAGACAACTAAAAATAACCTGAAAATCAATCGCTAAATATGAAGAAAATCCTTTTTTTATACCTATTATGTTTTTCATTTCTCTTTTTTTATAGTAAAAATCCGGAGAAGCTTCAGAATGCAGGTAACCAATTTACTATTCCTACGAATATCGTAGTAAGTAATATAACCTTCAGTTCGGCACATATTTCTTGGGATGCAATACAAGGCTCGACACAATTTACCGTTAAAATAAGACCGCAGGGAGTAGTAACATGGATGCTTTTTCCTGTATCTAACATAAATGCATATGATGCTTTTTCCCTGTCTCCGTGTACTGTATATGAAGTACAGATAATGGAAAACCTTACAGGTGATACATCAGGATCTGTGTTTTTTACAGCAAAACCTGTGTATTGCCCATCTTCTTCGCTAAACAGTGGGGGAGGATGGTTGGTGACAGTTCATGTAGAGCCTACTCAGGGAGGCTTTCCGGGAATGATTAGCTATTCATCTATATCAAATTATTCTGATTATACAAATGATCCTCTTCGGAAGATTACTCTTCTTGCAGGATCTATGTATAATTTTTTCTATTATGAAAAAGGATATCTTAATTCCACACATAATTATTTAAAAGTCTGGATAGATTTTAACGGAAATGGAATCTTTGAACCACAGGAAAATGTGATGGCAGAAAATTCTCATTTGTGTTGCGGAACAATGATTTTTAGTGTTCCTAATTCTGTTGCCTCAGATATACAGTGTCCTGTCGTTTTAAGAGTGATTAATTCAGATAGTCCAATTAACGATCCCTGCGGACAGTTTGCAAGTGGGGAAGTAGAAGATTATGCGGTTTATTTCTCAAAGGCTGCTTTGGCAACTGATGAAAATACAAAAAGATCTGAAATTGCAGTTTTCCCAAATCCTGTTTCATATATTCTGAATATTTCAGGAATTACCTCCGATTCAGATTTTGAAATTTATAATGCAGCCGGACAAAAAGTAAGCGAAGGAAAAACTAAAAATAAAACAGTAAATGTAAATCATTTACTAAAAGGAGTTTATTTTATTCAGATAAAAGAAAAAGAAACCCCAGTGAAATTAAAATTCATCAAAAAATAAAAAAAGAGCGTCAATTAGGACGCTCTTTTTTTATTTAAATTAGTTCTTAATCATTTCTAAGCTTTGCTTTCACATGATTATTCTTAATAATATTTCTAAGCTCTGAAATCTGGTCCTTTGTGAAATCCTTCTTCGGAACCATATTCATGATATGGGCACTTTGATAAATTAAAAACCATTCCTTCTTTTCTTTAACACGATAAACCGTATTCCAGCCAAATTCCCCTTCAAAAGTTTCTCCTTTGTTCAGGACGATTTCATCAGTAAATGTATAAGAAATGGTCTCCTGAATTTTCTTATTGGAATAAAAAGCATTCTTCAATCGGAAATACGAACGGATAACAATAAAAACAAATACAACAAGAAACCACATCGAAGCCGATCCTAAAAGATCTCTTTCATCACTTTCCTCCATAAAATGCTTTATAACAAAAAATGCCAAAGCCAATAATGGGAAAATAAGAATCCTTGTCAGTGAATTTTTCACATTAAACATCAGAAAATCCTTAAAAGTAATATGAGTTTTTACCGTGATCATTTTTCATTAAATCCTTTCCAGTTCATCCGCATCAATCGTTGTCTTGAACGTTCCGTAGTTTACGATTACCTTGTTTCTGGAAATCTTTTCAATCGTTCCTACACTTGTACTTCCCGAAATACGGACACGTTGACCAATCTTCATCCAAAGAGCACGGTCAGTTTTGCGTTTCTCTTCCATTTTTTCATTGGTTTCGGTGATTTTTTCAATGACTTCTTCTTTCTTCAATTGTTGTGTAATTTTTCTCTTCACAACCTGAAGTCGTTTCGTTTCATCTTTATCTGCCCCGATTTTTCTGAACTTTTCCTGTTCCAGAATTTTCACAAAATCTTTCACCACATCCTTTCTGGATTTTCCTTTTACATAACTGTCGATAAAAGATTCTATTTTATTTCCGAACTGAAGTTTGCGGTGTTCCTCTTCATATAATTTCTGGAAATTAAATAACTTTTGTTGAAGCTGTTCATTCAGTTTTTGCAGATTGTCACGTTTGTCTTCTACAGATTCTTTTCTTTCGGCAAGATCGGTTTTCAGTTTTTCAACTTCATATTTTTCCTGTTGAAGCTTTACAATCGTTTTATCCAGATTTACAATATCATGTTCCACTTTTTTCTTCGCAGAATGAATAATGAACCTTGGGATTTTATTCTTTTCCGCAACTTCAAAAGTAAATGAACTTCCCGCTTGTCCCACTTCCAGTTTGTACATCGGTTCAAGAGTTTCTTCATTGAACAGCATTGCTGCATTCTGAGCATTGGGAAGCTGCTCTACCACCAGTTTGATGTTGGTGTAGTGCGTTGTAATAATTGCAAAGCTCTTTTTATCGTAGAAAAACTCAAGGAAACTTTCTGCCAAAGCACCACCCAATTCAGGATCAGAACCCGTACCAAATTCATCGATAAGTAATAAGGTTTCCGAATCTGCCTCACGAATAATCCCCGACATTTTTTTCAATCTTGATGAATAGGTGGAAAGGTGATTTTCAATAGACTGATTATCACCAATATCGGTCATAATCTTATCAAAGAAAAACATTTCAGATTTTGGATGGGTTGGAACTAAAATTCCGCTCTGGATCATTAATTGAAGTAATCCGACAGTTTTCAGCGTGATGGATTTTCCTCCTGCATTCGGTCCGGAAATACAGATAATCCTGTTGTGTTCCGTGAAAGAAAGAGTTTGAGGATGAATCGTTTTATTCTCTGCTTTATTTCTTAAAAACAATAAAGGATGAAAAGCATCTTTTAACCTTAACGTTTTATGACGGTTGATTTTCGGTAAAACTCCTTTGATGAGTTCAGCAAATTTCGCTTTAGCTCTTGTTAAATCAAGGTCAAAAATATACTTCTGATATCTCCAGAGTTGAGGTTGAAATTCGGCTAATTCAGCAGTAAGCTGTCTTAAAATCTTATCAATTTCCTTTTTCTCTTCCTCTTCGCTTTCTTTAAGTTTGAAGTAATGCTTCACCACGCTATCCGGTTGCATATAAGTAATAGAACCTGTTTTGGAAAGTCCTAATACTCTTCCTGCCACTCTTTTTTTGTAAGCAGATTTTACCGCTAAAACTCTTTGGTCATCAATAATGGTTTCGCGGATATCATCTAAAAATTCACTTTGGCCGTAATTGAATAATGCGCGGTTAAAGTTTTCTGTGATCGCTTTTCTGGCGTGCTGAATTTCTGTTCGCAAGCCTTTTAAAATGGGAGAAGCTTCACTTTTTACTTCACCAAAACGGTTAAAAACTTTATCAACTTTATCAATAATCTCTTTTCTGAATTCCAGGACCGAAACATCTCCTATCAATGTAGGGAAAGTTTCAGGCATGGTCGGGAAGAACTTCTGCAGTTTTCCGATTTGCTCCGTGATGGTTTTTATTTTGATGAAAGCGCTGTTTTCCAGACGGTAATTCTCGATCAGCATGAGCTTCAGCTCACTTTCAATATCTTCATACTCATCAAACGGAATGGCATTTGAACTTTCAAAACTCGACAAATATTCGGAAGTTTTTTTCAAAGAAAGTTCTGCCTCGTCAATTTCCATCGGACGAAGTTGAAGAATTTTTTCTCTCGTTTTCGGAGAATACGCAAAAGGAGAAATTTCCGCGAGCAATTGCGGAAACTCTAATTCGTTTAAATCTTCTTTATCTATATACACACTGCAAATTTAGTGAGAAAATGTGAATTTAATTTGAAAATGAGTTGGTTTGAATTTTATTTAACCACAAAAGTTTCAAAAATTTTAACACATAAGTTATTTGAAGTTAAATTTTTACTACAAAGAAGAACGTATTAGCTTTTGAAAATCTCGGATTTTCTTCTTATGTGATCTTTACTATTTTCAATATGATAATTTCTTAAATTTTCTAATGTGTTTATAAAAAACTATTTTATTTCATGGCTTAGTTTTTATTAAATTTGAGAGATGAAACTAGACACCGAAAGATTACAATTAAAAGAAATCAACGAAAGTCATGTTGATGACATTCTGAAAATCAGAAGCAATGAAGTCATCAATCAATTCGTGCAGAGAAATTCTCCGAAAAACAATTATGATGCGCTTCAGTTTATTTTAACCATAAAAGAACGAACTAAAGATAATCAATCTTTTTATTGGGGAATTTCGCTTAAAAATCAATCCAATCTGATCGGAACCATCTGCCTGTATAATTTTTCTGAAGACCGGACTGTCGCAGAAGTTGGCTACGAATTATTACCGGATTATCACAGACAGGGAATCATGTCAGAAGCGTTGGAGACTGTTTTAAATTTTGGTTTTAATGATTTGCATTTGCAGGAAATTGTCGCAATGACCAATAAGTTTAACGAAAATTCGAAAGGTCTTCTTTTAAAATATGATTTCGTATTGCAAGAAGGAGTAGAAGATGAAGGCTTTCCTGATAATTTAGTTTTTAGTCTGAAAAATGAAGACTTCATCTGTCATGTTGATGAAGGAAGAATCTAAATTTTTTATTCACTAAATTTGTCGTTTAATAGAGATTCTTCACTACGCTCTGCTTCGTTCAGAATGACAAGCAGAGGTATTTGAATTTTCAAATTAAATGATTCTCAAATTTTCAAATTGATTATATGACCTGGACAGAAATATTAGCACCTATAAAAAGTACTCCCTATTTTACCAATCTTTGGGAAAAAGTAAAACAGGAATACGCAACGACAAAAGTTTTTCCGCCAAAAAATCAGATTTTCAGAGCGTTGGAAATTACGCCTTTCGAAGATGTTGAGGTAGTGATTATCGGGCAGGATCCTTATCATAATGATTTTCAGGCGAATGGTTTATGTTTTTCTGTTTCTGAACAGGTGACTGCACCTCCGTCTCTTAAAAATATATTCATTGAATTAAAAGAAGATTTAGGAATTGTAAGAACTTCCAAAGAGCTTGACGACTGGGGAAAACAAGGCGTTTTATTGTTGAATGCAACTTTAACGGTTCGTGCACATACTCCGAATTCGCACAAAGATTTGGGTTGGGAAACATTTACAAATTATATTATCAAAGAAATTTCAGATAAGAAAGAAAATGTAGTTTTTGTATTGTGGGGCGCATTTGCACAAAAAAAAGCCGAACTCATCGATCCGGCTAAACATTTTATCTTAAAGTCTGCGCATCCGTCACCGTTTTCTGTGTACAGAGGGTTTTTCGGAAGCAAGCCTTTTTCAAAAATTAATGAATATCTTGTTTCAAAAGGGAAGAAACCTATTTCGTGGTAGGATTTTCTCCTGCTTTTTTGATGGTGATTCCTATTTTGTATTTTCCGTTTAAGACTTTTGTTCCTTCTGCTGCATTGGGATAGGGCTGAACATCCACTAAGGAAATAGTATACCCATTGAAGGTGGCAGATTGGTTATAGTTTTTAGCTTTATTATCTGCACTTGCGAGATTTAAAGTCATTGGTCGGGTGGTGGTTCCCATTACTTCAACCTGTGCTACTGCAACTCCGGCCCAAATACAGTTCACATCTTTCGGACAACGACTGTCTTCAGAAATCCCTTTGAAAGTAACATTCATTTGCTGTTCTTTCAGGAATTTGTTTCCACCTTCATTGAAGTAGATGATCTCTGTGTCTTTCTGGGTTACTTTTGTTATTCCGGTTTCGTCAACGTTCACTTTTGTTGAGGTTTTGGTTTCTTTTTGAGCATTACAGTTGATTAAAAACAATAATCCCAAGCTGAATATAAGGGTTTTATATAACATAATTTTCTTTATTAAATAATATTGAGCATATCTAACACTACCACCAAAAACATTGCCACACCTACCACAAAACTGAAACCTGTTCCGTAAATAAATCCAACGAAAGCTCCTTTTGTTGATTTTAGGGCTTTATTCATGTCTTTACTGTCGTGTAATAATTCTCCAATAAAAACTCCGACAAACATCCCGATTAGAAAACCTAGCGGAATAGGTAAAAACATCCCTATAATAGTTCCTACTACAGATCCGATGCTTCCCCAACGGGTTCCGCCATATTTTTTTGTTGTTTTTGCAGGGATTACATAGCTTAAAACTACAGAAACTGCTGTTAAGATTCCGAAAGCCCAGATATAAATCATGGGTAGGTCAGAATCTGTGCCGAATTTATAAATTAATAATCCGCAAATGCTCAGTAATAATCCGGGTAGAACGGGTAAAAAGGTTCCTAAAATTCCTATGATTAATAAAATCAGGCAGAGAATATTGATTAATGCTGTATCCATTTCTTTAATTGTCTATGCAAGATATAAAAAAGTGGCTTTGTTAAAAAGCCACTTCGCATGTTTACACTACGTTTATGATTGAGACTAAAGATTTAAGATCACATATTGTAAAATAACGCCTGCATTTCCAATGTTTCCTGAAGCATGATTATGGAAAGTCGTATAATAGATATATCCGCTTGTTGAAGATCCTGAGCAAGGTCCTACTGTTGCTCCCAATGCAACTAAATAAGGAACCAAAGCCTGAGGAACCGAAAGGCTGATCTGGATATTTCCCGGAAGCGTAATGCAAACCGTCACAAATGTTGTTGTTGGAGCATTTCCAATCGGTAGAGTTGTTGTACCTGTTGCTGTAAAATGGTTGGTTCTGATCATTAAAGCATCGTTTGTAGAGGTTTCTTTCACTAAAACCTCCCAGTAAGCCGGATCGTAATTGATTATTTTTTGCCAGGCCGTTAAGTCAAAATCAATATTAAGTGTATTGAATCCTAAAGCAGTCGTAAGTCCTGCATTATTTACTGTAGCGCCTACCATTCCAACTGTTCCGATGTTTTTAGAACAAAGTTTGGTGTCAGGTACAAATCCTCCGGCCAGCGAACAATTGTTGGTATTGGTTGTTCCGCCGACTAAGTAGGCAACATCCCAGTCTGAAGCGTAAATACTTCCTCCGTTGGCAACGAAAGTGGCCAGATTGGTATCAATTGTTGCAAAAAGCGCTGGGTTTGAAGAGTAGTTATTTCTTGAACCGCAGTTTAGAAAAATAATATCATATTGTGCAATTGTGGCCAGATTGGCAAGATCGTTATTGGTTATTTCGGTAGCTGTGTAACCTAAGGTCTGTATAATATCTTCAATCTTGTCATAAGTACCTTTTACGTAAGCAATTTTTGCCACCTGATTCAGCTTGGTTTGGCTTACATCAAGATTTAAAGTTTCATTATTTTTTACGGTTGCAGAAATTTCCGTACGGAAGTTACTTCCATTTCCGGTCTGTATGTAAATAGTGTGGTTTCCAACAGGGGCATCCAATGTGAATTTTCCATCTGAGTCCGATGTCGTGTAGTAGATTTTATACTTCTCATCAAATGTAAAAACTGAGGCCCCTCCAATAGGCTTGGTTCCGTTTTGTGATAGTACTGTTCCTGAAAGTTTTCCGGTCTGGATAACCGTGGAAGGATTTTCATCAAGAGTGGTCATTGATTCATCTCCTTTACAATTAATTAAAAGTGTGAATACACACAACAGAATAAATAAGTAGTGTTTTCTCATATGTCTTTGATTTTGATTTGTTTAGTTTTACTCAAATGTAAATAATTAATTAATACAAAACTGTTAAATGTGTAAATATTTTTTCAATAATTAATTTATATTGTTTATTTTTAGTTAAATTTTTATTTGTTTATCGTTGTTGTAGTGAATTTGATATTTTTCAATCATTTAAATTAAATGTTGAAGAATAATCAATTTTGGGATGAAAATTGATAGAAAAATTGTAATAAAACTCAGTCTTAATTTTCCTAAATTTGCTGTGATGAATGATCAACTACAAGAAACAAGAAACTTTATACAGGATCTCAGCGATCAGCTTTATATTTATATAAGCAAGATCTCGCCTGCCGGTTTTGACTGGATCGTTCATATGATTGTGAAACTGGCATTACTTATTGCTCTGTTTTTACTGGTAGACTTTATATTAAAGCCTGTTATTAATTTTATCTTCCGTTTTTTTCAGAATGAAAAAAAATATCCGGTCATTAAATCCATTTATGAGTCGAGAGTCAGTAACTCTGTAGCTCATTTTATTGCTCTGGGTGTAGTTGCAAGTCTGCAGGCATTTATATTTCCTCCGAAAGCAATCCCATTGACTAATACATTTATCAGCCGGTCAATTAACTTAGGGGTTGTTTTGATTTTTGCGGGAATGTTGTATCGAAGTTTGACAGCTTTTAGAAATTATTTTAGCATCAAACAGGATTTTTACAAGATCATGGCGCTGAATGCTATTTCGGAAACAATGAAGATTCTCGGGATTTTTATTTTCTCAATTGTCGGGATCTGTGTTATTTTTGGGATCAAAGGAACGACTATTGTAGGAAGCTTAGGAGCAATTACAGCCGTTTTGGTGTTGGTTTTCAGAGATACTATTTTAGGCTTTGTAACAGGTATTCACGTGGCAACTTCTAAAAACATGAAAGTCGGCGACTGGATCGGAATTCCTAAATATAATCTGGAAGGAACAATAGAAGATATCACTCTGCTTACGACCAGAATTCAGAGTTTTGATAAAACAGTTTCTACAATTCCTACGTACGATTTGATGAGTACGGAGGTGAAAAACCTTCAGGTGATGTCTGAAAGCAATACCCGAAGAATTAAAAAATCTATTATTTTCAATATTAAATCATTTAAGTTTTTAGATGATGAAATGTTTAATAAGTTGCTGGAAATTAATTTGCTGAAAGACTATCTTTTACGAAAAAAAGATGAGTTGGATGAGCAGAGAAGCAGCATGACCCATTCAGACAAAATAATTAATGGGAAACAGCTTACCAATATTGGAACTTTTAGAAAATATGCTTACGAATATCTAAGAAACAATAAAAATATCGACCAGTCGGAAACAGTCTTGGTAAGACAAATGGAAATCACATCACAAGGATTGCCTTTGGAAATCTACTGTTTTACCAACGATTCAAAATGGGAACATTTTGAGCAGATTCAGTCAGATATTTTTGATCATCTGTTAGTCGCTTCTAAGGAATTTGATCTGGAAGTGATGCAGGTTAATATTAAAATTTAAAAATTTAAAAATTTAAAAATGACAAAACTAAGTGTCAATATCAATAAAATTGCGACATTGAGAAATGCAAGAGGAGGCGAAACGCCAAGTGTGACAGAAGCAGCTGTGAAAATTCAGGAATTCGGCGGACAGGGAATCACGATTCACCCAAGACCGGACGAAAGACACATTACCAGAAAAGATGTTTATGATCTGAAACCTTTGGTAATTACTGAATTCAATATTGAAGGAAATCCTCATCGTCCGTTTATCGATATGGTTTTAGAAGTAAAGCCGGAGCAGGTGACTTTGGTTCCGGATGCGGATGATGCGATTACTTCAAATGCAGGTTGGGATACTGTAAAACATTTAAGTTTTCTTACCGAAATCATTGCTGAATTTAAAAATGCAGGAATCCGTACTTCTATTTTCTTAGATCCAAATCCAGAGTTGGTAGAATATGCGGCTAAAACCGGTGCGGACAGAATTGAATTATATACGGAAGCTTACGCAAAAAACTATCCGCTAAATAAAGAATTGGCTATTAAACCTTATTATGAAACAGCTGTGGTTGCTGCTGATTATGGATTGGGTTTAAATGCAGGTCATGATTTAAGCCTAGACAATTTAAAATATTTTGCAGACAATATCCCGAATTTGTTAGAAGTTTCCATTGGTCATGCTTTGGTCTCTGAAGCACTATATATGGGATTGGAAAATACGGTTCAGGCGTATTTGAAAAGATTGGCTAAATGGTAAAAAGGCTGGAAGCCGAAAGTCCGAAGATGGAAGTTTAAAACGGCATACATTAAACCTCCGACTTCCATCATCCAACCTCCAACCTAAAAATTGATACTTATGGAAATTTTAAATTCAAAAATATTTGGCGAAAACCTTTCGTCTACACCACTTTTAGTATTTCACGGGTTATTTGGAATGCTTGATAACTGGGGGAGCTTCGGGAAAGATCTGGGAGAGTTTATACCGGTTCATCTTCTTGACTTGAGAAATCACGGAAGAAGTTTTCATTCTGAAAATATGTCTCATGATGATTTAGCGGATGATATTGCTAACTATATGAATCATTATGGAATGGAGAAAGCTTTTGTTCTGGGGCATTCTTTAGGTGGAAAAGCGGTGATGCAGTTTGCGATAAAATACCCTGAAAAAGTGGAAAAACTTATTGTGGTTGATATTTCTCCGAAAGCATACCCTCCACATCATCAGGGAATTATTAAAGCCTTAGAAACCGTTGATTTCAATACAGTGGGTTCAAGAAATGATGTAGAAGCAGTTTTAAGCCAGTATATTCCTGAAAGATCTACCATTCAGTTTCTTACAAAAAACCTGTATTGGGATGAAAATAAAAAATTAAACTGGAGATTCAACCTTAAAACACTTTCGGAAAAGTATAATGAATTTGTCTCCAATGCTATAAAATATGGAGTGTTTGACGGTGAAGCTCTTTTTATTGCGGGTGAAAAATCAAATTATATTCTTCCACAGGATCATTTTGCGATAAAACAGCAGTTTCCTAAAGCTCAGTTTGTCACCGTTAAAAATGCGGCGCATTGGGTTCAGGCAGATAATCCTGTCGACTTTATGACGGTGGTTAAAGACTTTTTGCAAATTAATTAATCTCACTGTAAAAGAATTAATCTTTGTTAAAGTTTTCTTAAAAACCTATTTTATTCTTTAATGTGGGAAAAAAGATGTAAATTAGTTTTGTTGAAAATTTAAAAATAATCTTTTATTGTAATTGAAAATAAACAAAATATTGATTTTATTTAGCAAAAATACATTAGCAGTGTCGGAGATTATGAAAATTTATAAGTAGGACATATTAACAAATTATATTTTATAGGGAACTTAGTGATAAGTTTCCTTTTTTTTGTGTTTAATATCTGAAATTTCTTTACATCTGCATATTGAAAAGTGCTTTCCAATATGGGGTAGTATTTTCATAAATATGACTAATTATTCTTATTATATGTTTTAAAAATCGCAAATTTGCAACAGGTAATTTTTTATCAATTCTTTTATTGAAAATGAAGACTTACCAATTGAAAATATTATCATAATTTAGCCAGCAATCAAGTAAAAATAACCGATGGTTTTTGTAACGGGTGCAACCGGAATTTTAGGCAGGATAATTGTTTTGGAACTTCTTAAAAAGGGAAAAAATGTACGCGCTGCTAAAAGGCCGACAAGCAATTTAAATGAAGTACAACATTCGTATACTTATTATACGGAAAACCCCGATGATTTCTTTAATAAAATTGAATGGGTAAATGTAGATTTTGATGACATCCATTCGCTTCAGAATGCTTTGAGAGAGGTGGAGGAAGTATATCATTGCGCCGCAAAAGTGAGTTTTCATCCCAAAGATGAAAAAGAAATGTATCATACAAATGTAAAAGGTACAGAAAATCTGTTATATGCTTGTGACAGTTCTGGTGTGAAAAAATTTCTCCATGTAAGTTCAATTGCTGTGCTGGATACCTTTAATGAAAAAGGAGAACTGGACGAAGCATCCGATTTTAATCCTAAAGAAGAACATTCTGCTTACGCCATTTCCAAACATCTTTCTGAAATGGAAATATGGAGAGCCTCTGCAGAAGGATTGAATACCATTATCATAAATCCCGGAATGATCGTAGGAAGCGGGAACTGGGGAAACAGCAGTGGAGATATTTTTCCGACTTTTGAAAAAAACGGTTTTACATTTTCCGGAGGAACGAGCTATGTAGATGTAAGAGATGTGGCTAAAATTGCCATTGAACTGATGGAAAAAAATGCTTTCGGAGAGCGGTTTATTCTGATCTCTGAAAATAAAAGATATGCTGAATTAGGACATCAGATCCGATCAACATTAGGATTGAAAAATGCTAAAATCCTTTCAAAATTTCAATTGAACATCGGCAGATTAGCCAATATTCTTTTCGGATGGTTGATTCCGTCATTGAGGATTATTACTAAATCTAATATTGAGGCTATATCAGCATTGAATGTGATTTCAAACCAGAAAATCACAAAAAAACTTGATTATCAGTTTATCCCGTTAACGGAAAGTATTGATTTTCATTTGAAGAATTATATTAACGACAAAAAGCAGAAGAAATAAATGAATCTTGCAGAAGCAATTATCCATAAAAATGTAGAGAAACACGCTATAAAAGCTGCTATTGGTTTCAAGAAGAAAGAAGCCGCCTGGAAAGAATTAAGCTGGAAAAAATTTAGTGAGATTATCTATAAAACGGCGAATGCACTGAAAGAAGCGGGAGTTCAGGAAAATGATAAAGTCGCGATCTATTCTGATAATTCTTCCGAATGGATGATTTTTGATCTTGCTGCGATGTCAATAGGCGCGATTACCGTTCCTATTTATTCTACGAATAATGCAGAACAGGCAGAATATATCATCAAAGATTCTGATTCTAAAGTTATTTTAGTAGGTAATCAGGCTCAGTATGATGCTTGTCTGGAACTTTTACAAAAAGAAGATAACCAGCTTCAGACCATTATTGTCTCTAAAAAAGCAGTTTGGATCAAAAAAGAACTCAACAGTTTTTATCTTGAAGATTTTATTGCTAAATCACCTTTAAAACTTGAAATCTGTAAAAAAGAAGATGGAGATGTTGCAACTCTAATCTATACTTCTGGAACAACAGGAACTCCGAAAGGGGTAATGTTAACACACGGAAATTTCATTAATGCTTTCGATGCTCATTTTGAGTTTTTTAAATTTAAAAACTTTGAAGAAGAGCTTTCATTAGCATTTTTACCATTAAGTCACGTTTTCGAAAGAAGCTGGAGTTTATTGTGTTTATACGGAGGAGCTCGAGTATATTTCCTCGAAGATCCGAAAAATATTGCGAAAGCACTGGAAGAGGTAAAGCCAACCATGATGTGCGCTGTACCGAGATTTTTCCAGAAAATTTATGCGGGGGTACTCGAAAAAGCAGAAGAAGGTTCATCATTAAAGAAAAAAATCTTTAACTGGGCAAGAGAAATAGGGTGGCAAACTGCAGAATTAAAAAGAAACGAAAAGGAAATCCCTTTCGGATTAAAAATAAAAGAAACTGTTGCTGAAATGCTTGTTTTCAGTAAAATTAAAGAGAGAATGGGAGGAAGACTTTGGTTTTTACCTTGTGGTGGTGCATCTTTATCACCGGAAGTTACCAAGTTTTTCGAATCTGTAGGAATTCATGTGACGGTAGGGTATGGATTGACGGAAACTACGGCAACACTAACTTTATTCCCTTTAACTCATTTTGAACACGGAACAAGCGGAAAAGCTTTACCGGGAGTAGAAATCCGTATTGGTCAGGATGATGAGATCCAGGCCAAAGGAAACGGGATCATGAAAGGCTATTATAACAAACCTGAAGAAACTCAAAAAGTATTTACAGAAGACGGATGGTTTAAAACGGGTGATGCAGGTAAAATTGATGAGAAAGGAAATCTTACGATTACAGACCGATTGAAAGATCTTATGAAGACTTCCAACGGGAAATATATTGCTCCGCAACAGATTGAAAACTTGTTGACGAATAATAATTTCATTCAGCAAATTGTTTTAATTGCAGAAGCAAGACAGTTTGTGTCTGCATTAATTGTTCCTAATTTTGAATTTTTACAGGATTTTATAAAGAAAAACAATATTCCGTTTACGAACTGGACAGAGGTTGTGAAGAATGAAAAAGTAGTTCATTTTTATAAAGAAAAAATACAAGAATTACAATCTCATTTATCAGACTTTGAGAAGGTGAAAAAATTCACTTTAATGCCTGCTGAATTTGAAATTAACTCCGGAGAAATCACTCCTACATTGAAAATAAAAAGAAATGTAGTGCTGAAAAAATACGCGGATGTGATTGAAAAAATGTATTAAACTATAATTCTGCAAATTTATGATTGAAATTGAATTTGAAGAACCGGTGAATGATATCTGTGATTGTTGTGGAAACACAATGGTAAGACTTACACGTTTTGTTTATGAAGATGATTATGCCTTTGCTATTTATTACATCCGTTTTACTAAAGATCACGACGATAAAGATGTTTTGGGTCTAATTTCTTTAGGAGAATGGGGAACAAACGAAATTCCTGAAAGTAGAACCTCATTTTTGTTTAGATTATGGTTTGATAAAGGGAATTATGGTGTAAGTATTTTGGATGGTGAAGAATCTCCTTGGAATACTCGTATTTTAGGAAAAATTTTACAAAGAGAAGAAGCTATAAATCATCCTTGGATAAAAGATGTATTTCATATCACAGATCATATTGTAAAAGATGATCAGGAAGTAATAAGATATCTTAATAACTAAAATAAAAATATAGTTTATTATTTAAACTCAATTATGGTAACGACACAGGAATTTTTAGGAAAAAAAGATTTTATAATAAATAATCAGACGGTTTCGGAAAGCTGTCCGTCAAATATTGCCCTGATCAAATACTGGGGAAAATATGACAATCAGATTCCGGCGAACCCAAGTATCAGTTATACCTTAAATCATTGTAAAACGAATACAACCGTTGAGTTTTTAGCGGATGAGCCGTTTTCTGTACAGACTTTTTTATCAGGAAATGAAGAAATTAAGTTTGCTGAAAAAATAGAAAAATATTTTAACAATATAGAGCAATATCTTCCTTGGATTTTACAGGGGAAATATATCATTAGAACAGAAAATACCTTTCCTCACAGTTCAGGAATTGCAAGTTCAGCTTCCGGATTTGGAGCAATTGCAAAATGTCTGATGCAGCTGGATGAATTTTTTTCAGGAAAAGATTCTGAGGAAGAATCATTAAGAAAAGCATCATTTTTGGCAAGATTGGGAAGTGGAAGTGCATGCAGAAGTTTGTACAATGGATTGGTGGTTTGGGGAGAATCTCAGGTAAAAGGAAGTTCAGATTTATTCGCGGTACAATATCCGAATGATGAAATTCACGATGTTTTCAAAAATTTTAATGACTGGGTTTTACTGATCCATGAAGGACAGAAAAGTGTTTCGTCTACGGTGGGACATGGTTTGATGAATACCAATCCTTATGCGGAAAGAAGATTTCTGGAAGCGAGAGAAAATTTCGAGCCTATGAAAGAAATCCTGAGAAACGGAGATATGCATGGCTTTATCAAACTGGTAGAACATGAAGCATTAACACTTCACGCGATGATGATGATGAGTGATCCCGCATTTATTCTCATGAAGACAGGGACGTTGGAAGTGATAAACAAAGTTTGGGATTTCAGAAGAATTACCGGCTTACCGTTGTTTTTTACACTTGATGCTGGTGCGAATGTACATTTGCTTTTCCCGAATGATCTGGAACAAAACAAAATTGAAGACTTTATCAATCAGGAGCTTCTACCATTTACTCAGAAAAATGGAGTGGTGAAAGATGTGATGAGGTTTTAGATTTTAATGAATTTAAATATAAAATAAAGCGGGCTTTTTAGTCCGTTTTTTTATTTAATGCTAATTTAGATTCCAACGGAATGACAAGTTTGCGTTATATTAGATGTGATAATGGTATTTGTCATTCCGTAGGAATCTAAGCCTTTTTACAATTTTAAAACATAACACAGATGATAGAATTTTCAGAGGGAATTTATAATTACTATGTTTATATTCTCACAAACAAAAGAAAAACTGTTTTGTATACAGGTGTGACCGGAAATTTGCATCAACGTTTATATCAACATTCAATAAGGCAAAATTCAAGTAGTTTTACTGCAAGGTATAATGTCGAATTTTTAATTTATTATGAGAAATTTGGTTGGGTTCAGCAGGCAATTGAAAGAGAAAAAGAGATTAAAAATTTTTCAAGAAATAAAAAGTTAGAATTAATAAGATCCGTAAATCCTAATTTAGATTTTTAGAATTACTTATTTGAAGATATACTGTAAAAAAGATAACTTAGATTCCTACGGAATGACAAAATAGTAAGTTCTTTAGTAAAGTTTAAAATAGTAATAAAAGAAAATTTCCTTATTTTTATTCATCGGATTCAAACAGAATAAAATGAATAAAATCTTTGCCATTGCTTTATTGTCCGGAAGTTTTTGCTTCGGACAGCAAAATCAGAATCAGGAAATCGAAAAGCCCATCCGAAACTTATTTTTAGGAATGAAAAATGCTGATCCGGAATTATTGAATTCAGCTTTTTCTGACTCTGCAATTTTTCAGACGATTACAAAAACTGGAGTGAAAACTGAAGACATAAAGGAATTTATAACTTCAATTTCTAAAACAGAAAAAGGTGATCTTGATGAAAAAATTACCATTGAAGCCATTCATATAGACGGAAATCTCGCAAGTGTTTTTACACCGTATTCATTTTATTTTAAAGGCAAATTTTCACATTGCGGAGCCAATAGCTTTCAGTTGGTAAAACAAAATGAAGAGTGGAAAATCCAATATATAATTGATACAAGAAGAAAGGATAACTGTAAAGAAATTAAATAAAAATGAAAATCCATCATATTGCCATCATTGGCTCTGACTACGAAGTTTCCAAAAAATTTTATACAGAAATTTTAGGACTGAATATTATTCGTGAAGTATATCGTGAAGAAAGACAATCTTACAAGCTGGATCTTGCTATCGGAGATCATTATGTTATTGAACTTTTTTCTTTTCCAAATCCTCCGGCAAGACCTTCACGTCCGGAAGCTTGCGGTTTGAGGCATTTAGCATTTTCGGTTGAAAGTGTGCATGAAAAGCGCGATGAACTTATTCAAAAAGGACTTAATTGCGAAGAGGTAAGAATAGACGAATTTACAGGCAAAGAATTTTTCTTTACCCAAGATCCCGATCAGTTACCTCTGGAGTTTTATGAAATGTAAAAATTAGTGAGCGTATCCCGTAAAGAAGCTAACTGCCATAATCGCCAAAACAATCGAAGAAATGACTACATACACGTAGTCTTTTTCTTTTAAATACCCGATTAAAGCAAAAATAATTCTCATTAAAGGAGTAATAATTAAAAGTAAAATTCCTAACTGAATAATTGCGGATCCCTCTCCCTTACAAAGAGAATTCCAAAACTGTCCCCAAACTTTCTCGGAAGAAGATCCTACAGCAAGACTGGAGTATTTTTCAGGCATTTTGAAGCCTTCTAAGAATAATTTGACAAAACCGATTAATGATGTTGCAACGGATAAAATAACGCCCAATCTAAGAAGATTTCCGACGGAGCGGTTCAGGTCTACATCTGTGAAAGTCTTTTTCATTAGCTGAAGCTTTTAGTAATACCTTTATACATCATATACACAGACAAAATAGTGATCACAATGGCAAAAAATGTTTTCAGTTTTTTTGTTTTTGAAACCATCAGTGTTTTTGATCCTATAATACTTCCCACAACTACTCCGACCAATACAGGAGCTACAATTGCAGGGATTATTTCTCCTCTTTGGAAGTAGATCAAAGCACTTGCTACAGCAGTTACCCCAATCATAAAGTTACTGGTAGTAGTAGAAACTTTGAAAGGTAATTTCATCATGTTATCCATGGCTAAAACCTTCAATGCTCCGGAACCAATTCCCAAAAGACCGGACATTGCTCCGGCAAACATCATCATCAAAAATCCGGGTACTGTATTTCTTGCAGAATAGCTTTTTATAACACCTTTATCAGGAAAAGTTCCGTACAACTCTAATTTATCTTCAAGACTGCCCTTTACCACAGGTTCTTGGTGATCTGGTTTACCTTTTAAATTTAAAATAACAGTCAGAAGAAGAATACTGGCAAAAATAATCCCAATCGTATTTGGATTCAACATTCCTGAAACTAAAGCTCCTATAATTGCTCCTGAGGTGGTGGCAATTTCTAAAAACATTCCGATTCTCATATTGGTAAAACCTTCTTTTACGAAAGCAACGGCGGCTCCTGAAGAAGTCCCGATTACAGAGATTAAAGAAGCACCAATTGCATAATGCATAGGAACGCCGAAACCCAGCGTTAATAAGGGGATGATGATAACTCCTCCTCCTAAACCGGTCAGTGAACCTAAAAGTCCTGCCGAAATTGCTCCTAGGAAGAGAATAATGATTTCTGACATGCTACAAATATAAAACTATTGCGCTAGTCTGCCAAACGTTTAAAAAAGATAAATTTAACGTATTTTTGCAGCATGAAAAATGATCTGAAATTATTCTATATTATTCTCGGTGCTACTCCTAAAGGCAGGAATATTGAACAGCATGATGTATTTTTCGGAATTGCGGAAAGCTTAAAAGATCTGGTTCCGGATATGAAAGAATTCTGGAAAGAAGCGGAAGGCAAGATTCATTTAGACTGTTATCAGGAAGTGCAATTTGCGGATGGATATGAAGTGGAAATCGTAGAAAAAGGTGAAAAAACTTCCGAAGAGCAACTGTATTTTATTAATCTTGGAGGCTATAAAAAAGGATTTTTTGAAGAATTTCATGAGCAGCATCTGATGGTTGGAACCTCCATGGGAGATATTGTCAAAAAAGCAAAAACTACCGAATTTTATAAAACAATGGGGTTTGAAGGAGCTGTAAGCCATATTGATGATAAGCATGGAGTTGATATTGATGATATTTTCAACGTAACAGACATTCTTCCTCAAAAAATGAAAGAGAAATATTCTATTGTGTTAAAGAAAACAGATGTAGAAGGTCATAAAAATCCGATGGGGTTAGGATATTTGAACATTGATAAAATTAAATAAAAGACTTTTGCTGAGTGAAGCGCCTTTGCAAAATTAAAAACACTTAGTATTTAAATAGAACTTTTGCGAACATTGCGTTTAAAAGTTTTAAACCAAAGAAAATCTAATAGAAAAAATAAAAGAAAAATGAAAATAGGAATTTT
Source organism: Chryseobacterium tagetis (assembly GCF_016735585.2). Classification (GTDB taxonomy): domain Bacteria; phylum Bacteroidota; class Bacteroidia; order Flavobacteriales; family Weeksellaceae; genus Chryseobacterium; species Chryseobacterium tagetis. The sequence continues at coordinate 162,998 of NZ_JAERSE020000003.1, forward strand.
AGGAGGAGGACAGCTTGGAAGGATGCTGATTCAGGAAGCATTAAAATACGATGACGAATTTTATACACTGGATCCTGCTTCAGATGCGCCTTGCCATACTATTTCTTACTTTACCCAAGGAAATTTCAATGACTATGAAACGGTTTTAAACTTTGGTAAAGACAAAGATGTGGTAACCATTGAAATCGAGCACGTAAATGCAGATGCTTTGGCTAAGTTGGAAAACCAAGGGATAAAAGTGGTTCCGAATGCTAAGATTATTAAAACCATTCAACAGAAAATTCTTCAAAAAGAGTTTTATAAAGCTTATGATATTCCAAGTCCTGAATTTGAAGTGATGGACGGAAGTTCTGATGAGATCAAAATGCCGTTACCTTTCGTGCAAAAAATGAATACAGGGGGCTACGATGGAAAAGGTGTACAGGTGATCCGTAATGCGGAAGACATGAAAAATCTTTGGATAAAAGACTCCGTGATTGAAAAACTGGTTGATATCGAGAAAGAACTTTCTGTGATCGTAGCAAGAAACGAAAACGGAGAAACAAAAACGTTTCCTGTAACGGAGATGGTTGCTGATCCTAAATTAAATTTATTGGACTTCAATGTTTGTCCTGTTTTTTTAGAAGAAGAGATTGAAGAGCAAATTAATGCTATCACAGAAAAATTCCTGAACGCTGTAAATTCTCCAGGACTTTTTGCGATCGAATTATTTTTAGATAAAGAAGGAAAAGTTTGGGTAAATGAAACAGCACCAAGATTGCATAATTCAGGACATCAAAGTCAGGAAGGGAATGCGAATTCTCAGTTTGAGCAAATGTACAGAGTGGTAAAAAACTTACCTTTGGCAGATACAGATGCGATTATCTACAGCGGAATGCTGAATTTAGTCGGAGCAGAAGGTTTTTCAGGTAAAGTAGTTTACGAAGGAATGGAAGAGGTATTGAGACTTCCTGAAACGTACATTCATCTTTACGGAAAAACAGAGACCAAACCGGGAAGAAAAATGGGCCACATCAATGTATTGGCAGATTCCAGAGAAGAGCTGATGGAGAAATTGGTGATGGTGAAAGGAATGGTAAGAGTGATTTCTGAATAATCTAACGTATGATATTGAAAAAGACTGCTGAAGAGCAGTCTTTTTTATTTGTAGATTTTGGGCTGATCAATGGTCCATTTTCGTTCTTTGGAATTCCATAATAAATAAGGCCCATCAAAGCCTTCCAGGTAAGCCAGTTCAAAATTACCCTGATTATCTGTTGCATAACTGAGATAAGATACAGAACTCTCTAAATTAAAACCTAGTTTCTTTAGTGTTTTCCAATCATTGTTTTCAGGAAGTTTACCGTTTGCTTTCTGATAAGCTTCGATGTTTTTAATAATTGTATTTCCAGCCTCGATGTCAGATTTCCTGGTGATTTCAATGGGTAAATTCCAGTAGATTGTAATTGAAATGATGAGTATAAGTAGAAGTGAGGCAAGAGTTGTAAAGATTTTTTTCATTTGAACACTACTTTTCAAGTTCTTTGTTGAATCCCATTTTTATATATTCGGCTTCTCTTTGGTTGGGTTTTCTATTCTTTATTTCTTCCCAAATTTTTAATGCGTCATCTAGAGTATTTACTCCCAATTCGTAATTTTCACGTCCCCATTTGTAGAGAGCAATACCCAAATTTGTTGTGAAAACTCCTTTTTTTATCTGAACTGCATCCATTTCATGACCTTTGATTTCTGAGAAAAAATCTAGTTTTCCTCCATCTTTAGACTCTTCAATAATCATTTTTTTGAGAAGGCTTTTATCCATGATTTTTATTTCTGAAGATTTCCCCTCATTTAACTTTTTATCTTTGATAAGATTTTTCACCTTAGATTTAATCTCATTGTTACCTATGATTTCAAATTCTTTATTATTAAAGAATAATTTATTCCCTGTTATTTTAGCATTTTTATCAAACTTTTGTTCAATAATTTCTTTAGCTCTGTTTTCTGTAATATCACCTTTGATATCACAAGGTAAAATTTCATTATTTCCAGTTGCTGGATTAATTATAAAGAAAACTCTTTGCTCTGGCTTATCTGCTATCATTACCATATTTACAGGAGAATTATCCTTAATAATCATGAAGAAATCTGAAGGAAGCTTTGTTGCTGCTGCTTCAATCTGATCTAATGTAGGTTTTTCATCTATGAAAACAGAAGAATTTTTATTATTAATGTTATTTGATAATGTATAGTAATTAGAATTTAATTGATAATCATTTATTTTTTCTTCAGAAATTGTAATTGAATTAAAAACAGGGTTACCGTTTTTATCTGTTTGTGAAAGTAAATGTAATGAGAAGGATAGAGTAAAGATTAAAATAATTTTTTTCATGGTTTATTTAACTAATTTCAAGCTACAAATATAAATGTGTTCAGCTTAATTTTATTTTTTATCAAAATAATTTATAGAATTTTAATATTCTTAACTTAATTGTTTAAATCCTTTTTTTTAAATTTTTCTTGTAATTAATTGAAAATAAGAAGTAAGTCTCTTGAAAGTATAAAACTATTTTTTTATTACTCAATTTTTTGCTTTCTAAACATCTCCGGTTTATAATTAATAATAAACACGCCTAAGATAATCAAAACCGTCGCAATGATAAATTTAGCGGAAATATTTTCATCTAAAATCAGCCAGCCTAAAAAGATTGCGATGATCGTATTTACATAAGCCATGATGGAAACCTGAACAGGTGAAATTTTTGTCAGTGCATAATGAAAGGCAAAAAAAGCGGCCACAGAACCGAAAACAGCAAGATAAATCATAGCTGAGATACTTTTTATTGACCAGTTTTCAAAATTGTAGTGGTCCGAAAAGATGAACGCAAAAATAATTTGTACAATTCCTGCGAATAAAAACTGATAAAATAAATTTAAAGAAATATTACCGGTCTGTATATTCAGTTTTTTAGTGAAAATAGTTCCTGAAGCCCATCCTGAAATAGCACAGAAAAGAAAGATAATCCCCATTTTATAATCAGGATTTGCCAAATCTTTTAAACCATCCCAAAAAATAAAAAGAATTCCGCTGAAGCATAATAGAACTCCTGTTAAAGCTCTATAACTAAATTTTTGCAGACCAATGGCTACACTTCCTAAAAATACCAGAATAGGAGAGGCAGCGTTAATCAATGAAGCTAAACTGCTGGAAACTGTTTCTTCTGCTACGGTCGTCATTCCGTTGGCGATAACTAGCATGAGGATTGAGAAAATAATCTGGAGTTTTAAATTTTGCCAGCCAATCCATCGGAATTGTTTTTTATAGATTAATATCAAAAACATGATAACGGCAGCCAGAAATTGACGGATACCAGCAACAAACCAGGCCGGAATGGTTTCTACAGCAACACGAATGGCTAAAAATGTCGTTCCCCAAACAACGGCAACGGTAAGAACAGCAAAAAGAAGTTTGTAATCTTTCAATGGTTGGTATAAATGTAACTGACAAATATATTTATTTTGGAGTGAAGCAAATGGGTACAGTTGAGAATGTTTTTTAGGGAACAGAATTTGGATTTTGCTTTTTTGCATTGAGAGTCATTAATTCTTTATCTTTGAACATCTAATAAATTGACGATGGTAGGAATTATTATGGGGAGTCAGAGTGACTTACCAATCATGGAACTGGCTGCAAATTTTTTGAAATCTTTAGACATTCCGTATGAATTAACGGTAGTTTCAGCGCACAGAACACCGGAAAGAATGTTTGAATATGCAAAAACAGCAAAAGAAAGAGGATTAAAAGTGATTATTGCAGGAGCTGGAGGAGCAGCACATTTACCGGGAATGGTAGCAAGCTGTACTACATTGCCTGTAATTGGTGTTCCTATTTTATCAAGCAATTCTATTGACGGATGGGATTCTGTTCTGTCGATTCTTCAGATGCCGGGAGGAATTCCTGTAGCAACAGTTGCATTAAACGGAGCTTTGAATGCAGGGATTTTGGCTGTAAAGATCTTGGGGACTTCTGATGAAAATGTTGCGGAAAATCTTCAGAAATATCAGGATTCTTTGAAAGATAAAGTGTTGGGAACAGTGGATGATATTAAAGCCAAACATCCTAATCACTACGATAAATAATTAAAATAAAAAAACTCTCCGTAATTGGAGAGTTTTCTTTTTATTCCTGAATCATATTGTCTCTTGTATTTTTCTGGACCGCAATTGCTCCGAAAAGAGCCAGTAAAAAGGCAAATCCGTAGAATCCTTTTTCGCTTGGCAGGATCGTGGCATTCCATAATCCGATAGCTAACAAAATAATGGATGATAAAGTAGCAAACCAACAGATACCGTAATAAATATCGGTTACTTTAATATTTTCTAATTTATCACGGACAGCTTTCTGGAGAGAAACCACGGCAAACAGACCGTATAATAAAATGGTAAAATAATACCCTTTTTCATTAAGCTGCATTTCAGCTCTTACTAAACCTACGATAAAACCAATCATTCCTGCTCCTAAAGCAATCCAGGATGCTGCAACAAATGCATTCGATACTCCTTGTTTTTTCATTTATATATGTTTTTGTTAAAGGTTTCAAATATATCATTTTTATTTGACTGTTTATGATAATTTGGGTTCAGAAACTTTATTGTAAGAAAGTAAGAAACCACATTCAACTACATTTTTACTGTTTTATAAATTTGACAGTATAGGTCTTATCAGAAGTAGTGATCATCAGGATATAATTCCCGATTTTAAGTTCTTTTATACTAATATGATTACTATTCAATGAATTCTGTATGATAATTCTTCCGCTAAAATCAAGGATTTTGTAACTTTTAATATCTCTTATATTTTTAAGATAAAGAACATCGGTGGCAGGATTTGGATATACCGAAAATTCATTATCATGTTCATAGTCTGAAACACCTAAATGAAATTCACACGCACCAGAAATGTCTCCGGTAAACGCCCATCCTTTTGAATTGAGAAGGGTATCTCTATAAGAAGCTATATTGTTTGAATAGGTTAAACCTGAAACAAACCCCAAATTTATATTGTTAGGAGTATTGCTGTTATTAGCCCATCCAACCAACGTTTTGCTGTAATTAACGCAATCCATTCCTGCTGAATTGATCATTACGGCAGCAGTTGTCAATGAGTTGAGATTCCATTTTTCTAAAGGATAGTTGAACGAAGTTGCTGAAGTGAACATGACATCCATATTGGTGACAGCGTGAACATCCCAATCTTCTAATGATTGATTGAAAGCAGTACATGCGTGAAGAATATGCTCCATATTGGTTACCTTTCCTGTGTTCCAGTTTCCGATTGGCTGATTAAAGACAGGAATAAAATGAAACATATAAGAGATATTGGTAACCTGAGAAGTATCCCATGATGATAATGGCTGATTGTACGCCATAGCTTCCGAGAAGGTATAAGACATATCGGTAACTTTTGATGTATTCCAGCTATTGATATTCTGATTAAAAAGTACCGCACCTATAAAAGTCCGGGTAAGCTTTGTGACATTTGAAGTGTTCCAGTTATTTAAAGGTTGATTAAAATTCGTTGCAAACCCAAAAGCTCCGGTAAGATCGGTAACTTTTGAAGTATCCCAACTATTAATTGGCTGATTAAATACTTTTGCATTGCTAAAAATATCGACCAAACTTGTAACCATTGAGGTATTCCAATTATTTAAAGGCTGATCAAATGCTTGTGCGCCCTTAAACAACGCGGTCATATCTGTCACTTTAGAAGTCTGCCAAGTGTTTAGAGGCTGATTAAAAATTTTTGCATTCGAAAACATATTCGACATAGTAGTAACATTGGAAGTATTCCAATTCCCAAGAGGAGAGTTAAATACTAATGTTGCGGAGAATAAATAAGACATATCTTGAACTGACGAAGTATCCCAGTTGTTTATTGAAATAATGGATGTGAAATTGGTAGCATTTCTGAACATTCCAGACATATCGGTAACATTAGATAAATTGGGTATGTCTGATGCTGTATTTTTAACATTGTAACAGTTGGCAAAAGCATTATTCATAGAAGTCCATTGAATGTTTCCCCATTGTGAAATCTCCATTAGCTTATCAATGTTCCCATTAAATATCCACCCGGTTGTTCCAATTTCAGAGGGAAGCATCTTCTGAAAAGATCCGTTTCCGTTACTTACTTTTACTTTATAGGTTGCTTGAGCAGTAGTAGGATTTAATGAAGTTCCAAAATCGATTAACACCTGTGCAGTAGATGTTACATTATTCATGGTGCCGTTGTGAGAAGGGTAGCCTACCTCTTCCCAGTTTATAGTATAGTTGCTGCCAATTCCGGGAAACCATATTTGATTAGAACCTGCAGGATAAGGAGCTGTAACAACCATGTTGGAAATCATATTAGGTTTCCAGATGGTGATGAACTCATTTTGGGCTGAAATGCTTTGAAAAAGTAATGAAAATAAGAGAACAGTTAATAGTTTTTTAAACATATTTCAATATTTAGTGATGAATTGTTTTGTAAAAATAACTTATTTAATGAATATTTAATATATGTTTTTTATTGATGTTGAATTTTTATTAGGTATTTCTTACCGAATGGGAAAGATTCTTTACATTTTAACTATCTTATGATTAAAAACAAAAAAACTCTCCAAGTTATTGGAGAGTTTTTATTATTGACTAAAATTAGAAAATATTAGTATCTGTAATATTCAGGTTTGAATGGTCCTTTCACATCTACACCGATATATTCAGCCTGTTCAGGAGAAAGAGTTTCCAATTCTACGCTTAATTTCTTAAGGTGAAGAGCAGCAACTTTTTCATCTAAATGCTTAGGTAACATATATACTTCGTTTCCGTAAGCTGCAGAGTTGTTCCAAAGTTCGATCTGAGCCAACGTCTGGTTAGAGAAAGAATTTGACATTACGAAAGATGGGTGACCTGTAGCACAACCTAAGTTTACCAATCTACCTTCAGCAAGAATGATTACTTCTTTACCTTCAATGGTGTAGATGTCAACTTGTGGCTTAACTTCAGATTTCGTGTGGCCATAGTTTTCATTTAACCAAGCCATATCGATTTCGTTATCGAAGTGCCCGATGTTACAAACGATCGCTTTATCTTTTAATTTTAAGAAATGTTCTTTTCTTACAATGTTGAAGTTACCTGTAGTCGTGATTACGATATCTGCGTTATCAACCACAGTATCTAATCTTTTTACTTCATAACCGTCCATTGCAGCCTGTAGAGCACAAATTGGGTCAATTTCAGTTACAGTAACGATAGAACCCGCTCCTCTGAAAGAAGCAGCCGTCCCTTTACCTACGTCTCCGTATCCGCAAACTACCACTCTTTTTCCAGCCAACATTACGTCTGTAGCTCTTCTTACAGCATCTACTGCAGATTCTTTACACCCGTATTTGTTGTCGAATTTAGATTTAGTTACTGAATCGTTTACGTTGATTGCAGGCATTACCAAAGTTCCGTTCTTCATTCTTTCGTACAATCTGTGAACTCCGGTTGTAGTTTCTTCAGAAAGTCCTTTGATATCTTTTGTGAATTCAGGATATTTATCAAAAACCATGTTGGTTAAATCTCCACCATCATCCAAGATCATGTTCAATGGTTTTCTGTCTTCACCAAAGAATAAAGTCTGCTCAATACACCAGTCGAATTCCTCTTCATTAAGACCTTTCCATGCATAAACAGGAATTCCTGCAGCAGCAATAGCAGCAGCAGCGTGATCCTGAGTAGAGAAAATATTACAAGAAGACCAGGTAACTTCAGCTCCAAGAGCAACCAAAGTTTCGATCAAAACTGCAGTCTGGATCGTCATGTGAAGGCATCCTGCAATTCTTGCTCCTTTTAATGGTTGAGACGGACCGTACTCTTCACGGATAGCCATCAAACCAGGCATTTCAGCTTCTGCAAGGGTAATTTCTTTTCTTCCCCATTCTGCTAGGGAAATATCCTTTACTTTATAAGGAACGTATTGTGTTGTAGTACTCATATCTGATGAATAATTTTTTAAAATTCGGTTTATAACGAATTGCAAAATTACAACATATAATCTAGATATAAAAACGCTGAATAAGATTCAATTATATGAAATTATACATACCTGAAATTATTTTTCTTTATTCTAAATAAACTATTTTTGTAGAAATAAATCATTATTATGAATCATACAAATACTCAGGAAGAAGCTCAAAGACAGGCAAAACCATTAGCACCGAAAGTAAAGGAATTAATTGGGAGAAGTAAAAGTGTAATTTTGGCAACGGTAGATGCAGAAGGAACTCCTAATTCCAGCTACGCACCATTTGTACAGGTGGAGAATACGTTCTATATCTTGGTTTCATTCATGGCAAAACATACTAAAAATCTTGCGGACGGGAGAAAAACTTCAGTAATGTTTATTGAAGACGAATCTGCAACAAAGCAAATTTACGCTCGTGAAAGATTAACAATCGAAGCATCAACTTCTCAAGTTGAAAGAGATTCTGAAACATGGAATACGGTTGTTTCTCAATTAAAAGAAACTCATGGGAAAGTAGTAGATGTAATTGCTGAAATGAAAGATTTTATTTTAATCGGGCTTCATCCGGTGAAAGGTTCTTATGTGAACGGATTCGGAAGTGCCTATTTCGTAGATGAAAATCTTGAAATTATGGAGCACAGAAATGATGTGAATCATCAGACAAAATAAATTCAAGTATATAGATAAATAAAATGGGTTTTTTCAGAAATGAATCAACCCATTTTTATGATGAAACCTTACTGATTGTATCAAATTGGGAATCATTATCTTTTTTATTACTTTTACAGAATAAAATCATTCAATGCCTCTTTATCGCGATTTTTCTGATGACAACGCCACTATTCTCGTATGGAAATACGATGAAACTGAAGACTTGGACATTCATCAACTTTTAGAGCCTGAAAATGCTGAAAAAGTGAAAGATTATCATCCGAAAAAACTATTGGAGGTATTAATGGTTCGAAAACTATTGAAAGGGCTGAAACCCAATTCAAAAATTCTATATAAAGAAAGAGAACCTTTTCTTTCCCCAAAAGATGCCGAGATTTCTATCACCCATTCTTTTCCTTTTGCTGCGATTGCCATTTCTAAAAATAAAATAGGGATTGATTTGGAGAGATTCAATCCTAAGATTTTAAGGGTAATTGATAAGTTTACTTACGAGAATGAGAGAGGATTTATTCCTTTTGATAATGAAGTTACTTTTTACACGATCATTTGGAGCGTGAAAGAAAGTATGTATAAAATTCATCATTCCAAACACTGGTCTTTGAAAAAACACTACGAAGTTCGACCGTTTGAATTAAAACATCTTTATCAGATAAAATGCAGGGTACATGATGATCAGATCTCTGATGAATTAAAAGCCAGAGTGGAGTTTTTTGATGACTATTGTTTTACGATTGTTGAGGAATAATCTCAGAAGCGGTCTCATTTTCTGATTCGTTTCTGTATTTTTCAATCACTTTTCGCTGTTCTTTCGCCACATCATAAATAAGTTCTAAAATATCGTGAACGTTTTTCAGTTCGGTCAAGTGCGAAATTTTGTTGGGGTCTCTTTGGTTTCTAGCCTCATGGTCTGCAAGTTCAGTTTTTCTTTTTGAAATTAAATCATCAAAAGAAGAATCTTCGGGCTCGATACGGCTTTCCATTTTCAAAGACTCACTGATGGTATCTCCATTCAAAAGATTGGAAACCTGCTGAAGTTCTGCCTCTATTTTTTTACCCCATCCTTCTGCATCTATTTCAGGATATTTTTCATCATTTTTTATATATTGGGAAAGAGAGGCGGTATAAGCGGTAATCAAATGAGAAGTTGCCACAAACTGATGAACGACCTCCAGTTTTTTCTGCTGATTTTTAGGCTCAGAAATCATTCTCTGAAAGCTGTCGGAAAGATTGGCTAATGAAATGATTGCATTTTTACGTTTCATTTTATAATCTTCAATATCAAAATCTTCCTCCAGGAATTTGGAGATCACACTTTGGAAATAAAGGAAATTAGATTCTGCAGATTTTTTCATTAATTCTAAATTCTGCGTATGTTCCCAAACAGGAAGCACAACATAAGAAACTAATGAAGCGATGATTCCGGCGATCATAGTATCCACAATTCTGTCTTTGAAAATAATATTTACCTTTCCGGGGCTTAAAAAATTGAAGCTCAGAAATACATAGATGGTCATAAATAAAACGGCCCAAAAATATCTCCCTTTTAAGAAACTGAAACACATCACCATGCTTAAAAGAAGAATGGTAAACAAAACCTCATTAATATGTACATAATGCAGAATTCCATACGCAATGATGGCACCGGCAATCGTTCCGTATAAACGGAGCAGGTTTCTTTTTTTGGTGATGGAGTAGGCGGGTTTCAAAATTGCCGTAATGGTAATTAAGATCCAATAAGTATGGCCAATTCCTAAAAACTGAAATAATGAAAAGGAATAGCCTACTAATAAAGCTATCGTAATTCTTAAGGCATGACGAAAATGCAATGAAGAAAAGGATATGTTATTCCTTAAAACTTTAAAATTAAGTTTCTCTTCATTGGGCATAAATTTTCTAAGATCCAATCCTGTAGAAAGACTTTTTGCCAGCTTTACATTTTGAGAAAAGACCTTATATATTTCGTTGATCTCTTTGGTAATCTCATCGATACGCATTAATATCTGGCGCAAAATCATGAAATTCTCAAAGTTATCGGGTGAGATGCGTTCGTTTCTTAAATCAAAATAAAGATGGTTTAAGTTTTTTAATTCCAGTTCCAGATCAAACATAGGTTTTGCTCGGGTTCCGATCTGAAGAGCGATTCCGATGTTGGTGATTTCGTCGGCAAGCAGATTAAGATAATCATGAATGTTGACCAAGATCATACTGTCATCAAAACTCTGCTGTAATTTTTGATAATCACTTTCAGAGGTCATAAGCTTTTCGTGAAGATCCATAGAATTCAGGAACATCAACATCAGCAAACGGCTGGTTGTGGTAGATTCGTTGACAATGGTTCTTGTCTTGAATACTGTCTCGCGCGTATCTTCCTGCAGATTTTTTATTCCAATCTGCTTGGCAATAACTTGTATAGAAAGTTTATCAAAATCCGGATTTTTTTGATAGTAATTGGCTTTTATTTTTAAAAACTCAGCGAGTTGAAGATAGTTTTCACCGATCATCTGGCTTGCCAATTTATAAGGCTGAATGGTTGTTACAATTAAGAATATTAATAAAAACCAGATACAGCCTGAAGCAAAAATCAATAAACTTTTAAGAATATCAGCCCCGGTAAGATGCCCATCAATAAAAATAGCAAGTACAACCAAAGAAAGTGAACCTACTGCGGCTAATCTTTGTCCGTAAACGCCAATTAAGGAAAAGAACATTCCGAAAACGATGATCTCGGCAAAAACAAGAATTTTAACTGTCATGACCAAACTCGCAATGAGGGCAACGACAATAAAGCAGATAATAGCAAAGGCTAAAGCATTTCTTCTACGGATAAAAGGACCAGGTTGATCTGTTAAAGCCACAAAACTTGTTCCCAGAGGAAACAGGAAGTATTCTTTTAAAATTCCGAAGTGTGCAAGAACTAAGCATGGCAAAACTGTCGCCAATGTAATTCTGATGGCAGAATACACGTATTGACTGGTGACAAATTTTTTGAGCTCGGATGAATAGTTCATAGTACAAAAATAATTATTGGAAAAGAAAAAAGCCTCATAAAAATGAGACTTTTTTGAGCTTTTATATTATGTTTATTTAATAATCTACATTAGATGTTTCTTCTCCGATGTTCCAGGTTAAACCGAAACGAAGTGTGTTATCTAAGGCTGTATTAATTTTAGACATATTGATCAAGTAAGACACATCAAGTCCGAAAGAACGGTATTTTAATCCGATACCTGCAGTAGCATATTGTCTTGCTCCCTGTTCTTCACTTTCGTGGAAGTAACCTGTTCTCACAGCGAAAGCATTGTCATAAGAATATTCTAATGCTCCACTCATCATGATAGAGTTTTTGTTTTTGAAAGATTTCCCAATCCCTGCGATAGGCCCTACATTCGGAACTGCGTACATTGGCTGTCTTGTATTTGGATCAATTCCAATATATTCAGCACCCGGAACCAAAATTTTTGAACCTTCTACACTAAGACCAATTTTATTTAAATCATCAAGATACATATCATATCCTAAACCTAATCTTGCCATTGTAGGAAGATAAGATCTAGATTCTTCATTACCTGTATAGTCTAGTTTAGGACCTAAGTTCTGGAGTGCAAAACCTCCATTCAATTTACCATCCATATTTCCAAAGCTGGAAAATTTAGGAGATGTATAGTATGCAGAAACATCTACAGCAAAAGAGTTAGCAGGTTTTAATGTTGTATCGGTGTTGAATCCTCCGGCTAAATCTGAACGGATGAATCTACCTGTAACAGCAGCAGAGAAAGAGTCTGAAAGTTTTAGACCATAAGCAACGTCAATCGAGAATTCGTTGGGTTTAGAAACTCCATTAGACTGTACTTGGTTATCTACGAAAGATGTAAGGTTAACCTCTCCCATATTGAAATAATAAATACTCGCAGAGATCGTAGACCTTTCTTCTTGTCCTAAAAACTTATGAAAAGCTGCATAAAGAAGGAAAACATCATTAGTAAGTTTTCCCATATATGGTGTATAGTTGATACCAAAGGAAGAACTTGTTCTGCTAAAAGGGTATTTTGCGGCATTCCAAAATTGAGAAAATGCATCGGGAGAAGTAGCAACCCCTTGATCTCCCATACCTCCGGCTCTCGCGTCTGGTGCAATTCTTAGAAAAGGAGCTCCGGTCAATACAGGATTCACCTTGCTCAGATCTTGTGAATAGCCTAAAAAACCAGCACTTAAACCTATTCCTAATAGCAGTTTAGTAGTTAAATTCATATGTTGTCTTTTAATATATTATCAGTTTTTTATTAATATTATTGTTTTTGTCATTTTAAAATTATTTCAAAAGTACCATTTTTTCTACAGCTGTAGCACTTCCTTTACATTTTTCTTGATTTTGACTTTTTGCAAATATCTTAAAAATATACGTACCTTTTGCTACTGTATCACCAAAATCGTCTTTTCCGTCCCATTCTATTGCTTGGCGAGGTGTTCTAAAGCCCTGTAGGAAAGGTTCTGCAACAACTGCCTGTGTTAAAGTTCTTACTAATTTTCCTGTTATGGTATAAATTTGAACGTGTACATCTAAAATATCATCACAATTATGCTCAAATTGAATATATGTTTTATTAGTAAACGGATTCGGCCAGTTTAATGGTCTATTAATTATTAAATGCTGGTCGGCTTCATCCTTAACTTCAAAATTTAACGTACTAGTTGTCGAATTATTGTTTATGTCCCAAACTTTAAATGTTAATTGATGTTGCCCTATGGCTAGATTTCTGAAAGGGTAGGTTACATTTCCTTTTTGATAATCTGCTAAGCTAGGACTTAAACATCCGTTTCCTTCTCCTGATGAATAAAAATCGTTCAGTACTACGGTATTGATAATTTGACCGTCTAAATATACGGTAATATCGTGACCAATACCAGATCCTGTAGAATTTATTCCTGTATCATCGGTAACACAAGCAAGCAACATAGGATTCTGATCTGTAATACCACCGTCTGCGAAGTTGGTATTGTTCATATACAATTTTACCTTTGGCGGTTCACTGTCGTTGATTCCATTAGGATTAATATCTCCTACTTGTACTGCCTGATTGTTGAAGACGTCAGTCGCTTTATTGTCTGCATATCCTAATAATCTACCTTGACCTACTGCATAATTAATGTCTTTCGGAACATAAAACTCAATGTTAAATACTCCGTTTACAGCCGTTCCTGAAGCTTTTACAATAGCACTTCCTTCTTCTGTGTAATTCAAAATAGGCGTTAGATTTCCATCATTGTTTAATGTAGATTTATTAAGCCTTTTATCAAAAATGTTGATCACAACTCTTCCGTTGAAAGTCGTATTGGTACTTCCATTCGGATTATTGATGTGCCCTTTTATTTTCACAAAATCAAGACCTCTTATTAATCCGGGAACGGGAGTTTCTATATTGTCTATTACTAATAGTCTTTGAGGCCTGCTTAATTTCATAGCAGGATCTCCCAGAAAATTTACTTTTAAGTGGTTAGAATCTCCGGGTTTAAGTTTTTTTGCATTTAAGTGTGCATTTCCAATCGTGATAAAGTCATCATTGGTAAGCTTAAACATTTCTTGAGTGTAAAGATTAGTAAACTTTATACCATAATCTACGCCTACTGCACGGCTTGAGGTAATCATAGCAGCAGCACCTCCTTGCTTTAGCTTTATAAATTGCTCACCTACAGAAAAAGTACTAGGTTCATCCCAAAGCGTAAACTCACAGGTAATGGTTGAAACGAATGGGAATCTACTGTAAACAGTAGAAAAATTATTAGCGTTTTGTACTTCATCAGAGGTTAAAACTCTTTCCTGTGACCAACCATTGATTCCTCCATGCCCGAAATAGAAAAGATAAAGACTATTTCCTATATCATTGGATATTGCTTGATTTACTTGTGGATAACGCTGCCCTCCTGCAGTACTTTGAGCTTGGAATGCGTCTAAATATAATTTTCTTACATTGTATTCTTTAAGATTGGTTCCTGTTTCAAATGTACTAGATAAAGTGTTATTCACTACCGTATGGAATGGAACACCACCATCGTTATCATCATCTACAACAAAATCAAGTTTCATTTTCCATTCTCCAAAAGGAGTAGATTGACCGGACAAAGAGTTATAATATGCCAATGTTTTATCCATCATATTGGTTGCTTCTGTTACATTGGCAGCAGGGATTCTACCTACAGGAAGATCTGGTAAATTGTTGTAAATAAATATATTGCTTAAAGGTTGTGGACTTGTCATTACAATATAATCATCTGTAACAAAAGAGCTTACAAAATCTTGAGAATCTTCACTTTGGTAACTTGGAACAATATTCGTATTGTTTGAAATTCTGTTTTTATAGTCATAAGAAGCATCTCCTAATAAAAAAACATATTTTAAACTTCCCGATGGGGTATTAAGTTTAGTCACAAAATCTCTGATCGCGGTAAGATCCCTGCTTCCGCTCCCAAACTCATTATAGATTTTATTAATATCTACTATCTGCACATTGAAGCTATTCTTTGTTTGATGATAATTTGCTAATCTTTGAGCCTGTCCCATCATTTCAGGAGTGGTAAGGATTAGATAATCTACATTTTGTAATCCGGATAGATTTTGATTTCCGATTCTTTCTACAAATTGAGGTGAATAAGCTGCATCAGCTCTGAAAGCTACAAACTCGTTGTTAAAATTCAAATCTGAAGCAACATAGCCAAAACTGAAAATAGTATTTCCTGTTGCTTTATTTACTCTTCTAGTAGCGTTTGTAATATCAGTAACATCCCAAACTTGTTCTATATTTGAAGCATTATTGATACTGAAGCCATAAGAAGTGTTACTTCCACTTACAAGGGAGAAGTCTCTAAAATTCATTTGTGAACCGTTAAAACTTAAGTTTTCTTTATATTGAACTTCTAAATAGTCAAAATAAAATACTCCGTTGGGATTTGTACTTATATTGGGCTTACAGGTAAGGGTTATTTGGTTTCCTTGTAAATTATTTAAAGTTCCTTCATATCTTAATGGAAGATAATCATAAGCATAGTTTGGATCATTTGGAGGAACAACGCCTGTTGCAGGGTTTTGGTTATTTATGTTAAATTCAATTGAATTTTGTTGGGACTTAAATCCAATTACCTGTGCTTTGTATCGTACTATATCTCCACTCTGTATTGGTGAGTTTGTTGTAAAAGTGATTGCTTTATCAGTAGTGAAAGGAGAATCTTCCACCCAGATTCTACCAATTTTCAAAAGATTTTTTTGGTCATTATTAACTACTTGGTAATTATCGTACCTCGTAATAAGCGGAGTAGTAGGAAGATTGATATCTGCTGACTGGACTCTTTTTCCTGCCCCTTTATCGAAGTTGATAAAATAATAAGAATAATCTTCGTAAATGTTTTTTAAGTTATTACTTACATTATTTCTTGTTTCAATTCTCTTAAAACCATTTCCGTTTGATTTGTCATAAAGATTATATCCATTAGGTCCCTGTGCGTAAAAAATGGCGTAATCATTATCATTCCACACGCCATCATCTTCTCCTGCTACCTGAATGGCATTTTCCTGAAGAGCACTGTATCTCACATCTTGATTATGTTCAGGAAGCATGATTCCTCCGTTTCCATAAATTCTGAAGTTCTTAGGATTTATGTTAGCCGGATTAATTCCATTGTCTTTTAGAAATTGAGTGGTAATTTTAAAAATCCCCGATTTATCAACTTTTATTTTATAAAAAGTTCCGGTAGAAAGCGGATTGACTGTACTTCCCACTTTAGCAGCGATGTTTTTTGCACTGATAGTAGTTTCATTTACATCAAATGAAGCAAGTCTTAATACCTTTCCTTTCTCTCTCTTGAATAAGGCAACAGAAATACTCGCATATCTTTCGCCTTCGAAGTAATAATAGCTTATATCTGCAATGTCATTAGTAGGAAGAAGATCCTTATTAATCTCGTACAATTCTTTGAGAGAAACGGTCTCCCAGTTCAATTTTGAAACTTTTAAATCTCTTTCCCCTATTTTTTGTCTAGTTGATATAAAAATATTATTTTGGCCAAATGAAAACCCCTCGTTTTTGAAATTTGGGAGATTCAGTTTTGTTTCACCAAAGTCTTGGATTTTAGAGCCGCTCCATTCAATGGATGTTCTTTGAGCCCAAAGGGATGATACAAAAGCGAATAGGAATAAAAGCGATACTTTTTGTCTCATATTTATTATTGAAATTTCTGAATTACAAAATAAATGAAAATTTATAATTAAATTGTGATACAATAAAATTAATTTGTTATCGTTTTTCAAAAAAATCAAATCTTTACTTGATTTATTGAAT
The DNA here is from genome assembly GCF_016735585.2 of Chryseobacterium tagetis. Taxonomy (GTDB): domain Bacteria; phylum Bacteroidota; class Bacteroidia; order Flavobacteriales; family Weeksellaceae; genus Chryseobacterium; species Chryseobacterium tagetis. The sequence continues at coordinate 180,026 of NZ_JAERSE020000003.1, forward strand.
AATTTATTTTTTCTTTGTACTTTGAAAATATTTAAATCGACTATGAAAAAACTAAAGTTGTTTTCATTAATAGCATTGAGTTCTACACTTGCATTAACCAGTTGTGGAGGTTCGGGTACCAGCAAAGGAGGTGGTACTAAAAAATTTGTCAGCAAGACAGGTTGGAAGCCAAACGAAAAACAGGGTTGGTTTTTTGCAGGAAAGCAACAACAGCAAAAAGGGTGGCCGGGAATGGTATATGTAGAAGGTGGAACTTTTACAATGGGATTAGTGAAAGATGATGTTATGCATGACTGGAATAACTCACCTCGTAGAATGCAGGTAAGTTCATTCTTTATCGGTGAAACTGAAATTACTAACTATGAATACCGCGAATACCTTACATGGTTGAAGTATGTATTCCCTCCAAGTGATCCAAGTTTCAAAGAAATTTACAATGGTGCTTTGCCAGATACTTTGTTATGGGATAACAAACTATCTAGAAACGATTTCAACGAAACATATTTCCGTTCTCCGGAATATGACTACTATCCTGTAGTTGGAGTTTCTTGGACGCAAGCAAACAGATATTGTGAGTGGTTAACAGATAGAGCAAACGAAAAAGCATTAATGAATGCTGGTATCATCGCAAAAGATTTATATATCAATGAATCTAATAACCAAGGTGGTACAGCTTTCAATATGGATAAATTCAAATCGAATGATCCGGAAATGCAAGGATATATTAATCAGCAGAGAAAACAGCAAAAATCTGGTATGAAAACTACCAACCAAAGACTTCTTGCTGCTAATGCTTCTCCTGGTTCTGCAATGGTTCAAAAATTCAGACTTCCTACTGAAGTAGAATGGGAATATGCAGCTCTTGGAATGGAGAAAAACAGAGAATATAACAACTACCAAGGTAAAGCTCCTGGAATCGAAAGATTGAGAGGAACTAAAGGTAGAGAAAAAGGAATGTTACTTGAAAACTTCAAACAAGGTAAAGGTGACTACTCTGGACCTGCAGGATGGAAAAACGACGGATCTGCTTTGACAGCTGACGTAAGAAAATATCCTTCTAACGATATCGGTATCTATGGTATGTACGGAAACGTTTCAGAATGGACGGCAGATGTTTACAGACCTATTATTGATGAAGATTACAGTGATTTCAACTATTATAGAGGAAATATGCCTCAGGCAATTGTAAGAAACGGAGACGGTACTTACAAAATGGTTGACGAAAGCAACATCAAATATGATACATTGGCTGATGGTAGATTAGTTTACAGAAACTTACCAGGTCAATTCGAAAGACAAACAATTGCAGACTATAGAAACTACAGAGATGGTGATAGACAATCTTCTCTAGACTATAGAAATGCTGCAGATTCTGCTACTACTTATGATATGTACAATTCTCCTAAGCAGAGATTCATTGTAGATGCAAACGGTAAAGTAATTTTAAAGAAAGATACAAAAGACAGAACATCTGCTATCTCTAACGATGTAAGAGTAGTAAAAGGAGGTTCTTGGCAAGACACTGCTTATTGGTTAGATCCGGGACAAAGAAGATACAAGAATCAAAATACAGCGTATGGCTGGGTTGGATTCCGTGTAGCTCAGGATGCTAGAACTAATGATAAGAATAGAACTAGAAGATAATATTTATCAAAATAAATTTAAAAAACCTTCCAAAATTTTGGAAGGTTTTTTTATTTTTGATGTATGAATGTAGAACAGTTTTACCCTTTATTTTTAAGATCCGAAAAGGCAGTTATTGACAGCAGAAAAATAGGAACTAATGATATTTTCTTTGCTTTTTCAGGAGAAAATTTCAATGCGGCAACTTTTGCTGAGAAAGCCATTGATGAGGGAGCTTTAGCAGTTATTGTAGAGCAAAAAGATTTTGAAAACGAAGAAAGAAATATTTTCTATGTTCCGTCAACGCTGGATTTTTTACAAAAGCTGGCAATTTACCATAGAAATCAACTGCAGATTCCAATTATTGGCCTTACAGGAAGTAACGGGAAAACGACTACAAAAGAAATAATTCACGCAGTTCTATCAGAAAAATTCAATGTTCAGTATACTTTTGGAAATCTGAATAACCATATTGGAGTTCCATTAACCATTCTGTCTATTAAGTCAGAACATGAAATGGCGGTAATTGAAATGGGAGCTAATCATCAAAAGGAGATTGAGCTTCTTTGTTCTATATCTCAACCGAATTTTGGATATATTACTAATTTTGGAAAAGCGCATTTAGAAGGTTTTGGGGGCTTTGAAGGAGTGATTAAAGGAAAATCAGAATTGTATGATTATCTTAAAAATCACAATGAAACCATTGTTGTCAATGAAAATGATCCTATTCAGGTTGAAAAAACGGAGAACTATTCACCTAAAATTACTTTTGGAAAAGAAAATTCCGATTATCAGTTTAGATTATTTTCTGAAGAGCATTTTGTAGGGGTGATTTATAACAATCAAAAAGCTGTTTCAAAGCTGACAGGAGAATACAACTTTACCAATCTTTGTGCAGCAGCAAGTTTAGGATTTCACTTTGGTATTGATTTCATGCAAATTAAAAATGCAATTGAAAACTATACTCCCACCAATATGCGTTCTCAGGTTGTTAAAAAAGAAGGGAGAACTCTGGTATTGGATACCTACAATGCCAATCCGAGTTCAATGATAGCTTCTCTGCATAACTTTATTACTTTTGAAGGTTCAAAAACCATCATTATCGGTGATATGTTGGAACTGGGAGAGGAGAGTGAAAAAGAACATCAGACTATTCTTAATTTAGCTCAGGAACTAGGATTTAATGAAATTATTACAGTAGGGAAAAACTTCAAGAAGATCAATACATCTGTAAGCTCTTTTGAAAATACTTCAGAATTGATTGAATATTTAAAATCACATAAAATTCAGTCCGAAAATATCCTGTTAAAAGGTTCAAGAGGAGTTGCATTAGAAAAATCGATTGATTTTATTTAGGATAACATTTCTATATAAAGTAACAGATATTAAAAAAGTTCACATAAGAAAAAAACTTATGTGAACTTTTTTATTTGGTAATAGCTGTTTATTAAGCTTTTGTGCTCCAAAACTCTTTTATAATCAATTTGATATTTTTAAAAGTACTTGGGAAAACTTCCTCTTCGATCTGAGAGGTATTTTTCCAGGCTACTTCAGTGATTCCTTCCTCTATTTGAGGTTTGGAAGTATCTTCACCTTTGAAGTTCATTTCAAACCAATGGGTGCACTTCAGTACTTTGTCGCCATTTCTTTCGATATAAATATGATAAGTAGTATTGATGAACCGTACTAATTCTACATCTTTCAAGCCTGTTTCTTCTTCAATTTCGCGTACCGCAGATTCCTCACGGGATTCTCCTTTTTCCATTTTGCCTTTCGGAAGATCCCATTTTCCAAGTCTTTTGATAAACAGAACTTTTCCATCAGGATTGTTCACAATTCCTCCGGCAGCTTCAATAATTCTGAAAAGACCCTGAAACTCTGCCCATATTTCCTCAATGTTTTCTCCATAAACATTCAATTCTTTAATAGAAGTATTTTCCAGAAGATCAAGTGCGATCTCCAATGTTGTGACGTTTTCATACCCAAGCATTTTTTCCAGGTTTTCAGATTGTTTGGATAGCAATAATTTTTTTTCGTTCACAAAAACTTTATACATTTGTAATAATTAAGAATTTAAATACAAAAATAAAAAATGAATTTAGAAGGACGAAAGATTATTGTCAATAAATCATCTAAAGAGTTGGTAGAACTCCTAAAATCTCCGGAAAATTATAAAGATTTTATGCCGGATGGTCTTCAAAAGTTTGAAACTAGAGAAGACGGATTTAAATTCGGGTTGCAAGGAATGCCGGAAATCGCTTTAAAAATTGATGAAGTTACCGATCAGAAAGCAGTTTTAAAGTCTGCAAGTTCTAGTTTAGATTTTGCATTGACGGCTACTATAAATCCAATCAACGAAAATCAGACAGAAGTACAGATGTTATTTGAAGGGAAATTCAATCCATTTATCAAAATGATGGTAGAAAAACCTCTTCAGAACTTTATCAATACTTTGACAGATAAGATCGAAGCTTACAAGTAAAAAATAGAAAACCTTCAGCAATGAAGGTTTTTTTATGCGAAAATTCCGGAACTGTGATCGTGAGAGCTGCCTGTTGCAGATGAAAGAACATTGATCTCATGATTAAGCTTTAAAATGCCCATAAAAGCAAAGATTAAAGCTTCTTTGTATTCTATCAGTTCCTTTTTAGGAATAATAATTTCAGTGCTGGTTTTATTCTTTATTTTTTCAATTAAATACAGATTGAAAGTTCCGCCTCCGGTGCACAAAACATTTTTTAATTGATTTTCATTAAAAACATTAGAAATTTGCTGTGCTACGTGTTCTGTAAAAGTAGCTAAGATATCAGTTGTTTCAATACTTTCGAATAATGGGAAAATATGTTCATTACACCATTCAATTCCTAACGATTTTGGATGGGGTCTTTGATAAAACTCTAATGAATTAAGCTGAACTAATAATTCATCGTTGATTTTTCCTGCTTTGGCCAAATCTCCGTTTTCATCGAAATTTTTATTGAATTGCTGAGCTAATTTATTTAAAACAATATTTACCGGAGCAATATCAAAAGCTATCCTTTTATTATTAATACTTAAAGAGATATTGGAAAATCCGCCTAGATTTAAGCAAGCATCATATTGAGAGAACAATAATTCATCGCCGATCGGAACAAGTGGAGCACCGTTTCCTCTCAGTAAAACATCCTGACTTCTGAAATCATATATTACAGGTAATCCGGTTTCTATTTTAATAGCTCTTCCGTCTCCAATTTGTAAAGTGAATTTCTTTTGCGGCTGGTGGAAAACAGTATGACCGTGTGAAGCAATTAAATCTATATTTTCAATCTGATGTTTTTCAATAAAATTTTTTACTGTTTTACCCAGATAAAAACCATATTCCGAATTGAGTTCTAACAATTCTTCAGGAGAAAGCTCTATTGAATTTTTAAGCTGATATTCCAGTGTTTTGGAATAAGAAATCGTTTCAGCTTTTATGATTTCAAAGTTCCATGAATTTTGCTTTTCAAACTTTGCAAAACAAATATCCAGACCATCCAGACTGGTTCCTGACATTAATCCAATCGCTTGAAAAATCATAAGAGAAGTTTATTTTTGATTTTCGGATAGTTTTTTAGAATTGATATCTCCTGAACTGTTAAAGAAGGTATATTCTGAAAAATCATCTTTGGCAGTCATTCCGTTTGCTCCAATTAAGGTAGATCCGTCTTCCATCGTTACAAAAACTGTATCTCGGGTATAGATTCTGTTCTTCTTTTGATCCCAATAGATACTTTGCATGGCGAACCTCTGTCCTTCATTGGTTGTGATTCTTACGTTTCCTTTAGCTTCGTAGAATTTTTTATATTCAAAAATACGGGCATATTTAGCCGTGATCTTTCCCGGTGTTTTTGGTTTTTTCTTATCAAAAAACTGGATGTCGATCCCTTTTCTGGCTACAATATAAGGGCTGTCTATCAATTCGTATTTTTCAATGATAGGAGCCTTTGCTTTTAGAGTAACAAATCCGGAGTCTCTTTGTATAATATTGGCATTATTGATGATCTGTGAAGGAAAGTTTTTGTTTTTATTGTCATTTCCTTTTGTAAGATCTTCTTCACAGGAAGTTATAATAAAAAATATAGCACAACTAAGAAGATATGCTATATTTTTAAATTTTATTTTTGAAGTCAAACTCATTTTTTAGTTATACAATGATTTTCTAAACCATTTATCCGCAAAATTAAAGCCTATTTTGAAATTGATATAATTCTGATTAATTAAGTTGTCTTTAAGGGTTCCTCTTTTTCCTAGTTCTACACCTACTTCAAGACCGCTCATTCTTGTAATACTGCTGTTTTTGAATGGAAGCAATACACCGGCAGAGATACCAAATTTGTTGATGCTGTTTCCGTTCGGATCAAGTTCTCCCTGTCCATTTATAGAAAGGTTTCCTTTCTCATAGAATGCTCCATATCTATAAACAACTCTTGAAAAATAATTTCTGAAGTTGTTGTAATTTGGTAAATACCATCCTCCGACAGAAACTCTATAAGAATCCTGGAACTGTCTTGTTTGTCCAAAATACAAAGTTTCTTCTCCTTTTTTATAATCAACCTGTGCAGAAGTAAACCATTGATTTTCACTTCCGTATCCTACTCCCACAGAAGCTTGTAAAGGCAACAGGTTTTTAGAGTTTGATTGCTTTTGTTCGATAATAGTTTCGTAGCTTTTAGTCTCCATAGAAGCATCTGTATAAAAATAAGTACTATTTTTATAGCTAGTGGTCATATTACTTGTATTTCCAAAAGTGGCAGTTGCTCCAATGGTTAGCTTCTTATCTGTACTTGTGTTCAGATGTTGGTAATTTGCACCTAAAGTAAAGTTGAAATTTCTGACATTGGTTGTCGTTTCATAACCGTTGTATAATTCTGCATTAGAAGCAGAAAATTCATCCAGATCAGAAAGATTACCGAAATAATAATTGGCTCTTAAACCTAATGAGAATTCCTGAGCAACTTTATAAGCCAAAGCAATCTGGGCCGTATTTAAAGTACCACTTCCTTTAAAGTGATTGGCATAGGTCGCAGTTGTTCCATCTGATAAAGTTTGGGTAGTAGTATTGATAATATCATAGCTTTTTGAGCTGTACGGCTGATAAGACAATCCCATTTTTACTTTAGAAGACAAAGGAAATGCTAAAGAGATATTAGACAGATACGTAGAATGTTTGTTAGACTTTGTACTGTTGTAATCAGTTTTAAAATAATTGTTTTCGTTAGTTGCTTCAAGTTTAATACTTGTAAGTTCAAGATTAGCGTTATTCGCAGGGTTTGCGAAATTGAAGCTGCTGGTGAAATCGCTTACATATGCTGTTGATATACCTCCCATAGAGGCAGTTTCAATCGTATTATCATATTTTACATCTCCAATTCCATAAGTCGCATAGGGTGAGTTTCCTAGATTCTGCGCCTGTAAGAAGTATCCGACCGATATGAATGATAGTACAAAGATTTTTTTCATTCTATATTTTTAAAACAATGCGCAAATATCTTAAATATTAATGAATTGTAAAAATTATAAGAGGTTAAAGTTTGTTAAGGGCGATGAGTAGTGCTAATCAGGGGAATTATAAGACTGTAATTCACTTTCAAGTCAATTATTTCAATTTTTTTTAAAAATAAAATTGATCATTGGTGGTTGACTTTTACCATGTATAATATACATTGGAAAATTAAAAATTCTTTATATTTGAACCATGAATTGGGAGAACATTGCCGGACAAGGAAATCTGAAAAAACTTCTTAGAGACAGTATTGCTGAAAACAGAGTAAGCCACGCCCAGCTTTTCGTAGGAAAAGAAGGATATGGTACGTTGCCAATGGTTTTAGCATACGCAAAAGAAGTTTTGAGCCGGGAAAATGAACACGCGGCTTCAAAAGTGGAGCATCTGAATCATCTCGATTTACATTTCAGTTTCCCCGTTTTTACGGATAACAAAAATTCTTTAAGCAAGAATAAATTTGAAGAATTCCGTGAAATGATTCTTGCTTCTCCTTATTCAAGCTATGATGACTGGACTGCTTTTCTGGAGTCTGAAAATAAACAGTTGTTTATCTCTGCAGATGAAGTAGACGACCAAAATCAAAAATTTTCCCTTAAAAGCTTTGAAGGCGGAACAAAAATTTTGATTGTTTGGAGAGCCGATAAAATGAATATCGCTGCCTCCAATAAATTTCTGAAATTTTTAGAAGAACCTCCTGCAAAAACAATTATTTTACTCACAGCAGAATCTTCCAATGATATTCTTCCTACCATTCTTTCAAGAACACAAATTGTTGAAGTTCCAAGAATTAATGATGAAGATATTCAGGAATATTTTAAAACTAATTTCAATGTTTCTGATGAAAAAGTAAAAGAGATCGTTCATGAAGCTCAGGGAGATTTGAATGATGCTTTAAAGCTTTTAAAATCGGAAAATAAGAATGAAGAGTTTGAAAAACTTTTTGTACAATGGGTTCGTGATGCTTTTATGGTAAAAAAGAAGCCCGAATTTTTGAAAAGCATTATTATATGGGCAAGAGAAATTGCCGGTTGGAACCGTGAAAAGCAAAAGAACTTTTTAAATTACTGTTCAGAGATTTTCAGGCTGGCCTTGCTGCAGAATTATCAATCCGAGGATCTGGTTTATAAAAAGATCGATGCAAACGGTTTTAACTGGAAAGGATTTTCAAAATTCATCAGTGGAGCAAATATTGAAAGCATCTTGGAAGAAATCAATACTGCAGATCTGCATCTTACCCGAAACGGAAATCCTAAAATTGTCTGGACCGATTTAGGGATAAAATTATCAAGATATATCCATAAGAATTCATAAAATAGTCTTCTTAATGCAAGAAATTGGAGAAAATTTTACTCTAAAATTGCGAACAAATACAAAATCTATTATCTTTATTTAAATTTTAGATAATCTCCATATTGTTGATTATCAGTATTTTAATTTTCTTATTATTAAGAAAAAATTAAATTTAAATTAAAAATCAATCAATCGTTTGATTTGTAAGAAATCAGTTGTACATTTGCACCCTGAAAATAGAACATAGAAATGTTATCAAAAGAAGAAAATATATTGTTTGCTGCCGAAAAACTTTTTGCAGAGTTGGGCTTTGAAGGAACTTCAACCCGCGAGATTGCAAAAACAGCCAATGTAAATATCTCTATGATTTCCTATTATTTTGGTTCAAAAGAAAAGCTTTATGAAAAATTAGTTGAATACAGGATGAATGAAGGACAATTCTTTTCTAAGGATATCCTTGAAAGAACCGATATCAACGAATGGGAAAAAATAGAAAAGATTGTCGACCAGTTTTCAGATAAAGTAAGACATCAGAAATGTTTCTACAGAATCATGCAGCGTGAGCAGCTTCACACAAAGAATCCTCAGATGGTAGAGTTTCTGAAGCAAACGAAAATGGGATTCATTGCGATGTATTCTAAAATTCTGGAAAGCGGATTAGAAAAAGGAATTTTTACAAAAAATCCACCCATCTATCTTTTACATTCTACCGTAAGCGGAACTTTATTTTATGCATCCAATGCAAAAGAAATGTATAAAGAATTCCTGAATGATACTGAAGATGAAGAGGTTTTCGATAAAAAATACTACACAGAACTTAATAAACATATTAAATATTTACTAAAAGACCTTTTAGGTTATGAAGAAAATAAATAACTCAGTCCTTGCATTAGCTCTATTCGTAGGGTTTGCAAACGCAAATGCTCAGGAGAAAAAAACACTTACTCTTGATGAAGCTGTGCAATTGGGAATCCAGAACAGTAAAAATCTGAAGATTGATGCTGCAAAGATTGAAGAAGCTACAGCAGACCTTTTGGAAGCGAAAAACAAACAATTACCGGAACTGAAGGTTTCAGGAAGCTATATGTATCTTCCGAATAAACCGAATGTGAATATCAAACTTCCGGGATTGTCTTCAGAAGGAGGAAGCAGCAGTCCGGAAGTACATCAGGTTCTTTACGGATCAGCTAACCTTAGCGTTCCTATCTACAGCGGAGGAAGAATAAAATACGGAATCCAGTCTGCAAAGTATTTGGTAGAGGCTTCAAAACTAACGACTGAAAACGACAAAACAGCGATTGCTTATAACGTTGCTCAGGCTTACAATAATTTATTTAAAGCCAATCAGTCCATTAAAGTTTTAGAAGAAAACCTTACGGCTTCTCAAAAAAGAGATGAAACTTTTCTTAAACTTGAAAATAATGGAGTTATCGCAAGAAACGACCGTTTAAAGGCAAATCTTCAGACTTCAAATATCGAGTTGCAATTGTTGGAAGCCAGAAATAACTACAATATTGCCAACATCAATATGGATTTATTATTAGGTCTTCCTGAAACGACAGAAATTGAAGTAGACCAAAACTATATTGAGGAAGGAGAGGAAGTAAAACCTGTTGACTTTTATGTAAATACTGCTAAAGAAAACCGTAAAGATCTTCAGGCTTTAGACAAGCAAAGACAGGCCGCAGCTTTGGGAACGAAAGCGGCAAAAGCGGAAAATCTTCCTTCACTTGCATTTACAGGAGGATATGTGGCAGCAGATATTCCTAAGTTTTTAACAATTTATAATGCGGTAAACGTTGGAGTTGGGCTTTCTTACAATCTTTCAAATATCTGGAAAGAAAATTCTGCATATAAGCAATCCAGAGCCAGAGAAATGCAGTTGTCTGCAACTAACGAATTGTTGAATGACAATATTAAGCTTGATGTAAACAGAGAATATCAGAATACAGATTACTCTAAAAAGAGAATTCTTGTTTTCGAAAAATCTGCGGAACAGGCTAATGAAAACTACAGAATCACAAAAAATAAATATGACAACGGTCTTGCTACCATGACAGAATTATTGGATGCAGATGCCGCTCAGATTGAGGCAAATGTTGGGGTAATCAATGCAAAAGCAGACGCTGCGTTGGCATACAGAAAACTATTACAAACTACAGGAACTTTAACAATTAAATAATTAAGAACTATACCAACAATGGAAAATAATAATACACAAGCGACTGAACCTAAAAAGAAAAAGAGTTTAGTTTTCCCAATAATTTTGGCGGTTGTTTTAATCGGAGGGGGAACCTACGGTTATAGAACGTATTCTTACGGGCAAGTTCACGAAGAAACTGATGATGCTCAAATTGCTTCAAACTTAGCACCTGTAATTTCTAAAATTTCAGGATATGTAACTGAAGTTAAAGTAAAAGATAACCAATTGGTTAAAAAAGGAGATACATTGGTTATTTTAGATAACAGAGATCAGAAAATGGCTCTTGAACAGGCTCAGGCAGCTTTGACAACTGCTAAGAGTAATATTTCAAATGCAGAAGCTACGACTACTGCAACCTCTAAAAACATTAATACTTCAGAAGCGGCGGTAACGACGGCAAATGCACAGATCGAAGCAGCTAAAGTAAATGTTTGGAAAACCGGTCAGGATTTAAAAAGATACTCAGTATTGGTAAAAGATCACTCAATCACTGAACAGCAATATGAGCAAGCTTTAGCAGCAAAACAATCTGCTGACAGACAATTACAGGTTTTAATCGACCAGAGAAATCAGATTGCACAACAAACAAATGTGGCATCTTCTCAAACAGCTGCAAGCTCTCAACAAATCAGTGTTGCGGGCTCCGTAGCAAAACAAAGAGAAGTTGATGTAGAAAATGCAAAATTAAACTTATCATATACTGTAATTGTGGCTCCTGAAGACGGATACGTTGGAAAAGTTCCTATTCAGGCAGGACAGTATTTACAGGCAGGTTCTCAGTTATTTGCTTTAGTTAAAAACGACCAGAAATGGGTAGTGGCAAATTTCAAAGAAACTCAGGTAGATAAAATGGTAGAAGGTCAGAAAGTGAAAATTGAAATCGATGCTTTCCCTGATAAAGAATTTGAAGGAGTAGTAAGTTCATTCTCTCCTGCAACAGGTGCTACGTTCTCTATTCTGCCTCCGGATAACGCAAGTGGTAACTTCGTAAAAGTGGTGCAGAGACTTCCTGTAAAAATCGACTTTGTAAATCTTGATAAGGATATTGCAAAAAGATTGAGAACAGGAATGAACGTGAAAGCAGAAGTTTCTTTGAAGGAGAAAGCAGAAGTTTCGTTGAAATAATATATAAGTGAATTGTCAATTTTGCGGAGGCAGGTCAATGATGAACATGAAATGAAGACGGAAATTGAGATGAAGTTAAGATAGGTTTTATAAGGAGAGGTCAGTTATGCAGCGTGAAATGAAGTAGTAAAATTGACAACAAAGTAGACTGACCATTGACAATTCACTTTTTTACATCGTAAAAATAACTATGCAAGATTCATTAGTAGAATACGGTGCCCGAAGAGTAATCATTACGATTACAGCGATTCTTTGTGCACTACTTGAAATTGTGGACTCCACGATTGTAAACGTTGCCCTGAACGAAATGAAGGGTAACCTGGGAGCTACACTTTCTGAAGTAGGTTGGGTAATTACGGCTTATGCTATAGGTAACGTAATTATTGTACCGATGACAAGCTGGCTTTCTCAGCAGTTCGGGCGAAGAAATTATTTCGCTGCTTCCATTGTCATATTTACCATATTTTCATTCCTATGCGGAAACGCGACGAATATTTGGGAATTGGTATTTTTCAGATTGATGCAGGGAATCGGAGGGGGAGCTCTCCTAGTAACTTCTCAAACGATCATTACGGAATCTTATCCGATTGAAAAAAGAAGTATGGCTCAGGCGATTTATGGTTTAGGGGTAATTATTGGCCCTACCTTAGGTCCGCCTCTTGGAGGATATATCGTTGATAATTTCAGCTGGCCATATATTTTCTATATCAATATTCCTATCGGGATTGCAGCGACGTTAATGACGCTTCAGTTTGTAAAAAGTCCGAAATACGCTGAAAAACGAAAAGCTTCAGATGTCGACTGGCTGGGAATTGCTTTATTGGCTATTACTGTTGGATCACTACAGTATATTCTGGAAAGAGGTCATGAAGAAGACTGGTTTGCAAGTGGATGGATTGTACTGTTTACCGCATCGGCAGTTTTAGGATTTATTTTATTCCTCTGGAGGGAGCTTACGTTCAAATATCCGATTGTGGAATTAAGAGTATTGAAGAACAGCAATCTGAGGATCGGTACCATCATGTCCTTTGTATTAGGATTCGGTTTATACGGTTCTACCTTTATCGTTCCGCTGTATACACAGAGTATTTTGGGATGGACAGCACTTCAGTCAGGAGCTTTGATGATTCCGGCAGCTTTAACTACTGCTTTCATGATGCCGATTATTGGTAGGTTACTGTCAAAAGGTGCCAAACAGCAGATTCTTGTTTCCTTAGGATTATTCATATTCTTTGTATACAGTTTCTGGGGGTATAAAATCCTTACCCCCGATACCAGTAAAGACGCTTTCTTCTGGATGCTGATTGTAAGAGGAGCAGGTTTAGGACTTTTATTCATACCAATTACTTCACTATCATTAAGTACGTTGAAAGGTCAGGAAATTGGTCAGGGAGCGGCTTTCACCGGGATGATGAGACAGCTTGGAGGATCTTTCGGGATTGCAGCCATTACCACTTTTATTGCCAATGCGAGTCAGAAATACAGGGTAAATTTGATTACCCATTTAGACTCAACAGATTTTAATGTGCAACAGCGATTAAAAGGGTTAGAAGCAGGCTTTATAGCGAAAGGGATGACTCCAGATGCGGCAATGAATGCGGCGTATAAAATGCTTGATTTATCCGTAACCAAACAGGCAACGGTATTATCTTATATGGATGTTTTCCTTTATTTAGGAGTGATATTCCTGATCTGTATTCCGTTTATCCTTTTCATTAAAGAAAGAAAAAGTAAAGAAAAAATAGATTTGAGTGGTGTACACTAAACCCTATTTTACATAAATAAAAAAACCTCTGAAAATTTCAGAGGTTTTTTTTGTTATCACTAATTGGTTTTATCTAGATAGTAAGAAGCTGATTATTTAAATTTTATTGCCATACTATCATTTGTTTTTTCAATTTGTTTATAAATTTTGCTCAATTGCTCATTATTTATTTCAGGAGTCGCTTTTTTATTTGAATGTGCTTCTTGTGAAATCAGCGTATTGAAATCATACTTAGTAAAATCATCTTTCGTATAAAAAGTCTTAAAAATACCTCCGGTTTCCGAAGAGATCTGTTTAAGCTGGGTACTGTCTATTTCTACTTTGACTTTTGAGAATACAAAATTTCCATTAAGATCCATTTGAGTAGGAGCCATTACAAAATCTTTCGATGTAAAGAGTATCGTGTTAACTCTTATATTGTTTTTTACAGCATCCTGAATGGGAATATCCAATGGGTACGATTTTATATTTTCCTTTCCGTCGGTAAAAAGGATCATAGATTTATGATCAAATGCACTGCTTAAAGAAAAAATACCATTTAATAAAGGATTGGAAAAATTGGTTCCGGGTCTTAATTTTAACATTCCTAAACTAAGTTTATTGACGGCAGACAATAACTGATTTTTATCCTTGGTCAGTGGACAAAGAATGTATGAATTACCAGAATAAATAACAATTGAAAAAGCTTGATTTTCTTTTTTATGATCAATAATATTTTTCAAGACCTCTTTCATTACCGTTATTCTGTCTGGCGCAAAATCTCTAGATACCATACTTATTGAGTTGTCGATTAAGATAGCAATGTTCTGCAGAGGTTGCTCTTTTTTTGTTTCGGGTGCTTTAGCTTTATTACAGTTGATCAATAAAAAAGCAAGGAGTAAAAAATAATAGTTAAAATTGTTCTTCATTATATTGATGTTTCCAATCTCCGAAAATAATTATTTTTTCTGGATAAATACTTGTCGACCCTTATCTTGCCCTTATAATATAAAATTTAACCAAAATATGTAAATGGGTAAATAATCGGTTATCTTTGACTCTTTTTTTAAACAATAAAAAATTGAATTTCACTTGAAGAATCTGAAATATTATTTAGCTGCCATTTTTGCCTTTGCTACGTGGGGAACTTTTAGCTTAGTTTTAAGACCGTTACATGCTTACGCTTCGCTGGATATTCTGTTTTACAGAGTTTTTAGTTGTGCTATTATTATGACTTTGGTGACAATACTTTTCAGACGGTTGAAACTGAAGGATAATTTAAAATATTTTAAAGATCTTGATAAAAAGAATAAGCAGAAAATAATAGGATTAAATATTCTGAGCAGTATTCTGCTTACCGCAAATTGGTTTTCCTTTATTTATGTTATGAATCATGTGAGTGTACGAGCGACTTCGGTGGCTTATCTTGTGTGTCCGATTATTACTACCATTCTTGCGTTTTTTATTTTGCGGGAAAAACTGACCAGACTACAATGGCTATCCGTTTTTCTGAGCGGAGTAGGATGTGTTTTATTATCCTATTCCAACCTATTGGATATGTTGTACAGCAGTATTATTGGCTCTACTTATGCGTGTTATTTGATTACTCAAAGCGTAAATTCAAAGTTTGATAAATTTCTGATTCTGAACTTTCATATGATTTTGGCAGCCCTCATTTTATTGCCATTCTTTCCAACATATTCAGGGCCGGTTCCTACTGATTTCAAATTCTATCTCTATGTGGAAATCATTGCCGTCATGTACACTATTGTGCCGTTGCTTCTAAATTTATATGCAATGTCCGGAATTGCTTCTTCAAAAGTAGGCATGATTCTCAATATCAATCCGATTATTGCATTTATCCTGGCGGGAGCAGTTTACCATGAAGCACTCCAGGAAATGCAGATTGTAGCCTATTCAATCATATTTCTGGCGGTGGTTGTTTTTAATGCAAAAGAAATTTTCAGATTGCAAAAGGAAGCAGCGGTTTAGATACTGTTGCCTTTTGTTTATTGATTAAAATAAAAACCAAAGCAGTACACTTCTGCTTTGGTTTATTTTTGACCTTTTAAGATGGATTTTAATTAATCTTAGCTTTCCATTCAATACCACTAATGTCTATCAGTTTTAATGAATAGACTTTCTCTTTATTGGCAGTCAGATCATTAATGTTAATTTTTATATCAGCTTTAGAACCTAAAGGAATAATTAAGCTGTGCTTTCCAGATTTTACTTTAGCCACATAATGATTTTTGATATTCTCCTTAGGAAATTCTGAAAGCTCCTTAAGATTGAATTCCTTTAAAATATTTCCATGCTGATCTAGGAGATGAATCCCTATAAGAAATGATCCGTAAACATCCACACCTTCTGTACGATGAAGGGTAAAGTACAGATCGGAATTCCGCAACAAAGCATTGGTAATTTCAAGTTTAGGCTTTACGGATTTGTTGTGTAATGTTCCCCAAACGCCACCATGAAAATATTGATTCGTAAAAAGAGTCATTCCAAAAATAACGATAGACCCCATTAACACCAGAGGTCTAAGATTGGAAATCGGAAGAACACCTGAATTGAACCACTGAAACCATTTTTTGTGAGTGAAATGAAAGTTATGTTGTAACAAATAATGATCGACAGAATAAAAACTGCTTCCTGTCAGAAAAAGAGTAAAACCTCCTGCAATTCCCAGAACACCTATCTGCCATTCATCAAGACAGGTCGTTCCGATCCATCCGGATCCAAGCAAAATTCCTAGGGCAAGACTAAAGACACCGATGCTCATCAGTCGGGTAAATATTCCTAACATGATGAAGAGACCAACGATTGCCTCAATGATCGTAAAAGCCATCATAGAACGCTGTAATGTATCAGGATGGGTGACAAGATATTCGATAACAGGCTTAATGCCTAATGCATTGGGAAGAAAATGATTGAACTTTTCCCCAACATAGCCTGCTTCGTCAGGAATTAATTTGTTTTCAAGCACAAGCCTGCGCCAAAAGGCAGAAAAATAGGTCCAGCCAATGACAAGACGGAGCGATAGTGTAAATAAACCAGCGGCATAATAGCTCTGGTTTTTTGTATAATGATTCATGAAAGTATACTTGTTTAATAATTTGAATTAAAATTGATTTGAGAATCCTCTTAAATCAGGTCTAACCTCAATTGTTTAAACAAAATATATTTCGGAGGGCTGTTTCCGGTGGTGGTTTTTGAATACTTTGAAAGTATTTTTTCCTCTCTTTGATTTTTTAAATACAGAGTAAAGCTCAAAACAAAATCTGCTTTTCTCGCATTTATATCTGCTTTAGAAACTAATGTTTTGGAGGTGTTTTGAAAAGAAGTATCACACTGGGCAGTTGAGGTAACCGTTGTTTTCACTTTATTTAAAGTTCCCGGATACTGAATGTCAAAAATATTGAGCAAATCTCTTTTTACACTGCATGGTGATAGTGAAAACGTCAGAAGCAACAGGATAGTGATTGCTTTATAAAAACCAATATGTGATTTAGGGTGAGACATTGTTACAAAACTAATCTTTTATTTTAATCTAATACAGGCTTCAAAATAAATTTAAGATGGAGAATGGACTGCTGACAAACAGTTGTCAGGAGTTACTACTATCTTTACAGTATAAAATGTAATCAAAACAAAAATGAGTTATTGCTTAGTAATCGATGGGATGCAGCCTGAAAGCAGAAGAGAGCTTCACAAAAATTACCATGATAACCATTATGGATTTCCGATTCATGATGATAACGAACTGTTCGGAAGGCTGATTATGGAAATCAATCAGGCGGGATTGAGCTGGGAAACGATTCTTAAAAAAGAAGAAAGTTTCAGAAAGGCATACAGCAACTTTGAGATCGATAAAATAGCCCATTATACAGAAGCAGACCGTGAAAGACTTTTGAATGATCCCGGAATTATCAGAAATAAATTAAAAGTAAATGCAGCCATTGAAAATGCAAAAACGATTCTCGGTCTACAGAAAGAATTCGGCTCTTTTGAAAAATGGCTGGAACATCATCATCCGAAAACATTACAGGAATGGATGAAGCTTTTTAAGAAAACCTTTAAATTCACAGGAGGTGAAATTGTGAATGAATTCCTGATGAGCATTGGCTATCTTAAAGGTTCACACGCAGAAAGCTGCCCGGTTTATCACAAAGTTTTGCAGCAGAATCCTAAGTGGTTTACAGAATAGATTAAAATTTTCACAGAATTCATTTCGGAGAAATGAATTCTGTTTGCAATAGAAAAATCACACCCGGGCGAATGTGATGCCCCAATATTTTTTAGCTTTATTTTCATTTTAAACTTCTCACCGATACATCAGGTTTTTCACCCTGAGGAACAATGAAAATAGCATCATCACTGATCGTATCTCCCGAATCAAAATAATAACTTCCGGTCACAGGAATTATACTGTTGGTGAATTTTCCCGATTTATCATAAGCCGAATACGTGACATTAATGATTTGTGCTTTCATTTTCAGTTGAATTTTCTTTGAAGTAAGCTTGGCTCCGGTTGCATTGATGCAGTCCAGTTCTACAATACCGATGTTGCTTACAATTTGAGGATAAGATGTAAGTCTGATATTATAAGATTTTTCCGAAGTATTTTTTACCGTTGCAGATACTTTATAGCGGTCAAAAGGCTTTCCGCCCACTTCAATGCTTTCTTTGTTTAAAATATTAAAAACAACGCTCATTCCATTGAGATCAACAGCTTGTCCGTCTGATATTTTTTGAGCTTTAAGGGAGGTTACCAAACCTATTGCGATAAAAAATAAAAATGATAAAATTGAAGTTTTCATAGATGTTATATTTGGTGTTACTAAATTTAAGAAAAATGATCAAATTTATATGGGGAAGTTTGATAAAATATGCTTAGTTATTAATTCATCTTTTATTCTTAATAATTCGTCTTTGTTGTTTAAATTGACCTCGATTAAGCTTTCTAAGCAATTGTTTTTTTCTAAAATCAACTTCTCTGAATATAAAGGGTAATCATCCAGCCAAATGAAATCTGAATTAAAATCAATACCTTCTGTTTTTAAAGTTTCCCAATTTGTTGGCTTTACTTTTTTTAAAATATTGATCATATTTTCATTATAGTAATAGCTTAGATATTTAATTGTAGGATTTATATCTCCTTTACAGTGTGTTGTCAACCAGTAACAATCAAAGTTTTCAATTACAAAATTGATGAAATCTTCAATGTTTTCAGCAGGTTGGGTGTGTTTTGATGTTAAAGTTACACCATCAATATCTAAGTATATTTTTTTATTCATATTCAGGTTCAAATTTTCAATTATTCATAAATTTACCCAACAGTCGGCGTATCTTCTTCCTTCAAAATCTTTTTCTCTTTCATAGACAGCATCATTCTTTCGTACTTGTATTTTTCCCAATCAAACTGATGAAGAAAATCCAGCGCAGCCTGGAAACCACGGTTGAAGAGTTCTTCTTTCTCCTCTTTTTTCATGAAGAAATTCAGCCAGTTGCTTGTGCCGCAGTTTACAGTTTGAATACTGAACAGATGGTAAAAAGTATGCTTGGTAAGGAATGTTTTATCATTGAAACCTTTCAGGGTACTGATGATATTTCCTGCAAAAGAAAGGGGAGACTTCAACACTTCTTGACTTGTTTTTCCTTTTTCTGAAAGAATATCAGAATCGCTGGTTAGCTGAACTCCAAATAAAGGGACTCTCGGATAAAAAATATCGGCAGAATGGAAAAGGTCGATCGGGAAATTCGAAATACTTCCGCCATCAATGAAAACTCCTGCAGGATTGATGTCTTCCGGTTTGGTATTCATCCAGTATCTCCATGCGTATTTTACAGAATCATCATTTGTATTGATGTGCTTTTGTACAGGTTCAAAAAAGAAAGGAACCGACATTGAGGCACGGACAAATTCAGCAGGACTGATGTGTTTCAGTTCTTCTTCCGACCAATATAAGTTTGCCATTGTAGGCAGTTCCACTTTGATTTTGGCATTAATATCGGTGGTAATAACAATGTATTCTGATTTTAATAAATAGAAAGGATCTTTTTTATAATACTCATTATTTACAGTGCTTTCATAGAAGATTTTATAACGGATTTCATCAATGTGTTCCTGATTTTTTATCCGGATGTTTTCAATACCTTTCAATGCATTGGTATAATATTCCATGTCATTTCCGTACCGGTAATTAAGATTGAGGTCTTTCCCGGATTTTACAAACTTTTCATTCAAGGAAGCGACGGTTTTTATTCCGAACCCTTCTAAAACCTGTGTCATTTGATTTAAAAAAGTATTTCCCGGATTCAGCCCTGAATTGGCTTTTTTCAGGTCATTATAAAGCTTTCTGATATAGAAAAATGCAATAATGACCGGAATGATCGGAATCAAAAAAAGCAGCTTTGCCCGTAACGTCGTTTCTGAAGGAGTTGCAAAAGGAATGATCAGAAGAATAAGCATGGTAACAGCAGCCAGAATAACGTTAATTTTAATAAAATTCTTATTATTCAAAAGAGAATGGATGGTGGTTTTTACATAGGTTTTTCCATCCATGAAATCTGCAAAATTCCAGTTGAAAAGGATATCTTTTATAATCTCACTTTTGGCTTCTTCTTTGGTTTTGCAGGCTGCAATAAGCATTGTGTTGATCGCTCCTGCACTGGTTCCTGCAATTTTCAGAAAACGGATTCCGAAAATTTCAAGACCATACAGATAACCTACCAGTGCACTTCCCCAAACTCCGCCTCCTTCCTGTACAAATTCCACATATTGATTTCCGTTGGCATCTAAAAGATCAGAAAATTCTTTGGTAGATATATTTTCATGCAAAGCTTTCAGTTTTTCTTGGGATGCCGGCGAAAGAATATTTTCTTCAAGAATAGTGTTCAGGATATCAGTTTTCATAGTTTTAGTTTGGTTTTTAGTTTTTTACCATTGCTTCCGCCTTGCATAGATAAATGTACAGATAACAACCACGGCCATGACTCCTAATGTAATGTAATATCCGTATTTATGACGAAGTTCAGGCATGTTGTCGAAGTTCATACCATATAAACCGGCAATAAAAGTAATGGGCAAGAAATAGACTGAATAGATCGCTAACACTTTCATAACCTGATTGGCTTTCTGATCGGAAAGGGCCAGAAACATAGAAATAAGGTTGGTAATCTGAATATTTAGGTGGTCGAAATCGGCTACTACATCTTTATGTTTATCTTTTAAATCTACTACTTCCGAATCCTGTAAATTCAGCAGTTTAAATTTATCGATCGCATCTGTAGAAATCGTCAGAACTCTAGAGTTGAGCCCTGATTTTCTTTTTAATTTATAGAGTCTTCTGATCTGATTGGTGTGATTGGTATTTTTAAGAAAAATTTCATTTTCAATATTATCCATGGTCTCCATCAGGCTTACTGCTTCATCATCAAAGCTTTTCATAATCAGTAAAGCGATCATTAAAGCAATTTTTTCAGGAGTGGTTTCTACCTGTGTGGTAGAAAGCTGTTTCTTGGTCTGAACAATACTTTTGGTCTTCATCCGGTGAATGGTGATGATGGTATTGTTGATAAGAAAAATCCCGATTTTGGTACTAATGTCACTGATTGTATTGAGTGTTTTTCTTTCCAGCTCTGTGCTTTCTCTGAGAAGAAAAAACTTTACATTTCCGTCTTCTTCATATTTTGGTAAATGGTTTGGATCTAATGTATCTTCTAAAAGAAGATTATTAATTTCATATCTCTCATGAAGAAATTTTAAATCTTCTTCAGTAGGAGCTTCTACATCTACCCATTCGCATTGAGAATCTCTATATATAGTGTTAATTGACATAAGTAAAAATAGTAATATTTTGAAATAGTATGTATTAAATAAATTTTATCTTTACCAAAATTAAAAAACTATATGATTAAAAGTACAATAAAAGGGATTGGATTTCATGTTCCGGACAACGTTGTTACAAATGATGATCTAGCAAAATTAATGACGACCAATGATGAATGGATCACGGAGAGGACAGGTATCAAAGAAAGAAGACACAGAAAAAATAGAAATGATGCTCAGGAAACCACTGCGTATTTAGGTTTTAAAGCTTCTGAAAAAGCGCTTAAGAATGCAGGTTTGACAGCTAAGGAGATCGACTATATTATTTTTGCAACACTTTCACCGGATTATTATTTTCCGGGATGTGGAGTTTTATTACAGGATATGTTAGGTTGTGATACAATAGGAGCGTTAGACGTGAGAAACCAATGTTCTGGTTTTGTATATGCACTGAGTGTTGCCAATGCTTTTATTAAGTCAAACACGTATAAAAATATTTTGGTAGTAGGAGCGGAGATTCATTCTTTCGGATTAGATTTTTCTGATGAAGGGCGAGGAGTTTCTGTAATTTTTGGCGATGGAGCAGGAGCAGTTGTCCTTTCTGCGACTGAAGATGAAAACGCAGGTGATATTTTATCTTTCAATATGCATTCTGAAGGAAAATATGCAGATGAGCTGTGTACTCAGTTCCCGGGCTCTAAATACGGATGGAGCGACAGAATGAGAAAAGAGCCGGAAAATGTAACGGATAAAGAAGTATACCCGATTATGAACGGAAACTTTGTGTTCAAACATGCCGTAACAAGATTCCCTGAAACCATGCAGGAAGCGCTGGAAAAAGCTGGAAAAACCATAGAAGATTTGGATATGTTTATTCCACATCAGGCAAATTTGAGAATTGCTCAGTTTGTTCAGCAGAAATTTGGATTGCCTGATGAAAAAATTTACAACAATATCCAGAAATACGGAAATACAACGGCAGCTTCTATTCCGATTGCTTTGAGTGAAGCTATAGAAGAAGGTAAGATCAAGAGAGGAGATTTAGTACTTCTTTCCGCTTTCGGAAGCGGGTTTACGTGGGGAAGCGTTTTATTTGAATATTAATTCAAAACTTACAATCAATAAGAAAGCCGAAGAACATTCTTCGGCTTTCTTATTGATGATTTCTTATACTAAAGAGTTTTTAACAACTTTTCAGTATCGGTAGAATCCTCTCCTTTGCTTTTTGCCAGCGCAATTGATTTTTCAGCCCACAATTTAGCATTCTTTTTATCACCTATTTTGTTGTAAAGGTTGGCTAAAGTATCTGTGTTGGCATAATTTTCATTTTTCTTTACAGATTCCTGAGCCCAAGCTACTGCTTTTTCCAAAGAAGATTTGTTGCTTACATTTTCAAAGAAATTCCAGGCGATAGAATTTAAATCTTCCGAAGAAAGAGCTGAAGTATCTTTGTAAAGCTCCATCGTCAGTTTTTCATATGTTGCAATATCTTTGTCTCTTAATGCTCTTCCTGCCTGAGTTTTTTTCAGTATTTTCTCAGCTTCTTCCTTTGACATGAATTTTTGTGCTTCTGTCAGGAAATAAGTATCATTCCACTTTTTTGTATCTGCATTATATGACTTTTTGAAAAGTGTACTGATTTTAATATTCTTATCAATAGCATCATATCTTTCAGCAGGAACAACTTTTATAATTTCAGCTTTTTTTGACTGGAAAACTTTATATAGCGGGCTGTCTGTAGTCTGAGCCCCTGAAAGAAGCATTTGTACATCATCTCTGTCTAATTCTGTTTTACCAGCGAAGTAACGCTCCAATACTTTTCCTGCAAATTCAGTATCATTATAAATGGTAAGACCTGCCAAATTTTTCAAAAACTCAGGATCTTTTTCTCCGCTCTCGAATTTTTGTTTCAAAGCTGTTAATCTTTTGCTAGGATCTTCCGCATCTTTTGCAAACTGAATAAAATCTTTTTCTTCTACATACCCTAAAGTTCTGTGCACGATTTCTCCGTTTCCGTCTACGAAAAGATAAGTTGGGTAAGCTTTTACATTGTATTTTTTAGCAAGTTCAATACCTTCACCTTTTTCCATATCGATTTTTGCATTCACGAAGTGGGTGTTATAATAATCACCAACAGCCTGAAGCGGGAAGATATTCTTTGCCATCAGCTTACAAGGTCCGCACCAAGTAGTGTAAGCATCTATGAACACCAATTTTTTTTCTTTTTTAGCTTTAGCTAAAACAGTTGCGAAATTACTTTCTTCAAATTTCATTCCCTGGGCAAATGCTAATGCTCCGATAAACAGGGAAGATAATATGGCTAACTTTTTCATTTAATTATTTTTGACCGCTACAAATGTAATAATTAAGAGTATTAATTGATTTAATTATTTGAAAAATATTATAAAGCATTGATTAATATTATGATTAAAACAATGAAACAGTAAAATGTTCATCAATAATATGGTAAATACTCGTGCCTGACTTCTCTTATTTATTAAAAATAAAAGCCCCGAAACCGAAATTCCGAGGCTATATTTCTCAATGAACAACAATTACTCATTGCCTATTATTAATTATTGATTACCCTAAGTATGGATATTTATAATCTTTAGGAGAAACAAAAGTTTCTTTAATAGATCTTATAGAAGTCCATCTTAGTAAGTTCATTTTAGAACCTGCTTTATCGTTAGTTCCTGAAGCTCTACCACCACCGAAAGGCTGTTGACCAACAACAGCACCTGTAGGTTTGTCATTGATGTAGAAGTTTCCGGATGCATTTTCCAATGCTTTGAACGCTTGGTTTACAGCATAACGGTCTTGCGCAAATACAGAACCTGTCAATGAATAAGGAGAAGAAGAATCTACTAATTCTAAAGTTTCAGCCCATTTTGCATCTTCATATACATAGATCGATAAGATCGGTCCGAAGATTTCTTCCACCATACTTTCGTACTGAGGATTAGTCGTTTCGATTACTGTAGGGTTTACAAACCATCCTTTAGAATCATCTGTCTGTCCGCCGATTACTACATTAGCTTCATCAGATGCATTAGCTCTGTCGATATATCCTTTACATTTTTCAAAAGAATTTTTGTCGATCACAGCATTTACGAAGTTTGAAGGATCTTCAGGAGAACCGATTTTAATAGAAGCGATCTGAGTTTCCATTACTTTTTTCACATCAGCCCAAAGAGACTGAGGAATATAAGCTCTGGAAGCCGCAGAACATTTCTGTCCCTGATATTCGAAAGCACCTCTTACCAAAGCAGTAGCCACAGCTTCTACGTTTGCAGATGGGTGAGCGATAACGAAATCTTTCCCTCCGGTTTCCCCTACAATTCTTGGGTACGTTCTGTAATTATGAATATTATCACCGATCATTTTCCACATTCCCTGGAATACTTTCGTAGAACCTGTGAAGTGAAGACCTGCAAAATCTCTGTGTGCTAAAACTTTCTCAGCAGTTTCTTTTCCATCTGTAAAGATCATGTTGATTACCCCTTTTGGAAGACCAGCTTCTGTAAGAACATCCATAATTACTTTTGCAGAATAGATTTGCTTGTCAGAAGGCTTCCAAACTACTACGTTTCCAAGCATTGCCATACAAGTTGGTAAATTTCCTGAAATTGCTGTAAAGTTGAATGGAGTTACTGCGAAACAAAACCCTTCCAATGGTCTGTATTCTACACGGTTCCAGATTCCTGCATCAGAAACGGGTTGCTCAGAATACATTTCTGTCATGAATTCTACGTTGAATCTTAAGAAATCGATGAACTCACAAGCAGCATCAATCTCAGCCTGATGAACGTTTTTCGATTGTCCGATCATCGTTGCAGCGTTGATTACGTCTCTGTAAGGTCCTGCTAAAAGATCAGCCGCTTTTAAGAAAATGGCAGCACGGTGTTCCCAACCCAACTCGTTCCATTCTTTTTTTGCAGCCAATGCAGCGTTGATAGCATCATCTACATGTTGCATTGTTCCTCTGTGGTAAAAACCGAAATCGTGAGCATGATCCTGAGGAGACTGAAGCTGAACCTTATCATCAGTTTTTACTTCTTTTCCGTTAATGATCATTGGGATTTCTACTTTTTCAGCCCACATTTTCTTGTATTGAGCGATAAGGCTTTTTACTTCCGGAGTTCCCGGTGCATAAGAATTTACCGGTTCGTTTACTGCAAATGGTACTTGCGAAATTGCTTTAGACATATTACGTTGTATTATTTTTTAATTTGCTAATGTTACAAATTTACAACATTTAATTCTGACAAAAAATCTATAGAGACTATTTACATCTTTTCGTTTTCTAATATTTTGAGAACCAGTTTTTCTTCCTGAGTTAAGTCTGCTTTACCGTCATTTTCTTCTATAATTTCTAGTTCATCAAGATATTTTTTGATGCTGTTGTTTTCATAAAGAGTAATGACCAGAGGATGAACATAATATTTTTTGCAGACTGTACTTGTATTTCCCAGATGAGAAGCCACCATTTCCAGTGCTTCCTTTACTTTTCTTTTATATTCGGTGTTGCTTTCTGCATAGCCTATTTCTTTAAAAGCAATTAAAGCATTCACGGTTCCCGACCACGTTCTGAAATCTTTTGCAGTAAAGTCTTCACCGCTGATTTCCTTAATATATTCATTCACCATCCCGGAATCAATCGAATGATGATTGCCGTCGTCATCGTAATACTGAAACAGCTCTTTTCCCGGGATATCTTTACATTTCTGAACCAACCTTGCCAGTCTTTTACTTTTAAGATCCACATTATGCATAATGCCTTTTTTCCCTTTAAATGAAAAAGAGATTTTCTGGCCTTTGATTTTTACGTGTTTATCTTTTAAAGTCGTTAATCCAAACGATCCGTACAGTTTTTCATACACATTATTCCCGATTCGGATATTTGTTTTTTGCATCAGGCTGACAATTAAAGCAAGGATTTTTCGCTTTTCAAAATTTCTTAAGGCCAGATCTTTTTCAATATGCAGCCTCATCTCAGGTAAAGTATAACCGAACTTGAGCATTCTGTAAAATTTTGTATGATTTCTCAATGCATTCCAAAGCGGATGGTAACGATACTGTTTTCTCTTTTTCACATCAAATCCGGTTGCTTGAAGATGACCGTTATCCAGCGCGCAGATCCATACATTTTCCCAAGCGGGAGGAATTACCAACCCGTTAATTCTTTTGATCTCCTCTTTATCCTTAATTTTTTCTCCGTCTTTGTAATAGGAATATTTTTTACCCCGTTTTTTTCTAATGATACCGGAAGCTTCCGTATCAGACGTGTAAATAAGATTTACAGCCTTTGCAGAAGCTTCCGGATCTTTCAGGATTTTTAAGATCTTAGAAGGTCTCAGATGAGAAATAATATCTAAGTCTGGATTGTCCATAGAAAATTGTTAAGAATTTTTACCTCTGGAGAATAACCATAAAATGATACCGATAACACCGGCTACTAAAATAATTCCCCACCACATTCCGGCTTTAAAGATGGTTTCTACCGCTTCGCAGCTTGTTAATGATAGCAAAGCGAACATCATAAGACTGTATAAACTTAATTTTTTCATAATAATTTATTTTGGTATTTAGTATTCTAGATTCTGTGGAGATCAGGTCGCCAGTTTTGAATGAATTTCTTGATCTCATTTCCTGAAATATTTTCATGAATGGCTTTGTACAGCAGTTCTTTAAATTCGTTATCATAAGCAAACCTTAAGGCCGCAATCTGATCAAACTTCAGTTTTTCCTCAATTTCATCAGATCTTTTCCCGAAAATTTCAAAATAACGCTGTTTAAATTCCAGTCTGACCAACCGGTTTTGAAGCCCTAAAGCATAATGTTGTCTCAGCATAATGGCCAAGTAGAAAAGTAAGAAAATAACAATCGAAAATAATATCCAGCTCAGCTGATTCTGGGTGTCATTAAAAATTTTATAAATACCCAGAATTTCTAAAATAATGAGAACAGGTAGATATATAAAATGATGAGGAGGATAAAATTTTTTGTGATTTTTGTAGTTCTGTGTTTCCATGCTGCGAATACTGCAAGAATCTTTCCAAAAAAATAAAAATTAAATATTTGTCTTTGAACCCGTAATTGATTTGATGATAATATGCTGTAAATTGAACATTGAAATTTCATGATAGAACCTTAAAAATTTGTAACTTCACCTCTTTAAAAAATCATTAAAATGACTTCAAAGGAAAAAGTAGCTGCACTTCGTGAAGAGATGCAGAAAAATAATGTTGATGCATTTATAGTATATTCTGCAGATCCGCATATGAGTGAATATTTGCCTGAAGAATGGCAGGAGAGAGCTTGGCTGTCAGGGTTTTTAGGTTCTGCGGGTTTTGTAGTAGTGACAAAAGATAAAGCAGGACTTTGGACGGACGGAAGATATTTCACACAAGCTGCTATTGAGCTGGATGGTTCAGGAATAGATCTTTTCAAAGACGGAATGGAGGGAACTCCCAATTATATCGACTGGATTATTTCTGAAATTCCAACAAACGGAAAAGTAGCCGTAAATGCTGTGGCGACCGCTCATGCTAACTGGGAGCTTTTAACTCAAAAATTAAATTCAAAAAATATAACACTGGTTGATAATCCTCTTTTAAAACAAATTTGGGTTGACAGAGGAACTCCATCAAAAAATCCGATTTTTGTGCATCCTGTAAAATGGGCAGGAAAATCGGTGACTGATAAAATTGCTGCTATCCGTCAGAAAATGGAAGAGCAGGAAGCAACCGTTCACATTATTTCAAGTCTGGATGATGTCGCATGGACATTGAATTTAAGAGGAAGCGACGTACAAAGCAATCCTGTATTTTTAGGATATGTTATCATTACTAAAAATGATGCAATCTTATTCACAGACCTTGAAAAATTAGAGGTTGAAGCAAGAAAGCAAATGGATGAGTCTTTCGTGAAAATGATGCCTTATGAAGAGTTTTACAATCATTTAACGGTGTTCAAAAATGAAAAAATATTGGTTTCTCCAAACAGCAACCAGTCTATTTTTGAAGCACTGAAATCCGATAATCAATTCATCAAAGCTGCAGTTCCCGGAAACTTAATGAAAGCTCAGAAAAACGAAACTGAGCTGGAAGGTTTCAGAAAGGTAATGGTGAGAGATGGTGTTGCTATGGTGAAATTCCTGTATTGGCTGACTCACAGCGCCGGAAAAGAAACGATGAACGAATATTCAATTGGTGAAAAACTGAGAGGTTTCCGTGCTGAAGGAGAAAACTTCGTTGGAGAAAGCTTCGGAAGCATTGTTGGATATAAAGATAACGGTGCAATAATGCATTATTCAGCTAAAAGCGAAGGAAGCAAAGAAGTAACCAATGATGCAAGTATTTTGGTAGATTCAGGAGGTCAGTATCTTGAAGGGACGACTGATATTACCAGAACTTTTGCTTTAGGTGCGGTTTCAGATGAATTTAAAAGAAATTCTACCTTGGTTTTACAGGGAATGATCCGTTTATCAATGGTGAAATTCCCGAAAGGAACGAAAGGAGTTCATTTAGATGCGATCGCAAGATTGCCATTATGGATGGAAGGAAAAGATTTCAACCACGGAACGGGTCACGGTGTAGGAAGTTTCATGAATGTTCATGAAGGTCCGCAGAATATCAGAAAAGATATGAATCCGCAGGATCTTTTGGTGGGAATGGTTTGTTCAAACGAACCGGGTTATTACCTTGAAGGCGACTACGGAATCCGTCACGAAAACCTGATTGCGGTGAAAGAAGCAGAAAAAACAATTCACGGAACATTCTATGAATTTGAAACCTTAACGTTCTGCCCGTTCTTTAAAGATACGATTGTAAAAGAAATTCTTTCAGAAAGTGAAATCGCATGGTTAAACAGGTATCACAAAGCCTGCGAAGAAAAAATCGCTCCATTCCTGGAAGGTGAAGTTAAAGACTGGTTCCTTAATTTGGTAAGTCCATTGTAAAAGTTATAAAATAATAAAAATAGCCTTGTAATCAGTATTACAAGGCTATTTTGTTATGGATGATAACAAGGAAATGATATTAATTA
Organism: Chryseobacterium tagetis; assembly: GCF_016735585.2. Lineage (GTDB taxonomy): Bacteria > Bacteroidota > Bacteroidia > Flavobacteriales > Weeksellaceae > Chryseobacterium > Chryseobacterium tagetis. Next base: position 209,418 of record NZ_JAERSE020000003.1, read on the forward strand.
TAATTTTTCTCTAATTTGTGAAAAATAAATATTATATTTGTGATACAGAAAGACACAAATCACACCTTTCATATACATTAGTAAATCAAAAGCAGTAAATCATCTCAAATTGGGATGATTTTTATTTTGGTTTCATTAAATAGGACTACGGAATAATTGACAGACTTTGTTTAATTTTGAGAAAAATTAGGCGTTTTTATGATCCAACAGTTCTTTCAGCATTTTAATATCTTCTCGGAAAGTGAAATCAGTAATTTCACTGCATTGTTTGAAAGGAGAACATTAAATAAAAATGATTTTTTCGTGCGAGAAGGCGAAAGATGTAAGGAAATTGCATTTATAGAAACGGGTATTTTTCGTTCTTACTATACTTCAGAGGATGGAAAAGATATGACCTATTGTTTCCGGTTTCCCAATGATTTGATTGCTTCTTATTCTTCTTTTGTTTCCGGAGAACCAAGCCAGGAGAATATGCAGGTAATTTCTGAAGCTGAAATTTTAATTTTAAAAAAAGACAAAATTGAGGAATTAATAAATGATAGTCCTAATTGGATGAAATTCCTAAAAATGATAGCCGAACAGGAATATCTGGAACTCGAAAAACGTTTTTTTCAGATGCAAAGAGACAGTGCTGCGAAACGGTATGCTTCACTATTACATAATCAGCCGAATTATATTCAGGAAATTCCGCTGCAATATCTTGCTTCCTATTTGGGAATTACACAAAGACATTTGAGTCGTATCAGAAAGGAAATTTCTTTTTAGACATTTGTCCTGTGTATTGAGATGCTGACTGAATAGTTTTGTGAAAAAAAATAAATGCAGTCAAATATTTTAATTATCGGAGGAAACGGATTGGTTGGGAAAACTATTGCCCGAATTTTAGGATCAAGAAACCCTGAAGTAAACATTTTTATCGGAGGCCGAAAAGGTGGTAAATCACAAAATGATTTATTGATTGATGTTACCAAAATTTCAACTTTCAAAACTATTGTAGAGAAAAATATTAATCTAATTGTTCTTTCTGTAAATGATAAAGAAGACAAGGTCCTTCGTTTTGCAATTGAAAATAATATAGATTATCTGGATATCACAAAACCAACTCCGGATTTAAGGAAAGCCTATCAGTTGGCAATCCAGAAACCGGTGAACAGCCGAATTGTTTTCAGTTCAGGATGGATGGGCGGAATCGCTACAGGTTTGGTGAGTTTTGTATCAAAAAAAATGAATACTATAGATGAAGTCAGGCTTTTTGTCTATTATTCGGTGAAAGATTTGGCGGGTGAAAGTTCGGCTCATTTTATGGCAGAAAATGTGGCAAAACCTTTTGTGAATTATAAAGATAATCAGCCTGTTTCCATAAAACATTTTTTAGATTCAGAATACTTTGATTTCTCTTTTGGAATCGGGAAAAGACAAGCATATAATTTCGATGTTCCCGATTTGTATATTTTAAATTCTATTGAAAAAATTCCGACTGTAAATGTGAAAATGACCTATAATTCAAAATTCATTACATGGCTTTTGGGAGCTTTTCAGAGCATAAGATTTTTTAATATTTTATCTTTAAAAGAACGAAAGATGATTTTTGGGTCGAGCGGAAATGGTGATCAGTCTGTTTTTGAAATTATAATTAAGAATAAATCGGAAACTAAAAAAATCAGTCTTCAAAGTTTAAAAGGCCAGGCAGAACTGACTGCTTTATCAGCAACGTTGCATGTTGAAGAATTATTGAAAAATAAATCTGAAAATAAAGTATATTTCAGCCATCAGCTTCATCAACCTGAATCTTTATTAAAGTCATTAGAAGATTACGAAACTATTAATATCAAAATGGATTCATGAAAAAAATAGTCATTATTAATGGGCATCCCAATAAAGAATCTTTCAATTTTGGAATTGCAGAAGCTTACAAGAATGGAGCATTGAAATCGGGTGCTGAAGTAAAGGAAATTAGTATTGCTGATTTAAAGTTTAATCCAAATCTAAAATTTGGTTATCAGAAGCGAATGGAACTTGAACCTGATTTGCTCGAAGCTTGGGAACAAATACAATGGGCAGATCATTTGGTTTGGTTTCATCCTGTTTGGTGGGGCGGACTTCCAGCTATCACAAAAGGATTTATTGACCGGCTTTTTCTTCCCGGAATGGCTTTTAAATACAAGGAAAATTCTGTTTGGTGGGATAAACTTCTGATAAATAAAACGGCACATATTATTACAACCTTAGATCAACCAGGGTGGTATTACTGGTTGTTTTATGGTCGTCCAAGTGTCAATCAGCTGAAAAAATCTACCTTAGAATTTTGTGGGATAAAACCTGTACAAGTTACATATGTAGGAATCATAAAAACATCCGATGAAACAAAACGTATGAAATGGCTTGAAAAAATAAAATTGATGGGACAAAAACAAAAATAAAGGGAATCAATTTGAAACTTATAAAATCGTAACAATAGATAAACGATATGGTTCTTTGCAATTAAAAAACGTAAATTTGCAGCATGAATAACGATACCATTTGCGCGTTGGCAACAGCCAATGGAGTAGGAGCTTTAGGCATTATCAGAGTTTCGGGGAACGATGCTTTATCAGTCGTTCAAAAGTCTTTTCCTGCAAAAAAACTGGAAAAGCAAAAATCGCATACCATTCATTACGGATATTTTGTAGATGGAGAAGAAGCAATAGATGAGGTAATGCTTTCGATTTTTCTGGCTCCGAAAAGTTTTACCACAGAGAATTCTGTAGAAATAGCTTTTCATGGGTCTCCGCACATTGGAAAACGTATTCTTGAGACTTTGATTAAAAACGGAGCACGAATGGCAAAAGCCGGAGAATTTACGCTTCGTGCTTTTATTAATGGGAGAATTGATCTTTCCCAGGCTGAAGCGATTGCCGATGTCATTGCTTCTGAAAATGAAGCTTCCAGAAAAGTAGCCATCAATCAGCTAAAAGGTGGAATTACCAACGAAATCTCTTTTTTGAGAACCGATTTGCTGAATTTTGTTTCTTTAATTGAATTGGAACTTGATTTTGCAGAAGAAGATGTAGAATTTGCCGATCGATCAGCTTTAGTGGGATTATTGAATAAAATTGAACTGAAGTTAAATTCATTAATTGAAAGTTTCCAGTATGGAAATGCCATTAAAAATGGAACTGCAGTAGCCATCATCGGAAAACCGAATGCAGGAAAATCTACATTGCTGAATGCTTTATTAAAAGAAGAAAGAGCGATTGTAAGTAATATTGCGGGAACTACAAGAGATACGATTGAAGAGGTGTTACACATTAAAGGTCATGCATTCCGATTAATCGACACGGCTGGATTGCGTGAAACCGTAGATGAAATTGAAGCCATTGGTGTAAAAAAAGCCAAAGAAAAAGTAGAAAATGCCAATATTCTTGTATACTTGGCAGATGCAGGAACTGAAGATTTCTCTGAAGATATTGAGATGATAAAATCTTTGTTGAGAGAGGATCTGAAACTGATTATCTGCTCAACGAAAATTGATGAGGTTTCTCCATCAGTCTATGAAAAAGTAGAAGAAATTTTCAGAAATGAAATTGCTAACGAATTCGATTTTATTAAAATTTCTGCGGTAGAAAATCAAAATATTCAGGATCTTAAAAATGAATTGTCTTCCTATGTTGAACAATTAAAAGCCTCAGAAAATAATGTGGTGATTACCAATCAGCGTCATTTTGAAGCGTTACAAAAATCACTGGATGCAGTACATAAAGTAAAAGAAGCGATTTCTTTCCAGATTTCAACTGAATTACTGGCCTATGAACTGAGAAATGCACTGGAACATCTTGGGGAAATTTCAGGGGAAGTGACCAATGATGAGGTGTTGGGGAATATTTTTTCTAAGTTTTGTATCGGGAAATAATTTAACTTTTCTTTGATTTCTTTTTCTTTCTTTTGCTTGATTATCAATTATTTATAAAAAAAATATTTTCTCTTTTTGGACTTTATTTATATATTTGTACTACTTCTGTACCATTTAGGGCTATCAAAATAGTGAAAAGTAGTACAAAGTAGTACAAATCCAAAGTTATGAAAATATCACTTAGTCAAAGAAAATTGAAAGATGGAAGGATCAGTCTGTCGATTGAGTTTTATCGTGGTTCCGAAATTACTGAAGACGGAAAAAGAAAACATCTGAGAAGCTTTGAGAATCTAGATTCTTATTTAATTTCAGATCCAAAAACTGCAAAAGAAAAAAAAGAAAATAAAGAAGCTTTAGAATTTGCAGAAAACGTACTTGCAATTAGAAAAGCTGAATATGCGCAAGGGAGATTTGAATTAAAAAATACTGCAAAATCAAAAAGGGTATTTCTAAATTTTTTTGCTGAACTCACAGAAGAAAAGCAAAAGCAAGACACTTCTAATAATTACGGTAACTGGTTTTCTACGCTTCAACATCTCAAAAGGATTGTTCCAAAAAATATGACTTTCGATGAAATTGATGAAAGTTTCGTCAAGAAAGTTCACCGATATTTCGAGAAAGATGCTCTCACAAAAAGTGAACTGCCACTTTCCCAAAACTCAAAATATTCTTATTTCAATAAATTTAAAGCAGCACTTCGAAATGCGTTTGACAATGGATATTTGACAATAAATTATGCATCAAAAATAAAATCGTTTGAACAAGCTGAAAGTCAAAGAGAATATCTGATTTTTGACGAACTACAACGTTTAGCGAAAGCAGAATGTAAATATCCGGTTTTGAAAAAAGCTTTTCTTTTTTCTTGTTTATCTGGATTACGCTGGTCAGATATCAATACTTTGATTTGGAAAGAAGTTCGTGATGAAGGTGATATATCAAAAGTCAATTTCCGACAAGAAAAAACAGATGGTGTAGAATACCTCTATATCTCAAAACAAGCCAGAGAATTGTTGGGCGAAAGACAAGATCCACAAGAAAGAGTTTTCAAAGGGTTGAAATATGGAATGACCTACAATACTGAAATTATCCGCTGGTGCAATCGGGCTGCAATTCCTAAGCATATTACTTTTCACTCAGCCAGACATACGAATGCTGTTCTGTTGTTGGAAAACGGTGCAGACATTTACACGGTTTCTAAAAGACTTGGACATCGAGAATTAAGAACAACGCAGATTTATGCAAAAATTGTGGATAGCAAAATGAAAGAAGCTGCTGAGATTATTCCGGAATTAAATATTGAGTTATGAAAATTCCGTTTTCTATTTTTGAACCCGATTAAAATAGCTTTATAATCCAGTTTAATCCAGATTAGTCTTTTTTAATCTTTTGACATTCCAAATTAATCCAAAGTATTCTTATTTAGCCCACAGACAGTTGGTAGTGTTGTATTTATGGTTTTTGATGCTGACTTTTGTTTTGTTAAATTAAATAAAAGAAACAGATGGAAAATAACGAAATCATCATTTATAAGCTCAATCGAATTGAAAAGCATATTTTCGGACTAAAAGCAATTCTTAATGTAGAAGAACTTTCGGATTACACAGGGTTCAAGAAATCCTACATTTACAAATTGGTTCATACCAACTCTATCCCATTTTCAAAACCTTCTGGAAAAATTCTATTTTTTGAACGGAAAAAAATTGACGAATGGTTGCTGAAAAACAGCCATAAATCAAATGATGAAATCCAACAGGAAGCAATAGAATTTTCTTTACGTAAAAAATAAAACCTAACTACTACCATAGTTAGGTTTAAATGTTTGTTTTACTGGAAGTAAAGAGCAAATATAAGAAATTATTTGTGACTCCTTCCAAAATCAAAAATGCTTTATGGAAGAAAATAAAATTCTGTATCAAATCGAAACAGAAACGAAAACAATATTTGACAGAGCGATTAATTATTTGAATTCAAAATATTCAATTAGATTCAATACAATCTCGCTTGAGTTCGAAATTAAACTTGTATCGGATAAAAAATGGTCAACACTCAATTTGAATTCTTTATTTATAGAACTCGTTAGATCCGGAATTGATATTCCAATTAATAAGTTGGAAATTCTGGTCAGAAGTCATTTGATCCAGCAGTACAATCCGATTCGGGAATATTTTGAAAATTTGGAAGATTGGGACAAGAAGAATCATATCGGTAAGCTTTGCAGTTTTGTTAAGACGACGGATGATAAATCTTTCCAAAAATATTTTGAAAAATGGCTGACCAGGACTGTAATATGTGCGTTGAGACCAGGCTACATCAACAAACAGTGTTTTGTTCTGTTCAATATTAAGCAAAATAGTGGAAAGACGAGTTTTCTACGATTTCTCACCCCTGCAAATCTTGAACAATATTATACAGAAGACATTGGTGTTGATAAAGACGGCTTAATTGCTTTATGCAAAAACCTTCTGGTCAATATTGATGAGCTTTCGGTAATGTCAAAAACGGATGTTAATATTCTTAAGTCCTTCATTTCAAAAAATACTGTCAATGCACGATTACCTTACGACCGCAAATCGTCATTGATGCACCGGACAGCTTCATTTTGTGGCTCTACCAACCGGTCGGATTTTTTAACCGATGAAACCGGAAGTGTGCGGTGGCAGATTTTTGAAGTTTTGGAGATTGATTTCAATTATTCTAAGGAAATCAATATTGAAAAAGTTTGGTCACAAGCATACTATAATGCTTTTGAAAGAAAAAATTACAATCCGGAACTCACGGCTGAAGATATCCAGGAAAATGAAAGGCGGAATGAAAAATTCAAACAAATATCCCTGGAACAGGAAATTATCCTTAGTCATTTCGAAAAATCCAAACTGCAAAGTGAATTTCTGACGCCTTCGGACATTATGCTTGCTATGAATAATGCGCTCGGTGTACGTTTAAATATCATAAAAATTGGTAAAGCCTTGACTGCACTGAACTACGAAAGAATAAAACATCCTAAAAGACAAGTCTATGGATATTTGATCCGAAGGAAAATTGACGAATGATATAATCTGAAATTACTTACCACTTACCTGAAAATTGCGGAAACCACCATTAACACAAAGTTTATGATAAGGTAACTTAATAAAAGTAAACTTACCTAATTACCTAAAATAAATGAAGGTAAACAGGTAATGAAAGGTAGGACGTAAAATCTGTAAAATCCTCGATGAATAAAGACTTAGGTAATAAGGTAAGTGAATTACAAAACTTTATAAACAAAACACCAAATTCTATGAACTGCAAACAATTAAACAGTATACCGTTGGAAGAAGTCCTCCTTTCTCTCGGACACCTTCCCACGAAACAAAATGAAAAAGAAGCCTGGTATCTTAACCCCTTTGCCAGCGAATCCCAGGCCTCTTTTAAAATCAATAAAAGCCTAAACTATTGGTACCTCTTTTCAGAAGGAATTGGTGGGAATAATACAGACTTTATGAAGAAATACCTGAAAACTTCCATCAATAGGGTTTTGAATTGGGCAGACCAGCAAAATTTTTCTTCTTTTCAAAAGCAAAACATTCCTAGTCTGAAGTGTGATGGTCAAAGCAGAAATTATGAGATAACGAACGTGAAAGAGGTTAGCCATTCTGCACTTTTGGAATATTTAAAGAGCAGAAAAGTTGAAGAACAAACCGAGTTTCTACAGGAGATTCATTATCGGATAAATGATAAAAATTATTTTGGGATAGGTTTTAAGAATGATTCTGGTGGTTATGAAATCCGCAATAAATACTCTAAGATATGTTTAGGAAAAAAAGATATTTCTACTATAAAAAATGGTTCAAAGTCACTCCGCATTTTTGAAGGTTTTTTTGATTTTCTTTCATTTAAAACTCTTGAAAATGAATTGGAAAAAAAAACTTCCGATTATCTCATCTTGAATTCTGTTTCGATGATTCATAATATTAAAAATTCACTTGGAAAATATGAAAAAGTGGAGCTTTATTTTGATAATGATGAAGCGGGAAATCGTGCTGTAGAAATCATTCGCAATGAAATAAAAAATATAGAAGATTGCCGGGTTCTCTATTCAGATTTTAAGGACTTGAATGAATATCTTAGTAAGAAAACCGAAGAAGTTCAAAAACAATATAAATCTACATTTAAGAGATGAGAAATTCAAAAACTTTTGATGTAAACTTATTTGAGAAAATGTTTGATTTAAATTCAAAAAATAAAATCGGCGCAAATACTATAGCTGTTTTTACTTTTATCCTCTACAAATGTGAAGATATAAGAAAAGAAATTGTTTTATCAGATTATCAAATGGCAAGAGAACTTGGGCTTTCCAGGCAAACGGTCATCACTGCAAAAAATAAGCTCAAACTTTTAGGACTTTTAGATTACAATAGAAATCGGGGCTTTCCGAATCGTTTCATCTTAAAAGGAAATCAAGTGCCAAAACTAACACAAAAGACGGATGAAGCAATAGAAGAACCAATTGATGAACTAGAACCAATTCTAGAGCCGGAAATTATTACCAATAATTCGTTTTCCAACTATCCGAGCCTAAAACAGTTTATGGATTTTGCAAAAACTTTAAAAGACTATTCAGAAAAACTGGATGGTTTATTGATTCAAAAATTTCAGAAATGGGAGGAAGCCGATTGGAAAAATTCGTTTGGAAGACCAATTCTGAATTGGCAGTCTACTCTCGAAAAAAATATAAATACACTTCATGTTTCACATTATAATGAAAGTTCTTCGCTAACTAATCTTCCAATCATCAAGAGACCTAAGCTAGACTAAAATAAACTATTCTGACCGGTCTAAATTAAGGTAGACTAAATAAAATTTCTTAATTATGAAAACTATATAGCAAGATGTGTCTTTGTATATACAAAATTTACATTTTGTACTACTAAAGACTCTCTTGCCTTTTCTGCAAAAAGGGTAAAAAAACATCGGAACTCGTTTTTTATTTTAGAAATCCTTTTTTTAATAAATTTTCATAAGAATACATCAAAGATTAAAAAACAGGTAAAACGGTTGTAAATAAAGGCTTTACAGCTGTTTTATTATTTTTAGATAGTACGGGAAAAAGCAGAAAAAAACGAGGTTTGGCAAAAGTAAGGTTGCTAAAAAGGTACTTTTGAATATTGAAAATAATTGCTCCAATATACTGTATTTCAGTTTTTTGTGTAGTTTTTTATATTATTCTGTAGCTCACATAAGTTTAATTATATCATTAAGAATTGTGAGTATGGAAGCTACAAAAAAATCGACGTTTAAGGTATTGTTCTCCCTGAAAAAGGTATGAGGTAAATGAGCATCTATCCCTAGTGTTTGATTTTTGCATCAAAGCATTTGATTTTCGCAACACTATCGATATCCATGTCCGTAATTTTGTAAAAAACAAATTGTTATGGAAATAAAGAATGTTAAAGCTATTATTACGGGTGGAACAAGTGGTATTGGATATGAAGCTGCAAAGGTTTTAAAAGAATTTGGAGCTGAAGTAGTGATTTGTGGGACTAATGAATTTAGAGTAAATCAGACAACTAAAGAACTTGGAGTTTATGGAATTAAAGCTGATGTTACAATTGAAGAAGAAGTACTAGCATTGTTTGATTATGCAAAAGAGAGAATGGGAACGGTAAACGTATTGATCAACAATGCGGGAATCGGAAAATTCATTTCATTGGTAGAGACCACAGCCGAAGATTTTCAAAAGGTCTGGGAAGTCAATGTCCGCGGTTTTTTTCTGGCGGGAAGAGAAGCCGCGAAACATTTTGTGGAAAATCAGTATGGAAATATAATCAATATTGGTTCTACAGCTTCGCTCCGCGGATATGCCAATGGATCTTCTTATGTAGCAAGCAAATTTGCAGTGTCTGGTCTAACAGAATGTTGGCGTGCTGAGTTAAGACCATACAATGTAAGAGTCATGCAAATCAATCCTAGTGAAGTGATTACGGATTTTCTTGTCAAAGAGGGAATAGAAATAAAAAATGAAGCCAATAAGCTCAAACCAAAAGAGATTGCGCATTTAATTGTGAATATGTTAAGCATGAGTGACACAGGATTTATTCCTGATGCATCTGTATGGGCCACTAACCCCTGGTAACTTAAAAGATAAGATTTATGGAAAGAGTAACACAAGCACAGCAGTTTTTTGATGATAAATTAATCTGGATGCCGGACCACTTGCAAAGGGAGATCGGTCAGTTTAATGTTTTCCCTATATACAGCACGCCAACTAATAAGATCAATTGTCAGCCTTACAACAGAAAAGGATTTTATAAGATTAGCTTATTGAAGGGCCAGACAAAATTTTCTTATGCAGATAAAGGCTTAGAATTTAAGGATAGTGCGCTTCTATTTTCAAATCCCAACATCCCGTATTCCTGGGAACTGCTGGATGAGGAGCAAACGGGATATTTCTGTGTATTTACGGAAGGTTTTTTCAATCATTTCGGCAATATCAACGATTATCCTGTTTTTAAGCCCGGAAACATTCCTTTGTTTGAACTGAATGAAGAACAAGAAGAGCAGATCGGTATTATTTTCAAAAAGATGATCGCAGAGATTGAATCAGACTATTTTTATAAATATGATGCCATACGTGCATTGGTTTTTGAGCTTATTCATCTTGCGCTAAAATTAACCCCTATCAAAAGTAATCCTGTTGACGATTCAAATGCGTCTTTGCGAATAACTTCATTATTCACAGAGTTATTGGAACGTCAGTTTCCAATAGAATCACCAAGACAACAGATTAAGTTAAGGCATCCCATTGAGTTTGCCGAGAATCTTTCTGTACACGTCAACCATTTAAATCGATCATTGAAAAAAGTAACAGGAAAGACTACATCGCAATTTATTTCTGAAAGAATAATGCAGGAAGCCAGAAGTTTACTTCAACATACCGACTGGAATATTTCTGAAATTTCCTGGTGCCTGGGATTTGAAGAACTACCTCACTTTATTAACTTTTTCAAAAAGGCGGAGACTTCCACACCCAAACATTACCGTAATAGCCATTTGTAGATATCAAGGCACAAAAACAACGCTTTGCTTTTTAGTAGCAAGAAAAGTGATTGTATGTAGAGACATACAGTTGATATACATTTTAAAATTTTAATACTATGTTAGAAAAATCAATAACGATGAAAGCGTGGCAATTACATGCTTTCGGTTTAGAGAACCTGACACTTGATGAGGTAGCAGTTCCAACGCCGGGACCTAATGATATCTTAATTAAAGTAGGCGCGGTTTCTCTTAATTTTAGAGATAAGGCAATTGTGGATGGCATTTATGAACCTGAAATGATTCCTAAACCACTGATCCCTGTATCAGATGCTGCAGGAACGGTAGTGAAAATTGGGGGAAATGTAAGCCGTTTTAAGGTTGGAGATAGGGTTACCTCTCACTTATACTCAAAATGGATTGACGGACAACCCGCACCAAATGAACCTGATTTCTGCTTTGGTGCCCCCTTGCCGGGTGGATTGGCTCAGTATATGCTTATCCACGAAGAGTCTGCGGTCAAAGCCCCATCATACCTGACAGATGAGGAAGCCTCTACACTTCCTATTGCGGCATTAACAGCATGGTTTTCACTCGTTACATACGGTAATCTTAAGGCCGGAGAAACGGTGTTGATACAAGGTACTGGAGGGGTATCCATTTTCGGGATACAAATAGCCAATGCTTTGGGCGCAAAAGTAATCGTGACTACCAGCAGTGATCAAAAAGGAATTAAGGCACGTGAACTTGGAGCACAGGAAATTATCAATTATGTAAAAACAACGGATTGGGCGGCCGAAGTTACCAAACTGACGAATGGAAAGGGTACTGACCATTTACTCGAAGTTGTAGGCGGTGAAGGTCTCAATCATTCTGTCCTGGCCACAAGAGTTGGCGGTCAAATCTCGCTTATCGGTTTCCTGACAGGACAAAAGACCAACCTTGATCTGATGCCGGTGATATTCAGACAAACCAATATTCAGGGTATTGCCGTTGGGCACAGAGCAGCGTTTGAAGAAATGAATAAAGCCTTTGAACAGCATCACATTAAGCCCGTAATAGACACTATATATAACTTTGAGGATGCAGTTAAAGCTTATGAACACCTTGGCCGTGGTGCGTTCGGCAAAATAGTAATTAAGGTTTCATAGATTCATCAAAGTAAGATTTTCGGTTACACAATAGGTATCAATGTTCAATAAATCAGTTATGGAAACTTACCCCGTTGATAAGATCTACCGCCAGATAGAGCCGGGATCTGTTTTACTCGTATGTACGGAAAACAAGGGTGTACCCAATGTTATGACTATGGGATTTCAAATGATGATACAGCACGACCCTCCTTTGATTGGAGCAATTGTTGGTCCATGGGATTACAGTTATAAGGCGCTCGTGAAAAACCAGGAATGTGTGTTATCTATTCCCGGTATTGATATCATTGAAAAAGTTGTGGATATAGGTAATTGTTCTGGTGACAGAGATAACAAGTTTGAGAAATTTAACCTAACCATTACACCGGCAAGCATTGTTCAGGCTCCTATGATCGAAGATTGCCTGTTTAATATTGAATGCAAGGTGGTCAATACCGAACTCGTTGACCGATATAATCTTTTTGTACTGAAAGCGGTAGCTGCCTGGAAAAACCCTGAGAAAGATAAAATAAAACCTTTTCATCATCACGGCAATGGGATATTTTCAACAGAAGGTGAGTCTATCAATCTTCAGGACAGAATGACAAAATGGAAAATATTTCAGGACTGAAGAGTTTCCGGTTTCTTACTAAAGATGTTACAATAACGCGATTTAGTTTTTCAAGCTTTAGCAAATAACTATCAGATACTAGTTGATAAAGAGACTGTTCTCAACCATGAGACAGTCTTTTCTTTTTTGTAGGCTATCAAAATTATTTTTAGGTATAGTAGTACAGGCGATTTAGTATTTGATAGGCTGTTTGAAATTTGCATTTTTTGGTTTCATCTGCGCATCCGCCACCCCTGTAGCGGTATTTACCTTTGTATCAAACAATAAGAAAATGAAACAGTACAAAAAATTGCTTGAGCCTTTTCAATTGACAAAAGGAATACAAATCAAGAACAGGATTGCAATGGCCCCTATGACTACATGGGCAGGAAACGATGATTTCACAATTGCGGATGAAGAAGTAGAATGGTATAAAGCACGTGTAAAAGGCGTAGGATTGGTTATCACCGGCTGTACGCATGTAACCCCGGAAGGGATTGGTTTTACCCATGAATTTGCCGGATATGATGATAGCTTTATCCCTAGTCTGAAAAAATTAGCCGATGCAACAAAAAGTGACGGTGCTCCCGCTATACTGCAAGTTTTTCATGCAGGAAACAAAGCAGTCACAGACTTGATCCCTAGCAGGGATGTTGTAAGTGCCAGTGCTATAAAATCAGAGGTAACCCCTTTTACTCCTGCTGATCTGTTAACTCCCAGAGCTTTGGAGGAAAATGAAATCTGGGATATTATCAAAGCTTTCGGTGCTACTGCCCGGAGGGCGATAGCCGCCGGGTTTGATGGTATTGAAATACATGGTGCTCATGGTTTCTTGAACCAAAACTTTTTATCTCCGATGTTCAACCAGCGTACAGATCAATGGGGTGGTTCAATTAATAACCGTCTGCGTTTTTCTACTGAGGTAGTTCGTGAGGTTAGACGTGTTATTGCCGAGTATTCTGATCGTCCATTTGCATTGGGTTTCCGTATTTCCCCTGAAGAATTGCCTAAAGAAGGATTAAGATTACCAGATAGTTTGGCTTTGGTTGATAGATTGATTCATGAACAGGTGGATTACCTCCATTTCTCATTATTCCAGGTCCTGACACAAAAACCACTGGACAGCGATACCGATAAAACCATCACCGAAGTATTGACATCATATGTTAACAACCGTGTACCGGTAATTGCGGCAGGACAGGTGACTACACCCACAGAAGCTGACCAAGCCTTAAGCCTCGGGCTTGATCTCGTAGCCATCGGAAGAAGTATCGTAGTCAACCCAGAATGGGCACAATGGGCCAATGAAGGGAAAGAGGATCAAATAACAATGTTACTGGATACAGAACGTGCTGCTGATAAGAAAATTCCAGAAAAATTGATGGCGATTGTTCATTACGCCAAGGGGTGGATCAAGACTACGGAAGAGGCAACAGCATAACATTTTTAAAGGAAAAGGAACAGTAAAAAAGTCAAAAATCATGGAATACAAAGCATTAGGTAATACGGGATTATTGGTTTCCCAACTTTGCTTGGGAACAATGACGATGGGTTCAGGTTCTGGTGTCTATTCGCATATAGGTGATGTTGGACAAGCAGACGCAAACAACCTTATAAAAGCAGCTTTAGAGGCGGGCATCAATTTCTTCGACACAGCCGATGTGTATTCATCCGGCGAAAGCGAGAAAACACTTGGTCAGGCGTTTAAAGACCTTAGTATCCTTCGAAAAGATGTGGTGCTGGCTACAAAATTTTACAGCCGTATAGGGCCAGGCCGCAACGACGTTGGCGCGTCGCGCAAGCATATAATGGATGCCATTGAATCAAGCCTAAAAAATCTGCAAACAGATTATATTGACCTTTACCAAATTCATGCGAACGATGTACTCACTCCTACAGATGAGATATTGCGTACGCTGGATGATCTGGTCACCCAGGGTAAAGTGCGTTACATCGGCTGCTCCAATTGGCAAGCCTGGAAATTAGCGCAGTCATTAGGTATTTCGGCATTAAAGAATACTGTTAGGTTTGAATCATTGCAAGCTTACTATTCCATTGCAGGAAGAGATCTTGAAAGAGAAATTGTCCCCCTGCTGGAAAATGAAAAACTGGGGCTGTTGGTATGGAGCCCCTTAGCCGGAGGATTGTTGTCGGGAAAATTCAGCAGGGAAAACCAAAAGCCGGAAGGATCAAGACGTACTACATTCGATTTCCCAATTGTAGATAAAGAACGTGCATGGAACATCCTCGATGTAATTTTCCCTATTGCCGAAAAATACAACTGTAGTGCGGCACGTGTAGCATTGGCCTGGTTGCTTTCAAAACCAGTAGTAACTTCTGTGATCGTTGGTGCAAAGCGTGTCGAACAACTGCAAGATAACATCGCAGCAACCGAACTAAAGCTCACAGATGAGGAAATCAAACAGCTGGACACGGTAAGTGAACTGCCGGCTGAATATCCCGGATGGATGTTAGCAACACAAGGTGCTGACCGTCTTGGTGAAGTTGACCTTTGGTCCGATCGTTCGTAAAAAAAGGAGGCTTATTAGAAGATTTTATTCACCTAAAAAATAAATAAAAATGAACACAGAAAATATTGCGGAAAAATTTACCGCTAAAGCAATAGAAGGAAAAACTGTTATTGTAACTGGTGCTGCAAACGGCATTGGCCGTGCTGAAGCTGAATTGCTGGCGCTTTCAGGAGCCAACGTTGTATTCACTGATCTTGACGATAGTAAAGGAGAAGAAGCCATAAAACCATTTGGTAAAAAGGCGGTCTACTTCCATCATGATGTAACTAAACCTTCTGATTGGAAAAACGTGGTTGAGCAAACAATCAAGCTATTTGGAAGAATAGATGGACTGGTTAACAATGCGGGTATCTATTTGCCCGGATCAATTGAGGATGTGACCGAAGAAACGCTTGAAAGACAGATCAGCGTGAACCAAAAGGGAACATTTTGGGGCATTCAATATACTGCGGAGGCAATGAAGAAAACGGGTGGTTCCATCGTTAACACGTCTTCTATATGTGGCATCAGGGGGTTGGCAGGTTGTATTATATACAATTCCACCAAATGGGCAATCAGAGGTATCACCAAAACGGCAGCAAGTGAATTGGGGCAATATAAAATCAGGGTGAACGCCGTTTTGCCAGGATTTGTAGAGACCAACATTATCTCTGTAAACGCACCTGAAATGAACGAGCAAGCAGCCCGTGATGCCGCTTTAGGCCGTTTAGGACAACCACAAGATATCGCTTATCTGGTAAGGTATCTTATTTCGGATGAAAGTTCTTTTGTTACCGGAAGCGATTTCCTTATTGACGGAGGTTGGACACTTTAATAAATCTATCAGAGTGAAAACTTTGCATTTTCAACAATCATAAAAAAACAAGTATATGAAATACAATTATGTAGGAAACACAGGACTGATGGTGTCAGAACTTTGTTTTGGAACAATGACATTCGGCGGTCAAAATGCCGGTATGTGGGAGAATATTGGAAAGTTACAGCAAAACGAAGTCAATGAATTAATGAAATCGGTCATTGATGCCGGTATCAATTTCATTGATACAGCCAATGTGTATTCCTTTGGACAGTCGGAGCAACTACTGGGTCAATCCCTTAAAGACCTTGCTGTACCAAGAGATCAAATGATTATCGCTACAAAGGTAATGGGTATTATGGATGATAGTCCCAACGGCAGGGGGCTTTCGCGCTATCATATCTTCAATTCAGTTGATGCCAGTCTGAAGCGCTTGCAACTGGATCACATAGACATTCTTTATGTGCATGGGGTCGATTTTAAAACAGATCTTGAAGATATTGTCCGTAGCTTAAATGATGTAGTAAACACAGGTAAAGTACGTTATATAGCAATTTGCAACTGGCCTGCATGGATGGTTGCAAAAGCTCAGGCTATCGCTCATTATAATGGGTGGCATAAATTTATCGGACTTCAATATCACTATGCGGCTGTTACTCGTGACATT
Organism: Chryseobacterium tagetis; assembly: GCF_016735585.2. GTDB lineage: Bacteria > Bacteroidota > Bacteroidia > Flavobacteriales > Weeksellaceae > Chryseobacterium > Chryseobacterium tagetis. The sequence continues at coordinate 226,058 of NZ_JAERSE020000003.1, forward strand.
GAACATGAGCTGGTACCCTTGGCACAAGATCATAATCTGGCGATGTTTCCATGGAGTCCACTTGCGGGAGGTTTTCTTTCAGGAAAATTCACAAGAGAACAATCGAGTGAAGGCTCACGCCGGGCAAATTTCGATTTTCCACCCGTTAATAAAGAAAAAGCATACGACCTGGTGGATGTTATGAAGCAAATCGGTCAGCAATACGATGCTACGGTTGCTCAAGTTGCTCTAGCATGGGTAAGACAACAGCCAGGAATTACCAGTACCATCATTGGTGCTAAAACAACAGAACAGTTGAAAGACAATATCCAATCGACAGCTATTCATTTATCGGTAGAAGATCTAAAAATGATAGATGCAATTAGCCCGTTGCCACTTCAATACCCTGGTTGGATGATCCAAAATCAAAGCGGTTACAGAATCCCTTAAACATATTTACAATGGAAAATCAATTCAAGAGCATCTTTGAAAAGCAAAAAACTTATTTTTTGACTGATGCTACCAAAACTTACAAATGGCGGATTGATCAGCTTACCCGCCTTGAGAATATGATCAAAGAAAATGTTCAGGCATTTAAAGAGGCGTTAGCAAAGGATTTCAAAACCGCAGAATTTGAACAGGATCAGGAAATCTTTGCCAGTTTAGGAGCCATTGAGGAAACTAAACAAAGCCTTAAGAAATGGATGGAACCAGAATTGGCAGAGCTTCCCAAAAGAATGTCAGATACAGGACACAAAGGCTATATCTATCGTGAACCCTACGGTGTTTCCCTTATTGTTGGACCTTTTAATGCTCCTGTAGTATTAATTATTGACCCACTGCTGGCTGCTTTGTCTGCCGGTAATACTGCCATTGTGAAACCATCAAATTCCTCATTCGCAGTTGCAGCCCTTTTCACTCAATTAATAGCTCAATATTTCAACGAAGAGTGTGTAGCGGCAGTGCAGGGAAATAGAGAGGCCATGACTCAGCTACTTGAGTTGCCCTTCGATTTTATTTTCTTTACAGGTAGCATCCAGGTAGGTAAAATTGTGATGAAAGCCGCTGCCGAAAATTTAACCCCTGTGCTATTGGAGCTAGGTGGGCAGAATGCGGTAATCGTAGATCAGACCGCTAATTTAAAAGAAGCGGCACGTAAAATAACATGGGGCGCAACAGCTTTCGCAGGTCAATGGTGTGTTTCGCCCGGCTATGTTTATGTACACCAATCTATAGCTCAAGAATTCGTTTCTGAATGCAAAATTGCGTTGGATGAACTCTATGGTAGGGATGCTTCAAAGAGCGATGATTATTCAAGGATTATTTCGGAGAAGGATGTCTTACGTCTGGCAGAAGTAATTAAAGGGGCTAACGTAGTTTATGGAGGTAGCTTCGATGTCGAAAATCGCTATTTTGAACCAACTCTGGTATTTCCTGCTTCCTGGGAAGAGAAGGTGCTGGAAGAAGAAATATTTGGCCCTATTCTGCCAATTATCTCTTACGATGATATCGCAACAGCAATTAAAGTAATCAAGGAGAAACCAAAAGGATTAGCAGCCTATATATTCAGTAGAGATCAACAGGCTATTGACCGTTTCATTAATAGTGTTTCTTCCGGAGGCGGAGCTGTTAATCAAACTAATATGCAAGTATTCCTGACCTCTTTACCTTTTGGTGGCATAGGAACTTCAGGATTAGGAAAATACTTCGGAAAACGCGGATTCGATAGTTTATCAAACATTAAGTCCATTCTCTTTTCAGATCCGGATGTTACCATAAACGACTTCCTGCCACCTTTTACTGAAAGCAAAAAGAAAGATTACCTAACGTGGTTTCTACCTGAATAGGCCTGTGCCATGAAGAAACGTAATCTTATTTTATCTACTTAAAACTGAGCTGTAAAGTTAAAATGTTTGAGCTTTTTAGTAATGTAGAAATGTGAAAATAGAACAACCTTTGTAGTGTAATTTAATTTAAAAATATTATAAAATGAAAAAGCAAAAAGTATGGTTAGTTACCGGTGCTTCCCGTGGATTCGGGTTGGAAATCGTCAAAGCTGCTCTTGCTGAAGGTGATAAAGTAGTAGCAACAGTACGTAGTAATCCAGAAAAACTACAAGCTCAATTGAATAATGAAAATCTGTTTGTGACTATTCTGGACGTTACAAATGAGCAGCAAGCGAAAGAAGTAGCGAATCTTTCCACGGAGAAATTTGAAAGGATCGATGTATTGGTCAATAACGCCGGATTTGGATTATTGAGCGCCGTGGAAGAGGCGAGTGACGCGGAAGTTAAAGCCAATTATGAGGCAAATGTATTTGGATTATTGAATGTCACTCGCGCAGTATTGCCTTATATGCGTAAGGAACTCAAAGGACATATTATTAATCTCTCTTCGGTAGGCGGACTGACGGGAATCATAGGATGGGGACTTTATGGTTCTACCAAGTTTGCCGTGGAAGGTATAACTGAAGCCTTGTCAAAAGAGCTAGCTCCACTTGGTATTTATGCTACAGCCGTAGAACCTGGCTTCTTCCGTACGGATTTCCTTGATCAATCATCGCTTACAAGATCTGCCAATAGTATTGAAGATTACGCGGAAACTGTTGGTGATATGCGAAGCTATGCTACTCAGGTAAATCAAAAACAGCCTGGCAGTGCGGAGAAACTGGCACAGGCCATTCTCAAAATAGCTGATGCTGAAAAACCTCCTGTGCATCTGCCTTTGGGAAAAGATACACTGCAACTCTTCAAAGAAAAGATGGATACGTTTAATGCAGATATTGAGGCTTGGCATGAAGTGATCACCGGCACAGACCATGATGATGCCTAACATATAAATGGTTAAATGTAGGTTAGCCACTTATTTTTAACAATCTAACAATTTAAAAAATGAAAAAAATCAATTTGTGGAATAAAATTATTCCCATCATAATTATTACGTTTATGACAAGTTTTAATATCGCCTCTGCTCAAAATGTGAGCGAAGAAAGAATAACCATGTTGGTCACTTTTAACGTTAAGGCGGAACAGAAAGAAGCGTTAAGAAAAGCACTTATCGCAGATAAAAATGGTGCCCTGAATGAGAAGGGAAACATATCGATGGAATTATTCGAACATAAGGACAAGCCAAACACCTTTTATTTATTTGAAAGATGGGATAACCAAAAATCTTTGGATGAACATTTTACAAAGAAATATGCAAAAGATGTACTGGAATCAAATAAAACGGCATTGACAAAACCAATGGAGATTCTTTACCTCCATGATGTATCTCCTTTGCCAAAAAATGAAATCAAGAACCCTCTTTCGAGTGATACGCCAGTTGATCTTGTTGTGATTTTCAAAGTAAAAGATGGCATGCAGGAAACCTTTATTAATCAGTTTCAAAAATCAATTGTAAACAGCAGACCTGAGCAAGGAAATATCGAATTCTTTTTTCACACCGTACCTGGTGACAATACTAAGTTTGTATTGTACGAGAGATGGAGAAGCCAGGCAGCAATTGATTTCCACTTTGCCCAACCTTATACTAAAGAATTGTTTGAAATGTTCAAATCCGCTCTTGAACAACCTATTGAAGAATACCTGAATTTCATAAATGAAATCGGTTATACTAAAAGAGCAGATAAATAATACGTTTTGAATACAGCAACTTCATTAAACAGAGAGCTGGCATATACCAAATGTGCCAGCTCTTATAATTTATAGTCATTTTTAGTCAAAAGCAGTTTTGAGAGATGCACTATACCTCGCTGATTCAATCAACCATTTTTATAGTTCATTTGATATTCGCAGTTTTCCGTTTGATTTGTGCATCCTCAAAAAAGCCTTCCACCTGTAGCTTTGTTAAATAAAAATTTTTATAGTATGGATAAGATATGGTACATAATCGGGGCATCCAAAGGATTGGGGCTGGCCTTGGTAAATAAATTATTAGAAAAAGGATATAAGGTAGCCGCAACTTCAAGATCACGTAGTGCACTTGAAAAAGCTGTTGGTTCACAAAATGAAGAAAACTTCCTGCCTCTGGAAGTAGATTTAACCAATCCATCTTCTGTTGCAGCATCCATTAAAGCAACCTATGACAAATTCGGAAAGCTTGATGTGGTTGTTAATAATGCAGGTTACGGAATAGGCGGAGCGTTGGAAGAACTTAGCGATAATGAAATAGAACAAAGCTTTGATGTAAACCTATATGGAACTATTAATGTCATCAAGGGGGTGTTGCCGTACTTCAGGAAAGCAAAAGCCGGTTATCTGATGAATATATCCTCTATGTTCGGATTTTATTCGGGTTATGGCTGGTCCGTCTATTCCTCAACCAAATTTGCGATAACAGGACTCTCAGAAGGTCTGGCAAGAGATTTAGCCCCGCTTGGTATCAAGGTAACGACGATTGCACCGGGGGGATTCCGTACGAATTTTTTAGGAGACTCGGCAGTATTTCCTTCTGCAAACATAATAGATGATTATGATTGAATTCATAAAGCCCAGGAAGAGATCATCGCTACATTGGCAGGCAAGCAACCGGGAAATCCCGAAAAAGCAGCAGAAGTTATGATTATGCTTGCAGATCATCCAAATCCTCCGGTTCATCTATATTTAGGAAGTGATTCCTATCATCTTGCAAAAGATAAGATCAAGACTTTTGATACTGAATTGGAAGAATGGAAAGAAATTAGTTTTTCAACAGATTTTAAAAATTAAAATCAGCAATAAAAAAACCGCAGAAATTACACGCTGCGGTTTTTTTATACAATTTTTCTTACGCTTTCTGTTGGCGTAAATTAGAGGGCGGATAGCCAAAATGTTCTTTGAATATTCTTGAAAAATGAGCTGGATTTTCGAAACCCAGCGTATAACAGACATCAGAAACGGCCATGGAAGTATTTTCCAACACTTCCTTTGCCTTATCTAATCTCTTTTTACGAATCCACTGAGAAGGAGCCATATTGTAAATAGTCTGAAAGTCGCGTTTGAAACTTGCTAAACTCCTTCCTGAGAGATAAGCCAACTCTGTTAAAGATACAGGACTGGTATAATTTTTCTCCATTACTTCAGGAATCTCTGTGCGTACCGGCTGTTTCATTTGTAGTAATTGCTGAAAAAGGTTCTTATCTGTTCCGGCAAGGTCATATAAAAGTTCGAGCATCTTTATTTTTATCAGCCCGGCATCAATGTTCTCAGGTTCATTAAAATAAGGCTCTATAGATTCAAAAAAACGCAACAGCCTTTCGTTTACAGGTTTAACCAAAATCCTTACTCTTTCCTCAGTGTGGACAGATTTGATATTGGCCATTTTAATAAAATCCTGCAGAAATTCATCTTTTAAAAAAAACATCAGACTGATGTATAGATTGTCCTGATCCGTATCTCCCGTTTTGTGGTATTCCACAAGCGTGGCTTTTTTAAGAAATACCATCTCATTTTTGCGTACAACAAATTCAGTCTTTCCATCCTTGAGGATATTCACACCTTGCTTCACGAATAAAAGCATATGCTCTTCCAGATACATAGCTCCCTTATTGTTTACAGTATGCGTACACGATTCTACAACTGAAAAACCATTCAGTTTAAGTTCCCTTTGGTTATAAGGAGCCATTGTCAACGCTGTGGGTGCCTTTATATATTTCATAATACAAATGTATTACTTTATCATAAGTATCTATATACTTTAAGTGTCAAATGTATATTCTAAAAAGCTCATTTTGGGAGACGCCAATTCTCATAAATTAGATGAAATATTCTAAAGGATGAAGTCCGATAACCTCATCCTTTCTTTAAAGTGTTGCTGAAGAATATACTCCAATATTATTCTCCATCGGGAAAATCGGCACCGAGAGAAACATCCTTCCACAATTCAAAATTTGCCTTCATCGAATCTAATTTTTCATTTGCAAGATCATAAGCAGCTTTGCCAAGCAGCAAACGAAGTGGCGGGTTTTCAGCTTCAACAGCTTTGATAATAGCCGCAGCTGCCCTAACAGGGTCTCCCTTTTGTTTACCGCTATAACCTTCTGTCATACGCATGCGTTCTCCTACTGTGGCATCATATTCATCAATTTTTACAGGAGTCTGAAATGCTGAACGTCCTGCCCAGTCTGTTCGGAAAGGGCCCGGCTCCACCAATGTTACCTTAACACCAAAAGGTTCGGTTTCCAAAGCCAATGTTTCGGAAATTCCCTCTACGGCATATTTAGTTCCATGATAAAATCCGAGAGCAGGAAAAGAGCGTAAGCCGCCTATGGAGGAAAAATTTACGATATGACCTCTTTTATTTTTGCGCATACTTGGAAGTACGGCCTGTGTAACATATATCAATCCAAAAACATTGGTCTCGAACTGCGCACGGATCTTTTCATTTTCGCCTTCTTCTACACTGCTGAAATATCCAAACCCCGCGTTATTCACCAGCACATCAATACGCCCGAAAGTTTCCTCTGCCTTTGCTACAGCGGTTTGTACTTGTTCTTTATTGGTTACATCCAATGGAAGTACCAAACTATTATCTTCGTGTCCAGCTACCAAATCGCTCAACTTAGTTGTGTCCCTTGTGGTAACTACAACATTGTAGCCTTTTTCAAATAATTCTTTTGCCAATTCTCGTCCGAATCCGGTGGAGCATCCTGTGATAAACCATACCGGCTTTTTATTATCGTTTGCCATTTTTGTGAATTTTTAAATAATTAAAATGATTTTGAAAGTAAACTAAATTCCTCATCAGTCAGCTTTACCTGAACTGCTGCCATATTCTCCTGTAAATGCGCAAGAGAACGGGTGCCGGGAATTAAAAGAGTGTTAGCTGAACGTCTTAGCAGCCAAGCCAACGCAACCTGAGCCGTCGTAGCTCCATGTTTCTCGGCAATAGCCTGAATGTTCTGTTGCATTTTGCCGGGGCCGGAAGCCAGTGGATACCACGGTATAAAGGCAAGGTTTTGCTCAATCGTGTAATCCAACACAGGTTCCCACGAACGCTCGGAGAGGATTATACAAGTTCTGTACGGAAACCACAGGAACTACCTTTCTGGCACGTTCGATGGTCTTTACATCCACTTCAGACAATCCCACATATTTGATTTTTCCGCTTTCCAGTGCGTCGGCTACAGGTGCAAGTGTTTCTTCGATGGGAACGCGGGGATCTACCCTGTGCAGTTGCCATAATGTTATTTGATCTAATTGCAGGCGCTTCGAGCTGTCTTCGATCGTAGATGCAATATATTCGGGATCACCGCTTACATGCCACTGGTTCGGCCCACTTCGTTGCAAACCTCCTTTTGTCGCAACTACGATTTTATCATAGTATGCGTGCAATGCATCATGATAAAGCACCTCATTTGTGCCCGGGCCGTAGGCATCTGCTGTATCGAAGAAATTAGTACCGCTTTCTACTACTGAATGCAATAGGCGTACTGCTAAATCTCTGTTGGGTGCATCACCCCATACGCCAGAACCGGTTAATTGCATACCACCGTATCCCAATCTGTTGATTTCAGTTTCTCCTCCTAATTTGTAGGTGAGAGAAAGATGATTGTTGCTCATTGTTTGATATTTAAAATTAATACTTTATTTATTTTTCGGTAATGCCATTGCTTCAGCAAATTTCTGATTATCCAGGAAGGCAGTAACTTTGATTACTTTGCCATCCTTAAATTGCATAAACCATGCATAATCGCCATTGTACGGTTGTCCCGTATTTGTTTCAGCGTTGCTTTTCCAAAGTACGATGACCATATCTCCGTCGGCATATACGCCCTTTACTTCCGGTGTTATCAATCTAGATAGTCGGTCATTTAGCGGATTCAATACCTCATCCAGCAATTGCTGTTTGCTTGTATAGGTCTTTGCTTGTTCAGATGAACCTGTGATCGTCCATTGTACTTCATCAATCAATAAATCGAAAGGTGTACCCGTGTGGTGTACCCAGTTTTCAAAGCTTTTGGCGACCAGCTCTTTATTCTTTTGAGTCGTTGTCATGTTTTGAGCATTTAAGTTGTTACTGGAAATTGTTGCAATCACCAGCAACGCGTATAAGAATATCCTCTTCATTTTTTTAATTTACGTTAAGTTAATCAATGAACATCATCATGATCCGTACTGGTCACGACATCAAGCCATTCCTGTATGTCCAGCTCAAAAGAGGCTGTTTTTGTACGATAGGCTTTTAAGGTATCGTTACCTAGTGGAAGGTGTACAGGCGGCTCTTCCGCATCAGCAACCGTTACGATAGCTTTTGCCAGTTTTGCAGGGTCACCCGGTTGCTTATAGCTTACTTCGCCTGCGAAGCTGCGCATTTTACCTGAAGTTTCCGCATAATCTTCAATGACCTGCTTAGCCGTTGTAAGGGATGAACCATCGAGGAAATTGGTTCGGAAATAGCCTGGCTCAACAGCGGTGGCGTAGATACCCAGTGGGGCCAATTCTTTTGCCAACGCCTCTGTGATACCTTCTACTGCAAACTTGGTAGAACTATACAGCCCCCAACCAGCAGAGCCGGTTAATCCGCCCACTGAAGAAATATTGATAACATGCCCTGAATGTTGTGCACGGAAATGTGGTAATACAGCTCTCAATACTTTTAACAGTCCGAACACATTTGTTTCGTACATCTTACGAATTTCGCTGTCACTGCCTTCTTCTACGGCACTCAACAGGCCAAAGCCTGCATTGTTGACCAGTACATCAATTTTTCCAAAATGTGCCAATGCTTCTTTTACGGCAGCATTAACACCCGCTTCATCAGTGACATCCATTTCAACGACGAATAGGTTGTTACTGTCCAATTGCGCTGCTAAATGCTCTTTCCCTTTACGAACAGCAGCGATTACTTTGTCGCCTTTAGCTAAGGCTGCTTTGGCGATTTCAAATCCGAAACCTCTTGCGGCCCCCGTGATGAACCATGTTTTATTAGTGTCCATAATGAATAAATATTTTGATGAAATTTTATAGTACAAAGTTCGCACTGAAGTAGTCTGAACAGGATATGTCGTTCAAAGTCGTTTTTATGAATTTCAAAGATGATTTTCTAGAAACTCAGAAAATCCTTGATTTATACTGTTTCTAAAAAAATATAATTCTGATACAACATCAGATAATCGGGCAACATTTCTGTTGACACCAGCTGATAATTTTGTTGCATCAATTAGTAAAAAATAACTTCTTAAAAATCGAAGCAATGAAAACGAAAAAATTAGGAAATCAGGGCCTTGAAATACCATTAGTAGGTTTAGGCTGTATGGGCATGAGCCCCTCCGTTAATGTAAACACATACGGTAAGGCAGACGAGAAAGAATCGATCGCCACCATCCACCGTTCATTGGAACTTGGCGGCAATTTTCTGGACACTGCAGACTTGTATGGACCCTTGCACAACGAAAGGCTGGTGGGTAATGCAATCAAAGGGAACAGAGATAAATACATTATCGCCACCAAATTTGGTTTTGAGATTGATGACAATGAGCAGCTTACATGGGGTATTAACGGCAAGCCGGAATACGTGAAAAAAGCTGTAGAGCGTTCCTTGAAAAATTTAGGGACTGATCATATCGACCTGTATTATCTGCACCGCCCTGATCCTGAAGTGCCTATTGAAGAAACCGTTGGTACGATGGGCGAACTGGTGAAAGAAGGAAAAGTGAAATACATCGGTATCTCCGAAGTAAGTGCCGAACAGATCAGGAAAGCACACTCGGCATTCCCGCTTACCGCTGTTCAGAACGAATATTCCTTGTTTGAACGTGCTGCCGAAGAAGATGGCGCATATGAAACAACAAAGGAATTAGGGATTGGATTGGTGGCTTACTCTCCTTTGGGAAGGGGATTTTTAACAGGGCAAATCAAAAGCCCTGATGACTTCGACGCCGATGATTTCAGGCGTTCCATTCCCCGTTTCCAGGGTGAGCAATTTTACAAAAATATAGAGCTGGTAAATGAAATCAACAATCTTGCAGCAGAAAAAGGCGTCAATTCCACACAGCTTGCTATTGCCTGGATCATTGCTAAGGGTATCACACCAATACCGGGCACAAAAAAAGCGAAGTATGTAGAACAGAATATCGCGGCCACGGAGATTGTGCTTACAGATGGAGATATGGACAAAATAGAAGCTATTATTCCTATCGGAGCAGAAACCGGCGACCGGAATATTTACCAATCCTTCTAATTATTCAAATACCCTTTCGCTTCCTGTTTTTAAAGAAAAAGACAGGAAGCTGATTTTTAAAATTTTATAGATGAAAAAAATATTAAATTTGAATAGATGAAAAAACAGGAGCAGATATTCCAGACTGTCAATTCCGTTGCGGCTTATCATGAATTGCTGCAACTGGAAAAGCCTGAGCATCCGATGGTAAGCATCATTGATTTTTCAAAAGTCAGTTACAATAACCCTATGCCCGGCACATCGGTCATCTTAAACCTGTATTGCATTTCTATAAAGCAAGGGTCCGATTGCGTATTAAGGTACGGTCCGAAAACGTATGATTTCAGCGAAGGGGTTATGTCCTTTTTCAAACCCGGCCAGGTAGTAAGCGTCGAGCGCCAATCGGAAAATGTAACAGACGGCTATATGCTTACCTTCCATCCGGACTTTGTCCAATCGTTTGCTTTATCGAATAAGATTAAGAAATACGGCTTCTTTGATTATAGCGTAACAGAGGCACTTTTCTTATCAGAGAAAGAAAAAAAGCATATCCGTGAGATTATGGCAGGAATTGAACGTGAATATCATACCAATATTGATAGCTTCAGCCAGGAAGCTATTGTTAGCTATATTGATTTGTTGCTGGTATATGGCAACCGGTATTACAATCGTCAGTTTATTACCCGAAAACCTCAAAGCGATGATCTTTCAGTTCGTTTCGAGCAATTACTGGATGAATATTTCTCCAATGAGGATGCTTTGGTAAAAGGATTGCCTTCGGTGCAATATTTTGCCGACGAGCTGCATCTCTCAGCTAATTATCTGGGCGAAATGCTACGGGTATCTACCGGGCAAAGCGCACAACATCACATCCAAAATAAAGTGATCGAAATGGCTAAAACTCTTTTATCTACTACGCGCTTATCTGTGGCAGAAATTGCCTATCAATTAGGATTTGAAAGGCCACAGTCATTGAACAGGCTATTTAAGAGTAAAACCGCCATTTCTCCATTGGAGTACAGAGCCTCATTTAATTGATAGTCCCGTTTGATCTTCAGAAAAATTAGCTTTAAAATTCTTATAAAAATTTTAAAGCTAAAATACATTACCTGATGATCGATTTAGCTGAATAGCCTGTAGTTTGTCAGAATCAATTGATAAATCGTTTGCTCAGTAAATTAAGGAATATTTTTATCGGCAAAATTTTACGCAACATCAGTACCGACTTTGCATCCTTTCCCACAACTGTTCTAAAAGAATTATTTTTTCCGGACGCTAAATTGTAAACTGTCTTTACAATTGAAAGAGGGCTTGCTGTTGCACCAGGCTTATTAACAGCATTAAGAACAGCCCCAACGTTCGATGTTATGAGGTCATAATCCCTAATGGTTTCACTTTTACTGAAAGTTATATTATTTCCAAAGTTGGATTCAAAACCTCCCGGTTCAACCAGATGCAGTTCAATATTTAGTGGTTTTAACTCGAAGTAGAGCCCTTCAGTAAGTCCTTCCAATGCGAATTTGGACATATTGTAGAGCGAACCTAGCGGAAGTGCCGTGCTTCGCCCCATTACCGAACTGACATTAATAAATTTGCCTCCACGTTGTTCCCTAAAATAGGGTAAAAAGGATTTGATAACATTAATAGGGCCTCTCACATTTACTGCATACTGCCTATCAATATCTTCATCAGCAGTAAGCTCCAATGCTCCATACATGCCAATACCTGCATTATTTACAACAACGTCAATTTTGCCAAACGTATCAATGCCATCCATGATTGCTTGCTGTATTGTTTGGGGCTCGGTAATGTCCAATTTAAGCACCTTAATATTTGCAATGCTATTCAATTCATCTTCTTTTTCAGGGCTACGCATGGTCGCTATCACATTCCACCCTTTTTCCGCAAAGTGTTTGGCAGCCAGTCTTCCCAACCCGGTGCTCGTTCCTGTAATTAAAATCGTTTTATTCATTTCTATTTTATTGTTTGCAAAGTTATTCATTAATGATATACTTTTGTAACCAGTATAACAGAGTATATCAGATAACAAATGAAAAGAAATCAGGCAGACGAGTTAATGGCATTGCAAGACACCTTGTATTTTATCGGTGGCAAATGGCGGATTCCCGTCATCAATTCACTTTGCAATGGCAACAGGCGTTTTCGGGAAATTGAACGTAGTATTCCCGGAATTACGACAAGAATGTTATCAAAAGAATTAAAGGATATGGAAATGAACAAGCTTGTTAAGCGGACTGTTTATCCGGATTCTCCGGTCTTGGTAGAATATGAGCCAACTGAATATTGCCGGACATTCGGCAGTATAATTCTGGAAATGATTAAATGGGGCAAAGCACATAGAAGAGTGGTGACACAATCCTAACAACAAGTGAATCTATACGCGATTGCAGTTCTGGTTTTTTGTTATTTTGACGATTTATGTTCTTTCCTGAATTCGTTTGGCGTTACTCCGGTATTCTTTTTAAAGAACTGCGTAAAGTTAGGTTGATCGGCAAAACCAATCGCAAAGCCTATATCCTGTAAAGGCCAGTCTGTCTGAACTAACAACGTTTTGCTTTCATCCAAAATCCGGCTTCGGATATGCGTACTCACATTCTGTCCGGTATGTTTCTTTAATAAGGCATTCAGATGATTGGGATGTAGTGCAAGCTCCGAGGCAAATTCTTTAACAGTCTTTATTCTCAGCGGTTGGCTATAATTGATATTGGCAGCTTCTTCTTCCAATAATTGAAAAAAATGATACACATGCCTCATTTCTTCATTGATAGCATCCGGTTTCGGAAAGTTAGTAGCTTTCATGGTTTCTACAACCATTAACTGAATGTATGCTTGTAAACTATCCTCATAATAGTCACCGCCATTTATGGCTTCCTGGTGCATTTTTGCGAAAAGTTCATCAATCACCTGTGTTGTGTCTTTGTCCAGCCGTACTACGCTCTTTGCTGCATTATTAAACAACGGGTATCTTTCAATAATGGACTTCAGGGAAGGAAATTGCTCAATATATCGCTTTTTAAACAGGCAATAATATCCGCCTGAATGATCAGAAAGGTTCTTCCAGGATATAATTTCATTGGGGTGGATAAACAGGATGGTCGGATCTTCGATGTAATAGGTATTAACTCCTACAGTAAATACGCCGATGCCCTTGGTAATAAATAATATTTTGTAGAAATCCCTACGGTTGGGTGAAAGATAATTCTTGCAAGCGAAATGCTCCCTGTTAAAGATACGGATATTCCAGTCCTCGTAATAATCTCTTGTTACCGGCGTCAGGTCGGGAACATCACGAAGTTGCTCGATGATTTGTATATCTAATGTTTGAGCCATTTCTTTATTTATTTAGTCTTTTAAAATTAAGGTTTTCATATCCATTGGAAATATGAAAATCAAAGATCTTCTTATGAATTACACCTGTGGTATTTCGCTCGGAGCATAACCAAACTGCTTTTTAAAAGCATAGGAAAAGTGGGATAAATTCTCAAAGCCTACTTCTAAATACACATCAACAGGTTTTCTTTTCTCCTTTTTAATTTTTTGCTGCGCCAGTTCCAATCGCTTTTGCGTGAGCCATTTTTGGGGAGAAGTATGAAAAGCAACCCTGAAATCCCTGTTGAAAGCAGAGAGGCTTCGTCCTGTCAAATAACTGAATTTTTCGAGGGAAAGATTGAACATATAGTTCGTTTGCATAAAATCAAACAGATTGATCTTACCGGGTTGAGAAAAATCAGAAAGAATACCATCCACCTCTTTATCAATTGTCCTGAGTATGCTAAAGGCTTCTTCAATTTTCAGAACATTTATGGTTTCCGGTAATTGATTTTCCAAACGGAAGTAAGGCAACAAAGAATCGAAGAGGCTATCCAGTAATGGACTTGAGCCAAATTCCTTTATTCCCGGGGAATGTAAGCTGGTTGGTTTGATGTGATGCCTTTTATAAAATTCCTGCAATCGTTGGGGCATCAGCGTCATTACAATGGCCTTGTAGGTTCTGCCATCAAGTGGATATTTGATCACAGTACAGAGCTGGTTCCTGGGATACAAAAAAGTACTTCCGGCACCGAATAAGTAGGTTCTGTCTGCTTGGATTATTTTCATTTCCCCAGATAAAACCCTTACCAAAGAATGGTAGTCGAAAAAAAGATCGTCCTTAAAGTATTTTTCCTCTGTAACCGAATATACTATTTCGTTAAAGTCGTTTTCTTGCTGTACTGCCATATAACTTTCATTTTTCTGCCCCAAATTTATCATGCCTTAAATCAACCAACTATGAATGCTTCTATAAAATAAATCAGCAGGCTTGTTACCACCTGCTGATAATAGTTTTGCTTGCATTAACTTTACGGAACAACAATTACCTTTCCTACCGTGCTATGCGTTTCAATCTGAATGTGCGCTTTGTAAGTATCTTCCATAGGAAAAACCTGAGACACATGCGATTTTATCTTCCCTGCGGAAAGTAAAGCATTAATGGCTTCAATGTCAACTTGCTTATCCGGTGTATCCGATAAATTGGCACGTACTACGGTAATGTCTTTCTGCTCCTTTGCTGCATCAATAAACTCAGCACTCGGAAAAACCATTAAACTAAGTAAGGTTCCACCGGGTTTAAGTGCATTCAGTGACCGGGCAAGGTGGGTTTCATCTTCACTCCAGACAGCATCATGCACCAGGTCTGCATCTTTGACGATTTCCTCAAAATTTTGAGTTTTATAGTCTATATATTCATCCGCTCCCAAACTAAGCACCCAATCTCTATTTTCTGCTGAAGAAACTGCCACTACATAGGCTCCAAAACTTTTCGCAATCTGTACGGCATAATGTCCAACACCACCAGAAGCCCCCGTAATGACCACTTTGTCACCTTTTTTAATTTTACCGTAGTGAACCAATGAAACCCAAGCCGTTTGTGCCGCCATTGTCGCTGCCGCAGCTTCCTCGAAGCTGATATTGCCGGGCTTTAAAGACAGGTCCGCTTCCGGTGCTGACACATATTCAGCATAGCCATTACCAGCACCTAAAAATCTTATCAGGCCATATACAGCATCCCCTTCCTTAAATCTAGTAACATCTTCTCCAACTTTTGTTACCACACCTGCTACGTCCCAACCAAGAATTACATACGGTTCTGTAACCTCTGAGCCGCTAACTAATTTCCACCAGTCCGGTATTGCCCTTACGTGCGCATCCAAAGGATTTATGCCAAATGCCTTTACCTGTATTAAGACTTCATTGTCTGCTATCTCAGGAGCTGATATTTCAGCTACGTGTAAGTTAGCCGCCGGACCAAATTCTTTTAAAATTATTGCTTTCATTATAATCATATTTTGAAAGCAAATTTACCAGTGATAAATATAAGTTGGTTTGTTCAGAATGCCAAATTTACTTTGTTCATAATGCCATCTTTTTTGCCTAAAAGCAAACGTTTAGATTTTTAATAGCTTGCCTGCCCGATTTCGAGTTTGTCAAACTTACCTGCTGCGTCAAGGTGAAATTTAAAATACGTTTTAAAATCTCCCCAGGTATCACTATGGAAGTGCCCGTAAACAGACATCCCGTTATCTTCTACTTTATCAATGCTTGTGAAACGCTCATGCCCGATGGCCTCAGTAGAAAATTTCTTAAGGTCTCTCGGATGCCCATCATCAAATAGTTTGGCATCTGTTGTAAAAAAGGAAAGCCATAGTGTAGGGTCTCCCTTTTGCCATGCTTCTATGGCAGCCTTCGCTTTTTCATTGCTGATTTTTCCGTATTCCATTTTGGTAATTGTTTTATGGTTATGATTACCGATCTGCCCACATGCTTGTAAGGAGCACAGGAGCAGAACCGGTAATATTTTTTTGAATATCCTCATCGGTGATGATTATTGAGTGGCTCCGCCATTTACCAATAAATGTTGTCCGTTCACAAAAGAGGAAAGATCGCTGGCGAAAAATTCAGCAATGTTAGCTACATCTTCTACTTCTGCCAATCTTCCCATCGGGCAGCTATCAATCAGGGATTTCCTCAATTCAGGATAGCTGCCTTCTTCTGCAAAAATACCTGAATGATCTACCGCAAAAGGAATGATGGTATTAACGGTTACACCACGGTGTCCGATCTCTTTTGACAGCACATCCACCAGGTATCTTGGAGTCGTTTTACTTCCTCCGTAAACTGCCATACCAGGAACAGGAAAAGCAGTAGTGCTTGACGCTACATAAATGATCCGGCCATTGTCTTCCACATTCAGTGCAGCCTGCTGCATGGTGAAATAAGCGCCTTTGGTATTGATGGAAAACAAACGGTCAAATTGCTCTTCCGTAAACTGGGTAACAGGAGTTTCCACCATTTCAATACCAGCATTAGCAACAACAATATCTATTTTGCCAAATGCTTTCTTTGCCTCTCCAAACAGGTACTTGATATCGGCTACCTTGCTTACGTCAGCTTGTACTGAGATTACCTTAGCGCCCATAGCCTTGATGGTGCTTTCCACTTCATCTGTCGAAGCTTTGTCCCTTGAATAATTCAACACGATGTCTGCGCCTAAAGCGGCATAACGTTCTGCGATGGCTTTTCCCAAGCCTCTTCCTGAGCCTGTGATAATGGCTACCTTATTTTTTAATGAGTTCATTGTTTCTGAATTTTTTAAATTTTATAATGTTTTTTTAATAGACCTCAGCGAGGTTATGATTTCTGTGACTGATAACCGTGTATCTTCTCGACTGCCATATTGTTGAGCCATGCAAATACAAAGCCTGCTGCTATTGGAATAAGTATTTGCAGTATCGGCAGTGGTTCAAGTGGAGGATGAACTCCAAACAGGATGATTAGACCAAGGAACCATGCCGGTATGTTGTTTAATTTTTTTGTTCCCGCGATGTAAGCTAATGATCCTATGTAAAGAAACACGGAGACGGCAAAACCTAATGTTCCGATCAACTGTCCTAATAATCCGGCGGTTAGCTGTATGAGTACCGCCATACACATACCCAATACGATTTGCAGGAACACCCAAAGTGAACTTTGCCACGTCTTGCCGAAGATGTAAAAGCTAACCCACGCTATAAACATTACCCAGGTAGGCCATTGTTGTGAGAACGAAACGGTTACCGCAATTGCACCGAACAGTCCAAAAGCTATTGCAATCGGTAAAGTTTTCATATTTTTCTTTTTAAGTGTTATTGATTAGCATGGTTATGCCATAGCGCCGTTTACCCCTATATTCTGTGCAGAAATCCATTTCGCATCATCACTGGCCAGAAAAACAATGACCTTAGCAATATCCTGCGGTTCGCCGATACGGTTAAAAGCAGAGAAAGAAGCTAGTCGGTCGATGACTTCCTGGGGTTTGCCATTTGTAAATAGTTCGGTATTGGTAGGGCCTGGAGAAACTGAGTTGACATTGATACCTCTGTTTCCTACTTCTTTTGCAAATACACGTGTAAGTTGTTCCACTGCTGCCTTGGTAGCTACGTATGTACCATAGGTTGGCAGCATCAGGCGATTTACCGAAGTTGAGAAATTGATAATTGAACCGTTATCTGCCAAACGTGTTGACGCTTCACGAAGCGTATTGAAGACACCTTTTACATTGATGTCGAACTGACGTGAAAAGTCTTCGTCAGTAGTGTCTTTGATCAGCTTGGTAATCATGATGCCAGCATTGTTGACCAATACATCGATTCTTCCGTAATGATTGATAGCGTTGTCGAATAGCTGCTTTACCGCATCGGCATTGCTTACATCGGCTTGCAAGGCAATAGCATCGCCTCCCTGCTCCTTAATAGAAGAAACTACTTGGTCGGCTGCATCTTTTCCACCAGCATAGTTAACAATTACTTTTGCGCCAGCGGTAGCCAGCCTTTGTGCTACTTCAGCACCGATCCCTCTTGACGCTCCGGTCACAAGGATCACTTTGTTGTTTAATGTACTCATAATACTTTGTTTTTTATCATTGTTAATTTGATAAGACAAAGTTGGTACATTCATGACCCTGCTAACGTACAAAGATCATAGCAGGTGTTGTAAATATCTAAGAAAGGCTATTGAAATACTGTTTCCTATAGTCAGCGGGGCTGATGGAAGTATGCTTTTTGAAGTAATTGCTGAAGTGAGGCGTTTCCAGGAAACCTAAACGAAAGGCAACTTCTTTAATATTAAGCGCCTCGTCCTGGAGCATTACTTTAGCTTCTGTTGTGGTTTTGTCCGCTATCCATGAGCTAATGGTTTTTCCCGTTTTACTGCTGATGACACTCGAAAGATAGTTGACGTGTAGCGATTGCAAATCCGCATAATCTTGCACCCTTAATTGGGTGTTTGTTTTTCCGCTGATCAGATCCCTGAAGTGACGTTCGAGATTTAGTTTGAAATTTTTTACAATTTGAGAGCTTCGGTTCCCTTCATAAATAGGATTGTAATCCTGAAAGAAATATTCTTTGATCTTTAACAGCAAAGCAATAACCAGCGCACCTATAATTTTATTCTTGTAAAGTGCATCGCCTTTATACTCTTTATGTATCTGGCTGCACAACTCTTCCACCTGGTCAAATTGATGATGTGTCAAAACACGCGGTGAAACAACTTCTGATAACAAAAAAGAAAAATCACGATATACATCATCGTGCACATATTCCTTTAAAAAACCTTCCCCAAAAGTTATCAGACAGGTATGTTCCAGTTTTTCCCACTCGAATATCCTGTAGTTCCCCGGATTGGTAAAATAGACGGTATTTGAGGTCACTTCAAACCGCTGGTCGTCGATGGTATAATGTCCAAACGCACTTTTGATAAAAAGGAAGCTGAAATAGTTCGGGCGAAATGGTTCCGAACGGAATGGCAAATCTTTGAAGGTATCTTCGAGGTAATGTATGGTAAAGCCCGATTCTTTTTGCAGGGAATCAGTAGAAAGACCAAGCTGCTGATACAACTCGTGCAAGGTTCGAGCATTTATGTTACCGTTTGCCATTACTTACATTTGGGTTTAAATTTACAAATTTAAACGTTGATTGATATGTTTTTCGTTGAATGATGTAATATTAAATGCAGATTTTTTATATCAAATCAGCTTTTAATGATGCTTTTTATATTTATATCATTGTTACTTTTTCGTCAAAAGTTATTCTGAGAATTGGCTAGTTCGTTTCAAATAATTGTTTTTTATATACTCTTGGGAGTAGACGTAATTGTGCGGTAGGAAAACTGAATGGAAATTTTGAATTATCTAAAAAACAATTCTGTCATTTTGGCTACAACCAAACTCACTATGGAAACATGCCGCTTACATAGTCTGCCCATCTTTGCACTGTAACATTTAAACAAATAAAAAAATGAAAAAGACTTTTTTAATTATCTCTATAAAAATATAGTATTCAACCTATACAGCTTTTTCCTGAAAACGTTAAAATAAAAGCACTACTAATTTTGGGTAGATACAAAGAATAAATTGCTAGTGAAAAGAAAAAAAATATAGCAATAAATATATGATGACTATTTGTAAGCAATGAGCAATCAATTTACATTTCACAGAGGATAGGAAGTATTTTAGATGTTGAAGTACTAAAGACATTAGTCGAACATGAGATTTATGGAAAACCAGCTGTTAAGGCCGTTAAAGTGCTTTTATCTAAAAGTTAGTTTAGTATATTAAATTTAGTGCTGTTTCAATTGTCAGAATTTCAGTCGACAATTGTTAGTTATCTGATTTACAGTAATTTACAAGGCTGAAGGTGTGCGGAAGTAGTACAAAAGTTTATTCTAATTTATCAGTAAAACAGATAACATCTTAATGAAAACATATTCATTTGAACAGATACTTAATGTTTTAGCAAATATTGAGTTAAGATTACAAAATATTGAGACATGCTTACATAAAAGTACAAATGCAGAATCTCCACAAAATGATTTCATTGGAGCTAAAGAAGCGTGTGAAATTCTTAAGCTATCGTTACCAACTCTCTATTCTAAAGTATCCCTCCGGGAAATACCGTGTTTCAAAAAAGGTAATCGACTTCATTTTTCTAAATCTGAATTAGTCGAATGGATTTCAGAAGGAAGAAAAAAATCTGTAAGTGAAATCAATCAGCGAGCCTTAGAAATTGCCAAGAATATGGAGAGAAAAAGTGGCATTAGACCTATCAATTATTAAAAGTTTGAGATACACGCAATCGATTTTCTGAGGGAACCTCAAAACACGATTTTAGATACAATAAGATACGTTAGGATACATTAAGGTACAATAAGATACCTTAAGTGAAGTAATTTCCCCAGGCTTGTAATTATTCAAAAAATCAACGATTCAGGGGACAATAGAGGAACAAATAATTATAAAATCAGTTAAAAGTGATAAAATCGTAAATGACACTGACATTATATAAAAGCTTAATAACTAGCAATTTGAATTGTTTTGGTTTGTGTTGTCTATATTTTTTACTTTCCGATACAAAATATGAACCTGCTTGATATATAAGTGTCTAACAATTACAGGGGACATTTGACCTCCAATCTCAAACAAACTGATAATAACTGAAGTAAAGTTACTCTATTTAAAAGATTTGACAAAGGATTTTAATTTTGAATTTTAAGCGTTTTCAAACATCTGTTATTTGACTTTTTTATTTTTCAAAAGATTAGAGTGAAAATTCTTATAGTAGGTAACACCTAACAAAATAAATACTATCTATTGTGGAAATATAAAATTTGAGATAAATCCGTCATGCAAACTTGACAGTATTATCTTCGAACTAATTTCTAGAAGATCTTGATAGAATTTTAAGGATAGGACTTCATGTTTAGTATTATCAAGTTTATAAAAGCCTAAAACTCCAATTTTACGGTCTAAATAACTTGTGGAGGTCAATTGACATTCAAATAAGTTCTGTAAGAGAGGAAGGGAAACGAACTTATTTCGTTTTTAGCCCTGTTAATGCTGTTTTCCAGCTGCTCGGAAATCGCTTTGCCACAACTTTCGATTACAGCCTCTAAACTGCTTTTTTATGTCTAGGCGGAATCTACGTACATTCTAATTATCCTATTCAAAACAGTATAAATGCTTCGTCCTAAGTATATTGAAATTATTGCCATGATTCTGCATTTAAAAATCACACTATTAACTGGCTCCAGCATTTACCTTCTTTTTTATAAATTGGTAATGTGATAATTCTAGTCGTTTTTTATGAGTAAAAGCTGTGGTATGTTGTTCTTGAGCTAAATATTCCGAATTATCTGAACAAAATAAGCAGTGGGAAATAGGCATCTAGATAAAAACCATTTTGTTTTTAGATTTCATTATCCTGTGGCTTGTAAAAGATATAGCTTTCCCCTGAATATAGGATGAAAGTTATTTAAACTAGTTACATTTAAAATTTGGACCAGCTAGGTATATGAACCAATATCTTACTATTGATAGAGTTTTAAATGTACTTAATAAATAATTTTGAAATTTAAAAAGACAATTTTACTTTGGTAACCTGGATGATAAGATGGTGTATATTTTATATACCCAAAATCTTGAAGTTCCTTAAAATACTTATGATAAGTAGGAGATGTTTTGATATGTGATTGAAACATTAATTTGCTCCTACTAACAAATATAACTTCTTTATCATTTTGGATATAAGCAATTTTAATAATTGCAACTAGTAATACAATATGCCATACAGCTAGCCTTTCATCTGCTGTAATTTGAATTAAATAATTGAGCCAATTAATTGTATTATCTTTTTTCATGTTCAAATAATTTTTTTAAATCATCTAAATTGTAATAATATGATCCTAAAATCTTTTTAAATTTTATTTTTCCAGTTACTCTTAGATTTTGGAGCGTAGCGGCCGAAATATTCATAAATGTACGCACAGCCTTACTTCTTATCCATTCCGGATTTGTTTCTATAGATGTTGACTCAAATTTCATTTTTTCATTTATTATTCTTTCTATATCAAGCAATAATTGGATTCTAAATTCCTGTAAATCTTCTTTTGTTATTAATGACACTTCCATTTTTTTGTATTTGCATCAAATATATGATGATTGTTTTTATTTGTTGATTAATAATTGTTTAAGCATGATTCTGTTGTTAACACAGCTTAATATATAATGCTAAGTGATTTACAAAACGATTTATACAGTTAATTAAGAAATCTAAGGAAAAGCTAGGAAACCTATTACCTTAGATAAAGAATTTAAAAGTAGGTGGGATAAATTAGCTAAAGTTTCAAAAGATATGAGTTTTCACATATTTATTTTTTAACTGAATGTAATTATTTGTTTAACCCTATTATTTATCCACTATGATTGTTAAGTATTATTTAAATTTAGACAGTGATAAAAATCTGTTCTGTCAGATTATTGATGAAAATATTAAGGAAAGCATTAATATGAAATATTATGTTGATCCTAAAAAATGGAATTACAATAACCAAAAAATAAATGGTAACGATTTTCATTTTTTTACCTTAAAAAATTTTGAATCATATCTTTTTAATAGGTATTATGATTTACAAAAGTTGGGTAAAGAAAGGATTTTGGAATCCTTAAAATTAGAGGCTTTGTGTTTATTAAAAGATTCAGGAATTGATGACATTTCCAAAAATGTTTTTAATTTTTACGCAGATAAATTTGGGTTAAATAGATATGATAAATATATACAAGCATTTGAAAAGTTTACAGGATTACGGCCAAAAGATTATAAAGTTCAAATTATAGATTATATACTACATTTTCATACTAGTAACGAAATTTATGAAATGGATACCTATGCTGGAAAATCCTTAATGCTTAAGGAAATTATTCAAAACAAAAGATATTCTGATATAGAGGAATTGACTGAGGTTGATATATGGAGCGAGATTTATGATGAAAATATTGGTAAGCATAAATTCCTTTCTAAGATGTCTAATGAATTTGAGATTTGTCTTGATGATAATTTTAGGAGAACGGGAATATTCATTGGGCCAAATGAGAGTCTTGAGAACAGGAAGAATGAAATTCGAAAAATGTTCCAAAAGTTTATTGATCAATCTAATAGAAATACCAATTGGATTGATTTAGCTTGGAACATAAATGAGGAGATTCTGTATCCTTTAGCAGTTATTACCATGACAGGTATATATGATTTACAAGTTTGTTGTCTAGAATATTGTGAATTGGATTTCTATGATCAGAATGAAGAATGGAAGAGTATTTGTTTGGGTGACGATCTTGAAAATGATGACAACGATCAGGTGTTTTATATCAGAATATTCAAATAAATCACTTTTTAAATAATTCATAAAATACCTTTAAACAATGGAAATATGATGTTTTTAGAAAACCTCCGAAGGTTCGAATCCCTCACTCTCCGCTGAAAGGTGTTTTTAAAGTTTTTAAAAAGCATCAAAAAATAGTTAAAACCTGCAAAATCAGTGATTTGCGGTAGTGGTACAGATATGGAGTTTTTAATTAACCTCATTGATTATCAATACTATATAAAGATTTAATAAAAAAACGATGTACTATAGTTCATCGTTTTTTATTTTTGCCGACTAAAAAAGCAAAATAGCGACTCCGGAATGTATTAGTTCAAAAGCTGATGGTTCACATGTGGAGTTGGTAATTTACTTTAAATCATTATGAATAAACGGCGAAATCAATGTATTCACTGTAATTACAGCTACTGTATCAAGGCAGGAATAACATCACAAAATAAACAGCGCTATCAGTGCAAAAAATGTAAAAAGAAGTTCATTGGGAACTATTCTTATCGTGCATATCATAAAAGTACTAATCATAATATTCAACAGCTGATAAAAGAAGGAGTTGGTATTAGAGGTATTAGCAGATTACTTGATGTCAGCAAGACGACTGTACTAAAAAAAATTTTAAAAATCGCTTCTAAAGTTGTTAAGCCACCAATCCCTCAGAATATTACAATCGAAATTGATGAGTTAAAAACATACACTAAAAGTAAAACCAATGAACGGTGGGTAGTTGCAGCTTATTGCAGGGAGACAAAGAAAGTAATTGACTATAAGCTTGGGAGAAGAACGACTAAGACGCTACAATGTATCATAGATACTTTACTTTTTGCAAATCCAAAAAAGATATATAGTGATCGTTTAAATATCTATCCTAAATTAATTCCAAAACATCTCCATAGTACAAAGCGACGAGAGACCAATCATATAGAGCGGAAATTTCTTGATTTACGGACTCATATCAAACGATTAGGAAGGAAGAGTATTAATAAAGCTCAAAAAGATAAATATACAGACGCTATAGGATTTATTTTTGGGCAGTGTCATTTAATGAAAATAAGGAATCTAAGAGTTTGTCTTATTTGAATTAGGTCAACAATATACTCTAAAGTAAAATTATAAGTTCTTACATTAGAGTATATTGTTGATCTGTTTTTTTAATCATTCATTTCCTAATTCAAACTTCTGTATTCATTCGGAGTCACCCCAGTTCTTTGCTTGAAGAGCCTAATAAAATGCTGTGGATACTTGAATCCTAACTCATAAGCAATTTGACTGATGGATTTATCAACGTGAAAAATTCTTTCTTTTGCGACATCAATAATCTTATTTTGGATAAACTCTTGTGCTGTTTTTCCCGTTTCTTTCTTTATCAAATCTCCAAAATAATTGGCTGAAAAATGCAGTGCATCCGAAAGCGAAAGGTATTAGTGATGTTGTTGGAAAAGAAGCTTCACGGATAGCTTCAATATTAATGCACAAACAAAAAAAACAAAAATGGAAAAAATTGAAGTGATTAAACGTAATAATCCTTTCGGATTGGTTTACGATGATGCAATCACAGAAAATATAAAAGGAAAAGTAAATATCCATCCTGTAACCTACAAATTAAATGGAATTGATATAGCAGCAAATGTTTACACACCTGCAAATTATGACCCATCAAAAAAATATGCTACCATAACAGTTGCGCACCCCAATGGCGGTATTAAAGAACAAACGGCAGGACTTTACGCACAACGACTAGCAGAATCGGGTTATATCACTATTGCTGCAGATGCTTCATATCAAGGTGCAAGTGGAGGAGAACCTCGTCATACCGACAAACCTGTTTACAGAACAGAAGATATTCACGGAATGGCAGATTTTATTTCTCAATATCCCGGAGTTGATACCAATCGAATCGGTGCATTCGGAATTTGCGGCGGTGGTGGGTACACTTTGAAAGCTACTCAATCAGACAAAAGATTTAAGGCTGTTGCTACTTTAAGTATGTTTAATTCTGGTGAGGTTAGACGTAACGGATTTATGAATTCTGGATTAAATACCATTCAGGAACGCTTAAAACAAGCTTCTGATGCAAGAGCACAGGAAGCCGCAGGTGGTAAAATAATATATTCCGGGGTAGCAAGCATTACCGATGAAGAAATTAAGAAAACAAATACGGATCTTTATCGTGAAGGATACATTTATTATTACCGAACCAATTCTCATCCAAATTCGACTTTTTTATATCCGACTAGTAATTTATTAGATTTAATGACTTGGGATGCCGCAGACAATATGTATTTGATTAATCGGCCTTTATTGATGATAGCATGTAGCAAGGCCGATACAAAATATATGACAGAAGAAGCTTTCTCGAAAGCAGTAAATGCAAAAGAAAAAGAACTATTCATCATTGATGGTGCAACACATATCCAAACCTATTGGAGACCTGAATATGTAGAAAAAGCTGTTAAAAAACTGATAGAATTTTTCGGGAAAAATCTTTAAAAAATTTAGAAATGAAAATTTTAATACTAGGAGCAGCAGGACAAATCGGACGAATGCTGACAAAAGATTTGCTGGAGCAAACCGACAACGAGTTGGTTTTATTTGCCCGAAATGCATCACAAAGATTAAACATCAATCTGATAAAATTACTGTGGTAAGTGGTGATTTTACTGACTATGAATTATTCGTCAGTACAATGAAAAATGTCGATGTCATTTATCTGAATGATATGAATAGCAAAGAAGGTGTGAAAACCACATTGCCAAAGCAATGAAAGAATCAGGAACTAAAAGAATAATTCTTGCTTCTATCCTTGGAATTTATGATGGAGTTCCCGGCGCTTTCGGAAAATGGAATACAAGAATGGTTGACGCAACCGGGATTCAAAGCCATAAAGAAGCGACGGCTTTATTCGAAATTCCGGAATTTGATTATACAATTCTAAGGCTTACCTGGTTGTACAATCAGGCGGGAAACAGCAATTATCATCTTACATACAAAGGTGAGCCGTTTGAAGGAGCGCAGGTAACTTTTGAAAGATTCTACACCCCTTGGACATTAAAATGCAAAAATTTCATCACAGGAAAATAGAATTGTTATAGAATTTCAGGGTCAAATATATTCTAATGACTATTAAATGGATTAAAAAAACAATTATTGGATTATATCTACCCTTAATTTGGAGAAATTATTAATTTTTTCAAATCCAAACGTACTGATTTTTTTGATTGTAGTCTAATTCGAAAATCTTTATATCTGAATGAAGCAAGGAAAAAAAAATTAATAATAAATTAACATAAAAATACTCTCACCAAAATTGTAGGTGTAAAACATCTTTATTAATATTGTGTTTATGTCTACGAAAAAAGTTTTTAGAACGTTTGGTTTTCCCAAGGTTGGTACCGTTTTATTTTTATTGCTAATAATTTTGTATGGCTGCAAGGATGTTTCAACAAAATCGGATAAAATACATATCGGCTTTTCGCAAGGTTTGGGAAATCATCCCTGGAGACAGGCCATGAACCATTCCATGGAGATTCAGGCGTCTTTGCATTCTGAGGTGCAGCTAAGCATTAGTAAAGCAGAAGGTTCGGTTCAGAAGCAGATTCGGGATATTCAGAAGATGATAGATAATGAAGCGGATATCATCATTATTTCACCTATTGATCCCAATTCGCTGGTTCCTGTGGTGGAAAAAGCCTTTGCAAAAAAGATTCCTGTGATTTTGGTGGATAGAAAAATCAATTCTGATAAATATGCAACTTATATCGGAGCTGATAATATGGAGATTGGCAAAGAAGCAGCGCAGTACATTATCTCGGATTCTAAAAATTTTAAAAAAGTCATTGAAATAAAAGGCGATGATAATTCTTCACCTACAATGGAAAGAAGTCTGGGTTTTCAGCAAACTATTAAAAATAATTCCAATACAGAACTGATAAAAACCTTCAAAGGTCTTCCGGCCGAAGCATTCAGAAAAACTCTGGATTCATTGGGAAATCAGGCTCTTTATGTTTTTGCTTTCAATGACCAACTCGCTACGCAAGCATGGCAAATAGCGAGAAATGCCGGTGTGGAAAATCAAGTCAAATTTATCGGTGTGGATGGTCTGAACACCAAAGACGGTGGAATTCAGATGGTTCTAGACGGTAAATTGAATGCCACTTTGCTTTATCCTACAGGCGGAACGGAAGCTATCGAAACCGCCATTAAAATCTACAACGAGCAAATTCCACCGAAACGCATCAAGCTCAGTACAACCATTATCGACAGGTTTAATGCCGAAATTATGCGCAACCAGTTCGATAAAATCATTGAACAGCAAGGCGTTATTGAAAATCAGGTGAATGCCGTGAAAAAGCAGACTGAACTCTATTCTTCCCAAAGAGAATTGTTCCGATGGTCTGTTGTGCTTCTGATTTTGATGTTTTGCCTGATTGCCTATGCTATTTACCTGATTTATACCATTAAAATTAAAAATAAACAGCTTATCCTCACCAACGAACGTGTGACGATTCAGCGGAATCAGATTGAAACCATTGCCAACGAGCTCAAGGAAAGTAATGAAGCAAGAGTTAACTTTTTCACTGGCTTGTCACACGAATTCAAAACACCGATAACGCTTATTTTGAGTTCATTAGAATCATTAAAAGATAATTTTAAAAGCAAGGGTACAAAGCCATCTTATGAGCTGGAATTGATTAATAAAAATTCAAACCGTTTGCTTAGGTTGGTGGACAATCTTTTGGATTTCAGAAAAATAGAAAATAAAACCTTTAATTTAAGGGTTTCCAAAACCAATATTTACGATTTCACTTACGGGATTTTCAGGGATTTTGAAAATGAAGCCAAAAAAAGGAATATTAAGTTTGAAATCCATTCCGCCAACAAAAATCTGGATCTGTACATTGACAGAAACCTGATGGATAAAGTATATTTTAACCTTTTGTCAAATGCTTTTAAATTCACGCCGGACAACGGAAAAATTGAAATTACGATTCAGGAAAAAGGAAATCAGGCGGTTATCAGCTTCAAAGACAACGGTATAGGAATCCCAGAAAAAGAGATCAGCAACGTTTTCGAACCCTATTTCAAAGGTTCCAACAACCGGAAAAACAGTTCAGGAATCGGGCTTCATCTCAGCCGTCAGTTTGTGGAGCTTCATCTCGGAAAAATCGAGGTGAGTTCTTTTCAGGGAACCGAATTTATCATCAGCCTTTACAAAGGAAACAAGCATTTCAATGAAGATCAGATGATAAAAGAACCGAGTGTTATGGATGCGGAAATATTGGCAAAAGATGCTGTTTTTGGTGTGGTAGAAGAAGGAAGTTTTATGCAAAATCAGGAAAATTCTAGTGATCGGTATTCTTTGCTTTTGGTGGAGGATAACTCGGATTTGTCGTTTTTCCTCAGCAATAAGCTTCAGACAGAATTTGATGTGATGGTTTCCGATGGTACGGATGCGATTGATAAGGCGCTAAGCGAGATTCCCGACATCATTGTCTGCGATGTGAATCTTCCTGAAAAAAACGGATTTGAAATCTGTGAAATCCTGAAGAATGACCTCAGAACATCTCATATTCCGGTCATTCTTCTCACGGCTTTGGATAATAAGGAATCTTATCTTCAAGGACTGAAATCCGGGGTTGACTTATATCTTACGAAGCCATTTAGCTATCCGATTCTGACACAGTCGCTGCGTTCATTGCTTTACAACCGTGAAAAACTACGTTATTATTATACCAACAACATTGGTAGAATTGTGGACAGCAAATCCTTCGGAAGTATGGAGCAGACTTTTGTGAACAAATTGAATCAGATCATAAAAACCAATATTGATAATCCCGATTTTTCAGTAGAAAATCTTGCAGATTTACTGAATATTTCAAGAATCCAGCTTTACAGGAAAATAAAGGCAATGTTTGATGTGAACGTAAGTGACTACATCAACAATATCCGTTTGGAACAGGCAAAATCCATGTTGCAAAATCCAGGATTGACGATTTCCGAAATTGCTTATAAAACCGGCTTCTCTTCCCCGAATTATTTCTCCACGGTTTTCAAAAATAAGTTTGGGGTTTCTCCGAATGTGTTTAGGAAGGGCATTGGTGAGGAATAATTAATTCTTGTAGATCTTTTTCTTTTCTTCCCGAATAGAGTAGCAATTCCTTGCGAGCGAGATATCGTTGTCAGTATTAATAAAACGTCGTTGTTCGGGTGAACAATGATGTATTGCTTGCTCGAAGTATTCATCTTATAGAAACCAAAGTCGTAAATTCCCAAAACCCCACCTCAAATTTCGGTCAATCTTCCCACACTAATATTCGTTCATACGTTTAAAATTAATCATAATCCACGTAACATTTTTATAGAATGGTGTTACATTTTTGAAACATTATTATCATATTTTGAAATCAAATAAAATTTAAAATTTTGATTTTCAGTTAATTATATTTGATTAACAAATAATTAACCTTGACGAAATATTTTGTTACATAATTAGACCTTCGCATTCTTGTCCCGGAATATATTAGCCACAAACAAATTAATAATTCTATATATGAATAAAATTGTGATGTGGTCTGTCACCGCAGCTTTGGCAGGATTTCTTTTCGGGTTTGATGTTGTGGTGATTTCCGGAGTCGACAAAAAACTGCAGGCGCTTTGGCAAAGTTCAGATGCGTTCCATGGAGCCGTGGTAATGGGAATGGCATTATGGGGAACCGTTATCGGCGCCATCTTTGGTGGAATCCCGACCAACAAATTAGGGCGTAAAAAAACACTTTTGGCAATCGGTGTCTTATATGCACTTTCAGCAATCGGAACAGCGCTTTCTAATGATCCTTATATTTTCGCATTCTTCAGATTTATGGGCGGCTTGGGCGTTGGAGCATCCACTATTGCTGCACCGGCTTATATTTCCGAAATCGCTCCTGCAAAAGATCGCGGAAGATTGGTTTCTTTGTATCAGTTCAATATTGTTTTGGGGATTTTAGTTGCCTTTTTATCCAATTATCTACTCAGCGGAATCGGAGATAACGACTGGCGATGGATGCTTGGCGTTCAAGCGATTCCGGCAAGTATTTATACTTTATGTGTGCTTATAATTCCGGAAAGTCCGAGATGGCTCGTTTCCAAAGGAAGAATAAACGACGCTAAAAATGTAGTTAAAATCGTAAATCCAGATCAGGATTCTGATATACTCATTTCTCAGATGGAAGATGATCACGCCGAAGCACCAAAAGAAAATATCTTTATGAAAAAATACCATTTTCCGTTGATGCTTGCTTTCTTTGTCGCATTTTTCAACCAGATGTCGGGCATCAACGCATTCTTGTATTATGCACCGAGAATTTTTGGCGAGGCAGGATTAGGCGAAAAAACCGCACTTCTTAGCAGCATCGGAATTGGTATTGTTAATATGGTTTTCACGTTGGTTGGAGTTAATCTCATAGACAAAGTTGGCAGAAGAACTTTGATGTATATTGGTTCTATAGGTTATATCATTTCGTTAGGGCTCGTTTCTATGGCTTTTTATTTCCAGTGGTCGGGTTTGGCGATTCCTGTGTTTTTATTCCTGTTTATCGCTTCTCACGCCATCGGACAGGGAACGGTGATCTGGGTATTCATTTCCGAGATTTTTCCGAACCATCTCCGTGCATCAGGACAGGCATTCGGAAGTTCTACGCATTGGGTTTTGGCAGCGATAATTCCTTCTCTTATCCCGACATTATTTTCTACGATTGGAGCCGGAACGGTATTTCTGGTGTTCACGATCGCAATGGTATTTCAGCTGTTATTTGTGATTTTTATGATGCCGGAAACAAAAGGCGTATCACTGGAAAAATTAAGCAAAACACTTACAAAAAAATAAAATCTTCGAGAAAAAATAATCCAATGAAAAAAATAATATCAAGTTTAATTGTTGCTTCTGTCTTTTTTTCTAATCTCAACGCTCAGTCGGATTCGAAGAAGGAAGAGCAGCTTTACCGCCCCAATTTCCATTTCAGCCCCAAAAAAGGATGGATGAACGACCCGAACGGGCTTTATTACAAAGACGGTGTTTATCACCTGTTCTTCCAGCATTATCCCGATGGAAACAAATGGGGGCCGATGCATTGGGGACACGCCACAAGCAAAGACCTTGTCAAGTGGGAAGAGCAGCCGATTGCACTTTATCCGGATGATTTGGGATATATTTTCTCAGGAAGTGCGGTAGTCGATAAAAACAATACTTCGGGTTTCGGAGATTCCAAAAATAACCCTGTTGTTGCAGTGTACACTTACCACAATCCCAACCGAGAAAAAGACGGAAAAATAGATGTGGAATCTCAGGGAATCGCTTACTCTTTGGATAATAGCAAGACTTGGACAAAATATAGCGCAAATCCTGTTCTTAAAAATCCAGGAATCCGTGATTTTCGTGACCCAAAGGTGTTCTGGGATAGCAAAAGACAGCAATGGATTATGGTTCTGGCGGCTCAGGACAGAACGCATTTTTATGCTTCAAAAAACCTTAAAGAATGGATGTTTCAATCCGAATTTGGAAAAGATCTGGGTGGCCACGGTGGCGTTTGGGAATGTCCCGATCTATTTCCGTTAAAAGTCGAAGGTACCAATGAAGAAAAATGGGTTTTGATTGTCAACATCAATCCGGGAGGACCAAATAATGGTTCAGCAGGACAATATTTTGTCGGTGATTTTGACGGAAAAACTTTTAAGATTGATGAACTTTTCACAAAACAGCTTCAGAAAGAAAAAGCAGC
Source organism: Chryseobacterium tagetis (assembly GCF_016735585.2). Lineage (GTDB taxonomy): Bacteria > Bacteroidota > Bacteroidia > Flavobacteriales > Weeksellaceae > Chryseobacterium > Chryseobacterium tagetis. The sequence continues at coordinate 258,175 of NZ_JAERSE020000003.1, forward strand.
CTGGCTGGATTGGGGAAAAGACAATTATGCCAGCGTTTCATTTGATAATGTTCCGCAGGAAAAACGGGTGATTATCGGTTGGATGAGCAACTGGGAATATGCGCAGGAAGTTCCTACGGAAGCGTGGAGAAGCAGTACGACAATGGCGAGGGAAGTTTCACTTAAAAAAACAAAAGACGGGTATATCCTTACAAATATTCCAGTTGCTGGACTAAAAAATTATCAAGGAAAATCTATCCGGAAAAAAATCGATTTGAAAGCTGAAAATAAATTAATAGATAAGTCAGAAATTGACCTGACTAAAGCCGTTCTCGATTTAGATTTAAAGGAAATGACTGCCGGAACTTATAGCTTCGCACTGAAAAATTCTTTAGGAGAAGAAGTCGTTTTTGGAATTGATAATAAAACAAAAGAATTGTTTGTCGATCGTTCCAAATCAGGGAAAACAGGTTTTGGAAACCATTACGTCACTCCTGTTACCAAAGCGCCCTTGAATCAGATCTATTCCGAGGCAAAAATGAAGCTGGTTATCGACAAGACTTCGATTGAAATCTTCTTCAACGACGGCGAAAAAGTACTGACCGAAATCTTCTTCCCAAACGAACATTTCTCAGAACTGACCTTATCAACAGACACGAAAGGAAGCTCGTTAAATATCATTGCACATCAGCTTGATATTAAATAAACAATATCTGTGTAGAACATTCCGTAGATAATTAATTAAAATTAAACTATATGATATGAAAAAATATAAAATTGCAGTTGCCTTTTGCCTTCTTCCGTTTTCCTACCTTTTTGCGCAGGAAATTGTGAAAGGGAAGGTGCTGTCTCCCAATCAGAAACCGCTTAGCGGCGTTACTGTGACCGTTTCCGAAACGGGCTCTACTACGAAAACTGATAGCAGTGGGACATTTCAGATTAATGATTTGAAGAAAGGAAACACGCTGGTTTTTACTTATACCGATTATACCACGAAGGAAGTGGTGGTGGATGAGAAAACTGTCCTCAACATCATTATGGCTGCAGATAAGGTAAAGAACATCGACGAAGTCGTTGTGACCGGATATACCAAGCAGAAAAAAGCTGATATCACCGGTGCAGTTTCCATTGTTGATATGAAGGATCTTAACAAACAAGCAGAACCGAATCCTATCAAATCGTTACAAGGAAGAGTGGCAGGTGTCAACATCTCTGCGGACGGTTCGCCTTCCGGAGGAAGTACAAAAGTCCTGATTCGTGGTGTAGGAACACTGAACAATACCGATCCACTTTATGTAATAGATGGAGTCCCAACAAAAGCTGGAATGCACGAACTGAATCCAGGCGACATCGAAACAATGCAGGTACTGAAAGACGCTTCTTCCGCAAGTATCTACGGTTCCAGAGCGGCAAATGGTGTGATCATCATTACCACCAAGAAAGGGAAAAAAGGCAAGATGAGAATTGATTTAAACTATTACACCGCCTTTTCCCAATATGCGAGAAAAACACCGGTTCTTAACGCAAAACAGTTCGGTCAGGTACTTTGGCAGGCTAATATCAATGATGGTCTTAATCCGAATAACAACAACCTGAGCTATAATTTCGACTGGGGCGTTCAGAACGGCGTTCCAACCTTGTACAACAGCTATGTTCCGGAATATCTTGATGCGGTAAAAACCATCAAATCTGCCAATACGAATTGGTATGATGAGGTTTCTCAGACCAGTGTTGCCAATTCTTTGGATGTGGCGGCTTCAAGTGCGTCAGACAAAGGTTCTTACTATTTCTCGATGGGTTATTATGACAATGACGGAATTGTGAAACTGACCAATTTCAAAAGATTGTCTGCCCGTGTGAATACCTCCTATAATTTTTTCGATGGTAAATTAAAAATCGGGGAAAATTTCACATATAATAAAACCAACGAATTAATGGATCCGGGCGTTCTTGATCCTGCTTTGAGAGCATTGCCTATTATTCCTGTTCATACTGTGGACGGAATTGGATGGGGTGGTCCGGTTGGCGGGATGAATGACCGTCAGAATCCTGTACGTCTTTTGGAATACAACAAAGACAACGGCTATCGTTACCAGCGTTTTTTTGGCAATGTCTATGCCGAATTACAACCTGTGAAAAACCTAACGTTGAAATCAAGTTTCGGGATCGATTTTTCGAATTATTATAAAAGAATGTTACAAAGAAGATATGTTTCCGGCTATCTTCAGAATAAAACAAATGCTGTAAATATTGACCAGTCAGATACTGAAAAATGGACATGGACCAATACTGCTCAATACTCAGCCAAAGCAGGAAATCACCACTTCGATTTACTTGGCGGGATGGAAATGTATAAAGATACCTATAACAATACGTGGCTTAGAAAAGAAGGCTTCCTTATTGAAACCCCTGATTATATGTATCCGGATGCAGGAACAGGGGATGCGTTCAATGGCGGAAGTTCTACTTATTACAGTTTGTTGTCATACTTCGGGAAGTTTTCCTACGATTATGACAACCGTTATCTTTTCTCTGCAACGGTACGTTATGACGGTTCGTCAAGATTCGGGAAGAACAACCGTTTCGGGACATTCCCGGCATTTTCGGCTGGATGGAGAATCAACAAAGAAGATTTTGCGGAGAAATGGATTCCGTTTTTCTCAGATTTAAGGCTGAGAGCAGGTTGGGGGCAGACCGGAAATCAGGAAATCAGCAATTCGGCAGTATATTCTCTTTACATTGCTAATTATGCAGGCGGAAATCCGACCTGGGCAACTTCCTATGGAACGGCTTATGATATTTCCGGAGTGGGAAGCGGTTTATTGCCTTCAGGATTCATTGCGACCCAAACCAAAAATGACGATCTGAAATGGGAAACTACCACGCAAACCAATCTCGGTCTGGATTTCGGATTTTTTAATCAGAAACTGACGGGAAGCGTGGATATTTATAAAAAAGATACCAAGGATATTCTCGTTTTGCCTCCTTATCTGGGTGTGATTGGCGAAGGCGGAAACCGTTGGATCAACGGCGCATCTATGGAAAACAAAGGGATTGAAGTCGCTTTGGGTTATCAGGACAAGACTTCCGGTGGATTTGGTTATGAAATTTCAGGAAACTTTTCAATGAACCGCAACAAAATCACGGAATTACCACAATCCGTTATCAACAATTATGGCGGAAACGGAACCACAGATAATATTCTCGGAAGGCCAATCAATTCAATGTACGGTTATGTTGCCGACGGACTTTTCAGAACGCAGGCAGAAGTTGATAATTCCGCTACGCAACCGGGCAAAGGATTGGGAAGGATCCGTTATGCCGATTTAAATAATGATGGCGTTATTGACGACAAAGACAGAACATGGATTGGAAATCCGAATCCGGGATTTATGTATGGCGTTAATCTTAATTTTTCCTACAAAAATTTCGATTTGTCAACCTTCTGGCAAGGTATCGGCAATGTGGATGTCATCAATTCTAAAAAATATCAGACCGATTTCTGGAGCGTAGATGATGTTGGTTCCAATAAAGGAACGAGACTGCTCAATGCATGGTCACCACAGAATCCGAATTCTGATATTCCGGCACTCACAACAGTAGACAGCAACGCAGAGTCCAGATTTTCATCTTATTATGTAGAGAACGGAAGTTATCTGAAATTAAGAGTTTTACAGTTAGGTTATAGTCTTCCGAAAAATGTTTTGGAGCAATACAAACTTACCAATTTCAGGATTTACATCAGCGCACAGAATCTTCTGACCATCAAATCCAAAAGCTTCACGGGCATCGATCCGGAAACGCCGGCTTTCGGTTATCCGCTTCCGCTGATGTTCAATTTTGGATTTAATTTATCATTATAAGATTTAAATAAACCTCTTACAGGTTTTCCAGATTTGATGGATTAAAAATCAACGAGAGACTAAAAAAAACTTTAAAAATAATATTAAAACAATGAAAAAATATATACTATTAACAGTTGCCTGTGCATTTCTGTTAGGAACAACTTCCTGCAACGATTTTCTGGACAATGAGCCAAGAGGCGCATTGTCCGAAGCTGATGTTGTAACGCCGGAGAATGTGGATGGTTTCGTGATCGCAGCTTATGCGGCACTTGGAAACGACCATTACGATACCCCTTTCAGTCTTTGGCCTTACGGAAATGTACGTTCGGATGATGCTTACAAAGGTGGAAGCGGAACCAACGATATCCAGGCATTTCACTTTTTTGAAATTTCCAATAATATCCGTTCGGATTTTGGTGAATTGGATCGTCTTTGGTACCTACATTATGTAGGAATCGGAAGATGTAATAAAGCAATTGCAGCATTGAACCAACTTTCTGATGCTCAATATCCAAATAAGCAGAAACGAATTGCCGAGATGAAATTCGTGAGAGGGCATTTTTATTTTATGTTGAAAACCCTTTTCAAATATGTGCCTTACGTAGATGAAAATACACCGATTGATGATTATCCGAAAATCTCCAATCGTGCGAAGAACGACCAGCAATTGTGGGACGCCATCGCTTCCAATTTTGAGGATGCTGCCGCTAATTTACCGTCAACACAATCCGAAGTCGGAAGACCAAAGAAAAGCGCGGCTTATGCATATTTGGCAAAAGCGAGATTGTATCAGGCGTATGAGCAGGACGACAATTATACGGTGACTCAGATTAATCCGATAACCCTTCAAAAATCTATTGATGCGGCCAACCAGGTGATCGGAAATTATACTCTGGAATCAGATTTCGGGTACAATTTTCTTCCTGGAACGCACGAGAATGGTCCGGAATCGGTTTTTTCCATTCAATATTCCGATAATGACGGAACGCTTTTCGGAAGACTGAATTATGGTGATGTGCTTTCTCTGCCGCAAGGTTTAGGCTGTTGCGATTTCCACAAACCAAGCCAGAATCTGGTGAACGCTTTCAAGACAACACCTCAAGGTCTGCCAATGTTTGATACGTATAATGATACGGATTTGAATTACAATCAGCTCAACAATTATAAAGTGGACCCAAGACTTTACCATACAGTTGCTTTGCCGGGATTGCCTTGGAAATATGATGAAAACAAAATCTATCAGGAAAGCTGGAACAGGAGCCCGGGAACGTATGGTTATTATGCTTCGTTAAAGGAAAATGTACCCGTAGGATGTGGTTGTACGGTGAATGTAGATCCGTTTTACGCCAATTCCAAAAACAGGATCATTATCCGTTATTCCGATGTGTTGTTGATGAAGGCAGAAGCTTTAATAGAACTTGGGCAAATCAATGAAGCGTTGCCATTAATTAATCAGGTGAGACAGCGTGCAGCGAACAGTACCGTTTTGACGGGAAGTTACACTTCAAACAACCTTATCAGTAAATATGAACCGGGCGTGAACTGTACATGGAATCAAGATTTTGCAAGAAAAGCCCTGAGATGGGAGCGCAGAATGGAATTTGCAATGGAAGGCAGCCGTTTCTTCGACCTTGTGAGGTGGGGAACTGCGGCAGGTACGATGAATACCTATTATTCCGGAGAAAAAACGAAAAGGTCTTACTATTCTCAGGCAGGATTTGATCACGGAATCGAAGAATATTGTCCGATTCCATTGGCTCAGATCAATTTCAGCCAGGGATTGTACAAGCAAAATAACGGTTATTAAAACTAAAGATTTATGAAAACAATATTTAATAAACTCCCGGTATATTTCATTTTGCTGGTTTCCGCTATGTTAGTCTGGTCCTGCGACAACAATATGGAAGACGGGCTGGTAACAGATGTTTCGGTGAATGTTTCTTCCTTTAAAGTAGACGGCGTTTCTGGAGACATTGATAATAAAAATGATAAAATCACGGTAACGTTACCTTACGGAACGAGTGTGAAAGCTTTATCGCCAATAATAGAAATTCCGCAAACAGCAGTTATTTCTCCAGCTTCGGGAACTGTAATAGATTTTTCACAACCTGTCAAATTCAGAGTGAAGAATGGTAATATTTATAAAGATTATCAAGTGACGGTTCAGGCTCAGGTTCCGATTATCAGTTTTAAAATCAACGGATTATCGGCAACCATCAACCATTCAAGCAAAACGATTTCACTTACAATACCGGAAGGAACAAATCTTACCGCATTGCAGCCTGTGATAGAAATGGCAAATGGTGTGAGCATCAATCCTGCATCAGGAACCACGATTAATTTCAGTAGCCCTGTACAGTTCACCGTTTCTAATACAAATCTGACCGAAATCTACACGGCAAAAGTAACAACGCCGGTTTCAGGTCCAACAGTGGCATTCCTCGGAACGGCAGCAACCAGAACCGGTCTTACCAATCCTGATGAAATTGCAGCTTCCGACTGGCTTTTCGGGAAATTTTCCGGAGCGGTCTACGTTTCAATGGCAGATGTGGCAAGTGGTGCAGCTAACCTTACGGGCATCAATGTGATTTGGTGGTATTTTGACTCCGCTACGGCTTTGCCGGGTGATGCGCTGAATACAAACGTGACTTCCAAAATCAAAACCTATCTAAATGCGGGCGGGAATATTCTGTTAACAGGATTTGCTGCTCAATATGTGGATGCTTTGGGAATTGTGCCTTCTGGAAAAGGTCCGAATAATGTTTTCGGGGATTTCTTACCGAATGGGGGTGTAGATGCGAACAACGATTGGGGAATTTCTTTCAAAGGTAATGAAACGCACCCTGTTTTTGATGGGCTCCAGACCTACGAATCCGGGAAAGCCAATTTTCTTCAGAAAGGGACCTTCCGATTGAATCATACGGCGTGGTGGTTCTTGCCGGATTGGGGAGGCTATGTAAACGGTGCCGGATGGAGAACGCAAACAGGAGGAAATAATCTTGCCAGTGAAGCCTGGGACAATACTTTGGACGGACGTGTTGCAGTGGCCGAATTTCCGGGTGGAACTGCCAATAAAAAGTGTATCACTATCTCAATGGGAGCTTATGATTGGTATAACGAAACCGCGAATGGAACGCCAAGCCAGCCGAACGGATTTTTGGATAACATCAAAAAAATCACCGAGAACAGCCTTAATTATCTTGTAACGAATTAATATCAGAATCAATGACAATCAAAACAATATATTTAGCTGCTATAATGGCTTTGGCGACTTATTCCTGCCAAAATCATGATTCGGTGGCAGATGTGAATCCCGATGAGATTTTCAGACAGACGAACATTTTTCCGCAACCGCCAAATCAGTGGATGGGAAACACTAATCCGTATTATACTGCCGGTTATGTCGGCGATGTAATGCCGTATTACGAAAACGGGAAATTTCATCTTTTCTTTCTGCATGACGCTAAGACCAAACCTGCTGGCGAAGGATTTCATGATATTCATAGCTTTGATACGACCAATTTCAAGGATTTTACTTATCAAGGGAGACAAATTCCTTACGGAACAGCTTCTGAACCGGATTTTGGTGTGGGAACAGGAAGTCTGGTGAAAGTCGGAAGTACTTATTATTACTATTACACAGGGCATAATGAGATTGCTTCGTTTTTATCGAGTAATCCGAGGGAAAGTGTGCTTTTGGCAACAAGTACCGATATGAAAAACTGGATGAAAGTGAAAAATTTTAAAATCACTGCTCCGGCTGGCTATTATGATTATGAATTCCGAGATCCGCATGTTTTCTTCAATGCTGAGGATGGAAAATACTGGATGCTGGTTTCTGCACAGACTTCAGCTAAAAAAGCAGTTGTTCTTAAATTTACTACAACCAATCCTGCCAGCGGAAACTGGACGGTGGAAAACCCGATTTACACGACAGCTTCTTCAGAAAATTACATTATGCTTGAATGTCCGGACCTTTTCAAAATGGGCAATTACTGGTATCTTGTTTTCTCCGAAAACTGGAGTAACAATACCGGAACACATTATAGAATCGGAACTTCGCCAAACGGACCGTGGACTACACCTGCGAATGACCGGTTGGACGGCTCTTATCTCTACGCTGCAAAAACCGTTTCGGATAATACTGACCGCTATTTGGTAGGCTGGACTGCCAGAAAAGTCCCTGAAAATAATACCGGCGGAAAAGACTGGGCGGGAAATCTTGTAACACATAAACTTGTTCAGAATCCGGATGGAACTTTGGGAGTGAAACCTATTTCTACCTTGCAGTCTGTATTCGGGCAAAATGTTCCGCTTTCCGTAGATAAGATTACAGGAAATACTTCTCAAAATGGAAATAGCTTTAATCTCTCCGCAAATTCCCAGGTAATGTTCGGGAAGCTTCAGAAAGCCAATCAGATCGGCTTTACATTGAAAGGTTCTGTTAACGGGAAAGCAGGATTGATTCTGGCACAGGATAATGACGGGCAAAATGGTTTTAAAATTTCATTCGAACCTTCTTCCAATAGAATTGCTAGCTATGTGATGAACGGCGGAAGTGAGGATTTTGCCAATGCTTATCCTTTGTCTGGAATTTCGGGAACCAACTATAACGTAACGGTTTTCATCAGCAATGATATTTGTGTGGTCTATGTGAATGATAAATTGGCGTTTAGCAATCGTGTGTACGATATTGTTAACAAAAAATGGAGTATTTTTGGTTCTTCGGACAGTTCATTCAGCAATATTAATGTCAAAAATCCTTAATTAATGTTCCTTAATAAAAAAATAAATGCAGTTAGTTTCGGAGAGGTGCTCTTCGATGTGTTTGGAAAAGAAAAGAAAATCGGCGGTGCTCCGCTCAATCTCGCGCTCAGAACGGCGTCTTTCGGATTTCCGGTGGCGATGATAAGTGCTGTTGGAAATGATGAGGACGGAAAAATAATTTGTGACTACGTCCGGGAAAATCAGCTTGATAGCAGCGGAATTATTACGACCCAGGATTATGATACGGGTATTGTCCAGGTAACATTAAACGAGCGTGGTTCTGCAACTTATGAAATCAAATTTCCATCTGCCTGGGATTTTATCGAAACTAGTAATGATACTTTGAACATTGTTAAAAATGCCGATGTCTTTTTTTATGGAAGCCTTGTCTGCAGGAATGATGCTTCAAGAAATACGCTTTTCAGCCTGCTGGGTTCCAACCCTGGAATGTTCAAGGTTTTTGATGTGAATCTGAGAAAGCCTTTCTACCATATTAAACTTCTGGAACAATTGATGAGCAAAGCCGATTTCATTAAATTTAACGATGAAGAAATCTTGGAAATTGTTGCTGAGTTAGGTTTTAAATCAGATGATCTTGAAGAAAATATCCTTTTCATTTCAGAAAAAACGAATACTGACTCCATCTGTGTAACATTGGGTAAGCATGGCTCCATTCTTTTATGGAAGGGAACGATGTACCGACATGGTGGTTATCCTGTGAAGGTGGTGGATACTGTTGGTGCAGGCGATTCTTTTCTGGCGAGTTTAATAGCTCAATTGTTATCAGACAAAAATCCTGATACAGCTCTTGATTTTGCAAGTGCAGTAGGTGCCTTGGTGGCGAGTTATTCGGGAGCTAATCCGGGGCTGAAAAATGAAGAGATTGAAGGTTTTATGAAAGAATGTCAATAAAATTCTAATTTTATTAAGAAAATGCTGCTGTGAAAATAGCAGCGTTTTTATTAAACATAAGGCAATGATAAACTTACAGAGGAACACAAGCCTTTTATTGTTCACAAAGTTTATGATAAAACTGGACATGGCGTAAAAGACGAACACGCAAATGAAGTAGTTAATGATATTAAAGCATTCTTATTAAAGGCGATTACGATTATTATAGTTCAATGGTAACGGCTTTCAGTGACGTTGACAAATTGCTCTTTGTGTCGGGGAATGATGTTACAAACCGTTTGAAACAACACGAGAATGTGGTCAGAGCCGCAATCAAAGCCGGAGTTAAACATATTGTATATACCTCACTTCTCACTAATGTTCCGGTCGAAAAAACCGTTATTGCAGCTGTTACCGAAACGCACTTAAAGACTGAGAAACTGCTTAAAAATAGTGGTGTCAGCTATAATATTCTGAGAAACAATTTATATATGGATCTGCTGGTTCAGAGTATAGGTGAACATGTACTGGAAACTGGAACAATATTTTACCCGTCTGCAGAAGGAAAAACAGCTTTTGTACTGCGATCAGAGATGGCTGAAGCCGCAGCTGAAATTCTGGTCACCGATGAACATGACGGAAAAATATATAACATAACCAATATTGAAAGCTATACATTTCAGGAAGTTGCGGCGGCGTTGACATCGATTACAGGCAAAAAAATTAATTTCGTTTCCCCGGGTATAGAATCATTTAAAAGTACATTGGGAAGTGCCGGTCTTCCTTCCCAATTGGTGGATGATATTACAGCATTTGCACATGCCCAATCCCTTAACGAATTTAACGTTGTCGGCGACGATCTTAAAAATCTATTGGGAAGAAATCCAATGAATTTACATACTTATCTCTCCATGATCTATGGTGGAAAGTAAAATAGAATATAAATTGAATGTGAAAAAGCTTATTTATTAGAAATGCAAACTTTTGGCTTTGTGGGAATGTTCCCATATAAACGTTCCAGTTTAATTTGATTTAAGGTAAAGGCTGACTTTTTTGAGGGTCAGCTTTTATCTTTATGCCATCAAAACAGAAAGTATATTAGCCCTACAGCTGCTGCCGTCATCAATATAAAAGTCATCGTTCCCAGAATATTGGAAAGTCTTGTATTTGTGTGCCTTCCCATTATTTTTTTATTATTTGCGATATGCATGATGACCGCGATCATGACCGGAGCTGTCAGTCCATATACAATTGCTGTGTAAAGCAGTGCTTTAATAGGGCTTACACCAAAAAAGTCAAGAGAAAGCCCGACAAGAAGCGAAACTATAATAGAACCATAGAACGGTTTTGCCTGAGAGAATTTTTTGTCTAACCCCGCCTTCCATCCAAAGGTTTCAGCAAGCATATAGGATTGTGAGCCTGCAAGAACCGGAATTGCAAGCATTCCCGTCCCCAGAACTCCTGTAGCAAAAATGAAATAGGTCAGCTTTCCAGCCAGAGGCTCCAGTGCTTTGGCTGCCTGATCCACTGTATCGATCTTATGGATTCCGCCGTTGAAAAGTACCGTTCCTGTTGTAAGTATCATAAAGAACATAACCATATTGGACAGGAGCATTCCCAAATTTACATCGGTCTTCATTTCACTTAATATCTGCTTGTCCACCACTATTGCACCCTTGTGCGCCTGATCTTCGGCCTCCATTGTAGTCTGCCAAAAGAATAAGTAGGGGGAAATTGTGGTCCCAAGAATTGCTACTATGATCGAAAGAAATTCTTTATCAAATTTTATCGTGGGTATAAAAGTCTTTTTTGCAACCAAAAGCCAGTCCTGACCGATCATAAATGGTACGATTATATATAATAATAAACTTAGACATAGCCATTTCAGGATCATTGATATTTTCTGATACGAATAATTTATGATGATAAAAAGAAGCAGAGCGGTGATAATAACACAAAAAACTGATACCGGTATTTGAGGGCATATCATATTTGCCACCGCGCCCATTCCCTGTATATCGGCCCCTATATTGAGTGTTATTGCCGGAAAACTAAATAGTAGCATGCTATAAAGGATGGGTTTGGAGTAATGTTTTTTTAATGTTACTGTCAATCCTTCGCAGGTTACCAGACCTATTCTTGCACACATACCCTGTATGGCTGCCATCAGCGGGAAAGTAAGCAGGGCGGTCCACAACGTAGAAAGCCCAAATTGTGCACCTGCCTGTGAATAGGTCGCAATTCCTGAAGGATCATCGTCGCTGGCTCCAGTGATGAGTCCGGGACCTAACTTTTTGAAAAATCCTAAGATTTTTGAATCAGAAGTATCTTTTGGCATAGGTTTATTTTTAAATTGTTGGTCTTACAATAGGGTATGTTAAAGATAATCATATTTAAGTCCGAAATAGTGATCTTAAATTATTTATGTAATAGGTTTTAGGTTGATGCTAGCAATCAACATTTGAATAAAATGTTCATGATGGAAGTAGATTTTCCACTATTTTCCATTCATTTTTCCTTTTGTCATACCTGAGATGCCACATTCCTACGGTGATCTTTTCGCCTTGATCTGTAGAATATTCTCCGACCTTAATGATCACACCCTTTGGAAGAACTTCGTAGATTTCAGCATAGGCTTTTTGGCCTCCAAGGAATTCGATAATTGCCGGAATTGCCCGCTGTCCAACTTCAGGACTGAATAAAAACTCTGCCGTGCTACCGATTTCAATTGTGGCAGTTCTAAGAATAATCCCATTCATAGTGGAAGAAATAGAAATTCGTGAATTAAAGCGAACATATTTGTGCAGTATCTGAACAAAACTGTAAACTGTATGCTATCAGTGCCTTTTAATAACAGATGGATAACCTAATTGTTTTTAGAAATTTGTTTTTTTACAATAAATTATAACCTAGTAAAACCACTTAGAGTAAGACTGATATTTGCATTCGTTTGTCGGTCTAATATTTGTACTGTCATTTTGCCTGCTTAGGTATAATGAAGTGTTAACTGTCTAAAATAATACTATTATTCATGGTCATTGATGAGAACATTCTGCTTAAATACGGTGCTATTTACCAACATTACACTGCAAAAGAAATAATTTTTAGCCGTGGTGACAACCCAATGGCATACCTGCAGATCAGTAAAGGAACTGTAGACCTAAACAACTATCATGAAGATGGAAAGGAATTTACCTTAAATATCTTTTCAGTAGGTCAGAGTATTGGAGAATCGCTTCTGTTTGGTGGAAATCATTATCCGATGAACGCTGTAGCAAAAGATGACTGTACATTACTATGTTTGCCAAAGGCACAGTTTTTACAGCTACTGGATGAAAATAAAAATATTGTATTTAGACTTTTGGGACATCTTTCAGATAGATTGTTTTATAAATATGCCATGCTTTTCGGCAACTCAGCTAACGAGCCAATTCCCAAAATAGTAGCGCTGCTGGACTACTACAAAAGATCTGCTTTTGTGGAAGGACAGTTTAAATATGCTTTTCCCCTGACAAGACAGCAAATAGCAAATTTGACGGGGCTGCGTGTAGAAACTGTAATTCGTACCATTAAAAAAATGAATGAACAAGGACTTATTCTTGTTAAGGATAGAAAGATCTTCTATTAATGTCTTATAAAAGTGTGTTAAATGAAAAGAAATCAATCAAATTTATATCGCCAGGTGTTATATGAATGTTTGATTGCCAGCTTTAGGTTTAATTAAAAATCGAAATACTGAATTGTAATCTTTTAAACTGTTTATTATGACAGACAACAAATCAAAAAAAGGAAATCCTATTTTCTTCTCTTCTTGAATAAGTCTTGTCAAGAATACGAAAGATGAGTCTTAAGAGTGATTCAACATAAGCGTTATGAGACATATAAACTTTGACAATACACATATTTATATAGGTAGTCTGGGAAAGTTTAATTTTCGACCTTTAATGGACTGCGTGTATATGGAGGTAATTATCGATTTTTCAGATGGGGCGATTTCCACGGGTGATATCGAAGTAATTGATCCGGATCAAATTATTCTGTATGTTGCTCCCTATAAAACTGTTGCAGGAAACGCCATAGCTGCCAAAGTATGGGTTTTACAGTGTATAGAAGAATCAGATGTATGGAAGGTTACTAGAAAACATATCGATAAATAACTAAAATTAGTTTTATGGAAGAAGCGAATGATTGAAAGAATCATGAGTTTTCTTTACTTAAACCTTTTGTGCGAAAACATATTTAATAAGCTACAGAGCGATTATAACAATATTTTGTTATTATTTTTCCAAATCCACTTTTCATTCACTTCAACAAATGTTATTAGCTTGATCCCCAATAGTGGGAAAACCATGAAGGAAGTTTAGGAAAAAATAGGTGAAAAAATAATAAAGGTCGAATTGCAAAATTCGACCTTTAAACATGAAATGTACTTAATATAGTTGAGTTACTGTCAATAACAAATATGGACGGCTTATTGTTTTCATTAAAAAGCCCTGAGCTGGGAACCCAAGGCTTTTTGAAATATTAACCTATTTTATAAAAAGTAATATTAGAACAATATTAAATCATTTTGGTTTTTCTATTGTTCAGATTACTTTATTTATAACTATTCTTCGACAGCCTTGTCATTTACAAAACCTCCTGCTATGCCGGTCAGTGCTTCGTCAGTATCTTTTTCATTATCCAGTGTTTGCTGGAGAAGTGCAGCCACATCATCATGGCCCAGCGTTTCAGCAAATGTGCGAAGTGTTCCGTAAGTTGCGATCTCGTAATGTTCAACTTTTTGCGCTGCAAGGATAAGACCTGCATCTCTTGTAAATGTTCCTTTGTCTGTGTCAGAGATAATGGAATCTGCTTCATCAAGCAAGCCCTGCATAGCGTCACATTTTTTTGCGACAGCTTTTTCTCCCAATTTTTCAAATACCTGTTCAAGCGTTTCTATATGTGTCTGAGTTTCCTTGGTATGCTTTTCAAATGCAGCTGCAAGTTTTTCACTGGTCGCTGCCTTTTGCATTTTGGGTAAAGCTTTCACAAGGTTTTTCTCTGCCCAATAAATGTCTTTTAATTCATCGACGAAAAATTCGTGGAATTCACTGTCTTTCATTTTTCCGGTATTTCCAGAAGGTTTCTTAGTGGCATTTTTTGCCGGTACAGATTTTGTTGTTGCCATAATAAAAATTTTTAAGTGTATTTCATAGATAACCAAGGCTATACCATTTTGGTTCAATAAAAGAAATTTAACACTTGTTAAAAAATAAGAGGCGCTTTTGTTTAAACCTGTCCTTCAGGTATTTAAAAATACGCTAAACCTTGTCAGTTTCGGTGTTGTTTATATGCAGTACTTTAGTGAAGATATTAGTATTAATAAAATTAAATTCTAAAAACAGAAATATGAGGGATTTAAAAGAATTAATAGAAGAGTGCAGCAATCTCCTTGCTACTGCTAAATACACGATCGCTTTTGCGGAAAGTGCAACGGCAGGGATGTTAGCGTTTGAATTTTCACAAAGCGAACATTCTGGGGAGATTTTGCGGGGTGGTCTAGTCTGTTATGATGCCCACATAAAAGAAAAAATTCTAGGGGTTCCTAAAGGACTTATAGAGAAATACACACCGGAGTCTGCCGAAGTAACTAAAGAGATGGGGTTCCGGGTTAAAAAGATGATGGGTGCCGATGTTGTAGTTGCTGTTACCGGACTTACAACTCCTGGTGGAAGTGAAGGCCCCGGAAAGCCTGTAGGAACGATGTTTTATTGCATTTTGATCAAAGAAAAAACGATTGAATATAGGAAAGTATTCAGCGGATCAGCGCGCGAAATTGTGTACTGCACGATTGAAGACATTGTTAAAACTACTATAAAATCTTTTAGAAGCCATGAATAATAAAAAGCAAAGTTTTTTTTACAGAAATAGTCTGTCGATTGTTTTTATTTCCTTGTTTGTTTTAGCATTGGGAGCTCAGGCATTTTTTGGATGGAAAGAACACAATGAAGAGCTGAAAGATTTAGGGGCTCAAGAAATCAGATTTTCTTCTTATTTGGGAAGTGGCCATTTTTTCTCGGCAACTTTTGAAAATTTCCAGAGTGAATTTTTACAGATGGCACTTTACGTGATGCTTACAATCTCCTTGCGGCAGGTTGGATCGGCAGAATCAAAAGATCCGGAAAAGCAGGAAGAAGTGGATCGATTGCCTGATCGCACACGCAATGGTGCGCCTGCTCCAGTAAAAAAAGGAGGATGGCGTTTGATTCTTTATCAAAATTCGTTGTCGATCGCATTTGTAATCCTTTTTGTTTTCAGTTGGGCAGGACATCTATATGGTAGTTTTAAAGATGCCAATTTGCAAGAAACCTTACGTGGTAAACCTGAAAAAAGTTTATTGGACTTTCTTGCTGAACCCCAGTTTTGGTTTGAGACATTCCAAAATTGGCAAAGCGAATTCCTGTCGGTCGCTTCTATTGTGATTCTTACCATCTTTCTACGTCAAAAAGGATCCCCAGAATCAAAACCCGTGGATGCAGCAAATGCTGAAACAGGTAAATAGAGCGGGTTTAGGTATTGAAATGATATAGAAATACTACATCCCCGATATAAGCTGGTTTAATTTGATTTTTGATTACAAGTTTAGCTTCAATAGTCACTTTTACTGTTCCGCGAAGGTTGCAGATGGATTTTGCGGTTGCTTGGAGTTGTACTTCACTATCTACAGGAACGGCTTGTCCAAATTTAAAATTTTCTATTCCATAATTGATTTCCATTTTCACGTTTCTAACATCTGCAATCTGTTTCCAGAGATAAGGAATCAGGGATAAGGTCAGGTACCCATGCGCAATAGTTGAAGAAAAGGGACCTTCTTTCTCGGCTTTTTGCCGATCGATATGAATCCATTGATGGTCATTGGTTACCTCGGCAAAGAGATCGATCTGCTGCTGGTTAATCATATGCGATTTCTAAACCCCGATCATTTTTCCCTCGTTGGATTTATATTCTTGAAATTGTTAATAATTACCATATAAACTTAGCCTAGCTTGTAATATCTGATATAGGACAAGTTTAAATAAACAGATGATAATATCATAATTTAATAACTTATTAGCTTATAATGTTTTAGAATATTGTCTGAATCAAAATTTAAAATAAACGTTTGACATTGTTAGCGAACTCATGATTAGTCCTGCTATTTTTTGTAAATTGTTTCTAAAATAAATTCTTTGAAATTTAGATAGATTTTAGTTAGGATTAGATTCATATTTCAAAATGTTTCTTTATTCAATTTTAAAACTTATGCGTGAAACAGCTAAATTTCAACGATTAATAATCCTAAAACTGATAACTTTGTTAGCTAATTATTAAAGTTTAATCAACTATGACGGAACCTGAGAATACAGAACGCTTGGTAAGTGAGAATGAAGCGTTAAAGCGCCGCGTGGAAGAATTAACGGACTTTATTGAAAATGGAAGTATGCCTCTGCACTGGGTGAATGGTGAAGGGGTAATTATATGGGCCAACCAGGCGGAATTAAATCTATTGGGGTATCAAAAAGAAGAGTATATCGGTTTTCCCATCCAGAATTTTCATGCAGATAGTGAAGTAATAGAAAATCTTTTAAATAAGTTATCTAATTACGAAACTGTACAGGATTTTCCAGCACGGTTAAAATGTAAAAACGGAGATATCAAATATGTGTCAATAAGCTCAAATGTTTTTCAGCAGGATAATAAATTTATTCACACGCGTTGTTTTACAAAAGACATCACTGAGCTAGTACTGGAAGAAAAAAGAAAAAGCGAATACCAACAAAAACTTATAGAAAATGAGGAGCGGCTTAGGTTAGCAATCACAGCATCAAATTTGGGAACTTGGGATCTCGATTTTACGACTGGAATAATGCAAATTTCCAGTGAAATGCAAACTATGCTGGGAATTGATTTTGACAGGGACGATAGCGGAATAATATTGAATTATGTGTATCCGGACGATAAGAAAGCTGTCAGTGACTTTGTTTCTAAATTGAAACATGGCAAAGTAATAGGACCATTTGATTTTGTTTGCAGGTTTCTTAAATCTAGAAACATTATGATATGGATCAAAGTTCAGGGAACAACGTACATGAATTTAGAGAATGAAATCCAACGAATGATCGGCTGTGTTCTGGATATTACTGATATAAAAAATTCAGAAGAAAAAAATGCCAAATTGGTATCTATTGTTAATTCGTCTTATGACGCGATTGTAAGTAAAACCCTGAATGGTATTGTAAGCAGCTGGAATGCAGCTGCGGAGGATATGTTCGGATACGATGCTAAGGATATGTTAGGACAGCCTATCTTGAGGATAATTCCTGAAGATAGACTTGAGGAGGAAGATTTTATTTTGGAGAGGATGCGGGCAGGAGAGCCTATCAACCATTTTGAAACAAAAAGGATAACAAAAATTGGTAAATTGCTGGACGTGTCTTTGACGATATCACCTATCAGGAATGAATCTGGAGAAATTACGGGAATATCCAAGATTGTAAGAGACATTTCAGAAAAGAAACAGGAAGAAAGGCGAAAGAATGATTTTGTTTCTATGGTCAGTCACGAGCTCAAAACACCTCTTACTTCCATTTTATTATGCGCGCAGGCAATGCAGCGAAATTTCCAAAATGGAAATATAGATTTAGGCAATAAATTAGCACAAAGGATAGAAATTCAATCTAAAAGAATGACTTCGATGATACAGGACTTTCTTAGTTTAGCTAGAATAGGAGAAGGGAAAATACAATTGCGCTTCGAGCAGTTTCAATTATTGGGGTTAATTGAAGAAGTCGTTGACGAAGCCAGATATATCAGCAATAAACATGTGATTAAAATTAATTGTAATGATTCATTTGAAGTTCTGGCTGACAGGGATAAAATCGGACAGGTACTTACTAATTTGCTGAGTAATGCGGTAAAGTATTCACCTCGAGGTGGGACAGTTATAATAGGCTGTGAAAAAATAGATGAAGGGAATATCAATATTTACGTCAGTGACCAAGGCGTGGGAATCAGTAAATCGGATCAGAAAAAGCTTTTTAATCGGTTTTTTAGAGTAGAAAAAGAAGAAATTGCACACATATCAGGCTTCGGTATCGGACTTTTTATCGTAGCTGAAGTACTACATTATCATAATACGAATATTCAGGTAGAAAGTACTATAGGTGAAGGTTCAAAATTTCATTTTATTTTGGAAAACAAGGGATAAATGATTCGGTATGTCTAAGTAAGCTAAGCCTTTCCGATTATTACCTAAACTTTCCTTTTATTAGCAAGAGTGATTGGATTGGTATATTAATTGTATTTTTTTTATAAGTATACAGTTACAAACCACTTAAAATAAATATATAATGTGCAGCGAAAAAAATAACAAAACGGGCTTAGTTCTGGGAATGCTAGCAGGTGCTGCTATTGGGGCTCTTGCAGGGGTATTATTTGCTCCCAGTAGTGGAGAAGAGACAAGAAAGAAAATAAAGAAGAATTCAGACGATTTAAAAGATCAAGCGAAGAATAAATATGGGGAACTTACCGACGCTCTAAAGGAGCAGTATAACAATGTTTCTTCAAGTGTTAAAGGGACGGCAAATAATGTAGCTAATTCGGTGACGGATGCCTATGATAAATTAAAAGGTCAGATTACATCCAAAGCGGAAGATTTTAAAGTAGGAGCCGAGTCAAAACTAAATGATCTTAAAAAGTAATATTTAATTTCCAATTTATTATTATCTCAGAAAAGTTAGTGGGTGACAAATTGTTATACAAATTTATTCTAATTATGTTAAATTGTTTCTAGGATCCAGATGCTTTTTATTGTAAATTCCTTACTTTTGAGAGCGGACTGCTCATAGTAGTAACGAACAAGAATAGTATATATCCAATGAATGTAATGGTTTCTTTCATCAATAAAAAGAAAATAGATTATAGAAAGAGTAGTATGTCAAGCTGTCCAGAACAATCAAAAAAAGACTGGGGATTAATCTTTTCGTAGGTGCTAAATTTTATTATTGAGTCTCCTTCTGACTTGAAAAAATTATTATCATGATTCTCCGATTATCCTGTCTTTTTCCTGAAATTAAGTATTAATTTTAGAATGTGTTTTTACTTTTCCAACTTGCCCAGCCAATTTCATGATATAGTTCTTGTTGTAGAGATTCATATATTTTTTTGAAATGAATTGCTCTTTCAATTGTTTTTGCTGGTATTTTAATTTTGGCTTCGCATTGTATCGTCGTCATGTAGATTTTTCTTCCGGATTCCTCAAAAGGCTCAATTCTGCACTGTGTATCTGTAAATTGTTTCCACTCGTACATTTCCTGCCAAAATCCATTCTCTTCGATCTGTTTTTTAACAGCATATATTTCAGATTGTGTTGGAAGAAATTTATTGTATTTACTTCGGTTCTTAGTTTTTACCCTGTTGGAAGATAAGCGCATAAAGAAATGAACACATAATATAAAAATAACAATTAAAAAAATTCTTAAAATCATATAAAGGTGTATTTATATTTTTATAAATAACAATTAGGTATAGATTTGGACAATCATCGGGAGATAGTCTCTTTCCTTACGTAAAGCAGCATCTGTCGCTTTTTTTCAAATGTACAAAATTGAAATTTTATATTAAAATCACAAATGTTAATTTTTTCGTGGCTGTTCCAGACTTAAAAATTTATTTAAAAAGCAACAGCAATAAATTATTTTGGATCTTCGGTCTATAAAGAATTTGTGTAAAAAATTATTTGGTATGTACGTTTTGAATAAAGATCACCAAAAATGTTCAGTTAACGATTATAAATATAAAATAACAAAGGTCAAAAACTTTTTCTCAGTGTATAGTAAAAGTGAATTTGTCAAGCGGCGCAATATTTGCTTTTTTTTAATTACCAAAATATTAATTACTTAAACATCAAATCATGGCAGACAACAAATCAAAAAAGGGAAAATCCGGTGGAAATGGAGAAAATCCAAAAACGGTATACATCGATCATCATCTGATTGATAATACCAAACAAGTGTTAACGACAAATGACGGTGTTCCACTATATGACAATAACAATACACTTAGAGCTGGAGAGAGGGGGCCGTCATTACAGCAAGATAATATCTATTTTGATAAGCTGATGCATTTTGATCGTGAACGTATCCCTGAAAGGGTTGTTCATGCACGGGGGTCTGGTGCCCACGGTGTTTTTGAAGCTACCGAGGATATTTCCCAGTACACAACTGCGGCTTTCTTGAAAAAGGGAACTGTGACACCGCTGTTCGCAAGATTTTCAACGGTAGCAGGGTTTAAGGGATCTACTGATCTTGCGAGGGATGTAAGAGGCTTTTCAGTTAAATTTTATACTCAAGAAGGAAATTATGATTTAGTGGGAAATAATATTCCTGTTTTTTTTATTCAGGACGCGATGAACTTTCCTGATGTTATACATGCTGTAAAACCTGAGCCTAACAAGGAAATTCCACAGGCAGCTTCCGCACATGACACATTTTGGGACTTTATTTCCCTGATGCCAGAAGCTGCCCATATGACCATGTGGGTTATGTCTGATCGTGCTATTCCAAGAAGTCTCCGGATGATGGAAGGATTTGGAGTTCATACTTTTAAGTTTGTGAATATTGAAGGAAAAGCGACATTTGTGAAATTTCATTGGAAACCTCGCTTAGGTGTTCATTCTGTTGCTTGGAATGAGGCTCAGAAAATATCGGGTTTTGATGCTGATTTTCATAGAAGGGATCTTTGGGATGCCATTGAAAATGGAGATTTTCCACAATGGGACTTAGGGGTTCAGTTGATACCGGAAGAGGATGAAATGAAATATTCTTTTGATATTTTAGATCCGACCAAAATAGTTCCAGAAGAATTAGTTCCCATTAAGATTGTTGGGACAATGACGCTAAACCGTAATCCCGAGAATTTCTTTGCCGAAACTGAGCAGGTTGCCTTTGATCCCGGCAGATTGGTTCCCGGTATAGATGTCTCTGATGATCCTCTTTTGCAGGGAAGAATCTTTTCGTATATGGATACCCAGAACTATCGCCTTGGAGGTCCAAATTTCCATGAGTTGCCAATTAACCGCTCTATAAATGGGAAACATAATAATCAAAAAGATGGTTTCTCAAGAACAGATATTTTAAAAGGGGAGGTTAGTTATTTTCCTAATAGTAAGGCTGAGGGTTGTCCATATCATGCCATGCTAAAAGGTGAGAAAGGATATGAGTCCCATAAACAGCCTGTAAGTGGTACTAAGGTCAGAGTACGTTCCGATTCCTTCGCTGACCATTTTACACAGGCAAGGTTGTTTTTCAATTCACAAAGCTCAGAGGAGCAGGATCATATCGTCAATGCGCTCAGTTTTGAGCTTTCCAAGGTAAATGATGTTAATATACGAAATCGGGAATTAGCTATACTTAATCAGATAGACCAAAATCTGGCAAAAAATGTTGGCGTGAACTTGGGGCTTGTTCCTCTAGGTAATCTTGATGAGTTAACACTAAAATTTGCTCGACAAAACCATCCTAACTATCCTATTATACCTAAAAAGCCAGAAGTAGAGCATTCTCCTGAATTGAGTATGCATGTTAAAGCCGGTCAAGGTACAATTAAGACACGAAAGGTCGCTTTTTTGGTTGATAATGGAGCCAGCAAAGCCTCAATAGATAAAATGAAAGCTGCACTTGTAAATGAAGGTGCACAAGCCATCCTAATAGCTCCACATGTTGGTAAAATACATTTCAAAGAGGGGGCAGAAGAAGAGATTCAGCATTCTTATCTCACCGAAGCTTCTGTATGTTATGATGCTTTCTATACCCCTGATGGTGATTCAGTAAAAACACTTAATGATAATCCAGATTACCTACAATTTATTAATGAAGGCTATCGTCATTGTAAAGCATTGGCGTTCGCCAAAGATGCAGAAGGATTGGCTAAAAAATCGTTTGTTGAAAAAGATAAAGGAGTCATCTTCGAGAGCAAAGATAATTTGGTGCAGGATTTCATCAGTGTTATGAAAGGACACCGAGTGTGGGAAAGAGAGAAATCAAGGAAAGTACCATCTTAATCAGCTAATAACATAGCTTCTCTTTGAGAAGCTATGTTATATATGTACTTTATATGAAATTGAATATTAATCAGTGGATACCAACGGACCGATTTTCAAAGTGAAGAAAAAGAACCTGAGATAAAAATTTCGGAAGCTCTGAGATTTAGAATACAGTTAAAATAACATTCGGGGGCAGAAAATAGGTTCTATCATTACCGGAGGTGTAGATGTAGGAGCGAGTAATGATTTAAAAACTAGACTGTGCTGGAACGGAGACTTTGTACATGAACAGTAATGTGAAAGCAAGAATATACGCAGATTCGGCGATCATCACATAAGATGACGCAGAACGTAGTGATCGGTTCATTCATGCAATTGTCAACATATAGTTTGGGTCCTTAAGTTGGAAATAAATGCATAAAACTCTTTGATAAAAAAGAAAACACTCAATCACTTAAAAAATAAAATGCGATGGAATTTCACAAAAATCTTCTGGAATACATCAGTCAGTCTCTCATGACGGCAGATGAAACAATTGGGGTTGCAGAATCTGTAACCTCGGGATGTCTACAGCTGGCTTTATCTCAGATGCCAAATGCATCACAGGTTTATAAAGGCGGAATGACAGCGTATACTTTACCTATGAAAGTAAAATTACTGAATGTGGATAAAGAAGAATCAGAAGCATGTGACTGTGTTTCGGAAAAAATTGCGGAAACAATGGCTTTCTATTACAAAGGCAAAATTATTTATACTAATACTCTTGAACTGCATCCCAAAACACAGGCTCTGAATGCTCAATTATATTACACTGAGTTCATTTTGGGTTGTTTTAAAACAGAAATCAATAAAAATACTGAAGCCAAAACAAAACTGGGACTGAAAAAAAATAAAGATGCAAGAATTAAAGTTAGCTGACAAGTCGGTTCTCATTACCGGAGCAGACAGTGGCATCGGGAAAGCAGTAGCATTACTTGCAGCAAAGGAAGGAGCAGATGTGGCTATTATCTATCATGAAGATGATGAGGGAGCGGAGAAAACAAAAAAAGAGATTGAAAACCTGGGCAGAAAATGCAGATTGTTTTCAGGAGACATCAATGATTATGAATTTTGTGAAAAGACAGTTGCTGCATTAATTTCAGAATGGGGAAAGATTAATATCCTCATCAACAATGCGGGAACTCAGTTTCCTGCAGAACGTATTCAGGATCTTGAAGAAGAAAATATTCGTAAAACATTTGATACCAATATCATTGGGATGATCTTGTTGACTAAAGTGGTATTTCCTTATTTACAAGAAGGAGATTCTATCATCAATACAACTTCCGCAGTCGCTTATGAGGGACATCCGGAATTGTTGGATTATGCAGCAACAAAAGGAGCCATTGTTTCTTTCACCCGTTCCTTAGCATTACAGGCAAAACCAAAAGGAATAAGAGTAAATGCAGTTGCTCCGGGACCAGTGGCAACACCGCTTACAAAAGAAAC
Organism: Chryseobacterium tagetis; assembly: GCF_016735585.2. Classification (GTDB taxonomy): domain Bacteria; phylum Bacteroidota; class Bacteroidia; order Flavobacteriales; family Weeksellaceae; genus Chryseobacterium; species Chryseobacterium tagetis. The sequence continues at coordinate 282,208 of NZ_JAERSE020000003.1, forward strand.
TTTTGATGAAAAAGAAGAAGATCCAGGAAAACCTCCTTTGGAGAGAAAGGCAACTCCCGAAGAAGTGGCGGAAAGCTTTTTGTTTCTGGTATCTGAAGGAGCGGCTCAGATTACAGGACAGGTTCTTCATCCAAATGGAGGTCTGATTGTCAACGGATAATATATAAACAAGAAATCAGACAGAAACTCCGTATAAGGTCTTATCATTAAATTTAACATTGATCATATGAAGCCTAAAGAACTTTTCGGAGTACCGATTCAAAAGAAGGGAAGCTATCATGATACGGAAGCTAAGAAAAGTTATACAGATCCGGAACAGGTGAATGAAGAATTCAATACCTTAAAGGAAAGATTCATGTTGATCAACAACTGGAAAAGCTATTGTGGGGAAGGTTTTGCAGATTTTAAGCTTTTCAATTCAGAAGGTAGAATGGTGGAGCGATTTCCGTTAATTGGTGATTATATCAGAATAGACATTCCGGGACCGGGAACCGTGGAAGCCAAAGGGTATGACTGGGTTGAAATCACAGATCTTTTTGAAGAACAGACTCATGGCATTTGCCTAGATTTTATGATGATGACCTGTAGACCTTCGAAGAATCCTCAGGATAAAACCTCAGAACATATTGTACATTTTTATTCTGATCATGCTACTTCCACTTTTGGAATATTTAAAGGAAGAGACTTTATAGAGGCTGGAATATATGGAAGAAATGAAACTCCCAATATGGATGCGGAGTTCATAGATAAAGCCAGAAACCTGATGATTGCAGCAGGTGGAATGATCGGGATTTCAAAGATTCAGTGGAAGACACTGGTGGATGGTTTTCTGGATTTCTAATTGAAGATGAAGAAGCTTTTCAAAAAGAGATCAAAATAGAATCTATCCGGAGAGTACAGAAGTTGGTAAATGTGTATAACATAATTCAAAACCCAGAGCACCGTTTTCTGCTCCATTAGAATTGAATGAGGTGAAAAGAGGTTTTCATCCTATGCTTCACAATATGGCAAAACATTTAAATAAAAAAGTGCTTTATTCAAGCCGACAGGGGATTGATCTTTTAAAAGTCTATAAACAAATTAGAAAATATAAGTAGATAACCAACGTTAAGAAACTATTTATAAATTAATATTACTATTATTATTTTCCGTTGGCTTTATTCATTTATGAAAAATACTATAACATCAATATCCATAAAAATATGAAAAAGCATATAATAATTGTAGGTGGAGGATTTGCTGGGATCAATTTGGTGAAATCGCTGGCAAATGATAATAGGTTCACAATAACATTAATAGATAAGAACAATTACCATTTTTTTCCGCCGCTAATTTATCAGGTTGCTACTTCTTTTATTGAAGCATCAAATATTAGTTATCCGTTTAGAAAGTTATTTTCAAATTATAAAAACGTTCGATTTTATATGGGAAGTTTAGTGAAGGTGATTCCTGAAACCAAAACTATCGAGACTGAAAATGGAGAACTTCAATATGATGAGCTTGTTTTAGCCTTGGGTACAGAATCAAACTTCTTCGCAATGGAGAATGTACAGAAATATGCTCTCCCAATGAAAACAATTGATGAAGCGTTGTATGTGCGAAATTATTTACTATTGACAATGGAAGAAGCGGCAAAAAATGAAAAGATCAAAGAAGCACCGAAGTTACAGAATATTGTGATTGCAGGAGGTGGACCTACTGGAGTGGAACTGGCAGGGATGATTGCAGAAATGGGGCAGTATATTGCAGAAATAGAATATCCGGAAATCAACCGAAGTTTTTCCAATATTTATCTTATAGATGCAATGCCTGTATTACTTTCTCCCATGAGCAAAATGGCCCAGAAAGCCGCCCTTAATAAATTACAAAAATTGGGGGTTAAAATCATTTTAAATGTAGCGGTAAAGGATTTTATTGATGAAAAGGTAATATTGGCGAATGGTAGGGTTATAGAAACAGAAACATTAATATGGACATCGGGTGTAATTGGCCGGGAAATAAAAGGACTTCCTGAGTCTAGTATTGGAAAAGGCAGAAGAATTATGGTCGATGAATATAATAAGGTTACAGGACTAAATAATATATATGCCTTAGGTGATATATGTTTGCAAATATCAGATGACAAATATCCTAAAGGGCATCCTCAGCTTGCACAGGTAGCAATTCAACAAGCTAAAAATTTAGGAAAAAACTTCAAAAAGATTGAAGACGAGAAAATTTTATCTCCTTTTATATATAAAGATAAGGGCACGATGGCAATTATCTCAAAATTCAATGCCGTGGTAGATCTACCTAAATTTTCTTTTAAAGGATTTACAGCTTGGTGTACTTGGCTGTTTATTCATATTATTCCTTTAGTGGGTTTTCGAAACAAACTGAGGTTGGCGATGGATTGGCTAAGGCTTTTTATTACCAACAATCCCTCCATAAGACTGATTCTCCGACCCAAAAGAAATAATAGCTAATCCTACGATTAAATTTTTTTTTTTACTGCTATGAACTTTCATGACCAGAGATTATCTCAAGAGGAAGAACATAGAATCTGCTTTTATTCTAAGGTATAATTTTACAATAAGTAGTTGAGAAGTACGTTGTGGTTAATCGTTATAATTTGTATTGTTGTATGGCTTTATGAATACTAGCAATAATAGCGAGCATTAGACCGGATATCTAGTCCTATAAATTTAGGTGAAAGTAAACTTACACATATGATTGTGATCATAAGCAATAATTTAATTAAAATCTATTTTTGCAGAGATAAATTTTTTTATTGGAGATAAACTCTGATTATGAAGGCACTCATAAGAGTGCTTTTTTATTTTAATTTTCTGCTAATTAAATTATTAGTAAAGAGATTAATATATGAGATATAGATAGCTGAAATCTTTGTTTTAGACATGATAAGAATATAAAAATTTGAAAATTTTTTTTTGAAGGTTTAGAAAGTATTTAATTGATTTATAAAACAATCAACTTATATTTGAATTAAAATTTATATGGAAAACAGAGACAGATAAGAGGTTATTTTGCAAGATAACTCTAATAATATACAAGCAATTCTAAATAATTCTGGAAAGACATTTTCAGAAAATACTCACGCTAGAATTATAAAATTTAAAATTTATGAATTAGAGATTGTTATAGAAGGTGAAATAATACGACTGGTTGGAGAAGGAATTGACATACCTAGTACTTCAAAAAGCTTTTGGAAGAGATTTAATCAACTTTTAGATATCCCATAAATATACTTATGATATTCTCAAATTTTATTTAATATTATGTTTGTGAGTATCTAGCGCTTATTTGTTCCTTATTAGTAGTAAGCAATTTAGGGTAATCGTAGTATTTAAAAATTAGCGATACGAACCAATTGTTCAATGTTGATTAAACGAATTTTTCTCCCCTCAATTTTGATAAGATTTTCCTGTTTAAAATCATTGAGAATACGAGCTAACGTCTCTCTTGCTGTACCTACCATGTTTGCCAGATCAATTCGGGATAGCGTGATAAAAACATTTTCTTTGGGCTCGTTGGGAGTATATTTATCATGAAGAATCAGTAAGCTAAGAGCAGCTCGTTCTCTAACAGTTCGATGTGACAATACTGCCATGAGATTGGCCATGACACTAAACTCGTGACTAAGGGACTTTAGTAATAGTCTTGAAAAAACTGATGACTGATCAAGGATGTGTAAGAAATCATCTTTTGAAATAAATGAGATGATAGAATTCTCAAGGGTTAATGTGGTATCTCCATAAGTCTCATTACTCAAAATAGCAGAATATCCAAAAAATTCACCTGAGCTGTAAATGTAAATGATTTGCTCTCTTCCGTCATTATCTACCTTGTATTTCTTTATTTTACCTTCGTTTAAATAGTAAATACCAGTAGGTTTTGTGCCGTCTGTGAATATAGCTTCATGATTACGATAGTTTTTACTTTTCATCGCAGTGACGAGTAAATTTTTCTCATACTCAGGAAGCTCGTTAAAAAGATATTGATTATTAAAAATAAATTTTGAAATCATAATTTTTTACTTCTTAATATTTGAAAAAGAACTCAAAATTTAACTTAAATCACATTTTAAGCCTATATAAATCACCAAGTTTTCTTTCTAAACAGATTATTTTTGCAAAAGTAAGAAAATTGCTCTTGAAATAGGGAAGAAAGTCTTTTTTAAGAAATGAACTGAATGTAATAAAGAGAATCTAGAAATAAATTATTATATAACGAATTTTTAAGTATACTGGATAAATAGTAAGACATACTCTTCATATACATACTGATATAGCTAAATTTTTTACCTTTTATTTATCCAGTTATTTTTTTTATTGAAAATAACAAATAATGAGTAATGTTTACGATAATATCCTTGGCCTAATAGGAAACACTCCTATGGTGAAGCTTAATACTGTTACGAAAGATATTCCCGCAACCGTTTATGCCAAGTTAGAATCATATAATCCTGGACATTCCACTAAAGATAGAATTGCACTTCACATTATAGAAAACGCTGAGAAAAAAGGCTTATTAAAAGAAGATTCTGTAGTTGTAGAAACTACTTCCGGAAATACCGGTTTTTCTATTGCAATGGTTTGCATCATTAAAGGATATAAATGTATACTTGCTGTAAGTGACAAGACAAAGCCAGAAAAAATAGCTTATCTGAAAGCACTTGGAGCTACGGTGTATATATGCCCTGCAAATGTACCTGCAGATGACCCTAGATCTTATTATGAAGTTGCTAAAAGAATCGCTTCAGAAACACCAAATTCAGTTTACATCAATCAATATTTTAATGAACTCAATATTGATGCGCACTACCAGACTACAGGACCTGAAATTTGGGAACAGACAGAAGGTAAGATCACTCACCTTTTTGCCTGCACTGGAACAGGTGGAACTTTATCCGGATCAGCTAAATTCTTAAAAGAAAAAAACCCTGATATCAAAGTGATAGGTGTAGATGCCGATGGTTCTATTCTTAAAAGCTATCATGAGACAGGTGAGATTCACAAAGAAGATGTTCACCCTTATCAGATCGAGGGAATGGGAAAAAATTTAATTCCTTCTGCCCTTCTTTTTGATAAAATTGATGAATTTGTAAGAGTAAATGATGAAATGTCTGCTTACAGAACCCGCGAAATTGCTTTAAAAGAAGCGATCATGGGTGGATATACTACAGGAGCGGTTACCCAGGCATTGATGCAGTATGCTCAATCTCATGACTTTGCTGAAAATGATATCGTTGTATTAATCTATCCTGATCATGGGTCAAGATACATCACCAAAGTGTACAGCGACAAATGGATGGCAGAACAGGGATTTGTCAATAACTGTGTACATAATTATGATGAAGTTTTCAAAACGGAATTCATTAAGTAAAATATAAGATTTCGGATAGGATCATGTAACAGATATTGACGTTTCTGTTGTAACAGTCAAATACAGTATAGATGTTTAGACATAGAGGAAAAAACAGAACTTATTTTCATAATCTTAAATTAGCATCACTTCTTTCATTTGTTGCAGGAACAGTTAATATTGTTGGAGTATTATCAATTAAAATATTAACAACGAATATTACTGGGCATTTTGCTTTTTTTTCTGAAGAAGTAGTGCTGAAAGATTATTATGCCGCTGTTGTCTACCTTTTATTTATTGGATGTTTTTTGCTAGGAGCTTTCTGTTCGAGTCTTCTGGTAGAATTTGTGTCCGGGTTCAGAAAAATACGATCTCATCTTATTCCTTTACTGATAGAAATTTTTATTTTAGGCTTCATTGGACTATCAGCTGATTTTAAAATAACAATCAGTCAAAATATAATTGCTTGTCTTCTACTTTTTGCAATGGGATTACAGAATTCTTTAGTAACAAGAGTATCTCAATCAGTTGTAAGAACAACACATCTTACAGGTATTTTCACTGACTTAGGGATTGAAATGTCAAAATTGTTTTTTTATCGTAAGGGAATTGTATACAACCACCTCAAAAAAAGTATCATGTTAAAAATTGTAATTGTAATATGTTTCTTTTCAGGAGGTGTAACAGGAGGTTTTATTTATGAAATCTTATACATAAAAACATTATTATTCTCTGTAGGATTACTTTTTTTCATCATTTGGTATGATAGAATATTGTATAAATATTATGTATTGAAAAGAAAGTTAAGATGAAGTAATTTGTTCGACTTAATTGTTGAGTATAGCGCGTTGAAAACTAATTCATTTTAATTTTCATATTAAATGAAGTTAATATATTAGTAGTATACTGAGATTTTTCAGTTTTCTCATTTATCTTACTATTAAGGGCTAAAGATGCATCAAGAATTAGTGATTTAATGATCGTATAAGCCGCAGAAATAAAAAGCTCTTCATTTTTGTTTTGAAAATTATAAAGCCTTTCTACTAAATAGTATTTTATCATGTTTTTGGAAGCATCAACATAAGGAATATGGAAAATATCTGTTCTGGAGTTAAAAAATAGAATGGAATAGAGGCAAGTAGGGTTATTAGAATATTGTTCATAAAACAGAGAAGAAAAAGAGTAAATAAAAATTTCTTTTCTTTTATATTCATGAAAAGAGAGCATTTTATGAGGACCAATAAAAACAAGACTATTACTTTTTATTTCATAAGTTTCTTCTTCAATAGTAATCTTAAGGTCATCAAGTATTAGTAAAATACAAAAGTATTTTAATGTATTGAAATCTGATTTTCCTTGTTTCTTTTTGATAATATGGCTTAACGGATTAATACTGAATCCCGTTTTTGTAAGTTCTTTTTGTAGATGTACCATTGGTATTACTTCGAGATTAAAATAGTGAAAAATTCTTATTAAAGGAAGTTATTTTGATTCTCTAAAATTTTGACTTAAATCAAATTTTGTGAAAAGATAGATCATGAAAATTTATTGAGAAAGGAACTACTTTTGCCCGAAAGTAAAAAACTGATCTTGAAATGAATCATTTAGAAAGTTTAAAGGAGGTCGGAATTCTATCCGTAAAAGAAATTTTTTGGAATCTATCAGAAGCCCAGTTAATTTCGCAAACCTTAAGAAAAGGGCAGGGTATTACGACTGAATCGGGGGCATTGGCTTGTGATACTGGTGAGTTTACAGGACGTTCCCCAAAAGATAAATATGTAGTCTTCGATGAAAATACCCAAAACTCGGTTTGGTGGGGAGAAGTGAATCATCCGTTTTTGCCTGAAGATTTCGACCGATTATATAATCGTGTAGTTGCTCATCTTTCAGAAAGTGAAATTTATGTTAAAGATGTCTATGCTTGTGCAAAACCTGAATATCGTTTAAATATCAGGGTTATTACTGAAAATCCATGGCAAAGCTTATTTGCCAACAACTTGTTTTTAAGGCTTGATGAAAAAGAGCTTGGAGTATTTAAGCACGAATGGCTCATCCTTGCAGTACCAAGTTTCAAAGCTGTCCCTGAAACTGATAAAACCCGTCAGCATAATTTTACGATTATCAATTTCACAAAAAAAATCATTCTTATTGGAGGAAGTGCATACACGGGTGAAATTAAAAAAGGCATTTTTACGGTATTGAATTATATTCTTCCGCATGAGAAACAAGTCTTATCAATGCACTGTTCAGCCAATGTTGGCCAGAATGGAGATACCTCTGTGTTTTTTGGACTTTCTGGAACAGGAAAAACGACACTTTCAGCAGATCCGGCCAGAAAATTAATAGGAGATGATGAGCATGGATGGGATAACGACAATGTTTTTAATTTTGAAGGGGGATGTTATGCTAAATGTGTAAATTTAAGTAAAGAGAAAGAGCCTCAGATTTTCGCTGCGATTCGCCCGGGTACGTTGCTTGAAAATGTACGTTTTTTTGACGGAACAGATATTGTTAATTATGATGATACTTCCGTAACTGAAAACACCAGAGCTGCCTATCCGATCGACTTTATTGATAATGCGATCCATCCTTCTGTTGGGGGGATTCCCAATAATATTTTCTTTTTGACCTGTGATGCTTTTGGTGTACTGCCTCCGATTTCAAAACTAACAACAGGTCAGGCAATGTATCATTTTATTTCAGGATATACGGCAAAAGTAGCCGGAACCGAAGCTGGAATTACTGAACCTCAGACCACATTTTCAGCATGCTTCGGAAAACCTTTTCTTCCCCTTCATCCTACAAAATACGCTGAACTTTTAGGGAAAAAGCTGAATGAAAATAATGTAAACGTTTGGCTGATTAATACAGGTTGGTCAGGTGGCTCTTACGGAGTAGGAGAACGTATAAAACTGTCTTACACGAGAGCTATGATTACTGCGGTATTAGAAAACAAATTCGAAAATGTAGATTTTATAAGAGATGCTGTCTTTGGTCTTCAAATGCCGGTACAGTGTGAAGGAATTCCTTCTGAAATACTGAATCCTAAAAATACTTGGGCTGACTCATCTCAATATGATGAAATAGCTCTACATCTAGCCAATCAATTTACGGAGAACTTTAAAGAATTTGAATCTTTTGCAAGTAATGAAATTATAGAAGGGGGGCCTATACAAAAAAAATAAATCAATTAAAATAAAGAACGAATAGAAATGAAAATTCCTAAAGACCTCTTATATACTGAAGACCATGAATGGGTAAAAGTAGAAAATGATATAGCATATATTGGGATAACTGATTTTGCACAACATGAACTGGGGGATATTGTATATGTTGAAATTGAAACTCTTGGAAAGAATCTACAACAACATGCTGTATTTGGGACTGTTGAAGCAGTGAAAACAGTATCAGATCTTTTCTTGCCGCTTGCAGGTGAAGTACTGGAAATCAATCCAAAATTGGAATCAAACCCTGAATTAGTAAATTCTGACCCTTACGGAGAGGGATGGATGATTAAAATAAAGATTAATAATATGTCTGATTCAGAGGAACTCTTAAGTTGTGAATCATATACTTCCTTAATTGGTTTATAACAGGATGGAAACAGTAAAAGTTAAGAAAACGGCATTTAATGCAATACATCATCTGCTTGGAGCAAAAATGGTTGATTTTGCAGGCTATGAAATGCCTGTTCAATATAAAGGTATCAATCATGAACATGAAACTGTAAGAAATAACGTTGGAGTATTTGATGTTTCTCATATGGGAGAAATTCTAATACAAGGGAAAGAAGCCTTGTCATTAATTCAGAAAATCAGTTCAAACGATGCTTCAAAACTTTTTCCGGGAAAAGTGCAATACAGTTGCATGCCTAATGACACAGGAGGAATAATCGATGATCTTTTAGTATATATGATCAGCAAGGACGACTACTTATTGGTCATTAATGCATCAAATATAAAAAAAGACCTGAACTGGATTCATGGACAGAATTCCTTCGATGCAAAGGTTAGTAATATCTCGGATTCGATGTCATTATTAGCAGTTCAGGGACCAAAAGCTCAACAGGTTTTGCAAAAATTGACGGATGTCAGTTTAAAAGACTTGGCATATTATATGTTTACCATTGGCGAATTGGCTCATATTCCTAATGCTTTAATATCTGCCACGGGATATACAGGAGCAGGAGGATTCGAAATATATGTGGAAAACAGATATGCTGCACATTTATGGGAAGCTATTTTCGAAGTAGGAAAAGAAGAAGGAATAGAGCCAATAGGGCTAGGAGCAAGAGATACGTTACGACTAGAAATGGGGTACTGTTTGTATGGAAACGATATTGACGACTTTACCTCACCTTTAGAAGCTGGGTTAGGCTGGATTACTAAATTTAATAAGGACTTTGTTCATAGTGGATTTTTAAAAATTCAAAAAGAAAAAGGGATATCTAAAAAGTTAGTTGGATTTGAGATGATAGATAAAGGAATTCCTCGTCATGGTTACGAAATTTGGAATGAAAATCACGAAATCTTAGGAACTGTTACTTCAGGAACCATGTCACCAACGCTTAAGACAGCGATCGGGATGGGATACATCTCTGTTGAAAATTCCGCTGTAGGAAATGAGATTTTTATTAACATTAGAAATAAATCGGCTAAAGCAATAATAGTGGCTCTTCCATTCATTAATGTAAAATAACTTACCTCTGATGCTATCAATTTTTGCATGTTGTTGGATCATATTTATTTTACTATGATTGATCAAAAATAATGAGAGTATAACTGACTGATAGAATGATTTTTGAATACCTTAAATTAAATATAGATATTGATGATAATGCTTTTAATGAAATATATCCCAAACATATAAAAGCGTTATCACAACGTCATTGGACTCCTGTTGCTGTTGCTAAGATGGCTGCAAAATACTTGGTTGATGATACCAATAGAAAAGTTTTGGATATTGGATCCGGAGCAGGTAAGTTTTGTCTCGTAGGGGCTGCTTCTACAGATGGGATATTCTATGGAGTTGAGCAAAGGGCATCTCTAACTAAAATATCAAAAAAGATAGCTGATAAACACAATATATCGAATGTTGATTTTATTAATTTAAATATAAAAGAAATCTCCTTTTTAGAATACGAAGCGTTCTATTTTTTTAATTCTTTTTATGAGAATATAGATACTTCATGCTCAATTGATGATACAATTATTCATGATAGAGATTTATATTATGATTATTCTGAATATGTAAGAGAGCAGCTTGACACAACACCGGTAGGAACACGTTTAGTTACCTATTGGAGTAAATGGGATGAAATCCCTAACAGCTTTAGTTTAATTGATACCGCTCATGATAAATTATTGAATTTTTGGGAAAAAATAAAATGACAATATTGAGAAATCTTATTTGTCAACAGAATACATAGGTCTGAATATTATGTATTTTTTTTGTATTACTGCAATCCTCTTGCAGTAATACTTTTTTTAAGTTTGAATTTAATATACATCCTGCAATCAGAAAATACGCCAGTGCCTGAGCATAGATGTATAATAATTTTTATAGAAAGTATAAAAATCTGGAAGTATATCCAATTATTGAAAAGGAAAAAGAATTACTATTCTGGACAGCAGCTCTGTCTTCCAATAGTTTAAGGACGACATTTGGTGATTTTCTGAGTGATAACCTAGGGCTAAGCTATTTATATTGGGAGATGCTAACATCATATTTGTGATTCTGCTGCACTACTTCACCAAGCTCAATCATATCCTGTTATTCTGGATTAGAAGGTAGTCGTCAATTAATATCTATAGATACAGCAGAAAACTGTACTGCGACACTTCTATCAGGAACGGTTGATCCTTCTTCTAATCCATTAAATTTTAACTTTCAATACCAAAAATAAAAGCAAATCATGGAAAAACTCATAATTCCCATAGGTGCTTTATTGTTTTCAGGTTTAGCAAAGGCACAACTCAATACAGCAGAAAACTACGTTTATACAAAGACTTATTTAGATTATAACGGAACCACTACAACCATTAGACATGAACGTAGTTGTCACCGTTTTAAAAATGTGTAAATATAATAGGCATATCTCATCAAGATGACCTATTATATTTTTGAGAAACTGCTGGAATTTCTTATGCTTTTATTCCGCTAAATCAGAATTGATGATCTCATCATTAATATTCGCATTTGAGTGCTGCCGGGTAATCACTGTTCGTAACCTATCTGCATTATCATCTCCCCATTGGCCAATAGCGCCTATAATTGGGATCAAACTCTCTCCAAATTCTGTAAGATTGTAGTCAACCTTTGGAGGAACTACAGGATGAATTTTTCGGGTAACAAGTTCGTGCTCCTCCAGCTCCTTTAACTGAATATTTAAAACCCGGCGTGAAGCATCCGGTATCTTACGCTGTAATTCGCTAGGTCTTTTGTAACCCTGGTTTATAAACCAGAGCAAACGCATCTTCCACTTGCCATATAACACTTCACCTATTAGATCAAGTCCGCAATTTAAGTTTGGTATTGTTTTTCTTACATACATATTGCAAAATTAAGCCTATGTTCTGAACGGTACAATAGGGAATAATTTATCCCTATATGAATCGTAATTCCGTACTTGTGAGGAAATGTCATACTTCTGAAATTTGCACAAAAGAATTTTATATAATGCAAAAAATGGATTATCAGAATGAGTTATCAGGTAAAATAGCATTGGTAACAGGCGGAACAAAAGGAGCGGGACGAGCAATTGCCGAACGTTTGAAAAGCGCGGGGGCTAAAGTAGTAATTACAGCAAGAAACCAGCCTGAATTACCGGATGAGGATTTATACTTTATACCGGCAGACCTTAGTAAACCAGAAGGTACAGATAAGGTTGCCTCAGAAGTATTTGAGAAATTTGGCAAAATAGATATACTTGTAAACAATCTTGGCGGTTCTGAAACACCCGGTGGAGGATTTGCCGTATTAAGCAATACAGATTGGGAGGAAACAATCCAGACCAATTTGTTGGCTCCGGTGCGATTAGATAAGGCATTCCTCCCTCAAATGCTTGAGAAAAAAAGCGGTGTTATTATTCATATTGCATCTATTCAAGGGAAATTACCTCTCTATGATTCAACACTTCCTTACGCAGCAGCAAAAGCAGGATTGATTAACTATAGTAAAGGACTGTCAAAAGAAGCTTCACCCAAAGGGGTACGTGTTCTAACTGTTTCTCCAGGATGGATTATGACTGAAGCTTCAAAGAGAATGATGCAACGTATTTCAGAAAGTACAAATATTTCTGTTGAAGCAGCTACGCAAAGTGTTATGGATGCATTGGGGGGAATTCCTAACGGAAGACCTGCATATCCGGAAGAAGTCGCTGAATTAGTTGGATTTCTTGTGTCACCAAGAGCGGGTTATTTGACCGGAACAGAATATGTAATTGACGGAGGAACCGTTCCAACAATTTAAATCATTAAATAATGCCAGCATATATAATTTTTACCAGAACACAGACTCTCAATATTGCAGAACTTGAAAAGTATTGGTCACTGATACAAGAGACAATGAAAGGTCACCCTATTGAAGTCTTAGTACCTTATGGAGATTTTGAGATTCTTGAAGGGGAACAAATTGAAGGGATTGTAGTTGCCAAATTTCCAGATATGGAAGCTGCTAAAAAATGGTATAGTAGTGAAGCTTATAAGAAAGCTGCCCTACATAGACAAATGGGAGCTATCTATAATGGTATATTGGTAGAAGGGATTGCCTAACTAAAAAATAATAACAAAATTAGATACAATGAAGTTACCAATTATCATAACAAATTTAGTCAAAGCTCAGGATCGCTTTGATAATGTTGCCTACACCAATTGTTTCTCCGAATCTGGTGTATTGTTTGATGAAGGCAAAATACATACTGGACGTGAAGAAATTGCTGGATGGATTGAGGAAGGAAATAAGAAATACAATTCGGTAATGAAACCCATTAGTTTTGAAGGAGATGGAGTAATGGGTATTTTAAAAACGGAGATATCCGGGACATTTCCCGGTAGTCCGCTTGTGTTTACCTATCATTTTGAATTCGAAGGAGAACACATTCAATCATTGAAAATTACGTTATAAAAATTGAGTTGGACAGATTATATGGTCCAACTCAATAATAGATTTGGATGATCAAATCAACGTTAGATTAACAAAAATTAAAGCATAAAGTATGTTTTACTGTTTAGCTATAGAAACAATGCAAATCAGAGAAAAAAAGAGGTGAACAATGAAAACCTACAACATCAAAAAGAAGAAGAGTTGGCTAACTTGAAAAAGGAAACTTCGAATGAAGTTGATAGCCAATCTGAAGAAAAAGTTGATAACAATAAATTTTTAACAGATGAATATCTAAAATATGCTATGACAGAGGATATGACTAAGGAGATAGACCCAATAAGAAGTCAATCACTTGTAAGTGGAAATACACGCTCAAAGCGTTCTGGATTAACTGAGAAAGAGTATTTTGAAATCTTTTTTTTAATTCCGGAACAGAACGCCAATAAAGGAAGGACTATATACATCTGTTCTGAGTTCTATCAGAAATTTTTAAAGCTGATAGCCGGTCTTGAAATAGATAGGCTCACAATGTATGCTTATCTGGATAATATTATTGAGTGTCATTTTACACATTTTGAAGAACTGATTCATAAAATATATCATGATAGAAATAAACCGCTGTTCTAAGGTATAATTTCTCTCGAAGGGTTATATGATGGAATTTCTTTATATGGAAGGTTAAATTGAAGATAATTATTTATTTATAATAAATTTATTAACTTTATAGTGATATAATTAAAAATAAACGATATACAAAAGTCATAATATCAGTTTGCTTAAAGACATCGAAGATGGGTTATATATTAATATTTCACGATCTAAAGAATCAATACTATTATTGTTATGACGATGATAAAAGTAATCTAATGTATATTGCTTTCCAAGACGAAATCATTTTGGAAAGCTTCATTATTCTCCAAGGCTCTAAAAGTGAGCTTCCACTTGCTGGCTTTTTGCCATACGAAGTTTATCTCAATAATGTTGAGGTACAAAAAAATAATGTAGAGGTAGAAACAAGACGAAGGGAAAACGGCTTAAAGGCACAGGAATTATTTAAAATAACAGCTAGGGAAAGGCTTTTTATTGTAGAAGATATTCCACAGGACAAAGATAGTATTGCCAATTATAAAGTAATTGACTCAATACCAGTTAAAAGAGCCGATTATAATATCAAAAATTGTAAAAACATTGAAGTTGAAGTTAAATGTCTCACCTTATATCCAAGAATTAACCCATTGTTTTTCTACATTAGTTCCTATGAAGTAGAGAAGCTTGAAAATTTGAATAAACTAACTGGAAAAAAGACCATTCTTGCACTATATAATCAAGCAGAAATTGATCGGGAAAACTGTTCGGTAACCATGATTAAACTTTCTACAATAAGAAAAAATAAAAAACCTATTATCTATGATATGGATAAAGACTGCTATAAGGTTCCAATAAGCTTAACTACAGAAGGATTTGAACTGCTTGAAAAATATAGAATAATGGGAGATCTATATAGAAAATCAAATAGCAGATCATAACGCTAGTTTTTAGAAATCGTAATTATTAGACAGGAACGCCCGATCAAAGCCAGTGCTCTTTTTGATTTGGCTAATTTTTTTAAGTCATGTTTTTATCTGTACGTGGATGAGATATTAACCAGTGTGCAGTCAATTTTTTATTTTTGCCGGGCTGATTTTGGTCAAATATACTAGGGTGAAAGGCTCTAAATAGTTTGCGATCAGTCTCTTGAATGCTAATTGGCTGATCAGTTTATTTCGAATAACTTTAAATATAAAATATAATAAAAATGGTAACTATTTTATGAAAGTTAGTGGTGTACTTGTTTTGCTAAGTATGTTCGGCATCTATGCGATGCATTATAATATCGGCAGCATAGCAGGAACCAGACTTCTTCCCGCAGAGCTTCCTGGATGGCTCCTTTGGAAGGATCTGATGCCGATGGACAACAGGGGCTTGAGCCTATCCCAACTTTACATTAAATTTTGGGATAGGCTCAAGCTTGATAGACGCTTTTAGAATTAGGTTAATTATCCAATGACACAGTTTGAGTTACACTCCCTTTGGAAACAAAAAGTTAACTTTTGTTTACTTTTCTCTTAATTAGTCAGACTCCTGCTGTTTTTTAAAATTCAGATGGATTTTTTCCGGTATGCTTTTTTATAAAATTACTGAAGTTTCCTTCGTTGTTAAATCCAAGTTCATAACAAATTTGTGAATTGTTATTATTGGTGTAATTTTTAAATTTTTTATATTCGCTAATCAATTTTTCGATAATGACCTGCTTAGCAGTTTTACCTAGGATTATTTCAGTTAGTTCAGATAACTTTCTTGCGGAAATATGTAACTGGTCAGCGTAATCGATTACCTTTTTATTCTCTTTATAATCTCTGTGTAAAAGTAATAGAAATCTATTGACGTAGTATCTGGAATCGTATGAAACGTTATTCTTACTCTCTTTTACGGGTAAATAGGCAAATGCATCGAGTATCAGCCTTTCAATCAGATTATGGGCAACAGCACTATATAAGTTCCTGTTTTTTGATTTGAAAAATTGTATGCGTTCGTTAATGTTAGTTTTAATTTCATCTACAGCGGATAAAGGTGCAACAAAAAGATTAGAATCGTAATTGAAAAATAATTCGGAGTTAAGGAACATACTATCCTTAACGGAGTGTTCATAAAAGTTTTGAGAAAATACGACAGCCATTACTTCCTTACCACTGACAATATTAAAGGAAAACTTTTTCTGTGGTCCGACAAATACAATACTTTCCTTCTTAATATAATGTAACTTACACTCTACCTTAAGTTCAAGGTCTTCTAAAATGATGTAAATCCAAAAGTAATCAAGTGTATTAAATTCCTTAATTCGCGAGCTGTTTCCCAAAATTATTCCGAGCCAATTGATATTAAAGCCTATCTGATCTAGCTGCTTTGTATTTAAGTGCATATTTTATTTACAAAAAAAATCTTTACTATCTATCTGATTTCATCAAAAGTCGAGCGTTGTGTATTTATCTGCTATTACGGACGAAATTGACCAACGTTGATACTTAAAGGCTCAGCAGTACATCTTTATATAGATATAGATTATTTTTAAAACAGGCGACGGTGTACGCGCAGTGAGGAATAATTTTCATGGTGTTTTCCCTTGCGTAACTGATCAGACTATCAAATAGGATGGAAGAATATTCGGCATTCTTTTCATTATCTTCGGTTATAGCTACGGTTTTATAGACAGTAATCCTGCTTTCAACAACTGTAATTTCCATATAACCTACAGTCACTTCATCAATGATAAGTTTAATCTCCCCCTGAAAGAAATTATTTAACAGAATTTGTGTTTTCATTAATTGGTTTTATTTCAATAGATTTCAAATATTGCAATTTTAAGCAGTCCATAAGGTCGGGGAGGTATGAGAATATAATTGATACTCATGTTATGTTGCATACCGCAGGGCAGTATTTAATTAGGTTGAATCGATATATTTTTTTTAGCTCTAGGAATTACTTGAGAATTCATTAAAAAAAATTGCCTCGTCTTGCTATGTATGGCAATAAATGGACGTTCTGAGTCCTACTGAAGGTGAGTGGGACCCACCTTTTGTAGGTATTTGAAATAATATTCCCATTTTTCATGAAAGTATGTTTTATATGGTAAATTTCACTAATAATTTGATGCAGAAAAAATAAGGATGTATCAATTTCCGAAAAGCGTATATTGAAAAAAGGTTTTTCCGAAATTGAAATAATCCTTTAATGTCGGGCAGTAAGCATGGTCCAGTCTTTTTTTGAAGTCATTAAATGGTTTAAGGAAAAATTTGCAAAAAAATGATACCATTTTTGCAATAATAAAAACTTCTGAAGGAGTACATTTGCGCTCCAT
Source organism: Chryseobacterium tagetis (assembly GCF_016735585.2). GTDB lineage: Bacteria > Bacteroidota > Bacteroidia > Flavobacteriales > Weeksellaceae > Chryseobacterium > Chryseobacterium tagetis. The sequence goes on from NZ_JAERSE020000003.1 coordinate 299,570, forward strand.
AATTTTAAGTTATTTTGCAATGATCGTAACAAACGCTAAGACGATTGAATCTAAAATGAAGATGTTAATTATTTTGTTTATTATTAATTGTCTACTTACCTGCTGTGGTGTACTTATGAAATCAACTATAATAGGAGGGCTTAGATGGCCATTATTATTTTTTTCATCTGTAATCAGTTTCCTGTTCTTACAAGGGATATTAAATTTAAAGATTCTACAACTAGAAAATACAGGGGCTATTTTTTCCGTAAAAAGATACCATCCGCTTAAAAAAGGAGTGGTTTTTCCGGTAGCTGAATTTCCAGTCTATTCAGTTCGGTTATTGGAAAGGCAGAAGTCTATATTGGAGGATAATATTATTATTACCGTAATCACGGACAATAATGTAAAAAAACAGCTGAAGATCCCGGTGAGATGCCTACACGATGATGATTTTAAAAAAATCAAAATATCTATTGAGCCCAACCCGTAGAAAACTGCATTTTCAACTCGATCTTTTGTAAGATGTATACTGAAATATAATTGAACAAACTGAATCTTTACATATTAGAAAGTATCAGAAAAAGTAGGGAATAGTAAAAGAGCTGGTAGTATTTATATTTTGAAAAACTGATTCCCTCACCATAAACAGGGCCGGAATCAGTTTTTTTTATGCAGATATAAAACATAAACTTTATAAGAGCCGATGTTGCTTTTTAGCCAAGATCGTGTCCGAAGAATATCTTTTTCCATTTCGCAATGGTATTTTTACTTAATTTATAGTGACGTGCTACATCTGAATTGGTTAAATTGTTTTGTTTTTGAAATTTCAATATTTCAAAAATGGATGTTTCGTCATAAGACCGATGTTTTTGATTGAGGACTTCTTTCTGATCTTTTCCAAAAAGTATTTTATTTATATTTATGATATCAATGTTTGAGAGTGTTTTTTTTTTGAGCAGTGGCTCACATATATCTTTTTTATCCGGAAATTTCTTCTCTATTATATCCTGAAATATTAATTTATAATTTGGATATTTTTTGTCCATGCAATTATTTTTTACGATTCTTTTCGGTTGTTGTACTTTTCCAACCATTTGTAAAGTGTAGTTTTAGGAATACGATAGTCGCGCATAACTTCTAGTTTTGTCTTTTCCCCGTTTGAAATCTGTTCCATTATAAAATCAATTATTTCAACAGTATATAGGTGCTTGCGAAATTCAGGCATTCTTCTACTATTGTTCTCTTTTATATTCTTTGGAGATTGCGCTTTTGGGGGTGCGAATAATATAAGGTGATGGGAATAAATTCTAAAGAAGTCATATTCCAGTAATTTGCTCCAGGCAAGAACTTTGTCCGTAGGTAAGTTTTCTGAATTCAGCATTGCCTCAATTTCAGGATTGTCGCATTTGAAAAAATTGCAGATGCGGGAAATTGACATTTCATCTTCTTTAATTTTCTGCCGTATTAGGGCACCAATATTTATATTTTTAAAATTCATGTATTACTGTAGTAATTGTCAGTATTTGTTTGTGGTAGTTATTATGGGATTAGCTCTAGACCTCGGAGATTACCGCTAATTTTTTTTGGAAAATAAATTATTCGGACAGTTTTATCCGGATTAGATCGTGAAAATAAAAAGTTTACATTCAATATCCTAAAGTTATATGTTTGAATTTCGGAAATTTAGAAAATGGTCCGTTGAGTTTTACAGTTGACACAATTGAGCAGTTGCTTCCTGTTATATGCAGTAATCGGCAGTTTGATTCGTGCTTTTTTATTATCTATTTCGGAAATTGATAAGTTTGATTTTAAAATTAATAGAATTCAAACAATTGATTGTAAATATATTATGGATGAATAAGAAATATGTAAAAAATTCAATAAACTTAATCAGGGTATTAATTTTCTAAATTTGTGAACTAAAATAACAATACCGAAAAAAAAATCAGGTGAATATATTATCCAAATACATTTATGTTCTTTTATTTTTGTCGTCAATTGTAAAAGGGCAGAATGGGTCATCAGAACTAACAAAGAGGTTTTCAGACATTACGGAGAAAGCTACCAAAGGGTATACAGATATAGAACCTGACTACAGAATACTGATAAAGCTGTGCATAGAAAAAAAAGAATACAATATTGCCTCTTTATGTTATGCAAATTTAGGGCAGATGTACCAGAGAAAGGGTAATTTTGTGACGGCAATTTCTCATTTTAAGAAAGGAATTGAGTTGGGTAATCAGTCTGTGATGAAGTCTGGTCTGGCCAGCAATATGGGAGCACTGGGGACAGCATACCAAGAAATGGGGTTTTCTGATGAATCCAGTGACTACATAAAGAAAGGAATTTCCATCCTCGAAAAGTCTGATGATGAAGATATATCCAAAAATATCACCCTTGGAAACCTGTATAGTGTTCTCAGTTTTTTAAATGTAAGTACCACAGCTAAGAGGATTTCCAAAGCAGACAGTCTAAAATACCGTTTAGACTTAGTTCAAAAAGCTCTTAAATATTATCAAAAAACTCCTCAGGCATACAATAAGCGATCAGTAGGTTATATAAATCTGGCTTCAGTTCTTCAGGATATGGAGCGTTACGATGCTGCTATCAATGCTCTCAAGCAGGCGTTTGAAAATAATGTAAGAAAAAATCCACGTACTTACTCTCGAATCTATCTTGGTCTGGCACTCTGCCATCAGGGTAAGCAAAACTATGACAGTATTATATTCTACGGAAATAAGTTTTTGAAGATAGGTGATAAAAATGATTATGAGGGTCAACTGGCCATTTATGAATCTTTGTCCGAGGCTTATAGGGAGACCAACGATATTGAACTTGCTGAACTGTACGACAATAAGTTTCTTGAGCTGGACCATAAGCTAAATAAAAATAAGCTGAAGTCTGTAACTAAAGAATACAAAGAGAGCTCACGCGAAAAGAAAGAACTTGATATACGAGTTAAACTCATTACTTATTCAGGAGGGTTTCTTCTTATGCTATTGATTACGGTAATATTTTACCAAAGAAGGAAATACAAAATTCAAAAGAAAAAGTTTCAGAATTTTCGGAATGGTCTTACTGAAGTTAAGCACACTGCAGATAGAGAAGAGCCAAAAGTGAATATAAAGATGACTGAGTTGATCCACAATGAGACAGAAGAACATATTTTAAAAGGTTTAGAAGAATTCGAACGGAATTCACAATTTATCAAAAAGGGTATTACTCTTGGTGGGCTTGCTACTGAACTCAAAACAAATGTCCGCTATTTATCAGAAATTATAAAAAAACATAAAGCAGACAATTTTACAACCTATCTCAATACCCTTAGGATAAACTACATCACTAAAAAAATGGAAACTGATCCATTATATAGAAAATATAAAATTGGTTATCTGGCTGAACTGTGTGGATTTGCGACCTCGCCAGCTTTTACTAAAATATTTAAGGACGTCACCGGCATGACCCCTTCTTCCTATCTACGGTTAATAGAAGAAGAAAAAAGAAAAGATAAATGATAACCGAATGCTAATATTCATGTAGGAACCCGCTTCAATATCCATTTCAATCTTATAAGCAATCATAATTTTGTAAATCCAATTACTTATTCAACGCATTGGATCAATGTATAGTATTACGCATATAGGTAGATTATAAAACGATCTATGCTTAAATTGAGCATAGTTAGGTAATGGATCTCTTAAAAAAACAGTCCGTAATAAGAAGCTAGCCTTTACTAGCTATATAATGTAGTTAGAATAACAATATACTTCTATAATCACATTTACAAGTTGATAAAATAGTCCATTGGTGTGGCTCTATGAATTTACTTGCGGTATTGAATCGTAATTAGCCATAAACTATTTGGTAGAATTTTCCGATCACGGACAAATTATAGACAGCATTACAGAAAGCTAACGGAGCAAGGGTTGTAAATATTTTTTTTCGCAAGAGCGAACTGTAAAAGATCTATAAAAATGATGACCAAAGATCTTAACCGAAGGGATTTTTATAGAGAGATCAAAAATATGAGTATTCTTAAAAAATTGAACGAACCTCGAAAGTGTTGGATCCTTAAAAGTAAGGAGTTATTTCTTTTGATAAAGACGATTACGAAAAGGCATTGCAGCATGGTGTTAACAGTCGGAAGTAGTATTATAGGTACTTGAAAAATGTTAATTTCTCTTGGTTTTGTATTTGTTATAGTACACCATTTTACTGTTATTGTTTATACTTGAGAGGAACCTTTTGTAGTTTATGGCAGAAGCAATTTTTAATTGGAAATCGTATTAGATAATATTCAGAAAAAGATAAATTAAAGATATTGTTTTCCGAAATTAGAAAATGTATTTTTTTGACTTAAAAACTTATATTCAGATATTTACGTGGAAACCAGTAAACAAAATTACCATGAAGAAGAGCGCATTTGAAGTATCTTATCCTTATTGATCCCGAGGCTGAGAATTTTTAAGTATTGACGACGATTCATTGAATAGAGGAGTTTTTTTAGCACCAGTCAAACACCTACTGTGCGTTATTCTAAAGGGGAGCTTTTGTGATTTAATTGTGGATTAATCAAATTATGTGGAAGTCAGCTTAGTCCTATTAACTATTTCCACCCATATTTTTTGCATTGCAACAATAAGGTCAAGGTGTATGTGTTCACAATGAAGTTTTGCCAGCAGTGGTTTATCCTGTGAGCTACCTTAAAAGATACAGCATATCGATGATGTCACTGTAAGAATTTAAGATCGGCTTGCAGGAATCTGAGATATTTCTGGAAGAGTTAGCGGCAATGGGAAAGATCATGGTAAGAAAGAGATAAATATACAATGAATTAAGTAAAGCCATACGCTATGGATATAAATATTTATTTAATATGTTTTAGAAATAATAGAGCTAAATTTTCTTTGATATTTCTATTTCTGGCAAATGTATTATCAGCGCAAATTGGGCTAGGCATTGGTACCTATATACCGCAGGGAATTTTTCATGTGGATCCCAGGCAGAATACCTCTTTGTCAGTAGACAGTACAAAGACTGATGATTTTGTTGTTGATTTTTCGGGTAATGTCGGAGTTGGAACACTCACACCACAGGCAAAACTGGATATTAATGCAGGTCGTATTGCTATCCGTGACGGAAGCGAAGGGCAGGGGAAGATCCTTATCTCAGATGCTGAAGGTAAAGGAACGTGGTCTGCGGCTGGGGACAATGGGAAAACCGGGTTATGGTCCCTCACAGGTAATCTCACCTATCTGAATAACGATGGTCTGAAATTATTACAAGGTACTGCTTCGTTACCGGAAAATGAGATTGGATTACAGATTGATCCGGTAAACTCATCCTCCAATATTATTGTTCCTGCCGGGCTGTACTTAATACTTGTAGAACTTCGGTTAATAAATACCAATGAATACGGAAAGATGGAAATCCATCTTGGTTCAGGGCAGACACTGAATAATAAAATGTATGAGATTTATTATAGAGTAAACCTGAAAGGTTCGGCATTTATGCATTATTTCCCACAAAATTCATATGTGCATATGGGAGTTAACTATTTCCCGTACAACACGAATAACCTCTATACCCAAATGCCAATTTATGATCCGCCGCCATTTAATGCGGTACCTTTCGAAATGCACCTGCGGTTTATTAAACTGAATTACTAAAAATGGTCCTACGTAAAACTTAAAAACTGTGTTGGCTATGAAATCATTTATAACATTAATTGTTTTAATTTTTCTATCTACTATAACAAAGGCTCAGGTCGGGATAATGACCACAAAGCCCCTTCAGCCTTTACATATTGATGCATCTGGTAACAATAATAATGCTGATCCGGTCACAGATGCTCAAAAAAATGATGATTTTACAATAACTAAGAACGGTTCGGTGGGTATCGGAGATATTACGCCTGATAGAAAATTAGTTGTTAAAGGTTCCATTAAAATTACTGATGGTTCACAAGGTGTTGGAAAAATACTTTCCAGTGATGCCAACGGTGTTGCTACATGGAACGGGAACGTAAATACGGCAGGGAAATATGCACAGTGGGAATTGCGACAAACCACAGGAATGAACTTTCCAGCCTCTGACACGCTTACCTTGGGCGCTACTGATCCTTCTCAGGCAACATTAAATTCTGTTATAAATTTTGATCAGGGAGTTGGACTTACCCCAACGACTTATGGAGTTCATATTCCCAAAGGGAAATATTTTGTAGTTGTTAATGGTGATGTACAGGGAAGAGAGTATTGTTATCTTTTTGTTCATCTTGATGGGCATGAGGTAGCCCGTGTTGCTTATGCAGAATATCTGAGCGGAGTTACATTTTTACTTGATGTCAAGAATAACAATGGTGGAGATATAACGCTAAAATGGATTAACAGGCCTTTAAGTGGAATTTCCTACTATCAGCTTCCACAGAACCGTACATATTTTTATACACTGGATATTAATCTTTTGGGCAACTTAATTTTTTAGAAAGATGAATAAGCGTATCACATTTCTTTGTCTTATTTCTTTTATGTTTATAGCAGGAAATAATACTAAAGCTCAGAAAATTGGGATCAATACAGCTAGCCCTAAAACAGGAACAATATTACATATTGACGCACAGAAAAATACTTCCGCAGCAGGTGATATAAACTGTGAGGATGATGTAGTTATAGACAGTGAGGGCAAAATGGGGATAGGAAAATGTACTGTTTCTACAGATACAAAACTTGAGATCAATGGAAAATTCCGACTTTCGGAAGGAGCTTCGAACGAAAAAATACTGATGTCTGACCAAAATGGAAATGCATCGTGGCAGTCTTTCGCATTGGGCGATTTTGACACTACTTTTCATGTGGATATGAATATGGCATCGATTCCTTTTGGAGCGATATATACGATTTCAGGTATTGCGAGCTTACCGCAGAACCAGTTGGAGCTCACGACAGACGGTGTATCAAAAGTTACAGTTCCTGCTGGCAGATATCTCCTTTCGCTTGCGAATAACATAGACGTAATTAATGAATATTGCAATGTCTACATTTACATCAATGGGCAAGGCGTCTTTGATAAGACATATGATATATTTCAAGGCGGAGCTTCTTTTTATATGGATTTTGCTCAGAATTCTGAAATAGAAATAAAATTTGAGCCTCTTAATATTGGTTCTGGACTTCCTTATATAGCACCCTTGCCCTATACTAATCCCAACGGAGGCGCTCTACATGTATGGGCCGATCTAAATATTGTAAGAATTCAGGGCAATCATTGATAAAGACGTTGATATCTGAAACCATGGGTGTGTTGTAGGGATCAGCTTCTAGTTAGTTCGTATAAGTTTCAGATTAGAGAATTAGATTGTTGCAGCACTAACCATTCTTAAATATTTGAATTTAATACAAGCCCCCAGATTCGGATAAATCTATCAAAGTCTTTCATAGACGATAATTACGGCAGTATCAATCGTTATTTAAATAGCTGCCCGCTGCTTTTAGCCACAAACTGCTCAAACTTCCGATCATTATTTCGCATTACCGGTCCGTGGCCGAAGCAGATAATGGCTGGGTTCAGATCTGCTAGCTTCTGCAGGGATCTGATATTACGCTGCTGATCTGAAGTGAATAGGTTTGGCGGAAGCCGTAGACCCGTAGCTGTAGTAAGAAGGTTCATGTTTGTTGCTGCATCTCCGATGATGAGTAGACCGTCATGTTCTCGGAATAAAGAAATATGACCTGCCGAATGACCTGGTGTCTCTATTACCCGAAAGTTTCCAATCCTGTCATTTTCAACGATCGTTCTTTCGACTTTATGTCCCTGACCTGCCCAGTACTTTTGTTGGAGCTTTGCCACCCAATGTTGCGGAGTTGGGTAGTCATTGGTGACCATGCCCGTCTCTGTCCTGAAAACTTCATCTGGATGACAAAGTAAGGGGATTTCGAATTCAGCGCATATCTGGTCGCTACAGCCCTGGTGGTCTGCATGTGCATGGGTCAGTACGTGTTGATAAACTGGGATTTTTCGTAGGGCATTTTTTACTGTAGCATATGAACTCCTTATTCCGGAATCTACCAATACATCCTCGATGATATAGCAGTTGATACTATTTCGTGGCATCAGTGAGATCTGAAATACGTTGGGAGCAATTAGACGCAGCATAGATTTTTTGTGCAAATCTATATTAGTGTTCCCGAATGCAAAAGGACATTTGTCCTATAATTATGTCGGATCAATGTATTTGTCCTTTTGCGCGGGTAAGTGATCGCTGCGTGATGCCCAGGTATGATGCCAGATCCTGAGTCGCTACGCGCTGGACCAGCATCGGTTCGCCTGACAAGACCTGACGGTATTTTTCCACAACAGGCCTATTATTATAATTCAGCAGATAACTTTCTTTTTGATTATACTCCTTCTCCATAACCTTTCCTATAAACGTGTTCCAAGCAGTCACCTGACCAAGAAGACGTTGATAGTTGGGATAATTTATACTATAGATTACGCAGTCTTCTATGGCTCTGATATTTCTTTTGGATTTTTCCTGCACCACAAATGCGGTAAAGGAAGTAACGAATTCATTTTCAAACTTGAAACAGGTTATGTTTTCCTTTCCCTCTATGTCGGTCGCGTATGCTTTTACGGCGCCACTGGCAATAAAACCGATATGACGGCAGGGTTCATCCTCGCGAATAAAAAAATCACCCTTTTTTAAGTGGATTAGTTTGAAGAACTGTGCAGAAAAGTTGATCTCCTCGGCCGAAAGTTCACCAGTTGAGTTAAGGTAATTTTCAAATATGTCTGTCATTTTGCAGCCTTTGTTGTTTCTTTACTGAATTATATTTTTCTTTTTTAATGTATTTGAAATAGGTGTATCAGGATTCCAAAACAATGTCTTACCATTATAATCCCTTATGTTGTTACCATATAAATGGCTACACCAATTTTTCTGGCTGACATTCCATACACTTGTATCACTTGCTACAAATGCAACCCATTTCATATTTGTATCAAATATGTTTTTTTTGTCGTCACTTAGCCATCCTACCAAATCAGTATCCTTATTGAATAATGCTGTCATTTTTTAATTTTGTATTTATTTTGAAGTAAAAGGATTGACCTTCAATTTACGGAATTAAATTATTCAAATGTAATTCTTTTGCAAACAAATAAATACGGGATGCCGTAATCAAGTCTATCAAAAAGATTTAAAAGAGATGACGACAATGAGATTTGTTTATTGAGATGAAATCTCAAATACTAATGATGTCGAATGAAAGTCTTAGATCTATTGGGTTATCAGCATCAAAAATATCTTATTTAAAAAACATAGCTGAATTTGTGGAGACGAAAGGATTAAATTGTGATGAGATGCAGCAATTAGAAAATGAAGTGGTTTTAAAAATCCTGGCTGGCATTAAAGGCATTGGCCCTTGGACAGCTCAAAACTTTTTGATGATGGCACTAGGTAGGGAAGATGTTTTTTCACCTGATGATTTAATCCTACAAAATGTGATTTCAGAGCTTTACGGTTTGAAAAAAGAAAATAAGAAAGATTTTAAAAAGAAAATATTATAGATAACTTCTGCCTGGAGTCCTTATAGAACTTGTGCAAGTCTTCACCTATGGGACTTTAATTCTGTGAGAACTCTTGAAAAAATACTAAATCAATATAGATATATCTATATATTTAAATCTTGCATATCTCTTTAAATTTCTGAATTATCATTGATAGTTTGGTAAATAATATTTAAAATCATTTTGTCATCAGTCACAATAAAACAATTGAGGTTATTACGCAGATACAATTAAATGATTTAAATCTACATAATCATTGGCTGGTATTGCTAATTCTCCGCTTTTTTTTCAAGAAAAAGAGAGAAAGCCTCTAAAAAGATGTCTATACTATAACTATTTTATACTTCTTCATCGAAATACTTCATCGTTATTAGAAGCCGAGGCAGCAAAATTGCTTGCCATTCCGTTAATTGTTATAGCATGAATATTTAATTAATGAAATTGGGTCATTTCATTACGACAACGGAAACAGAGATGTTTATGTCATTACAAGGACTGAAAGACCAAAAAAGTAGGTAGAACAATTTTCTATAAAGGAAACTTAATCGAATTAGTTGAACGTTTAAAATCTGAAAACGGTAAGAATATCTATTTTGATGGTGGTGCAGAAGTAATAAACGAATTATTGAAACAGGACTTAATAGACGAACTAATAGTTTTGGTTATTCCAGTTTTATTAGGCAATGGAACAAGACTTTTTCAAGACGGAAGACCTGAACAAATACTTGAATTTGTAGAAGCTAAAACATTTGATACTGGATTGACACAACTGTAATACAGGCGGAAAAAATAATCTAAGAACCACTAGCGCTAACAAGTTCTTGCAATAGTGATACGAAAATTCAAAATTCAACGGCAGCTCTTCTAAATTGCACAATGCATAGGCTTCACATCGACTGTGATTAAATGAATATTAGGGTGCATAAAACAATAACCGGGTTATAGAAAACCTTCCTGATATATAAAACTTTACGGCTCAAGGGTTTATTGCTTTTTTGAACTCGAGTAGTCAAAAAAATCCCAACTTTCGTCAGGATTCCATATTCAGCTGGCTTCGTAGAAGCCAGCTGCTCAACAATATCAATTTAATGTTATTATGTCTTTTGCACTGCTATCATCATATGAGGGCTGAAGGACAGGAGGTATTTGTCGTTTTCTGTAATTTCCAGGAGCTCTGCCAAATTTCTACTTTTTCTCTCGTCAAGCATATTGCTGAAATATTCTTTATCCAGCCATGCAATACCTTCGACAGCATATATGTTGAGATAGTGTAGGTCGTGATTCAAAAATTCATCTTCCAGTTGTTTGGGCTTATGATAATAAGCCTCTGCTAAGATCCAGGGAAAATCGACAGGCTGATGGTGCATTCCGGTCGTCAATTCTTCCCTACACATTTCGAAAAATGTTTTCTTGTGAATTAAGCCGTTTAAAAGCCCAGCCAAAGTGGAGGCGGTATAATTAATAGCAAATCCAAGGATGATACCGCCATTTTTAAGAATGCGCTTGGCCTCGGAAATAGCTAAATATCTGTCCTTTTCGCTTTGCAAATGATAAAGCGGACCGTGCAATATGACCAGGTCTGCATAATTGTTTGGAAACGGTAAGTTCCGGGATTCACCCTGATGGATATGAAATTTCTTTTTCAATTTCTTGTTACGGTCCTGCGCTATTTTGATATGTTTTGCTACAGGCTCTACCAAATGAACTTCATGTCCTTTTTGAGACAACCATTCCGAATATTTGCCGGTACCACCGCCGACATCAATTATTTTTGAAGAATTTTTCTGAAGATATTTGTCAATCAGGTTTTTTATCCTTTCAAATTCGAATATGCCCATACCTTTATTGAGCCTTGTTTCTTCCGATGCTTTATTGTAAAATATTTCTATGTTTCTGCTGATGAGATGTTTACTATTCATAAAATCAAATGTATTATAGAGGTAATGGATAATAAGATACTATACAAAAACCTAATGGAGGTGTATGTGATCCTTGTGAATGTTATTGAAAAAAATGTTGAATGTGGGTACATGTTTATCTATGTATTAAAACTAGAAGATTTTAATACCTTTTTATCTCTTTTGTAGAGATGGCCTTACAAAAGGCTCAGATAATATTTGGAATAGTATAACAGAGTACAAATATACAAATACAAATGTACTTGCATATTTTTTCGATCAACATTTTATGTAATTTAAATTCGAATAAATATTAAGATTATGAGCGTTTTTAGGATGATTTAAGAATGACCGTTTTCCAAAGATCAATAATTTACATATTTTTGCGTACCATGACTTCTAAGCTAGCAAACTACAGACGTATAAAAGGACTAAGTCAGCAACAGCTTGCAGATGTTTCTGGCGTGAGTGCAAGAACGATACAACGCATTGAAAGCGGAAAGGTAGAGGCACATCCAGCAACGTTAAAAATGCTTGCGGACGCTCTAGAAGTAGAAACTGAAGAACTGACGGTAAATGAACAGTTGCCAGAATCCCCGGAAATTAAGAATGGAGATAAAATAAAACCAGTTTTTCATATACTGGCTCTGATCGGTCTTTTTTTTCCCGTTTTCAACATTATTCTTCCCGGAATTTTTTGGCTTTTTAAGAAGGACGAATCTCCGGATTATGACCTTGAAGGCAAGTCGACCGTTAACTTTCAGATCACGATGTCGCTTCTTTTTATACCGTCTGTTTTATTGATGATCTTTGTATTTTCAATTGGATTTTCGCTGGTTCTGATCATCTATTTTTATACACTCGTTATGTGCGTGATTAATATTTTCAGGAGTATCAATAAAAAAAATAGCTTCTATCCTTTGGCCTATCGATTTTTAAAATAAACCTCCAAAATGCTTTCCAGAGCCAAATGACGTTAACATGTCGTGAAGGTGTCCTGACAAGTTATAACAATTTGCAGCTAAATTTGTCACAAATATTTTCCTTATGAAAAAAATCTTCACACTTGTATTCTTAATTTTGGTGCTGCCTTTAATTGCTCAAAAAAATATTAAGGTCAGACACCTTGACGGAAAAACAACTGATGTCCAAATTATACAAAAACGTTTGGAACGTTTGGTTGATAGCGCTAAGATTGCCGGCTTGCAGGTTGCCATCGTTAACCGAAATAAGGTGATCTATTCATCGAGCTTCGGTTACAAGGATATTGAGAACAAAAAGAAACTCAATGACAGTACAGTGATGTATGCAGCATCACTTACCAAGCCTGTGAGTGCTTATATATTTATGCGTTTGGTAGACAAAGGAATATTCAGCCTTGATCAACCTGTCTACAAGTATCTGAAAAAACCGATAGGAGAATATCCGAAATGGAAAGACCTTGCAGAAGATGCAACATCTGTCAATCTGATCACACCCAGAATGCTATTAAGCCATAGTGCCGGACTGCCAGTTCTTCGGCAGCTTTATAATAACAAAGTTACCCTTATCGCCAATCCTGGTGAAAAGTTCTATTACTCCAATGAAGGTATTAATCTTTTGGGATTTATGATAGAGGAATATATGGGAAAGAAACTTGAAGATATTGCAAGGGAAGAAGTTTTCGGGCCTCTTCATATGACGCATACTAGCATGGTCTGGGAAAATAAATTTGAAGTCAATTTCTCCAATGCTTATTTTAAAGATGGGAAGAAATACGGTTCGGAAAGAAGAGAAAGTAGCAGAGCAGCTGGTTCAATGTCTACCACTGCGAATGATTACGCGAATTTTATGATCAACCTGATGAAAAAGAAAGGCCTAGCCAGTAAAAGTTATCTTGAGATGCTTAAGCCACAGATCATGGTAAAGAGTAAAAGAGGGTTCGGACCGTTGAAGGATAGCATTACTAATGAAAACGATACCATTAATCTTGCCTGGGGATTAGGAGTGGGGCTGTTCGACTCGCCTTTTGGGAAGGCTTTCTTCCATACAGGCCACGGTGATGCCAATCAGAATTATGCTGTGGCATTTCCTGAAAGTGGAACAGCTGTTGTTATCCTCAGCAACAGTGAGAATTTTGAAAAGAACAACGCACAGATCTTAAAGCTCTGTAGCGGGGATACTTATTCCCCATTGAGATGGCTTGGACATTTGGATACAATTCCAGAGTAGAAATGATATGTTTTGTACTGATATACTTGCATTTATTAAAGTCAAGTTATGTAAAGATGATGTTCTTGTAAATTGAGGCATTCGCTCAGGTGATCCTTAAAATTCCATCTGTGTAAAAAAAATATTTTGATAAATTAGAATACATTAAAATGGAACATAATATGCATCTATTGTTTGAAAAAGGGCATAAGGCGATAGTTGCAGAAAATAATGACTTGATTGCGAATTTTTATGGAATGACATGGCCACATTTAGAAGAGATCAAACAGCTACCCAATGGCAGGATTCACCTGCCAACAATTAATGAGCAAGCAAGATTACAGGGTAACATGGAGGACACAGATCTATGGAAATTCGTAAAAGCACCAAAAGACAGAAATCTTTAAAAATGGACTCGGTCTCTTGAGCTAACCAAAGTTTCAATTTAAGGAAGTAATTCATATTCAATAGTTACAGGATTAATGAAGGGAAGTGGGGTGTTTTATTTGAAAATTTTGTTCATTTCAATTCGTCATGTTGTTACAGAATAATTTCGAGAAGGCTTCATTTTGTAAATTTGAAAATGCTAAATTATAATGATGAGTATAAAGAATAAATTCTGGTAATTATTTGAGTAAGTTATTTGCTGTTAGTAGAAACGATTAAATACGATGGAGTACAAAAAAATAAGCGAAATAAAGAGTTAGAGCCTTTTATTCATTTCTATTGGGAATTTTAAAAGGTGCTGACTTTAGGCAACAATGGGAACGGGTATTTACCGATGGCTGTGCCGGGATATTTTAATAGTGAAACTATTGAGATCTCCTTGTCCTTGTATAAAGAGGTGTAAATATATTGTACATAATATATTTTTCATTTTCCAGATATTAAAAAATTAAAGTGAATCAGAAAGTACAAAGTAAAGCACCATTTTTAAAGGCGCTTTACTTTGTGAGAAAAATAAGGTTTTTATTCTTGTCCCCCAAAAGAAATTATAGCCCTTAAATAGGCTATGTCAATTTTTTGTATCGGAAAATAATTACCAAAATTCTTTTAAGATCAGATAATAAGAACTTTTTTATTTTTGATAGACGAGATAAGTTAATAAAAAGTTTATTACTGCTATTACATTTCCTATATTTGCTTATAGAAACTAATGTCTAATTAGTTCTAGTTTGTTAAGATTTTGTATGTTTTAAACAATATAAGGAGTTGTGGCAAAATCGTGGCTAGATAATAAAGCTTTATTAATAGTGTTTAATTGCACTAGGTGATAATCCCTCACTCTCCGCTTAAGGAGGCGTTAATTTTTTAACGTCTCCTTTTTTTATGTTGTATATGTAATGATATTTAGTTGGTTACATTTATTTAGTATAATGTAAAAGTGTGTTCGATTTTTTTTAAATGTTTTTTAAATGGGAAAATATTTGTCTTTAGAATTTTTGCATTATCCATTATTTAGTGTTTAATATTCCTTTAACCAATCAATCTCACAATTCAAGATTGAAGACGATAAAGACAAGAAGGATCAAATTACAGACTACAGCTTTAAATATGTTGATCAGTATATTTTTGAAGGACAATAGATGGCTGATTAAAGATCGTACGCATACTTTATCATAGTTGAGAAAGGATATTAGGATCGTAAACAATTTCATTAGTAAATTAAATAGAGACTGTCTTACCAGGAAAAATAGCCTCTATTTAACATTGTTTTTATTTAGGAGAATAATGATTTCTTTAATGCTAGAGCAGCAAGTTCCGAAGAAAATTTAACCGCTTCTATACTATCCAAAGGATTTAATAAACCATAGTCGTGGATAAAACCATTGAAAGTCTGGATGGTGGTTGGTACTCCAGCTTCATCTAATTTTCTTGCATAAGCTAAACCTTCATCAAAAAGTATATCATTTTCTGCTAATTGAACTAGGGCAGGAGGTAGACCTTTTAGCTGCTCAATGGATGCGTTGAAAGGGGTAGCATAATATTCTTTACGTTTTGCAATATCTGGTAAGTAATTGTCCCACATCCATTTCATTAATGGAGCTGTAAGAAATCTTTCTTCGGCATATTTCTGCCATGATTCACGGGAAAAATCAGCATCAGTTACCGGCCATAATAACAGTTGGAATTTTATTTCTGGTCCGCCTTTATCTTTTGCCATCAAACAAAGTACAGCAGTCATATTTCCGCCAACGCTGTTTCCCGCAGCGGCCATGTTTTTGCCGTCTACACCAATCTCAGCGCCATTTTCTGAAACCCATTTTGTTGCAGCATAAATCTGATTGATTGCGACCGGATACTGCGCTTCTGGAGAAGGAATATAATCAGTAAATACAGCCGCAGCACCACTATTCACGACAAGGTCTCTCACCAATCTTCTGTGTGTAGGGTAGTCTCCCAAAATCCAGCCACCTCCATGAGTGAACATAAATACAGGAAGATTTTCGGAAGCAGCATTAGCTGGCTTTACGATATGGATGTTTACTGTAATGCCATCCTGAGTGATTTCTCTTTCGGTTTCGATTATACCTGAATAATCCACTTCTACAGATTTTTGGGCATCAACCAATACTTGTCTAGCTTCTTGAGGAGTCAATGTTTCCAAAGGTTTACCGCCACTGTTATTCAAAGCCTTCAAAAATTCTCTGATGCCAGAGAGGATTTGTGGATCATTCTCTGCTTTAATGTTCTGTGCCATAATTTTAATTTTTTTATGATTAATGAATTGTAAGCAATAACTTCACTTGAAGCCACTTTTCTTATTTTTTTTCAAGCTCACGGATAACCACTTTTGCCATTTCTTTGGAGCTGAATGGATTTTGTCCAGTAATTAGATTTTTGTCCACAACAACATTGGATGTCATCGGAATAAAAGCTTTTTTTAGATTCGCTCCTCTTTCTTTGATCGCTGCCTCAAGATTGAAGGGTACCTCTCTTTTTCTTCGGGCAAGACTTTCTTCAAACCAGTCAAAACCGGTCATGGATTTTCCAGTAATAAGATATTCGCCATTAGAGAGCTTAACATTTAACAGACCTCCCACACCATGACAGATTGCCGCAACTTTTTTCCCATTTTCGAATTGATGTTTAACAATGGATTGCAAGGTGGAATCGTCCGGAAAATCATACATTGTGCCATGGCCACCTGCTAAATAGACAAGATCATAGTCCTGTTGAGCGACATCAGTTAATAGTTCACTATTGGCAAGCAAATCCCGGAAGCTATTTTCATTCCAATACTTTTCTGAGATTTTATCGAGGGTGAAATGTTTGAGACTTTCCGGGTCTACCGGAATATTACCTCCCCGAGGACTTGCAATTGTAATTTCATAGCCTTTCTCTTTGGCGGCATCATAGATATGGGTAAGCTCGCTGAGCCATAAACCTGTCTGGTGATTACCACTTGCATACATTCCTATGTTGGTTACAATGATTAGTATTTTTAACATGCTCATAGTATTTGTTTTAGTATAACAAAGTTCAAAAGAAACCGTTTAATAACAGTAACTGAATTAAGGGAAGTTGTAACCGAATCTCTGAATGATGTTTGGTCTATTCCGAAATTAGTTAAAAGATGCTCTGAATTCTAGTGGAGAAACAGAGGTTCGACTTTTAAACAAGCGATGAAATGACTGTGGATGTTCAAAACCTAAATGATACGCAATCTCGGAAACTGACAGTTCTGTTGTGGACAACATTTCTTTAGCTTTTTCAATCAACCTGTTCTGGATATGCTGCTGCGTGGTCTGACCTGTCTGTACCCGAAGCATATCGCTTAAATAATTAGCACTTAGATTCAATTCATTTGCTATAAAATGAACAGTAGGGATTCCGCTGACGATTAATTTATCATTTTTGAAATAGCCATCCAATAGCGATTCAAGTTTTGAAAGCAGGTCATTATTTGCTTTTTTTCTGGTCAGAAACTGACGGTTATAATAGCGGTCACAATATTTCAATAAGAGATCAAGGTTGGATACCAACAGATCCTGTGTGAAAGAGTCCATATTGGCATCTATTTCAAGTTCGAGATTCCCTATGATATCCATTACGGATTTCTCCTCTTTTTCTGAAAGGTGTAATGCTTCATTTGCTACATAAGAGAAGTATCCATAATTCTTAATAGTTGAGGCTAACGGATATCCCTGAAAAAAATCAGGATGTACCACCATGACAAACCCCTTTACACCGTTCAAAAGCACATCTTCAAACTGCAAGACCTGATGAGGGGCAATAAAGTACATAATCCCCTCATCGAAATCGTAGTATTGTTGACCATACCTACATTTTCCCCCTGCGCAGTCTTTCTTCAGAGCAATCACATAGAAATCTGTTGTTATTGCGCTTAGAATAGTCTCCGGTTCCAGTTTGACATCATCAAAGCTGAATACGCTGATTAATGGATTCGAGGGCTTTTTAAGCCCCAAAAACTTATGCAGCGAACTGATTGATGAAACTTTCTCCGGTGTTTTCATATGCTGATTTTCAGATTTTTCCATGACTAATTTACCTAATTATTTTTAGCTGAAAGCTGCTCACTTTTAATAATTTCAATTCCCTGTTTATAGGTGGTTGCCTGAAACTCCGGGAATCTGTTTCTGAATTTTGTATCATCAAAAATATTGTCATGCGCATACCTAGGAAGGAGTTCCAGTAATTCCTTGACACCTTTATTGAATAGTGAACCTATTTTAAAGATAAATTTTGGAACAACAGCATATTTCAGATTCCTGCCGTATATTCCAGAAGCGATACTAATAAATTCCCTGTAAGTAGGATGGCTTTTATCAACAGGAAGATGCCAAGTCTGTCCATAGGCGTCAGGTGTATTTCCGATCAAAGCAGTGGCACGACTAGCGTCAGGAGTCCATATCAAACTTCTTTTCTTTGCTGCGCTCAGAGGCACCTTTAGTTTTTTTTCTTCTTTAATATTGTTAAACACCAACGTGTTGGTAATACTCTGTGTTTTGCCCGGTCCATAAAATTCAGGAGCCCTGCAAATAACAGCTTCAAGTCCTCCGGACTGAATTTCCTTTAAAACCATTTCAGCCATTTTTCTCCTTACTTTTCCTTTTCTGCCTACTGGAGCAAATATTGTTGCTTCAGTCAGGATTCGATCATCTTGGGGATACATATATGTATTGTCAAAGAAAACAAGTTTTGTTCCATTAATCTTGCAGGCGTCGATCACATTACGAAGGATAAGTGGAAACTGTTTTTCCCAAAGATCAGAACTGATGGGAAGGCCTAATGTAAAATAAGCAATTTCGCTTCCTTTTACAGCTTCAATAGCTTTTTCACGGATGGATAGGTCAGCAGAAAATACCTCGTCCGTATCATTGATTTTTTTTGCCTCTCTGCTGACGATCCGGATATCAGAAGTAAAATTTCTTTTCAGCTCCCTAGCCAGTTCTTCACCGATTTGTCCATTTGCACCTAATATTGTTTGCATTCTATTGTATTTTAATTGTTTTAAAACGGATAAAATTATGATCACATCACTTTTTTCAACCAGTGCATTTTTTTATCTGTGTAAGGGGGATATTTCCAGTTGGGTTCACCCCAGTTTGTTTTTTCGATCACTGATTTTTGATGTGAGAATGTAAGAAAACCAAATTCACCATGGTAGTTTCCGATTCCTGAATTTCCAATTCCGCCAAATGGCAGATAATCACTTGTAATATGCATCAGAGTATCGTTAATACATCCGCCACCAAAAGAAACCAGACTTAAAAGCTTTTCTTTTTCTTCTTCATTTTTTGTAAAAAGATAAGCTGCCAGAGGCTTTTCCCCATCTATTATTTGTTGTAAAATCTCATCGTAGTCTTTATAGGCTATTACCGGGAATACCGGTCCAAAAATTTCCTCCTTCATGACATTATCCTCCCAAGTAACATGATCCATAATCGTTGGTTCAAGATAGAGTGTTTCTGGATTAGATTTTCCACCATAAATAACTTTCGATTCATCAATAAGACCAATTAACCTGTCGAAATTTCTTTTGTTAATGATACTAGTGTAATGTTCTGCTCCGTCTGAATAACTGATTTCGTTCAGCTTTTCCTTTATGATTTGCAATAATTTTCCCTTTACTGATTCTTGTACCAATAAATAATCAGGTGCAATGCAGGTCTGACCTCCATTTAGGAATTTTCCCCACACAAGTCTTTTAGCTGCGACCTCCAGATCGGCAGTTTCTGTAACGATGGCAGGAGATTTACCACCAAGCTCAAGGGTAACCGGAACAAGATTCTTGGCAGCAGCTTCATAGACAATCTGTCCTACTTTAGGGCTTCCAGTGAAAAATATCTTGTCAAAGCGAAATTTCAACAGTTCCGTTGTTTCCGGAATACCTCCTTCTGCAACATACAGATAGTTTGATGGAAAATTATTGTTAATGAGCTCAGCTAACAAGTGCATTATATTTTCCGGAAGCTCACTTGGCTTTATGGTACATGTATTTCCTGCAGCAATGGCACTTACCATCGGGCTTAGCGTAAGTTGATAAGGGTAGTTCCATGCACCAATTATTAGAGTTACCCCTAAAGGATCGTAATAGATATGGCTATTTCCTGGCTGTAAACTGAGCGCTGTTTTTACATTTTTTGGTTTGCTCAGTTTATCTAGATTTTTTAGAAAAAAATCTATTTCATTGTACACCAGATTTAACTCTGTAAGAAAAGTATCAAATCTTCCCTTTCGAAAATCTTTATATATCGCCTCATAAAGCCTTTCCTCATTTATCTTCAAAAGGTCTTTCAGCTTTAATAAAGTCTCTCTCCGAAAATCAACATTTTTCGTTTGATGTGAATTAAAAAACTGCTTTTGTGACTGAAATATTGTATTGAAATCCATTTTCTTAAGTTTTTAGATATAAGCTATTATTTCTTTTCCTCTATTAGTTCAGGAGTATAAAGCGCTGCCTGAAATTCAGGTTGATAATCATAGCGTATTAGTTTACCCAAACCTAATGATTTTATGAATGCCGATAATGGGCCATCAGTAAGATTAAGCTCAATATCCTCTTTCTTTTTACTACTAGCTTTTTTCAGTGCTCTCACATCTGTAAATCCGTGTGTTAACTTTCCTTTTGCGTCTATATTGATGAAATTGGAACGAGTAATTTCCTGCTTGTTATTCTCAATATTCAGCTTTTTTCCTGCGATTGAGAAATCAATATTTCGCGATTCGTCATAGAATTTGAATGATGTTGTATTTCCACTGTCATTATAATCAATTGGTATCGACCATTTCGGCAAATTGTATCCAACGACACCACGGACTCGAGCCAACTCCGTATCTACTGGAAGTTTTAGCACATATCCCCAAAGGTTTTTATTTTTCACCTCACCCATCAAAGAGAATATGCCCCAATTTCCTGCATTTGGTTTTGTAGTTACGATAGAAATTGACAATTCATTATAGGAATCGTTGTCACAGTAATGATAGGCATATGCTGTTATAGCGATCAGTCCACGTCCTGGAGTTATTGAAATCGGTTTTACTATATCTCTAACTTCGGCTGGGATCAGTTTTTTTAATGTTTTCATATCAGCGGTGTAGATTACGGTGATACTGCTGTTGCTATAGTAAAAATTTGGAGAATAAGTGGTAAATCCAACCTCCTTTTTCTGCTTTTGAATAGTTTTGAACCAGCTTAAATCGATCTCCGGAGCTTCTTTTTCAATGATAGCTAGTGGCGGATTGGAACGGAATCTATCATAAAGACCATCTTTTAAAACAGGAACTTTATGTCCTGCAAGATCTATGATAGTCTGTTTGGGTTTAATCGTGTCCATTGTTACGTAATTTATGTTATTATCATTTGCTTTGCCTACAAAAGAATTTGTAATGGGATTATTATAGGTTGCAGCAATTCCTAAGAAAGATATTCCAACACCAGCAACGGTAGTAATCAATTTTAAAGTATTCATTCGATGTTATTTTGATAAGACAAAGTTCGGAAGAAGTAGGATTGTAAGAGTAGCTTAATTAAGGCAAGTTGTAACAAAATCTCTGAAATACTATTAAGGTATTAGAAGACTCTTTTAATATTTTAGGAAGATCTTGCATAAGGCTCTTCAAATGTATATTATGATTACAGTTACTCTTTAGTGTCAGTTTGAACCTTTCTGAAAAATTTAACATAGATGAATACAGGTATAATAAAGAAATTCAGTTCTTTATATAGTAGCTGGAACATTAATCATTCTTTTTTTAATATTGTTTTAACTTCTCATTCAAAATTTGATGTTGTATATAAACCAAATGACAAGATGATAGCTATGATCAATGCTGAAATTGATAAAGAAAAAAATGAGCATATTCAAAGTATTGAATATAAAGGCTATATTCAGGAAAGCCGTCACAATAAGACCTATCGGAGGTTATGCCCGATATTGAGTTAAATCTACAAAATCAAGAAATTATATCGTATTGAAAATAGAGTTTACTAATGGTAAAGTAGTGACCAAGGTTACACTGGTCAAAATGTACCAGGTTTTATGTAACCCTCTTTATTGATGGAAGTAATTATAAAAAGGGTAAGGCAATAAAGGTATATACTAATGGACAAGAGCGAAAAAAATTACCTGAATGGGCGGTTCCAGATATTAGTCTGATGATAGATAGTGCTATTTCTTATGATTTTATACAAAATAGAGACTTTTATTTTGCTCCTTATAAAAAGCAACAAGATATTGACATAGAGTGGAAGGATAGGTAATTTATTTCAATTTCTAAAGAATCTAAGTTCAAATATTGATATGGTAAAGTACCGTTAATAAAGTAAAGCAATACTAATGTGTTACTTTACTTTTAAGTACATAGAGTTTTTATTCTATTTAATACTTTCAAAGAAAGATAATAATGGCAGAAGTAGTTCGACTGGACTCCCTCTCTCCCCGCTTAGAAAGCCTTTTATCCAAAAACTCTCTTTTTTTCGTATATTAAAAATTATTTCTATTTCATTTTCAAATGATTATATAATGAAAATATTGAACATTATAGGTGTTAGATAGGAAGGGAAACTAACTTATTTTGTTTTTAACCCTCTTAATGCTGTTTTCAAGCGAAGTGGAAATCGTTTTGCCACGAATTTGCCACAACTTTTATTTAAACTGCTTTTTATTGTCTTTGCGGAAGAGAGCTAACTAAAATATTATCGGCATGAAGAGGCCAATTGTGGAAATAAAAAATTGAATTGCGCAAATAGGCTGCGCTGGGTCAGTTTTATTTTGTACCTACTAATGAAAAAAAGTCTAAATTAGCTTATCATGGAAGAAATTAAAGACATAAGAGAAGACAATTATCAGGAATCGATAAATATTGCCTGGGAAGCGTATCATGCGAACAATATAGATGAGGTCGAATCCGCATGCCTGAAAATGATTGAAGACTATCCAGAGAAAGCCAATTGTCACTATTTAATGGGGCTAGTGTATCATAGTAGAAAAAATTTCCAGAAAGCTGCTGATGAGTTTCTAATTTCTATCCAAAACGATAAGGCCGGCAAGAACAATGGATACGCCTATTATTGGTTAGGTTTGTCCTATGCCGAACGTTCCTGGTTTACATCAGATGATGGTGCAGTTTATATTTACGACAAAGCACAATCAGAGGCCTATCATAAGTTGGCGAGCGAATCGTTGCACTTTCCACCCCATGCACTTCTCCATTTTAAATATAGTGTGAAAGGGCAGGATAAAATTGAACTGCTGGAAAAGGGAATTGCTCATTACCCTGAAATGCCCGATTTTTATGTGTTACTTGCAGAACACTATAAAAGCCAGGGAATGTCAAATTTGCAACTAGGATCATTGAACCGTGCAGTTGAAAAGGGAATTGAATCTGCCTCTGTGCAGTTCAATTTAGGCCAGTATTATCTTTCCGGAGGAAATTATGATCTATCAGCAATCCACTTTGCCCAGGCTTTAAAATTAAACGAGAATACCAGCTGTAATTCTTACATTAATTACTATCAGGGACGCTGTGCCGAGCTCGTTGGTGATAAAATTTCTGCAGAACAGTTTTATCTTGCTGCATATGATCAGGAAATAAATTCTCAAGACAGTCTTTTTGGTTTCTTTGGTTTGTTTACTTTGTATTGTGATTTAGATAATCGTCAGAAAATTGATGAGTTGATTCTCAACCTCAACATTAATCACGATTTGCTCTGTGAAGGAGGCCGGGTATCTGGTGGTCCGGTATTTCTGGCTGAACACGCAGTAGATCACATTGAGATTTCGAACTTTGAACAAATTATGGTCAAGCTTGGAAAGCTAAAGTTAGACCGTGCGAAACGCTTATTAAACGGTAAAATTTGGTTATTACGTTATTTTGTTGCTGGTCAACTTGGCAAATACCAGGATCAGTATAAGGCTGTTAAAAATTCAATGAAATTTCTTAATCATTACCACTATGATTTCCTTTATTCATTATATGCAGAAGCTTTAAGCCAGATCATTTCTTATAAGGCGGACACCATTATCGAACGAAATAAACTATTTGATAACCTTATTTCAGATCTGGGGAGCTGGAACGAGCTTTCAACACATATTGCCTATTACGCTAACGACCTGTTTAAACTTTTCTTCGACGATCAGAGCTATCAAAAGATAATAGATCTTTCATCATTCTTTTCAAAAGACCAGTTGTCGGAAAACGATTGCCTGTTCAGGCTTGCTTATGCTTACGCTGAGCTGGATCAGAATACAAAAGCCGAGGAAATGTACCAAGATTACCTCCTGAAAAATGGGGATAGTACAGCTGTACTAAATAACCTTGGTAATCTATTCGATTCAAGGGGGGATTATACTGGCGCAATTGCGCTTTACAAGCGTGGACTACTCATTGACAGTAAGCATGAAAACCTGAATTCTAACTTGAAGGTTACCATGAAAAAATTATCGTTGGCCAATGAAAAGGCCGCGCAGGAAATAAGTTTACAGCAGGAATACCAGTCGGCGGTTAACTTACTAAAAAACGAGAATGACTTTGTTCTTGACAAGCTAGCCCAATTTATTGACAGAATCAAAAATGACGCTGCTTTTGACAACTGGAAAGTTCCGATACCACGTTATAATTTTCAAAAATACCTAGCAGTCAACAAACAAGTAGCAGATTCCCTGTTGACACAATGGCTGAAAAAACAATATTTGGTGGACACCAAAGAGCGGGATGATTATAATGTGATTATTTATTCAATCAATCCGTATCTGAGAGAAGAGATAAACCGAATTCAAAAACACAAAATTCCGCAGAAATGGGTGGACGGATTTGTGGGGTTATCAGCGGATACACTCGAAGCAAAAGGCTACTTCACATTGTTGACACGTGCAGGAGCCTTAACTGATAAATACAAAGTATTATTTAAACGTGACCTCGACGAATTGTTTTTTAATTATCTCTTAGGTCATCAAAAAGCTACGATTGTTTTATCTGGATCGTTAGTTGAACTGGCCTTAATATATCATTGTGAAATCAAGGGGATAACAACGATTTCGGTTCAAGATGGTACGAAAAAGAAAAACAAGGCGCTTTATTCTACCGTCCTCAATGAGTTGATCACCTTTGCTGAGGATCAAAAATTCTTTGGTCAAGACTTTACACATTTAAGTAACCTCTCAAGAATCTATAGAAATTTCGTTCATCCTGGTAAAGAACTAAAGGATGGAATAGACAGCCCTAAAGCAGATCTTTGTTTTATCAGCACAATCGAAATTCTTAAAAGAATTTTATAGAATCGACTGGTTTGGTACTTGGCCAATTTCGAGTTTAGTTGCTTTGAACTTTCAGCTACTTTTTAATTTTGACAATTAATATTTTCAAATCCTTTATAATCGCAATAGAAATGTAAAAGTGAAAATGGATTACAAACCCACTAACATTTAGTATTTATTGGAAAAATAAATAAAAAGGCAATTCGATTGGGTATATGAATATTTTATCTGTAGTGGTTGATTCTATTTGAACAAAATCGTAACTTAGTTTTAAGAATTATCTGTTTGTGAGAGATTGGTACTGGGTTGTCCCTCAAAAGAAGTTATAGCCCTAAAATAGGGTATGTCAATTTTTTGTATCGGAAAGTAACATCCGAAATATACTTTATATCCATTATTTTAAATGAAAGACTATTTTAAAATACTCGCTTTTCTTTTTCTATCATTGAATGCTTCAGCTCAAAACCTTGAATCAAAAATTAAAAAGTTTATTGATTCAACGTATCTGGCGAATCCTAAAGCTGTTGGTTTTGCTTTTCATTTGGAAGCTCCGGATCAGCATTTATCATTTAATTATGCGGTAGGTCTTTCTAACAGAGAAACCAGAGAGCATTTGTCTGCAGAACAGCCTGTACTGATGGCAAGTACAACAAAGCCTTATGTCTCTGCGAGTATTTTACGATTGATGGAAGAGGGGAAATTAGATATCAGTGAACCGATTAACAAATATCTTGGAGCAAAATCGGTAAAATCTCTTACAGATGCAGGATATCATCTTAGTCAGATTACTGTAAAGCATCTTCTTTCTCATACATCGGGGATTAGAGATTATGTAGATGAGGGATATTTTAAATTCATCAGAGAACATCCCAAGCATGAATGGACCCGTGATGAGCAGATAGAGAGATCCGGAAGGATCGGAGGTCCTTTAACTGAGCCAGGAAAAGGTTTTCAATATGCAGATATTAATTTTGTGTTATTGACTGAAATTATTGAAAATATTACCAAGCAGCCGTATTATATTGCAATGAGAAAATTATTGAATTATAAAAAGCTTGGACTAAAAAGTACACGTTTTGCCAAATTCGAAAAAACAGATAAAAATATACTTCCACAAGCACATCAGTATTGGGATGAATTTGGATGGGATACTTACGATCTAGATCCTTCATGGGATTTGTACGGCGGAGGTGGAATGGTGGCCAATGTTGAAGATATGGCTTTGTTTTTCCAAAAACTCTTTAATGGGAAAGTGATAAAAGATAAAAAAATACTTGCCTTGATGACTCAGGATGTACCGCCTAATTTAGAGATCAATTATTGTTTGGGAATCCGAAAAATAAAATATGCAGGTCTTATGGGATACAATCACGGAGGAGGATTGGGTACAGATGTGATCTATATCCCTGAACTGAATGCAACGGTTTCTGTTGCTTCCCTTGAAGTTTCATATCGTCCTACAGCACTTGAAATTAGTAAAGAAGCTATCCGCCTTTTACAATTAAATAAAAACTAAGCAACTTTCTACAGAATAAAAATAAAAAAGGTCGAAATTTTCGACCTTTTTCTGTTTAAAATGTGGCTGCAGGAGCCGTATCATTATTCAGTTTTCTATTGACTTCATTCTTTTTACCTTTGGCAAAATCATAACCGATTCCTACGATGATCATGTTTCTGTTATTGTAAATATTGGTTGTTCCTTTATAATTTACTAAACTTTCATCAAGAGTCTTTGTTTTATACCTTGAAGGCATTCCCAGCCAGTACATTCCGGTAGTGAAGGTCCAGTCTTTTACTTTATAATTGGCAAAAATATGGTTCTGATTTTCGTTCGTATTTAAAAAAGCACCGCTTAAAGTATATACAGGAATATTAAACATATAGCTCAAACTGAAGTTTTTATATTCCGAGGAAAGCGTAAAATTATTTCCGAAATAATTGTTTTTAAGCAATGCTCCGGAATTGGTCTTTACACGCTGCATCGTTGGATAAATATTGGCTTTAATTACTAATAATCTGTTTCCAAAAGGCTTTACAGAACCCACCAACTGAATTCCTGCACGGGAACTGAATTGTGCATTTTCATAAGTTAATGCATATTGAGTATTGTTATTATACAGGACATACATACTGTTAATGGCGTTATCCGTATAGTTGTAGAAAATATTCCCGTTAAAATCAAAATACTTGTTATTGTAAGAATAATTCAGATTATTATTCCATGATTTCTGTATTTTAAGATAAGGATTTCCCGTAGATACAATATTCGGCACCACCTGATTGATATTGGGACTTAATGAAGCACTTCCCGGGCTGTAAGGTGTATAACTGCTGGTTAATCTCAGGCTTTGATTCTTTTTTAATTCATAGCCTAAAATTAATTTAGGAGTGATTACCCAATCGTCCTCTGTAGTCGCAGCAGTTTTATTGTGAATATTGGTTACGCCTAATCCTAAACGGTACATCAGTTTTTTGCTTTTACCGGCAAATTCAGAATATAAATATTGGGTTAGATAATTAACGGAATAATCAAAGTTTCCGGCTAAGTTTTCTAACGTATTATCAACATTGTTGTTTGTAATTCTATATCCTGAACTTAATTTTCCTGCTTTAAAATCGTGTGTATAGGCAACTTCTCCAACAATACTGTTTTGTTTAGCCTTCAGATTCATATCGTTATCAAAAACAGAAGTTCCTGAGCTGATCACCCATTCCTTATCAATTTCAAAACTTTCACTGGTGTAAGCAGAACCCACAATGTTAAAACTAATTTCATCCTTTTTACTTAAATTTTTCGAAAAATAGAGATCTAGTTTTGGCGGATTGTAACTTTCACCGCTATATTGCGAAGTTCCGTGCAGTTCTGAAACATTATCTTTTGAAAAAACACTTTCTCCATTTCCTTTTGAGAAATAACTGTAGATGTTCATGGAGAATTTGGCCTGAAAAACATAATTATCCAATAATGAATTGGTATATCTCAAAGCAATATCCTGATAGGTATATCCAAAATGATCCGTCTTGTTTTCATTGGTATTATAGTGGGAGTTCTGCAACACATAATCATAGATTTTATTAGCATTCCGGTTGTCATAATCCCTGAAATTAATTGAGTATTCCAATCCTAAATTATTTCGTCCGTTGGTATAATTAGCATAAGCCTGTCCGTTAACGAAACCTGTCGTTAATGCCGTACTGGCAGAAGCTCCCGCTGCAAAACCTACTTCAGGATTTCTTGTAATAATATTGACCACAGTATCTGCTCTCGTTGCCCATCGGGTAGGAGGATTGTCGTAATATTCAACTCTTATTACATTTTCCGGACGGATTCCTCTTGCCTGTAATTCGGTTGCTTCAATACCATTGATTAAAAGCAAAAAAGTACCTCCTTTAATACTGGTAATGCTGCTGGAAATAGGATCAAACTGAAGCTCAGGCAAAGTCTGTAGCAAATCATTAGCATATCTTGCCTTTTTTAAAGCCTCTTCATCAAAACTATAAACAGCTTTGTCTATAAACTGTTTTTTTCGCTGTGATTTTATAAGAACTTCCTGAATTTCTTTAGTTTTTTGAACAGAATCTTGTATTGGTGTTGTCTTGTTTTCTTGTGCAAAAGTGATGCTGCTTAGCAGGAGTAATGCAAAAGTTATTTGTTTTTTCATTTCTTTTCCGGAAAATTATGGCGCAAATATAGACCAGATAAGTGTTTTATCAAAAATAAATGTCACTAATATTGGAATAAAAAGGCTTTTTGTGCGAATTCCAATTTTAATCTCATTAATTTGGGGAAAGAACAAAATTACTTCTTTGTAAATCGTAACATTGAAAATATAGAGTTTAAATAAAAAAAGCTAAAAAGAACCGAAATCCATCAGTCTTTTTAGCCTTATTTCTATGATTGAAAATCTATCGTTTAATCATGATCTGTAGGTTCCCACAATTCAATTTTATTGCCTTCAGGATCTAAAATATGAAGGAATTTTCCATAATCATACGTCTGAATTTCATCAAGAATGGTTACATTTTCTTTTTTAAATTCTTCCATTAATGCCTCTAGATTTTCTACCCTGTAATTGATCATAAAATCTTTGGTAGCCGGTTCGAAATATTTAGTGTCTTCAGAAAATGGAGCCCATTGTGTTGTCCCTTTTTTAGAAGAATCTTCTTCTTCGCGCCATTCAAAACTGGTTCCGTACGGACTTGTATTGAATCCTAGGTGAGTTTTGTACCAATCGTTCATTGCATTTGGATCTTTACACTTAAAGAAAATTCCGCCTATTCCTGTTACTTTTTTCATTGCTGTAAGGTTATTTTATGACGGAAAGATAGAAAAAATCTTGTGGATAAATTGAGAGAGATTTTAAAATTTAAGAATTTGTTTTTTCAGGGAAATATATTGTAATGAAATTTACCATTAAGATATTTTAAGATTTAGAATAGTAAGTTATGCCTTATTTTAATACATGTTCAATGAAGCTTAACAACTTAAAAGATTTTAATGGTTCAATAAAAACTCTTATTCTAAAACAAATTTTTCATCTTTACAATCCAGATACAAAATGTTATTCAGGAAAACTCTGTTTCCCAGCATTCCTGTCATTCCCGAAAATTTCATAAGTGCATATTGTGTCTGTGAAAATCCTTCTACATAAGTAACTTCATGAAGTTGAATTCTCCTGTTTTGAAATTGAATATTCTGATCACAGATTGCTGTAAATGTGGTAAGAATATTTTTCCAGGATTGTGCTCTTTCAATACTGACTTTGGAATTTGAAGATTTTAACTTTTCCCAGGTTTCTTTATTGGTCAGCAATTCATAAGCACTCGTTCCGGAGTCGAACAGAAATTGTTCTTCTTGTCCTCTCAATATTCCTTTTAAAATAATTTTTCTCTTTTTAAATTTAAAATCAATCCGCTGATTGTTGTATTGAGAAGGAGTTTTTGAAAGATTAAAAACTAAATAATTTTCTTTAAAGTTGATAAGTGTTTTATTGTTTTCCAGAATGTCTGCACCTAAAGTTCCGATAATTTTGAGTGAGTCTTTATCATGTTTTTTTCCTTGATAAAGCAGGATAAATTTGTCTGAAGATATTTCTGTTTTTCCTAAATTAAATAATGTTTTTGCCCGATCCTGAATTATATTTATCCCTCTAATATTTTTTACGGAGTTCGAATAAAATGCCGTTGAAGGAGAACCTGTATCAAACTGTAAATAATATGTTGTAGAATCCGCAGGAAAGTGAATAGGAACAAGTAAAACGTTTTTATCATTGCCTAACCAGATCATAGGAATATTTCCACTTTCGTTTTTTACAGTTAAATAATTCTTTTCCGGGGTAAATTTTTGATTAAAATAAATAAATCCGGCTACGGAAACCAAAATCAAAACGACTAGAAAAGTCAATACAATTTTCTTAAAAATCTTCATTGTTATTTTTTTGCAAGATTCGTGGTTTCCCATCAATTTTCTCACAAAAACAAGACGACAATTTTATGACAATTGCTATAGGTTGATTATAAGAAATTGGTTTTCAGTTTGATGTGTAAATTGTTGTTTTGGTTCAAGCTGATGCCATTTCTGATAATTATGAACAGCTTTACTCCAAGCAAAATGATCAAAGGGACAAGAAAAAGCGGAAACCGGACTCCTGAAAAATGCTGAATAAACGGACTCAGAATCATAAAAACAGATAGAATGGAAGCCAACAAAATCTGTATGCTGATAATATCTTTTCCGATCTCTTTTGTGACAGGATCTTTTGTTTTATAAGTTAAAATTAATGGCACAATCACTCCTCCGAATGGAATGATAAGACCACATAAAGCAGACAGATTAATAAGTTTTGCCCTGTCGTTTTTAGATTTTTCTTCAACAGATGGCACAATTTTTTCAGGTTCAGTGTGCAGTGCCTGAGCTAAGGCTTTTAAGGTAAAACCTTTAGGAATACTTCCTGCCTCAATTCTTTGGATCGTTCTTAATGAAAGTCCGGATTTTTCAGCAAGCTCAGTTTGGGTCATATGCTGTTTTTCTCTCAAAATTCTGACCTGATTGCTCATTTTCTTTAATGAAATAGTATGGGTTTAATAAGTAAGTTTCAATAGAGTAAACTTAACAAATAATTAAAAGGAACGCAAAAATAATAATTTTTAAAATCAAAAAATCCGTATATTTTAGTTGGAATAATGAATAGCGTTTTACATTGAATAATAGCAGAGAATACGCTAATTAAAACTTTTTACAAATCATAAAAAATAAATAATATGCAAATTGAAACACGATCGCTAAAGCTTGAAGACTACGATGAACTGGTAGAAGTAATGAAGCTCGCTTATCCTAAGATGTCAGAATACGTTTGGAGTAAGAAAAGCATTGCCAAGCTTACTAAAATTTTTCCACAAGGTCAGATTTGTATTATTGTAGACGGAAAGTTAGCGGCAGTTGCTCTTTCGATTGTTGTGAATTATGAAGATTTTGGGGATGATCATACCTATAGTGATATTACAGGAAATTACACCTTCAATACCCATTCTGCAACAGGGAATGTTTTGTACGGGATTGAGGTTTTTGTAGATCCTCAGTTTCGTGAGCTGAGATTAGGACGAAGATTATACGATGCCCGTAAAGAACTTTGTGAGCTGTTAAATCTGAAATCTATTGTATTGGGAGGAAGAATTCCGAATTATCATACCTACAGTGATGAACTTTCTGCAAGAGATTACATTCGCAAAGTAAGAGATAAGGAAATCTATGATCCTGTTCTTTCCTTTCAGCTGTCAAATAACTTTTTACCGATCAAAGTATTAAAGAAATATCTTCCCGAAGACGAATCTTCAAAAGAAAATGCTGTTTTACTGCAGTGGAATAATATCTACTACAGTAAAAAACCGAATACAATGCAGGATAGTATTATAAGGCTCGGTTTGGTGCAATGGCAAATGAGACAGTTTAAGGATATTAATGCTTTTTATGAACAGGTCGAGTTTTTTGTAGATGTAATGGGAGATTATAAATCAGATTTTGTTCTTTTCCCGGAGCTCTTCAATACGCCTTTATTGGCTCCCTTCAATAATTTATCAGGAAGAGACAGTATGATTGAGTTGGCAAAAATGACAGAGGACATTAAAACTAGAATTTCCGAACTGGCCATCAGTTATAATGTGAATATTATTTCAGGAAGTATGCCGGTTTTTGAGAATAACGATCTGTATAATGTAAGTTATCTTCTGCATAGAGACGGAAGAATCGATGAATACAGAAAAATTCATATCACGCCCAATGAAAAGAAATATTACGGAATGAAAGGCGGAAATGAGATCAAGGTTTTTGATACCGATTGTGGTAAAATAGGCTTGGTAATTTGCTACGACGTTGAATTTCCTGAACTTCCGAGAATATTGGCCGATCAGGGAATGAAAATTCTGTTTGTCCCTTATCTTACCGATACTCAGAATGCTTATATCCGTGTAAGACATTGCGCTGCAGCCAGAGCGATTGAAAACGAATGTTATGTTGCTATTGCAGGCTGTGTAGGAAACCTTCCAGGCGTTAATAATATGGATATTCAGTTTGGACAGGCAACAGTTTTCACACCGTCAGATTTTGCGTTTCCTTCCAATGCGGTGAAAGGAGAGGCGACTCCCAACACGGAAATGACTTTAATTGTAGACGTCGATCTGAATCTTTTGAAAGATCTGCACCATAATGGTTCTGTACAGGTTCTGAAAGACAGAAGAACAGATTTGTATGATACGTATTTAAAATAGAAGCTATTTAACCACAAAAGACACAAAAAATTTATAGAGTATATTTAAAGTTTATCATTAAACTGAAAAAAAGAACACATAAATCTTTAGAAATCTATAATAGCAGTAATAAATAGCTTTTGTCTCTTTTGTGGTTAATTTTTATATATTTTCAACTCTGGAAGTATGATCCAGAAGGCTTAAGCTAAGTCTTACCATGCTTTCTTCCAATGCGAGAAGATCGTGAGGAATATTGGCAGATAACTGAATCATCATTCCTTTTTTCAGAATATATCTTTTATTTTCCACACCAAAATCAATAGATCCTTCCAAGACCTGAACAATAATAGGATAGGGCGCTTTGTGCTCTTTCATTTCCTGATTTGGATGAAAAAGAATTCTGATCTCTTTCGCCAAATCATTTTTAAGCATCACTTTTACGGCTGGTTTATTTCCTTCTTCGTAATGGAGTTCGTCATAAAATGAAGCGGTTTCTATCATGGTATTTTAATTTGTTGATATAAATGTAAGGATTTACTTGTTGATTTTCAAGGTGATATTTAGCAGGGTAATAAAAAAATGCCTGAAAAAATCCAGGCATCTCGTTTTAGAAATATATAAGTAAAATTACTTTAAAGTAAATTTAACTTTCGTTTTAATAGCATCCGAAGAATTTCCGATTTGTGCTTCAAAATCTCCCGGTTCAGCTACCCAATCATGTTTTTGAACATCGAAGAAGCTTAAAGCAGATTTATCAATGGTAAAGGTTACCTCTTTTTCCTCTCCCGGATTTAAAAATATCTTTTCAAAACCTTTCAGTTCTTTGGTTGGTCTTTCCACAGAAGATTTTAAGTCAGAAATATATAACTGAGCAACTTCCGCTCCTGCTTTTTTTCCTGTGTTTTTCACAGAAACCGTAAAGGTAATCTTGTCGTCCTGAGACATTGTTGTTTTATCGGCTTTAGCTTTTCCAAACTCAAAAGTGGTATAGCTCAAACCATGTCCGAAACTGAATAATGGTTTAATTTTCTTCGTGTCATGCCATCTGTATCCCACGAAAATTCCCTCATTGTACGTGATGTTGATCGGGTTTTTCTGATCTTTTCCTTTTCCTGCTGCAAACTCATCTTTTTGACCAGGATATTCTCCTAACTGATGAGCCGAATTATCTTCCAGTTTCACAGGGAAAGTAAATGGCAATTTTCCTGATGGATTGGCATCTCCTGCTAAAATTGAAGCAATAGAATTTCCTGCTTCAGAACCTAAATACCAGGATTGTAAAACGGTTGGAACTTCTTTAATCCAAGGCATGGCCACTGCATTTCCTGAAATTAAAACTACTGCAAGGTTTTTATTCGCTTTTGCAAGTGCTGCAATTACATTATCCTGATTGTATGGCAATCCGTAGCTTTTTCTGTCGTTTCCTTCACTGTCCTGAAAGTCTGCTTTGTTCAGCCCTCCCACAAAAATTACGTAATCAGATTTTTTTGCCAATTCAACGGCTTCATTCAGTAATTCAGTTTCAGAACGGGTGTCTTTTAAATCCTGTCCCGATTTTACTCCGTTGTATTCTCCGCCAATATCTCCAACATAACCTCTTGCATATTGTACATCTGACTGTTTTCCGAATCTTGCTTTAATTCCGTCTAAAGGAAGCGTTTCATATTTCACTTTTAATGAAGAAGAACCTCCGCCAACAGTCATGATTTTGATCGCATTTTCACCTATTACAGCAATTTTTTTAGCTTTATTGATGTCGATCGGAAGTACATTTCCTTGGTTTTTCAACAATACGATACCTTCCTCACCGATTTCTTTAGCCACAGCTTTATGCTCTTCAGAAGCGATGTTTCCGAAAGGTTTGTTTCTGTTCATTGTTGTTTTATAAGCTAAACCTAAAAGTCTTGAAACTTTGTCGTCAAGCTCTTTCGTCCCTACTTTCCCTGATTTAATTAAATCTAAGTAAGGTTTGGCCAGATAATAATTATCGTAAGCATTTTTCGTTCCGGCAGAAAGCCCGTTGGTCCAGCTTCCGAATTCTAGATCCAATCCGTTGTGGATGGCCTGTTCGGTATTGTTTACAGCGCCCCAGTCAGAAACGACAACTCCTTTATATTTCCATTCTCCTTTTAAAATATCATTCAAAAGATATTGGTTTTGGCTTGCGTACTGACCTTTGTACATATCGTAAGCTCCCATGATCGTCCATGAATCTCCTTCTGTAACAGCAGCTTTGAATGCCGGAAGATAAATTTCATACAACGTTCTGTCATCCACTTTCACATTGCTTGTATGACGGAACATTTCCTGATTGTTCAATGCAAAATGCTTTACAGAAGTTGCTACACCATTAGATTGAACCCCTTTAATGTAAGGAACCACCATTTTTGATGTTAAATAAGGATCTTCACCCATATATTCGAAGTTTCTTCCGTTCAATGGAGTTCTGTAAATATTAACTCCAGGTCCCAGAAGAATGTCTTTTTTTCTGTAACGGGCTTCTTCTCCAAGTGCTTTTCCGTAGTTCCATGACATTTTTTTGTTCCATGTTGCGGAAAGAGCTGTCAATGCGGGATAAGCAATAATGGAGTCATTCGTCCAGCCTGCCTGATTCCATTCGTCCCACATTACTTCAGGGCGAACCCCATGAGGTCCGTCTGTTGTCCAGAATTCTGGAATTCCCAATCTTGGAACGCCTGGAGAACTGAATTTTGACTGTGCGTGAAGCATAGCCACTTTTTCTTCCAGGGTCATTCTGGAAAGTGCATCCTGAACGCGTTGCTCAACGGGTTTTGATTCGTCTAAATAAACGGGTAGAGTAGTATTTTGAGCCATATAAGAAGCAGAAATAAGAGTAAATAAACTTACAATGGCGGTTTTCTTTAACATAAAAAGCCTTTTTATTGATAGGTAACAAAATTAGCAAAAATATTTATTATCTCAAATTGAGAAAATGTATTTTTTTGAATAAATATCTAATTATCATCAGCTTTTTATAAAAATGGATTAATTTCAATATATGACCTAGGAAAATGAATTTAAAAGAAAAGGCACCATTTCAAATACTATGAAACGATGCCTACATATATAATAATAGACTTCTTTAAAGTGAATGGTAAGTGATTAACTAGTCAATTTTGTACTACTGTAAAATTCACGAACTGACCATTGACGATTCACCCATATTAGTTCCAACCTTTAATGGCTCCTCCTTTAAAAATCTCCTCCGCTTTTTTCACAACCTCATCAGATTCGTAAGCCTTTACAAAGTTTTTTACTTTTTCGGAAGTCTTGTTGTCCTCTCTGGAAACAATTACATTCACATAAGGTGAATCTTTATCTTCTTTAAAAATTCCCTGTTTTTCCGCATCCAATCCTG
Organism: Chryseobacterium tagetis; assembly: GCF_016735585.2. GTDB lineage: Bacteria > Bacteroidota > Bacteroidia > Flavobacteriales > Weeksellaceae > Chryseobacterium > Chryseobacterium tagetis. The sequence goes on from NZ_JAERSE020000003.1 coordinate 336,049, forward strand.
CCTGTGCTGCGAAGTTGTTGTTAATAATGGCGATAACAACCTCTTTATCATCCAATACTCTTGGTAATTGTGGTGCTTCTATTTCAAGAATTTTTAATTGTTTTGGATTATCAGCAATATCAGTTACTTTTGGTAATAGACCGATACCGTCTTTTAATTTTAACAATCCGTTTTTCTGTAATAAAAGTAATGAACGACCGCCGTTGGTTGGGTCATTGGGAATTACAACCGTGCTTCCGTTTTGAAGTTCGCTGATGTTTTTAATTTTTTTCGAATAGGCTACAATCGGGTACAAAAAAGTATTTCCGACAACGGCCAGTTTATAGCCTCTCTGTTTTGACTGTTCATTTAAATAGGGCACATGCTGAAAAGCATTCGCATCAATATCTCCGTTATTCAAAGCTTCATTGGGAACGACATAATCATTGAATGAAACAAGTTCCACCTCAAGATTGTACTTTTCTTTAGCCACTTTTTTCGCAACTTCTGCAATTTCCTGCTCCGGTCCTGAAGTAATCCCTACTTTAATCACGTTCGGATCATCTTTCTTCGGCGAATTGCAGGCGGTAAATAATAATAAACCTGCTGCTAATACTCCTAAAATCTTTATTTTTTTCATTGTTAACTATTTTCTAAAAAATGGCGAAAAAGGAAAAAGGCAATCTCTAAATTCTTTGATAATAAATAATAAAATATGGCTTTATACCTTTTTAAATTCCCTTTTTCGCCGGATCGATGGCTGAAATGATCATACCACCACACTATTTCACAATCACACTGTATTTTCAAAGTGTTTACACACTATTTTCTAAATTTTTCAATTTTAACGATGATCAAATCTTTTTGCCAATCGGTCACCTGAAAACTGAATTATAAATACGATGGCTACCAATAAAGCCAATACCAGATTCATAATAACTGCATCATAACCAATATATCCGTACTGATAACCGATCTGTCCTAATCCTCCTGCTCCGACTGCACCACCCATTGCAGAATATCCTACCAAAGTGATCAAAGTGATCGTAGCATTGTTAATCAAAGAAGGAAGCGCCTCCGGTAATAAAACTTTTTGGATGATCTGAAGCGGAGTAGCTCCCAAAGCTCTTGCAGTTTCAATCAATCCGTAAGGAACTTCTAACAAACTGTTCTCTACTAATCTTGCTATGAAAGGAGCTGCACCAATACTTAAAGGAACCAAAGCGGCATTCACACCAATCGAAGTTCCGACCAAACTTCTTGTAAACGGGATCATCCACACAATCAAAATAATGAAAGGAATGGAGCGGAAAATATTAACCAAAACAGATAAAACCCTATTATAAACTACATTTTCCAAAAGCTGTCCTTTTCTTGTTAAAAACAATAGAATTCCAACTGGTAATCCTAATACAAATCCAAAAAATCCTGACACGAATGTCATATAAACCGTCTCCCAAATTCCCTTCGATAAAAGAGAAATCACCGTATCACTAAGCATATCCTCTTACCGTATTTTGAATTTTATTCTGGTTGAAATAATATAGAGCTTGTTGGTTTTTCTCTTCTTCACCCTGAAGCTGCAATAATAACTTTCCAAAGTTGGAATCTCCTAAGTATTCAACATCAGCTTTCAGCAGCTTGTAAGGAATTTTATATTTATCATAAACTATTGAAAGCAGTTCTTCAACAGATATTTGTTCATTAAGTTCAACCTCAACAAGAGGAAACAGTCCGTCTTGTGGTTCTTTTTGTAGTTTTTTATTCAGTTCTTGTGGTATAGTCATAACACCAGATTTTAAAAATTGTTTGATGATAGGATTCTCTTTGTTGGAGACAATCTCACTTAAAGTTCCTTTGATTACTAGTTTTCCTTGGTCAATGACAGCAACGTGATTGCAAACTGTTTTAATGACTTCCATTTCGTGGGTAATCAATAAAATGGTGATTCCCAACCTGTGATTAATATCTCTCAATAACTGTAAAATCGATTGAGTGGTTGCCGGATCGAGAGCGCTTGTTGCTTCATCACAAAGCAGAAGATAAGGATCATTGGCTAAAGCTCTGGCAATCGCAACCCTTTGTTTTTGTCCGCCCGAAAGGCTTTTAGGATAATCATTGGCTTTATCTTCCAACCCAACGATTTTCAACAATTCATTGACTTTTTGATGGATTTCCGTTTTGTTGACATGATCTAGTTCCAGTGGTAAAGCAATATTTTCAAAAACCGTTCTTGAAGAAAGAAGATTAAAATGCTGGAAGATCATTCCTATTTTTTTTCTTTCATTGGCTAATTGTCTGGGATTTAATTTTGTGAAATCCTTTTCATTAATAATGATTTCACCATTATCAGGTTTTTCAAGAAGATTCACCGTTCGGATCAACGTACTTTTTCCGGCACCCGAAAATCCGATGATTCCGACAATATCGCCTTTTTCAATAGTCAGGCTTACATTATCCAGTGCTTTGAAAGACTGTTTTTTCTGGTGAAAGGTTTTTGAAATGTTCTTTATCTCTATCATTCTGATATTATTCTTATTAAACAAAAAAGGCTCTACAACGTGGTAGAGCCTTTAAAAATATGTCATATAAAAGTAAGTTCAACCACAGCAATTTCGTAATTCAGGCATACAGCAATACATCATCATCATAGTGATGGTGTGCTTTTTAATGGATTGATTTCTAAAATTTGATTTCATTTTATTTTAATGTCCTGATTACGGTTGCAAATATAAGGCATAAATTTTCATTAGTCTACTAAAAAAGTAGACTTTTTGAAAATAATTTTAAATTAATTATTTAATGTATTGATTTTTAGTTTGTTATTTTTATATATTATATTTATTAAAAAGCGAAAAACTTTTGCGGAAATTATCATAGATCATGATATAATCTTAAGAGAGGCCTTAACTTTGTTATTATTAAAAATTAAAACAATGGAAAGAACAGAAGTAGTTTTAGGAAATGTAAGAGGAGAAATTCAGCTTTTCTCAGACGACAACAAAGCCGGAAAAATGGATATTTCAGTCATTGGAAACAAATTAACGGTTTACCACACAGAAGTGAATCCGGAATATGAAGGAAGAGGTTTTGCCAAAATATTATTGGAAAAACTGGTTTCCTATGCCAGAGAAAACGACTTAATGATCGTTCCGTTATGTCCTTACGTTCATGCGCAGTTCAAGCGTCATCCGGAAGAATATAATGATGTTTGGTTCAAAGAAACATTGTGAGAATCTGAACTTTAATTGTAACTCTTAATTCATCTGAAATGGAAATGCTTAATTTCTTAGTCCTCGGAAAAAATCAGGAAATTCTTGAGGTATTAAAAAGAATTATAGAAAAAAATGAAGGCTGGAAAGCTGAACTTTTAAGCTCCGAAAATAAAGCTTATGATTATATCAACAATCATAAAGTTGATATTGTCCTGCTGAGTTCTGGTTTGGAAGATCAGTTTGAACAGGACATTAAAACGTTTTGTGAAAATTTGGATCAGGGAATTAAGGTAATAGATCATTTCGGAGGTGGAAGCGGATTGCTAAAAAGTGAAGTGAATATTGCTTTTTCCCAAACAAATGAAACTAAAAATGTTTTGCATAAAGCTGATTCCAGAGGGAAAACAGAAAATGAATGGCTTGTAAGTGAAAAGACTTTTAGCTTTGGAGACTATTATGATCCTGAAAGAATTCAGTTTGGAGCGTTGAGAGTACTGAATGATGACACGGTAGAGGCGGGAAGGGGATTTGGAGTTCACCCTCACGATAATATGGAAATTATCAGCATTCCCCTTGAAGGAAGTCTGGAGCATGAAGACAGTTTGGGGAATAAAGTAACTATAAAAAGTGGTGAAATTCAGGTGATGAGTGCCGGAACCGGTGTGATGCACAGTGAATTCAGTAAAAATGAAGAAGGTCTGGTAAAGTTTCTTCAAATCTGGATCTATCCGAACAGAAGAAATGTGAGTCCGAGATACGATCAAATCACATTAGACAAAACAAAAGGCAAAAACAGATTTCAGCAGATCTTGTCTCCCAATACGGATGACGAAGGGGTCTGGATTTATCAGGACACCTGGTTTTATTTAGGAAATTTCGAAAATAATAGGGAAACCCATTATCAGATTAAGAAAAGTGGAAATGGTGTTTATGCTTTTATCATTAAAGGAAGTGCAGAAATTGACGGCCAGAAATTGGAAGAAAGAGATGGATTCGGAGTTTGTGATATTTCAGGTCTTAACATTAAAGCAATATCAGAAAATACGGAGATTCTTTTGATGGAAGTTCCGATGAAGATGAATTAATTTTGTTTTATACATATTGTTGAAAAGGCTCTCTTTTTTAGGGAGCTTTTTATGTTTAATTGTCTTACTCAGTTAATTCTAGTGGATTTATATATTTTTCATTTTCCTCTCTTTGTTTTTCCTTTTGCCTTAGAACCTCTTGTCCTTTTATAATTGTTGTTCCAGTGCTTGCAAGTACGCCAGCAACATTAGCTTCAACATTTTTTTTGGCTTGCTTCAATTTCGCTTGTGTTGCTTCGGTTGCTCCCGTATATCGGCTTTTTTTAATAGTAACTAATTTGCCTTTCAGTTTAGAATTAGGGACAGATTTTACTATTTCAAAATCATAATCACCCTTATCATCTGTTATTTTAACAATTAATCCGGGTAATCCACTGAATTTCATAGGACCGTACGGAAAAGGGATTTCGGGAGAATACCAAGCAATCCAATTTCTTCCTTTAAAGGAAACTTCTGCTTTTTTACAATTAATTGTATTAATTATTTTCGCTTCATCCACAAGCTTCCAATTCTTTATTACAGGCTCTTTATAACTAAGTAATGACATGAATGCTGAATCATAATATTGTACATTTTCAGGTGATTGGATAATAGTAAAATTTAGATTTGTTTTTGGAATTACAGTGCCTTTTTTCCAGCCAAGAGTAATGCTTCCATCTGGATTTTGTGTTGTTGTACCTGAATTTGCCATTACCGAATCTCCTTTCAATGATATACAACTTGCAAAAAATGCGCGATTATCGGTTATCTGTAATGAGAAAAGTTCTTCATATCTCTTGTCAGTTCGTGTGTCGAATTTAGCTTTTAACTGATAGGTAAATTCGCCACTTAGTGTATCTTCTTTATTTGATTGAGCGTAAAATAAAATGCTATAAAATAATATGAATAGTGAGAATAGCTTTTTGTAGTAAAACATGATATAGGTAAGGTTTTTATTGTAAAACTGCACTTATAGTTTAAATATTACACTATAAGTGCTAAATTTATTTTAATTAATTGCTAAATGAATAGCATCATCACCAGAATAAGTAGGTGTTTTACAGTAATTTTTTTCAATTTCGTTCATCCAAGCATTTGCTTGTGCTGGAGTCCAATCTTGGGTTGTTGTAGCGGTAAACCCACATTTAGTTTCTGCAATCCAAACTTTTCCTCCTTTCACTGTTTTAAGGTAATTTCTAGATAATTTTTTTTAATTTTTCATTTGTATAATATTTAAAATTAAGTGTCAAATATAATAGGATAATTTATGCGATAAAAATAAAATTTATTATGTTAAGTGGTTGATTTTTAATTTTTTGAGGTGTTTTTGTGTTTGTTTTTTTATAATACTTTAAAAAGAAAAAAAATATTCGTTAAAAAAAATAAGGATATAAATTTTTTTAATGAATTACTTTTTTTTGCACGTCTTCAAATTTTCAAAAAAAGTTTCTCTGAAAGTCATGAGTCTTATTTATATAGTGGTATAAAATCTCTTGTTCTGGAAGTTTTTTATATAAATTTTTTTGATGTAATTTGTAAAATATGAAAATACAGATCATAAGCGATCTGCATCAGGAATTTGGATATACTGATATATCATTTGATAATGCTGATGTGGTTGTTTTAGCGGGAGATATAAATTTAGGAACAAAAGGAATTGAATGGATCAAAACTAAAATCCTCAATAAGCCGGTAATCTATGTTTTGGGAAATCATGAATATTATAAAGGTTCTTATCCAAAAACATTACATAAAATAAAAGAAGCAGCGCAGGAATCGAATGTTTTTGTCCTTGAAAATTCTTTTGTGGATATTGAGGGAATTCGTTTTCATGGAACGACTTTGTGGACGGATTTTTCAATTTTTGGTAATCCAATAGAATATGGAATGATCTGTCAGTCGGTAATGAACGATTATAAAAAGATAAAACGTGATCCTTCCTATTCCAAAATGAGAACGGTGGATATATTTAAAATTCATCAGCTGTCAAAATTATGGTTGAAAGAAAGCTTAGAAGGATCAAAAGGAATGAAAAATATTGTAGTAACTCATCATGCTCCGAGTATTCGGTCAGTTCCTGAACAGTACAAAGATAATCCGGTCACAGCTGCTTATGCCTCTGATCTTGAATATTTAATTCAGGAATATCAGCCTTTATACTGGATTCATGGCCATATTCACACCCCTTCAGACTATAAAATCGGAACCACAAAAATTATTTGTAATCCGCATGGGTATATTGATGAAAAATATAATGGCTATGAAAAGGAGCTGATTATAGAAATGTAGCTGTTTTTATTCATTTTTGAAGGTTTGATTATTAGGGAATGGAAATAACAAATTAGCAAAATCCAAAAAAAATCCCGATTTTTGCCCTCTTCTATAATTCCGAAAATTCATGAAACTTTGTATTGCCGAAAAACCCAGTGTTGCCAGAGATATCGCCAAAGTATTAGGCGCAACGACTCCGAAGCAGGGCTATATGGAAGGAAACGGCTATTGTGTGACATGGACGTTCGGACATCTTTGCACCCTGAAAGAACCTCACGATTACGGTCCGCAATACAAAGCCTGGAATTTGTTTTTATTACCCATTATTCCTAACAACTTTGGAATCAAATTAATACCTAATAAAGGCGTTGAAAACCAATTCAAAGTGATTGAAAGATTAGTCGAAGAATGTGATGAGGTTATTAGCTGCGGCGATGCCGGTCAGGAGGGAGAACTGATTCAAAGATGGGTATTGCAGAAAGCAAAATGCAACAAACCAATCCAGCGTTTATGGATTTCGTCTCTTACCGAAGAAGCGATAAAAGAAGGTTTTGCAAGTTTAAAACCCGCCGAAGATTATAAAAATCTGTATCTCGCAGGAAATGCAAGAGCTATTGGGGATTGGCTGTTAGGAATCAACGCAACGAGGCTTTTTACGAAAAAATTCGGAGGAAATAAAGCGGTTCTTTCCATCGGTAGAGTGCAGACGCCTACCTTGGCGATGCTGGTTCAGCGTCAAAAAGAAATTGATGCCTTTACCACCGAAGAATATTGGGAACTTAAAACCAAATATCGTGACGTTATTTTTAACGCCGCGATCGACCGTTTAAAAACTTTAGAACGTGCTGAAAAAGGACTGGAATATCTGAAAGTAAATCCTTTTGAAATTGTTTCTTTTGAAATTAAGGAAGGGAAAGAAAAAAATCCGAGGCTTTTCGATTTGACCGGACTTCAGGTGGAAGCCAACAAAAAATATGGGTATTCTGCGGAAAATACCTTGAATTATATTCAAAGTTTATATGAGAAAAAACACGTGACGTATCCGCGTGTTGATACAACATACCTATCCGAAAGCTTATATCCTAAAATAGAAGGGATTTTGCGAAAAATGTATTTCTATCAGGATTTAATTTCACCTTTACTGGAAGCACCGATTCCAAAGTCGAAAGCAGTTTTTGATGATACCAAAGTTACCGATCACCATGCGATCATTCCAACTGAAGTTCCGCCGTCTCAAAATCTGAGCAGGGAAGAAAAGTTAATTTATGACTTGATTGTGAAACGTTTCATTGCTGTTTTCTATCCCGAATGTAAAATCTCAAATACTTTAGTAGAAGGAAAAGTAGGAACAATACCTTTCAAAACCAGTGGAAGACAGGTTCTTGAACCGGGTTGGAGAGCCGTTTATGCTAAAGAACCCAAAGAAGAATCCAACGATAAAGAAAAAGAAAAGGAAGAAGAACAGACGATTCCGGAATTCACGGTTGGAGAAACCGGACCTCATGATCCGATGATTCATCAGGGAAAAACCTCACCTCCGAAACCTTATACGGAAGCAACGCTTCTTAGGGCCATGGAAACTGCCGGAAAACAGGTGGATGATGAAGAGCTTCGTGAAATGCTGAAAAATAACGGAATTGGCAGACCTTCAACGCGAGCCAATATTATCGAAACCCTTTTCAAGCGGAAATACATCGAAAAGAAAAGAAAAAACTTAATTGCTACCCATACCGGAATTCAGCTGATCGATACTATTGAAGATGAATTGTTGAAAAGCCCTGAACTTACTGGAGAATGGGAATTAAAACTTCGCAAAATTGAAAAAGGCGAATATGAAGCCAATCAATTCAAAGAAGAACTGATTCAGATGGTCACCGAACTTACTAAAAAAGTAGTGGACGGAAAAGGAAAAGTGATTACTCTGGAAGAAGAAAAAGTGGAGGTGAAAGAAAAGAAAAAACGGGAACCGGCTGTTAAAAAAGAACTTCAATCCTGGGAAGAAACCAAATGCCCAAAATGTAAGGAACATCATTTAATGAAAGGAAAAACCGCTGTCGGGTGTTCTGATTTTAAAAACTGTGGCTTTAAGGTGAATTTTGAAATCTTCGGTAAAAAAATATCAGATAAACAATTGATGGATTTAGTACTGAAAGGCAAAACATCAAAATTAAAAGGATTCAGTACACATCCTGAAAGTGTGACGGAAGGCGTTTTATCCTTTAATGATCAGTTCAGTGTAATTATTCCTTAATATCAAAATATATAAAACATAAAAAGGAGCGGCTTAAGCTGCTCCTTTTTTTATTATTCATGAGGTCCGTTGAAAAAATTCAGCATATTTTCAAGAGCATTTTCCGCATGCATCAGTTCTCCGTTATCAAGAGACTCTTTAGCAATGAGAGCAGCTCTTTTCCGCATCTGGATTTCATAGGCGGAAATAGCTTCCTGTAAAGTTTTGTATTGTTCTGAAGCCAAACATTCACTTAATTCCAGCGCATCCAGCATAGCCATATTCACGCCTTCTCCGGCAAACGGAGGCATTACATGAGCGGCGTCTCCGATCATCGTTACATTGGATTGAGCTTCCCAAGTCTGATCAAAAGGAATACAGTAAATAGGACGTGGAATAAACGGTGTTTCTGCATTTTCAAACAACTCAAACCAAATAGAATTCCATTCCGGATAGGTAGATTTGAACCAGTCCAGTATTTGAGCTTTATTAGAATAGTCTAATCTACTGTTTGCTGCCCAGTTTTCATCCGTTTTCAAGCTTGCGTAAAAACCAATATCACCATTTCCTTTTTGCCCCATCAGGAGATTTTTCTTGTTTCCGAAAGCCATTATTTTACCACCTTTCAGTAAGGCATTAACTTTTGGAGCATTCTCTTTTGCCTGGAGTATATTTCCTTCAAGCATAGTAATGCCGGTATAGAAAGCTTTACTATCAGTGATATAGGGACGGATTTTTGAGTTTGCTCCATCGCAGGCAATCACAATATCTGCATAGGCTGTTGTATTGTTTTTGAAATGTAAAAGCCATCCTTCATTCTGCTTTTCCATAGAAACAAAATGACGGTCCCAAACTACTGTTTCCGGCTGCAGAGATTCCAGTAAGATTTTTCTTAAGGTTCCACGATCGATTTCCGGACGGAAATGCTGATGTCCGAAATCTTCTTCAGGTTTGCCTTCGTGGTCGCTGAAAAATATTTCCGCATTTTCATTAACGATAAGCTCTCTGTCGGCTCCTACAAGATAATTCTGTTTGAATTCTTCCAGCAGATCAGCTTTACGGATTGCAGCCAATCCTGAGTTATCATGAAGATCGAGAGGAGCTCCTTGAACGCGGGCATTTTTATTAAGATCCCTTTCAAATACTTTTACATCGGCACCTTTTAATTGTAACAGTCTTGCTAATGTTAATCCTCCGGGACCACCACCAACAATGGCAATTGATTTATTATTGATAAGCATAATTTTAAATTTTATGCTGCAAAATTATGACGTATGATAGACTAAAAATTGTAAAAAACGGTCGTTTTGATTTTTAAAAAGTTCTTTGGGAGAAACGCCGGAGAGTTTTTTGATCTCTTTGATGAAATGAGACTGATCGGTAAAATTAAGCTGTGGAAAAAGATTTCCGTCTTTAATATGATGAAGAGAAGCCTGAAAACGTAAAATTTTACAGTAATACTTTAACGAGATTCCCAATTGTTTGTTGAAATACCGGTTGATCTGGCGTTCACTCCAAAAGATTTGTTCTGAAAGATCTTTAACGGTGATTTCTCCGTGAGTCGAAAAAATAAGCTCAAATAATTTGCGCTTTCGTTCGTCAATCTCTTCAGGCAATAAGGATTTAATTTTTTGAGAAGCTTTTTCACAGAATTGTTCAAAATCGTTCAGATCAGCCATACTGAAATCCCAGAAATTATCGGGTAATTCTTTTCCACTGTTCACAAACTCTGCAATGGACTGATGAAGAATATATTCCAACGCAAGCGGATTGAAACTAATCGCAAAAAAAGTGGAAAACTCGGTTTCAGGCATCGTTTTGGGTTGGGTCTCCAATCCCATCAAAACAATTTGAAATTGATTATCGGTGGTTTTACAGAAAAGCAGGTCGATTTTCCCATTGGGAATGATTACACCTTCCTTAAAGGTTGCCAGATTTTGCAGCGAAGAATAACCATACACAAAATCGGTAAGGGATTTTTCAGGTTTAATGAATTGATAGATTAATTCGTTGCTCATGCTTTGTCTGTGACCTGTTTCAGTAGAACGAATTTACAGTTTTCTTATTTTTATATATGAATATTAACAGAAAAATTTCACATATATATACTACGTTATTAATAATAAATCAGCTCACCTTAAATTTCTTCGGAGATTTCCCGGTGATCTGAGTAAATTTTCTATAGAAATATTCAAGCGTGTTAAATCCGGATTCAAAACAGATATTTTTAATGTCAATTTCTGGATTATTGATCAGAAGCTGTTTTGCGTGTTCTATCCTTAGCTCAATAATATATTCAACAGGAGTACAGTTATAAGTGTTTTTAAATTTTTTGAAAAGATTGGCCTCGCTCATTCCTGCAACCGATGCGAGTTTTTTTATGGTAATAGGTTCTCTGTAATTTTGCTTTATAAAATGAACAACTTCCTGAAGACCATGCTGTATATTTTCTGTTTTATTGGGGTGAAGAAGCAGATGTTTGGCATTGGTTTTCATCAGTTCATAGATCAGTTCTTTAAGACTAAGGCTCAAAAGAAAATCTGAAGTTCCGCTCAATGTATCATCTATTCTTCGGTTGTAAAGATTGGTTAAGCTTCTCCACAAAGATTCGTCGGAACTCACAAATTTTTTCACAGCATTCTCTTTCATCATAATTCCTGTTTTATCCCAATCGGGATGCCAGTTGTCGATGACCTCGGAAAAAACGTTATCAATATATTCCTGTTCTATATTTAAAACCAGACATTTCGTCGGTTCCTGAAATACGGGATGAATATCTATACTTAATTCCTTGTTACAGGGCGGGATGAATACACTTCTCTCGTTAAACTCAAACGTCTCTTCTTCACTGCGAATGATCTTATTACCGCTTAACATTAATGTGATGACGGGTTTCTCGAAATAGAAAGGGAAATCATGACATACTACATTCGTTTCAAATACATTCAATTCTCCAAAAGGAATGCTTAAAACTGTTCTTTCTTCGATCTTTTCCATTATAGCATAGAGTTTAGGTTAAAAAAAATAGAGAATAAGTAAATGATTTATATCATGTTTTTGTCATTTTCGAGCTATGTAAAATACAAAATAATTTAAAACAATGGAAAATACATCATTTGTAAAAGAAAGCACTGCCGAAGATACCGGATTTTTATCGCTAAACCCCTCTACTTTAGAGGTTATCGGTAAAGTGAACAATACCTCAAAAGAAGAAATAAACGCTATCATAAACAAAGCAAAAGTTGCCCAAAAACTATGGTCGGCAAGACCGGATTCAGAAAGAAAGAAGATTTTATTGAAAGTTGCAGACGCTTTACAGCAAAACTCCCAACAATTGGCAGGATGGATTACGCGGGAACAGGGAAAACCATTAAGCGGACCGGGCTCAAATTTTGAAATGCAGGCTTGCGTTGGCTGGACTCAGGTTCCTGCCTCGTTGGATTTACCGGAAGAAATTGTTTTTGAAGATGAAACCAGAAAAGATGTTTTATACAGAAAACCAATCGGAGTGGTGGCTGCAATTGCTCCGTGGAACTGGCCTTTAATGATCGCAATATGGCAGATTATTCCGTCTTTGAGAATGGGAAATACAGTCATCCTGAAACCTTCAGAATATACAACGTTCTCTACGTTGGAAATGATTAAAGTAATTAACTCTGTGCTTCCCGAAGATGTTTTACAGGTGGTTACCGGAAGAGGAGAAGTGGGTTCATACCTTACAGCACACCCTGAAATCGGGAAAATTATGTTTACTGGATCGATCGCAACAGGAAAAAAAGTAATCGAAGCATCTTCCAAAAATATGGCTAGATTAACATTGGAATGTGGCGGAAATGATGCCGGAATTATTTTACCGGGACTTGATCTTACTAAACATATTGAGAATATTTTCTGGGGAGCATTTCTTAATATGGGACAAACCTGTGCCTGCTTAAAAAGATTATATGTTCATGAAGATGACTACGAAAAAGTAGCTAAAGCTTTAGCGGACTATTCTTCTAATATTCCGATGGGGGATGGAGCAAACGAAGCGAATGTTTTAGGGCCTATTCAAAATAAAATGCAGTTTGATAAAATTCAGGATCTGATCGCTGATTCCGAAAATGTAGGTGCGGATTTCTTATTTACAGGTCAGAAACCAGATTCAGAAGGGTATTTCATTCCTGTTACTCTTATCGGAAATGTGGATAACGGAAACAGAATTGTGGATGAAGAGCAGTTCGGACCGGTTTTACCGATCATCAAATATAAAACAATTGAAGAAGCCATAGCAAAAGCAAACGATTCGGAAAACGGTTTGGGAGCTTCAGTCTGGAGTGACAATGTAACAGAAGCTGAAAAAGTTGCCGGTCAGCTGGAAGCAGGAACAGTATGGATCAATCAGCATGGAGCGATCAATCCTTTTGTACCGTTTGGAGGCGCAAAACAATCCGGTTACGGAGTGGAATTCGGGATAGAAGGATTAAAAGCGATGACTGTTCCAAAAGTAATCAGCATTAAAAAGTAGAACAATACAAATTAAAACTATATGAAATACGATTTTATCATTGTCGGATCAGGTTCGGCAGGTGCAGTAATTGCTAATAGATTAAGCGAAAACTCAACTATAAATGTACTTCTTTTAGAAGCAGGTTCAGAAGACAATATTCCCGAAGTTCATGCACAGGCAGGTTGGCCTGCAATATGGAATACGGAGAGAGACTGGGCATATCACACAGTTCCTCAGGAAAGTGGTGGAAACAATGCAAGATATTGGCCGAGAGGAAAAACATTGGGCGGTTCAAGTTCCATCAACGGAATGATTTACATCAGAGGTCACAGACAGGATTACGATCATTGGGCGTATAACGGATGTGTAGGTTGGGACTGGGAAAATGTTTTGCCTTATTTCAAAAAGTCCGAAACACACGAAAATGGTGAAGATGAAACTCACGGAGGAAACGGACCTCTTTTTGTGAGCCGTATCAAAACTCCGAATCCAATTTCTATAAGCGCTCTTAAAGCCTGTACAGAATTAGGATTTCCTGAAACGGATGATTTTAATAAAGAAATTTGGGGATCAGGTTTAAACCATCTTACAGTTGGTAAGGACGGAAAAAGATGTTCTACCGCAAAAGCTTTTTTAGACCCTGTAAAATCGAGAGAAAATTTGGAAATTCATACCAACGCACTAGCTCAGAAGTTACTTTTTGAAGGTGATCGATGTGTTGGGGTTTTATATTTAAAAAACGGAGAATTAGTAGAAGCAAGAGCCGATAAAGAAGTGATTGTTTCCTGCGGAACGATAGAATCTGCGAAACTTCTGATGCTTTCAGGGATTGGAGATAAAAATGAGCTCGAATCTGTCGGTATTTCTGTTGTAAAAGACCTGAAAGGAGTGGGTAAAAATCTTCAGGATCATCTTTTGACCAGTGTTATTTTTAAAGCTAAAAAAGAAATTCCGGCTCCGGAAGCCAATCTTTTGGAAGCACAATTATTCTGGAAAAGTAAAAAAGAAATGGTTTTTCCGGACCTGCAGCCTTTGTTTATGGGGCTTCCGTATTACAGTCCCGGTTTTACAGGTCCTGAAAATGCGTTCACTTTCTGTGCCGGATTTATCCGTCCTGCAAGTCGTGGGTATATCAGATTAACTTCGTCAGATCCGTCAGTTTCACCGGAAATAGATCCAAAATATCTTTCTGAAGAATCTGATCTGGAAGCATTGTACAGATGTGTTGAAATCTGCCGTGAAATGGGAAGAACCGAAGCCATGAAAGAATGGAATGACGGTGAAATTTATCCGGGAGAAGGCAAAACCAAAGAAGAAGTCTTAGATTATATTAAAAAATCCTGCTCAACCTATCATCACATGACAGGAACCTGCAAAATGGGAATCGACAGCCATTCAGTTGTTGACCCGAGACTAAAAGTTTACGGAATCAAAGGATTGCGTGTTGCGGATGCTTCCATTATGCCGGATGTGGTTTCAGGAAATACCAATGCTCCGACCATTATGATTGGGGAAAAAGCTGCTGATATGATCAAAGAAGATCATGAAATTAAACAGGCAAGTTCCTCAAAAAATATGTCATTGGCGTAACATTGCTTCAATTAATGTAAAAGAAAGTTCAGAAATTCAAAAGTTATCTCATGAAAATGAGGTAACTTTTTTATCTTTAATTCAAATAAAAACTTTGCAGGGCTTACCTTTGCAGCAAACAGAATATATGACTCCGGAAAAAAGAAAACTCATTACAGACAGCTTCAGCCGCTCCGAAACCCTGAAATTTTACAAAGCAGAATTATTGGCGGTAGAAACCGATTATATTTCCATCAAAATTCCAAAAATGGAAATGATGACCAGAAAAGCAGGAATGTTCAATGGTGCGATGATCGCTTCTTTGGTAGATGTTTCTTCGGGATATGCTGCTGTAAGTCATTATGCAGAAGACTGCTATGTGGTGACGGTTGAGCTGAAGGTCAATTATTTAAGACCGGCGATAGGAGATGCACTGGTTTCAAAATCTTATGTGATAAAAGGAGGAGGAAAGATAAGTGTGGTAAGAACAGAAATTTATGTTGTAGATGAAAACGGGGAAAATGAAAGCCATGCAGCGACTTCATTGGTAACCATGATGAAGATAAAATAAACAGGATAAAACTTTTTCACATGAAAATGGAATGAGTTTTGTTCGGTGGTTACTACGAATAATAAAAAAATAAATAACATGAACTTAATTATCCGATTACTGATCACTGCAATTGTAGCATATCTTTTAACGAAAATTTTGCCGGGAGTACATTTTGAAGGATTCAGTACAGCGATTATTTTTGCCATCGTTCTGGGCGTTCTGAATGTAATTGTAAAACCGATATTAAGCTTATTCGGATTACCACTTACCATTATTACGCTGGGATTCTTTGCCTTAGTAATCAATGCTTTAATTATTTTGATCGCAGATTATTTTATTGATAGTATGGAAATCAATGGTTTCTGGTGGGCGTTTATTTTCAGTATTTTGCTGTCTATTATTACCTCTTTGGCCAATTCTATCTTTTCAGATGGAGATTAATGAAAAATCTCTTTAATAATACAAGTATAATCCGTCAGTTTTTAATTGGCGGATTTTCTTTTTAAAACACAAATAACTTAAATGTTAATTCTTTCGTTCATTTTTATTTTAAATATTAACTTTGGCAATCTTTGAATTTAGGATGGTGAAGTCTTATCAGATTTTACAGATCCGCTAAAAATGAATATCAGAATATGAAACTTAAGTACAGTCTGCTGGCTTTGGCAGCTCCGCTTTTAATGAATGCACAACAACTAATGACGCCTGAGATCCTATGGACTTTGAAAAAAGTGGGAGTACAGGCAGTTTCACCGGATCAGTCTTCACTTATCTACAAAGTGGGACAGGTTGATCTTAAAACTGAAAAAACGAAAAGTGAGAACTATTTCTTAAACGTTCTTAATAATCAGTCTGCAAAAATCGATTTTGGCAAAAAAGCACTTATCCAGTGGGATAAAAACGGAATCTATGCTCAGGAAGGTGACAAGATTTTTCTTTCAAAAGACAATGGTAAAACATGGTCAGAATTTTACACGATCGGTGAAGCTGATAATGTGGTAATTTCTCCAGACGGTAAAAAAATCGCTTTCAGTAAGCAGGTTTTGGTGGAAAAAGTAATGGGAAAAGACAAATATTCCGATACCCCAAAAACGACTGCACAAGTTTATACAGATCTGAATCACAGACATTGGGATTACTTCAATGAAGGAAAATACAATCATGTTTTTGTAGTAAATGTTTCTGATAAAGCAGATTCTGCAAAAGATTTATTGGAAGGAAAAATGTGGGATTCTCCGCAAAGACCTTTCGGTGGGGCAGAAGATTTCATCTGGAGCCCGGATTCTGCACAGCTTTTATACGTAACGAAACCGAAAAGCGGAAAAGAATATTCTACAAGTACCAATACAGATATTTTCGCGTATGATTTGGCTTCAGGAACTACAAAAAACCTGACAGAAGCTAATAAAGGATACGATGTAAACCCAAAATTTAGTCCAGACGGAAAATCTTTGATCTGGCAGAGTATGGCCAGAGACGGTTATGAAGCTGACAAGAATGATGTAAAAATCATGGACTGGAAATCTGGAAAAATTTCAAACTTAACGAGTGGTTGGGATGAAAGTGTTTCTGGTGATGTTTTCTGGAGCGGAGATTCTAAAACAATTTATTTCACAGCAGCTTTCAAAGGAACAAAACAACTGTTCTCTTTAGATCCGAAAAATAATAAAGTTCAGCAGATCACAAAAGGTGATTTTGATGTGAATGAAATTTTTGCAGATCAGAAAAACTCACTGTTGGTAGGAAGAACAGACATCAACCATGCCACAGATATTTTCTCTGTCAATATTAAAAACGGAGAAATGAAGCAGATCACAGAAGCGAATAAAGACATGTACTCTAAATTGGCTCAGGGAAAATCTGAATTGAAAATGGTGAAAACTTCGGACGGAAAAGAAATGGGAGTATGGTTCCATTATCCGCCGAACTTCGATCCAAGTAAAAAATATCCGACTTTAGTATATTGTCAGGGAGGTCCGCAATCTGCATTAACACAGTTTTTCAGCACAAGATGGAACTTTGCTTTAATGGCAGCAAACGGATACATCGTAGTGGCTCCAAACAGAAGAGGAATGCCGGGTTGGGGAACAAAATGGAATGAAGAAATCTCAAGAGATTGGGGAGGACAGCCAATGAGAGATTATTTGGCAGCTACAGACTATGCTAAAACATTACCTTACGTAGATGGAGACAGAGTAGCAGCTGTTGGAGCAAGTTATGGAGGATATAGTGTATTTATGTTAGCTGGAATTCACGAGAATAGATTCAAAACATTTATCGCTCACGATGGACTGTTTGATATGAAATCTTGGTATTTAACAACCGAAGAACTTTGGTTTGCGAATTGGGATTTAGGTTCTCCATGGGAAAAACCACAACCAAAAGCGTATACGGAATTTAATCCAAGTAATTTTGTTGATAAATGGAATAAGCCAATTATGATCGTTCAGGGAGGAATTGACTTCAGAGTTCCTTACGAGCAAGGTCAGGAAGCTTTCCAGGCTGCAAAAATGAGAGGATTGAAATCAAAACTGGTATATTTCCCGAATGAAAATCACTGGGTGCTTCATCCGCAAAATGGATTGGTTTGGCAAAGAGAATTCTTTGATTGGTTGAAAGAAACACTTTAAAAATTAAAAGATAAGAATGAATAATTAAAAATAAATTGTTCTGAAAAATATCAATAGGAGCGGGCTTTAGCCCGCTTTTTGTTTTATAATAGGTAAATGGCTTTAGCCAAAATTTATATATTTGAATCATGCAAAACAGAATTTCTTCCTTTCCTCCGATCATTGATGAGACCTCTAAGATTTTAATTTTAGGTTCAATTCCCGGAGTGAAATCATTGGAAAAACAACAATATTATGCTCATCCGCAAAACAAATTCTGGAAAATCATTTTTGAATTGTTTAATGAAGATTTCACCGATGATTATGAGGAAAGAATTAATATACTAAAGAAAAACCACATTGCGCTTTGGGATGTTATCGATTCCTGCGAAAGAAAAGGAAGCCTCGATTCTGAAATTAAAAATGAAGAAGCCAATCAGATTGAAGAGCTTTTAGAACAATATCCGGACATTACAGCTATTTTTTGCAACGGAGGAAAATCATATAAAAACCTACAAAAAGTTTTAGGGAAAAATTTTAAAACCCCAATTATATTAATGCCCTCAACAAGCCCGCTTCACACAGTTTCTTTTGAAAAAAAATTAGAAGACTGGAAATCGATTCTGAATTTTCTTTAAACTATTTTTAATTTAATCTAAATGCTTAATTCTGATCTTTTCTAAACGGTTTTATTGTGCGAAATGAAATCTATTTTTTATAATAAGCAGTAAGGATTTTTTCCCTCATTTTATTAAGATACTTAATATCCTTGGTGTTGGATAAAATGAAAAGGGAAATACCTTTATCAATTAAATGAACCCAGTTTGCGCTGTGTCCATATCCTTCACCTTGACGTTCTGCAAAAAGAGTCTCAACATTCCCGAATTTTTTCGGATATACCCAGAAACTGAATGCCGTATCTCCAAGTTCAGGATAAGGCGTAAGCATTGTATCCATAGTTGTTTTCTTGATCAAAGTATGATTGAAAATTGCCTGGTCAAATACCAGAAGATCTTTTGGAGTAGAATACATTGCTCCGGCACAATAAAGATTATCAATATACATATTGGTAGGCATGTGGAGGGCAAAAGGATCTGAATCATCGGCAGAATAGCCTTCATCAAGATTTTTAATAATGTCATTATGATGAAGAAATCCCGTATCGGACATTTTTAAAGGAGTTAAAATTTGTTCCTTTAAAACCTCTTCAAAAGGCTTGTTGTAAATGTTCTCTATGATTTTACCGAGAAGGATATAATCCCCATTATTATACTCAAATTTTGTTCCCGGCTTATTGATGAGCTTTTCCGATAAAAATGTTGTGATAAAATCATCAAGATTCCAGATCGTATTGTCATAAGCCTGATGAATAAACTCGGATGAACTGATATCTTTGTTTTCACGTCCGCTGCTGTAAGTTAACAGGTTTCTGATGGTGGCTTTTTGAGCAGCTTCGCCTTTATATTCGGGATAGTAAGTAGAAATGGTGGCGTCTAAATTTATTTTTCCTCTTTCATACAGCTGCATGATAAGAACTGCCGTAAAAGTTTTTGTAAGCGAGAAAATATGAAATCTTGTTCCATTTGAAAAAGGAATAGTATAATGCCTGTTCGATAAACCTTTATAAGTAATTAATTCAATTTTGCCATTTTTAGCTAACAGTACAGAACCATTGAAATTGTCTTTTTTTACACAGGAATCAATTACTTTTTCGACTTTTTGCATCTGTGAATGCATTGTATTGGCGGTTATCAATAAAAGTACAAACAATAAATTTTTCATGGCTGTATATTTTTAACAATATCGAAGTATTTATGTGGTAAAAATAACCAATTGTTGATTACGTAATTAAAATTAATGATAATAATGAGTTACCAATTCTATAAACTTCCTTTTCCGATCAAACTTTTCAAAGAAACATTGATTTAATAAGCTTTAAAACTTCATTACTGAAAGCTTTTTGATAAATTTCTAGGCACTCTAGTCACTGTTTTTTAACGGATGCAAAATAACACTTGACAAAGGGGTGTTTAATGTCGTATATTTGCACCTCGAAAATTACAGCTTGTAATTTCAATAATTTTTAAACCGTAATTTAAAAAATGAAAACATCAGATTTTAATTTTGATCTTCCTGCAGAATTATTGGCAGAACATCCATCAGAGCACAGAGACGAAGCCAGATTAATGGTTTTGGACAGAAAAACTGAAACAATCCAACACAAATTGTTTAAAGATGTTGTTGATTATTTCGACGAAGGAGATCTTTTTATCTTCAACAATACTAAAGTTTTCCCTGCTCGTCTTTACGGAAACAAAGAAAAAACAGGAGCTAAAATTGAAGTTTTCTTGTTGAGAGAGCTTGATAAAGAAACTCGTGTTTGGGATGTTTTGGTAGATCCGGCAAGAAAAATCAGAATTGGTAATAAATTATTCTTCACTGAAGATGAATCTTTGGTAGCTGAGGTTATTGATAATACAACTTCAAGAGGGAGAACATTGAGATTCTTATTTGATGGTTCTTATGAAGAATTCAGAACTAAATTAAAAGAATTAGGAGAAACTCCGCTTCCAAAATATATCAAAAGAGACGTTGAACCTGAAGATGCTGAAAGATACCAAACGATCTACGCAAAAGTAGAAGGAGCGGTTGCGGCACCTACTGCAGGTCTTCACTTCTCAAAGCATTTGATGAAGAAATTGGAAATCAAAGGAATCGATTTTGCAGAAGTTACCCTTCACGTTGGTTTAGGAACATTCAACCCTATTGAAGTGGAAGACCTTTCTAAGCACAAAATGGAATCTGAAGAAATTTTCATCGATGAGAAAAATGCTCAGATCATCAATAATGCTGTTGAAGCAAACAGAAGAGTTTGTGCTGTTGGAACAACAACAATGAGAACGCTTGAAACTTCAGTTTCTTCAAATAAGAAAATCTCTGCATTCCACGGTTGGACAAATAAATTCATTTATCCGCCACACGATTTCGGAGTTGCAAACTGTATGATTACCAACTTCCACACGCCAAAATCTACATTACTTATGATGATTGCAGCGTTTGCAGGAAAAGATTTTATTATGCATGCTTATGAAGAAGCCGTAAAAGAGAAGTATAAATTCTACTCTTACGGAGATGCAATGTTAATTATTTAATTGAGATACTAGGTTTCAGGTTGCAGGTAGTAGTTACCTGCGACCTGAAACCTAAAATCTAAAACCTTACAATGAAAGATATCAGAACTTTATCATTAGACCAGCTTAAAGACTATTTTGTGTCTTTAGGAGAGAAGCCGTTTCGTGCGAAGCAGGTGTATGACTGGTTGTGGAGTAAAAATCTCCATTCTATTGATGAGATGACGAATCTTTCAAAACCACTTCGGGATAAAATCTCTGAAGAATATACCATAAACCCGGTTTCAGTTGATTTGCTTCAGAAAAGCTCTGACGGAACGATTAAAAATGGAGTGAAACTTCATGACGGTTTAATGGTGGAATCCGTTTTGATTCCTACGGAAACCAGAACGACAGCTTGTGTCTCTTCACAGGTAGGTTGCTCTCTAAACTGCGAATTTTGTGCAACAGCGAGACTCAAAAGAATGAGAAATCTTGAAGTTGCGGAAATCGTGGATCAGGTTGCCCTGATTGACAGCCAAAGTAAAATGTATTTTGACAGACCGCTTTCCAATATCGTTTTTATGGGAATGGGAGAGCCGATGATGAATTACAAGAATGTAGTGGAAGCGATCAGAAAAATCACACAACCGGAAGGTTTGGGCATGTCTCCGAGAAGAATTACTGTTTCTACATCCGGAATTCCAAAGATGATCAAAATGTTGGCTGATGACGAACTACGTGTAAAATTAGCATTGTCATTGCACTCTGCTATAGAATCCAAGCGTAATGAAATCATGCCGTTCTCCGATAAATTTCCTTTAACGGATATTATGGAGGCACTTCAATATTGGTATAAAAAAACAGGCTCTGTCATTACTTTCGAATATTGTGTTTGGAAAGGAATCAATGATGGAGATGAAGATATCAAAGCTTTGATCAAATACTGTAAGCAGGTTCCTTCTAAAGTGAATCTTATTCAATACAATCCGATTGGTGACGGAAAATATGACCAATGCAATAAACAAGCGGAAGAAAACTATGTTCGTCAGCTTGAAAATGCAGGAGTTACTGTTATGATCCGTAAAAGTCGCGGTGGAGATATTGATGCAGCTTGCGGACAGCTTGCCAATAAAGTGACGGATTAAAATTTCATTAAAAAAATCAAAAAATATTCTTAACGAATTCTTAAAATCCTAAATTTGTACTTAAACTAAGTAACAGATAATGGATTACTTTATGAGTGAAAATGGACTGGAAAGTGTGTATGCTTGGGCTATTCCTGTTCATGCTGTCGTTATTTTGGCGGAAATGATTTACAGCAGTGTAGCACAGGCGCATTTGTACAGTCGAAAAGATTTGTTTACCAATATTTACCTTGCCTTGATGAACTTCAGTTTGGATCTTGTGATGAAGGCTTTCGCAATGGGCGTAATGTTCTTTTTCTATAGTTTCAGGCTGTTCGATTTTGATATGGGTACTTGGTATTATTGGGTGCTGTGTTTCCTAGTGACAGATTTGGCGTATTATTTCCATCATTTGGTAGATCATAAATCAAGAGCATTTTGGGCAGTTCATATTACCCATCATAATTCTGAATATTTTAACTTAACAACAGGCTTCCGAAGCCCGGTTTTCCAACCTTTATATCGCTATTTATTTTTCTCCCCTTTAGCATTTTTGGGCTTTAATCCTTGGACGATCATGGTTTGTTATGCTGTTGGACAGGTTTACGGAACTTGGGTGCATACACAAACGGTGAAAAAGATGGGTTTTTTAGAATATATTTTGGTGACGCCTTCTCATCACCGTGTTCATCATGGATGCAATATCAAATATCTTGACAGAAATATGGGAATGGTTTTCATATTCTGGGATAAAATTTTCGGGACTTTTGAACCTGAAGACCCTAAAGTTCCCGTGAAATTTGGAATTTATCCTAAAATGCCGGATGACGGGCCGATCACGACTTTGCTCTACGAATGGCAAAAAATAGCAAAAGACCTTAAGCAACCCAATCTTACGATGAAAGACCGTTTTAATTATATATTCAATTCTCCGGGATGGCGACATGATGGGAAAGGGAAAACGGTGAAAGATTACCAACGGGAATATTGGGCAAAGAAAAACAGAAAAAAAGAAAAGATTCAAGAGAAATCTGCATAATCAAAGATGGGCTTTTGCTCATCTTTTGTTTTTAGAATCTTATAGCAGTACTTATAAAATCTTAATTTTACTCAATGAAAAAGTTTTTCCTAATTGTTTCTCTCTCAATTTCTACAATTTCATTTTCGCAGCAAGCCGATTTTCTGAAGATCAGAAAATACAGAGTGAATTATTTGGACACAAAAATTCAGGAAACATCAGGATTAAGTCTGCTGAACGGAAAACTTTATACCTTTAATGACAGCGGAAATACTCCTGACCTTTTTGAAATCAATAAAGATAATGGAGAAATTGTACAAATATTTAAAACTAATTTAATCAACACCGATTGGGAGGCTTTGACGAACGATGGTGAAAACTTCTATGTGGGTGATTTTGGGAATAATACAGGCACAAGGAAAGATCTAGCCATTTATAAAGTTCCTTATGAAAAACTTAAACAGATAAATACTAATCAGGTTTCAGGCTCAGAAAGACCTTTAGATGGTATTGTCATTTCATTTTTTTATCCTGAACAAACCGATTTTACACCTAAGAATCTAAAAACCGATTTCGATGCAGAAGCTATGATTTATTTAAACGGTAAAATTCATCTTTTTACTAAAGAATGGGCTTCAAAATCAACAACACATTATATTATAGATCCTACAATTTCAGAAAAACAGGAAGCGAAAAAAATCGAAGCTTTTAAAACCAATTTTGTGGTGACCGATGCAGCTTATTTCGAGAAAAAACTTTATTTGGTAGGCTACACAAAGAAAACGGAAGTCTTTTTAAATATTTATACAGAAACAGAACCCGGAATATTTTTTAAAGAAAATCCGAAACATTATTATCTGGGAACTGCTCTTTCAATCGGGCAGATCGAAGGAGTTGCGGTGGATGGATCAGGGATCTATATTTCCGGAGAGAAATTCCATTCTCCGTTGGGAGGGGCAAAACAAAGTCTATATTTTATTCCAAAAGATAAACTCAAAGATTAATTTCCCTTAAAATTAACTTAAAAAAATTATCTTTGTGATAATTAATAATTATTTATCCATCATTCGCAGATTGTGGCAAACATCGTAGAAGAAATCAAGCAACCGATCAATGAGGAAATGAAACTTTTCGAGCAGAAGTTTTATGAATCAATGCAGAGCAAAGTACCTTTATTAGATAAAGTCACTCGTTTTATCGTTACAACAAAAGGAAAGCAGATGCGTCCTATGTTTGTTTTTCTTTGTGCTAAGCTTATCGGAGATGTAAACGAAAAAACCTATCGTGGTGCCTCTATGATCGAATTGATTCACACCGCGACTTTGGTTCATGATGATGTGGTGGATGAAAGTTTTAAAAGACGTAATTTTTTCTCAATCAATGCGCTGTGGAAAAATAAAATTGCGGTTTTAGTAGGTGATTTTCTGCTGTCAAAGGCTGTTTTGCTTTCTACAGACCATAAAGATTACGATTTACTTGCCGTAATTTCAAGAACGATTCGTGAAATGTCTGAAGGAGAGCTTCTCCAATTGGAAAAAGCCAGAAAACTGGATATTACCGAAGATGTTTACTATGAAATTATCCGCCAAAAAACAGCGACTCTAATTGCCGCTTGTTGTGAGATCGGAGTGTTATCAAATAATGCCGATGAACATTTGGCAAAAAAAATGATGGATTTCGGAACCTATACAGGAATGGCATTCCAGATTAAAGACGACCTTTTTGATTATTTAAGCTCTAATGTGATCGGAAAACCGGTTGGAATTGACATTAAAGAGCAAAAAATGACGCTTCCTTTAATTCATACTTTAAAAATAGCCAACGAAAAAGATAAAAAATACTATTTTAATACCATAAAACGGTATAATAACGATCAAAAACGTGTTAAAGAGTTGATAAATTTCGTGAAATCTTCTGGTGGACTTGATTATGCTATTTCTGTGATGAAAGATTTTCAGCAGAAAGCTAAAAATATTCTTAACGAATTCCCTGATTCTGAGCCTAAAAAAGCATTACACCTGATGCTTGATTATGTAATTGAAAGAAAATTTTAATTAAATAATTTTCATTGTTACAATAATAACAGCTAAGATAATACAAAATAAAGCGGTCAAAAATAAATAATCCGCAATGGTTTCAAACTTGTTTCCTCGTTTTTCGTTCATTGATCTGATGGATAGGAAAGAAAAGAAACAACTGAATGCAAAACATAAACACGCCACACCCGCGAATTCATCTAAATAGGTACTGTGGCTCATTTTAGAGATCTTTAAAGACGTTATAATCAATAAAGAAAACCCTAAAAGATTGCTCGATGCATTCAATATATGTGTTGACTTTTTTTCCATCTATACAAATTTAGCTAAAATAAAGCACAATTTTTTTTATTATCAAATTTTTAAAAAAGATTAATAAAAATTAAAATTAATTTAAAAAGTGTATATTAGCAAAATACTTCGAGAATTTAAAAATTTTATATTTGGCTATGCAAACAACCTATATTGAAACACAGCAAATTTCCTTTCAAGATTTTAAAAATCAGATACTTGAAGACTACAAGTTAGGAAGAATTTCTCGTGAAATGTCTTATTTGGGCAGAAGAGAAGTTCTTACGGGAAAAGCTAAATTTGGTATTTTTGGGGATGGTAAAGAGCTTCCTCAGCTTGCAATGGCGAAAGTTTTCAAAAATGGAGACTTCCGTTCAGGATATTATAGAGATCAGACTTTTGCATTGGCTGTAGATGCATTGACAGTAGAGAGTTTCTTCGCACAGTTATATGCAGATACAAGTGTTGAAAGAGAGCCTGCATCAGCAGGAAGACAAATGAACGGTCACTTTGCAACCAGAAGTTTGAATGAAGACGGAAGCTGGAAAGATTTGACGGCTCAGAAAAATATTTCTTCAGATATTTCTCCTACAGCAGGACAAATGCCTAGATTATTAGGATTGGCTCAAGCTTCAAAAATATATAAATCAGTTAAATTCGAAGGTTCTGAAAAATTCTCAAAAGAAGGTAACGAAATCGCTTTTGGAACAATTGGAGACGCTTCTACAGCAGAAGGTCATTTCTGGGAAACATTGAACGCGGCTTGTGCACTTCAGGTTCCTATGGTTGTTTCGATTTGGGATGATGGTTACGGAATTTCAGTGCCTACAAAAAATCAGAGAGCCAAAGCAGATATTGCAGAAATGTTGAGCGGTTTCCAAAGAAAAGAAGGTGAAGCTCAAGGTTGTGAAATCATTCAGGTAAAAGCTTGGGATTATGCAGCATTATTAGATGCTTACGCGAGAGCAGAACAATTTGCAAGAATGGAATCTGTACCTGTTGTAGTTCACGTAATTGAGGTGACACAGCCACAAGGTCACTCGACTTCAGGATCTCACGAAAGATATAAAAATGAAGAGCGTTTAGCTTGGGAATCTCAGTTTGATGGATTAGTAAAATTCAAAGAGTGGATTTTAAACTATTCAATCGAAATTGATGGGAAAGAAGAGGTTTTAGCTACTGCTGAAGAATTGGAGTCAATTGATGAAGAAGCTAAAAAAACGGTAAAAGCCGGACAAAAACTAGCTTGGGAAAACTATCAAAAAACAATTACAGATTTAATCGGTTCAGTATTACCTTTAGTTGAAAATCTGAAAGGACAAAATAGTGAAATTGAAAACTATATCAATCAGTTCAATAAATTAGTTTCAAAAGCCAAGAAAGATGTTTTCCATTTGGTGAGAAGATCTTTATTGGCAACAAGAGGAACAAATTCTGCGGAAAGAAACCAATTGATGCAGAAATACAATGAGATTTTTGAGGTTGAAAAAGACAATTATTCTTCTCATTTATATTCTCAGTCTCAATGGAAAGCGGAGAACGTACAGGAAATCAAACCGATCTATTCTGATGCTTCGGAAGATGTTGACGGAAGAGTAGTGGTAAGAAATAACTTCGACAAGATTTTTGAAAAATATCCTGAAACTTTAGTATTTGGCGAAGATGCCGGAAATATCGGTGACGTAAACCAAGGGCTTGAAGGAATGCAGGAAAAATACGGTGATGTTCGTGTTGCCGATACAGGAATCCGTGAAGCTACGATTTTGGGTCAGGGAATCGGAATGGCAATGAGAGGTCTAAGACCTATCGCAGAAATCCAGTATTTAGACTATATTTTATACTGTTTACAGGGAATGAGTGATGATTTGGCTACTGTTCAATACAGAACTAAAGGAGGTCAGAAATCGCCTGTAATCATCAGAACAAGAGGTCACAGATTAGAAGGAGTTTGGCATTCAGGTTCTCCAATGGCGGGAATTCTGAACCTTTCAAAAGGTATTTTGGTATTAGTCCCAAGAAACTTGACGAAAGCTGCAGGATTCTATAACACAATGCTTCAAAGCGATGATCCAGCTGTGATTGTTGAATGTCTGAACGGATACAGATTAAAAGAAAAACAACCGGATAACTTAGGTGAATTCACTGTTCCTGTTGGAAAAATTGAAGTTACAAAAGAAGGAGCTGATGTTACATTGGTAACGTACGGTTCTACTTGGAGAATTGTAATGGAAGCAGCAGAAGAACTTGGTAAACTTGGAATCTCTGCAGAAGTGATTGATGTTCAGTCTTTAATTCCTTTCGATTTAACGCACGAAATTGCTGAATCTGTAAAGAAAACAAACAGGTTGGTCGTAATCGACGAAGATGTTGAAGGCGGAACCTCAGCGTTTATCCTTCAGCAGATTTTAGAAAAGCAAAAAGCATTCAGATTCTTAGATTCTGATCCGTTGACAATTTCTGCAAATGATCACAGACCTGCATATGCAAGTGACGGAGATTATTTCTCTAAGCCATCTACAGATGATATGGTTGAAAAAATCTACGCCATGTTTAATGAAACAAATCCTCAGAAATATCCTGCGATATTTTAATTGAGCTTTTAGATAAATTTTGAAACCGCTTTCTTTTGGGAGGCGGTTTTTTATTGATTTAAATTTTTAAATTTGGTTTAACGATCTTCCATGAAAAATATTTTAAATCAAATAGCACAAAGACAAATTGATAGTCTTTCTATAATTCGAAATCATACTTGTGTTTTAATAAAAAATTATTACAATTATAAAGTTCATGGAACTGGCGTATTTATAAAAATAGGAAACTTACATTTGCTCGTTTCTGCGGCTCATGTATTCGACGACTTTCATGAGTTATTTATACCAATAAATAATGGTGAAACATTAATAAAGCCTGGGGGTAGAATTATAGTTAATAATCCAAAATCATCAAGGGATAAGGATGAATTAGATATAGGAATTGTGATTTTGGATGCCCTTACAATAAAAGATTTAAAAAAGGATTATAATTTTGTAAATGAAAATAATTTAGAAATAAACCACAAAAATAATTATTTCCGTAATTATATTATTTGGGGATACCCTTCAAGTTGGTCAAAAAAATCTATTTCAAGAAATTCATTTCATTCCCGACCTTTCATTCATTTCACAAAATGTGCTGATGTTTCTGAATATAAGAAATTTAATAGATATGAATTCTTAAATTTAATAGTTAATTATGACAGACAAAATGTTTTAAACTTTAAATCTAGAAACTTTAGTTTTGGACCTGATTTATTTGGAATTAGCGGTTGTGGATTATGGTATTTGAATCCTGAAGATTATAATAAAAATGCTAATCCAAAGTTAGTAGGAATAATGACAGATTGGACAATTTCTAATAAGAACAATCTTATTGCAACTCGGATTGATGCAATTACTGAATTTTTACGGAAGAACGAAGGTGTTAATTTTCCGGAATCAAATTTATTCTCTATAAAATAATATCAAACGACAGCCTTTTTTGTATTCTTTTGCTCTAAAAGAGTTTTACAATCTTTCTCTTTCTCCGGATCATACACATGATATTTCTTCTCCCATTCTTCCAGTTGGTATAAAATAGGTAACAATGCCAATCCTTTTTCTGTCAATGAATATTCAACTCTGGGAGGGATTTCTTTAAACTCTTCACGAATCACCAATCCATCGGTTTGCATTTCACGCAACTGGTCCGTTAAAACCTTTCTGGAAATTACATTAATGCGCACTGCAAGTTCTCCAAAGCGTAATTTCCGGTCTTTAATCACCAATACAATGATCGGTTTCCATTTGCTTCCTAAGGCAGACATTGCTTTTCCTAAAGGGCAGCTGTATGCCATTAATTCATTTTGCTTCATATGTTACTTTTACGTTACTAATGTAGGTTACTGCAAAGTTACCACTTTTTTGAATTCAAAAGATACAAAAATGAACTATTATTAGTTACTTTGTGTAACAATTATAAAATATAAATGTAAAGATGAGCACAGAATCATTATTTAAACCTTTTAAATATAAGAATTTAGAACTAAAAAATAGAATCGTAATGGCTCCGATGACGAGAGCTCAATCTGATAATGGGGTTCCGACTCAGCAAATTGCGGATTACTATGCAAGAAGAGCAGCTTCAGAAGTGGGATTGATTCTTTCGGAAGGAACCGTTATCAACAGACCCGGTTCAAAAAATATGCAGAATATCCCTGATTTTTACGGGACTGAAGCATTAAATGGATGGAAAAACGTAATTGATGCCGTTCACGAAAACGGAGGAAAAATGGGCCCTCAAATCTGGCATGTTGGAGATACGAGGAGCTCAGCAGATTATCCTTTGGTAGATATGGAAAAAGCTTCTACGATGACATTGGAAGATATTCAGGATACGATTGCTCAGTTTGCCGCTTCTGCAAAATCTGCAAAAGATCTTGGATTTGATGTCGTTGAAATTCACGGAGCACATGGATATTTAATCGATCAGTTTTTCTGGGAAGTTACAAATACAAGAACGGATGAATATGGTGGAAAAACACTGAAGGAAAGAAGCAGATTTGCAGTAGATATTGTAAAAGCAATCAGAGCTGCAGTAGGAGAGGATTTTACAATTATTATTCGTCTTTCTCAATGGAAACAGCAGGATTATTCTACAAAATTGGCGAATACACCAGAGGAAATGGAAGAGTGGTTATTGCCATTAAAAGAAGCCGGAGTTGATATTTTCCATTGTTCACAAAGACGTTTCTGGGAAGCAGAATTTGAAGGTTCTGATTTAAATTTCGCAGGTTGGGCAAAGAAAATTACAGGTCAGCCAACAATCACGGTAGGTTCTGTAGGTCTTGAAGGAGATTTTATGGGTGCCTTTTCAGGACAGGGAACTGAGAAAGCGGATTTAACGGAATTAACGAAAAGATTAGAAAGAGGTGACTTCGATTTAGTTGCTGTAGGAAGAGCACTTTTACAAGACCCGGAATGGGTGAGAAAAGTAAAAGAAGGAAAAACTGAAGATCTTTTGGATTTCAAAGCTGAAAGTATGGCTGTTTTATTTTAAAAATCAATGATCAATGGTGAATTTGTTTCGCTTTCAATTTTTAACTTGAAAATTCACTTTTGACATTTTAGATATTTTTTTACCTATCAATTATTTTACACGGAACCGCTTCAGGATAACTACTTGAAGCGGTTTTTTGTTTTTTAATTTATTAATTGAGATAGATTAACAGCATTTTTGTCATTCCGTAGGAATCTAAGCTTAATTTTAAAATTACCGTGAATACATACCTTAGATTCCTACGGAATGACAAACTTTGTATAAAACATTATAAAAATAAAACCGTTCTCAAAAATTTGAAAACGGTTTCTTTAACAGATTTAAATATCTAAATTGCCCATAAAAGGCAAAAAGTGATTCTTATAAACCAATGTTCTTGGTGGGCTTCAATTGTTTTTTAATAGACTTTGGAAGCGCATTTTTGTGAACAAGGATTGCTGTCGATTTGTACTCAACATATGGTCTTGTTACGTAGATATACCCTTCGAAATCATTGGTAACACCCCAAGAATTCTTCACCATATAATATTCTTTCCCGGACTGATCTTTTGCCAATCCTACGATGTGCATCCCGTGATCATCTGTTGTAGAAAGATTATTTAGAGCTTTTTGACGCATATCTTCAGTGATCGTTTTGTCTTTTTTCGGTTCTGTGAATAGAGTTCCTTTGTTGTCTTTTGTGATTTGATCTAAATCCATATCCGGAACATAAGCCACTCCATTTTTATAAGAGAAGTACGGTTCTGAAACGTCTGTTGCCCAACCAATAGAATATCCTTTGTCTACAGCATTATCGATAATTGCTGTTAAGTCTTTCATCGGTACATTCCAGTCAGAATCGTGGCTCCAGTTATCAGGAATCGGAACTACAAATTTTTGATAATAAGGATAATCTTTGTAAGAAGAAATTTCTACATAATCTTCAGGATTAATACCTACAACTTCCTTAGCAAAAGTTTGCGGAGTGTAAGATTTTCCATCATACGTAAAGTTGGTTGGAACTTTTCCTAAATATTCATCTAAAATAACATCTACAGAAGCCATCCAGTTATCGGTTAGCTTTCCTTTTGAAGCAGTCTGAACCAAGCTGTCTAAAACAGGTTTTAATTTACCCTGCATTTCAGAGAAATTATTCAATGTTTGTCCAGATTTTAAACCTGTGTAAACATCCTGAGGAACGGCTCCGTATTTTTTGTACATGTTGATAACATCGTGCAGTTCTCCTCCGTCTCCCCAACTGATCGCTCCATTATTTAGAACATATAATTTTGCTTTATCATGATAAGAATTTCTTGCAGTGAAGATTTCCGCCAAATCAACAGGCTTTTTACCCATTCTCTGCATTTCAGATTCAAGGAAAGAATTCCCCGAATAGCTCCAGCAAGTTCCTGAAGAACCTTGGTTTTTCACCGAAGTTGCTCCTACGTCTTTCAACGTTGTGAACTGGAAATTAGCATTTTGAGATTGATTGCTTTTTAGCTTGTTGATTAAGTCATCCTGAGCAAACATCATACTTCCTGCAGACAAAACAAAAAGTAATGACGCAATTTTGGTATTTTTCATTACTATAAAAAGATTATTTATATGAATAGTCGTTCATATTAAAGATTTGTTACAAGCTAAAAAGTTAAATGAGAGATTTAATTTTTTATGAAAAGTATTTTTCAGTTTCTATTATGTTTTGACGATCCTAAAATTGATTATTTAAGAAAAGAAATTTCATATTTTTAAAAAAAGTTTTACATGTTTCCAACCATTTTCAAACTTCCAGCATCTATTAGAGTATAAAGCCAACCTATGGAACACGAATTACTAATAGCATGTCAAAAGAACGACCGCAATGCACAGCGGAAAGTCTACGAAAAGATGGCGGGTAAACTTTACTCGGTTTGCAGACGCTACCTGAAAAATGATGAAGATATTGAAGAAGTACTGGCCGATACTTTTTACAAGATATTTACGAAGCTTGATCAGTTGCAGAATCCGGATATTTTCGAAGCGTGGGCAAAAAAAATTACGGTAAATGAATGCTTACAGAAACTGAGAGCAATGAAAGCACTTCATATTTCTCTGGATGAAAATCTGATTGAGTCTTCAGATGTACCAACAGAAAGCCTTTCTTTCGAAAAAGATATTCTCAAGTTACTCAACTTTCTTCCGGAAGGTTGCAGGGCAATTTTCAATCTTTTTGCCATTGAAGGATATCCGCATAAAGAAATTGCAACCATGCTTTCAATCAGTGAAGGAACATCAAAATCCCAACTGAATTTCGCAAGAAAAAAACTTCAGGAACTTTTGGTTAATCACAACATTTAAAACTTTACAACAATGGAAAATAATCACGATATCGATAAAAAATTCAATGAGGCTTCTAAAGTGGAAGAACCAGCGACTTTTCCTGGTTTTGATAAAGTTTGGGCTCAAGTTGAAGAAAAATTAGATAAAAAAGAAAATAAAAAAAGAATCATCCCGATCTGGCTTCCTTATGGAATTGCCGCAAGTTTGATCATCGGATTGGGAGCATTTTATTTTATTAATAAAAATGATGTTACAGAAACTAATAAACCGGTAATTACTCAGAATACGGTTTCTCCTAAAGTGAATTCAAATGTGCAGACAATTGACAGCACAGTGAAATCTAATATTGAAAAAGAAATAAATTCTCAAAAAGAAGTTCAAAAGCCTGAAGTGTTAGCTTATGAATCAATTACTCCTGAACCAAGTCGTTCTTCTGTTCATTATAATGAATTGTCTATAGATAATTCAAATGTGGCAAAAGATACTATAGCTTACAGAGAACCGGATAATGATGGAGTTTTGGATAAAAAAAATAAAGAAACTAAAATTGAAGAGGTTATGATGATGGGATTTGGACAAAAGAAGACCAATAATTATGTAACAAGTTCTAGTACGGTAGTTTCTTCTCAGCAAATTTCTGGCGCTTTACAAGGAAGAGTCGCAGGAATAGAAGTTTCGGTCTTAGGAAATACGGGAGATATGAATTCCGTTCGTTCTAAGGAATCAAAAATTAGCATTAGAGGATTTAATAGTTTAGCTGGAAATGCTCAACCTTTATATGTGATTAATGGAAAAGTTTCAGATAATAAAGAATTCGGAAAATTAAATCCAAATAGTATTGAAAGCATCAATGTATTAAAAGATACTTCGGCAACTGCAATATATGGAAGCAAAGCTTCGAATGGAGTTATTGTCATTACTACCAAAAAACTGTCAAGAAAAGAAAGAAAGGCTTTTGAAAGACTTCAGAAAATTCAGGACAGTATTAAAAAAGCAAAGAGTATTGAAAAACAAAATAATGAAGAATATGATGCTTTTGTAGAAAACCCTTTTGAGTTAACTAAAAACCAATCGGTATCTACTTTTTCGATTGATGTTGATAATGCTGCCTATTCCAATATCAGAAGAATGATTAATAATGGTGAAATAGTCGATAAAAATGCGGTAAGGATTGAGGAAATGATCAATTATTTTAAATATTCCTATCCTCAACCCCAAAATAACCAGCCTTTTTCCATCAATACAGAATATAATGAGTCTCCTTGGAATCCTAAACATAAGCTGTTAAAGATTGGGCTTCAGGGGAAAAATATTCCGAAGGATCAACTTCCTGCATCTAATTTTGTCTTTTTAATTGATGTTTCAGGTTCAATGAATGAACCCAATAAGTTGCCGCTGCTGAAATCTTCTTTTAAAGTTTTGTTAGATCAGCTAAGACCTAAAGATAAAGTCGGAATTGTAGTATACGCTGGAAGTGCGGGAATGATTCTTCCTCCAACCTCAGCTAGCGAAAAAAATAAAATTATAGAAGCTTTGGATAATCTTCAGGCAGGTGGTAGTACTGCAGGTGGGGAAGGAATTGAACTGGCGTACAAACTTGCTCAGGAAAACTTTATAAAAGGTGGAAATAACCGTGTGATTATTGCTACAGACGGAGATTTTAATGTAGGAGCTTCTTCAACAGGAGATCTACAGACGTTGGTAGAAGAAAAAAGAAAATCGGGAGTTTTCCTTACTTGTTTAGGTTTCGGAATGGGGAATTTTAAAGACAACCGAATGGAAACTTTAGCCAACAAAGGCAACGGGAATTACGCCTATATTGATACTATGCAGGAAGCTAATAAATTTCTCGGAAAAGAATTCGCTGGAAGTATGTATGCAATCGCCAAAGATGTGAAAATTCAGATTGAGTTTAATCCGAAATATGTGAAATCTTACCGTTTAATTGGGTATGAAAACCGAAAATTGAAGAATGAAGATTTTACGAATGATGCTATTGATGCCGGAGAATTGGGAAGTGGACATACTGTTACAGCTTTGTATGAGGTCATTCCGACTGATGTAAATTCTGAGTTTTTACCGAAAGAAAATGATTTAAAATATACTAAGAACACAAATGATGAAAATTTTAATGATGAATTAGCAACCATAAAATTCAGATATAAAAAACCGGACGGTGATAAGAGTTCTGAAATAACTCAGGTTGTCAAAAATACAAATGATTCCCTTTCATCTTCAAGTGATGATTTTAAGTTTGCTTCATCAGTTGCATGGTTTGGTTTGGTGTTAAGGAATTCAAAACTCATTTCAAATACAAATTTAAAAGAAATAGAAAGTCTTGCCAAAAAGGGACGAGGAAAAGATGATGAGGGCTATAGAGCAGAGTTTGTGAGATTGATAGAAAGTTATAAAACACAACAAAAATAGATGATTAGACAGGCATTCGAAAGAATGTCTGTTTTATTTAAAATTTAATTTTCAAAAATTATTGAAAATTCGAAAATTATAATTACATTTGTAATAGAAATTTAAACAACAAGAAAATGCAACTTTCAGAAGCCAAAGAAAAATATATTCAGACTTGGGGAACATTTGCTACGAATTGGGGAATTAACCGTACAATGGCACAGGTTCATGCTTTACTTTTGGCAAGTGGCAGAGCGCTTTCTACTGATGAAGTGATGGAGCAGCTTGAAATTTCAAGAGGAAACGCCAATATGAATCTTCGTGGATTAATAGATTGGGGAATTGTAAAAAAGGAACTGATAAAAGGTGACCGAAAAGAATATTTCGTAGCAGAAAAAGATGTTTGGTATTTGTTTAAACAAATCACAAAAGAACGTAGGAAAAGAGAAATTGAACCTGTAATTTCTTTTTTGGAAGAACTTAAAAATATTGAAGACAAAGATTCTCCTGAAGCCCAAGAATTTATCAAATTAATGAATGATTTCAGTTCGGTTACGGGAAAGATCAATAATATTATGGATCTTGCGATAAAAAGTGATGATCACTGGTTAGTTGGAAAAATAACTAATTTATTAAAATAAAGGAAAGTGTTTGTCATTCTGAACAAAACGAAGAATCTCAGTTTTAATAGCATCAAAGAAAATAGATAAGGAGCAAATCTCCTTTTTTATTTCAAATAAAGTTTCAAAAATTATTGAAAATATAATATTTATAAAATGTTCAATATAGTTTCATACTTGCTTTTTCTTTCTGTCAGTTCGTTTATCACGATCGATGTGGGAAGAAGATGTTACAACGCAGGAAAGTATTATTTGGATTATCTCATTCATGATGCAAATCTTTGTCTGACGATCAATAGGATACTTTTGGGATGTTATTATCTTATTAATCTTGGTTATATCGCGATCAGTCTGAGTAATTGGGATAAGGTGAATTCTCTGGAACAGGTTCTTACGGTCACTGCCATCAGAATAGGATATATCACTTTGATCCTTTGCTTTTTACATTATATGAACATTTTTACTCTTTACTTTTTAAGAAAAAATTTAACTATAAAATAATATACGATGAACGCAACAGTTTTAACCACAGCAACCTACAACTTCTCGGCTTACATGATCTACTTACCTATTGTCATCATGTTGACGATTTTTGTGTCTCAGTTTTTGTTTAAAAACTCTAAAACTTTCATGATCGATATTTTTCACCAAAAAGAAGATATCGCGATGGCAACAAATTCACTGTTCAAAATCGGTTTCTATCTTCTGAATATTGGTTTTGCACTTTGTATCATTGAATTTTTCCAGATTGAAACGGTGGAAAGATTAGTAGTTGCCTTAAGTAAAAAGATCGGCGGATTTTCAATTTATCTTGGAATAATGATGCTTCTGAACCTGTTACTTTTCTTAAAAGGCCGTAAACATGCCATGAATAAAAATAAAATCATTAAAAATGAAAACGCTGTTATTTAAAATATGGATGTATTTCACATTCAAAATGCAGAATAAAAGAACAAGAGGAGATTTTTTAAACCTTTAAAAATTAAAGACCATGAAAACATTCTTTAAATATGATTTCTATTTTCAGTGCATAATTTTTATTGCCTATATCATTGGATGGCTTATCATTGAACATTATGACCTGATTTCTGAAAATTACTTTTTGTCATTTTATCATATTATCGGAGGAGCTCAAATATTAAGTTATTTAATTCGTTTTGGATTAAAATACCCTAAAAATCTAATGTATATCTTATATGGAATTCTCATTATCCCTGTTTGGTTAATTTATTTATATGATATTCAAATTGAAAAAGTGGGTGGAATATTTTTCTATATACTTTTCTCAGGCTTCTTTTACAGTCCCCTTCTGGCGATTTCTTATATTATTTATACTTATATAACTTATAAATCTCAAAAATAAACACAATGAAAACCCTCAGAAATCACACGCTCATCTACGACAATGAATGTCCGATGTGTAATATCTACTCAAAAGGTTTTACAAAATGCGGAATGCTTGATGAAAATGGAAGAGAAGCCTTTACAGAGTTAAGTCTTAAAAATAAAGCACTTATTGATTTCCATCGTGCAAAAAACGAAATTGCTTTGGTAGATCATAATGAAAATAGAGTAGTTTATGGGTTAGATTCTCTGCTTTTAATCATAGGAAATTCATTTCCCTTATTAGAAAAAATAGCAAGAATACAACCTTTGTACTTGTTTTTCAAAAAACTGTATTCATTTGTTTCTTATAACAGAAAACAGATTATTCCTTCAGCGAAAGATCAGACAGAAGAAGCATGTGTTCCCGATTTTAATTTAAAATACAGACTTGCTTACATGACTTTTGTCGTAATTTTTTCAGGATACATTTTAAGTTCATTTTCAACAAAATTGGGAGTCGGTTTAAATCATAATTTTTGGAGAGAATTTACAATTTGCATCGGACAAATCGTTTGGCAGACTGTATTTTTAAAATCTTATTTAAAAGGCAACATTTGGAATTATCTCGGAAATATGATGACTGTTTCTTTGATTGGAACTTTACTTTTAATTCCCGCTTTATGTTTAAATCTGAATGCAATGTTCTCCGTTATTTATTTCGGAATTGTAGTAGTCATCATGTTATTGGAGCATATAAGAAGATGTCGAATTTTAAAATTAAATTTTCTTCCGACATTGTCTTGGATACTTTTTAGAATCATTGCTTTAGCTGTTTTAATCCAGATAAATCTCTAAAAACTTAAAAATGGCCAGAATCCATTTAACTACAATAATCAAAGCAGATATTCAAACTGTTTTCGACTTATCGAGAAACATTGATCTGCACCAGAAATCAACCTCTAAAACCAATGAAAAAGCAATTGCAGGAAGAACTTCAGGATTGATTGAGCAAGGCGAAACCGTGACCTGGAAAGCAAAACATTTAGGAGTATATCAAACATTAACTACGAAAATTATCAGTATGAATAAACCCCATCATTTCGTAGATGAAATGCAGAAAGGAGCTTTCAGATCAATGAAACATCAGCATATTTTCACGCAGGAAGGTAAAAACACAATCATGACAGATATTTTCGAATTCGAATCACCCTTTGGAATCATCGGAAAAATATTCAATAAATTCTTTCTTACAAATTATATGAAAAACTTTCTTTTAGAACGAAATCAATTAATAAAAAGAACAGCTGAAAAATAACTGGATCAGAAAGAATGAGACAGAACGCGAGCGAAGCGAGCGTCAAAACATTTAGGGTCATGCTGAGCGTAGTCAAAGCATCACAACATAAAACACAAAAATTAATTAAAAAAACAAACACAATGAACTTTCTAAAAGCAGAATGGAGAAAATTAGCCATCATCAACTACGAAATCGATCCCGAAATTTTATTAAAATATCTTCCTGAAGGAACAGAAATCGATTTTTATCAGGGAAAATGTTACATAAGCTTAGTCGGATTTATGTTTTTAAACACCAGATTATTAGGATTTCCGATTCCTTTTCACCGGAACTTTGAAGAAGTGAATTTAAGATTTTATGTAAAGAAAAAAGAGCATAATGGTTGGAAAAGAGGAGTGGTTTTCATCAAGGAAATTGTTCCGAAGCCGGCTTTAAGCTTTGTTGCCAATTCAGTTTACAAAGAAAATTATAAAACAATGCCGATGAAAAATAGTATTCATCAAAAAAATGAAGAATTACTAATAAAATATTCTTGGAAAGACAAAACTTGGCATTCAATTGAAATCACAGCAGAAAACAACCCTTTGATAATGAAAACCAATTCCGAATTTGAATTCATCACTGAACATTACTACGGTTTCACAAAAAAGGAAAATAAAACCTCAGAATACGAAGTCTCTCACCCGAAATGGGAGTATTATGTAGTGAAAAAACATCAGCTGGAAATTGACTTTAAAGCTGTTTATGGAGATGATTTTGAATATTTAAACCATCAGAAACCAATTTCAGTAATGCTTGCTGAAGGTTCTGAAATTGAAGTGAAAACGAAAAAGTATATCAAGAGAGAAGTAAAAAGTAAAAAGAGCCAGGTAAAAAGTCATTTGTAGATTTTAAAAACAATTAGTATTAGCGATGTCATCCTGAGCGTAGTCGAAGGATCTCAACAAAATAAAACAATCAACCCTACCCAAAATGAAAATAACCATTGCCGCCGGAACCGGTTTCCTCGGAAAAAATCTCGAAAGATATTTTACGGAAAAAGGAAATCAGGTCTATATTTTAACCCGGAATCCCAAACGTAAAAACGAAATCTATTGGGATGCAAAAACTTTAAGTGAATGGAAAAATTACATTGAAAATACAGATGTTCTGATCAATCTTACCGGAAAATCTGTCGATTGCAGATACAATGAAAAAAACAAACAGGAAATTTATTCATCAAGAATAGAAAGTACGAAGATTCTCCAACAAGCAATCGATCAATGTATTAATAAACCTAAAGTTTGGTTGAATGCAAGTTCAGCAACAATTTATGTTCACTCAGAAACTCATTTAAATACAGAAGAAAATGGAATCATTGGCGACGATTTTTCCATGAATATCTGCAAAAGCTGGGAAAATGAATTTTTTAAGGGTAATAGCGATAATGTGAGAAAAGTAGCATTAAGAACATCGATTGTTTTAGGGAATAATGGTGGAGCATTCCCTAAACTAAAAATGCTTACAAAATTCGGTTTAGGAGGAAAACAGGGACGAGGAAATCAAAACGTAAGCTGGATTCATATTGAAGATTTTTGTAGAGCAGTTGAATTTATCATTGACAATAAAAATATTTCAGGAGGAATTAATGTAACTGCCTCAAATCCTTTATCTAATGAAGATTTTATGAGAAAATTAAGACAGCAAATGAAAATTCCATTGGGGTTAAATGCTCCTGTCTGGCAATTGGAAATCGCATCCCTGATTTTAAACACAGAAACGGAATTATTATTAAAAAGCAGAAATGTTTTTCCGGATAAATTAATGAAAAGTGGGTTTCAATTCTCTTATTCTGAAATAGATCTGGCTTTTGAAAATTTAATATAAAAATGATAAGGGTGTTTTGTGAATCTTTAAATATTTCATCGAAGTTCTTAAACTAAACCTCAACCTTAGCCCAGAATAGTTGTACTTTTTGCTGTTTTAATAAATGATGATTAAATTAGCGAAAACTAAACTTCAATGTTCATCAAACCAAAAACGAAAACCTTTTTTCTTTCATCATTACTTATATCCTCAACATTTTTTTCACAGGCTCATAACGTTTCGGAAGGCTATCAAAAACCCACAGATCCGTTGGTAGTTCAAAACCTTGAAAACTGGCAGGATTTGAAATTCGGACTTTTCATGCATTGGGGAACCTACAGTCAGTGGGGAGTTGTTGAAAGCTGGAGCCTTTGTCCGGAAGATGAATCTTGGACACAAAGAAAACCCGAACATGGAAAATCTTATTATGAATACGTAAAAAACTATGAAAATCTTCAGACGACTTTCAATCCCACTCAGTTCAATCCTCAAAAATGGGCAGATGCAGCGAAAAAAGCGGGAATGAAATATGTAGTTTTCACTACAAAGCATCATGATGGTTTTGCGATGTTTGATACTCAACAGTCTGATTATAAAATTACTTCTTCAAAAACACCTTTCTCCAAAAATCCAAAAGCGGACGTGGTGAAAGAAGTTTTTAATACATTTAGAAATGACGGCTTTAAAATTGGAGCTTATTTTTCAAAACCCGATTGGCATTCCGATGAGTATTGGTGGTCGTATTTTCCTCCAAAAGATAGAAATGTGAACTATGATCCCAAAAAATACCCTGAAAGATGGAATAATTTTAAGAATTTCACCTTTAATCAGTTAAATGAAATCACTTCAAACTACGGTAAAGTTGATATTCTTTGGTTAGACGGGGGCTGGGTTCGTCCGTTCAATACCATTGATCCCAATGTAGAATGGCAAAGAACGATAAAAGTTGAGCAGGATATTGACATGGATAAAATCGGAACGATGGCTCGTAAAAATCAGCCGGGAATTATCATTGTAGACCGCACCGTTCCAGGAAAATGGGAGAATTATGTGACGCCCGAACAAGCCGTTCCGGAAAAGGCACTTTCGATTCCGTGGGAAAGCTGTATCACGATGGGGGATTCGTTTTCG
This sequence comes from Chryseobacterium tagetis, assembly GCF_016735585.2. GTDB lineage: Bacteria > Bacteroidota > Bacteroidia > Flavobacteriales > Weeksellaceae > Chryseobacterium > Chryseobacterium tagetis. The sequence continues at coordinate 377,606 of NZ_JAERSE020000003.1, forward strand.
TATGTTCCGAATGATAATTATAAATCTTCTCAAAAAATTATTGAAACTTTAGTCAAAATCATTTCAAGAGGAGGAAATTATCTGATGAATATTGCTCCCGGACCCAATGGAGATTATGACCCGATTGTGTATGAAAGATTAAATGAAATTTCAGGTTGGATGGATAAAAACCAATCGGCAGTTTTTGCGACAAGAAGTATTGCTCCTTATCACAGTGGAAACTTTTATTATACGCAGAGCAAAGATGGGAAAACTGTGAATATTTTTCATTTGGATGAAAAAACAAATTATGAATCTCCATCAACGTTAAGTTTTGCAATTCCTGATAATTTTAAGCCAAAATCTTTGAAAATTCTAGGATTATCAGGCAAAATTCAATGGAAAAAAACAGGAAATTCAATTGAAATTAATTTACCAAAAGAAAGAACCCAATTAAAATATTCAACTGTAATTCAAATTACTCAGTAGTTGAGTTTTGAAACCATTTTTGTATTAAAATGACTTAGGAAATCGGAGCGTTAAGAAAATTCTACTGTTTGAGCGCGACACCAATGTTGAACTGAAAACAAGTATCAAATTCGCGCGAGTTTTAGAATTTTTAGAGAACAGATTTTATTTTTAGTGGAGAGTTCCAAGTCTTGAATTTTTGGTTCTTTTGTTTCAAGACAAAAGAATAGATCTAAATTAAATTATTTTACGATGTCTTTTAAACTCAGATTTAAAATTACAATAATTTCATTATTGAGCACCACATTTATTATCGCTCAAAAACCTTTATATAAAGATCCAAAACAACCTGTAGAAGTACGAGTTCAGGATTTACTGAAACGCATGACTCCGGAAGAAAAATTCTGGCAATGCTTTATGATTCCCGGAGATCTGGACAATATTCCGAAAGATCAGTATGCTCACGGAATTTTTGGGTTACAGGTGAGTGCGGGAAATCAAGGTGGCGGAGCGGCCGGACAATTGTTGAAATACAATGCGAATGAAGATGCGGAAAGACTTGCGAAAAAAATCAATGCCATTCAGAAGTATTTTGTGGAAGAATCCCGATTGGGAATCCCAATTATCCCTTTTGATGAAGCTTTACACGGATTGATGCGAGAAGGTGCGACTGCTTTTCCACAAGCAATTGGTTTGTCGGCAACCTTCAATCCTGAGTTGATGAAAGAAGTTTCAGCAGCGATTGCCAAAGAATCAAAATTGCGAGGAATTCGTCAGATTCTGACTCCGGTTGTCAATTTGGCGAGTGATGTTCGATGGGGAAGAACGGAGGAAACGTACGGTGAAGATCCGTTTTTAACTTCCGTAATGGGCGTGAATTTTGTCAGTTCTTTTGAAAATCAGGGGATTATTACAACTCCTAAACATTTTTTAGCGAATGTTGGTGAAGGGGGAAGAGATTCATATCCAATTCATTGGAGCAAACGATATTTGGAGGAGACCCATTTAATTCCTTTTCAAAAAGCTTTTCAGCAAGGCAAAAGTCGTTCGGTAATGACGTCTTATAATTTGTTGGATGGAAGACCTTCCACTGCCAATCATTGGTTATTGACCGAAAAATTAAAAAAAGAATGGAATTTTAAAGGATTTGTTATTAGCGATGCGAGTGCAGTTGGAGGTGCAAATGTTCTTCATTTTACGGCAAAAGATTATGATGATGCTTCCGCACAGGCGATCAATGCAGGCTTAGACGTGATTTTCCAGACAGAATATCAACATTACAAATTATTTATTCCACCATTTTTAGATGGAAGAATTTCGAAAGAGAGAATTGATGACGCAGTATTAAGAGTTTTAAGAGCGAAATTTGAGCTGGGATTGTTTGAAAATCCTTACGTTTCCAATGCAGCTATTGAAGGATTAAAGAAGATCAATCTTAAACCTTTAGCTGAAAAGACGGCCATTGAATCTTTTGTCCTGCTTCAGAATAATAATAAAACACTTCCGATTTCTGAAAAATATAGAAAGATTTTGATAGTCGGAAGCGATGCTGCTGATGCCAGATTAGGTGGTTATTCCGGGCCGGGAAATAAGAAGGTGAGCATTTTGGACGGAATTAAAAATTTCGTTAAAAATAAAAATATCGAAATCAATTATTCAAAAGGAATTGACTGGAACTTAAAAGATTTTGTGACTGTTTCCACGGAGTTTTTGTCTTCAGAAAATCAAAAAGGCTTGAAAGGAAATTATTTTTCTAATTCTGATCTAAAAGGAAATCCGGCGTTTGAAAAACAGGATGAACAATTGAACTTTAAATGGACATTATATTCTCCAAATCCTGAAAAATTACAGTCAGATAATTACAGCGTTCGTTGGACAGGAAAACTGGAAGCTCCGGATTCAGGAAAATATAAATTAGGTTTAAGAGGAAATGACGGTTTCAGATTATATTTAAACGAAAAATTAGTAATCGATAATTGGGAAAAGCTAAGTTATTCTACGAAAACCGTTGATATTGATTTTAATAAAGGTCAAAAATATGATATCGTTGTAGAATTCCACGAAAATAGGGGAGAAGCGAATATTGAACTGATCTGGAATTATGGTTTAAATGACTACCAAAAAGATTTTAATAATGCTTTACAGTTGGCTCAAAATGCAGATTATATTATCGTTACAGCCGGAATTCATGAAGGTGAATTTCAGGACCGTTCTTCTTTGAATCTTCCCGGAAATCAGGAGAAGTTTATTCAGGAAGTTTCAAAATTAAATAAACCGACAACGGTTGTTTTGGTTGGAGGTTCTGCGATAAAAACTACCGATTGGAAAGATCAAGTAGGAGCAATATTAGATGTTTGGTATCCCGGAGAAGAAGGTGGAAATGCTGTAGCGAAGGTTCTTTTCGGATCAGAAAATCCATCAGGAAAATTACCTGTTACGTTTCCGATTGAGGAAGGACAATTGCCTTTAACGTACAATCATCAACCGACAGGAAGAGGAAATAATTATTATGATCTGAGTGGAGAGCCATTGTATCCGTTTGGTTTCGGAATGAGCTATACGACTTTCGAAATTTCAGATTTACAATTAAACCAATCAAAATACTCTGAAAATGATGTGATTGTTGCCAAAGTAAATGTGAAAAATACGGGTTCAAAAGCAGGAAGCGAGGTAGTTCAGCTCTATGTAAAAGATGTATTGGCTTCGGTTTCAAGACCTATTATTGAGTTGAAAGGATTTCAAAAAGTGTTTTTAAAACCGGGAGAATCAAAACAAATTTCTATTGAAATTCCTGTAAAAGAATTACAGTTTTTAGATGAGAAAATGAACTGGGTGGTAGAAAAAGGAACCTACAGGATTTTTGTCGGGAACTCTTCGAAAAATCTGCCTTTAAAACAGAATATTGAAGTGCAATAATAGAGTTGTATTTGATAATACATTGAACTTTTCAAGAATTTAATACCCAGATCATTAATTGGTGTGGGTATTATAGTAATCGGCTAACAATGAATTTTAAAGCATTTGTTCAAAAATAAATAATGAAAACTAAAAATTGTTAAATTTTTATATAACTTTATTTAATAAGCGAGTGAAATTAAAGGGGCCAATTTTTTTTACTTTTTATTCCTTGTGTCGTAATACTTTTGGAAGAAAATATAGACTAAAAGTATTTGATTTTCATTGAGTAAAGCAGGAGTACATTAAAAATGGAGTCTCAATTTTCTATCCTAATCCTAACTTGATATCTTGTATTAAGTTTGGTATTGTACAATATTAAAAACTATGAAACTATGAAAAAAAAACTTTTACTTATTTTTAATTGCATTGTTTATACAATATTAACAGCACAAGCGCCTGTCATCCAATGGCAAAAATCATTAGGGGGATCAGGTAATGAATATGCTAATTCTATTCAGCAAACCGCAGATGGCGGATATATAGTGGTAGGATATACTTCTTCTAATGACGGAAATGTATCGGGAAATCACGGAGGAGAGGATATTTGGGTGGTAAAGCTGACTTCAACAGGAAGCACAGATTGGAGCCGGACTTTAGGAGGATCAGGTAATGATGGGGCTTCTTATGTTCAGCAAACAGCCGATAATGGGTATATTATAGCAGGATATACCTATTCTAATGATGGAGATGTTACAGGAAATCATGGAAATAGTGACGCCTGGGTAATAAAACTAAGTAGCGCAGGTGCTATACAATGGCAGAAAACACTAGGCGGAAATAGTGATGATGCTGCGACTTCCATACAGCAAACACCGGATGGAGGATATATTGTAGGATGCTATGCATCATCTGAAAACAATGGTGATGTTTGTTGCTTCAGTCGTGGAGCTGCAGATTGCTGGGTGGTAAAGCTGACCTCATCAGGAGCTATAGATTGGCAGCGGAGTTTAGGAGGTCAGAGTTATGATTATCTGCGTTCCATACAGCAAACAACAGACGGAGGCTATATCATTGGGGGAAATACCTCATCTGTTGATGGAGATGTTTCCGGAAATCACGGGAATTTTGATTATTGGGTTGTAAAACTTGATAATGTAGGGGCTGTACAATGGCAGAAAACACTGGGAGGAACCGGGACAGATACACTCGCTTCTGTTCGACAAACGACAGATGGGGGATTCATTGTAATTGGCCATGTATACTCTCAAGACGGAGATGTTGCGGGTTCAGGTTTTCACGGTATTTTTTTTAATGATTATTGGATGATAAAACTGAATAGTACAGGAGGTGTACAATGGAAAAAAGCATTGGGTGGTTCTGGTAACGATTTTGCCCAATCTGTTCAGCAAACATCAGATGGAGGATATATTGTATTTGGATTTACAACAAGTAATGATGGAGATGTTTCCGGAAATCACGGATATATTGACTATTGGATTGCAAAAATGGACGGTGCAGGCGCAATTCAATGGCAAAAAGCATTAGGGGGAACTGATCAGGATGGATATAATTATATTGCTCAACAGGTAGACGGAGCTTACTCTATTCAGCAAACAGCCGATTCAGGATATATATTGGCAGGATACTCAAAATCCAATGATGGAGATGCTTCCGGAAATCACGGGAACTTTGATTACTGGATTGTAAAGCTTGGATTTACTTTAGATACTGATGAGGTCTCGCTATCTGAAAAACCAGTACTATACCCAAATCCGGTAAAAAACATTTTAAAAACTAAAGAGAAAGTAAATAACGCAAAAATATATGACGTATCGGGGAAATTAGTCAAAACTTTTAGCGGTAACTCGGTAGATGTTTCCAGCCTGCAGAAAGGCACCTATATGGTACAGATAGAAAATAAAACATTTAAAATTATTAAAGAATAGAACGTTTGAGAAGCTTATGTTTGTAGTCATGTCTTCACATTTATCATGAGTTGATTTAGGGATTATACTAATCTACAGGGAACTTCAAGATCTTCTGTAAGATAATAGCTACAGCATAGTCGATGATAACCGTCTGCAATGATCAGTTCATGTTGTCCTCGTACCAATAAAATAGGAGACAGTTTTTTATTTTTTTCCACTTTTTTCAGATTTTCTTTGACATGAATATTGGTTTCCGGCAGTAGAGCAAGCTTACTGGCTCTAAGAATATCTTTAGATTTTTTCATGATCGTAGAAGCTTTTTTGAGTTCTTCTACAAATTTTTCAGCTTGAGTGGGGATGAAAAGAAGTTCCAGATAATCTTGCGCGGCAGGGAAGTCATGCTCTTCGGGCTCTTTCATCCAGATAATATCTCTGGTTAAAATATTTTTTTTCATATTAATCAAAAAAAGAATTAGTTTATCATCAGCACTTACTAATTGGTATGATATATGTAATAACCAATTTGAACCTGAACGAATTTAGTTAATTTTCATCATTTAATTAAACTTGTTCACAAAAATAAATGTCATGAAAAAGTTATTTATATCAACACTTTTATTAGTAGGTTTATCAACGGGTGCTTTTGCACAGCAACATCCGACACCACCGCCTCATCCTTCGAAAAGCGAATTGATTGCTATAAAATCAAAAGAGCTCGACAAAAGATATAATCAGGAAAAAAAGGCAATTTTGAATCATCCGTTGGCAACGAAAAAGATGAAGCAAGATCAGTTAAAAGCTTTGAATGAAAAATACAGAAGCCAAAAACAATTGCTTAGAAAGATGTAATCTGAAAGATTTTTTAAAAATAGTAAAATCGATATCGATTAATTCTATACTTTCAGTTTTGTGAAATTTTTAAATTAAAGTAAATTTTATTGAAAGAGAACGCTTTTTGTGTTCTCTTTTTTGTTTAAAATAAAATGAAAACAGCATTTATTATGCATTGCTTCACGAATTTACAGAAACGTGCTTCATCCAATATTTTTCCTTAAATTCGCATAAAAATTTTAAACTAATGAATTACGATATTATTGTCATCGGAAGTGGTCCTGGTGGATATGTTACTGCAATTAGAGCGGCACAATTGGGTTTCAAAACTGCAATTATCGAAAAAGAAAATTTAGGAGGAATTTGCCTTAACTGGGGATGTATTCCGACTAAAGCTTTATTGAAATCGGCTCAGGTTTTTCATTATATCAACCACGCTGAAGATTATGGTTTAAATAAAGTAGAAGGTAGCTTTGAATTTCCAAATGTAATTCAGAGAAGCCGTGGAGTTGCCAACAAAATGAGCAAAGGAATTGAGTTCTTGATGAAAAAGAACAAAATCGATGTTATTTTAGGAACTGCAAAAGTACAGAAAGGTAAAAAAGTTTCTGTTACAGATAACGAAGGGAAAGTAACTGAATATACAGGTACTCATATCATTATCGCTACAGGAGCTCGTTCAAGAGAATTGCCAAACTTACCTCAGGACGGTAAAAAAGTAATCGGATACAGACAGGCATTATCTCTTCCTGAGCAGCCAAAATCTATGATCGTTGTAGGTTCTGGAGCTATTGGAGTAGAATTTGCTGATTTCTATAACACAATGGGTACTAAAGTAACTGTTGTTGAATTTATGCCAAACATCGTTCCTGTAGAGGATGAGGACGTTTCTAAACACTTAGAAAAATCTCTGAAAAAATCAGGTATCGAAATTATGACCAATGCTTCAGTAGAAAGTGTTGACACAAGCGGAGAAGGAGTAAAAGCTACTGTGAAAACTGCTAAAGGAAACATCGTTCTTGAAGCTGATATCTTATTATCTGCTGTAGGTATTGCTGCAAACATCGAGAACATAGGTCTTGAAGAAGTAGGAATCCAGACAGATAAAGGTAGAGTTTTGGTAAACGAATGGTACGAAACTTCAGTTCCTGGTTACTATGCAATCGGAGATTTGATTCCTACTCAGGCTTTGGCGCATGTTGCTTCTGCTGAAGGAATTACTTGTGTTGAAAAAATCAAAGGACTTCACGTTGAGAAAATCGACTATGGCAATATTCCTGGATGTACATACTGTCACCCTGAAGTTGCTTCTGTTGGTCTTACAGAAAAGCAGGCTAAAGAAAAAGGTTACGAAATCAAAGTGGGTAAATTCCCTCTTTCTGCAAGTGGTAAAGCTACTGCAAACGGAAATACAGACGGATTCGTTAAAGTCATTTTCGATGCTAAATATGGTGAATGGTTAGGTTGCCACATGATCGGAGAAGGAGTTACAGATATGGTTGCTGAAGCTGTTGTTGCTAGAAAACTAGAAACTACAGGTCACGAGATCATCAAGTCTATTCACCCGCACCCGACAGTTTCTGAAGCTATCATGGAAGCTGCTGCTGCTGCTTACGGAGAAGTGATCCACATTTAATTTGAGACTATCAATCTTAAATAATAAAACCACAGATTTTCTGTGGTTTTTCTTTTCAGAAAAATTAACAAAATATTTAGATTATTAAATGCATTGTGTAATGATGTTTTCTTTAAATTTATTCAATGAACTTTGAAAAAACAGGATTGGTTTTATCAGGAGGTGGCACCAAAGGTATTGCCCATGCAGGAGTTTTAAAATTTTTGCTTGAAAGAAATATTGATATAGATATTTTATCCTGTTGTAGCGCAGGTTCTATTGTCGGTTGTTTGTATGCAGTGGGAAAAACACCGGAAGAAATTCTTGATTTTTTCCAGTCGGTTTATTTCTTTAACTGGAAACATTTTACCTTCAATCAGCCGGGATTGGTTTCTTCGGTTATTTTTAATAACTATCTGAAGCCTGTTTTTCAGGATATGAAAATAGGAGATTTAGATAAAGAAATACGGATTGTAGCTACAGAACTGGTTTCCGGTACTGAAAAGATTTTCGATAATGATTTCCTGGTAACCGATGCTATTATAGCTTCGTGCTCTATTCCGGGAATTACAACACCTTATATCTTACAGGAAGAAATGTTTTGTGACGGAGGTGTTCTCAATAATTTTCCTGCAGACATTATCCGTGACGATTGTGATAAATTGATCGGTGTTTTTGTTTCTCCGCCTCATGATACTAAAATAGATGACTTAAAGTCAATTAAAGCCATTGTTTCACGTTCTTACGACCTTCTTTCCTATAGGATTGAAAAAGTGAAATTTGAGTATTGTGACTGGTTTATTTCCTCTCAGAAACTATCCAGTTTTGGAACATTTGAAAGAAAAAAAGACCGTCTTGAGCAGATTTTTAATATAGGTTATAATGCAGCAAAAGAAAGTTTTGATGAAAGTAATTTTTATCTAAAAATAAAGCAATCAGGCACATAAAACAAAACTCTCACGGGTTAAAGTGAGAGTTTTTTATTTTTAATTCTTTACGATTTGTCCATCCTGATTAACGATTGTTTTCCCGTTTTGATCAGTGACCATCAAAGTATAAGGTGCTTTTTTAGGAGAATTTGTTAAATAATTTCTCCAAACCTGATAAGTATACCCATTATTGTTGAATTCATAATAATAATTTCCTCCGGTTCCGTCAGGAATCAACTCTCCGTCAGAAATAATCATACTTGGTTTTGAAGTCACTTTTCCGGTTGCTGCCCAAGACTGATAAAGGTATTTTCCGTTGGGTTGTTTGTCTATTTTTAGCTTAAACTTTTTGGTTTTAATAATAACCGATTTCGGTACTTTTTCCTGTTTGTAATTTTCTTTTGAAACAGGATTTTCATGAGTTGGATTTGCAGTAACCCATGAAAACTGAGCAATACAAAGAGCTACAAATAAAAGTTTTTTAATCATTTTTTTAATGTTAATTGGTGATGTTTAAAATTATCAAATTTAAAGCCAATCAATCATCTTTTTTGCAATTCTAAAGAATCTTTTATGCCTGTTAATGTGAGTTTGTTTGAATGAATACCTACCTGTTATGAAAATAATTAAATTGATTTTCAGTTATTTGCGATTCCTGTTGGAAAATATTTTATTTTTTTGAAACAACTGAATATTTTTCTTGTGTACATTTGTACCACAAAAGGATCTCGTTCCTTTACCACTGAAATGAAACTAATTAACTTTAAGTTTTTTCTATTAAAAGTATCAGAAATCACCTTCACGATTTTTAATACATCTCCTCCCACAATTTCTTAATTTTTTCGAAAGAATTATCAAATAATTCATACTCTGTTTTTTCATATCCCGAAAAATAGAGCAGAATCCTCATTTTCAAATTTAATTAAAAACAAAAACTATGGAATTAACTTTTCATGGCTGGATGGTTCCAGCTGTAATTGCACTGTTGTGCGTAATTTTTTACAAATTTATTCTAAGAATTTTCTTTGGATTAATCATTGTTCCCCAAGATAAAATAGGGTTGGTTACCAAAAAATTTGTGCTTGTTGGTAAGCAGGAACTTCCTGAAGGAAGAATCATTGCCACTAATGGTGAAGCGGGTTTTCAGGCGCAAACTCTGGCTCCCGGAGTGTATTTCGGAAAGTGGATCTGGCAATATTCTATTGATTTTCAGCCTTTCATTGTAATTCCTACGGGAAAGATAGGGCTACTATTGGCAAAAGACGGTATTGAGCTGGAAACCGGAAGAATTTTAGGACGAAAAGTAGATTGTGATTCTTTTCAGGATGCGGAAGCTTTTTTAAAAAACGGAGGGAGAAAAGGCCGTCAAACTGCGATCATTGCACCGGGATCATACAGAATCAACACATTATTGTTTGAAATAGAATTGACGGATATGACACAGATTCCGGATAATGCAGTGGGAATTATCACCACAATGGAAGGAAGTCCTTTAGATGAAGGTCAGATTGCCGGTAAAATTATTAACGATCACAATAAATTTCAGGATGTTGATACTTTTTTAAATAGTGGAGGATACAAAGGTCTTCAGGAACAGGTAATTTTAGCGGGTTCCTATTTCTTAAATCCCTGGTTTACAAAAGTTGAAATGGTGAGAATGACTGAAATTCCGATTGGTCATGTCGGCGTGATTATAAGCTATGTCGGAGAAGAAGGAAAAGATTTGAGTGGAGTAGATTTTAAACACGGAAATATTGTCGAAAAAGGGCATAAAGGAGTTTGGGCAGAACCGATTGGCCCCGGAAAATATCCAATCAATCCTTATATCATGAAAGTGGAGCTTGTTCCTACCACCAATTTGGTGTTAAACTGGGCGTATGAAAGAAGCGAATCTCACCAACTCGATAAAAACCTTTCAACGATTACTGTACGAAGTAAAGACGGTTTCCCTTTCAACCTTGATGTTTCGCAAATCATCCATATTCCAACGTATGAAGCTCCCAAAGTGATTGCCCGTTTCGGAAATATGATCAATCTTGTCAGCCAAGTTCTGGAGCCTACCATTGGAAACTATTTCCGAAATTCTGCGCAGGATAGTGACGTCATTGCGTTTTTAGGAAGCAGAAAAGAAAGACAGCAGTCTGCGAAAGACCATATCAGTAATGTTTTGGAACAATATAATGTAAATGCAGTTGATACTTTGATCGGAGCAATTGTTCCTCCCGAAAGTTTGATGAAGACCTTAACAGACAGAAAATTGGCAGAGGAACAAAAAATCACTTATGAAACTGAAATGCTTGCTCAGGAAACACGTCAAGCTTTGGAAAAAGAAACTGCCGTTGCTGATATGCAGAAAGAAATTGTAAAAGCAGATCAGGGAGTTTTAATTGCCGAAAGAATTGCAGATGCATCTGTGAAAAAAGCAACCGGAGATGCGAATTCTGTGAGATTACAGGCAAATGCAGAAGGAGACAGACTAAAGCTTTTAGCGACTGGTGAAGCCGAAAAAACAAGACTTCTTGCAAAAGCCGAAGCCGAAAAAATTGAATTGCTGGCAAAAGCAGATGCTGAAAAAATTTCGTTAACAGGTAATGCCGAAGCAGAGAAAATTCTGGCCATTGGTAAATCTAATGCAGAATCTTATAAATTATCTGTTGAGGCGATGGGCGGTAATAACTTCACCCAATTGAAAATTATGGAAAATATAGCCAGTCAGAATGTAAGAATAATGCCAGAAGTTTTGATTGGCGGGAGCGGAGACTCAGCGAATGGCGGAATCAGTGGCTTGTTGGGACTTCAGCTGTTGGAGCAAGTTCAGAAGAAGAATGTAGAAGTGGTTGCTGTGAGTGAGGAAAAGACGGATGATAATTCTTAGTTTTCTTTTTAACGCAAAGATTTTGTTGAGAATGTATGATTTAAGGGAGCAAAGGAGAATCAACAAGTTGATTTGATGAAGCTGTAGATGAGCTTTGTGAAGCAAATTTTTTGCCTTTGAATTCTAATGTTATAGATCTCTTAAATAAAAGCTTTGCGTTTACATTAATTATAGATAAAATGAAAATGCTCCAAGATTGGAGCATTTTTCTATTTTTAAGCTGTATAACTAGCAAAAGCTTCTTCCAAACTTTCAAATTTGCCTTTGAACTCTTCAATCGGACAGTCCTGAAGAATATTTCCTTTATGAATAAGAATCACACGGGAACACAGTGCTTCCACTTCCTGCATGATGTGCGTAGAAAGTAGAACTGTTTTTTGCTGACCAATTTCTTTCACCACATGTCTGATCTCAATGATTTGGTTAGGATCAAGACCGTTGGTTGGCTCATCCAGAATCAATAAGTCAGGTTGGTGCATGATAGCTTGTGCAAGACCTACTCTTTGTTTGTATCCTTTAGAAAGTTGACCGATTTTTTTAGATTTTTCCGGAGTAATTCCTACCAATTCAATAACCTCATCTACTCTGGTTGCCGGTATTTTGTGAATGTTGGCAACAAATTGTAAATATTCCTTTACGTACATTTCCAGATAAAGAGGATTGTTTTCAGGTAAGAAACCGATTTTCTTCTTGCTTTCGATCTCGTATTCTGTAATGTTTTTCCCGTTGAAAATAATTTGGCCTTCGTCTATGGTAAGTGCCCCAACAATAGATTTCATCAGTGTGGATTTTCCTGCTCCGTTGGGACCCAGAAGACCGATGATTTCGTTTTTATCAATTGAAATATTAATATTGTTCAGTGCAGTTTGGTCAGCAAACTTTTTTGTTAAATTATTTATTTGAAGGGACATAATTGTATGAGAATCTTTTTACAAAAATAAAATAAAAAACTCATCCTGATAGAATGAGTTATATATTATTGATTATTTTTTTGGTTTCTTCCCTTTGGTAGCAGCAGGTTTTTGTGTTTCCGGAGCAGGCATAGGGTTGACAGGAGCCAGATTGTTCTTAGCAGCAGGTTTGTATAATGCTGATCTGGTTGTTCCTACTCCAAAAATTTTGTCAATTTGTTTTTTATTTAAAAACTGGGATTTACCTACATATTTTCTGTTCTTATTGATGTACTGAATGAACTGAACGGTAGGCTGACCATAGTTTTTTTCATAATGCAGTTCAATGATGTCGTTGGGTAACTCCAGGGTAACATTTCCTGTTGGCTGATCTATAAAACCGTCGGTAATCAATTTATAGAGACCTTCTACGTCACCATTTACATCTAAAAATGAAAATGATCTGAATGTATTGAGATTACTGGTATTGAGATCCTGATAATTAATAGTGAATTTGTCGTCTTTTTTGAATAAGCCTACAGAATTATCTTTTCCAATCTCTACTAAAGTTTCGTTTTTTAATACTTTAATTTGTGAAAAAACCGAAATCCCAAACGTACAAGTAAGGAGTAGAATTATTTTTTTCATTTGAGTGATTTTTAATATTTCATAAATTGGTAGGTCTAATTTACTAATAAATCAGCGATTAGACAATATTTACAATTCCTCACAAAAATACTACTTTTTTTGATATTACTATTTTAAATCGTGTTGAGTTATCATGATGAATAGATTTGTAGTTGATTTTAAACGCTTTAGTTTTCCAAAATTCATATTTTATTTTTTATTTAGACTTAAAAAATGTGAAATGATCAGGTTTATTTCTTTTGTTTTAATCTTCAGCCTTACGAAATAGGTATTTATGAGTGAATAGTATAGGAAAGTTTTTAAAATTAATGAAGATGAGACCGAATACTTATTTTAGATGGGTGTTGATAAAATTTGTCAGCATTTGTGTGTTTCCGCCATAGTGATGGTCCCCTTTAATATGCTTCATCGTGTAGTTTTTGCCCAATTTTATCTCTTTATAGGGGAAGTTTTCAAATTCAAAATCACTGAGAATTACCATGACAGGGACATTTTTCATCCGGTTGATCTCCGGAATGACCTGAAGACTGCCTTTGATCACTTGTCCAAAATATTCTCCCAGATGAATTTTGAAATCATTTGTTTTTGAAGGACCAATGATAAATATCTTCTGAATATTGTCCTTTAAAGGACTTGAAAACCGATTGTAAACGAAAGGAGTAACATCTGCCCCAAATGAAAACCCTATAAGGATTACTTTTTGATTCTGCCTTCCCTTTAGCTGTTGGTTAATATAGTTCTCAATAGCAGAGGAAGTCTGTTCCGGAGTTTTCTGATTCCAGAAATAAGATTGGGTATTCAGGGCAAATACATCATATCCGAAGGCGTGAAGATCTTTTCCCATGCTTTTCGTAAACGTATTAAATCCGGAATCCCCACTGATATAAAAAATAATGGGTTTGTCGGAATTGGAGTTCCATTCCGTCACCTGAAAATCGTTTTTAGAATTACAGCCTGCTAATAGAAATACTATTGATAGGCAAAATATGAATTTAACGATGGATTTCATGGCTTCATGACTTTATTTAAAGCAGTTGGCAGTTGTAGCAGGTCTAAATCATTATTGTAAACTAAATATTTATTTTCCCAGACATTAGCGTATTTTTCTTTGAAATTTCTGAGGGTCTGATAATGTTTAAAGCTTCCGATCCGCTGATAAGCAAATTTTAATATCTGTTCTGCTGTGTTGTTGGGTTGCTCTATTTCTGCCATGGGAGTCATTCCCATGTTAATGAATTTCAATTGTTTACTCTTTGTGTATTCTACCAGTCTTATGATTAAAGCATCAATGCTGCCGTTAGGTGCCTGTTCTGTTTTTCTGATCATATCATAGCTGCATTCATCTAAAGCACAATGAGGAATGATGTTCAAAAAGGCTACACAATCTTTTTCACCGTTTGTAATAATAATCAGATCCTGATTCTTTAGGATATCACGATCAAACATTCCTTCGGCAAAGACGATTTCCTTTTTATCAAATTCTCTTAGCCATTCGTTCGATACATTTTGGATCTTGTCTAATAAGATTTCATCCTGTGGCGCATATTTTATCTCAGATTTAAATCCTGCTTTTTCCAGAGCATTCACTGCATTTCTGATCGATTTTTTGTCTTTACCGGTTAAACTGAATTTTTCCGCATCTAAAATGGCGTCCTGACCTATAAATAACCGTTGTTTTTTGAAAGGGGAAAAGTAAAGCAGTTCACTCTCTCCAACCCGATAATAAGATGTTTTCAGGCTTTTATTTTTACAATAATTCTCGAATTCTTCAATTAAATGAACTTTATCCCTTTCTGCACATACTGGATCTTCCAAAACCACGGCAAAACCATTGGCTATACGATAGGCTAAGAAACCTGCGATATCTTCTGTGAAAAATAACTGCTTGTCTGAGGTCAGCTTAAAATAATCCAACGAAGAAGAGCCGTATTCTTCAACCAGAAGTCTGGCGTTATCATGATCCAGTTTATTATCTTCTTCCGATTTGGAATTGGTGCGGTAAAAAGAAAAAATAAGAACCAGCCACGAAATAACTCCCAAAATGTTATTAAGTTTCTCAAAATCTCTGGCGAAACCTGTAAGAGGAACCAATCCTGTGTCTTTGAATAAAAGAAAAGTATGAAAAGTATAATAAAGCGCTTCTTCTCTGTTAAAATCTATCCCGAAATGTGATTTGTCGATAAAGTAAAAACTCAGATAATTGAAAATGAAAATACTGATGAAGATTCCTGCAAACCAGCCGAATCCACGCTGAAGCGAAACTCTGTTGACCTTAAAAGTATATTCTTTGCGACTGTAAATCAATAATCCCAAAGTGAGTAAGGCAAACAATGATTCTTCATAATCCAGAGCTTTCGTAAGGTTAAAAATAATGGAACTGACGGTAAGAATTATAGCAAAATACCATGCCCGTTTAGTCCCTTTGAATAAATTAGCTGAAGTAACCAATAGTAATACTCCCGACAAAAGCGTAAACATTTTTGAAATGTGAATGAAGTCTATGGAAAAATAATTTTTCACAATAGATAAACGATTGGCTAATGCAGGAGTAATAACGGAAAGGATATTTATAATTCCCAGTAAGGATATCATAAGTACTGGTAACAATCTTGCAAATAGCTTTCTGCCGCTCCACAGATAGGCAACGACTCCCAGAAGTAAAGGCAGCCAGAATTCAAAAAAACGGTAAAGCAATGTAATGCCCAATCCTTCTGTATGATGATACCCAAAATTAGAAAGAATATAGGTCAAGGAAAATTCTACGGCCCCCAATCCTCTTAAAAAAGGGGAAACGATCATTAGTAATATTGAGATAACGTACGAGATTGCTGCTGCAGTAAATGAAGCTTTAACCCCAAAAGCATACATCGCGATCAATAAATGAAAAACACCGCAAAATTCAATGATTACCGAGATAGCAACGGTGTACCAAAAGTATTTTCTATCAATTTCATTATTGAATATTTCATCAACAGAACTGATTATTTTAGGGGATTTTTTTTCGATGAAACGGTAAATGAAATTCTTTTTTCTGAAAGAAATAAAAATAGCATACAGTACTAAAACTATTATGGATAATGAAACAACTCCGATCCAGCTGTCATTAAAAGCTTTATTCACCGACACCGCGTATAAAATCAACGGAATTCCCACCATAAGCACGGTCAGAAAACCTACAAAACCATAAATGGCACTTGCCTGATGAATTTTGGAAGATTTGTATTCTTTAATTCTGATATTTCGGGGAAGATAGGCAAGAGAACTTACTCCTCCGGCAGGAAGAAAAACACTCAGAAGATTCCGTTTCAGGAACAGATTGATAGAATCTGAAAGTTTAACATTTAGTTGAACGCTCCGGAAGCTGGTAACATACATTAACCCCTGAAGAAAGATATAGATAAAGACCAAGAAGATTCCCGCTAAAATCCATCCAATTTTTGAATTTTTTAACTGAGGACCTATAGAAGCCAGCTCATGTCTTTCACTTCTGAAAAAGACAAATGCCAATAATAAAACGACAATTGCTAAGATCTCTTTCCATCGGATGAATGTGAATATATTTGATAATTTGGCAATTTTCATAGCAATTTTTTTAACGAAACTGTAGCGTGGCGCTCAGATCAAAAATAACTAAAAAATCCTTTGATTTTTAGCTATCTTTATCAAAACTATTGACATGAAAAAAATTCTTTCATTTCTGGTAATAATTCTGTTGGGGATTTCAAGCCAAAGCGATGCACAAAGCAAATGCTATGTTTATCTCACCTTTGATGACAGTCCTTTGAATGGAAGCGAGAATATCAACGATATTATTTTAAAGGAAAAAATAAAGATCAGTGTTTTCATGGTTGGAGAACATGTGATCAAGGATAAGCAGATGGATACGTATGCCAAATATTATGAGGAGGATCCTTATATTGATGAATATAATCACAGTTTTACACACGCCAACAACCATTATGAAGCTTTTTATAATGATGTTCAGAAATCAGTGAAAGATATTCTTTATAACCAAAGCTTACTGAAGCTTCCTTATAAAATTGTACGTCTTCCGGGACGTAATATGTGGCGCCTCAACGGAAAATCAAAAAATGATGTTTCAAATGGAATTCAAACAGCAGATCAGCTGGCAAAGCTGGGCTATAAAGTAATGGGTTGGGATGTAGAGTGGCAACATCGCGACAGTGACGGAACACCTATACAATCAGTTGATGAGATGTATAAGGCTGTACAAAATCTTTGCAATTCGGGCAATACATTTACAAAAAACAATGTAGTAATGCTTATTCATGATGAAATGTTTCAGAAACCCTGGGAAGAATCTGAGCTCAAACAGTTAATAGATCTCCTAAGAGCGAAGCCTAATTATGTTTTTGAGCAGATGAAATTCTATCCGCAATAATAAAAATTCTTAATTATATGTACTGATCTCATTATACTAAAAAAACAAAAAAGATACGAACGCAAATTCGTATCTTTTTTATTAATGATAAATGTCTTTTTAATGTACATTCAGGGTATAATCGCAGCGATGTCTTTCTGCAAAATATTTTTTTCCTTCAAAAATATCTTCATGTTCTATCGTTTTATCTAATCTTATAAGATATTGACCTTTTAAAAGACCGGGAAGTACAGCTTTTCCATTTTCATCGGTATTTAATTTTATATCCTGATTATCCGGTAAGAAAACGCGCAGTGGAGTTCCTTTTTCTACAGGTTTTCCATCAATATAAGCAGAAATTACAGCTTCTTTATTTTTAAGATTGACATCCAGATTCAGATAAGGCATTATCATTTTCTGTTCATTCTTCTTACCAATAGTATAGGTTGTATGTAAATATTGGGTAGGCTTGATATTCTGTTTCTGATCTTCTCTTTCTACGACAGGAAGTTTTTCATCAACAGCAAAAACATGATACGTTCCGTCAGTTTTTGGGATATAATATCCGATCCAGAAATCTTTTTTTTGTTGAATAGTAATATCAGATTTCTTTCCTGCCGGACTAATGACCGTAACAATAAAATCTTTCATTTTATTAAGATCTTCTCCGCTTTTGATATACCTTTCTTTGCTTTCATTTACGCCACCATAACGGACTTTAATCATTAAGGTGTCACCCTTTTTTCCGGAACCTTGAAGTTCCAGCCAATATCCGTCGGCATAAGCTAAATTACTTAGCAAAAGACAGAGAATTAAATAAAAAACTTTTTTCACAGTAAAAGAGTTATTTAGAATTTCAATGCAATACTTGCCAAAAATCTGATAGGAGCTTGTGGTGTCAACCTTACCGACCATGCTTTTTCACTGGTAATATTGTCGATTTTTAGCCCTAGTCTGTATTTCGGACGGTCGTAGAAAATACTTGCATCAAACATTTTGTAAGAAGGAATGATCACTTTTGCCGTTTGTGTATTTGTCTGATAAGACATACTTCCGATATTTCCTCCGAAACCGGCTCCGAAACCGCTGAATTTCCCTTTTGTAAACGCATAGCTTACCCAGAAATTATACATATTCTGAGGACCTGAAGCTGCAGGGCGTAAGTTCAGAACAGAAGCATCAGATTTTGTGAATTTACTGTCGTTATAGGCATATCCTACAATGATGTTCAATCCTGCTACAGGATTTGCTGTAACATCTATCTCAACACCTTTGCTGTACTGTGAACCATCCTGAATAGAGAAATTGGCATCATCCGGATCTGTTCTCAGTACATTATCAACTTTAATGTCATAATAGCTGATGGTACCGACAAGTCTGTGATTGAATACATCTGCTTTTGCTCCGAATTCTAACTGATTTCCTTTTTGCGGAACGAAGTTGTTTCCGTTTTTATCAACACCGCTGATATTAAAAAATCCGTTCAGGTAGTTTCCGAATAAGGAGACTTTATCTTTTACAACTTCATAAATTAAACCGGACTTATGAGATAAAGCAGTTTGTGTGTAAGGCCCTGCCTGCAATCCGCTCACACTAAGACCACCTGCCGTTTCACCGGTCAGAATATTGTAAACCCCATTATAATGGAAGCTGTCTACTCTTAAACTTGCCATTACTTTCAGACGGTCGGTGATATCAAAAACATCTGAAACATATGCTGCATATGTATCGTCGCTGCTTTTTTCCTTTCTTGGAGTACCTGTATTTGCAAGAGTATCCAGCATATCTCTCGTTACTCTGTACGTACTTGGAGTATTGATGAAATCTACAGCAGGAGCATTTACAGTTACCCTGTCAAAATTGTTGTAATTATTATAATAATCTAAACCTACCACCATTCTGTTTCGGAATTTTCCGAGGTAGAAATCTCCGATAAAGTTTTGCTGTAAATTGGTGGCGATAAAATTGGTATTTCCTACGATCACACTAGGCTGAATAGTAGTGTCCGATTTACCGTTCAAAGCTGTGATATAACCGTTGATGGTTGATCTGGCGCGGGAAAATATGGTTTGTGAAGTCCATGAAGAGGATATTTTGTAGTTTAACTGCCCGAAAATATTCATCATTTGAGTAGAGTAGGTGATATCATCTCCTAAAAAAGTTCTTTTATAAGGAAAGTTAATATCCTCAATCGACTGAATTTTGTTACTTTTTGTATAAGGATTGAAACGAACCACAGAAGTTCCTTTTGCGATTCCAAATTCTACATCCAATAATAAAGATAATCTGTCATTGATCTGATATGAAAAACTGGGTGCGAGTGCTAAACTGTTGGTAAAACCATTATCCTGAAAGCTTTTTTCGAAAGTCGTAGCTCCGTTTAATCTTAACAATGCCGTTTTATCTCCGTTGATTGGTGTATTGGCGTCAAAAGCCAGTCTGTTAAAATTCCAGCTTCCACCAGTGTAGCTTACTTCTCCGCCCGTTCCGTTATAAGGTTTTTTAGTCACTCTGTTGTATAAACCTCCATAACTACTGGAAACCTGTGTTCCGAATAGGGTAGTGGAAGGACCTTTAATGGCTTCAATTCTCTCTAAGTTAGCATTATCTAAAAATGAGAATGCTGCTCCGGCAACACCGTTTCTTGCATTGGGTTCAGTTTCAAACCCACGGGAACGGAAAGTTACCCTTCCCTGATTGGCAATCATCGGAATACCTGCTCCGGGAACATTCTTTGAAACACTTCCCAGATCAACTGCCATCTGCTGAGTGATCAGTTCTTTAGGAACTGTATTGTAAACCTGCGGGTTTTCTAAGTATTTAATAGGTAATTTTGCCACATAAGGGCTTTCTTTTCTGGTTACCGTAGAACTGTTCCCGATAATCCTTACTTCCTGCAATGCCTGAATATTTTCTTTTGAAAGTTTATAATTGACCGGCGTATTTTCATCTTCCTTTACTTCGATAGGAATTTGCTGTTCTTTAAGCCCTATCATTTGTATTTTAATCGTATAATTTCCTGGTGCGACCTGAGAAAAATTGAAATTTCCCTTAATATCGGTAAGCGTACTCTTATTAAGTTCTGTAAGAGATACCGAAACAAGTTCCAGCGGTTCATCTTCAATAGAAGTAATGGTTCCTGAGATTGTTCCTGTTTTGTTTTGCGCAAAAGAGAACAAAGAAAAAAGAACTAAAAATAGATAAATTAATCGTTTAATCATGTTGAAAAATAATTGATCTCAGGTTTTAATAAAAATTAAATTCCGGAGATGAGTATTAAAATTTAAAATTGTTTTTGAGAATGTTAAATAAGGATGTGTAGAAAGCTTAGGTAGAATTATTGCCCTTAAATTCTATTTTTTTTGGGGAGGTACAAATCATAATTTGTTCTTTTATATTTATTTAGACCAAATATTAATAAAGCGCAAAGATGATATAAATAAATATAAAAAACAAAAAAAGAGTTTTAAGAAATCAAAATATGATTATTTATGTATAATTTTTCCGAAATATCTCTAAAATTCAATTTCTTTTCAGAATTGCATTTCAATTTTGCACTATAATAATAAACATTGTGAAGCGAATATCAGTTCTTCTGGCGACAATAGCCGTAGCATTAGCAAATGCCCAAACCACAACCCCGGAAACGGCGAAAGGAAAAGCAAATGATTCTATAAAAGTAAACCGGATCAAAACCATTGAAGCAGTTACCATTGTTGGGAAAAAAGCTGTGGTAGAGAATAAAATAGATAAGATTGTCTATAATGTTGCCAATGATCTCACTTCACAAAACGGGGCTGCAATAGATGTTTTGAGAAAAGTACCGCAGGTAACCGTAGATGCAGACGGAAATGTAGAACTGCAGGGAAATCCCAATGTCAGATTTCTGATTAACGGAAAACCTTCCAGCATATTCGGAAACAGTCTTGCCGATGCGCTTGCTTCCATTCCTGCCAGTCAGATCAAAAGTATTGAAGCGGTTACAAGTCCCGGCGCGAAGTACGATGCACAGGGAACAGGAGGGATCATCAATATAGTTTTAAATGACAGTAAAGTAAAAGGGATCAATGGAATCATCAATGGTTCTTTAGGAACACGATTTGAAACAGGCTCTCTGAATTTAAACTACAGGAATAATAATTTCAGTATGAATGCTTTTTTCAGCGGAAATACACAGCTGAAATCAAGAACACCTTTTTCACAGGACAGAATTTCAAGGGATAGCCAGACCAATTCTCAAACGAGATTGTTGCAGGATGGGTATACAGATTTTCAAAGACACGGATACCGTACAGGAATGGGATTTGACTGGTCAATCAATAAATCAAATACGTTCAGCGGATCCATTTCCTATAATAGTTTCAGAAATAAAAGCATCGGATTTATCAATCAGGAACAATACATTACAGATGCTTCCGGTAATGAGCAGTCTATTTTAGGATACAGAAATTCGGATAACCGATCAACAGTGAATTCAATTGACGGAAGTTTAAGCTATAGAAAAACATTTCAAAAAGACGGTCAGGAACTTACCGCAGATTATGTGGTGAGTTACGGAACGCCTGAAAGCAGCTATATTCAGAATCAAAGTCTGTATGGAGCAGCTTTTCCTTACAACGGAACCTCTGCCAATAATCCGGGAACCGATAACAGTCACAATCTTTCTGTTGATTATGTACATCCACTAACAGACAATATAACATTTGAAATGGGTGGGAAAACAGTGCTTCAGCATATTACCAATACAACCGATGTGAGCGTTTTGAATGCTTTTAACCAATATGAAAAAGATCCGTTACAGTCCTATAATCTGAAATATGATATGGGAATTTATGCCGCGTATTTTTCTTCTACCTTTAAATTTTTTAATTGGCTGGATCTGAGAGCCGGAGCACGTTACGAGTACACCACTTTAAAGATTGATTTCCCAGGAACCAATATTCCGTCGTATGGTTTGTTTGTACCGTCACTTATTTTATCTCATAAATTTGATAATAACGGAACTTTAAAATTAGCATATACAAGAAGAGTTGAAAGGCCGGAATATTCAGAACTCAATCCGTTTTTAAACATTAGTGATCCGCACAATATCACTACCGGAAATCCTTCACTGAAACCTGAAATTGGGGATAATATGGAATTCGGATACAGCAAAAATCTTGGAAACGGAGGAAATATTTCGATGACGTTGGTAGAGAGAATCAACAGCCAGGATTTAAAGCAGATAACAACATTTTATCCCGTTTTTACAGCTAATGGAGTAGACTATACCAATGTTTCTGTCTCTTCAAGAGATAATATCGGGAAAGAATATAATTCTGGGGCAATCGTTTCGGCTTCACTTCCTTTTTTGAATAATAAACTGAATCTGCGTGGAAATCTAATGGTATTTCACCGCTATATTGTAAGCCATATTTATGTAGGAGATCTGGATATGGGAATGCGCTACCGTTTAAATTTAAATGTAAACTATCAGTTTCCAAACAATTTCGTCTTAGAAGCATTTGGAAATTATAATTCTGCCGCCAAAAATATTCAAGGGAAAAATCCGCAATCCATCACCTACACTCTTGCCGGGAGAAAAGTATTCTGGAACAAAAAAGCAAGCATCGGATTTACCATGACGAATCCTTTCAATAAATATATCAAACAGGTAACCACGGTGAATACGGGAGATTATGATTCCTATTCTGTAAGACAGCTACCGTTCCGTTCTTTTGGGATAAGTTTCAGCTATAAATTCGGAAAAACAGATATCAAAAAAGAAAAAGATATCAATAATGACTATCTGAATGAGCCATCACAGGGAAATTAACAGGTAAGTGGGAGATATACAAGGAAAATATGGTTATTTTTTCATGAGAATTAGAGAAATAAGTATAGGTTATAGAATTTTTGATCGTAATAGAATTCCTAATTAGGCAGATAATAATTACATTTGTTCTATAACCTATACTCAATGTTCGATATTTTCCTAAAATACCTTACCGATAAAATAGAACTTTCAGATCACGAAGTCCAGTTAATAGAATCAGTATGTAAACCTAAAAAACTGCGAAAAAAGCAATTTCTTTTACAGGAAGGAGATATTTGGCATTACAATACTTTTATTTGTAGAGGTTTAGTGAAAACTTTTTCTATCGCTGAAAACGGAACAGAACACATCATCAACTTTGCGCCGGAGCATTATTGGACCGGAGATCGTGAAAGCCTCCATAATGGAACTCCATCACGTCTGAATATCGATGCCATTGAACCTACAGAATTGATTTTAATCGAAAAATCAGATTTTGAAAAGATATGTTTGGAAATTCCTCAATTAAATCAACTGGTGAATCAGATTATCCAAAAAAGTTTTATTGTTTCCCAAAGCAGGATTTTAGCGAATATCAGTTTTACGGCAGAAGAAAAATATCAAAATTTCCTTGAAAAATATCCTCATATTGTCAACCGTATACCTCAACATATGATTGCTTCCTATATTGGAATCACCCCCGAAACCCTTACCAGACTGCGTAGAAATATGGTTAAGAAATAAAATACTTCATTTTCATTGACATTTGTTTGCTTTATTTTCAAGCTTTTGTCAATGGAACAAGGCTTCCTGTTGCAGCATCTTTGCCTTATTAAAATAATAATTAAAAATAAGACAAAAATGAACAAAACAGTTTTTATTACAGGAACAAGCACAGGATTCGGAAAATTAACAGCAACAACGCTTGCCAAAGCAGGATACACCGTAATTGCAGGAATGCGTGGCGTTTCAGGAAAAAATGAAACCGTAGCGAAAGAATTGGGAGTTCTTCCCAATTTAGAAGTTGTTGAAATTGATGTAACCGATGATTCTTCGGTAACCAGTGCTTTTGAAAAAATACTTCAAAAATATGGTAAAATTGATGTGTTAGTCAACAATGCCGCCGTTTCAGGCTTCGGATTGTTGGAAGCCTACAGTCTGGACAGAATCCGCCAGATGTTTGAAGTGAATTTTTATGGAGTTATCAGAACTTATCAGGCTGTACTGCCTTCCATGAGAGAAAATAAGAGTGGTTTGATTATCAATATCACTTCCGGAGCCAGTGCGCATACTTCACCTTTTATGGTTCCTTATTTTGCATCGAAATTCGGTGTTGAAAGTATTACAGAAGGGTTACAGGACGAATTGAAACAATTCAATATCGACAATGTTTCCATACAGCCCGGTGTGTATCCAACAGAGATGAATACAGGTGAAAAAGCAGGAGTTAATGCAGACAAGCCAGAAATTGCAGCACTTTATGACCCTGTTGCAACAGAACAGTTCAATGCCATAGGTGCTGCATTATTTGGTAAGATGAAAGAGTTTAACATGAATCCGCAGACGATAGCAGACGGAATTCTGGAATTGATTCAGATGAAAGAAGGTTCCCGTCCTTTACGTTTTCCTCTGGATGCCGTCGCACAGGGAACAGATCTGGAATTCATCAAGGCAAGAGCAGAAATGAAAGCAAAATGGCTTGCAAAATACAGTGAATAATTGAAGTTTTTAAATAATAACTAAAGGTTGGAATGTTTTGTTCCAACCTTTTTTGATTTGGAAATTTTCTCAAGACTTTATTTTTTAGGAGCTTACTCCCGCTTTCGCTACTCGCTTTTTCAGGATCTGTCCCGGCGGCGAAGCCGCCGGGACAGATCCTGAAAAGAGCTCAAACACACCGCTCAATCGGGGCTATAATGAATGTCATATTTTAAAACTACCATTTTCATTGACATTTGTTTGCTTTTTTTTCAAGCTTTTATCAATGGAAGAAGGCTGCTGAATGTTGGAAATTTGCTTTATCAAACAACAACAAAAAAATTAAAAAGATGAGCAATCTAAAAAAACAAATCAAAGCCAATGCAACAGCAGTAGCAAGTGCACTTTTATTATCAGCAGCAGTTTCAAACACTTCAGCACAGGAAAAAACAGGAATTCTTGGAGTAGATCACATAGGGATCAACGTTCCGGATATGAAACAAGCTGTAAACTTCTTTACTGATGTACTAGGGTTTTCGGCAGTAACGAATTTAGGTCCGATTCCTTTGGATAATACTTGGAAAAAGAATAATCATATGCAGTCTGAAACAGGTCCTGTAACGATCAAAATGATCAAAGCAGGAACAGGGGCCAATATAGAGTTATTTGAATATAAAGATAATAAAGGAAGTCTGCAGCAACCGGGAGGAGACGATATCGGAGCAAGCCATATTGCTTTCTATACTAATGACATCAGCAAAAGTGTAGCCTATCTTAAAAGCAAAGGAGTACAGTTTTTGGGAGAGCCATTCCTGATGCCGTCTGGAGATACGGAAGGTGAAACCTGGGTATATTTTGTAACACCTTGGGGTTCTAAAATGGAACTGGTTTCTTATCCCAACGGAAAAGGATATGAGAAAAAAAATCCGGCAACAATATTATGGTCACCTAAAGATGTAGTAAAAAATCAAACCGAAAAGTCAGATTTAAAACCGCTTTCTGAAACTGAAATTAAATCTTTAGTAGAAGGACATTTAGCCATCTGGAACGAGAGAGACCTTAAAAAACGTGAAGCATTAATGTCAAAAATTTATGCTGGTGATATTGAAATGGTCGATAGTCATTTTGTAGCGGTCGGTTACAAAGAAATCAATGGTTTTGTGGATGGATTACAACAAAAAAGTCCAAATTCTAGATTTTCTCATATCAAAGCAATAGACGTAAATCACAATATTGCAAGACTGTATTGGCAAAACGGAACTCCCGAAAAGCCGGATGCCGTAACAGGAATGGATTTATTCGTTTTTGAAAACGGAAAAGCTGTGAAACTATACGTTTTTGTAGACAACAAAAATTAAATTCTCTCAATTCTTAATAAAAATTAATCAAACTCAATATTTATTTTTTGACGCAAAGATTTTATTTAAAGACTTAATTATTTAAGTGAGCAAAGAAGAATCAACAAATTGATTTTCTGAGGCTATGTTTTCAAGCTTCGCGCAACAAATTTTATTTGCCTTTGCTTCCTAAAAATAATGGGTAAAACTGAATTAAAACTTTGCGTTAAAAAAAATAGAATAATAAAAATTTTAATCAAACTCAATCTTTTACATTTAAAATAAAACAATATGAAAGCATCATTAATCAATCAAAATTCAGCCAACGAAACATTAATCCGTGAATTGTACAGAATAGCCGAAGTTCAGGATTCAAAAGGATTTACAGAACTTTTTGCAGAGGACGGATATTTCTGGGATGTATCTTCAGGAAACAAATATTATGGTCAAGACATCGGTAAAACGGTGGATGTTTTTGCTACAGCTTTTCCAGATATGCACAGAGAATTGTACGAATTATACGTCTTGGAAGATGAAAATACAGTAATCGTAGAATTGTCATTGAACGGAACTCATAATGGCCCTCTTCAACTGGCTTCCGGAACTTTGGAACCCACAGGAAAAACTATCGAAGTGCCTTGTTGTGACGTCTTCAAGATAGAAAACGGCAAAGTAAAATCATTCCATTGTTATAATGCAGGAACGATACTTTTAGGACAATTAGGCGTTTTTTAATTACGAATCAATCAAGGTAAATGCAAATAATCATTTGCCTTGATTCAAAACATAAAATCAAATGAAAAATATCATCGAATTATTAACCTGGAGATACGCCACAAAAAAAATGACGGGCGAAAAAATCTCTTCAGAACAAATCAACAATATATTGGAGGCAGCTCATTTAGCGCCTTCCGGAATTGGGTTACAACCTTACGAAATCATCGTTATCAGTAATCCCGAAATCAAAAAGAGAATATTGCCTATTGCCATGAACCAGGCCCAGATTACGGAATCTTCACATCTTTTGGTTTTTGCAGTCTGGGATGAATATACCAAAGAAAGAATTGATCACGTTTTTGACCATCTTATTGTAAAACAAAATAAAAAACCGGATTCTTATGCCCATCAACGGAGTTTTGCGAAGACATTTTTCGGAAATATGAGTCTCGAAGAAAATTTTCATCATGCGGCAAAACAGGCAAATATTGCATTAGGTTTAGCTATTGTTGCAGCAGCTTCGGAAGGTATAGATTCAACCCCAATGGAAGGTTTTGATCCGATGGCACTGGATGAATTTTTAAAGTTATCGTCTAAAGGGTTAAGAAGCTCAATGCTATTAGCTTTAGGATACAGAGATCAGGAAAACGACTGGAATCTTGAAAATAAAAAAGTACGTAAACCATTTGAAGAGTTTGTCACTTTTATTTAAAAACAGTTTTTAATTTTAATAGAAATAATATGAATCATTTAGAAAAAAAAGGAATCTCCAATAATCACGATAAAACGCAGCCAACCGCAATTACAGTAAGCGCTTATTACAGGGTGCATCCTGATGACAGACAGGTTTTCATTGATGCCGTTACACCTGAAATGATTGCTGCCAACCAATTGGAAGGCTGTATTTATTATGCTTTCTCACAAGATTTGACAGATGAAAACACATTCCATCTTCTGGAAGGATGGGAAAATAAGGAAGCTTATGAGCGACACGAAAATTCCGAGACATTTTTGAAAGCGCTCAGTACAGTTGTTAACAATGTGAGAATATTAGACAGGGAGGGGGTTCGCTATGATATTGCAAAAATTCATTTGGACGATCCGAGAGATAAGGTAAATGAATTTTAAATAACATCCGGTTTTAGGAGCGTTGAATGAAGTCAATAATTAGAAATCTATATATAAAACGGCATCACTTGTCTTTAAAGTGATGCTGTTTAGCTTTTATTTCAAAATCTCTTTATCATAAAGAAGATTGTCGTCTTCATCAAAACTTATAATAAGCATTTTATACTGTTTTGCGGTATCGTTATTGAAAAACTTGATTCTCGGAGGAACGTAGTCACTGTCGAATAAATTCGGATTCCAGTATAATGTTTCTCGGGTATCGTTTTCGATTTTTACCGGAGCATCGTTATCGATCATTTCAATAGGAAACTCTGAAGGCTTATCGTATCCTTTTACTATAGCCAGGTTATTATTTTGTGTTGCTTTTTCAGTGATTTTAGGTTTCATGTTTCCCTTCATGGTATAGATTAATACTGCATCACCTATTAATCCTGCCCCTTTAATGATTTTCACCATAGCAATATTGGTAACTGGCAAACTTGCAATCATACTGGCATCGGTTTGCATCTCATCTAAATACACTTTTGCCGGGCTGTTGCGGATATAAGGAACATTCACTCCCGAATTATCTTTTTGAAAAGTCAATCCCGCTGCTCTTCCCTGTAGCCAATCAAAAATATTATTTGATCCTGCGACATGTTGATCTTCATTCACAAAGTCAAATATCGTTGAATTGATAGAACTGAACATTCCGGTTGAAAGCTGTTTATCCAATTCTTCTTTTGGGTCCTTTTTCTTCCCGACTAATTTTACTTCTTCAATCTGTACATCAACGTTCTCCGTTTTTTTATTGTTTTTTTGCGTATTGATGGCTCTGGAAATTGAAGGAGAAAGTTTTCTATTTTCCGAAGCTGCTACCAACTTATATTTGGTCGTTGGGAGATTGCCTTTAAATTCTGTAGGAATTACAAGTGGCTCTACTGTGACAAACAAATTATCCGTAGTAGCTTCCTTATCTTTTTCTGCATTTACAAACAAAGAAACACTCAAAGGCTCATCAAAGCTAAGATTATCCAAATAAACGTATCCGTTCTGATCGGTTTTGAACAAATTAACAGAAGGCGGGTTTTTCCCCAGTTTCAATGCCAAAGTTACATTTGTGTCTTTCAGCATCGCATTGTTTTTAAGAGGTTTTACCCTGTAAGAAAGAAATTTTAGAGAATTGTTTTTGATGGACGGGGCAGATCCGCTAAGCACAGAATTCCAGTCAAATCTTTTCCAGTTTTCAGAAATAAGCAGGGCATCTAAAGCTTCACTATTGGCATTGGCAGAGAAATACTGCGCCGGAGCGTCTATTTTTGAAGTAAAATCTCCTGTTAGCCAAAGACCACTCAGTATATTTTCTTCTTCCGGGGTTGTACTGCCGTCGTCTTCACTTACCAAAACGGTATAATTTTTAAAATACGACTCCGGAGAAAGATCAATGCTATTGAAAGATCTTGGCGTTGTCTTTAAGCTTTTCCCGATAATGTCTGCTTTCTCGATCTTTAAAGTATTGGGTTTTATAAAGCACAGTCGTTGTGCAACCAGATTATCCTGATCATCAAATACAGCCAATTGTAAAATACCGTTGGCTCCGTTACTTATTTTTGTAGGAATAAGACTGGATGCTTCATTAATTAGCTGATTGATATTGGCTCTGTACGCCAAATGGTTGTTGATGGTTCCTACAATTTTATAATTTTGGAGCTGCTGTTTTAAATTCACCCCTTTTAAACTGTATTTAATCCCGTCTTTAGAACTGGAAACTTCTAAGCTAAGACCGCTGTTGGCTACTTCCGGTAAATCTATGGTCTGCTTTTTCCCTGCATTATCCTGAATAATCACCTGATATTTTTTTCCTGAAGCAGGGGTTAGGCTAAAAGAAGCAACGTTTTTATCGAAAGATTTAAAGGTTACTACAGATACGTTGGGATTTTGGGAGTCTATTATTTTTCCGCTCCAGCTTTCAGGCAGGGAAGTATTGCCAGACATTCTTACGGCAAACTTCGTAGGCATACCATTGATGAAAGTGCCACCTTCCGGAAAGGCTTTTGCAGACCACTCAGAACTTTTGGCAACTTCTAATGTTTTAGTGGAAGCTGGATTGTAGACCGGAATCGTTTTAACAATCTGAAAATCTTCACTGAAATTGGTCATGTAAGGCGTATAAGCTCTGATGAAATACACCTGCTCGGGAAGATCTTCTTTTAGTTTAAAATCTCCGCTTCCTTCACCATTGGTCAAAAGTAAAGTTTTCCAGTCGATTAGTTTTTTATCAGAATCATATAACTCAACGAATAGAGTAGTAGATAATGCAGAACGATTGTAACCATCAAAAACAAAACTTTTGAACCAGATCTGGTCACCGGCTGCATATTGTTGTTTGTCTGTAAGAAGGTATACTTTTTCTTGTTCGTAATTATTCTCAAGATTTGTTATTGCTTTTTCCAGCTTAGTTTGTGAAAATACAGGTTGTACTGTTGAAATGAGCAATAAAAAAAAAATATTTTTCATAGAAATCTTAACGCATTTTTAATCCAATGCTAAATTACTCAATAAAAGACTGCAAACTCTTCAAATTTCAAAAATTAAGGAGATTTTAACTAAATAAGAATAGTAAACAAAAAAGAGCACTACTTATTTAAAAATAGTACCCTTCTGGTCTTTTGAAAAAATAACAACCGTTACCAGTTGATAAATATGAATTTTTTTTGCCAGGGCAATTTAACAAGACCAATCCCCCAAGAAAGCCTGTCAAGTAAGATATCCTGTGTTTTTCGTTCTACCGTAAGTATATAATCGTGATTGGAAATCTCTAATTTACCGGAACGCTGAAAAAATTCATTTTGTAATAATGCTGCGGAGGATTTTTTCATTGGGCTCCAGTTGTGCTGAACACTTTCTATTACGTTTTTAGCCTGTGTTTTATGCTTGCGAGAAAGCTTGATGTGTCTGTTAATAGGCTGCTCCAACGGAATATTGCATAAGAATTTTTCAAAAAGCATCTCGTATTCGGGAGCATTTATGTTTCCGGTCGCTATGTAATGCAGTAAATGGGCGCACAATTCGGGATCAATGAGCTGTTGGGTTTTGGGATCCAGGAGATCGCAATGCTCAAAAAAGGTTTTGAGAAAGGGGTGAATCAAAATGAGTCCTGCATTTTGGACGTATTTTTCAGATTCCGGCTTTATATCTTCATAGTCTGTTTCATCATTTTCTTGATCAATGGTCTTCATCAAAGTTTTTGCAGTTTCAATATAATCTATTGTATGGTCAGTGTCCCTTGTATGTTTGGTATCTATTGTACTTTTGGCCGCTATTATATTATCAGGAGCTATCATATTGCTTTTAATGTGATTAAGAATTTCGGTTTCTTCAATAAAAGGGAAAATCTTAACGACTGTTTTCCAATTCTGGTGATTGTTTTTTACCTGTGATGGTTTTGCAGCTTCTATTTTTATTATTTGCTGGAAAAGATATTCTTTAAGATTGTCGATTGAGGAAGAATTTAAATACTTAGATACCAGCTCTAAGATCAAACGCCATACAATGACTCTGTCATTTGATTTCAGTTTGGATATTAGATGTATTATATCATGATTATCTAAGTTGATTTTTACTTCTTTATTATCTAAAATAGCAAAATATAGCTGTACAATTTGCTCATTTGACAGCTGATTAATAATCCGGTTCTGAACATTGGATTTTGACAATACAGGGATGATCTTTTTTTGAAATGAGTTGACCGAAATCAGGATATCAAATGTAGCCGGTTCTAAAAGATTGATACTTTTTTTGTCCGAATTCCACCATGGCCTATCTCCTTTTTCTAAAAAATAAATAAAAGCCTGAACCATTTTTTCCTGATTGTCGATCAGATATGCCTTAACGTCATGTTCTTTTTCCGGATCTGAATGTTCAATGGGTTTTGTGATCTCTGATAATTCGTCTTTAAAAGCTTGGGCAATTTTATCTTTTAATTCTGTATTTAGCGAACTACTTTTCACGTCCAGATTCAATTCTAATAGGGGAATCTGTATAGTATGATCAGCCAGCTGATATTTTAAATCATTGATGTACTTTTCTATTTCCGGAAAAACATCCATAGACAAGAAACTATTGATGTCTTCTTTTATGCCAAATGCTTTTTCTTTGTTGTTGACTGTAATTTCAACAAAGACTTTCTGAATGATATGATCCTGCTTCACATTCAATAGATTTTAGTGATATGATATTGATAATAGTGGAATTATTTTACTTCTGATCAAATTCTCCTCCCCAGAAACCGGCAGGACAAAGGCTTAATTTTGATCTTTGTTTGGCGCTCAGTCTGCATCCACAACCTCTTATAAACCCGTCTTTCGGAGCATCTGCAACTTCCAGTGTATTAGGATTCAGCCATTTCATAGCATTGCAGTTGTTGCCATTTTTTATTGGGCATTCATTACAGATCTGTTCTCTTAATGAAAAAATAGCTTCTTCATTTTGGTCGGCAACCCCAAGCTTTGATCGTAGTTCGTTGAAATGGCCGCCAATGATTTCATTGCGCTTGCCAAAAAGTTTTTTGATATTCATGTGATTAGAGTTTTAAAATTATGGGGTCAAAATTAGAGGAAGAAAAATCATCTTACGAATTATAAGACCTCTCTATTCTGTCTTTGCAGTAAAAGACAAAATCATTTTTCCACCATAAAGGGGTTGAAATTTTTAAGAATAGGTTGGTGTAAAAAAGGAAAGAGTACTACCTAAATTATTTGTAATAAATATTGATCTCAAAAAACTAAAAACGGCAATTTATTTACCTCCTGTTTATGTTGGTGTAAAATATTTTTTTTAATAACAAAATTAAACTTGAATAATGATGTTATATTTCACATAGACTAGATTATTAAAATTGTGTTTCTTAAATTTTAAAGTATATTTTATTGCTTATTAATGTTTTGTGATTTAAATTTTAATTATTATTCCACTGAAATAGAAATATTATTTACTGCAAAGACAGGTTTGCCCCCTCGAAATATTTGTCTTTTGAGTGGGTCTGATTGTATGTTTGCATCATAATAACAAAGAACAAAATTATGATTAAAGAAGTATTGATAATTTTAAAAGATAAACTGAATGATTCAGAAAATGGTTTAATGGATGATGATGGCGAAATCGCTGTTGTTGATGATATTGCAAAGCATGATGAGGAAACCGAATTGCTTGATAATAAGGTGGTAATTACTTTATTAAATGTACAGGAAGAATCTACATTGAAAAACGCCTCATGGTACACAAGGACTACAATAAGTGAAAATCCGCCTTTGTATGATATGAAAAAGCAGAATCCACCTGCTTATTTAAATTTATACGTGATGATTTCTGCAAACAGAACTGCCTATGATAAAGCTTTGTCAAACATTTCGAAAACTATTGAAATATTTCAGACCAACAATGTTTTGGAATATGTTGATGCTGATGAGACAAAAAATTTCAAATTCAGGATTGAACTGCATTCTATTCCGTTCGATCAGCTAAGTTACGTTTGGGGATTATTAGGAGGAAAAGTGATGCCTTCTGTCTTATACAAGATAAGCGTAATCAAAATAGAAGCTGTAGAAAAAACACCTATTAAATTAATTGATGAAGTAAGTATACAAAGTATCAAAGTCAATTAATCATAAAAACAAAAATAAAAACTAATAACCTTTTTAAACTTTCAAAACATGTCAAATCCAACAACACCTGGTGTTTCAGTTGAAGAAATTACAAGACTTCCTTACTCAGTTACATTAGCAGATACAGCTATACCGGCATTTATTGGGTATACTGAGTTTGCAACGGAGGGCTATAATGAGCCATTCAAAATCGATTCTTTTTTGCAATATGAAAAGTATTTTGGAAAAGCAAAAAAAGAAAATATTCAGCTGAAAGATGTAGAAGGAAAAGGAGTACAGCTTATAGCCCCCGAAGTACAGTTTTTAATGTATTATTCCCTTCAAATGTATTTTGCCAATGGTGGTGGCCCTTGTTACATTGTTTCTGTAGGAAATTATACCTCTTCAGAAGTCAACTATGTTGATTTGAAAAATGGTTTGGATATGATTGAAAATTCAAAGGAACCAACACTTACTGTTTTTCCCGATGCTACCTTATTAACAGACCAGGAAGATTTCTACAAAATCTATAATGAAGCAATCACTCAGGCTGAACAGGTGAAAAACAGATTTGTGATAGTAGATACATATTATGGAAATTCTACTACCTCATCAGGAAATCTTAATACGATCAGTTACTTTAGAAGTAAAGTAAAGACTTCCAGCCATGCTGCTGCGTACTATCCTCATTTAAAAACCATTTTGAACTATACTTTTGATGATAAAACGCCTATAGTACATACCGGTTTACAAAATACAGGAGAAACCAGTGGTACTTTTTATGTCGGTGAGAGTAGCGCTATAGAGGAATTGAGAACTTTAGCCATTGAAGAAATTACCATTGGGTCTGCAGATGCTTTTGTTCTTGCTGATTTACTAGCTCAGGCTATTGCCATTGCAGAAGAAGTTAAGGAAACAGCAGATGTAAAAACAGCTTTAAAAGTAGCTATTATAGAGGCAAAAGCTGTATTAGAAGCGATATATGACGGAACGATAGACGATTTTATGATTCCTGAAGGTTCAGAAGACAATGAACCTGCCTTTAGTGAAGAGTTTAGAGTATTAAAAGAAGCAATTCAAGCTGCAGAAGACAAAGTAGGAGATGCAGACGGTATCACCCTTAAAAATTTAGAATCATCCAATTCTGCACTCTATAATCAGGTAAAAAAAGAGATAAGATCATTAAATGTTATTCTGCCACCATCATCAACAATCGCAGGAGTATACGGCAGAATAGACAGCGTAAGAGGAGTATGGAAAGCCCCGGCAAACGTGAGTCTTAATTATGTAGTGACACCTACAGAAAAGGTTTCAGATAAAGAACAATCGGAGCTGAATATTGATGTTTCAGGAAAATCGATCAATGCGATCAGAACTTTTACAGGAAAAGGCACCTTGGTTTGGGGAGCAAGAACACTCGACGGGAGAGACAAGAAAGAAGAGGATAAAGATAATGAATGGAAATATATACAGGTACGCCGTTATTATGATATGATTGAGCAGGCAATCAACCAGGCACTCAAGCCATTCATTGATCAACCCAATATATCCCATACCTGGTTACGGGCCAAAACAATGCTGGAAAATTTTCTTCACCAGCAATGGATAGATGGTGCATTAGCAGGAAGTACTTCCAAAGAAGCCTATTCTGTTGAAACTGGTCTGGATAAATATAAAGATAAAACGATGAATGTAACGGTGAAGGTAGCATTAGTACGTCCGGCAGAATTTATCGTATTGAACTTCTCACACAAATTACAATAATTCAAACAACACATTCAATCATGAATGAACATTCGAAGTACTGCTTCGAGGAATAATTAATATTAATTTAAAATTTTTAACAAATGAATTACAAAACCCCTGGAGTCTATGTGGAGGAACTGGAAACATTTCCACCTTCCGTAGCGCAAGTTGAAACAGCTATTCCCGCTTTTATAGGGTATACAGCAGAAGGACCACAAAATCAGCCAACGAGAATTTCTTCTATGTTGGAATATGAAGCACTTTTTGGAAAAGCAAATCCGGAAGCCTTCTCTGTAGCCTTCAAAGATGGTGTTGCAACGGCAACACAAACTATGGTAAGTGATTTTAAAATGTACTATGCCATGCAAATGTATTTCGCGAATGGCGGAGGACCTTGCTATATTGTTTCAGTAGGAGATTATAGCGGTTCGGTGACGGTAGGAGATTCTATAACAGAAGGAACCTTATTATATGGTCTTGAATTACTGAAAAAAGAAGACGAACCCACTCTTATCGTGTTCCCCGATCTTCAAGGTTTAGTTCCTACTGCTGCTGAAGTTGCTGCTGCTACTGATAATGTCGAAGTAGCGGAAGATGACGAAACGGTTGCTGCTGCTGCTAAAGCTGCTGCTGCCGATGTTGCTGCTGCTGCTAATGGTGGTGCCGATATACAAGCTGCTGTGGCTGCTGCTGTGGCTAAAGTGAGTACTTATCCTGTTACTGATGCTGCTGATCTTGTTCAGGTTGCTAAGAATAAAGCGGCTAAAGCAGTTGCAAATGCTGCTCAAGTTGCGGGTGATGCTTCAAATGCTACTGTTACTAGTGTAAAGACTGCTGCTACTGCTGCTGCTGCTGTTTTTACTGCTGTTTTTAACACCGCTAAAGCTATTGCGGAAGATGCTGCTGCTTATGTAGCTGATATTTCTACGGTTAGTGCTGCTGATATCACTGCTGCTTACTCTTTATACAATACAGCATTGAAGCAGGCAGAACTGATGAAAGACAGATTCGTTATTATGGACGTCCTTGGAGATGAGGTTATTTTTAGGAGTAAAGTAAATGCTGAAGGCTTAAAATATGGTGCAGCATATCACCCAAAATTAAAAACAATTTTAAGCTATGCTTTTAACGAAGCGAATGTTGTAGTGACTGGTGAATTTGGGATTACAAACTTAGCAGGATTAAAATCAACGAATTCTGATTTCTACAACAAGGCTAAAAACGCAATTGAATCTAAAAGAGTGGTATTGGCTCCATCATCATCTATGGCCGGAGTGTATGCTAAAGTAGACAGTACTTCAGGAGTATGGAAAGCACCGGCTAACTTAGGACTTAATTTCGTAGAAGCACCTACAGTAAAAATTTCTAATAAAGACCAGGATGCTCTGAATGTAGATCCAATAGCGGGAAAATCAATTAATGTTATCAGAACATTCGCAGGAAAAGGAACTTTGGTTTGGGGAGCAAGAACCTTAGACGGAAACAGCAACGAATGGAGATATGTATCCGTACGTCGTTTCTTCAGCATGGTAGAAGAATCTGTGAAAAAATCAACAGAACGTTTCGTTTTCGAAGCCAATACAGCCAATACATGGGTACGTGTACAAACGATGATCGAGAATTTCCTAAACCAGCAATGGCAAGACGGAGCATTGGCAGGAAGCAAGCCTGAAGAGGCTTACTATGTAAGTGTAGGTTTGAACAAAACGATGTCTGCTCAGGATATTTTAGAAGGAAGAATGAACATCGAGATCGGTATGGCGGCAGTACGCCCAGCTGAATTTATTGTGTTACGTTTTTCACACAAGCTACAGGAATCATAAAAATACATCAACCTAAATAACAATTAAATATAAAAATAATTATGAGTACATATCCATTAGTAAAGTTTGCCTTTGAAGTAGATTGGGGCGGGACAAAAGTAGGATTTCAGGAAGTATCAGGATTAAATCTTGAAGTTGGAGTGATTGAATACAGACACGGGGCAAGCCCAGATTTTAGCAAGATGAAAATGCCTGGATTGACTGTTAACGGTAACGTTACCTTTAAAAGAGGAACGTTCAAGTCAGACAACGATTTTTATGCTTGGTTCCAGACCATTCATCTAAATACAGTAGAACGTAGATCCATTACGATTTCTCTTCTAGATGAGAACGGAGAGCCAGCAGTAACTTGGAAAGTGAAAAATGCATTCCCAGTTAAATTACTTTCAACCGATTTGAAAGCTGAAGGTAATGAGGTAGCAATTGAGACTTTAGAAATTGCGCACGAAGGATTAACTATTGAAAATAACTAATTATTAACTTAAAAATTTAAAAAAATGAATTACAAAACACCTGGAGTCTACGTAGAGGAAATTGCAAAATTCCCACCTTCTGTAGCACAAGTAGAAACAGCTATTCCTGCTTTTATTGGATATACTGGGCAAGGACCGAAAAATGAGCCGACAAGAATCTCTTCTATGTTGGAGTACAAAACACTTTTTGGAGAAGCAAAAAATGACGGTGGAACAATCAAAATTTCTATTAAAGATGATGTTGTTACAGCAGATTTCGACAATAGTAAATTAGGTATCTTCAAAATGTACTATGCGATGCAAATGTATTTTGCTAACGGTGGAGGACCATGTTATATTGTTTCTGTAGGGAATACAGCAGTAGGTTATCCGGTTGCAGTAGACTTTGATGATTTAAAAGACGGTCTTGATACGTTAGATAAAGAAGACGAGCCAACCCTTATTGTTTTTCCTGATGCTGAAGGTTTAAATGCAGGAGACGCTTATGATTTATACGAATTAGCTCTGGATCAGGCAGAAGATCTGAAAGACAGATTTGTCATTATGGATGTTCTTGGAGACGTTGAGGCATTTAGAACTTCAGGACCTAGCTCTGGGCCAAGTGGTGAGCGTTTAAAATATGGAGCAGCTTATTATCCGAAATTGGAAACTATCTTAAGCTATAACTTTGAAGATAAAGATGTTAAAATCACAAGTTATAAAGTAACAAATTCAGCAGGAGTTCTTGTAGATGTTACACCTGCTGTTGCAGATTTATTAGCATTGAAATCAAAGAGTTCAGAATTGTACAACCAGTCTAAAAAAGTAATTGAGTCTAAAAAAGTGGTATTGGCTCCATCATCATCTATGGCCGGAGTGTACGCTAAAGTAGACAGTACTTCAGGAGTATGGAAAGCCCCAGCGAATGTTGGACTTAACTATGTAGTAGCACCAACAGTGAAAATTTCTCACGAAGATCAGGAAGATCTTAACGTAGATCCGACAGCCGGAAAATCCATCAACGCGATCAGAACGTTTACAGGAAAAGGAACTTTGGTTTGGGGAGCAAGAACCTTAGACGGAAACAGCAACGAATGGAGATATGTATCCGTACGTCGTTTCTTCACTATGGTAGAAGAATCTGTGAAAAAATCAACAGAACGTTTCGTTTTCGAAGCCAATACAGCCAATACATGGATCCGTGTACAGACTATGATCGAGAATTTCCTAAACCAGCAATGGCAGGACGGAGCATTGGCAGGAAGCAAGCCTGAAGACGCTTACTATGTAAGTGTAGGTTTGAACAAAACGATGTCAGCTCAGGATATCTTGGAAGGAAGAATGAACATTGAGATCGGTATGGCGGCAGTACGCCCAGCTGAATTTATTGTGTTACGTTTTTCACACAAGCTACAGGAATCATAAAAAATACATCAAACTAAATAACAATTAAATATAAAAATAATTATGAGTACATATCCATTAGTAAAGTTTGCCTTTGAAGTAGATTGGGGCGGGACAAAAGTAGGATTTCAGGAAGTATCAGGATTAAATCTTGAAGTTGGAGTGATTGAATACAGACACGGGGCAAGCCCGGATTTCAGCAAGATGAAAATGCCTGGATTGACTGTTAACGGTAACGTTACCTTTAAAAGAGGAACGTTTAAGTCAGACAACGATTTTTATGCTTGGTTCCAGACCATTCATCTAAATACAGTAGAACGTAGATCCATTACGATTTCTCTTTTAGATGAGAACGGAGAGCCTGCAGTAACCTGGAAAGTGAAAAATGCCTTCCCTGTTAAATTATTGTCAAGTGATTTGAAAGCTGAAGGTAATGAGGTCGCTATTGAGACTTTAGAAATTGCGCACGAAGGATTAACTATTGAAAATAATTAATCATGGCTCTTTTATATCCTCCAACCAGTTTCTCTTTTATTGTTAACGGGATTTCAACAACAGAGGGTATTGACTCCAGATTTCAGTCTGTATCTGGATTATTAACAGATATTCCAACGGAAGAATATGCCGAAGGAGGCGAGAACAGATTTACTCATCAGCTTCCTTTGAGACCAAAATATAATAATTTAGTTCTTAAGCGTGGGTTAATCGTAAGTTCAGGATTGATAAGCTGGTGCAGAAATGCTATGGAAAACTTCGAATTTGAACCCAGAAACCTGATTGTTACTCTTTCAGGAGGACTACAGTCTACAGCACCTTTAATGGTTTGGAATGTAGTTGGGGCATACCCGGTAAAATGGGAAGTTTCAGAATTCAGCGCAGAAGAAAACAAACTTGCTATTGAAACAATAGAACTGAAATATAGATATTTCACAATACCTTCATCGTTAGCAAGCTTAGGCTTGTAATTTCTAAATCAAATC
The DNA here is from genome assembly GCF_016735585.2 of Chryseobacterium tagetis. Classification (GTDB taxonomy): domain Bacteria; phylum Bacteroidota; class Bacteroidia; order Flavobacteriales; family Weeksellaceae; genus Chryseobacterium; species Chryseobacterium tagetis. The sequence goes on from NZ_JAERSE020000003.1 coordinate 417,748, forward strand.
TAAGCACGTGAAAGTGTTTTAGCCTAAAGATAACTTTTAGCAAAATAATTTTTTCAAAAAATAACAGATTAGTCTATCACTAAGGCTGAACAGACTCTTTATGTGCTTAGATTTTTAAAATAAATATGTTAAATCATTGGTTTTTAATGTTTTAAATATTAATAATCGATTAAAAACAAACGAAATGCCAATAGAAATAAAAGAGCTTCACATTAAAATAAATGTGGACGAAAAAACAGCAGCAACGACGACAACGGCTCAATCGATAGATGAAGCACGAATCCTGAAGGCAATTAGCGAAAGTGTAGAGCAAGCAGTAAATATAGAACAACGTAAAAAAGAAAGATAATGAATAAGGTAAAAATAACGGCAAAAGAAGATTCAGCAAAAGTTTTTAATGCCCCTATAAATCCGACAAAATATTCATTGGCCTTTAAAAATGAATATAATTCTGAGAAAGCTTCTGGAAGTATTTTGGATAATCTGAAATATGAAAGTACTCAATCTCCAGAATTAGATCTTGAGTTTTTACTAGACGGAACAGGAGTTACTCAACAGAATACGGGTAATAAATTGATCAACAAAATCATAAAAAATGATCCATTTAAAAAAGACTCAGTTAGTGAACAGCTTAAAAAATTTTTAAATACAACAGGAACTTATGATGGAAAGATACATAAGCCACATATTGTTACAATATCTTGGGGAACACTGAATTTTGAAGGAGTTTTACTCGATTTAGTAGTGGATTATTCTCTCTTTTCAGAAAATGGAGCTCCTCTTAGAGCGATATTAAAAACAAAATTTAGAGGAACTGTTACACAAATAGAAGAAGCATTAATAAAAAATAATAGTTCTCCCGATCTCACACATAAAAGAACAGTACAAGATGGGGAAACTCTACCATTAATGACCGAAAAAATTTACGGAGATTCTAAATATTATTTGGAAGTAGCTAAGATAAATGGTCTTATCAATTTCAGACAGTTAAAACCAGGGACTGAACTATATTTTCCGCCAATAGAAAAAGTATCATAATATGAACAATAGCGGATATATAAAAACATCAAAAAATCCAGACTTAATAACTTATAAAGTGATGTCCGGAGGTACAGAATTGCCAGGAAAGTACGGGGTGAAAAGCATTGTCGTGGAAAAAGAAGTCAACAGAATTCCCTATGCTCGTATTGTTATTTTAGACGGAAGTGTACCGGAACAGGATTTCAAATTAAGTAATGAAGACCTGTTGATTCCCGGAAAAGAAATTGAAATCACAGCTGGATATCACTCTGAAGAGGAAACGATTTTTAAAGGAGTGGTTGTAAAACATAACATAAAAATCAGAAATGGTTCTTCCTATCTGATTGTAGAATGCAGAGATAAAGCTGTAAAAATGACCTTGGGAAGAAAAAGTAAATATTTCTACGACAGCAAAGACAGCGATATCATCGAAGAATTAATTGGCAACAGCGGTGCGACTGCTGATGTTGAAGCGACTTCAAACTCACATAAAGAACTGGTTCAGTATCAGGCTTCCGATTGGGATTTTATGCTGACGAGAGCGCAGGCAAACGGTAAACTTTGTTTTGTAGAAGATGGGAAAGTCAAAGTTGCTAAACCTGATTTTAGTGGAAAAGAGGTGGAAACAGTGGTTTACGGATCATCAGTACACGAATTTGACGGAGAAATTGACGCAAGAGATCAATTCAATAAAATTACAGCCAAAACCTGGAGCTATACCGATCAGGAACTGACGGAAGTAGAAGCGCAGGATCCGGCAATCAATCTTAATGGAAATCTTTCATCGGGTGATTTAGCAAAAGTTTTCGGAATTGAAGACCTTCAGCTTAAACATGGCGGAAATCTTACTCAAGGTGAGCTGCAGGAATGGGGAGATGCGAAAGCAACCTTCCAGCAATTAGCCAAAACAAGAGGAAGAGTAAAATTTCAGGGGATTCCATCTGTAAAACCGGGAGTTTCATTAACGCTGCAGGGAGTGGGGAACAGATTCAACGGAAAAATATATGTAACAGGAGTTCGTCACGAAATCGCCGAAGGAAACTGGCTGGTTGATGCTCAATTCGGACTTTCTCCGACATGGTTTTCAGAAGCCTACGACGTAAACGAAATGCCGGGTTCAGGAATTATTCCTGCAATTAGTGGATTACACATCGGAGTCGTATCGCAATTAGAATCGGATCCGGATGGCGAAGACAGAATTTTAGTACAAATACCCATTATCAATAACGAAGAAGAGGGAATCTGGTCACGTGTTGCCACTTTGGATGCAGGAGAAAACAGAGGATCATTCTTCAGACCGGAAATCGGAGATGAAGTCATTATCGGATTCATAAATGATGATCCCAATGATGCAGTGGTATTGGGAATGCTGAACAGCAGTACAAAACCGGCTCCCATTGTAGCTTCTGATGATAATAACGAAAAAGGATTCGTTACCCGAAGCGAAATGAAAATGATCTTTAATGATGAGAAGATTTCATACACCCTTGAAACACCAAAAGGTAAAAAAGTGATTCTGGACGAAGACGCCGATGTGATTAAAATTCAAGATGAACATTCTAATATTCTGACTCTTAATAAAGACGGAATCAGTATAGAAAGCGGGAAAGACATCAAGATTAAAGCTAAAGGCGACATCAGTATGGAAGGAGTTAATATCAATGTAAAAGCAAGCGCTCAGCTGAAAGCAGAAGGAAGTTCAGGTTCTGAGCTTAAATCGGGAGCAGTAACAGTAGTAAAAGGATCTCAAGTTAAAATCAACTAATACCATGAAACCGGCAGCAAGAATTACAGATATGCATACCTGTCCTATGGTAACAGGAACTGTTCCTCACGTAGGAGGACCAATCATTCCGGCAGGAGAACCGACCGTACTTATAGGCGGAAAACCTGCGGCAAGAGTAGGAGATAAAGCAGTATGTACAGGTCCGCTAGATACCATTGCATCGGGATCTTCAAGTGTTTTGATAGGCGGGAAACCTGCCGCACGAATGGGAGATTCTACCGCACATGGAGGGGTAATAACGGCGGGTGAAGCTACTGTTTTAATAGGCGGATAATATTTAAAAAGAGATTTTGTAGCAATCACAAAACAATATTTAAATAGGATCTATCTAAAAATAGAAATGTAAAAAACATCAATAACAAAACAGTTGGAATAACTGAAACGCTATGTTACAGATGCAGGATGTTACAATTAAATATAACCAATAAAGTATGAAAATAAATACAGATTTTTTAGGAATAGGCTGGAGCTTTCCGCCTGAATTTAGGGAAACTGAAGGGAAACTGGCAATGACCACAGATGTAGAAGACATCAATAACAGTCTTATGATCCTATTGTCAACACGCCCAGGAGAACGTGTCATGTTCCCCGACTACGGATGTGACTTGCAGGAAATGCTCTTCAAACCTCTGGATTTAACGTTAATTACCCAGATGAAAGGAATCGTTGAGCGTGCTATTTTGTACCACGAACCTAGAATAAACATTTTAAGTATTGAAATAGATACTCAGGAAGAACTTGAAGGAGAAGTTTTGATACACATTGACTACGAAGTAAGAAATACGAATACAAGAAGCAATATGGTTTTCCCTTTCTACCAGGGAGAAGCTACCGAAATATAATGAATTACAGGAGGTCTGTAGCCATTTTGAATACTACCAACATTACAATAAGTATTGCATCTGACCATAGAAAGATAAATATAAACAAATGAAAAAAACAGATACATTTTCACATTATCGTGAAGGAAAATCACAAATGCAGCGCTTTTTAGCAGAATTAGATCCGGGCAATCTTGAATTACACGATTTCGACTTGTTTGATTGGCTATTATTCGCAAACAACTTTGCTCAACGTGTAAACTATTTTGACAAAGATGATAATACAACACCACAGGGAAACTGGGGAAACTTCTTCCTGGGTGATGATGCCAATGCGATCCCGCGCAGGGAAAGTGTTGAATATAAAAGTATGAAAAAACAGGTTACAGACCTTATGTCCCAGTTTGAACAAGACAGCAGCCTGACTCCTCACCTGACCTTATTTGTTTGTTTCTTAAAACTATTGGATTTCTCTAAAAAAGCCTTCAATAATCTGACCAAAAGGCATTTGGATTTCTACTATAATGAGATCCTTCAGATTGAGAAAAATGATGCAAAAGCAGATAAGGTTTATGTAATCTTTGAATTGGCAAAAAAAGCTATTCAGGAAAAAATTCCAAGCGGGACATTGCTGGATGGTGATAAAGACGCCAGTGGAAAAAAACGTGTTTACAAAACAAATGAAGAGCTCATCGCCAACCAGGCAAAAGTAGTTGAGGTAAAAAGCTTCTTAAACGATGTTGAAAAAAGAGAGCTGAAAATGGCTCCGGTAGCCGGTACTGCAGATGGTTTAGGCGATAAATTATCAGAAGACAGCAACTATTGGTGGCCTTTTGGATATAATGCTGATGAAACCGTTTCGGACAAATCTATTTACAAAGAACTTCCAAAAGCTAAACTGGGCTTTTCGGTGGCATCATCATTATTTGATTTAAAAGAAGGCGAGAGAACAGTTAACCTTACAATCGATTTTACTAAAAATTCGACTCAGAAATTACAGAATATTTCAAAATCTGATATTGAAAACAATATTAAAGTACTTTGTAGCGGGGAAAAAGAATGGTTATCAGACATTGTTTTAAAATGTATTCAAAACGAAGAAAACCGCTTGGTGCTTTCTTTTACATTGTCAAAAGATTTCCCGGCTGTTGTACCATATAATAAACAGATATTGTTAGAAACCTTCCAGACCGATTTTCCGGTGGTAAGGTTTATGATTGAAGGAGAAAAATACTATGATGTATACGAAGCTCTTTCAGAAAAACTAATCAAAAATATAGAAATATCAGTTGATGTAAAAGGAGTAAAATCAATTCAGATTGAAAATGATAATGGAGCTTTAAATGCAGAAAAACCGTATTATCCGTTTACTGCGCAACCTATTAAAGGGTCTAATTTTTACATCAAATGCCCTGAACTATTTTCCAAAAAATGGCAAAAAGCAGACATTACGATCAACTGGAAAAACACTCCGGATTCTATCAAAGACTCATACAATGCATACGTCATTAAGCCGAATCAAAATATCAGCTTAAGTGAGTTTGAAGCGCTGAAAAGTTCATCAATTGTAACTTCTGACGCGTATTTCAAAGCAGATATCGCTTTGCTGGATAAAGAAATATGGTATGCAAAAGCTAATGGTGTTGAAGTATTTAAAAAATACGGAAATGCCTATAGAACTCAATTTTCCATCAATAATATAAATAATGAAGCAGGAACAAGTGAATCGATCAGATTAACGTTCAACCAGTCTTCATTGCAGGATGTATATCCGAAATTATACACACTGGCGTTGTCGAGCAAGGCAGATAGTAATAAACTCATTCCCAATGAGCCTTATATTCCTTTTGCGGAAGATCTGGAACTGAATTACAGTGCTAAAGAAAATGCTTACTCATACTTGGACAGAAAATCTGACGGAACAGCTTCAAAAAGCAAAGGAGTGCAGGTATACCATGAAGATGCATTCGGACAATACGAAAAAGAAGTTGAAACAAAAAGCATTGTACCGGTACACGAAAACGGAGGCGAATTATACATTGGTCTGGAAGCGACACCAAAAACAACCGTTTCATTATTGATTCAAATGTTGGAGGGAAGTGAAAATCCTTTGGTAGAAACTTTCCAGGAAAAAGAATTTATAGAATGGCATATCCTTTCAAATAATACATGGATTGATCTCTCAGGTGAGATATTGCAAAACGAAACCAGAAAGTTTCTGGAATCGGGGATTGTGAAATTTAAAATTCCTAGAGATATCAATACAGCCCATACAAGATTTACGGACGGATTGGTCTGGATCAGAGCCAAATCAAGAAGGAGCTATGATGCCGTATGCAAAATTCAGGGAATATATACACAGGCTGTTTTAGCAACATTCCAGGATCAGGATAATGATCTGTCTCATTTAAATAATGGACTAGAAGCAGAAACCATTGCGAAACTGATCACCAGAGTTCCTCAGGTAAAATCGGTGAGCCAGCCTTATAATTCCTTCGATGGTAAATATAAAGAAGCGGATACGGAATTTTACAGACGCGTTAGTGAAAGATTAAGACATAAACACAGAGCCATTACCCAATGGGATTACGAACAACTGGTATTACAGGAATTCCCGGAAGTCTTTAAAGTAAAATGTCTGAATCATACTTCCGAAAACTCCTATATGGCTCCGGGACACGTCACTCTGATGGTGGTTCCGAATATCCAAAATAAAAATGCCTTTGATGTCTATCAGCCGAGAGTAAGCCGGGCAAGTCTGAATAAAATTCAAAATTATGTCAATGAATTGAATACGATGCATGTGAACGCTCAGGTGATTAATCCAAATTATAAAGAAGCAAAGATTGAAACGAAAGTTGGATTAGTTGACGGGTATGATGAAACATTCTATCTCAAGCAATTAGACGAAGATATTAAAAAATACATATCGCCTTGGGCTTTTACAGACTCCAAAGAGATTGATTTTAATGTGGAACTAAATGTGAATCAGTTGATTACTTACTTAGAGCAGTTGTACTATGTAGATTATATTGATGATATAAAAATATTGGTAAACAATGTTTTACAGAAACAATCTCTAATCGAAGTAGATCCAAAATCAATCCTGGTATCTGCCAAACAGCACAATGTTGCTATTACAGATCAGGTATGTATTTAATAATAAACAGAACAGAACATAATTATGTCAGAAAATAAACACATTAGTATATCAAAAAATGTAGAAACCGGAGATCAGACCGATTTTCATTTTCTACGAAAAACGGGTATCCAATACATAGAAGAGCTGGGAGGTAAACTTTGGACCGATTACAACTCGCATGATCCCGGTATCACCACCCTGGAAGTTTTGAGCTATGCCATTACAGATCTTGGAATGAGAATGAACCTGAATATGGAGGATATCTTAACATCCGAAGATGAAAGCAAAGATATTCAGACACAGTTTCTAAAAGCTACTGAGATTTTACCTTCAAGACCTTTGAACGAGCTTGACTACAGAAAGTTGTTTATCGATATCAACATGGTGGCAGGTCATAAAAGACCCATCCGCAATTGCTGGCTGGTTCCTAAAACCGAAACTTTATATGTTGACTGTAAAACCGGACAGCTGGACTTTAAACCGATCGGAGAAAAAACACAGCATTTCAATGTAAAAGGATTGTATGATCTGTATGTAGATTATGCCGAAGATATTGATGATTTAGAAGGTGCTGGATGCGGAAAATCGAATGTCAATATTCAGATATTGGATCGCTACCACGCCAACAGAAGTCTTTGCGAAGACTTGGCTGAAATTAAACAAATCGAAACTCAGGCTGTGGCTGTATGTGCCCGTATCGGACTTGTAAATAAAGCCGATGAAGAGTTTGTGCATGCTAAAGTATTAAGAGCGATTAATAATTACCTGTCTCCGGAAGTTCATTTCTATTCCTTGAAGCAAATGCTTGAAAAAGGGCTGACTACAGATCAGATTTTTGAAGGACCCCTTTTGGAAAATGGTTTTATCGATACCGAAGAACTTCAAAACAGTCAGTTAAGAAGAGAAGTCCGTCTTTCTGATATCATCAGTGAGATCATGAAAATTGACGGGGTAAAAGAAATCCATGAAATTTCTATCGCGGGATGTGATAATGTCGTAAAACAGAGCAACGATTGGCTGATCTGCATTGAAAAAGGCAGAAAACCTGAACTGTGTGAACTGAGTTCATTCAGCTACAGTAAAGGATCTCTTCCTTTAAACATCAATGATAAACAGGTTCAGGACTATCTGGAAACCCTTAAAAGAGAGGAAGAAGCACTTAGAGAAGATGCAAGACAAAATAAAGAATTGCCTTTACCGCAGGGAACTTCTTATGATATCGCGAACTATGCGACTATTTTAAATGAATTTCCGGATACCTACGGAGTGGGAACATCAGGGATTATAGGAAATCAGAATCCGGAGAGAGAAGCGCTGGCAAAACAGCTGAAAGCATATTTACTGTTTTTTGATCAGATTCTTGCCGGCTATTTCAAACACCTTGAAAAAGTAAAAGAAATACTAAGTGTAAATGGTGGTTTAAAAAGAACATTCTTTACACAGGCTCTTAAAAACATCAAAGGTTTTGATGAGCTGGTCTCTGATTATGATACGGAAAATGATGATGAGCTTACAGATTCATTATATGAAGAACTGGACAACAGTGTGGAACGCCGAAATGAAATTTTAGATCATCTGATTTCACGTTTTGCCGAAACATTCAGTGACTATACTTTCTTAATGAAATCACTGTATGGAAAATCTACCGACGAAATTGTTTTAAGCAACAAAGAAAACTTCTTAAAAGAATATCCTTCATTAAGTAAAGATCGTGGATTAGGCTACAATTATATCTTGTTTTCAGATGCAGATGTTTGGAATACTACAAATATTTCCGGAGCACAGAAAAGAATCGCCCGTTTGTTGGGAATTAAAAACTATACCCAGAGAAATTTATCACAATCAGCTGTTTCCATTATTAAAGCAAAAGACAGCGAGAATAAAGATATCTACTCATGGAAAATAAAAGATGCCGATAGTAATATTATCCTGTCATCGGTAGATACTTACAAAATTGAGTATGCTGCCACCAAAAACTTAAATGAAGCCGTTTACCAGACGATTCAGATCGATCAGGAAGACCTCGAAAATGAGTTGGAAAAACTGAATGAGAACAATCTTCAGGATACGATAGATAAGTTAAGAGAATGTAAGGACAATTATTGCCTGATTGGAAATATAAAAATCCGTGTTTCATTAGGTGGTAACTTCTATTTTGAAATTATAGATGATACGCAGACGGTGATCGCTGTTCATAAAAAAACGAATCCTTATACGACTCTCGGAGAGCTGAAAGAAGGAATCAGAAAGACAGTAAAGTATTTTAAATATGAGTTTACAGAAGAAGGTATTTTCCTTGTCGAACACTTATTGCTGAAGCCGACTACTAAAGATTATAAACTCATGGGTGGGATTGGCTGTATGTCTATCGAAGGTACCTTTAAGATCATGTATGATATCGAAAACGAAGAAGCGGCAACAGGTTCGGTAGAATATTCAGAAGCTTTCATGTCTTCTTGTGAAGAAGATTGCGAAACAGATGTTTTTGATCCCTATTCTTACCGTGTAAGCGTTGTTCTACCTGGTTTTGCCTACCGTTTTCAGGATCCTGATTTTAGACGCTATGCCGAAACGGTTATCAGACAGGAAATTCCGGCTCATGTGCTGGCAAAAATTTGCTGGGTAGGAGACCGGTTGAGCGAAAAAGAAACCGCTCAGAATGATCTTGCTGAATTTGAAGTGGCTTTCAAGAAATATCTTTCAGATAAATCCAGAAATAATACTACGAATTTAGGAAACAGCATTCATGATTTACTGCTTGCTCTTACCCACTTAAATAACATCTATAGACCGGGAAGACTTCTGGACTGTGCGAGAGATGATAATGACAGCTTAGACGGAAAAATCATATTAGGACAATCAAACATATAAAAATTGACAAACAATGAATACTAAATTAGAGAATATAACAACCCAATATAGAAAGTTCAACGAAAATCAGGCGTTAACGGAAGGGCAATTAAACGAATTCATAGACTATTTCGAAGATCAGGACAGATTATCAAGAACCCGTTTGAGTGGAGTAGGTTTGGTATGCGGTTTTGAATCGACATACTCTGATCTTACACTGTTGCCTACCAAAAAAGATTCTCAACCCGTAAAAGATAGTGTTTTAGACAATCTTAATACACTTTTGATTACTCAGGGTGCCGGAGTTACTACGGACGGAGACCTGATAACACTGCGTAAGAAAATAAGTAGCCCGTCAGAAGTTGATATCAACTTCGAGAGCATGAGGTATAAATATTATAGAGAATATGAAGATACTATCAGATACAAACATTTCCGTATCGATGGTAAACAGGTGCCGCTTTTAGAAGTGATTACGCAGAATGAATTTGATCTGCTAAATGATAAAACAGGTTTCAAGGAATTAAGTTTTATCCGTAATATCTATGATAAAATTATCATTCTGTATTTAGAAAGCTATTCTAACGATGAGTCACCGTGCGAAGACGCTGATTGTGATAATACAGGAGCAGAGCAGGTTTCTAATCTTAAAGTACTTTTGGCAGATTCTCAGGTCGTTACAGATCTCCTTTCTAAAGGCGATGCGAAAGACACGATTTATAATGTTCACAATGCGTATGAAGACCTTTATGATCACTTACCTAAAATAGAAGCTAAGAGAGTTATTTTAGATGCTACAGTTAAAAATTCATCGAACTTAAGAGAAAGATTTCAAGCTGCGAATACAGTTATTGGAGACTTAAGTGACGGTTTTAATGCCATTGCGGCGACTTTTAACATAAGTGTAGATTTAAAAGGGGAATCGCTTAGCCGAAAATTGAAATCTTTATTGGAAGATGCTGACTCAAAATTTGACGATTATCAGTATCGATATGATTTGCTAAAAGATTTGATCGATACCTATAACGAGATAAAAGGGTTGATCTTGGATCTTAATGCAGAATGTTGTCCAGGGGTAGCTTCTTTCCCTAAGCACCTTATGTTGGGGCCTGTTGGAGCAACATTAAAATTGGGAGAATATACCCGTTTCCGCCATGGTTTTTATAATTCACCTGTAACGACAAATGATGATGAAAATTACGAGAGAATTATAATGCTTGCCAATCGTTTTGTGCAGAAGATAAATGGGTTCCAAACCTATATCGGACCTGTTAAAATCACCCCTTCCAATCTTTATGTAAGACTGGGTGATAAAGCGATTCCATATTATTATAATGTAGATCAGTCATTATTGGAAAAATGGAACTTTGAAAAAACAAAGACCGATAGAGAAACTTATAATTTAAGTTATCATACAGCCAATTTAGCTACTGATGATTATGTTCAAAATCCATTGAATTATAACATTGATAATAATGACTTCTATAGAGTTGAAGGACATTTAACATTACCTTTTGAGACTGCTTATCAAAATATCATCGATCTTAAAAAACAATACGGATTGGCTTTTGATGTTACTGTATTGCTTTTAAATGAAGGTGAAAAAACGGAGCGCGCTCTTACAACTACAACTGAGTTGAAAACAGTTTCCATCGAAGGGCTTAGAAAACAGCTTATCTCAATTTCCAGCGATATCAGCAGAGAAAAAGGAGATACAAAAGCTGCCTTGCTAAACCTGTCTAAAATAGACACTCAGCTGAAATTACTAAACAAAGTTGAATTTGCAAAAGCTACAGGAGTAGAAGGAGATGTTACGGTTGTAAAAGAAGATCCTAGAAAAGAAGAGATAGCAACTGAACTTTTAAGCGAATTTTTAGAACGAAAATCAGGTCTGGAGCACAGAGCTGGGGTAGAACCGGGAGGAAGTCTTGTTTTAATTGCCGTATCGGCTGAAGATAATCAGGTGATTGCAGATTTCTCACTGCCTTATCTATGCTGTTCTAAAGAAAAACCAAATGTGCCGCCTATTGCTACGGACGATAAGGCTTCATGTATGCTCGGAAAAACTGTCATTATATCTGTTCTGGATAACGATTATGACGCAGATAATGACATATTAACTGTTGTTAAAAAATCAGATCCTACTCACGGAACCGTAGTATTGAACAGCAATGGTACATTCACTTATACTCATAACGGTACTGCTAATCTTGAAGATTCATTTAAATATTGTGTGAATGATGGTAAAAATGACAGTAATATTGCGACGGTATTTATTAATATTAAATCAGCACCGGTAGCAGTGAACGATCACGCTTCAACATCAATTGGAGGATCTGTTAATATAGACGTTAAAGATAATGACTATGATTTAGGAAATACTCCATTAATAGTATTTATAAAAACTCAGCCTACTTACGGAACAGCAGTGTTAAACGGCGATGGTACGATCAAATATACTCATAACGGTTCAGTAAACCTTACAGACTCGTTTACATATTATATCAACGATGGTGAACTAGATAGTAATATCGCAACTGTTACGATCAATATTGCACCACCTCCATGTGATTCAGGTATGGACGTAGTATTCATATTCGATTATACAGGTAGTATGGGAAGTCAGATTGGAGCTGCTAAAACTGGAGCAGGTAATATTGTAGCAACTATTGCAGAGCAATCACGTCCTAATGCTTATAGATTGGGTATTGTACTTGCTGACGAATATACCTCCGGAACGGTTTCTAGTTATAGTACGGCTCCTGCTTATACAAGTCTTCCTCTTGCTCAGAGAATCATCAATACAGGATTTAACTCAACGAGATACCAGTGGTTAACAGCAATGGAAATAATGTCTGATAATAATGTTGACTCTTTCAAAGCACAGCTTAATAAACTTAATAATCCGGCAGGAGGATTGAACCTTGGATCTGGAGTAGGAGCTCCTGAACCTACTGATATGGCATTGAGCAGAGTGGTAGAGCGTGATTTTGCCGGAAGATTTAGAGATGGTGTAGCAAAATATGTTATTATAATAACAGATATCACGCCTGGTGGTAATGATGACGTTGCCAATGATGTAGATGTTGCTGAAATAGACAGACTGAAAGGTATTTGTGTTGGAAAATCAATTAAGGTGATTGTACTGGGAGATGGTGTTAATAGTCAGATCAATGGAAGGTATATCTGGAGAGAATTAGCAAATGGAACAGGGGGTTCTTGGAACTCAAGTTATAATGCAAGCGCTATTCAGGCTGCCATTGTAAATGGTTGTGGAGGGAGTAAATAAAGGTGTGGAAAAACGCACAATTTAGATATTCTGCAATTATAACATACTTCTTAGGTAGAATACATTTCTGCCTAAGAAGTTTATAAAAATTACCATAATCAATCATTAAAAATGAATCATAATGAATAATCAATTAAGTAATATATCGACCCAATACCGAAAATTCAGTAAAGGGCAATACATAGAATACACCCAGTTCAACGAATTTTTAGATTTTTTTGAAGATCAGGATCGTCTATCCAGAGTGATGCTGCAGGGAGTGGGGATTGTATGTGGTTTTAAACCGGATCTTATGTATACGAGCGGTCAGTTGAGCGGGATACAGCTCTCTCAAGGGATTGCTCTGACTACCGACGGAGATTTGCTCACCTTAAATACGACCAGTGAGGTAAGCAAAGATTTGTATGTAAGCGATTTGAAAACCATCAAAATAGACAGCAAAAAATATACACACTTTAAAGCGTATGATAATTTCAAAGTAAAATATCCTGCTTTTAATGATGGAACCAATGGTCAGATCGAACTATGGGAACTGGTAACAGCCCAGGAAGCCAATACAGATTTTCAAACCGTCAATAACCTTTCAGATTTAGAAGATAAATACCTTTTACTGTATTTAGAAAGTTACGAAAAAGAAGTTAAACCTTGTAGAGGAGTCGATTGTGACAACCACGGAGTTCAGCAGATTCGAAATCTCAAAGTACTCGTTACGACAGCAAAAGGAATCAATATTCTTCTTAGAGGAGATAACATGCAGCCTCATCCTTTGTTCATAGAAAATGTGATGGGAGAGGTAAAGCTGGAACGGGCAATTGCAGAACGTCTTATTTTAGAAAAAGGAATTGATACGCAGCTTTATTCTTCCAACCTAAAAGAAATGTACACTACTATTATCAGGAAGAGTGGATATGGTGAGGCTATTTTTAAAAAAATCAATTCAATCTCTGAGATATTAGGAATTCCTGCAGTTGATCAGGAGGTTTTCAAAAATGCAATAGAAGAATGTTTTGTACCCAATGCAGGCTATCAATATGCTTACGACGTTATTAAAGATTTGGCAGATACCTGTTCGGAGATCATCAAGATACTTCCTAAATCATTTACAAAATGCCTTCCTGATTTGCTTTCTTTTCCTAAACATATTATGCTTGGGAAACTAATATCAGATGTTCAGCTGGACCCGTCAAGACATCGGTTTTACAATTCGCCTGTATTGGATGATGAAAAGGCCTTACAAAGAGTCAAGGCATTGATTGATCGTTTTAAGCTGCAGGTACAGCATTTCAGATATACCGAAACTTTTGAAGGTGGGGCACAAATTAAAATTACACCTTCCAAGAAAGGAGGTCCTTTGAGCAAAAAAGCCATTCCGTTTTACTATCAGATTACGGAAGAATTTTTAAAAGCATGGGATTTTGATAAAACATACAATAGGTCTTCAGGATACAATTTAGCATACGATGCGAGTTTGCTGTCATCAGACAAACATATACAAAATCCGATGGATTTCAATATCGATGACAATTCGTTTTTTAATATTGAAGGTCATCAGGGAATGCCTTATCAGGATGCTTTTGAACAGATAAAGAAGATCAGGGACGAGAAACAGTTGGGATTTGATATTATGGTTTTGTCTTTGGCTGAGCTCATAGATAACAAAGATATGTTCAAAGCTTATTTCAACGAATATGTAGATAAACATCCGGGATTGGAACATCAGCGAGGAGTAGGAAAGAAAGGTACTTTTGCGATTGTGTATGAGATTAATGGGAGAGACTTAAGAGTTGTGGCAGACTTTTCAATCCCTTACATCTGCTGTACGCCGAAAGTTGACGTTAAATTAACTTTACCAACCTCTGTTATTTGTACTAATGCAAGTCATATACCTTTTACCGTATTCCCGATGAACGGAGTTGTGAAAGCTAATACGGATTTGGATGCGGGTGTGGAACTGATCGACAGACAATACTTCTTTAATCCGGCATTGGTAGACCCTGAATTGTATGATGAGGAAATTACCTTTACTGTAAACGGAAAACCGACCAACTGCAGCATCAGAGTCACTAAACAGAAAGATGTAAAAATCGATATTGTTGATATTGTTTATCCGACAGACGGTTCGGCTGCGACAACGGTATACTTTAAAGTTCAGGAAGCAGATAGGAATGACTACACCTACAGTTGGGATTTCTGGGGCAATGGCGATCTGGTGAATCTGAAACCGGAAGGAGAAGGAAGATTTACTTATACCTTCCGCGATTTGAATCCGAAGATCATTCCAACAATAAAAGTGAGTGTAAGTAAAAACGGATGTACTCAAAACATCGAATTCAGCGATTGGTATCTCGATGAAGGTCCTTCTACTGTAATAACGGGTGTTTATTTTACAGATAGTAATTGCTGTGAAGGTACTGTTTCAGTTCCTGTTATTACAGCAGGAGTAAAAGGTCCGGATAGGGTTAACACCTCCGAAAAGCTTTTTAAATTAGAAGGAGAAGGAACCAGTTCCGGCACTTCAAAGTTTATATATTCCTGGGCTAAAATAAAAGGTCCCGCAGTAAAGCTTACAGGCACTAATAAATCTACTCTTGAAGTTACAAATTTAATGGCTGGAGAATATGTTTTTGAGCTTACGGTTCTTGATGTTAGCAGCGGCGAATTCGCAAAATCTAAAGAATTTGTAGTCACTGTATATTCCGAAGACAAATAATAAATACTGTAAAAAGGGATGGTTCTTTGATTAGAAAATCATCCCTTATGTATCGATAAATAATAATATAATAATAAAAAACAGAATATAATGGCAACAGCAAAATGCAATATATCATTTAGGATAGATTATACATCTTCTGTACCAATAAATAGTGGGATTTTGTACTATAGAGTCAAAAATACGACGGGTTCATATACTGAGTTTGGTATAATCTCGGTGCCGTCTAGTGGTGGTCTGATAAACATTGCCGGTTTTCAGGGATCAGGGGAATATGACTTTATAGTTAAATTAATTACAGATAAAGGGACTGTAGAAAAAGTAGGTACTTTTACGGTAGGAGTTTGTAGTCCTCCAGTATGCGAAATTCCATCTATTAAAAAATTGTATTGGGAGACCGATGATCAATTGGTAATGGAATATTCGGTAGATGCTAATAATTTAGAGACACCGGAATATCAGATAGCAACAGATCCTCATTTTGAAAATATCATTTATTTTAAGGTGGGGTTCGATTACAATCCGATTGAATATATTAATCTGAGTGATCTGAATATTCCTGATGGAACTGCTTTGTATATAAGAGCGAGGAAGCATTGTGAGCCATCCGGAGTTTCTGATTGGTCAAATGTAGTAGATTTTAAATGGGTTAATCCGGCAAAAGCTCCTTATATTTTTAAAGCTTATTGTGTATCGGGGTTATATGAAGTTCCAACAAATATTGCAGAATTTAAAGCAAGTATTTGTTGGACAGAGGGACTAATTAAAACTGTAAATCTAGATACCATAGAACCGGGAACAGGAAGTTTTATTTACCTGAATGATGGGATAACCCCAGCAATACCAGGTAATTTGTCAGATTTTGACATTCCTGGTGGAGCAAGTAGCGGGTTCAATGACCGTGGAATAGCATGGATTAGATTTGAAGAATTTAAACCGAGTTCTATTTTTAATGTAGATCCGGAAACCGGACGAATCGGTGAGATTTCCCGCTATTCATGTGATAGCTGATCTGATGATATAAACTAATAAAATCCTCAATTTTGAGGATTTTATTAAGTTCAGCAGTTCTTTTGAACTACCTTCTATTGTTTTTACGTCTTGTACTTATAATGTTGAAAAGCTTGGCAACATCCTGAAGGTGGATTTCGAAATCATCATAATATTCATTGAGAGAATGAAGGGTGATAATGCCTTTTTCGACATCGTGGTTGACGATTCGCTTTACCAGAATGCCTTTCTCTTTGTGAACGATGACAAAATCCCATTTATCATAATGTAGCTTGCTCAGCCAATAATCTTGTCTGATGTTTCTGCATAAGATAATGTCACCCTCCAGATAGCTTTCATACGATCCGTTATCCATGCTGTCTCCTTTTACTTCAAAACACATGTATTCACCACGGTGTTCTACATCATCCGTAAAAGGAATAGTAGGTAAGCTCTCTATATATTCTTCATCTGCAAAGCTGCTTAGATAGCCGGCTTGTGCATATTGATTCGCTAGCGGAACATTCATGATTTTTAAATCTGAAAAAACAACAGGAGAAGCACCAATATTTGATTTCTTTTGTTGCTCCTGAAGTAAATTGGTAACAAAATAAGCCGTTGTTTCCGGTATTTTTCGTTCGCCTTTTTCCCAATATTGTACAGCTCTCGTACCAACTCCTATAGATTTTGCTATATCAGCCTGCTTCATGTTAAGCTTCTTTCTGATTTCTTTGAATTCTAAATAGTTCATTTTGATATGATTAGGGTTATTTGTGAAAATTAATACGTAAAAAGTTCATTTTTTATTTTTAAAAACGAACAATGTTCGTATATTTGTTTCGCTGTTAAAATGGTACAGTGCAAATATACAAAATTATATGAATAGTTTAATGTTTTTTTGAAATTTAAAACGATTGATTTTTTTTACTAAAATACTTATAATCAATATTTTGAATATTTTTTTTACATTGATTGTACTTTCTGTTTAGATTTTTTGTTTTTGTTTTATTCAGCGCTATATAAAGCTAAAATGATTTTTTAAAATCTAAAATAAATGTAAAAATTGCGTGTTTTTGTAATTAAATATTGCTTTTTGTTCATATTAAAGTGATTTTATTGGTGATAAAAATGCGGTTATTTATGATTGGTTAAAGTGACGTAGCGGTTAAGCTCTTTTGTTTTTTCGAAAATAAAAAAAAGAAACCGAAAAATGCAGATCAGTCTTACTGCTTAATATATAAAATGTCGATTAATTATAGCTATCAGTAAGATTATTAATACATTCCAAAAGCAAACAAAATTTGTGAAACGGGCACAATTGTTTTCGAAGACCATTCAAAAATAAAATGTTGTGCTCTTTTATAAACAAGTTACCAAAAAGTAAAATTTGAAAGAAAGAAGCTGGGGATTGTTTCGATGAAAAATACCAGATATCGGCTTCTAAAAACCAAAATTAAATAATGTAATTAAATAACGATTCAAAGGCCTGAACTATGCCTTTAGGGTTCGTCGTGGTCTCAATTGAACGGTAAAAAATGAAGAAAAAAGAAACATTGTCTGATTCAAAAAAAAAATTAAAACATAAAATAAACCTTTAACCAAAACATGAAACGTAGCAAAGAATTGATAGAGAAAAGAAAGAGTTTTGTCATTGAATATGTAAAGCGTAATCAAAACAAACAGATGAAAGTAATTGTAACCGAGTTGACAGAAATGCTGTTCCTGTCCGAAAGAACAATATATAATATTCTTCTTGAAAGTTAATATAAAATAAAGTTCAGTTTTGGCATTTAAAATAATGCTATATCGAAGCTCCATTGAAATGATCGTTTAGAGCCGATAGGAACTCGCAAAAGATAAAGAAAATTCAAAGTTATTATACTGTTCTGATAGGTATCCCGTACATAAGATGAATTAAAGGGTTTCCACATCTTCCTCAAATGTAAATATATAGGTAAAATACTAAGGTGAAAAAGGGTTTTTGCTTCTTAGCTCTATTCTTTTAAGTGAAACAAAAAAGCAAAAACCTTATGGCCTTTAACTGTCAGAAAATCAATTGTAAAAAGACTAAAATTCAATAGAAACCATGAAAAAAAAAGAAAAGAAAAAGAAGAAAAAAGCTAAAGAGAAACTACAAAAGCCAAGTAGAGATATCTATGACCTTATCGATGAATTAGCCTATGTAAATAAAAATGGAAATATCCGAAACAGCAAACGGTTCTTAGATGATATGTACATGCTGAATGAAGATTAATTACCGATCTACAAACAGGCGAAAATGAAAAATTTTAATAAATAATATAGAAGAAAAAATGAATTTGGATAGTATAAAAGCTCTGTTAATCGGTACTGCAATCGCATTTTCAGGAGGATTACTAAGGGTGCTGGTTTCCATACAGAATAAAGAAAAAAAACAGCCGTGGGAACACTTGGTCACTTTGGCAATTGTAGTTATTGTTGGTTTTACAATGAGTTATTTAATGAACAGAGCCGAGCTGCATGATAAATGGTATTCAACAGGAGTGTTGTTTGTACTGGGTTACGGATATGATAAATTCCTGAAAATGATTACAAACAGTTTACCTAATTGGATTGAAAAAGCAGTGAACCTTTTTATAGAAACCCGATATGGGGTAAATACAGAGAGACCATCTGATAAAGAAGAAAAGACGGATGACAGACCCCAATAAAAAATAAAACAATATAATAATGATATTGGAGACCTGTCATATTCAGCACTGAGAAGGAAAAAAATAGATCTGCAAAACGAACTTACTCTTACACCATTGCTGTAAAAAGATTCTTAAAAACTCTTTACTGCAACTACAGAATCAATCGCCCCAAAAGCAAGGAATTCTTCTGAAAAAGAGTGATTTTTGAACTAGAAAAACTAAAAACTCTACAATAACAAGAGAATAAAAAAACTTGAAGTGGTTCGACATTACCTGTTTCTCATCGCCAATTAAGTGCCACTTCCGATTACTTAAATTCTTTTAAAAAAATCTACCCTACACGGTTTGATTTTTCACTTCAACAGGTAGTATAAAACGCAATTATATCAATTGCGTTTTGTATGCCTTCTAAAAATCAATATGAAATTAAAAAACTAAGTCAATGAAAGCAGCAAATCCTGTAGAAAAAGACAGCAAAGCTCCTAGCCAGAGCAAAAAGCAAAGGCCGAAAGAAGCGGTGGTTGTACCTCTATCTGAGGTAGAAACAGTCAGTACACAAACACAAAAGTATGGAGAATCAAATGGGATGGCTGGATCAGCAAATCCTAATACAAATCAACTTAGCCTCAATAATAAAATTGTAGCCGTTCATGGTTCACAAACCATTTATGACAAAGGCTCAGAAGTAATGCATGGAAAGGTTCAAGAAAGCATTGAACAAACTGGTGATATCAATCATCCCGAAACCAAAGAAACAGAGAAAGGGTATATGGCTACTCTGAATGTGGATCAGATGCGTGATTATCAGGATGTGAAAGCAGGAACATATCTTCCAAAAACGGTACAGGAACAAGCTGTTATAGCTCAAAGCACCCAAAGTAATTCTGAAGCAGTCCCTGCAGCAACTCCTGCAGAACCTGTTGTTATAGC
Organism: Chryseobacterium tagetis; assembly: GCF_016735585.2. GTDB lineage: Bacteria > Bacteroidota > Bacteroidia > Flavobacteriales > Weeksellaceae > Chryseobacterium > Chryseobacterium tagetis. Next base: position 437,958 of record NZ_JAERSE020000003.1, read on the forward strand.
TGAAGTACAACCTATACAGGATGAGGCTGCCTTATCCGATATAAGTGATGCTTTAGTGTTGCCTGCGGAAGAAGAAGGTGCGGCTAGAACTACACCAACCGATCCTCGTAAAGATCCACAATTCAATCAAACAATAGATTCGGTTAAAAATACAGCGAAAACAAAGCGTGCTCATACTACGAAAGATAAAGCCGAAGCTAATGCAAATGCAGCTGCGGCCGTACCTGGTGGTGAACGTAAATCTAAAGCCCGTGGTCAGCAGGTGGAGCAGCTTGGTCAGCAAAAGAGCACCCCTTTCAAAGCTTCAGATTTCAAGGCAAAATTGAAGGAGAAAATCGATAAGATGCAATTGCCAACCAACGAAAAACAGGTCGAAAACTTTGAAAAGCATAATAATATTGCCCAGGTTAATAGATCGGCCGGAGCAGATGTGGTAACCTCCAAAAATAATATGACAGGTGCTATTGAAGCAGTCTCTAAAAAAGAACCAAACGAGGCAGATGTTAAAGCGCGTACAGCTACAGCACTACCAGATCCGAAAATAGGTTCAAAGGTTAATATAAAAGCAACCGTACCGGGCAAACGAGGCGATGCTGAATTAAGTGAACCTGTTACCAAACGATACAAAGCGGTTGAGAAGCAGTTTGAGAAAAATAATATTACCGATGAGCAGCTGGCCAATTCGAATGAGCCAAGCTTTATCAATGCACTCAACGCTAAGAAAGCGGCCAAAGAAAATGCCGAAAATACACCAGGAGAATTTAAAGCTGCTGAAAATAAAAAACTGGAATCTTCTAAACAAGAAGCACAGGGCAAAACCAACGGTACAATGGAAGGCATGCATAACAGCAGAAAAGAAATGCTGGATGGTGTGACTAAAAATCAACGTACAGCTGGTGAAAAAAATACAGGCAAACATCAGGATGTTGTAGGTCAGCTGAATCAAATTTATGCTGATACCAAAAAATCTGTTGATGGCGAGTTAAACGGTCTGGAAGCTAAAGTCACCGAATTGTTTGATGCAGGTGCCAAAGCAGCTAAAGAGATTTTTGAAAAGTACGTCACTAAGAAAACAGATGAATACAAAGAAAAACGATACGGAAGCTGGTATGATGTTACGAAATACGGCAAACGTTTAAAAGATGCATGGAACGGAAAATTGCCGGATGAAGTCAATATATTCTTTACCGTAGGACGCCAAATGTTTCTTGACAAACTGGACGGAACCATTAATGTTATTGCCAAATTAGTAACCGATCGACTGAATAATGCAAAAACTGCGATTAATTCCGGACGTCAGAAGGTAGCAAACTATATTAAAAATCTTCCTGCCGATGTTAAAAAAGCCATTAAAGGAGATATTGATGCGATTCAGGGGCAATTTAAAGGACTTGAAAATTCTATAAATGAAAAAGAATCTTCATTAATCGATTCATTGGCAACCAAATACAACGATACACTGAAAGAAGTGGACGAAATGATTGTTGAATTTAAAAAACGCGACCAGGGATTCTTAAGTGCTCTGAGAGAGGCATCATTAGGAGTTTGGGAAACCATACAAAATATCAAAAAAACTCTTATGGATTTACTTTCAGGGGCCATGAGTGTAATTTTATCAATAATCACCCATCCGATCGATTTCTTATCCAATCTTATTGACGGGGTATCACAAGGATTTACCAATTTTGGAAACAATATCTGGACACACCTTAAAACAGGATTCTTCACATGGCTTACCGGAGCAACAAAAGGGGTTTCTATTACCATGCCGGAAGATGTATTCTCATTAAAAGGAATTTTCTCCATTACTATGCAGGTGCTTAGTTTGAGCTGGCAAGGGGTTAGAGATATTGGAGCTAAAGTAGTGGGAGAACCTGTAATGAAGGTTCTTGAAACAAGTGTTGAAACAGGTTTTGAAATCGTACAGATCGTTCGTAAAGACGGTGTTGCCGGACTTTGGGAATACATGAAAGATCAATTTGCCGACCTGAAAGAAACGGTAATGGATACTATTATGGACATCATTCAAACAGAGGTCATAAAGGCCGGTATCAAATGGATCATGGGCTTGCTTACTCCAGTAGGAGCATTTATAAAAGCAGCAATGGCAATTATAGATGTCGTAAAATTCTTCATCCAAAAAGCGGCACAGATCATGGAATTGGTAAGAGCCTTTACCGAGAGTATAAAAGCAATTGCCAACGGAAATGTAGGTGCAGTAGCCAAATCAATAGAAAACGCATTGGGTAGAGCTATTCCGGTACTTATTGGCTTTTTAGCTTCTTTATTAGGAATTACTGGATTGGTAGATAAAGTAACTGGCGTGATCCATAAAATACGAGGACGTATTGAGAAAGCTATTACTAAGTTCTGGGTTTTTGTGAAAGGGAAAGCAAAAGGATTGCTTGGGAAAGTTGTAGGTAAAAGTAAAAACGATAATACCCATGAACCTGAAAAGCAGAAAAAAATTGATGCAGGATTTATCTATTTAAAAGAAGAAGAGAAAAAAGTAGATGAAAATCACAATAACAAGCTAACTCTTGAGCAAGCCAGTAAGGTGGCTAAAAAGACTAAGGCAAAATATCCTGTTTTCAGCTCTTTGAGAGCTGAAAGTAAAGATGAAAAAATCATCTATAGATATACGGCGAGTCCTGAGAATGTTCATGAGACGGGAACTGAACTGGAAAATACCGAAAAAGTTGACGGACATTTGCTAAACAATAATAGTGCCGATAAAAAAACAGGCTTAACGATAACTGAAGAAAGAAAAGGTAATCAACGTTTAGGCTACAAAGCAAAACTACCAAATAGCAAAACTAATGATGCTGATGGAATTATCGTTGGAGATACAGAGAATGCTTATGTGAAAAAACGAAAAGAGAAAAATGATTTTGACAAGCAGTATAAAGAATTATTACCTTTAACAGCTGAAGAAAGAAGAAAAAAGATAAGTGCAGGAGGTGATGAGCACGATAAGTTTAAACCTATTATTAGAGAAACTATAATAAATGGGGATAAAACCACTATAGTATATGGCTATGTAGATGGTTCTGAAACCTTTACAGTTACTTATGATAATAAAACTAACGAGACCGAAAAAGTTATTGCGGATAATATATCTTTTCATAAATTTGGAAGGGGAAAAACAAAAGGGGAAACCGTTGAAGGTTTGAACAGAGCACACATTGTAGCTAATGAAGTAAGAGGAACGGGATATGTAGAAGGGCATAACTTAATGCTTACTAGTGATACTTTTAATCAGGTAACGATGAGAGAGGAGGAAGAAAAAATAGGCAAATATCTAATTAAAGAAGGAGTAGAAGATGGGGGATTATTAAGTTTTAACATGACTGTTGATGTTACACGTTTTGAAAATGATGAAAACTCTTCAATATTATTAATAAGGAAAGAGTTTTTAAAAAGGAAAAATCAATTAGAGAAAAAGATAAATGAAATATCTGAGGAGAAAAAAGTAACATCGGAACGATATAAAGAATATATGACTTTAGAAGCTTTGTTAAGTTTAAATGATGCAGAATTATTAAAAACTGTAGGAATAGGTGCTAAAAGCAAAGGAGTACGTAGGGTAAAAAATGTAGTTTACAAAATAACTAAAGTTATATTTGTAAACAATCGAGAAATTACTCCTGATGAAATATTCTTTACAGGTCCAGATCATTTTTTAGGAACCAAATAAATTAAAAAGCCATGAATTATACATTAGAAGACGTTAAAGATTTTATTTTAGAATTTACTGACTTAGAATATCAGTTTAATTTAGGTCGATTTGATAACTCAATAACAGACGAAGAATGGTATGTTTTAGTTGCAAAGTTGGAAAACTGTTATAGTGAAGAATTTGGCTATTACGCAATTATAACTGCATATAGAGATGAATCTTTAATGACCAAAGAATTATATGAAAATAAGAAGAAAAATCTTAAAAAAAGAAGATTGTTTTTAATTAGAAAATATGAAAATCCTAAATTTGGAAAAGGCATATATAATGCGGATTCTAGTGTGTGTTTTTCTGGTTTCTTAGGTGCAGAATCAAATAATATTAGGTCGGAAATATATCAGAGTAATTTGAGTGTTGGGATTGTTAATGGGGAATTAAAAATAATAACCGAAAGAGATCTAAATTCTGAAAAGAGAAGAAACGAAGAAATTATCGAATGGGTATATAGTGAAAGATCTAATGTTTATACGGATGATATTATAATAAAAAAAGACGGTACATTAGTAGAAACACTAAGAGTTTTTGAGCCGGAGCATCCTACTTGGATAACAGATTATAACCAAGGATAATATCATCAACTTTGGTAATTGAAAAAAACGAAACTTCAATTTGAAGTTTCGTTTTTTTATTTCAATAAACAGCCCTATTCCGGAAAATATAGATTAGAATATACATATTAAAAGAATATTCAATACTTTTGAATAATCACCAAACAACATTATAAACCATGAAAAAAATACTATTCATTTGTTTCCTGCTATTCAATCTTTCTATTCTGAGTGCGCAAACAATAGAATCAGGAAGCCATAATACAGAAGGATATATCAAAAGTGATGGTACCATCGAAAACAGAAGTCACGGGACGGTAGGTTATATTAAAAATGACGAGACTATTGAGAACAGAAGCCATGGCACGATTGGTTACATCAAAAGTGATGGCACTATTGAAAACAGAAGTCACGGAACGGTAGGCTATGTGAAAAAAGATGGAACAGTAGAAAACAGCAGCCATGGAACCATAGGTTACATTAAAGACGATGGAACGGTAGAAAATAGAAGCCACGGAACGATCGGATATGCCAAAGGAATAAAAAAAGAATGGGCAGCAGTGGTTTTTTTCTTCTTTAAACTAGATCAATAATTGACGAGGTAAACAATGATTTATTGCTCCATTCGTATAAGTTAAAAGCAAGGCTTGGATTTTATAATCTGAGCCTTTTTTATTAGTAAACGAGATTAACAGATCTAAAAATAAATTTCCTAAATATTCAATTTTTTTGAAGCATTATAGGCTTACTGCAACTACAGAATCAAGAGGTCAGAAAACTTTCATAAGAATGAAAAAATAAAGAATTTTGGACTTTAAATATAACAATATACTAAAGTAATTAAGCTAAAACATAAGCAGTCAGAAATACTAAAATATTATGGAAAAAAATGAATTAACGACACGAGAAAAGTTAAAAACATATTTTGAAACAGGTAAACATCCGACAGAAAATCAATTTTCGGATCTGATAGACTCTTTAAAGCACAGGCAAGATACCCTTACTGATAGAGAGGTGATAATTATCGCCAATGGTTTGGCAACTTTGGATAAGGGATACATTCAATATTATATAAATAATGTTGGAGATTTAAAATTTCCTATCGTCATAAGCTCTCAGGATGAAGAAGATCAAGTGATCAACATTGGGAGTACTAATGGGAACGAAAAAAAACAATATTTTTATGGCAATGCCCCTTACACCGTTAAAGCAAAGGGTTTCCCGGCAGAAGGATTGGGAGAGACCGAATACTATTATTTAAATTGTCAAATAGATGAATTCACCTCTATGATCAGATTATACGGAAACAGCCTGCCTACCATTCCTGATGGATTTGAATTTGGAACGCTGACCGGTAAAAATTTAATCTTACAGATGACTAAGCAGAACTTGGGACAAAGAGTAAATATTGTAAACACAGGCATTAAGCTCGTTAATAAGACACAGGTACCTATTCAGTATATGCCACAGTCAAGTTATTGGACATATATTTTCACAGCAGATGATATGGTTACAGATCATTATAATGCATGGGACTATTTGTATCTCTATTATAAAGCAGATCTTCGGGAAATCGATCAATCTATAGAATGTAAGGTTTACGACGCAGATAATGAAACGCTTTTAATGACAACTTCCTTAAATGCCCGTCAAAACAATCAGAATGTTTGGGCCGGAGATACAATAATGAAGGTCCGAAATATAAGAATTGAATGTGAGTATCAAAATATGTCAAAATAAAAATCTTAGCAACATGACAGTCTTTGGATAAGGCTTGATGAATTGTCCGGTGATAAAGCGACTGTAACAACAGAATAAGAAGGGTGAAAAACTTTTGCAGCAACAAAAAAAAAGAGGAATCTTGAACTTTAAAGCATAAGCAATAAAGAATAAGAATTATTATGGAAAAAATTGAATTCCCGACAAGGGAGGAATTAAAAATATATTTTGAAACAGGTAAACATCCTACACAAGGTCAGTTTTCGGATCTGATAGACTCTTTAAAACATAAAGAAGATCTTCTTACCGATAAAGAACTGGTGACCATTGCCAATAGCTTGGCAACTTTGGACAAAGAATACATTGAATACTATATAAATAATGTTGGAGATTTAAAATTTCCCATCGTTGTAGCTTCTCAGGATGAAGGAGAATCAGTCATAGAATTGCGAAATAACTCCGGCAATGAAACAAAACAATACTACTTTGGTAATCCGCCTTATACCATTACAGCAAAAGGATTTCCAACGGATGGATTAGCGAAAAATGAGTACTATTTTTTATATTGGCAGGTAGATGAAAACAAGCAGATGCAGAGACTTTTTGGAAATAATCTGAATACCATTCCTGATGGGTTTGAGCTGGGAAGGCAGAAAGATAAAAGATTTTACTTTCAATTGACCAGGCAAAATCTGGTGTCACAAGTCAACATCGTAAACACAAAAATAAAGTTTATAAATAATACGGATATGCGTGTTCAATATAGAGTATTTAGTGGGAATTGGGGCGATAAATTCAGAACTGAAGACACGGTTACCGATCATTATCATCTCTGGGATTATTTGTTCTTTTACTATAATGCAGACCTTCGGGAAACTGATCAGACCATAGAATGCAGGGTCTATAATGCAGATTATGATCAGCTTTTACTGACAAATTATTTGTATGCTGGGCAAAACAATGAAAATGTTGGAGGCGGAAATATGCTGGATGGAATCAGAAATATAAGAATCGAATGCGATTACTATGAGAATCTGACATAATAACGCAGATAATATTCGGAAAAAAAGATTTTAAATAAAGGATCAATAAACCTGTATGTTGATAGCATTATATAAAATGTACAGCGACTAAACGATATGGTTCTTAAAAAATAAACAGCACTGCGACTACAGAATAGCGAGTCCGAAAAACTTTGATAAGAAGAAAAAAAGACTCAATTTTGGACTTTCAAATTAAGAGATTAATGATCTGATTCTTTAAAAAATAAACTGTACTGCAACTACAGAATAGGGAGTCCGAAAAATTTTGATAAGAATAAAAAAAGATCCAATTTTGAACTTTCAAATTAAGAGATAAATCATTTGATTCTTAAAGAAATAAAGAGACTGCAACTACAGAATGGGAAGCCCGAAAAACTTTCATAAAAGGAAAAAAAGCATGAACTTTGTCTCATCAAATACAAGTCATATCCCATCCATATAAAAGTTATTTGGAGATTGCAGAACCGCAAAATATAATCCATAACTACATTATAAATACAAACCTCAATCGAGTAAGATATTCAATAACGGGAAGCCTTTTGCTTTTGAAATACTGGAATTTTCTGATGTGAAAACATAAGGATCTCCTCCACGAAGCAAAATGATAAATTAAATAATATGATTTATCGTTTTCTTTCAAAAGCAGACACATAGGTTCTTTCAAAAGTAGGAATTCCAATAATGAAGAGATTTTCCATAAAAACTGTTTCGGCAGTTTGGGTAAGACTCTAAAATGTGAGCCACTTTTCGGTTGAGGTTTATTTAAAAAAAATCAATACAGATTTTCAAAATTTTAACCCTAAATAAAAATGTAATTACTGCATTAGAAAAGCAAAAATCAAATTACTAAAGATGCAGTTTTTAAAAGAATAAAAAGAATGCATGCTGAACATTCAATCTAAATAGTAATTGGCACTCGGAAAAAAATTATACGGAAAATAAAGTAACAAAGAACATTAAAATATTATGGAAGAAATAAATAAACTAACCGAAAGAGAGCAGCTGAAAACCTATTTTGAGACAGGTAAATACCCTACTCAGAGCCAGTTTGGTCAATTCATAGACAATTATGTCCATTTGAATGAATTTAATTTTGGGCTGGATGTAAAGGCAACGGGAACTCATAAGACAAAATTCTATCATTTTTATGTGTCTGAAGAGGTTCAAAGATCAGAAGGACATATAAACAGGGAAGATGAAGAAAAGAGCGAAGCCAAGCAGATCTCCGGCTATACACATCTTTTAAGTAGGGACGTACCTTATAAATGTTTAAACGTAAAGCTATCTAAAGAATTAGATATCGAAAAATATCAGCCCAAGATCATCATAAAACGCTATAAACAAAGAAAAAGACTGAAAAGTGGGTATTTGAAACCATCTGGTTTTTATCAGGAACTTCCAGCAGATGCAAAATCTTGGGGCAGACAATCGGAATATCCCGTAAAGTCTAATGAAATGATTATAGACCTTAATCCTATAAACTATTTCCGACCTGCTAAAGATCAAAATGGGAAAGTTGAATTTTATCCATCTGGAACATTTAACAGACCTGGTTCATTCCGATATACGGTACATCATAGAAAACCATTTGCTCTTATTCAGATGTTTTTGGAAATTGAGGTCAATGGAACAAAATTCAGATCAAATCCTACCAATATAAAAATTATTTTAGGAAGGGATGAGAAAGACCTGATCAACTATATTATTGATTAATAAAAACACCTCAATCGAGTAAGAAACTCAGTGATGGGAAGCCTTTTTCCTCCTGAAATCCTGGAATTTTCTGATGCGCAAGCAACGAATCTCCTCCGGGAATAGAAATAACAGATTTTTGAATCTCATATTTCTTTTCATGAGGAAGAGTAATTCTTTAAAAAGTAGGAATTCCGGTAAATGAGAACTTTGTAAAACCAATTGCTCCGGCAGTTGGGTAAGAATCTCCAATGTGAGCTACTTTTCGGTTGAGGTTTATTAAAATACATCTCAGAATAACGTGGAAACATCATAACGATGTACACACACAATATATTTAAAAAACATAACAAAAAACACCTCAATCGAGTAAGAAACTCAGTGATGGGAAGCCTTTTTCCTCTTGGAATCCTGGAATTTTCTGATGCGCAAGCAACGAATCTCCTCCGGGAATAGAAATAACAGATTTTCGAATCTCATATTTCTTTTCATGAGGAAGATTGATTCTTTAAAAAGTAGGAATTCCGGTAAGGGAGAACTTTGTAAAACCAATTGCTCCGGCAGTTGGGTAAGAATCTCCAATGTGAGCTACTTTTCGGTTGAGGTTTATTAAAACACATCTCAGAATAAAGTGGAAACATCATAAAGATGTACACACACAATATATTTAAAAAACATAACAAAAAACACCTCAATCGAGTAAGAAACTCAGTGATGGGAAGCCTTTTTCCTCTTGGAATCCTGGAATTTTCTGATGCGCAAGCAACGAATCTCATCCGGGACTAGAAATAACGGATTTTTGAATCTCATATTTCTTTTCATGAGGAGGATCGATTCTTTAAAAAGTAGGAATTCCGGTAAGGGAGAACTTTGTAAAACCAATTGTTTCGGCAGTTGGGTAAGAATCTCCAATGTGAGCTACTTTTCGGTTGAGGTTACTTTTGAACAACCAATCAGAGAGATCCTTTCAAGTATTTAAAACACCAAAAGAGAATGAAGTACTGCACCTATAAATGCAGGATGAATTTTGAATTTTAAAATATAAAAACTAAAAACCAATGAAGCCAGAATATTATAAAAATTATTTTAAACCATTGGTGGGTTACTTTTCAGTGGCGGGTATCAGAACCATAAAATAGAGTGGAAATATCGTAAGATAAAGTACATGATATTTTAAAACTGAGTAAGAAGCTCTAAAAGGGAAGCCTTTAGCTTTTGGAATATCGGAATTTTTTAATGTGTACGCATTAAAATCTCTTCCGTGAAACAGAATGACAGATTAAAACCTGCCGTTTTTTCAAGAGCAGATAACAACTCCGTGAAGACGGAAGATTCTTTAAAAAGTAGGAATTCCGGTAAGGGGAAGACTTTCAGAAAGTAACTGTCATAAGCCGTTTTGGTAAGACTTTCCAATAAAAAATACATTCACTTTGAGTGACAGATTAATACATGTTTTCAAAATTTTAAAATTCAAAAAAATAAAAAGAATAGATAACCGATGGAGCCAACACAATTACAAAAATTATTTACCCATTTAGAAGAAGTTATTACGTGGCGTATCAATAATTCTTCAGAACTTTTTGATAAAGGAGCCCCCGAATTTAAAACTAATGACCATGAAGGCTTTCAATTAGGAGACTATATTTCAAAAAAAGAGCTTACCCATCAGCAGGTTGTTATTCTTTTAATGGCTTTGTTGCCAAGACTGGATCCTTCATTATTGAAACGTATTTTTCTGGAATTTCCGGGAAATGCCTTGTTTGATTTTTGCTCTACCAATGATACAGGGAGGCTCTTTTATCCGACCATTCAGTCGGTTCAATACCTTTTAGGCGGAGACAGTATTTCGGAACGATTGAAGGCTTTGGATCATTTTAGTCCAAACTCAGTTCTGATCAAAGAAGAGCTCATTGACTTTTCAGGTTCAGCCGATCATCATACACCATTGACCAGTCCTATAAATGTTTATCCGGAAGCTTTTAATGCAATGATTTTAGGGCAGGAACTATTACCTAAAATGAGCAATGATTTCCCTGCAGAACAATTGCATACCCGTAGATCGTGGGCAGATTTAATCCTTCCTCAAAATACGATGAACGAGATTCAAGGTATCGAAGCCTGGTACAATAGCCGTCACATTCTTATGGAAGATTGGGATATGCAGAAAAAACTTAAGCCCGGCTTCCGTGTATTGTTTTATGGAGATCCGGGAACGGGAAAAACCCTTGCAGCCAGTCTTTTAGGGAAATACACCCAACGTCCTGTGTTCAGGGTTGATGTTTCTATGCTCGTTTCGAAGTACATCGGAGAAACAGAAAAACAACTGGCCAAATTATTTGACAAGGCGGAAAACAAAAACTGGATCTTATTTTTCGATGAAGCAGATGCTATTTTCGGAAAAAGAACCAATGTACGAGATGCTCATGATAAATATGCCAATCAGGAAGTTTCTTACCTATTACAGCGTATAGAAACATTTTCAGGGCTTATTATTCTAGCATCCAACTTTAAAAATAATATGGATAAAGCCTTTACGCGACGCTTTCACAGCTGCATCAAATTCAATAATCCAAAATATGAAGAGCGTCTGCGTATCTGGCAGCAAAATTTACCCAAACAATTACTGCTTGAAGATATTGATCTGGAATATATTGCCAAACGATATGAACTGACCGGTTCTAATATTATGAACGTTATACAGGATGTAAGCTTAAAAACAATTGCATCAAAAGAACCTGATTACAGAGTAAAGCCAGAGGTTTTGTTAGAAAGCATCAAAAAAGAATATGTGAAAGAAGATAAAATTTTTGCATAAAAGCTGAAGGGTCTCAAACACAGACCTTACACAGAATAAAGACAGGAGATTTAAAATCGATTAATTCCAAAACTAAAACCGATGAAAGCGAGAATTATGCTATTGATACTATTGAGCAGCCTCATACTGGGCTGCAGAACTAAACATAAAATGGTGACTACTTATAAAGAAAACAAAGAAGAAACGGAAAAAATAAAGGTTGATTCTTTGGGTTTACAGAACTTAAAAGTAGTACAAAATACATCTGCCAATACAGTATCGGACGAAAAGAAAAATGAAGTATCCGGAGAAATGCTGATTACAGGAAAATCGGATGCCTTCAATCCTTTTATTTTTCATAATGTAGTGGGAAGTGACACCATCCAAAGTATTTCTATCATAGGAAATGCGGAATATTTGATCAGCAACCGTTTCGCTAAAACTGATCATAAGAAATCTGACGCCAGAAAAGAAGAAGTAACTAATGTTGTTCAGGAAACTGCTCAGAAATCGGTTTCCAAAGAAATTGTTCAGAAATCGGCTTCGGAAGTCTCTGAAAAAACAAAAGAGATCAAATCAAATGGATTTCAGGCCGGAGCGTGGATCGTAATTGCGGTTGCTGTCATTATTTTAATACTCACCTTTTTCACTTATAAATATTTTAAGAAATGAAAACATCACAAAAAGGAATAAATTTAATATTGTCATTTGAAGGCTTCAGTTCTAAACCTTACTTAGATGCTGCAAAAATTCCGACAATCGGATACGGAAATACATATTATACGAATGGCAAAAAAGTCACGATGAATGATTTGCCGATAAGTAAAGAAAAAGGGGTGGAATTATTTTCATCTGTTTTACCAGCTTATGAAGAAATCGTAGGGCATAAGATTAAAGTAAAACTTAACCAAAACCAATTCGATGCTTTGGTGTCGCATACATACAATACAGGAGGCTCCGATATGCTGTTTTCTTTAATCAACAAAAATGCGGGTAAAGAAGCTATTAGAGATTGGTTTACCTCGAGATATATTACCGCAGGAGGTAAAGTTTTAAATGGCTTGATAAAAAGAAGAAAGGCAGAAGCAGACCTGTTTTTCTCTTAATACAATTCAGAAAAAAGAGGTGAAAATTAACCCATCATGAAAACTCAAAAAACAAAAAAGGTGAATCAAAACGATTCACCTTTTTTTATATATTTTCGTCAGTTATGACTGGAAAAACTCTAACAAATCTTTATTGATTGTTTCGTGTTCTGTAGTCGGCATTCCGTGAGGGAAACCAGGATACGTGATCAGTTTGCCGTTTTTAAGCAGTTTTGCTGATTTTATACCAGAGTTTTCAATAGGAACGATCTGATCATCTTCCCCATGAAGAACCAAAACAGGAATATCCACAGCTTTCAGATCCTCTGTGAAATCGGTCTCAGAAAATGCTTTAATTCCGTCATAATGAGCCACAATTCCGCCCATCATTCCCTGTCTCCACCAGTTTCTCTGGATTCCTTCTTTTACATTTGCACCTTCTCTGTTGTACCCATAGAAAGGAAATGTCAGATCAATATAAAACTGGTTTCTGTTGTTTAAAGTCTGATCTCTGATGTTGTCGAAAACTTCGATCGGAACTCCATCAGGATTCGTTTCGCTTTTTACCATAACCGGAGGAACAGCACTGATTAAAACAGCTTTTTTTGCTCTTCCTTTAGCATATTTGTTAACATAACGGATCACTTCACCACCTCCTGTAGAGTGACCGATGTGGATAACGTCTGTCAATCCTAAAAAGTCAACCAGTTCTGCAGCATCAGAAGCGTACTGTTCGATCGTATGATTGTAAATATTCTGGCTGGAACGGCCGTGACCTCTTCTATCATGTGAAATTACTCTATATCCTCTCTGTAAGAAGAAAATAACCTGTGCATCCCAGTCATCAGATGATAAAGGCCATCCGTGGTGAAACATCAATACTGGTCCTTGTCCTTGATCTTTGTAGAAAATTTCTGTTCCGTCTTTTAATGTTAGTGTGCTCATTGTTTTTAGATTTTTAATGTTGGTAATTAATATTTTGTTGAGTATTCTTTGTTTGAATTCTTTAGCAAATTTATAAGGATTCGATTCATTGCATCTTAACCTAAGTTAAAATCGTTCATGTTAATGAAAATTAGTATTGGGTTGTATTTTCCCGGATAAGCTGTAACAGATCTGTAGCACCTCCGTTGAATTTTTTATCATTTATAAAAAAGGAAGGAGTTCCGTTCACACCACTCATAACACCACTTTCGAAATCAGTGTCTACTTTCTCTTCCAGTTCGGTTTTCTGAATATCCTCTTTGAACTGCTCAATATTTAAACCTATTTTCTCAGCAAGTTCAAATAAGAAAAGTTCATTCAGGTATTCCTGATTTTCATAGATCGCATCGTGCATTTCCCAGAATTTCCCTTGTAGATTGGCAGCTTCTGCTGCCACGGCTGCAGGTTTTGCATGAGGATGCATTTCTGACAACGGAAAATTTCTGAAAACAAATTGTACCTGACTTCCGAATTCTTTCATGAGTTCTTTCAGAACAGGATAGGCAGCTCCGCAATAAGGGCATTGATAATCGCCGTATTCTACTATGACCAGATCTGCGTTTTCATTCCCTTGAATATGGTCATTTTTATTGACTGATGGTTTTAGTGACATAGTTTATTTTGTGTTTAAGTTTTCTAAAGCTTCCAGAATTCCGTCCGCTCCCGGATTAATGGCGGTTGGAGACAGATAGCTCCATTCGATAATACCTTCTTTATTGATGACAAATAAAGCCCGTTTGCATTCTCCTTCCTCATCATCATAAACGCCATATTTTTTAGCCGTTTCTCCTTTGGCTTCGAAATCTGCCAGCAACGGGAAATGCAAATTGCGTGATTGCGAAAATGCAAGGTGGCACCATTTGCTGTCTACAGAGATTCCGAAGATTTCAGCATCATATTTTTTGAAGAATTTAAGCATTTCGTTATACAGAGCCATCTGATCACTGCAAACAGGACTCCAGTCTGCGGGATAAAAAGCCAGGATCACATTTTTACCTTTAAATTCAGATAAAGTGATTTTTTGGTCGGGGGTTGCAAACAATGTGAAATCGGGAGCAACAGTGCCTTTTGATAACATAATATTTAGTTTTTTAGCGTTTTTGAATTGGAAATTAATCTATTACAAGTTAGTAATAAAACGGCAGGTACAATCAAAGTCCAGTTTTTTAATATATCGAGAAGGAGAGGAGAGACCGCTGCACCGGATAAAAACCCGATCCATAACAGTAAAAGATGGACAGCATTGGCTTTAGACTCTCTTTTTTCATTTTCATCATTACTCATCGTAAATATCGCAGTGTTTTTCGCAAGGCTGTTTAAAGTTCCCGTTACAAAATCAGTATTTACTTTCAGATTTCCTACCGAAGTTACGATTGTATTCATAACTCCCATGGCAAAACCGATGATGGCAACTGAAAGAATAACAGGGATCGGGTGATAATAACTGATTAAAGTATAAACCATCAGAATTCCCGAAACGATATAAAAAGCGATGGTTTTGATTCTGCACTTTTTCCATAATGATAAACAGGAGCCGGAATAAATTCCCATTACAAAACTTATAACTACTGTTAATGAGGTGATGATGATCCCTGATTTATTACTGAAAAATGAGGCTCCCAATTGTGTAGTATTTCCACTCATAAAGGAGACATAGGTTTTCCACTGTATCAGTCCGGTTGCATCTGTATAGCCTGCAATAAAAGCTAAGAATATTGCCAGTTTCTCTTGTATCCTGATTTGTTCGGAAGACAGAAGAGATTTTTCCGCTGTCAAAAAGCTTTATTTTTTAGGTTGAATAAAGACCTTTTTTGCAGGAAATTTCTCAATTTCTCCCTCTTTCAAGCCGAAGTTGGTGACTACCACATCTTTTGGATTTCCGGCAAGCCATTCGCTCAAATCAATGGATTCATACACTCCACTGTTGAAACCGATAAGTACCTTGCAAACGGTATCACCCGTATTTTTAATATAATGTCCGGCTCCCATAGGAACATAACCAACATCTCCTGCATTAAACTGTTCTGTAACAATGGTTCCTTCTGCCAGGAAAACCGACATTTCTGCCTGTCCGGAAATGAAATACTGCCATTCATCCGCATTTGGATGCCAGTGCATTTCTCTTAAAGCTCCCGGTTGAAGCTCCAACACAGAACCGGCCATTGTTTTGCTGATCGGAAATTCTTTACTGGTTACCAATCGTTGTAAACCACCTCCAGGAATGATTCTTGGCTGTTGAGAATGCAACGGATAACGATGAAGATTAGTCAGTTCGATATCAGATTCCTCAGGACGGGCTGTTGCATTGAAAGATAACTCATCAGGAACAATTCCTGCTGCAAAATAGGCTTCTTTTTGTGGTAATGCAGCTACTTCTTCAAGCGTTAATCCTAAATTTTGTGCTACAATTTCCGGTGGAACGCTCGAAATAAAATCTGTAACACTGAATGTATGGTCTTCAGAAAAATTACCATTATCAAAAATCAAAATAAAATGGCATTCTTCCGTTCCTGTTGCCTGAATAGAGTGCCCGTATCCTTTTGGGAAATACCACACATCTCCTGGTTCAAAATTATCTGTATAGCTTTTTCCGTCAGGATGAATGATGGTAGTTCGTACTGTTCCGGAAATTACATATGCCCATTCCGCAGCATTGGCGTGCCAGTGAAGTTCTCTCATGCTTCCCGGCTGCAGTCTCATAGAAACTCCGGCAATGCCTATGGAAGCAGGGAAATCTTTTACGGATGCTCCTCTTGTTGTTCCGCCGTCATTCGTGCGGGGTTCTTTTTTTTCTAATTCGTATTTAAAACTAAGTAATTCGGTGTTCATAATATTATTTTTTTTAGATGAATAGGGGTTTGTTTTTATTTCTATTGTAAAGCTACTCCCGAATCAGTGGTTTTTGAGGGCTCATTCGGTGAATAGGCAAAATGAGTCGTTGAGTTTTAAGATGAAATAGCCGGAGAAAATTAAATTGTTTTTACGTTGAAGTAAAAGTGGTTTGATCTCAAACAAAGTGTGGGGAATAAAATACAGAATTGTTGGGGTACAGAACGGCTGTTAAAAAAATATTCAGTTTTTATGGGAAATCAGCTTTAGAAATAATGAATATTTCGAAAGCGGGATATAATAAGCCAGTATCAATACTGCAGGAATCAACATAGAAACCAAACCAAAGACTGAAGAGAGCCAGGCTCCCAATATACAGCCCAGTAAAAATCCGGTCAGGAGAACCAAAGATTTTTGTAATTCAATCAGTTTTTCCGGAGTATGTTGCGTAGAAATGTAGGAAAAGAAATCTAAGAGTGCTTTGGTTACATTTCCGGTCATTACCGTGGTTGAACCGAATGTTGAGTTGGTGTATAAACGGTTGGCCGTATTTTGAATTCCCATTGCAAACACGATCAGCATCAGCATGAAATGATAGATGAATCCTGTTTGAATGTGATTCTGTTTTAAAATAAAAGCAATACAGCCGGCTATAATCAGGAAAAAGCCTATGGAAGCAAAAATTTTTCGTTCACTTTTATAGATGCGGTCAACTTTTCGGGTTAAAATCACTGCCAAAATAAAAACAGGAAAACTTATCAGGTTGGTAAAATCACTCAAGGTGTGATGATGAGATAATTTATAGGCAAAAACAACAAAATTTCCTGTAATATGGGCAGAAAACAAACCATCTGCCACAGTGAAGGTACTTGTATCGGCAAAACCTGCACTGAAGGCCATGATGAGGGATGAATAAAAAACGGCATCTCTTTTCATAGTTGATGATTTATAAATGGATATAAATAAAATGAGCGTACCTAAGCACGCTCATCATTCTTTTTAGCTCATATTAAAAAGGCTGATTGTATTGGCCTGTCAATGCTTTGTTTTCGATGCTTTTTGCAAAGTTGGGGGTTTCTTCGTGATTGTGAGCATCTGAAGCGGCTTGTCTTGAGGCTGCAGCATCGGCAAGATTTACGTTATGTTCTTTCAAATATTCGAACATTTCAGGAGTGGCTGTAGCGTGAATTTCATTAGTGTACAGGGTGGTATTATCATCAATTTTGGTTGCTTTCAGTTCCCATAAAACCTGAACTTTTGTTCTTCCGTTTTTGGTAATAGAGTCTGAAATGGAAAGCATACGGCAATAATCAGGTCTATAGACTGTAGCAACATAATGCTGAACCATTAATGCGTCTCCGATGGTTTCAACGTTTAAAGAAACCGGTTCGCCATCATAAGTGGTAGAAATGGCGGCTCCGATATGCTGAGTTGAGCATCTCTGATATTCTGCATCTGGAAGGTTGAGTAACCAGTCTGCGATGTTAACTTTTTCGATAGGTGCATTGATGATTGCAGTTACACTTGAATGAGACAATGCGTTTTCCGGAGTTTGTAAAATTTCCATAATAATTGGGTTTTAATTGTTTATTTGATGATGTAAAGCTACAATCAACAGACTTCAAAATCAATTGAACTTCGATGAACAGGCAGAATGAATCGTTGAATAGGGGTGGATATTTCTTGAATAAAAAGAAAGAATGAGAGCACTATAATATTGGGCTCTTATTACATCCAGGTTATTATTTTAAATGCTTGGCTGAGATTCCTACGGAATGACAAAAATGATGTTATAAATAAAAAAATCACTGCGTGTTGCAGTGATTGAGTATACTTTTAAGTTTCGTCAGTTCGAGTGATTTTTTTGAAACAAAGTGGAAAAAAATTGTATCGAGAATTCCTCCTCCTAGTGATTTTGTAATTTGAAAACTTCCCGCTACAAATTCTTTCAGAACTTTAATTGAAGTGACGAAATGATTTAATAATTCAGTAAAATAATTTATTTAAAAAGCCATTTTCTGATCAGCCTGGTATAATTAGGCATGACTGCGAATACCATCATAAAAACAATACAGCCGGAAATGAAAAGTCCGTCAGAATAATGATTGGCAGGGATTTTTAATAATCTTAAAAAGGGTAAAAGCAATAAAGGAATCAATAATGATAAAGGATAAATTGCTGACCAGGTAACTAGAAACTGTTTCCAGCGAACGGGAACTTTTGTTTCATTTTCGTTTTCAAAAAGGAAATCGAGGCCGGATTTTATTTTGTAATTGTCATTTTTTCTGAACAGAGGATTGGCTTTTTCGATCAGTTTTTTTCTGTGGTCAGATTCCATCCAGTTTCTCAGATTTTCAATCGTGTCAAATCTTATAATGATCGTATAGACATACGTCAGATCAGGAATGGGTCTTATGATCTGCCAATCGATAAAACCTTTTGAATGTTTGGTTAACGGAACGATCTCATGCAGCCATTTTTCGTATTCCTGCTG
The DNA here is from genome assembly GCF_016735585.2 of Chryseobacterium tagetis. Lineage (GTDB taxonomy): Bacteria > Bacteroidota > Bacteroidia > Flavobacteriales > Weeksellaceae > Chryseobacterium > Chryseobacterium tagetis. Next base: position 456,885 of record NZ_JAERSE020000003.1, read on the forward strand.
TTTTCCATCCAGAATATGGTGTGAAATTACTACCGATGCGCCTTGATTTTCCATAAGATAAGGTTTTAAATGAAGATTAAATTTCTAGGCTTAAAGCTGGGGATTCTGTAATTGCTGTAAGAATTTCTCCGCTTCTGAAATAGAAGGTAAAATGATGTTTTTTACTTCTTCCAACTCTTTTTCTGACATTAAATTCTGATCAACAGTATTTTCTAAAAGTTCCAGTTTTTGTTCCAATAACGGTAATAATCCCATGATGGCAACGCTGGATTTCATATCATGCGCTCTGAGTTTTACTCCTGCAAAATTCTCATTTTGATAAGCTATTGACAATTCATCCAAATGCGGTGGAAGGTTATCAATAAACTGTTGTGTGACGGTTTGCTCAAAATCCTTATTTCCGGCACTTATAGACTGCATATAGGATAAGTCAATATATTGAAAAGCAGGCTTGTCATTGTGTTGATATGAAGGGGTGACGGGAGATTGTTTCAAACCGAATTTAGAGATCAGGTTAAACAATTCATGTTCATTGACAGGTTTTGAAATGTATTCATTCATTCCTCTGCTGATGCACTTTTCTCTTTCTCCTGCCATTGCATGAGCGGTCATTGCAATAATAGGAATCTCTGATTTTAAAACCTCTCTTATTTGCTGGGTTGCCTGATAGCCGTCCATTTGAGGCATCTGAAGATCCATCAGAACCAGATCGGAATCATTTTTTTTCAGATATTCAACCGCTTCCAGACCGTTTGAGGCGGTATCGAAATCGATATTCCATTGGCTTAATAGATGCTTCATCAGGCTTTGATTGATCGCATTATCATCTACTACAAGAACCTTCAATGGAACATTGGACTTGTCCTTGAATAATTGAGGATCAACCGGATGTACCTCATGAAGCTGCTCTTCAGCAATGGTATAAGGAATATAAAAATGAAACGTTGTTCCTTTTCCGAGCTCGCTGATCACCTCAATAGTTCCGTTTTGCAGCTCGATAAGCTTTTTTACAATAGATAATCCCAGTCCGGTTCCTCCATAGTTTCGGGTAATGGAATCTTCAGCCTGATTGAATCTTTCAAAGATTTCGCCCAGTTTTTCTTTGTCGATGCCAATTCCTGTATCAGAAATTTTAACGCCAAGAACAACTTGTTTTTCTGTCTGATTTCTATTGTAAACTTCGATGATAACTTCTCCTTTATGGGTAAATTTGATGGCATTTCCGATGAGGTTTACCAAAATTTGGGTCAGTCTTGTTGCATCACCTATAAGAGTATCCGGAATTGTAGTGTCTACTGTACTGGAAATTTTAAGGCTTTTTTCTTTTACCCTTTCCAGAAATAAAGTCTCTACAGAATTGATTAATCCGTTGATGCTGAATATTCCAGGAGTGATTCTCATCATTCCCGCTTCAATTTTTGATAAATCTAAAATATCATTAATGATGGTCATTAAATTCTCTCCGGATCTCTGAATGGATGATACGAATTCTGTTGACGTTTCGTCCAAAGGTCTTTTAAGCAAAAGATTGGTAAATCCTAAAATTCCGCTTAAAGGAGTTCGGATTTCATGGCTCATATTGGCCAGAAAATTTTCTTTTGTCTGTGCGGCAATAGAGGCTTTTTTCTCTGCAATGTTCAGTTCCTGGATCAATATTCTCTGGCGTTTGAACTGACGGAGGATATGATAACCGACAATGGAGCCGCTTAATATTAAAAGAATTAATAAAGAAATATCGTAAAGTCTTGCTTTCTGTCCCATTTCTTCGTTTTTCTTACTGAGATCAACCATATGCAACTTTCTACTTTCATAGATTTTTGCGGTAATGGAAGTGATCTCATTCGAAATATTTCTTGCACGCGGATTGGCAATAGAAGTATTGTCATTCATATTGCCCAGAGTAAGGTAACGGTGGAGAAGTTTATCCTTCGTTCTTTTCTTGTCCATTGCAAGAACACTTAATCTGTGAATGAGTCTCTCTTCTTTTGAATCGGCATTGTCTTTGGAAAGGGAATCTAAAAAGTTTTCTATTTGATTGATTTTTTGATCGATACCTTCCAGATGGGTGGTGTCATTCGTAGCAATGGAGGCTCTGATTCTGCTTTCAACGCCTAAAATGTCGCGGTCTATTTCACGTAAATGATTGCTGGAGCGTAATTCATTCAAAAGCTTGTTGTTGTTTTGAATAAGCTCTTTGGTATTTCTGGCAGAATTGATCTGAACTGCTATTAAGAGTAATGAACCCGCAATGAAACTGATAACGATAAAGTAACTAAACCGTTTGTTGCCCATTACTGAGAGTATTTTTTTCATAAGTTACATTTAAAATTAATGAGCAGAAGAAACCTCTATAACGAATGTTTAAAAGACATTCATCCTTTTATTAAGGGCTTTTCGGTACGCATCTGCTACCGGGATAAATTTTCCGTTTATTTTAATTCCGCCATCCTGTAAGGTATCAATTTTGCCGACAGAGATGATATAAGACCGGTGAACCCGGATAAAACTTTCTTTTGGTAGCCGCTCTTCAGCCGCTTTCATCGTTCCGTGAATGGCAAACATTTTTTCTTTTGTGTAGAACTTTACATAATCGCCCATTGCTTCGGCATAAAAAATATCATCCAGCTTTAATCTCCTTGTGATATTAGAATCTCTTACAAAAAGAAACTCATCTTTTGTGATCTCCACATTTTCTTTCCGGCTTTCAAAAACCGACTGTGCTTTGCTTACGGCCTGTAAAAATCTCGCAGGCATCACAGGTTTCAGAAGATAATCTGCAATATTCAATTCGAAAGCTTCTAAAGCATATTCTTTATTTGATGTTGTGAAAATAATGATCGTATCTTTTCCTGTAAGGTTTTTCGTAAGCTCTATTCCTGTCATTTCCGGCATTTCAATATCCAGAAAAATCAAATCTACAGGATTGGACTGCAAATAGGTATAGGCTTCAATCGCATTGGAAAATTCGCTCACAATCGTAAGATTTGGAACCTGCTTCGCTAAGTGTGCTAAAGTTGTTCTTGCAATGTCATTATCGTCTACGATAAGAGCTTTCATAGGGTTATTTATTTATGATGTACACAAATATAATTATTCCTTTTCTTATTTCCTTATTTTCTAAAGTATGAACGGATCATCCAGGCCATTTCTTCATGAGTTTCCATCAATCCTGTAATAAAATCACTGGTACCATAATCTTTATATTCTTCTGCAAATGGAGTGATATTTCCCCTTAAAAATTCGATGATGCTTTCGTGGTCACTCAACAAATCTTTCATATATCCCAACCCATCGTTTGTTCTGTCACTGTACTCTGTAAGATGTGTTAATTCTAAGTAGATTTTCATGGTTGCCGGAGCGTAATGTCCGATTTTTCTCATACGTTCTGCAACGCTGTCGATGATTTCGTCTAGCTGTTTGTATTGTTCTTCGAAGAAGATATGATTGGCGTGGAAGTTATCTCCGGTTACATTCCAGTGTGCATTTCTGGTTTTAATGTAAAGTAGAGTTTCATCAGCTAATAATTTTGCCAATTCTGCAGCAACAGCATCTGTGTTGGCTTCTGTGATTCCGATTTTTGTTTTCATAATAATAGGATTTAAGTGAGAGCGGTATTGCTCTGTTTCTGACGTAAAGTTCCGCTTCAATTCTCTTTTTCTAAGAATATTTTCGGTGAATAGGCAAAATGAGTCGTTGAAATGAGGGATAAGCTGAGAAGTGTTTTTTATATCTATATCATTCGAATCTGTTTGTATAAAAAATAGTGCTATTTATCGCTAAGGAAGATTGGTTCATGTGTGTTGTCAAGGCGAAATGATCTTCAAATACTTTTATAGATGATTGGTAAGTCTACTGCAACTACAGAATGGAAGGGGCAAAAAACTTTCACAGGAATAAAAAAAAAAAGAATTTTGAACACTGGAATTACAAAAAATTATCATTCCATTTCAGAAAAATAAAGGTTATTGCAACTACAGAATAGAGAGGTCAAAAAACTTTTATAAGAGGTGGAGAATGATGAAATTTGAGTTCTAAGGTAAAGTGAATAGTAATTGAATTCAAAAAATATTATATCAAGAGCGTCAACAGAAAGTCGTATAAAAAATATCAACAGGAGAAAATAACTAAGGATAAACAAGTTTTTTCTTACACTCAAAATAAAATTTGAAGAGGTGATTGTTCAATACATTCCAATATTGACAAAATTCATTGTTTTTCTGTGATGGCTCTGTGATTAATTCGCTGACTAATAAGATAATAAGAGAGGGTGATTAAAGAATTGCTCAAAAAATAGAATTCCACTTGAGGTGATCGGCTTATCAATAATACCCTCTCAAATTATCAATTTTTATCAAAACTAATTTTCAATAATCAATGAGTACACCATTACATACTATTTTCAGCTGGTTTGAAGCTGGAGATTTTCCAACAGAAGCACAGTTTAAAGAAACATTTTCCTCTTTTTATCATAAGGAATGCCCAATCCCTATTGAAGGTATTGAAGGATTTGAAGAACTTTTTAAATTATTTGCCAGTGCAGAAGCATTTAAAGAGCATTTAGAGGATCCAAAGGCTCATTCTGAATATTTGGCCCTGCTTAATGCCAGTAATCTGGCAGCAACCGATGTTAACAGCTGGAAAAGTAAATTAGGAATTAGCAATGTTGCTACGGTTGACGGCTCTGGTCAGTTGGGGAATGCGTACACAAAAATACAGGTGGATAGTTTTGTAGATGCATTGAAAAATGCTGATAAAGACCTAATACTGGAGCTAGGGAATATTAAAAAGATATTATTATCGAATGATCTATCCTTGGATGAGCTTCAGGAAATCGTAGACTATATCAAAGAAAACAAGGAACAGATAGATTTGCTTAAAGAAGCACTTGCCAGTAACATATCAGATGATAAAATCAATCTTACTGGAAGTTATTCAAACTGGGGAGCAGCCACTCATCAAAATCAGTTCAATGATGTAGTATATAATAAAATTAAAAGTATCGAAGATGCAGCCAGTCCCGAAAAAAACAAGTATGAAGAGAGAATCAGGGGGGACTCCAGAATACAACATAATCTTGATACTTTAAGTTTTGTGATTGATGCCTACGACACAGTTACAATGTTTACAGTACCCCTTAAGGTGAGAAGAATAGACAGCAATACTATTGAAGTGCTGTTTGATTCTGTACCACCCAATATAATTCAGTTAACCATTAAAAAAATATAATTATGGACATTAAATACGCTTATTATCGAAGTTCTGTAGGATACAAAATCGAAGGGAAAACAGACAATGATATTTTAACCGCTGGAGGAAGCACAAGATCAATCAATTCTTTTTGGCATGATGGAAATTTAAACCCTTTAGATTATGTGCCAAAAACACGAACTTTAACCATTAACGGTACAGCTTATGATTTGTCAGCAAACAGATCGTTTACAACACCAGACACTATTACCCGTCTAAAAGGTGGAGCATCAGGATCTTTAGTATCTGGAGATGTTACCCTTGCAGCAGGTTCTAATATGGCAATCAGTCAAACCGGGAATACCATCACATTAGCTTCTACGGATACAACTTACAGCGCAGGGAATGGTTTGACATTAACGGGCACTTCATTCTCTTTACCGGTTACTACTTCAGGTACAGGTAATGTAGTGACAGGAGTTAGTCAGACTGCTAATGGCATTACGGTCTCTTTAGGTTCTATGCCTACTGCATCTGATTTGGCCAATTATATCCCGTTATCGCAAAAAGGTTCAGTGAATGGGGTGGCTACACTGGATGCGGCAGGGCAGGTTCCGGCATCTCAATTACCGTCTTATGTGGATGATGTATTGGAGGGATATTACAAAACTGCTGACGGAAAGTTTTATAAAGAAGCGGCATATACCAATCTTATTACCGGAGAGACAGGTAAAATTTATGTATCTCTCGATACTAACAAAACTTATAGATGGACGGGGACAACGTTCGTGTATATCACTTCAGGTGCTGTAGATTCTGTAAATGGATTAACAGGAGTTGTAGTTTTAAACAAAACTCATGTCGGTTTAAGTAATGTTGATAATACAGCAGATGCAGCGAAAAATGTTCTTACTGCTACAAAATGGCTTACAGCAAGAACAATTACGCTTTCCGGAGTTACGGCAACAGCACAGTCAATTGACGGTTCAGGAAATGTGACCATCCCTATTACTGCAGTTCCGGCGACAATACTTACAGGAACCGCATCAATCAATACAACAGGATCGGCTGCAAAACTGACAACACCAAGAACAATTGCTGCTACAGGTGACGCTACCTGGACAACAACTTTTGACGGATCTGTAAATGTTTCTTCAGCATTAACGTTGGCTGCAACAGGAGTCGCTGCAGGAACTTATGATGAAGTTACAGTGGATGCTAAAGGTAGAGTAATTTCTGGAAGCAATACTACAAAATCATATACTACTGCTATTTCCGGGCCTGCAAGTTTAGCCCACAATTTAGGAACTAGAAATGTGGATGTTGCGATGTATGATACAGTAACGTTTTACAAAATTGATGGCAGGATAAAATTAACCGATCCTAATAAAATAGAAATTGAATTTGATTCTGCTTTACCTAATACTGTATCAGTAACAGTAACCCGTAAAGATATTTAATATGGATATAAAATATGCATTTTATAACACCTCTAAAGGTTATAAAGTGGTGGGTGGTACAGCCGCCCACTTTTTAAAAGCAGATGGTTCTTTAGATGGTACAGAATATATTGATAAGTATTCAGAACAAAGTATATTCGGAAGAAAATCTTTTTCAGGAGCAACGGGTAATTCTTATAATTTAGTAGGAATAGAAACCAGAGGTGGAGGAGCATCAGATACTATATTTCCCTCAATATCATTTCATCAGCCTGGTCTTTATGCCGCTACATTACAATATAGGTCAAATGGTTATTACTTCATGAATATCAATGGTAATTCTTTTGATTACGTGAGGTCCGCAGGATACTATAAAGACGGGTCAAGTAATGAAATGTTTCTTACGGGAGGTGGAGGAGACTACGATTCCAGAAAAAAAGAAGATTCTTATCTGCATTCATCAAGAGATTTTTCAAATGGTACTTTAATTGAAACAGATGTAGACTATTCTGTGACTTCCGGAGACCAGTTCCTTCTGGAAATGAAAGGAAATATGTATAGTAATGGAAATTATTTGCCATTGGATTTTAAGCTTCAAGGTTATATTTACAATAATACTATAATTTCTGAAGGAGGATATTCTACGCTATTTTATTTTAATTATATTATTGCTTTAAATTCCGGAGGAAAACTGGCTTTCTGGTTTCCAAGATTAGGATATTGGCAAGGATTTGATGTGAAAGTCACCGTTGGGTACGGAGGGCTAAACCAAGGAAAAAACAGAGCTACTTCAATTTCAGACAGTGTAGATCCTGGTGGAACTAAAAGAGTCCAGATTAATCTAAAACATTTACTTACTAAAGAAGAACTTGTTTCCGGAAATACGTTTTGGGAAAAAAAAGATGTCGGAGGAGCTTATTGGGCACTAGAATCTGATAAAGATATTGGAGCGTTTACTTCAGGAAGTAATGCTCAGAGAATATTATCAGGTGGGTTATTAGCCTCTGACCAGTATTATGATAAGAATTATATACCTACTAACGGTATTCATGCAAAAGGATTTATTCAATCTGATGAAGGATTTCAAAACAGGTATTTTAAATCAGATCAAAGAAATAGAATATGGTCTTTTGCCAATGCTGATGCTTGGGGGATGTCATATTACCAAGGTGGGGGAATGAATCAATTTGTAGGAGAAGGGATCGGATTTCATTTTGGTGACGCTTCATCTTATAAACAGTATTTCTCTCAATCAGGAAGGATTTATACCTCATTAGATGGGGATTCGGGAGCATGGGCGGCAGCTTATAGCTGGGGAAATCATAGAGCTTATGGTAATAATCAATGGTTAGGAGCAGACTATATAGGAGGTGGGATGGAGAAACCTAATTCATCCTATTTCGGAGCAGGAAAATTAAAACTCCAAATGCTGGAAGGGGGTGGCAATATGGGCATTTCAAATATGGGATGGTCAGACGTTTTATGGATGTCTTCTTATAATGGTTCCGATGTTAAGAAATCAAATGCAATCGTAGCGTCAAAACAATTTGGCAAAATTGGATTTGTGCAGCAAGACTATGATGCTCCTAATTGGGGAACTTTCAATGAGTTTTGGACTACCGCTAATTTGAATCCGGCAACACAGACAGATTTAGATAATTATTATCATATCAATAAAGGCGGGATCTCTAATCAGTCTGAATTAGTTCCCAATGGATTACAGAGTATTTCAACAGGAAACTCGGGCTCTAATTTTGATGGTGATCTGGCTAATAGAACACTTGAAGGAACTTTTGCAAGTTTTAATGGATATTCTAAGAAATCAAAAAATTTAGGTTTTACTTTATTTGCGCCCACTTCTAAAGGACAAGGCCTCTATTATAAAACCTGGTATGGAGGGAGCCAGGCTGTTTGGAAGAGGCTTCTTGAATCTTCCGATTTGGCGGGTTATGTAAAGTCTTATGAGAATGCAACTGCGGTAGGTTTTTCGTCAGGTTTATCTACAGCAGCACCCTATATATATCATGCTACTGATGGTTATGTATTCTTAGCTACCCAATCTTGGGTGTTAGCTAATTTTGGCTCTCAATCCGGAATAAAGTTAAATGAAGAATTTACGACCAATACAGGATCAGGTTTAGTAATTTCGGATGATGATTTTGGAGGTGAATCAGGGATTTTAGATCGTCAGTTGAAAAGGTTTCTTGCAGCAAAAAAAGATGGATACTATTTTTATGGTTCAGAGTATGGTGGGGTTGATGGATTAAATTTTTATTGTAAAACTGGCTTTTTCGGAATGGGAAGAGAAGCTAATAAATATGATAAGTTAACAGTAGAGGGATCTGTAAAGGCCAGCCGGAATTTTAAATCAGAAAAAGAAAGACCGGATACAATATTTATTCCTAATGGAGAGATTGCTGAACTAAGAGATGAAATTATTAATGATGAATCTGATTATACAATTAGATTGAATCCCAATGAATATCAAATAGATCCTTATAGTATTCTTCAGGTAGACGATAGAAACAGGCTTATCCATATTATTGGGGAACAGGTTGAAATGGGAGTTAATTTTAATAAACTTTACCCTAAACAAGAGATTGTTATCTATAATTTTGATCAAAAAGGCAATAGTATGGAAGTTCAGATATATGGCAAAACCATATATAAAATTGAATCACATTGCTTCCTGAGATTATATGTGACAGAATCATTAAGAGTAATTGCTGAAAGGCAGCAACAGTGTGATTTTGTTTGGTAAAAAAAATATTCAATAGAGTAGCCAATTAAAGATATATCCCGGTAAAATAAAAATTTATCGAGCTCATTTAATATAACACAAAACCCACAATAAGAGACAAAAGTTTTCTTATTGTGGGTTTTGCATTTTTTGTTTAAATAATAATATATGAAAGAATTATCAAAAACTTCAAAAATAAGCGACATTATTAAAATTAATGCATTGCTGATTTAAAGACCTGAATAAATTGTTTTTCTTGTTCGGATAATTGCGAATCCCCACTTTTTAGAATTGAATAGTCAGTATTTTAGTTTTTAAAAGAAAATCCCGTATTTATACGGAAATAAACTGCATTAATTTTCTGTAAATTTGGTTATTGAACTAATTATTTTTGCTTTATTTCTATTATATTTAAAAATTATAAATAATAGAATTAAATTTATTATTTCATATAAAAAAAACAATAACCACGGAGACTAGAAACCATTACAAACGGGGCGTATACCGAAAAGCCAGATGAGTAGGGAATTTTAAATAAAATTATATCATGAGTCAATTTCAATTAGGGATGTCCTTAACTTTTTTAAAAAGAGATTTAGCTGTAGTTATCCAAAGTACAGAAAAGGAGATCGAAGCTACACCGAAAAAAAAGGTTACGATTAAAGAATATTTACTTATTCCGACTAAACTTCCATCATCAGATGATTATGTGACATTTACTGAATTAAAAAAAGATTTTAATAATATTTTTGGTACAGATTCTAAGGAGGCTACAGATAAAATTACAGATCAGTTAAAAGAAAATAGCTCGGATGGTAAATTTAGCATCGATAATATTCATTTTTATCTAAAGACTGCCTATTTATATAAAAAAGCATACTATATAAACACAGAAACTGATGAAGCAAAACCAGCTAAAATATCAGAGTGTGATGAGAATGGAAAGCCTGTAACAAATGATAAAAATGCAAAATGGGAATATGCATTATCAATAAGCATTGACAGTAAGGAATTCTTTTCAGAATTTAGTACAATGTCTATTAACTCAATAAGTTTTTCTATCTGGAACACAGATCGTAATGTGGTGAAGAAAATGATGACGTTGGGATCAACTGATGATATCTTTAAACAGTTAGAAGAATCTAGCAAGTAAATATGCCCAACATACTTCCTCTCCAAATAAATGCTTTATATCTTGAAGCACCTGAGCAGGTAATTGGCCAGGATATCCGTTTTGAAAATGTTCCTTGGATGAATACAGAGAAAAATGTATTCGAAAATCCTAATGTTCCTTTAGAAACCAATTCTATTATCCCAAGACCATTTTCTTATGATAATGGCATTTATTTGGATAAGGGAGTACATATTCATTTTGTACTGCCTTCATATTTTAAAAAATTTGATGATACAGGAAGCTTGCCTAAAGCGCCTAATCGTTGGTATATAAAAAGAGAAAGAGACGGTGAAGAATGGATTGTTGAAAGTGACTATATATGGAATGTCAACGATCCGGAATTAAATAAATATGCTACTTGTACGTATGTAGAAGAAGCGGGAGATGATTTCCGTTTTAAATATATAGGAAGAAAATACAAGCTGGAGGAGTGGACTGCTAAAGGGACTGCTGAAGGTCGTTATTTAAAGAATTTCAGTGCTTTAGGATGGGGTAGTTTTTCATTTGATATACATTATCCGAATTGTAGAAGCGTATTTGGCTTTTACGATGAAAAGGGAACAAAAAACGATACTTATTCTGTTATAGGTTGGGTAGAAAGTGATGGACAGAATATTCTTAATGAATATATCATAGCAGGTAAATTTCAATTAAAGTCAGGTGCAAAAAATGAAAATGAAGAGTCATTTGATATAGCCATTGCTAATACTTTGCCGGAAACCCTTTCTGCACTGATTATAAATACCAATAATCCTGCTATATCAAAGCAAGATTTGCAAAAGCAGGAAGAGCAGATTGCTTCAATGATCAATTTTGATGAATTAAAGGATCTAAGCTTAGATTGGATTTCCAGAGTGAGAAATAAGCAGCATGAGCAGCAATTTAATAAAACATCAGGCACTACTAAATACGTATTGAATATTGTTCCTATTGATAATGAAGATTCAATTCAGGAATATGATTTTGATATCAATCTGTTAGATTTTGAATTGAGTAAAAGCGTTGCTGATCAATATGGTAACATCCGGGAACGATTAAATGCTCTGAACCAATCTCCTTTATTAGGTGAACTCATTCTTTCGATTTGGGAGAAAATAAATTTAACAGAGCTTGTTACTATTTCTGTCAACGAATCTTTGGAAGATGAACTGGACGCTCTGAATAGGGTATTGAACAATTATGAATTAGACACTTTTAGGCTGCATACCAAAATTGAAAGTTTATATCTGCACTGGTCTACTTATTTAAGTGCTTTATTCCTGAATAAAAACAAGAACATCAATAAGCTTAAAGATGACTTAAAATTGTTGATTTCTCAGATTAATATCTTAAAAGAAAAGCTTAAAAAAGCCGAAACTAATGTAACCAATTTACAACAGTTATTTTCTGAAAAAATCTCCAATTATTATAAAAAATACTGTGATTATGCAGTCATTAAATTTCTGATCAAAGCACAATATTCTGGCGATACCGTTGATCAGAAAGAACTTCAGACTTTACTCAATCAGAGATATAAAACTAAAACAGTCTTAGCAAAAAAAAGCAGAACAGATTATTATAATGCATTGCCTCCCAGCATCATTATTTCTTCCCAAAAAAAGAATACGGTATTCAATCTGTTTGCCAATCCGTCAGTTCCACAATCCACCAACTCCATTACTTCATTCGATTCTAAGAAGAAAGAAAGTTATAAAACGGTATTAGATACAATTTCTGACTTTCAGGAAGTTGGTGTTAATCATTGGCATACCTATAAAGTAGAATGGGAAAGTTTATTCTTACCTAAAAAAGAAGGTCATTATCTGGCCGCAGATAAAAAATTTAATGAAAACTTTTTACAGGATTCCTATACTTTAGATGAGCTTAATGCAGATTTAATAAAAGGATACGGACTGAATGATATTGCGTATATGCCTAATCCTAATGTGTATTATGGGCATTCTTTTGTAAGCAATACCGTTCAGGAATATGTAAAAGAAAAACTGGAAAAAAACCTTACTCATATTGATGAAGTAGATAATGCTCCGTTAATAGAACAAATGAAGGACTTTCTGCAAACACTGGAAGATACTGCTTTATTTGAATTAACCCTTTCAGATTTCAACAATCTTATGCTGCAGAGGAGTAACGGTTTATCTGTTTTACCGTTAATTCCCAACGGATTTAAAGACCATAAAAAACTGGCAAAAAGTATAGAAAGTTTATGTAAAGAATACTTAAACCACTTAAATCTTTTAACACCTAATAGATTATCCATTTTTAATCCATTTAGAAACGGAGCTTTTAAAATGAGCAGGCTCAGAATTATAGATTCTTTTGGCAGAGACAAAATAATAGAGCCTCAAAAAATAATAACCACTCATGTGCAGAAAATTGAAAATAAAGAGAATTGGGTCGCACTGCCACCTAGATATCTTCAGTCTGCGGCGATGAGTACAAGGTTTCATAGAACAATAACCAATAAAAGAAAATCCCCTGTAATAGGATGGATAGTTCCTGTTTATCTTAATCAACGACTGGAATTTTTTGACGCTCATGGAAAACATTTAGGAGCAATAGATACAGAAAATCAGTGGGAGTCTTCCCCTTTTGACATAAGCATCGCTCAGGAAAATACAGAGTATAAATCTGTGGTGAAAAATCCTCATCTTAGAAGAATTATACACTGGATCATAGAAAAAATTTGTAAGGCTAATAAAAAAGATGATTTTATAAAAGAATTACAAAAAGCGATGGAGCATACCTCACCTGAGGACTATACCAATCCTTCCCTGTTAGAAACGATATCTACGCTTCCCATTGCCATTACTTTGGTCAATATTAATTTATTTACTAAAGGAGAGTCGCTCTATGACATCAATTATTCGGAGAATATCAGTATCAATACCTATGACAATCAAAGAAAATATGATAAGGTTAAAATTCCTATGTCTATTGGTGATTTAAATCAGTATAATGATGGAGTACTGGCATATTGGCATTACAATCTAAAGCAGGAAGATGAAAATGCTGAAGAAAAATTAGGGTTGAAATATTTAGAAAGTAAAATTTATTTCAATAATGATGTAATCAAGAAGATAGATAATCATCCTTATTCTATCAATGATTTTCTGAAAGAAAACCCTTTTGATGGGAACGAAAAATGGAGCGAAATTAAAGGCAAGCTTATGACGGGCTCTACCATTAATTATAAAGCTCAGGACAAAGAAAGTTATCTGGCATTAAATGAAACCTTAAATGCCTGCCAAAGATATGTTCTCATGCATCCTAAAGGTAATCTGCATATCAAAACAGGAATTTTGCCGGAAAAACGCATAAAATTACCTTATAATAAAATAAAAAATGCGTTAAAAAGGATTGAATTAACATTATTAACAACCCCAATTTTAACCCCTAAAGAAAACCTACAACTCTCTCTGGTGAAAGATAACCGCTATGAATGGTCGTGGGTAGAATTGGAAAAGAAAAACAAAAAAGAACCTCTATCTGCTACAAATCCGCCCGTCAAAAAAAGAATGACTCAGAATTTGGCGATAGATTTTAATAAAGATTTTGGCATAGAAACGTATTTGCAGTCATTACTGTCAAACTTAAAAAATGATAACCTGTTAGTCAGTGAGTTAACAGCATTTTTTCCGCATGAAAAGGTTTATTTTATTGATAAGGAAAGTTTCGATACTAAAAATGAAACCAATAAGTATCAGACAGAACTTGGATTTATCAACAATACGATTACCAATCAAATAGGGAAAGATGAAAATAGGAAATCAAAAAAAGTAGCATTTGATTTTAATCAGTTTAAAACTAAAAAATTGATAGCCCTTAAAGAATTTCTGATTAGAGAAGGGTATGTGATTCAATCTAAAACAAACCTGTTACATGACAAAGTTTACTTTATTGACTTTGACAGAATACAGATGGTGCAAGAAAAAGCTGAAGCTGCTTTAAGCGATTTCGAGAAAGAGCTAATGAATTTATTATCATTGAAAACCTCCGTTAAAATAATACATCTCAAAGAGCTATTAAAAAAACTATATGCCTTCACGAGAGAAGATGTTTATCAGATAATGAATGAAAACTTTAAGCAATCTCTGATAAATAAAAAAATCATTCAGCAAGATTCTTTTTATCCCGATGAGCAAATTTATTTTGTAGATCTCGGTGAACTGGAAAAGATCAAAATAAAAGATGATTGGGATGAATATGAGAAGATGCTATTGGAACTGATCAATCATAAATCTAAAGCAATGCTGGAAATCACTGATTTTAATAACAATTCCGGTATGATTCCTAATCTGGTCTTAAAAGAAGGATGGCTCTCTATAAAATCAACTAAATTTTAAACATTATGGCAAAACTATCATATTACTTTCCTTTAGATAATTTAGTGAATGATGAAATTATTAATAACTATAAATCTCAGGTTCAGTCTGCTTTAGAAAATAATACTATAGAAGTTGATTTTGATCAGTACAAAGGTTCTTATCTCAATTTTAAAGATGAAAGTAAATTAGCATTAACATTTAAAAAAAATATAAATAAAGGAGGAACTTTAATTAATTTCTTTTTCAATTACGATAAAAAAAATAATACTGATACAATAAGCCTTATAACTATTGGGGAAGAAGTATTAAGTGTCTTAAAATCGAATAAAAGAAATGCTGTTTCTTTTAAGAATGGTATTAAAATAAATGATATAGATTTTAAAATCAGGGAAAATACATGGTTCAACGGTTCTTTATACTTTGATGACTGCGGCAATGTGGATATCTATATAACCGATGAAAAATTTTTAATCAACAGAAAAGCCATTATTTCAGTTGATAATTCAGTTGATTACCAGAATATCATAATTGGCGGTAATAAAGAAGGAGATCAGCTTCGGATTGCAGACCTGTCCGTTTATAATGAAGTCGCTAAAGATGAGGTTGAAAATATAATTAATAAATCTATAGAACAGCATCTTACCCTGCTATCAAAATCTACCTTAATGGATACTGTAAGCTTTAATCTTACCAACAGTGCAGAATATGATAAATTAGTAATTGAAAATGAGCAGCAACCTTTATCCTTCGAGTTTTTACGAGGAGGGATGGCTCTTGAGAAGTATGACAATTGTGTGGCAAAACTTAAGGTAAAAAAAGGATTTTTTAAATATGATTTTACAGAAAGTAAAGACGTTGGAGAATCTGATGAGATAGATATTTCTCCTGACCTTAAAAATCAGCAAACGAATGCCACCAATTTAAAGGTAGTATTAGAGGGTTTATCCATTATTAATAGTTTAGAGCAGGAAAGAGTTTTAGTTCAATTAGAAATTTATAACCTGACACTCACTAAAGATGAATTCTCTACAACCTATACCAAATCGCAGCCTCTCATTATTGATAAAGTATTTGAAGTAATAGATTTGAGAGGAACTAATGAATGCCCGTTTGAGGTGTTCATATTGGGAAATGATACTTTGTATAACGGTACAGGAAACAAAGCTCAGACTGTAAATCTGTTAATCAACAACATCACAGATGAGCAACTGAAGTTTTCAGATAACAGCGGTTTCAGGGTAATAAGTAATTTTCTTGATATACTCGAGAATGATGTGCAGCAAACCGGGAATTTTAAATTAAAACAGTTTCGTTCTTTCAATGATATTCCGACTAAGCCGAGATCAACGGGCAATGATTTTTTATATTATCAGAACGAATATGTATTGAATAAGGGAGAGTCTGTCATGTTAGAGATTTCAGGATTGAAAGCCAGGCAGCCCACCTTTACCAATCCATCAGGTTCATATCCTTTCTATTTAGAATACAAAAACATTCAAGGATATAGAAACGGAAAAGCAAAATTCTATATTAAAACAGGTAAGATTTTTTATTCACTATAAGTTTTAAAAATATGTCAGAAATTTTAAATATAAATGAATTTGAAGCGAATCAAGGAAAAATTGATAAGCTGACTTCTGAAAGCGCTTCCATTAAGACTTTAGATTTACAAAATAGTACAATCAAAACATTAACAGCAGATTTTATTAAACTTAAAAATCAGATAGAAGTATTAAATGAAGAACTGAAAATTATTAAAGGCACTAAAGAATTAGTGAAAATTAGTGCTAATAGAACAGATATTAACACCTCTTTATATACTAATAATGAGTTAGTTTCTTTACCTGTAGGAGCCATAGTCGCATTTTATGGAGATAAAGTTCCGGAAGGATGGGCTTTTTGTGACGGCCAGAATGGAACTCCGGATTTGAGAGGCAGCTTTATTCAGGGTAAACAGGAAAGTAGCCAGAAAAGTGGGCAGGTTTATAAATCTGCTCCCATCACTTTAAATGAAAAAAATATTCCACGTGTCTGGAGCACGGTTACAACGAGTTTTTATAAAGCAGAAGCTGGTACAAACGGTAATAATTTTGATTTTTTAGGAACGAAATCAACCTCAAGAAATAAGAACATTCGTAAAGACAACAGTTGGTGTACAGATGAAAATATATCTTCAGATTTCGCCATAGGACACGATAAACCGGATTCAATAGAAATTCCGAATCCGCAACATATAAAATTAGCCTATATAATGAAGACAAAATAATAAGGGTAAAATATGTACAACTCTTAAAAAACAATCAGCTAAAAACCATACAATAGTAAACGAAAGTGATTATCCAATAAAGCTTTATTACCATGAAAGAATCATCAGTATTAAAAACTAATATCCAGCTCGAGCTCGACGTTCAGATAAAAGAAGTTGATCTCAGAATTACAGGAAGCATTGCCAAATCAGATGATGGTATTTCTGTAATGTCGCTTGCCGGAAATTTACCTGATGTTTCTGAAAATATCTCTAAACTATTAGAAGATGATATAAAGGATATTATTATTCCTTTTGTGCCTAATGAACTCAATTTCGGTATTTATAAAATCTCAAATGAGAAAGAAAATTTAACGGCTTTTCAGGTAGGAGCAAGATATTCACAAGCAAGGCTGAAAGGTGTTTTTGCTAAAGATTTCAAACTATTTTCCGTAGCCATTGCAGAAGGAATCAAATTTGAGAAAATGCCTTTGGTAGGAGAGTATCTTAAAGAGTATTCTATTTCTGCTATGGAGTTGGTATATGTTTCTCAGCAAGAAAAGGAAAAGCCTTTGACTGATGAACGGCTGAAATTAATTAATAATTCTAAGAAAAATTTCGTCGACAATAAAATTTGGGTGCACAAAGAAAAACTTTCCCTTTCTGCCGGATTCAATGCAGGCATGATCTTGAAACAGGGAAGTGAAGAGCAGAAAATCACCTTTCCCGGTTTTGATCTGAATGGGATAAAAGTTCCCGGTTTACCTATTCCAGATAAAGCTTTAGCAAAAAAAGAAAATAAAAGTACTTCCGGTGAAATTCAAAAAGAAGAAGCCCAAAAACCTTCATTAGTAAAAATTAATGAAGTAAAACCATCCATTGAAAACCGAAAAATAAACATTGCGGTATCCGCAGATTTTAATATTGGTCCCTTCGGATTGCAGCTTGTCGGGTTAGGAATTCAAGTGCCTTTTACTGTTTTTCAGAATTTCAGTCTTGAAAAATTATGGAAAGAAATTCAATTCTCCTTAAAAGGTTTAGCCATTATATATGAGACACCTGCGCTTTCAATCGCTGGTGCATTTTTGAGAGAAACCAATAACGGAACAGAAGAATACAACGGTTTACTTACTTTCAGGCTTGGTAAAATCGAAATCCTGGCTATTGGATCTTATATTAAAACGCCAACCTATTCTTCATTGTTTGCATTCGGTTATTTAGGGATTCCAATTCCTATAGATCCTGCTTTTTACATTCACGGATTTGCATTGGGATTCGGGCTCAACAGAGGTTTTATAATGCCTGATATTACCGAAATTCCGGATTTCCCTCTCATCAAAATCGTTCATCAGGGAGGCTTAAAGCAGGGAGATAATATTCAAAAGATTTTTCACGATTTAAATCGCTATTTACCCGCAAGTGAGAATAATTATGTGATTATTGCAGGAATTAAGTTTGATTCCTACAAGATGATTTTTACCACAGGAGTATTGGCTATTGCTTTCGGGAATAAAACATCTTTAAACCTTTTAGGCTTATCAACGATGAAGCAGGAAGGAGTTTATAATTTTGAGTTTGCATTTTCCATGCGTGCAGATTTAGATGAAGGTACCTTTTTAGCTCAAGGACAGTTGACCGATAATACCTATGTATTATTACCCCAGTTAAAATTAACGGGTGGTTTTGCCTTAGGAATGTGGCTGAAAGGTGATCCGGCAGGTGATTTTGTATTTACTTTGGGTGGTTATCATCCCAATTTTAAAGTTCCGGTGCATTATCCCAATAATGTCCCTCGTTTAGGATACAGTTTTAATTTAGGTTCGGTTCAGTTCTACGGTAAAGCTTATTTTGCTCTCACGCCGAGTTGCATCATGGCAGGTATAGCAGGTGGTTTAAAACTTGTGCTGGATGGAAAGGTGGTGTATGCCGAAATTGGAGTGCTTTTCAGTGCAGATTTCATTATTTTTTGGAAGCCATTTTATTATAAGGCAGAAGTATATGTTCAGATTTATGCTAAAATAGTCGTAGATGTATGGCTGTTTAGCATCAATCAATCCTTTAGTTTAACGGCTAAATTACAATTGGAAGGGCCTGATTTTAGAGGGATAGCAACTTTTAAGGTGGTAGGTTATGAATTAGAAGTGAAATTTGGTAATCATGATAGGCTTATCAATAAATCATTAAGCAAAGAAGAATTCGTATCTGCTTTTTTACCGGATCCGGCTAAACTCCTTACGTACAATATAACATCAGGAATACTCAAAAAAGTAAAGAACACAAACGGGACAGAATCTGTAGTGGTTAATCCTAAAACCTTTGCGTTAGAAATTTATTCAGAAATTCCAGTCACTGAAATAGAGGGAAGCCAGTTGATTACCGAAAATATAAATACTAAAAATATTTATCCGGTCTATACAGAATCTATTCAGCTAAAGAATAAACTCAATGTATCAGTTAAAGGGGCTAGTAATGATTTTCATTCATTTACAAGTGCTCCTATTTTAAAATCAGTTCCTAAATCAATATGGAATAATACAAATATAATTTCAGACGATGATGAGGTATTATCAGATCTCCAATTATTAAAAGAAGTATGTAAAGGGATACGTTTAGAATTTTCTAAAATAGAATCTAAGATCGATCCGGTAGCTATTTCTTTATATGACAATAGTATTAAAAATTATGAAGATAGCTTTACAACTCACAAAACAGAACATAAGGATAGTTCAATTAAGCTCAATGAGAATATTATGAGTGTTTTAGAAATTCTGGTTCAAGAGGAAATAGATTTTACAGATTTAGAAAACTCAATGGATGTCTATAAATACAAGAAAAAATCTTTAGGAAAATATCAACTCGTGTAAAATGGCAAATGAAGAAATAGGAATTGCTCCGTCACATATACCCACAGTCGTATCGGGAAAATATGAAATCAAGGCAGATTTGCAAAATAACCTCAGTAATGCTAAGGAGCAGGAGGTTGTCTTTTATGTTGCCGGGTACAATTATACGATTCCTCAAAATGAAATACTAACAATGTATCCTCCAATGGAGCATACCGGTGATTTTGCCGGCACTTTTCCCCATATACAATTTAGAAGAAGTACTTTGCCATGGGAGTTTAACTGTGAATCACAAGGAAAAAAAATACCCTATCTTTTCTTGGTGGTACTCAAAGAAGACGAATTGGCTTCCGGAGATTTTGAAATATTAGAAACCAATACAAATGACTTAAAAGATTCATTGGAAGATCCTGAAGAACCAAAACCATTAAAAATTCTTAAGGGAGTAAAAGGTAATGAAGAGCTTTTTCCTTCCATAGATTTTGTATCTCAATTGGCGCATGTTAGAGTTCAGGAACATACAGAATTAAAAGATTTGAATCTTCCAAAAGAAACAAGCATTGTAATTGCTCATCGTATGGTAGAACCTAATACAAAGTATAGAGCTTTTGTCTGCTATTATTCTGCTGAGGTCATCACCAAAGAAAAAGACAAGTATCAATTAAATAATTCTAACGAAAAAAACGAATACCAGAAAACAAGATCGTGTGTAGTTTTATCCGAATGGTCTTTTGAAAGTATTAATACTCAATTGTATCAGATTGATACCAATAAACTGAAAAGCCATCCGGACTTTAATACCTTTCAAAAAGATTTGGTGGATTCTGAAGTTTTAACTTTAGAAGAACTAAAAACAAAAGCAAATGCTGAACTTGCCAAGTTAATCTCCATCAATGAAACCTATTTAAAAGAACGTGCACTAAGATGGGCAGCATTACCTGAACCCAAATCTGCTGATGATTTTGAACGTACAGAAGAAATTAACTTCAAGGAAGAAAACAATTACATTCTTGAATATTTAAAATATAATGGTAAAAACTTAAAAGGCTATTTAAGTGAATTAGAACTTCAGCCTTTTAAGACGAATATTAATATCAAAAATGAAGCGGTAATCAAATTAGTTGATGTGGCTAAAGTTCCACTAGAGCATCAACTAAAGGGTGGAGGTAAAATAGTTTCATGGTATCAAGGTCCATTTACAAATTGGAACTACTCATTTAGCTTGGGAGATTTATTAAAAGACAAAGAATGGGTAGATATTCCCGATCATCAGGATTACTTAAACCTCTTCAATGATGATACAAAGATGTATGATATGACCTATGCTGCTGCATGGCAGTTAGGAAGATTAATGATTATGAATGACAATAAAGTTCTTCAGGAATTGAAAAAATGGAAGAATGAATTACAATTGCATAATTTAGTACAGGAGCAAAACCGATATAGTCATTTGCCTAATTTGAAAACGCAGGCTCCTCAGATTTCAGATTTATTGTTGAACTATGTTACAGAATTGATTCAATTTAGAAATTTTCCCGTGTATTACTTACTTCCCCATGCAGATTTAAGTACAGAAGAAAGTATCAAATACTTTAAAATTGATAATTCCTGGATCTTATCTTTTCTGTATGGAATTTTTAGTGCCGGACCAAAGCTAAGCATTAAAGATTTTGAAGAATACATTATCAAGAATAAAACCCTCAATCATGTATTTGATTACAATAAGCCCTATTATGGAATTTTATTTCAGTCACAAACCATGAAAAACTGGCCGCATCTGGTGGTAGAATTAAATAAAAACCATGATTTTCATTACATAACCAATATCAGCAACACACTTCGTTTGTACATTACCGGTCAGAAATTCTCTGATATCGAATTGTATCTCAAAAATGAAAATGCCCATTTTGGAAAAGAATATAATGCTGAAGCTGAAAAATTCATTAAAATAACAAACGATAGCGTAAAATTGGCTAATGAATATCTATACAAGCAGCCTAAAATAGGCTTAAAACTAAACTGAATATAGAAAATTAAAACTTCCTCAATTCGCCTACAAATGTCTGCGGTTAGCCTACAAAACTCTTCCTGAAGCGTCCTACTTTTGCTATGTAAAACAAAACAGTAAATAAAATGACACAGCAAAATAGAATATGGTTTATTACCGGAGCATCAAGAGGTTTCGGACGAGTTTGGACAGAAGCCGCACTGGAACGTGGCGATCAAGTTGTTGCTACAGCAAGAAAACTGGAAAGCATTTCAGTGCTGAATGAAAAGTACGGAGAAAACGTTCTTACCTTAGAATTAGACGTTACCAATCCTGATCAGGTGAAGGAAGTCGTAAAAAAAGCCCATGAACATTTCGGAAAACTTGATATTGTACTAAATAACGCGGGATATTCATTAGTCGGAACAATTGAAGAAGCCAATGCTGACGAAATTCGCGCTTTATATGAAACGAATATTTTAGGACCTGTAAATGTAGTTCAGGCTGCATTGCCAATTCTTCGCGAGCAAGGGTACGGACATATTTTAGGAACTTCCAGCAATTTGGGACATATCACAATGCCCGTGATCGGATATTACAGCTCATCAAAATGGGCGTTTGAAGCCATCTATGAAAGTCTTGCTCTCGAAGTAAAACAATTCGGAATTAAAGTGACGATTATAGAACCGGGAGCTTATGCCACTGAGTTTGGAAGTCAGGAATCACTTAAATTCTCTGAAGGAATGGAGGTTTATAACGATTTTAAAGCTGAATTTATTAAAGGGCTGCAAAATCTGGAAAGAGGAAATCCTGAAGCCACTCCGCTAGCACTTTTCAAAATGGTTGGTGCTGAAAATCCACCGTTGAGATTTAACTTAGGAAGTCATAATCTTGAATGGACAAAATCTGTTTATGCCGAAAGAATCGCTCTTTGGGAAGAATGGGACGATGTTTCAAGATCTGCACAAGGAGAATCCAAGTAATTACAAGTAAAAACCGGTTATCATTTTATAATCGGTTTTTCTTACCTTTAATAAGACATTATGAAAAAAGAAGATAATACTCCGCAAAGATTTGAATCACTGACTGATGCACATCGTTTTTTTGGAATGCCACAGCCGAAACATCCGCTCATCAGTTTGTTGAATGGAGCCAATAATGCGACCGTGGTAGAAACACTTCCGCACCGTCACGTTCTGAGTTTTTATAAAATTTCCTACAAACCAAGATTAGGTGGGAAAATAGAATACGGACAGGATTATTATGATTTTGATGAAGGTGGTTTGCTGTTTGCCGCTCCCGGCCAGATTATCGGAGGAAAAAGTGGAAGTGATACCGCCTGTTCACAATATTCGCTGTTGATACATCCTGATTTCTTTTTGGGATATTCATTAGCCAAGAAAATCAAGCAATATGGTTTTTTCTCCTATTCGATTAAAGAAACCCTGCACTTGTCTGAGGAGGAGAAAAATACGATTCTTTCTATTTTTAATTTTATAGAATCTGAATTAAACGGAAGAATAGACGATTTCAGTCATGATGTGATGATTTCCCAGATTGAATTATTATTTAATTACGCCAATCGTTTTTATAAACGTCAGTTCATTACAAGAAAAGCAACCAGCAACGATCTCCTGCAAAAATTTGAAACACTATTAAATGCTTATTTTGACGATGAGGTTACTTTAAATAAAGGAATTCCAACCGTCAGTTATCTTGCAGAAAACCTGAACCTTTCCCCAAGCTATCTTAGCGATATGCTTCGTTCTCTTACAGGGCAAAGTACACAGCAGCATATCCATGAAAGATTGATTCATAAAGCTAAAGAAATGCTTTCCACAACCAGTTTATCGGTGGGAGAAGTGGCTTACGCTTTGGGTTTTGAGCATTCACAGTCTTTCAGTCAACTATTTAAAACAAAGACAAATCTTTCCCCTTTAGAGTTTAGAAAATCTTTCAACTGATTTTTTTGTGATCTCATAACCAATGATATACGACAGAAAGCAGGATAAAAATCTTTAAAATGAGACTAATTAATTTTAACAAAAATTTAACATTTATTAATTTGGAACGATCGTTCCGTTATTGTAATTTTGTATCAGAAAATTTAACAATCAATCAATTAAAACATTTTAAAAATGAAAAATTTAGAAAACAAAGTAGCAATCGTAACAGGCGGAAACAGCGGAATCGGATTGGCAGCAGCAAAAGAATTGGCAGAAAAAGGAGCAAAAGTAATTGTAACCGGAAGAAATAAAGAAGCACTTTCACAAGCTGAAGCAGATTTCAATCTGATTGGAATTCAGGCAGATCAGACCGATTTAAAATCAATTGACAATTTGGTAGAGCAGGTTTCTTCTCAGTTCGGAAAAGTGGATATTCTGTTTTTAAATGCGGGAATTGCTGCCTTTGCTCCGGTAGATTCAGCTTCAGAAGAACATTTCGACAGTATTATGAATGTGAATGTAAAAGGTGTTTATTTCACAGTTCAAAAATTATTGCCAATCTTAAACGATGGGGCTTCCATTATTTTAAACACTTCGGTGAATGCTCATTTAGGAATGCCGAATTCAAGCGTTTATGCAGCAAGTAAAGCAGCGGTTTTATCTTTAAATAAAGTATTCGCGGTAGAACTGGCTTCAAGAAAGATCAGAGTAAATGCGGTTTCTCCTGGTCCTGTTGAAACTCCGTTGTATGGAAAATTAGGATTATCAAACGAAGAAGTAGCAGGATTCGGAACTGTTTTGGGGGAGAAAATTTTATTGAAAAGATTTGCACAATCCAGTGAAATTGCAAAAACAGTAAGTTTCTTAGCATCAGATGATTCTTCATTTATCACAGGTACAGAAATTATTGTTGACGGTGGTTTAACAGTGAATCCGGTGGTTTAAAATTTTTTTCTTATATTTTGGAACGATCGTTCTTTTATTTTCGTATCTTTGTAAGACAACTTAAAATAGAAAATCATGGCAAGAACCAAAGAATTCAATGAAGATCAGGTTTTAGACAAAGCGATTGAAATATTTTGGCACAAAGGATACCACGGAACTTCTGCACAGGATCTGGTAAATTATCTTGGTCTGAGCCGTTCCAGCATATATGATACTTTTGGAGACAAGCAGAAATTGTTTGTAGCTTCTCTGAAAAAATATCAGAAACAGTCCCAAGATCAGATCGTAGCCCTTTTCGAGGCTTCTGAAAATACTAAAGAAACACTCCACTCCATTTTTAAACAGGCCGTTCTCGAAAGTCTGGAAGATCGCATCACGAAAGGATGTTTTATGGTAAACACTTCCATAGAACTGGCAATGCACGATCCCGAAATCGCAAAAATTGTACAGAATAATACCAAAACCATGGAAGATATTTTCACTAAAGCATTGCAAAAAGGGCAGGATTCCGGACAGGTTTCAAAGAATATGGATGCCAAAACGTTGGCGAGATTTATTTTTAATAATTATTCCGGAATTCGCGTTTTGGCCAGAACAGGAGAAGCAGACAAGCAAGTGTATGACGATATTGTAAAGGCAATTCTGTCTGTATTGTAAAACAAAATCCCACATAATAAATGTATTGACTTTATGATGTGGGATTTTTATATAATCTAGCTGATAGATAATTTTTTGAAAATCTAAAAAGCAAAATATTTCCTCTAGCGTTTAATTTGTTTTAATCGAATATTTCTGAAATCAATAGCAGAACCTTCATAATTTAATGAAATCCTGCCTTCTACAGAAGAGGCCTCTAAACATTCGTTCACAAGTTTTTCATTCAGAAATTGGGTGATTTTTCCATTAACTGATCTGATCGTGATCGAATTCCATTCTCCATAAGGCCTTTCATTTTCTGAGAATTTTGGAGAAGTAACGCTTGCTCCTGGTTCAACAAGCTTTCCATTCACCTTTGCCGTAATCTGATCCATAAAAATAAAATCTCCGGTCGTATTTTCTTTGATTTGAAACTGAATTCCCTTCGGCCAGATCCTGTCTGGTGAATCTGTAGGGATGTTATACATTACACCGCTGTTTTTCTTGCCTTTTCCCTTATTGTATTTCTCATCCATATTCCATCTGTATTCAAGAGAAAGTTCAAAGTTATCATAACTTTTTTTAGTCATGAGATACCCAATGTTTTCACCGTGCATTCTGATCATTCCATCAGAGAATTCGTATACTTTTAAAGGGTCCTGTTTTTCAGAACTGGTTTTTGTATAAGCATACCAATCACTTTCAGAATTTATTTTTTGCTGAACACTACATGAATGTAAAATAAAAAGAAAGGTAAAAATGGGAATGATTTTTTTTAGCATAAATGAAAGTTTAAAAAAAGTGTATTAAAAGCTGGAAATGAAATGGTAAAAATAATTATAAGATTTTGTATTTAAAATAAAAGAAGATAGGATTTCAGCAAAATGTGGGGTTGCATACAGAAATGAAATTTTAAAGTCACCAAAAATCACTTTTATACTGAAAAATAGTCAAATTTGGAGCAATATTCTTAGATGAATGAAGGAATTATAAAACTTAATACATAATTAATGCTGGCGTGATCCAAATAAAAAGAGAATCTGATAGTTTCGAAAGCAATTTAAAAACTATTAAAAAACATCAAATTAATCATGATTCAAAAACAAAAATTCATTGGATGGATGCTGATGCTTGCTGTAACGAGCATCGGATGCCAAAATGATCAGATCACTTCAGTTTCAGCGGAAGAAGGAATTTCGCCAAAAGCCAACGCCAACAAAGTAGCTGCAGATATAAGTGTGAATGCTTATGTAGATACAAGTAGTTATATCAACTCTGGTTTTAGCTTTCTAAACCCCTCTCAGATCGATAAAAACCGTCAGGCAATAGGCGGAAGTGCTTACACAGAGGTTTACGGATTCAATATTCCTGAAGAAAACAGAGTAAGAGGAATCCGCTGGAATACCGATGATGAAACTACATCGATCTGGAGACCACAAGGAATCGCTGGTTTTACCAAAGATGGCGTTCGTTACCTGTTAGTAAGCTGGTATGCAAAAGATGATGCTGAATTTAAAGGTTCCCGCATTACTCTGATTGACATCAGCCCGAGTTCAAGTACTTATCTTACGTACCGTCATATTTTGTTGGTGCAGCCGGATATTCCTGCAAGTACAACAACCTATTCACAGTATGGTTCTTATGCTCCATTGAATGTACATGCCGGTGGAATTGCTTATTTTAAGGGGAAAATATATCTCAGCAGTACCAATTTAGGGGTTCGTGTATTCGATTTGAATAAAATCATTGAAGTAAGTACCGGAGACACAACTGCTGACAAATGCGGTAAAGATGCTAATGGAAATTTATTTGCCTTCAATTACCGGTATATATTGCCTCAGGTTGGGTATCAAAAAATCAACAATGCCAATCCGTTCTCTACGATTCAGGTCAATGATGAAGGAACGCAGTTCTGGACAGGTCAATATTATGCAGGAAGTGCCGATGCAAGCATTGTTCCCCAGGTATTCGGTTTTCCTGTTGACGCTAATGGGACACTTCAAAATACAGGAATTGTCGCTGTTACTCCAAAGAACAGCCTTTTCACAGATAATCACGCCCATGGAATACAGGGTGTATTCCGAAAAGGAAACAGAACATGGCTTTCGTGTACAGGATCTCCAAGCAATTCTTATGGTTCCAATGCAAGATTAGCCCGTTATACTGATGGAGCAGATGATACTGTGCGTTACCGATGGCCATACGGAGCCGAATCTCTTTACTATGAATCTCAATATAACTACCTGTGGAGCTTGACGGAGTTTGAACCGAATGCAGGAGCACAAAATGGAAGTCAGGTCAATAGATGCATATTTGCTGTTGATTTTTCTAAATATGAATAGCAGAAATGCGTAATAAAGATTATAAAAAGAGGCTGTTTAAAAAACAGTCTCTTTTGTTAAATGACAGCTGCTAGAGTTATACTTCTTATACTTTATATACTGAAAAGTATTCAAAAGATTAAAAAACAAAATTTAAGGCTTAGATCCCGCCACATTTTATATAAATGGTCACAGTTTTGATGTAAAAACAAAGTGCATTGAATTTAAAAACTGGAAACAAAAAATTCAACATCTATTTCGATCTTTTTCTTTTACCCATTTACAACTAATTAATCAAAAATGTAACAATGGAAAACAAAAATTTAATTCAAAAAAGTATTGATACAGTAAGGGTCCTCGCAGCAGATGTAGTACAGAAAGCAAACTCAGGACATCCGGGAACCCCCATGGCATTAGCGCCGTTAGGACATTTACTATGGTCTGAAGTAATGCATTACAATCCACGAAATCCGGAATGGGCAAATCGCGACAGGTTTGTTCTTTCTTGCGGCCATGCCTGTATGCTGCAGTACAGCTATTTATATTTGACAGGATATAAAATTACATTAAATGATATTGAAAATTTCAGGCAGTTACATAGTATTACTGCAGGTCATCCTGAATATGGGCTCACTCCCGGAATTGAAGTGACGACCGGTCCGCTGGGACAGGGATTTGCAAACGGAGTAGGGATGGCCATTGCACAGCAATATATGGCAAAACGCTACAATCGACCGGATTTCAATATTTTTGATTATAAAATTTATGCAATATGCAGTGATGGTGATATTATGGAAGGGGTTTCTGCAGAAGCGGCATCTCTTGCCGGACATCTGGGGTTGGGAAATATGATTTATTTCTACGACAGCAACCATATTACCATTGAAGGCAGTACAGATCTGGCTTTCGATGAAGACGTTGCCAAAAGGTTTGAAGCTTATGGATGGCATGTACAGGATCTGCCTGATATTAATGATCTTGAAGCATTATCCGTTGCGATCAGGAATGCACAGGAAGAAACAGGACGTCCCTCTTTAATAAAAGTTCGCAGCCATATCGGTTATGGTAGTCCCAATAAGCATGATTCTGCGTCTGCACACGGTTCACCTTTGGGAAAAGATGAAGTTCGTTTAGTAAAAGAAAACTTCGGGTTTGATCCTGAAAAAAGCTTTGTTGTACCTCAGGATGTATTAGATTTTTATCATAAGGCAGGCCAGAAATCCTCTGGAAATGAAGATGAATGGAATGAATTATTTAAAAATTACAAGAACAAATATCCCGATCTTGCTGAAGAATATGAGCTCATCTCTTCCGGAAAATTGCCTCAGGGATGGGAAGAAAAACTACCGGTATTTGAACCAGGTGAAGATATGGCAACACGGAAGGCTTCAGGCAAAACATTGAATGCTATTGCAGAATATTTTCCTCAATTAATAGGTGGTTCAGCAGATTTATCACCTTCTACCAATACAGTTCTTGAAGCTTACCAATCATTTTCCGCAAAAAACCGTGACGGTCGTAATTTCCATTTTGGAATCCGGGAGCATGCGATGGGAGCTGTGCTTAACGGAATGGCATTAAGCCATTATTTGATTCCGTATGGCGCAACATTTTTAATATTCTCAGATTATATGCGTCCGCCGCTTAGGCTCGCCGCTATTATGAAAATACGCCAGATCATGGTTTTTACCCACGACAGTATTGGTCTCGGAGAAGACGGTACCACACATCAACCGGTAGAGCAGTTGATCGGATTGCGAACAGTTCCGAATATGACCGTTATTCGCCCGGCAGATGCAAATGAAACCACACACGCATGGAGAGTCGCTATTGAACACAAAGACGGACCTGTCGCCATTGCATTGACCAGACAGGAAATTCCGGTTATTGATCAAAATAAATATGCAAATGCAAAAAATCTGGAGAAAGGAGCTTATATTCTTTCAGATTCGGAAGGAGAACCTGATATTATCTTAATTGCGAGTGGATCAGAAGTCCATTTAATTTTGCAGGCGCAGGAAGAACTGAAGAAAAATCAGATTAATGCCCGTGTTGTCAGTATGCCTTCCTGGAATTTATTTGACCAACAAACTGCTGCCTATAAAGAAAAAGTTTTTCCAAAAAACATCCGTAAGCGATTGGCTGTCGAAGCTGGTTCATCAATTGGCTGGATGAAATATACCACTGACGATGGCGATGTTATCGGAATCGACAAATTTGGTGAATCTGCTCCGGCAGAAGAAATCATGAAAGAATACGGGTTTAGCATTGAAAATATAGTGAAAAAATCGCTTGCTTTATTTTCGAAAAACATATAGAATTTTTCACGACCTTAGTATGTATTCTTTGCGATCAGAAAATTAGTTTAGAATTAAATAACAAATTGGAATGTCAACATTCATAAAAATTGGGATCTGTGCAGATCACGGCGGTTTTGAACTTAAGGAAAAAATAAAATCTTTTTTGGCTGAAAATCAATTTGAACCTATAGATTACGGAGCAACGGAACTTAACAGTTCAGATGATTTTCCGGATTTTGTAATTCCACTGGCAAAGGCTGTGGCTTCAAAAGAAGTTTTCCGTGGCATTGCGATATGTGGAAGTGGAGTAGGAGCCTGTATTGCAGCTAATAAAATTCCCAATATCCGGGCGGCATTAATCACGGAGCACTTCTCGGCACATCAGGGCGTTGAAGATGATGATATGAATTTAATCTGTCTCGGCGGACGTATAACAGGGTATGCTGTTGCGGAAGAGTTGGTCTTAGCTTTTCTTAATGCAGAATTCATCGGAGCTGAAAGGCATCTGCGGCGTCTGGCAAAAATTCAGAATTTGGAAAACCCTTCCTAATGGTAAATGTTTTCAAATATTTCCATTGAAAACGGGATCATTCAATAAAATAACTTAACCAAAGTACTAAAAATAGTATCGAAAATTTTACAAGCAAGTAACAAAATGGAACAAAAAAATCAAAATGTATTCGGAATGATAGGTTTGGGAACTATGGGTTCCAACCTTCTACAAAATATTGCAGACAAAGGCTATCACTGTGCAGGATATGATAATAGTGTTGATAAAGTAAATTCCCTTAATGCTTTACATAATGAAAATATTCAGGGCTTCTCACAGCTAAAGGACTTTACAGACAGTCTTAAAAGCCCAAAAGTTGTAATGATGCTGGTACCTGCAGGCGAAATAGTAGACAATGTAATCAATGAATTGCTGGGTGTTCTGGATAAAGGAGATATCATTATCGATGGAGGAAATTCGCATTATACCGATACCGAACGACGATACAAAGAATTGGAAGACAAAGGCCTTCATTTTGTTGGAATGGGAGTTTCGGGTGGAGAAGAAGGCGCTCGAAGAGGTCCAAGTATGATGCCCGGAGGAGATCAAGAAGCTTATGAAGTTCTAAAACCTGTTCTGGAAAAAATTGCTGCCCAGGTAAATGGTGAACCTACCGTTGCTTTTATGGGGAAGGGTTCTGCAGGTCATTTTGTGAAAATGGTGCACAATGGTATCGAATATGCGATCATGCAGCTGATCTCAGAATCTTATGAGATCATGAAAAAAGGTCTAAAAATGGATAATGATAAAATCCATGAAGTTTATAAAAAGTGGAATGAAGGAAAATTAAAATCTTACTTATTGGAGATTACCACTGATATTTTTGCATATAAAAATGAAGGAGAAGAAAATCTTTTGCTGGATAGTATCAGAGATGAGGCTAAAGCAAAAGGAACGGGTAAATGGACTTCTCAGGCGGCAATGGATCTGCATTTGCCGACACCGGTTATTGATATTGCTGTTTCCATGCGCGATCTTTCTTCTTTAAAAGATTTGCGGGTTCAGGCATCGAGAGTATATCCAGATTCCACTGAAAAGCAGTATAATACTAATGAGGCTGAGTATTGCGATCAACTGGAGGAAGCTTTCTATTTTGCCATGGTTTCCGCTTATGCCCAAGGAATGCATATGCTCTATCAGGCGAATAAAGAATTCAAATATGAGCTGAACTTAGATCTTATTGCAAAAATTTGGCGTGGAGGCTGTATTATCCGTTCAGAATTTCTGGAAGATATTTATGCGGCTTTTAATAAAAACCCTGAATTGCAGCATATCCTTTTGGATAAAAATGTTGCGGAAAGCTTTAGTAAAAGTATTCCAAGTATCCGTAAGATTGTTTCAGATGCAGTATTACATGGTATTTCAACCCCTGCATTCTCTGCAGCATTGACTTATTTCGATGATTTCCGTTCAGAAAATATGCCGACAAACCTTATTCAGGCACAACGTGATTACTTTGGTTCCCATACCTACGAACTGAAAGCTAAGGAAGGTGTATTTCATACCAAATGGGTGATGGAAAATATTAAAAATTAACCTGTTGTTTTACTCTAAATAAAAAAAAATAATGTCAAAAACATCAGATACAAAGGCAAACCCTACAGTCATAATTATTTTCGGTGGAAATGGAGATTTAACCAAGCGGAAAATCATTCCTGCATTGTATAATCTCTTTCTTGAAAATAGACTGCCTGAAAAGTTTGCGATCATAGGGACTTCAAGAACGAAATTTAGTGATGAAAAATATCGGGATTCTCTATTAGAAGGAATCAATCAGTTTTCCAGAACAGGGAAGGCTAAAAAAGAAAAGTGGGCAGAATTTTCCTCAAATATTTTTTATCAGGCAGCTAATATCAATGATGTAGCTTCTTACAATGAATTTTATTTGAAAATAAATAAGCTGAAGGAAGAGTGGAAACAGAATCCTTCAGTGCTGTATTATTGTGCTGTTTCGCCGGATTTGTTCTGTCCTATCGCAGAGAATATCTCCAAAAGTAAACTGGAGAACGATAAGGAAACGACTCGTATCATCATTGAGAAACCGTTTGGAAGAGACCTCGAATCTGCAAAAGCTTTAAACTCTAATTTACTGACCATTTTTGATGAAAAACAGATCTACAGGATAGATCATTATCTGGGCAAAGAAGTGGTGCAGAATGTGATGGCTTTTCGCTTTGCCAATACAATCATGGAACCATTATGGAACCGTACCCATATCGAACATGTTCAAATCTCGGTGACCGAACACATTGGGGTGGAAGAAAGAGGAAGTTATTTTGACAATGCAGGGATCTTGCGGGATATGATCCAAAACCATTTGTTGCAATTGCTATGTATTGTTGCCATGGAACCACCTATAAATTTCGATGCTGATCTTGTACGCGATCGGAAGGTTGATGTGTTAAAAGCCATCCGGAAAATCGTTCCGGGGAAGATCGATACTACTGCAATCAGAGGGCAATATGGTTCTGGCTGGGTGGAAGGCAAAGAAGTTCCCGGTTACCGTGAAGAACTTGATGTAAAGCCGGATTCTAATACTGAGACGTATGCCGCGATGAAATTCAATATCGATAACTGGCGTTGGCAAGGCGTTCCTTTTTATTTACGAACAGGGAAAAGGCTTTCTAAAACAGCTTCATATATTGTAGTGCAGTTTCGGGAAGTTCCTCATAATATGTTCAATAATGAAGAACATGCTGTCCCAAAACAGAACAGGCTTATTATCAGTATTCAACCTGATATGGCAATTAAATTTCAGCTTGAAAGCAAAACACCGGGTCTTGAAATGATTCTGAATACGGTGGATATGGTATTTGATTATTCGGAAAAAACAAAAACTGATTCACCAGAGGCGTATGAAACACTTTTGTTGGATGTTATTTCGGGTGATCAGACCTTATTTATGCGGGCAGATCAGGTAGAGGCAGCGTGGGAAGTGGTAATGCCGGTGCTCGATCATTGGGAAAAGAATAAAATGACCAGCTTTCCGAATTATCCTGCAAACTCCTGGGGTCCTGAAAATGCAGATGCACTCATTGCCAAAGACGGCTTTCACTGGATCAATTTACCTCAAAAAAAATAAGAACGACCCATGAACGATTTAAAAATATGTAAGGACGTTGAAGAATTGATAAATGCTTTGGCAGAAATCATTGATGAGGCTTCACAAAAAGCAATTAAAGAGAAAGGACGTTTTAATTTTGTACTTTCCGGCGGAAGTTCTCCAAAAAAATTGTACGAATTACTTGCATCCGAAACATTCAAATATAAGATGGATTGGAAAAACATCTATTTTTTCTTTGGAGATGAACGCTTTCTGCCAGAAAATGATCCCAATAGAAATTCTGTGATGGTTAAGGAAGCTTTATTTAATCCTTTAAAAATCAATACATCGAATATTTTTGAAGTAAATACCTCAGGAACGCCTGAAGAATCAGCGCAAGAATATTGGGATTCTATTTCAGAGCATTTTGAGGAACAACCGGTTAAGTTCGATTTTATTCTTTTGGGACTGGGGGACAATTCCCATACCGCCTCACTTTTTCCAGACACTTCCGTGTTGGAAGAGACCGAAGCCACAATTAAATCGGTTTTTGTAGAAGAGGTTGATATGTTCCGGATTACGATGACTGCTCCTTTGATTAATCAGGCAGAAAATATTGCATTTTTGGTTTTTGGACAAGAAAAATCTGAAGCTGTATTTCATGTTTTGGAAGACAAATCCGGATCAATACATCAGTATCCGGCACGTTTAATTCAATCGAATGAAAAAAATGTGCAATGGTTTTTAGATGCTCCGGCTGCTTCAAAATTGTAAGAAATATTCTGGATCATTTATCTGTTTAAACTTTTTATTTAACCACAAAAGGCACAAAAGATTCATATATTTAAAGTTGATCATTAGGCTGAAAAAAGAACGCCCAAGTCTTTAAAAATCTTTGATTTTTATCCTTTTGAGTGCTTTCAGTATCTCATAGTATCTGTATAAATAGCTTTTGTATCTTTTGTGGTTAATTTTAATATTAGTTTAAACAGACTTGATATATAACTCTTAATGATTTAAGAGTTATTTTTTTTAGAAATAGTTGTAAAATGTGGTAATATGAATTGATAATGTTAATTTGAAATTCCCATTGCAGCATAATATGCGGCTCCCATTAAAGCCGTTTTATCATTGAGGACAATTTTTACAGGAATATTTTTTAATAAATGTTCCATTCTTCCGGTATTGATGAAAGTCTTATAAAACTCTTTTTTATCAATCAAGCTGAGGTTTTTGGGAACAATGCCTCCACCGATAAAAATTCCGCCTGTTGCTTTGGTCTTCAATGCAAGCTGGCTGGATTCTATAGCAAGATATTTGAAAAACAGCTGCATGGTCTCAATGCACACCGGATCTTTCTTATCAATAGCTGCCGCAGAAATCGTTTTGGCTGAATGGTCAATTTTTAATTGTTCTGTAAGCCACTCCGGTTCTTTTTCGGTGTTGGAGCTTCTTAAAAACTGGTAAATATTAAGGATGCCCTGTCCTGAAATAAGCCTTTCCCAGCTCACATGTTCAAAACTGTTCTTTAAAAATTTCCATAGTTCTGCATCGAGCTCATTAGAAGGTGCAAAATTACAATGACCACCTTCAGTAGCGTAAGGATGATAATAAGTTCCGTCCCAAAACATTCCTGCTTCACCAAGACCGGTTCCCGGTGAAATTACCACGGCGTTACCTTCATCTTTTTCTCCTTTGGCAATAATTTCAAAATCTGAGTCGTCAAGTGCAGATAAACCGTAAGCATTGGCCTGAAGATCATTAATAAGCAAAACGGTTTTTATCCTAAGATCAGATGCTATTTTTTTCGCATCTATTTCCCATGTAAAGTTGACCCCTTTCACTTTATCACCATCTACAGTACCGGCTACACCTAGACAGGCACAGTCAATGACAGATGATTGTTCATCATGGAAATTGCGGATTGCCTCTATAAAGGATTGATGATCTGTGGTAGCATATCGTTGGTTTTTCAGAGCGAGTAATTTTCCTTCTTTGATCTGAAAAAGCGCGAGTTCGGTTTTGGTTCCGCCCACATCTGCTGCTAAAACAAGCCCTGAAACAGGCAGTTTCTTTTGCCCCGAAGGATAAGCCATCGGTATACTTACATCTGAAATATCGGGTAAAACGATTTCCTGAAAATTCTTCATAACTGGGACGTTTATCAATAGATTAAGTTAAAATAATTTTTTAGATTATTTTTTATTTTTGAATTATTATTTTATAATCACGATTATCTGCTTAGTATAAATGTTTCGTTTTGGAAAAAAAGTCATCAGATCAGAATGGAAGATAACGATGTTATTTTAAAAACAACTTATGTAGATATGAACTATGTATATGTTGTGATTATAGTCATAAAATTAATAATAATATTTCATTATGTATTTTAAAATGAAGTTTATTTTGGCAGAAAAATTGTTTTATAAGAATCATTATTTTTTAAACACATCATATTGAATTATTATAGGCTCTAAAATCCAGATTATAAAATTTTAAACACACCCAATTATGAAAATTCAAGAACTCAGACTTCAAAATCTAATACAATACAAAGAAGAAATTGTACCTATTACAGGACTCGACTTAGATCATAAAAATAATGGCAGTCTTGTGCAGATTAGAAAAGGAACTTCTAAAATTCCTGTAGACTCAGAAGATTTAAAACCTATTTTACTGACTAGTGAGTGGCTTTGTAAGTTTGGCTTTAAAGAAAGTTACCGTTCAGATTTTAGAATCCGTTATGATTTGCCCAATTTTGGGAAATATGATTTTGACCTTTCAAAGGAGAAAATATTAGAAGGATTTTTATACTTTGGAAATTATATTCAGTGTCAATATCTTCATCAGTTACAGAATCTTTATTTCGTACTGACAGGAAGAGAGTTGGTTCAGGTAGAGGGCAATTAATTGCTCTCTTAATTTTTTTAGGATGAAATTATAGAGTATTTGTAAAAGTTATCTTTTAATTCATTATTTCAGATATAAATAAAAGACTATTAGAGTAAATCTAATAGTCTTTTTTAATTGTATAAATGTTATTCTAGATCATCGCATTCCCTTCAACGCCATCAGAATTATCTGTTTTATTACCCGTAATTGCAGCGGTTGCAAAACTTAAGAGGCTTACTAATTTTCCTGCCTTTGTATCCCAGTAATAAGTTTCCTTGGGCTGTACCCGGATGATAGAAACATTGGGATCATCTTTTCCGTCAAACCAGGCATTGGCCATTGCCGACCATTTTTCTTCGATTGTTGCTTTGTCTGTATAGATAAAAGCCTCTCCGAAAATAGAGAGATATTCCGAATCACTGTTATTCATAAAATAAAGCTGAACACGATTATCCTCTTTGATTTCAAAATTTTTGTTGCTGCTTTCACTGCTGATGAACCAGAGATTTCCGGTGTCATCGGTTTCCTGTATTCCCATCGGTCTGGAATTTACCGGCAATTTGTCTAACTCTGTGCAAAACATGCAGATTTTTGCTTTTTCCGAGAGTTCTTTGATTTTTTTGATGGCTTCCTGATTGGTAAGATGTTGTGTTGACATAATATTTTGATTTTTAGTGGGTGTGATTAATTATATTTATCCTTTTGCAATTTCTTTGTCATTAGAATGTATTGCAATTTTTTGTAACAGAATAGAATATCTTGGTGTTATGAAATTATAGAAAAGAAAAAATAATGCCATTTTAATCTTGATTTTATTTAAGAGAATCTAGCAAGCTGATAATTTATATCATCCTATTTTAAAGGCACACTTTATGCTATACTACGTACAACATCAAAAATTAAACGTATGAAAAATTTACTTTGGCTAGTAGCTGTTATATGTATAATAGCTTGGGTATTGGGAATGGCAGGTATCATCCCGGGAATGGATACAGGAGGGTTAATTCACACGCTCTTGGTTATTGCAATAATTGTTGTTTTATATAATATTATTTCCGGCAGAAAACCACTCGATTGATTATAATCACCAGGTGTTTATCTGACTATCAAAAATCTATCATATAAGGATTTTAGTAAGGATGATATTTCAGAAACCTATTGAGAAAAATGCTCAATTACGAATATAAAAAGTGGAAGTATTTCCACTTTTTATGTTTAGAAGAAGTTTATTTAAACGTTCTTTTGATAATATTTCCGATTTCCATAAAATCATCATGATTTCCTACTGATCTTTTCTCCGAATTGATGTTGTCAAATTCTGAAAAAGGAAAAATCAGTAAATAATTTTTATCATTCAGGTATTTATTAAGCAATTCAGGAATTCGTCGCATCTGCGGAAGATAAGATTCCATTCCTCTTTTTGCCATAAATACAATAAGGGCTTCATTGTCTTTTAATTGTATGGCAGTTTTCTCACCGTCTTTCCAATCATTCATAATGATGAATTCCGCTTCAATATTGGCTTTTTTTATAATTCTCTGCAAAATACCCAAAATCTCTTCTGAAGCATAAAAGGTAATTGTGGCTCCGGAATTTCTAGCGATATTCCATACCCTTAATAAAGCATGAAAAAATCCGGCTTCTTTATGCGCTTTTTCGGGAATCATTACAGCGTATTTTTTTATGGTAGACAGAGGCTGTGCCGCATGGTAAACCAAAACATTTACATCGTCGCTCTGCAAATAGCCATTGTATAAATTATAGGTAAACGAGGGTGAAAATCCTTTATCATCTTCCAGACCGATAATGAGGTCTGTGATATTCTGTTCTTTTATAACATTCTTGACTCCGTTAATCACATCATTATCATATCTTTTTAACGCCTGAATCTTCACGTCCGCTGCAGCTGCAATATCTGTGGCATTATGCAGAAGTTTTTCCGCATTTTTTACTGAAGATTCGTTCTTGTCTTCATTAATGACATTTAAAGCAAATACATTTTCTGTGTTGGAATGAGCTTTAATTAAAATCCCGAGATTAACCATTCTTTCTACGGTCGTTTCATAATTTAAAGCTAAAAGAATATTTTCCTGTTCATCGCTGTTTCCTGAAATGGTTTCCTCATTATCCTGTTCTGCAATTTTCTGTGCACTCGACATGGATATGAATGATGAAATAGTACATGAAATAAGAATCAGTAAAATACTACCGTTAAGAACGTGTTCGTTTAATAATCTGATGGGTTCTCCCGTTTCGGTTTCAGAAAGAATAATGTTATAACCTACCATTACAGAAGCTAAAGTGGCTGCTGCAGAAGCGGAACTCAGACCAAAAATGAGCCTGCCTTCATCTTTGGTAAGTCTGAATGTTTTCTGTGTGGCAACGGCTGAAATATATTTTCCTCCAATTGATGCAACGAGCATAATTCCTGCGACTTCAAGGGTTTCCCAGCTTTTAAAAAATACTTTAAAATCAATCAGCATTCCGACACTAATCAAAAAGAAGGGGATGAAAATAGCATTTCCGACAAATTCTACACGGTTCATTAATGAGGAAGTATGCGGAATAAGTCTGTTTAAAGCCAATCCGGCGAAGAAAGCTCCGATAATGGCTTCTACTCCGGCTAATTCTGCTAACATCGCTGCAAGATAAATCATGACCAGTACAAAAATATACTGTGAAATTTTATCATCCACTTTTTTGAAAAACCATCTTCCGATGATAGGGAAAATAACTAAAACAACGATTGCGAAAACAATAAAAGAGATCGAAAGTTTCGTCCAGAATTCGGTTCCGACATCACCCTGAGCCATTCCTACGATAATCGCTAAAACTAAAAGCGCAAGAATATCGGTGATCATTGTTCCACCAACTGTAATATTGACCGCTGTGTTTTTAGCTATTCCTAATTTACTGACTAACGGATAAGCAATCAGGGTATGCGATGAAAACAAACTGGCAAAAAGTACCGAAGTTAATACAGAAAAATTAAGGATATATATTCCTCCAAGATAGCCTAAAATAAAAGGAGCGATGAAGGTGTATAAGCCAAAAGTAAGACTTTTCCATTTGTTTTTTTTGAAATCACCCATATCGATTTCTAATCCGGCCAAAAACATAATATACAGTAAACCCGTTGTTCCTGTTACAACAATGCTACTGTCTCTGGCTAAAATATTGAATCCGTTGGGCCCGATTACTGCTCCTGCAATAATTAATCCCAACAAATGTGGGACTTTTATTTTATTGAGTAAAAGGGGTGCTGCCAAAATAATAATGAGCACCAGAAGAAACTTCAGGACAGGATCTTCAATGGGAAGACTTAGGTTGTTGATACTTAGTAAAATCATTTGTGTTTATTTTTTTGAACGTACCAATTCTACTGAGAATTTTGCCATACAGTTATCAGAGGCAATGGTTCTGATGCCTTTCATTTTTGTGTCAGAAATATCATTGATCAGCACATTCATATCGACCTGTTTTTTTGCTGTGGAATCTGTTTTGAAGTTCAGTCTGATTTCGTTCTTTTCAAATTTTCCGGAATATAATCTTACTAAATTGTTGTTATTGACAATTTTAGTGAAAAGTTGAAGGGAATCGCTTGCAAATTCCCATGTATCCGTACGTTGGTCACCCACAACATAATCCCCACAGTTGGACTCTGTGCATATCACTCTCCCGATCCATGAGCCGGTAATTTCATCGGGCCATTTTATTATTTTAATTGAATCCGCATGCTTGAGTGCAAAAATACTGTCTCTCATTTTCAAAAGAGACTGGTAGTCTGCTTCTTTCTGCGCGAATGATTTTTCTTTATCCAGTAATTGTTTTTCCCTGGCTGTTAATTCATTTTCTTTATTTTTATTCTCACAGTTCAGAAGGATCAGAAAGAAAAAAAGTAGAAGTACTG
The DNA here is from genome assembly GCF_016735585.2 of Chryseobacterium tagetis. Taxonomy (GTDB): domain Bacteria; phylum Bacteroidota; class Bacteroidia; order Flavobacteriales; family Weeksellaceae; genus Chryseobacterium; species Chryseobacterium tagetis. Next base: position 497,368 of record NZ_JAERSE020000003.1, read on the forward strand.
GATTTTTCATAGAATTGAGTTGTTGTCTAAATATAAGAAAAACTTAAGTCAAAATCCAAGTTTGTATAAGGGAAATGAAAGGATTTGAATGGAAATAAGACTGAAAAAAGTCGTTTTTAAGGATTTAAAAAGTCGGAGCTGATTTAGGCAACACTATATTTTAATGTGCCTAAATTTGATAGATTAAGGTATTTAATCACCACTATTTTTTTGAATTTATATTTTTTTCTTTTTCCAGCATTTTTGGGTAAACAGGAAGAAAGTCATAAGTAGGATAAAATTCTGTATTGAAGCCTCCCCAAGCTCCGCTTTCAAAAACCTGATTGATTTCTCTCAAATATTGAGGCTTAAATTTCAGCGTAATAATCTGCCCAATTCCCATTACCACATTCCAGGAAACAATTTTTGAATGACTGCTCTTGAGTTTTTTATAGAAACCTTGTTTCATTACTTTTCCTTGGATGGAATCCACCGGATTGGTCTGTTGGTGTTTCATAATCACCGTCATTGTAATGCTGTCATTATCGATATAGTAAGGGCTCTTTTCTTTTTCTTGAGCTGAAATAATCAAAAATCCAAAACAGATTAACAGAAATGTACTTAATTTTTTCATAGTAGTTTTTTTAGATGTAAAGCGCCTGATATATTCATTAAAAATACGAAAAAGAGGAGAACAATAAGTTGTCAACCACGGCGGCCGATTGCATTATGTTTTTGGATATTTTAAAAGGTTTCTGAAAATAGGTTATCGTAGCAGAAATGTTGTATAAAATACCCGCTACGATAGCTATTTATTGTGTTTTTAATTATTAACTATTTACTTGCCTTATTAAGAATTTCCAAATCTTCAGAATCTAATTCTAGTTTAGGCGCATCAAAAATAGTCTGCAATTGTCTTTCACTGGTTGCGCTTACAATGGGTGCAGTAATTAACGGATTTGCCAGTAACCAAGCTAAAGCAATTGTTGCAGGCTGAGATTGGTGCTTCTCTGAAACTTTATCCAGTGCAGCCAGAACCGTTTTTCCTTTATCATCAAAATATTTTTTGATTCCGGCTCCTCTTGTGGTTGTTTCAAAATCAGCTTCGGTTCTGTATTTACCTGTTAAAAATCCTGCGGCCAAAGACCAATATGGAAATGCACTCAACCCGAATTTTTCAACCAAAGGGGCGTATTCTGTCTCAAATTTTGCTCTTTCCACCAAATTATAATGAGGTTGCAAAGCGACATATTTTGGGAAGTTATTTTTCTCAGCGACTTCAAAAGATTCAATCAACCTTTCCGGAGAAACATTGGATGCTGCAATATATCTGACTTTTCCTGCTTTTACGATTTCATCATAAGCAGCCAGAGTTTCTTCCACAGGTGTTGTATTGTCATCAAAATGGGTATAATACAAATCGATATGATCTGTTCCAAGACGCTGCAACGATTCATCAACAGATTTCAGGATGTGTTTTTTACTTATGTCAAAGCCATGTTCTTTCGTTTCTGAACCTACTTTGGTTGCTAAAACAATATCTTGGCGGTTTTTTCTTTCCTTCATCCATTTTCCGATGATTTCTTCGGATTGCCCTCCTTTTCCGTTCACCCACCAGGAATAAGTGTCGGCTGTATCGATAAAATTAAATCCTCCTTCTGTAAATTTGTCAAGAATTCCGAATGACAGTTGCTCATCCAGCGTCCATCCAAAAACATTTCCTCCAAAATTGATTGGGGCTATTTCAAGGTCTGTATTTTTAATGATTCTTTTTTTCATTGTAAAAATATTTTAGTTTAAGTTAATTATTCTTTATTCAGGAATAAGTTCAATCCTTTCATTTAAAGTTTGCCAATCGAACAGGTCTGTGCACTAACAAGGAAATTACAATAGGTAATCTTAAAAAGAAATAAGTTGTTTTAAAGTCTTTTATATTATAAATTTTTCTGAGTGAATTTTACCAAATCCTGAATTTCCTCCTGCGAAATATAATGAGACATTCCTTTATAGATATGAAACTCAGATTGATATTGGTGTGCATCCAGCCATTTTTTAGAAGATTCGGCTTCTGTAAGAGGAATCCTGTTGTCTTGTTCGCCGTGAGCAATGAAAATTTTTAAAGAACCCGCTTTGGTTTTATCTTCAGTTTCTTTTAAAGTATTAAAAATCGTTCCGCTCAATACCGCAATTCCCCTGAACAAAGAAGGGGATGTAAGTCCTAATTCATAACTCATATTCGCCCCTTGACTGAATCCTCCGATAAATGTTTTATCAGCCTTTACATTATATTTTTCTTGTAAACTTTTGACCAGATTTTTAATTTTTGTAATGCTTGCCGTTAACTCCTCCTTTTTTCCTCCAAATCCTCCATCAGCATCTTTTTCGCTTGTATACCATTGGTAATTTTGATCACCAATTTTATAAGGCGCTTGTGGTGTTATCACAATATAATTTTCGGGAAAGGAATCTGCCAATGGCAAAAGGTCTTCCTCATTAGCTCCAAAACCGTGCATTAATATCAAGAGAACAGGTTTTTCTGTTCCTTTTGCTTCTCTCGTTTTATAAAACAGAGAATCATTTTTGATCGTTGGAATTTCATTACTTTCAGATATTGGATTTTCTGATTCCTTAGCTTGACAGGCAATGGTTAAGCTCAATACTAGTGCAAGGTTTAAGAGAGATTTCATTTATCCTATTTTATTTAAAAGATAAACTTCCATCGGGCTTTCCAATAAAGATTTCAGTTGTTCCTGAGCTTGTAAGAAATGAGTGGAAGAGGCGTGCGCATTTAGCCTTTCTTTGCTTTCCCAGATTTCATCAAAGAAAAATACCTCGGGATTTGTATGGTCTTGCAGAAGTTCATATTTAATGCATCCTTCTTCTTTTCTTGTAGGTTCTATTAAAGCTTCCAGAGTTTTTTGAGTCTGTAAGATGTCCTCTTTTTTTGAAATGCTTTTAGCAATAACGTATAACATTTTGTATTCAGTTTTTGTAATTATTTTAAATGAGAGTAAAAGTTAGGAGCCTGATTCAGGTTTTTATTGATGGCAACTGAATCTTTCCTATTTGAAATAGATTGATATAGCTTTCTATAACTATACAAATATGCTTCTAAAAGATAAATTTTAGATTGTAATATTCAAAGAATATCTTGTAATTATAGGATAGAATCCAAAAAAAACAATAAGACCGCTTTTTGTAATAGGTCTTATTGTTTTTTATGAAGTTCATGTGCTTTATTTAGAAAATTAAAAAAATAACTAAATCAAAACTAAATATCTCAAGCACAGATTTTGTATAAGAAATATTTTTCGGGTGTGATTGTACAGGAAAACAACGATTATCCTGTCGATATGTAAAGGCTAAAACAGAAACTATGAAAGAGGCAGAATTTATTATTTCTTACATGTAATTGTAAAAATTAATAATCCCAATCACAGTTTTACAATTAATTACTTTTATTTTTCGAAACAACTCTGTAATAATTGCCAATGTTAACCGCCAACGAAATCGTTAAAGCTCTGATTAATGACCAGCCCAATATTTCATTGAACCTGTTGCTTGTTAAACCATTCTCATCATAAAAATTGATGTCAATAAAAAGAATAATAGGAGTTAAAGCTAATGCTGCGATGATAATATTTCCGATTCTTTTGGTGTTCATGGTGTTTTTGTTGTTAAATGAGTTTATTACGTTAAAAATAGTAATTCTATAGGTAATATAAAAGGTATTGCTATTAATAAAAGCTGATTAAACTACTTTAAGCTTTGTAAACTATTCGGTATTTTCCAATCGTTATTCAATCTCGATGTTATGGTAAGCCATCCAGCGTTTCAAGTTTCCAACCATTCTTTTTAAGTGGTCTTCATTCAGGAATATATTGGTCCAATAATCAAACCTGTCACACTGAACCGCTATGTAATACGTGATTATTGATAGACAGGCAAAAGGAATGCATTCTTTTTCTTCGTTGCTGATTTCACTTACGGTTTCGTAACCTTTAATAAAGCTGTCTGCTTTTATTTGATATTCCTCTTCATTCAGATGGGTTGCAAGCAACTGAAACAGAAAATAAGAAATGTCGAAACATAGATAGCCGTTCCCACAAAAATCAAAATCAAAAAATGTTATTCCTTCTTCTTCGTCAATGTGTAAATTGTCAAACCAAACATCGAGATGAATACTTCCAAATCTTGTTTTTAGGCGGTCGATATTTTCAATTTTTGGGATTAAATAGGAAGAGAGTTTTTCTAAAAATTCAATTTCATCAATGTTATTGTTGTAAAATTCTTTTGTTCTCAAAACCGGATTTGTAAGCAAGTTTTGGGTATTGTAGGTGATTCTTTTCAGTTCAAAATTTTCTGTCGACCGATGGACTTTGGCTAATGCCTGACCAATTAGAAAGCTTGTTTCCGGTGAAAACTTTGCTGCTTTTTTGCCTTTTGCAAATGAGAATAAAACGCCAAATCTTTTTCCTTCAGGCGCTTGAATTTTCTGGATATACTTGTTTGATCGGTCTACAATTGGGTAGGCAACTGGTTGGTTATTTTCTTTTAAATGGGTTAAAAGTCTTAATTCTTCTTCAACTTCTAGTTCGGTACGCCAGTTATGGGTATATACTCTGAAAACGTAGCTGTTTTCACCATCTTGAACTCTATATAAATGGTTCATCGCCAATCGGATGATACTACATTCTGTTTTTTCGCTGAGCCCATATTGCTCTTGAACAAGTTTAGAAAGTTCGGTAGGAGAAAGTGTGCTATTTATCGATGGGAATATCTCTTTCATTGGTTCTTGGATTACCTTTGTTCGCTGTTTTTTTACATTAAGGAAAAACTCACAAAGATATGCAATTCCTATTGTTATTGAGTTTTACGATGTGTGCAATTTTTTAATCAACCTCTCTTTTTCTCCACTTCCCGTCGTTGAAAACCTTAATAAAGGAATCCTGTATTTTTCCAAAATCTTATTCTTCATCACGTCTCTTTTAACTTACCTGCTTTCTAATTTGTGATATTCATATTTGCTTGCAGTATAAGTTTAAGGAAGCGTGCTGATAAATTTAATGTTCAATTGGTTTTGTAGTCCGGTATTGTGAATGCGATGGAGAAAGCTTAAGAAGATGGTGTTAAAAATATTTACATAAGGATTTAAATTATTCCTTATCGCGAATCAGTACAGATGATGGGAGTTGAAATGGAGGCAAAACTGAATGGGTATTGATTTTAAATTCACAATCCTCATAAAAAGGGATCAAAGGATCGGTTGATACAACTTCCATCCATTGAGAGTAGCTTTTGGTAACAGATAAACATTTTTGCCATAGTGACTGGAATACTTCAGAATTCTGATATTCCGGCAGGATGTATAAAGATAATTTTACCGCTTTTTTATCTTTTAGAATGGACGGTCTTTCGTAAGCATTTTTAATAATGGAGTACCCTAATGCTTTATCATCTCCAAAAACAATCACCAATTGTGTTGTGATATCATTCAGATAATTAATTGCTGACCTGTGATCAAGCTCGTCTTCCATAAAAAGATTTAATTTTTCGATATCAACATTGTCTTTGTACATTTCCTTCAGTTGAGCTTCTTTGAGCTGAAGAAAAAGATCGATGCCTTGTTCTGAACCTACAGTAAATTTTGCTACGATATGCATTTTATTAATTTTTAATAAGCAAATATAATGACGAAAGAAAAGCAGTTCACGATACAGAATAATTAAAAATGATCGGTACAGTTAACTACTCAACACGCTACCTATTTTTTTGATACCCTCCAAATTTTCAGAGGTCAAATGATTTGAAAATACGGCTCTGAAAAAATGATCGTAGGCGTTTGTAAATGAGAAAATATTACCGGGCGTAAAACTTACCCCAAATCTTTTACAGGCTTTATAGAAAGAGATCATATCAGTTTCAGGGTTTAATTCTATCCATAAGCTGTAACCCCCTGCTGGAATTGTAGTAAAAGTATCGGAAGGAAAGAACTGATTGAAATGATTCACCAGCTTTATCGCATTGAGCTCCAGCTGATGGCGAAATGAGCGGAGATGTCTGGTATAGCTGGATGTTGATAATATTTTTGCAACAACTTCTTGGTGTAAAGGTGAAACAGATCTTCCTAAAGAAAACTTCAGCCTTTCGGCCGCTGAGAAATATCTTCCCGCTGACATCCAGCCTAATCGAAGTCCTGGAGCCAGACTTTTTGAGAATGAAGAGACTGTGATTACTAAACCATTATGGTCGTAGCTACTTATATTTGATGGTCTTGTGCCACTGAAATACAAATCACCATAAATATCATTCTCGATGATGGGAATATCATGAGAAGAAGCAATATGATAAAGTTCTTCTTTTGTTTTATTACTCATTAATTTTCCTGTTGGATTATGGAAATTTGGAGTGACTAATATAGCTTTGATACTATTTTTTTGACATACATTATCAAGATAATCTGTATCAAAGCCAATATCATTTCTTACCGGAATTTCTATCGTTCTCAACTTCAGATTTGCAATCACTTCCAACACTGAAAATACACAAGGACTTTCAACTGCAATAATATCATTCGGCTCTGTCGTGACAGACAATGCAATGTATAGGGCTTGTAATGCGCCATCAGTAATAATGATTTCTTCTTGCTTTAATTTTGAGTGATGTTGGGCCGAATATTTAGAAATCAATTCACGGAGTTCATCTTTTCCCGTAGTTGGATAGTAGCGGAGTAGGGCAGCCCCTTTTTCTCTGATGACTTGCTGCATGGTTCTAAGTACTAATTTTTGAGGAATTAAAAAATCTGAAGGTACAGCCGCATTTAAAGCAGTAACTTCTGTATGTTGTCTTTGCTGTGAGGTTAATACAATATTTTTTCTGAAAACAGAATCTCTTGGAATGGCTTTTAAATCAGATTGATGGCTACTTGAGGTTTTATTATATTGATAATTGACGATATACCCAAATCGCGGAAGGCTTTTGACCAATCCTTTATGAATAAGGTAGTCATAACCACTTTGTACAGAGCTGATACTGAGTCGGTATTCTTCTTTGATTTGTCTCGCAGTCGGCAATTTATCACCATACTTCAATACCCCTTTCATTATATTATCTTCTATTGCATCTGTAAATACTCTGTATCTATATTCCTTCATTATTAAAACTGCATGTATGTTTTTAAATTTTCAATAAATGTACTCATATTATTAAAGTAAGACCTCTTAATATCTGAAATTATGTACAGATAATTTATCCTTTTATAGGTCTTTCTGAATTTAGAAATTGTAAGATTCCATATAACTTAAAGCATTTGAAACAATCGAAGTTGAAATAAATTGATTTTATTTTACTTCGATTTGCTTCTCCTTTTCATAAAGATTTTAAGAAGTATATTTAATTTGTATGTAGTTAATAGGATTTATATAAAGATGAAACTTATTACATTCAAGTATATTGTTGCCTGAATTTATTTAAAATAAGAGTGTTTCAGGAAAGCAGTCTGTCATGAAATAAGATAAGCTTGCGTGCTTAGGTTCACAAAGGATATTTCGAACCTCTCTTTTGAAAGGATATTGGAAAGGACGATATTCAGAGTTCTGATTCATTAACCCAATTAATAATGGAAGTTGTTATTTCCATATAAAGTTTGTCATAATCATAAGTATAGGCAAAATCATCACTAAGTTCATATTTATCAAATAAAGGGGTACATAATTCTAACATTTTCATACTAAAAGGCTCTAGCTCATCATATCTCATGAGATTTGCAAAGTTTTTACTTACAATACTTAAGACCGTCTCGAATTTTGAGAAATGAAGCTTCTCAAAAAGGATATGATCAGCATAAAATTCAGATTGCTCGATTGAACATCCCGACTTTATTGCACCATCATATACAATTTTAGCCTGCTTGGAGCGCTGGTCTACTAATACCGTGTCATGAACTAATTCTGGAAAGCTATTATTTAATAAATTTTGTAATCGCTCCCTGTAATATGATATATCCTTTTCCATAGAATCTCTACGTTATATTCCTTAATAAATTTGCAATAATTGTACGTGTTGGGCTTTATATCCTGGGTTTATCATTGAAATTGACAAGCATTTAAATGATACATTTTATGAGGTCACACAGGTTGAAAACTCCAGTCTTGCCATTAGATAACTAACGGTAGATTCTGCTCCCTGATTAATATTCACATTGTGTTCTTCAAGTCCGTCATAGCAACCTCCCGTTACAGGATTATAAATAATCTGGTTTAAATGGTTTTTTCCCAGAAACCAGTTAAAAGAATTCAGCATTATTGGCAGGTACTTTTCATCATCTAAAAGCTTATAAAATGAAGACAATGCCAGAATAGTATACGCCACATCAATAGGTTGCTCTCCGCCATTGAATGTTTTGTTTTCTTGGTTTTCTTTTTGTAACCAGCCTTGGTTAGAAATCACTTTTATAGCACCATCAACAATTATTTTAGATAAGAGAAAGGTAAAGGACTGTTCCGCTATTTGTTTATACAATTCATTTTTAGTAGTAACCCAAGCAAGTAATAAAGCTTCCGGCAATACACTGTTTCCATATGTAAGATAGCTTTCGAACCAAAGCCAGTCTCCCTCAGATTCGTGTTGATACATTTGTACCAAACGATTAGCTAGTTCTTTTAATAAAGGAACGTTTTTTTTAGAATTCTGGTAATACAATCCCTTAATGATAAAAGCGATGGCTCTTGGAGAATATACTTTCTCGGCGTTGACCAAATTTTTTTGAAGTATAGCTTCTGCAGTTTCATAAAATTCCGGAGGTAAAATTTCTTTTAATGAAATTAAATATCCCAATGCCCATACTGCTCTTCCGTTTGAATCCTCAAGATTGGTCTCGTAATTTTGTGGGGTGAATTTTTTTTCTTTATCAACATAATTTAGAAAACTGCCATCTGCCTGTTGACAAAACTGGATACAATGTAAATATATTGAAATCAGCTGCAAATCGGTTGTACTCTTACTGATTTGATAATGTTTGCAGATAGCGATCATCGCACGTGCATTATCATCCAGAGTATATCCGGAATCAATATCCGGTTTGTTAATTTTGGCAAACTGTATCATCCCAAAATTTGTTGTCATATTTTGGATATGATCAAGATTTATTTTAGGTAAGGTATACTTGAGTTTTATATTGCCGGCTTTTAATTTCTGAAATAATAAAGCATGTAAAATAGATGAATTTTCCCAAGCTGTTGGAGCCATTTTCTGTAAAGATTTTACGCGTAATTTTTTACGATGGGTTTCATTTTCCAGTAAAGTATTAACGGCAAAAGACAATTGTTTTGGGGCTTCAAAATCAATAATAATTCCTGTTTCCTCCTTTAAAACTTCCAAAGCATGGGGAATAGGAGTCGAAACAATAGCACATCCGCAACTGATAGCATAAGAAAAAGTACCACTTACCGCCTGATTTCTGTCTTTTGAAGTGAAAAGATAAATATCGGTGAGCTGAAGGTATTCTAATAATTCAGGTAAGGGCAGATATTCATTAATAAAACGAATGTAATTTTCCAGATGAAGTTTACAAGTCAGATCTTCTAAATGTTCACGGTACTTTTCACCTTCATTTCTTACAATAGCAGGGTGAGTCTTGCCAAGAATCAGGAAAATAACATTAGGATTCCGAGCAATAATTTGGGGTAAAGCTCTTAAAGTGGTTTCAATATTTTTGCCCGAACCCAATAATCCAAATGTGGCCAAAACTTTTTTATTTTTAAGTCCATACTTTTCTTTTAATGCCTTTTTATCTGTAAAGGGCAACAAGTGTGTTCCGTGTGGAATAACAGTGATTTTATCAGGAGAAATACTATACTCTTTTGAAAGAATCTCTGATGATATAGCGGTCATTACCACAATTGATTTGCAAAAATCTGCGAGTTCCTTCACTTTGGCCTTTAATTCCATATCTGGATTAGGGAGTACGGTATGAAAGGTGATAATGATTTCTTTCTGTAGGTTTTTTAGAAAAAGATATAATCCGTTTTTGGTTTCATTGAAAAAGCCAAATTCGTGCTGAAGCATTACTAGCCGGATATGATCATTATTATTAATCTTTTCCGCCAATTCCAAAAAGGAAACAATGTCTGAAGTATTTAATTTGTATTCTGGGTGTTCATCATAGTCGTAATTTTCTCCCTCCGATTCAATTGGGCAGATAATTGCCTGGAAAGATTCTTCGAATTTTGAATGAAGCGATTTTATGAGGTCTTGAGTATAAGTAGCAATCCCGCATACCTTCGGAGGAAAAGTACTGATGAAGAGAATCTCAGATTTATTATAAATGATGCGCTTTTCTTTTTTTAAAGAGGGTCTTATGGTTTTGTCCTCCACGTCTGAAGTAATATTTTTATTCATTTTATTTTCATTTTTAGATTTGATAATTCTAATGAATCATCAATTATATTGCATACATCATCAATTCTTTCAGTAATTTTGAAATACTCAAAGAGGCAACGGCAATTCTTTCGTCTGCTGCTCCATAATAGATATAAAGCGTATCTTTTTCTACAATAGCTCCTGTAGGAAAACATACATTATTAACTTCGCCCTTAATTTCCCATTCTTTCTCTGGCTTAAAAAGAGGATAAGGAAGTCTGGAGATTTCTTTTTCGGGGTTCTCAAGATCCAGTAAAGCTACACAGGCATTATAAACATATCCGTTGACGGTATCATGAACTCCATGATAGATCATCAGCCATCCGTATTCAGTTTCTATAGGTGGACATCCGCCTCCAATATAGCTGGCTTCGTGATCATATTTGGGACGTAAAAGGATGTGATTTTTAAAGTGAGAAAAATAATCTTCCCAAAAATCAGAAGTTAAATCTTTAATATTTTCTATACTTATAATTTGAATATCAGGTCTTATCCGATGAATGAAATAAAATTTGCCATTTATTTTTCTTGGGAAAAAGATTAGATTTTTGTCCCATAAAAAGATAGGATGATTATCCGTATGACTGACCTGAAATTCATTATACCTTCTATATTTTTCAGGGATTAAATTTTCATATTCTGATAAATATTTAAATTTCTCGTAAGGTATTTTTGGAACAATAACTCCTACATGATTCCAGAATTTCAAATCTTTTGAAGTTGCTAATGTTCCTAAAGCATTGATGCCATCGTAACTGGTGTAGGTAAGATAAAACAGATCATCTATTTTTACGATCCTGGGATCTTCAATACCATGTTTTTCATATTCAAATTCAGGAATAATAATCGGGGAGTCTGATCGGCTTTCTACAGTAAGAGGATCAGATAATACACAATATCCGATGCTTGAAAAATTACCTTTGGCAACAGCACGGTAAAACAAATGTATTGTTCCGTTTTCTTGAATCACACCAGGATTTAGAACGCCTTCGCTCTCAAAGCTTAGTTCGGTTTTCCTGAGGATGATTCCTTCTTTTTTTATTTCTATCATTTAGGATGCAGCGTTGCGACTTTCATTTTCTTTGTTTCTTTTTTTATCTTGCTTGTCTTGTCGCTTCTCTTTCGCAGATTTTGAAGGTGGCGTTTTATCTGATTTTTTCTTGATTTCCTTTCCTTTTAACATATAATTTTTTTGTGGTATGTAAAGATCATTGATTAAGATCCAAAAACTTTGCAATAGTCTGTTCAATTGTTATATAAATCATAGATATTCGAATTTAATGAGCTAACTTTGAAAAAGCCTCTGTTAGCATACTGATTAACAGGCTAAAAAATATAAAGACTATGAAGCTGTATATAAAATATATGGTAAGTCTACGCTGTAAAATGGTTGTCCATCAAGAGCTGGAAAAACTAGGCATTAAAAATGTTGTGGTAGATCTTGGTTTGGTTGAAATACTGGACGATATTACTTCAGAACAAAGACTGATGCTAAAAGAAAATCTTCTAAAAACCGGACTTGAACTATTGGACGACAAAAAAAGCATTTTGATTGAAAAAATAAAAAATGCGGTCACAGAAATGATTTATTATTCGGAATCTCTTCCAAAAGAAAATTTCTCAGATTATATCAGTAAAAAACTTGGTTATGACTACACTTATCTTGCCAATACATTTTCTGAAGTAAAAGGAATCACCCTGCAACATTTTATCATCATCAATAAAATTGAAAAAGTAAAGGAATTACTTTTATATGATGAGCTAAATCTTACCCAAATTTCATATAAACTCAATTACAGTAGTGCAGCCCATCTCTCCAATCAATTCAAAAAAATTACAGGGCTTTCACCATCATTTTATAAACAACTAAAATACAAACGCCTTAAAAATCTGGAAGACCTATAGCCTGAAACCTGTGAAATCTGCAAATTTATTTATAAAAAGTATAGGGTAGGGATGCCAATAAACATTCAACTTTGGAGAGTAATAATTCTGTTACATATAATACTTTAATTATGAATACAGATCATAACAAAGGCGATAAGGCTTTTAAAATTTTAGGAAATTGGGAAAGACAATCTCAACAATTGAAAAAACAGTTTTCTAAGCTTAAAGATTCGGACCTGGTTTTGGATAAAGGAAAAGAAGATGAATTGCTGGAACGAATAGGAAATAAACTAAGCAAAAACCGTGAAGAAGTCATTAAAATTCTGAATGACACTCAATTTTCATAATGGGCATATTAAAACCCGAGAAAACATATTTTAGAGGTTTTAATATAAAAAGGGCAGGTGCTTGTAAGCTTCTGTTCTTTTTTTATTTGAATATTATAGTACTACTTTTTTAATAAAAAGATATGAAATCGCCAGATACTTTCCAGAACCTTACAAGAAAGATTTTTAAGGTGACAACTACCATTCAGTCTTCGTACCCCGAATTATATTTTCTGTTGAATGAAACTCCATTATTTATGTCATCCAATGAGAAAAATATTACACTAAAAGACCTCAAACAGTATCTTACTACGATAAGAATGCAACTGATTACTTTTGAGAAAGACAAGAAAATGGAATTATGAAAACCATAACATTATATAAATTTAAGGATTCGGTAACTCTAAAAATTCCTTTTTTTGAAGGACAATCTTTGCTAAGTTCCCTTGAGTGTTTTGAGGGAATTCAGCTTTCGGATGCGGAAAAAGTTATTGAATATACAATTGATGTCGCCGACGATTTTGATTTTGAAAATTATAATACGATTGAACTGATTGAATTATGCAGCACTTCGGACAAGTTTGTGGAACATTATTTTGTAACCCGTTTAAATGATTATGATGTTATATAGCTTTTGCAGAGTAAGGCAATTTAAAATAAGAGATAATCAAAATGTATGAAAAATAAAATTTATCTTGTAGGGTGGACAATACTTGTTCCCATACTTGCCTGGATGATTTATTTTGCCCATTATTCCTTTGGTGGACATCTGTATTCTGTCATCTTGATATTCTTTTTAATAGGGGCTGTTTTAGCGGCAGTTTATCACTCAGAAATTATTGCTTATCGGTTAGGAGAACCATATGGAACCTTATTGCTTGCTTTTGCAATTACTGTGATAGAAGTTTCTCTTATCATTTCGATTATGCTCAGTTCAATAGGATTAGAAACAATCAGTCTTGCCAGAGATACTGTTTTTGCAGCTGTGATGATTATCCTTACAGGAATTGTTGGAACTTGTATTATTGTAGGATCAATTCGTTATAAGGAACAGTTCTTTACTCTTCAGGGGGTAAGTACAGCCTTGATTACCCTAATTGTTATCGTTACGTTTATATTGATTTTACCTAATTTTACGACCAGCCATAGTGAAGGTGAATATACCTCTTTACAACTTGTTTTTATTGCTATTATCTGTCTACTATTGTATATAGGTTTTACAATGGTACAGACAATCAGACATCGGGATTTTTTTATTGCACCAATTCCAAAAAACACAAACTTTGATAAGGATGAACATGAAATTCTTCCCGAAATACCAAGTCGAAAAGTAATGTTTATCAGTATTATATTTTTGATTCTGTGTCTGGGAATTGTAGTTCTGCTAGCAAAGTATCTCTCAAAAGATGTTGATGCTTTGATTGTAAAAGCAGGAGCACCCAAAGCTATCGTCGGAATAATTATTGCAGGAATTGTATTGCTTCCCGAGGGGATTGCAGCGATCAGAGCAGCCTACAATAACCGTTTGCAGACAAGTCTTAATCTGGCTTTTGGATCTGCATTAGCAAGTATAGGTCTTAGTATTCCAGCCGTCGCTATTGTTTCTGTTATTGGAGATTTTAGAATGTCATTGGGAATCAATTTAAAATCAATGCTGCTCTTAGGATTGTCTTTGTTTATTATTACAATATCTCTGGCAACAGGGCGTACTAATATTATGCAGGGAATGGTGTTGATTTCTATTTTTCTTCTTTATCTTTTTACAACACTGGTACCATAACATTGAATATTTTTTTAGACCTGTTGCTACATTGATAGTTTTCATATTTAAAGAACTTCAAAAATTCCTCAAAAAAATCAAGGTGAAAATTAAATACAAAAACCTGAAAAGTAATAAATGTTAAGTGATCTACAATTTTAAATTCTATTTTTAGAGGTCAATTATTATCTTGATTATTTCTTTTTAATTCCTTTTCGACTTCGTCAATCTCTGCTAAAGGAAGGAGAAAAGAGTCTTCAATATAACTTAGGATATTTTCATCCGTTTTATTATTTATTTTTCTGATGAAAATTTGATTGCTGGCTTTTAGCGACTCTATATAATTAAGAGTGTCTTGCTTGTTCTGAAAAATTGATTTCTCAAATACGGCCCTTTTATCATCATTCACAATAATATCATTAAATGAAGTATTCATGAGAACGGTCTGAAAAAATGACTCGGCAGGTAAAAAAGTATGGAGATAATAATCCTCAAAATCCATTACTTTTTTGCTGTTTGTTAAGAATACACAGGTGTTTCTTGTAAAAATAAACCATTTTCCGCCAATATAGGGGACTACCCCTTTCATAAACTCTCTTTTATAAACGAAAGATGAAATCTTATAAGCTAATTCGGTAAAATGATTTTGTATTCTCTTTAAGGTGTCGGGTCTGAAAAATTTTTGATCATAATAAAACAGGTAATTCCGGCCGTTGTTGGCTGTAAGGAATTTTCGTATTATCTGCTGAGATTTAAGTGGATGATCTTCTCCGCTTAGATTGATGAAATAATCCCATTCCAAACTTGCATTTAAGAGAAATTCCATTGCGTTCAGCTCAGCCTGAATCATACTGAAGCCTCCCGAAACAATATTCAGGCTTTCTAAAATATAGACATTGGGAAATTGCAGGATGTACAATTGTATTTCTTCTGTTGTTGTTGATTTAGCCTTTCTGTCAATATGAATAAGATAGAATTGATCCTTTGTGTAAATTTTTTGAAACATAGCCTTGAATACATTTGGTTTATGATGAACCATAATGAAATAAGCAATCTTCACAAGTGGCTTAGCATTTAATTGGAGAGTTTGCTGGTAAGGGCTTGTAATGGGAAGAATTGTTTGCATATCAAGGAACTTAAAATTATCCGCGTAGCAAACAATTTGATTAACGTGCGTAAGGTATAAATATATTTTTGATAATCAATTGATTAAATATCGTAGTGTTTGTTTTTTTTGTTGTAGGTTTGCAAAACATTTATAAAAACAGGTCACTGCCTTTGCTATTCTGTAAGTTTAAAATCACAATTTTCTTTTTCAGTTTTGCTTTTTCAGCTACCAATTTATAATCTCGATTTCATTGATGAAAAATAGTAGATTATAAAGTCCTATGATCAATAGGAGCGATATGTTATTGCTGATCAATCAACAATGCCTTAAGGCTATTGTTCATAGATAAAGCAAGCAAAAATGATAAACCGGAAAAAGTATTCTTTATTTGTTTATCCTATACAACAATTCAAATTCTGATTAACAGATTTGTTTATCAATTACCGGAAGACCGGAATTTATAATGAGTTTTAAAAATTTAAACTTAATCAATCCAATTATTCGCGCGGTCACAGAGGCTGGGTACTCTCAACCTACGGAAATACAGAATGCTGCCGTTCCACATATTTTAGCAGGAAAAGATATAATAGGATGTGCTCAAACCGGAACGGGTAAAACGGCTGCATTTGCTATGCCAATATTACAACTGTTAAAAAAATACACCCCCGAACACAAAGAAATAAGAACCTTAATTCTCACTCCCACCCGGGAATTGGCGATACAAATAGAAGAAAACTTCAGTATCTATAGTAAATATATGCCATTATCTCAATTTTCTATTTATGAAGGAGTTTCAATAGGAAGCCAGCTTGCCGCTCTCAGGAAAAGAATAGATATTCTTGTTGCGACTCCAGGAAGACTGCTTGATCTTGAAAGTCAAAGACATATTGACCTCTCTAAGATTGAGATATTAGTTTTGGATGAAGCAGACAGAATGCTCGACATGGGATTTATAAATGATGTAAAAAAGGTTTTAAAATTTATTCCGATAAAAAGACAGACTCTGTTTTTTTCTGCTACTATGTCAGCAAAAATAAGGGAATTTGCAGGAACTATTCTCAACAAACCTATAGAAATTAATGTAAATCAGATGTCTTCAACTTCGATAGACAATAATATATAATTTTAATAATAATTACAATGCAACAAGGCACCGTAAAATTTTTCAATGAAGCAAAAGGCTTCGGATTCATTTCTCCTTCAGATGGAGGGAAGGATATATTTGTACATTCTTCAGGATTAAGCACACGCATGATCCGTGAAAATGATAAAGTAACTTTCGATATCGTAGAAAGTGACAAAGGTTTAAACGCGATCAACGTAAAATTGGCATAAATTAAACTTTTTTTAAGAATTTAAAAAAAATAAAATACATCCAGGTTTTTAGTCTGAATATAGTGTTTGAACGAATATTCGTATATTTTTTATTTTCTAATATGTTCATTTACCTCTTACTTCTTGTAAGAGGTTTTTTAACATATCATTTACTTTTTTATCATCAGTCATTGATGAATGACCATCATAGTCAAAGAATAAATAAATTTCAGCAAAATCTTCTCTTGTATACTCTTTGAGTAATTATTGATTTTTTTCGTTTCTTTCTTTGAGTAAATTGAAGGTGTCTAAATCTTCGTCAATTTTAATTTCTCGATAAATCTAATATATTTCTGCACCATAAATACATTTACATTTAATACTGGTGTTTTTATTTAGAAAGTATTTCTGTAAATTGGTAATGACTTGTTCTTCAGTTTTATCTCTTTCAAATACAAATAATACTTTATTCAACATCGAATGATCCAGCGTTATACTTTTTTCAATATTGTGGGCTTCTCTCAATTCTTTTGGAGTGCTTTTTGAAAATGATCTAATCCCATTTTTAGTCATTTCAAAATAACAATCCGGTCTAAAAGGATCATTATTTATAATCGAGGTGTTTTGGGTTGTTAAGATAAATTGACTCCAGTTTCTTTTAATTTTTCAACAATCAATGCAGATAAGGAATAGTGATAAAATGCGTCAAATTCATCAATGAAGACAAATGAAACCATGCCAGATTTTTTATATTTTGATACCAAAAGTAAAATAAATAAAGAGACTTTGTACCAGTAGATGCTACTTCATTGAAAGGGACGAATTTTCCATCATAATTAAATGCGAGTGTCTTTTCAATTTATATCTTTTTAATATCATACTCTGAAGATATTTGTCGCTCTATATGCAAATATCCCCATTTTCTCATCTCCTTGATGATTGGGTAAATGGTTTCGCCATAATCTGTTAAGTAATATTCTACTCTTGGAGGGACTTCTCCAAATGATTGACGTGTAAGAATCCCATCTTTCACAAGTTCTTCGAGTTGTTTGGCAAGCATTCGCTCACTGATTGTCGGTAGAGTTCGCCTTAATTCACCAAATCTGTTTCTACCTTTTTTTATGAGAACAATCAAAGTTGTTTTACATTTACCTTTTATGATTTGTAAAAATACGTCGGACGGACATTGATTTTCCGTTTCTCCGATTTCGTCTATTTCTATTTTTTGCAATTCCATATATTTTTTCTTCTGATAATCAGTAAAACTGTACTTTATTTCAGTATCTGAATTGAATGTAAGTACTTGTTTTACAATATAAAGTTAAATAAATTTACTCAAAAAAGTAATGAATAATACGTTTAAAGCATTAATTATAAATGAAAGTATCAATGGGTTTACAAAAGAAATTCAGGAAATAAACTTATCAGATCTTCCTAAAAATGACCTTTTAATAAAAGTGAGTTATTCATCGATCAACTTTAAAGATGCGTTGTCCGCGTCGGGCAACAAAGGGGTAACACGTAAATTTCCACATATTCCGGGGATTGATGCTACAGGAACTGTTGTTGAATCTAATTCAGAAAAATTTCCTGTTGGAACTAAAGTTTTGGTTACAGGTTTTGATTTAGGGATGAACACTTGGGGTGGATTTGGTGAATATATCAGTATTCCCGAAAAATGGGCAATTCATTTACCTTCAGATTTAACTGAAAAAGAAGCAATGAGTTATGGAACAGCTGGCTTGACTGCCGGATTATCTGTTTATCAAATATTACAATCAAGTCTTGTCAGTCCAGAAAATGGAAAAGTTGTGGTAAGCGGTTCTACCGGAGGTGTTGGGAGTATTGCAGTATCCATTTTGTCGAAAATAGGCTTTGATGTGCTTGCAATTTCCGGAAAAAAAGAAAATGATTATTTAATCAATTCTTTAGGAGCTAAAGAAGTGGTCGACAGAAAGGATTTCATTGATATGTACGATAGCAAACCTCTTGCTAAACCTGCATTTGTTGCAGGAATTGATACAGTTGGCGGAGCAATTCTTTCGGGGATGATAAAATCTACTCAGTATGGAGGTATTGTTACCTGTTGTGGGATGACCGCATCTACTGAGGTGAATACGTCTATATTTCCATTTATCTTGAGAGGGGTTCATTTGGCAGGAATTGATTCTGTTGAAGCTTCTTTAGAGGTAAGAAACTTGATTTGGGAAAAATTAGCTAGTGATTGGAAACTTTCAAATTTAGAAGAAATTAGTAAAGAAATCGGATTAGAAGAGTTGCCCGACAAATTAGATGAGATTCTCGCAGGCAAAGCAAAAGGAAGATATGTATTAAAACATTAAAGTATTTTTAAAATTTTCATACAAAAGTCCCGAAGATTTATTAAGGACTTTTCTGATTTAAAACTATTAACTTAACTTTTCAAATTATACTTAGAGTCTTAAAAGTTAATAAAATTTCAATACATTATTTACATATCGGTAATTATCGATATATTTGCAGTATGGATTTAAAACAAGCAATAGAAATAGGGAAGTGTTTATCTAACGGTACTCGTCTGGAAATCCTGGAATGGCTGAAACAACCGGATGCAAACTTTCCTCCAAATACAACCAATATTCCTAATTCTGAAGGAGTTTGCTTGAGTTTTATATATGAGAAAGCGGGGTTGTCCCAGTCAACGATTTCAAATTATTTAAACGGGATGGTAAGATGCGGACTTTTGGAACTTAAAAGACTTGGAAAATGGACTTATTTTAAAAGAAATCAGAAAACAATCGATGAATATCTCGATTTTATAAAATAAAAAAATTTAAACATACATATCTATAATTATAAATATGTATTATTTTAAATATGTTTGAAAATAATGAATCTATCAGAAAAGGTAAATAAAAAATATTTAGCCTAAATAAATAACAATCAGTAATAATTCAAATAAAAATCAATGAATAACAGCAAAATAGAAAAACTCTTAACAATTGAAGAAATCAAGAATTTAAGAATTAAATATGCACACGCATTAGATAAAAATGACATAGAAACAGCATCCTTAGTATTCTCAGAAGATGCTGTTTGTCAAACGGACAGAGATCCTTGGAATGGAAGACAGGAAATAAAAGCAGGCCTTGAAAAAGCCTTTAAAGATTATGATACCTATAACAGAGGACGATATCCTTTTCTTCATCTGGTATCAAACCATTTGATAGAAATTAATGACGACAATACAGCAAGTGGAAGCTGTTATCTCATAGACAACGTAACAGAAAGAGAGCCTAACGAAAATCCTTTGCTGTTGCTTGGAATCTATCGTGACGAATATAAAAAAATTGATGAACAATGGTTCATCGTAAGTAGTACGTTAGATGTTGTTTGGCCATTCGATGATAAAAAATAATCACTTTAAATAACTTAATAAAAATAATTTATGAAATTACTGCAGGGATATGATTCTGGAGAATTAAAATTAAAAAATAGAGTTGTAATGGCTCCAATGACAAGATGTAGAGCCGATAATGAAGGAAATGTTGCGACAGCTCTTATTGCAGAATATTATGCACAACGTGCTTCAGCAGGTCTTTTGATTTCTGAAGGAACATACGTTAATGATACAGCTTCAGGATATATTAATGTTCCATGCATTTATACAGAGGAACAAATTGAAGGCTGGAAAAAAGTAACAAAAGCTGTACACGAGAAAGGAGGAACAATTTTCGCTCAGTTATGGCACGTGGGAAGACTTACACATCCTGATTTTCTCAACGGAAAAGAAGCGATAGCACCGTCGGCAATCAATGGTCATTTTACAGCATATACAAAAGAAGGTTTTAAAGAAACAAAAGTACCACGTGAAATGACAATTGAAGATATTAATGAAGTCATTAACGATTTTAAAAAAGCAGCGGCAAATGCAATAGAAGCAGGTTTTGACGGTATTGAATTGCATGCTGCAAATGGTTATTTGTTTCATCAATTTTTTTCAAAATGTTCCAATATCAGAACTGATAATTATGGAGGTTCAATAGAAAACCGTATCAGATTTCTTTTTGAAGTATTGGATGCTATGAGTGATGCTATTGGGCAGGAGAAAATAGCAGTCAGAATTGCGCCTTCATTAGACCAAACTTTCGGAATTGTTTTGGATGATGAATCCGAAGCTCTTTATGATATTTTAGTTGATAGATTGAATCGTTACAAATTGGCATATCTTCATATATCAGGATTTACAATGGCATCGAGTTCAGATCCTCTTAATTTGGTTCTTTCAACGGCAAAACATTTCAGAGCTATTTATAAAGGAACATTGATGATTAATAAAGGTTTCAATGCGCAGACCGCCAATACTGCGATAGAAAATGATATTGCAGATCTTGTATCATTCGGTGAACTGTATATCGGAAATCCTGATTTAGTTGAGCGTTTTGCTAATAATTCGCCATTGAATACTAACAACAGAGAAACTTATTACACGGGTGGAGCAAATGGATATACAGACTATGAATTTCTTTTACAATAGTAGTTTTTATTTTTAAAGACGTAGTCAGATATTTTTAATTATATTATAATCTAAAAACAATTATTTTAAGTAAATAGAAATGGCGCCAACTGAAGAAAGTTGGCGCCATTTGACAAATATATTTGTAAGATTCAAATTTATGAGGATTTAAATAAACTATTTTTTTAAATTTAAAAACAGTTTGATATCAAACTATTTCCATATCTTTGCACTATGAAAGATCTGGAATATGCCCGTGTCATGCATTACTATTTCAATGCGGTTCTGAAACTACGTCAGGATCTTCGTCAACGTGTACAAAAGAAACTTATTGAACACGGTCACGCTGATATTACATTAGAAATGACCCAGGTTCTTTATTTCCTTAGCTTTTCTACCGAAAAAGGGGAGGCCAATCAGCAGGAAATAGCAGATGGCATAGCCAAAAATAAATCCAGTCTAACTTCTTTGATTGATAATCTTTTAAAGCGTGATATGCTAGAAAGACGTATTAATCCCGAAAACCGAAGAAACAATATCATATCTCTTACTGAAAAAGCAAAGCAGTTTGTACAGGATCTGTATCCTGATGTTTACCAGACATATGATATTAAAAAAATACAGCTAAGTCTTGAAGATATCCAAGCGCTTACCAAAACTCTTAACTTAATTATAGAAAGCTAAAAAAAATTTAATCTAATTGTTTGATATCAAACAGTACAGTATAATACAATGAATAATTCGTTTATATTTTATTTATTTATCACCCTGTTTTTAGGGGTTGAAAATGTTAAGGCACAGGAAAAGCATCTCTTTTTACCTGTGGATTCTCTTTTCTCACTTGCAGAACATAACAGTTTACAATTAGTGGGTTCAAGGCAAAAAATAAACATTGTTAAAAAGAGAACAGAAATTGAAAAACAAGAAGCTTGGCTACCTGAAATTGGGGCTTCTGCAAGTATGGGCTATATCAGTAATGCGCATGTTTGGGATAATCATTTTAATTACGAATCTACAGTCAAGATGCCTCATACATCAATTGATTTTTCGCTGGATGCAGGATTTACGGTTTTTAATGGTGGAAAAACTAAAAATAGTCTTATGAAATCCGAGCTGGAGGATCAGATTGCCGTTTTAGATTATCAGAAAGATAAGGAAAGCATTCAGTTGCTATTACTTGCAAAATATCTGGATTTATTTACGTTGTACAATCAGAAAGAGATTTATCAACAAAATATAGAACTCGCAAAACACAGATTATCAAACATTCAGCAGTTGATAAAGCAGGGAATGCTTACCCATAATGATAATATTCGAAGCAGTCTTCAGCTGACTGAACTGAATCTGAAATTAACTGAAATTCAGAATGATATTACAATTACCAATCACGATTTAGGAATAGTAATCGGTCTGCCGGAAAAAACTTTGATTGATGTGGATACAACATTATATGATAAAGCTTTTGAAGCTGCAGGATTATCTTTTAATAAAAAGGATATTCCGGAAATTGAAGCCGCAGAAAAGAAAGTTGAAAGCGCCAACAAACAAATAAATATCGAAAAAGCATCAAGGCTGCCGCAATTGTCTTTGTACGCAGGTGATGCGTGGGCTCGTCCGTTTCTTTACTCAATTCCTCCTATAGATATATATATGCATTTTTTTCAGGCAGGTGTAAGATTGAAATATGACATTGGTTCTATTTATAAAAGTAAAAAGAATATTGAAAAAGCAAGGTTGGAGAAAGAATATGCCGAAACTCAGAAAAACTGGATTGAGCAAAAGGCTGAGATTGATAGCCATTCGTCTTTTGTAAAAATGAACGAAGCTCAGGAAAAATATGATTCAGAAAAGGAAAGTTATAGACTGGCACAGGATAATTACCGTGTAGTAGAGCAGAAGTATCTCAACAAATTTGCTACAATTACAGATATGCTCGATGCCAGTACGGCGCTTCTTTCCTCACAGCTTAACCTCAATAATGCCAGAGTAAATATTATCTATCGCTGGTACAACCTGGTAAGAAATACAGGTAATTGGCAGCAAGTAAAAAATTAAAAAAAGTAGAGTAAAAAATAAGTCAAATGTTAAAACAGGAAAACAAAAAAACGCAAAGGCTGTCAAGAATTTTTTTTAATTCTATCTCGGTTATTTTAATTGTAGTACTACTTATTTGGGGGCTGTTGTATTATTTTCATCTTAACGATAATTCCTACACGGAAGATGCACAGGTAGAAGCATATATTAGTCCGATAAACACACGTATTTCAGGATATATAAAAGAGATAAGGTTTGATGAAAACCAGTATGTAAAAAAAGGTGATACAATAATTATTATTGACGATAAAGAATATAAAATACAGGTAGAACAGGCTTTGGCAACATTAAAAAATGCGCAGGCAGGAAAAACGGTTGTTGGAGCTGATATAGGTTTATCGGCGAACAGTACTTTTATTTCTGATGCGAATATTGCAGAAGCAAAAGCTCGTCTGGATAATCAGTCTACCAATATGAAACGATATGAAAATCTGTTGAAAGCAGATGTTATTCCACAGTATCAATATGATGAAGTAAAAACTGAGTATGAAGCTGTGAAAGCAAGATATGAATCTTTAATTCGTCAAAGACAATCAACCACATTAAGCACAAAAGCGGTTTCTGAAAAACTGAATGTCTCAGATGCAGATATTATGCGAGCGAAAGCTTCTTTGGAACTGGCAAAGCTTAACATTTCTTATTGTTATATAATGGCTCCGTTTGATGGTATTATGGGCAGACGTAAAATCTCTGTGGGTCAGTTATTACAGGTCGGGCAGCCATTAGCAACAATAGTAGAAGGAAACCAAAAATGGGTAACTGCCAATTTTACAGAATCACAAATCGGGAAAATTAAAGTTGGTGATGTGATGTCCATTAAAGTAGATGCACTGAAAGGAAAAGTGTTTGAAGGCAGGGTAGAATCTTTATCAGGAGCTACAGGAAGTCGATATTCTGCCGTACCGGTGGACAATTCTACCGGAAATTTTGTTAAAGTTCAACAGCGTATTCCGGTGCGCATTATTTTCACCAAGGAGCATAACAGCAAGCAGGATCTTGCTAACATAAGAGCCGGTATGAACGTGGAAGTAACAAAAAAGAATTAAAATTTTAAATTTAATTATAAATGCACAACAGGCTGTTTCGTGATTGGGTTCATCCTAAATTGGATTTATTGCTATTGGTCATCATAAGCATATGTCTTGGAGCCACTTCTGGAGTTTCTTCAACGATATCTGTTTATATGGTTTCAGATTTGGCAGCCAATCCTGCAGATGCAAATATGACCAGCTATGCTTATCTGGCCGGCATGGCTGTTTCTTTTCCTCTAATTGTAACGCTTAGGAATTATTTTTCCTCCAAAGAATTATTGATATTCATATGCTGTATTCTACTATTTTTTAATTTTACCTTAAGTAAGACAGATAATACTTTCGAAGTCGTCATTGCTTCTTTTTTTATTGGTATTGCAAGATTAATGGGATCGATCATAATGGTGGTCAATATTATTCCTATACTTATGCCGCGTGGCGAGCGATATCAGATGTATGCCGTTTATTATCCACTCAGTCTTATAGTTAGCCCGTTGGCAGGTATGTTTCAGGTTTGGCTGGCAGATGAATTGGGTTGGCGTTATTCGTTTCATTTTTCCAATATTTTTCTGTTTGTAACATTACTTGTAACATTTCTTCTAGTTTCCGGCAGAATGCACACGAGAAGAATTCCTCTTTGGAAGTTTGACTGGTTCAGTCTCTTTCTTTTATCAGGATGGATGCTGTCTTTTACTTATGTAATGGTTTACGGGCGTACTGATGATTGGTTAGATTCACCCAAAATACGTTTCGCAGCTATTTCTGCATTGGTATTACTGTTATTGTTTTTACTTCGAAATAAATTAAGAAGACATAAAATTATTGACTTTACGGTATTCAGGTTCAGAAACGTAAGGGTAGGAATTGTAATGATGTTTCTTTCATCTGTTTTTTTCTCTCTTTCAACACTTATCAATTCTTTGCTGAATATTACGTATGCAAGCAATCCTCTTGAAAATGCATCTGTCAATGCGTATCCTATTTTAGGATATATAACCGGAGCTGTTGTTGCTTTCTTATATTTTAGAAAATACAATAATTTTAAAATATTGCTTCTTGCCACTGTTTTTTGTTATTTGCTTTCAACTTTTATGCTTTACCAGATTGTCGATAGACAGACAGAGCCTTATCGATTTTTTCTCCCGATGTTTCTGCGTGGGATTGCGATCCTGTTATCTTATATGACAGTCGGCTTGTATCTTGCGGTGGATATATCGTCGGATGACTTTTCAATGTCTGCCACCATACTGATTTTTGTCAGAAGTTTTTTAGGTCCCGTCATATTCGGTGGCATTTACAGCACTCTATTGTATTATCATCAGGTGCAGATATTAGATAAGCTGGCTTCGTGGGTAGATCAGTCCGATCCTTTATTTCAGTTGCGATTTCCAGGTCTGCATCACAATGTCGATCCAATTCTGGCTTACAAAGAATTGAATGTTCAGGCTTCTTTAAGTGCCATAAAAGAATTATACGGATGGGTTTGTATTATAGGGATTTGTATGTTCATTATTTTGATATTCTTTCCTATACACAAGAAACAAAGCAGGAATATTTTTAACTGGGGCAAAACTAAAAATGAGGATGAAATTGCATCTACGGCTGTATTATAAATACTCATATCAATCAAAAGTTAGATAGTAAGTACCTTTTTAAAATTAATCCTTGGTCTAACTATATTTCTAAGAAACCAATCTTATGAATTACAACATCAGCAGACCAATAAGAATTTAATATTTAATTCCATTTTGACTACAAGAAATACCATTTATGCTTAGTGAAGATTTTTGCGGCAAAATATCTTTGTACAGTTAAAATTAAATAAAATGAATAAAACAATTTTCATCACTGGAGCTTCTTCAGGTATTGGAAAAGCTTCAGCAAAATTATTTGCTGCAAATGGTTGGAATGTTATCGCTACGATGCGTAAGCCTGAAATAGAAACTGAACTTATTGAATTTGAAAATATTTCTTTATTGAGGCTTGATGTGACCAATCTTAAACAAATTCAGGAGACTGTGCAGTATGTTTTAAGCAAGCACAATGTTGATGTTGTCTTCAACAATGCAGGATACGCGCTTATGGGAGCATTAGAAGCAGTATCAGATGAGGAAATTTCAACCCAGATGGAAACTAATTTTTTTGGTGTTGTACGTGTAACTAAAGCATTTATTCCTTATTTCCGGGAAAAAGGAGAAGGTTTATTCATAACCACAGGATCATCCGCAGGACTGGCAGGATTTCCTATTGGTTCAATATATGATGCCAGTAAATGGGCAATTGAGGGGTGGAGTGAAAGCCTTTCATATGAACTGTCAGAATTAAACATTGGTATTAAAACAATTGAGCCGGGAATGGTGGCAACAGAGATTATGAACAAATCTCCTATGATTTCTCATCCTGTGTATGATTCTCTAGTAAGCAGATTTGTCGCCGCTATCACTCAACAGGAAAATATGACGACTCCAGAGCAAATTGCCGAAGTGGTATACGGTGCTGCCACGGACGGATCAAAGAGGTTGCGTTATGTTTGTGGTGAAGATGCGGTTGCAATGTATAAGCATCGTCTTGCAGTGGGTGATGAAGCATTTCGTGAAGGAATTTTCGAAATGATGAATAGCGGAAAATCTATTATCTAAATAATACGAATAGTTACAAATAATCTGATTTTCATATTTTTAATTAAATTTGTGAGGTTATGAAATCAAGCGAAATAAATAATTTGAAACACTTTGACACGATTTCCGAAATGCAGCAAGAATTGGGTTTACCAAAACCACTGCACCCCTTAATTAGTTTGCTTGATTATAGCGAAGTGGAAATAAAAGATCAATTGCTTTCTTTAAATTTTGTGATGAATTTTTACCATATAACCTACAATGATTCGTCTGGTTGTAGAATGAAATATGGACAAACAACTTATGATTTCAATGAAGCAGGTATGTGTTTTACCTCTCCAGGACAGTCGCTTGCAGGGATCCAATCTACAGGAGACCCCAAAGGTTTTACTTTGCTGATACATCCCGATTTTTTCCGAGGCTATCCTCTTGAAGGTAAAATAAAGAACTATGGTTTTTTCTCGTATTCAATCAATGAATCGCTGTATCTGTCAGATAAGGAAAAGAATATTATTACCAATATTGCAAATATCATCAATGAAGAGCTCAAGACTTCGATTGATGATTTAAGCCAGGATGTACTTATTTCTCAGGTTGAATTGATGCTTATCTATAGCGAGCGATTTTATAAACGACAATTTGTTACTCGAAAAAACATTAATAATGATTTGATTGGTAAAATGGAATTACTTTTAGACAACTATTTTAAAACTGATCAACCAATGATTCAGGGAATACCAACCGTTAAATATTTATCTGAAAACCTGAAAGTCTCTCCTCGTTATCTTGGAGATATGCTTCGTTCAATAACAGGATGCAATACACAGCAGCATATTCATTTAAAACTGATTGAAAAAGCAAAAGAAAAATTGCGTAATACTGATTTATCAATAAGCGAGATCGCATACGAATTAGGATTTGAGCATCCACAATCTTTTAGCAAGTTTTTTAGAACCAAAACAAATTTTTCTCCTTTAGAATTTAAGCAGTCTTTTAACTGATTATTTTTATGTAGCGAAATGTGGTAGGCGAAATGTTACAAGAATTTTCAGATGTACTTAATTCAATATCAAAACATTAATGATAAGTTTTTACAAAAAACTTATCATTAATGTTTTGGCATATAATAAACTTTTTAATTAAATCTTTTTCGTGATTTGCTTGTTGCAATGATCATTTTGTACTAAAAAAGAGTCCATGTAAACAGACTCTTTTTATGATTTTTCTCGATCTCCTGTCGGAGAATCTGTGATTATTTTACCACCTCATTTAGTAATGAGACTTTACATTTCCTAATAATATCAAATTATTGAATTACTGGATGCTCATTCCTCCATCAATAACCTGTTCCGTACCGGTAAGGAAAGAGGATTCGTCCGAGGCTAAAAATATCACAAGATTGCTTACTTCTTTAGCATCTGCCATTCTTGCCAGAGGTGTGCTGTCTCCTGCGCCACCGCCATCTTCATCTGTTGCTTCTACCATCATTGGAGTTTTGATATATCCGGGATGTACAGAGTTTGCTCTGATATTATTTTTTCCATATTCCACAGCAGCGGCTTTGGTAAGACCTCTTACAGCAAACTTACTGCCCATATAAGCTAAACTTGGATATCCAGGAATAGCTACAATCCCTGCAATAGAAGAAATATTAACGATCGACCCGATTCCCGCTTTGAGCATCGAAGGGATCGTGTATTTCATACCATAGAAAACGCTGTTTTGGTTGATCTCTATTACTTTCAGATAATCGGCTTCTGAGATTTCTGTAATGGTTTTGATCGGTCCTAAGATTCCTGCATTGTTGACAAGAACATTGATAGGTCCAAATTTAGATTCCGTTTCTGCAACGACACGCTGCCAATCTTCAATCTTTGTAACATCTTGTTTGATGAACACAGCATTTTCTCCTAATTCACTTGCAATCTGTGAACCTCGTTCTTCATTCAGATCGGTCAATACCACTTTTGCACCTTCTTTCACAAATTCTCTGGCGTGCGATTCTCCCATTCCCTGAGATGCCCCTGTAATAATGGCAACTTTGCCTTCTAATCTTTTCATATTCTTTTTTTGTTATTATTAAAAGTATAACTCAAAGATAACAAGGGTCGGTGATAGGCTGTTTACCACAAATTGTTTAATTTTTGTCTTTTTCTGTCCATTTAATCTCATTCAATCGGAATGCAGTTGGAGAGAAGGTTGTATGTTTCTTGAAAAATCTACTGAAAGTGTGTATGTCACTAAAAGATAGGCGAGCGGCAATCTCACCAACATTATTCTCGGAATTGGCAAGAAGAAATTTTGCCTCCTGTAGCAAAAGTTCATTAAGGTAAGAAGATGGAGGCATCAGATTTTGCTTTTTAAAGATTTTATAAAGTCTGCTTATACTGATGTTCAGTTGATCACTATAAAATGTAATCGGCTTCTGTGTAGAAAAATGTTCTTCTGCCAGCGATTTGAACTTGCTGATGATTAAATTTTCTTTTGTAGAAATTGATAGCGATGAACTCTGATATTTTTTTAGAATGATATCGGTCTCATTGATCAGGGTAATGATAAGATTTCTGGCTGAGGTTTCCCAGCGTTCTGTATAAATGGCAGAAAGTACATCGAATATCTTGCTGAAAAGTGTAGACAGATGCTGATAATCTTCGGAAGCCATAATGATGTGAGAACCGAAATAATTATGAAGAAAGGTATTAGTGAAAAATGCATCAAGAATGGGGTGAAAGTCCTGAATGAATCGTCGGGTAAAAAGAATAAAAGCACCTTCAGTCCCGGATTCAATCTCAATAATCTTGAGTGTTTGCTCAGGACGGTATATCATAAAGGATGCCGGAGTAATAATATGCACATCATTATCGATCTGAAGGGTCATTGACCCTTTGTTAATAATTCCAAAAGAATAATAATTAGGATGGATCACAAAAGGTTCAAAGATCGTTGGTATTTCAGTCAGATATAAAAACTCATTAGATAATTTCCAATCTAAATTTCGATAAACAGCAATGTTATTGATAGTATATGAATCCATAAGCCAACTTGTAATTCGGAACGTCATATTATGATAAAGATATTCCAGAAAAATATTATGGAAGATACAAAAATCATTAAAATAAGCCGTTCAAAAATATTTAGAAACAATAAAAGTATTCAGATTATAAACGACAAAAGACAATTCTATATCATTAATATTGAATTGCCTTTTTTATCATTTTGCTGAAACGTCTTTGTTTAAATAGTTGAGGCATCGATCACAAAACGATAACGAGCCTCTTTGTTTACCACTTTATCCCAGGCATCATTGATCTCTTCAGCTTTGATGACCTCTATCTGTGGGTAAATCTTATTTTCGGCACAAAGATCCATCACTTCCTGTGTTTCAGGAATCCCCCCAATCAATGAAGCATTGAAATTCACTCGACTGAAAAAGAATTTTGCATTATCTATTTTAAACTCGCCGTTAATCGGCTGACCAACCTGTGTAAAATGCCCATAAGGTTTCACACATACTGCATAGTCGGACAATTCATAAGCATAAGGAATTGTTGATATCATATAGTCCAGCTTTCCTGCATAAGGTTTCAGTTTATCTAAAGAATCTACTACAATCACTTCTTTTGCTCCGAAGGATAAAATATCTTTACGCTTACTTTCGCTTGTTGTAAAAGCATACACTTCAGCCCCTTTGTGAACGGCAAGCTTTATCGCCAAATGACCTAGCCCACCAATACCTGCAACGCCTACTTTGTCTCCCTTTTGAAAGTTGGCTTTCATCAACGGTGAGTAAGTCGTTATTCCTGCACATAATAGGGGAGCAGCATATTTTAGATCAATATTTTCAGGAATTCTGATGGCAAAATGTTCTGTAACTACAATATTGTTAGAATATCCACCTTGTGTAATTCCTGATGGAGAAGTACTATCAGGTGCACCATAGGTTCCGACCATTCCTGTGGTCTCACAATGGTGTTCCTCACCATTTTTGCAACTGTTACATTTCATACAGCTGTTGACCATACAGCCGACACCCGCCTTGTCCCCAACTTTGAATTTGGTCACATTTTTCCCTACAGCGGTAACGATTCCAGCAATCTCGTGACCGGGAACTTGTGGATATTGCTGTGGACCCCAATGTCCTCTGATGGTATGTATATCTGAGTGACAGATACCTGAATATTTAATATCAATCAAAATATCGTTATCTCCAACCGCTCTGCGCTCGAATTCCCAAGGTTGTAATTTCCCTTTTGTATCTTTTCCTGCGTAGCCTTTTGATTTTATATTTTTGCTCATAATTTTTGAATTATTTGATTGTGAGAACAACTGCAAAGGGTTTATAAACATAAGACCTACACCCGCCAAAGCAGTCTGCTGAATGAATTTTTTTCTGGATGTTTTGCTGTTTTTCATTTTAAATATTTTATTTGAACTTAAATTTCAATGATTAAATAGTTATTTCAATTTTTGAAAAACCTCCTTCATCGTTTCTTTATCAATACTATCCATATCCACTAATTTTAATGATTTCACCATTTTCAAAGTAGAAGTTTTATAATGTTGAAAATGCGGTGTCTGCAAATGAGATTGGTATGCATTTTTATCAGCGTAAATCTCTATAATTCTGATCTGCATCGGATCTTCTTTTTGATACATTGGAAAAATAGCAATAACGCCCGGCTCAATGTTTACCGATGCGGATGATTCTTCCTTTAGAATTGCTTTGTACTGCTCAATATATTCCGGAATGATCTCTATTTCAGAGATGCGAACCATCATATCAGATTTTATCACCGGAACCGCTGGTTTTCCAATGATCTTCCGAATTGTATTTGCTTGGGTAATATCAACCGATTGTTGTATCAGGTCGGCCAATTGTTCCAGTTGATGTTCTGTAATTCCGGTATTCTTTCCCATACCGATGTGCGACTGCAACTGTCCTTCAACACCTGAAATGGATGCTAAAGCTGAGATGGTCACCAGTTCCCGCTGTTGATAACTCAAAACATCACTCACAAAAATATCCGCAAATAAATGCTCTTTCAGAAAAGTATCGACACGGGGTGCAAATTCACCAAAACCGGGAGCTGGTTTAGATTGCTGCGTTTTAGTAAGAGTTTCTAAAGTCTTTCGACCTTGCTCATATTTATCATCGACATTATTTTCAACGATAATTTTTTTCCCTTCAACATCATTGATACCTTTTGCTTTTCGCTCGTCCAGAACGGTTTTAAAAGTATTTAGTGCATTCAGACTTCTTGGAAATCCGCAGTACGCATACAATTGGACCAAAGTCTCCTTGATCTCATTAATGGTCAAGCCACTATCCAAACCTGCATTTAACTGAATTTTTAGATTTGTAAGGTTACCTGTTGCTGTCAAGGCAGAGATCTTCACCAGACTTTGTTCCTTAGGATTTAAATCCTGAGCTGATGTTTTTTGTTGTGCATTCATTTTAATTATACTTAATGTGAGAACAAAAAGTAATATCCATTGTAGAAATTTGCTTTTGCTCATTTTGATGATCTATTTGTTGGCTTCGTTATATTCTTCTTCTGTTACAGGATTCAGCCAGACTGCGTTGGTTTCTCCTTCATAATTAGTAATGGCAATATGGACCATTTTACTGCCTGCTTTTGCACCGTGCCAATGTTCAATATTTTCAGGAATGTTGATGACATCGCCTTTTTTGATGGTTTGAGCCGGTTTGCCTTTTTCCTGATAAAGACCTTCACCTTCCGTAACTATTAAGACCTGACCTTTTGGATGGGTATGCCAATTGGTTCTTGCTCCGGGTTCAAACGTAACGCTTCCCAGTATGAAATCATTATTTTTATCCTTTGGCAGAAGTACCTGAAGAAAGGCATCTCCTGTGAAATATCCGTTAGTTAGTTTTTCACCTTTTGGAAATAAGGCTGTAGTGTTGTTGTTTTGTGTTGTCATTTTGTGCTGATTTTTATTGATTGTACAAGCCGTTAATACCACTATGATACATATAGTGATTATCATCTTTTTTAAATGAATTAATTTACTCATTCTTTCTTGTATGATATTAATTATTTCCCGATCTGATTTTGTTCGGAAGCAGGGTAGCGGTCTCCTATAATTTTGATGTTGGAAATGTTAGTTTCCAGTTCAAGCCATTCTTTTTGGGTAAATGAAAAATCCGTGGTTCTCAGGTTTTCTTCTAAATGTGATAATTTAGTAGTTCCCGGTATAGGAACTATCCACGATTCTTTCTGCATCATCCAGCCTAAAGCGGTCTGTGCCGCCGTCATACCTCTGGTCCTTCCAAATTTATTAAGCTCTTCTACAATTCTGAGATTTGCTCTCATAGCCTCTGGTGTAAATCTTGGCAGAATATTGCGGTTGTCATTTCCGGAATCGAAAGATGTATATTCATTGATACTTCCTGTCAGGAATCCACGATTCAAAGGACTGTAAGGCACAAATCCTATTCCCAATTCTTTACAAACCGGGAATATTTCTTTCTCCGGTTCGCGCCACATCAGATGATATTCACTTTGAATTGCCGTGACAGGTTGTACAGCGTGCGCCTTACGAATGGTCGAAGCTCCAACCTCGCAAAGCCCGAAACGTTTTACTTTTCCTTCTTCGATCAGATCTTTCACTGTACCTGCAACATCTTCAATCGGGACGTTTGGATCAAAACGATGCTGATACAGTAATTCTATGACATCTATTTTCAAGCGTTTCAAAGAGTTTTCAACCATTTCCCTGATCCTTTCCGGACGGCTATTGACACCTGTCACTTTATTACCTTCATAATTAAAACCAAATTTTGTAGTGACTGCGATCTTATTCTTAAATGATGAAAATATCTCTCCAGCCAGTTCTTCGTTGGAAAACGGACCATAGGTTTCTGCGGTATCAAAAAGTGTGATCCCTCGTTCTACAGCCTGATGTCCCAATTTGATCATTGCTTTTTTATCAGGATGAATACCGCGGTGGTAATTCATTCCCATCACTCCAAATCCAATTTCGGAGACCTGCATACTGTATTGGCCTGATCCCAGAGTTCTTTGACCTTTAATGATGGGAAAGCTATTCATTTGTAATGATGTGTTTTTTTCTTCTGAACTTGACATTAATATTGAAGGAACGCACATAGCCGCACCTAAGACCGCTGTACTTTTGATAAAATCCCTGCGATTGAAAGGATTTATTTCGTTGTGAATTCCTGAATTTACACTGTTACTTTTCATATTTTATTTTTTTAGGTGTTATTGAATTGATTTACTGAATACTGTAGCCGCCATCCACAACTAATGTATGTCCTACGATAAGACTGGCAGCATCACTACATAACCAGGCAACAGCATTTCCGATCTCTTCAGGTCTCCCCAAACGTTTTACAGGTACGGTTTCCAACATAGCATCCAATGCCTCTTTCTGTCCGCCTTCAATCATTTTGTCCGCCATTGGTGTATGAATCAGTCCCGGACAGATGGTATTGATGCGGATGCCTTGTAGTGCATATTCTAAAGCCGCACTTTTGGTCAAACCGATTACGCCGTGTTTTGCTGCATGATAGGTTCCCCTTTGTGCTCCTCCTAAAATACCGCCGATTGAAGAGCAGTTTACAATAGCACCGCTTCCTTGTTTGCGCATCTGCTGCAGTTCATATTTCATACAGCTCCAAACACCACGAAGATTAATGCCTGTTACTCTGTCAAAATCTTCCCTTGTCTGGTCGGCAGCATCTGCAAGATCATTCTGAACACCGGCATTATTAAATGCAGCATCAAGTCGTCCAAAAGCAGCCACTGTTTCTTCTATCATTGCCTGTACCTGAGCATCATCGGATACATCACAAACAATGGCAAGTGTTTTATATCCTTCATCAGATAATTTTTTTGCAGCTGCATTGACCAGATTTTCATCCCAATCTGCCAATACAACAATTGCCCCTGCTTCGGCAAAGATTTTTGCGGTTGAAAATCCTATTCCTTGCCCTGCTCCTGTGATCAAAGCCACTTTATTTTTCATTGTTGTCATTATT
This sequence comes from Chryseobacterium tagetis, assembly GCF_016735585.2. Lineage (GTDB taxonomy): Bacteria > Bacteroidota > Bacteroidia > Flavobacteriales > Weeksellaceae > Chryseobacterium > Chryseobacterium tagetis. The sequence goes on from NZ_JAERSE020000003.1 coordinate 532,421, forward strand.
GAATTATTTTAAATTTCTGATGACAAAGTTCCCATCTTATTAACATAAAAGTCTTATACAAACCACAGGTTCTGCTACCATTTTCACTGATTTACAGCGTCATTATAAAATGATGTTGATTTTATGATAAATTTGTATTCAATAAAAAAGCAGATTACAATGGATGATGTTTTAAGAATCGATACGGTGAGTCAGCACGACGCTTTTTATCATAAGGAGAATTTACATCCTTTGGTAAGCATTATGGATTTTGATGGCAGAACCCCGGAGATCTATTCAAAGAAAATGAATTTTGGATTTTATGCGGTATATCTGAAAGATATCAACTGCGGCGATATCAAATATGGCAAGAACACCTATGATTATCAGGATAAAACCTTAGTATTCGTTGCTCCGGGTCAGATTATCAATGTAGACATTAATAAAGATTATAAGCCACAGGGATATGCCTTATTATTTCATCCGGATTTAATCCGTGGGACATCTTTGGGTAAGCATATGGATGACTACACTTTCTTCTCTTATCAATCCAATGAAGCCTTACATTTATCGGAGAAAGAACGCAGGATCGTTCTGGATTGTTTTGAAAAAATCAAATATGAACTGGAACAAAATACAGATAAACATAGCAGAATGCTGATTGCAGCAAATATTGAACTTTTTCTGAGTTACTGCATCCGCTTCTATGACAGGCAATTCATTACTCGAAATGATGCCAACAAAGGTGTTTTGGAACAATTTGAAACGTTGCTAAATGATTATTATCAATCCGATAAACCTCAGACAATAGGTCTACCTTCAGTTACTTACTGTGCAGAGCAGCTCAATTTATCCACCAACTATTTCGGTGATCTTATTAAGAAGGAAACAGGAAAAACGGCTTTGGAATATATTCAGCTGAAAATAATGGATATGGCAAAGCAGAAGATTCTGGATAGTTCAAAAACAGTCAGTGAGATTGCCTACGAGCTGGGTTTTAAATATCCACAACATTTTACAAGATCTTTTAAAAAGATCATTGGAACGACTCCTCAAGATTACAGGTATTTGAATTAGAAACTTTAAAATGTTATCTGGCTTATTTGACAAATTTGTGACCAAGACGAGCATATTTTCAAACTTTTTATCAGTGATTTGGTACGTTTAAGTCAAATTAAACAAGAATTGTAAAATTCATTTTTATGAAGTATTTTTTATAATTAAAGTTTCTGGTAATCTAGCTTTAAGAATTTAAAATATTCACGTTGAATTTAGAATGAATTTTAGGAATTAAAAAATAGTGTAATCTATCCACGATAATGAAATCAGTTATCGGACCGTTCAGCAATTCCCTTAAGCATCACGTTACTGTTAATTTAATTAATTATTCTTACGGTAAATATGCTGATTCTATGATTTCAGCGACAAAGGTTTTGGTCATGTCAGATAATGTTCTTAGATTTGATTTGTTAGTATAAATCATTTTAAATGACAATATTATCTTACAGCTCTTCAAATTGATCCAAATCATGAAAAAACAAATCTTTACCGCTGCGCTGTCTCTGGGAGCCATCGCTTTTGGAACCGACCGGGTTCTGGCACAAAATTCCGGACAGGTGAGTACATCAGTAAATATTATTTTATCGGATGTTATTGCAATGGACATTGGCTCTGTTGCTTCAGAAGGCACTGTAGATTTTAATTATGGATCTACAAAAGATTATAATTCAGCAAAAAATGTGACCGTTCCAAACAGTCTAGTCATTATTTCCTCCAAAAATTTTGATGTAAAAGTAAAGTCTGAAGGTGCTCACTTTGTAAGTGGTGCAAACGTAATTCCTGTAGATGTATTGCAGGTAAAAGCAGTACCAGGCGGAAATTTGACAGGAACCCTGAATGAGGTAACTTTATCGACAAATGATCAGGTATTGGTAAGTAATGCAAGTTTAGGTACCAAACAGTCTTTAAATATAGCCTATTCTATTTCGGCCGAAAAAGCATCCAATGTACTTCTCGGAAAACCACAAGGAACTTACACACAAAAAGTAACTTATACTGCGACTGCTTTATAATTCAAACAATATATCTAGAATAAGCCCTTAATACTTTAGAAGTATTAAGGGCTTTTCTTTTTCAGCCAGATAAATCAACCTTGTAGTTATTTTACTACACGAACTTCCATGTTCCACTACAAAGAAACTTTTTTCACCGCTGTAGATTTGTAATGTCAAAAGAGGACAATTAAACAAGAATAAAAATTAAAAATAATAGTATCATGACAAAACAAATCTTAATCACAGCTTTAACTACCGGAGCAATCATATTAGGAACAAGCAATGTTCAGGCTCAGAACACTACAGCAACTACAACGGTAAATATTACTCTGAATGATGTGATCTCCATCGACGCAGGTAGTACTGCAATTGGTAATACAGTTGACTTCAACTATGCTACTGCAGCAGACTATAATTCGGATCAGACCATTACTAAAGCTAACTCTTTAAAAGTTACTTCAACGAAGAACTTTAATGTTAAAGTAAAAGCAGGAGGAGCTAACTTCATAAATGGAACTAACTTAATCCCTGTAAATGTTTTGACAATCAAAGCAGCTACAGCTGCCGGAACAATGGGGGGAACAAAAAGCGCTGTAGTTTTATCTGCAACAGATCAGACTTTAGTATCCAATGCTCCTCTTGGAAGTGCCTTAACACTGAATTTGGACTACACTATTCCAGCGGCTAAATCATCATCTTCTGATATTTTAGGTAAACCAGCGGGAACTTATACGCAAACAGTAACTTATACGGCGACTGCTTTATAATTGCTGAGTTTTAATAAAATTATTTATTTTTTAAATTAGATATATTATGGAAAAAAATAAAAGTATAGTGACAGAATGTTTCAAATGTGGAACACGTTATGAGAACTATTTTAAAGCATCGCCCTGCTGTAAATCAATTATTTTGAAAGTAGATGAAAATGGAAGCCGTACAAGTATAACTTTTATCAGCTCATTATCATTACTACGTTCAGAATCTATTCAGGTAAGTAGATAATAATATATAAAACATATCCGCTGGGATTAAATAGTATCAAAAATTAATTTTATTTTGTTATCCTAAAAAGATCTGCAGCTGCCAGATTCGGATTCAGGATGTTAGCAAAATTTATTTCAGTAAATATTTTTCATATTAATATTTTGTGATTTGGTGTGTCAAAGGCTTCCTATAGGAGGCCTTTGATTTTGTATGTATTACTGCAACAGCACTGTAAGTAACACAATAAATTTTATATGAGCCCTCAACACCAGAAAGTATTGAAGGCTTTCTATTTAAATCATATGAATAAGCTGTGTAGTTATTTTACTACACGGACTTCCATGTTCCACTACAAAGAAACTTTTTTCACCGCTGTAGATTTGTAATGTCAAAAGAGGACAATTAAATAAGAATAAAAATTAAAAATAATAGTATCATGAAAAAACAATTCGCAATCGCAGCTTTCACTATCGGAGCAATCGTATTAGGAACAAGCAATGTTCAGGCTCAAAATACAACCGCAACGACAACCGTAAACATTACCTTGAATGATGTAATTTCCATCGACGCAGGAAGTACTGCAATAGGTAATACAGTTGACTTCAACTATGCTACTGCAGCAGACTACAATTCTGATCAGACCATTACTAAAGCTAACTCTTTGAAAGTTACTTCAACGAAGAATTTTAATGTTAAAGTAAAAGCAGGAGGAGCTAACTTCATGAATGGAACCAACTTAATCCCTGTAAATGTTTTGACGATAAAAGCGGCTACAGCTGCCGGAACAATGGGGGGAACAAAAAGCGCTGTAGTTTTATCTGCAACAGATCAGACTTTAGTATCCAATGCTCCTCTTGGAAGTGCTTTAACACTTAATTTGGACTACACTATTCCAGCAGCGAAATCATCATCTTCTGATATTTTAGGTAAACCAGCCGGAACATATACTCAGACGGTTACTTATACTGCGACAGCTTTGTAAGATCTATAAGCAATTAATAAACTAAATATTAAATATTACTAGCATGCCAAGACAATTTACAATTGCATCTTTGATTATTGTAGGAATTATATTAGGAACTAACAAAATTCAGGCTCAAAATACAACTGCAGCAACAACAGTAAACATCACTCTGAAAGATGTGATTTCCATTGACGCAGGAAGTACTGCAATTGGTAATACAGTTGACTTTAATTATGTTACTGCAGCAGACTACAACTCTGATCAGACTATTACTAAAGCCAACTCTTTAAAAGTTACTTCAACGAAAAACTTTAATGTTAAAGTAAAAGCAGGAGGAGCTAATTTCATGAATGGAACGAACTTGATCCCTGTAAATGTTTTGACGATAAAAGCGGCTACAGCTGCCGGAACAATGGGGGGAACAAAAAGCGCTGTAGTTTTATCTGCAACGGATCAAACTTTAGTATCAAATGCTCCTCTTGGAAGTGCATTAACACTGAATTTGGACTACACTATTCCCGCAGCGAAATCATCATCTTCTGATATTTTGGGTAAACCAGCGGGAACTTATACTCAGACGGTTACATATACTGCGACTGCTTTATAATAAAAACAAACAGCAATTTTATATAAGCCCTCAACACATAGAACGGATTGAGGGCTTTTTCTTTTTAAGCCAAATAAATAAACCGTGTAGTTATTTTACTACATGAACTTCCATTTTCAACTACAAAGAAAGCTTTTTCACCGCTGTAGATTTGTAATGTCAAAAGAGGACAATTAAATAAGAATAAAAATTAAATATTACTATCATGAAAAAACAATTCGCAATCGCAGCTTTCACTATCGGATCAATTGTATTAGGAACAAGCAATGTTCAGGCTCAAAATACAACAGCAACTACAACGGTAAACATTACCCTTAACGATGTGATCTCCATCGACGCAGGAAGTACAGCAATTGGTAATACAGTTGACTTCAACTATGCTACTGCAGCAGACTACAACTCTGATCAAACGATTACTAAAGCCAATTCTTTGAAAGTTACTTCAACGAAGAATTTTAATGTTAAAGTAAAAGCAGGAGGTGCTAACTTCATAAATGGAACAAACTTAATCCCTGTAAATGTTTTGACAATCAAAGCGGCTACAGCTGCCGGAACAATGGGAGGAACAAAAAGCGCTGTAGTTTTATCTGCGACTGATCAAACTTTAGTATCAAACGCTCCTCTTGGAAGTGCTTTAACACTGAATTTGGACTACACGATTCCAGCAGCTAAATCATCATCTTCTGATATTTTAGGTAAACCAGCGGGAACTTATACGCAAACAGTAACTTATACCGCAACTGCTTTATAATAAAATTTTTAATTTGTAAAGGTTCATTTTGCTACGTTTTCAGTAGTTTTGAGAATCTTTTATTATTAAACTATTTACACCATGCACAAGTTTATTCACCTTTTCATTTTCTTTATCGTCACAGGGACTTCTTCACTTCTGGCACAAAGTATCTCTATGTCACCTACACGCTTGTTTTTCACAGGTAATCCGGGAGAAAAAGTAACAAAGACAGTCACGCTTCAAAACAGCTCAGATAAGGATTATGTTTTTAATCTCAACTACAAAGACTGGTTTAGAGAAGAAGATGGAAATAAGGTTTATCTTGAAGCAGGCAGTTCAAAAACTTCCAATGCCTCCTGGGTGTCTACCTTAGAAAACTCTGTAACAGTTCCTGCGAAAAGTACAAAGGAGATTGTAGTAACCATGCAGATCCCGGCAAACGCATCACAGTCTGCCGTTACGAACAGCATGTTGTTTTTCACACAACTTCCTCAGCAGGCAGATAAGGCACGTATTCAGAATGGTATTGGTATTATCACTTTATTCGAGGTGGGACTTCATATCTTTTACACTCCTCCGGGAAACCATGTGAAAAGTTTGGATATCACCAATATTTCAGAAGCGAGCAAAGAGAATTCGGCGAATAGAAAAGTCTCAGTAAGCATCCATAATGACGGAAACACCATCAATGATGCCACCGTTGGGTTTGAACTTACTGACACAGACAGTGGGAAGGAAATAAAATTACCTGCAATTTCTATCTCCATGCTTCCGGATACCAATCAGGTTGTTCAGTTTTCTTTGCCAGAGAACATTTCAGGAAACTTCCTTGGCGTGGTTATTATAAAAATGGCAGAATCCAATGATTTACGTGTAGGAGAAAAAAACTTTAAATTTTAAAATTAAGCCTTGAAACCACAGAATGGAATACCAATGTCAGTACTAAGAAGAACAATCTTATTTTTTGTATTTGTTCTTCTGCACTTTTCGTTGGCCTTTGCACAGGAAAAGAAGGATGTACAAATCCATTTTGAAAACGACAGTGTAGCTGTTGAGAAAGGTTCTACTTTTACTAATTTCCTGGTCATTGAGAATAAAAGTTCTGAAGAGATCACTATTCAGAATATCATACCTCAGGAAAAATATCCGGGATTGCTTTTCTATCCTAAAAATGACTTTACCTTAGGCGCTGGTCAGTCTAAAAATCTTCCTGTGAAACTGATTGCCAACCTGGATTTTATGAAATTGAGATCCAATGAGATCAAATTCCAGGTTTCTTACACCACTCCAACGGTTACCAAAAATGAACTGGCTTCGTTCTTCGTTGCTAAAGGCGAGAATAAAAACATCGCAATTTATACGGCCACCTACGAAAACTTTATTAACCCTGCTCTGCCGCAATCCTCACTTCTGCTGACTGTAGAAAACCAGGGGTATAGCAAACGAACTGTTAAGATTGATTTGCAATCAATTCCTGATGGTTTGGAAATTTTCCCAAAACAACAAACTGTATCTCTGGAAGGTTTAGAAAAACAAACGCTTGAAATTAAAATTGCAGTCAGAAAACAGAATACACTTTATCCGGAATTTAATATCAATGCAATCGTCACAGACCTACTAGATAATAAAATGGTGGGAAGCAACACACTCTACTTAGTCATTTTATCACACGACAGACAAATTGCTCGGGGAAACGAAGCCGTGAATGGAAGTAATTTTGCGGAAATTAGCTATAATGAAAACAGCTCAGGCTTCAATTATCTTCAATTGAGAGGAAACACAGCATTCCGGGTGACTGACAATTTAAAATCGAGCTTCAATATCGGTGCAGATTATTATCTTGAAGACGGTCTTTATAACCTGTATGACACCTGGTTGGAACTGCAGAGAAAAAATACGGTATTACGGGTAGGAAATGTTAATAGCAGCGATTATGATTACCCGATTTTCGGACGAGGAGGGAAAGCTTCTACCAAATTGGGTGAAAATAATCAGATTGAAATTCTTGCGCTGGAAAATAATTATAATCTGTATGGTACTTATTTCCAGCAAATAAAAGGATCTACCATGGCAGGTGCAAAATATGCTTTTGGAAATGCTAAATCTTTCAATGGGAAAGTATCTTATATATTTGACCATGATCCGCGTACTAATGTAGATACGCAGGTAGCGAACGCGGTAACATCATTGCTAATTAACGAAAAACACACTCTCCGTACCGAGTTGGGGCTAAGTAATGAAAAGGGCCTTTTGAACAATGATGAAAACGCAGGAGCTTCAATGGGAGCCAATTACGACGGGAAAATAGGGAAATGGGATATACAATCTGTCAATTCCTTTGCGACTAAAAGTTATGCAGGGATCAAAAGGGGATCGCTTTTCACAAATCAGCGTATCAGCCGCCAATTTTCTGCTACTCAGCGTGCTTTTATACAATATCAGAATTCGCAGGTAGAACCGGAGTTCCTGAGTTTTCAGAATGCACCCATCCAATCAGGCAATACCTCTAATTTACGTTATTATTTCAACAGCACAGAAGCTTTGGGATTAGGGTATCAGTTTTCTGTAAAAAAGTGGAGTTTTCTACTTTCTCCAAAGGTTGAAAACCAAAAAACAGCTAATTCTTATACATCGCATGAGCTTTTTTCATACCGGTTGGAAGCCAACATCAGCACAACATTAGGTTCCCATGGATTGAACCTGACGGCGGAATATTCTTATTCAAAAGAGAACAATACACCAGACTGGTTCAACAGTTTGAAAACAACTTTATCTTACAGATATAAATCATTTTCCATTAACGGAACAGCCCAATGGAATGTAACCAGTGTCTTTGATTTAAATTCTTATTATAATGCAAACCGTAATTTCGCTAATTACAATGTTTATGCCTCGTATAATTTCCAGATGCTTAATCATAATCTGACTGGATCTTTTTCAGCTGGAACCTTTTATTCGGAACTTTATAAAAATTTAAACAGTAATATCACCGGTAATCTGGAATATAAGATTTCGCCTTCCTGGTCCACAACAGGGTATTTTAATCTTTCGGGTTATAAATCTACGGCTGAATATGCAACCAGTGGAAATTATTATCAGTTCAGAGTGGGGATTAAAAAATATTTTACCGCAGCTACGGCTCTTGGAAATCATAAAGTGGCGTTCCAGTTCTTTGAAGATAAAAATTTCAATGGTTTTCTGGATTCCGGCGAGCCAGTACTTACTAATGAGATTGTAAAGCTGGACAATTACGTAGCGATAACAGATAAGAATGGAAAAGTAGTTTTTCAGAATGTGCCTGAAGGAACTTATACCCTAAAAGTGAACGAAAGTGCAGGTGCCCGATTGATGATGGATCCTACTATTATGGTACATAACAATATTAACCGCAAAGTGGGCTTGGTAAAAAACATCAGGGTAAGTGGGAAATTAACAGAGATCAAGCAAGCCTACGATGATGTGGAAACAGATGTAACCGGGATAGTGGTGTATGCAAAAAGTGAAGATGGCATGATCTATACTGCCGTGGTTAACCAAAAAAATGAATTTGAGTTTTTCCTAAAAGATGGAAAATACAACCTCTATATTGAAAATGACAAATACAGCTATACACAACCTATCCAAACCATTCAGGTGACAAAAGAAGGGTATTCAAAAACAGTGGTTTTTGAATATAAGAAGAAAGACACCACCATTAAGGTGAAAAAGTTTTAAATTTAAAAGTATGAAAAAGATGAGGCCTTTTCTAATAGGAATTTTTACCGTGTTGTGCGGGTCTACAGCCATGAAAGCTCAGGATATATATCTTTCGATTCCTGAAAATAATATTTTTAACAGGAGCGAATTTACTTCAGTGCCTACAAGGGTAATGACGAATGCCAACAGAACAAACTGGGATTATGCCTTCTTGGGATTACTCCCAACAGCTCCTACATTTACCTCTGTTTCCGGGCCTACTTTTACTCATTCTTCTTCTTCACTTACTTTACCCAGTTCCACTCTTTTGTGGCAGTTAGAAAGTATGGGCGGACAGATGCCGTCTACTGGAATTTCAGGTTATTTACCAGGTTTTCAGTCATTCAGTACAAGTGCTGTAAAATGGTTTGAACCGCCATCCATCAGTATCGGAGGAGGATTCAACCGGGGGAATATCAATTTTACATTTAAAATTCCTGCCTCACAATTTACGGCCAATGCTTTCCGGGCCGGGAATTACTCTATGGATATAACTCAGAACTATAATGATTTTACCCCACGTAATTTTAAAACAATTTTAGTCATTCCTTCATCCATACGATGGGTCACAAACTCTTTGACAAAATACATAGAAATATCCTCTTTGAATGACTACCGCAATACAAGCACACGGGTGTGGGATTTGGGGAATACAGAAATCGCGAATACGGTTGATTTTAATTTTTGGGCGAAAGCGGCTGCCACAACTGTGCAGTTCACTTCCTCTAAAGGTGTTCCGGGAACCAGAAATATAGCAAGCATTAAATTGGGCAGTAACGGATCTTCACTCACAACCAAAGCCTTATCTTCCGATTTTCAGAATTTTTCTGCTGCTAATTTCAGTGTTGTAGTGGGAAACAGAAACAGCTTCATTCCTCAGCTTTATGTGTCTGCGGACGATTTTAAAAACTTCTTTTTTGAAGCCGGAACGTATACGTTTGATTTGAACTTCAATGCCGGAAGTACAGATAATTCAATTAACAGTTTGCAAAATACAGCTGTTCAGCTAAAGGTGCTCCCTCTGTCGGAAATCACTATCCCCAGTTCCGGGCGTAATGTAAATTTCAATTTTAATACCGCTTCCCAGTACACCGATGGTCAGTCACAAATGATTCCAAACCAAATTATGCTGTCCAATAATGAAAATTTTGAGCTTTATGTAAAATCGGATGAAAATTATTTCAAGAAGGGCGGTCTGCAGACCAACATCAATTCAAATATTCTACAAATTGGTGTGGATGGAAGTTCTGTAAATGCTGCCTTATCCACAACTCCTCAAAAAATACTCTTTAACGGAACTCCGGTTTTGGACAAGGGACTGAACATGAGATATACCATATCACCTGCAAGTGCTCAAAGTCTGGTAGGGAAAGAAAATACGACTTACTCTATTAATGTTTATTATAGTTTTACGGCAATTTAACCATACTTTTTGAAATGTCCTCTCTTTAATATCAATCATCTTCATCGACATAAGCCTTCTAATAGTTCGTTGTCTGAGGGTATTTTGTCAGCACTTTATGGCTATGGTTTCATCAGGCAATTGGCGGAAAACACAAAGCTGTCCAAAAGATTTTCCTGAAGTGTCGCCATAGATACGTTTCCTTCCTTTGATGTTTTTTTCTTCATCAACCCCTTTTTCAGTACCTATAGATGTATTTTGATAGTCTGGGCTACCAATTATTGCCACTTCAGACTGCTGTTTTTGTCTTATATCATTCAGCTGTTTGCGATCAGTAATCTGTTGATAATTTGTATTTTTCTGTCTTTTATCCACTTTCGATAATACTAGACACAGCCGTTTTTAGTGAGATAAAATAGAACATTTATTATTTCAGGTAAATCCCATTTGATTTTTTTTAAACTAATATGATATTTTTTATAACTTGCTACCTCCTGGAAGAAAGGCCTGAAGTAGATGTTTTTATTCGTGTGTAAACAGTATAATCCTTTCCGCCTTCTTTCAAAAAAATAATTCAAGCAGCTGGCTTCTAAAACCTTTGATAAGTAATTTATGAATGATTTTATCAACGAACTTCAATTAAAAATCGAAAGACTGGAAAACGAAATCAATTTCAAGAACGGACTGATCTCGATATTGTCTCATGACTCAAAAGAACTGTTTGGAACCTTTCTGTTGCTTATAGAAGAGCTGGAGCAAAAGAATATAAGTGAAGAAGTTTTTTTTAAGTTCTTGCCGCAGGTAAAACAAGATGTCCAGAAGAATCTGCAAACTATTCAGGACAGCATTTCCTGGCTAAAAACACAATACGGAGAATTTAAGATTAAACCCACTAAAATCATGGTGATGGATCTTTTCCTCTATTTGGAAGAAAAATACGCTGCTAAATTGAAAGAAAAAAACATTAAATTTTATTTTAAGGGAGATCAGAATGCATTTCTTACCAGCGATCGCATATTGCTCGAATATGTTTTAGATAAAATTTTCAACAATGCGGTAAAATATTCCTTTCAGAATCAAGATGTTTATTTACAGGTGACTACAGAAGGTGATCAGGTTGTGCTTTCTATAATTGATTCCGGAACAGGAATGAAGGAACAGTATTTATCAGGGATCTACACTTATGGTAATCCCATATTTCTGGGAACTTCGGGCGAGAAAGGAGTTGGATTAAGTTTGAAAATTGTAAAAAATTTTATATCCTTGTTGCATGGAAATATCCAAATCATTTCCACTGAAAATAAAGGGACTACGGTTTCTCTTTTTTTACGTAAATTTATAGAATGATGGGTTTAAAAGGAAACATTCGCATTGTGGTAGCAGATGATCATGGGATCGTCCGGATGGGCTTGATACAAACAATCAAACGATTCAAACCCGATGCCATCATTTCAGAAGTAGAGGATTATAAATCGCTGTACAAATTAATTCTGAATGAAGAATTTGATCTGGCCATTATGGATGTTAATATGCCTAATGGTAGTGTTCAGGAAGCAATAGATTACATAAAAATTCACCAACCTGAATTAAAAATTCTAATATTTTCTTCACAGGATGAAGAGCTGTACGGGATGCGTTATCTAAAGATGGGTGCTGGTGGTTATTTAAGCAAGCTAAGCTCTACTGAAGTAATTGAGACTGCTTTAACGGCGATGCTCAGCAAGGGCAGATATGTCAGTGATAACATAAAAGAAGCGATTTTTTTAGAATCATTAAACGGCGCGACAAAAAATTCTCCCTTTGAAGCACTATCAGACCGCGAATTGCAAATTGCCAATAAGCTAGCAGAAGGTCTTCCTCTCAAAGAAATTTCTAATCAACTGAATCTTCATTCATCAACGATCAGTACTTACAAAAACAGGTTGTTTGAGAAGCTGAAAATACGATCCTTACCTGAATTGGTGGAGATTCTTAGGCTGTATAATCAGTAAATATTTTATCACAAAAAATTGATTGTGATCTTTTTCTTTAACTTTCAGATAAAGATTTTACGAAGAATATAACAGAATATTTAGAGTTGTTGATTGCTTTTTCTTTTAAGGTTGAAAGAAAAACGATTTACTTATATTTGCCCCGCAAAGCAAATTCATATGTTCAAAAAAGTAAGCACTGTATTCATCCTTGGATTGTATACGGTTTTTTCGGCTCAACAAATTCGGCCTTCAAAATCATCTGAAATTTATCGAGAACTCAAAACGCTTAAACATCTACCTAAAGTTTTATATCTTGCCGCTCATCCCGATGATGAAAATACGGGTTTACTCTCTTGGCTAATCAACGATCAAAATGTAGAAACGGGCTATTTATCTTTAACCAGAGGTGATGGTGGTCAGAATTTATTGGGTACAGAACAAGGTGCTGCATTGGGTTTAATCAGAACGCATGAACTTTTAGAAGCAAGAAAGTTAGATGGTGCTCAACAGTTTTTTACGCGAGCAATTGATTTCGGATTTTCTAAAAATACGATTGATACTTTTAAGCAATGGGACGAAAATAGCATAACGGCTGATGTCGTTTGGGTAATCCGTACATTCCGTCCCGATGTTATCATTTGTCGTTTTCCTCCTACTGTAGCGGCAGGACACGGACAACATGCAGCTTCGGCTGTGGTTGCAGAAAAAGCTTTTAAATTGGCAGGTGATAAAACGGCGTTCCCAGATCAGCTAAAATATGTGAATGTTTGGCAACCAAAACGCGTGTTGTGGAATACTTTCCGATTTGGTTCAGTCAATACAACCGCTGAAAATCAACTGAAAGTTACTGTTGGGCAATATGATGCGCAATTGGGAATGGGATACGGTGAATTGGCAGGATTAAGCCGAAGTTTACATAAAAGTCAGGGTGCAGGAACACAATCCGTAGCGGGAATCAAAACTGAATATTTTTCTCACGTTGCAGGTGAGCCAGCCAAAGCAACACTTTTTGATGGAGTCGTTAAAACATGGACTTCAACCGGAAATGCAGACATTGATCAATCATTAAATACAATTATTTCAGATTTTAATTTCAATGAACCTGAACAGAGTTTGCCTGCCTTACTTGCTTTGAGAAAAAAGGTTGCTACTCTTAAAGATTTAGACCTAAAAAGTGATAAACTTAAATCTCTTGATAATATCATTTTAAGCTGTGCAGGGTTTATGGGCGAGGTTGTGACCAATCAAGCAGAAGCTGTTGCAGGAGAAAGTCACAATTTTAGATTAAATTTAATTTCAAGAGTTACAAATCCTGTTGTTTTAGAAGATGTAAAATGGTTAAGTCAATCAGAAAGCTTTAATAGAAAACTGTCAAAAGATTCTTTAATTACCATTCAGCACGATATTCAAATTCCTGCAGATGCAGCACTGACGGAACCTTATTGGTTGGCAAAACCGGCCAAAGATGCTGCAACTTTTTCTGTTCCCAATGATACTTTAGTCGGTTTACCTGAAGCAGAATCACCGCTGAATGTTTTGCTTGATTTAAAAATTGGCTCTGAAAAGTTTCAGGTTAAACTTCCTTTATCTTTCAAGAAATTAGATCCGGTGCGTGGTGATGTTGTCGAAGCTTTGCGTATTGTTCCAGCATTAGAACTGAAATTTACACAACCGCTTTATTTGACCAAAGAAAATGAAGATTTGCATTTGAGTTTAAATTTTAAGGTTAATTCAAATAAACAGTTTAATAATGGAAAAGTAAACTTGCTATATAATGGAGAACGATTAAGCGGTGGCGATTTAAAATCAGTGAATGGAAAAGATGTTACCGTCGATTACGTTATTCCAAAAACTAAGCTTGCCGCAATAAAGTCGAACCAGTTACAATTGGATGCGAATTTTGTTGCAGATGGAGTAACTTATAATAAAAAACAGGTATTAATTCAGTATCCTCATTTACCTTCCTTACAATATTTTACATCTGCAACAGTCGCAGTGATGAAAGGCGATATTCAGTCGCAGATTAAGAAGGTTGGTTACGTGCAAGGTGCAGGAGATTTCATTCCTGAGTTTCTGAGAATTGCGGGTATTCAGGTTGATGTGCTGAAAGACGAAGATTTTTATGGCAATGTAGATGAATCAGGCGGAAATCAAAATAAACTTTCTCAATATGATGCCATTGTATTAGGTGTTCGTGCCAATAACACAGAGAAAAAACTAGGACGTTGGATGCCATTTTTATGGTCTTATGTAAAAGGCGGAGGTAATTTGGTGATGCAATATAATACCAATCAGGATACCACCGTTGAACAATTGGGAATGTATAATTTCAGTATTGCTAATAAGCGTGTTACCGAAGAAAATGCTGAGGTTAAATTTTTAAATCCAACTCATAAATTACTGAATTTCCCAAACAAAATTACTGCCGATGATTTTAAAGGTTGGATTCAGGAGCGTGGCGCTTATTTCCCTGACAAATGGGATGTAGCGTATGAACCGCTTTTTGAAATGCATGATACAGGTGAAGAGCCTTTGCAGGGATCAACTTTATATGCAAAATACGGGAAGGGGAATTTTATTTATACACCATTGGCATTTTTCAGACAATTACCTGCTGGAAATGTGGGTGCGGCACGATTATTTTTAAACTTCCTATCTGCACAGAAAAACTAATGAACAAACAACTTAAAAATTGGAATATTTGGTACATATTATTAGCTGTTGCATTAGTAGCTCAGATCACATTTTATTATTTCTTTACTAAATTCTGGGCATGAGTACGATAGATTGGACGGTTCTTATTTTTACATTGGTTGTAGTGGTGGTTTACGGCGTATTGATCGGTCGTGGCCAAAAAAGCAACGAATCATACCTAAAAGCCGATAATAAAATGCCTTGGTACATTGTGTTGATAGGGATTATGGCTACACAGGCAAGTGCCATTACATTTCTTTCGGCACCGGGACAGGCTTATACGGACGGAATGCGTTTCGTTCAGTATTATTTTGGTTTGCCTTTGGCGATGATTGTGATTTGTATCACTTTTATCCCGATTTTTCAGCGTTTGAATGTTTACACTGCCTATGAATATTTAGAAAACCGTTTTGATAAAAAAACAAGAGTACTTACTTCACTGCTTTTTCTTTTTTCCAGAGGTTTATCAACAGGAATCAGCATTTACGCTCCGAGTATCATTTTGGCAAGTGTTTTAAACTGGAATATTTATTTAACGAATGTTTTGACAGGTGGAATTCTGTTGATTTATACCTATGTTGGTGGCGCAAAAGCAATCGCTCACACTCAAAAATTACAGTTTCTCATTATTCTGGGTACAATGGCTTTTGCTGGGTATTTGCTTATTCAAAATATGCCGAATGGAATTGGTTTTAATGATGCACTTTATCTGGCAGGAAAATCCGGAAAGCTAAATGTAATCACCACAGAATTTGATTGGAAAGATAAATACAATATTTGGAGTGGGTTGATTGGTGGTTTTTTTCTGGCACTTTCTTACTTTGGTACGGATCAGAGCCAGGTCGGGAGATATATTACTGCGAAAGACAATACCAATGCAAAAATGGGCTTGTTGTTGAACGGATTGGTTAAAATTCCGATGCAATTTGCTATTCTTCTGATTGGCGCCTTGCTTTTCGCATTCTTTTCTTTAAAACCGGCTCCGATTTATTTTAATGAGCGCTCTTATCAGAATTTAAAGGAAAGACAACCTGAGCAGGCTGCGGTTTTTGAAAAAGAGCATCAGGATTTACAAATAAAATTTAATGCAGAATCGAAAGAAATTTTAAAGCTGAAAGAAACTCATTCTCCTCAACTAAAAAAAACAATTCAGGATTTTAAAAATACACAAACGCAGGTAAAAGATTTGCACGGCAGGGTAGAAGAGGCTATTAATAAATCAAATTTTAATGCAGAGAAAACAGATACCAATTACATTTTCCTGTATTTCGTGAAAAATACGCTGCCTGTCGGGATGATCGGTTTGCTGTTTGCTGTTATTTTTCTGGCGAGTTGGGGCTCTATTTCGGCTGCGTTGAATTCCCTTGCGGCCTGCTCATTAAAAGATGTTCATTTAATATTTAAAAAAGAAATTCCGGATGACAAAACGGAATTGAAATATAGCCGGCTACACACTTTAGCGTGGGGTATTTTCTCAATTGGTGTCGCGATGTTTGCCACTCAAATGGGTTCTCTTATCGAAGCGGTTAACGTATTAGGTTCACTTTTCTACGGTCCGATATTAGGGATTTTTCTGGTCGCATTTTACTATAAAAAGGTTGACGGAGCGAATGTGTTTGTTTCGGCGATTTTATCAGAAATTGCAGTAATTGCCGTATATCAGTTTGATATCGTTTCATTCCTTTGGCTTAATGTAATCGGAGCGGCGGCCGTCATTATATTTTCTACAATAGGGTTATTATTTTATAAGCCGAAAGCCGTAAATTCGTAACGGACAATAAATAAACAAAAATAGTATGAACACGATCATTAAATCTGCCACAGTCCTTGTTGCGACTATGACAATTTCCTTTAATGCCTTTGCCCAGGAAACTAAAAAACCTGCAAGCCCTCCCGCTACTGCCACAGGAAAAATTAAAGATGCCACCATTACAATTGCCTATAGCAGTCCGTCTGTGAAAGGACGTACAATCTGGGGTGGTTTAGAAGCTTATGATAAAGTTTGGCGTGCAGGAGCAAATGAAGCAACTACTTTCACAACGGATAAAGATATTACTGTTGAGGGTAAAAAACTTCCTGCGGGCAAATACAGCTTTTTCTTAATCCCAAAAGAAAGCGGAACTTGGACTGCGATTTTTAACAAAGAGCCAAAACAATGGGGTGCTTATAAATATGAAGAAGCTAAAGACGCTTTACGTGTTGATGTAAAAACTAAAGCTTTACCAGCAACACAGGAAACTTTGGTTTATAAAGTAAATAAAAATGGATTTACAATGGATTGGGATAAAATCTCAGTGCCTGTAGAGATCAAATAAATGTAAATATAAGAAATTGAGATCCTGGTTAATCCGGGATTTTTTGTTTAAAACAGGCTAAGTATTTACGCTTAAAATATTGAATACTAAAAGTCAGATTGTAAAAAATTGACAAAGAGATGTTTATGAATAAAAAAGAGATAACTATCAAATAGTTGTCTCCTTAAGTGACCAAGGCGAGCGTATCTTCAAACACTTTTATTGATGATTTGATTCGTTTGAGCCAAATTAAACATGAGTTATTAAGTCCATTCGCTATAAAAGAATCTGGTAATTTCAATTTAAAATTTGCTTATGAAAAATTAGAATAAGCAAAAGTGGTATTGTATAGCTTCATATGGCTTCAATTACCTTAGTAGGGAATTTAATATATTTAGCTAGAAACCCATACCAGTTTTCTTTAGCCGTTTCGTATTGATGAATTTAAATTCTCTTTTGACGGTTTGATTTGTTTTCATATTGTTGCTGTAAATTTTCATTGATTAATCTGGGGTTTAAAATTTTGTACAGTTATTTTTAAAAGTTAATCTTCGAGGAGTAAAGTAATAATTGTTAATGATAAACATTGCGTTATACTTATAAAATAATCTAAGAAATCTGGTGCCTCTGTTTTAGATTACGGATAAAGTCTGTTGGCCGAATACCGTTGATATCAAAAAAAAGATCTGAAAAGTTCTGCCTTGATGCAATACCGCATTCTTGCGCCAAGGTTTCTACACTATACTTGAGAAATAGCTTATTTTTGTGTAGTTGTTCTGTGATATAATTGATCCTTAAAGTACCTAGATATTTATTGAAATTTGTACCTTTATGTTCGTTGATGGTTTGAGAAAGATAATTGACATTGGTTTGTAATTGAGTAGCTAACTTGCTTTGTGTCAATCTTTTTTGCAGGAACCCTTTCTCTTTTTCAAATGTCTCCAATTTCAGTAAAATTTGTGTAGTAATTTCATTTGGGATTTGGAGTTTTGGCTTTTCAACTATTTCGGAAGCTGAATCTTTAATAGAATTAAGTTCATTTTCCATTTGTTGTAACTGGTGTTTTAATGCAAAATATTCACGTTTGGAGTTACGATGCTCCATCAATTTATAAATACTGAATATGATTGAGCATATCAACAAAATCGCAGTAAAGAGAAGAATATAAAATGTTCTTGCTTCTTTTTCTATCAATAATTCCTGTTGTACTTCCAGAGAGTGTTTGTCGTATTCTTTGTGGATTTTACCAGCGAGATACTGGAAATTTCCATTTAAATTTTCATCTACTTTTAACAGTTGTTTTGTATAATATAATTCTTCTTTTATATTGATTTTATTCTGTTTATTTTCCAGAAGATACTCAAAAGCAGGACGGACTTCGGGAAGGACAAATTGGTGTCTGTTGAAAATAGAATCTATTTTTTTAAATAAACCAAAAGCTAGATCTTTTTTATCGATTTTTTCAAAAAGAAGACCTTGGTAAAAATGAATGATAGAAATATTAATGAAATCGTCGTGCGATATCAACTCCGGGAGCGCTTTATCGAAATAATTTTGTGATGTTTTGTAATTGCCTTTATGTAGTTCGGATATGCCTTTAGATTTATAAAAATAACTTTCTTGTAATTTAATGCTTGAATTGTTTTTTATAAGATGAAAAGCTTTATTAATATAACTATCTGCCTCTTCAAAATGATTCAATTTTTGAAGGCATACAATTGTTTGATGCAGACTGTTCAAATAATCTTTTGATGGAGATTTTGCATTGATATCATGATCAGAAAAGAAAACCATACATTTTTTAAATAAACCTAAAGCCTCTTCATTGTATCCCAAATAGGCTTTCATCTCTGCAATATGATAGAGATTTTGATAGGTTAACACTCTGTTTTTTGAATTTTCCAGATATTTATAAGCAAAAAGATATTCATTAAGAGCTTTTTTGAATTGCCTGAAATTATAATAATAAACGATACCTTTCTTGAGATAGGCGCTGCCAATAGTATCTTCGTTTTTGGATAATAAGGCGGCCTTCAAGGCTTTATTGGCATAATTTAGTTTTTGATTTTTATCATTGATGAAAAATGTTGCATCATTATAACCCTGAGCCAATTTTTCGTAATTCTTTTCTTTGCCGGCTTTTGTTATGAAAATATCTAGCCCTCTGTCGAAAGCTGTACGATCATTTTCAGGTAAAGAAAAATACTGTTGTCTCAAAGAATTATAATCTTGCTCTGGAACAGCTTTTTCCCAAACCAAACCAAGCACGAGAAAAGAAAACAATACTAGAAATCTGTTGAATAATTTCATCATTAGGAGTTATTGTATACAAAAGTAAACTATTTTTTCAATGAGGCGCAGTCGCTCAGCAGGATGAGATCAGTATTTATTTTAAAACATTGATAAATTAGGACTTTAATATGGTCTTAATTTATCATTTAGGACATAAAATGTTTTAGATATTTTTTATTCAGACTTATTTTTGGGAAAAATTCAAAATTAATATGAAAAGCATTATTGCGCTTCTCTGTGTGTTTTCAATTGGTCTCTCCGCTCAGAGCCATTTCAGTATTTCAGGTGAGATTGTGGATCAGAGAGAGCAAAAGTTGGAATTGGTTGAAGTTAATTTATTTGATGATCAGGATCACATTATTAAGTCCACAATTTCACAAAAGGGAACATTTGAATTCAAAAATGTTGCTGCCAATACTTCTTATTATATTCAAGTTGTTAATCATTCGAAAATACAGAATGAATCTCCGTTTACCCTAAATACAGACTACAGAATTAAAATAATTCTCAACCCCCATACGACAGAGCTGGAAGAATTGAAGATCATTAAAAATAGGAATAGTGTGAAAGTAGAAAACGGAAACTTAAACATTGATATTGCAAATTCTGCTTTAAACAAAGTGGTAAGTTCTACAGATTTATTGTCTCGACTCCCTTTTGTAAGAATAGATCCAAATGGTGAAAATCTCTCTTTTGTAGGCAAAGGTATACCTCTGTTATACATCGATAATCAGAAAGTTGATTTTTCTGTAATAAGTGCACTTTCTGTAGATGATATAAAGTCGATAGAACTAATTCGAAATCCCTCTATTAAATATGAAGCTGAAGGAAAGGCTGTTATAAAGATCAACCTTAAAAAAAGTAAAAAGGATGGTCAAAAATTAATACTGACCGAAACCGGGATTTTCCAAAAAAAATACAGTAATTATCTGTCGGGAAATTACCAGGCGAAGAAAAATAAAACGGAGTGGAAATTAAACGCTTCTTACAATCAGATTAATCACTGGGAAAGTAATGGTTTTGATTATGAGATTGATACAAAATCAATAAACTCAGATTATATTATAAAATCTGTAACTAAGCGTCCACAATTGATTTTTGGGGCCAACTTCTATCAAGAATTAGGCAAGGAAGGTGATTATATTTCCTTGGCTCTTAATAGCAATATGCGACCAGATAAAGGTGATAATACAACTATTACCAACTATTCTGAAAATACAACGCATACTAATATACAGACTTTGAACAAGCAAGATAGAAATAGGGGAACTGTCAATGTGATGTTCAATTTTAATAAAAATCTGCAAAAATTAAACGCCAATATTTTCACAGGCTTTCAGTACAAAAGAGAGAATGATCATATAAATTACGATTTCTATGATAATAAAGACTTTTCAGGTTACAAATTCAGTCAGTTCCGACGTCAGCTTTATTCCGGAAATGTCTACTCCGGGCGAATAGATATAGAGAAAAAGTTCTCAGATCTTTTTAAAGTTGAATTAGGAGGAAGTTTTAACAGTGCGGAAACATTTACGGATAATATCACTCAGTTTGTTAATATAAAAGAACCGGAACGTTTGGAATATCTTTTTAGAGAATTGAATGATGCAACGTATGCGAATTTGGATTTAAATATGAAAAAAATCACTTTGAAGACAGGTGTTAGAATGGAAAATACCACTACAAAAGGAGAAAATAAAGAAATCAAAGCAGATAATATTAAACGCAATTATACCGATTGGTTTCCTTCTTTCCAAATCAGTTTTGAACCAAATGAGCATTTCAATTACAGCTTAGATTATCGGAAAAGCATCTCAAGACCCAATTATGGTGATCTGACATCGGGAGGTTTGTATGGAAGTCCTTATGTTGAATATAGGGGAAATCCATTGTTGTTACCCTCCTATTCAAATACATTTACACTGAATGCAAAACTGAAAAAGTGGTCAATTACCGCTTCCTTTTACGAAAGCAAAAATCCGATGGGATACACTTTGGTATTTGACGAAGCTAAGAATATATCAACATTCATGATTGTTAATTTTGATAAAGAAATTGGAGGGAATATAGGGGTAGACTATGAATTAACTCTTAAAAAATTTAAATCGCAGAATAACTTAAGTCTTAATTATGATAAGATTGAAGATGTTATGGCTATCTCTAAGAAAAGTACACCCTATATCTATTTTTCAACCAACAATAGCTATAGTTTCAGAAAGTATCTTAGTTTTTTGCTTGATGCTTCCTATATATCCCACCGTAAAGAAGGTATTTTTGAGTATAACGCAATGTGTCTTGTAAATATTGGAGCAAATGCTAATATAGGTCAATTTGATTTTACTTTACGGTATAACGATGTATTTAAACAAATGGATTATATTCAAAAATTAACTTATAAAAAAATATCATCTACAGGTACTTTTTATGGTAATACACCTACAATATCCTTTACTGTAAAATATAACTTCGGTAAAATCAGTAAATCCAATTATAAAGAAAAAGAAGTCAATGAAAACGCAAACCGTTTATAGATATAAAACTAAAGTAATTAAATAAAAAAATACCGCTAACTATCTTCAGTTGGCGCTATTCGTCTATTTGTGACTTTGATGCACGTCTACACAAGCACTTTTGTCGATTATTTGATTTGTTTGAGCGAAATTAAACAAGAATTGGTTATATTTAATTTAGTCTTTAATTTCTAATATTTTGCAATTTAATTTTAGCTATTTGAAATAGTCGAAATTGACATTATTAGTCTTTAGTTTACTTCGATTGTCTTTTATAATTAGAAGTAGATTTTTATGAAGAATTAAATAGAATATTTAGTTTGTCGCAAAAACGATAATTTACATAAATATAAATTTGGTTGTACTAAAATATATTGTTACCTGAACAAAAATTCTTCAAATTTTGCATTAGAAATTTTTACAACCTCTGTCGGTATACATTTGCCACCAATTTTCTAAAGTATCAATAACCGGTTTTAAAGTCAGTCCTAAATCTGTTAATTGATATTCTACTCTAGGAGGAGATTCGGCGTAAACCTTTCTTTCGACAATACCATCCCTTTCCAATTCTCGTAATTGTGTAGTTAATGTGGTTTGTGCCAAATTCTCCATTTCTCTCCTGAGCTCGCCAAAGCGTCTAGGGCATACACTTCCCATTGCAACGATCAAAGGAATCTTCCATTTACCTCCAATAACTTTAAATATTCCATTAAGATCAAAATTATAGTCAATTTCTATTGATTTTTTATCGTTCATAAGCTTCTGATAATGTGTATTAGTATTATTCACAATACTAAGTATTGAATTTACAACTACTTGATATTGCATAAAATACAATTTAAATTTGTTCCAGTTTTTAATCAAAACATCGTTAAAAAACAATATGAATAATCGACAAGAACTTTTAATGCAAAGATACGGAGAGAAATCAATACCTAACAATATTAGGTGGAACGAACAGATTGAATTATTACTAAAGCATCAATCTGTACGAAATTTCTTACCCGACGAAATTCCGGAAGGTACTATTGAAACAATGGTCGCAGCTGCACAATCGGCTTCCAACTCTTCAAATTTGAATCAGTGGAGTGTAATAGTAATTACTGATAAAGAACTTAAATCAAAATTAGCAGAAGCATCGCGCAAAAACTCCAAAACTGGGATGGGAAATCCATATATAGAGCAAGCTCCAGTAATGTTGTTATGGGTCGCCGATATGTATCGTAACAGTTTAATTTCGGAAGATAAAGATCCTGTTGTACTTGATTATACGGATGCTGTGATAATGTCCACAATAGATGTTGCCTTAGCTGCACAGAATGCAGCAATAGCTGCTGAATCAATGGATTTGGGAGTTGTGTACTTAGGCGTAATGAGAAATAGTTCACAAGAGGTTGCAGACCTGATTGGTTTACCGCAGCGCAGCTATGTGGCATTTGGTATGCTGGTTGGCAAACCTGATTTATCTAAACAAGGTAGAATAAGACCTCGCCTTAGTCAGAAAGCTATTGTACATTACAACAAGTATGATACAAATACCTGGAAAAAACAAGTAGATGTCTATGAAAAAGAATTTTTGATTTTTAGAGAATCCAACAATATGAGAAAAACAACCTGGGCCGATTCCGTTCGATTTTCAGTTGGTGATATGGCATTTATGGATGGGAGAGAAGATCTGAGAAAAACACTTGAGAAGAGAAACTTAAAATTATTATAGCGAGATATTATTAATTAATAAATAAGAATATGAATTTATTATCGCAGTACAATACTAATCTTTTAGAGTTAAAAAATAGAGTTGTGATGGCTCCATTAACCCGTAGTAGAGCTCATAATGATGATTTAGTACCTACTTCGTTGCACACTGAATATTACAGTCAAAGGGCGTCAGCAGGATTAATTATATCTGAAGGTTTAGCGCTTAGCACAAGGGCTACAGGCTACATAAATGTTCCAGGCATTTACTCGAAAAAGCAAATTAATGCTTGGAGAGAGGTAACTGATGCAATTCATGCGTCTGAAGGTCAAATCTTTGCCCAGCTGTGGCATGTTGGTAGAATTTCACATCCTGATCTTTTAGGCGGTCGTTTACCATTAGCTCCATCTGCAATAAATCCAGAATATCAAGCATATACTGATAAGGGGTTTGTTGATACCGTTGCTCCAAAGGAAATGAATTTTGATGATATTAATCAAACAATTGAAGATTTTGTTCAAGCAGCAAAAAATGCAGTTCAAGCAGGATTTGATGGTATTGAGATTCATGCTGCGAATGGATATCTTTTTCATCAGTTTTTTGCTAAATGTTCCAATCACAGAGAAGATATGTATGGAGGTTCTATTGAAAATAGAGCAAGATTTCTTTTTGAAGTTATTGAAGAAATCCTTGAAAATATTCCAAATATTAAAATTGGTGTGAGGTTATCTCCCACATTTACAAATATATTTGGGATTATTTTGGATGATGAAACTGATAAGTTGTTTGATTACATTATCGGAAAACTTAATAATTACTCCTTAGCTTATCTTCACATCAGTGGGTTTTCTCACGATCCAGTAAATGCTTTAGAAACCATAATTACAACTTCCAAGCATTATCGCAAAATTTATAACGGAACATTTATTATCAATGGTGGATTTTCGCAGCATAAAGCTGAAGAGGTTATTGAGGATGGCACCGCTGATCTTGTTTCCTTTGGAAGACTTTTTATTAGCAATCCCGATCTTGTCAAACGCTTTGAAGAGCAATTACCATTAAATGAATGGGATATCAGCACATTTTATACTCTTGGAGCTGCAGGCTATACAGACTATCCTTTTTATGAAAGAGTATAATTGATAAATATAGGCAACTATTTATTTGAATGTACCGAATAAAAAAATGTTATTTTTTATATAGTGTGTTTTATCTTTGACGTAATCAGATATTCTTTAATTATATTATAATCTAAAAAATAATTTTTGTCATCTTCAAAAAAACGTAGTGAAAAATCTCCTTTAGGTATATCTTTTATATATAATTCTACAAAGTTCATTATCGATTCAATTGCATTAGGTAATTTCGCACTTAAATATTCAAACATTAGATCAATATACTTTTCATTGTTATATTGATAAGCTAATCTTATAACATGATATACATTTAAATATGCTGCTCCTTCGTCTAAAAGGCCTGCTACAGTTGCGAAAACCCATAACATAGGATCTTCTTTATGTAGAAGAGCAGCCATAATGTATGAAATAAATGTTTCAAGCATATTTGGGATTTTATTAGCTCTAATTCCATTTTCCACCCAAGCCTCAGAATATAATAAATCGAAGTCAAGAGAGCCATCAATATTTTTAGCCTACAATTCTTTATATTCTTTATCCGGTTCTCTATTCTGAAATTTTGGATAGTTATTAAGGAGTGGAGAATTAAAGCAAAGAAACTTTAAGTACGATTCATCTTTTTGTATATCATTATTATCGTACTCTTCAGTTAAAAATTCATCTAATAATTTAATTCCTTTTTCGTATTGCCCTTGATGAATATAAGAGTCAGCCAGAAGGGCTTTTGATAATCTATATTCTGTTTTCAATTCGATTGCCTTTTCATAGAATCGTGCTGCAAAATTAAATTTCTTTAACTCAAATAATAACCCAGCCATTTCAAAATAATAATAGTCTTGCTTTAAATACTCTTTATTAAACTTTCTTGCTTCAAGATAATATCCAAGTGATAATTTCGTGTTGCCAATATTTTTATGAAAACCAGTTTGTGCCAATTTTGCTTCATCAGGCATTTCAGCTAATGTTTTATCAAGTGTAAATAAGGATTCATCAGTAACTTGATCACCGCCAGCAATTTTTAGTTTGTCTATAAGCTCTATTGTTAAGGTTCCTTCTTCAATTCGTTCTTTTACAAATCATTATAAAAAGTTCCAGGTTGCCCATTTTTTTTCTTTGAAGGCTAAATCTACTAATGCATACATTTTTTCTGTATCGTCAACCTCATGTTTGAAAACTGAATTAAAATAGTCCGATAAGCCTTTTGGGTCACATCCTGGAGCTGGTAATGCTTCTACTTTAGGTTTTCCGCCTCTATTCAGGATATATTCCATGAACTTAATAGCATGATTACGTTCTTCCTACGCGTGTCGGAACAAAAAATTTCCGATACCGTCATAACCTTGATCAGTTGCCCAGATTCCGTAAGATAAATATACTCGTGATTGTAAATCTTCCATGTTCATTTGTGTGGATAATGCTTTTTCTAGTTGTACTGAAATTCTTTTTGTGTTCATAATGTGGGATATTTATGTATGATTATCAAAAATAAGTTCAACACCCGGTTTTAATACTTTAAAATTATTCTAAATTCCTCAATGTCTTTGTTTAAAATAAGGTTTTATATTTTAAGAAATTAAATAAATAGAATCTTGAGTAAAAATATATTTTTGTGCATCAGGAAAATAATTTTGAGTATCCAGTCCGGTAAATGTGCTGAAAGCGGGTAAAATCAACTGATGATCTGTCACAACATAACAGGGGAATTTTAATCTTTTAGTTGAGGATTGCAGAATAACACCAGGATGAAGATGTCCTGAAATCACAAACTTTGGCTCATCTTTCAGATCCTGATGGCTGAAAATAAATTCATTTTCCTGATAAACCGTATGGATTTCAGAGACTCCTAACTCCAGAATATCCTTTTCTGAAACACGGTCATGATTTCCTTTTACTAAAATAATAGATAATGCGGGAAACTGTGTTTTCCAGTCTGAGAAGATTTCAAATTCCGAATTTTTTCCTGCATGAAGAAAATCGCCGACGATAATGATTTTTTCTGCTTTAAAATGATGAATTAAAGTTGATAATCTTTTTAAATCCTGCTGTATAATATCAGATGGTAAAGCAATTCCGTTTTTTCTGAAGTGGGCTGTCTTTCCTAAATGTAAATCAGATAAAATCAATGCAGAAGATTCTTTCCAAAACAAAGCACGCTGATTGGTCAGAATTAAATTTTGTTCTTTAATAACAATAAGCTTTTCGATAATCTTCATTTTTTTCTGTTTTTCTTTTTCAGATTGGCCTCCTGCATCTTATGGATTCTTGAAGCTAAATCTTCACTGGATAAGGATTGTCGCAAACTGTCAACTTTTATAGGGAAACTTAAGGGAGTAAAACGGTCGGAATGAATATAAATAATTTTACTTTGATGAATTCTCTCAAATGCGGCGACCAATCGTACTTCTTCTAACTGCTGGTTGAAAACTTCCGTATAAGCCTGACGAAGCAGTAAGTTTTCGGGATCATAGTCTTCTAAAACCGAGAAGATAATACCTGAAGAGGATTGTAGAGATTTGTTATTGACCTGTCTTCCCGGCATCGTCTGGATAACCATTCCGGAGATTACCGCAATATCCCGGAACTTCCTTCTCGCCATTTCCGTCGAATTTACACTGCTAATCACGTCCTGCATTAGATTTTCTTTGGAAAGAATGTGATGAAGCTCTTCTTCTGATAATTTAATTTCTTTGTCTGAAAACAACTCAAAGCCATAATCATTCATTGCCATTGAAAAACTTATAGGATATAATTTTGAGATCCTGTAAGCCAATAAAGCAGCCATCACTTCATGTACCAACCGCCCTTCAAAAGGATAAAAGAATAAATGATAGCCTTCTCTGGTTTTAATTTGCTCTACCAAAAACTCATTCTCTTTCGGAATATGTGAATTTTCATTTTGATTGACAAGTAAAGGATGTAAAAATTTAAGTTCCTTCTCTCTGGAGTTGGGAGATAAAGATTCTGCTAATTTTTTTCTTAAAAAGAAACTGAGGTTTGATGAAAGAGGTAGTCTTCCGCCGAGCCAGCTTGGAGTAATAGCTTTTCCGCTGGATAATCTGACGTAGACCGTCATTTCTTTCAGCATCACATATTCTAAAATACGACCCGCCAACACAAATTTGTCTCCTTTATGCAGTTTTGAAATGAAATATTCCTCAATCATTCCTATATAACCTCCGGACAGAAATTTTACCCTCAGCATAGAATCGCTGACGATAACACCAATATTCATCCGATGAAGCATGGCAATTTTTCTTTTTTCAACGACCAGTTTTCCATCCTCTTCACGAACGACTTTATGAAATTCTTCATAGTTTTTTCCTGTTTTTCCGCCCTGTGTGATGAAATAAATGCACCATTTCCATTCTTCTTCTTTAAGTTCTGAAAAAGCATAAGTGCCTTTAATCACAGGAAAGAGTTCATCCGCATAAAATCCACCTCCTAAAGCAAGAGTAACGAGAAACTGAACCAATACATCATAAGCCAAAATAAAAGGTTCCCGTTTTTCAATCACTTTATTTTTTACTGCTTCTTTCAATGCCGAAACTTCGATGAGCTCTAACGAATGGGTAGGAACGAAATAAATAGTAGAAGTTTCAAACGGGGAATGCCCGCTTCGTCCCGCCCGCTGCATAAACCGGGCAACTCCTTTGCTGGAGCCAATCTGGATAACGGTATCCACAGGTTTAAAATCTACTCCTAAATCTAAAGATGAGGTGGAAACTACTGCTTTTAATGCCCCGGAAGTAAGATTGTCTTCCACCCATTGCCGTAAATGGGCATCAATAGAACTGTGATGTAGTGCAATTTGCCCCGCAAAATCGGGATAAGCGTCTAAAAGCAATTGGT
Organism: Chryseobacterium tagetis; assembly: GCF_016735585.2. Classification (GTDB taxonomy): domain Bacteria; phylum Bacteroidota; class Bacteroidia; order Flavobacteriales; family Weeksellaceae; genus Chryseobacterium; species Chryseobacterium tagetis. The sequence continues at coordinate 561,323 of NZ_JAERSE020000003.1, forward strand.
ACCACATTTCAGCCTGGCTCCGTGTATTGGTAAAAACAAGCGTTGACTTTGATTTTAGAATGACAGGAATAACTTCCTGTACTAATTTTCCGCCTAAATGTCCTGCCCATGGTAATATTTCAACTTCCGGAGGATAAACGGATAAAATATCAATTTTCTTTTGTTCTTTAGCGACTACTTTAGTTCTTTTCTTAGGATTCGGAATTAAAACTTCCAGCGCTTCATCAAGATTTCCTATGGTGGCGGTGATTCCCCAGACTCTGATCTGAGGATTTCTGTATTTGAGAACAGCCAATGCCAATTCTACCATAACACCGCGTTTGGTACTCAATAGCTCGTGCCATTCGTCTACTGCTATACAACGTACGTTGTTAAAAAAACGCTGATTGTCTTTTTGAGCCATTAAAAGGTGTAAGCTTTCCGGAGTAACGAGCAGAATATCCGGCATGGCTTTGCTTTGACGCTGTTTTTGTTTAGCATCCGTATCTCCGTTTCTTACTTCCACAATCCAGTCTAGTCCTATTTCATCCACAGCTTCCTGCATGGCTTTTGCCAGATCTTTTGCCAAAGAACGAAGAGGAGTAATCCAAAGAAGCTTCAATCCTGTTTTATAACGTTTAGGATGATTAAAAAAATCGATAAGAACGGCGACAAAGACGGAGAAGGTTTTTCCAAAGCCTGTAGGCGCAATTACCATTCCCGAATAGCCGTTGGAAAAGCGATGCCACGTCTCTTTCTGAAAAGAAAAAGGTGACCTATCTTTCTCATGCAGCCATTGCTGAATGATGCGAAAACCTTCCGACTGTTCGAATTTTGATGTCACGTAATAAGTTTTTTTATCTCTTCTATATCGTCTATTTCATCTGCTTTTTTATCTCTTCGCCATCGTAAGATCCGTGGAAACCGTAAGGCTACTCCCGATTTATGACGGCTGCTATATCCAATCCCTTCAAAGGCTATCTCAAAAACTAGCTCAGGTTTTACTGTTCGTACCGGACCAAATTTTTCCAGCACATTTTTAGAAATGAATTTACTGACTTCCTGAATTTCTTTATCCGTTAAACCGGAATAAGCTTTGGCGATAGTCACTAGTTTTCCTTCTTTTTTTACAGCAAAAGTGTAATCTGTATAATATGCGCTTCGTCTTCCGCTGCCTTTTTGAGCATAGATAAGAACAGCATCAATCGTTAGAGGATCGATTTTCCATTTCCACCAGTCTCCTTTTTTTCTGCCGGTGTGATAAGGGGAAGTGTAATTTTTCAGCATCAGACCTTCGCTGTTGATTTCCCGTGATTTTTCCCTGATTTCGGGAAGGTCATGCCATTCTTTAAAAGGAATAACAGGGGAAAGAACCAGTTTTTCTGAAGAATTCTTTTGCAGGAGCTCCTCTAGTTTTTTTCGTCTTTCAGCGAGTGGTCTTTCACGATAATCTTCTCCTTCAAACTCCAGAAGATCATAAACAAAAACTACGACAGGAATTTCTTCCATCATTTTTTTTGTTAAGGATTTCCGGTTCAGTCTTTTTTGAAGTTCATTAAAATTAAGAACCGCATTGTCTTTAAAAGCCAGAATTTCGCCATCTAATACAAAGTTTCCTTGCCAGGATGAAAGTTCTGCTTCAATTTCAGGAAATTGCGGGGTAACCAATTCTTCGCCACGGGACCAAATGAAGATCTCATCATTTCTTTTAATCATCTGCCCGCGAATGCCATCCCATTTATATTCTGCCTGCCAATCTTCTTCCGGGCCTAAATCCTGCAGTTTTTTTTCTAATGCATAGGCGAGACAGAAAGGATAGGGCTTCGACAGATTGGTATTGGTATATTCTCCTTTGATTAATGCATCGAAGTCTATTTCCTGAGGGTTCCAGTCGCCCATAATGCTGTGTGCGATAGCCGCTGCTTCTAAATGATAATGTTTTGCCAGTGTATTAATGAGGGTCTTAGAAGATACGCCGATTCGGAAACTTCCACCCAATAATTTATTGAAAATAAAACGTTCCACAGTATCAAGGCTTTTCCAGGCATCTAAAACAAATTCTTTTTTCTGTTCCTCGGTATAGTGTTTCAAGGCAACGATTTTACGCATCCACTCAGAAAGTGAGTGTTCTGTAATGTGTTGAGGCTGTGGAAGCAGCAGCGAAATAGTTTCCCCAAGATCTCCTACTGCAGAATAGCTTTCCACGAACAGCCATTCAGGAATATGGGCAGTTTCCATAGCCCATTGTTTCATAATCGTGGAATTAATGTTCCTTTTGGGCTTTTTGCCTGTAAACAATGCCAGAAACCACATTTTATCCTGTGGATCTGCTTCTTCCAGAAACCTTAAAATTGCCTCCTGTTTCAGGGAGGTTTTGTTGGTGCTGTTGAGTGCGTTGATCAAAGTGGCAAAATCTTTCATTCGGGGTCAAATTCTGTGGTTTCTTCGTCATTTCCGTATTCGGTTTTTACTTCATCGGCGGAAATTCCTATTTCAGTTAAATATTTTGAAAATACAGCGGTTTGTCCGTGGGTGATATGTACTTTTTCTGCTTCAGTAGCTTTAATAGCTGAAATTAATCCCGGCCAGTCAGCGTGATCACTTACCGCAAAACCTGCATCAGCACTTCTCCAACGTCTGGCTCCACGGATCTGCATCCAGCCGGAGCAAATGGCATATGCCAAATTGGGAATTTTCTTCATTGCCGGATTATCAATAAGAGCGGGCGGAAGGATGACTATTTTACCATCAAGATGTTTTTTGTCTTCACGGAGATCGACTGTTTTATAGTTGGGGAGTTGTATCCCTACACTTTCATAGGCTTCGTTTAGTTTGGCAATAGAGTAGTGTACATGGAGTTCATCCAGCCCATCCAAAGCTTTCATGATTCGTTGTGATTTTCCTAATGAATAGCCTATAAATACAGAGGTTTTACCATTCGATTTATTTTGCTCCACCCAGTTCCGCATTTGTTTTTCCTGTTCCTCTACTGTAAGCCAGTTGTAAATAGGAAGCCCGAAAGTGCTTTCGGAAACGAATTCATTACATTGTACAGATTCAAAAGGGGTGGAAATTCCGTCATTCTGAATTTTATAATCGCCAGAAACAACGGAAACATAACCTTTATATTCCATACGGATCTGTGCTGAACCTATGATGTGTCCTGCCGGATGCAGCGAAACTTTTACTCCGTTAATATTCAAGACTTCACCGTATTCCACACTTTGACATTCAATTTCTTTTCCAATCCTGGAATGCAGAATCGGTTTGGTAAAGTGATGGCACAGGTATTTTTTCATTCCACTTCGTGCGTGATCGGCGTGCCCATGTGTAATGACCGCTAAATCTACAGGCTTCCACGGGTCAATATAAAATTTGCCAGGAATACAGTAAATACCTTTAGAAGTGAATTTAAGGAGCATGTAAAGAGGTTTTTATCAGATTTCCAACGTGCCTTCAACATTATTATTTTCTGTAGAGTTCCCTGCAACCAGCTTACTTTCTTTGGTTTCATAATAGTAAGCGTTATCAGGTATAACTTTTATGACGGTAAGATTGGGATCTTCTTTTCCGTTGAACCATGCATTGGCAAAATTGTTCCAGTGCTTTTCGATAAGAGATTTATCCTGAAATAGGGTAGCTTTTCCTTTGATAAAAATATATTCATTTTTAGTGGTATTCATAAAATAAAGCTCTACTTCTGAATCAGAGCTGATTTCATGATTTTTATCGCTGTTTACATCGCTTAAGAACCAAATATTTCCTTCAGGATCTATTTCCTGTATGGTCATGGGGCGACTATGGGTATTTGCGTCTACACGGGTAGAGAAAAAACAGGTATCTGATTCTTCTGTAACATGTTTGATTTTTTCAATTGCGGCTGGACCGCTCAGATTTTCGTAGGGTGAAGTGGTGTTTGACATGATAGTAAAATTGTAATTAATTCTTACTGTAAATCAACTATTATGCCTTTTGTTTTTTTATCCAGCGGCTTAAAATTTGCATCTTAATAATACCATATACAAACAAATAGTGATGAGAGCTAAATAAACTTTTGTAACCATCTTAGGTTTTTTTTATGGAATAGGTTTAGTGGAAAATACAAAAGATAAAGCTTAGTATAGTATATCAATAGATAAAAAGAAGACTGTAATGATCAATGAGAATATTTTAGGAATTGTTGCCGGAACTTTAACCTCGCTTTCAATGCTTCCTCAGCTTATAAAAGTAATCAGAGAAAAAAATGTTGGTGAGCTATCTTGGGTCATGATTCTAATCCTTATTATAGGACTTTCATTATGGGTATGGTATGGATTTCTTAACGATGAATTGCCCATTATTTTTTCAAACGCTTTTGCCGTACTGGTAAATGTGTGTCTTTTTATTTGCTATTTTTTGTATAAAAATAATGCGGATAAATAAACTGCTTAGTTTAAAAACAAGAGTAATTCCAGAGTCAACTCAAAATGCCATAAAAAACCTTCGGGAAAAAGGTATAAAAGTTATTGTAGCAACAGGTAGGTCTATCAATGACCTCAATCATATTAAACATATTGAGTTTGATGGTTTTCTTACCTTTAATGGAGGATATTGTATGACAATCGATGGTCAGGTGATGTTTAAACAGACTATTCATCCTGATGATATTAAGAATTTGATTAATCACTCGGAAAAATCAAGTGTGAGCTTTTCATTAATGTATGAAGATAAAGTAAGAATCAGCCACGAAAGTCCACAAGTTTTGGAGCTATATACTCACGTGAATCTTCCGTTACCACCTTTGTATGATAAAGAAACTGTTGATGTAGAAAATGTTCTGCAGGTCAATGTTTTTATTAATCCTGAGAAGGAAGAATCTTTTATGCAGGAAGTGATGCCTAATTCACAGTCATCGAGATGGACATCTTTATTTGCTGATGTCAATCCGGGTGGAATAAGTAAGCAGAAAGGAGTAGAATACTTTTGTGAACATTTTAATATTGATGTCTCCGAAACGATGGCATTCGGAGATGGAGGAAATGATATTTCTATGCTAAAATTTGTAGAAATTGGAGTTGCGATGGGAAATGCAGGAGATAATGTTAAAGAAATTGCTGATTTTGTAACTGAGGAGGTTGATAACCATGGTGTGGAGAGTGCTTTAATGCATTTTGGTTTGCTAAGTTAAATATGATGAAACTTTTAAATTTAGTAGGCAATACTAAAATAAGCCTAAAGGGATAAAAAAGCTATATCCCTAAGGAGATTTTTTAAGCGTAATAGATGGTAGAGTAGTGATATTTAGAACATATCAATTTTTAAATTTAATGTTAGATAACCGCATATGTTTTACCTTTGTTATATGCATCAAAAGCTCATCCAACTTATTTTACAAAAAATAAAACTTTCTGATAAGGAAATAGATTTGTGTGTGCATTATTTTGAACCTGTCCTTTACGCCAAAAATGTAGTACTGGAAAAGGAAGATAAAATTCCTAACTATCTGTATTTTGTTGTATCAGGTTTTGTTCGTTTATTTCATTATAATGAGAAGGGTGATGAGATAACTACACATATCAATTGTCCTCCCGGATTTATAACTGCTTACAGTCATTTTGTAAATCAAACCAAATCAGACCAAAATCTGGAATGTATTACCGAATGTGAGCTTTTAAGAATCAAAAAAGTTGATCTTGATCTGTTGATACAAGAAAGTCCCGCATTTAAGGATTTTAGTTTTTTGGTATTTCAACAATCGTTATCCTACAATGAAAAACGTTCTAAAGAATTGGCAACGCTTAGTGCGGAAAAGCGATATCTAAAACTTTTAAATGAGCATCCGGAAATACTCCACAATGTTCCAATGCAATATATCGCCTCTTTTCTTGGAATGAACCCTAAAAGTTTGAGCCGTATCCGCAAACAAATTATTAAGTAACATTTGTGAAGTGTTTTTGAAATAGCAAGACTGAACTTTGTCCTATCAATTAAAATCAAAGGATATGACAAATAAACAATTAGTACTCGTGTCTGGAGCAAACGGACATTTGGGTAATAATCTTGTTAGATTACTAATAGAAAAAGGATTTCAGGTTCGATGCTCGGTTCGTAACATTAAAAATAAGGATTGTTTCAAAGGTTTGGTCTGTGAGGTTATTCAGGCAGATATTACAGACAAGGCTTCATTTGTAAAGGCACTGCAGGGTGTCGAAACATTTTATGCCGTAGGTGCCAGTTTTAAATTATGGGCAAAAGATCCTAAAAAAGAAATTTACGATGTAAATATGGATGGAACCCGTAACACGATAGAAGCTGCCGCAGAAGCAGGAGTAAAGAGAATAGTATATGTAAGTTCAATTGCTGCTTTAGATTACACCAAACTGCCGACTAAAGAGAGTAATGGTTACAATCCTGACCGCAGAGATATGTATTATAATTCCAAAAATGATGGTGAAAAGCTAGCTTTCCAATTGGCAGAGGAATTGGGCGTAGAGCTAGTGTCTGTGATGCCCGGAGCAATGATCGGGAGTGAAGCATTTCTTCCGTTGAATGTTTCTTATGGTGTTTTAAAGCTAATTTTAAATAAAAAAATTCCGATGGATACCAAAATTACCCTTAATTGGGTAGATGTGAAAGATGTAGCTGAAGGCTGTTATCTCGCTGCACAAAAGGGACGTTCTGGAGAGCGTTATATCCTTGCCAATGAGAAATGTATGACCATTACCGATACAACCAGATTAGCTCAAAAGCTTTATCCTGAAATAAAATTGAAAGTTCCGGGTTCTGTCCCTGACTTTATACTCTATACGATTGCTGGATTTATGGAGCTTTCAGCAAAAATAAGTGGAAAGGCTCCAGTTCTGACGAGAAAGGAAATAGCTATGTTCTCAGGTTTACAGCAAAATTTTGATATTTCTAAGTCAAGAAATGAATTGGGATTTAATCCTAAAAAACCTGAACAGGCAGTCGAAGAAGCATTAGCTTATCTTATGGAGCATAAGGATTTACTATAAATTATAATATGCAATGAAATAACCTAATCAATAAAAAAGGGGCTTAGAAAACAAGTCTCTTTTTTGCTAAAATCGTATTGGTGGCAAGCGAAGGGTGAAAAATAGGTGATCAAAACGATATCTGTTTTAATTCTTTTTTGGCGGGAATTCGATTCCTGCTGTTGTAACTGTTCCAGTAACTATAATGAAAGTATTGATATCCATATTTTACGTTCATTAAACATTCCACAAAGGAATCTGTCACGATTTTGAACATTTTGAATATTTTTTTTGATAGTTTATAAAAAGAGATTAACCTTAAATTTACACTATTAATAATGGGTATGAAAAAGAAACTCATATTGTTTTCTTTCGTTTTATTTTTTGCTACTTTATGTGCCGGATTTATGGTACAGAAGGGGCAAAATAATGCTTCCCATAATAGTACTTTAAAAGATCATTTTTTACAGAAATCAGACAACGGCGGACAGACGGAAATTTATAGTGTGTCAGAAATTCAGGATTTGTCAGATTGCAACGACCTTGAAAAAGTAAAATTTGACTATTCAATTCTTGGACAAACATGGTTAAGCTATTTCTTTGCTGAATCATTATCTCACAAACCAGTTGCGGCTGTTCAAAACTGTATTTATATTACAGAACCAAGATATATTCTGTATCATTCCCTGCAAATTGCGGGTTGTTAATTCCTTTTCACATTTTATGGATTTCCTGATTTGTATTTAGATATAAATCTGTCTTATCCAACATCATTTTCAACTTTACATAGACTTCGTATTTGCCTTTATTACAAGGCAGACAAGATATTCTGTGTCCAATTTTAAATAAAATAATACTATGCATTTAACACCAAGAGAAACGGAAAAGCTTATGCTGTTCCTGGCAGGCGAACTTGCCTTAAAAAGAAAAGCGAGAGGCCTTAAGTTGAACTATCCGGAATCTATTGCACTGATCAGCCACTTTTTACTGGAAGGAGCAAGAGATGGGAAAAAAGTAGCCGAGCTGATGCAGGAAGGCGCAAATCTTCTTACTGTAGACGACGTAATGCCGGGAGTAGCAGAAATGATTCATGATGTGCAGATAGAAGCCACTTTCCCAGATGGGACGAAGTTAGTAACCGTACACAATCCAATCCGTTAATACCAGTTATTATGATACCAGGAGAAATTTTTGTAAAAGAAGGTACCATCATCTGCAACGAAGGCAGAGAGACCGTAAAAATAAAAGTAACCAATACAGGAGACAGACCGATTCAGGTAGGTTCTCACTTCCATTTTTTTGAAGTTAATAAAGCGATGAGCTTTGACCGTGAGAAGGCTTTCGGAAAGAGATTGAACATTGTAGCAAGTACAGCAGTACGTTTCGAACCGGGAGAGGAAAAAGAAGTGGAATTGGTAGAAATCGGAGGTAATAAAAAAGCAATGGGCTTCAATAATCTTGTTGATGGGAAGGTAGACTCAGAAGAGCAAAAAAGAGCAAGCCTTGATAAAGCTACAGTATTAAACTTTAAAAATCAGTAACATGAGCTTAAACGTAGACAGAAAGCAATACGCCAATATATTAGGTCCGACAGCGGGAGATAAAATCCGTTTGGGAGATACTGAAATTATTATTGAAATCGAAAAAGATTTCACCCATTACGGAGACGAAGCCGTTTTCGGAGGTGGAAAAACCGTTCGTGACGGAATGGGACAGAATGTAACTGCAAAAAGAGATGAAGGTGTTTTGGATCTTTGTATCACAGGTGCAGTAATCATCGATCACTGGGGAATTGTAAAAGGAGATATTGGGATCAAAGATGGTAAAATCGTAGGAATTGGTAAAGCCGGAAACCCAGATACAATGGATGGAGTTTCTCCAAACATGATTATCGGTGCTTCAACGGAAGTTCATGGCGGAAAAGGATATATCGTGACTGCCGGAGGAATTGATACTCACATTCACTATATCTGTCCTCAGCAAATTGAAACTTCTTTATATAGCGGAATCACAACCATGATTGGTGGCGGTACAGGTCCAAACGATGGAACTAATGCTACAACAGTAACTCCGGGAAAATTCAATATGCAGAAAATGCTGGAAGCAGCGGAAGAATATCCAATGAATCTTGGTTTTTTTGGAAAAGGAAACTGTTCAGCAGAAGAACCTATTGAAGAGCAGGTTGAAGCAGGTGCTTTAGGAGTGAAAATCCATGAAGACTGGGGAGCAACACCTGCAACGATTGATGCAGCATTAAAAGTAGCCGATAAATATGATGTTCAGGTTGCTATTCATACCGATACTTTGAATGAAGGAGGATTTTTGGAAGATACGATGAGAGCAATTAATGGTAGAGTAATCCACACTTTCCACACGGAAGGAGCAGGTGGAGGTCACGCACCGGATATCATCAAAGCAGCAATGTATCCAAATGTATTACCGGCTTCTACAAACCCGACTCGTCCTTATACAATCAATACAATCGATGAACACTTGGATATGTTGATGGTTTGCCACCACTTGAGTAAAAACATTCCTGAAGATGTGGCATTTGCGGATTCACGTATCCGTCCGGAAACGATTGCAGCAGAAGATATTCTTCACGATATGGGTGTTTTCAGTATTATGAGTTCCGACTCTCAGGCTATGGGAAGACCGGGTGAAGTGATTACAAGAACTTGGCAGACAGCAAGCAAAATGAAGGAGCAAAGAGGTGATTTAGCAGAAGATCAAGACCACGGAAACGATAACTACCGTGCAAAAAGATATGTGGCTAAATATACCATCAATCCAGCAATTGCACACGGTATTTCAGAATATGTAGGTTCTCTTGAAGAAGGAAAATTAGCGGATTTAGTCATCTGGAAACCTGCATTATTTGGAGTGAAACCGGAAATGATTGTAAAAGGAGGATTCGTAATCGCTGCCAAAATGGGTGATCCGAATGCTTCAATTCCAACACCTCAACCTATCATTTACAGAAATATGTTTGGTGCTCACGGAAAAGCTAAATTCGGAACCTGTGCAAATTTTGTTTCTCAAATTTCTATCGACAACGGAACGATTGCTTCTTATGGATTAGAAAAAATGATTCTTCCGGTGAAAAACTGCAGAAACATTTCTAAAAAAGACCTTATCCACAACGATAAAACGCCTTTAATTGAAGTAAATCCTGAAAATTATAAAGTAACAGTAGATGGAGAATATGTTACCTGTGAGCCAGCTGAAAAACTGCCATTAACACAGTTGTATTACTTATTCTAAGATAAATCTTGCAAACCTAACAGGTTTCAAAAACCTGTTAGGTTTATCTAAAGACAAAATCTAAAAAGTTTCAAAAACTTATTGGATTTTATTTAACAGCAAAAAAGATTTACCAAACAAAATTTAAAATCATTAGCGAATTACATTCAAAATGAAATATCTGAATAAAATAATTCTTCCACTAGCCATCGCAGGAGCAACCATTGCAAATGCACAGGTTTTGGGAGGACACAGGATTAAGAGTGATGAAGACGGACCAAAAGGCCAAATCATGATATACGGCTCATTGGATTATTCAAAAATAACAACCCCATCTAGCAGCAGCAGTACAGTTTCGAGTGCACCGATTGGAGTGGGATACTTTATCAATAATAATGACCTGATCGGGGTAAACTATGCTTACTCACAAAACGCTGTTGACCATAATGTTGTGTATAAGCAAAACGAAGCAGGACTTTGGTATAGTCCGTCATTAATGCTCGGAAAATACTTTGTACTTATTGGTCAGGTAGATGCCCATTACGTTTGGGGACAACAGCAGATGCCGACTGCAGGACCAATGGAAAATTTTAATGGATTCCGTCTTCGTGCCTATCCTTTGATTGGGATATTGTTAGGCGGCGGTTGGGCGTTGAAATTTAAGTTTGCAGAACTTTCGATGTTGCAGACTAAAACAAAACAGGAAGGCTGGACGAAAACTTATGTAGCGGGAATCAGCGGTTCCACATTCGGGGTAGGAATTTCCAAAAATTTTGACTTTAGAAAAAAAACCGATAAATAATGATAATTAACGAAACAATAGGCAATCTCATCCAAAACCCGACCTCAAAACCGGTAGATTATCTGGATTTGGAATGGTTTGAAACCACCAAAAGAATTCAGCGTAAAAAAACCAGACAGGGTGTGGATATTGCCATCAAATTTCTGAGAGAAGGGCAACGTTTGCGTGAAGGCGATATTCTTTTTGAAAATGAAGAAAAGGTAATTGCAGTCAATGTTCTGGAAACAGAAGCCATCGTGATGTCACCGGCTTCTTTACTGGAAATGGGAACCGTTTGTTATGAAATCGGAAACAAGCATATTCCGCTTTTCATCCAGGAAGATAAAGTATTGCTTCCGTTTGAAATGCCGATGTTCAGATGGCTGGAAGCAAGCGGGTTCAAACCGGAAAAGCACTCCGTAAAACTCTTGAATCTTCTTAAATCTAACGTAGAGCCTCACGGACACGGAAGTTTAGGCTCTACAATTTTTACTAAAATATTAAAAATGGCAGCTTCAAAAGATGAATAATTTGAATTTAAACTTTTTATCGGGATTACTGCACCTTTCGGATCCTACGTTGCCTATCGGTGGTTACACGCATTCCAACGGGTTGGAAACATTCGTTCAGCAAAGAATTGTTCATGACCGAGTTACCGCAAAAGAATTTGTTGAAAATATGCTTCAGTACAACCTGAAATACAACGACGGAGCTTTTGTAAAACTGGCATACGAAGCCGCACAAAATGGAGATTTAGAATTGTTATTAAATCTTGATAACGAATGCAATTCCCTAAAATGCCCGAAAGAAATCCGACAGGCAAGTCAGAAATTAGGATTACGATTAATCAAAATTTTCAAAAGAAGAGAAAGCTTTCCTTTGATAGAAGCGTATGAAAAGGCAGTTCAGCAGCGTGAAGCCAATTCGCATTACTGTATCGTTTTCGGGATGTATGCGGCTTTAATGAACATTCCGATGTATGAAGCATTGTTAGGATTTTATTATACCTCAACTGCAGGAATGATTACCAATGCAGTAAAATTGGTTCCTCTGGGACAATTGGACGGACAGGATATTTTGTTCTCGCTGTATTTCGTCATGGAAAAAACCGCCCAAGAAACCATAGAATTGGACAGAGATATGGTAGGATTGTGCAATACGTCGTTTGATATTAGATGTATGCAGCACGAAAGACTGTACTCAAGGCTTTATATGTCTTAAAAATGAACAGTGAGAAGTAAGAAGTAAGAGTGTGAAGAATTCCCCTCCAATGGAGGGGTGGCAAAAATTCAGAGAATTTTTGACGGGGTGGTACCATTAAAAAAACAAGTAGATATTTCCCCACAAATAATTCTTAAAAACCAAACAAAGTAAAATTTAAATAAAATGGAAAATAGAAAATATATAAAAGTAGGAGTAGCAGGACCGGTAGGTTCAGGGAAAACTGCATTATTGGAAAGATTAAGCAGAAAATTATTCGGAACTTACGATTTGGGCGTAATTACCAATGATATTTATACCAAAGAAGATGCTGAATTTATGGCAAAAAACAGCCTTCTTCCTCACGATAGAATCATCGGGGTAGAAACAGGAGGTTGTCCTCACACCGCCATCCGTGAAGATGCGAGTATGAACCTTGAGGCTGTAGATGAATTGGCAGCACGTTTCCCAGACATTGAGTTGGTCTTAATCGAAAGTGGAGGTGATAACCTTTCAGCGACTTTCAGTCCGGATCTTGCAGACGTTACGATTTTCATTATTGACGTTGCCGAAGGAGAAAAAATTCCGAGAAAAGGAGGTCCCGGTATTACCCGTTCCGATTTGTTGATTATCAATAAAATTGACTTGGCGCCACACGTTGGAGCGAGCCTTGAAGTGATGGAAAGAGATGCGAGAAGAATGAGAAACGGAAATCCTTTCGTATTTACCAACCTGAAAACTGACGAAGGGCTGGATAAAGTAATTGGCTGGATTAAAAAATATGCCCTTTTAGAAGAAATTGAAGAACCGAATTTGGTAAGATAAATGAATAGCCGTTTAAATATAATTGCAGGATTCAAGGGCGGAAAGTCTTATGTAAAAGACCTTTATGTTTCGCTTCCATTCCGCGTAGTTTCCGTGGGGCAGCGTAAAGACGATAATAAATTGTATCAAATGGTCATGAGTTCTTCGCCCGGAATTCTGGACGGAGACCATTACCAATTGGAGGTGAGCCTTGAACAAGGAGCTTCATTGCAATTGCAGTCGCAGTCGTACCAAAGGCTTTTCAATATGAAAGATAAAGCCGTTCAGGAGCTGAATGTGTTGATGGAAGATGATACGTCTTTTGCCTACGTTCCACATCCTGTGGTTCCGCATGAAGATTCCAATTTTAAAAGTCAGGCAAAAATCAATATCGGGAAAAACAGCCAGTTGATTATCAGTGAGATTATTACGTGTGGCAGAAAGCATTACGGAGAAGTTTTTAAATTAAAGCGTTTCCAGAACCTGATGGAGATTTACCACGAAAATAAATTGGTGATCAAAGATAATGTACTGATTCAACCAGATTTAATCCCGATTAACAGTATCGGAAACCTCGAACAGTACACGCATCAGGGAACATTGATTTTTTACAGTACCAAAAATGATGTTCATAAAGACCAGTTAATTGAAACTGTCGTTGAAGATTCAGAAAGAGTCAAAGGAGAAATGGAAATCGGCGTTTCAGCAATGGAAAATAACGGGTTTGTAGTGCGTGCTTTAGGACATGGAGGTGAAGTGATGTATAATTTTTTCCTGCATATTCAGGACATTCTTTGGGATTTGGATAAAAAGAATGTTGAGGATTGTGTTAAGTTTTAGTGAGCATCAAAAAGCCTTGACAAGGCTGGAAATAAAATATAAATAAAAAATGGATAGTACAGTTTGGGCACTTTTACTGAGTGCTGTTTCAATAAGCTTTATACATACCGCTTCGGGTCCCGATCATTATTTACCTTTCATTGTGATTTCAAAATCAAAAAAATGGAGTGGTATGAAAACGGCGATTTTAACAGTCGTTTGCGGATTTGGACACGTTTTCAGTTCTTTAATTCTTGGCTTCATTGGCGTTTTTCTCGGTTGGCAATTGAATAAAATTTCGTGGTTTCAGGATTTGAGAGGCAATTTCTCAGGTTGGGCATTGTTGATTTTCGGAGGTGTTTATTTAATTTACGGAATCATTCAGGCAGTTCGAAACAAACCTCACAAACATTTTGATGTGATGGGTGATGATGTTTACGTGTATGAGCACAATCACAGCGAAGTTGTAATGCCGCAAAAAAGAATAAAAGTAACACCGTTGGTACTGTTCATGATTTTTGTGATGGGACCGAGTGAACCGTTGATTCCGTTGCTGTTTTATTCGGGAGTAAAGCATTCTATGTCAGAAATTGCTGTTTTGGTGACTTCATTTACGGTAACTACGGTTTTAACGATGCTCGGAATGGTCCTTTTAGGACGTTACGGATATTCAACATTATTCAACACCGAAAAACTGGAGCGGTATATGGGAATGGTAAGCGGTGCCGTTGTTACGGTTTGTGGTATCGGGATGGTATTCCTCGGCTGGTAAAATCATAAATGATAATTGATCAATGATAAAAGTGAACTTCAATCAATTATTGATAATCATTTATCAATTATAAAAAATAAATTCTATGGACAAATTTTTTCAAAAAATACCTTTTATCGACAATGTTTTAAAAGGAGTCGGGCAAATCATGCTTCAGGAGAACCGATGGACGGGGCTTTTATTCATCATCGGAATCTTTTTGGGAAGTTGGCAGTGTGGAGTAGCCGTTATTCTTGCAACAGCGGCGGGAACTTTCACCGCAATGAAGCTGAAATATGACCAATCCGAAATCAATGCAGGATTATACGGTTTCAGTGCGGCTTTGGTTGGAGTTGCATTGGCATTTATCTTCCAGGCGACACCGCTTATTTGGGTACTGATTATTTTAGGTGGAGCATTGGCGAGTATTATTCAGCATTTTTTTATTCAGAAGAAAATTCCGGTATTTACATTTCCTTTTATCATAATTGCATGGGTATTGGTATTTTTGCTGCACCAATTTACTCATATTTTACCATCAGATCTTATCAGTGCTGAAGTGACTTCTACTAAATATGATGACTTTCTTACATGTACTAATGGTTTTGGAGAAGTGATTTTTCAGGGAGGTGTATTATGTGGATTGATTTTCTTTTTGGCAGTATTCATCAGCTCACCAATAGCGGCATTATACGGGCTTGTAGCATCTATTTTAGGTGCAGGTTTATCTCAATGGAACGGAGAACCTATTCAGGAAATCCACATGGGATTATTCGGTTTCAATGCGGTACTTTCTGCCATTGTATTTTCAGGTACGAAAAAAACAGACGGATTGTGGGTACTTATTGCAGTTGTTTTAACAATTATTATTGATGATTTTTTAATAGATAATAATTTACTGAGTGCTGTTGGAGGAGTATTTACATTTCCATTCGTTGCCGGAACATGGATTACATTGCTTTTGAAAAAGTTTTTGATTAAAACAAATAATAATGCTTAAAGTTGATCGGTACACTTTACACTGAAAAAATGTATGAAATTTAGAAAATAATGAAGAGAACGAAGATTCTGGCAGCTTTTCTTGCTTTGACAATCGGAGGATTGATACAGGCACAGGAAGTGATTACAGAGAAAAAAATGGTCGTAAAAGATGTGGATGAAAAATATCCTATCAGAGATGTTTTGGTGAAGTATAATCATGGAGAAGACCATACGCATTCGGGAGAGAACGGTTCTTTTGTGGTAGGAATAAAATCTTATCCCGACACCTTAACGATCAGCCACAACGGATATGATGAAGTAAAATTAATAGTAAACAGTGCTGAAGATAAAAACAATCTTGTCCTGTTACAGCATAAACCACAGCAAATTTCAGAGGTGGCAATTAGCCATAATTCATTTTTAACGGCAATTACAAAAGTTGATTTGAATAAATTTCCGGTAAATTCCGCACAGGATTTATTGAGAAAAGTTCCGGGATTGTTTATTGCTCAACATGCAGGAGGCGGAAAAGCAGAACAACTTTTGTTAAGAGGTTTCGATGCCGACCACGGAACAGATGTCAGTGTAAATGTTGATGGAATGCCTGTAAACGTAGTTTCTCATGCACATGGGCAAGGATATTCCGATTTGCATTTCGTGATTCCTGAAACGGTAAATAATATCGATTTCGGAAAAGGTGCTTATTATATGGATCGCGGGGATTTCAATACGGCGGGTTATGTGGATTTCAAAACCTACGACCGACTGAATAACAGCATGGTAAAGCTAGAAGGAGGTTCTTTTAATTCAAAAAGGGTATTGGGAATGTTCAATATTCTGAATGATACTTCAGGAAGAAAAAATGCGTATCTGGCAGCCGAATACAATTATACAGACGGACCGTTTGACGTAAAACAGAACTTTAATCGTGTTAATATTTTCGGAAAGTACAATCAGTGGATTACGGACAACGATTATTTTAATATCCAGTTCTCTACTTTCAATTCTTCATGGAATGCTTCGGGGCAAATCCCGGAACGTGCCGTGGATGAAGGAATCATCAGCCGTTGGGGAAGTATAGATCCTACTGAAGGTGGAAAAACTTCCAGAACGAATCTTCAGATGAATTTTAAACATATTATTTCATCTTCTGAACAGATTGATGCGATGGCTTTTTATTCAAAATATAATTTCAATCTATATTCGGATTTTACTTTTTATTTAAAAGATAAAGACCACGGCGACGAAATTCAGCAAACCGACGGTAGAAATATCTACGGAGCAGAGATCAAGTATACGAAGAATTTTTCCTTGGGAAATGGTACACTGGACTGGATTTCAGGAGTAGGTGTGAGAAATGATGATATTGGAACTTTGCAGTTAAATCATGTTTATCATAGGGATTTATTGCTTGATAGAATGTCTGATGTTAACGGAACGGAAACCAATCTTCATGCGTATTCAGGACTGGTTTGGAAAACAGGAAAATGGACAATTAATCCTGCAGTGAGAGTTGATCATTTTATTTTTAATATGCACGATTTGCTGAATCCTGATAATCTGCCTTCCGGACAATCAAAAGAAGCGACAAGACTAAGTCCGAAACTGAACTTTTCTTATACCCAAAATGACAACGTCATGTGGTTCTTAAAAACCGGAATGGGCTTCCATTCCAATGATATGAGAGTGGTTGTCACCAATAAAAACGAAAATACGCTTCCGTATTCTATCGGAGGAGATTTTGGAGTGAGATTGCATCCTTTAAAATCCCTGATTATCACTCCAACCGTTTGGTACATGTATCTACAACAGGAATTTGTGTATGTAGGAGATGATGCTGTGGTAGAGCCTTCCGGGAAATCAAGACGTTTTGGGGCAGATTTGGGAATCCGTTTTCAGCCGTTAGAAAACTTCTACCTAAATGCGGATATTAATTATTCTCACGCAAGATTCATCGAAGAAGAAAAAGGACAGGATTACGTTCCATTATCTCCGATTGTGACGAGCACCGGTTCAGTAAACTGGGACTTTTATCACGGTTTTTCCCTTGGGTTGCAATACCGTTATCTGGGAGAAAGACCCGCTGTAGAAGACAATAGCATTAAAACGAAAGCTTATTTTGTTAATGATTTAATACTGTCTTATAATCGTCAGAAATGGGGTGCGAATATTCAGCTTAATAATCTTTTTAATGTAAAATGGAACGAAGCACAGTTTGCCACAGAAACCCAATTAAAAGGGGAGACAGAACCTATTACTGATCTTACTTACACACCGGGAAGCCCGTTGGGAGTAAGAGTAGGAGTGTATTATAAGTTTTAGCATAAGACTTCGGAGGATTTGAAAAAGAGAATCTGTTCTTGCATTTCTGAATTTTCAGATTCTCCGAGCTTTACCTAATATTTTTTATCTAACTTTAATAATTATAAGATCTGATATGGAAGTATTATCCAATTTTCAGTACAAAAAGTTGTTCCTTCCCAATATCACGGAAAAAATATTGGCAAACAATGCAGATATACAGTTGTATCGGCTGGAGAACTATCTTAAAGGAATTCTGATGCCTGTGATTCCGTACCGTACGACCTTTAATTTCATTATTTTTGTTACCAACGGACATATCAAGCAATACCTTGAGAATGAGGAGTATAATGCCGAAAAAGGAGGCGTTATTTTCATTAAGCAGGGAACAATTACTGCGACTTTGGAACTCTCAGATGATATTGAAGGATTCTTTTTGGCATATGAAAATAATGTTTTGTCTGAACAGGAACTTCCAAAACACAAAACCAGCATTTTTTTCATGACTCCTTTCCTGAAATTGGATAGTCTGACTTATGGCACAATTACCCAGCTTCTTCCCATTTTGGAACAGGAATTATGGCTGAATAAACTGAACGTTAATGATGTAGTAGTTACAATGCTGCATTTGATTTTAATTAAAATGTTAAGCACAGATTCCGATTCACATCATAAATCCGCGACTCGTCCTATGGAACTATCGCTTCAGTTCAGGGATTTGTTATTTAAATATCATGTCTGCGAAAAGCGTGTTGCTTATTATGCTGATAAGCTTTCTGTTACGGAAAATTATCTTAATAAATGCGTGAAAAGCGTTACCCAGAAATCTCCAAAACAATGGATTAACGAAATTGATGTAAATTATAGCAAAGCTCTTCTACAGTCTAGTAAAGATATTGCAGAAATAGCTTATGAATTAAACTTCCATACACCTTCTCATTTTACACAACTTTTCAAAAAAATTACCGGAATAACACCCAAGGAATATAGGTTGCAATTTGGAAAAGTGAGAGGTTGATGATATCTGAAGAATATACAAAATTTCGTGAAAAAGATCTTTTTATAATTATTTAAATCAATTAAATTCTTTTTTAACGAGTTTAATAGGTGCCAATTTGGTTGTTTATTATGGATAAATAATGACTTTTAGTAATGATATACTTAAATGTATCAAACAAATTTCAATAATGATTTTAGAGAAGAGAAGAATCATTATCATTTACAGTGTGTGATAATATTCTGAATTTAATCTATTCTTACTACAGGTACATTAAATATGGCAAAAATATATTTTAATATACCTATAATCGATTTGGTTTATTATTATAGAACATTGAGATTTAAGACATAATCTTTTATATATAGTATTATGCGAAAAAAAATATTCTAAGTAAATAAAAATGGCGCCAACTGTCTTTAGTTGGCGCCACTTGGCTGTTTGTGAGCTCGACAGGATTCAAACCTGTAACCTTCTGAGCCGTAATCAGATGCGCTATTCAGTTGCGCCACGAGCCCGTTGTAACCTTGTTGTTTAAAGGTTTGCAAATATAGCACTTTTTTCTTTTCTTTGAAACATGAAACCAAGAATTTTCCTAATATTTGCGATTTGTGCGCTAATCTCTTGTAAAAGAGAACCAAAAATTTCATCCTCACAATGGATATCCATTTCAGAATACGTAAAGTATAATGAAGATGGAGGTGTTTTAAAGCTAAAATCGGGTAATTTTACTTATAATTTTAAGAAAAGTCAGATTCCTTTTAAGAAAGTGATTTTATTGAATGCAAGTATGGCAGGATATATTGCTGAATTGGGAGCAGAAGATGTAATTATCGGAGTTTCCAGCCCGGAATACATTTTTTCTGAGAACATTCAGAAAAAAGTAAAAGAGGGAAGCATTCAAAATGTAGGAAATGAGCAGAAATATGATGTGGAAAAAATTATATCCTTAAAACCGGACGTGATCTTTACCAACCATGTTGCCAGTTTTGATAATACCTATGAGCTGTTGAAGAACAATGGAATTCAGGTGATTTTTCTGGATGATTACAAAGAACAGAAACCACTGGAGAAAACTGCTTACATAAAGCTATTTGGAAAATTATTGGGAATGGATAAAAAAGCAGAAGCTGAATATGCGGAAATAGAGAAGAACTATAATGAACTCAAGCAATTGGCTTTTAATTCGAAAGAAAAACCTTTGGTTTTGGCTAATGAAATGTACGGCGATGTTTGGTATCTTCCGGGAGGAAAAACCTCTGTGGCAAATTATATTTCAGATGCGAATGCTCAATATATCCTTAAAGATAATAACGATGAAAAAGCTGTGACTATGAGCTTTGAACAAGTTTTTTCAACTGCTAAAGAAGTGAAATACTGGGTCAATGCAGGAAATCATATTTCGAAGAAAGAAATGCTCAATATGAATCCGTTTTACAGTAAACTGGATGTTTTCAATAAAGGTTACGTTTATGGAATTGCAGGTCGGGAAAAAGAAAAAGCCAACGATTTCTTTGAAAGCGGTATCGTAAGAGCAGATTGGGTATTGAAAGATTATATTAAAATTTTCCATCCGGAATTATTGCCCAATTATCAACTTACTTACATGAAAGAATTACAATAACTCGATAGATTTATTTATTTTTGTCTCTCTTTTTTAGAACTTATGTGGAAAAAAATTAAACAGATTATTTTTATTATTCTTATCCTGAACGTTTTGTTTATTATTTGGGGACGATTTTTTAATCCACCTATTACGATTACACAAATCGGAGGTCTTTTTGAATATGGAAAACTTCAGAGAGATTACATTTCTTATGATGAAATGGGAGACAAAGTAAAAAAAGCGGTCATTGCATCCGAAGATCAGAAGTTTTTTATGCACGATGGCTTTGATTATTCAGCTATTGAAAAAGCAATGGCACATAATGAAAAAGGGAAAAAAATAAGAGGAGGAAGCACAATTTCTCAGCAGACTGCAAAAAATATTTTTCTCTGGCAGGGAAGAAGCTGGTTCAGAAAAGGACTGGAAGCCGTTTATACTTTTATTATTGAAAAAGCTTGGGGAAAAGATGTTATTTTGGCAAGATATCTTAATTCTATTGAAATGGGACAAGGTGTATTCGGAATAGAGGCCGCTTCAAAATATTACTTCGGAAAATCATCAAAAGACCTTACAATCTCAGAAGCAGCATGGATTGCAGCTGTATTGCCGAATCCAAAAAAATATGATCCGAAAAACCCTTCCCCTTATTTGACCAAGAAGCACAACTGGATCATGAGACAGATGAGAAACGTAAGTCTGAAATAATCGTCTTAAAATTAGGTTAAACTTAATATTTAAACATACGTATCCGCCAGAGTTTTTAAGAAGTTGAAACAAGTTTAGTATCTTTGTACTAATGAAGCTTTTTAATTCCAGTACAAACTTTGAGTCTGTTCTTAAAAAATATTTTTCCTTTAAGAACGAAACCCTTTCTCTAGAACCCTTTGCAGACTTCTTAGAGAGTATAAAAAGGGCAGACTTTACAGACGTACTCAATTTTCTTAAAAGCAATCCTCAGCTAACGGAGCATTTTAAATATTATATTCATAGTATTTTTAAAAACAGACCTTTTAATTTATCGTTAACTGAAGCGAATATTTTATCAGAAAATTCCTTTTTTCCTGAACTTAAAAAACGAGTCTTAAATAAAATCCTTCCACCTGTAGAAAATGAAAATACAGTATGGTATATGATTGATAACGTTAGTTTAAGCCCTCATAAAGATCTTGAATTTTTTCAGAATCTTCCCGAAAATGAAGTGGATGAATTCTTAAAACTTCTTGAAGCTTCAGACTTTATTATCAAACCCTTAGTCAAGAAAGAACTGATCTTTGCAATGAATATCCTTTCCTGGCGTGCAACAGGAATGGCAATGGAAGTTGAGGTCGTAAGAATGGCACCCGAATACAGAAATTTTGATAATCCGTTTTTGGCTTTACAAAATGAATTGGAAGGACTTGCAGAAGAATTTGAAAATAATCCTGAACTACAACTTCATTCCAAAGACAGCCGGTATAAGCAGATCAAAATCTATGTAGAGCAATGTTTGGAATTTGTAACAATTGCCTTTAAAAACTCTGCTAAATATGGGATTTCAGGGAAAATAAATCAGTCTTTGCTGAAAATCCGTCAGCAGACCAACAGAATCTATGAAATTGTTCAGTTATTGGTTATTGATCAGGACGAAGACGTTTTTATCAATTCAAAACAGCTGGTATTTAATATTATAAGATATAAATCTCATAAAAATAATATTTCTGAGCTTGTAAACGACAGCACAAGGCTTATTTCTCACCTTATTACCAATCATACAGCAGAAACAGGAAGTCACTACATCACTTCTTCCCGGAAAGAATATATGAAAATGTTCTATAAAGCCAGTGGAGGAGGGATCATTGTAGGTGCTTTATGTGTGCTGAAAATGCTTTACGGATACTTTCCCGGAAGTGATTTTTTCCATGCTTTCCTATACTCTATGAATTATGCAATGGGATTTGTCATGATTTATCTGATGGGGTTTACATTAGCAACAAAGCAGCCCGCAATGACGGCAGCAACAATGACCAAGGTACTTTCAGAAGAAGGAGGAGGAACAAGAAACAATACAGAATTTGCTCACCTTGTTTCCCAACTGTTCAGAAGTCAGTTTATTGCTTTTGTAGGAAACGTTTTGCTTTCATTTCCGATTGCATTAATTATTATCTATGGACTGGATGTTTTTACCTCCCAGAATATGGCGATAGACAGATCGGATAAATTATTGAAAGATCTCGATCCATTCAAGTCAAAAGCAATTTTACACGCGAGTATTGCCGGATTTTATCTTTTTATTTCAGGGATTATTTCAGGAAATATCGGGAACAATTCTGTCTTTTATCAGATTCCTGAACGTATTGCCAAAAACCTGTCCATCAGAAAACTCTTTGGAAAGAAATTTGCCAAAGGTCTTTCAAAATATTATGCTAAAAATTGGCCGGGAATCGTTTCTAATTTCTGGTTTGGGGTATTTTTAGGCGCTACAGCTCCGGTTGGATTATTCTTAGGATTAGACTTAGATATTCGCCATATTACCTTTGCTGCCGGAAACTTTGCTTTAGGTCTTTATGGAAAAGACTTTTCGGTAGATTCCTATACATTCTGGATTTCGTTTGTGACGGTTTTCCTGATCGGATTCTTTAATTTCTTAGTAAGCTTTACATTGTCAATGTTTTTAGCATTCAGATCAAGAAAACTAAACTTTGGTCAGGTAAGTGAGATATATAAAGAAATCTTCAGATACTTTTTGAAAAATCCGCTGAGATTCTTTATTCCGTTACGTTCAAAATTAGATCAGAAAGCAGATGATTTAAGAAACAGTACGATTACAAAACCTGAAGATCATTAAATTTTTCTTCCCCGAACTGAGCCTGAAATTTTTTCAGAAAAAAACTTTTACGAAGCTGAAAATCATGTTTTAATAAAGGTGAATTGATTTTTATAATCACACAACGGTCTTCAATATTGACGCTTTTTATTTCACTAAAAAGGCTTTCATCAAGGTATTCTTCCAGAAAATCTTTAATTTCAAAAGCAACCAGTTTGCTTTCAAAACCATGAATCCTTGCAAAAGACTTTACAAGTTCTGAGGATTGGTATTCACGTTTTTTCTTCTTCATAAATCAGGTACGGGTTTCGGGTTTTTGAGATTCGGGTTAGGAAAGTTAATTAATTTAGGAATTATTTTCATTCCAGTTTTCTTTCACCCATTTTTTATAATTATTTATTTTTCCTCCTAATAAATCATACTCTTGCTTTAAAATTTCAAAATGAGAAGAAAACTCAGGATATAAGATGATGATTTTATCTAAATGGTTAATAGTTTCATCATTACTGGCGTGGCTGAATGTGAGAAAACGGAAGTAATCATTTTTGTAGCAAGACCTTCCATATCCTTCAACAATATTCGTAATAACAGAATCGGACGACCTCCTTAATTGACTTCCTAATTCATGTAATTCATATTTAGGGAGCAGAAAAGAAGCCTTATGTGTTTTGATAAATAAGTTAAAAGCCATTTTGTAGATGTCTAAATTTTTGTAACTCATTTGTGTATTTATTTACTATTCTTAAATTCTTAATCTAAACTCGCATCTCAAACCTCGAACCTCGTATCTCAATTATTATATCTCAAAAATTATACTTTCTTCATTAATCTTTTTTACCACACTTTCTGTACGTTCTCTATGAGTATCCGTAATGAAAATCTGCCCGAAATTCTCTTGGTTTACCAATTCAATTAATTGAGAAACTCTGTGGTCATCCAGCTTATCAAAAATATCATCTAATAAAAGAATAGGAGTTTTGTTTGTTAATTCCTTTATCAGGCTCATTTGTGCCAGTTTTAGAGAAATTAAAAAGGATTTTTGTTGTCCTTGTGAACCTATTTTCTTGATTAAAATAGAATCCATTTCAAAAAGAAGATCATCTTTATGAATTCCTTTTGAAGTGTAAGTCAGCATTCTGTCTCTTTCCAGGCTTTCCTTTAAAAGGTTTTCAAAAGAATCATTCAGTAAGTGAGATTCATAAATAACAGAAACGGTTTCTTTTCCTCCTGAAATAATCTGATAAAAATTTTGGACAATTGGGTTTAGTTTTTCAACAAACGTTCGTCTTTTTTCAAAAATTTTAGTTCCGAATTTAGAAATCGGATCATCGTAAATTTCCAGCGAATCTTTATCCCAAACACGGTTTTTAGCAAAATATTTTAATAAGGCATTTCTCTGCTGAATCGTTTTTTGATATTGAATTAAATCAAAAAGATATTCAGAATCGGTTTGAGAAATCATCGAATCTAAAAACTTTCTTCTGCTTTCACCGGAATCTGAAATCAAATTAGAATCATAAGGAGAAATCATTACACTCGGCAAATATCCAATATGATCTGCCATTCTATCATAACTTTTGTCATTTTTTTTAATGACTTTTTTGGCTTCTTTAGGCTGAAGGATTTTGATGTTGTCTTCATGGTCTTCACTTTGAATTTCAGCATCGATGGTGAAGAAATCTTCGTCTTTCAGAATATTATTAAGATCGGTGTTTCCCAGAAAACTTTTACCCACAGAAAGATAGTGCAGTGCATCCAGAATATTGGTTTTTCCGGCACCGTTATTTCCCACAAAACAGTTGATTTGTGGAGAAAATTCAAATTTCTTTTCAGAATGGTTTTTGAAATTGTACAGGGAAAGTTTCTTAATAATCATTCGTCAAAAATACTCCATTATTAGTAGAAATAAAAAAGGAAGTGCCGAACAAGTTTCTACTCCGAATGAAAAATAAGCGTCACTTCTCTCATTTTCAGAAAAATAAATAAAAATATAAGAGACCATTCCCGAAAGAAAAAAAGGAATGTAATAATGAGGCGTTAAATATAATATAGATAGAATAACACTTGCGAAAATGAGTATGTAAGCAATATATTTCGTGTTTTGAACACCAACTAACATTGGAAATGTCTGAACAGTATCCCGTTTCATATCCCGAATATCAAAAGGTAAAACCAATGCCGTAATAAAAAATAAGCTTATAAAAAATATGGGAAAATTAAATTCGGGTAAAGTCAGCCAACAGTTAACTAAAGCCCAGACTAAACCCACATAAAATACTTTTAAAAACGGAATTTTACGAATATAAACATCAAGAAAAAAGCTATTATAGAGCAGTCCCAAAACAACAATAACAAACCATTTTACCAACCGTATTTCATTATGGTTATGATAAATCAGAAAGGCACAGATAATACCTGCAATACCGTTTAAAACTAGAATTTTAAAAAAATATTTGGTGTACTGATACTTGGTGTAAAGATAACCGCTGAAATAGGTGATGAAAATTAAAACAACACTCGGCAAACGGAATGTATTTTGCTCTTCCATGAAAAACACTGCAAAAAGAGTTCCCATTAAAGACACATACAATTGACTGTCGATGACGGATTTTTTCAGTATTTTTAAAAGGTTCATTTATCAAAAATAACATTTATGAAAAAAAAATCCAAGATTTTTCTGCTTTTGCTTCTTCTGCTGAACTTTTCTGTTGCTTTTGCCCAGAAATATTATGACGATCAGTGGAAAAAAGTATCTGCCAATTCTCAGAAAGGCATATACAAATCGAGTCTTCCTATCATTTTAGACATACAAAAACAGGCGATGAAAGAAAATAATATTGTACAGCTTATACAGTCTTTAAAAGGAGAATTTACCATAGTGAACCGAACAAATGATGATGAGAAGAACGATTCTGTAAGCAAGCTTTTCAAAAAGCTGCAGGATGTTCAGAAACAATTAAAAGGAGAGGATAAAATCGTATTTGAGGTATTATTGAATAGTTTTCTCATGGAATATTATAATGAACATTCATGGGAAATCGGAAACCGGACAAATATCAATTCTCAGGATACCTCTGAAATTGAAACATGGAGCAAACTGGGTTTTAAAAACTATTTAAATAAAAACTACCAAGAGCTTGATCTGCAAAAAGCGGAAATGAGAAAAATTGCTCTTAAAAAATATGAGAATGTTTTTTCATACAACGATTATATTTCCTATTTCCCGACATTATGGGATTGGTATTCTGTGAAAAAAATAGACTTTCTTTCGAGCAGTGATCTTTTTACGAAAAACGAACTGGCAGTAAATAATACGATTGTTAATGGAATTTATGATGAATTGATTGTTCAGAATACAGGAAATCTCAAATTGTATTTCATGCACAAAAAATTGCAGAATAACTGTGATTTTAATCGTTGTAAAGATAAGTTGGAACAACTTCAAACTCTTTTAAAATCTGAAGTAAGTGGTGATTACAAAGTTTTGATTATTGATGATATTGTTGATGAACTGATCAATAAAAACAAAGAAAAAGAAGCTTTTGAATTCATTAATCAGGCAAAAACCCAATACCCGAAATCTCCTTTTATTGAAAATATTAAAAACAAAGAAAATCAAATTCTGATTCCTTCTTTAAGTATTAAATATGAGTCACAGACACAAAGCAAAAAACCGATTCATTTTGTAGCTGAATACAAAAATGTTTCTGCTTTTTCAATCAATATTTATGAAGTAAAAGAGGATCTGAATTCTTTTTTACAGTATGCAAAAAATTCCTACGGAACTCAATTAAGTAAGATTAAAAAGAGTCTTGTCAGAAAAGAAGTCTATACATTAGATGATCCAAAAGACTTTAAAAACCATAAAACATCCTTAGAAATAAAATCACTTCCTTCCGGACTGTATGTAGCAGAATATGCTGTAACAGGAATAAGTAATAAGGAGAGTGATGATGAGAAAGATTTTTATTTCCTGGTTTCAGATCATAAAATTATTTATCAGACAAGACAGGAGAGAAATCCGTTATCAGATGAATTGAAATTGGTTGATAGCGAGAACGGGCAACCTGTAATAAATGAAAATCTCACTTTTTATGAATTTGTTGCCAATAAAACTTTGAATAAAGTAGAAGGAAAAACGAATGAGAAAGGAGTTTTCAAACTTCCAACGACCACGAATAATGAGTATTACAGAACTTTTCTAATCAGGCAGCCCAAAACAAATGATTTCCAAATGATGGAGGTTTATGGAAATAGATCTGTTGATGTGCCTAATCAAAATAAGCAAACCAAGAGTAGTAAAGCTCAGATTTTTACAGACAGAGCTATTTACAGACCGGGGCAAACCGTTTATTTTAAAGTGATCAATATTCAGCGTGATAAAGAAATTGAATCTGTTATAGCAGGATTACAGCAAAAAATTACCCTTACCGATACAAACGGTCAGGAAGTTTCTTCACAAACATTTACCACCAATGAATTTGGTTCATATCATGGAAGTTTTATCCTTCCAAAAGGTAAACTCAATGGAACGTTTTATATGAAAACTTCTGAAAATGACGGACATTATAATTTCAGGGTAGAAGAATACAAAAGACCAAAGTTTGAAGTTACTTTTGATCCTGTAAAAGAAGAATATAAATACGGACAAACTATTGAGCTGAAAGGAAAAGCAATGATGTTTTCCGGAGTTGCTCTGAGCAATACCACGGTCAATTATGAAATTAAAAAACGCAATATCCGTTGGAAATATTTCAGTTGGTATCCACAACAGAATGATAATGAGAATTCCATTTTAGGAGACGTTAAAACCAATGATAAAGGAGAATTTATCATCAAACTTGATCTTAAAAAAGATGAAAAATTAGACGGAATCCAGATAGATAATTATGAAATCAATGCTTCGGTAACGGATATTAATGGTGAAACTCAAGCCGCAGATACACAATTGAAAGTAGCATCGGTTTCTCATTACATTCAGGCTGAAGAAATTAAAAATACCTTTTCTGATGAGAACGTAAAAGTAAAAGTGGAAACGAAAAACTATAATGAACAGCTGCTTAAAAAATCTTATCAGGTAAAACTTTCAAAGCTGCAATCGCCTGACCGAATTTTTAGAAATAATTTTAAATCTGAAGTTCAGGATTTACCAAAATATTCAAAAGAGGAGTTCATCAGTAAATTCCCGCATGATCTGTTCGATAAAAATGATGAGGCAGAAAATTTCAGAGTCTCTTTTGTTATACTGAATGATAAAACCCGCAACGAAGAATCTCTGGATCTTGGAAAACTGGAAGCTGGAGATTATCTGCTTGAACTCTATAATATTGAAGGTAAAGACACAATAAAAACTACTCAGAACTTCAGTGTTTGGAACAAAAATTCTTTACAGGCCCATCAAAAAACATTTCTTACTGTTTTGAAGGCTAAAAAAGAATTTACAAGAGGAGAAAAAGCTGTTTTGTATGTGTATTCTTCAATTCCGGATGCGTTGGTAAATGTTTTTGTACAAGACGGATCGGGAAAAACAACTTCAGAAGTTCATCAGCTTAAAAACGGGATATTGCAGTTCACTACAGACATTCCAAAAGATAAGAGTGTAGAAACTCTGAATGTGCAGTTTCAGATTGTTGCCTTTAATGATGTTCAGACACAAGCTTTGAATCTTCCAATAAGTGATTCAGACGAAGAAACAATATTAGATATAGAAACCGTCACTTTTAGAGATAAAATTCAACCCAATTCAAAAGAAAAATGGTCTGTGAAGGTGATAGGTAACCATAAAGAGAAAATAAATGCAGAAGTTTTGGCCAATATGTATGATATGTCTTTGGATAAACTTGCAGCCAATAAATTTGACTGGTATTATTTCTATACGCCGACTTCCATTATAACATCTTATGAGATAAGACAATATCTTCGTCAAAAATATTATCAGAAAAGATTAGAATACTTTGATGGAAAACAGGTAGAAGTTCCTGGTTTTGATTGGTTTGACCCTGCTGTATTGTGGACGGGAGGACGTTTATTAGAGACAACTACAGGCTTGGTGAATCAGGAAGGTGTAAAAGCAGCAGTCTATTCAGCTCCGCCACCACCACCAATAGGAGGGGCGAAAAGAAGTGTTGCAATGAAAATGGCAATGAAAGAAGACAAAATTGAAGTGATTCAAAACGTTGTTCCTGAACCGGTGAAAGCTCCAAAAATGGAAACGCCGCCTGTAGAAGCAGATTTGAGTAAAGTTCAGGTCCGTCAAAATCTAAACGAAACTGCTTTCTTCTACCCAGACTTAAAAACAGATTCAGAGGGAAATGTAAGTTTTGAATTCACTTGTCCGGAAGCACTTACAAAATGGAAGCTGATGTTCCTTGCTCATACAAAAGACGCAATAGCAGCGACATTGGAAAAAGAAGTGGTTACGCAGAAGGAATTCTCCGTAACGCCCAACTATCCAAGATTTTTAAGAGAGGGAGATGAACTGAATCTTCAGTCTAAGCTTTCAAATTTAACGAACAAAAAACTCAATGGTTTTGCTCAGTTACAAATTCTTGATGCATTTACCAATGAGGATATTTCAGAAAAATTTGGATTAAGTACTTTGACTGCTGCTTCAGGATATAATAAAGAACAGGCTTTTTCATTAGATGAAAACGGAAATACTGCTTTGACATGGAAGATAAAAGTTCCGAATAATGTTTCTTCGATCATTTTTAAAGTTGTAGCAAAAGCCGGACAATATTCTGACGGAGAACAAAAAGCAGTTGCCATTTTACCGAACAGAATGTTGGTGACAGACGCGCTTCCGATTTTTGTGAAAGAAGGAGAAACGAAAACATTTGAATTGGAAAATCTTAAAAACGCAACTTCAACAACCATTTCCAATGTTTCAAATACCTTAGAACTGACGACCAATCCGATCTGGGAAATCATGTTTGCGCTTCCAAGCCTTAAAAATGATCAGAATAATTCTGCTGATGTGACCTTTAATAAATGGTTTGCCGATGTATTGGCTTCAGAAATTTTTAAAGCAAATCCAAAAATGAAAACCGTTTTTGAAGAATATCAGAACAAAGAATTATTGAATTCAAATCTTGAAAAAAATCAGGAATTGAAGCAATTGTTACTGGAAGAAACACCTTGGGTGCTGGAAAGTAAAAATGAAAGCGAACAAATGCAGAAACTTTCACTTTTATTCGATGTGAATAATATGCGAAATGCGATTCAGGGAGACTGGGATGATTTCAAAAAACTGCAAAATCCGGATGGTGGTTTCTCATGGTATCAAGGGTATCCTAGTTCTTATTCAACATCGTTGTATATTTTAAAAAACTTAGGAAAGATCAATGTCTGGCTTAAAGATAATGCGAAAGATTACCAAAGTCAGGAACAGAAAGAATTGGTTGAGAATTTAATAAAATATATAGATAATGAAATTGGTAAATACTGGGATGCAAAGAAAGATAATGTCTGGAGCAACTGGGCTATAGATTATCTGGATACCAGAAATTACTGGGAAAAACAATATCCACTAAAAGGTAAAGGAGCTACCTTGAAATCATTAGTAAAACAAAAAGCAAAAACTGCAAAGATTACGGATTTCACCTTCTTTGGATTGCATAGAGCGGCTCTGTTGATGAATAGTTATGGTTTAAAAGATGTTTCCAATAAGCTAATGACCTATTTAAAAGAAACTTCTGTAGATTCAAAAACTCAGGGAGTGTATTGGAAACAAAATTTAGATGATTGGGGCTGGTTCAGTTCAAAAGTAGTGAACCAGGCGGGTGCATTGGAAGCTTTCAATACCTTAAAGCCAAACGATCAGAAATTCATTGAAGATATGAAGATCTGGTTAATCACACAAAAAGAAGTAAATTCTTGGGGAAGTTCAAGAGGAACATCAGAAGTGATTTTCACCATCTTGAATTCAGGAAAATCATGGACAGGTGCTGAAAGTGATAAAACAACCATTGTTTGGGGTGGAAAAGAACTGAAACCGGAAACTCAGGCAACAGGATATGTGAAATCTTCTTTAAAAACGGATGTTTTGGATAAAAATCTGGCGACTGTAACTGTAACCAAACCGGGTCCGGGAATTGTTCAGGGAGGATTGTTCTGGCAATATTATGAGGATTTAGATAAGATAAAATCTTCTGAAAATTATATTTCTATTACCAAAGAACTGTACAAAAAAATCAAGACAGTGAATGGGGAAGAATTACAGAAGATCTCACCCGAAACTCCATTAAAAGTAGGAGATAAAGTGACCGTAAGAATGATTCTGAATACAGACCGTGCAATGGAGTTTATTCATATCAAAGATATGAGAGCGGCCGGATTTGAACCTGTAGATGTGCTTTCAGGATATCAGTGGAAAAATAATTTAGGATATTATCAATCTACTAAAGATGCGTCTACAAATTTCTATATTCAATATATGCCGAAAGGGAAATATGTATTCGAATATGATTACGTTGTCAATGCATCCGGAAAATTCTCAAATGGTATTACGACAATGCAGAACTATTATGCACCGCAGATGAATAGTCATACAAAAGGAACCAATGTTCAGATTTTGGAATGATTTTTGGCTTTAAAGAATCAGTAAAAATTAAATACAAAAAATATGAAATTTTCAAAAACAATTATTGCTGGGTTGATCATGTTTGTGGGAGTAAATACTTTTGCTCAGAAGAAAGCTGAAAAGTTTGAGAAATTACAGATTGAAATGTTCCCAAAAGCAAAAGAAGGATTTAAACAAGTCTACATCCAACTTCCTATTGCAAAAAATGAAAGCGACCTAAAAGTTGAATTTTTTGTCGGGGTAGAAAAAATGTTAGACTGTAATAAGCATTTCCTGATGGGAAAAGTGAATAATCAGGATCTTCAAGGTTGGGGGTACAATTATTACGAAGTAGAATCAAAAGGAGAGACAGGTGGAACACTGATGGCTTGTCCGGATCAGAAACTGACTAAAAAATTTGTTTCTCTTCAGCCTGAAACGGTAAGATACAATAGTAAATTGCCACTGGTTTTCTACGTCCCGAAAGATATGGAAGTTCGTTACAGAGTTCTTAGGCCAGATGTAATGAAGAAAGCGGTTCAAAGATAAATGACCAATTATAAAGAAAAATCCCCACAAATTTTTGTGGGGATTTTTTGTGAATAACGGTTAATATTAATTTTATTTAAATTCACTATTTATAGAATTTTATTCTGGGATTTAAGAGTTTTTTGTATTATATTTGTTAGAAACAGGAACTATGAAAAACAATTTATTGATTTTTTTGTTTGGTTTTTTATTATTTCCGGCTTTAGGCTGGTCGCAGTCTGCTCCGGATTTCAGAGAGCTTTTAGACAGTGCAATGATTCGGGATTCCGATCTCAAAATGCAAATTACCCAAAACAAACTTACGGACCTTGATGAGCATAAACTGAAAGATATTTTTCTCCCTACTCTGGAAATGAGCGGGCAAGCTGGTTATCTCAATGCAACGGTTCGGTTGACCTCTCCGGAAATTAATCTTGCTCCGTTTATCCAGATTCCAAAAGGGTATTTTAATAACAATTTGAATATTTCAGGGTTTTCTGGAATTGCTAAAGCCGATGCGAAAATGTTGGTGTATTCAGGCGGAAAAGTAAAATACCTGAAAAAAGCGATTGAGGAAAAGAAAATATCCGAAGATATATTACTTACCAAAACCAAAGATGAGGTGGTGGCCAATGTTTCAAGAGCATACGACCAGTTAGCCTTAATTCATCAGTCTAAAAAAGTCTTGGATGAAAGCAAAAAAAGACTGGATATTAACAGGAAAACTGCGGATAAAGCTCTCGGTTATGGTTTGATCACTCCTTACGATCATAAAAAAATAGAACTTGCCCAAGCCACTTTAAACGCTAAAATTGTTGAATACGAAGGCAAAAAAGAACTTCTTCTTACCCAGCTTTATATTTTTACAGGAATCAATAAAGAACGTTTAAAATTAATTGAACCTGTGCTAGAGCCCGTAGAATTACTGGCTCCGGAAAAAGGGATTGAAGAAAGAGCAGAAATTCAGGCTCTAAATCATGGCATCGTAGCGGCTGATTATAAAATAAAAGCAGAAAGAACCTGGATGATTCCTAAAGTTCAGTTAATGGCTTCAGCCTATTATATTGGTTTGTATGGCAGTAGAATTAAAACTTCCGAAAATATTGTTCCCGCCATCCCGGAAATTGGATATGGAGGTGCAAAATTAGATTGGAGACCAACAAATATTAATATCTTACCACTAATTACTGCCGGAGTTGGCTTTAAATGGGAAGTTTTCGACGGTAAAGAAGGAAAACATGCTGAAGAAACCGCTAAAATAGGAAAAGAAGTTCTTCAGAATCAAAAAGAAGATGCTTTAAAAAAGCTGACCTTAAACTTAGCGAATAATCAGACCAATTATGATATTGCAACCGCTCAGATTACTTTAAAGGCTAAAGAAAAAGAGCTGGCAAAAAATGCACTGACTCAGGCTGAAAAAGAATTCAGATACGGAATGAGCAAATCATCCCAGCTTATAGACGCAGAAAATGATCTGGAAATGGTGGAACTGGAATATCAGAACGCGATTTTCAACCAAAGAAGAGCAGGAATAGAGCTCATGAGATCTACTCAGGAATTGGATATTACTAAACTTTATTAACGAATTAAACTCAAGATGATGCACAAAAATATATCCCTCATATTTACTGCTTTGCTTTTATTAGGAAGCTGCAGCAAAAAAAAAGAACTGAATATTGAAGAAGGCAAAACTAAAAAAGAAGTGATTTCTTTCGCTCCGAAAGTGACCGGGAGAATTTTAAAAATATACGTTACAGAAGGACAGACTGTGAAAAAAGGAGATACACTGGCTTTGTTGGATGTTCCTGAAGTTTCGGCAAAAATCGCTCAGGCTCAAGGCGCGGTAAGTGCGGCAACCGCTCAGGAACAAATGGCTAAAAATGGTGCCACTGCAGATCAGTTAAAACAATTACAGGCAAAATATAAAGGGCTGAAAGAACAGTATGATTTTGCACAAAAGTCCTTTCGCAGAGCATCCAATATGTACCGAGACAGTTTGATGTCGCCTCAGGCTTATGATGAGGTCTATGCCAAAATGCAGGGAGCAAAAGCCCAGTATGATGCTGTAATTGCAGAATTGGATGATGTGAAAAGAGGAACCCGTTTTGAAAAAGTAGAAATGGCAGCAGGACAGGCTTCTCAGGCGAAAGGTGCTTTACAGGAAGCAAATGTAGCCTATTCCGAAAGATATATTATCGCAACCAATGATATGGAAATTGAAACCATCAGTTTAAATACAGGAGAATTGGCAACTGCTGGTTTTGCACTGTTCAATGGATATATTCCCGGAAGTACATTTTTCAGATTTACAGTTCCTGAAAGCCAGATTTCAAAATATAAACAAGGGCAGACTGTGAATATGGAGGTTACTTACAATAAAGAACATCTGGAAGGGAAAATTTTATACATCAAACAATTGACGAGATATGCAGATATTACCACAGCTTATCCGGATTATCAGTTGCAGGATGCTATTTATGAGATTAAAGTAAGGCCAACCGATGTGAAAAAAGCGAAGGATTTGCTGGTCAATTCAAACGTTATCCTGAAATAGATATGAAAGAATTTTTCCGACTTTTAAAACGAGAATTCCGTTTGTTTATCAGGAATTCTACCTTGAGAACCGTTTTCTTTCTGGCTCCGGTTTTCTATGCTACCTTGTTGGGTTTTGTTTATGAAAGCGGGAAAGTAGAAAATACACCTGTTTTGGTTATAGATAGAGACAATACACCTTTATCAAATCAATTAACGGAAATGCTGGAAGACAACAAAAGTATTAAAGTAATCCGGTATTTGCAGGAGCCTTTAAGTATGCAGGATGAAGTCATCAAATATGAAGCTGCAGCGGTTGTCATTATTCCATCAAAATTTGAAGGGGCGATACTTCAGAAAAAATATCCTGAGGTCAACGTGTATGTGAATACAGGGAATGTTCTGACAGCCAATTTTGCCTCCAAAGCTTTACAGCTAACCATTGGGACGTTTTCTGCGGGAGTCTCCATCAAAGCGCTTCAAAAAGCCGGAATGCCCGCAACGAAAGCGGCTACTCAATACGAACCTTTTAAAGCCAATTATATTACCCTTTTCAACACAACAGGAAATTACCTCATTTTTATGTGGCCTGCAATGTTAGCTGTAGTTTTGCAACAGGTGATTCTTTTGGCAATGGCGGTAAGTTTTGCTTCAGAATTCCAGGGCGGAACTTTTGTAAAAGAATACAGCAAAATGAGAAGATGGGCTTTTCCAACGATGCTTATAAAAGTTATTCCGGTTTGGGTTTTCTCGATTCTGATTGTAGGAATGTACTATTTTATGCACATGATCTTTAAAGTTCCCATGCCGCAGGGAATTCTCAATTTTATGCTTATTACAAGCTTTTTTGTAGGATCTGTTTCTTTTCTTGGCGTTCTGGTCAGTGTGCTGATTCCTGATTCACTGAAAGCAACGCAGATCTTAATGGTCATTGCTTCACCCGCATTTATTATCAGTGGTTTTACATGGCCACTAAATGCAATGCCTGCTTTTGTGCAGTTTATTGCGAATATGATTCCTTTAACCCCTTTCTTACAGGCTTTTAAAATTCTCCTGATACAAAAAGGTTCCGTAGAACTTACTTATCCCTATTTACAGCATTTGGGAATCCTTTTAATCGTTTATATGATCTTAGGATGGATTGCACTAAAGATAAAACTCTGGCTGATTTTCAGATTTATAAAACCGGAAAATACAGATAAGAACTCTGTTTCGGAAAATGAGGATCTATAGATCTGATTTTCATAATAATTCATATTTTTTTCGGTGTTAAAATAAGTTTTAAATTATTGTTTATCAATTTGTTGAATGTATTTTTAAAAATAATTTAAAAGCATGAAAAAAAACTGATATATTTGTTTTTCAACAATTACATGAACTATGGAAAACGTATTTGATAGTAAAGATACTCAGAATTACATTGATAGGATTAATAACCTTGTAGAAGACACTCACGGTCTTTGGGGGAGAATGACGGTGGATCAAATGTTAGCGCATTGTAGTGTGTCTTACGAGATGGTTTATGAACCGGAAAAACACAAAAAACCGGGAGCTATTGCAAAGTTCATTCTGAAGAGATTTGTAAAGCCTAAGGTAGTAGGTGAAAAAGCATATCCAAGAGATTCTCCTACGTCACCACAATTTGTTGTTAAAGGAAGGAAGAGTTTTGAAGAGGAAAAGAAAAGACTGATCGGTTTTATCCAGAAAACCCAGCAACTGGGAGCATCTGCTTTCGATGGTAAAGAATCTCATTCTTTCGGTAAACTGTCTTCTCAGGAATGGAACAATATGTTTGCAAAACACCTGAACCATCATTTAGCGCAATTCGGAGTGTAAATAACGCGGTATTTTTTTGAGGACTACCTGAAATTATATTCATCATAATATTTTAAAAATACATGAAAAAAGCTTTATTATTCCTCATCCTTGTTTCCAATTTTTTCTTTGCTCAAATGCCGGATGTTTCATCGGTTTGGCTGAATAACAGCAAACCCTATCTCGGTACGATCGGAAAAGATAAAGAAGTTCTTAAGCTGAAGATCAATATTTCAGAGCAGAACAGGAAAAATGATCAGGAATATTTCGTTTCCGGGTATTCCCTTGTAGATAAAGTATATGCCAAATTTGAAGGGAAGTTTACCATTGCCAAATACAAAGACAACAAAAAAAGCGGAACGGTGTATGGAACTTACGAATTGGCCGAAGAAAACAAAGGAAAACATTCCGGGCTTTTCACAGGTAAGTTTGTGTATACCTTCAAATGGAATAAAACGACCGAAAATATTGAAGATCAATACATTGAGCTGATAGGTGACTGGAAAAGTTATGACGGAAGTTTAAATTTTAAAACCCGATTAAAAAATCAATAACCATGGTAAGACAATTTTTAGCCGTGATCGCTGGAATTATCGTTGGTTCTCTCGGTATCTGGTTGATGGAAAGACTGGGACATTCATTGTATCCCTTTCCTGCAGATCTGAAACCAGACGATATTGAAGGATTCAAAGCTTATGTTGAAAACTTGCCTTTTATGGGCAAATTTATTGTCATTTTGGGATATGCTTTAGGAGCTTTGATTTCAGGATTTGTTGCCACAAAAGTGACCAATAAAAATAATCCTGCCGCCGCAGTTATTTGTGGGATCATCTTTTTGTTCTTAACTATTTATAATATGGTCATGTTGCCGACTCCGGTTTGGTTCTGGATATTGGGGATAGCCGTTTGGGGATTGGTTTTAATAGGATATAAATTAGCTTTAAATAAAAATAAAGAATGAAATTAGGTGCATTTTCAGTAAGCTTAAGTGTGAAAGATCTTCAAAAATCAAAAGAGTTCTATGAAAAACTGGGCTTCAGTTCAATGGGAGGAAGCATGGAACATAACTATCTGATTATGAAAAACGGGGATCATCTGATCGGTCTTTTTCAGGCGATGTTTGATGGGAATATGCTAACCTTTAATCCTGGATGGGATCAGAATGCACAAAATCTGGATGTTTTTGATGATGTCAGAGAAATTCAGAAGCATTTAAAAAGTCAGGGTATTGAACTGAGCAAAGAAGCAGATGAAACGACAGAAGGTCCGGAACACATTTTCCTTAAAGATCCGGATGGAAACATGATTTTAATAGATCAGCACAGATAAAGTAAAACTTTATTCAGATCAGATATTTAATCCTGAATTTTTGAATTTAAAACAAAAACTAAACTAAAAAATATATTATGGCGTCAGTAAACGTTTATTTAACCTTTAATGGAAACTGCAGAGAAGCATTCGATTTTTATAAATCTGTTTTCGGTGGAGAATATCCCTATATAGGCACTTTCGGAGAAATGCCACCATCAGAGGAAGGAAAAGAAATATCTGAAGAAGAAAAAAACAGAATCATGCACGTTTCTCTTCCGATTTCTAAAGAAACAATTTTGATGGGAAGCGATACAGGAGGTGAGTGGGCTTCTCACTTTAAAGCAGGAAATAACTTTTCAATTTCCATCAATGCAGAATCTAAAGAAGAAGCAGATAAATTATTTGCCGGCTTATCAGAAGGCGGAATGGTAACCATGCCAATGGCAGATACATTTTGGGGAGCTTATTTCGGAATGTTTACCGATAAATTTGAGATTAACTGGATGGTAAACTACGATGATCCTGCAAAAATGCAGCAGCATCCATAATAAAACTCTGAAAATAGGATAGAGATATAAACCGACGGTAACAACTACTGTCGGTTTTCATTTTTATATACACTGCATTCCAAAAATCTTTAAATTTGAGTAGAAAGATCTGAAGCTGATTTTTAACAGAAAATAAAATTTTCATAAAAAATATATTTTTCTTATTATTGATAATTAATATTGAATTTCATTGGTTCGATAGATTTTAATAATTGAAAAATAAGGGAATGAAGATTTTTAAGATATTGGCAGTAAGCATTGGTTTGTTGGGAAGTATAGGTTTATCTGCTCAGAAGAACGATTTGGGAGCATGGTATATGTATTTTGGAAACAACAAAATAAGTAAAAAGCTGAACCTGCACAATGAAATTCAATACAGAAATTTTGATGCTCTTGGAGATCTTGAACAGCTTTTAATCCGTACGGGAATTGGATATGATTTAACGGAAAATAACAATAATATTTTATTAGGATATGGTTTTATACTGAGCCGCCCTTATGTAAACGGAGAGAAAACTGAAAATATAGAACACCGTATTTTCCAGCAGTACATTACGAAGCAGAAATTTGGTCGTTTTAATATTCAGCACCGTTACCGTTTAGAAGAGCGTTTTTTACAGGATGATTTCAGGATGAGGTTTCGATATCTGTTAGGATTGAATATTCCGATCAACAATAAAGAAATGCTTCCGAAAACCCTTTACGGATCTGTATATAATGAGATTTTTCTACATTTTAACAGTCCTACTTTCGACAGAAACCGCGTCTATGGAGCTTTAGGCTATGTTATTAATAAAAATATGAGAATAGAAGCAGGCTATATGAATCAGATTCAGGAAACCCGCAACAGAGGGCAGATTCAGATCGGATTTTATAACAATATTCCGTTTACGAAGGATTAGAAAAATTTTCTTCGGAAAAAGTAAAATGATAAAAAATTTAATATTCATAAAAATTATAAATAAATGATTCACAATTATGTCATAATATCAATCGCGGTATTGTTGTCTGTGATGATATTGGTAATGATAGGGCAGAAGCTGAAAGTAGCCTATCCTATATTTCTGGTGATTGCGGGGCTTTTAATAAGCCTAATTCCGGGAATGCCACATATTGAAATAGAACCCGATTTAGTTTTCCTGATTTTTCTTCCGCCGATTTTATTTGAAGCGGCATGGTTTACCTCGTGGCAGGATTTTCATAAATGGAGAAAGCAGATATTTTCTATGGCTTTCGGGTTGGTATTTCTCACTTCAATTGTGGTAGCCTATTTATCATCATCAATTATTCCGGGACTTACCGTGGCAATGGGATTTTTGTTGGGAGGAGTGAATTCTCCGCCGGATGCTGTAGCGGCAACTTCAGTGTTGAAACACATGAAGATTCCTAAAAAAATTACCAGTATTCTGGAAGGGGAAAGCTTAATTAACGATGCATCCAGTTTAATTGTATTTAAATTTGCTTTGGCAGCCGTTATTTCCGGGCAATTCATTTTTGGAGAAGCGGTAAAAGACTTTTTCACCATGGCAATCGGAGGGATAGCGATTGGAGTAGGATCAGGACTGCTTTTCGGAGCTTTACTGAGAATTATTCCTTCCAACTCAAATATTGATACCATTATCACTTTAATTGTTCCTTACATCATGTATGTAGGAGCAGAACATTTCCATTTTTCCGGAGTATTATCTGTAGTGGCGGGAGGATTGCTGATGTCTTATAATTCTCATTGCTATTTAAGCCATACTTCCAGAATTCAGTCAGGGAATGTTTGGAGTGTGCTTATCTTTTTAATGAATACCATTATTTTTATCCTTATCGGATTAGAATTACCGGTTGTGGTAGAAGGAATGAAAGATTATACCATTTCTGAAGGTATTTTCTACAGTATTGTAATTGGAGGGGCAATCATTTTTACCAGAATTCTGTACAGTTATGCGGTCATGTATTTTCCGAGACTTTGCTCAAAAGAATTAAGATTAAAAGTTCCAAAGCCGGATTGGCGGGAGCCTTTCATCATCAGTTTTGCTGCGATGCGTGGAGTGGTTTCTTTAGCCGCAGCATTATCAATTCCGGCATTTTTACCAAACGGGGAAGCTTTTCCGCATCGAAATATTATTTTGTTTGTCACTTTCGTGATTATCTTGATTACTTTGGTGGGACAAGGATTGCTTCTGGCTCCGATTTTAAAATTTTTAAAAATCGATGATGCCGGAAGTGAATTGCCGGAAGAAAAGCAGGAAGTGATTTTAATGAGAAAATTAAAAGAAACAGCTTTACAGAAACTGGATGATGATTTCTCTGAACTGGCGGGGAAAAACAGCCTTGTGCAACACCAAAAACATAAACTGGAAAACGAAATGATGATGATGGCAGATAAAGTACAGTGTATGGCAACAACAGGAGACTATGTAACTGCGATGAATGAAAATAAAGATGTGATGAGGCAGATTATTCAGGCGCAGAGAAATGAACTTCACCGATTAAAACGTGAAAAGATATTCGATGACCATGTGATGAGAACCATTGAAATGCAGTTGGATTTTGATGAAGCAAAAATTACAGGTTTTGCTCACGGATAATTTTTTCCACAATATTTAATAATAATACAATGAGTATACCCATTATCGTTCAATATAAAATAAAAGCTCCGGTTGAAAAAGTCTGGAAAGCTCTGACAGATCAACATGAAATGAAATCGTGGTATTTCGATATTTCTGATTTTGAATTGGAAATAGGAAAAGTTTTTAATTTCTATGAACCCGGAGAAGAAAAAAAATACCATCATCAAGGCAAAATTTTAGAAATCATTCCCAATAAAAAACTAAAGCATACTTGGTCTTACCCCGAATTATCAGACGGAGTCACAACTGTAACTTGGGAACTGAATCAGCAAGGTGAAGACACGAGTGTTACGCTTATTCATGATGATATCGATATGCTGAAAGAATTGGGAGCTAATTTTTCCAGAGAAGCTTTTGCGGATGGCTGGAACGGAATTCTTAAACAAAGTTTAAAACCTTATCTGGAAAACTGAAAATATGGCAAAATTTAAAGCACTTCGTCCGATATTATGGACAGAGAATCTGAATGATACCATTGATTTTTATACTCAAATCCTTGGTTTTACCTTACAGGAAAAAAGTGAGGAATGGCAATGGGCTTCATTGGAGAAAAATGGAGTGGAAATTATGCTGACTAAGCCGAACGAACATGAAAAGTTTAACCGAATTGGTTTTACGGGCTCTTTTTATTTTGTTGTAGATGAGGTGAATAAGCTTTGGGAAGAGCTGAAGATCAAAACTAAAATCTGTTACGAAATAGAAACTTTCGATTGGGAAATGAGAGAATTTGCAGTATATGACAACAATGGATATATATTACAATTTGGTCAACATATAGATGAAATTAGCAAAGCGGAATAAATTTTGCTATTTTTGGGGGAAATATTTAGAAATTCAATGAAAAAGAATATTATAGCAGGTTTTGCTGCAATTTTGTTATTAGCTTCATGTAACAAAGATGAAAAGATCTTAAGTACATTAAGTGATTATAACAACTCTATGGAAGCAAAAGGATATCATTTTGGTGATAAACTTACCCTTCCGAAAGAAGTTACAGATAATGCAGAAAGTATTACAGTGAGCTTTGGAGATAAAGAAACTTCAGATTTAACGATAGACCCGAAATTTTTCACTTTAGGTGATAACGCGGTTACTTTCAATATAAAAAAGAAAGGCGGAGAAACCCTTAACCAAGATGCTACCATTAATGTTTTTGCAAAAAGCCCTGAAAAAAATATTGCTTATAAAATTGTAGCAGAATATCCGCACGATCCTAAAAACTTTGTACAGGGTTTCCAGATCGAAGGCAATACAATCTACGAAAGTGACGGGCAGAATGGTTCTTCACAGATTTTAAAATACACTTTAGGAACAACAACTCCTCTTGCTTCCACAAAGCAGGCTCAGGAAGATTTTTCCGAAGGAAGTACCATTGTTGGTGACAAAGTGTATCAGTTAACATGGCAAAGCAAAAAAGGATATATCTATGACAAAAGCTCATTAAAGCTTATCAAAGAATTTGCTTATCCGAATGTTTTTGGGGAAGGTTGGGGATTGACGTATGACGGTAAAAACCTGATTGCTTCTGACGGAAGTAAGCTTTTATACTTTTTAGATCCTAATGACCCTTCAAAACTGGTAAAATACATCGCCGTTGCAGGAAGTTCTCAGGCGTATGATCAATTGAACGAACTTGAATACCACAACGGATTTATCTATGCAAACGTTTGGCAGAAACCCATCATCTTAAAAATCAATCCTGCAAACGGAGAAGTTGTAGGGACATTTGATTTCACAGAAATTGCTAAACAAAATACCAAAGGAAGTGACGATGTTCTGAACGGAATTGCTTTTAAAGGAGATAATATGTTGGTAACTGGTAAAAACTGGTCTAAGATTTATGAAGTTGAAATTACAGAATAAAATCAAATACCATTTCAAAATAAAAAATAGCGTTCCCTTGGAGCGCTATTTTTAGTAAGATAAAAACACTATTTTTGAATAAAGATTAAAAATTCAATGAAAAAAAATCTATTGATCTGTTTTACGTCTGTGATACTTCTTATGTCTTGCTCCAATAAGGATCAACTGCTGACTTCTTTAAAAAGATATAATGATTCAATGGAATCCAAAGGATATTATTTTGGAGATCAACTGCAACTGCCAAAAGAAATTACTGATAATGCAGAAACAATTACAATCAGTTTTGGAGATAAGGAAACATCAGATCTGAAA
Source organism: Chryseobacterium tagetis (assembly GCF_016735585.2). Lineage (GTDB taxonomy): Bacteria > Bacteroidota > Bacteroidia > Flavobacteriales > Weeksellaceae > Chryseobacterium > Chryseobacterium tagetis. Next base: position 604,649 of record NZ_JAERSE020000003.1, read on the forward strand.
GTGGATCCTGCATTTTTCGGGTTGGGAAATAATGACGTTACCTTCGTCATTAAAACAAAAAGCGGAGAGACTTTGAATCAGGATGCCACGATTAATGTTTTGGCTAAATCTCCTGAAAAAAATATAGGATACGAAATCGTAACCGAATATCCGCATGATGAAAATAATTTCATTGAAGGTTTTCTTTTAGAAGGAAACACAGTGTATGAAAGTGATGGGCTTGAAGGTTCTTCTCAACTGATAAAATATACGCTGGGTGATAAAACCCCAACGCTTACAGAAAAGCAGGAAGATCATATTTTTTCTGAAGGTTGTGCCGTTGTTGGCGATAAAATCTATCAGTTAACTTACAAGAACAGAATTGGTTTTGTATATGATAAAAATACATTTAAAAAGATTTCCGAATTTTCTTTACCAAACGCTCTTGCAGAAGGTTGGGGATTGACCTACGACGGAAAAAATCTGGTAGCAACAGATGGTTCAAGTAACTTGTATTTTCTTGACGTAAACGATCCTTCAAAAGTGGTAAAAACAGTTTCTGTAGCCGGAAACAAAGAAGTCTATGATAAACTGAATGAACTTGAATATCATGACGGGTTTATCTATTCCAATGTCTGGTTTAAACCGATAATTTTAAAAATCAACCCAAATACTGGAGAAGTGGTAGGGAAGTTTGATTTTACAAAAATTACAGACACCAGTATGGCTGGAAATACCGAGCATGTTTTGAACGGGATTGCCTTTAAAGGAGAAAATATGTTGATTACAGGCAAAAACTGGGCAAAAATCTATGAAATAGCCATCAAAAACTGAACTAAAATTATAGTGAATCTTACAAATGATTCCAGTACCTTTGACAATCTTTTGAATTAGATTTTTTAAGTATATTGACCGTATTAAAAAAAAGCTGGTGAGGTTTTTACATCTTATAATATTTTTCATATTCTGTTCGTTGTCTGCGCAGAAAGCCCTTCCTTTAGACAGTTTAAAGCTTAAGGAAGCCGGAGATATGCTCGCAGACGATTATGGCAATCTGTATATTTATAAAAATAAGGACTTCAGCTTTACAAAATACGACTCTACAGGAAAGCAGATCGGAAAAATGATGCTTACCGTACCTTTTAAACCTCAAAATGTTCAGAATCCTTTGAGTGTTGCTTTGTTCTCTGAAAATGCTCAGGAACTGAAATTTGTAGATCAGAACCTGAATGAAATACAGCGTGTAGATTTTAAACAGAAATTCAGCTTCATAAAATATGCTTACGCTGAAGACTTACAACAGATCTGGCTGATGGACGAAAGCACAAAGCGTCTTCTACAATATAATTTCAGAAATGAAACTACGATCAATTCTTATCCTTTCGATGCTAATTTCGACGATCTTATCGATCTGTTGGTCTATGAAAATAAGGTATATGTTTTGACTAAAAAACAATTTAAAGTATATACACTGAAATTTGAAAAACTCTTTGAAGCTGATGTAGAAAACGGAAAACGCTTCAGAAGAGAGAATGATGTCGTTATGATCATTGCTAAACATACAATTTTCAGATATAATTCAGGTAAAGAATTAGTTAAGATTTTTGATGATTCGGATGCGCAAATTGTGGATAAAAACACGCTTGCTTATTTTGAAATCAAAGCCAACAAACTTTATCTTTACACCCTGGAAAATAAGAAAGAACCTATCCCTCAAACAGAACCGGAACCTGTACCAAAAGAAAATAAAAATCCGAATGAATCTGAAGATAAAAAAGAGCAGCCGGATTTAATCAAACTTTTGGAGGAAGTTTCAGAAGTTCAGTCATTGGGTGTAGATAATTTATAATCATCAGTTAAATAATATACAAAAGATGCATATTGCAGTTACAGGAAATATTGGAGCGGGAAAAACGACTTTAACTACAATGTTATCAAAACATTACGGTTGGGATGCTCAGTTTGAAGATGTAGATCATAACCCTTATTTGGAAGATTTTTATGCAGATATGAGCAAATGGAGCTTTGCTTTACAGATTTATTTTCTGGGAAGCAGGTTTCGTCAGGTAAAAGAAATCAGAGAAAGTGGTAAAAGTATTATTCAGGATCGTACGATCTATGAAGATGCTCATATTTTTGCTGAAAACCTGAATGATATGAATCTTTTGTCAGACAGGGATTTTAATAATTATGCTTCAGTTTTTAATCTGATGAAGAGCTTTGTTTCTGCTCCGGATTTATTGATTTATTTAAAATCTGATGTTCCGAATCTTGTAAAGAAGATTTACAAAAGGGGAAGAGAGTACGAAGCGTCTATCAGTATAGAATACCTGTCAAAACTTAATCAGAAATACGAAAAATGGATTTCTAATTATACAGAAGGAAAGCTTCTTATCATAGAAGTTGATGATCTTGATTTTGTTGAAAAACAGGAAGATTTCGGCCTTATTTTAGAGAAAATAGAAGCTGAACTGAATGGCTTATTTTAGTAATTCAGGTAATAGTAAAGATCAATAGTTTTACAGTTTAAAACAGAAAGATGATTAAAGTTCTACATAACGGAAATTGTTCAAAATCAAATGCAGCTTTAGCGTATTTGACAGAAAATAATATCCCGTTTGAAATAATAGATATTATTAAAGATCCGTTAAGTGTTTTAGAGATAAAAACGGTTTTGAAAAAATTAGGAAAAGAGGTTTCTTACATTATACGGGCAACAGATAAATTGTATACGGATAATTTTGTAGGAAAACAGCTTTCAGACGAAGCCTGGATTGAAGTTTTATCGAAAAACCCGTCTCTCATCCAGCGTCCTATTTTGATAAAAGGTTCTGTGGCAATCTTAGGGAGACCTTTTGAAAATATAAAAAATTTTGTAGGGAGCAAATAATCAAATTAATGATATCAAAAAACTAAAGTCAGCTTATTAGCTGACTTTATATTTTACAATAAGATTACTCCTTCTACTTTTGCGACTTCTTTATAGATCGCGACTACCTGATCTGCATCCAAAACAAAGGCATTGATATTGCAGGCGGTGTATTTTCCGTTTTTACTTTCACGGTTTCCTAATGTGAATTTGATACCGTCAAAAACCTTATATATTTCCGTAAGTTTTGCCTGATCTGTAGGAATGATAAATTTGAATAAATAATCTTCCGGAAAATCGTGATGATCCTCCAGTTTCACCTTCAAAGAATTATAAAATTCTTCAGGGTTTGCATGTTGATTTCCTTGTAATATATCCATCTCCAATTATAAAGTTATATATAAATATAGCAATTTTTTTTCTATTTACCAAGCGGTCCCAAGAGTGACTTGGAGTTTTGAATTTCGTAGTCTTCAATAATATTGAAGAGTCCGTTTACCAATTGTTCTGAAGCCAGAGTGCTCAATCCGCCTGCATTTACATTCGATTGGTTTCCGCCTAAAAGACTTCCCAATATATTGCTTCCTGATAATGCTGTGTTAATTGTTTTTACAATTCCGTATTTATTCAGTTCTTCCTCAACTTTAGGAGAAATAGCAGCAATAAGTTGCTGAGAGGTCTTTTCCTTTAAGATAAGCGTCGCAGTCCCTTTTTCTCCCTGAATAATTCTTGTGACATCCTGTGCGTTCAGGCTGTGAACTGCATTTTGCAGGATAGGTTTAGAAATGTTTACCGTGTATACAGCAGCATCCGCAATATATTCTCTTTCTTTTTTTACCAGCGAAGGAGCTATTTTCTCCAGTGTTGAATTGATATCTCTTAACTCTTTAGGGAGAGCTTTGTCTACAAGGTTGTTTTGAAGAAATACCTCCCGGTTTCCGTAGACCTGTACTCCTTTATCTATACCGTTTAACAATATATTTCTGATAACTGATAATCCTAAATCGCTTGTTGCCAAAGAAGTGCAGGAATGGGTGATGGATGATAATATCGCTCCTGTTCCTATAATCAGACTTGCGGCAATAATGTACTTTTTCATGAATCTTAAAATTATTCTTAGTGTTTTTTCAAATACTGCACCAAAGGTAAATATTTAACGAAAAATAACAGCATATATTCTGTATCTAACATAAAAAACTACTTAAAGCTTTAAAAAGAAGCATTGATAGCCGTTTTTAGGAGTTTTTTAAGACTTTTTAAGGTTTTTATCGATGTGAATAATTTAATTATATCTATTTTTTTTAATGATAATTTCAATAATTTAATATTTTTTTTAATTTTTAATTCGAATTATATGCTTTAATATTATTTTTTAAGTAACTTTAACATTGTTTAAGATATTTTTTTACTTTTGACTAATGTCTTTTTTTGAGAATAAAGATTTTCCCATAAAAGACCATAAAAACTGAAAAGTTTTTATCCTGACTTGATTGTACGAATAAAATTAAACTATATGAAACAACGTGATTTAAAGTATTCATGTCTCATTGCTGTTCTATACTTTGGTATGAATGTCAATGCGCAGGTTACTCCTAAAAAAGATTCTGTAACTAAAGAGCAGAAAATTGAGGAGGTAATTGTAGTAGGCTACGGTACTCAGAAAAAGGAAAATGTTACAGGGAGTATTGGAGTTATTTCATCAAAAGATTTGGCAGATAAACCCAATCCTAATGCGCTAAGCTCAGTACAAGGGAAAGCGGCTGGTGTGCAAATTTTTAATTCAGGAACGCCAGGAGGATCCCCTAGAGTAGATATTCGAGGTATCGGATCGATGACAGGAAGTACAGTTTATATTGTTGATGGTTCGATTACTACAGATATTTCTTATCTTAATTCTCAGGATATTGAGTCTATGAGTATTCTTAAAGATCCTGCGAGTTTAGCTATTTACGGTGCACAGGCCGGTAATGGAGCTGTAATCATTAAAACAAAAACTGGTAGAGGTAAGAAGCCAACATTTAATGTGAATTCTTATTTAGGAATAAAGACCGTTACTAATATTCCCAAAATGGTTAATGGAGATCAATATATAGAATTATACAATGAAAAATTGAGTAATGATTCTACAACTCCACCATTGCCGACAGACTTTATTACAAAAGCACAATATCCAGGAAATACAGATTGGTATAAAGAAATTTTACGACCAAGTACGATTAATTCTAATGATTTTTCCGCCTCAGGTGCCATTGGTAAGCTTTCTTATTATGGAAGTGTAGGTTATCTTCAGGATGAAGGAAACTTAGATGCAAACAAAGGCATCAATTCAGGAAGTAATTTTAAGAGATTTACTACCAAAGCAAATTTAAGCTATAAAATTACGGATAATATTACGATAGGTGATAATTTTACTTTTTCTAAAATCCTTACTAATATAGCAAGCAACCCTTTATTGAATGCTTATATTGCACCCCCTGTTTATGGACCTATAAATCCGAGTACAGGAAATTATCAGTACTTTACTTTGGCTAATATAACCAACCCAAGAGCGCAACTTGATCTTTTCAGATCCCAAAACAGGCAGCAAAGAATGTTGAATAATGTTTGGGGTGAGGTGAAGTTTTTACAAGACTTTACTTTTAGAATCAGTTTGACTAATGATAATCTAAATTCAAGTTTATATGAATATACCCCTGTAATGACATATGTGCCTAAGCCGGGGAATTCAACTTTGATAACAAGGGATTCTAGAAATAGAGATTACGTTTGGGACAATACTTTAAATTGGAAGAAAAAATTTGGATCTCATAATTTAGATGTTTTAGCAGGTTTTTCCAGAACTCAAAACTATTACTCTCAAGCTTATTGGAATGCAAGTAATGTGAATTATGATGGTACTAATGGCTCTCTTCAAATTTCTAACGGAAGCGATATTTTTGGAATAGACGTATATAATCCAGGTTATAATGTGGTTCCTTACCTATCCCGAATTCAATCGTTTTTTGGAAGAGTTAATTATGATTATGCAGGGAAATATTTAATTAATGCATCTATTCGTAGAGATGGATCTTCTAATTTTAACGTTAATAGAAATGAAGTGTTTCCATCTGTAAGTGCAGGTTGGGTAGTGTCGAAGGAAAACTTCATGAGTAATCAGAATATTTTTGATTTATTGAAATTAAGAGGAAGCTGGGGTAGAACAGGAAATCCAAATGTGCAATATGGCGCCTATCAGTTATCTGCTACTGCTATAAAGGAAGGAGCGTATTATGGTTCTACGGGATCTCCAGCTCAAACAATTAGTCAATTTATTGATACTACGATTGGTTGGGAGATTACAACTGGAAAGGATTTTGGTGTTGAAATGGCTTTTTTAAAAAATAAATTAAAGTTTGAAGCTACTTATTTTGATAAAGATACTAAAGATGTAGTGTACGGTATCGTTCAAGGTACAGTTTCTGGAGCAAGTAATTATAATAATTATATTACTAATGCTTTTTCTTTTAAAAACAAAGGTTTAGAACTGTCTGTGAACTATGATGCAAAGATTTCTGAAAAAGTGAAATTGGGAATATATGGAAATTTTACGTCACTTAAAAACGAAATTACCTCTGTTTTCGGAGGATCTTATCAGAATGCAGGAGCAAGCCTTTTTGGAAACCAGATTGTAAGACTTGAAGCTGGTCAAGCAGTAGGTTCTTACTACGGCTATCAAGTTGCTGGAGTTTTCCAAACAGATGCTGAAGCTGCAGCTTCAGCGCAGGGAGCTTCGGGAGCAAAAGCAGGTTGGTTTAAATTTGCAGACCAAGATGGAAATGGTATTATTGATGAAAGAGATAAAACATTCTTGGGAAGCCCGGTTCCAAAAGGTACTTACGGTTTTGGATTTAATATGAATATATCAAATATTGATTTTGGAATCGACTTCCAAGGTGTATTTGGAAACAAAATCTATAATTACAATAGAGAACAGCGTTATGGTAATGAAAGCTGGGATTTAGATTTCTATAATAACAGATGGCATGGAGCGGGTACATCAAATTCTTATTCGATGGCTACCAATAACCAATCTATCATTTTACCAAGTAGTTTTTATGTAGAAGATGGAAGCTATTTCCGTATCAGAAATATTCAGGTTGGATATACATTCCCAAAAGGATTCTCAAAATGGCCTAACTTCAATAAAGTAAGAATTTATTTAAGTGCTCAGAATCCTTGGACAACTTTCAAATACCACGGTTTCTCTCCTGAGATTACAAGTACAGACAGGGTAAGTATGGGAGTGGATAATAATATCTATCCGATGTCTGCAATTTACACAATGGGTACAAGTATCACTTTTTAATTTAGAAAATCATGAAAAAAATAGTTTTAGCACTAACTTTAATAGGAGCTGTAGTAAGTTGTAAGGATGATTATTTGGATACCGTACAACCAGGGAGGGTAGAAGCAGCAACATTTTTTACCACGCAAGACGATGCAATGCAAGCTACAAATGCTATTTATGTAGCACTTAGAAGCTGGGAAAATTCAGCATTTCCTGCACAATATGTTTTTGGGGTTCCTGCAGATGATGTAGAAAAAGGATCTAATCCTGGTGACGGTTCGTTTATTAATGTATATAATAATTTTACCTATACGGCAAGTGATTCTGGAGTTGAAGGGTATTGGATTGGCCAATGGCAATTTGTGAACAGATGTAATCAGGTGATCACAAACGTACCCAACATCAATATGGATGAATCCCTTAAAAATAGATTGGTGGCAGAAGCTAAAATGCTTAGAGCATACTTTTATTTTAATCTGGTAAGAATCTACGGAGGTGTTCCTATTTATGATGGACTTCCGGCAGATAAAAATTACAATATTCCAAGAAATTCTGTTAATGAGGTTTATGATTTCATTATTTCAGATCTTACTGCTGCTGCTGCTGTTTTACCTCAATCTTATGATGCAGCCAACTTAGGAAGAGTTACTAAAGGTGGTGCTCTTGGCTTACTTTCTAAAGTATATCTTTACAAAAAAGATTGGCAAAAAGCTTATGATACTTCAAATCAAGTGATTGCTTTAGGGTATTCTCTTGATCCAGATTTTAATCATTTGTTCCGTCCTGCTGGGGAATTTGGCTCAGAGTCTGTCATTGAGGTTAATTGTGATTGTTCTTCACAGTTTGGAGGTAGTCAGTATGCAGAAGTTCAAGGGGTTAGAAATCAGTTTGGGTGGGGGTTCTTTACTCCGACAACAGCTTTGGAAAATGCATTTGAGTTAGGAGATATTAGAAAAGAATTAACTATTCTAAGAGAAGGAGAAACAACTCCTGAAGGCGATTTGATTCACAAAGGAGACTCTCAAGCAGGTGATATGTGGAATCAAAAAGTATATGTTCCAACATCTTTGAATAATAGCACTTGTGGATCATATGGCTCTATTCAGAATATTAGAATCTTAAGATTCGCAGAAATTCTTCTGATCAATGCTGAGGCAGCGAATGAATTAGGAAATACTGCGACAGCAACGACTAACTTGAATAAAGTGAGAACAAGAGCACAGCTTCCAAATACGACTGCATCTGGACAGGTAGGCTTAAGGAATGCCATTTGGCATGAAAGAAGGGTAGAGCTTGCGTTAGAAGGTGATCGTTTTGTAGATCTTGTAAGAACAGGTCAGGCTACAACAGTTTTAGCTTCTTATGGATATAAAGCTGGGAAAAATGAAGTGTTCCCAATTCCATTCAATTCCATTAATCAAAGTAACGGTGTTTTAACTCAAAACCCTGGTTACTAATAATTACAGATAAAACTTTAGAGGAGAATGAAAGTTCTCCTCTTCTTTTATATTCTCTTAAAAAAGATTCAATGAAAAGGATAATACTACCCATCATTGTAGCATCACTATTTGCTATTTCCTGCAAAAATACCCAAAATGCCAAACAAGAAGTTTCAAAAGTAAAAACTGTAAAAAGCAATATTACTGATGAGCAATTGATGGACAGAGTGCAAAAAGATGCCCTAAAGTATTTTTGGGATTATGCGGAACCCAATTCCATGTTGGGAAGAGAGCGTTATCACGAAGACGATATCTATCCGGATAATGATAAACATGTTGTGACAACGGGTGGATCAGGATTTGGTTTAGCAACAATACTAGTCGGAGTTGAAAGAGGTTTTGTTCCAAGACAAATAGCGGTAAGAAGACTGACTCATATGATGGATTTCCTTGCAAAAGCAGATCGTCATAAAGGAGCCTGGTCACACTGGATCAATGGAGAAACGGGAAAAACAGTTCCTTTTGGAAAAAAAGATAATGGTGGAGATTTGGTAGAAACAGCGTTTTTAACTTCAGGAATTCTAATGGTTCGTGAATACTTTAAAAACGGAAATGCAGAAGAAAAAGCTTTGGCCAAAAAATGTGACGAGCTTTGGAAAGGAATTCAATGGAACTGGTATACAAAAGGTGGTGAAAAAGTTCTTTACTGGCATTGGTCGCCAGAATATCAGTGGGAAATGAATTTTCCGTTACAGGGGTATAATGAATGTTTGATTACTTACATTTTAGCAGCTTCATCACCAACTTATTCAATTGATGCGGAGACCTATTACAAAGGTTGGACAAGAAACGGAACTTATCTTTCAGACAAAGAAAAATACGGACTTCCAATGTATGTAAAGCATAACGGAGCCGAAGAATATGGAGGACCGCTATTTTGGACTCAGTATTCTTATATTGGTTTAGATCCGACGAACTTATCAGATAAATTGATTAAAAATTACTTTGATTTAAATAAAAATCAGGTGCTTATCGACTACAAGTATTGTGTTGAAAATCCAAAAGGATGGAAAGGGTACGGTCCAAATTATTGGGGATTAACAGCAGGATACTCAAGAAATCAAGATGGAAGTGTGGGATACGACGCACATTTTCCACAAAATGATCGTGGGGTAATTACTCCGACTGCGGCATTGAGCAGTTTTCCATATTCACCAAAAGAATCTATGGATTTCATGAGATTTATGTATACTCAAAAACCTGAATTTATTGGTTCTGCAGGACCTTATGACGCGACTTCAATCAATTATAACAATTGGACAACGCCGAGATATTTGGCAATTGATCAGGGAACGATAGCTCCGATGATTGAAAACTACAGAACAGGATTTTTATGGAAACTATTCATGAATGCTCCTGAAATTCAGCAGGGATTAAAGAAATTAAGTTTCAAATCTGAAAAATACAACATTAAGTAATTCTTTGTGAATTTAATGTCTGTTTAATTGAAGCCAATCAAAACCACACAAAAACCTGAAATAGAAAAATGAACTTAAAGCTAAAACACTTACCGCTTTTACTTCTGCCACTGTCATTGAGTTTAAGCGCTCAGGAAATCAAGGCAGAATTAAATAAAGAAGTTACAAGACATGAAAAGATATCTTACATTCTTGACTATCCTCAAAAAGCAAAAGGGAATGTTCCTTTGATTGTATTTCTTCATGGTTCCGGTGAAAGAGGAAACAATCTGGAGATTGTGAAAGCGCACAGCCCGTTTACCTATAAACATCTGATAAAAGAACCGGTTGCGATTTTAGCGCCTCAATGTCCGGAAAACACTTGGTGGGATACGGTGAGCGTTTATAATTTGATTAAAGAAATTCAGCAGAAATATAAGATAGATGCTTCCAGAATTTACCTTACAGGACTTTCTATGGGAGGTTGGGGAACGTTGAAATTGGCAATGGAGCATCCGGAAATGTTTGCTGCCGTAGTTTCAGTCTGTGCACCTACCGATAGAGTGATGTATGCGAACATCGATCAGTACAAAAATTTAAACATGAAGATCTTTCATGGCGGAATGGACGATGTAGTTTTACCGGAGAATGCATTTCATTTTTATCAGGCACTACATCCGGTGAATCCATCTGCAGAATTGACAATCTTTCCAAATGACAACCATAATTCTTGGGATTCAACCTATTCAAATCCTAAACTGTATGAATGGATGCTCTCAAAGAAAAAAGAGAAATAATTTAGTATAAATATTTTAAACAGTAAGCCTTTGCTGAGTGAAACACCTTTGCAAAAAGAAAAAATAGGCAGGGTAATTTTAAAGAAAAAACCTTTGTGAGCTTTGCGTTTAAAATACATTATAAAAAAACAAAAAAAATAGAACTATAATTAAAGAAGATAGATTTATGAAAAAGTTAATTGTAATCGCCACCTTAGCATTGGCACCTGTATTTTCGGCGCAGGAAATGGTCACGAAGCCTGTTCAGTCATATCAGACGGCGCAGTATCAGTCTAAAAAGAAAGCTTTTGTAGACAATCTTTTGTCTAAAATGACATTAGACGAGAAAATTGGTCAGCTAAACTTACCAAGTTCAGGTGATTTTACCACAGGATTGGCTAAAAGCTCAGATATTGGAAAAAAAGTTGAGATGGGCTTAGTGGGAGGACTATTTAACATAAAAGGAGCCGAAAAGATCAGAGCCGTTCAAAAAGTGGCAGTAGAAAACAGCCGTTTGAAAATTCCTTTGATTTTTGGGATGGATGTTATTCACGGTTATGAAACGACATTCCCGATTCCGTTAGGTTTAGCGGCTTCTTGGGATATGAATTTAATTCAGCAGTCAGCAAGAGTTGCCGCAAGAGAAGCTTCAGCAGACGGAATTAACTGGACGTTCTCGCCAATGGTAGACATTTCCCGTGAACCAAGATGGGGAAGAGTTTCTGAAGGTTCAGGTGAAGATCCGTACTTAGGAAGTGAGATTGCTAAAAATATGGTGTATGGTTACCAAGGAAAAGATCTTTCAATCGGAAATACCATTTTGGCTTGTGTAAAGCATTTCGCATTGTACGGAGCAGGAGAAGCGGGAAGAGATTACAATACAGTTGACATGAGTCATGTGAGAATGTTCAACGAATATTTCCCACCTTACAAAGCAGCGGTTGATGCGGGAGTAGCTTCTGTAATGGCTTCTTTCAATGAAGTTGACGGAGTTCCGGCAACAGGAAACAAATGGTTGCAGACCGATGTTTTAAGAGATCAGTGGAAATTCAAAGGTTTTGTTGTTACCGATTATACAGGAATCAACGAAATGGTAGATCACGGAATGGGAGATCTTCAGCAGGTTTCTGCATTGGCGTTAAAAGCAGGTGTTGATATGGATATGGTAGGAGAAGGTTTTTTAACAACATTAAAAAAATCTTTATCAGAAGGAAAAGTTACACAGGCTGAAATCGATATGGCGGCAAGAAGAATTCTTGAAGCTAAATATGATTTAGGATTGTTTGATGATCCTTACAAATACGGAAGTGCAAAGCTGGCTGAAAAAGAGGTTTACAATCTGGAAAACCGTAACATCGCAAGAAATACCGCAGCTCAGTCGATGGTATTGATGAAAAATGAAAACCAGGTATTGCCTTTGAAGAAATCAGGTACAGTTGCTGTCATTGGACCATTGGTAAACAATTCGATGAATATGGCAGGAACCTGGAGTGTAGCTACAAAACATGCTATTTCTGTTAACTTAATGCAGGGTCTTCAGGCAAATTATGGTAAAGATGTGAAATTCCTTTCTGCTAAAGGAGCGAATATTGATTACGATGCAAAATTAGAAGACATTTATGCAGCTCACGGTAAAAAAACCGACAGAGATAGCCGTTCAAAAGAAGAATTATTGAAAGAAGCGGTTGATATTGCAAAAAAATCAGATGTGATCGTTTTGGCAATCGGAGAATCGGCAGAAATGAGCGGTGAATCCTCTTCAAGAACTGAAATTACGATTCCTCAGTCTCAGGTAGACTTGTTAAATGAATTAAAAAAGACAGGAAAACCAATCGCAATGGTCCTTTTCACAGGTCGTCCTTTAGCTTTAACGAATGTGAAAGACACTCCTGATGCTATCCTGAATGCTTGGTTTGCAGGTTCAGAAGCAGGAAATGCAATTGCCGATGTTCTTTTCGGAAAAGTAAATCCTTCAGGAAAATTGCCAATGACATTCCCAAGAAGTTTAGGTCAGGTTCCAATCTATTACAATGCTAAAAATACAGGTCGCCCATTAGATCAGACATTGGTTGATAAATGTGAATATCAGAGATTCCGTTCAAACTATATGGATGAATGCAACACTCCGTTGTATCCATTTGGTTACGGATTGAGTTATACAAAATTCAATTACTCTGATATGACGGTTTCCAATGCAAATCCAAAAGGAAACCAGACCGTTCAGGCTTCAGTTACAGTAACTAACTCAGGAAACTATGATGGGGCAGAAGTTGTCCAATTATATATCAGAGATATGGTGGGAAGCATTACAAGACCGGTAAAAGAATTAAAAGGCTTCCAGAAAGTGATGCTGAAAAAAGGAGAATCTAAAAAAATTACCTTTGACATTAGTCCTGAAAACTTAAAATTCTATAACGGAGACTTAAAGTATGATTGGGAATCCGGAGAATTTGATATCATGATCGGAACCAACTCTTCCGATGTGAAACATTCAAAAATCAACTGGACAAAATAAATAATATAAGCCGCTCAATTTGAGCGGTTTTTTTGTAATTTAGAAAGAAATAAACTGATACCATATTTTTGGTGTAATTTTTACCAAACCATAAACTTAATATTTAAAAACATGAAAAAAACAATTGTATTCAGTATCTTGTTCCTTGCTGCTTTGACTTTTGCACAAAAAGCTCCTGTTGTGGGAGGTGACAAAGATGTTCATGGCTGTAAAGCTTCAGCAGGCTATACGTATTCACAGCTTAGAAATAACTGTGTAAGAGTTTTCGAACAGAAAATTAAATTAAAAGAAGTAAGCACAGACAAAAGTTATACTTCAATGACAGCCGTTATTTTCAGCAAAGACATGAAAAAAGCTGAGGTTTTTATTCCCGATGCAAGTGCAAAAAGTATTATTCTTGACAGACAGGGAAAAGAAAAGCTTTGGAAAAGTGGAAGTCATATAAAAGACACGTATACTTTGATCCCTTATAAAAAAAGATATCAGATTACTAAAAATGATGTGGTGATCTATCAGTAAAATAGTTTTCAAAAAAACAGATCTGAGCCATTCGAAAGAGTGGCTTTTTGATGTAATAACAAACTGTGTTTTACTTTTGTCATTCTGACGAAGGAAGCATCTCAATCATAAGTAAATAATCTAAAAACTTAAAGTATAAGATCAAAAAAACAGGAAACCTCAATGAAATTTCCTGTTTTTTTATTTTAAAATTGAATTGAAAATTAAGCGGTTACAGCCTCTTGATAAACAACGCCCTCATAACAAGCATTGTAAATCGCTTTCAACTCCTCCAATGATGGAACTCTAGGGTTGAACCCTGTACAAGGATCAATTAACGCATTGTTAGCAATGTAATCAAGGTTTTTATCCCAATCCTCTCTTGAAATTCCAAACTCTTTAATTGCTGATTGATTATTAACTTCAGAACGCAATGTTTCGATGGCCTGAGCCAAATCTTCCGCTGTTTCTTTACCGATCACTTTCGCCAAATCAGGAAAACGGTTTGTCGCCTGAGCGTTGTAACGAATCACATTCGGAAGGAAAATGGCATTAGAAGCACCATGAGGAATTCCGTACAAAGCACCAACCTGATGAGACAATGAATGAACAATTCCTAGCCATGCATTGTTGAATGCCAAGCCAGCCATAAATGATGCATCATGCATATTCTGACGGGCTGTAATATTGTTCGGATTTTCTACCGCTTCTTTCAAATTATCAAAAACAATCTCCAAACCACCTTTAGAAAGTGCATCTGCAATATTATTGTCAATGTTTGAAACATAAGCTTCCACGCAATGAGTCAATGCATCAAGCCCTGTATTAGAAGTAACGTGAGACGGCATTGAAGCACAGATTTCACCGTCAACAATGGCAATGTCCGGAGTTAGTTCATAAGAAACGATAGGATATTTTACCCCTTTTTCTCTGTCTGTAATAACAGCAAGACCTGTTGTTTCAGTTCCCGTTCCGCTTGTAGAAGGAATCGCGATGAATTTTGCCTTATTTCTTAAAACCGGAACAGTAAAAGGCTTGATCATTGCATCGAAATCCGCATCAGGATATTCATAAAATACCCACATAATTTTTGCTGCGTCAATTGCTGAACAACCTCCTAAACCGATAATCCATTCCGGCTGAAAATTTTGAATCATTTCAGCTCCTTTCATACAAGTTTCAGAGGATGGATCCTCTTCCACACCTTCGAAAATCTGAGTTTCGATTCCTGCTTCAGCAAGATAAGCAACCGCTTTATCTAGTGTTCCGCTCTTTCTCATTGAGCTTCCTCCTGTTACAATTACTGCTTTTGTTCCTTTAATATTTTTTAATTCTTCAAGAGTTCCTGCACCATGGAAAACCTCTCCTGCAATAAATAATTTGCTCATTTTTTCTTAATTTTTGATGATACAAAAGTAGATAAGCCAAAACAAGACATGTTATACAAACAGGACTACGCGTTATACATTTGCGCCAATTCCTGCTGAAGTTCGGTAGGAGTTTCTTTCAGTTTTGCCTTTACAAATTTATTGAGAGCAGAAGGAGA
Source organism: Chryseobacterium tagetis (assembly GCF_016735585.2). Taxonomy (GTDB): domain Bacteria; phylum Bacteroidota; class Bacteroidia; order Flavobacteriales; family Weeksellaceae; genus Chryseobacterium; species Chryseobacterium tagetis. The sequence goes on from NZ_JAERSE020000003.1 coordinate 620,055, forward strand.
ATTGAAACCTAAGTCAAAGGCGATTTCCTTATGAGAAAGGTCGGAAAACATCAACTGACGTTTTATTTCCATTAAAATTCGATTGTGAATGGCCTGAATTGCAGTCTCTCCACAATGCTTTTTGGTAATTGAATTTAATTTTTTTGGAGTAATTGCTAATTCTTCCGCGTAATACTGAACTGTGCGATATTCCTTGTAATGTTCATTCAGTAATTTTTTGAACTGGACATAAACTGGTTTATCAGTCGTTTCTTTATGTAAAATGGGATGTAAACCATGAACAGATTCAATTAAACCTAACAAAAATATTTTGATTAGAAATCTAGCCTGTTCTTTCTTTATAAGACTTGGCTTCTGATAAATTCCCTGGATGAGGTGAATTGAATGTAGACTTTGCTCAAAATCTTCTTTCGAAAGAATGGTACAGTTGAGTTGTGTTGAAAGATTGACATTATAAGTACTCAGCTCATTTTTAAGAATATCGGAACAGAATAATATTTCTTCAAACAGAATGATTTTCCCCTGTAAATCTTGACTTAGATCTGAAATGAAATGAACCTGTTCCGGAAATACAACGGAAATTTTTCCAGCCTTCAAATAATTAATTTTATCTTCAATATGAAGCTGTAATGTTCCGTTTTCAATAACAATAATTAAAAAATGATCTTTTTTGTGTGGTTTAAAATAATCTCTCAGATTCTCTTCCGTCAAATCAAAAACCCGAAAAGACAGATTTTTATCTTCCTCTTTTTGAATGTTCTTTTTAATTTCTAATTTCTTCAGACTGCCCATTTCATTATTGTTTTAAAACGAAGCAACAAATTTATGATAAAACATTTTCAGTTTGCAAGATTTAGAACCTGTTTAAATTTAATAATTGTATGATTCTATGATTTTAAAACGCAAAATTTTAATTCCACTTTATCCATTATTTTTAGGAAGCAAAGACACATGATATTTACTTCGCGAAGCTTGAAAACGCAGCTTCATCAAATCAACTTGTTGATTCTTCATTGCTCACTTTATAATAATCAGTCTTTAAGTAAAATCTTTGCGTCAAAAAATGAATGAAGATTCTTTTTAATTAATCAAATTTAAACAGGCTCTTATAATAATGAATTTTTCAAGATCTCATTGATGCTTTTAATATAAAAATTACTGCAATTTGTGTTTAAAAAAAGCATTTTTCTCTCTCGTTTAAAAACCGTATTTTTGCATCATCTAAAAAGTAAAAGAAAAGAATGAATTCCTACAAAAATCCTTTGGAAGAACGCTATTCAAGCGAAGAAATGTTGTTTAACTTTTCTCACAACAATAAATTCCAGAACTGGAGAAAGCTTTGGATTGCCCTTGCTGAAATCGAAAAAGACCTTGGACTTGACATCACAGACGAGCAAATCGCTGAGTTGAAAGCTAATGCTGAAAACATCGATTACGATAAAGCAGCTGAGTATGAAAAAAAATTCCGTCATGATGTAATGGCTCACGTTCATGCGTATGGTGATGTGGCGCCTTCAGCAAAAGGAATTATTCACTTGGGAGCAACTTCAGCATTTGTAGGAGATAATACAGACTTAATTCAAATCCGTGACGGACTTTTGATCTTAAAGAAAAAGTTGGTGAACGTGATGAAAAATCTTTCGGATTTTGCAATTCAGTATAAAGACCTTCCAACGTTAGGATTCACCCATTTCCAACCAGCTCAGTTAACGACTGTTGGAAAAAGAGCTACACTTTGGTTACAAAGCTTGGTTCTTGACATCGAGGAGCTTGATTTCTTCTTAGAAACATTGAGATTCAGAGGAGTGAAAGGAACTACGGGAACTGCTGCAAGTTTCCTGGAACTTTTCAACGGAGATTATTCTAAAGTAAAACACTTAGATAAAGAACTTTCAAAAAGATTCGGTTTCGAAAAAGTGTTCGGAGTTTCCGGACAGACTTATGACAGAAAAATCGATGCTAAAGTGGTTGCTTTATTAGGAAATATCGCACAATCTGCACATAAATTCACAAACGATTTACGTTTACTTCAAAATCTTAAGGAAATTGAAGAACCATTCGAGAAAAACCAGATCGGTTCATCGGCTATGGCTTACAAACGTAATCCAATGAGAAGCGAAAGAATCGGAGCACTAGCAAAATATGTAATGTCTTTGACGACAAGTTCTGCAATGGTGGCTTCAACACAATGGTTCGAAAGAACATTGGATGATTCTGCAAACAAGAGGTTAACAATTCCACAAGCGTTTTTAGCAGTTGATGCCATTCTATTGATTTGGAATAATATCATGAATGGAATTGTAGTATATCCGAACAGAATCAACAAGCATATTATGGAAGAGCTTCCTTTCATGGCGACAGAATACATCATCATGGAAGAAGTAAAAGCTGGTGGTGACCGTCAGGAAATTCACGAGGTAATCAGAGTTCATTCTATGGAAGCGTCTAAAAAGGTAAAAGAAGAAGGAAAAGAAAACGACCTTATCGAAAGAATCCTGAATGACGATTCATTAAAACTAGATAAATCAAAATTAAAAGAAGTTCTTGATCCTAAAAACTTCATCGGTTTTGCACCAATACAGACGGAAGAATTCATTGCCAATGAAGTTCAGCCGATCATTGATCAAAACAAAGACTTAATAGGATTAGAGGCTGATCTTAAAGTATAATATAAAGTATGCAGTCTTTTCGGGCTGCATATTTTATTTTTAACCAAACCAAACTGATTTATGAAAAAAATACTTGTAGCCATTTTATTAATGCCGATGCTTTCTTTTTCTCAGGAAAAGGAAGTTTTAAAGTATTTTAAATCAAAAGATTCGTTGGTTGGAGTTAAAAATCAAAACGGGAAAATCATTGTTCCTGCACAGTTTAAAGTTTTTTCAGATTTGAAAGACGGAGAATTGGTAAAAGGAGAAACTATCTATTTTGATGGTTTTAAAAACGATGAAAAACCTGAGGAAAATGAATGGGGCTATGTCTACGACAGAAAAGGAAATTTCCTGTATAAACCTTTCTTTTACGACAACGGAGCAGACTATTTCTCTGAAGGCGCAAGAAGGTTTGTTAAAAACGGAAAAGTTGGTTTTGTAGACAGAAACGGAACGGTTATCATTAAACCAGAACATGATTTTGTATCGCCTTTTAATTACGGGTATGCCGCCTTTTGTGACGGTTGCGATTGGGAAAAGACCCAAGACGAACATAAAGCAATCGTTGGCGGAACTTGGGGGGTGATGAATTTCAAAGGAGAAATTGTAAAACCTGTTTCAAAATCAGAAAATACTGTTGAAGTTGACGGGAAATATTTTCCGAATCCATTTAAATACAATGAAAAAGAGAAGAATATTCTTCAGTTTTTCGAAAAACAAAATAAAAAGCTTTCAGAATTATACTATGTAAACCATTTTACGAAGTTGTCTGAAAATGAAAAGAAATTATTCTTTGAAATCATAGAAAGGCCAAAAGAAAACTTCCCGTTTTATCAGATCAATACCTATGATTATAGGAAATTGGAAGCAGGATTATCATATGAATTCAAATTTTTAGCATCACAAGATGGTAAAACGATCTATGCAATGGATTTTGAAAATGGAAAAATTCTTTTTGAAAAGTGGTTGGAAGCTCAAATCGTAGAAGCTGAAAATTTTCAAAAAGAGCATCCGGATCATCCGAATAAATTAAGTAAATAAAGTCTAATAATATTTAAATATCTGACATCTAATGTCTAATAACAAAAGAATTTTCGTAGAAAAAAGAGGAATTTTCGATGTTGAAAGTCCAAAAATTTTTGATGAAGTAAAAGCGGTGGTGCCGTCTATCCAAAGCGTAAAAGTGTATAACGTTTACGATATTTTTGGTTTAAACGATGGTGAATTCGAAAAAGTAGTAAACAGTACTTTCGTAGATCCGGTTACTGATATTTTAATCGAAGAAAATCCTGCACAAGGAATTTATTTCGCTTTAGAATTTTTACCGGGGCAGTACGACCAACGTGCAGATTCTGCTCAACAATGTATTGCTTTATTGACTGAAAATGAAAAGTCTAAAGTAAGAAGTGGTAAATTGATCGAATTTGAAGGAGTTTCCGAATCTGATTTAGCAAAAATCAAAGACTTGTTAATCAATAAAGTAGAATCTCAGGAGAAAGATTTAAGTATTTTAAATATTCCTGCAGAAGAAACACCATCAAAAGTAATTGTTCACGAAAACTTTATCAATTTTGATGATGCTCAGCTTGAAGAGTTCTTTAATAATCATGGTTTTGCATTAGGTTTAGACGATTTGAAATTCATTCAGGAGTATTTTAAAACGGAGAACAGAAACCCTACGGAAACTGAGCTTAAAGTTTTAGACACGTATTGGAGTGACCACTGTCGTCACACAACGTTTGAAACAGAATTATCAAACATTGAATTTGAAGGACAGTTCAAACATACATTGGAAACTATTTTCAATGATTATATCGAAAAAAGAAAATTTTTAGGACGTGAATTGAAACCTATCTCTTTGATGGATCTGGCGACAGTTTGCGGAAGATATTTCCATAAAACAGGCAATTTGGAGAACTTGGTGGTTTCTGACGAAATCAACGCTTGTACGATCCAAATCGAAGCTGAATATGACGGTGAAAAAGAACCTTGGTATTTATTATTCAAAAACGAAACACACAATCATCCAACGGAAATCGAACCTTTCGGAGGAGCTTCAACATGTTTAGGAGGAGCGATCAGAGATCCTTTGTCCGGACGTTCTTTCGTTTTCCAGGCAATGAGATTAACGGGTGCTGCTGATGTGTTGGAATCTGTTGATAAAACATTACCGGGTAAATTACCTCAAAAAACGATCACAAAACAGGCGGCGAACGGATATTCTTCTTACGGTAATCAAATCGGTTTGGCAACTACAATGGTTTCTGAAATCTACGATGAAGGTTATAAAGCAAAAAGAATGGAAGTTGGTTTCGTTGCCGGAGCCGTTCCTGTAGATTGGGTAAGACGTGAAAAACCTGAAGCTGGTGATTCTATCATCATTTTAGGTGGTGCAACTGGTCGTGACGGAGTTGGAGGAGCGAGCGGAAGTTCAAAAGAACAGGACGAAACTTCTATTCACACGATGAGTTCTGAAGTTCAGAAGGGAAATGCCGTTGAAGAAAGAAAAATCCAGAGATTATTCAGAAATCCTGAAGTGACGAGATTAATTAAAAAATCAAACGACTTCGGAGCTGGAGGTGTTTCTGTAGCAATTGGTGAAATTGCCGATTCTCTAGAAGTAAACCTTGATGTTTTACCTTTAAAATACGAAGGTCTGAACGGAACGGAACTGGCTATTTCCGAATCTCAGGAAAGAATGGCAGTTGTGGTTGAACCAAAAGATAAAGAACAGTTCATTAAATTCTGTGAAGCTGAAAATATTGTGGCTGTTGAAGTGGCGAAAGTGACGGATTCAGGAAGAATGCAGATGTTCTGGAAAGGCGATAAAATTGTTGACCTTTCAAGAGAATTCCTAGATACGAACGGTTGTTCAAAAAGTCAGGAAGTTAAAATTACTCACCTTAATGAAGTAAAAGAAGAAACTCCTTCATTTAATGAAGAGAACTTCCTGAAAATTTTAGGAGATAAAAATGTGGCTTCTCAAAAAGGATTGTTGGAAATGTTTGACTCTTCTATCGGTGCGACTACGGTTGCAATGCCTTTAGGTGGAAAATACCAGCAGACTTTGATGGAAGGAAGTGTTCAGACATTACCGATCATCGGAGCAAAAGATATTGAAACCGTTTCTTTGGCAAGTTGGGGATTCGATGCAGAGATTTCTAAACAGAACTCTTTGTTGGGAGCTTCTTATGCTGTAGTTGAAAGTGTGGCGAAAATCGTTGCGATGGGTGGCGATTACAAAAATATCAGATTTAGTTTCCAGGAGTATTTTGAGAAATTAGGTCAGAATCCTGAAAAATGGGGAAAACCTTTAGCTTCTTTGTTGGGAGCTTACGATGCTCAGATTAACTTTGGATTGGCTGCCATCGGAGGAAAAGATTCAATGAGTGGAACGTACCAAGATCTGAATGTTCCGCCAACATTGATTTCTTTTGCTTGTGCCAACGGAGAAAAGAAAAATATTATCTCTCCTGAATTTAAGAAGGCAGGAAATAAAGTTTATTTCTTCAATCACACTGCTCAGGAAAACGGACTTCCGAATTATGATGCTTTAAAAGCTGTTTTTGAATTTATTTTCGAAAATATTAAAGCCGGAAAAATCGTTTCTGTAAAAACAGTTAAAGAAGGAGGAGTTGCAGTGGCTTTAGCAAAAATGAGCTTCGGAAACAGATTAGGTGCTGAAATTACAGTTGTTGAAAATGCTTTACTAGCTAAAAATATCGGTAGCTTAATCATCGAATCTAAAGAAGAATTAAGCTCTGTAAACCTTCAATTAATTGGAGAAGTTAAAGATTCAAATAGTATTAAAATTAATGAGGCTGAATTCGCGATTGAAAAGTTGTTATCAGCAAATACAAACACTTTTGAGAATCTTTTCCCAACGATTGAAAAAGAAAAAATCACGGTTGAAATCGATGAAAAATTAAACTCGATCAACCCAAGAAATATTATCATCAAAAAGCATGGAATCGCTCAGCCAAAAGTATTTGCACCGGTTTTCCCGGGAACAAACTGTGAATATGACACGTTGAATGCTTTCGCAAAAGAGGGAGCTGCAATCAGCAGTTTACCTTTAATCAACATCAATCACCAATTGTTGGATGAAAGTATTGATGCTTGGGTAGAAGAAATCAAAACTTCTCAGATTTTAGCATTCTCAGGAGGTTTCTCTGCAGGTGATGAGCCGGATGGTTCTGCAAAATTCATTGTAAACGTTTTAAAGAACGAGAAGATGAGAAATGCAGTTCACGAATTATTGGATAGAGATGGTATGATCATCGGTATCTGTAACGGTTTCCAGGCTTTGGTTAAATCTGGATTATTACCTTACGGAAGAATCAAAGATTTGGATGAAAATTCTCCAACGTTGGCTCACAACGCGATAAGAAGACATATTTCTCAGATGGTGAATGTAAGAGTAGTGAATGACGAATCGCCTTGGTTAAAAGGAATGAAGGGGCAGGTGTTCACCATTCCGATTTCTCATGGTGAAGGTCGTTTTATGGCTTCGGAAGCAGAGATTCAGAAGCTGTATGAAAACGGACAGATTGCAACGCAGTACTTAGATTTAGAAGGAAATATTGCTCACGGAATGCCGTTTAATCCAAATAATTCATTGTTCGGAATTGAAGGAATCACCAGTCCGGACGGTAAAATATTCGGTAGGATGGGACATCCGGAACGTTTTGCAGAAGGATTGCTGAAAAACATTCCAACCGCGAATTACCACAATATATTCAAAAACGGAGTAGAATACTTCAAATAAAAATAGTAAACCTCATAGATTCCTTATTCTATGAGGTTTTTTTAGGACTATCATTTATACATCTTAAGTAAATTAAATACAATTTCAATAAAAAACGGATTTGAGTGTTATAACATTCGGGTCCGTTTTTGCTATTTTATAATGATTAGTAAACAATAATTAAAGATGGAACATGAAAAAATAAATAAAAAAATAACTGTTATCGATGGTAGTCATTTTTCTGATTTAAAAGGTTTCTACGAGGAATTTTCTCAGCTTTTTATGAAAGATGAGGATTGGAAAGTCGGAACTTTGGATGGTTTTGACGATATTTTATATGGAGTGGAAACAGATATTACCTGGAAAAATTCGCAAAAATCAAAAGAAGATTTAGGATTTGATGTAACCAAAGAATTTTACGAAAATAAAATAAAGCAGGGAAAACCTTTTAATGTTAAATTGATTCAACAAAAACTGGATGAACTGATTGAGGGAAACGGACCAACTTTATTTGAAATTTTAATTGAAATTATAGAATCACACAAAAATATTACACTAATTTTGGACTAGGTTAAGCATTAAGTATTTAAGATTTTAAGACTGATTAATGGTTCAAAGTTTACAAATAAAAATATTGAAAAAGTAAATGAAAAAAATGAGGTATGGCTTGTTCTTCGGTGACAGCATCACTTACGGAGAATATGATGGAGTTTTTGGCGGTTGGGTCGATATTCTGAAAAGATATGCTTTACAGAAATATAATGAAGGAAGTCATGAATTCATTCTTTTCAATCTCGGAATTGGGGGAGAAACCACGGATGGTTTAGTGAAAAGAATTTCTAATGAGATGGAAGCAAGAAATGCTGTAGAAGGAAATGTGGTTTTCATTAGTTACGGAGCAAATGATTTGGCGATTAAAGAAGGTGTCCAAATGGTAAATCCGAAAAATTTTAAAACGAATGTTTTGAAAGCAGTTGAAGAAGCTAAAAAATATTCTGAGAATATTTATCTGGTAAGTATTCTTCCTTTTTCTAAAAACGTAGATGGAGTGGTTGTCGCTTCAGGAAAACTGAGAACGAACGATGAGGTTCTTATTTACAATGAAGTTATAAAAAATATAGCGGCCGAAAATTCATTGCATTATATTGATTTTCATTCCGCTTTTTTACATGATAAAGAAATATTACTTTCTGCAGATGGTGTGCATCCCAATGAAAAAGGGTACGGAATGATGGCTGAAATTGCAATTCCAATTATTGAAAAATATTTATAATGACTAATTTATTTTCTTACGGAACTTTGCAGAAAGAGCAGGTTCAGATTGAAACTTTCGGACGGGTTTTAAAAGGAGAAAAAGATATTCTGACAGGATATAAACTTGAAATGCTGGAAATCACCGACCCTGAAGTGTTAAGAAAAAGCAATCAGAAATACCATCCGATTTTGGTCTTTTCCGGAAATACAGAAGATGAGGTAGAAGGTGTTTTGTTTGAAGTTACGGAGGAAGAAATTCTACAAGCTGATGAATATGAAGTGGATGATTATCAAAGAATAGAAACGGTTTTTAAATCCGGAAAATCAGGATTTATTTACGTTGGAAAATAGACAATTTCATTATTTAATGTTCATACATATTCTGTTCAAGGAGGAATTTAAAATAGTCATTGTATTCCTGACAACTAGTTGTCACTGCATGTCTTTATCTTTGTTCTACAAAAAAATAAGAAATGGAAAATGTTAAAATAGAACCTTTCAAAGTAATCGGTATCTCGGTAAGAACGACTAATGAAAACGAGCAAGCAGGAAAAGATATTCCGGTACTATGGGAGAAACTGATGAATGAAAATATTTTGAGTAATATTCCGAATACAATTGATAACACCATTTATTCAATATATACGGATTATGAGAAAGATCATACAAAGCCTTATACAACAGTTCTGGGCTGTAAAGTAGAAAGCCTGGATTTTATTCCGGAGGGAATGGTCGGTTATTCCTTTGATGGCGGAAAATATGTGAAATTTACAGCAACAGGAGACCTGTCAAAAAATTTAGTTATTAATGAATGGTTGAAAATTTGGAAGATGGATGTTGGGAGAATTTTTACGGCGGATTTTGAAATTTATGGAGAAAAAGCTCAAAATCCTACCGATGCGGAAGTTGATATTTTAATTGCGGTAAAGTAAGCGTGTAGAATGAATCTTGTAGATATTTAATTAAAAACATATTTCCAATAGACTAAAATTCCTGCAATTACAGACACGATCGCCATTAAAATCACTGCGCCTGCTGCAATATCTTTAATAAACCCAATTCTTCTGTCAAATTCAGGGTGTACAATATCGCAGATTTTTTCAATGGCTGTATTGAAGATCTCGGCTATTAAAACACCAAAAGAGACAATTAAAATTAAAATGGTATCTATCGAAGAAAGTTTTAAATAGAAAATCAAAGAGAGATTAATAAAAAAAGCCAAAAGCTCGATCTGAAAATTTCGTTCACTTTTTATCATCAAAAAAATACCTCGGAAAGCGTTAAAAAAACTTTTATGAATAGGAGGCTTTCGCATGATATTTTTTTACAAATATAGAATAAGTACTTTGAAATTACTATGCGAATCAATTATCTTTGAAAAAAATAACAATAATGAAGAAAAATCTATTGATCGGTATATTTGTTTCTGTTTCAGCTTTTGCCTTTTCTCAAGAATATAAACAAAAATTTTCCCGCGAAGTTTGTGAATGCATAAAAAATATTGATGCAACAAACAAAACGAAAAAAGAGATGAGTACGCAGTTTGGCTTATGTGCTTTCAAACATGCGGCATCTTATAAAAATGAGCTTAAAAGAGATTTTGGAATTGATCTTGTTGCGGATATCTCTAACGAAAAAAAGATGGAAAATTTTGGAGTACAGGTGGGAATGATGATGGTGACCGAATGTCCTGATGTTTTTTCAAAAGTAATGGGTGATGACGAAAATGATGGTGACGCAGAATCTTCTCAACTGCTTATTAGCGGAACTGTTTCAAAAATTGAAAAAGATAATTTTTTAGTATTTCATGTGGTGGGAGACAATAAAAACTTAACCAAATTTTATTGGGTCTCAACCATAGAATCCAATCTTGATTTGCCTAAAGAATACAATGGTCTGGTAAATAAAAAAGTGAATATTAGCTACTATACAACGGAGATTTTTGATGCAAAAATCAACGATTATAAAAACTTAAACATAATTTCAAGTTTGAAAACAGATTAACGATGGATGTTAATAACTCTCATAATTATTCTTTTCTATCTGTTTTCTATTTATTATATTTGTAGAAACTTATTTTTAAATCTATGAAATTTATTATTTCAAGTGGTGAACTGCAGAAGGCGTTACAAACTGTAAGTGGTGTAATATCAAGCTCTCAATCGAGACCTATTTTAGAAAACTATCTTCTTGAACTAGACGGAAACAACGTTACCATTACAGCATCTGATGGCGAGACTACTCTTGTAACTTCTCTTGAAGTGAAGTCTGATGATACAGGGAAATTTGCTGTTCCGGCTAAAATTTTTCAGGATTTTATTAAGACATACGGAGAGCAGCCACTTACCTTAGCGGTGAAGGATAATGCGGAAGGAACGGGAAGTCAGCTTGAGATTTTAGATGAGAAAGACAATTTCGCAGTAGCATTAGATAATGCAGATGACTATCCTGAATTACCTGAATTTGACGCTTCCCAAAGTGTTACAATGTCTGCAGGAGTTTTGTCTGAAGCATTAACCAATACCCTTTTTGCAACAAGTAACGACTCTCTTCGTCCGGTAATGACAGGAGTATTGTTCCAGTTTGGAGAAAACGAAACCAACTTCGTTTCTACCGATTCTCACAGATTGGTTGTGTACAAAAGAACAGACTTAATGAATGCCGAGCCAATGGAATTCATTATGCCTAAAAAACCTTTGAATATTTTCAAAAATATCTTAGCAAGTTCAAACGAAGATGTGACTATCGATTTCAATGAGAACATGGCTAAATTTACGTTTGGTAAGCATATCTGGATCTGTAGACTGATCGATGGGAAATATCCTAACTATACGGCGGTAATTCCTAAGGAAAACCCGAATGTATTAACGATTAACAGAAACTTATTGTTGGGAGCAATCAAAAGAGCTTCTATCATGTCAAACAAATCTACCAATCAGGTAAGATTCAAGCTTTCTGCAAACATTCTTCACCTTCATGCAGAAGATACAGAATATGCAAACAAAGCAGATATGCAGATTCCTTGTGATTACAACGGGGAAGATATCAACATCGGATTTAGCTCTAAATTCTTAACAGAAATGTTGACAATTCTAGGGTCAGACGATATCACCATGAAAATGTCTCAACCTAACAGACCGGGAATCATCGAGCCGCTTGATGGTCTTGAAGACAACGAAAACATCTTAATGTTATCAATGCCGGTAATCGGATTGTAATAATATTTAAAAAAATAGATAAAAAAGAGATTGATTTTTTCAGTCTCTTTTTTTTGTTTTTATATCCTTTCAAAGACTTTTGTAATACTTTCTTATCGTAAAAAACGGCTGTTCTTCTATACAATTCTACCGTTTGTCTATTACATTTGATATTGGTTTCATGATTGAGCAATTTTGTTTTGTAAAACAGACAGACAATGAAACAGTATCTTATTATAGCACTCTTTACCAGCATCTTTGCGCCTGCTCAAAAAATATGGACGCTTCAGGATTGTCTTAATTATGCAGTAGAAAATAACATCACTGTTAAAAAAACAGTTTTAAATAAAACAACTGCTCAAATCAATTATCAGCAACAAAAAAACAATAAACTGCCGACTATTTATGGTTCCTCTTCTTTGGGACTGACTAATGGATCGAGTATAGACCCTATTACCAGTAGTTTTGTCAACCAGAATATTCTTTCAAACAGTTTCGGGATTTCAGCCAATGCGGTTTTGTATCAGGGGAATAAATTGAACCTTCAGATTGAGCAAAATAAAATACTGGCAGATCAGTCAGAATTGTACCAGAAACAAGCCGAAAATAATATTGTTCTGAATGTTCTGAATGCTTATCTACAGGCTTTGTATTACTATGAAGGGATAGAAATTGCAAACAATACGGTAAGTTCTTCAGCTCAGGAATTGAAACTCACACAGACAAAATATAAAAACGGGGCTATTTCAAAATTAGAACTGGCAGATGTAGAAACTCAAAATGCTCAGAATCAATATACGGTGGTGAGTAGTCAGAATCTTTATAACCAGCAGGTTTTAAAACTGAAACAGTTGCTAGAATTAGATCCAAGTGTTGATTTTCAGATTGAAAAAGTGGAGATGAACGATTTGATGGATGAAATTCCTGAAAAACAGCAGGTATATGCATTAGCAACAGAAAATCTTCCGGATCTGAAAATTTATGATGCCCAAGGTGAAATTCTTAACAAAAGTCTTAAAATTACAAAAACAGGGTATTTACCAACACTTTCTGCAACAGCAGGCTTGAATACAGGATTTACAAGTACACAGGATTACAGCTATTTTAATCAGGTTAAAAATAACTTTAACAAATCTGTTGGACTGTCTCTGAATATTCCGATTTTCTCAAAAAAACAAAATGAGACCAATGTGCAGCTTGCAAAAATAAATATTGAACAGAATAATCTGGACAAAATAAGCGCTGGAAAAACATTGTATTCCAATATAGAAACGGCTTGGCAAAATGCAGTTGCCAATCAGGCTCAGCAGAAATCGTCAAAAGTAGCGAGAGATAATGCGAAACTTGCGTACGATTTAGCTAATAAGAAATTTGAATTCGGAGGATTGACAACCACTGAACTTGCGGTAAGCAGAAATACGTATCTCACAAATGAACAGACGTACATTCAGTCAAAATATATGGCGGTTTTGTACACGCAGCTTCTGAACTTTTACCAAGGTAAAACATTGACGACAAACTAAAATAAAAATAACGGAACAAAATATAAAGCTATGAATCCGAAATATAAAAAATACTTTAAAAACTCAATTATTACGCTTGTTGCAGTTGTTGCGATCTTCTTTATCTATCAATATTTTACTCAGAAAAAAGATGCGAACATCTCAATACAGACCGTAAAGATGAGTAAACAAAATATCACTACATCTGTTACAGCAACGGGAACGGTAGAGCCGGTAGATAAGATAGAAGTAGGGACGCAGGTTTCAGGGATCATTAATCATATTTATGTTGATTACAATTCTCAGGTAAAAAAAGGACAACTGTTGGCAGAACTGGACAAAACCAACCTGCAGGAGTCTGTGAACAATGCATTGGCTCAATATGAAGCCGCTTTGAATGAACTTAATTACTATCAGCAGAATTATAACCGTCAAAATAATATGTTCAGATCAGGAGTCATCAGCAAGGCAGATTATGAACAGGCCGCTTATCAGGTGAAAAATTCTCAACAGACTGTAAGCCAAAGAAAAACGGCATTAGCACAGGCAAGAACAAATTTAAGTTATGCGAATATTTATGCGCCTATTGACGGGATTGTTTTAAGCCGTGAAGTAGAAGAAGGACAGACGGTTGCAGCAAGTATGACGACACCTACGCTTTTCTCTATTGCAAAAGATATCACCAAAATGCAGGTTGAAGCCAATGTAGATGAAGCAGATATAGGTGACGTGAAAGTGGGACAGCGAGTGAGTTTTACGGTAGATGCTTATCCTCAGGAAGAATTTAACGGAAAAGTTCGTCAGGTGAGATTAGCGGCGACTACAGAATCGAATGTAGTGACCTATACCATAATTATCGATGCAGATAACTCTGAACAGAAATTGAAACCCGGCCTTACTGCAACAGTTACCATTTTTACACAGGAATTAAAGAATATTAATAGTGTTCCGGCGGCAGCAATTAGCTTTAGTCCAGAGACAGAAGTCTTACAGAAATACTATTTGCAAAATCAGTTGACAAGTAAGATTCCTGAAGCGAAAACAGGAAAAAATAAAGAGAAATATATCTGGATAAAAAATAAAGACAATAGCCTTTCCCAGAAGCAAATTACAATAGGAATCAGTGATGGGATTAATATTCAGGTTAGTAATGGCTTAGCGGGTAGTGAAGAAATTGTAACCGCTTTGGATGAACAGCAGGAAGCAGTGGCAAAATCAGGATCAGAAAGCAGTCCTTTCATGCCTAAAAGACCGAATAACAACAATAAAAAATCAAGCTCAAGCCAAAGTCCGACTCCTCCCGGAAACTAAAAAGAAGGAGCATTAAAATTAATCAGCAATAAAAAAGTTTAAACCTTTTGGATTTGACTTATAATCTAAAATCAAAGCAGCATGAAACCCATTATCCATATAGAAAATTTGAAGCGCGAATTCAGAATGGGAGACGAAATTGTTCACGCCTTAAAAGGAATCAATCTTACCATAAATGAAGGTGAATTTGTAACCATAATGGGAACCAGTGGTTCTGGTAAATCTACCTTTCTGAATGTTTTAGGATGTTTAGATCAGCCGACCTCAGGAACGTACGAGCTGGATGGCGTTTTGGTAAAAGAGCTTAATAAGAACCAACTGGCAGAAATTAGAAATAAAAAAATCGGATTCATCTTCCAATCCTACAATTTATTGGCAAGAACAAGTGCGCTGGAAAATGTAGAATTGCCATTATTGTATAACCCTAAAGTTTCAGCAGAAGAAAGGAGAGAGCGTGCTGTAAAAGCGCTGAAACAGGTTGGGTTGGAAAGCAGAATTCATCATGTTCCCAGCCAGCTTTCCGGAGGACAGCAGCAGAGGGTCGCTATTGCAAGAGCGTTAGTCAATCGTCCTGTCATTTTATTGGCAGATGAAGCAACCGGAAACTTAGATACCAGAACTTCTTATGAAGTCATGAATCTTTTTCAGGAATTAAATGATCAGGGAATTACTATAGGATTTGTAACCCATGAAAATGACATTGCAAAATTCAGTAAAAGAACGGTGGTTTTGAAAGATGGAAATATTACTGAAGACCGATTGGTGCCCCAAAGATTATACGCTTCGGAAGAGTTGGCAAAACTCCCACCGGCAGAATAGTTAGAGAATTTTTTGTTCTAATATATAATTAGTTTGGTGTGTTTTAATGAAGACGGATTACATGCAGTAATGTTTGCAGACCGGCAATGAAGCCGGATTGAAAAGAAAGAATGACGAAGAAATGAAGAAGGCGGTCTGCAAATGTTTTTTTAATTAAAAAAAGAAAAAAATGAACTTTTTAAACTTACTTAAAATAGCCTGGAAAGCAATCTTACTTAATAAAACCAGAGCAATGCTTACCATGCTCGGAATTATTATAGGAGTAGCCTCTGTTATTGCGATGTTGGCAATAGGAGAAGGATCCAAAGAAAGTATCAAAAAAAATATTTCCAGTATGGGAGCCAATCTGATTACAGTGCGTCCCGGAGCAGGAATGATGGGTGGTGTGCGTTCAGATCCTTCCGCAATGCAAACGCTGACTTTAGCAGATTACAACGCCTTAAAAAAGCAGGTGAAACTCATTAAAAATATTTCGCCTTTGGTAAATGGTAGCGGACAGAGTATAGCAGGTTCCAACAACTGGCCGACTTCAATCTACGGAGTGTCTCCAGAATATTTGAAAATCCGTGACTGGGGAGTAGAAGAAGGTTCTATGTTTACAGAAGATGATATTGAAACATACGGGAAAGTTGCAATAATCGGAAAAACCGTTCAGGAAAATCTTTTCCCGAATGAAAACCCGATCGGAAAAATGATCCGTTTTAAAAATATTCCGTTTAAAGTGATCGGGGTTTTAAAAGAAAAAGGAGAAAATACCTTTGGGCAGGATCAGGATGATATCATTATTGCGCCTTATACGGCGGTTCAGAAAAGAATTTTGGCTCAGACCTATTTGCAATCTATTGTAGCGTCCTCTTTAAATGAAGAAAATTCCGAAGCGGCAGTCAATGAAATAAAAGCCGTGATGGAAAATCAGCATAAGATAAAACCTGAAGCAGACAATGATTTCAACGTTTCTTCCCAGCAGGAACTTATCTCTACATTTAGCTCTACCAGTGAAATGTTAACCGTACTTTTAGTGGCTATTGCAAGCATTTCTCTAGTGGTAGGAGGAATCGGAATTATGAATATCATGTATGTTTCCGTAAAAGAAAGAACCAAAGAAATAGGCTTGAGAATGGCGATCGGAGCAAAAGGAAATGACATCTTAATGCAGTTTCTCATAGAGTCGGTGCTGATCAGCATTACAGGCGGAATTTTAGGCGTAATGATTGGCCTGGTCGCAACTTTCTGTGTAAAACAATTTGCAGGATGGCCCGTAAGTATTACCATGAGTTCTATCATTATTTCTTTTGCAGTTTGTACAATTACAGGAGTCTTTTTCGGATGGTATCCTGCAAGAAAAGCGGCTCAGGCAGATCCTATCAATGCACTGAGATACGAATAAATGAAAAATTTAATTCTAAAATTATAAGAAAAATGCTGGAAAAAATTTTAAATTCACTAATCCGAAAATTTCATAAATCCGGAATTTTCAACGGACTGAATAAATTTAAGTTTTGATTGAGAAGAAAATCATCTTATAGAAAACATTTGTTTTTAAAGAATTAATGCAGGTTTCGCAACATATATATAACTGAAGCAACAATAAACAATGATTACCTTAAAAAATAAAAAACTGGAAGTCAGCATTCACTTATTGATCTGGCTGGTTCTTTTCTTCCTTCCTGCGGCTTTTTCGCTGGGCTCAGATGGAAACTGGCTGGAGCTTTTCAAGCATTTTTGGTTGCAGTTGATTTTTCTGGCGGTTATTTTTTATATCAATTATCTGGTATTGATCAATTGGCTTTATACCAATAAAAAGTTAGGTTTTGTCTTAATAAATATTGGACTTATTATTGCGCTGATCATTTTTAAACACCAGATTTTTGACTGGATAGAATCACCAAGACCAAAAGGGGGAGGAGGAGGAAGACGACCGCCGGAAGGATTCATTTACTTCATGGATTTTATGATCTATATGATTCCCGTTGCTTTTTCAATTGCAATAAGTTCCGGACAGAAAATGAAACAGGCAGAAGAAATCAAGCGTGAAGCAGATAATATCAAATTGAAATCAGAATTGCAGCATTTAAAATATCAGTTGCAACCGCATTTTTTCTTTAACGCTTTAAACAACATCTATTCCTTGATTGATTTTGCACCGGAAAAAGCAAAGCACAGCATTCACAGTCTAGGCAAACTGATGAGACACCTTCTGTACAAAACTGACGTAGAAAAAATAAGATTGTTTGATGAGATCGACTTTTTGAACAAATATATTGAGCTGATGACGCTCAGACTCAACGATAATACCAAAGTATTGACAAGCTTTCCGAAGATGATCCCAAATCTTGAGATCGCTCCCTTACTTTTCATTTCTATAGTAGAAAATGCCTTTAAACATGGGGTTTCGGCAACGCAGCATTCAGATATCAGCTTTAAAATGGAAATTGTGGATGACGAAATTCATTTTACCGCTTCCAACTCTAATTTCCCAAAAACAGAAATGGATAAAAGCGGTTCTGGGATTGGGGTTGAAAATCTCAAAAAAAGATTAAGTTTGCTGTATCCCGAAAAATATGAATTCCATTCCCATCTCAATAACGGAATGTATATTGCAGAAATGAAACTGAAAACAAAATAAAAATGAGAAAAATTACCTGCTTGATTGCCGATGATGAACCTATGGCTTTGAGTCTCATAGAAAGCTATGTCCTGAAAACTCCTTTTCTGGAACTGAAAGCAAAATGCAACAGCGCAATCGAAGCCATGCAGGTATGTGAAGATGAAAAAGACATTGATCTTTTCTTTCTGGATATTCAGATGCCCGAACTTTCAGGCTTGGAATTCTCAAAATTGTTACCTGCAACAAGCAAAGTGATTTTTACAACTGCATTCGATCAATACGCGATCGACGGTTATAAAGTGAGTGCCTTAGATTATCTTTTAAAGCCATTTGACTATAATGAATTTCTGAATGCTGCCCAAAAAGCAAGAAACTATTTTGAAACTGTTCCTGCTGCTGAGCAAAAAACAGAGAAAAAACAAAACTTTATTTTCGTAAAATCAGAATACAGACAGGTTAAAATTGAGTTTTCAGAAGTATTGTACATTGAAGGATTGAAAGACTATGTGAAAATATATCTTAAAGATAATCCTAAACCTGTTTTAACACTGATGAGCCTGAAAAAGCTTGAAGAAGAATTGCCTTCCGATGACTTCATGCGCGTTCACAGATCATACATTATTGCTTTAAGTAAAATAGAAGCCATTGAGAGAAACCACATCGTTATCGGAAATCAGCAGATCGTCATTGCTCCAAACTACAAGAAAACATTAATGGATTATATAGAGGGTAAAAGTCTATAAAAAAACTTTGAACCCTTCTTTCTATTGACGAAATCTATGGTTTAGTGAAAAATAAAAAGTGAAATATTTGCTTTAAAGTTACTTCTAAATTTCTCTATCTCTCAAAAAATGACGACATTTGTACACGCAAAAATTCATTTAAAAATTTTCAAAATAGAGCAATGAAGATATCAAATAACTGGCTGAAAGACTATATTAAAACGGAAATCAAACCTGAAAGAATAGGAGAGTTCCTTACCGATATAGGTCTTGAGGTTGAAGGAATTGAAAAATTTGAAAGTGTAAAAGGCAGCTTGGAAGGGATTGTTGTGGGTAAGGTTTTAACTTGCGAAAAACATCCTAATGCAGATAAACTGAAGAAAACTACGGTAGAAGTAGGAAAAGGAAAAGTTTTGAACATTGTCTGCGGGGCTCCGAACGTGGAAGCCGGACAAACCGTTCCTGTAGCAGTTGTCGGAACTAAAATCTATGATAAAACCGGAAACTTTTTTGAAATAAAAGAAGCAAAAATCAGAGGAGAAGTTTCTCAGGGAATGATTTGTGCAGAAGATGAATTGGGACTGAGCGAAGATCACGGAGGAATCATGGTATTAGATCCGGAAAAATATGAAGTAGGTAAAAATTTCGCTGATTATTTTGAACTGACCAACGATGAGGTTTTTGAAATTGGTTTAACGCCAAACAGAACCGATGCCATGTCTCATTATGGTGTGGCAAGAGATTTATACGCTTTCCTTTCTACCAATCAGTTAAAAGCTACTTTTGAAAAAGTTTCTTCAGTAGTACTGAATAACGAAGGTTCTCACGATTTCAAATTGGAAGTTGAAGATACTGAATTGTGCCCAAGATACATCGGAGCGGTAATTGAAGACGTAAAAGTTACAGACTCTCCGGCTTGGTTAAAAGACAGATTAAAAGCAATAGGATTGAGTCCAATCAATAATGTTGTAGATATTACAAACTATATTCTTCATGGGTACGGTCAGCCGCTTCACGCTTTTGATGCAGATAAGATTGCAGACAAAAAAGTGAAAGTAGGAACTGTAAAAGAAGGAACAAAATTCACAACTTTAGACGGTGTTGAAAGAACATTGAACGGTTCTGAAATCATCATTAAAGACGGAAAAGACAATCCAATGTGTATTGCCGGAGTTTTCGGTGGTGCCAATTCAGGAGTTTCTTCAGAAACAAAAACGATTTTCTTGGAAAGTGCTTATTTCAACCCGGTTGCGGTAAGAAAAGGAGCTAAATTCCACGGATTGAATACCGATGCTTCTTTCAGATTTGAAAGAGGAGTAGATCCGAATATTACTAGAACTGCCATTACTCATGCCATTAAATTAATTTCAGAATTGGCAGAAGGTAAATTAGTAGGAGAATTATTGGAGGAATATCCGAAGAAAATAGAAGACAGCTATGTGATTATCAGATTCTCTAAAATCGAACAGATTTTAGGAACAAAAATTCACAGAGAAAAAGTAAAAGAAATTTTAAAATCGCTGGAAATTCAGGTTTTGAATGAAATTCAGAATGGCTTGGAAATCTCTGTTCCTGCTTACAGAGCAGATGTAACGAGAGAGATCGACGTTATTGAAGAGATTTTAAGAATCTACGGTTACAACAAAATTGATGCTCCACAAAAGATTTCATTTACTCCTGTAAAGCTGAGTGCAAACGATCAGGATGAGTTGGAAAACAACTGGGCAAGAACTTTACAAAGCTTAGGTTTCAATGAAGTAATGAACAACTCGTTAACTTCTGTAAAAGATGAAACGGATGCTGTGAAGTTATTGAATCCTTTGAGCGGTGATTTGGCATTCATGAGAAAATCTTTGTTAGAAGGTCTTCTTCAGAATGCAATCTACAATATCAACAGAAAAAATCAGGACATCAAGTTTTTTGAGTTCGGAAAAATCTATCATAAAAAAGATAAATATACTGAGAGAAAGCAGCTGGCTATTTTAGTTTCAGGAAGAGAAGTTGCTGAAAACTGGTTACAGCCAAAATCTGCAACAAGTTTTTATAACTTAAAAGCGTATGTAAAAGTTCTTTTGGAAAGACTGGCAATTGATTATAAAGAAGTTGCTTTATCAGATGACAGGTTCTCTGATGCTTTAGCTTATGAAGTAGATGGAAAAGTATTAGTAAGAATCGGAAAAGTTTCTGCTCAGCAATTGAAAGATTTCGATATCGATCAGGAATGTTTCTATGCAGAAGTTGAATTGGAATTTGCTCAGGAATTACGTTCTAAAAATGAGCTGAAATTCAAGGATATTCCTAAATTCAATAAGATCAGAAGAGATTTGGCATTGCTGATCGATAAGAGCGTAAACTATGAAGATCTTTACCAGACTGCCAAAAAGAATAAGTCTCCTTACATTAAAAATATTAATTTATTTGACGTATATGAAGGGAAAAACCTTCCGGAAGGTAAAAAGTCTTACGCTATGAGTTTTGAGCTTTTAAACGAAGAAAAAACGTTGGAAGAAAAAGAAATTGCAGCAGTAATGGAATCTTTGGTTAAATCTTTCCAGAAAGAATTCAATGCTGAATTGAGAGGATAATGATCAGGAAATCAAAAATAATACAGAACGGGCTTTTAAAGCCCGTTTTTTGTTGGAAGAACTGTTAAAAAAATATAATTGTTTTAGACAACTTTGTAAATAATATAATTTCCGTAAATTTGGGTTAAATCAAAAGAATACAATGAAAAACCTTTTTTTAAGCATATGCACAGCAGCAGTTTTGGTATCGTGCGGAACAACGGCTTCTTCATCAAAAGCCGGAAAAGCACAGCCTTCTATTGCCAATACAAAATGGACTTTAGCGGATAATGTGAAAGGGCAGACTCCTACATTGAATGTAGAAGGGGCAAAAATCAACGGAAATTCTGGGTGTAACAGATATTTCGGAGCTGTAACTATGGAGACTGCTTCTGGAAAGTTCGAGGCTTCACAAATGGGATCTACCAAGATGGCTTGTGACAATATGAGCGTGGAAAAAAACTTCCTGGATATGGTACAGAAGGCAAACAGATATGTTGTTTCCGGAAGTACATTAGAATTGTATCAGGACAATCTTTTATTGCTTAAATTCAATAAAGCAGAATAATCAGCAAAGAATATATAAAAATAAAAGGAACTCTATTGAGTTCCTTTTTATGTTTTAATAGGATTATGTATTAGTCTTCCTCTTCTTCGTCGTACTTAGCCAACTCTTCATCACACCACTTGAAAGCAGCTTCTACAACTTTAGTAGCTTCATCTGCCATCGTTTCTTCATCATCTCCTTCTAGATCATCTAACCACTCAACTTCTTCTTCCTCAACGTTTAAGATAAATCTTGGATATTCTGTATGAACTACAAATAGATCTTCCGGAAATTCTGAATTATCTGCTAATAAAAACTTTGGTAATTTCATTTTTTTTAATGTTTTAACTTTAAATCAAAGATAACAAAATTATTGGTATTTGTTCTTGTCGATTTTAATTTTTTGTGAAACTTTATAATAGGTTAAGGTTGTCTTTTTTAGAGTGTCAGAAGCTTTAAATGTTACCTCTAAATTGGAATTTACCGTGCTTACAAGCTCTGCAACCTGCATTTTATCAAGATCTTCCATAGATTTTAAATAAAACTGTAAGGGAACTTTATCCAATTTTTCAGACTGTAAAAAATGAACCACCTCTTTTCTGTTCTCAAGATAATTCCCTTTTGAAAGCCACGTGAAAAGAACTCCAGACATGATGCTTAAAATTCCGATAACGTAGACTTTAACATCAAAAAGCTGAAATAATTTTCTAAAATAAACCAGCCACAACGGAAAGCTGAACGGAGCAAGTATTCTGTAACCAATTGCATCTACAGGATAAAAATACTGGATGAAAAATGAACATACAATGCCGAAAACACTTGTAAAAACAAAGAAAAACTCTGAATTTGTAAGCTTAGACCTTGTAAACAGGAAGATCATGACAATAATATTCAAAGCTCCTAATCCGTAAATACCATAATTAATCATTCCGCCTCCCGGATCAGACATATGGATGAACGGATTGAAAGTGGTAGCAAGACCTTCAAATAGTTCCTTTAAAAGTTGAGAAGTAGGGTATAGTCCTATTTCCAAAGACTGCTTTATGTAATCTTCATTAAAATAATCAATAAATAAAAGTTTATAAAGAACGATGTAAACTCCTGAAATAATCCCTGAAATTAAAAATGAACGTCCGTATTGACGCTTATAAAACAAAAGCCCGTATAAACCTACCGCTCCCATGAAAAATAAAGAACTGTATCTTATAGTATAAAGAGCAATTAAGCTTAAAGAAAGATAAAGAACTGCGTTTCTGGTTTTAATATTTCCTTTAATAATTTGATCGGAAGCGTAAAGAAAAAGAAGAACAAAAGGTAAAATACAGCCCTCACTTAAAGTAACTGCAAAAATGGAAACAAAGCTGAAAAGGGCAACCAGAACGGTAGACTCTCTTGAATAAAAGTTCTTTTTCCATGAGAAAAAAACAATAAAAAGCATGGCTACAATGCCTACAATTTTACTCGCCCAAAATTCATCAGTTCCTAAGAAAGTAAAGATCTTAATTGCCAAAGGATATCCTAAAGGCGTAATGGTATTGTCAATCTCCGGAAGCACATGAGCAAATTTCATGTACCGGATAGAATCAGGACTCACTCTTCCGTTTTCATTGAGTAAAAAACGTAAAATGGTCACCATTACAGTAATGATGACCAATAATATCTGAATATTTTTTTCTTTAAATTTTATCAAGGTTGCAGTTATTAGGTTAGATTGCAGCTTTTAACAAGCCAAATGTATAACTTAAAACTTACAACTCAAAGTCTATTTTGAGAACATTTTTGCTACTTTTTCAGCTTTTTTGCTTTCAGAATAGTCGTAGAAACCTTCTCCTGATTTTACGCCAAGTTTTCCAGCCATTACCATATTGACCAATAATGGGTTGGGTGCATATTTAGGATTTTTGAATCCATCGTACATTACATTTAAGATGGCTAAACAAACGTCAAGACCAATAAAATCAGCCAATTGAAGTGGTCCCATCGGATGAGCCATTCCTAATTTCATTACTGTATCAATTTCTTCAACTCCGGCAACACCGTTGTAAAGTGTTTCAATAGATTCATTGATCATCGGCATTAAAATTCTGTTAGCTACGAATCCTGGGTAATCGTTTACTTCTACAGGAACTTTCCCTAACGTTTTGCTCATTTCATAGATCGAATCAAAGGTTTCTTTAGAAGTAGAATATCCTTTGATGATTTCAACCAGTTTCATGATAGGAACCGGATTCATAAAGTGCATTCCAATTACCTTATCAGCTCTTTTTGTAGCCGCTGCGATTTTAGTAATGGAAATAGATGAAGTATTGGTCGCCAGAATACAGTTTTCAGGCGCAAATTCATCCATCTGACCGAAGATTTTCAATTTCAATTCCTGATTCTCAGTAGCTGCTTCCACGATAAGATCTGCAGATCCTACAGCATCCTGAAGCGCTGTGAAAGTCGTGATATTTCCTAAAGTTTCAGCTTTTTGTTCTTCCGTAAGGTTTCCCTTTGCAATTATTCTGTCAAGATTGGTAGTAATGGTTTTTAGCCCTCTGTCTAAAGCTTCCTGAGATACATCTACCAAATTCACTTTAAACCCGCTTTGTGCAAAAGTATGTGCAATACCATTCCCCATGGTTCCTGCTCCGATAACTACAATGTTTTTGATCATTTTAATTTTTCTTTTTTATAGATAGTTAAATTATTTAATTTGTTTAAATTTTCTTTACTTAGAGAATTGGTCGGTGTGAAAAATACAGAACCGTCACTACTACGGTTTCTTTTATTGTTCTGCGAAGTCACCGTTTCTGCAAGACCTTTTATGAACTGTTGTCTTTTAGATTTTGAAAGCGCATCAATTCCGATAAAAAGCTTGAATTCACCTTCTCTTCCAAGCCCCGACTGTCTGTAGACTTCAATCGGTTTTCTCTTGTTTTTGCTTTGAAAAGTTTCGATATAAGTCATTACAGGATTGGTTGAGGGTGTTCCGCAACACATGCTGTTATAATCCAGATAAAGATATGTTTCACTCTTCTGTGCAAAGAAAAATGTGCAAGTGAAAATTCCTATGATTAAAAATATTTTTTTCATTTTAACGGTTTTAAAATTAAGCTTTAAATTTTACTTATTAAAATAATCCCAGACTGTCTTTGAAATGTCTGAAATCATCTTGCAGTTGACAGCATCCGTTTCCATTGAATTACTGACAAATACAGCTATTGCATAATGCTTGCCATTCGGTAAAGTAATGATCGCAATTTCATTTTCAGCGCCCGTTAAGCCCTCTTTATTTTTTCCTGAAGCTCCCGTTTTTCTTGCGACAGGAGTGTTTTTTGGAAGCTGTTCAATTAATTTATTGAGTCCTGTTGAGGTAGATAACATCACCTTCATTAAGTAATCTGTAGATTTTTTTGATAACAGTTTCCCTTCATAAAACTTTTTCAAAACATCTGTTGCAGAAGTCATGGTACTGTAATTTTCGTACTGAACCTTCCAGTCTTTGTGCATTGCTTCTTCATTATACTTAATCTGGAAACCTTTTACGCCTTTAGAATCCATAAATTTCTGAACGGTCTGTGTTCCTCCCAATAAATTCAGCAGAATATCACAACCATTGTTGTCGCTTTTAGCAACGGTCATTTCAAGCACTTCGCTCAAAGGAACTTCTACACCTCCATTAGGATATTTGTCGCGGAGAGGAGACCATGTATTTTCCAGTAAATTAGATTTGTCCAATACAATTTTTTGATCTAAAGAAAGTTTTCCTTTGTCTACAAAATCTAAAACGGCGGCTGCAATATGAAATTTGAAAACACTTTGCATTGGCAGCTTTTTGTCTGCATTTTTACTGTATTTAAAACCGTTTTCAAAACCCAGTACAGAAACTCCGACGGTTGCTTTTTTATCTTTGATAATAGAATTGATTTTTTGATCTAAAGCAGATTGCTGAGCGAATATAAACGCAGAAACCAAAAAGAAAAGCAGACTTATTTTTTTCATAATAATAGAGATTAAAAAATCCTTCTTAATTTTTAAGAAGGATTGTATTCAAATATAAATAAATTAATTTATATCACACGTCCGAAAGCGGCAAACATGCCCCATAAAATCATAAGAATATAGATTCCCATTATTACAATGGTAAGAATTCCGATAAACTTATAATGCGATTTGATGTACTCGAATGAAGAGGTAAGGCTTGCCTGGTTATTTGTACGTAAGGCATCCTTCATATTAGAAGAAAATTTATAAAGGTAATTAATCGGTACGAAATAAAAACCTGCAATAAGAATATAAAAAATACCTACAAAAACACCGCTACCTAGAGGCATAAAACTATTTGAGGCGCCTACAACGAACATGAATAAAGCTACAAGTACCATCAATCCAAGACCTATAAATCCTAGAATAGACAAAAAGTTAGCCCATTTTGCGGTTTCCGTAAGAAATTCTCTTGAAATTCTGTCGATTCTTAACTCCTCAAATTGTTCAAAAGGAGAATTTGTTTCCATCATAATTATTTAATTTTGTGGCAAAATAATTAAAATTATTTTAACTCTGCTCTATAAATCTTAAATTTTTACTTCACTTCAAAAGATTTCAGGTTTACCCCGTCATTTTCGAAATAGATCCGGATTTTATTTTCTCCTTTTTTCAGGTTAATTCCTTTGGCAGAAACGGTTTTCCAGATTGCTTTTCCTCCGGTTGAACCTAATGAAAATGTTGCCAGTTGTTTCCCTGAAGCATCTTCAAGTCTTATTTTTGCAGCATTGGTGCTGGAATAATTGAGGTCAAAAGTATATGCTTTATCCGATTTCGCATTGATGGTATACTGTAGCCATTCTCCACTTTCTGTTTTCCCAATGTAGAATTGGTTGTCATAGGTTTCATAAATGTCAACTCCGTCATTTCTCAACTGATTTCCTGAATTCCATTCCGATCTTTTGGCAGGATCGCTTACCCAAAGATTGATGAAATCTTTATCCGAATAGGCAGCACCGATTCTTCCCAAATCATAATCTGTCGCTGATATTTTTCCAGGAGCCTGAAGATTTTTATAAGGTTTTGTAGAACCCTCTTTAGTCTGTCTGAACATCGCATCAATCACATCATTCTTAACTTCGACATTACTGAACTTATAGTTATTGGCAATCTGCATTAAAGCTTTCTCAGCAAATTCTTTTGAAGGTTTTTCGGCTCCATTTTTCCAGTAATCCAACAGTTTTTGATATTCAGGAGTGATTTTAACATTGGTAATTCCTGCAATATTATCAATCTTTTTCATCGGCCAGAATGCATAACCAATATTATGCTTGTCTAAAAGCTGAATGAGTTCCGTAAACCATACATTCGAGTTTTCCCCTGTTTCTCCCAGCCAAATCGGAGCATTATGTTTTTCCCTCAGATCCAAAGCAAACTTTAGGGTTGCATCATCATTGTAATTCCAATATTTATGGAAGCTGAATGCCATATTGTTATCCCAAAGCTGAGTTAGGCCATTATAGTTATTTCCCCAACCATTTCCTTCAATAATGATGATATGTTTTTTATCAACTGTACGGATGGCCTCTGTAATCTCTTTTTGTAGCTTCCAAAGAGGGGCATTAGACATTTCGTCTGTTCCGTTAGGATTTTTGCCTGTGAAGTTGATATTCGGTTCGTTAATTAAATCATAACCTCCGATCCATGGTTCATCTTTATATCGTTCAGCCAGCTTTTTCCATAATGCAATGGTCTTTTTCTGATTCTCGTCGCTGTCCCAAAGTGAAGGCTTCGTTTTATCGTTATCAGAAATATTAACGTCATTTCCTTGTCCTCCAGGAGCTGCATGAAGATCCAGAATCAGATACATTTTGTTGGCTGCACACCATTTTAAAAGATCGTCAGTCATTTTAAAACCTTCTTCCAGCCAGGTGTTTTGTCCTTTTTTAGGCTCTTTTTCAATCGATAAGGTATACAGATTATAATGCATCGGAAGTCTGATGGAGTTGAATCCGGCTTTTTTTAGAAAATCAATATCCTGTTTAGTGATTCCGTTCTTTAAATAAGCAGCATAAAATTCATTCATTCCGTCTTCACCAATCAGTTCAGCGATTTTCTCTTTGATTTTGTATTGCGGCCCTGCAAAATCTGCAGTTTTCAGCATATAACCTTCCTGCAGCATCCATCCTCCCAAACCGAGGCCTCTCAATTGAATATTTTCTCCTTTGTCGTTTACAATTTTCTGACCGTCAGTTTTTAAAAGTTGCGATGTCCCAAATTGAGACAATAAAAAAACGGATAGAAGGATGACTCTTTTCATAATAGTTTAATTATTTAAATATTAGGGGATTATTTTAGGAATTAGGGTTTATACAATCACAAATATATTTAAAAATTGTTGAATAAAAATTAAATAATAAATAAACCCTAAAGATTTTGTTTAAAAAATGAAGATAATAAGATCAGAACGATTTTCTTAATTAAAAGGTTCAGCCAAAGCTAATTTGAAATTAATTCACAAAAAAAACGGACAAAAGCCCGTTTGTATATGATATAAAATTAATATAATCTAAAAATTAAGAAATCAGTTTCATGATCTCCAAAGCTATTTTCAAAGCTTCCGTCCCATCTTCAAGAGAAACTTCTACGTGTTTGTCTTCAATAATAGAATCTGCAAAAGAATTTAACTCATCCAAAATCGCATTATTAGGCTCAATATTAGGATATTCAAATAAAATCTGGTTCTTTTCCCCGTCAGCATTTTCAATGATCATATCAAATGGAGTAGGCTCTTCAGGAGCATCCTTCATTCGGATCACTTCCGCCTTCTTCTCAAGGAAATCAACCGATATATAAGCATCTTTTTGGAAAAAACGGCTCTTTCTCATGGCCTTCATTGAAATTCTTGAAGTTGTAAGATTTGCAACACATCCGTTTTCAAACTCTATTCTTGCATTGGCAATATCCGGAGTTTTGCTGACTACACAAACACCACTTGCATGAATGTTCTTAACCTTAGATTTTACAACACTTAATAAAATATCCAGATCGTGGATCATTAGATCCAGCACTACAGAAACATCCGTTCCGCGAGGATTGAACTCCGCCAGTCTGTGGATTTCGATGAACATCGGATCTTTAATATATTCTTTGGTTGCCATGAAAGCTGGATTGTATCTTTCAACGTGTCCTACTTGCGCTTTGATGCCATTTTCACGACATTTATAAAGAATCTCTTCAGCCTGCTGCAATGTTTGGGTTACCGGTTTTTCAATAAAGAAATGAAGTTTTTTCTCAATCGCTTTTAATGCATAATCATAATGATAGATGGTGGGTGTTACAATATCCAGCATCTCAATCTGCTCAAGCAATTCATCAAAATTCTCAAAATATTTGTATCCGAATTCGGCTTCTATTTTTTTTCCGTTTTCTACATCTTTATCATGGAATCCTACAAAATCATACTTATCAGATTGATTCAGAAGACGTAAATGTATTTTTCCTAAATGTCCGGCACCTACCAAACCTGCTTTTAACATAGCTGTATTAAATTTTTGTAAAGATAATAAAGAAGTTAGATTTCAAAGCGTAGAATTTGGTTTTTTGTGGATAAATCTTTTGCAGAATCTCGGAAATCTAATATCTAATTTCTTATTTTTGTGACATGCAGGATTCGTTTGTACACAAGGGAAAAAGAAAGATTTTAGTTGATTATCTTCGAAATAGAATAGGAATTTCGGATCAAAATGTACTTTCGGCAATGAATGAAGTTCCGAGGCATCTATTTATTGAAAGCATATTCGAGGACTATGCCTATGAAGACCGTGCTTTCCCTATTTTGGCTCATCAGACGATTTCCCATCCCTCTACGGTAGCAGAACAATCGGAACTTTTACAGGTAAGACCAGGTGAAAAAGTCCTGGAAATAGGAACCGGATGTGGTTATCAGACAGCTGTTTTATTAGCCATGAAAGCCCATGTATATACGGTGGAAAGACAAAAAGATCTCTTCGACTTTTCAAAGAAAAAACTTCGCGAAATGCATCTGTTTCCCAAATTTCAAAGCTTCGGAGATGGGTTTGCAGGACTTCCCACCTTTGCTCCTTTTGACAAAATCATTGTAACCTGTGGAGCATCAATTTTACCGACAGAATTACTGAAACAGCTGAAAGTGGGAGGGAAAATGGTCATTCCTTTAGGACCTACCGATGAGCAGGTATTATTCAGGTTTACAAAAATATCACCTACCGAATTTGAAAAAGAAGAATTCGGAGCGTATAAATTTGTACCGATGTTGGGAAGCACCAATCAGTAAATCTTATATTATATTTTAAGATTTAAAAAAGGATTGTTTAACTTTAAACAGTCTTTTTGTCATTCTGTAAGAATCTAGGCACTTAGTATTCCTATAGAGAATGGTAAAGCATCATTGTATTAAAACTAAAAACATGAGTTCCGATATCCAAACATACATTGAGTCACAAACAGAATCTGACCAACTGATTTGTTCAAAACTCTCCGAGATCATCAATGAAAATTTAATAGAAGCCGAATCAAAAATATGGCACGCCCATCCTGTCTGGTTTTTGGAAGGAAATCCTATTGTAGGTTATAGTAAGCAAAAGAAAGGAATCAGGTTAATGTTTTGGAGCGGAAAATCATTTAATGAAGAACTATTAAATGTTCATGGAGTAAAGTTTCAGGATGCTTCTGTCTTTTATAATGAGGTCTCTGAAATCAATGAAGAAGATGTCAAAAGATGCCTTGAAAAATCTGAAAAAATTCAGTGGGACTATAAAAATATAGTGAAAAGAAAGGGAGAATTAATTCAAATAAAAAATAAATTTTGAACGATTCGGAATGATAATTGGACTCAACTCAAAACCTAATCTTTTAAATCTTATTATTATGGACACTAACAGATTTAAAGCATCACATGACTTCAGCAATATCCAGAAAAATCTTTCTCACAACAGAAGATTTCAGGCAACAAGTCACTCTCCGCAAGCCGATATGAAAAACCAAAATCAGGAATCAACCAAAAATGCTTTTGTGACTCATGCTCCAAAAACTGCTAAAGAGGTTTGGATGGAAATTCAGGAAATGAATTCCGGATCTTGGAATAGACATAAAGATGACAAAAAATAATTTTTAATACTAAAGTTAGAAAAACCTTGCTTTTACATGAGTAAGGTTTTTTATTTGAAAACAATCAAAATTAATTACAAAATAAAATGAAGGTATTCGTAAACAAGAGAATTCCCGAGATCGGAATTCATATGCTGAAAGACGCAGGATTGGAAGTTTTTATTCCTGAACATGAAAATCTGTCTCAGGATGAATGGCTGAGCTATTGTAAAAGCCACGATGTTATTTTGAGTGTAGGCGGTGAATTTAAATATGACAAAGATTTCTTTGCAGAATGTCCGAATATAAAGGCGATCGCATTGTATTCCGTAGGTTTTGATCATGTGGATATTCAGGAGGCCAATCACAGACATATTCCGGTTGGAAATACACCTGATGTTTTAAGTAAAGCTACCTCAGATGTTGCGTTTTTATTGATGCAATCGGTTGCAAGAAGAGCAAGCTATAATTTTGAAAAAGTAAAATCCGGAAATTGGGGAGATTTTGATCCTTTACATGCATTGGGACAGGAATTATACGGTAAAACATTAGGGATTTTCGGCTTGGGAAGAATCGGATTTGAAATGGCTAAGAAATCTCTGAAAGCCTTTGATATGAACATTATTTATCACAACCGCCATCAAAATACAGAAGCTGAAGAAGAACTGAATGCTACTTATGTTTCCTTCGAAGAACTGATTGCACAGTCTGATGTTTTAAGTATTCACGCTAATTTCAGACCTGAGCAGAAAGAACTGTTCAATACTTCAGTATTCGAGAAAATGAAAGAAAATGCAATCTTCATTAATACCGCAAGAGGAGGCTTTCACAATCAGAAAGACCTGTATAATGCCCTTGCAGAAAAGAAAATCTGGGGAGCCGGGTTAGATGTTACCAATCCTGAACCGATTTTTAAAGAAGATCCTATTCTGGAGCTTTCAAATGTTTGTGTTCTTCCGCACATTGGTTCTGCCACCATAGAAGCAAGAAACGGAATGGCAAAATTAGCCGCAGAAAATCTGATTGCCTTTTCAAAAGGAGAAAAAATGCCGACCTGTGCAAATCCGGAAGTGTATTCTCAGAATTCTTAAGAACTTGGAATTATTTTTGTTTACATTTATATAACCACTAAATACTACAATTATGATATCCGAAAATAGCGAACAAGAACAAGACAGAAGATTGGAACAGCTTGAATACAGTTCAAGCGAAGACATTTTTAACCGCGAAAAACATATTCCGATTGACGGAGACGGAAAACCGATAGAAGATGAAGAAGCCTATGACAGCTTAGACAAAGGACTAGATATTCCGGGCGTAGATGACGACAATGATATGGAAGAAATTGGAAGCGAAGACGAAGAAAATAATTATTGGAGTCTCAGTGACAATGAAGATGATCACGAAGAGGAAAATGATGATGTGCTGACTTAAATAATGTACCGATCATAAAAAAAAGCTTTACTTAACCAGTAAGGCTTTTTTTGTTATTAAGTATGTTTAAACTCATATTAAAATTAACCATAAAAGATACAGAAGCTATTGATACAGATAAACTATGAGATACTGAAAGCACTCAAAAGGATAAAAATCAAAGATTTTTAAAAACTTGGGCGTTTTTTTTTCAGTCTAATGTTCAACTTTAAATGTATTATATAAATTTTTTGAGCCTTTTGTGGTTAAATAAAAAGTTTAAACAGGATATTATTTAAAATGCAAATGATTATGTAATAATTATATAGATTTTTTATATGTTATTTAATATTAATAAATGGTTATTATTGAATATTCTATAAATAAAAGTGGTAAATTTATCATGTGTTAGTGATTAATTATTTTAGCTTATGATGAATATTTTACGAATTTTATTCTTATTCATTAGTGCTTTAGGCTTCTCTCAGGCTCCGGTAAATGTGAAAGTGAAAGATGCAGCAGGAAATGAAAGTTTCAATGTTACCTGTACTAATGATCTCGATGCGAACGGTTGCATAGCACTTCATGTGGAATATCCTGTGCTCAGACAGGCTACAAGTTATGAAGCTACTCAGGAAACCTACAATCCTCCGATTCCGATGGATCAGGGAACGTCATTAAATGCCAATTATGATGATCTTTTCGCTGCAAAACTGGATTTACCTTTCAAATTTTGTTTTTATAATCAATATTTCGATGCGCTTATTGTAGGTTCAAACGGAATGGTAACTTTCGATTTGAACCAGTTGGGAAATATCAATTATCCGAATGTTCAGTGGCAGAATCCAAATACGAGCCTTCCTAAAAATTCGATTTTCGGGGTATATCATGACATGGTTTTTTCATCAGGAGATTCTTCGGAAATTTATTATTCAACCATTGGAACGGCGCCTTTCAGAAAGTTTGTCATCAATTTTTTTGATGGGAGAATTTCGGGCTGTACAGACCGGTCTTCATCACAAATCGTATTGCATGAAACGACTAATGTAATAGAAGTCTTTGTTGAAAAAAAATTGCTCCCTTGTCCGACGAGGAAGTTTGAAAATGCACTCATTGGGATCATCAATAATGACGGAACTCAAGGAGTTTCTCCGGCGGGCAGAAATACAGGAGTTTGGCAGGCAATGCAGGAAGGCTGGAAATTTAATCCGCTTGGAAATGTAATTCAGCCCAACGTTACCTGGACAAATTCTGCGGGACAGACGGTAGGAACAGGAATTCAGACGACGGTTTGTCCGACTGAGAATGATGTTTATACAGCGAATGTTAAGTTTAATATTTGTGGAAACAGTGATCTGACAATAACCGATGATTTTCCGTTAACTTTTGATCCTACCTATCCGGCTGCGAAAAACTATACCCAGAATTTCTGTGGAAATACGTCCGTTAATCTTACTTTAAACAGTTTCAATGCTAATGTAACTTCACAAAGTCCGGTGAATTTTACCTTTAGTTATCACTTGAGTTTGCAGGATGCGCAGAATAATGTCGGTGCTTTGCCAAACAATTTTACATTAGCCAATAACACCATTTTATATGTAAGAATTCAAAATCCAACAACGCCAACTTGTTATCGTGTAGCCGTTTTAACTTTAAATTTATTAAGTAAAAGTTTAATTAAAGATACTGTAGAACTGTGCGACACCAACAATGACGGAGTAGAGCAGAACTATAATGTAAGCCTGTTAAATCCTGAACTTTTCGTTGCCGGAACGACGGGAATTACTTATTTTAATACTCAATCTGATGCTCAGAATAATATAAATGCGATCACTACAGCAAATATTACAGTAAGCACGAATCTTTGGGTAAGGCTTCAGGAAGGAGCCTGTACGTATATTCTGGGACCTGTTCATTTCCAGTTTAAACCGGGTGTGAATCTGAATTCTCCTATCAATTTTCCATATACGATTTGTGATATTAATGCAGATAACCAGGAACCTTTTGATTTCACATTAAATATTGGCCCGTTAATTTCAACACAAACCGGAGCCGTTTTTACAGTTTACAATACCTATGATGAAGCTTATAACGGAAACGGAAGTGTTGTAAATACTATAAAAGAAGGAGTTTATACACTTTATATAAGAGTTCACGTTCCTAATGGCTGCTTTGCAGTTGCAACAGTGAATATGAACGTAACTTTCACAAAAATTCTGGCTAATGAAAAAAATGAATACATCTGTTTTAATGGAACAGATGATATTAGCATTAATTTAAGTACGCTTTCAAACGGAATGCTGATTTCTCCTGCAACCGTTCCTGTGACTGAATTTTACAACAGTTCTGCTGCTGCCAATTTGGGAACAGGATCAATCAGTCCGAACCAGACCATTACGACAGACGGAAATTTTGTGACACAGACCTATTTTGTCCGGTTTGAAATTTCAGATCAATGTTTTACGGTAAGACCAATTACAGTGAATTTGGTTCATCCGGTAATTGTTCAGTCCAGTTTTGTAATTTGTGATTTTAATAATGATAATTCGGAAAATATACAATTATCTCAATATTCATCGGCAATTGTCGGAAGCCAGAATGCATCAACAGTTTTTTATCCTACTTTGGCAGATGCAACCAATGGAACAAACCCGATTACCAATCTTACGGTTACAGGAACACAGCAGATTTTCGTTAAAATTAACTCGTATAACTGTCAGCAGATTTATCCGGTGAATCTAAGCTTAACATCTACTCCGGTTGTGAATTCTCCTGTGAATATTACTTTAAATAATATTTGTGACAATAATAATGACGGAAGTGAAATTTACGATTTAACGCAGGCTCAGCCTCAAATTACTTCTGCTGGAAATGTAAGTTTTACGTATTATGTAAATTATGATCCGGCAACGCATACTTTTTCCAATGAAATCACAAATCCGACACAATTTGTAGTTGCAGCAGGAAATGCAACGGTTTTTGTGAAGGTTAAATTAAATAATGGCGAATGTTTTTCAGCTGCCCAGATCAATATTCAAATGACGTTTTTACCACCAGTAGTTTTAAACAGTGCGACTTTAAATACATGCGATGAAGATTTTAATTTAAGCGAAACCTTTCAGCTGAATGATGCCATTCCGCAATTGTTTATTTCGTCACAAAATACACAGCCGTTGTCTGATATGACGGTTTCATATTATAATACACAAGCTGATGCCAACGCCGGAAATCCGGCAAACCAGATCGGAACTTCGATTACTACGAGTATTTCTTCAATTCAGGTTTGGACGAGATTCCAGTCACAGACAACAGGTTGTTATTCGGTTGCGCCTATTCAGCTGAATACTTATTTCCCTCCAAAAGCCATCAATTCTACTATTACGGTTTGTGATGAAAATTTAGATGGAAGCTATGAAGTGAATTTATTAAATTTTACAAATTTAATGGTTGATATTCCGAATCCTGCAAATTCATTTACCTTCTATCTGACTCAACAAAATGCACAAAACGGAACAAATCCGATTGCAAATCCGTCTGATTATTCTGCAAATCCTTTCCCTGCACAAATTTGGGTGAAAGTTCAGAATATTCCGGGTTGTGATGATATTGCCACCATCAGTTTTGTTTTTGGAAATAAAGTGACTTTACAAAATAACGGACCTTTTCAGTTAGAAACCTGTGATACAGGAAATGATGGAATTGAGATTGTTAATTTAACGCAATTTCAATCACAAATTTATACAGGAACGAACGTTACGTTCACTTATTATCCGACTTTAGCTGATCTTAATGCAGGAACAAATGCAATCTCAACGCCTGGAAATTTTAGTTATAATCAAGCTTCAGGCTCAAATATTGTTTATGTAAAAGTAAGTGTTCCTGGTTTTTGCCCAAGTGGTGTAGAAATTCATTTAACTTTAAAGCAAACTCCGATTTTTGATATCCCGACACAATATTTCTGTCCGGAAGGCTCCTTAGATTATACGGTTCATATTGAAGGGTATACCATTGTAAATTATGTTTGGACAAACCCTTCAGGACAGGTAATTTCCACTACGGATACCATTACAGGAATTACAACAGTGGGAACTTACACCCTTACTGTAACGGCAAGCAACGGCTGTTCTTACACCGAAACTTTTGAAATAAAACATTTTGAAGTTCCTGTAATCGAACAAATTGAAATTAATGGAACAACCGCAACAGTTCATGCAACAGGCTCGAAACCCATCTTATATTCTATCGATGGAATGACGTGGCAGGCAAGTAATATTTTCTATAATCTGCAGACCGGAATCATTACTTTCTATATAAAATATGCGGACAGCAAATGTATTGTACAACAGCAAAGTGTAATTTTAGATATTAAAAATGCCATCACACCAAACGGAGATGGATTAAATGATCACTGGATTGTTAAAAATCTTCAGGTTTTCGGAGATAAAATGTCGACCGTAAAAATCTTTGACCGTTATCAGATGTTGATTTTCGAACAGAGCTCAAACAAACAATTCTTCTGGGACGGAACAATTAAAGGCAGACCTGTTCCTACATCAAGTTATTGGTATGTGATTACCCTTCCGGATGGTAGAACCTTTACAGGATGGATTTTAGTGAAAAATAATAATTAATTTTAAAGATATATTTACAAACAAAAGCCTCATTGAATTTTCGATGAGGCTTTTTATTTTTGAAAAGAAAAAACACAATAAAATCATTCCAACTATCCACAACGAAATTCCCCTCCTTTGGAGGGGTGGATTCGACCGGAGGGAGAAGACGGGGTGGTTAATATGACACAACAATTTAAAAAAACAACAAATAATGAAAGAAATTCTCACCGAAATCAACGGAGTTCCCATTCGAAGAAACTTCGTAGAAAACTTACCTTACAATCCCAAATTAAAACCATTGCTCAATGGAAAAAGGAAAGCAGGAATTCTCAGTGAAGTGCTGTTATGGAAACAGGTTCGGGCAAGAAGTTTCTATAGAATAGATTTTGACAGACAACGAATTATTGGGAATTATATCGTTGATTTTTATGCTAAAACTCTTGGATTAGTCATAGAAATTGATGGATGGAGCCACGATAATAAAGCATCTGATGATAGGGAAAGACAAAAGTATCTGGAATCTTTTGGATTAAATGTATTTAGAATTACAGACTTTGATATTAAAAACAATCTAAGTGTAGTAATGAGAGATTTAGAAAATTTCATTATCGAAGATTATAGTCACCAGTAAGAATATACACAACAAAATTCCCCTCCTCTGGAGGGGTGGATTCGACCAAAGGGAGAAGACGGGGTGGTTCAAAGAAACATACTAAAAAAGTACTCAAACAACATCACTTCAAACCACCCCGTCAAAAATTCTCACGAATTTTCGCCACCCCTCCTTTGGAGGGGAATTTCCATCATACTTCATATCTTTTGTTTTATTTGCAGGAATTTTCTAATTTGAATATCTTTAAAACCACAAAAAATCTATCAACTATAAATAACAATCGACAATAAATGACTTTCCAGGAACAGATACAACAAGGCATTCCAAGCCAGTTACCACCATCCAGACCTTACGAAACCAATATCAACCATGCTCCGAAGCGTAAAGAAATTTTAGGGGACGAAGAGAAAAAATTAGCCTTAAAGAACGCTTTACGTTATTTCGAACCTCAGTTTCATGCGGAATTGCTGCCTGAATTTAAAGAAGAGCTAGAAAAATACGGAAGAATCTATATGTACCGTTTCCGTCCTGAGTATGAAATGAAGGCAAGACCGATCTCTGAATATCCGGGAAAATCTGAGCAGGCCAAAGCGATCATGCTGATGATTCAGAACAATCTGGATTATGCGGTGGCGCAGCATCCTCATGAATTGATTACCTATGGTGGAAATGGAGCGGTGTTTTCCAACTGGGCGCAATATCTTCTGACGATGAAATATCTGTCTCAAATGACGGATGAGCAGACTTTGGTAATGTATTCAGGGCATCCGATGGGGTTGTTCCCTTCGCATAAAGATGCGCCGAGAGTAGTCGTTACCAACGGAATGATGATCCCGAACTATTCTAAACCGGATGACTGGGAGAAATTCAATGCACTTGGTGTGACGCAGTACGGACAGATGACAGCGGGAAGTTATATGTATATCGGTCCGCAGGGAATTGTTCACGGAACTACGATTACTGCTTTAAATGCTTTCAGAAAAATGAATAAAGAGCCAAAAGGCGGACTTTTCGTGACTTCAGGATTAGGAGGAATGAGTGGAGCTCAGCCGAAGGCAGGAAATATTGCAGGATGTGTTACCGTTTGTGCTGAGGTGAATCCAAAGATCACAAAAATCCGTCACGATCAGAAATGGGTGAACGAAATTCATGAAAACCTTGACGAACTGGTAGCAAGAGTAAGAACAGCTCAGGAAAACAAAGAAACCGTTTCTCTGGCGTATCTTGGAAATATTGTTGAGGTTTGGGAAAAATTCGATCAGGAAAACCTGAGAATCGATATCGGTTCAGATCAGACTTCCCTTCACAATCCGTGGGCGGGAGGATATTATCCTGTCGGGCAAAGTTTTGAAGAATCCAATAAAATGATGGCGGAAGATCCTGAATTATTCAAAGAAAAAGTTCAGGAAACATTAAGAAGACATGCTGCAGCTATCAATAAGCATACGGAAAAAGGAACCTATTTCTTCGATTACGGAAACGCTTTCCTCTTGGAAGCTTCAAGAGCAGGAGCCGATGTAATGGCAGAAAATCCTACGTTGGGAAGAGAATTTAAATTCCCTTCTTATGTTCAGGATATTATGGGGCCTATGTGTTTCGATTACGGTTTCGGGCCGTTCCGTTGGGTTTGTACCAGCGGAAAACCGGAAGATTTACAGAAAACCGATGATATTGCTTGTGCAGTGCTGGAAGAAATTCAGCAGAACTCTCCTGAAGAGATCCAGCAACAGATGAAAGATAATATCCAATGGATCAAAGGAGCGCAGGAAAACAATCTTGTGGTAGGTTCACAGGCAAGAATTTTATATGCCGATGCAGAAGGAAGAATGAAAATCGCAGAAGCTTTCAATAAAGCCATTAAAAACGGGGAGATCGGACCGATAGTATTGGGAAGAGACCATCATGATGTTTCAGGAACGGATTCTCCGTACAGAGAAACTTCCAACATCTATGACGGTTCAAGATTTACCGCAGATATGGCAATCCACAATGTGATTGGTGACAGTTTCCGTGGGGCAACCTGGGTTTCCATTCACAATGGAGGCGGTGTCGGTTGGGGAGAAGTAATCAACGGTGGTTTCGGGATGTTACTGGATGGAAGCGATGATGCCGACAGAAGATTAAAATCGATGCTGTTCTGGGATGTGAATAACGGTATTTCAAGACGAAGCTGGGCAAGAAACGAAGGTGCTATTTTCGCCATTAAAAGAGCGATGGAAATAGAACCGAATTTAAAAGTGACACTTCCGAATATTGTGGATGATAGTTTGTTTTAAGGAGTAATCATGAGCCGACAGTTTTTCCTTTTATTGCTGTTTCATTCTACCATGCTTTTTTCACAGGAAAAGTTAGAAGGAGATTATAATAAAGAATATGGAATCTTCACAACAAAAGATAAAGACAGCATTTATTTTGTCGACAAATTCAGATACGGAAAAGGGATGTTTTGTAATAAAGCCTCCCTCAGTTCCGTAACATACTCTGACAATAATGTAACGATTGAAAGCCCTGAAAAATGTGGACTTATAGACGAAACCGGAAAGATTATCCTGCCCCGGAATTTTGAAAAGATCAATATAGTAAATGATGCGGTCGTAAGGCTTAGAAACAATGATAAATACTGGCTGTATAATACTACCTATAAGAAAGATATTTCTGAAAAATACAGCGTGATCTCTTATATACAGGACGGGAAACTTACACAGACCAATAACGGAAATGTATACGGAGTTATCGATCTGGATGGAAATGAAATTTTAAAGTGTGAATATTCTGTTGTGTCAGTGTATGACAAAGACCTCATTATTGCAAAGAAAAATGGGCGCTACGGTTGTTTTACCACAGAAGGACATCTGTTACTGCCGTTTGAATATCAGGATATAAGCAGCAGCGAGCATTTTATTTTTGCAAAAAAAGAGGGTGGGTTTGATGTATTTGATAAAAAAGGAACACTGCTTACGAATATCATTTCCAAAACGCTAAAGGAACTCAATGATAACACCCTTGCCGTTGGAGAGAACAGCAGAGTCTATATGTATGATCTCAAAAGCAAAAGAAGAATTTCTGAGCTGACCTATTCTGATCTTGCAGCATCCTATTTTGATAAAAACAACAATATTCATTTTCATGCCTATGAAAAAGAGGGGTTGTATAAGGTGAGGTCAGGATTTATAGATAGTAATAACCAAATTATTTTGCCGTTGAACTATGATATAGGTAATTTCAGAGAAGGCTTTGCCACCATAGGGAAAGACGGTAAGTATGGCTTTATTGATGAAAATAAAAAGATCGTCATTCCACTGAAATTTGACAGGGTCTGGAGTTTTTTTGATGGCGTTGCAAAAGCCGTTTATAATGGGAAAAATGTCTATCTCGATACAAAAGGAAAGATCCTGTTTGAATCAGACATCAATCCTGGAAGTATGAAAGAATACATCGGCTTTTTCTATGAAGGAATGGCCGTAAAATCAAAAAAAGGGAAATACGGTTATATAGACAAAACCGGAAAGGAAATTGTTCCGTTGATTTATGATCAGGCTCATGAATTCAACAATGGTTCTGCCCTCGTCCGTAAAAATAATAGGTATTATTTTATTGATAAAAACGGAAAGAAAATTGAATAACTGCTGAGCAAAATCATCCATTTGTTATACACTACAACGGTATTTTAAGACGCAGCCGGGCAAGAAGTGAAGGCGCTATTTTGTGATTAAAAGAGCGATGGAAATGAAACCGAATTTAAAGGTGACGCTTCCGAATATTGTGGATGATAGTTTGTTTTAAAACTTTTTTAGATATTGAAAAACCTGCTGTGAGGCAGGTTTTTTTTTATGATAGTACGGATTTATAACCGTGCTTTGATTTTTTGCTCACGGATTGCAAATCCGCGAGATCGGGAAGAAATTATCCATACTTTATTCCGACACTTAAAAATAATTCCTACTTTTGAGACAATTAATTTTTAACCAAAAATGGTCAACCTATTTTGGAATATGACACAAAAATAGAAATGAAAATAAAAAAAATAGTATTTAGCATATTAACCGCTCTTGTTTTAATAATATCAATATTCCTTTATATGAATAGGGATAAATTTGTCTATGTAGGTTCAGTAGATATTATTGAAGTCGATTGCAGCAAAAAAAATCAAATCTTGAGCGAAGTTTTAGAAAGTGACCAAAGGATTAGAAAATCAAATGAACTCATCAAATACGCTAAAGAAGATCATAGGAATCAAGAATTAGTGATTAGCATTATTGAAAAGTGTGGTATGCCAACATTAAAGGAGGTGGGTCAAAGACAAATGGATGCAATCTGGTTGGGACTGCAACATACTACTAAAGAAATCAGAAAAAAGTATTTTCCACAAATAGAGAAAGCGGTAAAAAATGGAGACTTATCTAAACAACAATACGCATTGATGAA
Organism: Chryseobacterium tagetis; assembly: GCF_016735585.2. GTDB lineage: Bacteria > Bacteroidota > Bacteroidia > Flavobacteriales > Weeksellaceae > Chryseobacterium > Chryseobacterium tagetis. The sequence goes on from NZ_JAERSE020000003.1 coordinate 662,134, forward strand.
AGATAGGATGTTAATGGATGAAGGAAAACCTCAAATATATGGTTCACAAATAGAAAATGGCAAATTGTATAAATTAGAGAATCCTGAAACTGTGAACGAAAGAAGAAAAGAAATGGGAATGGAACCAATAGAGGATTATTTAAAGTATTTCAATATTCAGTTCAATCCGAATTAACAGCACAACATATAATCACATATACGACTCCGGTCAAAATTAAATGCAGTTTGTCTCTCCCCCCACTGGTGCGAATATTTTTGCTCGTACTCACTCAATTTAGTTTAAGACACGAGCGTGAAGCTCGCGCCAGCGACGTATTATAACGTAGAAATATTCATTTTCAAAAAACCTTAGAAAGTATGGAAAAACCTGCTGCGAGGGAGGTTTCATCTTTTATGACAACGTGGATCGTAATCTGTGCTTTATTTTTGTTTTCTTACATATTCATTTCGCAATATATTTTTTGTCATAATTTTTCTAAGATTCTTGTTGTCAATCCTTTGGCATCTTGAAATTCATGTATCAAAAAGCTCAAAACTTCAACAAGTTGATTTTTAGCCTCTTTAAAAAAAGAAAAATTATGTGTAGGTGTGTTTTTGAGAGTTTCTCTCAAGTTTATATATTCCGACACTGCAGAATCAATTTGGTTTGGGAGTTGCTTAAAATTTACTTTGAGAGTTTCCTTCAAGTCGACATATTCAGATAATATGGAATTAATTTCGATGGGGAGTTGTGTCGTATTACTGCCAGTAAATTCTTCTAATTTTAAGATAAAAGTATATTGAGTAATTAGAAATTTTTCAAAAGAAGTAATTCCTACTGAATATAATTGTGAAAATAATTCAACTTCAGTTTCGATTCTTTTTGTAGTTATATTCATTGTTCTTGATATGCCTTTGTATAAAATTGAAAATTCAGTTATAGCGTTTGGTGTATTTTTCAAGCTGAGTTCTTTTAATTTATCACCCATATTAATTGTTTCTTTAGTTTGCTTTTCAATTATTGCTGCTATATTAGAGAGGCAATCTGTTGCATTATTAAGTGATCTTAAATCTTCAATTATGTCTTTTATATTATTAGAATCTACTCTACCACGATATATATCAAATCTTTTATCATTTTTTACAGATGCAATTTTAGTAAGTCTCTTTTCTGATTTTTCGTTAAACTCTTGTTTAAAAGGAATTTCAATTTTCCAACTTTTTTTATTTCTTTTTAGATTAGTCCCTATTATTTCCTGCCAATATGTTTTTCCTTCTTCTGGAATATGTGCTATAAGAATTATTGGTATACTAAGATTTAACCAATAATTATAATGTATATTAGTAACATAATAAGATAATCCTTTTTGAGTTTTATAGAAATTTCCTGAACCACTTTTAATTTGAACAGCTATAAACTTCCCAGTTGGTTCATCATTTTCAACTTGTTCAATTATAGCATCTAGCCCTACATCAACAATTGGTTGTTCACGGAATATCCATCCAAGATTTTGAATTACAATTTTTTCAGTTTCATTAACTCCTAGTCTTTCAGTTGGATTATATCTATTCATAACTTTATTTACTATCATTGTATAAGGTATTAATACCTATTAAGATTTTCAAATATAATAATCTGTAATAGATTATTATATTAAATAAAAATAATTTCAGTCAAGTATGTCAGAAATTAAAATTTCTTATAAACAATCTTAATTTAAACCAAATACACATTATATTTCCCATTAACAACCTAATTTATAAAAAAATATACTTTACATTTCTTTAAAACAGAATTGTTTGCAACCAAATACAATTGTATTTTATTTCTGACACAATTATAAATACTGTTTTTTTTATATTTGTTTCAAGGAAATAGTTCCTATTTAATAATAAAAACACAAATCACGTATGAAAATTATATTAGTAAGGCTAGGTACTAAGGATCTTGTGACCTTGGCTCAACGCGTTATTTCGAACATTCAGTCAGGAAAATATCCTGTCATTACCAACCATCCTCTTACGGCAACTTTGGCGGCTTCATATATGGAGTACGACAAAGTGTATGCAAAGCAGGTCTACAGCGGAAAAGGCAAAGACGTTGCTACGGCAGACCATGAAAGGGATCTTTGCTTAGAACAGCCTTAAAGCCTTCCTGAACGGATACAGAAAACTTCCTACAGCCGTTAATTATCAGTTTGCAGAAGACCTGTACAGTGTATTTAAAACATTCGGACTGGATCTGGACCGTTTAAGCTATTCTTCACAGACGGGCCAGATGAAAAAGCTGATAGAAGAGCTGGAAACCCCTGATAACCTTCAGAAAATCTCGCAGCTCTCTCTGGATGCCGATTTTGCAGACATGAAAACCAAGCATGAAGCCTTTGAAACAATTTTTGCCGATCAGGCAGGAGCCAATGCCGATCTCCGTCAGATGACAAGTGCTACAGCCATCCGTAAAATACTGGAGAAAAACCTGAAAACGTACTTTAATCTGCTGACCGTAATGAAGGAAGTTGCGGGATGGGAGCTGCTCTACAGCGATACGAATGAGCTGGTGAAGGCCGCAAAAAATTCTGAGATCAAGAGAAAAGACGAAAATCCGTCCTAGATCATAAAAAAACAATACAGCATTGTGTTGAATGTTTTATTTCCGTCAGTTCGAGTGTTTTTCCGAAGGAAAAATGTATCGAGAACTTTTATGTAAATTATACCCAAGTTCCCTGATACAAAATTCTTTAAGAATTTCACCAGAACCGGCGGATTTGTTTTTGAAATTATATGATTAAAAATGATATTTTTGGGAGATGAAACTGTTGTAGCTTGCATTCAATCTCCCTTTTCAGAGAGCGTAATGAAATACAGCGTATTGAGAAATCGGGTTCCATACAAGTTCTCGATATATTTCTCTCCATTTCATTTCGGGAAATACTCGAACTGACGATTAAGAATAAAGAATAACAAATGAAAAAACTAGGAATCATCGGCTGCGGCTGGTTGGGAAATCACATGGCAGAACGTCTTTCAGACCGATATGAAATCTTTCCGACAACAACTTCCGAATCTAAAATAGAAGAATTTAAAACGAAAGGATATTTCCCGACTCTGATCAGTTTTTCAGATGAAAACTCTGAAAACATGAATGAATGGGAAGCGGCAAATGAACTGGATGCCATTATCATCAGTATTCCGTTTTCAGGAATCAGGGGAAAACAGGTTTCCATGAAAACAAGACAGGAAAATGTGCTGAAATTCCTTGGAGATTATAAAGGTCAGCTTTTTTTGACAAGTTCAACGGGTGTTTATCCAGAACATGAAACAGAATTTACTGAAGAAGATCAGCCCGTAGAAAATGTGGAAAGCGAGTATTTTCTTCAGAGCAGATTTCCGGATGCCAATATTCTGAGACTGTCCGGATTAATGGGAGGTCAGAGACTGCTGAAGAACTATAATATTTCCAATCTGGATCAGCTGGTGAACCATATTCATTACGCGGATATCTGTTCCGTTTTTGAAAAAATGTTGGATCAGCAGTCTAAAGGAAAGGTCTATAATCTTGCAGCACCTGTTCATCCGAATAAAGAAGAGATTATCAATGCACAGAACAATCTGCCGTATTCGGGAGAACGTACTGAAAAAGGAAGGCTTATTTCCTCCGCAAAATTAATTGCAGAACTGGATTTTGAATTTCAGTATCCCGATCCGAGGTATTTTCATCTTTAAAATAGAGAGATAATCTGTCATTCTGAACGGCACGAAGTGGAGTGAAGAATCTCTTATGTGTGCTGAGATTCTTCCTTCGTCGGAATGACAGAGTGGTGAATGTTTTTTTCTTTATTAAAAGTAAGAGGTAATTTGTCATTCCGAACGGAACGAAGTGGCGTGAAGAATCTCTTATGTGTGCTGAGATTCTTCCTTCGTCAGAATGACAAACGGGCTGTATATTTTGTATAATAATGAAACTCCTTAATTCATTAAATTCTTTATTTTTAACCCAATCATAATCAGAAAATAAGAAGTGTTAATATGAGAAAATCCTTTTTTAGTTTAATCTTCGGAGTTTTATTTTCAATTCCTGTGTTGGGATGTCTGAACGGCGAGAGCTTACGATTAGAGAATGGATCCGTTCTTTATGAAGATTATGAAGGATATGTCCCTTATGGCCATCAGTTTAGGGATAATCAAGAGTTGATGCGGATTTTAGCTTCATTGGAACAAAATTATAAAGAAACCGGGAAAATAGAGTATTTATCAGATAAAGGACTGATCTTAATTATTCAGGGGAAATATAAGGAAGCGATTGATCTGTATAAAAAAATTGAACAGCTTCAGCCTGACAGATATTCTACCGCTTCCAATATAGGAACAGCTTATGAATTAACAGGTAATAATTCCGAAGCTTTACAATGGATTGAAAAAGCAGTAAAAATTAGCCCTGAATCTCATTTTCATTCGGAATGGATTCATATCAACATTTTAAAGGCTAAAATTAAAGGTGAGCACTATATCACATCTAAGTTTTTAATCGGGCAGGACTTTAGCAATAAAAAATATCCTGTATCAAATCTGGAGAAAGAAGAGCTTTTTAAACTTAGGGGGATGATTTATTATCAGCTGAACGAGAGAATTTCATTTGTAAAGCCTAAAGATAAGATCGTAGCACAGCTTTTATTTGATTTAGGAAATATTTCTTATTTATTCGGTGAGAAAGGAGAAGCGTTGGAAACTTATAAAATTGCGAAAGAATACGGATTTGACCAACCTGTTTTAAAGGAAAGAATGGCATTGTATTCTCCGCCGGTTGTTGATCATTTGGAAAGAAAAGCTATCAGAGCAATAAAACATGAGACAAAACCAACAAGAAAAGCTCGTCTCATAGGAATATTTGTTTCTGTTTTTGCATTAATTTTTTCTGGGCTTATTGTTTTTGGATTCAGAAAAAAAATTTCATTAGTGATGAAATAATTTGGATCTTTCCAGTCATCCTTAATAAGTCTTGTATCTTTAGCATAAATAATATAAAAAATAATATGAAAATCACAATACCTGCGCCATGCCATGAAAACTGGGACTCTATGACTTCCCATGAAAAAGGAAGATTTTGTGAAGTCTGTACGAAAACGGTAAAAGACTTCACGAAGTGTTCTGATGAAGAGCTTTATCATGAAATACAATCTGATCCCCATACCTGCGGAAATTTCAGAGCTAATCAATTAAACAGGAATATCGCTTTATCTGTTGTAGGGAAAATAGCGTTGGGATTAGTCGTAAGTGTTGGTGCTTCCATTACTGTGAACGGACAGAAATTAAAAACAGAGGAAGACATAAAAAAAATAGATTTTAAACAAGGTTTTGTTGGTTTTCGTAAAGTAAATGATACAATTGGTCGTTCTAATTGGTTAGGAACCCCTTCAAAGGAAGATATAGAATCTACGCAACCTAAGATTTTTTTAGATGGATTCAGAATATCAGAAACTAAAATGAAAAAGCTGAATCGGGAAAATATAGAATCAATTGAGATATTAGATGAAAAAAGGGCCGTTGAAATTTATGGTGAAAAGGTTCAATATGGTGCAGTTGTCATCACCTCCAAAAAGAAACCTAAAAATAAATAGACTTTTATGATATAATCTATCATTCTGAACGGAACGAAGTGGAGTGAAGAATCTCTTAGGTGTGCTGAGATTCTTCCTTCGTCAGAATGACAAGCGTGCTGAATATTTCTTCATGGAAATGACAAACTGCTTCTTTAGTTTTTAAATAAAATAGTAAATTAATCAAATTACTTCCAACCTTTTTCAAGAATCATACATCTTTATATAAAAAGAATAGCATGAAAATCACAATACCAACACCATGTCATGAAAACTGGGAAGCAATGACCCGCGAAGAGAAAGGAAGATTTTGCTCTGTATGTTCAAAAACGGTAAGAGATTTTACCGCTGCTCCCGATGATGAAATTATCGATGTATTTTCAAATACTACGGAAGAAATCTGTGGTAATTTTTATGAATCCCAGCTGAACAGGAACCTGCAATATTCTTACATCAATTCTGTTTTCGTAAAATTTGCAGTGGGATTTATTCTTACGACAGGAGGTCTGGTTTCTGTACAGGCTCAGCAACACGTGGCTAATGATACTTTGCAGGTGGCGGCATTGGATGAGGTAGTGGTAGTTTCTGCATTCGGACAGCCTAAGTATAAAAAAGAAATGCTGGGATCAATTACGGTAGTACCAGGTGAGGTCATGAATAAAGTTCAGAATGGTAATCCTAAAGCAGAGGTTGTAATTGTAAAAGATTTGCAGATCAATCAGACGCCTCAAAATGTAAATAATACCATAAGGATTGGGGGAGCTAATTCAAGTCTGAGAGGAGATCTTAAGCCTTTGGTGGTTTTGAATGGAAAAATAGTTGATTTTGAAAATTTACAGGAATTGGATCCTGATTTAATAAAAACAATGAATATTTTGAAAGGGTCTTCTGCAACGGCATTGTATGGCTCAAAAGCTCAAAATGGAGTCATTTTGGTAACAACCAAAAAGAAATGGAAATCCAGGAAATAAAAAACCTCCGGCAACTAGTACCGGAGGTTTATTATTTAAAAGTGAAATTTAATTTTTCACAGCTTTAATAGCCGCTTCATAATTCGGTTCGTGAGAAATATCGGCAACCTGCTCTTCATAAACAATTTTTCCTGAAGGATCAATCACAACAACAGCTCTGCTTAGTAATCCTTTCATTGCAGAATCTGTAATTTCTACACCATACGTTTTCCCGAAGTCTGAACGGAAATCGGAAAGCATCACTACATTTTTAATTCCTTCTGCACCACAGAATCTTTTTTGCGCGAAAGGAAGATCTTTAGAGATACAAAGAACCACCGTATTCGGAATGCTTGCCGCATCTTCATTGAAATGGTGTACAGAAGCAGAACAAACGCCTGTATCTACACTCGGAAAGATATTCAGAATAAGATATTTCCCTTTGTAAGATTCCAGAGTCTGATCTTTCATCGTCACATCGGTAAGGGTAAATTTGGGAGCGGGTTTATTTACTGCCGGTAATTTGGCGTACGTATGTACGGGTTTTCCTCCGGCAAGAACCGTGTTTGCCGTTTTAGAGTTTTGTGCCAAAGCAAACGATGAGAAAAACAGCAACGCACCGAAAACGAATTTTGAATACATGAATTTTATTTTTAAACAAAATTATTCTTTTTTTCATCTTCCAATATTAATTTTCTTTCAAATAGAGCAAATCTATTAAACGCCTCTTTTTAAAGTCGATTTTTCACTCTACCTTTATTCTATCAAAAGTTTATACTAATACTATTAAAAAAATAAAATTTATGAGTTCATCATCATTTCATGAGATATTTAAAGGCGAAAATGAAATTCCGGAAGAATATAAAGTTCCTGAGATTCACCAGAAAGTGTATTTGTTAAACGGAGAATTGGTAGAATGGAATGGGGAAGTTCAGAATATTTATTCTCCTGTCTGCATTCCAACAGAAAACGGACTGGAAAGAAAATTGCTGGGAAGTATCCCGAATATTGGTCCGGATGAGGCAATGAAAGTTCTTGATGCTTGCGTGAAAGCCTATGATAACGGACTTGGGGAGTGGCCGACAATGTCTGTAGAGGGAAGAATCAAATGTATGCAGAAGTTTGTGTATTTAATGATTCAGCAGAGGGATTTAGTAATTAAATTACTGATGTGGGAAATCGGAAAAACACTGGCTGATTCTACGAAAGAATTCGACAGAACAGTAGATTATATCAATCAGACGATCGATGCCTTAAAAGATTTAGACAGGGAGTCTTCCCGTTTTCAGCAGGCAGAAGGAACAATTGCACAGATCAGAAGAGCTCCGCTTGGTGTTGTACTGAGCATGGGACCTTTTAATTATCCTTTAAATGAAATCTTCACTACGCTGATTCCTGCTTTGATCATGGGAAATACGATTTTGTTTAAACTTCCAAAACATGGCGTTTTAGCACATTATCCTTTATTAAATGCATTCAAAGAAGCGTTTCCTAAAGGAACGGTGAATACATTATACGGAAAAGGTTCCGAGATTATTACACCGATCATGGAAAGCGGTAAAGTGAATGTTTTAGCATTTATCGGTTCCAGTAAAGTAGCGAATGGATTGAAAAAACTGCATCCGAAAGTTAATCGTTTAAGAGCTATTCTAAGTTTGGATGCTAAGAATGTGGCCATCGTTACGAAAAATGCAGATTTAGATGTAGCGGTGAGTGAATGTATTTTAGGATCGCTTTCATTTAACGGACAAAGATGTACGGCTTTAAAGTTAATTTTCGTTCAGAAAGATGTGGCGGAAGCATTTACCCAAAAACTGACTGCAGCTGTTTCTACAATGAAACCGGGGCTTCCTTGGGAAAAGGACGTAAAAATTACTCCACTTCCGGAAGTAAATAAACCTCCTTATTTAAAAGAGTGTATTGAAGATGCCTTATCAAAAGGAGCCAAAGTACTGAATGAAAACGGAGGATTTACGGAAGAATCTTTTGTGTTTCCGGCAGTAGTGTATCCTGTGAATAGCGATATGAAGCTGTATCATGAAGAACAGTTCGGACCGGTGATTCCTGTGGTTCCGTTTGATAATATTGAAGAACCTATCGATTATCAGGTGAATGCCGACCACGGAATGCAGGTAAGTATCTTCAGTGAAGATCCTGCTGAGGTAGCGAAACTGATTGATCCTTTTGTAAATTTGGTAAGCAGGGTAAATATCAATTGCCAGGCGCAGAGAGGCCCCGATGTTTTCCCTTTTACAGGAAGAAAAGACAGCGCAGAAGGAACGCTTTCTGTTTTTGATGCTTTACGCTCATTCTCGATCCGTTCTTTGGTAGCTGCAAAAGTGACGGATTCCAATAAAGAATTATTGAATACTATTGTGAGAAAGCATGATTCTAATTTTTTAAGTACCGATTATATTTTCTAGGGTTACCTTCCAACCTATTTTATAATGAAATCCCCAATAATCTTTTTGATATATTGGGGATTTTATTTTAGATGATTTTAAATTTTTAGAAGAAATGTTTGTAACAATTTTTTTTAAATGCAACTAACTCTTTAGAGTAACGAAAATCATGACCTCATTAGAACAGGAATTTTTAGAAAAGATCGAAAAGCATAAAGGAATCATTTTCAAGATTTCTAAAATGTACGTAGATGAAAAAGACGACCGCGATGATCTTTTTCAGGAAATTACGTATCAGGTATGGAAAGCTTATCCGGGTTTTAAAGGGGAGAGTGAATTTGCGACGTGGCTTTACAGAATTGCTCTGAATACCGCCATTATATTCCTGAAGTCTGAGAAGAAGAGGAGTTTTATAGAAAATGATAATGTTTCCAACTATAAAATCGTACAGGACGAATATGATCAGGAAAAAGAAGACCGGTTAAAAGAGATGTACAGAGCGATCCATCAATTGAGTCCGATAGATAAAGCATTTATTTTTTATTATTTGGAAGATTTTTCCGGAAAGCAGATCGCTGAGCAAATGGGGATTTCTGAAGGAAATGTAAGAGTAAAAATGAATCGCGCCAAGAATAAACTGAAAGATATCTTAAACACAAATACCTATTAACTTTTTAAATCAATTATCATGAATATAGATGAACTGAAAAATGCATGGAATGGAGACGATTCTTTTGAAGAAGTTCCTGAAATCAGTATTGAGCAGGCCAAGAAAATTAATTTGCCACTGGAGAAAATGCGTAAAAATATGCGCAAGGAATTCTGGTATACTTTGGTGGTATTTATCTTTTCCTTTTTTGTCGTTGCCATTTGTAATGCCCCTCTGAAATTTAAGTTTTATGTGCTGGTTTTAGTAGCCTCTATGGCTTTTGTGACCATTTTCTTTTTCAGTAAGTTTTTTAAACTGTACAAAGAATTAAGTAACCCTGCTTTACAGACCTATGATGCTTTAAATGATCTGTTGATGCAGTTTAATCTGAATAAACAATATTATCTGTCATTTTACGTAAGCTTTATTCCGTTTTTGGTGTGTGAAATCATTCTTGTGATAGAGGTGATTCCGTGGATGCGCGAGCTAAATCTCGTCTACATTCTTATGATTCTTATAGGATTTGTGGTAGTAGGAGGTTCCTTAGTGTATTTATCCGGAAAACGATGGTTTGAAAAGTTTTATGGAAAACATATCCGACAGATCGAAAATCTTTTGATAGAGTTGAAAAAATAGGATTCGGCGGGCTGAAAGCCCGCCGAATCCTATTTTATTGAGTATAATAAGCCGGAAATTCTCTTAGAATTGAATAAAGATCTCTGAATTCAAAGTAAGTTGGACTCACACTGCTTACGTTTTCAAAACCTTGATCTTCAAATAATTTTTTGGTTCGTGTCACATGAAAATATTGCGAGACAATAATAATACTGTTGAATTTTAACTGTGATTTCAATTTGAGTGTATTGATAACGGTAGCTCTTGTATTGTCTCCGTGATTATCTACAATGATTAAAGAATCTGGAATCCCTTTTTCAACGAGAAACTCTTTCATTTTATCACCCTCATAAAATCCTTCTTTTCCCAATCCACCACTTACCAAAATCTTTTTGATGCGATGTTTTTTGTATAAATCAATTCCGCTTTCCAGGCGTTTTTCTAGTCTTTTAGATAAAGTTCCGTCTTCATTGACTTTGTTTCCCAATATAACGGCAAGATCTGCATTTTTGCCATGATCAGACAAACCGTCAATGGTAATGTACAGAGAATGAACAAGGAACCATACAATAATAGAAGAAACGAGAATTTTGAAGAGTTTAAAAATATTTTTCTTCATTCAAAGTAGATTATTTTCCATTTTTCTCATTGCTGATTTTCTTCATTACCCATTCTATCTGGCGGTCTTTTTTATCTAAAATATCCTGAATACTTTCTGTAACGGTAAAATCAGGAAGAACCCCTCTTTCTGTATTGGTAAAATTAATATTAGGCTGTACTAAAGCCAATCCGATGGGTAAGCTGATCTTTGAATGAGGCAGTTTCTGATAAGAATAAAATCCGGCAATAGTACCGTCATTGGCACCTCCAGTTTCTTCACCAACCAAAGTGGCAAGCTTGTCATTTTTAAGTTTAGCGGATATAATTGAGGATGCAGAGAAGCTTCCTCCATTAATGAGCACAAAAACTTTTCCGTGAAAAGCATCCTCTTGAGGTTTTGTTTCACGGTCTGCTTTCATTTTATAATAAACAACGCTGTCTTTTTTATAAGTATTTATCGTCTGACTTACAATATAAGCGGGATAAAGTAAACTTTTAAAAGTGTATTCCAGAGCATTGCTTTTTCTGAAATAATTGGTTTTTAAAGGACTGTTTTTCGAAGTGACCTGAGAACGTTTGATCAAAGTAAACGGTGCCGGAGCGAGATAAGAATACAGGTTGTTAATTTCATCCAGAGATCCGCCATAGTTATTACGGATATCTATAATGAGGTATTTCGCTTTTGCATTTTTAATTTTGGCAAAAGTTTCCTTGTAAAATTTTTCTGAATAGCTTCTTGAAAAACTTTTCACTTTAATATAAGCAATGCTGCTGTCGGGAGATAAAAACTTAAAAGAACGATTGTAAGAGTTGCTGAAAGCCACATAATCATTCACCTTTTTTTCTAATGTTTTTTTCTTCTGTTCCTTATCCTTTTCGAAATCGGTTTTATCTTTTTCGGCTCTTTTTAGCGTATAGGTTTTGATTTGATTATGATAAAGGGTTTCAACTTTTGCACTGTCCCTAAAACCAAACTCTGCACTGTAAAAATTAAAAAATATATCCTTTAAGAAATAAGGCTGAAAGGTAGTATTGTACCCATCACTGCTGATTAGATTTTTATATTTTTTTAAATATAAAGGCACCGGAATATCATTGATTTTCAGGATCTCGGTTCCCGGTTTTATATGTTCAATAGAATCCTTGTTTTCTATGATATATAAATGTTCACCTGTAACGTAGTATTCAAACCGGCTGAACATTCCTTTTTTGTTATCCAGAGTTTTGATCTCTTTTTTCGTGAATTTCTTAATCGGAATTCTCAACGAAAGATGTCCTTCCTTTATACTCGCAATTACTGGCTGTAGTTTAAAATAAAACTCAAGCGGAGTAAGAGGCTGGGTGATGGTTTGTTTGAGACTGTCAAATTTATGATCCAGCTGGCTTTTTGAAATATACCAGTAAAGCTTAGGATGCATCTCTTTGATCTTTTCATGGGCGTAATCCACATCCTCTTTAAGTTCTTCCGGTGATATACAGGAAGATCTCTGTTCATTGTGCTTTTTAACAGATGAACAAGAAGAAATGATGAAAATGAATAATATGGTGAGTGAAAAATGTTTCAATGTTTTGAAATTTCAATGGGCTAATTTAAAAAAGTTTAGAATAATGTTTTGCTTTTTAAATAAAATTTAGTAAAAAATAAAGGTATTCAGTTTTCTGATCGTCATACAAGATAATGTCATACATTTGACACTATTTTAGAAAATGATATATATAGTTATTAGCATAGTTGTTGTAATCATCCTGTTATATTTTATAGTGATCAATCAGGAAGTTTTCGGAGCCGAAGCAAAAGGGGAAAGGTTGGAGAGAATGCAGCAGTCAAAACATTTTAAAGATAAACAGTTCCAGAATTTAAGTCATACTCCGTCATTGGCTGAAGGACATTCAATGCCGAAAGTGATGTATGATTTCTTTTTCAAAAAGAAAGATCCGCTTTTAAAGCCGGTGAAAAATCTTCCGTCTATTCATACAGATCTGAAAAATCTTTTAAAAGAGGAAGATGTTTTTATCTGGATGGGGCATTCATCCTATTTTATTCAAACGGATGGTGTTTCATTTTTAATTGATCCTGTATTAAGTTTATATGGTTCTCCCTTTAAATTTTTCAATAAAGCATTTGCCGGAGCAGATATTTTTAAGCCTGAAGATATTCCCAACATCGATTATCTGGTAATTACACACGATCATTACGATCACTTAGATTATCCAACAGTGAAAGCGATTAAAAATAAAGTAGGAAAAGTGATCTTACCTCTTGGTGTAGGTGCTCATTTAGAAAAATGGGGCTACAAAACTGAACAATTGATTGAAGAAGAATGGGGAGCCGAAGCTGTTTTAAAGAATAATATTAAAATAACATTTACCCCTGCAAGACACTTTTCAGGAAGAAAAACACAGAGAAATGTTACGCTTTGGACTTCTTATGTGCTGGAAACGCCTACCAAGAAAATGTTTTTAGGTGGTGACAGCGGATACGATACCCATTTTAAAATGATCGGGGAAAAATTTGGTCCGTTCGACTACGCTATTATGGAGAATGGTCAATATAACGAAGCCTGGAAATATATCCATGCATTACCGGAAGATGTGATCCAGGCAAGTATAGACGTGAGAGCAAAGAAGATCATTCCTGTACATTCATCAAAATTTGCATTGGCATTACACCCATGGAATGAACCTTTACGAAAAGTAGTACAACTTGGAAAAGAAAAAAATCTGAATATTTTAACGCCAATGATTGGAGAATCTGTTGATCTAAACGCATCAAACCAGCAGTTTAAAATCTGGTGGGAAGACTAATCAGGCATGCCAAATCCCTTTATACCTTGCCGGATGATTTTCAAACTGTTGTCTTACAAAATCACATTCGGGATCTACGAGTAGGTCTTTTTCTTCGGCGTAACGCACCAACTCATCCAAAAGCATTTTGGCGTATCCTTTTCCTTCCACTTGCTCATCAAGTTTGGTATAATATACGATAAGAAGTCTTCCGTCAATCTCAATTGACATATACCCTGCTTTTTTTTCATCAATTAATATCTGCAATTCGTCTTGGTATGGAGATATTTCAAATTTTATATTTTCCATAATATTGAGATTTTGGTGGTTGAAAAATGAGGTTTTATCATTTTTTCCTTCTTAAAATTACAAATTTAAAATGAAAAATGATGTTTTTTAAAGATTTTTAATACTTATTAATAATCAAAGAGGCTGAGAAGATATTTAGGCTGTATTTTTCCAGACTTTTGAAATTTATATAATAGATTATCAGTTGTTTATATTTTCTCATCTGCTTTATATTCCAATTTAAAACTGATTTGGCACTCTAATTGAAAATTCATTAATATCTAATTTAAAAAAAAGATGTAAGATGAAAAAGTTATTATTAACAGCAATGCTTGTTGGAACATTCGGATTAACATATGCACAATCAGATTATTACAACGATTATAGAAGAAGTGTTACAGACGTTAACTGGGCAACAGTAATTACCGATTTGGTGTTGTCACAAACACAGGCAAATCAGATCTATGCTCTGAACGACCGATATCACGATTACAATTCCTGGAATAAAGTCTACGTTCATAATCCCGATAAATGGAGAAATGACAGATATGTGGAGCTGGAAAGAATAATGGGGCGTGATAAATATTTAAAATTCAAAAATAAATATTACAAAGGACAAAATCCTGTTGCCGTTTATAATCGTAATAAAAACAACGAGAAAAAGTATAAGAAAACAGAGAAAAAAGTGTACGTTCATAAAGAAAAAGATGAACACGGAAATCATCATTAAACCAATTATCAACTATACATTCAATTTTGAAGTGGCTAATCGAAAGATTAGCCATTTTTTATTTTATCAATAGTAATTATTTTATCCCTTTACTTTTGTTTGAATTTTATAATTTTGAATCATGGAATCCAGAGAGACAATAAAAGGTTTTTATGAGCGTAATGCTCAGAACGAAGGTTTACAGTGTATTAAAACTCCCGGAGTAGGGCATTTTAACGTGTTTTCTCGTGAAAACTGTTCATCGATTACGCCTTATAGCCGGAGAGATTACTATAAAATATCATTAATTATTGGAAAAGGAAAACTTCACTACGCAGATAAATGGATCTATGTAGACAAACCGGCTTTACTGTTTTCAAATCCTGTTATTCCTTATTCATGGGATGCAGAAGATGATGATCAGAAAGGTTTTTTCTGTCTTTTTACCGATCATTTTTTGTACGATGGAAACCGTTTGGGAACCTTACAGGAATCACCGCTTTTCAGGATTGGGGGAACTCCGATTTTCTTTATTGATGAGGAGCAACAGAAAATTGTTTCCGATATTTTTATTAAAATGATGACCGAAATTCAATCGGATTATCTGCATAAATACGATATGTTGCGGGCATATCTTCATCTTCTGATTCATGAAACGATGAAAATGCATCCTGCGGAAAATTTTGAACCTTATCAGAATGCATCGCAAAGAGTAGCTTCCTTATTCATGGAACTATTGGAAAGACAGTTTCCCATAGACAGTCCGGAGAGGTTTTTAAAATTGAAAAGTCCTGTAGATTATGCAGAGAACTTATCCATTCATGTTAATTCCTTAAACCGTTCTGTAAAAGAGATTACAGGAAGAACAACAAGCCAGCAGATTACTTCAAGGATTATTCAGGAAGCCAATGCCTTGCTGAAACATACAGACTGGAATGTCTCTGAAATTGCGTACGGACTGGGTTTTGAAGAACCAGCCTATTTTACCAATTACTTTAAAAAACAGACGGGGATAACTCCGAATGCCGTAAGAACTTCGGTTGTTTGAATTTTATAATTCTTCGTTTGAATTCTATATTGCAATCGTGAAGTTTCGGTGATAATTTTGTCCTGTAAATTTTAAATCACAGCATATCATGAAATTTAGAAAATTAGGAAACACAGAAGAGCAGTTATCTGCGATCGGTTTGGGATGTATGGGAATGAGTTTTGCGTATGGACCGACAGACGAACAGGAAAGTATCAATACGTTGCATAGAGCTTTAGATCTTGGAGTGAATTTCTGGGATACGGCAGATATGTATGCAAATGGAGAAAATGAAAAACTGATCTCCAAAGTATTGGTTCCGAACCGTGACAAAATTTTTATTGCTACAAAATTCGGATTCAGATTTAAAGACGGAAAAGCCAGCCACAGCGGAGCTCCCGGAACTTATTTTGACGGTTCTCCAGAGTGGATCAAACAGGCCGTTGATTTAAGCCTTCAAAGATTAAAGATTGATGAGATCGATTTGTATTACGCTCACAGAGTAGATCCGAATATTCCTGTTGAAGAAACGGTAGGTGCAATGGCAGATCTTGTGAAGGCAGGAAAAGTAAGATATTTGGGATTGTCTGAAGCTTCGGCAGAATCTATCAGAAAAGCTAATAAAATTCACCCAATTACAGCCTTGCAATCAGAATATTCTATTTTAACGAAAGATGTCGAAAAAGAAATTCTGCCTACGATCAGAGAACTTGGAATTGCTTTAGTTCCTTATTCTCCTTTGGCGAGAGGGCTTTTCTCTAATATCAATGAAGTTCAGAATTTCGGGGATGAAGATTTCAGAAAATCGTTACCTCGTTATCAGGCGGAATATCTTGAAAACAACAGAAATTTAGCCAAAGAAATCAATGATTTTGCCGCTTCAAAAGGAGTGAAAGGAACTCAGTTGGCTCTTGCGTGGGTACTAAATCAAGGGGAAGATATCATCCCGATTCCAGGAACAAAACGTATCAAATATTTAGAAGAAAATGTAGAGGCCATCAATCTCGAACTTTCTTCATCAGACTTGGAAACCATCGATACGATCTTGAAAAAATACCCAAATATTGGTGAAAGATACAGCGAAGGTTCTATGAAATTAGTAAACAACTAAAAAAAGAAAAATTTAGATTCCCGGATCATCTGGGAATCTGAATTTTTAATGAAAAGATGTAATGATAGAATGGTAACACTGAAACAAAAAAATAAATTTATTGCTACAATTTTAGCATTTGCCGTAATTCCTATGTCGGGTTTGGCAACCGATATTTACCTGCCTTCAATGCCGAGTATGGCGACCGAACTGCATCAGACGGAAAGCAATATTCAGCTTACTTTATCCATATTTTTAATCAGCTATGGACTTACCCAATTTTTTGCAGGAAGTATCGTTGATTCTTTCGGAAGATATAAAGTTTCAATGGCCTCGCTGGCTTTATTTGTGATTTCATTTTTAATAACAGCGACGACTCAGAATATTTTTGTGATCTACGCAATGCGTGTATTACAGGGTGTTTTGTCAGGTTTTGCCGTAGTTTCCAAAAGAGCGTTTTTCGTAGATGTATATGAAGGAGACGAACGGAAACATTATTTGAGTATCATGACCATTGTTTGGTCTGTTGGTCCTATCATTGCGCCGTTTATCGGAGGATATTTACAGAAAAATTTCGGATGGCAGTCCAATTTCTATGTATTGGCGGGATACAGTGTATTGCTTTTAGTGTTAGAATTCCTATTCTCGGGTGAGACACTGAAAAAAAGAAATCCTTTTCATATTGAATTCTTGTTGAAAGAATATGATTCTATGTTTAAAGCAAAAGATTTCTTCTACGGAATGCTGATGTGCGGACTGAGCTATTCAATGATTATGTTTTTTAATCTGTGCGGATCCTTTATTATTGAGCATAAAATGGGCTATTCGGAAGTGGTTGCAGGATATGTTTCCCTTATCCTTGGTTTTGCCTGGATGACAGGAGGATTCTTGGGAAAAGCATTGATTAATAGAGCATTTTTGCCTAAAATTCGCTATGCCAACTTCATGCAGCTGATTTTAATCATTCTGATGTTTGTGGCTTCTTATTTCTCAAGCAATATTTACAGCTTAGTTGCATTTGCGTTTTTAATTCATGTGACGGCCGGGTTTATCTTTAATAACTATTTTTCATACTGTATCGGAAGATTCCCGAATTCAGCAGGAATTGCGGGTGGTTTAACAGGCGGAATTGCTTTTATCATTACATCAGCGCTCAGCTACGGAATTGTGGCGATCATTAAGCCTCAGATTCAGTTACAGGTTGCAGAAGGCTACTTTGTCTTAGGAATGCTGGGATTGTTTATTTTAAGTATGATTAAATTCAGAAAAGCACATGCTTAATTTTAAAAATAAAGAATTTGAACCATTAAGTTGTATTTAAGAATAATAAGATTGTTTCAGCTTTAAAGCTTAAAACAGGATGTTTTTCTTAATTCAACTTATGATCTTACAGATGCTTAATGGTTTACATCAATATTTATATTTTCTACTCATAATTTTCTACAATAAAACCTCTCAGATATTGAGAGGTTTTATCTTTACATAAGTAATTTGAAAAGTTGATATTTGTTTTAGTAAAGACGGATGAGTTTTATTTTTACTTTAAATTCTTTCCAACACTAATTTCTGATCATAGATTCTTCTGAACATAAAATAGGTGACAGAAAGCACTGTGAACGCAACCATCGCATCAATAGTTGCTGGAAAACCAAGCACTGCAATTTTTGAGAAAAAGGCGAAAATAATATCAAAGAACATTCCTGCAAATACCCATTCTTTTAATCTTAATAGCCTGTTAGGAAGTAATAAAACGATAATTCCAGATAATTTGAATACGCCTAAAATGTAGATGAAATGCGATGGATAGCCTAGTTGTTGTGTGATATCCCAAACGACCGGATTTTTTGTCAGTTCAAAGAAACCGCTTGCTCCAAACCAAAGAGACATAAAGATTGCGCCTGACCAAAAGATGATTTTTTCTGTTTTTGTTTCCATTTTTTTATTGTTTTAAGTTGTTAATATTTTATTGTTTTTTAAGATGATTTTTGTGAATTACTGTCATTCTGACGAAGGAAGAATCTCAACCTCAAATAATAGATTCTTCATTGCACTTTCACTTCATTCAGAATGACAAAAGAGATGTTGTTTTAGAAAGAAGCTTTTGCAGCACCAAGAATTTCCCCCGATCTCATATTCTGGATCATTCCGATAATTTCCCAGTCATTCGTATTGAAATTCTCCGGAAGTCTGAAGCTTGTTGTTCCTGTTGTAGCATTTTTTAAAGCAATTTGATTCTGTTGATGAACAATTTGCCAGTGAATCAGATGACGGCCTTCATTTTCGCCTTTTTGTACGTTGGTAGAAGATTTTTTTTCAACCAGTGTGATGAGTACTTTATTTTGAGAATTACTTTCTGAAGTTTTAAAATTTACACTGATTTCTTTCTCAGAAGTTTTTGCAGAGAGATTAATTGTAACGTTATTAGAATTAAATAAAGCGGTTTGGATTGAATTTTCTACCGCCTCCTGATCAGAGCCTACAAACTCCTTTTTACCGTTTATGATCAATTGTGGTGTGTACACCTGTGAGTGTAAAGTCTGGGCATATTGCTGTTGGCGTTTGGAATTTTCCGCACTGCTGAATTTGTCCTTCCAGCCAAGATTATTCCAGTAATCTACATGATAGGAGAGGATGTAGACCTGCTGATCTTTGTATTTTTCTTCGATTTCTCCCATCAACTTATCTGCGGGTGGACAGCTTGAACAGCCTTCGGAAGTGAATAATTCCAACACGGCAAGTCCGTTATTGTTTGCTTTTGTTGAGGTACGTTGTGGTGCCGTTTCTTTTTTTTCCTGATAAACGAATGCGGATACAGCGAATAGTAATGCTATGAAAATTGCTGTTCCTATTAGATTCTTTAGTATCATTTCTTTTAATTTTGATTCAAAAGTAGATACCTTTCCGAGGCAGAAGAATACAAAAAAGGTTCAACCGGACAAAATGAATGGTGAACCTGTATTTTATAAACTTAAAATTTTTTAGCAGAATGCTGAAAGAGGTAAGATTGTAGTTTTAGCGGTCTTCCAGCCAGGTGAAAAAACTGTGGGATTTTTCTTTATTGATCAAGAGTTGCTCCGGAGTTTCAACGGTTAACTTTACTAATATTTTTCGCTGAAAGTAATGCTCCATCTCCTTGATCGCACTGAAATTGATAATGTATTGCCGATTCACTCTGAAAAACTGTTTGGGAGAAACCTGTTCCGCAATTTGTCCGAGTGTTTGGGTAAGCTGAAACTGTTGCTTATCAAAAGTCATCAAATGCGTAATCTCATTGTGAATAAAGAAATAAGCAATGTTTTCCGTTGGAATGGTCGTGTATTTCTGATTTTTAAAAACTAAAAAACTTGTTTTTGCAGGAGTCTGAGGCTGCGTAATTTTCTGTATGAGAGCTTCAAGGTCGGGAAGTTCTGTTTTCTGAAAGAATTTCTTTAATTCATCCACTTTTCTGAAAGCTTCGGCAATATCTTCACGTGAAAAGGGTTTTAGCACATAATCGACTCCTTTACTTTTAAAGGCATCGAGCATGTACTGATCGAAAGCGGTACAGAAAACCACCGGACAGGTGATTTCAGTCTGCTTAAAGATTTCAAAGGATAATCCGTCTGATAAATGAATATCCATGAAAATAAGATCGGGTTTGCTGTCTTTCAGCGCTTCAATGCTCATTTCAATGCTGTCGTAAACTCCAATGATTTTTGCTTCAGGTTTTAATTCTGTGATTAAGTTCTGAAGGGATTTTGCGGCTCTGAATTCGTCTTCAATAATGATTATATTCATGGATAAGAGGGAGTTTTATTTGAAAGGTTTTTTCGTCGGAATTAATTTCAATTTCCTGTTCAAGCAGGTGTTGATAACGTAATTTTATGTTGTCAAGCCCAATTCCTAATGAATCTTCAACAGTCATTTTTTTCTGAATGGGATTTTCAATGATGATCTTGTTTTCCGTATCATAGATTTTGATGTGTAAAGGTTTGCTTTGTGAAACAATATTGTGTTTAATACAGTTTTCCACCAATAATTGCAAAGTAAAAGGTGGAATTAATGTTTTTAAAACGTTTTCATTTAATTCCTGAGTAAGTGTGATTCCTTCGCCAAAACGGGCTTTTTGTAGAAAAATATACGAATCGATGATTTTCATTTCTTCCTGAACGGTAATAAGATCCAGTTTTCTGCTTTCCAGTGTAAATCTGTAAAAATCAGAAAGCTTCATGATGAAATCTACGGTTTCAGAATCATTCGTTTCCGCCATAGATTTCAATGTATTTAAGCTGTTAAAAAGAAAATGCGGATTGATCTGCTGTTTTAATAGCTCAAACTGAGCACCCAGATTGTCGCTTTTTACTTTTTCCAACTCCAGCTGAACCTGTTGTCCGGCATAATTATTTTGCAATAAAGTGAGAAACATATAACATACAAGGTTGATCAGGATTCCGCGAACTTCGATCATTAACATGGTCGGTCCAAAATTAATATGCGATAAAATAAGCTGCTGAATCCATGCCAAACCAAGCATCACGATCATTCCGAAAGCAAGAACAACCATCAGTCTTGAATAGGAAATATTCTGACGTCTTTTTCCTGTGTTCCGGTTCAGCATATAAATGTTGAGGTACCACATGATGACAGAAAAAGCAGCGGTTATGGCTGAATTTACTACCGCTTCTTCCCAGTTGAATGCATGGGAAGCCAGTTGCGGAACTGAAGATAATATTCCCAAAAAGAGGGAGCTTATCCAAATAACGGCCTGTGAGATTTTGATTTTTTGTTGTTGCATGACAACTGCGGATTTTAAAGGTGTTAAGGTAGGTAAAATGCTTTGAATTTAATAGTGAATTGATAATTTACATTTCACTCAAAAAATCCGGAGCTGATTTTTCAACTCCAGACTTTCAGATTTCATTTTTACTTTTATTTAAGGTCTTACGACGGGTTTGTAGCTTAAAATATATTGTATTCTTTCTTCTTTATTCGGCTGAATTTTTTCTTTTTCTGAAGAGTTTTGGATCTTGTAGGAAATATTTCCGTTTTTATCAACGCTGAGGGTTTCTATACTTAGCAGTTCTCCTGTGATGGTTCCTCCTATGTATTGTGGATTTTCATGGTATTTCCAGGTCACCAGTTTAAATTCAGAATTGGGATCTGGCTGATGATTTTCATGGGTTAAAGATTTCAAAGCTTCTGGATTTCCGTATAAAGCAGACGACGTTTCTTTTGTTGGATTTAATGACGTTGAAATGAACTGTAAATTTCCGGGATTAAAAACGATTCGTTTTAAATCTTTATCAGGTTCATCTATTTTACAGGCAGTGAATAGGGCACAAACTGATACGATGATTAGGAATATTTTTTTCATTATTTCTGTAGGTTTTTAATTAATCTTTCGGTATTTACTTTCATGGGTACATCAAACAGATATCCTGTTTTTTCAGCTAATTGTCTGTGACAGGCAATGCAAGATTCTTTTGCAAATGATGCTGTTTTTCCTGTCGGATGAAGATCATTTCCTGAAAATTTTGCGAATCCCCAACCTTCTGTATCAGTATATTTTTTAGAATTTTTAACCATGAACTGAGCGTTTACAAAGTCTCCGGCTCTAATTTCTCCATTGGCTGATTTTTCCTGTTTCCAGACAGATTTTACAACAACACTTCCATTTGGCCAGGGATGAAAATTTTCTGTTTCAATGGCTTTTACAGCAATATCATTTCCGTAAATCACACGGATTGAATTGTCAAAAAGCGTACTCATACTGATGACTTTCCATTTTTTATATTCATCCGTATATTTTACTCCGTTTGGAGAAACCGGAAATTTTGAAGGTGTTGAGTTTTCTTTAATTTCGATATTTTGATGAGTGTCTTTTGTTTCTTTTTTTGCAGGGGTAACGCTGGAAAGTGAAAGTGTATATTTTTTAATCACTTCGATATCTTTTGCTGTAATTTTTGCAGATGGATGAAGCAATGTATATTCATGAAGTGGCATTTTTCCGCTTTGCATCATGTTGAGAATCGCATACATATTTCCCTTGTGTTCGCCGGGAGAATCTGTCCATTCTGAGAAATTGAGAACTTCTCTGGCTCTTTTTACATCTTTATCCACTGCCCAGGAAATGGGTGCAATTTTATCATACCAAGTCAGTTTTTGCGCATTGGAATGACAGGCAAAACACGAATTTTCCAGAATAGCAAGAACTTCACGGGGAGCTTTAATTTTCTTTGCAGCAGGTTTTCCTTCTAGTGGCTTATTGAAAAGCTGGAGCATTCCGAAGATTCCCAGAATTGTTAAAAAGATGATAGCAATGAGATTTACCTTTCTTTTTTTCTTTATTGAGTCCATAATTGATTTTTTTATGGATCAAAAGTAGAAAGCTGAAGAACGTTTTGAAATCAGGAATTAGGTGAACCGGACAAATCAAAAGGTGAAAATGGAATTTTAAGGGATTAAAAAGAAATGAAGTTAGAGGATGGAAGAGAGAAGTTTTTATACATATACTTAAATTTAAGCCTCCATCTTCCATCATCCTTTCTTCCTGCTTATAGCACCATTCCGCCGTCTACGATGATTTCTGTTCCTGTGATGAAACTTGAATGAGTATCATTGGATAAATAAGAGACAAGCTTGGCAACATCTTCTGCGGTTCCCATTTTTTTCAACGGAATTTCATTGATGAGATAATCTATTAAACCGTTTAGCGTATTTTCGTCCAACCCTGCTTTATTCATGATTTCAGTTTTTGTAGGTCCCGGACTGATCATATTCACACGGATTTTTCGTGGCGCTAGTTCTGCTGCTGCTGTTTTTGCAATAGAATTTAAAGCTGCTTTACTCGCCTGATAAACTGAACTGTTAGGTTTGTAAGTTGAGGCTACAATTGATGATAAAACGACAACAGAAGCGCCATGATTCAATAAAGGAATGAATTTACTTAATGTGAAATAAGCTCCTCTGAAATTTATATTCATTACACTGTCAAAATTCTCAACGGACATATTTTCAATAGAAATTAAACCACCAGTAATCCCGGCATTGATAAATAGAATGTCTACTTTTCCATATTGGGATTCAACTTCTTTTTTTAATGCCTCAATATCATCAAGATTAGCCTGATCTGCCACAAATGGAATTGCTCCCAATTCTTCTGCTGCTTTTTCAAGAGCTTCTTTTCTTCTTCCTGTGATGATTACTTTTGCACCTTCTGCTAATAATTCTTTTGCGGTAGCATATCCAATTCCACTATTTCCGCCTGTTATAATGGCTAATTTGTTATTAAACTTTTTCATTTCTTTAAAATTTTTCACAAAGTTATTTCAAATTGATATACTTTTGTAATCAGTATCACAGAGTATATCAATATCATGTATTATATCACTTAACTTTGTCATCATGGAAAGAGATCAAACCGAAGAATTGAGAGCATTACAGAATACCCTTTATTTTATTGGAGGGAAGTGGAGGATTCCCGTGATTAACTCAATATGTAACGGAAACAGACGATTCCGTGAAATTGAAAGAAGCATCCCCGGAATTACTACAAGAATGCTTTCAAAAGAATTGAAAGATATGGAACTGAATAAACTGGTAAAGCGAACCGTTTATCCGGAAACTCCTGTTTTAATAGAATATGAACCCACAGAATACTGCAGAACGTTTGGAAATATCATTGCTGAAATGATCAATTGGGGAAGAGAACACCGAAGAGTGATTGTGGAAGATAAAATTTAATTTTTAAATATAAACACACAAATAGTACAATTTATAACGGTTTTATCCCATCAATAGGAACGGGCTTTAGCCCGTTTTTATTTTAAATCAATCAAAATTGGCTTTAGCCAAAACTTAAAAATGTTTAGATAATACTACGCCTAGATTCTTCCTTCGTCAGAATCACAAGCAGGGCGTTTAAGCATTACTTCTCAAACAAAAAAGCCCCTTAAAAAAGGAGCTTTTATTTTTATATCAAGACTGAAAATTAAATTCCGTCGATGATTTCATTTAAAACTGTGCTTGGTCTCATGGCTGCATACGTTTTGTACGTATCAGTTTTGTAGTAACCTTCAATGTTTTGTGGTTTCCCTTGAGCACCGATTAATTCAGCGTTAATCACTTCTTCGTTCTCTTTCATTGCCTCAGCAACAGGAGCGAATTGTTTAGCCAATTCAGCATCTGCAGTCTGGTTTGCCAACGCTTCTGCCCAATACATTGCCAAATAGAAGTGAGAACCTCTGTTATCGATTTGTCCTACTTTTCTGGCAGGAGATTTATCTGTCGCTAAGAATTTAGCATTTGCTTCATCCAATGCATCAGCTAAAACCTGAGATTTTGTATTCCCTTGAGTTTGTGCTAAGTGCTCTAAAGAAGCTTGAAGTGCTAAGAATTCACCTAGAGAATCCCATCTTAAATATCCTTCTTCTAAGAATTGCTCAACGTGTTTTGGAGCAGAACCCCCAGCTCCTGTTTCGAATAGACCACCACCGTTCATCAATGGAACGATAGAAAGCATTTTAGCAGAAGTTCCAAGTTCAAGAATTGGGAAAAGGTCAGTTAAGTAATCTCTCAATACGTTTCCTGACACAGAAATCGTGTCTTTTCCTTCTCTTGCTCTTCTTAACGTTTCAGTCATAGCATCTTTTACATCCATAATTCTGATGTCAAGACCGTTTGTATCGTGATCAGCTAAGTATTTTTCAACTTTTTTAATGATTTCTCTGTCGTGAGCTCTTCCTTTATCTAACCAGAAAATAGCCGGAGTATCAGATAATCTAGATCTGTTTACTGCTAATTTTACCCAGTCCTGGATTGGAGCATCTTTCGTCTGACACATTCTGAAGATATCTCCTTTTTCTACTTTCTGAGAAAGAAGAACGTTTCCGTTTTCGTCCTGAACTTCAATTGTTCCTTCAGCAGATGCCTGGAATGTTTTGTCGTGAGAACCGTATTCTTCAGCTTTTTGAGCCATTAAACCCACATTTGGAACAGAACCCATTGTGGTAGGATCTAATTTTCCGTGAGCTTTCATGTCATCAATCACAGACTGATAGAAACCTGCATAAGAACGGTCCGGAATGATACAAACTGTATCTTCTTCATTTCCGTCTTTGTTCCACATTTTACCTCCGCCTCTTACTAAAGCAGCCATAGAAGCATCAACAATGATGTCAGAAGGAACGTGGAAATTCGTAATTCCTTTGTCAGAATTCACCATTGCTACTCTTGGTCCGTTTGCCAAAGCAGCTTCAATATCAGCTTTGATTTCAGCTTCCTGAGCATTTCCTTTTATTTTGTCGAAAAGATCAGCAAGACCGTTGTTTGGATTTACATCCAGAGATTTGAACGTTTCAGCATATTTAGCGAAAACATCTTTAAAGAAAGTTTCTACGATAGCTCCAAAAATAATTGGATCAGAGATTTTCATCATCGTAGCTTTCAGGTGAGCAGAAAGAAGTACGTTTCTGTTTTTAGCTTCTTCAATAGCTTGCTGTACAAAAGCTCTCAAAGCATTTAAGTTCATTACAGAAGAATCGATCACTTCTCCAGCCTGAAGACCAGCAAAATCTTTTAGTAAAGTTTCTGCACCATCATTTCCTTTGAAAACAATTTTATATTTTGTAGCATTCTCAAGAGTGGTAGAAGTTTCTGTTCCGTAGAAATCTCCGTTGTCCATGTGAGCAACGTCGGTTTTACTGTTAGAAGCCCAATTTCCCATTCTGTGAGGATTTGCTTTTGCGTAATTTTTAACAGCTTTTGGAGCACGTCTGTCAGAATTTCCTTCTCTTAATACAGGATTTACAGCACTTCCTAAAACTTTAGCATATTTAGCTTTAATAGCTTTTTCTTCTTCATTTTTAGGCTCTGCAGGATAATTTGGAACTGCGAAACCTTTAGCCTGCAATTCAGCGATAGCAGCATCTAATTGAGGTGCCGAAGCTGAAATATTTGGTAATTTGATAATGTTTGCATCAGGTTGAGTAGCCAATTGACCCAATTCAGCCAAAGCATCACCGATTTTCTGATCATCTTTCAAAAATTCAGGGAAGTTGGCTAAAATTCTTCCAGCCAAAGAAATATCCGGAACTGCGATCTCGATGTTTGCTGATTTTGTAAAAGCTTTTACAATCGGTAAAAACGAGTGTGTCGCCAACATTGGAGCCTCATCTGTAAGGGTGTAATAGATTTTTGATTTGTCTGACATTATACTGTTATTTTTATTTGATTTTTTAAGACTTACAAATTTAGTGATTATGATTGTTTTTTCAACTTATTTTAAATAAAAAAAGAGGTGGAAACCTCTTTTTAATTTATTACTTATCTGAATGTTATTTTCCGGTAGAGATAATCCCTTTTGTTGGAGATGAAAAAGTAACACTACTGCTTGTCCAGCTTCCGGAATTGGTTGTATTTGGATTTAAATAATAACCATATGCTTCATTATCAGAATACACAACAATGCTTCCTCCTGATGCCATTCCGCCTTTCACAGGTGAAGAGAATGTCACGGAGCTACTTGTCCAACTTCCGGAATTTGTTCCATTTGGATTTAAGTAATAACCTTTTGCCTCATTGTCAGAATAGACAACAATTGTATTATTTGATGAAACGGCTCCTTTTATTGGTGAAGAAAAAATTGCTGAACTACTATTCCAACTTCCTGAATTTGTTCCGTTTGGATTTAAATAATAAGATTTTGCTTCGTTGTCAGAATAAACAACAATTGCATTGTTTGATGCGATAGCACCTTTCACAGATGAAGAAAAAGTTGCAGAACTACTATTCCAGCTTCCTGAGTTTGTTCCATTTGGATTCAAATAATAACCATATGCTTCATTATTAGAATAAACAACAATCGTGTTATTAGAAGCTACAGCACCTTTAACAGGTGAAGAAAAAGTTACATTACTACTATTCCAGCTTCCAGAATTTGTTCCGTTCGGATTTAGATAATATGCTTTTGCTTCATTATCAGAATAAACAATAATAGTTCCGTTTCCAGAGTTATTTTTAAGAGAGACGATATTTCCTCCGTTATTTGAAGATGTTGTAGATAAAACACTTCCTGCAACTAAGGCATAAGGAACACTCATCAATTGATTCACTCCAACATTTGTATAATTAGAACCACCTTGCGGATCCATTTCCACTTTTACGAATTTTGCATTTGTTCCCCAGTTGATTCCTCCAAAACTTCCTGTTGTAGCCGTCCCCTGCCCAATATTTAGATTAACCAAGCCTTTAGCATTGGTCGTTTTGGAATGAGTTTCTGTGTATAAAACCGTTCCTGTTGCAGAGTTGTCCAAAATACTTACTCTCAAAGCGACATTTCCGTTAGCAATAGGCGCTCCGGAGGCGTTGAAAGCGATAGTTTGGTAGCTGAAAGCTTGTGGAATCTGTGCACTTAATAAAGAAGCGATAAATAATCCTATCGTTGCGTATAATTTTTTCATTTTCAAATGGTTTTTTTAAGGTTTTTTAATAATTTTAATTGGCTTGATGTCAGAATTTTTGAAAACAATCATATAAACTCCTTGTTGAAGCTGTCTTAGATCTAATTGTTCTGAATTTAATTTTGTTTTAAAAACAAGCTTTCCTGAAAGATCATAGATTTCTGCGGCTTCGATTTTTGATTTTGAATTTAATTTTACATAAATAAAATCGGCAGTTGGATTTGGGTAGATTTTTACTTTGTCTTTTTCAAGCTCAGAAACGCCTAATACTTGTAAAACAGATTGATAATAAATTCCCATTGTACCTGAATTTGTCTGATCGGGATCAATTGGAATCACGTAGATTTCCCCGACAGAATGTGTGAAATTATCCGCAGAAACTGCTCCGGAGTTAATATTGCCAATCACAGATTGGGCAAAACCGAAAACAGGCACAGCGAATAAAAAGAAAGTAATTTTTCTTCGCATGGTTAATGTTTTTTAATCTGCGAAGATAAATAAATTTTTAATTTAAAATTATGATTGTCAGATATCAGCGCTTTTATTCTCACTTTAAGATTAATTTAACCTTGTTGAAGTTTAAAAAGAATTCTATTTTGATTAAATTTGAAAAACTTAAAAAATAAATTTATGTCAACCACAATTACTTTAAAAGGAAACGAAATACATACAACAGGAGCTCTTCCTTCAGTAGGAACAACAATCAGAGATTTTGCTTTGGTAGATTCTGCTTTAAATGTGAAGACGTTGGAAAACTTTGATGGAAAGAAAAAAGTATTCAATATTTTCCCTTCAATCGATACAGGAATTTGTGCCGCTTCTGCAAGAAAATTTAACGAGGAAGCTTCAAATTTAGAAAATACAGTGGTAATTAATGTATCTAAAGATCTGCCTTTTGCATTAGGAAGATTTTGTGCAGCAGAAGGATTGAATAATGTAGAAACCCTTTCAGATTTCAGAGGAAGCTTTGGAGATGATTATGAAGTAACCATTACAGATTCTCCAATGCAGGGACTTTTGAGCCGTGCTGTGATTGTAACAGATGAAAACAATAAAGTGGTTTACACAGAACAGGTTCCGGAAATTGTACACGAACCTAACTACGATGCAGCTTTAGCAGCATTGAAATAAAATAATAGAATAAAACGTTCTATAAAGGTCCTGTGGAAATTTTTCACAGGACTTTTTTCTTTAAAGATTTCATCGTCAAAAATGCTGACTCAAATCAATAAAAATTAACAACATTACCCCTACCTTTACAAAATGAAACGTTCCGGAACAGCAGATTTACCTTTACATTATGGCAAAGTACCATCTTGGCTGTATGAACGTATGTCAATTCTTGGGCTTTCTATCGTTGAGGTAATTTTAATGGATTATGGAAAAGATGAAGTTCTCCGTCGATTGGCAGATCCGTTTTGGTTTCAGAGTTTTGGTGCTGTGATGGGAATGGATTGGCATTCTTCAGGAATTACAACCTCTGTTATGGGCGCTTTGAAACGCTCTATTAATCCAAATTCTCAGTCTCTGGGACTTTATATTTGCGGAGGAAAAGGTAAATTTTCGAGAGATACGCCTTCAGAATTGCTTCAGATTGCTGATAAAACAGGTTTGAATGGAAATGAACTGGTAAAAGCCAGCAAGCTTTCTGCAAAGGTTGATAATACTGCTATTCAGGACGGATATCAACTGTACCTGCACAATTTCATCCTGTCCAATAACGGAAATTGGAGTGTCGTTCAGCAGGGAATGCATGAATCTGACGGAACAGCAAGACGCTATCATTGGCACTCTGAAAATATAAAATCCTTTATTGAAGAACCTCATACTGGAATTAACGGGATTTCCAGAGGTCAGATTTTAAATTTAACAGCTTCAGAAGCTTCAGAAAACCGAAAAGGGATTTTAGAGATTTCTCATACCGATTCTGCGGAAGTGATGAATGATTTTGCAAGATTAATTCTTCCTGCTCATCATGATGTTCAGGCTTCGGATGTAGACTTGAAGCGTCTGGGAGCACTTTTATATGTAACAAGAGAACAACAGCCGCAAAACTTCGAAGATTTATTGATGTTGGAAGGAGTAGGGCCAAGAACGATGCAATCTTTGGCTTTGGTGAGTGAAGTGATTCACGGTGCACCTTCAAGATTCAAAGATCCGGCAAGATTTTCTTTTGCTCATGGTGGAAAAGACGGACATCCTTTTCCTGTTCCGACAAAAGTTTATGATGAAAGTATTCAAATACTTAAGACAGGAATTGAAAAATCAAGGCTTGGAAATTCTGATAAATTAAACACACTCAATAAACTTCATAAGATTATTGAAGCGACAGAGAAAGATTTTACTCCCGATTTTGATATTCAACAGGTTATTGAAGAGGAAAGACAAAATTCATGGCGCTTCGGTGGTAAAACTGTTTTTGGAGATGCCCAGAAACCTTCTCCTCCAAAACCGATTCAGCTTTCTTTATTTTAATTCTAAAGTTTTGATTTAATTAATTGAAGCAGAATTCGTAAAATTCTAAAACGTTATTTTGTCATTCTGACAAAGGAAGAATCCCGATAATTAATTTAGCTTATTTTCTTTAATGATTATAATTTTAAACTGATTAAAATTGAAATTCTTGGTAATTTTTTATAAAGCTGAGATTCTTCCTTCGTCAGAATGACAGGATATAATTGATTGTGTTTAATAATTTATAATTATTATAAATAGTTTATAGTATTCATATGTAGATGGTTGTATTTTGTTAGCTTGTCGCATTTATTATTGCGTTTAATATTATTTTCGTCATCTCAGATAAAAATTCTAATTTTAAAACCTTACAAAAACATTGAATTTGATGAGTAATAAAGCCCTAGAAATCTGTTATGATTTCCCGTTTTTCCTGCAGGAAGAGCTTAATGAGATATTTCAGGCTCATGAAAAAGTTTTTTTTCAGAAAGGTGATTCTATTCTGGAAGAAGGAAAAACAGCCAATGAATACTATATTTTGGAGAAAGGGCTGGCTCGTTCATTTGTCAATGACTTTAACGGAAATGAAGTGACAACACACTTTTTTGTGGAAAATGAAATCATCATCGAAGTCTCTTCATTGTTTCAAAGAATTCCGACACAGGAAAATATTGTCTGCATTACAGACTGCGAATGTTGGAAATTTGATTTTGAAACCTTTCAGGAACTATTCCATAAAATTCCGAACTTAAGAGAATGGGGAAGAGCCTGGATGTCTCAGCAGCTTTTTGTTTACAAACAACGTTCGGTAGAAATGTTTACCCTTTCTGCAACGAAACGCTACCTTAATTTATTAGAACAGAAACCTCATGTGGTACAGTTTGCTCCGTTAAAGCAAATTGCTTCTTATCTGGGAGTTACAGATACTTCTTTGAGCCGTATTCGTAAAGAATTGGTTTCCCATCCAAATAAAAATTAAATCTTGCCTTATGGCAAGTTGACTTTCATGGCGACTTGGTAATTTTGAATAAAAGTTTAACACTAAAAAATTACAAAATGGAAATCAACCAAATTTATGTAAACCTTCCGGTACAGGATGTTCAGAAAACGAGAGAATTCTGGACGAAACTGGGGTTTTCAATTAACGAACAATTCTCGGACGAAAAAGCAATATGCGTAATTATGAAAGAAGATCATATTTATACCATGTTTTTAAAAGAAGAATTTTTTCAGACGTTTACAGACCGGCCGGTTACAAAGGGAGAGACTACTCAGACACTTCTTGCAATTGGAGTGAACAGCCGTGAAGAAGTTGATAATATGGTAAAAACTGCTATTGAAAACGGAGGTTCAAAATACAGCGAACCACAAGATCACGGTTGGATGTATCAAAAGGCTTTTTCAGATTTAAACGGACATCAGTGGGAAGTGATGTTTGCAGATATGTCTAAGCTTCCGACAGAATAATAGAAATATTGGATTCAGGTTTAACACTAAAAAATTATACAATGAAAATCAACCAAATTTATGTAAACCTTCCGGTAAAAGACATTCAAAAAACTAAAGAATTCTGGACTAATATCGGATTTTCGATCAACGAGCAGATTACCGATGAAAAAGCAGTTTGTGTGATGTTGAATGACAATATTCAAGTGATGTTCTTAACGGAGGAGTTTTTCCAGACGTTTTCTGAAAGACCGGTTCCCAAAGGAGATACAACACAGGTTTTGGTAGCGATCGGTTTAGACAGTCGTGAAGAAGTAGATCAGGTGGTAAACGTTGCTCTGGCCAACGGAGCGTATCAACATGAAGAACCGCAGGATCACGGTTGGATGTATCAGAATTCGTTCTGGGACATCAACGGACACGGCTGGAATGTTATTTTTGCAGACCCTTCTCAACTGCCGACTGAATAAATTAGGTCAATAATTAAGCAAAAGAATCAAAGTATTCTTATAAATCTGCGTCATCTGCAAAATCCGCGGGAGAAAAACCACAACAATCAAACATCCAAATCCAAAAATATGAAAAACGATATTGAAATTATTAAAATTCAAATTTCAAGTAACTATAAAGTAATCTCCATGAATATTGAAGGAATTATCAACGAGGAAGCCATGGTCTTTCCCAATGGTGAAGCCAATTGCCTGAACTGGGTTCTAGGACACTTAATCTACATCAGAAACCCTTTACTGAATATTTTAGGTGTAGAATCAGTTTGGGACAGTGAAAAATTTTCATGTTATAACAGAGGTGAAATTCCTTTAGAGAGAAAAGATGAATTTGTTCCCTTTGAAGAGCTGAAATCCTATTTAAAACAAACTCAGGATAGATTAGAATCAAAGCTTAATGAGATAGAAAGCTTTAATTCTGAACATATTAAAGACATTGCCTCACTTTGCTTTCACGAAATTTATCACAGCGGACAACTGGGATATTTAAGAAGGATTCTGGGAAAACCGGGAGCAATCAAATAAGACAACAACTAATGGTTTTTTTCTAGCTCATTTTACTAAATAATTCCTTATTCAGAAAGAGATAATTTTTTAAATAATTAATAAAAAATCAAACAAAATGGACACACTAATATCAAAAAAATTAGAAATCATAATTCCCGCTTACAGAGGACACAGTCAGACTTTTTTGCTGGTTCTTGACGGAATTTCTGAAGAAGACGCTTTAAAAAGAATCGAAGGAAGAACTAATCACATCATCTGGATGGTGGGGAACTTTCTGGATATGCGTTACGGACTAGGATTTGTTCTTGGGCTTACCGAAGAGTTTAAATATAAAGACTTTTTCTTTCAGGGGAAGGCTTTAGATGAAAGCCTCACGTATCCGACTTTACAGGAATTGAAAGAAGAATTTCATAAAATCTCCCCTTTAGTGTATCAAAAACTGTTGGAAGCAACAGACGAAGAATTAGATAAAGCATTTCCTATGGGAATGAACATCGATTTCTTTCCTGAAACAGTATTGAATTTCGTGGGAATGTGTATTGGCCGTGAAGACTATCTGTGTGGACAAATCGGCTTAATGCGGAGAATCCTCGGATACGAAGGAATGAAATACGATTTTGATAAAGACTTAAAATATTAAGCCATGAATCCTGTAGAAAAAGGGTATAAACAAGTCAACGGGATCAAAATGTATTACGAAATATATGGTTCCGGAAAACCTTTGGTATTGATTCATGGAGGAGGTTCTTCATTTCTGTTCGACTATAAAGAAATCGTTTCAAGGTTGGAAAATCAATTTCAGTTAATCGGAATTGATCTGCAAAATCACGGAATGACCGAACATCGTGATACTCCAGAGACTTTCGAGCAGGATGCACAAGATGTAGCAGCTCTTTTAAAGGAAATTAATATAGAAAAAGCATCGTTTTGGGGTTTCAGTAATGGCGGAAGTACGGTAATGCAAATTGCTCATCTGTATCCCGATATGGTTGAAAAGTTAGTGGTTGCCTCTGCACTTTTCAAAAGAAGCGGAATGATGGACGGTTTTTTCGAAAGCATGATGGATGCAACTTTAGACTCAATGCCGGAACCTTTGAAAATTAATTTTCTGAACTTAAATCCTGACTTTTCTGCCCTTGAAAATATGTTTGATAAAGACAGTAGGAGAATGCAGACTTTTAAAGACTGGAGCGAAGATATTTTGAAAGGAATAAAATCGCCTACTTTATTTATTTCAGGAGATAAAGATGTTATAAAACCAGAACATACTGTTGAAATGTGGCGTATGGTGGAAGGCTCTAAACTGATGATTCTTCCCGCGACTCACGGTTCTTATATGATGGCAGATTTTGGAGGAAATGTAGACGTAAAATTAATTGATTTTACTGTAAGTGAAGTTGAGAAATTTTTAAATTAAACATTATAATTATATATAAAATAACACCCTCATACTGTCATCCTGAACAAAAACAAAGTGTAGTGAAGAATCCCTGATATTCAAAAAAAGATTCTTCCTTGTCAGAATAACAAAAAAATAAGAAAAAGAAACCTTCAATACTTCGCTGAGTGAAACGCCTTTGCGAACGAAAAATATTTTCAAAAACTTAAAGAAAACCTTTGCGCTCTTTGCGTTGAGAACAAAACATGAGAGCAAAATAACCCAATTACTTTGCAAACAATCACTAAAAAACTTTTAAAAATAGAAATCATGGCTAAATTAAATCCTTACCTAAATTTTGATGGAAAAGCTGAAGAAGCTTTCAACTTTTACAAATCCGTTTTTGGAGGTGAATTTCTGGGTGAAATTCACAAAATGGGAAATGCTCCGGGAACAGAAAATTTATCAGACGAAGAAAAAAACAGAGTGATGCATATTGCTCTTCCAATTGGAGGAGATCTGTTGATGGCATCAGATATTGTCCCTAGTTTCGGACAGAACCTGAATGTTGGAAACAACAATTATGTTTCAATTTTTCCTGAATCTAAGGAAGAAGCAGACAGACTTTTCAAAGGACTTTCTGAAGGCGGAAATGTAGAAATGCCGATTGAAGACCAGTTTTGGGGAGACTATTTCGGTAGTTTTCAGGATAAATATGGTGTTCATTGGATGGTAAACTATAACGAAGGATATACAAAATAACCTTATCTTTAAACTAAATTATAGAAGGGTAACTATTTTTTTTGTTGCCCTTTTTCTCCACCACAAAAAATATGAAATATGGAACCTGTTAAAATTGATATTACTATTTTATCCCCGGTACAAAAGGTTTGGGACTATTACAACGAGCCGAAACACATCACCAAATGGAATTTTGCCCACGAATCCTGGCAATGTCCACGATCTGAAAATGATTTAAAAGTGGGCGGAAAATTCAAAAACAGAATGGAAGCGAAAGACGGAAGTTTCGGATTTGATTTCGAAGGCGTTTATGATGAAGTGATTCCTAACGAAAAAATAAAATACCACATGGAAGACGGAAGAAATGTAGAAGTGGTTTTTGATACAATTGATGAAAATACGACGAATGTTAAAATAAACTTCGATCCGGAAAAACAGAACTCTGTAGAAATGCAAAGAGACGGTTGGTATGCGATTCTGAATAACTTCCATAAATATGTGGAAAACCACTAAAAACCTTTTGATCATCATGATAAACTTAATAATAATGGCGAAGTGCTTGACCTCTATTTGCGTTGTTAATCATGTTGTGGAAAATGATTTTCTGAGAGGAATTATTGCTATGCCTGCAAGAAGAGCCTTGGAAAAGGAAAAAATAGATTCTCTGGAAAAACTTTCCGACTATTCTGAAAAAGAAATCATGCAATTACATGGTTTCGGGAAGAATACCATGGGAAAACTGAAGAATTATATGAAAGAAAATAATGTTTCTTTTAAAAATAATTAAAAAATAGTAACACATACTGTCATTCTGACGAAGGAAGAATCTTTTGATGCTATTTGCACTCGATTTGCTTCGCTTTGTCAATGACTTTCTAAATTAAAACGATATGAATAACGATATTTTTCCGTGTCTTTGGTACGACGGAGAAGCCAAAGAATCTGCCGATTTCTACTGTAAAGTTTTTGACGGAAAAATTACAGCAGATACTCCTGTTGTAATGAATATAGAGATTTTCGGACAAAAATTAATGCTTTTAAATGGCGGACCTCATTTTACAAAAAATGCCTCCGTTTCTTTTATGGTTATTTGCGAAACTGAAGCTGAAGTTCAAAAATATTGGGATCAGCTGCTTGACGGCGGAATGGCTTTAATGCCTTTAGATTCTTACACATGGAGCAAGAAATACGGCTGGATTCGGGATAAATATGGAGTAAGTTGGCAGATTTTCTTAGGAGAAAAAGCAAGCGATCAGAAAGTTATTCCCACATTAATGTTCATTCATGAAAACAATGGAAAAGCGATGGAGGCCATGCAATTATACACCAACATTTTCCCTAATTCTAAAATAGGTAATATTTTAAAATACGGAGAAGGAAGTGAAGGACATCCAACTCCGGAACCCGCTGAAAATATTCAGCATGCCCACTTTGAAATTGATGGCTATGACTTCTTCTGTATGGATAATTCTTACGACCATCCATTTGATTTCAATGAAGGAATTTCAATGGTGATAATGACCGACGATCAGGAGCAAACAGATAAATACTGGAACTCTCTGACTTCTAACGGGGGAAGAGAAAGTATGTGCGGCTGGTTGAAAGATCCATTTGGTTTTAGCTGGCAGATTGTACCTAAAAGACTGATTCAGCTGATGAGCGATCCGGATCAGGCAAAAGCTCAGAAAGTTGTACAGGCAATGATGAAAATGCAGAAAATCAGTATTGCAGATTTAGAAAATGCCTATAATTCCTAAAGATGGTTTATTTTCATTTTTCGGCTTATTGTTTGATGTGATATAGGAAGAGTTGGATGACGAAAAGTGATTTTAAATTAATCTAAAAAAATATTTGAAGTAATGGAAAAACTGGTTTTTGAAATACAGATAAACGCTTCTCCAGAAAAAGTGTGGAGTGTACTTTGGGATGATATTTCGTATAGACAGTGGACAACAGCTTTTACGGAAGGTTCTTTTTATCAGGGAACATTAGAAGAGGGGAATACCATAAAATTCTTAGATCCTAATAACAACGGAATGTTTAGCCGTGTAGAAAAAAGCATTCCCGGAAAGGAAATCAAATTTTTACATCTTGGAGAAATTTATAGTGGAGTAGAAGCACCTCAGGATTGGGGAGAAGCAACAGAAGCTTATATTCTGGAAGAAAATGAGGAAGGAACAAAACTGAAAAGTGAAATTCAGACACCGGCAGAGTTCAAGGGTTTCTTTGAGGAAAAATTTCCAAAAGCATTGGGGATTGTGAAGAATCTCTCTGAAAACCAGCTTTAAAAATGTAAAATCATTAAAATTTACCATATGGAAACTTTATCTTACGAAAAAATAATCGATGCCTCGAAAGAGAAAGTTTGGGATATACTTTGGGGTACAGAAACGTACAGTGAATGGACAAAATTTTTTGCTCCCGGATGTATCATGAAATCTGACTGGAAAGTAGGAGGGAATACCTATTTTTTAAGTGCAGAAGGCGCAGGAATGGTTTCTACCATTGATAATATTGAAAAACCTGACCAGATCATTTTTAAACATTTGGGAATGGTGGATAAAGACGGAAACGAAGATACTGAAAGCAAAGAAGTGAAAGAATGGAGTGGTTGTTTTGAGAAATATATTCTGATTGATTTTGATGGAAAAACGAAACTTCATACAGAAGTTCAGGTGGAAAAAGAATGGCAGGATCACATGAATACAGGCTTTACAAAAGGATTGGAAATTGTAAAAGAGCTTGCAGAAAATAAATAAAAGAATATGATCCTTTAACTTTTCGAAAATAGAAAAAAGAATGAAATTATTAGTAATCCTTTTCGCAACTTTTATTCTGGCTTTGTTGGGAACTAAAATTTTTCAAGGAAGCTGGAATTTTTTATTTTCAGGAAATTTGGGAATGGCTGTTTTTATAATATTTACAGGACTTTCTCATTTTAAATTTCAGAAGGGAATGGCCATGATGATTCCGGATTTTATTCCAGCCAAAATGTTTTGGGTGTACTTTACCGGAATTATTGAAATTGCAGCCGGAGTCGGATTGATGATTCCTTCCATTCGTGAAATTACAGCCATTTTGCTGATTATATTCTATGTGTTGGTTTTCGTAGCCAATATCAATTCCTCAAAGAAAAAGATCAATATTTTCAAGGCCAATTACACTGGTCCCGGAATGAATTATTTATATCAAGAAAGAATTCCGATGCAGCTTATTTTAATCGCTTGGACCTGGTATTTTGGAATTTATCTCACCTGGATTTAAAGAAAAATGTACAATAATTTAGAACCCGGAAATTAAATTTCGGGTTTTTATATTGAATTTTTTCACAAGTATTTGAAAAATGATGTAACTTTTTGGAAGGTTTAAGTGTCTTATTATTAAATGTTTATTTTATATGAAATGAATGTCACAAACCTAACCAAAATATAAGTTATGAACCTCAATCACAAAATCTTAACCACCGCTCACATTGTAATATCTACGATTATGATCCATGCACAAAGCTCGTCGGCAAAATTACCGGGCGATCCCACTTTGGTATCTTCCAAAGCGACTTTAGAAAAATTGATCTCTTACGATAAAGGAAACTTTAAATATAAAGTTGAAGATTATTTTGCAAGACCTAAAGCTTCACAATTTAAAATTTCCCCAGACGGACAATACCTTTCGTACAAAGAGAAGGATAAAGACATGAAAAATCATGTGTATGTAAAAGATTTAAAATCCGGGAAAATCACAAAAGCCCTTGTTGAAAAAGAAGACCTTATAAGAAGTTATGGCTGGCTCAATAAAAGCCGTCTTTTCTATACTCAGGATAAAGGAGGAAATGAAAATATTCATTTGTACGCGGCGGATATTGACGGTAAAAACCTTAAAGATTTGACACCTTTTGAAGGAATTACTTTAGGAACTATAAGATTAATTAAAGATACTGACTATGTTGTTGTGACGATGAATAAAAACAATAAGCAGATTTTTGAACCGTATAAAATCAATTTCAAGACAGGAGAAATGACGCAGCTATATGAAAATAAAGATGCTAAAAGTCCTATTGATGACTATATTTTCGATAAAGACGGAAATCTGAGAGGATATACTGTGCTTGAAAACGGTTTGACCACAAAAACATATTATAAAGACTTACAGACCGGAAAGTTCAATCTTTTAAAATCAACCGACTGGAAAGATACTTTCAGTGTGATTGGCTTTAATTATAATTCCAAAAATAAAGATGAGGCTTATGTAGTAACCAATTTAGACAGTGATAAAGCAAGAATTGTTTTGTATGATCTGAAGAAAAATGCGATCATCAAAGAAGTCTATTCAAATCCGACATTTGATGTAAGTTCAATAAGTACTGCTGAAAAAAACAGAAATTACGAACTGGATTATATTAATTATAATGGAATTAAAGATGAGGTGATTCCTGTAAGTAATTTTTACAAAGAAGTATATGC
The DNA here is from genome assembly GCF_016735585.2 of Chryseobacterium tagetis. Taxonomy (GTDB): domain Bacteria; phylum Bacteroidota; class Bacteroidia; order Flavobacteriales; family Weeksellaceae; genus Chryseobacterium; species Chryseobacterium tagetis. The sequence continues at coordinate 701,751 of NZ_JAERSE020000003.1, forward strand.
AAAGCTGAAATCAGAATTTGGAGACAAACAATATTATGTTGTTTCCTCAGATGATAATGAAAATAAACTTCTGGTAGTTGTAAGCAGCGACAAGCTTTACGGAAAATACTATGAATATGATACCAAATCAAAAAGTTTAAAACTTCTTTTCGATCTGATGCCGCAGCTGAAAGAAGAAGATATGGCAGAAATGAGACCGATTGAATTTAAAAGCCATGATGGATTGACAATTCATGGGTATATTACACTGCCAAAAGCAGCTTTACAAGATCAAAAAGTGCCACTAATTGTAAATCCTCACGGTGGTCCGCAGGGAATCAGAGACAATTGGGGATTCAATCCTGAAACACAACTGTTTGCAAGCAGGGGATATGCAACTTTACAGGTGAACTTCAGAATCTCCGGAGGATACGGAAAAGAATTCCAGACTTCAGGCTACAAACAGATCGGAAGAAAAGCAATGGATGATGTAGAAGACGGGGTAAAATATGCCATTCAGCAAGGTTGGGTAGATAAAGATAAAGTGGCTATTTATGGAGGAAGCCATGGCGGTTATGCTACTTTAATGGGTTTAATTAAAACTCCGGATTTATATTCTTGTGGAGTTGATTACGTTGGAGTTTCCAATATCTTTACCTTTTTCGATTCATTCCCTGAATACTGGAAACCTTACAAAGAAATGGTGAAGCAGATCTGGTATGATCTTGACAATCCTGAAGAAGCAAAAATTGCGAAAGAAGTTTCTCCTGTTTTCCAGATCGATAAAATTAAAAAGCCACTATTTGTGGTTCAGGGAGCGAATGATCCAAGAGTGAATATCAATGAATCTGACCAAATTGTAAAAGGATTGAGAAGTAAAGGCTTTGAAGTTCCGTATATGGTAAAATATGATGAAGGACACGGATTCGGAAAAGAACAAAACAGACTGGATTTTTATAAATCGATGCTTGGTTTCTTTGCTGAGAATTTGAAAAAGTAAAACTGATATTTTTATAATTAATGAACGGGAGGTGATTTTTTACTTTCCGTTTTTGTTTTTTAAACAATTTAAATCAACCACAAAAGATATTTATAAATCTATTAATGAGATAATAAAAGCTCTCAAAAGAATAAAAATCAGAGATTTTTAAAAGCTTATATGTTCTTTTTTCAGTCTAAAGATCAACTTTAAAGATTTTACCTAAATCTTTTGTGACTTTTGTGGTTAAATCAAGAAGTCTACAAAATCCGATGAATAAAAGAAAAATTGAAAATTCCAAAAAATATTTTAAATTTATTAAAGTAAAACAAAAATTTCAATCGTCATAGCAATATGGAGGTTGTCGAAAAAGTAACAATGCCACAGAAGGAGAAGGAAAATATCATCTCGCAAACCGTTTCAAAGTACGGAGGAAAGCTGATGTCTTACATTCGCCCGAAAGTGAAAAATACGGAGGATGCGGAAGATATTCTGCAGGAGGTGTGGTATCAGTTCAGTAGTCTCACCAATTTGTCTGAGATTGTGAATGTGGGTGGTTGGCTGTACAGAGTGACGGCTAATAAAATCACGGATAAATACCGTAAAAAGAAAACCGAAAATTTAGAAGATTTTGTCTATGAAGATGAAGACGGAGATTTTTCCATCAAAGATATTTTACTGATGGATGAAAGTGCAGGACCGGAAGTGAAAATGTTTCAGGATGAAATCTGGAAGAAGCTGTTTGAAGCATTGGAAGAATTACCCGAAAAACAAAGGTTGGTCTACGTAGAAAATGAACTCAACGACAAAACCCTCCAGGAAATTGCCGATGAACATGGCGAAAACATAAAAACAATTATCAGTCGTAAAAACTATGCCGTAAAGCATTTGAGAAACAGATTGAGAAAATTATACGAAGATTTAAATAGTTAGTAAAAAGAAAGATATGAATCATAAACATAAAAAAGGGTGGATTTTTTTAATACTATGCCCCCCGTTGATTTTTTTAGGAGTGACATGGATCGTCATGGCGCTGTGGAATTGCCTTCTTCCCGATATTTTAGGAGTGAAATCGATAACGTATTGGCAGGCAATGGGAATATTGATTTTAAGTAAAATACTTTTCGGAGGTTTCCATTTCGGAAAAGGAATGAAAGACTTTAAGGAAAGAAAAATGAGAGAGAAAATGATGCATCTGTCTCCTGAAGAAAGAGAAAAATTCAAAGAAGTCTGGAGAAATAAATGCGAAGGCGGTTTCTTCAACAGACATAACAGAACAAACGAATAATTAAATTTTAGAAGTAGTAAAGTAAAATTAAAATTGATTCGTCTATATAAAAAAGAAAGTAGTAAAATTTAAAATTTTGAAAAAATGAAAAATTCAGTATTAAAAGGAGCTTTGGGAGCATTAGCCGTTGCCGGAGTTGCTATCATCGCAAAAAAAGCGATCCAAAGAAAAAGATTTGTAAAAGGTATTTTTGAAGAATACGGAATCAAAGAAAAATCTCCTTTCGGATTGGCAGATAAGATCAGAGAAATGAATGAAGAGCAATATCAGGAATTGAAAGGAAAATTCAAGAAAGAGTTTGCTTCAAGATGCCACCACAGAGGTTTTGAAAGAAAAGAAGATATTGTGGAAGCATAAAATAGAAAGTAGCTAAATTGAAATTGTTAGTTCCGGCTCGGGAAGCTTCGCTTCCCGAGCCGGAACTTTTTTTATACATGACCATCTGCAATCGTAAATTCCCCTCCAATGAGGGGTGGCGAAAATTCAAAGAATTTTTGACGGGGATGGTTTTAAATTTTGTTAAGTAATTTTACTTTGTTTGTAATACATATATAAACTACCCCGTCTTTTTGCTTCGCAAAAATCCAGCCCTTCAAGGAAGGGGAATTTTAAAACATTTTATAGAAACTATATCCCTTAGCTGAGTGAAACGCCATTGCGATCAAAAAATACCCCAATCATTTCAAAGAAAACCTTTACGGACTTTGCGTTAAAAAAATAGATATTTCACTTTCCAAATGAAAAGGAAATGGAATTAAAAACAGATTATGTCTCTTTGCTCACAATAACAAAAATCCTTATTTTTGTAGAGTTCAATGAAAGATTACTATTATTTTCTCGGGATTTCTCATGATGCTTCAGAAGAGGACATCAAAAAAGCTTATAGAAAATTATCTTTAAAATATCATCCTGATAAAAATGAAAACGATGATTTCTTTGCCGACCGTTTTCGTGAAATTCAGGAAGCTTACGAGACGTTGAGCGACAAAAGCAGAAGACATTCTTACGATCAGAATTTAGAAAGTCATCAAAAAAGCTTCAGATACAATATTCCTCCTTCGATAAAGACTTTTACAGCCAATAAAATTCATGCGAAAAAAGGAGAGGAGATTATCATCAATTGGCAGACACAAAATGCTGATGTAGTAAAAGTATTACCTTTTGGACTGGAAAAACCTTATGGAGAAAGAGTTTTTAAGATAACGGAATTTAAGGACGGAAAATTCCAGATCTTACTTCACGCAACCAATTCGTTGTTGCATAAAACGGCAGTTCAGGGAATAACCATTACTGAGGTTTTCGAAACTCCTACTGAAAAATTCAAAGATAAAGCGGAAGAATTATTCAAGTCACAACCAAGAACAGTTGCCAATCCGCATGGGCAGCCAAAAATAGCGAGAATAGTCGCAGGTATTCTGTTATTAATAGTTGCGATTTATTTCTTAATAAAAAGTTTTAGCAATTAAGCTAATTTCTTATTTCCCGGACACTTTTTACATCTTTTCCCTTTTTTGAATTTCTTGCAGCAGGATTTCTTATCGCCACAATACATTTCTTCAGGAGTCATAGAAAAAGCAGGAGCCAAAGGTGCAATTTTGAAAGGGACAATCATATTCATGGTGCAAATATATTAATTTAGAATAAATACAGATAATAAAATTTGTTAAAATATTACTGTATTGGTTTTTAATTGTTTAAATGATTTTTATGATGACTTTTGAATGAGGAAAATGAAAAATAATCTCCTAAAATCTAAAGTGAGTGGTAAAAATGAAATTTTCAAGTAAAATCTCTTCTTTTTACAAAAATTTGAAGTTTTTAAAATTAACGTTAATTTAATATTAATACATATTTTAACTGTTTTTATGATTTTAACAATAATGAAATAGTGCTAATATTGAATAAGATAGATTAATTATTCAAATTATTTGTGTTTTCAACTTACTTGTACAATTTTCTAAAAATTCGTAATTTTACCCATCTTTTTTACAAACAAAATCTAATATAAAAAATGAATACAGAACAGTTTGTGAGCCGTCACATTTCCCTGAATGAAGCCGATAAACAGGCGATGTTGGAAAAAGTTGGCGTTTCAAGTATCGAAGAGTTAATTTCTCAAACCATCCCTTCTTCTATCCGTTTAGAAAAAGATCTTGAAATCTCAGAACCGCTTTCAGAATACGAAATGCTGATTCACTCAAAAGAATTGGCTGCGAAAAATACTGATTATACAAGCTACATTGGTTTTGGATATCACAATACATTGTTGCCATCAGCAATTCAGAGAAATATTTTTGAGAATCCGAGTTGGTATACAGCGTATACTCCTTATCAGGCGGAAATCGCACAGGGAAGATTGGAAGCTCTTCTTAATTTCCAGACTGTTGTGTGTGATCTTACAGGTTTTGCTTTGGCAAACGCTTCATTATTAGATGAATCTACGGCTGCTGCAGAAGCAATGCATATGTTCTTCAATAACAGAACAAAAGATCAGAAGAAAGCAGGAGCAAACAAATTCTTTGTTTCTGACCTTGTTTTGCCACAAACAATTTCAGTTTTAAAAACAAAAGCTGAAGGACTAGCTATCGAAATCGTAGAAGGAGATCACAAAACTCATGAGTTTGATGGTTCTTACTATGGAGTTCTTTTACAATATCCGGGTAAAAACGGTATCGTGTTAGACTATACCGAAAATATCGTTGAATATAAGAAATTAGATCTTCAGGTGGTTGTAGCTTGTGATCCTATGGCTTTGGTTAAATTGAAATCTCCGGCTTCAATGGGTGCTGATTGTGCTGTTGGAACGAGCCAAAGATTTGGTATTCCATTAGGTTACGGAGGTCCTCACGCAGCATTTTTCTCTTGTAAAGAAGAATATAAGAGAGATATTCCTGGAAGAATTATCGGAGTTTCTCAGGATATGTACGGAAGACGTGCATTGAGAATGGCTCTACAGACAAGAGAGCAGCATATCAAAAGAGAAAGAGCAACTTCAAACATCTGTACTGCTCAGGTTTTACTTGCAGTAATGGCTGGAATGTATGCTGTTTATCATGGTCCAAAAGGATTAAATTATATTGCTGATCAGATTCACTTTAAAGCAAATGCTTTGAAAGGAGGTTTGAAAGCTTTAGGATATGAAATCGTAGAAGAGCCGATCTTTGATACGGTAAAAATCACGATGAATGAAGATGAGAAAGGAAGATTGATGAGAATGATGCTTGATCACAGATTGAACTTAAACTACTTCACAGAAGGCGTTGTAAGCATTGCAATCAATGAAAGTACAACATTGGAAAAATTAAATGTTCTGATGGCTTCTTTCGCTCAGTTTAAAGACAAGCAGACTTTCAAATTAGAAATCAAAGAAGGATACAGCATTCCTGAAGAGAATTTAAGAAAAGACGAAATTCTTACGGAAGAAGTATTCAACAAATACCATACGGAAACAGAATTGATGCGTTACATCAAGCGTCTGGAAAGAAAAGATTTATCATTAACGCATTCAATGATTTCTCTAGGTTCTTGTACGATGAAGCTGAACGCAGCAACTCAAATGTTACCACTTTCTTGGGAAAACTGGGGAGCAGTTCACCCTTTTGTTCCGGTAAATCAAGCAGGAGGTTATCAAGAAATGATCACTGAATTGGAAAAAGATTTAGCTGAAATCACTGGTTTCGCAGGAACTTCTCTTCAGCCAAACTCTGGAGCTCAGGGAGAATATGCAGGTTTGATGGTGATCAGAGAATATCACATCTCAAGAGGTGAAGGTCACAGAAATGTAGTATTGATTCCTCAGTCTGCACACGGAACAAACCCTGCTTCTGCAGCAATGGCAGGAATGAAAATTGTTGTGGTTAAAAATCTTGAAAACGGAGAAATTGACTTCGAAGATTTAAAAGCTAAAACAGAAGAACATTCTGCAAACTTATCTTGTGTAATGATCACGTATCCGTCAACTTACGGATTCTTTGATGCGAACATTATTGAAATTACAAACTTAATCCACCAACACGGAGGACAAGTATATATGGATGGTGCCAACATGAACGCTCAGGTAGGATATACAAGTCCTGGAAACATCGGAGCAGACGTTTGTCACCTGAATCTTCACAAAACTTTCGCAATCCCTCACGGAGGTGGAGGTCCTGGAGTTGGTCCAATCTGTGTAGCTAAACACTTGGTTCCTTTCTTGCCTTCAAACGCAAACATCAGAATCGGAGCAAAAGAAGCGATCGACGGTATCTCTGCAGCACCTTATGGTTCTGGATTGATCTTGAATATTTCTTATGCTTACATCAAAATGTTAGGAACTTCAGGATTGAAAAAAGCAACTGAACATGCAATTTTAAATGCTAATTATCTGAAAGAAATTTTAGCTGAGCATTTCCCGATTTTATATTCAAACGAAAACGGAAAAGTAGCGCACGAATGTATCGTAGATTTCAGACAGTTCAAATCGTTAGGAATTGAAGTTGCTGATGTTGCAAAAAGATTGATGGACTACGGATTCCACGCTCCTACAGTTTCTTTCCCGGTTGCAGGAACATTAATGATTGAACCGACTGAATCTGAAAGCAAATCAGAAATCGACCGTTTTGCAGAAGCTCTAATTGCTATCAAACAAGAAATTGATGAGATTGCTAACGGTGAAGCTGATGCAGCAAATAACGTATTGAAAAACGCACCTCACACAGAGCAAGTGGTAATCTCTGATTCTTGGGATAAACCATATAGCAGAGAAAAAGCTGCTTATCCATTGGAGTGGGTGAGAGATCACAAATTCTTTGCTTCTGTATCAAGAGTTGATGAAGCTTACGGAGACAGAAACTTGGTTTGTACTTGTGAGCCGATTGAAGCTTATATGTAATTAAAAGTTTTTAGATATAAAAAAATCCCTTTCAGTGATGAGAGGGATTTTATTTTTTGTTGCGAAGAATGAAGGGATAAAGCAATCTCTTTTTAAGACAAAAGTTTTTTGTTTTTATAGATAATTAATCCTGCTTCAATTAATCCCCATTATTTTTAATAAGGCCAAGTAACATGTAGTGGCTTCTCCATCCACGGGAATTTTATAATGGAAAAAGAGAAGGGAGATTTATTAATTAAAATATCATAAGCTCTCTTATCTACCGTAAGTTCCCATTTGTCTGCAGATTCTGTCAGAATCCCATTCCGAACAAGCCAGTTGCCTCTAAATCCATCTAAAGAACTGTCTCCTATTACGCTCCAGTATGAAATCGCAGCTTGTAGTAAAGAATTTATTAGTACCTGGTTTTCTGCTGTTATATCAATTGTGTCTGGGATAGTACTGGTAAGAGGTAAGCCGCAAAGAACTTTATTTAATGGCAGATCAATCTCTTCAGTATTACTTAATCCTGTAACTAAATATTGTAGAAATTGTGCAGCTTTTGATTGATTCTCCAGAGAAGTGAATTTTTTTTCATGTAATAGTCCTAAGCGTTCAAATAATATAACGAAATAGTTGTTTAAAATTACAATTCCTGCATTTCGGACTATAATTCCTGTATTTGAATTTGTTTTTTGGTTTTGTGTAATTTCCATTTTGTCAGTGGTGATTAGTATTTAATGATTGATCTTTTTTAATGTAAATGTATTCAATCTGAACCAAATATTTATTGCTGTTAATTGATAATAAGACTAGCTAACAGAATATAAAAAATCCCTCTCATCAATGAAAGGGATTCTATGTAAACTATCTAAAACTTATTTTTTAGGCTTCAAAGACAAATTATCAACATAAACTGCTTGATGAACACCGTTCAGTACAACTTTCAGTCCTAAATTGGCATCCTTTTTTAAAGAGACCGTAAATGTTTTTTTATCGCCTGTTATTTTTGAAGGCTTGGCAATAGAAACATATGATTTTGAATCAGCTGTATTGTTGATGGTGAACAGTTCCAGAGTAGTTTCTCCACCATTATCCGAAGTATCAAGAGTTAATGTATAATTTCCCGCTTTGATTTTCGGGGTTACTAAATACATATTTTCTCTGGGGTTATTCATCGAATAAAATATAATTTTTTTATCACTGGCATACAGCATTGCTTTTCCCTGTTGAGCTGTCCAGCATTTGTTAATATCTTTCCAGGTGTCAAAATTTTCGGTAAGAGTTGATACGGTTTTACATTGCGCATTTAGGGTTAAAAATCCCCCTAAAACAGCGATTCCGGCAAATAAAATTTTTTTCATATAAGACTTATTTAGATCCTGTAAAAATAACAAAAAAACACTTGATGGAAAAGTTTATTTGATAAGAGGGTTGCTTTGTTTTAAAGAAGTTTTTTATATAAATTAAATGATTTGTAATACATTTTCCTGAAATTGATTGTTGTATGTGTAAAAGATTCTTAATATCAGAGTTTTCATATTTTTTTAATATAATTGTTTGTAATGTGTTGATATTTAGTTAGTAGCAGGATGGGGCAGGATGCCGGTGTTTACGTTTGTGTTTAGATTAGTTAACACAAAATTAATTCTATGAAAAAATCCTTACCCTTCAAGCAAACGCTTGCTTCTTTGCTTTTTTGTGGTTTAACATTGTCCACAATCGAATCCAATGCTCAGACATTGGCATTTCCTGAAGCCACAGGTTTCGGTAGATATACTACAGGAGCCAGAGGGGCTGCAAACCCTCAAATTTATCTGGTGACGAACTTAAATGACAGCGGTCCCGGTTCATTTCGTGATGCGGTGAGCCAGCCCGGGCGATTCGTTATTTTCAGAGTAGGAGGTATTGTTAATTTACAATCCATAGTGGCTGTTGCAGCTAATACAACAATTGCCGGACAAACGGCTCCCGGAGAGGGAATTGTATTTTTAGGACCGAGAGTATCTTTTTCGGGAGCGAATAATACCATTGCCCGGTTTCTTCGTCTTCGTTACGGAGGCACCTCTCAAAATCAGGATGCCTCCGGAATTGCAAATGGTGCCAATATCATTCTGGATCATATGACTTTTACCTGGGGAACCGATGAGGTATTTTCTGTCAACTGGGATGGTAATGGAACAAGTCCGGATAATATAACGATCCAGAATTCAATTATCGGACAGGGAATGCACCGTCATAATCATTCTGCAGGAGGTTTGATGCAGCCGCCACCGGGAGGAAAGATAAGTTTGATTGGAAATTTATACATCTGTAATAAGACCCGAAATAATAAGATAAAAGGAATTAATGAATTTGTCAACAATGTAGTCTACAACTGGGGAAATTATGGAAATACTTACGGACACACCCAATCTGGTGAAGCTTACATTATGGGTGGAGATTCTGCGGGACCTTCTTATGCCAATATTATCAATAATTATTTCATCGGAGGGCCGAATACAAGTACTACAGTTACCACACCATTCAGTGTAGGAAATGCCAATTTCAATTTATATGGCTCAGGAAATTATTTTGATAATAATAGAAACGGTGCTTTAGACGGAGCTTTAGTTCCTCAGGATTTGACAGGGTATCCGGTAGGAGATGTGACAGCAATACAGTCTTCTGCGTATGATTATCCGATGAAAAATACAACGGTAACGGCTCAGACTGCATATAATAACATTATTGCAAAAGGAGGAGCATCGTATCCGAGACGTGATCAGGTAGATCAGTTGATGATTTCTGATCTGTTGTCTAAAGGGACAACTGCTACTTATGTATATGTACAAACAGATTTAACCACTCAGTTTGGTTTTACAAATGGTGGAGCAGGACATGTTTATGGTGCTCCGGCTCCTTTAGATACCGATAATGACGGAATGCCGGATGCATGGGAAATTGCAAACGGATTAAATCCTAATGTTTTCGATGCTTTGGCGGTAAGTACAACGTATGCTCCTTATCTGAATATTGAGGTGTATATTAATGGTTTACCCAATACAGCTGCGCCGGACTTTATTATTCCGCCAACCAATCTGAACTTTACCAATGCAGTCACGACAGGAAGTCCGGCTTCAAGTTCTTTAACGGTAAACTGGAATGATAATGCGACTAATGAAACCAATTATGTTTTAGAACGTTCAAATGACGGAACTAATTTTACAGTAATTGCAACACTTCCCGCCAATACGGTAAGTTATAATGAATCTGGTTTAACACCCAATACTCAGTATTATTACAGAGTGAAGGCAATTAATGCGACAGAATCTTCTGTGTATACTTCAAATACATCTGTAACGACACCGCCTGTTCCTTCGGCACCGACAAAACCGACCACTCCAACTCCAACGAATGGAAATAATTATGTAGAACTTAGCAGTGGTAATCTTCTTTTAAAATGGAATGGAAGCTCAAACACCACAACTTATTCTGTTTATTTTGGAACAAACCCTCAAAACTTAAGTAATATCGGTACTGTAGCTTATAATACTACACCTTCCTATCAGGTTACCAATTTAAATACAGGAACAGATTATTATTGGAGAATAGATGCCTCCAATGCTCTTGGATCTGTGACGGGAGATGTGTGGAGTTTCCGTGCTTTAACGCCGAGTCTTGTCGGGAACTGGCCGTTTTTAGAAGCACCTTTGTCTGGTGAACAAATTACAGATTTAACGTCTTATGCAAATCATGGAACATTAAACGTAGCCTATGATAATAGCAATGTAAGAGTACCCGGAAAAGAAAATTTTGCTCTTGATCTTGCGAGTGCACCGAATATTTATATAGCCAGTATTCCTCATCAGGATCAGATTTTCTTTAATACGAATTCCTTTACGGTTTCTTTCTGGATGAAAGCTCCGACAACAATGATCCCGTCGTCGTCTTCTACAAGTCTTTATGTATTATGTAAAGGTTCATTTACCAAAAATACGACAACCGGCGCCACAGGAAAACGTTTTAATGTAGAGATAAAAGGAGGTCAGTTGCGATATGCGATAGATGATGACATCACGAAAAAAGAAATTACATCACCTATTGCCAATTATTTTACAGGAAACTGGGTACATGTTGTGATCATGAGAGATATTGCAGCCCATAAAATGAGAATTTATACCAATGGTGTTTTATCAGCTGAAGGTGATGAAACAGCTGTTACAGGTATCGGTGAAACAAGCGATTTTATCATCGGAAATATCGGTGAGCTGGAATTTTTATCAACCGCCAATGCTCCGGCTCCTTATAAAGGCGCATTTGATGAACTTAAAATGTACAACTATGCATTGTCTTCATCTGAAATAGGTGCTTTATACAATCAGGATGTGTTGAGAAACAGTGAATTGAGTATTAGCAAAAATGTAGGAACAATATATCCTAATCCTGTAAAAGATCAGATTTTCATAAACCTTCCTGAATATAAAAAATCAGACCTTACTGCTACGTTAATTGATATGACGGGGAAAGTGATTGTAAAGGAAAAAATAAAATCCAATAAAGAAGGACTCTTTACTCTAAATATATCCAGTATAAAAGCATCCGGAAATTATATATTGAATGTCTCAGGAGCAAATCTGAACAGCAATTTTAAAGTGGTGGCAAAGTAAAATAAGTAAAAGTTACTTTATTCATATTTATACAAATTTTGCGATGATCCCTTTCAGTAATGAGAGGGATTTTTTATTAAAGTAAAATTTACTCTTGAAAATTACTTGATTTATATAAAATACAGGTCTCTAATTCATTATGATCTTTTAAAAGGGGGTGCTCAAATTTATATTGCTTCTTCATTCCTATTTTGATCATAATGTGCTCTGACTTTAAATTAATTTTAGGGGCAACTGAATACACTTCTTTTAGTTTTAGAGTTTCAAATGCATAATCAAGGCATTTTTTTGCACCTTCTGTGGCGAAACCCTTATTCCATTCGCTGCTTTTTATTCTCCACCCAATGTCTATGCAAGGGGTAAAATCAGCTTCGTAAGTTTGTTCGGAAAATCCTATAAATCCTATAAATTCATTATTTTCTAATTTATCTACAGCGAAATAACAAAAACCTTTATCTTCAAATTGCTTTGTCATTCTTTTGATGAATTCAGTTGTCTGCTCTTTGGTTGGGATGCTCGGAAAAAATTCCATAACCTCTGGATCGGAATTTATTTCGTGCATTTTCTCAATGTCGCTCAAGCTCCAGTTTCTAAATCCAAGCCGATCTGATGTGAAGATGTAGCCTTTATTCTCTTTCATTTAATTTGATTGGTTTTTATTTGAGAATGACAGAATATTAAGAGCTAATTTCATGCTTTCCTTCCAGCTTTCTAATCAAATTCCCTTTAACCACCGTAAAAGTATAATCTTTCGCTTCAGCAAAAGAAATTCCGTATTTGCGTTCAAGACTTCTGACATCTTCCGGAAATTTCGATAATAAACGATCATAGAACTGATCCAGAAAATCATTTGAGGGCATTGTATAATTGATTTTCAGCTGAAAACGTCTGATTAAAGCAGTATCAATGATTTCAGGATGGTTGGTTGCACACAATAAAAGCGCGTTTTTAGGATAATAGTCGATCAGCTGGATCAATGTATTCACCAGTCTTCTCATTTCACCGACATCTTTATCATCGCTTCCTCTGGCTTTTCCTATCTGATCAAGCTCATCAAGAAAAAGGACTGATCTTTCGCGGGCGGCTTTATCAAAGATCATTTTGATATTTTGTGAGGTTTCTCCAATTCTTGAAGAAACGATATTGCTTAAATTAAGGATGATGATACTTTTACCCAAAGCATTGGCAATTGCTTTTGCTGTCATGGTTTTTCCGCATCCGGAATTCCCTTCCAGAAGAACTTTGTTGTTCACAGGTAGTCCGTACTCCTGTAATTCTTTGGAATATGTATTTTCTTTGATGAGCTGTACAATCTGTTCCCTGTTTTTAGAATCAAGAAAAACATCGTCCAGGGTTACTTCTTCTTTATCTTGAATAATAAGGTTGTACAGGTTCATTTTATAAGATTTATGCAAAGATAAAGCTTATAAAACAAAAAAGCCGAACATGAAGTTCGACCTTATCGGCTATTATAAAAATTAAAATTTGTTGCGTTGAATTTTTCTTACATTATGTTTTTTTTGCCCTTTTACTCAATGGAGTAAAAGAGCGAACAATCTTTATCAGATTGAAAACATATAACAATACAATTAGTAAATCTGCTCTATAAGATACTTATTCTTATAAAGGATTTAATTAATTCCCTTCTTTTCTAGTAGTCATGAAGTAAGATGAGAATACTATTAAACATGTTGCAATTCCGATGTAAGTTACCATTTGTTTTATTTTTAATTATTTGACGTTTTATTGTCGATTTTACATTTGCAATATTACGGCAATTTTATGGGAATGTAAATTAAATTATAATGATGTTTATCAGTGTTTTATGTTAATTTTCAGTCTATTTTAAGGGTTTTTGAATTGGCTTTATGATATTTTTTTTATACTTTTAATATTGTTTTTAATTGTGTTATTCTCAAAAAAATGTGAAATTATTAATGTTTCTATATTTGTTGTTTAGAGATTCACAATATTAACAGTTGGTAATATTATGTAGGAAATAATAATTTTTATCACTCGGTGATGAATTGATTTTGCTTTTTTCAGTTTAAAAAAATGCAGCAGTATAAAATTTTAATAAAATAAAAAAAGCCTACCGGAATAGGTAGACTCAAGATTAAATATCAACAAGTTATATTATTTGAGTAGAAACAGTTTTGCTTATTGTTTCGTTCTGGGTTTCCCAAAAGGATTATATGAAACTCCGATATTGAAATAGAAAGAAGGTTTGTATTTGGCTTCAAAAATATAATCTTTAAAAGATTCCTGCTTTTCAAAAACCCGAGCATTGGGAGTTGCTCTGATTCCTGTTTTTAAAGTTCCTATAAAATTTCCGCCTAAATTATGTTCATAAATGGCTCCTGAATTAATTTCCACTTGTCTGTATTCATAGGTTTTTCCTGATATATAATGATAGAAAGAAGTGTTATCCATCTCAGATCCGAAGGAAATTCTTCCGTTAGAAAAGACATTTTTCCTTACAAGGATCTTTTTAGGTAAAATAATGTCTGCAACCCAACCGTTGTCGAATTTATGTTCATAGGTGAAAAGAGGAAAAGCGGGAATCTGCGAACTGGGATCAATAAATGCAACAACTCCCACTGTCATTTTTGTTTTTTGATTGGCTTTCAAAAGAATGGCTCCTGTAAACATTCCTCTTATTCTTTCAAAATGTTGTTCGCTCCCGTCTACTGAAACCGAAGCAGAATAAATGGCTATTTTATTGAACAATTTGGAAGAATAACTGGCGTTGATTGATTCTGAATGATAATGAAAGTTTTTCTCCTGAGAATAAGCCGAAACTGAATTCTCTGTGTTTATTGAAGTAAAACGATAGTTCAAAGAAGTGCTTACCAACCAGTTTTTACTTTTAAGAAGGTATATATTGGCATTGGCTTTTACCTGATGAAAGTCTTTGACTTTATTTTCCGGTAAATCGTTCCCACGAAGAGCGGAAGAGAATTTATAAGGAGTGTTCTGCGTAAACTCTACGTTGAAATCTCTTGCCTGTGGAAATTTATCTGCTACAAAAGCTCTTACTTTTATAGGAATGCTATCTTTCTTCTGAGCATACACGAGATGCTGAAAAGGAAGAATGGCGAATGGAAGAATTGCCTTTCTGAGTATTTTCATAATTATTTAAGTTCTTTAATGGTAGATTGGAAAAAATTGAAAAGGAAAATTTTATCGTAAAAAATCTCAATGCAGTTTTCTGTAATAAACCTGAAATACCTTTCAGAGTGACACACTGCATCTTCTTCTACAAAGACGAACCACATTTCTTTTAAATCATTTTGTCTTTTAAAAGATTCGAAAACGTTAATATCAAAAGAAGTAGGATGCTTGATGTCATAAAACAGAATTCCTTTTTTTATTCCGTGTTCCTCTATAATATTGACAGGATGATTGATGTATTCAATGATTTTAAAATGAGAATGGTAACAATCGATGAAATGATGCAGATCAATAAGCTGTATTACTTTTTCCTCCTGTTCACGATCGGTCATATAAAAACATTCTGTGGCGATTTCTTCTGTCAGTTCCTGAAAAGCGGTCAGTTCCATAATTCTAAAATTTTACAGAACAAAGAAATAGAGAATGGGTTTTGAAAAATTATTTTTTATACAAGTTCCCCGTTATTTTATACGAAATCCCGAACTTTAAAATTTGTATAATAAAATAGGGAGTTCGTATAATATTTTAAATAAAAATTACGTTATTACCTATTTTTGTTAAGTTATTAAGCTTGAAGTAAAAAATGAAATATTCCTCTCAAAACTTTAAAGAAACCCTTGTCATGGATTTTCTTCTTGAAGATCGCTTCAGGTTTTTGAGACATTTCTTATTTCTGGTTTTCTTTTGGGTACTGATGTATAACGCCCAGTTTTGGGAATGGTATTCAGATGATTATAAATATTACATTTTATTATTTGTATACCTTTTATTAATTGGGATGATCTATATTAATATATATGTATTGGTTCCCTGTTTTTTCTTTAAAGGTCGTTATTTGACTTATTTCATTCTTCTCATTCTCCTTGGTGTAGTAGGACTCAATATGATTGGATATTGTTTCGAAACATTCTTTTCCAAATACCGTATAATAAATATTGTCACCAGAGAAGAAAAAGGAGGAGGAATATATCAGGGAGTTCTGATGTGTATTCCCATTATTCTGACTACTACTACCGTAAAACTTCTTCAAAAATGGATTAAAGACAGCCAAAGAATCACTGAACTGAATGACCTTACCTTGAGAATGGAGCTGAACGAATTGAGAAACCAGATCAATCCTCACTTCTTATTTAATATGCTGAATAATGTTAAAGCATTGATCAGAACAGATCCGGAAAAAGCAACAGCTGTAATCATGAAGCTTTCAGAATTTTTGAGGTATCAGTTGTATGAAAATGATGAAGAAAAAACACTGCTCACTTCGGAAATTGATTTTCTTTCCAATTTTATAAACCTTGAAAAAATAAGAAGAGAAGATCTGTCCGTAGATATTAACATTGATATGGATAAACGAACTTTGAACAGTATTTTTATTCCACCCAACCTGTTTACAACATTTGTGGAAAATGCAGTAAAACATAGTATTAGTATTAATGGAGAGGAAAATTATATTAAAATTGATCTAAAAATGGAAGATAACAGACTGTATTTTACCTGTATCAATTCAAAAAACTCAGATTTTTCTGCTTTTAATAATAAATATGGAGGTTTAGGTTTGGTCAATATTAAACGGAGATTAGAATTGCTCTACCAAAACACCCATGAATTAAACATTACTTCCACCGATAAAGAATATATTGTAACCTTAATTGTGCCTTTATGAACTGTATAATTGTTGATGATGAACCTTTGGCAAGAGCGGAAATGAAATCTTTAATCAATGAAGTTTCCCAGCTGGAAATTCTGGGAAGTTTTTCAAATGCTCCTGCAGCAATTGAGTTTTTAAAGACTTCAACTGTTGATTTAATTTTTCTTGACATTGAAATGCCGCTGATTTCAGGACTGGAATTTGCAGAAATGCTTCCGGAAAATACATTAGTGATTTTTACAACCGCCTATTCACAATATGCATTGAAAAGTTATGAGCTGGATGCAGTAGATTACCTGTTAAAGCCCATCGAAAAACAAAGGCTTGAAAAGGCAATTGAAAAAGCTGTTCTTTACAAGGAGCTACTTTCATCCAAAACGGTAAAAAATACGATAGAATCAAATACAGCCGATTTTTTATTCATCAAGGCAGACAGAAAATACTATAAAATATATTTTTCAGACATCCGGTTTATAGAAGGGCTGAAAGATTATGTGGTCATTCATACCCAGACTCAAAAGCTGATTACAGCAATGAATCTGAAAACGATTCATCAAAAAGTTCCGCAAGATATTTTCCTTCGTGTGAGCAAATCTTTTGTGGTTAATATTGATTATATTGAATCATTTGATAACCATAATGTTTATATCGGTGATGTGGAAATTCCGCTGGGAGAGGTGTACAGATCTGAATTTTTCACAAAATATTCGGGTGGTTCTCTGAATATCGATTAATATAATTTTTGATCATTCAGACAGTAAAAGCTTCTGCGTTTTCCCAGTCCGGTTTGTTTTTTGACTAATTTCTCACCGCATTTCGGGCAAATGGATTTTGTATGAACGAGCCAGTGTTTTTTCAGCACAAAATCCCGTTTCCATATTAGGAATTCAAAACTGTAATTTCTGGCTTCTGCAATTAATTCTTCCACCTTTCCGGAAGGGAGATTTCCAAGTAAACTTTCAGGTTGTACTCCAATTCTGAACAATACTTCATTTTTAATAATATTTCCGACTCCTGAGAAAATATCCTGATTCATTAAGGCATCACAAACCATCATTTTTGGATTGGCGATTAACTTTTGTTTTGCTTTTTCCGGATTCCATTGGTCGCTCATCACATCGGCTTCCCAATCGATTGTATCCAGAAATTCAGAATCGACAAGTTTTACATTACAATTATAGAAATACATTCCTCCTGTTTTGAAAACTAATGAGAGCCGGAGATTTTTGTCAGGCTTTGTTTGTTTATCCACAGTATAGGAACCAAACATCAGCAAATGAATTCTGACAGCAACTTTACTAAAAACAAGATAAGTCTGTTTCCCGAAAGTGCGTATTTCTTTCAAAGTCTTATTTTCAAGAACTTCTTTATCAAATTTTGCATTTCCCTGAGACTCCAATATCTTTTTACCTACAAATTTTTGCAGGCTTTCTTTCATTAATAGTATGGAAGGACCTTCAGGCATAGAAGCTCAGTTTTCAACAAAAATTCAAATACTATTCCATAAAAATAAAATTTGGAGTAATTTTGAAAAATGATGAATTTAAACCAGATTTTCACCAATCAACGTACAGGAAACAATCCGCATACTAAGGCTTCGAGAACAGATTTTCAGAGAGATTTTGACCGAATTATATTTTCTTCGGCTTTCAGAAGATTACAAAATAAAACCCAGGTTTTTCCACTGCCGGGAAGTGTCTTTGTGCACAACCGATTGACGCACTCTCTTGAGGTTTCATCGGTGGGAAGAAGTTTGGGAAGCATCATTGGAGAATTTATTCATGACAGCTTCAAAAATGATTTAACGAAAGATGCTAAAAGTTTTTACCTGCATAATTTAGGAAATGTAATTGCTGCAGCCTGTCTTTGTCATGATGTGGGAAATCCGGCGTTTGGACATTCCGGAGAAGATGCTATTGCAAGCTATTTTGAACGGAATGAAAATGATTTAAAGCCTAAATTCAATGAGAAAGAATGGGCAGATCTTGTAAATTTTGAAGGTAATGCCAATGCGATCAGGGTTTTGGCGCAGCAGCAGCAAGGGAAAGATGCAGGAGGAATCCAATTGACATTTTCAACGTTGGCAAGTATTGCAAAATATCCGTGTGAAGCCATTGCTAAAAAGAAAGGAATTATCCACAGAAAGAAATTTGGTTTCTTTCAAAATGAAAAAGATATTTTCTTAGAGATTGCAAAAGGCACGAATTTAATTTCAGAAAGTGAAGAGCCGTATATTTTTAAAAGACATCCATTCGTCTGGTTGGTAGAAGCAGCCGATGATATTTGCTACAATATTATCGATATGGAAGATGCGCACCGGTTAGGAATCGTTTCAACAGCAGATTGTAAAAACCTATTCTTTGAGCTGGTAAAATCTGAAACAGATGATGTGAACAGGGTGGAGCAGAAACTGAACTCTATAGGTAATGAAAACGAGCAGATTTCTTATCTAAGGGCAAAAGTGATCAATGCTTTAATTAATAAATCGATTCAGCTTTATCAAAGTAATTTTAATACTATTCTGGAAGGGAATTTAAGTAACGGACTTTTGGATATTTATAAGTCTGAAAATAAAGCATTGCAGGATATTGAAAGCTTTTCGATTGAAAAAATCTACAATCATAAAGCAGTGGTAGAAATAGAGAATGCGGGGTATAATGTAATGTATGAGTTACTGGATCATTTCATCCCTTCAGTTTTAAAAAGTGATGACGAAAGAAAATCTTATGATAAAAAAGCCTTAAAGCTTCTGCCTAAACAATTTGTTTATGAAGAAGGAACCGATTACCAGAAAGTGCTTGGAGTCATAGATTTTGTTTCCGGAATGACCGATAATTATGCAACTGATCTTTACAGAAAAATCAAGGGAATTGATATCGGAATGACGATGTAATTTTTATATTTCAATACCCCTGAAAAATAAAATTATAACTATAAAGGCTTGATTAGATTTTATATATGTCATTTTTTTTAAGAATGTAAAGATTTTAGTATATTTAAAAAAGACACTTAATCCGTATTTTTTTTAACAAAACATACATATTTACGACTCATTAAAAAAATCAAATTATGACATATTTAGGAATTATTGTTTTTATTGGTCTTGTTACGTTATTTGCCTCTTTTTTTACTGTAAAACAGGAAACTGCAGCAATTGTAGAACGTTTAGGTAAATTTCATTCTGTCCGTCATGCGGGATTACAGCTGAAAATACCTTATCTGGACAGAATTTCAAAAAGAATGAATCTAAGGATTCAGCAATTGGACGTAATGATTGACACTAAAACATTGGATAATGTTTTTGTGAAAATGAAAATTTCCGTTCAGTTTCAGGTGATCAGAACACAGGTAGGAGATGCTTATTACCGTTTGGAAAGTCCGCATGACCAAATCACATCTTATGTTTTTGATGTTGTAAGAGCAGAAGTTCCGAAATTAAAACTGGATGATGTTTTCTTAAAAAAAGATGATATTGCGATTGCTGTAAAAGCAGAACTTCAGGAAGCCATGCAAAGTTACGGATATGATATTATTAAAGCTTTGGTAACCGATATTGATCCGGATGAACAGGTGAAACACGCGATGAACAGAATCAACGCAGCGGAAAGAGAAAAAACTGCGGCAGAATATGAATCTGAAGCACAGAGAATCAGAATTGTTGCTGTTGCAAAAGCTGAAGCAGAATCTAAAAAATTACAGGGACAAGGGATTGCCGATCAAAGAAGAGAGATCGCAAAAGGTCTTGAAGAATCGGTAAGAATGCTGAATAATGTAGATATCAATTCACATGAAGCTTCGGCGTTAATTGTAGTGACTCAACATTATGATACCTTACATTCAGTGGGGGCAAGTAACAGAAGTAATTTAGTATTACTTCCAAATTCACCGACAGCAGCAAGCGGAATGCTCAACGATCTGGTTGTTGCCATGACCACAGCAAATACAGTAGGAGAAGCTAGCAAAGGAAGTTATCCTCAACCTCCGAAAGAGCATGATCATAATAGAAAAAGCAATTTGTAAAAATAAAACCTCCGAAACTTTCGGAGGTTTTTTATTTATTTTTTCGTTTTTGAAATCTGTTTGATCAAGGTATACTTAATGGAAGAAGCATCTGCAGGTACGTTTTCCAGTTTTTCAGTTTTTACCTTAAGTACATATTCATATCCGGGTTCATAAGTGAATCCTTCAATATTGGTATAGAAATTAGTCCAACTATCGGTTGGCTTCTCTTTTACCTGTAAGCATTTCATAGGAGCAACTCCTGTGCAGTCTGCTGTTTCAGGACCTATAATGAAAGTTTTCTCATTGTCGCCTGAAGTATTGGAAGAAGCTTTACACTGTAATGTCGTTAACAATGTTGAAGAAGCTAATATCCCTGTTAATACAATTGATTTTATGTTCATAATTTCGAATTTGGTCGTTATTAGACAACTTTTGTGCCGGAAACAATATTTTATTGAATCAGAAAAAATAGATAATAAAGATACTATTATCCACTAAATTTTTGTCTTCCGATTAATAATTCGAAAAACAATCTAAAATCTGAAATCAATGACCATATTGGATATTTAAAAGTAGCCGGCTTGTTTCTTTCAATCAAAGCATGACTGAACCACGCAAAGCCATATCCGAAAATAGGAACATACCACAGGAATCTTTCTTTTCCGGAACTGATGACATAGCCAATCACTACAAATACGAGAAGGGTTCCTATAAAATGGAAAATCCGTGTTCCCATTTTACTGTGTTCGGTAAGATAGAACCTATAAAATTCCTGGAAGGTTTTAATTCTTTCTGACATGGCATTAAAGTTTATAAAATGATAAAAGCAATAAGCTCGCCAAGTCTTTATGGCAAGGATTAAAAAGAAAAGGCAAAACTGTAATTTTACAATTTTGCCTTTTAAATTTCATATTTACCCAGTATTTATTTGTTTTCACTTCCTTTTTTTATACCTAGAAATATTATAAAAAATACATTCAAAAAGGGAATTAAATTTAAAACTGAGTAAAAAGGTGATAAATTAATGTCCTTTAACCTACCAATTGAATTAATTAATGATAACACTCCAAGTGATATATAAATTATAAAAAAGTAAACTGAGTTTCCAATTGTATTTATTGGGACTTTAGTTTGAATTAAAAATCCAATAAATAGTATAATGATTTGGACAATAATGTAATCAGTTCTATTTGTTTTGTAAGCTTTTTTAGTTTTTTCGATTAGTTTACTATATTTTTTTCCATATAAGAAATAAATAACTAGCCCCACTGCAAACCACAATCCGAAGTAAAACCAATTTTCATGGCTCATTCCGGTAAGAAGATAAAGACACGAACTCAATCCGATCAATGGGATTAAAGATAGATTTTTAACGAAAGTCCAAACGCAAAGGATTAGATTAATCAGGATGAAAAAGAAAATAGAAGCTCTGAATTCGCCCTCTTTAGGATCTTTCCAATCCATTAAATTCTGGAAAAATTCCGGTTGCCATTTATAAAAAACAAGCAGTCCTCCGATGAAAACAACAGGGAATATGATTTTTCCGTTGATATACGGTAAATGAAATCTTCCTTTTATTTTTTCCTTTGCCGGAAGCATTAAAACTCCTGCACATACCAATACAAATGCGAAAATAGTTCCGATACTTGTAAAGTCAAGGATGAAGGTTTTATCTGTAAATAAAATAGGTACACCTACTACAATTCCTGTAACGATCGTAGCAAAAGAAGGTGTTTTATATTTAGGATGTACAGTCTGGAATTTCTGAGGCATTAATCCGTCACGGCTCATTGCATACCAGATTCTCGGTTGTCCCATCTGGAAAACCAAAAGCACTGTTGTGATCGCAACAATGGCTATAAATGAAACAGTAAGTTCCATCCAGGCAACATTGGCATTCCCTTTTTCAAAGATGAAGGAAAGCGGATCACCTACACCATCAAACTTTTTATAATCCACCATTCCGGTCAATACTAAAGTCAAAGCGATATAGATAACCGTACAAAGCACCAGAGAAATAATCATTCCTTTAGGCAATGTTTTTTGAGGATCTTTTGTTTCTTCAGAAAGTACACTTAATGCATCAAAACCGATATAAGCAAAGAAAACTCCGGAAACAGCACTCATTACCCCTACAAAACCATTCGGCATGAAAGAAGGAGTTCCTGTTGCAGGGCTTATCGGCGTCCAGTTATCTGTATTGATGTAAGAATAACCTACTAAAATAACTAAAACAATTACCGCTAATTTTAAGATCACCAATGAATTGTTAAAGTTTTTACTTTCTTTTACTCCAACGTAGCATAACCAGGTAATCAATCCGTTAATAACCAAAGCGGGAACATCAACGATGAATTTTAAACTTCCTAATAACGGAGCGGTTTTCCAGGCATTCAGAAGTTCTTTGTTTTCGGAACCGTTCATGATGGCCTTTCTGGCTTCGGTATAACTGCAAGTCAGATAATCCGGAATGTGCATTCCCAAACGTTCTAAAAAGCTTGTGAAATAATCTGACCAGGAAAAAGCAACATAGATATTACCGAAAGAATATTCCATAATCAATGCCCAACCGATGATCCAGGCAATTAATTCCCCGAAACTGGCATATGCATACGTATAGGCAGAACCCGCTGTTGGAATTCTACTTGCAAATTCCGCATAGCAAAGTGCTGTGAAACCGCAGGCAAAACCGCAAATCAAATATAATAAAATAACACCGGGACCTCCTCTGAAAACGGCCTCTCCCAAACTGCTGAAACTTCCTGCACCGATAATGGCCGCAATACCAAAAAACACAATATCCCAAACACCCAAAACCCTTAAAAGGCTAGTCGATGTATCTGATTCTGAATAGATTTTCCTTCTAAAAAGTTGACTCATCCAATCTTATATTTGATTTGAAAAAAGCAAATGTAATTATTTCTATGAAATAATTTTGATTTTCTTAATACTTCTTCTCCGAAAAGTTAAGAAGTATTAAAAAGGAATCCACATTTTAACAATATGTTAAAACACTTGTTTATACAATATCTTTTCAATATTTTCGTTGATGAATTGTGGATAAAATTCACCTTCAATTTAAAATATTCAGCTCATTTTCAGGGCTTAAACATTTTTAAATTTGATATTAATGAAATCAAAAAAAATACTTCTAGCGGCTGCGGTGGTGTATTTCGGAATTTCCGAGGCTCAGCAGTCCCAATATTTTACACAAAAAGAAAATTACAGATTCAATCTTGCTGAAAATCTTTATCAGACCAAGATATATAATGCCTCGCAATTTGAATATGCGAGACAGTATTTTTATAATCAGAACCTATCAAGATCAAGAAAAGAAGCAGCGCAGTTTTTTGATAACATCATAGGAGTGATCCTTCAGAAAAATCATGCTGAAGAAGGATTGACTGCTTTTATGAAAGAATATCCGAATTCTGCTTATTTTGCTCAGGCGAATCTTCCTTTGGCTGATTATTATCTGGCTAAAAAAGATTTTGATAAAGCGTTGGAAACCCTGAAAAAGGTAAACCAGTATCAGCTTTCAAAAGAAGAAAATACACAGTATATTCTGAAGTTAGGGTATGCTAAATTTATGCTTGGAGATTCTAAAGGCGCAACAGATGCTTTGGAAGAAGCGTATAAAACTGCCGATGCCTCTCAAAAAGGAGATATTGCCTATATGTTGGGTCACCTTTATTATTCGAACAGACAGAATGATAAGGCGTTCCAGTATTTCGATTCTGTAAAAGACCAGCCGAAATATTCTAAATTGGTACGTCCGTATTATGTACAGATGTATTATAATGATAAAGATTATGATAAGGCAATTACAGAAGGGAATACTTTATTACATGAAGATATTTCGGATTCTTATAAAGCAGAAGTTCACAAGATCATCGGGGAAAGTTATTTCATGAAGAATGATTATGATGCTGCTTATCCGCATTTAAAAGATTATCTGAGTGTTCAGCAGAATCCTTCTGAGAATGATTTGTATGAGATGGGATTTGTTGCAGCTCAGCTTAAAAAATATGATGAAGCCGTTTCTTATTACAATCAATTATTGAACAGTAATTCTGCATTGGCTCAGAATGCCTATTATCAGCTTGGAAATGCTTATCTGGCAGTTGATAAAAAGCAGGAAGCGCTTTCTGCATTCCGTTCGTCTTATCAGATGAATTATGATCCGAAGGTGAAAAAACTGGCGCATGAACAATATGCAAAATTAAGCTACGATATCGGTAACCCGTTTGAAAGTCCTTCTACGGTTATTCAGAATTATATCAACGAAAATCAGGATGCAGGGAATGCATCGGAAATGAGATCACTTTTGGTGAAATCTTATCTGTATTCCGGAAACTTTAAAGAAACACTGAATGCCATAGATAAGCTGAAAACTTCATCTCCTGATATCGATAAGGTAGATCAGGAAGTTTCTTACTTATTAGGAACCGAAGAATTTAATAAAGGAAATTATGATGAGGCTGAAAAATATTTTCTGAGAAGTTTAGAATTTAATATTAATAAAGAATTCAACAGCAGAGCTTTATACTGGTTGGGTCAGGTATATTATCAAAAAGGGAATTATCCTTCTGCGATTGTTCGTTACGAAAGATTGCTGAACGAAACTTTCCCTGAAAAACAACAGTTGCCTTATGATTTGGGATATGCTTATTTTAAATCTAAAAAATTCGATCAGGCAGCGACGTATTTTAAACAATACTTAACTAATCCGAAACCTGAGTTTAAAAATGATGCAGAGCTTCGTCTGGCAGATATTCACTACGCGAATAACGACCTGAATGAGGCGATTGCCATTTACGATAAGAACGAAGATGCTACAGACTATACTTTATATCAAAAAGCAATGGCTTTAGGATTTAAAGGAGATACTCAAGCAAAAATTACGAATCTGAACAGTTTATTATCGAAATATCCGGGCTCTGAATATTATGATGATGCTCAATATGAGATCGGAACTGCGTATGCGGCTCAGGACGATTTTAATAATTCAAATGATTTCTTCAATAAAGTCATTAAAACTTCTTCTGATAAAGATTTGGTAGCCAATGCTTCTATTTACCGAGCACAGAATTATATCGACCAGAATCAGAATGATAAAGCATTGTCTGAATTGAAATCTCTGGGTGCACAGTATAAAAATACTCCTTATGCAGAGAAGATTGTTCAGGCAGCAAAACCAATTTTCACGAAAAACGGTGATGTGGCAGGATATGAAAGTTTTGCAAAAAATCTAGGAATTAATGTAGATGCTGCAGAAATTGACGAAATCAACCTGTCTACCGGAAAACAATATTTCACGAAGAAAGATTATAAGAATGCGATTTCTTATTACGAGAAATATTTAACACAAAATCCAACAGGAGAGGGACTTTATCAGGCGAAATATGAATTAGGAGAAAGTTATTATCAAACCAATAATACAACAAAAGCATTGCTTGTTTTGCAGGAAGTTGCGAATGTTCAGAATGATTATCAGGATGACGCGCAAACCCGTTTAGCACAGATTTATGTGACGCAGGGTGATAATAACGAGGCGAAGAAATATCTGGAGAACATTAAAAATTCATCAAACGTAAACATTAAGAACTATGCGAATGTAGAATTGATGAAAATTTACGCCGATGAAAAGAATTTCTCTCAGGCTGAAAAACTGGCAGATGCAGTAATTGCAAATACCAAAAACTCAGCAGCAGTAATTGAAACGGCAAAAGTAATTAAGGCAAGAAGTTTGATGAATTCAGGAAAAGATAAAGATGCACAAACGGCTTATGTATCTCTTGAAAAGTCTTCGAACACATCGGTTGCTGCCGAATCGCTTTATGCAAAAGCTTTTTATCAAAACAAAGGAAAGGCTTTCAAATCTTCGAATGAAACCATCTTTAAACTAGCTAATAATTATGCATCAGAAGAATATTGGGGAGCAAAAGCTTTGGTATTGATGGCGAAAAATTATCTGGGATTAAAAGATAATTATCAGGCAAGTTATACCTGCGATCAGATCATTGAAAACTATAAGGATTTCCCTGAGATTGTAGCAGAAGCGAAAGAAGTAAAGAAGACGATTAAAAAGTAAAGTAGAAAATGTACAACGTAGAATGTAAAAAGTAAAATGTAGAATAATGCATTATACATCCGACATTATACATTAATACCCATAATAAAAATGAACAGAAAAATTCAATTATTATCCATCATATTTTTAGGGTTTTCGTCCGTGGCGTTTTCCCAGATCCGAGAAGAAAAACTGATTCTTAACAAAAAAAGAGAACCGGAAGTAAAGAAGATCGAAAAAAAGAAAACTTCTGTGGAAACCATTAAAAACTATCCACCGGAAGAAAAATCCCAAAACCCTGTAAAATATACCATTACAGATGTTCCTGCGGTTTCAGATTTCAAAACTTCAACCATTCAGGGAGCTGATGTAACGCCTAAATTTGACGGAACTGCCCAGAACAATTATATTCAGTTCGGAATGGGAAATTTCGGAAAGATTTTAGGAGATGCCAATATTTCGAAGACATTAGAAAATAAAATCGAAGTAGGGGCAGATGCTCATTTCCTTTCTACTCAGGGACTGAAAAAAGAATATGCCTGGGATTCCAAACAAAGTGCTACAACGCTTGGTGCTTTTCTTAATTCTTACGGAGATAAAGGAAAGTTCAACTTAAATGCTGAATACAATTTAAACAGCTATAATTATTACGGAATCTATGCATTGGAACCGGGAGATGTAGATTTGGATCAGCGAGTAAACCAGTTTAAAGTAAACGGATATTACGACTTCTATTCCAATGAAATCCTGAATGATATCAGAGTGAAATCTTCTTTCTTAAAAGATCATTTTGATGCAAAGGAGAATCAGGTTTCCGTATTGGCGAATCTTTCCAAGCATGCTGTAGAGATCGGAAAATCAGGGATCAACCTGAATGCAGATTTAGGAGTAGGCTTAGAAGCAATCAAGAGTGAATTTGCAATAAGAGATAAAAACTCGGCTGACTTTTTCAATACCAATTTAGCTCCGAAAGTAACGTTCAGAAAAGGAGATTCATACTTAATGTTAGGTTCTTCATTTGAGTTTTTAAATGCAAAAAATTCAAATGATCTGATGTCTGAACAGCTGAAAAACAATAAAACATATTGGTTTCCTCAAGCAGAATTTCAATATGCAGCCATCAACGGATTTAAATTCTACGGTGGTGTTGACGGAGGTTTAAAACTGAATACGTACGCAGATTTATTACAACAGAATCCGTTCATTGTTTCTGACCAGTATTTGCGACCTACAGAAACAAAATACCATTTCTATATAGGGTTGAGAGGAGATATCGACGAAACATTCAAATATGATGTTTCTGCAGGATACGGAAAAATGAGAGATATTATGTTCTTTAAGGCAAACAGTCTGTTCGATAATACTTATACTTTAAACCGTTCTGCCTACAATTTTGCCAATATCTTCTCGGCAGTGTATGATGATGGAAATGTAAGTGATATTAAAGGAAGTTTACAGTATTTTCCATTGGCTAATTTAGTATTGGATGCTGAAGCAAAATTCACAAAGTTTGACTTAAAAAACTACTCGGATATCTATAATGTTCCGCTGTTAACGGCAAGTATCGGAGCTAAATATACCATGCTTGACCAAAAATTATTACTAGGTTTCAAAGGGATTTTCGCAAGCGACAGAACAACGAATTCGTTTATGCTTGAGGGAGTTGGAAGCCCGATGATGTATCAGTCTACTGAAAATACCAATGATAAAGTAGGGGGGTATGCAGATTTAAATCTTTCAGCAGAGTATAAAATTCACAAAAATTTCAGTATTTTCGCACTCGGAAATAACCTTCTGAGCTCAAAATATCAGACGTACAAAGGATATAAAGTTCTTGGTGCCCAGATTTTGGGAGGTGTGAAGATTACTTTCTAAAACATCATTGATAAATGATAATTTATAAGTGATACGATAATCATTCATAAATTATCATTTATCAATGATATAAATCGGCTGCATAGTTTAATGGATAGAACTTTGGATTTCGGCTCCAACAGTGAGGGTTCGAATCCTTCTGCGGTCACTTAAAGAGACAACTAATTATCAGTTGTCTCTTTTTTTATTAGTAAACATTTCTTTATAAAGTTTTTATAAGCCCATATTTTGTTTTTGACAATACCCATGTCTATTTGCAATAAACAGTCTGAAAATGGCACAATAGGCTTGTTACAATCATTAAGTGTTCGAAATCTCCTTAATTTTTGAACTTTTTCTTTGTTCTAATTCATCGTAGTTTTTTTGCTATTAAAGACGAAAGATCGGAACAGACGCTTGAATTCATTACAGCAAAAACATTTAAAAAAGAATTTTTACAGCTGAAGTATGAACGAAAGAAATAATGAGTTTTCTAAGGGGAAAATTCCGTAGAAGTGTAAATATTTTTAAGAATTTAATATATATTTAAGTATCTAAAATTTTGTATATGCTTAAAGACTTTGAATTTTATCTTTTCTTGGTTTTCTTAATCACGATGCTCATCATGCTGGCCAATAAGATTAAAGTTGCATATCCGGTTCTACTGGTATTAGCAGGACTTGTCATAAGTTTTATTCCCGGAGTACCCTCCATTAAAATAGAACCCGAATTATTATTTATTATTTTTTTGCCTCCATTACTGTATGAAGCAGCATGGTCAACCTCGTGGAAAGAGCTATGGCGATGGCGCAGGATTATCTTCAGCTTTGCTTTCGTAGTGGTTTTCTTTACTGCACTCTCTGTTGCTGTTTTTGCTAATTATTTTATTCCGGGATTTTCTCTGGCACTTGGTTTTTTGCTGGGTGGTATTGTTTCGCCACCAGATGCAGTGAGCGCCGGAGCAATTTTAAAGTTTGTAAAAGTTCCGAAAAGATTGGCTTCCATCCTGGAAGGCGAAAGTTTACTGAATGATGCTTCTTCTTTGATCATTTTCAGGTTTGCGATGATTGCTGCTGCAACAGGACAGTTTGTCTGGCATGAAGCAGCTGGAAGTTTTGTATGGATGTGCCTTGGAGGTTTGGGAATCGGACTTGGGATTGCATATGTTTTTTTGAAAATCCATAAAATGTTGCCTACTGATTCAAATATAGATATACTGCTGACTTTTATTGCACCATTCTCCATGTATCTGTCTGCTGAACAGCTTCATGCGTCAGGAGTTTTAGCGGTAGTTACTGGCGGGCTGTTTCTTTCTTACCGCAGTCATGATTTTTTAAGCAGTGCATCACGAATACGTACGGTAACGGTCTGGGAAAGTTTTTGTTTCCTGTTGAATGGGATTGTTTTCATGCTGATTGGTCTGGATCTGCCGGAAATTGTTTCAGGCTTAGGCGACACAGATATTTATACTGCTATCGGTTACGGAATTGCAGTCACCCTGGTTCTGATTATTGTCAGGATTTTAGCGGGATACGGAGCGTTGATTACAACCTTAATAATGAGAAATTTTATTACCGTTGCCGATCCGCAGTCACCTGGGTGGCAGACACCATTGATTATTGGATGGACCGGAATGAGAGGGGTGGTTTCTTTAGCGGCGGCTCTTTCTATTCCCCTGACTTTAGATGATGGCTCTCCGTTTCCACAAAGAAACATGATTCTTTTTATTACATTTATTGTCATCCTGCTGACGCTGCTTTTACAAGGGCTTACCCTTCCATTTTTATTAAGGAAATTTCCTCCGGTAGACCGGGATTTTATAAGAAGCGTTAAAGAGATTGATTACGACATACAGAACAACCTGGCAAAAGTGGCGATTGATAAAATACAGAGTGAGTATGCTCACAAAATTGAAAGTTTTCCGGCGTTGAAAGATCAGTTGCAACAATATGAAAATCAATTGAGCAGTTCTGAAATTATTCTGAATTATGAGGAATACAGACGTATTTATATTGACATTCTCGACACTCAAAGGAGCTGGCTTATTAACAAAAATCGTGAGGAACTCCTACTGGATGAAAATATCATTAGGAAGCATCTGAGACTATTGGATTTACAGGAGGAAAGACTCAATATGAAAGGTTGATACTGTTGAAATATTATTTTAAGTATAGAATAAAAAGTCCGTCTCACAATTCGTGATGACGGACTTTTTTTTATAATTTTTGTGGAATTTAATTTAGGTGTTCGAAATACAGTTTCTTGAAATTCAAGTTTTGGGTTTATTAAGTTCTGGCTATTGGTGCATTTAAGTATATTGTTACCTTTTTTATTACTATATCTATGATAAACTGTATTGAAAAAGTAAGAAATAGGTAGAGTAATATAAGTACTGATACATAATCAATCCCGTGCTCTCTATATCCGAAAATACCTTTTCCCCATGAAATTAAGATCCATTGAATCATATACATGGAGGTTAAATTTTTACTGCAATATTTTAGAATGCGTATAAATCCATTTTCTTTGATATTTGTCGTAATTGTATTGATTAACCATAGAAATAATAAAGTCCATCCTGCAAAATAAATAACACCTCCGGGTCCCATATGATAGAAACTGTTATAATTGTAATTACCATAGATAAAGACTAATGGTGCGCCTATAAAAATGAAAGCTATTCCAAAATACAACATTTTTTCAAAAATCTTTTTGATGTCATAGTTCAATTCCTGAAACCACTTGCCAAAAAACATTCCGATAATAATAAAGGCCATCCATGGGAAAACAGGAAAATAAACATAAGCAGGATAATCCGTATTGAAAAGCAGATCTAAGACATAATTGATAACAGGATAATCCAAATTTAGACCGCTCACCTCCCTCGATATCAGTGCTACAAATAAACCTATAGCCAGAATGATGTATTTATTTTTTACATATTTCCTGATAAATCCGATAAATAGTAAGGACATTCCTGCCAATTGTAAAATATCACCCAGCTGTACAAGATATATATACTGTTGATGCAGAGGGGCATGCCATTCGTATTTCTGGATAAAATTATCAGGTGCAAAGTTAAAAATCACGGGAATCATGAACTTCATGAAATTCATGAATAAACCTGCAAAGACTAATAAAAGTCCTCTTTTTAACGCACTTGTAAGGCTTTGATGACGGGATGTCATGAATGTTATTCCCATGCAGATAAGGAATATTGAAGTTCCTCTCCCCAAAAAAACAATAAAACTGCCGATTGTTGTTTCATATTGTGATTTTACATTGGCGTAAATCAATACCGTGTGTATGATAATCATTCCGATAACACTCATTCCCTTGATCAAGTCCAGAGCAAGTATTCTTTTATTATGTTGTTCCATGGTTTTTATTGAAAATATGAATTGCAAATAAATTTTAGTGATTTTTTAGTGCTTTTTTTCTCTGAGAAATTCCTGAACAAGATCCGTAGTTGCATTAATTGCATTTCGGTAGTGATCATAATTAGCGGTGGGAAAAATATTTTGTAAATTCCTCAAATCATGAGGTAAAACTGCTGTGGCAGGTTTAGACTGGGATGTTAAATTGTTAATCATAATTTTTTTGTGGTGATATTAGAAATAATGGTTAATACTTATTTTGTCCATAGAGTATATTATTGGACTGGTAATATTTTTTAAGTTTTAGTATTTTGTATTTTTATAATGGATTGTAAATCTGAATTCACTATTGTTATTTAGAATAATTAAAAACAAATATATTAATTATTATTAACCGCCAATTTTTTTTATATAAATTTTACAGAAATTTTAAAAAATACCCTAAAAGCTCAGGTGAAATTGTTTCCAAAAGTGATTAAAATTACTTTACAGGAACGGAAAATGATTAAAGAGGCCGCGAATGGTTTTTAAAGAAAGTTATCACCCGTATTTTAGACGACGTAATAATTTACTCAATTTTAGAAAATATACCTTTATTTAACCACAAAAGATACAAAAGCGATTTATACAGATGCTATGAGATACTGAAAGTTCTCAAAAGGATAAAAATCAAAGATTTTTAAAGACTTGGGGTGTTCTTTTTTCAGCCTAATGTTCAACTTTAAATTATTATATAAATCACTTTTGTATCTTTTGTGGTTAATTTTAATATGAGTTTAAACAGACTTAAATTTTCTAAAGAAAGAAAAATTACAAAATAAAAAGCATCAGTAAAGAGGCATTTTATTAAATTTATATTATGAAAGCAACTTATGGTAAGGAATAAGTATGCTAACTTTAAATTTTAGCTTTATGAAAATAGACCTATTATCAAAGAATGCTCTGGTCGGAGCAGGTACACAAGGAATAGGAGCCGGAATTGCAATCGAACTTGCTAAATGTGGTGCAAATGTTACTGTTATTTCAAGAAATGAATCAAAGCTCAGGAACTTTGTATCGCTACTTCCTGTTGTTTCCGACAGTCAAAAACATCAGTACCTCGTGGCCGATTTTTTGAAATTTAATGAATATAAAATACTGATTCATAATTTTTTTAAGACTAATTCAATAGATATTCTTGTTAACAATACCAATGGTCCTGAACCTGGTTTAGCCCTGGAAAAAAACGTTGATGACTTTCAGGCAGCTTTTGATTTATTATTTAAGACCGTGTGCGAGACAACATCATTAGCTTTACCTTATATGATAAAAAAGAAAAACGGAAGGATTATCAATGTTTCCTCATTATCCGTAAAAGAACCCATCCATAATTTGGTATTATCGAATTCAATACGCTCTGCAGTAGCAGCCTGGGCTAAATCTTTATCGAATGAGGTTGCCCAGCATAACATTACCATCAACAATATTTTAACAGGTTATTTCGATACCGAAAGGATTCAGAAGTTAATCAGCGTGGAATCGAAGAAAAATAATAAGTCTGTTGAAGAGCTCAAAAAAGCCAGAGAAAATAAAATCCCAATGAAAAGATTAGGAAGGCCGGAAGAATACGGACATTTGGTTGCTTTTTTAGCTTCAGAATATGCAGCTTATCTTACGGGAACAAGTATTCCTTTGGATGGAGGGCTAGCTAATATTTATTAAACAGCAATCTTTTTTAATCAAGGAAACTATTGTATATAAAGCACCGATAAAGGGTGCTTTTTTCATTATTACCTCCGTTTTCGACGGAAAAAAGTCCAAAAAACATTCTTTTTTTTCGGTTTTATTATAAAGTATAAATGACCAACATAATTAGTAATAGTGAGCAAAAATTTACCCTTATTACCTTCTGATTTTATAATTGGCTTACTTTATGATTATGGTTTTAATAAAATGCTTTATGAAATTTCAAAAAATCATCTTAGGAATATTGAAGTGGACAGGTATTTTAATTGCTTCCGTTCTCTTTCTCATGTTTATCATTCCAATTCTTTTTCCGGGAACTATTTCGGAACAGGTAAAAATATTTGCCAATAAAAATCTGGCAGGCAAACTCGATTATAAGAAAACGCATCTTACATTTTTCAGGCATTTTCCTTCACTTACAGTTTCTGTCGATGATTTTTTACTTAAAGGCTCAAAACCTTTTCAAAATGACACTTTATTGGCTGCAAAAGAAGTTGCGGTAGGAATTAATCTTAAAAATCTGATTTTTGATGGAGACGTGAAGATTGATGAAATTTATGTGACCGATGCCTATGCGAATGTTTTTGTGAATTCAAAGGGGGAAGCTAATTATAATGTGTATGTTTCCAAAAATTCAAATCAGCCGAAAGATACAACGGAAGCAGGCGCATCCATTAAGCTGGATTTGATTAAGTTAAGAAACTGGAATATAAAATATAATGATCATTCTGCACGGGTTTTAGTTGATGCAAAAGGTCTTAATTATACAGGTAAAGGTGGTTTAAGCGAAGATATTTTTGATCTTACCACAGACCTTGACATTAATAAACTTGATTTTAGCTTAAACAGAATCTATTATGCAAAACAAAAAACACTACATGCAGATTTGATTACCAGAATTAATACAAATGCACTAACATTCGTATTGCGTAAAAACGAATTGAGAATAAATGAGTTGCCTTTAAAATTTACTGGCTTTCTAAGTATTCTGAAAGATGGCTACAACCTTGATATTAATGCCGCCTCAGAAAAAACAACGATTCGTGATATGATCTCCGTTCTTCCGCCCCAATATTTAAATTGGGCAAAAGACACCAAAATTGAAGGAAATAGTGACTTATTTTTCAGCTTAAAAGGGAGATTTAGTGAACTTAAAAATCTGAAACCAAGATTAAAAGCAAGATTGTTTGTAAAAGACGGATTTGTTTCGAACGGGAAAGCTCCGGTGCCGATGAACAATTTTAATATGGATTTAAATGTCGATCTACCGGATTTAAATACAGAACAACTGGGTCTAGACTTGAAAAATCTTAGTTTTGATCTTGGTCCGAATAATAATTTCAAAGCCGTTGTCAAAACGAAAGGCTTGGATGAAATGCAGATTAATGCCAATGTAAAAGGAGCGGTTAATCTGCAGACTTTAAGCCAGGCTCTTGGTTTAAAAGATATAGATGTGAGAGGTTTGATGGATACCAACATTCAGGCAAATGGAATTTTTAGTCTGGATAAAAAACTGTTTCCAAAAACTAAAGGGTATCTCAACCTGAAAAACGGTTGGCTAAAAACCAAATATTACCCAAATCCCATTCAAAATATCAATATTGTTGCAAATATTACAAATACAGATGGTACTTTCAAAAGTTTAGGGGTGAAACTCGATCCGTTTAAGTTTGATTTTGAAGGAAATCCTGTTTTTGTAAATGCTGATCTGCAGAATTTTGAAGATGTCTTGTATAAAGTTCGTGCAAAAGGTGTTTTGAATGTAGGAAGAATCTATAAAGTTTTTGCTAAAAAAGGATTAGATATAAGCGGTTTGATTATGGCTGACTTATCCCTGAACGGGCGACAAAGCTACGCAACAACAGGCCAATACAGCAAACTGGACAACAAAGGAAATTTAATATTGAAAAATATTAAGGCCACTACAGAATACCTTCCAAAATCTTTCTACATCAAAGAAGGAAATTTCCAGTTTGAGAACGAAAAAATGAGGTTTAGAAGATTCTTTGCCAATTACGGAAAATCAGATTTTGCTTTGAACGGTTATCTTTTAAATACCATCAATTATTTTATTGAAAGAAAAGGAACACTGCACGGTAAGTTTAAATTAAAATCAAGATATATTCTGATTGATGAATTTATGGCGTTGAAAGACGGAGATAATTCAAAAAAATCAATTGAGGTTGACTATGCGAAAGTTGAAAATCCGAAGAGCAGTGGAGTGGTAATTATTCCTAAAAATTTAGATGTCTCTTTGGAGACAGATGTGAAAAATGTAGAGTTTAAGGGATTAAAACTGAATAATCTTTCTGGTTTGGCTTCGGTAAATAAAGGCGAAGTTTTTCTTAAGAATACTTCATTTGATATTATAGGAAGCAGAATGAAGATTGATGCCCGTTATCAGGATGAATCTCCTTTGACTGCTAATTATGATATTGCATTAAATGTGCTGGATTTTGATGTTCAGAGGGCTTACAATGAAATCGATATGGTGCGTGAAATGGTTACTGCAGCCAAAAATGTTAAGGGAATAGTTTCTTTGGATTATAAATTAAAAGGAGATTTTGATAAAAACATGAAGCCGATTTATCCGTCTTTGGAAGGGGGAGGAGTGGTCAACCTTCGTGATGTGGAAGTCAAAAATCTGAAAATGCTTTCAGCAGTCGGGGATAACATTGGAGCTAAAGCGTTCAACGATCCCGATATGAAGGGTGTCAATATTGAAACACACATCAAGAATAATCTTATTCATGTGGATAAATTTACCTTCAAAGTATCTATTTTAAGACCTACTGTAAGCGGAACAACAAGCTTCAACGGATTATTGGATCTGCGGATAAGAGTAGGGATTTTTCCGGGTGGGATTATTGGTTTCCCTATTGTTGTTACAGGAACGCACGAAAAACCGCAAGTAAAAATTTTCAGTAAGACAGGCCAGGGAATTATAGATGCTTTATACAACAGAAAAACCAATAAAGTGATTCGTGAAGAAAGACGTGCCGAGAAAAAAACAAGAAGACAACAGCGAAAAGAAAAGGATGCCCAGGAGCAGAAGGCAAAAGCTGCAGAGAACACGATAACAAAAGATCTGAAGAATAAAAAATAACATTCCAAGGTCAAGAGAGAGTACAAATTATTCTAGTGGATTTTATTTCGGCAGTAGCTTATCTCACAGTTGATGACAATGGATAAACAAAAATTAATGTAGAATATTTTCAGGATTTCATCATTAAAATAGAAATTGGTAACATTAAAACGGAAATAAAGTATATCTTTAAGTAAGATGAAATTGTAGAAGCTCATAAGTTGACGGAGAGTAATTCCAGTGGCGGCAAGATAGTTGTAGTTACTTAAAAACCAAACAAAATATAAGCTATGAATATACAGTTACAGCAGGATATTCAGATCAAAAATGATGATTCCCGCAGGTTCCGTTCGGAGGTATGGGAAGGTCTTTCCGAGGATCCTAAAAAATTATCTTCAAAATATTTTTACGACAAAACAGGTGACCATCTTTTTCAAAAGATTATGGCTATGCCGGAATATTATCTTACCAAGTGCGAATTAGATATTTTTCAGAATAAAACAGACGAAATTGTTAAAGCAATTTCCAATATCAATGAATCTTTTGATCTGATTGAATTAGGAGCCGGAGATGCAATGAAATCGTCTTTTCTTCTTAAAAAATTGGTGGAAAAAGGTGCAGATTTTACCTATATGCCTATCGATATTTCAGGAAATATTCTGTCTGTTTTGCAGGAAAATATGAATCAAAAAATTCCCGAATTAAAAATTTTTCCTTTGGAAGGTGAATATTTTGATATGCTCGACAAAGCAACTTACATTTCAAAAAGAAAAAAGATTGTTCTTTTTTTAGGGGGAAACATCGGAAATATGGATATAGAAGAAGCAAGACATTTTTGCGGTGAAGTGAAGAGAAAACTCAATCCCGGCGATTTATTTCTGTTAGGTTTTGATTTAAAGAAAAATCCCCACACGATTCTTGCTGCTTACAACGATTCTGCAGGACTTACAGCTTCATTCAATCTTAATCTTCTCACAAGAATCAATCGTGAATTGCATGCCGATTTTGAGGTGGAGCAGTTTCAGCATTATCAGACTTATGATCCGGTTTCAGGAGCCTGCAGAAGTTTTCTGGTAAGTCTTTGTGACCAGAAAGTCGAGATAGAAAATCGTTCATTTTATTTCAAAGAAAACGAATTGATCGATATGGAAATCTCACAAAAATTCTCAGAACAAGATATTAAAAAACTGGCAAAAGATTCAGGGTTTCATATTCTTAATGAGATTAAAGATTCAAAAAACTGGTTTGTAGATTCTATTTGGATGATATAATTTAAAATGATTTTTATGAAAACAGATTCATTGTTAAAAAATATAAATCCCATAAAAAACTGGGCGGAAAAATATTCAGAAATCAGAAATCATTCCGTGGAAATCTGCAGACCTCTGGAAATAGAAGATTATGTTGTTCAGCCGATTGTTGACGTAAGTCCACCGAAATGGCATTTGGGTCATACAACCTGGTTTTTTGAAACCTTTATTTTGCAGCCTCATTTTCCAGGGTACGAAGTTTATGATCCGGAATATAATTTTGTGTTCAACAGTTATTATGAGACCATAGGAGCTCGCGTAATCCGTACAGACAGAGGAAATCTGAGTCGTCCTTCCGTATCGGATGTTTTTAAGTATCGCGAATATGTTGATGAAAAAATGAATAGATTTCTTCAAAGCGGATATCTTACAGAATCTTTAGAATCTCTATTGGAATTAGGTTTAAACCACGAACAGCAGCATCAGGAATTATTATTGACGGATATTAAATATATTTTAGGGCACAATCCTTTATTTCCGCCTTATAAAAAGGAAAGTATTTCTAAAAAAGAAAGCGTTGGAGATTCAGAAATGCTCCGTTTTTCTGAAGGAGTTTATGAAATCGGTTTTAAAGGAGAAGGTTTTTGTTTTGATAATGAATTGGGAAGACATAAAGTCTATCTCAATGACTTTCAAATCTCCAGTCAGTTGGTTACTAATCAGGAATATTTGGAATTTATAAATGCAGGTGGTTATCAGGATTTCCGCCATTGGCACGCTGAAGGTTGGGACTGGGTAAAAGAAAATGAAGCAAAATCTCCACTATACTGGCATTTTATCGATGATAAATGGATGCATTACACCTTACATGGCTTGCAGGAAATCGATTGGGAGGAAGCCGTTTGTCACATCAATTTTTTTGAAGCCTCTGCATTTGCTTCCTGGAAGGGAAAACGTCTGCCAACTGAAGCAGAATGGGAAGTTGCATCGGATTGCTTTGATTGGGGACAACGTTGGGAATGGACGAATTCTGCTTATCTGCCATATCCCGGATTTAAAAAAGAAGTTGGGGCAGTAGGAGAGTACAACGGGAAATTTATGGTCAATCAAACTGTTTTGCGGGGTGGTTCAGTAGCAACACCGGTCGGTCACAGCAGAAATACTTATCGTAATTTTTTTCCGACCAATATGCAATGGCAGTTTACAGGAATCAGACTTGGACAATAATTTCTGCCTATGATTACAGTAGAATCAGTTTCAAAAAGTTTTGACGGAAAAAAAGCAGTTGACCATATTTCCTTTCAGGCTAATGATAAGGAGATATTGGTTCTTTTGGGACTGAGCGGTTGCGGAAAAACGACAACTTTGAAAATGCTCAACCGACTTATAGAATCAGATTCCGGCAGCATTTTGATTAACGGAAAAAATATCCGTGATCAGAAAGTGGAGGATTTGCGAATGAGAATTGGCTTTGTCATGCAGCATTCCGGGTTATTTCCGCATTATACTGTTGAGCAAAACATTGCTGTTGTTCCCGATTTACTAAAATGGGATAAAAAAAAGACGGCAAAGCGAACTGAAGAATTACTTGATAAACTTCATCTTTCAGAAGATGTTCTCAAAAGATTTCCAAATGAATTAAGCGGCGGCCAACAACAAAGGGTAGGCATAGCAAGAGCTTTAATTGCTAATTCCGCAATCTTATTGATGGATGAGCCTTTTGGAGCGCTGGATAATATTACAAAAGCAAATATTCATTCGGAATTTAAATCTTTGGAAGAATTAAAAAATAAAACCATTATTCTGGTTACTCATGACGTTCAGGAAGCATTTGAATTAGGTCATAAAATCTGCTTAATGGATAAAGGAAAAATTATTCAGACAGGAACTCCGAAAGAGATGTTATATCGTCCTGCAAATGATTTTGTCAAGGATTTTTTTTCTGAAAACCGACTTTTACTGGAATATAAAGTGGCGACTTTAAATGATGTAAAAACCGAGATTAATTTTGCGCATTTGTATGAAAAATTTCAATTTTCAGAAAACACGAATCTTTGGGATGCTTTACAGAAATTAAGTTCAGATCATTTGTTTTCAAAAGATTATGAAAACCTGATGAAAGCTTTTAACGAGTATCGAAAATTAGCAATTGTATGAGCGGACAGAGTTTTTGGCAATTTGTTTTAGAACAGCACGAGAAATTGCTGAGTCAGGTCCTTCAGCATTTGGGACTTACTTTTTTGTCTCTGTTTTTAGCTATTTTAGTGGGTCTTCCATTAGGAATTTTAATTGCCCGAAGAAGAAAATTATCAAGTCCCATTTTAGGAATTGCAGGGATTTTACAAACTATTCCCAGTATTGCTTTACTCGGTTTTATGATTCCGGCTTTTGGAATCGGAGCAACTCCGGCAATCGTTGCACTGCTGATTTACGCCCTTTTACCTATCGTCCGAAATACGTATACGGGAATTACAGAAGTTAATCCAACTGTTATTGAAGCGGCAAAAGCGATGGGAATGAACCCCAAGCAAATGCTTTTCAAGGTCGAGCTTCCGTTGGCAATGCCTGTAATTATTGCAGGAATAAGAACGGCAGCCGTAATTAATGTCGGTGTGGCAACTTTAGCGTCGTTTGTTGCAGCAGGAGGTTTAGGTGAATTTATTTTTGGAGGGATTTCATTAAATAATACAAATATGATTTTGGCCGGAGCAATTCCGGCTGCGTTATTAGCCGTTTTATTGGACCAAATTATTGCGGTTTTGCAGAAATCTGGTTATCAATTATTAAGAAAATTAAAATATATTGTTCCGGTTTTATTACTGAGTATTGGAATAATTTATTTGATAACATCTGTTTCTGATACCAATAAACTGAAAGCAGGTTTTACACCTGAATTTATGGGAAGACAGGACGGTGATCTGGGACTTCGTTCGGTGTATGGATTGAATGTGCATCCGGTGATTGTAAGCGATGCAATCATGTACAAAGCAGCTTATGAAAAGGAATTGGATTTAATTAGCGGTTATTCAACAGACGGGAGAATCAAGGCTTTTGATTTGTATGTTCTGGGGGATGATAAGAAGATTTTTCCACCTTATTTTGCTGCTCCGATTATTAAAACGAAAACACTGGAGAAGTTTCCCGAATTGGAAAAAACATTGAATCTGTTATCAGCAAAATTCAATGATTCAATAATGACCGATTTGAATTATAAATCAGATTATCTGAATCAGACGCCTGAAAAAATTGCTAAGGATTTTTTAATTAAAATCAATTTATATAAAAATCCACGTAAAGGAAATTCTCAAACGGTAAAGATCGGGTCCAAGATTTTTGGCGAACAATATATTCTTACTGAAATCTACAAAATGCTGATTGAAGGTTATACAGATTATAAAGTGGAAACGAAAACTGGATTAGGCGGAACGAAAATTTGCTTCGATGCTTTAATGAATGATGCCATTGATTTTTATCCTGAATATACAGGAACCGGACTTTTGGTTTTGCTGAAGCCTTCACAAAAAAAGATTAAAGAAGTTTCTAAAAGTCCGGAAAAAACTTTTCTTTATGTAAATTCAGAATTTCAAAAACAATATGGAATAGAATGGCTGAAACCGCTTGGTTTCAATAATTCTTATGCTTTGATGATGCGAAGAAAACAAGCAGAGGAGCTGAAAATCAAAAATATTTCGGATTTGAAAAATTATATGGATTCAAAATAATGATTGTAAAAATGAAATATAATTTCGATGAAATAAATAAAAATCTATCAGTACCGAAACTTTGATTTCTTATTTCTGGTTAGCAAGATATGCTGTAAACTGTTCATTCAAAACCTCACACTCACGTTGTAAAATACCCGTTTCTATTTTAGGTCTTTTCCCCCATTTCGGAATATTTTCTGTCTCTAAAATCTTAAACTCAGAAGACTGTCCACCAACAAAAGGAACCGAAACTCCAAAAACTAATTTTTTAATTTTATGATGTCTGATGAGGTAAGAACACATGATGCAGGGTTCGTGTGTGGAAAACATTACAGACTGTTCCAATACATCTCTGTAACCATTTTTCAAAGCATCTTTTACTGCTAAAATCTCTGCGTGCTGTGTAATATCTCCGCTTGATTTTCCTGATTCAATTCCTCTGCCGATAACTTTATCTTCAAAAACCAATACGGAACCGACTGGCGGATTTCCTTTTTTCAAAGCCTGTTTTGCAAGTTCAATGCATTCAAGCATATATTCATTATACTTATCCATTTTTATTTTTAATGAGATGCTGAACCTCTGTTGAAACCGATGGTATTTCTATAAATCTGGGGCGAAATATCCGTTTTATTCTTAAAAAGCCGGCTGAAAT
The DNA here is from genome assembly GCF_016735585.2 of Chryseobacterium tagetis. Lineage (GTDB taxonomy): Bacteria > Bacteroidota > Bacteroidia > Flavobacteriales > Weeksellaceae > Chryseobacterium > Chryseobacterium tagetis. The sequence goes on from NZ_JAERSE020000003.1 coordinate 744,042, forward strand.
AATATTCATCGTCATATCCCAATTCATAGGCGATTTCTTTAATGGTTTTATCAGTAAGATACAGTTCTCTTTTAGCTTCAATGATAATTCGTTCCGTAATCAGGTCAGAAAGCGTTCTATTAAAATGATTTTTCGTGATTCTGGCCAAAGAAGCAAGGGTCTGATTCAACAGATCCGCATAATCACTGGCTGAATGTTTTGTGCGGAAATTCTCCTCAATCGCATTTTTAAGGTTCTGAATGACAAACTGTTGCTTGATATGAGTTGTTTCAGAATTCTGAATCGTTTGCTGTTCCAGTTTAATTCTTGTTGCTGTAACCAGTAAAATTTTTAAATAAGAAATCAAAACTTCATCTTTTCTGAAAGCATCATTCTTAAGTTCATTAGCAATTCCGTTAATCAAATTCAAAATAGAACTTTTACTAAATTCATCTAAACTGATAAAAGGTTTTTGATACACATTATTGAACAAAATCCCGTTGGCCGCAATTTCCTTATGATGCCTGTAAATACAGAAAAAATCGTGATGAAACTGTATCGAAATTCCCATAATCTGTTTCGCAGATTGCAACATAAAAGGCTGATACGGATACAATGCAAACAACGTGTTTTCCTTGAAAGAATAATCACAAAGGTCAACCGTCGCAACGCCTTCTCCCGAAGTAATAAGGATTAAAGTAAAATAATTATTCCGCTGAATATGGTCAAAATAGCTATTGTTATCAAACTCAAAAAGCTTGAAAGCCAGATTCCCGTTCTGCTCATTCACGAGCGTATAGACAGATTGTGATAACATTGTATCTGCAATTTAATTATTATTTTTAAATCAAAACTGCCCTCCGAAAAATTTCAAAAGGCAGTTTCAAAACAAGATTAGAAAATCAAAATATCGTAACCCTCATTTCTTAAATTTAGGAAACTTGGCAATCCTGGAGTTCCCGGAACCTCGTTCTCGTTCAATAGTTCATACCCGGAAACTTCAGTCCCGAATACGGCTACACAACCTTTCGAAAGCCCGTGAACATAATCTTTCACTTCACTGTAAAGCCCGTGAACAGGATGGTCTGCTTTTTCCAATTGTTCCGGCCATCTGATTCCCGTTCCCTGAAAAATGATTTTCACATCCTCACCTGCGTGTTTGAATTCGTAAGCCGAAGCCAAAGCGTTGAACACTCTTCCCAATGCTTCTTCCGAACCAGATTTTGGGTCAGAAAGAATAATAATTGCTGTTTTTTTCATTGTATAAAATTTAATTACACTGCAAAGGTGTGTGAATAACGGTCGCTAAAGAATGGATGATTTTTACTTTGTAATGGAGATTTTTAAGTTGTTTTCCAGTAGCTTCATCCCGCTATCCACTATATCTTTTTTGTCACGGCTTCCGCTTTGCTTCAGCCGCAACAAAAAAGGATGCCGTTTCTATCGGGGCTATGACAGCAGTCTACGATTGAATATTTGGTTTCAGATTCCGTTTCCGTTTTTTTTCGATTTCGGCGAGGCGGCAAAGCCGCCTCGCCGAAACCGAAAAAGAGCTTCTAAAAATAGAAAAAGCGAACTTTTTTATTAAAGTTCGCTTTATTTTAAATTATTAAATAGAAAATTCAAATTCGTTATGACCCCGGTTTTACAAAAGTTTGCCAACCCCTCATCGTTTCAATAAATCTTTCGCTCAGTCCGCCTTTACGAAGAAAATCTGCGGTCACAGGCAATTTCGGACTGTCATACATAGGATTCGCCTTTACCTGAAGCGGAAAATCTCTTTGAAGAATTCCGGCTCTTGCAATTAATACAAAATCACAGCCTTCATCCAGCAATTCTCCGGCACGTTGCGCGCTCATTATTTTTCCGGCAGCACCTAAACGTACACCTTTTCTTGGGAGTTCGGTAAAAACGCTCAACATTGTTTTTCCCTGAAAGCTTCCTTCCCTTACAAGCTGTGCCGAATCCCAAAGTGCCAAATCCAGATAATCGATTAATTCTTTATTAAAAATTTCGGCTGTAATTTCACGTAATTCTTCCAAACGCAATCCATAACGTTCAATTGATAATCGCCATCCAATCTGAAAATCAGAACCACAGGCTTTTCTGATTCCTTCAATCACTTCAATGGTAAATCTTGCACGGTTCTCTATAGTGCCACCGTATTGATCCGTTCTGTCATTTAGATTTGGAGACAGAAATTCAGATAAAATCCAGCCAAAAGCACCGTGAACAGAAACTCCGTCAAATCCTGCTAACTGTGATCTTTTTGCCGCTTCAATAAAACTGTCTCGGATTCTTTCCACTTCTTCCGTGGAAATAGCTTTAATATTCTTTAGTGTTTTATTTGATGCAGGAGCTGGAATTCCTCCTAATGAGGGAACAGCACGATGTCCAGCATGATGCAATTGTACTGCAGATAATGCACCTCCCTCACGAATTGCTGTTGCCATTTTGGTCAGCCCGGGTAAATGCAGATCACTATGGATTCCCAACTGACGTTCAAATGCAATGGCTCCGGCTTCCACAGTAGATGCGCTGGTTTGGATTAATCCGTAACCGCTCTGTGCCAATTGTTCCATCCATATCTGGTCATACTGGGATGCGGTACCATCAAAATTACTTTGCTGACTTGTCAGCGGGGCCAACATAAACCGGTTTCCCATTGCAGGACCGTGAAGAAATGTAAGAGGTTTAAATAAATCAGAAACAGACATTTTGTTTAAATTTTTGGTTTTACTTATCAATTTTTGTCTGTTACAAATTTGGTCTTTTAACGAGTCGTTAAAAATGGATGATTTTTACTATATGATGGATCTCTTTATATGTGCAAGTATGAAAATAAAACAATATTCCCATCTATTATGTTTATAAATACGGACTTATCTGGACAAAGAATCTGCCTCAACAATAGCATCTGCAAATTCCTTTGGAGCCTCCTGTGGCAAGTTGTGTCCTATTCCTCCTTTTAAAGTATGATGTACATATTTCCCTTTATATTTAGAAGCATAATTTTCAGGAAGCGGAAATGCAGCACCATTGGCATCACCTTCAAGCGTAACGGTAGGTACCCAAATATCCGGTGATTTTGCAAGTTTGGCTTCCAGTGTTTTCATTATATTTTTTTAAGTAATTATAGTACAAACATATTGTATATCTAATCAGCGATCATCTATTAAATAGGCGAACGGGACATTTTGAGCGTTGAAATAGACGTTGATATCTTTAAAGGAAAATTTGAGACTTTTTAAAAGAATATTTATTCGGTTGCTAAGCTATCCTGCCATTTAAACTTTGATCGTATTATTACAGAAATACATACGTCGTATTTTTTTTGAAAAAACAACAGAAAAAATTTCAGGTTACTTGATGCGCTGCGCTTTAAGATGAAAGTTTTACAGATAAGCAATGCAATGAAATAGTCCAGTGAATTAAAGGCTGTAAAAGAGTAATGGAAAATATTAATTTGCTAACAACAAAATGCCATTGGAATCTCAAACGCTTTTGTATATTTGATAAAAGCATTCCTCTTACAGATTATGGTCAACGACTACAAAAAATATGAATTGTTCGGAAAAACTCTGATGCAGAAAATTGATTTGAAAGCACCTTTCAGATATGATTTTCCCGTGGCTGAACAAGCCTGTTTTTTGTATGTTTTAAATGGCGAATTTCAATATAAAACAGATGAGATCAGCCTCAGTATTCCTTCGGATTATTCGCTGTTTTTAAATTGTATCAATTCAGGGAAAATGATTCATAATTCTAAAAAAGAAGAGAATTGTCAGATCGTTATTGTTACTTTTTATCCTGACATTTTAAAGAGGATATACGATAAGGAACTGCCTTCACTTTTTCAACAACCAAAGAATTTAATTTCAACCAAATCCAATGAAAAAACCGGCAATGATTTTCTCATCAAGAAGTATGTTGAAGGGCTTCTTTTTTATTTTGAAAATCCATCGCTCGTTAATGAAGATATTCTGACTCTTAAATTAAAGGAAATCGTATTATTGCTGGCTCAGTCACAAAATGCTGATTCTATTCAGTTGATTTTGTCGCAACTTTTTTCTCCAACAGCTTATTCTTTTAAACAACTTATTGAAGCTAATTTATTCTCACAATTGACTGTGGAAAAGTTGGCTAAACAAAATAATCTGAGCGTATCTTCCTTTAAGAGAGAATTTGCTAAACTCTACAATGATACACCTGCAAATTATATTAAAAATAAGAAACTTGAAAAAGCTGCAGAACTACTGTTAATATCTGATGAAAGAATTACCGATATCGCCTTTGACTGCGGGTTTAATGATCTTGCCACTTTCACAAAAAGTTTCAGTGATAAATTCCATAGTACTCCTACAAATTACCGGCAGGAAGGGAAAAGTAAATAAATCAAATAATTATATACAACTGAAGAGGCATTTCTAAATACAATCAAAAATGCTTTTTTTGAACTAAAATCTCAAAAATCTGAACCAAATCACAAAACCATTTTCGTGCAGCTGTCGCAACTTTGTATCGTTCATTTGAGGTAATGAAATATCGTAAATAAACAGTTTTCAATTGAATACGAATAATTAAAATATAATAAAATGGGTTTATCAGGTTTAGGAATTTTTCATACCGTTATTGGTATTATGGCTATTGTAAGTGGAATAGTGGGATTTGTGAAATATGGAAAAATCAATTTGGACGGGCTATCCGGAAAAATTTATTTTTATACTACCATTATCACTTCTGTTACAGCATTAGGAATTTCGAAACATGGTGGTTTCAATGTTGGTCACGTTTTTTCGTTATTTATACTTCTTTTGGTCATAACTGCATATTTTCTTTATTCACGCAAAAAAAGAAATAAAAGAGCCCGGTATTTCGAGAACTTTTTACTTTCATTTAGCTTTTTTCTTTCTTTGATTCCTACCATTAATGAGACTTTTACAAGGATTCCGGTGGGGAATCCGTTGGCTAAGGATGTAAAAGATCCAATTATAGCTAAGACACTTTTTGTTCTTTTCATTCTATTCGTCGTGGGAGCTATTTTTCAATACATTAGACAGAAAAAAAATAATAACAAAACGGCTCCATTTTATATAGAAGAATAATCGTAAAACCAACATTAAATGATGTTTCTACGGGGTTGAGATTTAAAAATCTTTAAAGTGTTTACAAAAAATAAGCCCTCATTTCTGAGAGCTTATTCATTTTAAAAAAAATTATTATTCCTTGATGAATTTCTTCTAAGCCGAAGTTGAGGCATCTTAATATTGATTACATGTAAGAGGAGAGATTCTTCAAAACTTAAATAATTTATTATTTCTTAATAAACTTAGATTTAAAGAAAACGTTTCCTTTATCTTCAATAGCAATCACATAAGTACCTCTTGTCAATGCTGAAACATTAATTATTCCACCATTCATTTGTCCCTGACTTACTAACTGCCCTGCAACGTTATATATTTTATATGTTGCTTTATCTGAAACTTTTGTTATGTTTAAGAAATCTGTCGCTGGGTTGGGATAAATATTTATATCATTCTTTGTACTTACCTCAGATGTTGATAACTGAGAATTAGTGATAGTAACCCTCCCGTTACCCGTAGTATCAGGATTGGTAATAAAACCGGATTGGCCATACTGTATCGTTACACCTCCCGTTACACCTCCAACATAAGAAGAACCGCCACCGCCGGCTCCTCCCCAGTGTCCACTGCCACCACCATAATATCCACCGCCACCAGCAGTACCACCCAAAGTTCCTGTACTTGAATAGCTTCCACCAGTTCCTAATGCTCCGGCTAAAGAATAAGAGATTATTCCCCCAGTTGCAGATGCACCTCCTGCGGTTTGACTTCCACCACCACCTACATAAGTTGCTCCGCGACTACTTCCTCCATTACTTCCAGTAGCGCCGCCGCCATTACCTCCATTTCCAGTATAAGTACTATAACCGGTACCACCGCCACCGCCGCCAGCAACAATTATTCTGTCTGCATAGGTCGTATTTTGAGTAGTCCTGATATCAGTTCCACCACCGCCAGTTCCTCCGTTATACCCGGTAGTATATGTACCTAAACAGCCACCACCACCATTCCATCCGCCTTGTGTTGAGCTTGTTGCCGTGCTTCCCTTACCTCCAACATAAATATAATAAGTTGTAGAGGTAGAAACCTGTAAAGTTCCGGTACTATATCCGCCTTTACCGCCTGTTCCCCTAAGAGCATCACCTCCATCAGCTCCCCACATTTCTATCTGATATGAACCTGCGGCAAGGGTTACCGATTGTACAGCTCCTGTATAAGAGAAAGTCTGTGCTTGTACTTGAGTAACAGACAAAAATGCACCAAATAATATTAAAACTGAGGTTTTCGTTTTTAATCCCCATATCTTAAGCTTCGATTGTTGTATATTTTTTTTCATGATTTAAAATTTAAAGTATTAAACATATGCTTTGAGCCCATTGCGCCCATTTTCACCGTTAAATTGGTGATTCGCTAGAGGCGTTCATATAAGCAGCTACTATATTTCCTTACGGAGATACGGTAGCAAAATCAGACGGAGAATATATCCATTGTCTGGAATTGGGAGTTGTCTCACTTGTAAATAGTATCGCATTACCTGTACAATGAGAAGTACCATCATACTCATACTGCAACCCAAAACGTTGCATTGATAGTAAAATGGCTAGAAAAATAAGTAGATTTTTTTCACATTTATAGAATTCTTATTGATTAGTTGTTTGTTAAGATAAATGTATTTTTTACTAGATTATAGTGTACTTCCTGTTATTGATTTTCAGGTTGAATTAAAGAAAAAAGGATTTGTAATGTTGTAAAGATGTTGTTTCATAGGCTATCTTATTTAAATGTTAAAATATAGAATAAATAAATTTATGTGTAATATATGATTAAAAATTGAATATATTAAAAAAAATAATATAAAATATTTAATGAATTGGATATATATAATGTGTTATCCGTTGTTTTGGAATTTGTGAGAATTGCCAAGACTAATTTTAACTGTTTGAAAACAGATAAATATTCTTAGACGTAAATTGTGACTAAGCATTTTTAATTAATAAAATTTGGTAATCATCTCCTTAAATGTACCAAAGCACAGTACAAATATTTTAACTGAATTATTTCCCTTAATTTAAATCTAAGTAAACCCTAATCCACTTTACTATTTTCTAATAAATAGTTAATTATCCTTTAATATGATAATCATATGTTGGATAATGATAATAAAGCTTCATCATCTTAGTATACTTTTGTGGTTAATTAGAATAATTAAAAATAAATTATGTATACGATTGCACATCACTTATTAAAAAAATGGGGAATAGGAGTTGGATTACTCGTTTTGGGAAATCTGCATGCCCAACAATGGGAAAACGTAGGAGGAGTATCTGCTGTTTCTGCCGGGGGAAGCAGTTTTAATAACCTTGTGATAGATAATGTAGGAAACTATTATCTGTCTTATTATGATCTGTCTGTTTCAAAAGGTTCAGTTCAGAAATTTAACGGAACTTCGTGGTCTTATGTAGGAGGAAGTGCCGGAATAACGACGAGTTATGCCACTTACAACTCATTATCAATTGATCATTCGGGAACAAATATATATTATACCAATCAGGGAACAGGCTTTGAAGCAAGACAATTCGATGGGAGTTCATGGACTGTTTTACCAAAAGTTGTAACCACTACCACAAACTATCAGGCTTCTGCTGTTTCTGCTTCCAATGTATTATTTACTTATGGAAGTTATGGAAGCGGAACTGTAAAGCGTTATACAAACGGAGCCTGGGAACAGGTAGGAGATGCAGGGTTTTCCGGTGGGGCCGAATTTGCAGAAATGGTGATCGGAACTAACAATATGATCTACACAGCTAATGTTTCCAGCGGCTTAAAAGTGTATCAGAATAGCGTAAATGCTTCAGCATCTGATGCCTGGTCTCTTGTAGGCGGAGCTATTGTTGATAATGCTTCTTCCGGGGAGCAATACACATCAGATCTTGCGATTGATGGGAATAATAATCTTTATGTAGCTTATGTTTCAACGACTTCAGCAGGTAAAAAAGTAAACGTTAAAAAATTTGACGGAACTTCATGGACACAGGTCGGAAATGCCAATTTTTCAAGCGGGAAAACACAGCATGTTGCATTGGCGGTAACCACATCGGGAACACCTTATGTAGTAGCAAGCAGATGGGAAAATGATGATTTTTTAAGAAATACAGTATATAAGTTAGATACCGCCACTCAAAACTGGGTGACCTTTGGAGGAGATTTTATTTCTGCGGGACAGGCTACTTATAATGATCTTGCAGTTGACAATATCAATAATTATTTGGTTTTAGCCTATTCTGAGGATAACACGATCGTGAAGAGAATAGCTTTATCTACCAACACGACTCCGGGCTGTAACAATACAGATCCAGGAAATACACCGGGGGATACAGGTTGCGTAACTTTTAATTATAACGCGCAATCGATTACATATACTACAGTAAGAGGAGCGGACGGGAAAATCTGGCTGCAGCAAAACTTAGGAAGTACAAAAGTAGCGTCTTCACTTACCGACGAAGATGCTTACGGTGACCTTTTCCAATGGGGAAGATGGGCAGACGGGCATCAAAACAGAAATTCAGCTCTGAACGGAACAGCACCTTCGCCTAACAATCCTCAGGGAATTACTGCAGGAAGCGCTTCTTTTTATTCTGCGGGTTATAATTCAGGTTCAAACTGGTGGTCAAACGGTCAGACAAGCGATACATGGGACGGAGAAACAGCATCTTCTGCCAACAGCACAAAAGGAGTTGACCCTTGTAAAGCAATCGGAACTAACTGGAGGCTTCCTTCCATTGGTGAAGTGGAAAATGTTGTAAGTGCCGAAAATATTTCAGATATTAATTCAGCTTTAGCAAGTAATTTAAAATTCGTTCCTGCTGGAATGAAAGACTATAGCGGAATTTTTTCACCAGGTACACGTTTATATCTTTGGTCTTCTACTTCATCACCTTATACTGGATCCGGACAGCATTTATACATCAGTCCGAATGTTGCCATTAGTAACAGTATGGGAAGAGACGGTGGACAGTCGGTAAGATGTATTAAAGATTTTACAGCACTGGGAACTACCGAGAATACTCCGAAAATAAACGTAGGAATTTACCCGAATCCAACTAAAGGCATTCTTTATATCAAAGCTGATACCTTAATTGACAGTGTAAATGTTTACAATGTTGCAGGTCAGAAATTAAATGTGAAATTCAGCAGCAATCAGATTGACCTTGAATCTGCACCTAAAGGAGTTTACATCGTAGAAATAAAATTAAAAGGTGGAAATACTTTAACTAAAAAAATTATCAAAAATTAAAACACTTTACACTTGAGTAATAACAAAGGGCTTTTTAAAGTCCTTTGTTTTGCGTTTAAACAATTTATATCATGAAGAAGTTTTTAATTACAGGTTTTGTTGCGCTTTTGGCTTTGTGCCATCAAATAAATGCCCAATCTTATCAGTTATCAGGAAGCCCGGTGAATACTGCCGGCTGGAGCTTAGTTCCTTCTGCTACCGTAAATACAGATTTTATTCAGCTTACGGCAGATCAGATCAGTCAGGTGGGAGGCATAAAACTGGATGATCCCATTAACCTTAAGTATTGTGATAAATGGAAAGTGGAATTTGACTTTAGAATAGATGGTAACGGTACCACCAGCTATGGACGGGGTGATGGTTTTGCTTTTTGGTATCTTGCCAATCCGCCTGTATCTTATCCTCAGGGAGGAGGTTTGGGAATTCCGGGCAATGCAAGCGGCTTGATGGTAGCATTTGATATATTCAATAACAGTTCTGAAGGGCAAATGAGTAAAGTTCACGTATTATACGGAACCAACAACCTTCCGGCCGGAAATAATAATATTGAATATAACAATACTCCAAACAGTACTTATCACACTCCAGATCTGATCTCCACTATTCCTTTTGTAGGCAGTACTTACAAACACGTTGAGGTAAACGGGGAAATTGATCCGAACAATACTGCCAATTGGATCATTATCATTAAAATTGATAATACTACGGTGGTTAATCAGTCTTTTGCACCATCCGGCGGAGCGGCAACGATGACCCAGGGATATTTCGGATTTTCAGCTTCTACAGGAGCTGCAAGTGCAAGACATTCCATTAAAAACGTAAAAGTATATGTAGATAAAGTTCCTTTGCTTCAGAATACGGTAATGCCTTCAGAAACGTGTCCGAATGCTCTTACAGGGGTAGTCACAACGGATTTAACATCTTTTAATTCCCAATTTGTAAATAATCCTGCCAATTATACCTTTACCTATCTTGTGAACGGGACACAGGTTACCAATCCTTCCAATTATCAGTTCTCGGCCAATACAACAGTCAATGTAATTGTAAAAGACAACAGCGGAACGTTTTGTGACAATCCAGATGCAAAGATTATTTTAACCCCGAAAGACGTAGAAAAGACAGATGCAACCTTATTTCGCTGCCCGATGAATGGTTTCGCAGTTTTTGATCTTACACAGGCTAATGTCACTCCGCTTACCAATGTAACGAAGCAATATTACAGGACACTTTCCGATTTAAATTCCGGAACAAATGAAATTACGAATCCCGCAACTTTTTCATCGGCAGAAGGCGAAGTGTATGTTAAAATTAATACGGCAACAGGATGTACTGCAATCGCCAAAATTTCTTTAAAGTTATATCCTGTTCCGACTGTAAATGAAGCTATCTTAAGAAGCTGTTTTAATACGGATAATGTTTCAACAGGAACTTTTAATCTTATTCAGGCATCTGTAACTACGGAAACAGGAATTACCAAAAAATATTTCACCAATTACAATGATGCTCTCGCAGGAATCAATGAAATAACCAATCCTCAGTCTTATATTTCAGTAAACGGATCAGTTTACATCAAAGTAATTAACAGCAACGGATGCGGAAGTATCGCCAAAGTAACTTTAAACGTGATTCCTCCTGTGTATTCTGAAATACTGAAAGATCAGATTATTTGTATAGAAGACACAACAACTCTTGATGCAGGACCCAACTTTTCATCCTATTTATGGAGTACCGGAGCAACGACACAAAGTATTACAAATGTTGGAGTAGGAACGTATTGGGTTGATCTTAAAAGCGGAGAATGTGTTTTGAGGCAGTACGTAAAAGTAATTCCATCAGAATCCCCTGTTATTAAAGGGATCAATTTGGACGGCAATACGGCAGTTGTTGAGGTTAAAGGAGGAAAAGCTCCCTATCAGTATTCCTTGGATGGTATTCAATGGCAGGAATCTAATGTATTTTCCAATTTAACAAGAGGGGAAAACACGTTTTATGTGAAAGATTTTTACAATTGTGATCCTGTGGAGGTAACGATTACCGTCCCGAATCTTGTCAATGTAATTACTCCAAACGGTGATGGATACAATGATGTAATTAATTATTCGGAATTAGGTTACAAGAAAAACTTGTCATTCATTGTCTACGACAGATACGGAAATAAAGTTTTCGAAGGAACTTCTTTTAATAATTATACCTGGAACGGAACAATCCAAGGCAGAAAAGTACCTACTCAAACCTATTGGTATCACATTTCATGGGATGAATCATCAAAAGAAAAACCTAAAATTGTATTTACGGGCTGGATATTATTAAAGAATAGAGATTAATTGAGAACTTCATTCTTATGTAAACTTTTAATAATTAAGTCTCAATATCAGATTTAAAAAGCGTTGATTTTTCAACGCTTTTTTTGTGTTTAAAAAAATACTGGTAAGCTGAAAAAATATTTATTATACACTGTTTCGTGAATCATAATAAAAATATATTTTTGTGATCAACAACATAAAGTTATTGTAACAGGCGGTGTTGTTTCCTCTAAAAACTAAACCTAAAAACATTAAACCATGAAAATGAACCCAACTACATTCTATTTATTTTTATAGATACTCCAAAACTAATTGCTGTTAATAATTTAATACGACAGTAAATCCTTACCATTTCTTTAGAGCTACAATCGTATAGAGCCCATTGGTTTTATTTGATTATTCCACATATCATATATAAACAATATTGGGTAGTAAAAGGACTGCTGATATTTCATTTTCGATCAGAAGTGACACAGGCTTTTATTGAAGTTTAGGGAGATTTTCATGTTGTATTATTTATGAATTCATTTGATTCTGAAATTTTTTTGTCCAGATCACTTATTATATGGAGTTCAGAAACCATTTAAACGAAGCGGAACCGAAAAGCTATACGAGTAGGAAAATATTATGAAAATTAAAATATGAGAAAAGTACTTTTATTATTCGTATTTATCAGTTTGCATTCCTTTGCTCAATGCTGGCAAAGCCTTAGTACGGGAGTTGAGTATTCAGCAGGAGTAAAGACTGATGGATCATTATGGACGTGGGGAATCAATTTCTCAGGCCAATTAGGTAATGGGTCAGGAGCTGGTAAAAAGGTTCCGACCAGAATAGGAACATTAAAGGATTGGAAAAGTGTGAATGCCGGCAGCAATCAAACATTCGCCATTAAAACCAATGGAACATTGTGGGCATGGGGAGATAATGAGTATGGACAACTGGGAGACGGAACCACCGTTGGGAAAAATGTACCCATACAAATCGGAACAGGAACAGATTGGCAAAGTGTAAGTACAGCAAGCCAACATTCAGTAGGAATCAAAACAGATGGAACATTATGGACATGGGGACGTAACAATAATGGACAATTGGGAGATGGAACTGCCATATCTCAAAGTGCTCCTGCGCAAATAGGAACAGCTACTGATTGGCAAAGCGTGAGTGCCGGTGAGAATTATACATTAGCCATTAAAACAGATGGTACGCTTTGGGGATGGGGATATAATATTTGGGGGCAACTTGGAGATGGAACTAACGTTTTAAAAAAAATTCCGGTACAAATAGGAACAGCTACGAATTGGAAAAGTGTTGATGCAGGGTATCAGCATTCGGCAGGACTCAAAACAGACGGAACACTATGGATGTGGGGTAATAATCTTTATGGGCAGTTAGGAGATGGTACTACTGTCAGAAAAACAGCTCCTATGCAAATAGGAACAGCAACAGATTGGCAAAATGTGAGTGCTGGCAATAATTATACATTAGCCGCAAAAACAGACGGAACTCTTTGGGGATGGGGATATAATTATTATGGACAGCTGGGAAATGGTACAAATGGAGGTCCAAATGTTACATTACCTACACAAGTAAGTAACTCGTCAGATAACTTACAGGTTGTTGCAGGAGAAAATTTTACTCTTATCAAAAGTATTGACGGATCTTTAAAAGTTTGTGGAAAAAATACATACAGTCAGCTAGGCGATAATACGACTGTTAACAAAAATACATTTATTTTCATTGCTTGTCCTGGAGTCTGTATTCCTCCAACGCAATTTTCAACAACCAATGTTACTTCTGCAACGGCTACTCTTAACTGGACAGCAGCAACTCAGGCTCCTGGTAACGGTTATTTATATCTTTATAGTACGAATCCTACTATTGGCGGGAACGATGGAAAGACTTCTTCTACAACAGTAAATTTGACAAACTTATTGCCTGATACCACTTACTACTGGTGGGTAGCACCGGATTGTGGATTTAGTTGGACAGACTGGGTATCGGCTGGTTCTTTTACTACACTTCCTACCACTGAAACAGGGTGTTGGCAAACTGTGAAAGTTGGCAATTATCATTCAATAGGAATAAAAACAGATGGAACACTATGGGCATGGGGAGATAATTATAATGGAGAGTTAGGAGATGGTACTAACACTGATAAAAATAAGCCAGTACAAATAGGAACCGAAAGTGATTGGGTAAAAATAGCTGCAGGTTTTTCTTATTCGGCAGGGCTCAAAGCAGATGGAACACTATGGACGTGGGGCAACAATTCCACAGGTCAACTAGGTGATGGAACTACGATCAAGAAAAATATTCCGACACAAGTAGGAACAGATACAGACTGGGTAAATATTGCGACTGGTAATAGTCATATAGCTGCCATAAAAACAGATGGAACACTCTGGGCATGGGGCAACAATTCCACAGGTCAATTAGGAGATGGAACAACCGTCAATAAAACAGTACCTGTACAAATAGGAACGGTAACAGACTGGCTAAGTGTGGCATCAAGAGGAAATCATACCCTTGCCATAAAAACAGATGGAACACTCTGGGCTTGGGGAGATAATTCTACAGGCCAACTGGGTAATGGAACTTTAATAGCAAGCACTTTTCCTATTCAAATAGGAACAGCTATGAATTGGAAAGCTGTTGATGGAGGAAGAGGTCATTCAATAGGACTAAAAACAGATGGAACACTGTGGACCTGGGGAGATAATACATGGTCACAATTAGGCGATGGAACTACAAATTCAAAGAATACCCCAACACAGATAGGAACAGAAACAAATTGGCAAAGTGTTAGCACGGGTTACCATGGTTCTTCTATAGCCATAAAAACGGATGGAAGTCTTTGGGTATGGGGATACAATAGTTCAGGACAATTGGGAGATGGAACAGAAACTCATAGATCTGTAACCCTACATATAGGAATTGCTACAAATTGGCAAAGCATTGCAGCAGGAGCTAATAATACATTGGCTATAAACAATGATGGATTTTTGGTAATGTCTGGCTTTAATTCGCTGGGAACGATAGGGGATGGCACAAAAGTTCAAAAGAAGATCTTCACACCTGTTGCATGTTCTACAGGTAGTTCAACTGTTACCCGTATGGCAGATAGTTTAGCAGTTACGCCTGTTTCAGTAAAGGCAGATGAGCTGAAAGTCTATCCAAATCCGGTTCAGGATATCCTGACGGTTTCACTTGATCAAAAGATCTCATCTGTAATGATCTACAATACGACAGGAAAGCTTGTACTTACAAAGACGATCAATGATACTAAAGGGACTGTGGATATATCCGGATTTTTACCGGGTACTTATCTGGTGAAAGTAAATGCGGCGAATGACTTTGTAAAAACGGTAAAAGTTATCAAACGATAAACACTATATTCTTAAAGTAAAAGTTGAGGTGTAGCGAAATTCAAACTTAGTTCATTTCAGTTTACAACCCAATATCAGATTTAAAAGCAGCGTCACTGATTAAGTGGCGTTGCTTTTTTTATCAGTTCAAATACACTTGAATATCTTTTTAAATTCGGATTATAATAGAAATCCCTAAACCAAAAAGTCTAGGGATAAGATTCAAATTCAATTAATTTATAAACTTAATTACTGGAAAGAGCCTGTTAACATTTTTTATACAAAATAATATATTTCTAAATTTTAAACAGCCTCTTCAGAAATTAAGCAGGATCAATCACTAAATAAGTAGCATTTGATGAAGGAATATAAAACCAAAATGCATGGGTAACAGTTCCTAAAACAGTAGGCGAGCTGGTCCATCCGCAATTTGGAAAAGCGGTAGGGTCTCCCATATTAAAGTCTACTGTATCATAGACGGTATTGCCAGTAACAGGATCCATGGTCTGATACCAGCAAAATTGCCAGCGAGTAAGTGGTGATAAGGTTGTTAAAAGACCGGAAGGAACTGCAACATTCGTTGGGCTGCCTGTTGTAGATAATCTCACAGACCAACCTGCAGCATAGGGCAGGGAGTCATTGAAATTATTAATAACATCACTTGTGGAGGCCGGAAAATTCATACTGGTTATTACAGAAGGAAGACAATTCGTGGTGTTGCCTGCTTCAACACGCATAGCAAGATCATAAGTTGAATTGTTAAAAATGTTTAAACTTCCTTGTGCGAATGATAGAGAAGACAGGAATATAGTTACTGGAATTAATATTTTTTTCATAGTTTTTAAGGTTGGATTACAAAATATGTTTGGCCGCCAGCAACAAACCAAAATGCCTCAAAGGGATATGGTGTTGTAGGCGTTGGTGTTAAAGAGGTAACCAAAGGATTACCACATCCGATAGTTCCTATAGAAGCGCCACTGTAGTAAAGCGGGGCACCACTTGGGTCAGACACATAAAATTTATTCATCATCCAGTCCGTGCTTGCACCCAATGCAATAAGAAGAGGAGAATTACTGGGTTGTACGCTGCCATTATTGGGAGCAAGTATTACGTCCCAGGTATTAATAGAAGGGCTTTGAAGCTGACTGTTGTAATACCCCGTATAACTTACTGCTCCAGAAGGAGGCACAGGAATAGGGTAATTGGTTCCACTGATTGAGGGATAGCAATTATTAGTCTGATCAGCACCAACTAAAGAATTTATTAAATTATAGCTGGAATAATTAAATATGTTAATTGTTTTCTGAGCATATATTTGCAACGTACTCATGACAAAAAGTGAGAGAAATATTTTTTTCATGACTTAAAAAATTTTAGTTCTCTGCCTTTTGTTTAGCTTTTATGGCATTCAGCTTAGAAAAATACAATTCGGTAGCCTGTACAATTACTTTTTCTTTTTCCAGTCTGCTGCTGTTTTCGCTCAGTCTGTTATTTTCATTTTTCCCTACCACTTTTAATGAAGCATTGAAAAGTATAGTCAGGGCTCTGTCATTCAGTTGTGCACCCCATCGGGCTTTTTCTTCCGGAGTTGAAAGATTCTCAGGTTTCATGATTTCTTTCAGCGCTTTGTCAAAAGATGTCATTTCTGTTGATTTCATATCCTCAATAGACGCTAAACTTGGTCTTTCTGTTGAACATGAAACGGCTACACAGAAAATGCTGGCAAAGATTGCCGATAAAAGAGTTTTTTTCATAATTATTAATATTTAAAAAATGTATTTAGTTTTGCGAATATAGTAAAATATCTCACTTTATTGTGTTTTATTTAAAAATAATTTTAATTATAAATACAGACAATGAATTCAGAAAGATAAACATCATCAAACGATAAGTATTGTATTTGAAAAAAAATGAAGAAATTAGCGTAAAATCTATCCTTTAGAGCATAATGCCATTAAAAAACAATGATACATACAATTTATAGAGAACAGCAGCTACATTGTGATATAGAAAAAGCCTGGAAGTTTTTTTCTTCTGCGAATAACCTTTCTCTCATTACACCTCCGGATATGAAATTTACGGTGCTTACTGAAATGGAAGACGACAAAGTTTTCGAAGGAATGATCATTGATTATTATGTTTCGCCGATATTGGGAATAAGAATGAAATGGAAAACAGAAATTATACAGGTCGATTTTCAAAAAAGCTTCACCGATTTTCAGAAAAAAGGACCTTACAAACTTTGGCATCACCATCATGAATTTATAACTAATGAGCAAGGAGTATTTATGAAAGATTCAGTGAAATATGAACTTCCTTTTGGATTTTTGGGTGAACTCGCTCACAAAATATTTGTAAGAAAAAAGATTGAACACATTTTTAACTATAGATATAAAGTGTTGGAAGAACTCTTCAATAAAAATAAAACGTGTTTATCTTAAAAATTAAAAAAATGGAGAAAATTAATATTTTCTGGTTCCGGAGAGATCTCAGACTGGAAGATAATGTAGGATTGTATCATGCCTTGAAGTCAGGGCTTAAAGTAATGCCTGTTTTTATATTTGATACAGAAATTCTGGATCAGCTTCAGGATAGGTCAGACAAAAGAGTGGATTATATTCAGCAGGCTCTTGTTAGTCTGCACAGAGATTTGGCTACCTTAAAAAGCGGACTTACCATATACCATGGAAAACCTCTGGATGTTTTTAAAAGATTAACCGAAGAATTTGAAATTGATACCGTATTTTGTAACAGGGATTACGAACCGCAAGCGATCAAAAGAGATCAGCAGGTAAAGGATTTTCTTCATAAAAAAGATATTGGTTTTTCAGACTTTAAAGATCAGGTGATCTTTGAAAAAAATGAAATTCTGAAAAGTGACCAGTCTCCTTATACGGTTTTCACGCCCTATTCAAAAAAATGGAAAGAGGCTTTACAATTCATAGAAACCTTTACTTCTGATTTTACCAATTTGGTTCATTTAAACAATGTTCCGGATATTCCCAGTCTTGAGGATATCGGTTTTAAAAAGACAGAAATCGTATTTACAAAACCTTCTCTCGATATAAAAATAATTAAAGATTATCAACAGTATAGAGATTTTCCTGCCCTGGATCATACAACCCATCTGGGAGTTGCCCTTCGTTTTGGAACTGTTTCCGTACGAAAATGCGTGAAATTTGCCCTTGAACACAGTGAAACATGGCTAAATGAATTGATTTGGCGGGAGTTTTTTATGCAGATTCTTTTCCATTTTCCTTATGTGGTTACCCGGTGTTTTAAGAAAAAATACGAAAATATCAGCTGGCGAAATAATGAAGAAGAATTCAAAGCCTGGTGCGAAGGGAAAACCGGTTATCCTATTGTAGATGCAGGAATGCATGAGCTTAATACAACAGGTTTCATGCATAACAGAGTAAGAATGATTACGGCAAGCTTCCTTACCAAACATCTCCTGATTGACTGGCGATGGGGAGAAGCTTATTTTGCACAAAAACTATTGGATTATGATCTTTCTGCCAATAATGGGAATTGGCAATGGGCTGCAGGATCAGGATGTGATGCGGCGCCTTACTTTAGAATCTTTAATCCTGAAGAACAAACCAAAAAATTTGATAAAGATCTGAAATATATTAAAAAATGGCTTCCGGATGATGATCAACCCGAACCTTTAGTTGAACATAAATTCGCAAGAGAAAGAGCATTGGAAACGTATAAAAAAGCATTGGTTTAGTGATAGATAACAGCAATTGTATTCAATTTATTCTGCGATGGCAATATAATATGGGGGTAAGAAAAATTAAATTTTAAGAAATTTTTAACGGTGTGAATAAATATAAAGGCACAGACCTTGTTTGTTTATATACCAATTACCAAAATATTATATTATGAATAATTCAGATTACAACAAAGCCGAAAATGCAGTCAATAACACAGAAAACTCTCTGAAAAATGCTGCCAACGATGCAAAATGGAAGATCAGCGAATTAGCAGATAAAGCCAGAGACTATATCAATGAAAAAAGGAATAATGATGAAGAGGCGACTCAGGAAGATTGGCTGGACAAAGTAAAATCAAACTTTGCTGACACTTGGGAAGACATAAAGGATAAAGCGGATGAAGCTTGGGAAAAAACCAAAGATGCCGCTGAAGATGTGAAAGCAGAATGGCGAAAAAAGACCAATTAATAGTAATTTATAAAATGACCGGAGCAATAAAGTTCCGGTCATTTTGATTGTATTGGCGATTCCTCTTTTTACTTTCTTAATAAGAGGAATCGCTCTCAATGGATGGAGATCAACTAGGTCAGGAAAATTGGAGTTAAGTTATTTTGAATTGAAAAAAATAAGAGAAGCAGAATTCTTTATAATCCCTGAAAAATTGCTGTTTTTTCAAATATTGTAAGTATTTTTGAAGTTCAACGATCAGTAACACATAATTCATTTTAACTTCTATGATTTTAATTGTTGATGACAATCAAAACAACCTGTATTCTCTGCAAAAATTACTTGAATCCAAGGATTTCAAAGTTGAAACAGCCGGTTCTGGGGAAGAGGCACTGGGTAAAGCATTAAAAAACGACTATGCCTTAATCATTTTAGATGTTCAAATGCCCGACATGGATGGTTTTGAAGTTGCAGAATCATTGGCAGGATATAGCAAGACAAAAGACATTCCCATTATATTTCTATCCGCTGTCAACACAGATAAAAAATTTATCACGCGTGGATACGCTTCCGGAGCCAAAGACTATGTGACCAAGCCTGTAGATCCTGAAATACTTTTGCTGAAAGTAAAAACATTCTATAATCTTCAGGAGCAGAATATAGCCATGAAGAAAACACAGCAGAATCTTGAACTGGAAGTGAAAGGCAGACGGGAATCACAGGTGACGATGAAATCTCAGATCGATCATTTTCATCTGATGCTGGAATCTCTTCCTCAGATCGCATTTACACTTAATGAAGATGGTATTGTTGATTTTGTGAATGGCAAATGGTATCAGTATTCAGAAACTGAGAAAAATTTTCCTGAAAGTCATCTGGATGACCTTAATATCAGAGAAGAGTTT
Organism: Chryseobacterium tagetis; assembly: GCF_016735585.2. Classification (GTDB taxonomy): domain Bacteria; phylum Bacteroidota; class Bacteroidia; order Flavobacteriales; family Weeksellaceae; genus Chryseobacterium; species Chryseobacterium tagetis. The sequence goes on from NZ_JAERSE020000003.1 coordinate 764,138, forward strand.
GAAAGATGCAAAAGAAAAGGAAAAGCCCTTGAATTAGAAGTGAGAATTAAAAATCGCATTTCGCATGAATATCGTTATCATCTGTTAAGGATAACTCCTGTATACGATGAAGGACGCGTTAAAAATTGGGTAGGAACTTTCACTGATATTGACGATCAGAAGAAAATAGAAAAAGAAAAAGATGAGTTCCTGAGCATCGCAAGTCATGAATTAAAAACTCCCTTAACTAGCATTAAAGCTTATGTGCAGCTTTTAGAAAGAAAGCTGAAACTTGATAAAGAAAGCTCTGAGGCAGGTTTTGTAGCCAAAGTTCAGGGGCAGATTGAAAAACTGAACGCACTTATTACAGATCTGTTGGATGTTTCCAAAATAGAAAACGGGAAATTGAAGATTGACAAAAAACAGGTAAATCTGGAAAGCGTGATCAGCAATGCTATTGAGACCATACAGCAGACCCATGAAGAGCGTATCGTAAAGATTGAACGCCAGGGAATGAAACCGGATATTCTGATCCCTTTAGATGAAATCCGTATAGAACAGGTATTAATTAACTTTCTGACGAATGCAATAAAATATTCTCCCCATAACAATCAGGTTATCATTACAACTTTTGTAGACGAAGAAGCAGAAGAAGTAAGAGTGAATGTCACCGACTTTGGGATCGGTATTCCCGACTTTAAACAGGATGCTGTATTCAAAAAGTTTTATCGAGTAGAAGAATCTTCACTCCAGTTTCAGGGAATGGGAATCGGACTATTTATCTGTTCAGAAATCATCAAGCAGCATCATGGAACTGTTGGGGTTTCCAGTGTTTTGGGAGAAGGTTCTACTTTTTATTTCACTTTACCATTAAATTAATTGTATGCCGAAAAAAATTATACGAAATCTCCAGTTTGGAGTTGGCCTTTCACTTTTGATTTTAATCTCCAGTTCATTGGCTTCCTATTGGAGTATCCAGAACCAGATGAATCATCGTGAAAATCTTTCCAAAAGCAGACTGGCAATGACGGCTGTAAAAGATGTTTTGGTGTCATTACTGGATGCGGAAACAGGCAACAGAGGTTATCAGATGACCGGAAGAGAAGATTTTCTTGAACCTTACAAACGGGGACTGAGAGAATATCCTAAAGCTATGGTTCGTGTAGAATCTTTGGGGCTGGATGATAAGAATCAGTTGGAAAGACTCAGAAATTTAAAATTTTCGGTGAATCAGGTGACGGAAAATCTGAAATACTTGGTTGAACAGAGACGCAGAGGCAATATCATGACTCAGCAGCAAATCGTTACCGGCAAAGACTATATGGATCAATGTCGTAAAATTGTTAATGATTTTGTTCAGTATGAAGAAAGCCAGCTTGAAATTAAAAATAAAGACTTAACCCGTTCATCCGGTACCACAGTTCTTTTTATAATTTTTTCGGCTATCGCTGCTGTTGTGGTAACTGCCTTTTTCTACATCAAAATGAGAGCAGATCTTATCAGAAGAGATAAGTTGGAAAGAATGCTCAAAGAAAAAGATCAGGAAATGACCCGCCGTGTAAGCGCAATTCAAAAGATTGCCAATAGAGTGGCCAATGGTGATTACAGTGAAAAGGTTATTGATAATGAGGGAGGTGATCTCGGAGATCTTGTAGAATCTCTTAACTATATGACAGAATCTCTAAAAACGTCATTTGATACAATTAATAAAAGTGATTGGCGTCAGAAAGGTCTTGCTTTACTCAATGAATCCCTTGTTGGGAACAAGTCGGTGAAAGAAGTTTCCAATAGAGCGTTAAAGCAGCTGATAGAATACGGTAAATGCATCAATGGTTCTTTGTACCTGTATGATGAAGGAATCTTAAAACTGAATAAAGCATTCGGGCTGGAAGCTAATATGAAAAAAACTTTCGAACTTGGAGAAGGAATGATAGGGCAGGCTTTTATCAACGCTGAGACTAAGGTTTATAATAACCTGCATGAAGATGAGTTTGTAGTAACTTTTGCCAGCAGTACGATCAAAATCTATGGAATTATATTGCTCCCGATCTTTGCAGACGGACACATAATAGGAGTTTTGGAGCTGGGTTCTACTTCTAACTTTGAAGAAGACAGAATTAGCTATTTTGAAGAATGTTGCGCCAATATAGGGATTGCTTTAAGTGCAGCAAAAGGGAGAGAAAAAGAACAGCAGTTATTGGAGGAAACACAGGCTCAGTCTGAAGAACTTATGGTTCAGCATTCCGAACTTGAAAATCTGAATACAGAGCTGGAAGCACAGACTCAGAAACTTCAGGCTTCAGAAGAAGAATTAAAAGTACAGCAGGAAGAATTGATGCAGGCAAATGTTGAGCTGGAAGAACGTTCAAGACTGTTGGAAGAGAAAAATCACCTGATTGCAGAACGAAATAATGAAATTCAGAAAAAAGTAGAAGAACTGGCTTTAAGCACCAAATATAAATCTGAGTTCTTAGCCAATATGTCTCATGAATTGCGTACTCCTCTCAACTCGATCCTTCTTTTATCGCGACTCATGGCGGAAAACCCTGATGAAAATCTTAATGAAGATCAGGTGGAATCTGCTAAGGTTATTCAGAGTTCGGGGACAAGTTTATTAACACTGATCGATGAAATTCTGGATTTAGCCAAAATAGAATCCGGTAAGATGACTCTTGAATATCAGGATGTGGCCATTGAAGAAGTGGTAAGAGACTTAAAGAACCTATTCAATCCGGTATTTAAGGAAAAAGCGTTGCCGTTCAAGATTCAGATTGAACCTAATGTTCAAAAAGTTATTGAAGGAGATCGCCTTCGTATCGATCAGGTATTGAGAAACCTATTGTCCAATGCTTTAAAATTTACGGCACAGGGAAGTATAGATTTACATATCAGAAATCATTCTGAAAAACCCGGGTTTATCATTTTTTCAGTAAAAGACACAGGAGTCGGGATTGCAAAAGACAAACAAAAAATCATTTTTGAAGCATTCCAGCAGGAAGATGGATCTACAAAAAGAAAATTTGGAGGAACAGGTTTAGGACTGTCAATAAGCAGAGAAATTGCAAAACTTCTTGGGGGTGAGCTTACGCTGCAAAGTGAGGTGAATAAAGGAAGTGAGTTCAGCTTTATCATTCCTGTGAATGCTGTATCTGAAACCGGACAAGTTGAAACAGAGCATGATCTGGTAGAAACTATCCGTGAAGATGTAGAAGAAATTCAAAATATACTTGATGAAAACGGAACAGATACAATTCAGGTAAAAACATTGGAAATTCCTGAAGATGTTGAAGACGACCGAGAAAATATAAATGACGGGGATAAAGTGATCCTGATTATTGAAGATGATATCAATTTTGCAAAAGCTTTACTGAAATATGCCCACTTGCAGAATTATAAAGGAATTGTAGTGGTAAGAGGAGATCAGGGACTTTCAGCTGCTCAGAAATTTAAGCCACATGCGATTTTACTCGATGTGCAACTTCCGGTAAAAGACGGGTGGAAAGTAATGGATGAACTGAAGGCTCATGCAGAGACCAGACATATTCCGGTACATATGATGTCCGTCCTGCACGTTAAAAAAGAAAGCTTAATGAAAGGAGCGGTTGATTTTATTAACAAACCGGTGGCTCTGGATAAAATGACGGATGTATTCAAAAAGATTGAAGAAGCTTTAAAAAAAGGTCCACAGAAAGTTCTTATTGTTGAAGAAAATGCCAAACATGCCAGTGCGTTATCTTATTTCCTGAGTAATTTTAATATTTCTTTGTCTGTAGAACATAACGTAGAAGACAGTGTAGAAGCATTGACTTCCGATCGGGTAGACTGTGTTATTCTGGATGTAGGAAGCTTAAAAGGAGATAAATATCGCGTAATTGAATCCATAAAAAGCTATGAGGGGCTGGAAAATCTTCCCATTATTATCTTTACAGAAAATAACCTGTCCAAAGAAGAGGAACTGAAGATAAAACAATACGCCGATTCTATTGTCGTAAAAACAGCACATTCGTACCAGAGGATTTTAGATGAAGTAGGATTGTTTTTACATTTGGTGGAAGAGAAAAACAGCTCTGTCGAATCTGCGAGAGGAAGAGCATTGGGATCTCTTACGGAAGTATTAAGCGGGAAAAAAGTCCTTATCACTGATGATGATGTAAGAAATATCTTTTCTTTGACTAAAGCATTGGAGAAATACAAAGTGGATGTTATTGTAGCCATGGATGGAAAACATGCACTGCAGCAGCTTCAGGAAAATCCGGATATAGATGTTATTTTGATGGATATGATGATGCCTGAAATGGATGGGTATGAATCAATCAAGGAAATCAGGAAAATACCTGCATTCAGAAAATTACCTATCATTGCAGTGACTGCAAAATCCATGATCGGAGATCGTGAAAAATGTATTAATGCAGGAGCTTCAGATTATATCTCAAAACCTGTGGATATCGATCAGCTCTTGTCGTTGCTTCGTGTTTGGTTGTATGAAAGTTAAACAGATAAAATTCTGATGAATAAGAAAATCTTAATAGTGGACGATGATCCGCGAAACATATTTGCATTAAAACTTACCCTTAAGGCGCGTGGATATGTCGTTGAAACCTGTACAATGGCTCAGGAAGCCTTTGACATCCTGAATACAGATCATGATTTTTCGGTCATCCTGATGGATATGATGATGCCGGGGATAGATGGGTATGAAGCAGTCAGAATCATAAGAAATACACCCGGAATACAAGATATTCCTGTCATTGCTGTCACTGCACAGGCGATGCCTGAAGACCGTCAGAAATGTATGGAAGTGGGAGCCAATGACTATATCTCAAAGCCAATTGATGTCGATCTTTTACTAACAGCGATAGAAAAACTTTCATAAATGCTAGAACCGAATATCATAAAAGATCAGGAAGTAGAATACCTCATTAATGATGTCTATGAGATGTATGGCTATGATTTTTCGGGCTACAGCAGAGCTTCCCTTAAAAGAAGAATGAACAGGATATGCCTCTTAGACAGATTTACCAGTTTCGCAGAACTCAGATATACAATCATGAATGATCCTGATTACATCACACGTTTTGTAGAAGAAGTTACGGTAAACGTGACAGAAATGTTCAGAGATCCTTCCTTTTTTAAAGCCTTAAGAGACAATATATTGCCACAACTTGGCACTTATCCGCTCATCAGAATATGGGTTGCAGGTTGCTCAACAGGAGAAGAAGCGTATTCCATCGCCATTTTACTGAAAGAAGCAGGGCTTTATCATAAATCACTTATTTATGGTACAGACTTAAATCCTTCGGTTCTGGAAACTGCAAGAGCCGGAGTTTTTCCATTGCAGCAGATGAAACAGTATTCAGAAAATTATATGCTTTCGGGAGGAATTAAAGATTTCTCTACGTATTATACGGCTAACTATGACAGCGTGAAATTTGACAAAAGCTTACAGGAGAAACTTATTTTATCCACCCACAATTTGGTCTCGGACAGTTCTTTTAACAGCTTTCAGTTGATTATCTGCAGGAATGTTTTGATCTATTTTGACAGAGATCTGCAGGAAAGAGTATTCAGCCTTTTTGATAACAGCTTGGAGAATTTAGGATTTCTTGCATTGGGAGCGAAGGAAACCCTTAGATTTTCTACCATTGAAAAGAATTATCATCAGGTAGAAGATCAGAAAATATGGAAAAAAATTGATCATCATTAATACATTGAGATATTGGAATCAAAAGACACCATAGAATTAATTGTTATCGGAGGATCAGCAGGAAGTCTGCAGGTCATTATTGAGATGATTAAAAATCTTGATGATACCGTGAATATTCCCATTGTATTGGTTATTCACCGCAAAGCACAATCCGGCGATATATTGCGTACCTTGCTGGAGCAATTTACAAGAAAACCGGTGGTTGAGGTTGAAGATAAAACTGAAATTCAGAATCGTACTATATATATTGTTCCTGCAGACTATCATTTGCTGTTTGAGAACAAAAAATATATGTCGCTGGACAGTTCAGAAAAGATGAATTATTCCCGTCCTTCCATTGATGTCACCTTTAGAAGTGCAGCAGAAGTTTACGGTAAAAATATGATAGGAATTCTCTTATCAGGAGCCAATGCCGATGGAGCAGAAGGATTGAGTTATATTAAAAAATACAAAGGGCAGGTTTGGATTCAGGATCCGGAGACCGCAGAAGTTGATTATATGCCTAAACATGCTATGGAAGAAATTGATTATAATTTAATCATAAAACCAAATAGTTTAGCGAATTATATTAATCAATTGTAATAAATAAGATAAAATTAAACTTAAAAATATGAAGAATAAGAGAATTTTAATTTTTGATGATGATGTTGCTATTTTGGAAGTAGTTACCATCATATTTGAAGAGAACGGTTATGAGGTCAAGATCTCAGAAACATCACATGATATTCTTGAGAAAGTAGGCGAATGTAAACCGGATATTATTTTAATGGATAACTGGATTCCGAAGATCGGAGGGGTAGAAGCGACAAAAATTCTCAAAAACAATGAAGAATTTAAGCATATTCCGGTTATTTACATGACAGCAAATAATAATATTGCGGCTTTGGCATCAGAAGCACAGGCAGATGATTATATTTCAAAACCTTTTAATCTGGATGATCTGGAAGATAAAGTGGCAAAATATGTAAAAGAACAGGTGTAATACTTTTATTTTTTGGAATAAAGTAGCAATAAGCTATTCAATAAAAAAGGATAATGATTTTGTGTCATTATCCTTTTTTTATAAAATTGGGTTTTGTTTAATCTTTTATGAAATTTATTGAATTACAGTACTTTTTGTCCTTACAGTATGCGCAGAAAAATAACCCAAAGCTCCGTTGCTGATATTGCTTGGAGGATTTGCAGGAGTAATTCCTCCTCCGGGACCCCCTCCGGAAAGTTGCAGAAGCGCTGAATAATAAGTGTACACATTTTCATCAATACACTGCATTTCCACGTGAATGGTGTCACCTACCACGACTTTAATATCATCTGCATTACTGTCATCATTGGGAAGTATTAAAGGTCTTTGATTAAGCATTCCATTATTCACATTATCGGAAAATTCAGAGAAAAACTTTTTTGGATTATTATTTACGGTATACACAAAAAGATAACGGTTTCCTAAAGGTGAAGGATCCGTAAAAACTGGCAGAAGAGTATAGCTTGTTTCACCTCCCACCATAAACGAATCCTGATCGAGACCGTCAAAAGAAACTGCTGTAGGCATTGTACTTTGCACAGAATATTGTTGTCCCTCTGCATTCACTTTCAAAGTATATGTTCTTCCCGATTGTCCTACAAAAGATGAGGTTGTATACATTCCATTGCCTACATATTGTAAGGTTTCCGTCTGTCCCATATTGTCACTTAAAACAACTTGTGCATTTTCGACTGCCGGATACTGATTCGCTGCTGTAACGGCAACAGATTTCGTGATCTTCACATAATAAGGTCCGGCCTGATCGGTGATATTTCCTTCGATAACGATTTTTCCGCTTTCATTCGCCAGATCAAGATCGATTTCCTTTTCACAAGATGTAACGATAAACAGGGATAATATGATTAAAAATAAATTTTTCATGAATTAAAATTTGAAATTATAAGTGATATTGGGTACCCAACGGAAAAGAGAAGTCTGCATTGCTCTTGTCGTTCCTGGTTTGTCAGGATTATCCTCAAAAGTAATCGTATAGGCATTTTGTCTTCCATACACATTGTAAATTCCGAATGACCATGAACCTTTGAAACGTTTATTAGAACTCGGTTCATACGTTGCACTCAAATCCATTCTGTGATAAGCAGGCATTCTGTCTGCATTTCTGCTGCTGTACTGGAAAACGGTTTGTCCGTTCAGTTCATATTTTCCGGTAGGGAAGGTCACTGCATTTCCGGTGCTGTAAAGGAATAATCCCGAGAAAGACCATTTCGGATTCAATTGATAAGTGGCCACCACAGAAAGATCGTGGGTTTTATCCTGTCTTGCGTTGTACCATTCATTATCATTAATTCCGTTTATTTTTCTCTCCGTTTTAGATAACGTATAAGAAATCCATCCCGTCAGTTTACCGCTTTTTTTCTTGGCGATTAATTCCAGACCATATGCTCTTCCTTTTCCGAATAACAGCTCACTTTCTACGTCTGCAGCAGTATCGAAAGTAATTTGCGCTCCGTTCTTATAATCAATCTGATTCTGCATAGATTTATAATAAATCTCAGCATTCAGTTCATAATTATTGTTGTTAAAATTTCGGCTGTATCCTGCACTGATCTGATCTGAGATTTCAGTTTTTACAGTATAACTGCTTCCAATCCACTGATCAGTAGGATTTCCGCTTCCGCTGGTGCTTAATAAATGTAAATTCTGAGTATTTCTTGAATATCCTCCTTTAATACTGCTTACTTCATTAATTCTGTAATTCGCCGTAATTCTGGGTTCCAGATTGACATACGTTTTACCAAATTTTCCTTTTTCTAAATATTCAGAATCGGTAAGAACACCATTTTCATACGTGTTGAAGGTATCACCACCCAACACACTGAATACCGAAAGTCTTACTCCATAATTAATCGTCAACTTTTCTGTCGCTTTGAAATCATCATTAATATAAGCTGCATTTTCCCATGAATATCTTGCATTTCTCGGGAAACTGCTTACACTCGTTCCCGAAGCACTGCTTGGAGTAATCGTATGATAAATTGACTGCACACCAAATTTCACATTATGCTTGTTTCCTGCAAACCACGAAAAATCCTGCTTTATATTCCAGTCTTCGATTTGAGAATCAAGCCCGAAAGTGTTGTTGTTACTGCTTAAACTTACATTATAATTGTAATTGCTGTAAATAAATGACGTATTCGAAAATAACTTGCTGCTTATAATACTGTTCCAGCGCAAAGTAGCCGTTGTGTTTCCCCAGTCGGTTGAAAAAGTATCTCCCAAACCTAAAACATCCCTCCCAAAATATCCGGATAAATAAAGACGGTTATTGTCATTGATCTGATAATTGGCTTTAAGATTTAAATCATAAAAATACAATTTACTGTCCTTAAAATCATCGGTTGCCTTTAAAAACAAATCGGCATAGGTTCTTCTTCCTGAAATGATAAACGATGATTTTTCCTTTTGAATAGGACCTTCAACGCTCAGCCTGCTGCTGATTAAACCAATTCCCCCATTTACATTATAATCTTTATTGTTTCCGTCTTTCATTTTCACATCAAGCACAGAAGAAAGTCGGCCTCCGTATTGAGCAGGACTGTTTCCTTTGATGATACTTACGTCTTTTAACGCATCACTGTTAAATGTACTGAAAAACCCAAGTAAATGGGACGCATTATAAACAGGGGCTTCATCCAGTAAGATCAAGTTCTGATCCGTAGCACCACCTCGTACAGAAAATCCACTGTTTCCTTCACCGGTACTTTTTATTCCCGGCAATAGCTGAATGGTTTTCATTACGTCCTTTTCTCCGAACAAAACTGGAAGTTTTTCAATGTTTTTAATGCTCAGCGTTTCGGTCCCCATTTGAGCCGAAGAAAGATTTTTGTCTTTTTTCACACCGGAAACGACCACTTCCTCAATTTGTGCGACTTTATCCTGTTCTTCAGCAGGAAGCTCAATATTAATCTTCACATTATCTTCTACATTTACAATCTGTTGCAGATCTTTAAAACCTGATTTGGAGAAAAGTAAAGTATAAGAACCTTTCGGTAATGAAAGAGAATAAAATCCGTATTCGTTGGCAACGACAGAAATACTGGGATCTTCTGCAACTTTTATGGAAACGCCCAAGAGCAATTCTCCATTTTTTTTATCTTTCACGGTCCCGCTCACCGAATAATTTTGCTGGGCAAAAAAAACTGTACTGAAACAGATTGCGGCCATAGTAGTCGCAATTTTCATGGAAGATGTCTGCATCTCAATATTTTATAAGTTTATTGTTGTATAGTAAATGTATTTGACTCTCAAATATACTCTATTTCTAAAGTATTTATCAAAATAGAGTGATATGTTTATTAATTAGTAACATGAATCCTGCAAATGTTTCAAGCGTTATAACTTTTTATAAAACTAGAAATGTTTACGGGAAATAATTAAATCGTATTTTTTGTAAGTTTATTGTAATTTGTAAGAATAAAATTGAATCTACAGGAAATAAATAGATAACAAAATGTAAAAAGTTAAACAATTCTTATTGTTTAGCTTTTTAATAATAGCAATAAAAAGTATTTACTTAAAAGTATATTTTTGTCATGAATAAGTAAGACTATGTTAACGAAGGCAGAAAAAACGAAACAATTTATCTTGGAAACGGCCAGTCCTATTTATAATGAGAAAGGAATTTCCGGAGTAAGTATTGATGATGTTTTAGAATCTACTAAACTAACAAAAGGTTGTATTTATGGACATTTATCAAAATTGCCTCAGTCTTAAATATAAATAAACTAATCATTTTCAATGTCAAAAGTTAATGATTGGTATTTATTCACTTTTAACTTCTAATTATTGTTGAGATGCAACCAGGCTACTTTTTGAGCTGATTCGTGTTCTTGTCCTAGAATATCTTTATACAGGTCTGGCCGTCGTGCATTAATATAACGATATCCACCAGCTTGCATTAGCTTATCGTGTGTAATGGTTGTAATGACAAAACTATCTTCAAATGTGCGGCATTCAGCAAGAATATCCCCAAATGGATCTAAAATCATGGAACACCCATTTTTTAATTGATCATCATCCATGCCGATAGGATTTGAGAAAACAACATACACTGCATTGTCATAGGCTCTAGCCGGTAACCACTTCATTAGCCAGCTGCGTCCTTTCATTCCGTCAAATTCCAAACGCAGTGATGTGGGATCGTTTTTTCGGTTTTGCCAGAGCTGAACATCTACGAAGCCTGCTCCGGGCCGGGCCGAAGGTGTACACATAGTCACATGAGGCATAAAGATGATATCAGCACCCAATAATTTTGTTGCACGCACATTTTCAATCACATTATTATCATAACAGATTAAAATACCACATTTCCATCCTTTAATTTCAAAAATAGTATAGTTTTGTCCTGCAGTTAGATAAGGATTTATAAAAGGATGTAACTTACGATGTTTTGCAATTAATCCATTGCCGTCTACACAGATGTAAGGCTTGTATAAATTATCGTTTTCATCTTTCTCAAATAAACCTGCAAGAATAATGATATTATATTGAGCCGCTATTGCAATCAGTTGCCGGGTACTTTCCCCGTCGGGAACAAGTTCGGCGATAGCAAGCATTTGCTCTTTATCTAATTTTCGCGCAAAGGTATAACCTGTAATGGAGCATTCGTGAAAAGCAATCACTTCCGCTCCTTGTGCGGCAGCTTCTTGTGCCAATTTTTCAATAACAGAAAGATTATAGGCTTTGTCCGCACTTTTATGCTCAAACTGTGCGGTTGCAATTTTTAATTTGTCCATATTTTTTTGTTTAATCGATGGACAAAGCTAAACCAACATTCTTAAACCAAATTGTACAAACCCGACATCTGATTAGGACCGTCTTTAAATTCCATAAAATTTACAGCGAGCCTGTTTGTACTATTTAAATACTGGGAAGGGGTGATGCCTGTATATTTTTTAAACATTCTGATAAGATGAGACTGATCAAAATATCCGCTTTCATAGCTAATGCCGGTCAGATTGGCTTCAGTTGGTTTATTACGGAGTAATTTCAGAAAGGAGTGAAGTTGGATGATATTGACATATTTTTTTGGACTCATTCCGACCTGTTGTGCAAATGTTCTTTCTATGTGCCGCTCAGTATAACCAGTATAGTTAACAAGTTGTTCAATAGTTACCAAACCTTTATGCTGATCGATATGCTGCAGTACTTTAGGAAGTAAAGTTTGACCTGGAGATTGACGCTTAAGTGATAATTCATAAAAGAAGGTATTTAAAGCATTTATTTTCTCTGTTGTATATGTAATATTGAAAAGGCTGTCATAGAGGTTATTAGCTAACGATCCAAAAATTTCCTGTGAGCTAATGATCTGGTCTTTTAATTCAATAGCGGGAATGCCAAGCAGCCTGTACAGTCCATCGGGCTGAAATACAACAATAATAAAGGAAGCCTGTTCGGAAAAGGCGAGGTCTTGAAAATGGCTGATCTGGCCATACAAAAATGAATGTGGGAGATGTTGACTGTGATTGATAGATAAATTGCTTTCATTCAGAAGAAATACCATCCCGGTATTTCCATCCGAAAATAAACGCAGTTTTTTATGCTGATCATGAGTACTTTCCAAAAAAAGATAGTGTTTAATATAGGGCGTTAAAATTTTTATTGGAAGTATCTGCATAAGCCGGATCCGGAAATTCACTATCTCAAATGTACGCATTTCCCATTGTTATGGAAAATGTATACTCGCGAATAAATGAAGTAAATCTCAATTTTTAAAATTTGAAGAATTCTTAATAATTCATAATACAATCGGTGTTTTTTGTTTTTCTTTAATATAACTGTGTAAAAGATTATAACAGAATATCAAAATTCCTTGTTCTAAGTAAAATTTAGACATCGTAATTATGATTATTGTAATCTGTTGAAAGAAAGTGTCTTACGTGTTGTTTGTTGTTTGGTGGATGTCGTAAAAAAAATGACAATTAGTATATTTTTGATAATTTTAAGGCTGAAATTTTATTAAAAAATCAATGTTTATTCAAATTAGTTTATACATTTGTATCGTTCAAAACGAGCAGATATGAATAAAACAATAATTATTTTCTTCATCCTTGTCATTATCGGATTCCGGTGGTGAGTGATGGCTTGTGATAATTTTTGAAATTGAAATACGACAGACCATTCTCATCACGAGAGTGGTTTTTTTATTTAAAAAAGATAAAACAAATAATAAACATAAAAAATCAACACAAAATGTATTACAATGACGACAGTGTTCTCTTTTTTGATGGGGAATATGTGAAAGCAAAAGAAGCCAAGACCGACTTGTACAGTCAATCGTTACACTACGGATATGCTGTTTTCGAAGGAATTAAATCTTACAAAACAGCCAATGGAACCAAAATTTTTAAAGCAGAAAAACATTATGACAGATTGAGAAGATCTGCAGAAACAATGTTGATGCCTTTCAATTATTCTACCGAGGAAATGGTGGAAGCAACTTATAAATTACTCGAAATTAATAATCTAAGCAACGCATACATTCGTCCATTGGTCATTTGTTCTCCGAATATGGCTTTGTCAAAAGGTCAAAAAAGTTATCTCGTAATCGAAGTTTGGAATTGGGACAACGGGTATATGGCAAACAAAATGAGAATTATGACGTCGTCATTTGAACGCCCAAATCCAAAAGCTTTTAAAGTTGAAGCAAAAGTGAGCGGTCATTATGTAAACTCCATTTTGGCTTGTCAGGAAGCGAAAGACAAAGGTTTTGATGAAGCTTTAGTTCTGGATGCAGATGGAAATGTAGCAGAAAGTTCAGGTGCCAATATCTTCTTCGAAAAAGAGGGGAAATTATTTACACCAGCCAAAGGAAGTATTCTTCCGGGAATTACACGTGCAACGGTTTTACAACTTTGTGAGGGATTGGGAATTCCGACAGTAGAAAAATTCTTCAAACCAGAAGAAATGCAAGGCGCAGATGCCGGATTTTTCTGCGGAACAGCAGCTGAAATTGTAGCATTGGATTCTCTGGATAACATTCCTTTCAAACTGAATTGGGAAGACAGTTTATCAGCAAAAATTCAAACAGCTTATCGCCACCTTGTGTTAGAAGAAGATTATTCTTATTTAAAATCAGACTTGCAATATGTGTAACGTAGAATTGAACAAATATTCCAAAACACTCACAAAAGACCCGACTCAACCTGCAACTCAGGCGATGTTTTATGGGATTGGATTTCAAAAAGAAGATTTCGACAAAGCACAGATTGGAATTGCAAGTATGGGTTACGACGGAAACACTTGTAATATGCACTTGAATGGGTTGGCCGAAATTGTAAAAAAAGGAGTCAATGAACAAAACTTAGTTGGATTAATGTTCCATACCATCGGAATAAGTGACGGAATGACCAATGGAACCGACGGAATGCGTTATTCTCTTGTAAGCCGAGATATCATTGCAGATTCTATCGAAGCCGTTTGTGCAGGTCAATATTACGATGGATTGATTACCGTTCCCGGTTGTGACAAAAATATGCCTGGTTCTCTGATGGCGATGGCTCGTCTAGACCGCCCTTCGATAATGGTTTATGGCGGAAGTATTGCGCCGGGACATTACAAAGGAGAAGATTTGAATATTGTTTCGGCTTTTGAGGCATTAGGAAACAAAATCGCAGGTAAAATTTCCGAGGAAGATTTTCAAGGGGTCATTCAAAACTCCTGTCCAAGTGCAGGTGCGTGTGGCGGAATGTACACTGCCAATACAATGGCTTCTGCAATCGAAGCGCTCGGAATGAGTTTGCCTTATTCTTCATCTTATCCTGCACTTAGTAAAGAAAAAAAAGAAGAATGCCAGTTCGCTGGGCATTACGTTAAAATCCTTTTGGAAAAAGACATTAAACCGTCTGATATTATGACACCAAAAGCTTTCGAAAATGCTTTAAGGTTAATTATGATTTTGGGTGGAAGTACAAATGCTGTATTACATTTCATTGCAATTGCAAAATCCATCGGATACAATTTAACTTTAGATGACTTTCAAAAAATAAGCGATGAAACTCCATTTTTAGCTGACCTAAAACCAAGTGGGAAATATCTGATGGAAGACCTTCACAAAGTGGGCGGAGTTCCGGCGGTAATGAAATATCTCTTGGATTTAGGCTTGCTTCACGGAGATTGTTTAACGGTTACAGGAAAAACCATCGCAGAAAATCTGGAACACGTGACTTCAATTATCGACAGACAGCAGAATATCATTCACGATATCAAAAATCCAATTAAAGAAACAGGACATATCAGAATTATGTATGGAAATCTTGCTGAGAAAGGTTCTGTTGCCAAAATTACAGGGAAAGAAGGCGCTTATTTTAAAGGAACCGCGATTGTCTTTGACGGCGAAAAAGAATTCATCAAAGGTATCGAAGACAAAAAAATCCAAGAAGGAAATGTAGTTGTTATCAAAAATGAAGGCCCAAAAGGCGCCCCCGGAATGCCGGAAATGTTAAAGCCAACTTCTGCTTTGATGGGGTCTGGTTTAGGTAAAAATGTCGCTTTGATTACAGACGGAAGATTTTCCGGAGGAACACATGGTTTTGTTGTTGGTCACATTACACCGGAAGCTTTTTCCGGAGGATTGATAGGTTTAATAAAAGACGGTGATGTGATTGAATTGGATGCAGAAAAAAATACCATCAATGCCCTATTGTCAGATGAAGAAATTGACAAAAGAAAAGCCGAGTTCCAACAATCCGAATATAAAGTGAAAAGCGGTGTTTTGTACAAATATGCCAAGTCTGTAGCAGATGCATCGCAAGGTTGTGTAACCGATTTATAAATTATAGGAACGGACTTTAGCCTGTTTTCGTCAGCAGAAATTATGGGGCTTTAGCCAAAATTTAAAACATTTAGTATGAGTAATACCATTTCACAAATAGAAAATATAGAATCTGTACAATCAAAAACGGTAGAGATGTCCGGTTCAAAAGCAGTTTTAGAAGCGCTGTTGCAGGAAAATGTGGATACAGTCTTTGGTTATCCGGGTGGTGCAATTATGCCGATTTACGATGCGTTGTACGGCTACTCCGAAAAACTGAAACATATTTTGGTTCGCCATGAGCAGGGTGCCATTCACGCGGCACAGGGATTTGCAAGAACTTCGGGGAAAACAGGAGTTGTATTCGCAACCAGTGGTCCCGGAGCAACCAATTTGGTGACAGGTTTAGCAGACGCAATGATCGACAGCAATCCGATCGTTTGTATCACAGGCCAGGTTTTTGCCTCGCTTTTGGGAACAGATGCTTTCCAGGAAACCGATGTTATTAATATCACGACACCAATTACAAAATGGAATTATCAGGTAACTGATGCAACAGAAATTCCCGAAGCCATTGCCAAAGCATTTCATATTGCAAGTACAGGTCGTCCCGGTCCGGTTTTAATTGATATTACCAAAAATGCGCAACTACAATTATTCGAATATTTAGGATATAAAAAATGCAATCATATCAGAAGCTATCGTCCGGAACCTGAAATCAGAAATGAATATATTGAGAAAGCTGCAGAATTGATTAATCAGGCAAAAAAACCATTTGTTCTGTTTGGTCAAGGTGTGATTTTAGGAAAAGCTGAAGAAGAATTCAAAGCGTTTATTGAGAAAATCAATCTTCCCGCAGCAGCAACGGTGATGGGATTGAGTGCACTTCCAACCAATCATAAATTACACGTTGGAATGTTAGGAATGCACGGAAACTATGCGCCAAACGTAATGACCAACGAATGCGATGTTCTGATTGCAGTCGGAATGCGTTTCGATGACAGAGTTACAGGTCGTTTGGACAAATATGCAAAACAGGCAAAAATTATTCATCTAGATATTGACCCAGCTGAAATCGATAAAAATGTAAAAACTACGGTTCCGATTTGGGGAAATTGCAAAAAAACTTTGCCAATGTTGATGGCACTTCTTAAAGACAATGACCATTCAGCTTGGTTGGAAAAATTCCGTGAATTGGAAAAAGAAGAAATCAAAGAAGTAATTACAGAAGAACTGAATCCTACAACCGATGTAATGACAATGGGAGAAGTAATTAAAGTTCTGAATGAATTAACAAATGGTGATGCTATCATTACAACTGATGTTGGTCAGCATCAAATGGTTGCTTGTCGATATGCTAATTTCAATTCATCTAAATCAAGTGTAACATCAGGAGGTTTGGGAACAATGGGATTTGGTTTACCGGCAGCGATTGGAGCTTGGTATGGCGCCCCGGAAAAAACAGTCGTTGCAATTATCGGCGATGGGGGATTCCAAATGACGTTGCAGGAATTAGGAACAATTATGCAGTTTGGAGCTAAAGTTAAAATTCTGATTCTCAATAACGAATTCCTTGGAATGGTAAGGCAGTGGCAACAGCTTTTCCACGACAGACGTTACTCTTTTGTGAATATCACAAGTCCTGATTTCGTTGCAGTAGCAAAAGGTTACTATATCGATGGACAAAAAATATCTGAAAGAAAAGACCTCAAAACAGCATTGGAAACAATGATCAATCACGATGATGCTTATCTTTTGGAAGTTATGGTTGGGAAAGAAAATAACGTTTTTCCAATGGTTGCACAAGGAACTTCGGTTTCAGAAATCAGATTAAAATAATATAGAATCAGAAGTTAAAAGTAAAATGTTATCATTTTTCACTTCTCATTTTTAACTTTTCACTTTTCACTTTTACAATGGAAAAACAAGAATTTACCATCACATTATACACCGAAAATTCGGTTGGATTAATCGGCAGAATATCTGGGATTTTTTCACGCAGAAAAATCAATATCGAGAGTTTGAATACATCTCCATCGGAAGTTGAAGGCATTCACAGATTCACGATAGTTATTCATGAAAATGAAGAAGTTGTGAGAAAACTTTGCCGTCAGCTGGAAAAGCAAATTGATGTTCTGAAAGCTTATTTTAATACCGATGATGAAATTGTCTGGCAGGAACAGGCGCTTTACAAAGTTCCAGCCAATGTCGTGACAGAGAAGGTGTATGTAGAAAGACTGCTTCGTCAATATGGAGCATCTACGGTTGTAATTCGGCAGGATTATATTGTTTTTGAAACGGCAGGACATCGTGAAGAAATCGACCGGTTAACCGAAGAACTTAATAAATACGGGCTCATCGAATTCGTTCGTGGTGCAAGAATCGCCATCATCAAAAACAGTGCAGGAATCCACGAAAAAGTCCTCGAGTTCGAGAGAAGAGAACCTTCCGCAGAACTCATAGAAAATGAATACCTCGACAAACGCGATGGCGTGTTTACAATGTAGTGTTCAAAGAAAAATTCAAAAAATTAAACAAAATATTAATCCTAAAAGTAGTTACGGTAATCTTTTTACTTGATACTTTTTACTTTTTACTTAAAAATATGGCAAATTATTTCAATACCTTATCACTTAGAAATCAGTTGCATCAGTTAGCACAGGCAGAATTCATGGACAGTTCAGAATTTTCTGATGGCGTTTCTGCGTTGAAAGGAAAGAAAATCGTAGTGGTAGGATGTGGAGCTCAAGGTCTGAATCAAGGTCTGAATCTTAGAGACAGCGGCTTGGACGTTTCTTACGCATTGCGTCAGGAAGCAATTGACCAAAAGAGAGATTCTTGGAAAAATGCAACCGAAAATAATTTCAAAGTCGGAACTTACGAAGAACTGATTCCCACTTCGGACTTGGTTATCAATTTAACGCCCGACAAACAACATACTGCTGTAATTAATGCGGTTCAGCCTTTGATGAAGCAGGGAGCGACTTTGTCCTATTCTCATGGTTTCAATATAGTGGAAGAAGGAATGCAGATTCGTAAAGATTTGACCGTAATTATGGTCGCTCCAAAATGTCCCGGCTCAGAAGTTCGTGCAGAATATCTGCGTGGTTTTGGTGTTCCTACTTTGATAGCAGTTCACCCAGAAAATGACCCTCAAGGAAAAGGCTGGGCAGAAGCAAAAGCGTATTGCGTAGGAACTGGCGGTCACAAAGCCGGCGTTTTGAAATCTTCTTTCGTAGCAGAAGTGAAGTCTGATTTGATGGGAGAACAAACCATTTTATGTGGACTTTTGCAAACGGGTTCTATTCTTTCTTTTGATAAAATGGTGGAGAAAGGAATTGATGCAGGTTATGCATCCAAATTGGTTCAGTACGGTGTTGAAGTCATTACAGAAGCCTTAAAACACGGTGGTGTGAGCGGAATGTTGGACAGACTTTCAAATCCTGCAAAACTCAAAGCGTTCGAATTATCAGAAGAATTGAAAGACATTATGCGCCCACTTTTCCAAAAACATCAGGACGATATTATTTCGGGAGAATTCTCCAAAACAATGATGGAAGACTGGGCAAATGGGGACGCCAATCTTTTGAAATGGAGAGCAGAAACGGGTGAAACTGCTTTCGAAAAAACACCTGCAGGCGATGTGAAGATCGATGAACAGGAATATTTTGACAATTATCTTTTGATGTCGGCGTTCGTCAGAGCGGGTGTTGAACTGGCTTTCGAAACGATGGTTGAAGCCGGAATCAAGCCAGAATCCGCTTATTATGAATCACTTCACGAAACTCCTTTGATTGCCAATACCATCGCAAGAAAAAAACTGTTTGAGATGAATCGTGTGATTTCTGACACCGCAGAATACGGCTGCTATCTTTTCGACCAGGCTTGCAAACCTTTGCTGGCAGATTTTATGAAATCGGTGGATACAGATTTGGTCGGAGAAGACTTTAACGAAGGAAAAAAAGCTTCGGTTGACAACGTTCAACTGGTTCAGGTGAATGACATTTTGAGAAATCATCCCGTAGAAATTGTCGGAAGAAAACTGCGACAGGCAATGACCGCGATGAAGTCTATTAAAACGGTTTAAAATTAGGAGCTCATCCCGCTTTCCGCTATATCTTTTGCTCTTCGTTCCTCATCACAAAAGGATGCCGCTGCAATCGGGGCTATGGAATTTGTCATAAAAATAAAAATCCACCATTTAATATCATATTTGTTATTCCGTAAGAATCTCTACAAAGTCTGCCTAGATTCCTACGGAATGACAAATTAGACTCGTAAAATCTTTGCTGAGTTTTACGCCTTTGCGAACCTTAAAATATTTTCAATAAGATTATAAAAAAACTTTGCGTCTTTGCGTTAAAAATTAGATCAAAATGCCAACTCCAATCATCCAAATTTCAAACCTAAATTTCCAATATAACAAACCCATATTGGAAGATTTCAACTGGGAAATATCTTCCGGTGAATGTTGGATGTTAGGTGGATTAAGCGGAAGTGGAAAAACAACCTTGGCCAAAATTATTTCAGGAGAAATCAAAAACTTTGGAGGAAAAGTTGAGGTTAATTTTGACGAAAACTCAAAGTTGCCAAAGAAGATTCTTTATGTTTCCAATTGGTTTCAGTTCAGTAATCTGGAAGGCGACCGCAATTTTTATTATCAGCAACGTTATAATCAATTGGCAAAAAACGATACTTTGACCGTTTTTGCAGAACTGAATCATTTTGGAAAAGAAGAAAGTCTGGATTTCGGAACATTAGAATCCTATTTAAAATATTTTGAATTTGAAAATTTTAAAAATCAGCAATTAATAGAATTGTCAAGTGGTGAACACAAGAAATTACAATTGTTAAAAGCGCTTTGGTTAAAACCGCAAGTTTTGATTATCGACCGGCCTTACACAGGATTGGATGTGAAATCGAGACAGTTTTTGAATCAGGCTTTTGATGATTTTATTAAAGAGAATGTAACACTGATTTTAATTAATAATGATGACGAATATCCAGAAAGCATTCAGTACTTTGTTGAAATAGAAAATGGAAAATTAATTCACAGAAATTCTCCAAAAGACTTTTCCAAAGGCAAAGAAAGGATTCCAAAATCGCTTCCTTTTTTCCTTCAGAATAATCCGGAAAATGAACAAGACAATCTCATCAAACTAGAAAAAATCAATATTTCTTACGGCGAAAAACAAGTCCTGAAAAACATCGATTGGGAAGTAAATTCAGGAGAACAATGGTTGTTGCAGGGGCATAATGGTTCAGGAAAATCAACCTTATTAAGTTTGCTGAATGGCGACCATCCTCAAGCTTACGCTAATGAAATTCATCTTTTCGGACAAAAGCGGGGAAGTGGCGAAAGTATTTGGGATATCAAAGAAAAAATCGGGATGATTTCGCCTGAATTACATTGGTATTTTGATATGAATTTGAATGTCGGACAAACCATTGCATCCGGTTTTTTTGATTCAATGAGTTTGTATCAGAAACTGAGTTTTGACCAACAACAACAATTGGAACAGATTCTCTATTTCTTCGATTTGAAAGAAGATAAAAACAAAAAATTGTGTACACTTCCTTTAGGAAAACAACGTTTGGCTTTGCTCGCAAGAACATTGATTAAAAAACCAAAGCTTTTGATTCTGGATGAGCCTTGTCAGGGAATGGACAATGAACAGACGCAATATTTCAATCAGGTGATTGATGATTTGGCAGGTCAAGGACAATCGTTGATTTATGTCGGTCATTTTGAATCTCAATTACCAAAAAAACTCAGTCATAAACTTGTTCTGGAAAATGGAAAAGTGAAAATTAATAGTCAAATAGAATTAATAAAGTCCTAAAAGATAATGTACTCTCGCAAATTCAGCAGATTCATAATTTTAAATCTGCCCAATCAGCAAAATCTGCGAGAATTATAAAAAATCATTAAAACAACTAAGTTTAAAGCCAAAATCAAAGAATCTGTAATATAAATGGAGATGAACAAAACGCTAATATTCCCAACCTTGGAAGCGGTAAAAGAAGCCCGAAAAAGTATAGAAAATGTCGTGAATTATACGCCTTTGCAATACAATGCCCGATTGTCAGAAAAATTTACAGCAAATATTTTCCTGAAAAGAGAAGACCTGCAACCTGTGAGATCATATAAATTGCGAGGTGCCTATAATAAAATCAAAAGCCTTTTCAATGAAGGCAAAGTTTATCAGGGAATAGTTTGCGCAAGTGCCGGAAATCACGGTCAAGGTGTGGCATTTTCCTGTAAACAACTTCAGATCAAAGGAACTATTTTTATGCCGGTCACTACTCCGAAACAAAAGCTGGAACAAGTCGAAATGTTTGGTGGAAGCTTTGTTGAAATTAAATTGGTTGGAGATACATTTGATGCTTCAAAAAATGCAGCTTTAGATTTTGCGAAAACTTCGGGAGCGGCTTTTATTCATCCATTTGATGATGTTCAGATTATTGAAGGACAGGCAACTTTAGCTTTAGAAATTTTAGAACAGCAAAAAGAGAATATTGATTTTGTTTTCATTCCGATTGGCGGTGGTGGTTTAGCTTCGGGAATTTCTACGGTTTTTAAAGAACTGTCAAAAGAAACACAGTTGATTGGAGTTGAACCAAAAGGTGCGCCTTCTATGAAAACTTCTATCGATAATAATCTTAATACAGAACTTTCTGAAGTTGATGGTTTTGTTGACGGTGCCGCGGTGAAAAGAGTAGGAGATTTGACGTTTGAGATTTGTAAGAATGCACTTACAGATTGTATTCCTGTGGATGAAGGGAAAATTTGCGATACGATTCTTCAGCTTTATAATAAGGATGCAATTGTTTTGGAACCAGCCGGAGCGCTTTCTATTTCAGCTTTAGAGCAGTATCGAAATCAGATTAAAGGAAAAAATGTGGTTTGCATTATTAGTGGAAGCAATAACGACATTACGAGAATGGAAGAAATCAAAGAACGTGCTTTGCTTTACAATGGTTTAAAACATTATTTTATGGTCAAATTTCCACAGCGTCCCGGTTCTTTAAAAGATTTTGTATTGAATGTTCTCGGTTCAAATGATGACATCACACATTTTGAATATACTAAAAAAAATTCTAGAGAAACTGCTTTGGCAATTGTCGGAATCGAGCTTTTCAATATTTCTGATTTTAATGGTTTAAAACAAAGAATGCAAGATCTTGGTTATTTTGAATCTTATCTGAATGATAATCCTGATATATTAAATATGATGGTTTAAAATATCAAAGAATGTTCAATGAAAGCTT
This sequence comes from Chryseobacterium tagetis, assembly GCF_016735585.2. Lineage (GTDB taxonomy): Bacteria > Bacteroidota > Bacteroidia > Flavobacteriales > Weeksellaceae > Chryseobacterium > Chryseobacterium tagetis. Next base: position 786,887 of record NZ_JAERSE020000003.1, read on the forward strand.
GTATTTCATATTTTACATTAGAAATGAAAATAATGGTAAATATAAAAAGCACTAAACAAATTTTTTGTTTGGTGCTTTTACTTATAAATATTATATGCTTTTATATAAATCAAAATAATGCATCATAAAATTACGAAATATCGTAATTTAAAAATGAAAATTAATTTAATAAATGTTTTGTAAATCAATGTTTTAAATGTTTTGGGTCGTTTTTTGGCATTATGTTCATAAGTTCAATTATAAATTTTAAAATAAAAATAGTACAACAATGAGCACATTAACATTAAAAGACGGAACAGAAATTTTTTACAAAGATCAAGGACAGGGACCAGTATTGATGTTTCATCACGGTTGGCCTTTATCATCGGACGATTGGGATGCACAGGTGATTTTCTTTTTACAGAGAGGATATAGAGTAATTGCTCATGACAGAAGAGGGCACGGTCGTTCAAGTCAGAATATTTACAATCATACGATCGAACAGTACGCTTCTGATGCAGCAGAATTGGTTGATTTTTTAGGATTGACAGACGTTATTCACATTGGGCACTCAACAGGAGGGGGTGAGGTAATTCGCTACGTCAACAAATACGCTAATGGAAGAGCTAAAAAAGCAGTACTAATCAGTGCGGTTCCTCCAATAATGGTTCAGAATGAAAGCAATCCGGATGGAGTTCCGATGGAAGTTTTTGATAATATCAGAGATCAGACTTTAAATAACAGGCAACAGTTTTATATTGATTTAACAATTCCTTTTTACGGATACAACAGAGAAGGAGCAGTAATTAAAGAAGGAGTACAGAGAAACTGGTGGAGACAGGGTATGATGGGCGGAATTGTTGCTCATTATGATGGAATTAAAGCTTTTTCCGAGACGGATTTCAGAGAAGATTTACAGGCTGTTGAACTTCCTGTTTTATTGCTTCATGGGGAAGATGATCAGATTGTTCCCATCGAAAATGCAACCATCAAAGCGGCAAAATTATTAAAGAACGGAAAACTGATTACTTATCCTGGTTTCCCTCACGGAATGCCGACTACGGAAGCAGAAACCATCAACAACGATATTTTAGCGTTCATTACAGAATAATCCCTACAATTTTTAAGAAATGAATACACAGCCAGCTTTTGATACGTTGACTGAGGCGGTTCAATGGTTGAATCAAAAAGGATTTACAGAAGATTTTAACCTGAAAAACGATTGTATCCTCCTCAATAACTTCCTCAATCTCTATCCAAAAGATTTCAGAATTGAATATACATTTCGTTTTGAAGGCGATACAGATCAGGGTGATGAAGATGTAGTCTACGGGATCGCTTCCGAAAAACATTCTATCAAAGGAATTATGACGAGTGCCTACGGAATTTATGCCGACACAACAAGTGCAGAACTTATTAAAAAACTGACTGTAAACTGATGAAATTTAAACCACAAAAGTCACAAAAGCACTTATTGTCTCAATGAAGATTGTATAAAATTTATATGCTCTTCTTTACGATTCAATAGTAAACTTAAAATAACCAAAGTGTTAATCTTTTGTCTCTTTTGTGGTTAAAATAAAAAATGTAAGTAAAAATCGACATTAAAAAAATAAAAAATAAGTTTTATGAAACCATCAACAAAACTATTATCTCCCGATAATCATGCTCTTGTCCTTATTGATTTTGAAGGTCAGATGGCATTTGCAACAAAAAGTATCTCTATGAACGAACTTCGTAATAATGTTGCTGTAGTTTGCGGAGCTTCAAAAATATTCAACGTTCCGACTATCGTTACAACTGTTGCTGAAGAAAGCTTTGCAGGACCTGTTTTTCCTGAAATCGAAGAAGCATATCCAATTGCCACTTCAGGTTATATCGATAGAACAACAATGAATACCTGGGAAGATGAAAACGCTTACAAAGCGATTACAGGAACTCAGAAACAAAAACTTGTTTTTGCAGGTTTGTGGACGGGAGTTTGTATCGTAGGACCTGCATTATCTGCATTGGAAGAAGGTTACGATGTATATGTAATTACCGATGCTTGTGGAGATGTAACTGATGAAGCCCATGAAAGAGCTGTTCAGAGAATGATTCACGCGGGCGTAAAACCTGTGACCTCAATTCAGTATATTTTAGAATTGCAGAGAGATTGGGCACGTCAGGAAACGTATGTTCCGGTAACGAATCTTATGAAAAAATATGGAGGTTCTTACGGATTGGGAATTCACTATGCTCACAATATGTTGAACCACTAATATTTATATACAATTTTCAATGTTGAAATCAGCACTTTCCCTATCGCTTTTAAAAATTGTCATCTTAACTATCTTTTTTTGTTCTGTAAGTTTATCGGCACAGAGTTTCAAGCTCCTGCGTTACGACGAAAACTATGAATATTTAAAAGATTCTTCAGATACTTTTTATAATAAAGTTAAATTTTTCCCCCTGAATGAAAAGAAAAATATATATCTGTCTTTCGGAGGAGAAGCGCGGTATGAATATGTAGATTTCAACAATGAAGATTGGGGAAGGCTGAATATCGGTCACAACAATTTTTTTCTGCAACGGTATGATGTTCATGCAGATTTGCATTTGGGTGAAAGGGTGAGGATTTTTTCACAGCTTCGAAGTGCTTTGCAGGACGGAAGAAAAAACGGCCCCCGCGGAATCGATGAAGATCAGTTGAGCATTCAGAATCTCTTTATTGATGTAGATCTTTTAAAAAATAAAAATAGAAAACTGACCTCCAGAATCGGAAGACAAGAGTTGGATTATGGCTCAGGAAGACTGATTTCCGTAAGAGAAGGTCCCAACGCGAGGCTTTCTTTTACAGGAGCTAAATTAATGTATTCCCAGAAGAATATTTCAGTCGATGCTTTTGCAATGATGGCAGATAGTATCAATGTCGGATTTTTCGATAATAAAATGTCAAAACAGCTCAATTTGTGGGGATTATATTCCAAAATTATTTTCCCAAAAGCAGGAAATTTGGATTTATATTACATCGGGATCCGAAGAGACGAATCCCAATTTGAAGCCGGAACAGCTAAAGAAAAACGTCATACTGTCGGTGGAAGATTCTGGAAATACGGAGGAGGATTTATTTACAATCTGGAAGCGGCCTATCAGTTCGGAACTTTCGGAGAAGAAAGGATCAGTGCATGGACAGGTTCTGTAGATATCGGATACTTATTTGAAAATGTAAAATTCAAACCAAGTATCAACCTTCGAAACGATTATATTTCCGGTGACAAAGAAAAAAATGACGGAAAACTCCAGACTTTCAATCCTCTGTATCCGAAAGGAGGTTATTTTGGCTTTAGTCCGCAGATTGGTCCTGTTAATTTAATAGATATTCATCCCTACGTCACACTGGATTTAACCTCAAAACTTAAAATGCAGATGGATGCCGTTTTTAACTGGCGATATTCCCTTAACGATGGAGTTTACCGACCAAGCGGAGTATTGAACCGTCCCGGAAGCAGCTCAGACAAAAGATATATCGGAACAGCCTATTTAACCAATTTCACATACAGTTTTAATAGATATATTTCTTTAGTGAGCGGAATTCAGTACTTCAGAAAAGGAGCTTTTATTGAGGATGTTATTCCGAATGCAAAAAGCGGTGTCTTCTACAACATCCGATTAGGATTTAAATTTTAATTATTGAACCCCTCAAATTCTAAATTCTGTCTAACTCTAAAAATTTATTAAGCAGCTATTTGACATGCTCTTAAACTAAACCTCATAGGTTTTTAAAACCTATGAGGTTTGCACAGAAGCAGAGAGATTGTATCACGAATAAAATCCTTACCTCTTTACGATAAACCAACATTAACAATAAAATCATTTATTATGCAACAATCAATTTCAAAATATCTAAACTGGTCAAAAACAATATTCACGGCATTTGTTTTAGCCACTTCAGCAACCAGTTTCGTTTCCGCACAAACAACGGAAACAAAAACGGCGATTGGAACTACTACAACATGGGGGACGGTTGACGGAGTTTCCGTTGTCGGACTTGTTCAGGGACCTTCTGCGGCAATGGCAGATTTGCAGATTGCCTGCGTTTTCGAATATACTGACGGCGACATTTTCAATCCACCTGCTTTACCCAAAGAACTCAACGGAATGGTTCATTTGGATGATGCTTTAAAAGGAGCAATCACTGATGTAAGAAAAACCGGAAAATTCAAAGGTCATGCCTTGGAAACATTATTAATAACGCCACCAAAAGGAAGTTTATCCTCTAAGAAATTATTGTTAATCGGATTGGGAAACAGAAATTCCTTCGATGCTGAATTAATGAAAGAAGTGGGAAGCGTGGCAATGAGAGAAGCCTTAAAACTAAAAATAAAAACCGTGTCTTTTGCCAGCGATATCAAAGATGCAGGAATCGATTCTCCAACAGCTTTGGTAGCAGAAAATGTAGTATTAGGTGCTTTTGATGCATATCGAGCTCAATCTTATTTAAACCAAAGACATTTATCCGAAAAAATAACGGTTCAGAAGCTGATTTTATTGGCAGGTCCTGCATTTTTCAATGTTGCTGGAGGTGGAATTAAAGAAGCAATCACAAAATTGAATACTAAGTAATGATGAAGGCAGATCTAATCTTATACAACGGAAAAATTTACAGTTTCAATCAGGAAACACCGGATATTTCAGCAGTGGCGATTAAAGAAGGAAAAATTATCGCGGTTGGAAATGATGGTTTGGTAGATCAATTTTCAGATGTATCCACAAAATTGATTGATTTAAAAAAGAAAAGAGTCGTTCCGGGGATCAATGATTCTCATATTCACCTGATTCGTGGGGGATTAAATTATAATCTTGAATTACGTTGGGATGGAGTACCTTCCTTAGCAGATGCTTTGAGAATGCTGAAAGATCAGGTTGACAGAACGCCTTCTCCGCAATGGGTCCGTGTAGTTGGCGGTTGGTCAGAATTTCAATTTGCTGAAAGAAGAATGCCGACGTTGGAAGAAATTAATGCTATTGCTCCTGAAACTCCTGTTTTTATCCTGCATTTGTACGACCGGGCTTTGATGAACCGAGCGGCTCTGAAAGCAGTTGGATTTACAAAGAATACCCCTGCTCCCGCTGGTGGATATATTGAAAGAGATGCAAACGGAGAACCGACAGGATTGATTATCGCAACACCAAACGCAATGATTTTGTATTCGACTTTAGCACAAGGTCCGAAATTGTCGTATGAACATCAGGTGAATTCTACGAGACATTTTATGAAAGAACTGAACCGCTTCGGAATTACCAGTGTTATTGATGCAGGTGGTGGTTTTCAGAATTTTCCGGATGATTATCAGGTGGTGAATGAATTAAATGAAAAAAAACAGCTTACCGTAAGAATTGCCTACAATCTTTTTACCCAAAAACCAAAACATGAATTTGAAGATTTCAGTGAATGGATTGATACTGTAAAGCTGCATCAAGGGGATGATATGTATCGACACAACGGGGCAGGAGAGATGTTGGTATTTTCGGCGGCAGATTTTGAAGATTTTCTACAGCCAAGACCTGATTTACCTGAAAATATGGAAGCCGATCTCGAAAAAGTGGTCAGATTGTTAGTCGAAAACCGTTGGCCTTTCCGACTTCATGCAACGTACAACGAAAGCATTACGAGGTTTTTAAATGTTTTTGAAAAAGTAAATCAGGATATTCCTTTCAACGGCTTGCCATGGATTTTTGATCATGCTGAAACCATTGATGAAAAAAATATAGAAAGAGTAAAAATGTTGGGCGGAGGAATCGCGATTCAAAGCAGAATGGCTTATCAGGGCGAATATTTTACAGATCGTTACAGTTCTGCGGCCGCAGAAAGCACTCCTCCAATCAAAAAAATGCTGGAAATGGAAGTTCCAGTGGGTGGAGGTTCGGATGCAACGAGAGTAAGCAGTTATAATCCTTGGGTTTCCATGTATTGGTTAACAGTTGGGAAAACGGTTGGCGGACTTCAGTTGTATCACGAAACAAGATTAGACCGCAAAACAGCGCTTGAATTATACACGAAAGGAAGTGCGTGGTTTTCTCAGGAACAGCAGAAAAAAGGAGATATTCAAGTAGGGATGTTTGCCGATTTGGCTGTTTTAGATAAAGATTTTTTCACCGTTGAAGACGAAGAAATAAAAAATATAGAATCTGAAATGACAGTTGTTGACGGAAAAATTGTCTATGCAAAAGGAGAATTCTCATCATTTGCACCGCCATCAATTCCTGTCCTTCCCGATTGGTCCCCTACGAATTTATATAACGGTTATTATCCTGTCGGCGGACATTTTCAGAAAGAAATTGAGAAGAATACACAATCTCAATTAAAAGCACCTTTGATTTCTCAAATTCACAGTTGTGCAGGAAGTTGCGATGTTCATGAGCACAATCATAATGCAGCGAGAATGAGCAATCTTCCTGTTAATAATTATCACTCATTTTGGGGTGCGTTGGGCTGTTCTTGTTTTGCTTTTTAAACTTAAAAATTATGGAAATTTTAAAACAAATTTTAACCTCAGATTTGGGTTCGTCATTTAACGATATTGCCTTTCTGATCTTCCGTGTGCTACTTGGAATTCAATTATTCAGAGTTCATGGATTAAAGAAATTCAGGCTGGAAAACGGACAGAAAGAAATCATTCCGAATCCGCTCGGACTACCCGATAAAATGAATGCTTTGGTAGCTTCATTTGCTGATTTGATCGTTCCTTTTTTAATCATCTTAGGGTTGGGAACAAGACTGGCGGTTTTGCCAACAATTGGTGTAACAGCCATCGGATATTTTGTAGTTCACAGAAAAGATTCTCTGGAAGTTCGCGATGTTCCGTTTATGTACACCTTATCATTATTACTCATTCTTGCTCTTGGCGCAGGAAAATATTCACTCGATTATTACTTATTAAATCATATTTAAAATGAACACTTCAATTGGAATTAAAAACGAAAATTTAGCAAAAGTTGCTGAAAAATTAGTAGAAACTTTAGCAGATGAATTTGTCCTATATACAAAAACAAAAAAAGCCCACTGGAACATAGAAGGGCAGGACTTTTACAACAAACATCTGTTTTTTGAAGCACAATATCAGCAGTTAGACGGAATTATTGATACTATTGCTGAAAGAATCAGAACATTAGGACATTACGCTCCTGCGACACTGAGAGAATATCTTTCATTAACGCACCTTTCAGAGCATCATTTAGAATCGAACGACAGTATAACATATATTAAAACCCTGCTTTCTGATCATGAAAGTATCTTAATTCATCTTCGTGAAAATATAGAAAATTTTGCTGTTGAATTTCGTGATGCCGGAACAAGTGATTTTATCACCGGATTATTGGAAATTCACGAAAAAATGGCATGGATGCTTCGTTCTCATTTAAAATAAAATAATGGAAGTAAAACATAATATTGGCTATGTCACATTGCTGCTCACAATGATTGCAGGCTATTGTGATACGGTAACTTTTGTATCGGCAGATGCTATTTTTTCGGCCCATGTTACAGGAAACTTTATTGTATTTGCCTACCAGTTTGTGAAAGGATCCGATATTCATGCTTGGGTAAAGCTACTCACATTTCCGGTCTTTATTTTAGCCGTAATGGTTGGTGGAAGAATTGCAGGAAAAGCACTTAATCATTATACGATTTTGTGCTGGGAAGGTATTTTATTATTGTTAAGCGGAGTTATTGTTGCTGTTTTACATTATAATAATGTCTTCGAAGAATGGATGATGTATGCAATAACGATGATGGCAGTTTTTGCAATGGGACTTCAGAATGCCTTTGGAAAGCTGTATGCAAAGGAAACGCACGGACCAACTACGATGATGACAGGAAACGTCACTCAGGCTTCTTTAGATTTCGGAACACTGTTGAAAAACGGATTCCATCATCCGGAAGCTTTAGATAGTTTGAAAAAACAGTTGATTACCATTTTAGGTTTTTTGGTTGGTTGTTTTTTAGGTGCATATGCAGGAAAGGAATTCGGTTTGGTAACACTTGTCTTACCTGGTTTGGCGATGTTGATTTGCTATTTTTATCACCGTAAAATTTAGGGAGCAACATTGGTAAATAAAAGCATAATAGATTATCTTTAAACAATGAAATTCACTTTTACCTCTTGGCGTATTTTATCTTCAATAATATTGCTTTTTTCTGCTTTTTTAATAGTAAACGGTCAACCAAAAGAAGATCCAAAACAATTGGAAAAAGAAATTAGTAAAGCAGGAAATAATACGCAGAAAGTTGAATTGCTTATCAGATTAAGCGACTATTATCTTACGAAAGAAGGTGAAATAAAATCAGATATAGATAAGGCAAATCAGTTGAGGCAGGAAGGTCAGAAACTGAGCAATTCTTTAGGATATAAATTAGGAACCGGAAAGCTGATGCTTTTGGAGGCGCAGATTACCCGTGAAAAAGGAGATTCTAAAACCGCACAGAAAAAGACCAATGAAGCACTTTCGTATGCGATAAAAAACAACCTGTCTGTTCTTCCCGATATATACCGCGAGCTTTGTGCTTATGAAGGTTATGAAGAAGAAGATTTCAGAAAGAAAATAAAATATCTTGAATTGGCAGTACCGCTTTATAAGAAATATAAATTTTTCAAAAAAGAAGGTGATGCCTTAAAAGATTTGGGAGATTATTACAGCATTATAGGGGAGAATCAAAAATCTTTGGAGCTCCTCGAAAATGCGGTGAATATTTATAAATCTATAGGTTTCAAGGAACTTCAAGGTGTTTATACCCTAATGTCGGGAAATTACGGAATACTACAAAATGCACAAATGTCTTTGCAATACGCACTTTTAGCGGAAAAAACAGCAGAATATGTAGATGATAAAAGTTATCAGTGGTGTACAATTTACAATCATTTGGGATTGGCTTACTATGATGTTTTAAAATATACTCAGGCTTTTGCTAATTTCGAAAAATCGCTGGATTTGGCTGTGAAATACAAAAATATTAGTGATATTAATGTCTTAACGTATAATTTAGCCTCCTTATATTGTCAGCAAAAGAATTATCGTGCAGCATTACGAACGTTGAAAAGAACCGAGAAAACATATCCTCCGACAGACGAATTGACCAAAGTCAGACAGCTTTTTATGTTTACAATATGCTATTCTTTACTAAAACAACCTCATAAAGCAGAACCTTATTATCAGGAATTATTGAAAAAATATAAAGAATCTGAGGTGGGGCTGTATTACAAACTCAACGGAATCATTATTTATCTTCAAAACTCAGGTCACGCAGAAGAAACCTATGCATATCTTGAGAAATTTAAAGAATTTGCTAAAAAATCCAACCAGCTCATTTTGTATTCACAGATTGAGCTGTTAACCTACCAGTCTGATCATGCCAATAAAAAATACGAATCGGCAATAAAACACTTGAAACAGCATCAGATTTTTAGAGACTCACTTTTTAATATGGAGAAGCTAAAACATTCTGAGGCTCTGGAGCTTCAGTTTGAAACAGAAAAGAAAGATAAAAACATTAAACTGCTTACCCACCAGCGAAAATTACAGGAAGCAAAAATTCAAAATGAAAAAGTAATTCGGTATGTTTTTATAGGAAGTATCTTAGTTCTGCTTCTTTTTGCTGCTTTACTGTACAATCGTTCAAGGCTGAAATCAAATGCAAATAAAAAGTTAGAATCAAAGAGAAAACAGATTGACGAACAAAACGAGCAGCTGAAAAAATTACTTTCCGAAAAAGAATGGCTTTTAAAGGAAATTCATCATCGTGTAAAGAATAACTTGCAGATTGTTATTAGTTTACTGAATACACAATCCGCTTATTTAGACAATGAAGATGCGTTGTTAGCCATTCAGAACAGCCAGCACAGAATGCATGCGATGTCTTTGATTCATCAGAAATTATATCAGTCAGACAATCTTTCGACGATTGATATGTCGTGGTATATTTATGAATTGATTGCTTACATCAAAGAATGCTATTCATCAGAAAAGAAGATTCAGTTTACGATGGATACAGAAAAAGTTTTCCTGGATGTTGCACAAGCCGTTCCGATGGGACTTATTGTGAATGAGGCAATTAATAATACGGTGAAATATGCATTTCCGGACGATCGGAAAGGCGAAGTTAAAGTTTCGTTTAAAAGTGTTGAAAATGATTCTTATGAACTGATTATTTCAGATAACGGAATAGGTCTTCCAAAAGACTTTAATATTGACGAAACCGAATCTTTGGGAATGAACTTAATGAGAGGACTGACCGATCAGCTGGACGGAATTTTTTCTCTTGAAAATGAAGATGGTTTAACTATAAAAATAACATTTAAGAAAAACATAGAAATGGAAACTTCAAAATAAGAAGCGGAAATTTTAAATAACAATGAAAGAAAAAATTTTAATTGTAGAAGATGAGTTTATTGTCGCCAATGATCTCAAAATTATGTTAATAAAAGCCGGATATCAGGTGACGGGAATTGCTTCTTCTGTGATTCAGGCAAGAAAATCCATTGCCGAAAAAAGACCGGATTGGGTACTTCTCGACATCATGCTGAAAGGCGATCTTACAGGAATTGATCTTGCGTGGGAATTGCGCGAGATCAATCTTCCGTTTTTATACATTTCTGCAAATACAAACCAGTCGACACTTGAGGCGGTGAAGGAAACCCAACCTTACGGATTTATGGTAAAGCCCTTCAGAGAAAGGGATCTCATCGTTATGCTCGACATAGCCAAATATCGTTTTGATATTGAAAAAGGATGTGAATTCATTAAAAATTCAGACAGCGAATCGATTGAAGGAATCATCGGAAAAAGTAAGGTGCTTCAGGATGTTGTTGAAAAAGTAAGAGTGGTGGCTCCAACAGATACTTCGGTTTTGGTAGTCGGAGAAAGTGGTACAGGAAAAGAAAAAATAGCCCATTCTGTTCATGAACTTTCCGAGAGGAAATCTCAGCCGATTGTGATTGTCAATTGTGCGGCATTGCCTTTATCTTTAATTGAATCCGAACTTTTCGGGCATGAAAAGGGAAGCTTTACAGGAGCGAATACACAAAGAATCGGGAAGTTTGAACAAGCAAACGGAGGAACTATATTTTTGGACGAAATTGGTGAATTACCATTAGATTCTCAGGTGAAATTATTGAGAGTTCTACAGGAAAAAGAAATCGAAAGACTAGGCGGAAATAAAACCATTAAAGTTAACGTAAGAATCGTTGCAGCAACCAATCGTTCTCTTGAAAAAGAAGTTGCAGAAGGCAGATTCCGACTAGATTTATATTACAGATTAAATGTTTTCCCGATTGAATTACCAGCTTTGAGAGAAAGAAAAGAAGACATCGAATTGTTAGCCAATTTTTTCCTCAATAAATATGCAACAGCTTCCAGAAGAAATATAACTTCCATCAGCAAAAATGCTGTAGAACAATTATTAAATTACAGCTGGCCGGGAAATATCCGTGAACTGGAGCATTTGATTGAAAGAAGCGTTCTTTTGGCAAAAACCAATGAAATTGAAAACGTTGAACTTCCCAAAAATACTCAGGAATCAGTTGAGAACAAAGGTGTTTTGAAATCAATGGAAGAAATGGAAAGAGAACACATTATGAATGCACTTCAGAATTGTGGCGGGAAAGTTTCAGGAATCGGAGGTGCTGCAGAATTATTGAAGATCCAACCGCAGACTTTATATTCAAAAATGAAAAAACTGGGAATTGATAAAGGATATAAGTAAATATACATCGATTTTGTCATTCTGAATGCAGCAAATCGGAGTGAAGAATCTCTAATATTCTCTCATAAGATTTTCCCTTCGTCAGAAATCAATGATGCGGCGTAGCCAATGGCAAAAAACATAAACGATCCATTCAATAGGAGCGGACTTTAGTCCGCTTTTCAATAAACGTAAAATATAAAGGCTTTAGCCAAAATTTATTTAAAAAAATTCAATAAAAACTAATCTTCAATTTTACCGAAGATAAAATCCTTGCGCCTTTACAATCAGCAACAAAAACAAACAAAATAATCAGTCATGGAAAAAGAAACCGTAAGAATAGAAGGCTTCAGCGATGCCGTTTTTGCCATTGCAGTCACACTTTTGGTATTGGATCTTCATGTTCCGGAAAAGGATACTATAAAAAACGGGAGTGACATTTTGGTGTATATCAAAAATCAATGGCCGGCTTTTTTGGCTTTCATCCTTTCGTTCTTTAGCATTTTCATCATGTGGGTGAACCATCATAAAATTTTTAAGCAGATTTACAGTCGAAATTCAGCGATTATGTTTGCAAACGGATTGATTCTCTTTTTAGTTTCTGCAGTTTCATATCCGACAGCTTTACTGGCCCGTTATTTTGACGGAGAAGCTTCCTCTGTCGTAGTAGCTCTGTATACGGGAATTTTTGTTTTCATTAATCTTGCTTACAATCTTCTCTGGTTTTTGGCGAGTCGCGATAAAAAACTGCTCCGTCCGGGAATTACAGATCTAGCCATCAGAAAAATTCATAATAATTACCTTTACGGATTACCGATTTACGTAATAGCACTCATTTTTTCCTTTTGGATTCCTGTCGTTTCATTAATGATCATCCTAGGACTTTGGATCTTTTGGGCATTATCTTCCGGGAAAATTGAGATAAATATGAAAGAATAAGTTCCTTTAAACCATTAAGATATTATTTAAGAAGTGTAGAATATTTAAGTATGATTTGAAAAAAATAAAATATACATCAGCTTCATAAAATCAATGAAATTGATTCAATCTTTGCTCTCTTAAATCAGAAACAAAAAAAAAATAATTCTTTGCGTCAAAAAATGATAGATAAAAATTTCGCAACATTATTTTCCGAGAAAATTGAGATGAGTATGAAAGAATAAGTTCCTTTAAACCATTAAGATATTATTTAAGAAGTGTAGAATATTTAAGTATGATTTGAAAAAAGTAAAATATACATTAGCTTCATAAAATCAATGAAATTGATTCAGTCTTTGCTCTCTTAAATCAAAAACAAGAAAAATAATTCTTTGCGTCAAAAAATGATAGATAAAAATTTCGCAACATTATTTTCCGAGAAAATTGAGATGAGTATGAAAGAATAAGTTCCTTTAAACCATTAAGATATTATTTAAGAAGTGTAGAATATTTAAGTATGATTTGAAAAAAGTAAATATACATTAGCTTCATAAAATCAATGAAATTGATTCAGTCTTTGCTCTCTTAAATCAGAAAGAAGAAAAATAATTCTTTGCGTCAAAAAAATGATAATTAAAGATCTTAATTAACTTAAATCCTTTACTAAAAAATCTTAACAGATTAAAAACTATTCATTTCCTCTAAAATAATGCCCCTTTTTAATCCCTAACTTCTGCATTTTAGAAATCAATGTTGTAGAAGGCAAACCCAATAAAACAGCAGCCCCATTTTTACCGGAAATTCTTCCGTTACATCTTGAAACAGCTTTTAAAATATACTCCCTTTCAATCTCCTGCAATGGTTTGATCTGAAAATCCTGATGATCATTTTGAACAGTTATGGCTTTTGGGAGATTTATTTCTTTGATGATGTTGTCTTTCGCAGTTAAAATACTTCTTTCTATTATATTTTCCAGCTCACGAATATTTCCCAGCCAAGGATTTTCGATCATCTGATTCATTACTTTTTGTGAGAATCCGGTGATTTTTTTTCCTGTTTTTATGTGTAGTTTTTTCAGAAAATATTCTGCCAATAATGGAATATCTTCTTTTCTTTTTCTCAAAGCGGGTAATTCAATAGGAAAAACATTCAGACGATAGAACAAATCACTTCTGAAGTTTCCTTCAAGTACTTCTTTTTCCAGATTTCTGTTCGTGGCGGTAATGACTCTTGCATTCACTTTGATTCTTTTATTTCCTCCAATTCGTTCAATCTCTTTTTCCTGTAAAACCCTTAATAATCGACCCTGCAATTCTAAAGGAAGTTCGCCGATTTCATCCAGAAAAATAGTGCTGTTGTGAGCTTCCTCAAATTTTCCTTTTCTCTGCTCCGTTGCTCCTGTAAAGCTTCCTTTTTCGTGTCCGAAAAGTTCGGATTCGATGAGGTTCGCCGGAATGGCTGCACAGTTGATTCTGACCATTTTCTTATTAGAAAAATTAGAAAGCTGATGAATAGCCTGAGCAATCAATTCCTTTCCTGTACCTGTTTCTCCATGAATCAGAACATTAGATTCAGATGGAGCAACCTGTGAGATTTTCTCAAAAATATCCTTCATGATCTTACTTTCTCCGATAATTCCCTGAAATCCATGTTCCGATTTTTGAGAAACCTCTGTTTCTATCTCAATTTGTGAATTTCCATTCTGGATTTCAAGATTCTTAAACTTTTCCGTGAGAGAAATATTTCTGATGGTGATGGATAGCTGTGTAGAAATTTGGGTTAAAATTCTTTCATTGATGCCACCTAACGAAACAAAATTCTTATAAAATAGAAAGATGATATTTATGGTTTCGTCAACAGAAGGCAGACAAAAACCAATGACAGAGCGCATTTCTTTATTCTTGGCTTCAAAAAAGAATGTTTTAGTTTCTTTAAAATCTTTGAGATCGGAAAGAACAACTTCAGGAGAATTGATGCACTGTTGAAAATAGCTTATCAAAGACTGATTTTGGGCAGACTGAACTTGAAACGTAGAATAAAAAATTTCGCTTTCTTTATGTTGCTCATCAATTTGCAAAACTAAGCATTCATTAAATCCAAATTCTTCTTTGAAAGACTGCTGTAAAGCCTGTCCAAAACTTTTTTTATCCAAAGCCTTTGAAAATGAACGGTTCAGCGCAGATAGAACAGACCATTCTTTCTGCATTTCCTGAAGACGTTGGGTAATAATGGAATTCTGATCAGGTCTTGTATCCATAAAAGAATTAGAAATAAAAGTTAAAGATAATGAAATTGGGAGAGATTTCTTTAGTGAAACAAGTTTTAAAATAATAAAAACTTATACCTTTCTGATATCTAAAATCAAAATTTCCACATGAAAGAGCAGGATACCGTAAGCTTTTAAAATGTATACTTTTATTTTTGTTAATTAGTTTAGTTAAAATAATTCAGGATTCACAGCAAAAAGTTATGAAACTTTCAAAGACATCTGGCGTATTAGGCGCTCTATTTATACTTTTTTTCTCCTCAACGGAAGTTAAAAGTCAGGATAAATTTCCCGACGGAACCGCGATTCCAAAATGGTTTAAAGAAAATAAACCTACAGACATCAACAGATTAGGAAAAAAATACATTCTTACTGATAATGGGTTGAAGAATGACAGTACTGTTCTTCAGACTAAACAATTTCAGGCGGTTATTGATAACGCAGCTAAAAACGGAGGCGGAGTAATCGTCGTACCTAAAGGAACTTTCCTCATTAGTTCTGTGTTTTTTAAACAGGGAACTCATTTATATTTAGAGAACGGAGCCAAATTAAAAGGAAGCGACGATATCAATGATTTTCCGGTAGTCACCACCAGAATGGAAGGTCAAACCGTGAAATATTTTCCGGCTATCATTAATGCAGACGGATTGGATGGCTTTACCATTTCAGGAAAAGGAACTCTTGACGGAAATGGATTGAGGTACTGGAAATCATTCTGGAAAAGACGCGAATGGAATCCTAAATGTACCAATATGGATGAAATGCGACCTAGAATTATCTATGTTTCCAACTCAAAAAATATTCAGATTGAAGGAATTACAGTAAAAAATTCTCCGTTTTGGAGTACTCATTACTATAAAAGTGAATTCGTAAAATTATTAAACTTAACGATTTTAGCACCGAAAGAACCTGTAAAAGCACCGAGTACAGATGCAATTGATATCGATGCCTGTACCAATTTTCTGGTGAAAAACTGCTATCTGTCTGTCAATGACGATGCCATTGCTTTAAAAGGTGGAAAAGGCCCGAAAGCCGACAGAGCTCCTGAAAATGGAGAAAACAGAAACATCATTATCGAAGACAATACGTTCGGATTCTGTCATTCTGCATTGACTTGCGGAAGTGAATCGATTCACAATTACAATATTCTTTTCAGAAATTCAACGGTAAAAGATGCATCAAGATTATTACACCTGAAAATGCGTCCCGATACTCCACAACATTACGAATACATCACGCTTGATAATATCAAAGGAAATGTGAAAACGTTTTTATATGTAAAAGGATGGAGCCAGTTTTTTGACTTAAAAGGCGAAGAAAAGCCGAAAAGATCTTTGGCTAATAATGTAGTTTTAAAAAATATCGATATCAGTTGTGAAACTGCTTTTGCAGTTGAAAAATCAGATTTATATGAGTTACAGGATTTCACGTTTGAAAATCTTACAATAAAAGCATTAAAGCCTGAAGAACAAAACTTAAGTGCGATTCAAAACTTAAAACAAATCAAGGTAAATGTTACTAAAGTAGCTTCTTTAGGACAGACTTACGATAAAAAAGACGACTCCGACATTGCTACAAAATAATGAGTTTTTCTTCCAAAATATTCGCTTTTTTATGTGTTTGCTCACAGCTTTTATTTTCTCAGTCTAAGGAAATTCAATTCCTGAGTGGGAAAGATGCAGAGCATACCAAAGAATGGGATTTTTGGATCAGCGGAGGCCGGAAATCGGGAAGTTGGGACAACATTAATGTGCCTTCTCATTGGGAGCAGCAGGGTTTCGGTTCTTACAATTATGGTCGCGATTATGTGACGTATGGACGAAACTTTAAATTTAATGATGAAGTAGGTTTGTATAAACATCATTTTATGATTCCCAATTCTTGGAAAGGAAAAGCCATCAATATTGTTTTTGAAGGCTCTATGACCGATACCGAAGTGAAAATCAACGGACAATTGGCAGGAGCAGTTCATCAGGGAGCCTTTTATGAATTTAAATATGATATTTCAGATAAAATTCAGTTTGGAAAAGAAAATATTCTGGAAGTAGAAGTTTCCAAAATGTCGGCTGATAAATCGGTCAATAATGCAGAAAGATTAGCTGATTATTGGATTTTGGGAGGAATTTTTCGCCCGGTGTACTTGGAAGCAAACCCGAAAGAATATATTACATCAACAGCTATTGAAGCCAAAGCGGACGGAACGTTTCGTTCTAATGTTCATGTAAAAGGAATCAATACCGCTAACATTATAAAGGTAGAATTATTTGATGTCAAAAATAATTTAGTTGGCGAATCTCAGGTTCAAATCCAAAAAGGAGATACTTTAAAACATATTCAGTTTTCCGTAAAAAATCCAAAACTTTGGACGGCAGAAACTCCGAATTTGTACAAAGCAAAATTTACTTTAACCAAAAACAAAAAAACAATCAGTCAAACCGAAGAAAAATTTGGTTTCAGAACGATTGAAATCCGAAAAGGCGACGGAATTTTTATCAATGGTACCAAAGTGAAAATGAAAGGCATCAACCGCCACGTTTGGTGGCCGGAAACGGGTAGAGCTGTTACAGAAAATATAGATTTAATGGATGTTCAGCTTATCAAAGAAATGAATATGAATGCGGCTCGTTGTTCCCATTATCCACCCAACAAATCATTTTTTAAAATTTGCGATTCACTTGGTTTATACGTTTTGGATGAATTGGCTGGCTGGCAAAAAAAATACAGCACGGAACTTGGGAAAAAACTCGTGAAAGAAATGGTGATGAGAGATGCCAATCATCCTTCCATTATTTTCTGGAGCAACGGAAATGAAGGCGGACATAATTTTGATTTGGATGCAGAATTTGCAAAATATGATCTGTCAAATCGTCCCGTCATTCACGCACACCATAAACCGGGAAATGCTTTCAACGGAATTGACTGTAATCACTACGAAGATTATTACAGCACAAAAAACATCCTGGAAGGCGAAAATATCTATATGCCGACCGAATTTTTACACGCACAGGATGACGGTGGTGGCGGAACTTCTTTAGCCGATTACTGGGAACTTCACTGGAATTCTAAGAAAGGAGCGGGAGGATTTCTCTGGGCTTTTGTGGATGAAGGGTTGGTAAGAACCGATTTTAATCATCAGATTGATGTGAATGCGATTAATGCGCCCGACGGAGTGTTGGGTCCACATCGTGAAAAAGAAGGGAGTTTTTATGCCATCCGCGAAATTTACAGTCCGGTAAAAATTGATTTAAAAACGCTTCCAGATGATTTTAATGGAATCATTCCTGTAGAAAACCGGTATCATTTTACGAATCTGAAGGATTGTCAGTTCGAATGGAAATTAGTTAAGTTTAAAACATCATTTTCTTCTGAATCCGGATTTGATGTAATAAAAACAGGAAAAGTAGAATCTCCGGCTATTCAACCGACGGAGAAAGGAAATATCAATTTAAATCTTCCATCGAATTGGAAAGAAAATGAAGCATTATTGTTAACGGCAACCGATTCTTTCGGAAAAGAAATTTACACCTGGACTTGGAAAATTAATACTAATGAAGAAATTTCAAAACAGTTTTCTAAATCTTTAAGTAAAGAATTTCCGGTTTCTGTTGCAGAAAATGATTCATTGTATATTCTGAAATCTGATGAAAAAGAATTTGGCATCGGGAAAAAAGATGGCTTGTTAAAATCTGTCGTGGTTGATAAAAAAGGCAAAAAAATGACCTTCAGAAACGGTCCTGTTTTCGTGAATGGGACAATGGAATTATCATCCATAAAATCTTTTGCAGAAGGACAGAATCAAAATATAGAAGCAACCTATAAAAACGGCAATAAAATTCTTTGGAAGCTCAATCCAAAAGGAGTTTTAGAATTAAACTACGAATATTCGCTTTCGGGAGATTACCCGTTTGCAGGAGTAAGTTTTGATTATCCTGAAAATTACGTCATCAGTGCAAAATGGTTGGGAAAAGGACCTTATCACGTTTGGAAAAATAGAACCCAGGGACAGACTTATAATGTCTGGCAGAATTTAAAGAACTCAACAAGAACCGGACAGTCTCCTTGGATTTATCCTGAATTTAAAGGCTATTTTGATGACATTTCCTGGATGCAACTGGATACAGCAGAAGGAAAGATCACTATCGGGACAAAAGAAGAAAAAATGTTCGTGAGACTTTTCGATTTTTATGGAATTTACGGAGCAGAAGGTTATCCGAAATTGCCAAGTGGAAATATTTCATTTTTAGATGCCATTCCGCCTTTGGGAACCGTTTTGGCGTTTAACATTAATGATAAAACCGAATCTTTAGGATTGGAAAGTGAACCCAATCATCTGAACGGAACATTTAAAAGAACATTATATTTCTATTTTGGATTGCCGGATCTGGGTAATGAAAATAAGCAATTTACAATGCCAAAAGAAAATATTTTAACCGATTAAATGATGAAAAATAGAATAGAATTTTTAATGCTTTTTATCTGTTCGTTAATGTTTGGCCAGCAAACAACTTTTAAATTTGATTTTGGCGGAAACAGAGTCGAAAATGGATTTATCCCGATTACACCCACTTCAAAATTTGATAAAAAAAGTGGTTATGGATTTATGGATGTTTCCGGTTTACAAGCTGTTGACAGAGGAGGAGACGCATTGACGGGAGATTTTATTACAAGTAATAAACCGTTCTATTTTTCGGTAGCGATTCCTGAAGGAAATTATGATATTATCCTTAATTTGGGCGATACAAAAGGAATATCTGAAACAACGGTTCGTGTAGAAAACCGTCGTCTCATGTTGAATGACGTTACAACAAAACAAGGTGAAATTGTACAAAAACAGATCTCAGTTCATGTAAAAGACAGCATTATTCGTAATCAGAACGGAGAAAAAATAGGGATTGTCAAATTAAAACCAAGAGAAACAAAATATTTACATTGGGATAATCTGTTGACAATAGAATTTAATGATAAAGCACCTAAAGTCTGCTCAGTAATCATTCAGCCCAACACAACCGGAAAAACTATTTATTTAACAGGAGATTCCACCGTTGTTGATGCTCAATATGAACCGTGGGCTTCATGGGGACAGATGTTGCCATATTTTTTCGTTCCGAATAAAGTGGTAATTGCCAATTATGCCGAAAGCGGAGAAACTTTAAAAGCCTTCGAAGACCGGCATCGAATCGATAAAATCTGGAATAGAATTAAACCCGGAGATTATCTCTTCATTCAGTTTGGACACAATGACCAAAAAGCGGGAAACAGTACAAAATCCGGCTATAGAAAAAGACTTACAGCATGGATTCAAAAAGCAAAACAATTGGGCGCAATTCCGGTGTTGGTAACCTCTATGAATCGTAGAGTTTTTGATGAAAACAATAAAATCGTGAATACTCTGGATGATTTTCCTGACGCAATGCGCGAAATTTCAAAAGAAGAAAATGTTAGCTTAATAGATTTAAATGCACTGAGCAAAAAATTATTCGAAGCGATGGGACCGGAAGCAGCCAAAAAAGCATTTGTATATTATCCGGCAAACAGTTATCCCAATCAGCCCAATGCTTTGGCAGATGATACCCATTTCAATGCATATGGAGCTTACGAATTGGCAAAATGTGTTGTAAAATCTATTGTTGATCAAAATCTGCCGTTGAAGAAATATGTTTCCAAAAGTTATACAACGTTTGATCCCAACACACCTGATGCAGCAGAAAAATTTCACTGGCCGGAAAGTATTTTTATGGAATCTTTAAAACCTGATGGAAATTGAAAAAAAACGTTGATTTTCAAGATAATGTACTCTTCTAAGCAACAAGATCATTTTCTTAAAATATCTAATGTGTGTAAAGACTTTTGTGCCTTTTGTGGTTAAATTTAAAGTTGAAAAATGAAAATTAAAAATATACTCAAACTAAGCGTTCTCTGTTTTGCTTTCGGAAATCTCTCCGCGCAAAATCCATGGCCTAAAGTGACCAATACGGCTCAACCGTGGACGCGTTGGTGGTGGATGGGAAGCGCAGTTGATGAAAAAGGACTGGATAAGCAATTGACAACCCTTTCAAAAGCCGGTTTTGGAGGCGTTGAGATTGTTCCGATTTACGGTGCAAAAGGTTTTGAAAACCGATATCTCAATTATCTTTCTCCGGAATGGATGAAAATGCTTCAGTTCACGACAAATAAAGCAAAAAGCCTGAATATGGGAGTTGATATGGCGATCGGAACTGGTTGGCCAATTGGCGGACCGCAGGTTAATGAGCAGGATGCTGCAACGAAAATGATCGTTCAGACTTACACCATTCAGCCAAATGAAAAATTTTCAGAAAAAATTGTACTGAAAGATGAAAAACAGAAGAATTTAAAAACAATAAAACTTGATATTGTAACCGCATATAACGAAAAAAATGAAGCGGTTGTTGTAATCGATAAAATTTCTGATGACGGTTCACTTAATTGGAAGCCAGGTGTAGGAAAATGGACCATTTATGCTGTTTTTGTAGGTAAAACACTGCAAAAAGTAAAACGTGCCGCTCCAGGTGGAGAAGGTTTCACATTAGATCATTTCTCTCCCGATGCAACGAAGGATTATCTGAAAACTTTCGATACAGCCTTTGGAAATTCGAATTATGGTGTTCGTTCTTTCTTCAATGACAGCTATGAAGTTTATAATGCCGACTGGACTGCCGATTTTAAAGATGAATTTAAAAAGAGAAGAGGATATGATCTAAGTCCGTACATCAAATATCTGGTGAGTGACGAAGAAAATGAGATAACAGGAAGAATAAAATCAGATTACCGCGAAACGATGAGTGAGCTGATCTTACATAATTTTACGGATAATTTTACAAACTGGGCGCATTCAAAAAATTCCAAAAATACCAATCAGGCACACGGTTCGCCGGGAAATTTGCTGGATTTATATGCCGCAGTTGATATTCCCGAATCTGAAACTTTCGGAAGCACAAAATTCGATATTCAGGGGTTGAAAAGAAATGTTGAAGACATCAATACGAAAGAAATTCCTGATATCAATATGCTGAAATTTGCCTCTTCAGCAGCAAACATTACAGGAAAACCTTTGATTTCCAATGAATCTTTTACGTGGTTGACAGAGCATTTCAAAACCTCATGGTCACAGGTAAAACCTGAAGCAGAACAGATTTTTTTGTCGGGAATCAATCATATTTTTTATCACGGAACAACATACACTCCGGCTGATGTTCAGTTCCCGGGCTGGCTGTTTTATGCCTCGACCAATTTCGTTCCCGAAAACAGTTTGTGGCCAAATATTAAAGGTTTAAACTCTTACATTGAAAGAACTCAATCTGTTTTACAAAGCGGGAAATCTGACAATGAGATCCTGATGTACTGGCCGGTGTATGACCAATGGGCGAGTCCGAAAGGGAAAGATATGGCCTTCAAAATTCATAATATTGAAAAATGGCTGCATCCGACTGTATTTTATGAAAACCTTGAAAAACTGGGAAAATCCGGTTATTCTCTGGATATGGTTTCGGATAAAATGATTGACGAGGCGAAGTCTGAAAATCAGACTATTCAGGTTTCAAAAAACGGAGGCTCTTATAAGGTTTTAATTATTCCACAATCTAAATATTTTCCTGAATCTACTTTAAAAAGTATTCTGAATTTGGCTCAAAACGGAGCTTCAGTAATCTTTCAGACTGAACCAAAAGAGGTGCCCGGATTTTTTGAAGTGGAAAAAAGAAGAAGTGAATCACAATCTTTATGGAATCAAATTCCTTTTCAGCAAAATGGAAATTTAAAAACAGCAGTATTCGGAAAAGGCAAGATTATTTTAAGCTCTGATGTAGAAAAAGGCCTGGAATATTTAAAAATTGAAAGAGAAAAGTTAACCGACACAGGATTGAAATTTGTAAGAAGAAAGTTTGAGGAAGGAAAATATTATTATATTGTCAATCATACTTCAAAAGAAATTAACCAATTAATTCCGTTGAATTTCATAGGAAAACAGGTGGTTTTGATGAATCCTGAAAACGGAAAATTTGGAATTGCTGAAACACAAAATAACTTGGTACGAGTTCAAATGAAATCGGGAGAATCTTTGATTGTAAAGAACACCGAAAATATTTATATTTCAATTCCAAATTGGTATTATACTGAAAAAACGGATGTGCCGATTGTGTTAAACCAACCTTGGCAACTGACTTTTAAAGAAGGCGGTCCTGAACTTCCAAAATCCAGAACGCTGAGTACGCTTCAACCGTGGACAAATTTCACAGAGGATGCTTCAACGCAAAGTTTCTCTGGAACCGGAGTGTATACGACGTCATTTAAATTAAAAAATAATAAAGCAGATGATTTTGTTTTAAAATTTGATAAATTGTACGAAAGTGCCAAAGTAATGATCAACGGACAGGATGCCGGAATGGTATGGAGTCTTCCGTTTGAAATCAACATAGGAAAATATTTGAAGAAAGGAAAGAATACTATTCAGATTGAAGTGTCTAATCTGATGGCCAACAGAATCCGTTATATGGATCAACATAAAATCGAATGGCGGAATTATCACGAAATCAATTTTGTAAATATTGATTATAAACCGTTCGATGCCTCTGACTGGAAAGTACAGCCTTCCGGTTTAGATGGTGAAATTCAATTGATTCCTGTATATTACTCAAAATAATTTGATGAAAGTCTGCAATTAAACAATCTTTGTATTCTTAGCTAAGTGTACGGCTTTGCGAACTTAAAAACAGGTAGCAGTTAAAAATAAAACTTTGCGGACTTTGCGTTAAAATTATAGAGAAACAGGTTAAATAAATAGTAAATAAAATTATGAAACAAACCATAGTAAAAACATTAGCATTAGGAACGCTCCTAACATTCGGGATTTCCAATGCACAGAACAAACCGAAAGTTGTTTTAGATAATTTCTTCAACAACGAAAAAAGAGAAAATAAAGAAACCAAAGCATTGGAATCCTGGCATTATACCTGGAATGATACTACCAACGGCGGATTTTCTTTGCTGGGTGAGATCTTCCAAAAACAAGGTGCAGAAATCAGTACTTTGACGACCGCTCCATCAAAAAAAGATTTGAAAAAAGCCAACATCTACATCATCGTTGATGCGGATATTGACAAAGAAGCGTACGGAGGAAAAGCCAACCTGATTGACGCCAATTCTATCAAAAACCTTACAGAATGGGTGAAAAAAGGAGGCGTTTTGGTTTTAATGAGCAATGATAACGGTAATTCTGAATTTGAACATTTCAACAAATTGGCCGGAGAATTCGGGATTCACTTTAATGATGACAGTTATAACCGCGTTCAGAAAAGAGAATTTGAACAAGGAAAAGTGATGGTTCCTGCCGGAAATGAAGTTTTCTCTGAGCAAAAGCTATACATGAAAGAAGTAAGCTCAATAGACGTGAAATCACCTGCAAAAGCTATCCTGACCGCAGAAGGTAAAAACATCGGAGCAATCGCAAAAGTGGGTAAAGGAACTGTTTTCGCATTAGGAGATCCGTGGTGTTACAACGAATATATTGACGGTAAAAAACTGCCTGCAGATTTCACCAATTATCAGGGAACCGAAGAATGGGTAAAATGGCTGTTGAAACAGGTAAAATAAATCGCAACCGTGCAATCGATTGAAATTGAATGATAGCAATTCAATTGTTTGCGTTTTATGATGACATTGGAAACGGAGGCGTTAAAAAATTTTAAGGAAATTCCGTTAAGAAATTTCGAGTGTTTGAGTGGCGGCAAAAAATGTTATTGGACAATCCAATCGTCTTTCCGCCCGAGTTTGGAAATTTTAGCTGAGTTTCCAAGTCTTGAATTTTTGGTTCTTTTGTTTCAAGACAAAAGAATAGATAATAAAAATGAAAAATAAAAGTCATTATGCTCACAAAAATTGAAAATTAGAATTATGAAAGTCAAATATATCTTCATTACCTCTGCCATTTTTCTTTCACAGGCATTTTCTGCCCAAAGACAAATGGAACATCTGAAAAGAGGAATCATAGCTGTTCCTGCAAATTCAGGCGTTTTTGTGAGTTGGCGATTGCTGGGTACAGAACCTCAAAATACTCAGTTCGATCTGTACCGTACGGAAAACAATAAGACTAAAAAGCTGAACGAAAAGCCATTGCTTAATGAAACTAATTTTTTAGATAAAACCGCAGATAAAGGCAAAAGCTATACCTATTTCGTTAAATCAAATACAAATGATCCTTGGGTAGATCAGGATTCTGCGGAATATGTAGCCAATCAGAAACCATATTTTTCAATTCCTTTAAAAACTCCTGCAGGATATTCACCTAATGATGCTTCCGTAGCGGATCTGGATGGTGATGGAGAATATGAAATCATTATTCATCAGACAGGAATGTCGCATGATAACAGTCAAAAAGGAATAACTGATGAGCCGATTATTCAGGCTTATAAAATGAATGGAACATTCTTGTGGGAAATTAATTTAGGGAAAAATATAAGAGAAGGAGCCCATTACACCCAGTTTTTAGTCTATGATCTGGATCTGGACGGGAAAGCCGAAATTGTAATGAAAACAGCCGATGGAAGCAAAGACGGAAAAGGAAAATATATAGGAGATCCAACCAAAAACTACGTTAATGAAAATGGGTTTATCCTTTCCGGCCCGGAATATCTGACCGTTTTTGATGGGGAAACCGGAGCAGAAATCAATACTGTGAATTATGAAGTTCCGAGATTTGCAGGCAGTTTGAATCCTACTAATGAACAGATGACCGAAACCTGGGGCGATGCAAAGGGAAATCGTATCGACCGATTTTTAGGTGCTGTTGCTTATCTGGATGGAAAAACGCCAAGCATTGTGATGTCCAGAGGATATTATACCAGAACGGCCATTGCAGCCTGGGACTATAAAGATAAAAACCTCAGTCTTCGCTGGTTGTTTGATACAGAAAGTTCAGAAGAAAATAAAAAATACAGAGGACAGGGAAATCATAATCTGAGCATTGCAGATGTAGATAATGACGGAAAAGATGAAATTATCTTCGGGGCCATGACGGTTGATGATGACGGCAAAGTATTGAACAGTACAGGATATGGTCACGGTGATGCTTTGCACGTAGGAGATCTTGATCCGTCAAATCCCGGATTGGAAATTTTTGATATTCAGGAAAGATTTGATGATGCAGGAGCACATTTCAGAGATGCAAGAACAGGAAAAGTGCTATGGAAATTACCTTCTTTGGAATACAGTTCGAAAAGTAAATTTCAAGGCCCCGGAAGAGGGTTATCATTAAATATAGATCCCCGTTACGAAGGTTCAGAATGTTGGGCAGCCGGAGCAGGCGTGAAAGGACTTTACGATGCCAAAGGAAATAAAATCGGAGAAAAAACTCCTGCCTGTAATATGGGAATCTATTGGGACGGAGATTTTTTAAGCGAGATTTTGGACGGAACGGTGGTTTCAAAATGGGACTGGAAAAATGCAAAATCGGATGTCGTATTTGATGCAAAAGATTTTAAATGTGAATCTAATAACGGAACAAAGAAAAACCCGTCTTTAGTGGCAGATCTTTTTGGAGACTGGCGTGAAGAACTGATTTACAGAACGGCCGATAACCAGGAGCTTAGAATTTTCAGTTCCACCATTCCGACCAAACACAGACTGTATACGTTGATGCATAATCCTCAGTACAGACTGAGCATTGTATGGCAAAATGTAGGCTATAATCAGCCTCCGCATACAGACTATTATCTCGATGAATCGGTGAAAGAAATTCCGAAGCCAAACATTTATACAGTAAATCCTAAAAACTAACTTATGAAAATTAAAATCATCATTCCGTTTGTACTGTTGGTTGTATTATTAGGATTTTCCTTTCAAAAACTCCAAGATAAACCGGTTTTATACATTATTGGAGATTCTACGGTGCAGAATGGTTCCGGAAAAGGAGCGGATTCACTTTGGGGATGGGGAAGTTTTATGGATTTATATTTAAATCCCGGTAAAATTGAAATTCAGAATCATGCAAAAGGCGGGAGAAGCAGCCGTACTTTTTTAACAGAAGGAAGATGGGATTCCATTATGAAAACCATTAAAAAAGGAGATTATGTTTTGATGCAGTTTGGGCACAATGATGGGGGTGAACTGGCAGATACGTTGAGAGCGAGAGGAACGATTAAAGGAATCGGAGACGAATCAAAAGATATTTATAATCCGATTAGAAAAGTGAATGAAACCGTGTATACGTATGGCTATTACATGAGAAAATATGCAAATGAAGCCAAAGAAAAAGGAGCCATACCAATCATTGTTTCACCTATTCCGAGGAATGATTTTGATAAAAATGGTAAAATTCAACAAGACAAATATGGAGTTTGGGCTCATGAAGTTGCAGAGCAGACCGGAGCTTATTTTATCGATCTGAATGAAATGGTTATCGAAAAATACCAGAAAATGGGACCGGAAAAAGTGAAAGTATTCTTTCCCAAAGATCATACCCATACCAATAGAGAAGGAGCAATCTTAAACGCAGAGTTGGTGACAAAAGGAATTAAGCAATTAAAAAATTGTGAACTGAAAAAATATATCAAATAAATGGACTTTTAATGAATGATTTTAAAGCAAAGGCCACAAAGATTTTTTTGAAAGAATTGAGAATATTTTTTGTTCGCAAAGGCACTTCGTTTAGCAAATGATGGTCAAGCCCTTTAGCTGAGTGAAACGCCTTTGCGAACGAAAAGTTTGCATAAAGAATTAATAAGAATCTCAGCGTCCTTTGCGTTAGAAAAAATTACTAGTCAACAATTTAATTTAAATAAAAAAAAATATTATGAAGAAACTATTAACGGCAAGCTTTTTTGCACTGATGATCGGAGGATTTTCTTCCTGTTCAGCACAAAAACAGAAAACGGCTCTCCCGAATAAAAAAGAAGTTTTGGAAGTTGCGGAACGTGCCAATCGTTATTTTATGAACAAATGGCCGGATCCGGGAAAAGAAATTGTGGGAAAAAAAGTATGGCCAAGTAACCTTTGGACACGTGCCGTTTATTATGAAGGTTTAATCGCTTTATACAAAGTAGATCCTAAAAAGGAATACTATAATTACGCGATGGATTGGTCACAAAAGCATAATTGGGATTTGATGCGCGGAACGTACACCCGAAATGCGGATCATCAAGCTTGCGGACAAACTTATATTGATCTTTATGAGATTGATGGCAAAAAAAATCCTGAAAGAATTAAAGCCGTAAAAGCTTCGATGGACAGTATGATTGCCACTAAACAAGTTGATGATTGGTGGTGGATTGATGCCTTACAAATGTCGATGCCTATTTTTACGAAACTGGGAAGAATTACAGGAGATCAGAAGTATTTTGACAGAAATTACGAAATGTATGCCTATACAAAATACAAACATGGCGGAAATGGTCTGTACAATGCTAAAGATAAACTTTGGTGGCGAGATAAAAGCTTTGTTCCTCCTTACAAAGAACCCAATGGAGAAGACTGCTACTGGAGTCGTGGGAATGGTTGGGTAGTGGCTGCTTTAGCCCGTACATTAGACGACACCCCAAAATCTGATCCTCATTACAAAGAATACTTACAGGATTACAAGGATTTGTTGTCTACATTGCCTTCCCTTCAGAGAGAAGATGGTTTCTGGAATGTAAGTCTGCATGATCCTACAAATTTTGGAGGTAAAGAAATGACAGGAACCGCTTTGTTTGTATACGGAATGTCTTACGGCATCAACAAAGGTTTAATCGATAAAAAAACATATTTACCGGTTGTAATCAAAGCTTGGAATGCGATTGTAAAAGACTCTGTGCAACCAAACGGATTTTTAGGATGGGTTCAGGGAACAGGAAAAGAACCGAAAGACGGTCAACCTTTAGCCATTGATAAAGTTCCGGATTTTGAAGATTACGGATTAGGATGTTTCTTGCTTGCAGCTAGTGAAGTTTATAAATTGAAATAAAGCCCCATATTTGGATAAAATAAATAAAGGATCTCATAATAACTTTGAGATCCTTTTTGTTTGAATGGGAAAATTTACGCCATTATTTTTTAGAAGATTACATTTTAGTTCAACAAGTTATCCTCCCAAGCAGACGAAACTTCCAAACATAAATTCTTATGCTCTTATTTTTTTATGGCATTATCTACAAGTTCATCAGTAGTAATAGAAAACTTATCACATATTTTTTGTACGAAGACAAAATCTATTTTCTTGATTCTACCATTTTCTATTTTAGAGAGCTTGCTTTGAGAAATTTCTAATGCTTGTGCCAGTAATTCTTGTGAAATGTTGTGACTCTCTCTTAATTTTTTAATTTTAAATCCGAAATTTAATTTATACATCATTATCATTTGTGTTTTTCAGGTTATGAAGAACTGTTTGAAACATTACAAACATAATGATGAACTTGGAGTCCATAAAACAGTCTTTTTTTATCATTTGTTACAGCTAAGATAAAAATGAATGGATACATGACAAAATTTTATTCCAAAAAGAATGACGATTATTCCATTTGGAATAAAAAGTTTAAGAATTTATTATAAAATTTGTTGAGTTGATATCCAAAGTGGAGATCAGTTAACTATTTAAATTTTATTTGATGAAAAAATTATTTTTTTGTGCTGTTCTTGGAATGGTGGGAATGGTAAGTGCTAAGGACATTACCATAACTAAAAAAGTAAAAGAAATGAAAAAAATTACTTTAGTAGAGAAAAACGCATTGAAATTACCTGCTCAATGGGTAGAATGCAGCTCTCCATGTGGAGCAGTTTATTGGCTTCAGGCATCTAATTATGATACAGTTTCAGATCTATTAGATGCTCAACAAGAGCTTAATGATATCAAATGTAATTAACATTAAATTTAAAACCATTTATTTCCGTATAATTCTATTGTACGGATTTTAATTTTATATTATGAAATATTTAACTGCTATACTCCTTTATATCAGCTTGTTTTCAGTTAAAGCACAATCAATATCAGGTAATTTTTCTTTACCAGCTGAAAACTACAGTGCTGAAAATTATGATACAAGTGTTCAAAATGTATATTATAAACTTGAATTCATATCAGATCCAAAATCTTCAAATAAAAAAGAAGTCAATTGTATTTTAGAAATCGGAAATAAATTTTCCAGATTTTCTGAATTGAACGGTATAAAGCTAGATTCGTTGATTGAAAAGTTTAGTCATCAGGAAACTGTAGGAGCAAAAGAAGTAAACCAGATGATGCAGGTAAATACAAGATGGAAAACAGTTATTGTAAGAAATATTGATCAGAGCTCTTTAATAATACAAGATAAAGTAAAGGATAATTATCAGTATACCGAAAAACAGCCTTCTTTTAATTGGAAATTGGAAAATGAAACAAAAGTTATTTTAGGATATAATTGTAAAAAGGCAACAACAGATTTTAGAGGGAGAAAGTATACGGCATGGTATACTTCGGATATTCCAATCAACAATGGACCATTTATTTTTGATGGTCTTCCGGGATTAATTATGGAAATAGAAGATAAAAAAGGTCATTATCATTTTACTGCGATAGCTTTAGACAAAAAAACTTATCCGATTTATTTAAGAAATGAAAATAAAATTTTTCAGATAAGCAGAGAAAAATTTATGGAAATACAAAAAACTTATGCAGACAATCCTGCGGTCTTTTTACCACCATCTTATGATAGTAATGGAAATGAAATTAAAGATAAAGTAAAATCTAAGCCTTATAATCCTATAGAATTAGAATGAATATAGCTTGTTTATTTTTATAAATTGACAAGCACAACTTCGACAAATAAAGCATACGATTTTAGTAAAATATTTGCTTGTTTTTCTTTTTCTATCTTCTATTTTCTTCATCCAAGCTTAAAAATGGTAAAAGGACCTTATAAAACTACTGCTTAAAAAGCGAATATTTTCGCACTCTTTGCTCACTTAAATAATAGTGTATTGAATTGAAAATCTTTGCGTTAAAATATTGTGAAAATCTTTGTAATAGGAATGTTTGATTGGTATTACCGAAATTAATAAAAAATCTTAGTTTTATTACCGAAAAGAAAATAATAAAATGATGTGCATGACACTACAAGATGCGCAATCGATTCCATAGTATTAATTTTCGAATTCAATCATAAACTATAAGTATGAACGCATTATTAGGAGTTTTTTTCCATTTTTTAGGAGGGTTTTCGTCGGGGAGTTTTTATCTGCCTTATAAAAAAGTAAAAGGCTGGTCTTGGGAAACCTATTGGTTGATCGGAGGAATTGTTTCCTGGATTATTGTTCCGCCACTCGCTGCTTTTATGACAATCCCCAACTTTTGGGAAATCATTCAGAACGAAAGCTCTTCAATATTAGGATTAACGTTCTTATTTGGTGCTTTGTGGGGAATTGGTGGATTTACGTATGGTTTAGGGGTGAGATATTTAGGCGTTGCATTGGGGAGCAGTATCATTTTAGGACTTTGCATGATATTTGGCTCACTCGTTCCTTCCATTTACTACGAATTTTCTCCTCAATCAGGAAAAGATAATATAGGTTTAATGTTTTCCAATGCATGGGGACAATTTGTCTTACTGGGACTTTTGGTTTGTGTGGTAGGAATCATCATCAGTGGAAAAGCGGGAATGATGAAAGAAAAAGAATTGCAGACCGATTCTTTAGATCCTCATGGAACAGAAGTGAAAACAGAATATAAATTTGGATTAGGTTTATTGGTTTCCATTATTTCCGGGGTATTAAGCGCTTGTTTTAATTTCGGACTGGAAGCAGGAAAGCCAATGGCGATTATTGCTAACGATCTATGGAAAGCTGCAAATCCGGGACAGGGAGAATTCCTTTTTCAAAATAATGTTACCTACGTCGTAGTACTTTGGGGCGGAATGGCGACAAACCTTATTGGGTGTCTTTACCTTTCATTTAAAAATAAATCTTACACTGATTATAAGAAAAAGAACGTCCCTGTTTTAGCTAATATTATCTTTTGTGCATTGGCAGGAACGATGTGGTTTTTACAGTTTTTCTTTTATGGAATGGGAGAAAGCAAGATGGGGAACGGTCCAAGTTCTTGGATTTTACACATGGCATTTATCATTTTAATAGCCAACTTATGGGGAGTGGTCATCAAAGAATGGAAAGGCGTTTCCAAAAAGACCATTTCCACGATTGCTATTGGAATGATTGTAATGTTTGTTTCTATTTTAATTGTAGGATACGGAAACTCTTTGAGATAATCTGCTATGAAGAGAATTGCATTTAAAATGTTTCTTCATAAAGGTTTTGAAGCTGAATATCAAAAACGTCATGATGCGATATGGCCAGAGCTTACCAATCTTTTGAAAGACACTGAAATTGACGATTATTCTATTTTTTTAGATGAAGAAACCTTGGTTTTGTATGGGGTTTTAGATTGCCACAATGAAATAAAGTATCATAATTTACCATTTCAACCTGTCTTGCAGAAATGGTGGGAGTATATGAAAGATATGATGAAAACAAATGAAAATGGTTCTCCTGTAAGTATCCCTTTAAGAGAAGTATTTTACATGAAATAATAAATCATATTCAGTTAGTGTTTTTTAGAATTTATATTGACAATTGAAGACGATCAAAAGAATGATCGTCTTTTTTGGATCTTTAGTAACTCTTTTAGTTATTATTTAGTTAAAATATGATTAATGTCATGCTTTTGAATAAGTTTAAAATTTTAAAGAATCTGTGGGGTTTCGGAATTAAATTGACGATATTTTGATATTTAAACAATAAAATATATAAAAATTTATGAAAAATTATGAATTTTATAATGCAGGATATGGCAGGATGCTAAAACATGAGCAACAATGTACTTTCGGAATGTAAATAAAAGTAAATAAAAATTAATATATGCTAATCAAAGTTAAACCTAAGAATTTTAAGCCGCTCATTGCACCGCTGTTTTTGCTGGCATCAGGTTTTATGTTCGGACAAAAAACCGTAAACGATACCATAAAAAAAGACAAAACTAAGGATATTGAGGAAGTGGTGGTGATTGGTTACGGTAAAGTTAAGAAATCTGACTTGACAGGGTCTGTATCTTCAGTTTCAGCAAAAGATTTGGCGGCTACACCAGCCATGAATGCTTTACAGGCATTACAGGGTAGAGCAGCAGGTTTGAATATTGTGACTTCGGGAGGAGCTCCGGGAGCGGGTGCCAATGTTACTCTTCGTGGTGGAGCATCTATTACTCAGGGAACAGAGCCGCTTTATATTGTTGATGGTTTTCAGTTGGATAATGCATTAAATGTAATTAATCCAAATGATATTGAAAGTATTGATGTATTAAAAGGGGCTTCTGCAATCGCAATCTATGGGGCACGTGGTTCGAATGGTATTATTGTTATTAAAACAAAAACCGGAAAAAAAGGTAGAACGACTGTTAATTACAACTCTTTTATGTCATTCGATATGCTTTCAAAGAAGTTGGATATGCTTTCAAATTCTGAAGACTATGTTAAATATCAATATGAACTGGCACAACTTTCAGGAAAAACAACTCAATGGAGTAATGTTTTCGATAATAGTTTGGGAACTGATACTCCCGGATTTTATACAGGAGTTTATGGTAGAATAAATAACAGATATGCATTGGCCCCTTCTTTGGATTGGCAAGACAAAATGCTTGGGGGTACAGGGACAACTCAAAATCAGAATGTTAATATTTCTGCAGGAAATGACAAAACCCAGGCTTTTATTAGTTATAACTACAATAAGCAGGATGGTTTGTTGGCTAATTACAGTGAAACTAGAAATTCATTGCGTGCTAATATTAATTCTGAATTATATAAAGGAATAAGAGTCGACTTTAGTTCAATGTTTAATTCCAATTCTACAAACGGAGGAGGAGCATATTCGGGAATGAAAAAAATCCTTCTTCAGCCTATTACAGGAGGAACTAAATTCACAAACGATCAGTTATTTAATACACAGACTTATGGTGATTATTCAGGATTGGATTCTGGTTTTGATACAGAAAATCCATATATAGAAACTCAGGCTTCTACATCCAACAGACGTTTTAGATCATTTGTAGCGAATGCAGGTGTTGAATTTGACTTTTTGAAAAATTTCACATTTAGAACAGCAGGTTCTTATAACTGGAATAACAGTAAATCTACATCATTTTCAGATATAAATTCCCGTGCATATTTAACAGATCCTGTAACTACTGGGATCAACGGAAGTATTGCAAATGCAGAAAGCTTCCGTTATCAGATAACAAATACTTTAACATACAATAAAACATTTGCAGAAAAGCATAAGGTTACTGTTTTAGTAGGACAAGAAGCTGTTTATCAGGAATCTGAAAATAATAGCATGAAATTAGTCAAATTTCCGATTTATAACTATGGATTAGATGATATTGGTAATGCAACAGTAGCTGATAAAAATGTCGATCATTCCAGTTATGCGATAAGTTCTTATTTTGGACGTGTAAATTATAATTATGATGATCGCTATTTATTGACTGCTACTATTCGTAGAGATGGTTCTTCCAAGTTTGATTCAGAATATAGATGGGGAACTTTTCCATCTGTAGCTGCAGCATGGCGTATTTCTCAGGAAAATTTTTGGCAAAACAGTAAGATCAATCGTATTGTTAACGATTTTAAATTAAGATTTGAATATGGAATTACTGGTAATAATGATATATCAAATAGTTTATACACAACAAATTTAGTACTTACAGCCTACCCTATCAACAATGATCCTAATAATCCTGCATATACAACAGGTAATACTGTAGGTAACCGAACGTTACAATGGGAAGAAATGAAAGCAACCAATATTGGGGTAGATTTAGCATTCTTGAATAACAGAATAAAATTAACTTCAGAGTTTTATAATAATGATGTAAATAAAATGTTATTACCAGTTGGTTTACCAGTTTCTTCAGGGTATACTACACAATATCAAAATATTGCAGTTATGAGAAACCGAGGTATGGAATTTACCCTTAATACTCTTAACGTAAAATCTGGAGCCTTCAGATGGTCGACAGACGCTAATATAGGTTTTAACAAGTCAAAGGTTCTTGCTTTGGATGGTAGAGACAACAGACCATTTAGTGTAGGAGGAAGCAGATCAGGAATGGTAACATATTATGCTAAAGTAGGTGAGCAGTTGGGAGATATGTATGGTTATGTTTATCAAGGGATTTATACAACCGATGATTTTAATCAGGCTGCAGATGGAACACTTACTTTAAAGGCAGGTATTGTAAAACCTGCTTCAGGTACTCCCAAGCCTGGAGATATGAAATTTGCTGCGGATAATGAAGCCGGAGATCAGTTTACAAGAAAATTAGTAAAAATAGGAAATGGTACTCCTGATTTTATTGGGGGAATAAACAATAATTTCTCTTATAAAGGATTTGATTTAAATATATTCATGAAATTTAGTGTTGGTGGTGATATCTATAATGCCACTAAGCAAAGTTTAAGCCCTTACGCAATGTTTCAGAATGTACCTTCAGAATTCGGAAACAATTACTATCACTTGATAGATCCAAATACAGGACAAGCAACAACAAACTTAATAAGATTAAAAGAACTTAACCCCGATGAAGGCTCAAGGCTTTGGAGCTTAAGCAACACAAATACGGCTAATATTGCTTATCCATCATCATATTATGTAGAAGATGGGTCGTATTTGAGAATTGCTCAGATCACTATTGGTTACAGTTTTAATAAAGAATTTTTACAGCATATTGCAGTAACTAATGCGCGCATTTATTTTACAATGAATAATGTAGCTACAATTACTGGTTACTCTGGTTATGACCCTGAAGTTTCAGCGGCGAGTGGGGTGGCAATAACTCCGGGATATGATACATCATCGTATCCACGGTCAAGAAGTTATGTTCTTGGAATCAATTTAACTTTTTAATATTTAATCATGAAAAATATAATCAATAATAAATCAATATTTGTAAAAAAAATAGTAGTAATTCCTTCTATTGTAATTGCCGGACTTTTTATAAGTTCTTGTAGTTCAGATTTTTTGGATCAACCGGCTTATAATATTACCGATACCAATACGGTCTTTGAAAATTTAGATACTGCAGATTTATTTGTTCAGGGTTGCTATAGAGGGTTGGTTTCTACAGAAATGTATTATCAACTTGGTGCAGGAGACACTGTAACTCATTCTTCTGAAGACGGTTCTACTAATAATTCTAAATATAATATTTGTAATTATAAGTATGATGCCTATACGCCAAATACCGTTACAGGAGTTTATGCTGCGATGTATTCTAGTATAGAGAAAACTAATATCGCTATCACAAGACTAAGTTTAATGGATCCTAGTGCAAAGCGTAATTCTTTATTAGCGGAAGTGAAAGCTATCCGTGCATTTTGTTATTACAATTTGATTAGAATATACGGAGATGTTCCCGCAGTTTGGATTCCTTTGGAAGATGCGGATCCTAATGATCCAAATACTTTATATCCAAAACGCACTTCTCGTGATGTTATTTATGATCGTGTTATTGCCGATATGCAGGAGTCTATAAATGATTTGCCAACTACCGGAACAACGACAGAGCGTTTAACAAAAGCGGCTGGTAATGCTTTGTTAGCAAGGATTGCTTTATATGCAGCAGGGTATTCTTTAAGATGGGACCTTAATACTGGATCAGCCGGAACAATGTCTAGAAGAAGTGATAACGCAAGAGTTCAGCAGCTTTATCAAATTGCAGATAATGCGGCTGCAGCGGTGATTAATGGTGGTACTGCGAGTTTAGTACAAGCTCAGGGAGGTAAAAGTGGCTTTGAAGCATTGTGGTTCAATTTCGATCAAAGAAAGTTTTCAGTTACAAACACTGAAATGCTTTGGCATATTGCTGAATACGGAGCAAATACCAATTCAGCATTTGGAGTCTATGCAATGGAAGGATCTCGTGGAGGGACTTATGGATCTAGAAAAGCATTACAATTTATACTACCTAGTTATTATCTATCTTTTAATCCAGGTGATACGCGTAGAGATGTTTCTTGTACTTCTTACAGTATTTATTTCTTAAATGCGGGTGCTGCTACAGATACTTGGGTAAATGTTGGGACTACATTTTCATGTATCATGTCTGGGAAATTTAGAATGGGATGGTGTGTTGCGCCTCAGGCGGCAGATGCTCGTAATTTAAATATTCCAATTCTAAGATATGCTGATGTTTTATTAATGTATGCCGAAACTCAAAATTACTTAAACGGAGGTCCTACTGCTGCAGGAACTGCGGCTTTACAACAAGTGAGAACCCGTGCAGGAATTGGTTCACTACCAATACCAAGTGGTCAGCAAGCTTTCGAATCAGCTATTGTTCAGGAGCGTAAGTGGGAATTTGCGGGTGAATTTAATCTTCGTACAGATTTAATAAGAATGAATCGTATTGCGAGTGAAATTGAAGCTACAAAATTGGCCATGAAAAACTTATCAGACAAAACTGGCGCTTATGCAAATACACCAGCTTTGCGTCTTTATAAATTTGAAAAGAACGCACAGGTATATGGAGATCCGTTCTTGGCACTTAAATATATTGAAATAACCAGCCCGGCAGAAATTGCGATCGTTCAAAATGTTCCTACTGCTGCCGCAAATTATGCTGCTTATCAGACGGCTTTAGCAAGTATTGTTACAGCACATGGACAGACAGTAGTAGCTGGTGATAAATGGTATCCTACTAAAATGTTTGAAGCATACACAAGTACTTTCAATGGAAACGCAAGAAAAGCGGTAGGATTTACAAGCGGATTTAACGCTTTGCAAATCGGAAATATTATCTATACAAAACCAACAGGTTCTGCCGAAAATGGAGGAGTTTATCCAAACTGGATTGAAGGTGGAGGAGACGGTCTTTTCTACGGATTTGTACCTAATAAAACAGAATTACTTCCATTCGCAGCAGCTTCAGCAGGTCATCCTTTAGTTGATAATCCAAACCTGACTCAGCTTCCTGGATATTAATAAATAACAATTAAAAATTATTTAAACATTAAGAGAATTAAATTTTTCTTAATGTTTAAATTTTATAAAACCAACCAATCATAAAATAAGAATCATAATAATTCTAATAAGATTGATATATACAGACGAATTACGATGGAAAATCAAACGTTAATTTATCTTTAAATTCAGTATTTACCAGTATAGTACGGGATGCTGTAACGGATATTACAATCTAATTTTGGAATACAATTTAGAAATATAAGACAAACAATGGAAAAAGTAAAAACATTCAAATACGTAGACTATCTATGGGATGAAAATAAGGCAGCAGCTTTAGGAGACGATCAGGTTGCTTTATTTTTATATCGTTCAAACATTCTGGGAGCTGATTTAAGAATCACAAATTATGGAGGAGGAAATACAAGTTGCAAAACCATAGAAAAAGACCCGTTAACCAATGAAAATGTTGAAGTAATGTGGGTAAAAGGTTCAGGAGGTGACATCGGAACTTTAACAAGAAAAGGAATTGCAGGGTTGTACACAGAAAGACTACGAAACTTAAAAAATGTTTATCAGGGCTTAGCAGATGAAGACAGAATGGTAGGATTGTTCAATCACTGTATTTTTGATCTGGACAGCAAAGCACCTTCTATTGACACCCCTCTTCACGGGCTTCTTCCATTCAAACATATCGATCACCTTCATCCGGATGCTTTGATCGCAGTAGCCGCGGCAAAAGACAGTGAGAAAATCACGAAAGAAATCTGGGGAGACACAATGGGATGGGTTCCTTGGCAACGTCCTGGGTTTGATTTAGGATTACAATTGGAAAAATGTTTAAATGATAATCCCGGAATCCGTGGAATTGTTCTAGGTAGCCATGGTTTATTTACTTGGGGAGATACTTCTTACGAATGTTATATCAACAGTTTAGAAGTTATTGAAATGGCTTCTGAATATATCGCTAAAAAAATTGAAGAAAACGGACAGGTTTTCGGAGGACAAAAAGTAGAATCTCTTTCTCCGGTTGACCGTAAGATTAAAGCGGCGCAAATCATGCCTTTATTGCGTGGTTTAGCTTCTTCAGAAAGCAGAATGGTAGGCCATTTCACAGACAGCGATACTGTTTTAGAATTCATCAACAGTAATGATTTAGACCGTTTAGCTCCACTTGGAACTTCATGTCCTGATCACTTTTTAAGAACGAAAATCCAGCCGTTGATTTTAAGTCTTTCTCCAAACGAAGATCTTACAGATTCAGCTGCAATTTTAGAAAAACTAACTCCTCTTTTCGAACAGTACAGAGAAGAATACAAAGAATATTACGAAACGTGCAAGCATCCGAACAGCCCTGCAATGCGTGATCCGAATCCGGTTATCATCATTTATCCGGGAGTAGGAATGTTCAGTTTCTCAAAAGATAAACAAACAACGCGTGTTGCAAGTGAGTTTTATGTAAATGCAATTAATGTAATGCGTGGTGCAGAAGCCATTTCAGAATACACGTCTTTACCAAGACAGGAAGCATTCGACATCGAATATTGGTTGTTGGAAGAAGCAAAACTTCAGAGAATGCCAAAAGAAAAACCATTGTCAAGAAAAATCGCTGTGGTAACAGGAGCAGGAGGTGGAATTGGGCAGGCAATTGCTGATAAAATGGTTCAGGAAGGTGCGGTTGTAGTGTTCACAGATTTAAATCAGGAAGCATTAGATTCTGTAACTTCAAAATACAGCAAAGATCAGGCTGTAGGTGTTCCATGTGATGTAACGAACGAACAGGCAATTGCCAACGCTTTCAAAGAAACTGTTTTAGCTTTCGGTGGAGTAGATATCATTGTTCATTCCGCAGGTTTGGCAATTTCTAAATCATTAGAAGATACGACTACAAAAGATTGGGATCTATTAGAAGATGTGTTGGTAAAAGGCCAGTTCCTAATGATCAAAAACGGTGTTGAAATCATCAAAAAACAAGGTTTAGGAGGGGATATCGTCAACATTGCAAGTAAAAATGGTTTAGTGGCGGGACCAAATAATGTAGCGTACGGAACAGCAAAAGCAGCTCAACAGCACATGACAAGATTATTGGCCGCAGAATTAGCAACTGATAAAATCAGAGTGAATGTTGTAAATCCGGACGGCGTTATCGTTGGAAGCAAAATCTGGGAAGGTTCTTGGGCGGAAGGCAGAGCAAAAGCCAACGGAATTTCTGTTGAAGAATTACCTGCGTTTTATGCAAAAAGAAACTTATTAAATGAAATTATTCTTCCTGAAGACATCGCAAACGGAGTGTTCGCTTGTGTGGCTATTTTAGATAAAAGTACAGGAAACATCATCAATGTAGATGGCGGAATGGCAAATGCGTTCCCAAGATAAATTGTAAAACAGATAATTATTAAATTGCTGATTAGATTTAACCACAAAAGCCACAAAAGTTTAATGAAGATATTATTCAAACTCTAAGAAGATCATAAAAGGAATATTCTATTTATTTACGACCGATCTCCTTCTTTTTTGAACTTTTATTTTCAATACTTTTAGCTTTACAGTAAAACAAAAAGCTTTGTGACTTTTGTGGTAAAAAATCAATTTAAAAAATCAAATCATGATTATAGAAAAAGA
Organism: Chryseobacterium tagetis; assembly: GCF_016735585.2. GTDB lineage: Bacteria > Bacteroidota > Bacteroidia > Flavobacteriales > Weeksellaceae > Chryseobacterium > Chryseobacterium tagetis. Next base: position 827,359 of record NZ_JAERSE020000003.1, read on the forward strand.
TATACTTGAACAGTACAATAAAAATGAAGTTGAAAATTTTAATATAGATTTTGATTTTCTACAAAATAAACTAACAAAAACAGGAGTAAATGTTGCTGAAATCGTCAACAAAATTGCAGATTTTCAGGTAGCTATTCCGAGTTGGGCTTTAGGAGCTGGAGGAACTCGTTTCGGAAGATTTTCTTACGGTGGCGAACCTTCTTCTTTAGAACAAAAATTAGATGATGTTGGTTTAATTCATGCTTTAACGCATTCTGCAGGAGCAGTTTCTCTGCATATTCCATGGGATATTCCGAGTGATGTGAAAGCAATCAAAGAAAAAGCAGCTTCTCACGGACTTGTTTTTGATGCAATGAATTCCAATACGTTCCAGGATCAGCCGGATGCAAAACATTCTTATAAATTTGGTTCTTTAAATTCAGTAAATGAAGATTCTAGAGCTTATGCTGTGGAACACAACAAAGAAGTGATCAGAATAGGAAAAGAATTAGATTCAAAAAGCTTAACCGTTTGGTTGGCAGATGGATCTAGTTTCCCAGGGCAATTGAATTTCCAGAACGCTTTGTCAAAAACAGAGCAGAGTTTAAAAGAAATCTATGCAGGAATGCCTGAAGACTGGAAATTATTCATTGAATATAAACCTTACGAACCAAATTTCTACTCAACAACCATCCAGGATTGGGGAACGTCTTTCATGTTGGCCAATGCTTGCGGTGAAAGAGCGTATACATTGGTAGATTTGGGACATCATTTGCCGAATTCAAACATCGAGCAAATTGTTGCAACATTGATGTATAAAGGGAAATTAGGAGGTTTCCACTTCAACGACAGTAAATATGGAGATGATGATTTAACGGTGGGTTCTATCAAACCTTACGCGTTATTCTTAATTTTCAATGAATTGGTATACGGAATTGAAAACAATCCTCAAAACCCTTATCCGGCTTGGATGATCGATGCAAGTCATAACATCAAAGATCCGTTGGAAGACCTGATTCAATCTTTAGAAGCGATTTTAATTGCTTATGCGCAAGCGCTTTTAGTAGATCAGAAAGCATTGAAAGATGCACAATTGAATAATGATGTTGTTCGTGCACAGGAGATTTTACAAAATGCGTACAGAACAGATGTTCGTCCATTATTGAGAGCTGCAAGATTACAGACAGGAGCAGCATTGGATCCGATTGCGGCTTACAGAAACCTTAAAGTAAGAGAAAACTTAATTACAGAAAGAGGTCTGAATGTAAAAGCAACAGGATTGTAATCTTATTTAAAATTGATAATTTAAACTTTCAGGTGCAATCGAAAGTTTTTAATTATATGTATCCTTATTTTTTATCATTAAGGTTGAAAGTGTTTAGATTATTAGAATTTTAGGCTTATTGCCTCGGAAACTAGTGGATTTTTCTTTATAAATTTTAATATCTGAACACTCCTTAATGGTTCTGGAATACTATTACTAAGACTTTAAACTTAACGCTTAGCTAAGCACAAATGTCTTGAAAATATAAAAATACAAAGTATTCATACAAAAATTTTGCAGGAGATTCTTTTGTTTCCTGCAATATAAGAGACCAGATAAAACCAAACCTGAAAAAAATTATTTCGTTTCATCACATACAATTTAATTCATCGCAAGAATGTCTAAAAAAAAGGTAACCATCGTATTTGATATTGGAAAGACCAATAAAAAATTCTTTTTATTTGATAAAAATTATAAAGAAATCGTTCGTGAGTACACCGAACTGCCACTCACCACTGATGAAGACGGATATCCTACAGAAGACCTTGTAGCCTTACAAAACTGGATTAAAGATAACTTTAATGCGATTCTGGATGATGAAAATTTTGAAGTAAAAGCCATCAATTTTTCTACTTATGGAGCAAGTTTTGTACACTTGGATCAGAAAGGAAACGTTCTGACACCCTTGTACAATTACACCAAACCAATGGATCAGGAAATTCTGGATCTGTTTTACGAAAAACACGGGAGCAAGCTGAAAATTGCCCGTGAAACAGCTTCTCCACAAGCTGGAATGCTGAACTCTGGATTACAATTGTTCTGGTTAAAATATAAACATCCGGAAGTATTTAAAAAGATCCGTTACAGTCTTCATTTGCCACAGTATTTATCCTATTTGTTTACCGGAATTTGTGTGTCGGAATTTACTTCCATAGGCTGTCACACTAATTTGTGGGATTATGACAAAGCAGATTATCATGACTGGGTGTATCAAGAAGAAATCGATGCTTTATTACCTCCGATTGTACCTACTTCTGCAAGTATCAATACCTCTTACAGAAACAAAAAAATTAAAATAGGCGTTGGAATTCACGACAGTTCCTCTGCGCTTTTGCCTTATATTTTAAGTAAAAAAGAACCGTTTTTATTGCTTTCAACAGGAACTTGGAGTATTTCCTTGAACCCGTTTAATGATGAAAGTTTAACCGACGAAGACATCGAAAACAATTGCCTGAATTATATGCGAATCGATGGAAAACGAGTGAAAGCATCCCGTTTCTTCATGGGAAATGAATATAAAATTCAGGTTGAAAAACTGTGTGCTCATTACGGTAAAGAATATGGCTTCCACAGAGAAGTGCAGTTCGATCAGGAGTTGTACCTTCGTTTGATGAAGCACAAAGCGGTGTATTTCCGTTTTGAAGGGATTATTTTAAAAAGAAAAATGATCAGCGAAACAGATTTAAATTCTTTTGCTACTTTTGAAGAAGCCTATCATCAGCTAATGATCGAATTAATGGATTTACAGATTCATACCATTAAAAATGCGATTGGAAATTCAGAAATTAAAACCATTTATATCGATGGTGGTTTTACTGATAATGATGTATTTATGAAGCTGATGTCGCACCATTTTCAGGATTATCATGTAATGTCAACACATTCTCCGCTGGGTTCTGCGTTGGGAGCTTCTATGGTGATTTCGAATAAGAAGATCGACGATACTTTTTTACAGCAGCATTATCAGATGAAAGTGCTTCAACCTTTAATTCTTAATTTATAAACTATGTCATTTCCATTTGATACCCGTTACGCTTCTCTTGAATTACTGATTGAAAGAGCCCAAAAAAGAATGCCCCGTTTCGCTTTCGAATATCTGGATGGAGGTTGTAACGAAAACATCAACAGAGACAGAAATACAAACGAATTACGAGATGTTCTGCTTCGTCCTCGTTACCTAAATAATACGTATGCAGAAGCGAATATGGAAACCGAATTATTCGGTGTAAAATATTCAGCACCTTTCGGAATTTCCCCCGTTGGTTTACAAGGCTTGATGTGGCCAAATGCTCCTGAAATTTTAGCAAAAGCGGCTTTTAAACATAATATTCCTTTCATTTTAAGTACCGTTACGACAAGCAGTATCGAAAGAATTGCAGAATTAACGGAAGGAAAAGCTTGGTATCAATTGTATCATCCGAGAGAAGAGTGGTTGAGAGACGATATTCTCGATCGTTGTGAAGCTTCTGGTTATGATGTATTATGTGTATTATCTGATGTTCCGACTTTCGGGTACAGAGCAAAAGAAATCCGAAATGGTTTGGCAATGCCTCCTCAATTAAATTTCAGAAATGTTTCTCAGGCGTTGGCAAAACCTCAATGGTGTTTAGAAATGCTGAAACATGGTGTTCCAAGTTTTAAGACCATGGAAAAATACATGGATAAAAATATGAATGTAAAGCAATTGGGACAGTTCATGAACTCTACATTTTCAGGAAGATTAAATTCGGATAGAATCAAAGCAATCCGTGATAAATGGAAAGGGAAATTGGTCATTAAAGGGGTTGCTTCCGATGAAGATGCCGAAGAAGCAGTGCGTTTAGGCTTCGACGGAATGATTATTTCCAATCACGGCGGAAGACAATTAGATGCAGGAGAATCCACGATTGCCGTAGTAAAAGAAATCAGCGAAAAATATAAGGATAAAATTAAAATCATGATGGACAGTGGGGTCAGAACCGGTCCTGATGTTGCCCGTGCTTTGAGCTGTGGTGCAGAGTTTACTTTTATGGGACGTACTTTTATGTATGCAGTCGGAGCTTTAGGAGACAAAGGTGGAGATCACATCATCGAAATGCTGAAAATGCAGTTCAGACAGGTAATGGAGCAGGTGTGCTGTGAAAAGCCGGAAGATCTGCAAAACTTTAGAGTGAAGTAGTTTTTTTGGCTGAGAGTATAATAAAAAAGAATATTTCGGAATAAATTTATCAATAGGAATGGGCTTTAGCCCGTTTTTTTAGTAGGTATTTGTCATTGGCTTTAGCCAAAACCTAAAACAATTTTTAAACGCAAAGATGTAATTTTGAAAAGGTTCAATTTAAGTGATCAAAGTAAAGCGAACTCTGTCGCTGAAGAAGCCTGCTTCATAAAAATCAATGTATTGATTTCATTCTTTGCTCACTCAAAATATTCTGAATGAAATGTAAAATCTTTGCGTCAAAAAATTCATATTAATATCCATTCAGTTGTCATCCCGTAGGGATCTAAGCATGTATAAAATACATCATTTGAATTAGATGCTTACAGCATGACAAATTAAATGGATATTTTTTAGATATTCCCAACAAAAAATTCGCAAAGAAAACCTTGCGAATTTTATTTAGTATGATCTGGAAAATCACTTTTTATTTTCAGGTTTCACAGCCTGTCTTGCTAATAATTTCCAGTTATTTTTCACTTTAGCCCAAACCAATAAAATATCCAGTGTTACATCACCCGGAGCTTTTCCTGCATCAGCAGTCGTTGCATAAAAATGATGATGTACAATTGCTGTATTTCCAACAATAGTTACAGTTTGATTGGTAATATCAATGGTTAAAAAGTCTGATGTTTTGTTTACTAATTTTTCTACAAATTCCTTTGCGTCATCAATATGGCCTCCCGAATGTCCGTACGTCAGTTCCGGTAAAATCAAAGATTCCAACTCAGATTTTTCTCCGCTTATCATGGCCAATCTTAGTTTTTCAGCAACGGCATTCACTGCATCTTTATCACTGATTTTCTGTGCTGAAACAGTTATTGCCATTATAAAGCTCATGGCTAAAATTAATTTTTTAATCATAATTGATTTATATAGTTTTAAAGGGATTATTATTAGATTATTTTAATGCAATCGATTGCGCTTTTAAAATAAATTTAAATGATTAACTTTAAAGAGAATCCCTCTGAATAAATTTAAATACATTATTGACAGATTCCTTTTTATTTTTTAAGATCATATACGCTGCAGATTCTCCCATCGCTTTAAAATCTGTTGTAATCACAGTAATTCCCAACAATTCTTTCAAAGGAGTTTCATTATAAGAAATAATTCCGATGTCTTCGCCTAATTTCAAATTGTTTTGTCTGACTTGTTTTACCAGATTCACCAGATCACGTTCACGAATAGTGATAAAAATATCCTTCTGTAATTCCATGTCGGGGTAGATTTCATCCAGAATTTCATAATCAAGTTTAAAATCCTTGCAGAACTTCTCAAAACCACGCACAATACGGAAAGGATAGGGGTGAATCGATTTATTAGGATATACCAAGATAATTTTTTCATATTTCTTGATTTTATCTAAACCTTCTTTCAGTGCATCATAAATATCGTGCTCAAAATCCTGAAAAATAGAGCCGTATTCCCCTGAAATATTAGGTTTCGTATTATCCAGCACCAGTAACTTATTTTTAGGAATCTTTTCTATCATATCAATTACTTCCTGTGTTGAGCTCGTATGTTTTGACTGTTCATCACGGAAGTGAGGCATGATCACATAATAATCAAAACCTCCAATGTTTTTCTTTAATGAATTAATAAAAAGCGTTTCATCACAATGGTAAATGTACATTTCCACGTTGCCTTTGGTACCGATTGCATTGACGAAATAATTATAAATCATCATTTTATAAGTACTTGGCTTATTGATCAAAAAGAAGATATTGATAATGTCATTTTTGTTGACACGCGAAATATAATATCCTTTCCCTTTTACAGATTCTATGATTTGCCTTTTCCTAAGCTCTTTATAGGCTTTTTCTACTGTATCTCTTGAAAGAAAACAGGATTCACTCAGTTCATTGATGGAAGGGATTTTTTCTCCAATTTGAATCTCTCCGCCATCAATTCCATTCAGAATCGAATCTACAATCTGCTTGTATTTCGGAACTCTTGAATGTTCATTAATATAAATTTCGAATGTTTCTGCCATGGCTTTAAATAAAGGGATATTAGCATCAAATTAAGAAATAACTCCAAAATTTGACTTACAATCATGGGAGACAAGTTACGAATTTTTTACAAGTTATTCTTTAATTATGTTAAATTAATAAAGATGCTTTTATTCAGCTGAAATTAATGTAAGAATTGAGTTTAATGAAGAGGGAATATCTGAAATTTTCACGACCAAATAAGGGTGGAAGTTCTGAAAATCTTCAAGTTGTGTAAACAATTCTAATGAAAAAAGCCTGCCCTTTTCAGAACAGACTTTGAACTATATGAATGTGAAAAAAATTAAGGCATTTTTTTGAAACCTTCGGCTTTTATTTTCCAGGAACCATCTTTTGGAAAACCTGGAAATTCGCCCGTAGAATTGTCCCAACCTTCCAACATCATCGCAACGGTTGTTAATACTCCGCCATTTCCAGGAAGATAAATTCTCAATCTACCATCTTGATAATTGTGTCCGTTTTTCAGATAGGTGTTGGTTTGAATATTCATGAAAAGCGCATCCAGAGCTTTGTTGGGAAGCCCTAATCTTGCGGCGGTCATCGCAGTCATCGGAAAATCCCAACCCCAGGTATGTTCCCAGTTCCATCTTTCCCAGACGATATCCAGGGTGTTTTTCATGATTTTTTTATCCAGTTTTGAAGATTCAGGAACCATTCCTAAAGCGCCCAAAACAGAAGGGTGATCGGTCATCCATTTCGGGAATGTGAAAGAATCTTTTGCTGATTCTGTCGATAAATAAACATTATCCTGAACCGGAAGCGGAGCCAGTTTTGAAATGACATCATCCCACTTTTTATCTCTCTTTTCTCCCAATCTTTCTTTCCATTGCTGAGCCACTTTCAGCGCCCAATCCCAATACGCAACTTCGTAAGTAGGGTTATAAGTATCTTTCGCAGGGAAAACCTCCTGTGCAGGAATGACTCCTTTTCCCAGGTTATAGTGGTTTTTCTCTTTATCGTAAGTGGCAAAATCGGCCATAAATTCTGCTGTTGCAAAAACCAGATCTTTATATTTTTCCAAAACTTTTTTATCCTTGTTATTTCGATATAAAAGTTCGGTCATATAAATTAAATGTGGCTGTTCCCAAATCAAAAATGCAGCGACAGAAGAAGGGCTTTCGTTTCCGTCATTATCCGACATTTTGATCCAACGAACTCCTTTGTACCCTTGTCTTTCAGCTAATTTTTTTGCTTTTTCAAACGATCTGAAATAATAATCCAGTTGCTTTTCCAAAATTTCGGGTCTTCCCCACAAAGCGTAGTGAACACCGTGCCACCAATGCATTTCCGTGTGTGGTTTTCCGTACCAGCTGTTGAATGTTAAACCGGTTTCCTGTGGCGGATTGCTTCCCCCACACTGCACTTTGGTTAAATATTCTGATAATACAACTCTGCGCTCCAGTTCGTTGGCTCTTTTGTCGGTACTTCCTTCAAAATCAACGGCAGCACCACTTTCCCAGAAGTTTTTCCAGCCAGAAGTGCTTTCTTTTTCAGCATCAGCAAATAAGCTTTTAGACGTTTTTGCATTTTTAGCTGAAAATTCAACACTCAGTTCGATGGTTTTGCTTTTGGCAGAAGGTTCGTAAACGAAATGATGTTTTCCTGCTTCACTTAATTTACCCTCTGTAAAATACAATTGGGTAAAATAATCAGCGGTTTGTAACTTATGTTCAATCAAACCCTGCGTTGCATTTGATGAAATAATTTTTGTAGAGTGTTTATCTTCATTTCCGTAAAAAGTGGCTTCATCTAAGAATTGTCCGCTGGGATAGGGATAATGGGTGAAAACTTTAAGCCTTTTTTGAGTAATTAAATCCGACTCAACTTTAACTCCGATTTTATCAGAATTTTGAAAAGAAGCCGTCCAAACTTTTACAGGAGTTCCTTCCAAAGTAAATTCACTCGTAATAATTCCCGTCCACAAATCAATTGTCTGACTGATGTTTTGTAGATCTGAAATTTTTGCTTTCTGGCCGTCTTTTTTATACAGTTCGATTCCTACATTTCCTAATTGAAGACGATGCTGATTCACACGGAAATATTCAACGGCTTTTTTGTTGCGTTCAGGTTCTTTTATTTGAACACTGTACAATGCTTTTCGTCCGTCATTATTAAAATCGTAGGGCTTTAAAGTCTCCTCAAACTTATAGTTTTCAGTATTGGGAAAACTGTTCCATCCCCATTCAGACTGAGTTCCGAGAGAAACTCCATTTTTATAATATTCGGGGAACGACTGCATTCCGGTAATGTCAACCGTGTACGCAAATTTTCCGTTTCCAACCGTTAAAGAAGATAAAGTATCTGCTTTTACATTAACAATATTATGTCGCTGAACGACTTTTTTACGGTCGATTTTCTGAGCATTGAGAGTAGAAAATCCAATGCAAAAAAAACTCAGATATATGACTAATTTCTTCATTTTATTTTTATTTTAAAACAGTAGCACTCATCATTCCGATAACAACATCGTTGCTTACTGCTGTTAATTGTATTGATTTTAATTCTTTGTTCGGATCAATTGGTAAATCCAGTAGGGTTGCAGCGCCACCTTCTACGGCACGGTCTGTAAATCCTTTAATCCCTGAATATTGGCGCAAACTTCCGCCTTTATATAATTCTCCTGTTTTCAGTTGAACTCTGTAAGGAATTTTGTCATCCGGAATTTCAAAAGCGAAATTATCATCAAACAAATCCTGCTCAATCGGCCACCAGTTCACTGGATTTTTCAGTTCTAATTCTGAAGTTGAACCATCAGCATATTGAACAGTAATTTTCCCATTAATAATTTGTGACTGCATCGGATTCGTAGAACCTGTCATCAGAAAATAAATTTTCTTTCCTTTGCCCGAAACAGGGATTTCAACCGATTTAGGATAATTATCCCACTGACTTGTAAAGACAATATTTTTATCTGCATTATCGATCAGGAAAGGAATTTCTAAGAAATCAACTTTTCCGTTTTTTCTTTTATTCATCAATCCGTTATCATCGATTTGGGCCGTAATTAACGGATAACACCAGTTTCCGATTCCTTGCCACGGAAGTTGTAGAGTAGGAACGTTAAGCCTCGGTGAAAGGTATTTCTGATTAAAGATTTCAGTTACTTTTTCATTGTATTTCGAAGCTAATGAGATGGTATTGAATTCTCCTTTATTTTCAATTTCCCAATCTGTAATCTCAATATTTTGCTTAATACCGTTGTATTCAAATTCTATGGAATTGGTTCCTTTACTTAAATAATTGGCAGGAATTTCAATGGATGTAATTTTATCTTTCTGAACAGAGAAAGTTTTGTTGAAGCCATTAACATTCAATTTTCCATTAATAGGATTTGAAGATCCTGATTGAATGGTAAGTTTTTTATTGATCCATTTAGTTTCCAGAGGAAAACGGATATCCACATTCACAGGTTGCCACCAACTTGTTTTGTCCTGTTCTACCTGAACGAAAAATGTTCCTTTTCTTTCTTGTTGAATTAATTCAAATTGTGGACTGACCACCCCGTCTTCTCCCTTTGGAGGGGAATTTTTAATTAATCCTTGAGGATCGTAAACCTGTTGGATTTTCTTTTTGGAATCTAAATTCAACTGAAGGTTTTCAGAAATATAATTGATATAATCAGTTTGCTCATTTTTTAATTCTTCCCCAGAATAGCTGATTTCAATATTAAATTCTTTCCCAGTTGGTGTTTTAAATTGTATAAAAGGCTGTAAAATAGAATTTGGTTTTATTTTCCATTCTATTTTCTTCCCGTTTACTTTTACCGATTTTATATTGGAATGATTCACCGGAATCTGCATTTCTAAAGCAACCGGTTTTGAATAATTTGATTTGAAAAAATATTCTGCTTTTTTTGAATTTCGGTTAAATTTAAATTCCCAATCCGGAAGTTTTAATGCTGCAAAATTCCAGTCTTTTGGAAAACCAGGTTTTATTTCAATGGTATTATCTAATAATTTAGGGTAAACTCCGAAAAGTCCCTCCGTTAAGGTTCTTGCAGCAACGCCAATCGGATCTGCAAAATCACGGTACAATTCTCCACGAAATGCATCGTAATGAGATAACTGATCAAAATTTCCCGGACTGATTCCATAATACATGCTTTCTACAAGGTTTCCCTTCCACAGTTTGTAAGCGTCTTCATTTCTTCCCGATTGCCAATATGCCAAAGCGGTTTGTAAGTTTTCAGCCAAAGCAACATTGTTAATCGACCAGTCATAAGGCTGCCAATTGGTGGTAGAAAGTGTGTAATAGTCTTTGTTTACAGCACCTTTCACTGTAACAGGAATCTTCGGAATATGATTATTGATGTACTGTAAGTTTTGATAATCCTCAAATTCATTTAAAATATAGGCATCCGAGACATGATAAATCGACCAGATTCCGGGGATGTCATGAACGGTCTGATTGCCCAAAGCGTCTTTATATTCAGCGAAATGTCCTTTGCTTTTAATCCAAAGCTGGGTTTTCATTGCATTTAAAATACTTTCTGCTTCTTTTTTATAAGGTTGGGGATTTTCACCTATAATTTTGGCCAGTTTTGCCATTTCACGGTTAGCTCTGTAATTATAAGCCGAAGTATGGGTAACTTTTCCCCCCGAATATTGTAGTGCGTCACTTGCCCAAATTGCCGCATAAGCATCATACAGGTCACCACGTTTGAAGTTTCGTTTTTCCCAGTTCATATGGCGAACCATTGTGGACCACATTTTCTTTAGAAATTCAAGATCTCCGGTGTAATTGAAATGAGTGAACATCTGGTCGAAAAACACCAGATTCATATCATAGTGATGCGGTTTTGTATTATCGTTCGGATTTCTTGAAATATACCCGCTGGAAAATACAGAGTTTCCCATTTTCTCAGCATGTCGAGCCAAATGAAGATTCGTATCCATTTCCACAGGAGCTAAATCGGGCTGTAAAACCTGTGAATTGGCATAACTTTCAAAGTGTTCTTTTGCACGGTCGTGCCAACTGAGAACGTCTGCAACATAAGCGCCACGCCATGCATTTAATCGCATTCTCCACGCTACAGCACCGTGAAGATAAGTAGGACTTTCCCAAATTCCATCGGCTGCAACGGCTAGATTGGCTCCGAAGTTATTTAACTCTGCATCAGGTGTATTTAGCTGAATCTGATTGGTTAATGTTAACCGTGATTTTTCAGCTTCATTAAAAAGCGTTTTTAAGTCTTCATCAGAAAAATTTTTATTGGATTTTCCTTTGGAGATTTGAATATAAACAGGTTGCTGTTGTGCTGAATAGGAAGCGTAAATAACTGGAGATTTGACTATTTTATTTTGAGTAAAAGCAGGAAGGTTTTCTAATGTTTCTGCATCGGTCATCTGCAAAAAAGGAACATTTGAAAAGTTCCCGTTTACCATTTGAGTTTCTTTTTTTTTGTTTAAATAATTCAACTGAAACTGGTTCTTTAATGCCTGAAACTGATTATTTGAACAATATTCTGGCAACAAATAAAATCCGGATTCCGGATCTGCTCCAATGTCTCCATTTCTGCTGAAAGTTGTACCGCTTGCTCCACCAAATACAGCATATATTTTTGCGGATGGGTCTACCGTTGATGTTTCCAGTTTTACAACCAGACCTTCTTCCTTTGATTGTGCTAAAACGGTCAGTTTCAAGCTTCCGTTTCCTAAAATGGGATCTTTAATTTGATATAACATTGAACCGGGACGATAACGCGTTTCAATTTTTTCTGCATTAATCAGTTTTTTAATAGAATTTCCTTTTTGGATAACAAACTGAAGATTTCCACCCATTCCGGGAAGATATAATGCAAATTCCGGCAGATCTCCTGCTTCTACACGGGAAGCACGATTGTCACCATACAACGCACGGTTGAAACGGTATTTTCCGTTGACCAATAAAAAATCGCCCCTGTCTTCTTTGTAGTGCAGCTCGCGGTCATTATTCTGCCAATGTTTTGATTGGGAATAAGAAGATGAGAACGCCGATAGAACAATCAGTCCGGCGAAAAGGGTTGTTCTTCGCATGTTACGGTTTTAGCTCGGTTAAAGGTTTTCCGTTTACACTTACGTTTTTCAATGTAACATTTTTCAGATAATCTACCTTATACGGTATTTCAATACCGTTCATTTTGGCATTTACCATGGTGAAATCGGTAACAGGTGAAGATTCGTAAGCATCAGAGAAAACAGCGTATTTTCCTCCTTTTTCAACGGTCAGGTTTTCAACCCAGATATTTCTGATGGTCGGAATATAGTTACCAGGTTTTTCATAATGCATATTGAAACGTACTGCGGCTTCTTTATAAGCACCCACTTTGGTATTGTAGAAAAATACATTTTCGATGATGCCGCCACGGCTGGAACTTGTTTTGATTCTTAAAGCCCTTTCAAGATTTTTACTGTCCATGATATTGCCGGTGGCATAAATGTTTTTTGCACCACCTGCAATTTCACTTCCGATTACCACACCTCCGTGTCCGTCTTTCATCTCACAGTTTTCAATAATATGATTTTCTGCCGGTCTTCCGATATCTCTTCCGTCTTCGTCTCTTCCAGATTTTATGGCAATACAGTCGTCTCCTGTGTCAAAATATGAATCTTTAATCCACACATTTTTGCAGGCTTCAGGGTCAAAACCATCATTGTTTGGTCCGTGACTGATCACTTTTACTCTTTCAATCAATACATTTTCACAAAGAACAGGATTCAGATTCCACATCGGGGAATTTTTAACCAAAACATCTGCCATCCAGAAGTTTTTGCATCGGTAAGGCTGTACGAAATTCGGTCTTAGGTAATATCCGTCTCCAAAGATTCTTTCTCTTGCAGGTTTTCTCTGAGCCATGTATTCGTGAAGCTTTGCACGAGCCGGATTTTGTCTTCCCGGACGGGATTCGTTGTAACCGTATTTTGTAGCTCCGCACCAAAACCACCAGTTGTCTAAATCTGCATTTCCGTCCAGTGTCCCTTCTCCGGTTACCGCGATATTTTCTTCTTCGTAAGCATATATTAATGAAGAATAATTCATGCATTCCATTCCTTCCCAGCGTGTGAAAACAATAGGGTAGTCGTTGCTGTCCTGGCTGAATAAAATGGTTGACTCTTTACTTACGTACAGGTTGACGTTGCTTTTTAAATAAATAGCTCCGGTTAGAAATATCCCTTTAGGAACGACCACTCTTCCTCCGCCTTCTGCGTTGCATTTTTCGATAGCTTTTTTAAAGGCTTCCGTATTTTTGGTTTTTCCGTCTCCAATAGCTCCAAAATCTGTAATGAGGTAATCTTTTTTTCTGAAATTGGGCTTTACAATTTGCTTTTTAAGGGCTTCAATTTCCTTCAAAGGCTGTTGTGCTGAAGTCCATGGCCTGTATTGTGCCGAGATTGAAGCTGAGAATAGTGAAATTATAAAGACTAAGGCGTATTTTTTCATAAAATAAGGTTTTAAAGAAGTTGGCTTCCAAGATTTTCCTTTATGTATCGCAATCTAAAATAATTGTACTTAAAAATTATCCTGCACTGTCGGCATATTAATCAATTTTGTAATCGATTGCATGGTTTCAAAGATAAATTAAATACCGATAATGTTGAAATAAAGAGAAGTCTTCCTATCTTTATTCTGTTTTAAAATGGGTAATATGGTAGAGATTGCTTTAAAACGGGTATATGAAGAGGCTTCTCCGGAAGATGGGTACCGTATTTTGGTAGACCGACTCTGGCCAAGAGGGCTTTCCAAAGAAAAAGCAGAAATAGATGAATGGAATCAGGATCTTGCCCCGTCTACGGAATTAAGACACTGGTTTCATCATGATCCGGAGTTATGGAAAGAGTTTTCAGAAAAATATCTGCAGGAACTCCAAAGCAATGATGAGAGCGAAAAGTTCCTGCAACAGCATAAAAATCAGGAAAAGATCACACTGGTATACGCGGCAAAAGATGAAGAACACTGTCATCCTATCATCCTGAAACGTTATCTGGAATCTTTAAAATAGCTTAGTCTCTCGTGAATGCAAAATAAATGACATACACCCAGCTTAATATACCGTGAATGATGGCCCACAAAATAGATTGGTTCCTGTCCCATGAAGCCACTACTGCAATTACAGATCCCAATCCGATTCCGCCTTGGGTAATGGTATTCGTTACCTGATTAGAATTTTCAGGAGTACTGGTAATTTGAGCGGATATAAGGGTGATGCAGAACAGCAGAAGTGCGAAACTCAGTATTTTTTTATTCATAGTGTCATTGTAAGAAGGCGTCAAAAGTAAATAAAAATTCAATGTCAGTCTATGTTTTGGATATTTTTTCTCAAATTTTCACTTTTTTTACCTGATTTTATGGATTAAATATTAATTTTTTTTAATCAGACTAGGCTAGATTCGCCTGAAAGCCTATATTTGCAGCCTAAAATTTTAAATACATGAAAGAACTAATTGAAAAAATCAACGCGGAATTCGAAACTTTTACAACTGAAGCTAACCAACAAGCTGAGAAAGGAAACAAAGCAGCTGGTACAAGAGCTCGTAAAGCAGCTTTGGAATTGAGCAAATTGTTCAAAGACTTCAGAAAAGTTTCTGTTGAAGAATCAAAAAAATAAAAATTTCTTTACCGGCTTATTTCAGCCGGTTTTTTTATGCCTTTCAGTGAACAGAGGAATGTTGAAATAAATACGAGATTAAAAAGAGAATATCAAAAAATATAATAATCCGATTGAGCCTGATAAAGCGACACAATATGATTTGTAAAGAAAAAGGAGAGACTATTTTATAGTCTCTTTTTTATAAAAAAATGCAATTGTATACCTTAAGGCTAAAGTTGGTCATTACCGGAGCTATATCTCCTGTTTTTTAATTTTTATCCATATGTGAACTGTGAAATAAAAAGAATATGAATTTTACTTCATTATTAACTTTGTTGATTTTGCTATAAAGCATATCACTAAAGCGTTAATTAAATGATAAAGTAATTTCTGAAAAGCCCATAGGTAGAGGGTTTTATTAACAATAACTCGTATTTTTTCGAACACAAATCAAAAAAAAGAGAATTATTTATCAAATATTTAAAAAAATATTAAAAAAATAAACAAAAAAATAAAAAAAAACTCAATTAATTTAATTTTTTTATTAAAAACGTAAGCTTTTATTCGTATATTTACTATACAAAAAAACTAAACCATGATGAAGTCACGATTAACTATTTTTGATGAGCCGATGCTTTATACTGAAGGTTTATCAAAACTCCTGACTCAAAGCAACCTTTTTAGTACTGTTGATTTGTGTAATTCTTATGAAGCCCTTCAAGAAAATCTTCAGGACCAATCTCCCGAATTCTTAATGATTAGTTCCAATATGCTTAGGCTAACCGATCTTTATAAAAATGTAGAAAAAATTACTACGGAAAACAAAAATATAAAGATCATTATCATAGGAAATAATTATGATATAATGGATATCAGGAAGCTTTTTAATAAAGGGATAAAAAGCTATCTTGATAAAAACAGCAGATATGATGAGTTCTTAAAATCTATTCAGGCTTTATTATCCAATGAAATCTATATTTGTGATCATGCCAAAGAAAAAATGATCAACTTTTTGAACACAGACGAAAAAAAACAAAGATTTCACATGCAGGATCCTCTTACCAAACGTGAACTGGAAATATTAAAACTAATTTGTGACGGCTTAAGCAGCAAAGATATTTCTGAAAGACTTTTCATAAGCATTAATACTGTAGAAACTCACCGCAAAAGAATTTTATTAAAACTAAATGTCAAAAATTCTGTAGGGGTAGTAAAATACGCCATTGAAAATCATATTATAGACTAATAACCAACAAGTAGTATTCAAATAAACTCCGGATAAAATATATCCGGAGTTTATTTTTTATAATTCGTCTTTATATGATAAGGATTTTAAATGGTATGATAAAATAAAAGCCCGGATCATAAAATCCGGACTTTTATTAAAGATCCGTTTTTTGTATCAGATCTTCCATACTATTTAAAAACTCTATTCATAATCAGGCATTTCTGCGTTGGTAAAGAGAACAGTTCTCGTCATATCGGTCATAGAACTGTTGAGGTCAATCACTTCCACATTTCTAGGAGAAATATTATCGTTGGAGGTATTGGTATAAATAATCTGTGCATTATTCGGCGAAAATCTAGGGTCTAAATCATTTGTACCCTGAGGTTTATCACTTTCATTAGATACGTCATAGGTGGCATTGGCTATAAAATCATAGACAAAGATTCTTGTATCGAGTTGTCGGTAATTACCGCTTCCATCTTCAAATCCTGAAACATCACGGGTGTATAGCAATCGGTTTCCGTCCACTGAAAAATTGAGACCGCCGCTGGCTCCTAAGGTTCCTGATAAAATGGTCTTTAAGGTATTACCCAGCATATCAATAATGTAAATTTGAGTATTGTATCCATTCACGTTATTGGTTTTTAGGGCAATTTTGCTTCCGTCATAGCTCCAGTCGCATTCTGAGATCATAGTTCCGGAAGGCGCTGTGTAGACTAAATTCAACCCGCTTCCATCTTTATTAATTCTGTAAAGCTTATTAAAATTGGCGTAGAGAAATTCCTGTCCGTTGGTGCTCCAGGAGAAATCCATTTCATTATTATTAAATCCGGCTACCGGAACGGTTGTTACTTTAAAGACATTGGAACCGTCCGGATTGGCAGTATAAATATGCGTATTTCCTCCTTCGGTTCTTAAAAATGCAATTAATCCCGCATTATTATTTTTTCTAGGTCGCCAACTATTATAAGAAGAATTGGTAAACTGGAAGTTGACTCCTAATTCATTGCTCGATACAATGAAGAGGTTTCCGTTTTGTTTTTGCACATAATGATAGCGATTCATTGGAACTGTGTTGGTGGTAAATTTGCTGATTGCACTTAATACCGCCGAATGAATTCCATCCGAAACTGAAACCTGCCAGAAATAGCTTACTCCAAATTTAAGATTCGAAAGTGTATAATGATTGGTCGTAAGATCATTAACCTGAATCACATTGGTATCCAGATTATTTTTAATGGTAAGGTTATATTTCAGCACATCATCTGTATCAGGATCTGTAGAGTTCCAGGTCAGTTCTACTGTGAGAGGCTGATTGACGGAGTTGTCCGTAGGGCTGAGTAATTGCGGCGTTGTAGGTGCCGTATTCAGCGAATTATCATCATCCAGTTCAAAAGCAACGGTGACAATCTGATCCTTTTTTTGAATATTGACTGCCTGAAAAGTGGTCAGATATCCACTCAATTCAGCTTTTACAGAGTAATTCCCAACAGGCATATTAGGAATTTCAAAAGTTCCGTCTGCTTTGCTAAAAACAGTTTCTGTAGTAGGTGCCGTAAAGATTTTCACGTTTTCTATAGGCACATTCGTTCCTCTTTTTACTACTTTTCCTCTTAGTGTTCCGGATTGGGCCTGATCAATAAGGTCTTCGTTACAGGAAACAAGAAAAATGGAGAAGAGGAGTATACTGAGAATTCTAAATATCGTTTTCATAGTTTAAGTTTTTATTTTTGTCCAATGTAAAAGTTAACTCCTATCGAAAATCTCAAGGCCTGGTCTTTTCTTTTTCCATTCACGATCCCGTCCCAGTCATCTTTGAATCCCAGATCATATTGTGAGGAAGCTCTTATCCCGAAGTTTTTTCCTGCCATATATTCTAATCCTCCGCCAAACTGACCTTTATATTGAGGATTGACACCGGAATACATGGCTCCGATCCCTCCGTAAATAAAAGGAGTAAGTTTATACTGGGGTAAAATAATACATTCCAGATTCGCCTCAGGTACAAAATAGGTACGGGAAAAAATATTTTGATTTTCTATAGTAAAAATACTGGCACTAAAGTCTAGATTTAAGTAAGGATTAATAAGGTATTTAAAACCAAACTTAGCTCCCAGATTAAATTTAGGATTAACGTAGTCATCTTTTACCTTTTGGGCTTCGAGATTGGCATACAAAGAGAATTTTTGTCTGTAGTCGGCCGGGTATTTATTACCAATCACTCTGTTTTGATTATCATTCTGCTCATTTTCATAGCTTTTGATAAGAGGCTGATAAATGGCTGTATTGTCTTCAACAGCTTTTCCCCATATTTTATCTCTTATTCCTTCTACGATTAATCCTTTAACAGCTTTTTCTATTGCTTCTGTCACGGCCAGCTGCACAGGTTCGTTTTGTGTCAATCCTACTTCAGCTTCCAGTAGTCTTTCGGTATCGATATATCTGAAAAAGCTGCCATTAACGCTGGTCGAAAGAATTGTTTTTGAAGTATACACGGTTTTGAGTATTTCTCCGTTTAAGGTAGAAACCGCGCGAAGATAGATGGTGATTCTGTCCTGTCTGTATTGGGTAGATGCTCCTATTCCGAAATATCTGGCTCCCAACCCTCCGGTCATCACATTGCTGTCATAGGAAATAACGCCTCCTTCCAATAGGATTCCTGCATAGAGAAGCGGGGGCAGTGCCTGACTGTTTTTATCGGCATCTTTCATATATTCCTGACGGGTAGAACGGATGATCTGTCTCTCGTTCAGTAGATTGGCGATGTTTTCTCTTTCTATGGGGATGAACCAATTGCTGTCTTCCAGCGCTTTAATAAGAATAGTTGTTGTCCCTTGAGGTACGGCAGTACTCCAGTTATTACCATTTTCAGAAGGTTTATACTGTCCTGTCTGATCTCTGAACTTATAGACTCCTATTACAATACGTTCTTTTGGCGGAATAAGATCTTTTAACTCTTTTGTATAAGGAGTATTTTCGCCAAGTGTTGATTTTTCTGGTGTAGAGGGAAGTCCGAATAGAGAACTGCACCCTATGGAAACACATATAAGTGCTACACAGAAAAAAATTCTGATGTACATGTAAAATCTCATGGTAAATTAGTTTTATTATTTTTATTTTGGAATCACAATCTCAGATTGATCTCCCGTACTGGTATCCAAAATACTAATCAACAATCCTTGTGCGGTGCTGGAAATCTGTACATACAAAGAGCCTATAAGGTAATTTCCGGGTTTAAGTTCACCGTCACCAAATTGATTTTCAAACAATTTCTGTGATAATTGACTGAGAATTTGTCTGTTTAAACTCTCACTAAAACTATCCATAGAATTCATTTTGCCTAGCAAATCGTTCAAATTATCTTTATTATTATCAAATTGATTCTGAGCGTTTGCAGAGCTCAATAGCCATTGGTAGTTAAAAGTATCTCCCCCAAAGGCGGGATTGATAGGTTTATATACAAGCTGCTGAGATTTCCCAAGAAATACCCCGCAAAACAGAATAAGAAAAACGAAAAGTGGTTTCATGGTCTTTGTTTTTAGTATATAAATTCATTTTTAATAAGATTTTTCTTAGCGATAAATTCTTTAATTACACGGAAACTGTTAAAAAGCTGTTCCTTTAAATAGTCTTCATTGGGATTGGTCATGAAGCTATAGATGACCTTATCTTCAATGGCGATATTAATCTGTCCGTTTACTCCCTGTGTAGGAATTTCTGATATCGTGATTGTAGAATTGTTTTTCTCCGGAAGCTGGCTGTATTGCATATAAAACAAATCATAAAAGTCTTTTCCCACTTTGGTTTTTGTTTCATCTATAGTCAGTCCTTTGAGTTCTGAGAAAACGTCTTCTTCAATTTTACTTGTTTTTTTATTGAAGGCTTCCTGATTGATTTCCAGGCTGTCTTTAGCAATCAGTTTCTGAGACTCTTCATCCCTTATATAAAGGAATATTTTTATAGCATCTTTTCTATCCAGATTTACACTGAGCTCAGAGAGCTTTTTTACTTCATTCGGATTGATAGAAAACTTTCCGCTTTGGCGGTTATTTGAAAGATTGCCTCCGTTTCCTTTTTTGATGGATACTAACAGATAATTGAGTTCCTTATATACAGGAGTGCTGTTGGAGGCAAAAGCTTTTACAATTAATTGCTGTTCTATGGTTTCACTTTCAATTTTGGCAGATACTTTTCTTTCTTCCTGAGCATTACAGTCGACGGACAGAAAGACGGTAAGAAAAATAAACAGTAAAAGAATTTTTCTCATTATTTCTTTTCCTTTTAATAATTTCGCATAAATATGGTCATATTATCCCCTTTTACATTCAGCTTCATGTTTTCAGATACGCTGTTGCTGCCCGTTATATCGACAATATTGTTGTTGCCTTGGGTGCTGATGGCGTTTTTTGTCTTGGTATCTGAAAAAGAATTGTTAAAGAATAAGCTGTTGTAATCTCCAAGCTGCTGGATAAGAATACTGGTTTTGGCATTGATCATGGCCTCCACATTATTAGCATCTCCTATCTGTATAATATTTGAATACGAAGTAAAATTATCTTTAGCCTGTATGAGCGTTAAATCTAAAGCGTTGCTACTGTTAATTTGATTCCATTCTACCTGCTGCGACTTTAGAGAAGAAAAAAATAAAAATCCAAAGCAGAAAAAGAATCGGGCGAAGGTGTTCATTTTTTTTATTTAAAGGTACCTTAATACTTATTTCCACAAAACACATGAATAGGGTACACCATGAAAATCATTGTTTCCAGTTACATTCGGTAGTGAAAATACGGGTATTGAAAAACGAAAAGGAGAAGCCTAAAATGCCTCTCCTTTACATTGCTTATTAACTTCTTAGTTAGATTGTACTACTGTCAATGAATTACCATTTCCAAGCTGAGTTCCTAAATGGAAATTGTAAGTTCCAAATTGACTTACTGATGTCATATTACTATTTCCTATTTGATAATCAATTGCTGTATTCGAATTACCAATCTGTAATTGATACAATTCGTTGTCAGAACCTATCTGCACTCCTGTTGCTGAATTATCATTACCTACTTGCGCAGCAATAGCCACATTATCCATACCTACCTGAGTATGAGAAGCCATATTATCATTACCAGCCTGATATTGTATAATAGAGTTTCCGTTTCCAAGTTGTACGGCTGAAGCATCATTTCTTCTTCCTAACTGTACCTGTGTAGCACTGTTATCGATTCCTATCTGTAAAGCAGAGGCTTCATTTCTTCTACCATCCTGGTATTGTACTACCTCATTACCCCATCCCCATTGTGTGGAAGTCGCATCATTTCTTCTACCGATCTGTGTTTGGGTAGTAGAGTTAAAGGCTCCTACTTGCCATGTTTTGGCAGAATTTCGGTTTCCATACTGATTCGTTACATTTACGTTTGCCAAACCTATTTGGTCTACATCAATAGAGTTTCTGTTACCATGGCTCGAAGCAATATTTACATTATAAGCTCCGGTCTGATCAATATCTGCACTATTACGGTTACCGTCCTGTACAAGATAATTTTGATTAAGAAGTCCTGCCTGATTCACAGTGGCTACATTTAAGTTTCCCATTTGAGTACTCACATCAATGTTTGCTTGAGCGAATGCAAATCCTGTTGCCAATAGTGTAAAAACACCAGTAATAAAATTTTTCATTTTAGTAAAAATTAATTGGTTAATAGTGAGACAAAGGTAGACGCAAAACCAAAGTAAGAAACCACCAAACTCCTGTAAATTAGTAAAATCACCAGATACGGTATTAAAACTAACCGTTTATGGGTTTTCTTATCTACCGGATAATTGTTACGGGAAATCACGGTGTCCTGTCACCCCAAATAAGTACCTGAAATTTTGGCTCGTAACCATATGAAATAAAATTAAAGGCGGAGACTGTAAATAAAAAGCCACTGTTTAAATCCTTTAAACAGTGGCTTTTTATTCATTGTTTTTATAAAATCATGCTGAGCTGTATTCTCTTCCTGGCCTCATCAATTTCCGTGACTTTTACCTGAACGTGCTGATGCAGTTTTACCACCTCATTGACATCGGAAACAAAACCGTCTTTCAGTTGGGAAATATGAACCAGCCCGCTTTCTTTGATCCCTACATCGACAAAACATCCGAAAGCCGTGATATTGTTCACGATTCCCGGCAAGACCATGCCGGTTCTTAAATCTTTAATGCTTTTTACCTTCGGGTCAAACTCAAAAACCTTCGCCGCTTTTCTTGGATCCAGTCCCGGTTTTTCAAGTTCTTTCAGAATATCTTTAATGCTTAAGATTCCGATATCCTCAGTGATATATTTTTCAGGAGGTACTAAAGCAATCTTTTCCTTATTCGCAATCAGTTCATGCGTTTTAATTCCCAGATCCTTAGCCATTTTTTCTACAATTCCGTACGCTTCAGGATGTACAGCCGAATTGTCCAGAGGGTTTTTAGCATTATTAATTCTCACAAATGCTGCCGCCTGCTGAAATGCTTTCTCTCCTAATCTCGGTACCTTTTTCAATTGCTTTCTATCCTCAAATGCTCCGTTTTCAGTCCGGTAGTTGACAATATTCTCTGCCATCTTTTCTCCGATTCCCGAAACATAGCTCAATAAAGATTTGCTGGCAGTGTTCAGGTTGATACCGACGGAGTTTACGCACTTCATCACCGTAGCATCCAGCTCGTTTTTCAGCTGGGTCTGGTCTACATCATGCTGATATTGTCCCACTCCGATAGACTTTGGGTCTATTTTTACAAGCTCTGCCAATGGATCTGCCAAACGTCTTCCGATAGAAACAGAACCACGAACAGTCACATCATACGTCGGGAATTCGTCCCTTGCAATTTTACTTGCAGAGTATACCGATGCTCCCGCTTCAGAAACCACAAAAACCTGTAAAGGCTTATCAAAAGCGATTTTTTTTATGAAAAACTCCGTTTCACGGCTCGCCGTTCCGTTTCCGATGGAGATCGCATCAATATTATAAGCATTCACCATCGACCGGATCTTTTTCATGGCCATTCCGCTTTCATTCTGCGGAGCGTGGGGATAGATGGTCTCATTATGCAGAAGATCTCCCTTTTCATCCAGACAGACAATTTTGCAGCCGCTTTTATATCCTGGGTCTATTGCCAGAATTCTCTTTTCGCCCAAAGGAGGAGCGAGGAGGAGCTGGGTTAAGTTTTCAGAAAAGATCTCGATCGCTTTTTTATCTGCTTTTTCTTTGGCTTCCTGTAACGTTTCATTGGAAATGGCGGGCTCCAGCAATCTTTTATAGCTGTCTTTGATGGCTAATGAGATCTGCTCAGCCGATTCATTATTAGATTTAATGATGGCATTCTCAATAAAATCTACCGCTTCTTCCTTATCGATGCTTACATTCGTTTTGACGAAGCCTTCCGTTTCTGCTCTCAGCATGGCTAATAACCTGTGAGAAGGCGTTCTGTTGAGGTTTTCTTCCCATTCAAAATACTGGGAAAATTTCTGGGCCTCCTCTTCCTCCTTTTTCGCCTTCACCACTTTAGAGCTTATCACAGCCTTTCTCTGGAACAGGCGGCGGAGATTCTTTCTTACATACATATTCTCGTTGATCCATTCTGCCATGATGTCTCTGGCCCCCTGCAGGGCCTCTTCTTCAGAAGAAACCAGATCATTCACATACTTGGAAGCCAAAAACAACAGGTCGTTGTTTTTCTGGCTCATGATGATTTTGGCCAAAGGTTCCAGGCCTTTTTCCTTTGCGGCATCGGCTTTCGTTTTCTTTCTTTTTTTGAAGGGGAGATACAGATCCTCCAGCTCCTGAAGGTCGAAGCTTTCCTCAATTCTCTGTTTCAGTTCCGGAGTCAGGGCGTTTTGCTCCTCAATCGATTTCAGAATGCTTTCCTTCCTTTTGATGAGGTCTTCAAACTGCTTACTCAGCTTAGCGATCTGCTCGATCTGCGTTTCATCCAGGTTTCCCGTCTTATCCTTACGGTAGCGCGAGATAAAAGGAATCGTGCAGTCTTCTGCCAGTAATGCTAAGGTAGCGCTGATACTTTTTTCTGATATATTGAGGGTCTGCTGTATATAGCCTGTCGTATTCATTTCAATTTTTTGAATGGCTAAAATACTAAGTTTTAACCTTAATAAAAAGCCTGATCAAAAAGAGATCAGGCTTTAAAAATTATGGCTTCAATACATTGTCATAATAAACAGGGAGAAAGCTGTTGGAGTCATATCCAATAATGATAACCCTGTAATCCTTTGTTTCATCGTTATTATAAAACTCTACCTTTACCGGTTCTTTGGGCTGAATCTCTAAGAATGGGTTCCAATAGAGCACTGTTCGTGTATCTTTTGAAATGTTTTTAAAGCTTTCATTGCTATAGTCCGGGTTTGAAAACGCTATTTCCTTATCATAGCCTTTCAAGGTAATTTGCTTCAAATTGGTAGGCTTAGAAGAGTTGTCTATGTTTCCTGAGACACCGCCCCGTTTTGTATAGATTGCAATTGCTCCGTTGGTATTACCGCCAGTACCTCCTACAAAATAGCCTCTTATAACTTTTATCATCGCTACATCTGATGAAGGCAGCGAAGATATCTGTGAAGGCGAGGCCGGCATTTCATCAAGGAAAATAGAAATAGGAGCGCCTCTGAAGGTAGCGGTGACATCAAAGCCCTGTTTCTGCATCTGTAATCCTGCAACTCTGCCCTGAAGGTAGTCAAGGATATTCATATATGAGCCGGCATTGATGTCATTTACAAAATCGAATATTACTTCATTGCTGTTTTTAAACGTGAGACTGCTCAGTTCATCATTAAGTTTTTTAGTCAGATTTTTTTTCTGCTTTATAATTTTAACTTCTTCTATAAGGGTTGCTTTCTCATTGATTACCTTATACATATTCTTGGCTTCCGTATATTTAATGACTTCAGGAGAGGTCTGGTCTTCCGGGGTGCGGGGCTGCAAAGTATAATAAGACCGGGGTAAGGCTCCCCTTAGAGGAATGTAGGAGTAATTGGGCTGAAAGATTACCTGCACTTGTTCCTTAGGGATTTTGGGGTCATTCAGTTGATAAGAAAATTTTATAGAATCTTCAAACATAAGCCCGTGAAGAGCAAAGAACCCACTTTGATCCGTCTTGATCTGATAAAATTTTGTTCCGTTGTCTGGCATAGAAAATATAAGATTCAGATCCGTATTGGCTGCCGGTTTTCCTGAAAGGGTAACCTTTCCTTTGTAAGAGATATAAGGCTCTGTTTTATTCTTGATCATCGGATAGCTTCCTGCCATGATCATTTTCCAATCATATCTTTTCCATTTTTCAGAGATTAAAACAGCATCCAATGCATCAGCATCAGAGTCTTTTCTGAAATATCGGGCAGGAGATTCAAGATCGGTAGAAATATCTCCTGTCAGCAGGAGTGTACTTAGAAAGCTGTTCTCATCTTCTGTACTTTTACTGTCTCCATTTAAAACTAAAACAGTATAGTTAGGAGAATCAATAGAGTTTGTGATATTAAAGATATTTTGAGACCGGGAAGCCCCGTTGAAAGATATTTTTGAGAGTTCAGCTTTTTTTACCTGCAGATGTTTAGGCTGAATGAAACACATTCTTTGTAAAAGCAGATCATCTTTTTCGTTGAATATGCTTAGCTGTAAAATCCCGTTCACAAGCTTTTCAGTAGGGATTGTATATATTTTATCAGATAAAGTATTCAGCTTGGCTTTATATACGATCTGGTCGTTGATGGTCCCCAAAATTGTATATGTTTGTGATTCGGTTCCCATATTTTTAGAAACCAGAGAATATTTTATTGCCTCAGGGCTGCTTTCCATCTGAAGATTAATCCCCGCAGAAATGACTTCAGGAAGATCCACTGTTTGTTTCTTTCCTTTATCATCTTCAACGGTCAGCTGATATTTTTTTCCAAGCTCAGGAGTCAGTTTAAAAGATCCTATATTCTCATCAAATCCTTTGAAGGAGGTAAGCTTTACGTCCGGACGGGCGAGCTCTGTGATATACCCCTTCCAGTTCAATGGTTTTTGTCCTTTTGAATGTAGCCTTACTGCGAATTTTGTATTGATTTGATCAATAAAAGTACCGCTTTCCGGATGCAGGGTAACATTCCATCCCGAAGCAGTATCTATCATCAGCTTTTCGGGAGATGACGGATTGTAGACTTCAACAGATCGTATCGCCTGAAACTCTTCACTGAAATTGGTAGACCATGTAGTATAAGCACGAATATAATACACATTTTCTTTCATATTTTCCGGAAGTGCAAAATTTCCGTTCCCTTCACCATTAAGCAGAGGGATCATCTTTTTATCAAGAAGTGTTTTGTTGCTGTCATACAGCTCTACAAATAAGCTGGTAGAAACAGAAGTAGGTTCATAGCCTGTATAGATAAAAGATTTGAACCACAGGTTCTCTCCTGCCACATAACTTTTCTTATCAAAAAGGAGGTGAATTTTTTCCTGAGGGTATTTTTCTTCAAAGATTTTTAAGGCTTGTTCAGCTTTGCCTTGTGCAAAAAGCGTTAAAGACCACATCAAAGAAGATGTGAAGATCATTTTTTTCATCATTTTTTATTTAAGGGCATAAAAATACATTTTTCAAACGTAATTCAAAATTTATTTTATGAGATCGCAGGATTAAAGAATGATAGAGAGGGTTTTTGCCGGTATAGTCTGATCATGCAATTTTTTGATGAGCCTGTGGTGCATCGGATATATAAAAGAATAGGGATTCCAAAATAAAAAGCATGTATAATGTTTCCTGATATAGCTAATTCCTAACCTCTTTTACCCCGGTCCCGAACCACCCCTAAGGTGGTCCTGAAGTGGCTGCAACCAGTTGCTGAAGTGGTGACAGGGACTTCTCTAGGTGGGTATACCCGGTTCCCAACCCCTTAAAAGGGGTTTCCTAAATGGTAGAAACCACTTACATAGGCCCTTGCAAGCAGTTAGCAACCGCGTTCTGACACTTCAATAACCGGCTGCAAGGGCTTTTACAAGTGGTTTTCACCAGCCAGATACTGGTTACAGACAGCTCACCAACCGGTTTCAGCTGATTTGTGTGAATCTTAATGATTGTAAAATAAGACACGACATAATTTGTCGCAGCGCAGTAATATCTTTGCTTTACCAGCATTAAGAATAATAAAAAAGAGGATAAAATACGAATATTCACAAATATTTCATCATTTTAAAATAAAAACAATATTTTTGCAGCGTTTTCAATAATTAATAACAAGAAACTTAACTAAACACAGGATGAAAAAACTCTACACGAGTGCATACTTCTTATGCATGATTCTGAGCTTATCGGCTCAGGAAGTCCTATGGCAGAAAGACATCAAATCCTCTACACAGGATTTCTTAAGCCAGGTGACCCCGACCGTAGATCTTCAGTACTTAATTACCGGAAGCTCTATTCAATCTAAAAGCCAATCGCAAACAGCCAGCAGCCAAAAGCAAAATAATGGCTACGATTTTCATCTGGTGAAACTCAACCAGCAGGGCGAAGAAGTCTGGGAAAAATACTTCGCAGGGAAGAACCATGACTATCTGTCTGCTTCCCTTTCTACGCAGGATGGAGGTTTCGTTCTGGCGGGTACCACTTTTTCCGGAAAAGGTCTTGATAAAAAAGAAGACTCCAAAGGAGGCTCCGATATCTGGCTCATCAGAATCAATGAATTCGGAGATGAGCTTTGGCAGAAAACCATAGGCAGTACCTCCGATGAAGAAGCAAGAGCCGTGATTCAAACCACCGATTTAGGATTCTTTGTGGCAGGAAATGTTCAAAACTCTGCACAAGGTTACGGTTCAAAGGATGTTCTCATCGTAAAATTAGATAAAAACGGAAAAGAAATCTCTCAACTTATTCTGGGCGGAAAAGGCTTAGACGAAGTAGAAAAAATGATTCCGACAAAAGACGGAGGTGTTTTACTGGGAATCTATTCGAGGAGTTCCGAGATGCGGGGTTCGGGTTCCGGGTTGAGTGATTCGGGGGCGAATTCGGGTACAGGTACTGCCACCTCGAATCCCGTATCCCGTTATCCAAAAACCACGAACAACTTCGGAGAAGGTGATTACTGGATCATTAAACTCAGCAAAGACGGAAAAGTAGAATGGGAAAAGAACTATGGCGGAACAGGAGACGATCACCTGAGAACATTAGCCATGACTACCTCAGGATTTATCATAGGAGGAGAAAGCCGTTCAGAACGCTCAGGCAATAAAACCGTAGGCGTAGAAGAAGGAACCGACCTTTGGCTGATTTCATTAAATGAAAGAGGTGAAGAGATCTGGCAGAAATCCTACAACTTTAAGAACAGAGATGTTCTGATGGGCATGCATGTGATTCTGAAAAAAGATGAAAGAGAAAAGAATAAAGACCTTACTAAAGGAGTTTTACTTGGAGGCTACACTCAGGCAGAAGGGAGAATAGAAGCCGATGATGAGACCTTCTGGATGCTGTATATCGATGAGAATGGCAATGAGCAGTGGAGAAAACATGTGAAGGGAGAATCGAGAAAGAGAGAGGAAAGACTTTCGGATATTAAATTAAACAGAGATGGTTCTATTATTCTGGCAGGAACGAGCGCTGAGGAATTAGGAAAGGAGAACTGGAAGATTGTAAAGCTGGGTGATCAACAGGTGGATCAGTTAATAGAGAAGCAGGATATTAAGATCTATCCGAATCCGGTATCGGATTATGCATATGTAGAGATCGGGTTTGATTTCAAGGAAGCAGATATTATGATGTATGATATGGCGGGAAGACAGCTTCAGAGTCTGAAGACTAAGAACAAGGTAACGAAGATCAATACGCAGCCTTTGATTCAGGGGGCTTATTTGATTACGATAAAAACGGATACAAATAAAACAGCGAATGCTAAACTGATTAAGAAATAAATATGATGAAAAAAATAATCTTTCTATTAACGCTATTTTGTATAAAAATATATGCGCAGAATACCACGGTTGATATTTTCAAACCTATCCCTACGGTTTCTTATCTGTCTACCTATGTAGATTCACCGGTTGATATTTCTACGGGGGTTCCCAAAATAGATTTGCCGGGATTTTCTTTGCCTACCAAAAATAAGAATATCAATATTAATGTCAATTTATCTTATCATTCTAAAAATGCAGGACGATTTCAGAAATCTTCTGATGTTGGTCTGGGCTGGAGTCTGATGAATACAAATAATGTTATTTCTAAGGCGGTAATTGGAGGCCCTGATGAAAAAAATGCCAATAATCCCCTTATGAATATGGATATTTTTCAGTTCAATGATGTTTATTACTTCAATGCCTTTGGGATGTCGGGTAAATTTATTTTCAGGAAAATGAATGATAATACGTTTAAAGTACAAAACTTAGGTACTTCTAAAGAAAAAATAGAGTTTACCAATTCTCCTACTGCTTATTTTGATATTTTGAGTTTTAAAATTACAGATGAATATGGTAATCAATATTTTTTTGACAAAGCCAATAAGGTTCTGGATCGTACTTACAGCTATAATCATAAGGGGGCTTATTACCTGAGTAAAGTACTTGATCCTAGGAATCAGGAAATCATTAGTATTGAGTACGCAGAATATTCTTATATAGAGGATAATCTTTTGTCATATACGGATTATAAACCTAAAAGGATTATTTCAAACGGATATGGTGAGGTCAATCTGGAATATGATTACTACCCTCAAAACAGATATAAATCTAATTCTACCCATATGTCTGACTGCTATCTTATTAAGAAGGCTGAATTAAAAGATCCCCAAAATAAGCTCATTCAGCAGATTGATTTTACTTACGGCGGATTGGTTTATTATAAATATTCATTAACGAATAAGGTAACTTATGATACCAACACTCTTGATAAAATAACCAGGAAAAATGGACAGGGAAATGAAATAGAAGCTTATTCATTTACGTATAACAGCACAGGTACAGAAAAGGATTATGGACCATCACCAAACTTTGGATTTGATGTATGTCCTTCTGACCCCGAGCCTATAAGAGAGTGGACGGATAACCCCAAATATTCTACTATAGGAACTCTTTCAAAAATGATATTGCCTACAAAAGGATTTGTAAAATTCAATTTTGAATCCAATCAATATTATTTTAACAGAACTTCAGTTTCCAACGATCCTCTTACAGGACCGCAAACTATATATGCGCATGACAAAGAAACACAATATTATAAACAAATTGCTTCTTTTAATTTTAATACAAAAAAGAATACTGTATTCACTTTTAATGTGACTCCAGGGTCAACAAATATTCCGGATCACAGATCGCTTATATTGTGTTTTCAGGTGATAGGGTATGATCCCAACCCGCTGTTGGATCCCGATACAATACCGGTTATAGGCCCGATGTTTGACAATGAACCTATACAGATGACCGCAGATGGATATGGCAGAATCTATATTCCGGTGGCAATGGCCGGGCAGCATACCATAACAATTACAGGAAATACGACAGGGGTCGGAAATTTTTCGGTATCAGAGCTTACAGATACAGATGTAGCCCAGCACAATTATAAAAGTAAGTATGGGGCAAGAATCAAAAGTATTGAATATTATGATTCTGAATTTTCGGCTACCCCTTCAAAATCTAAAAACTATGTGTATGAAAAATTCTCAGACAGCCATGCATCAAGCGGAAACCTTTCTCCTTTTATAAGCTTCAATAAAAGCTCAGATTTTATTACCATGTATGGAGATACTGAAATTAATAAAAATATTATTTATAAGAATGTGAAAGAAGTGGATGCTGATGGCGGATATACAAAATATACATTTTTTGGGATGGATGACGGATATTTTTTTCAATACTATAATTATCTGGAAGATATCAATAACAAAGGTTTGTTATTGAGCAAAGAGCTATTTAGCGCAGCCCAAGAAAAAATTGCTTCCGAAAACCATGAATATACCTACGAAAATTTAGACGCTGATTCATTCATTATTGAAAATGCGGCAGGTTACACAACCCTTTATCCGGTCTTTATAAAGAAACATAAGGTGACCAATACTATGTATTTCCCACAAAACAGGACAGCAACTACCTTTAAGGAAACTCTTGTGAGTAAAAATGACTTTAATGTAGAGTATACTAAAGAATCTAATGATCATGGAGACATCAGCGAAACCTACTATTCTTATCCTTACAGCAAACAGCTTACGAAGCTCTTAAACAAAAATATGTTTAAAGAGCTTATTGAGACACAAACTAAACTGAATGACAATCTTGTCTCTAAAACGGAAAACAGATATGATGATCCGTCTCACTTATTTCCTACTTCTGTTTTGTCGCAAGATCTACAGACTGCAGCAATGTCTGCTGAGCTTACCTATGACCAGTATGATGCAAATGGTAATTTGTTGCAATACACTACAAAAGAGGGCGTTGTAACTTCTATAATCTGGGGATACGGAGGGACGCAGCCTATTGCTAAAATTGTTGGGAGCCCTTATTCTGTAGCTGGCGCACTGGCAGCAGATATTGTCTCGGCTTCAGATGCTGATGCTTTAGACCCTGCCAATGAAGGAACATTAATCTCTGCTTTAGACGCTTTCAGAAAACAGCCTGCATTGCTTACCGCCCAGATATCTACTTATACTTATGATCCTTTTATAGGAATAACGAGCATTACACAGCCATCAGGTATGCGGGAGCTTTATCTTTATGATGCCACCCAGCGCCTGAAAGAAATAAAGCAACAGGAGAAAGATGCAGCAGGAAACCTGATTTATAAAACGGTAAAAGAATTCAAGTACAACTACAAAAACTAATACCCGATGAAAAAAATGATGATTCCTATAAGTGCTTTGTTGATGGGGGGCGCTGCCCATGCTCAGCTAAGCACAACAGAAAATTACGTGTATTCTAAAACGTATTTAAGCGATCCTACGAAGCCTGATGTAAGAACCTCAGAAACGGTGCAGTATTTTGATGGGTTGGGAAGGGCCAAGCAGGTGGTGAATATAAAAGCTTCCCCATTAGGAAGAGATGTTGCCACTCCCATTGTCTATGACGGGTCTGGCAGACAGACCAGAGAGTATCTGCCTATTCCCCAGCAGTCTACCACTAATGGCTCCATATATCCTCAGGCATCAGGATTAATTCCTTATCCGGTTACAGATCCCAATAATGTTTATAATGGAGACAGGATATTTACAGAAAAGCAAGTGGAAAACTCTCCCTTAGATAGAATTTTAAGCCAGAAGCAGGTGGGAGATGCATGGAGCAATAAGCCTGTACAATTTGATTATGGTACCAGTACAGACGGTGAGGTAAAAAAATATACTGCTAGCTTTAATTATTCTACATTTGTTTCCGGGATTGTTTTATCACCAGCATCTTATGCAACGGGTGAATTATATAAGAATACGGTAACCGATGAAGACGGCAATATGACCATAGAGTTTAAAAACTGGAAGGGGCAGGTGGTAATGGTAAGAAAAATGCTCGATACGGATACCAAAGCAGATACCTATTATGTATATAACAACTACAATCAGCTGGCTTATGTTATCCCGCCATTGGCAGCTGCGGCCAATGCGGTTGATGAAACGACTCTAAACAACCTTTGCTACCAATACAAATATGATGGCAGAAACCGCCTGGTAGAAAAGAAAGTTCCCGGAAAAGGCTGGGAATATATGGTATATGATAAAGCAGACAGGCTCATCATGACTCAGGATGCCAATCTGAATGCCAAAAGCAAATGGATATTCACCAAATATGATCAGTTCGGAAGAGTAATTATGACAGGAATACTTGCAGGTGGAGACAGAGTGAATATGCAAAACCAGGCAGGATATTTTACCATAGCCGAATCAAGGAATACCAATGGATACTCAAAAAGTGGAATACAGGTTTACTATACCAATACCTACTTTCTGGATATTGAAACAGTTTTGTCTGTCAATTACTACGATACCTATCCGGCAGGGACTCCCGTTTTTACTCCCACAATTCCTAATCAGAGTGTTGTATTAACAGACAATATGAGCTCAGAGTTGAGTACTAAAGGGCTGCCTTTGGCTTCCTATGTGAAAAACATAGAAGATGATAACTGGACGAAGAGCTACAGCTATTACGACACCAAAGGAAGGGTAATCGCCACCCATTCCATCAACCATCTGGGAGGCTATACCAAAACAGAATCTGAGCTTGATTTTGCAGGACTGGCTAAACAGACTCTTACGTATCATAAAAGACTCTCTACCGATACTGAAAGAGTGATCACTGAGATTTTTGAATACGACAACCAGAACAGGCTGAAAGTTCACAAGCATAAAGTAGATAATAATGCTGAAGAAATACTGGCGCAGAATGATTATAATGAACTTTCTCAATTGACCACCAAGAAAGTGGGAGGAACAACTGTAGGGATTGGTCTTCAGGAAGTTAATTATGCCTACAATATCAGAGGTTGGATGACGCAGATCAATGATCCTGTGAACCTGGGAACTACAGACCTTTTTGGATATAAGATCAATTACAATCAGGTGCAGGGTTTGGCGTTTCCCAATTCAGATTTTCCTAACCTGGAAGTAAAGCCTAAATACAACGGAAATATAGCAGAAGTATCCTGGAAAACAGCCACTACATCTGGTGATAATCTGAGACGCTACGGCTATGTTTATGACGGATTAAACAGATTGCAGGCAGGTTTTTATCAGAAAGATACCAATCCATCGGCTCAGGAATACTTTGAGAAACTCGACTATGACCTGAACGGAAATATTACCAATCTGAAAAGATCCGAAGGGCTTCTGACAGGAAGCGCTACAGCAATGACTATCGATGACCTTAGCTACAGCTATACAGGAAACAGGCTGAACAGTGTTACCGACCTCTCAGGTCAGTACAATGGGTATCCGGATACTTCAGGAAATACGATTCCTTATGATCTCAATGGAAATATGACCAGTCATGTAGATAAAGGGATTTTAGGAATAGGTTATAATTTCCTTAATCTTCCGTCATCTCTTTTATTCAATGCAGGACTTTCGACAAGAACAGGGATTTTAAGAAACAATACCTCTTATCTGTACCGTGCAGATGGGGTAAAAGTGAAAAAAACATACAAGTTTGCCCCCTATGATCCTTTTGGAACAGCCACTCAGCTTTCCACAGAGATTACGGATTACTTAGATGGTTTTCAGTATAAAGGAAGTGCAGAAAGCGGGCCTAGAGGAACTACCGTTTTTGTGACTGCATTACAATTCTACCCAACAGCGGAAGGGTACTATGATTTTGTGAAAAATAAGTATATTTACAATTACACGGATCATTTAGGAAATGTAAGATTAAGTTACTTTAATAACGGGACAGCTATAGAAGTGTTGGAAGAGAATAACTATTATCCATTTGGATTAAAGCATGAAGGGTATAATCCTACGGCTGGAAATTCATCATACCAATATAAGTACAATGGTAAGGAGTTACAGACTGATTCGGGAATGTATGATTATGGAGCAAGAATGTATATGCCAGATTTGGGAAGATGGGGTGTGGTGGATCCACTGGCGGAAATTAACAGAGGCTGGTCACCATATCGTTATGCTTACAATAATCCCATGAGATTTATTGATCCAGATGGAAGATTAGAAGGGGATTTCATAAGTGAAGATGGAACATATCTGGGTAATGATGGTATTGATGATAAAAAAATATATGTAGTTAAAACAACGAAGACAAGTTTTGACTCTGGAGCACCCTCTCAAGGGATTTCTAATAAAGACAGAAAATCTACAGAAAAATTCATCACAGAAAATTCAGGTAAGACCGATGCTTTTAAAGCTAACAGCATTGCATATGATAATAGTGTAGAGATAGAAAGCAGTGCAGATACAAGGCAATCGATGGTAAATATTGTAAACCAAGACGATGGAAAAGGAGGAACATCCGATGCGAATAATAGAGAGTATGGTGGTAGAATCAAAAAAGATGGTACGGTTGTAGAAGCTCCTCCTGGAAAGGTAGGAGTTCCAGGGGTTGATCAAACGGCAACCATTTCAATTACTACCTATTTTACAGATCAAGTTACTTTTCATGATCACCCAAGTGGTGTAAAAATAGAAGGTAAGGACACTAGCAAATGGAATCAAGCACCCTCATTTAGAGGAGGAGATATTGAAGGTGGACACAATAAAAGTGAGTATGTTTTCGGCAGAAGAGATGGTACTGTTTATATTTATAACAATAAAGGTGTACAAGCTACAGTTCCTCAAAAGTATTTTGTAACCCCAAATAAGAAATAGTTATGAGAAAAATAATAATATGCTTTTTTGTGTTAATATTTGGTAATATTTATTCACAAAATAAAAAAAAAGATGATTTAAAAAAATTAATAGATTCAGCTATTGTAATAAAAGCTAACGATTTATACAGATTTTATAATAAAGAATTGAAAAAAAATAGACAAGATGATAATTGGAATATATATATAAATAATTTAGAAAATACAATTAATAATACGTATGTAATAGACCATAATTCTTCATCGGTGAAATTAGAAAATATAAAAGTTGCTATTCCTTTAAAAACAATAGATATCGAGGATCATAAAAATAGAAAGCTATTGAAAAAAGGGATAAATATTTGGAAAATAATCCCTAATCTTAATGGGAGTGTTCTGACAATCAATATCCTTGATGCAAGTTTACATTTGAAAAATAAAAAGTATGAATTTTCATACGGTGGTGGCTCAACTATTATTTTTCAATATTCTTGTGAAGAAGAAAAATGGAAGTTGATAAAAGAAGAGCATAAAGGAATATAATATTTTCCAAACGATTGCTGTGATGTGTTAAATAAAGGTAATGTTTCAGAGTTAGTGATGAATATTTTCAAAAATAAATCGTTGATTTTCAATACTTATTTGAAAGAGCTATTTTAAAGCAAGGGTAGGGAACATTTACTCTTGTATATTTTTGAAGAAAAAAACATATGCAAATGATTGAAGATCATTCTTAGTGTATCAGAGTTAGTGATGGATTGATTTTGGAAATAATAAGTATATCTACAATTACACGGATCATTTAGGAAATGTAAGATTAAGTTACTTTAATAACGGAAAGCTATAGAAGTGCTGGAAGAGAATAATTATTATCCATTTGGATTAAAGCATGAAGGGTATAATCCTACGGCTGGAAATTCTTCATACCAATACAAGTACAATGGTAAGGAATTACAGACGGATTCAGGAATGTATGATTATGGAGCCAGATTCTATATGCCAGATTTGGGTAGATGGGGTGTGGTTGACCCACTGGCGGAAAAGATGAGAAGATATAGTCCTTATAATTATGCTTTTAACAATCCTTTGAGATTTATTGATCCGGATGGAAGACAAGGAACTGATGTTGTGATCACTGGAGCAGAGCGACAGGCGGCTTTCACCGAATTACAAAAATCAGTTCAAGGTCAACTAAACTTATCTATGGATCAGGCAGGCAAGGTGACTTACACACCAGCAGGAAATGGAACTTTGAATACTGACGCACAACAATTGGTTAATTCTATTGATAATCATTCGGTTACAGTCAATGTCAATGCGCAAAACACATACACTACGCCTCAAAACGAGCTCGTTGTTGGTGGGGCATTCATGGGTAATACTGTAACCACAAGTCCATCAGGCAATACGGTTGCCGCTGATCTGTAAGTTTCCCTAAAAACTGGACAATTTATAACCCTAAGATTAACTAGAAAAAACAATTAATTTTAGGATATGAGAATAAGTAAATTTACAGACAGCCAAATTTTGGCAATTTTGAAAGAA
>NZ_JAERSE020000004.1 GCF_016735585.2 Chryseobacterium tagetis
ATTTGCGAGTGCAAAAGTAAAAATTTATTTCTTACCGACCAAATGTTTTTGAAGAAAATTTTAAAGTTTTTTGATGACCTTAATCCCTTATATCAAACATTCAATCTCACTCCTGCGCTTCCCGTTTTACCGGACTGCAAAGATACAAAACTTTTTAACTCCCGCAACTTTTATTTTTAAAAAGTTTTGTTTGTTTTATTCGTATCCCTAAAGTAGTTTTATTAATCTTTATGCCCACCTAAAGGCTCTTCTGCGCTTACTGATTTTCTCTCGTTTTCAGTGGGGCAAAGATAGATCCTTTACACAATACAAAACAAACTTTGTTAACATAAAATTTAAACGGAATCCTAATTGTGGGAAACTTTTATATGTAAAAAACTGGTTTAATTATACTTAAATAGTTATTGATACTTATCCACAATGGCAAAATTATTTATTGTTCATTCCTGAAATGCTTCTTGAACCGATTTTGGTAAGGGACAATTGAAAACATTCTATTATATATATGTAACAAATATCTGCATTTGAAAATTATTTTATACCTTCGCAGTATGATTTCTAACAACAGAACATATTATTATAGAATTTTTAACTCAATAATGGGATAAGGAATTCTTATATATATAATTCAAACCTCGTCCTAAGACGGGGTTTTTTGATTTTTAAAATTAGAGAAAAATGAAAATAGGTATTATTGGTGTAGGGTTAATAGGCGGCTCAATAGCTTTAAAATTAAAACAGAAAGGCCTTGCAACTTATATTTATGGGATTGACAACAATGAACAGCACCTTAATGAAGGTATAGATCTTCACATTATCAACGAGAAAGCAAATCTAGAAGATGGGATCAAAAATTCTGACCTCATCATTATTGCAGTTCCTGTAGATGCAACAAGAGCACTTCTACCAAAGGTTCTGGACTTGATTTCAGATAATCAAACGGTAATGGACTGTGGTTCTACCAAATCAGGAATCGTGGAAATGGTTAAAAATCATCCTAAAAGATCGAGATATGTTGCTTTTCACCCGATGTGGGGAACGGAAAACAATGGTCCAAAGTCTGCGATAGCGGAAAGTTTTTCAGGAAAAGCCGGAGTTATTTGCAATAAAGAGGATTCTGCAGAAGACGCATTTGCTCTAGCTGAAAAGATTGTGTATGCTCTTGACATGCATCCTATATATATGAATGCTAAAGATCACGATATTCACACCGCGTATATTTCCCACATCTCTCATATCACTTCTTACGCCTTAGCTAATACAGTTTTGGAAAAAGAACGTGAGGAGGAAACGATTTTCCAACTGGCCAGCTCCGGGTTTTCAAGTACTGTACGTTTGGCAAAGTCGCATCCGGAAATGTGGGTTCCCATCTTCAAACAGAATAAGGAAAATGTTCTTGATGTTCTGAATGAGCATATCTCTCAATTAAGAAAATTCAAAGCTGCTTTAGAAAAAGAAAACTATGAATATTTGGGAGAATTGATCTCAAATGCTAATAAAATAAGAGAAATACTTGATAAGTAAGTACTTACATTATTCCAGTCATATAAAACTTCCTTAACCGGAAGTTTTTTTATTCTATATATTCAATCTAAATTTTAACTTTATTAAAATATTTTTTAATTTTATTAAAATTAATATTACATTTGTAAAAACATTTTAAATGAAACTACCTATTATTTGTCCCAGTTGTGACCATACTTTAAATGTGAGTCAGATGAAATGCCCCAACTGTACTACTGAAGTAAATGGAGATTACGAACTTCCTGTTATTCTAAAACTCAATCGTGATGAGCAGGAATTTATTCTCAATTTTTTCTTATCCAGCGGAAGCATTAAGGAAATGGCAAAGCAGGCAGATCTCTCCTATCCTACCATGAGAAATAAAATGGATGATCTTATTCAAAAAATCAATGTATTAAAAAACTAAATCAAAAAACTCATCAACATGAATTGGAAAACAATTTTCAACCCTTTTTCAAAATATAACGAGAATCAACTTCTTATTGCAGGAATAGTATCATTAGGAATTACATTACTCTTATGCAATTTATTCGGTTTACAGGTAGACAGCATTTTTCACTACAGATATACCGATGAAAAAAGTTCATTAATTGAAAGTATTGGTTATAGTTTACTGAGCTATCTTATTGCAGTCATTATTTTTTTCATCCTCGGAAAAATATATAATAAAAGAACGAGATTGATTGATATTGTTAATACCATTTTAATTTCCCAGATCCCCGGAATTTTTATTATTCTGATCAGCGAACTTCCTATTATTAAGAACAGTTTGGAATCTATAAGCGCAATGGCAGAAAAAAATCCGGCAACTATTTCTCCTGTAGATCTTATTGTTGTCTGTATTTTCAGTTTTTCGGCTCTTTTATTAATTGCTTACGGAATGACTCTTATTTATAATGGCTTCAAAACAGCAACCAATAGTAAGGACTGGAAACAGATTGTCATTTTTGCATTCTTAATTATTGTTACCACCATCACTTGTCAATTTATATTTTAAAAAACTATGAAAACCAAAACTTTATTCATTCTCTTTTTATTAAGTATTCAACAATTTTTCGCACAGCAAATAGTCGGTTCATGGAAGGGAGAATTAGATATTGAAGGAGATAAGTTTCCTATTATTATTCATATAGATAAGGAAAACAGTTCTTATAAGGCTTTACTTGATAGCCCCGCACAAGGAGTTGAAGGTATTCCTGCAGAAAAAACCTCCTTCATCAACAACGAATTATCTTTAGAA
The DNA here is from genome assembly GCF_016735585.2 of Chryseobacterium tagetis. GTDB lineage: Bacteria > Bacteroidota > Bacteroidia > Flavobacteriales > Weeksellaceae > Chryseobacterium > Chryseobacterium tagetis. The sequence continues at coordinate 2,765 of NZ_JAERSE020000004.1, forward strand.
ATAACAAGCGCAAATGCTTCTTATAAAGGAAAACTTGAAAACAATATTATTTCAGGTAATTTTATTCAGAATGGAAATACTTCTCCTTTAGTTTTAAAACCTTATGATAAAAAGGATAATAAAGACTACGAAAAACTTAAAGTTCTACAATTATCAGATAATCTTCCGCAAAGTTTAAGTAAAATTGATGATTTCATTTCTTATTTAGAGAAAAATAATGCTGAAGCGGGTGAGATATCAATTTTTAAAGGAGGAAAAGAGGTTTACAAAAGAAATTTTGGTGAAGCCGGCCTATCTCAAAAAGACAAAGTAACTTTTCAGATCGGTTCTATCACAAAATCGATGACCGCCATGATGCTATTTAAGCTTATTGAAAACAAGCAATTGAGCCTTAATGACAAACTTTCAAAGTTTTATCCTAAAATCCCGAACGCTGAAAAAATAACGATTTCACAATTGCTACATCATTCTTCTGGTCTTGGAGATTATGTTGTCGGAAAAAATACAATGAAATGGCTTACAGAAAAGGCTTCTGAAGAGCAGATCATGAATCACATCATAGAGCAAGGGTCTTTATTTGAACCGGGAACAAAGGTTCAGTATTCAAATTCGGGATATTATTTACTGACAAAGATTTTAGAAAAAATCAGTAAAAAGTCTTACGCAGATAATTTAAAGGAGACATTTGTACAGCCTTTACAATTGAAAAACTTTTATACCGCCAGTCAGAAACCTACTAATGTTTTCAGTCCTTATAGCTATGCCAATGCATGGGAACCTGTGAAAGATTTTGATTTCAACAATGTAATCGGTGTAGGTGATATCGCTACCACTCCGACTACTCTAAATATTATTCTGAATGCTCTTTTTGCAGGAAAAATAGTTTCGAAAGAAAGTCTTTCTTCTATGATGCCTAAAGAGGATCGATTTGGAATGGGGCTCGCTTTAGTTCCATTTTATTCAAAAACATTTGTAGGACACAGCGGCGGAACTTACGGAACCAATTCATTGATGATTTATAATGGTGAAGATGATATTTCAATTTCTTATTCTTTAAACGCCGACCGAATAGGAGCGAATAATTTTATCATTGATATTTTCAGCATACTATATAGTAAAGAATTTAGCTTGCCAACATTTTCAACTACAAAAATCACTGAAACTGAATTGAAACAATATATTGGAGATTACTCATCCAAAGAGATTCCTTTAGGAATTAAAGTTTTCATTAAAAACGGAGGATTATTCGGTCAAGGAACTGGACAACCTGAGTTCCCACTAGAACATGTAGAAAAAAATGAGTTTAAATTTGACAATGCGGGTCTAAAGATGACTTTCTTTCCTGAAAAAGAAGAAATGCAGCTGGAACAAGGCGGCGGAAAGTTTTTATTCAACAAGAAAAAATAAATGAAAAACCTCAGACATAAAATCTGAGGTTTTTTCTATTTAAATTAAAAGTCTTCTTAACATTCCGGAACATTCACCGCAATTGCCAATCCTCCTTCTGAAGTTTCTTTAAAACGGTCGCTCATAGCCAAAGCGGTTTCCCACATGGTCTGAATCACCTCATCTAAAGTTACTTTTGCTTTTGCAGGATCACTTTCTAATGCAATATTCGCTGCCGTGATTGCTTTTATCGCTCCCATCGTATTTCTTTCAATACATGGAATCTGAACCAATCCTTTGATCGGATCACATGTAAGTCCTAAATGATGTTCCATTGCAATTTCCGCCGCCATTAAAACCTGACCAACACTTCCCCCTAAAATTTCCGTCAAACCTGCTGCTGCCATTGCCGATGAAACCCCGATTTCCGCCTGGCAACCTCCCATTGCTGCAGAGATCGTCGCATTTTTCTTGAACAAAGTTCCTATTTCACCTGCTACCAATAAGAATCTTACAATATCTTCTTCGCTTATTGATTCTGTAAACGCCTGAGAATACATCAAAACTGCCGGAATCACTCCACTTGCTCCGTTTGTAGGTGCCGTGATAATTCTTCCGAAGCTTGCGTTTTCTTCATTGACAGCTAAAGCAAAGCACGCAATCCATTTATTGATATTGGTAAAATTCTCTTCAGCATCGACTACCTGCTGAAACCATTCGTCTTTATTTTTATAGATTTTATCGCCTAATAATTTTCTGTTCATTCCGGCTGCTCTCCTTGTAACATTCAAACCGCCCGGAAGAATTCCTTCTTTATTTACGCCTTTATAGATACATTCTTTAATCTGCTGCCAGATATAAAGCGCTTCTTCTCTTGTCTCCTCCTGAGTTCTCCAGCTTTCTTCATTCATCAGAATTAAATCTGAAATTTTACTCAGTCCCAGTTTATCGCAATATTTTACAATATCTGAAGATTTATGACAAGGATATAAGGTACGGATACATTGCTTTTCAATAGATTTTTTTTCCTGACTCATAATAAATCCTCCCCCTACAGAATAAAAATCCTGAACAAGCTCAGTTCCGTCTTCGAAAATTGCCTTAAAGATCATTCCGTTCGGATGATAATCTAAAGACTTTTGCATATTTAAAATCAAATGATGGCCGTAAATAAAAGGAATTTCTTTTTCACCACCCAGATTAAGAATCTGCGTTGTTTTTATTGTCTCAATTTTTTCATCAATTTTTGTAGTATCAATAGTTTTAAAGTCTTCCCCAGCTAAACCAAGCATTCCGGCAATATCTGTTCCGTGCCCGATCCCCGTTTTTGCCAGTGAACCGAAAAACTCAACAAATACTTCCTTCACTTCATCTATTGCTCTCTCTCTTTTTATAATTCTAATAAATGCAGACGCTGCATTCCAAGGTCCCATAGTATGCGAACTAGACGGGCCTATCCCTACTTTAATAATCTCAAAAACCGATATTGATTCCATATAGAAAATTCACCATTTTATCCTAAACGCAAAGATACACGATAAATTGAAAAGCAAAAGCCGAAGATGAAATTTCACCTCCGGCTTTCAAAATTAAAACTATATGAACTTAAAATATTATTGATGTGAATTGTCAATAGTGAATTTTGCTTCACAAATGAATTGGCAATTTACAATTGATTTTTAACACATACTTTCTTCATGTTGAGACATATCCAGTCCCATCTCTTCCGATTCTTCGGAAACTCGTAAAGTAATTATACTATCTGTAATCTTATATAAAAGTAATGATCCAAAAAATGCAAATAACGAGACTAAAGCCAACGCAATCATGTGATGAGCAAATACTTCAATTCCGCCATGAAGAAGACTTGCATTTTCACCATGAGCAAAAATTGCCGTTAAGATCATTCCCATAATCCCTCCCACTCCATGACAGGCAAATACATCTAATGTATCGTCTATTTTCTTTAAGGTTTTCCAGTTCACCATCAGATTAGAAACAATCGCCGAAATGAAACCAATGAAAAGACTTTCTGAAACAGAAACAAAACCACATGCCGGAGTAATGGCAACCAAACCTACAACCGCGCCAATACATGCTCCCAAAGCTGAAACTTTTCGTTTATTGATCCTGTCAAAAAATATCCAAGTCATCATTGCTGAAGCCGAAGCAATTGTTGTTGTTCCGAAAGCAGTTGCTGCCGTTGCATTGGCACTTAAAGCAGAACCCGCATTGAAACCAAACCATCCGAACCACAGCATTCCTGTTCCTAACATAACGTATGAGATATTGGAAGGTTCATGATGCGGATTTTTTCTATTCCCCACAACAAGTGCTCCTGCCAACGCTGCAAAGCCTGCACTCATGTGAACGACTGTTCCTCCCGCAAAATCCTTTACTCCAAAATATTTATTTAAAAGTCCATCCGGATGCCAAACCATATGACATAAAGGGGTATAAATAAACAGGCTAAACAAAACCATAAACAATAAATAAGAAATAAATCTTACTCTTTCCGCAAATGATCCTGTAATTAAAGCGGGGGTAATCACCGCAAATTTCATCTGAAATAAGGCAAAAAGGATAAATGGAATAGTAGAAGCCATCGCTTTATGAGGCAACACTCCTACTCTACTGAAAAAAGGATAGCTTAAAGGATTTCCAATGATTCCGTAATGTTCCCCATCAATCGTAAATCCAATAGAATCTCCAAAAGAAAGAGAAAAACCAATGACAACCCATAAAATGGAAATCACACCCAAAGCAATAAAACTCTGCAGCATGGTAGAAATCACATTTTTCTTTCCGACCATTCCGCCATAGAAAAATGATAATCCGGGAGTCATTAGCAAAACCAAACCTGCAGCCGCCAAAATCCAGGCAACATCTGCTCCAACGATATGGCTTTCATCAAGAAATTCCCCGGTGTTCGGAAAATCAACAATGGGACTCCAAAACAGTCCCCCAACTGCGACCAGAGAAATGATAGCAAAAGACACTACCCATTTAAGCCCTACTTTCATAAAATTTTTAATTACCCTATCAAAAGTAGTAATAAATTTTCAAAAACAAATAAAAAAATAAAAATACCCTATAAAAAATAGGGTTAATTTTAAATAAAATGCATTTTAAATGAATTCCTCCTGCAAAATACGGGATACTTCTTTAAATTTTGTCGCAGGAAAAAGATGAGTCCCTCCTTTGATAACATAATCGGGTTTTGAGTTTTTAATAGGAAAGACAATATCTCTGTCTCCCAATATCTGTACAACTTTTGATGTTTCTTCAAATTTCCATTCAGAGATCTTTTCCACCGACCATTTTAAATAATATGGATCTTTGACTCTAAAATATTGAAAAACCTTAGGATTTTTAGGATCAAAAAATTTTCGAAGTACAGAATAAGCCCTTGTTGTTTTTTCATTGAATAAACTTTCCGGCAAAATTTTAGGAATTCTAGTAATTTCTCCGGCTCTTATTAATCTTGATTTTTCTTTATCTGATCTTATGCTTCCCAAGATCACCACTTTTTCTGCAGGTTTCAATTTATTGATCTCCTGCACCATGATCCCTCCAAAGGAATAGCCTAAGAGATAGAACGGCTGTGAATCATCAACCTTTTCAGCCATTCTGTTTATATAGGCCGTAAAGCTTTCATTTTTCTCAGGAATAAGCCAATCTATAAAAATAATTTCATGTTGTTTAGGAAACTCAAGCTTTTCCAACACTTTAAAATCGGCTCCCAAACCGCTTATTATATAAATTTTCATCCTACTAAAATAAAAAATATGGGCAACTTCTGAAAGCTGCCCATATTTAAATATTGTTAAAAAAAATTATTTCTTTTTTACCGGAACTCTGTTTTCGTTATCCAGTTTCTCTGTAGAAATCTTGAACTGGATATCCATTTCATTTTTAATGAAGTAATCTTTCAATGAAGACTGGTAGAATACTTTGAAATCTCTTCTGTTCAATGAGAACTTAGCAGATTCAATAATAACAGTAAACTGAGTGATATAGACGTTCGCAGGGAAAGAAATTGTCTTTCTAACTCCTTTTAGTGTAAAATCACCATATACTGTTGAATTGTATGTTCCGTTTGCTAATGGTAAAATTTTAGTTAAATGAAACGTTGCCGTTGGAAATTTTTTAACCTCGAAGAAATTGGTGCTTTTCAAATCGTTTGTAAGCTTTATCTGGTCTTCTTCAGAAACATCTCCCGCCATTAAGCTTCTCATATCAATAACGAACTCACCATCAATCAAAACGGTTTTATCGAAATTGAATTTTCCGCTTTTCAGCTTTACAGTTCCTGAGTGAGACGTTTCCTGAGTTTTTACAACTTTATAACCCCACCATCTGATTTCTGATGAAGTCACCTTTATCACTTTATCTCCTTTCTTTTGAGCAAAAACAAATGACATGCAAACACACATCATAGCCAACAATAGTAATCTTTTCATTCTTTTTTATTTACAATTCAACAAAAATAAAAAAAAGTGTAGAACTTCTACACTTTTAACAATCTTTTTTTGTTTAAATTATTTAGCAGTCACTTTTACGGTCATGTCGATATCATCTTTCACAAAAACATCTTGCATCGTAGACTTGTAAGCAACATCAAATTTTTGTCTGTCAAAAGAGAACTTATTAGACTCAATTGTTACTGCTCCGTTAGCAATTGCAATCTTAGCAGGGAAAGAAACCGCATTTGTTTTACCTTTTACAGTAAGATTTCCTGTTACCAAGCTATTGTAAGTCTTGTCGTTGTTTTTCTTTACAGAAGTGATTACAAAAGTTCCTGTAGGGTATTTTTCTACTTCAAAGAAATCTCCGTTCTTCAAATGCCCGTTAAGTTTTTGCTGATATTCTCCAGAAAGGTCTGTTGAGCTAATAGAAGTCATATCCAGAACGAAAGTTCCTCCTACAACCTGATTTCCTTTCAACACTACATTACCAGATTTTACTTTGATCGTTCCGTCGTGAGAACTAGCTTCAGATTTTGCAATTTTGTATCCCCACCAGTGTACATCAGATGCTACTACTTTTTTTGTTTGTCCGAATGCCAATCCACCAGCTAAAACTGCTAATAAAAATATTTTTTTCATTGAATTAAGTTATTACTTGTTTGTTTTACTGATGCAAAAATAACCAACTTCTCTGATAGATTTCATTGATGTACATCAATAAAATCAACTATTTTTATGAATCATATCATCAAAAAAAATCTCCGAATTTCTTCGGAGATATTGTTTATTCTTGATAATAAGCTGTATAGAGTGCTGCTCCGTGTAATGCTGTATTATTATTCTTAATCAGATAGATTGGAATGCTCTTCAGCATTTCTTCCATCTTATCGCTGATTTTGTATTTCTCGTAGAAATTTTCTTTGTTGATATATTCTCTTATCGACTGAGGAATATCTCCTGAGATCAACAGTCCTCCTGTCGCTTTCAGTTTAAGCGCAAGATTGTTTGCTTCTCTGGCCAAAAATTCAAGGAATGTATCTAAAGCTATTTTACAGATAAGAACATCTTCTTCCATTGCAGCTTTGAATAACTCCTTAACAAAATCCCCTTTTGTAAGCTTTTCGCCCAACCATTCAGGTTCAGGATGTCTTTTTACATCTCTCAAAAATCTGTAGATATTAAACAGTCCTGTTTTTGAAAGTACATTTTCCCAGCTTACAATACCATAAATGTTATTTAAGAACTGATAAAATTCTACCTCTACGTTAGTACGTGGAGAGAATTCGGAATGTCCTCCTTCTGAAGCAAAAGGTCTTAAATATTTCCCATCAAAGAAATACCCTGCTTCACCTAGCCCGTTTCCAGGTGCGATGATCGCTACGTTTCCTTTTTCAAGATGACCGCCTGTATAAACAGGATCCAGATCATCATCTTCTAAAAGTGCCATTCCGTAAGCAGAAGCTTCAAGGTCATTCAGCATATCGGCTCTTTCAAAACCAAACTTGGTGATAAATTCTTCCTGATCAAAACTCCAGCCTAATCGTATTGGATGGCTTTTCCCATTCATTACAGGCCCCGGAATTGCAATTCCCAATCGTTTTACATTTTCAAGCTGATTATCCTGAATAAATTTTTCTAAAATCTCAGAAAAAGAAGAAAACGATTTCGTAGGATAATTAGTCTGAATTTTTATCTGTAGCCCTTCATTACCGGAAACAAAATAACCTAATGTCGTCACATCTTCACTAAGGCTTGCTCCAATAATCGAAACATTGTCATTATTACCATTCTTTACTCCTGGTAGATAAAGCGGAAATTTTGGATTTAAGTTCATAATCTCAAATTTTATCAAATATAATAATACTTTTCGTAAATTCTATAGGGAAATAAAAAACCTTCTCACAAAACTGAAAAGGTTTGGTTAATAATTGTTTATAATGAAATATTACTACTTTCCTAAAGGAATATTATAAGAGAATCCAACTCCAATGTTCCCCACATTATAGTCCTGTCCGGCTAAATCTCCTTTACTTCCTACAAATACTTTCTGATATTGTACAAAGAAATTCCAGCTTTGGTTGTGGTATCCGATTTCCGGTTTTATGTAAAAACCACCATCAGGTCTGTCCACTGTAGAATTAGAAGCTACTTTATCGTCCCCAACCAAGAATCCGTATCCTAAGTCGGTTCCGAAGTAAAATCCGGTTTGTTTCGGATAAATTCTGATCAATGCTCCTACAGGAATTACCCCTACATCATTATTGTTATATCCGTTGTTATTTTTTCCAAAATAATGTGTATATCCTGTTGCAATACCCAAACCAAATCCAGGTGTAATCAGATTTTGATAAGAAACATCCACACCTGCAGACGCAGAAACATTATCAGAAGGAACTGCCAAACCAGCATTTGCTCCTACTTTAATCATATTATTCATTTTTGAGTCCTGCGCACTTAATACCCCAGCTGTTAAAATTCCAGCAAATAAAATTGCTTGTTTAAACATTTTCATAACTCTTGATTTTTTAAATTTTACTAACCAGAAAGATGTAAAAATCGTGCCAAGCAAGGAAAAACCGATTCCTTTAACATTAATTAAAATCACAAAATAATGATTTTCAAATAATTATATTTTACTAAATTTAAATGATCGTTTAATCCGTTTTTCGCAGTAAGCAATATTAAGGATTATTAACCCGTTATTATTTTAACCTTTTTTCACCAAATCTATCCAAAAATAAAATATCAGTATGACTCTCCCATCACTCACCAATAACAAACATCTTCTCTGGCGCGCAGGTTTCGGCGCAGGAATCAACCAGTTTGAAGATCTTCATAAAAAAGATATTAAAGGCTTAATTAATGATCTCTTTAAAGAAGAAACCTTTCTTTTCATTAATTATGACACGCCTGATATTGCAGAAAATGTCGATTACATGAATGACAAAGCGCCTGCTGAAAAGAAAAAGGAAATGCAGAGGATCAACCGCGAACAAAACGAGGAACTGAATCTGAATTTTCTTGATAAAATGGTGAACAGCAAAGAGCAGATGAGAGAAAAGATGGCATTTTTCTGGCACGGCCATTTTGCTTCGAGAGTGGTAAATCCCAAATTCAACAGACAAATATTAAATGTCATCCGAAAAAATGCGCTGGGAAACTTCAAAGATCTTTTGTTTGAAGTAAGTCAGGCTCCGGCTATGCTGAATTTCTTAAATAATCAGCAAAATAAAAAAGATCATCCTAATGAAAATTTTGCCCGTGAAGTGATGGAACTTTTCACGATGGGACGGGGAAATTATACGGAAAAAGATATTCGTGAAGGCGCAAGAGCTTTTACAGGATGGGGATTTGATAAGGAAGGGAATTTTGTAGAGAGAAAGAAACAACATGATGAAGGAACAAAAACATTTTTGGGCAAAACCGGAAATTTTACGGGAACAGACGCTTTAAATATCATCCTTGAACAGAAAGCAACTTCAAAATTTATTACGACTAAGATTTACAAATTTTTTGTGAATGAGAATGTGGATGAAACTATCGTCAATAAGCTAAGTGAAAGTTTTTACCAGTCCGATTATGATATTAAAAAACTGATGAAGGATATCTTCTCCAGTTCATGGTTTTATGATCAAAAAAATATCGGTAACCGAATAAAATCTCCGATTGAACTGATGGCCGGAATGATGCGAACACTTCCGATGAATATTCAAAATCCGGAAAATCTCATTGTGTATCAGAAATTGCTGGGACAAATGTTGCTGTATCCGCCTAATGTTGCGGGTTGGCCTAACGGAAAATCCTGGATTGACAGTTCTACTTTGATGTTGAGGCTGCAAGTTCCTCAGATCTGGTCAGGTTTACGTCCGCTTGATTATCGTCCCAAAGAAGATGATGATCTGGATATGGGATTAAAAAACAATACGAATACTTTGGCAAAAAGTTTTAAAAATCCGAATATCACGATCGACTGGGCTCGTGTGGAAAAGATTTTCAACGGAAAAAATGTTGAGGATTATTTAATTCAAAACAGTAAATCACTGGACATGAGTTCTGTGAAAAGCTTCTCGGACAATAGTGTGAAAATGAATGTTATTAATCTAATGTCAACACCAGAATATCAGTTAATGTAGTTTTTAGGTCGCAGGTCACAGATTTTAGCTTAGCTAAAGTCGACTGAATCCCCTGCAACCTATCATCTTTAACCTAAAACCTAATTTTTATGTTAATCAAAAGAAGAGAATTCCTAAAAATAAGTTCATTGGCTACCGCATCTTTACTGATGCCGAATTTCCTGAAAGCAATGACATTCGATGACGCTTTGGAACCGAACGACAAGATACTGATCGTGCTTCAGTTCACAGGTGGAAACGACGGTTTAAATACAATCATTCCTACCCGAAACGATATTTATTTTAAAGAAAGAAATAAGATTGCCATTCAAGATTCTTTATCATTAACCGATGAAGCGGGAATTAATCCTGCACTCTCCTATTTTAAAGAGTTATATGATAGTGGCGAACTTTCTGTAATGAACAATGTAGGTTATCCCAATCCCGACAAATCCCATTTCCGAAGTATGGATATTTGGCATTCCGCAAGCAGAAGCGATCAATATCTTGAAACCGGCTGGCTGGGAAGATTTATGGATGAAGAATGTTATAATTGTGATCATCCGACTCAGGCACTGGAAGTTGATGATATGTTGAGTCTGGCTTTAAAGGGTGAACACAACAAGGCTTTTGCTTTTAAAGATCCGAAAAGACTGTACCAAACCAGCCAGGAGAAATATTTTAAATCATTGTATGATCATCATCACGAGGACGAAACGGTTTCTTATTTATATCAGACTTTAGGTTCAACCATCAACAATGCCGATTATATTTTTGAAAAGAGTAAGGCTAAAAAAACGGAACAAACGTACCCAAATTCTCAGCTGGGAAAGGACTTTAAAACCGTTTCTTCACTGATAAAGTCCGATATCAATACCAGAGTTTATTATTTATCAATCGGAAGTTTTGATACGCATGTGAATCAGAATGAAAGACAGCAAAAATTGTTCTCAGACATTAATGAAGCTGTAAAATCTTTCGTTGCTGATATGAAAAGCAACGGACTTTTTGACAATATTCTATTGATGACGTTCTCAGAATTCGGTCGTCGTGTTGCTCAAAATGCAAGCAATGGAACGGATCACGGAACGGCCAACCAGATGTTTTTCATTAGTGGAGGATTGAAGAAGAAAGGACTTTTGAATACGCTTCCTGATTTAACTCATTTGAATGAGGGAGATTTAATTTATTCTGAAGATTTCAGAAAAGTGTATGCTACGGTTCTTAAAAACTGGCTGAAAGCGGATTCTTCTAAAGTGTTGGGCTGGAAGAATGGGGTTTATGATTTTGTTTAGTTTTTTGAATTTTTTAAACGCAAAGGTTTCGACTTCGTCGCTGATGAAGTTGGATGTATAAGATCCTGAATTTTTTTGAGATTCTTCCTTCGTCAGAATGACAGTACGTTCATATAAAAGCAAAAAGAGACTGTTACAACATCAACAGTCTCTTTTCTATAATATTAAATCTAACTACTTCTAATTTTAGGCAGGAAGTTTCTTAGGCTCTGCTTCCTGTGGTTTTTTATCCAGTTTTTCGGAAATTTTCTTTACTATAAATTCAATTACCAAAGGTGCTACAACCGCGAGAACAGCTTTAAATATTCTTGATTTCATACTATTTATTTTTATGTTTTTTATGAGATACAATTTTTGAGCCATAAATTTAAAAATTCTCAATCTTCATCATCTACAACAAAATTTTCATAGTTTTTATGGGCCGCCAAGAATTTCTCCTGCAAACGAATTCTTAGTTTTCTCGGTTTATGAACCACCAAAGATTCTCCGAATCCTAATAAAAGTCTTTCCAATTCATAATTTAACTGAACGCAGATTTTAAAAATCGTTCCTTCATGAGTTTCGTTCAGAATCTGCTGGCTTGCATGAAAGGGTTTTGTTTTAACATAAGGTGCATTGGCAGCATCTACAAAAAACACAACATTTCTCGGAACCATTGTAGGAGAAACGGTTACGCCGACAATATCTTTAAAATACTCATCTCCATCCAGGTGCTTATCGATATATTCAATTTTTTCTTCAATCTGGATATTTTCCATTCTGTCTAAAGCCAGATTATAGGCATAGTCTTTATTAAAACAAATAAGAAACCAACGGTTATTAAACTCCTTCAGCAATTGCGGATGTACAATATAAGAATCGGATTCTCTGGCTTTAAAGCTTTTATAAGTAATATTTAAAACTCGTTTATTTAAAATCGCGTCATATAAAACATCAATATGCTCCAATCCTTTCAGCTGTTCATTTTTATCTAAATGGATAATAGATTTCTGGGTGGTAGAATGAATAGAATCTTCCAGTTTCTGAATCACCCCATTCATTTCCTTGAACATCGAAAAATCTTTGAACTGTTTCAGGATCTGAACCGCATTGTTCATTGCTTTCAGGTCACTTTCATTCACTGAAATATTATGAATACTGTATTCAGGATCGCTGTAACGGTAATATTTTCTTTCATACACTTCAATCGGCGCTTCATACCCGAACTTTTCACTTCGCATATTCTGCAAATCCAGCTGCACTGTACGTTTGCTTACGAAAGATTCTTTTCCTTCAAACTCAAATAATGCTTCAGAACATTCGTCGATCAAATCTTCAAGCGTATATTTTTTATACTTGTTTTTTAAGCATTTATCTAAAGTTTTATATCGTATTAATGCGTTTTTATTGGATGACATTTTGCTGAATTTTAAATTAACGGACAGTTAAAAAATAGGTAAGATGAAGTTTTTCTGATAACATTTACTCCAAATCTTCTCCTGTAATGGTTTTATGAAAATGATCTGTTGAATACATGCTGCCTTCATATATAAATCTTTTAGAAAATGGATGTACTTCTACCCTATAATATTGTGAGCCATCAGGATAAATTCTAAACTTTATTTTCAAAACTTCTTCATCTACTTCCTCAATGTGATCGAGATTGAAATATGAAATTAAGGGAATAATTTCTTCACCCGTTATTGCATTTTCTAACCCAAAACCGTTAATCCATAATGACATTCTGAATTCATTCTGCTCTGTAATAAGTTTGAAGTTTCCTTTACAAAATATTTTTTCCTGTCTGTATTGCATTGTATCAATTGAAGTTTCCTCTAAAAGAGTTTTATAAAATTTCTATTTCTTTTGCAAAGCTTCTCCTTCAAAAGCAATTCCGTCCCAGCCAAACTCCATAAAGTTTCTGATGTTCTGATGATCTGTTCCTTCAGGATTTTTCAACACATCTTCTCTGTAAAATTCTCCAAAAAGATTCAAAGTATCTTCTTTAGACAAATTATTCAGTTTTGCATAGCTGAACACTTTACATGAACCATTGTTTTGGTTTTCTTCATTCACGGTATTTCCATTCGTAAATCTAGTGGGTGTAAAATCGTAATGGTCATCAATATGAGCGATTACTTCTTTAAACTGAATGGTTTCAGGCGCATTTTTCAATTGTTCTGTCATGATATTTTTCTATGTATTTTTTGTATTTCGGCATCCAGGTTTTGCCAACAGTTCTGGCTCCATATTCTTACGTATTCAGAACCTGTATTTTTTACGATCTTTTCTTTATGTACATCTTCCAGATAGCCAAGATTTCCAGAATATTTTTCTTTACTCATTGTTTCGACTATAATAGATTTTCCGTCTTCTTTTTCAATGAGAATGTCAAATTCATAGCCACCGAAATGATGATTTTTCAACAGTTTAAAATGAGGAAAATCGTTCTGTAATCGATTATAAATTACGTCTATAAAAGCACTGGAGCTATTATTTTTTTCAGAATGACTACTATGTCCAAACTGATCCAGTATATTCAGAATTTCAATCCTTTGATTTTCATTTTTATCGCTCACTGCTTTACAATACGCCAGATACGCATACAAAACAGCTTTTCTGTTATTTGAACCTTCCTGTTCCAAAGCACTTTTATAATTTGAGAAAATTTCTTCAGGAATCGAGTTACAAACGTAAATCTTTTCTTTCGCTCTTGTGACAATTACGTTCAGCAATTTATATCCTTTTGTATGGTTGATCGGACCAAAACTTTGGATAAACTTTCCACCCGCTTTTCTTCCATAGGTTGTCGACAGTATAATAATATCTCGTTCATCTCCCTGAATGTTTTCAAGGTTTTTAATAAATAATCCGGCTGCTTCCAGTCCATGTATTTTTTCTTTAAACATTTCATTTCCGGGAAGACTGGTTTCCTGAACGATTTTTCTTTTAATATAATTTCGCTGCGAAATATTGAAAGTAGCAATCCCCACCGACGGATAATTCCCATCTTTCAGAGGCTGAATAGTCTGTAAGATTTCCAGTACTTTATCTGCTTCTTGTTTGTTTGTATGATCATCAAAAACTCCATCCACCTGAAAGAACTCGATGGGTAGATTTTCAGATTTTGTAGGAAGCGGTTTCAAACGCGAGTTGTAGAACGCGTGATTGGAAAAGTCGATCAAATAAGGATGTTTTGAACGGTAATGGAAATCCAGATGATTTTTTTCAAACTGACTTTCTGTGGCATAATCCAATAAAGACTCAATATTCAACAATGAATTTTTATAGGTGATCACCTCGTTTTCAGATTCAATATCGTCTTCATCTTCTATCGTTCCCTCAAAAACTTTGCTGAAATAATTTGAAGGCGGCATCTGATGTTCATCACCTGCAATAATGATATTTTTCCCTTTCAGCATTGCCGGAAGATTATCTTCCAGTTTCAGCTGACTGGCTTCATCAAAAACTACATGATCAAAATAAAAGTTCTTCCCCTGAAAAAGATTGCTGCAAGCATCCGGAGTTGTAAGAATAATTGGGAAAAAGCTGGTGAAAAGATCGATATCTTTCTGAACAATCTGCCTCAATGTTAATCTTTTATGATTTACACTGCTTCGTTTATTATAAAGATTGGCAACCGTAATATCTTTATTGGTTTGTTCAAAATTCTTTACCGCATTCTGTTGAGAATCATTCCAGAAATACTGAATAAAATTCTGCTGCGAAGATCTGTACTGGGTAATGCCTTTCGTAATTTCTTCGTAATTCTTTTCGTTAAAATTAAGCTTTGAATCAGAATATTTATGTAACAGCAACGGAAAATAAGCAGCATAGAAAGAAGCCTTCCAATTACTAACTGAATGAAGCTTTTCCAATATTTTTTTCTGAAAAATACTTAAAGGCTGGTAAAAATAAAACCAGTTAAATTCTGCCAGTAAAGGATTCTCAGGATCATTTCGGTATGTTCTGTACTGATCTAAAATAGAAATCAGATACTGATCGAAGTTTTGATAGGTATTTCCAAAGTTTACATCTTTCACCCACTGATCATTAGAAATATTTTTCTTCAATTGCTGAATTCGCTGGGCAATGATCTCTGTTTCTTTTCCTGAAATTACAGGATCAAAAATATTCAGAAAATCAATGCTATTAAACTGCTGTTCCAGCTTGGAAGAAAATCCGGACTGAAGATCCTGTATTTTCTGACGGTAATTGAGAATTTCGTTTCTATTGTTCCATAGGTGATCTGAGAGATCGATCAAAGGGAAAAACTCGTTCAGACTGATCTGTTTAATCGAGGAACTTATTTCCAGCAATCTTTTTTGATGGGTGATCTTCTTTTTCTTTGCGGAAGAAAATAAGGCCATGAACTTATAGAAAAATCCGTTTGTAATTTCCGGGTGAAATTCTTCAGAGTTCTGATTCAGGACAGAAGTGATCACTTCCGTTTCATTGATTAAAGAAGATAATTTTTGAAAGTTCTGGCTAAAGTCCTGCTTTTTCTTCTCTTCATATACAGGTTTAAAATCAATAATCAGTGACTGAATTTCGTCCCACATCTTTTCGTAGTTCTGAAAAGAGCCATCCAAATTCTGCAGACTGTTATGAAAATTCTCACGGATCAGCTTTTCAGGATTAATAAATGAAGATTTTTCAAAAGGCTGATATTCCTGATAGACTTCTTTTCCCTTTTCCAGCATATATTCAATCTCTTTCCCCTCCTCTTCTGTAAAAGAAAACTGAATATCCTGAACATTTATAGCTTCTTTGGTATCCTGAAATGTTAAAAGATCACCTACAATTTCCGTCCAGTTTTTACCTGAAATCAAATCTGAATTCAGAAGTTCATGAACGGTGTTAATGGTGGTTTTATGCTGTGAAATTTCCGTCAGCTGATCAGTCAGCGACTGAACAGAATAAGGCTGTCCCGTTTTTTTGAAATCGGCGGGATCAATTGT
Source organism: Chryseobacterium tagetis (assembly GCF_016735585.2). Taxonomy (GTDB): domain Bacteria; phylum Bacteroidota; class Bacteroidia; order Flavobacteriales; family Weeksellaceae; genus Chryseobacterium; species Chryseobacterium tagetis. The sequence goes on from NZ_JAERSE020000004.1 coordinate 18,967, forward strand.
ATTACGGACTGCATCTACCACAAACTTCCGGTCTGAAACACTGTCTTTGATCATAATACAGTACCGATCCAGCCCAAGTTTATGAAGCGCATTATATAAAACTTCAAGTGCAGTCTGTTTTTCGCAAACAACAATTGTTTTTTGTTTATTTTCCAACGCATTGACCAAAACGGCGGTCAACGTCTGGCTTTTCCCTGTTCCCGGAGGACCCTGAATAAGAATTTTCGTCTGTGATTTTAGTGATTCTAAAATTCCCTGCTGAGACGGATCGGTCTCGATGGAGGTAATGGATTGAAAATCCTGCTGTACTGCGTTTTCAAGAGGTTTAAATTCTCTTTTCAACACTTCATAATCATTAATGATATTCTGTTTCTGAACTTCAAAAATAGAAAAAACACCGGATTTAATAATAAGAGCATCTCCATTGTTCTGAAGCTGCTCTTCATAAAAAGCTTTTGGTTTGATTAATGGAATTTCCTCGTAATTATTAAGGATAAAATCGAGATTCTGAGTAATTTTAAGCTGATCCAACAGGGTTTGGCAAATCTGTAACAGTTCAGGTTTATCTATTTTTCCGTCAGCAAGCATTTCCTCAGAAATCTGCTCCAATACAATTCCTGAATCATTTTGCAGGTGATTGATCAAAACTTCATTCACATAGATAGGGTCATCTTCGGTTCTGCTGATTTCCCAGGTATTCAGCTCATTGACAGGTTTTATATTGACAGACCAAATCAGAATGGGAGAAGCAGAAATCTGACCGTCCATATCTTTTCTGATCAGAATCGGAAAACCGAACCCTAGAGAATTGATTCCCTTTTCAGATTGTATGACCTCATTTTGAAAAATCAGGTTTTCCAGCCCTGCTGAAAGTTTTTCTAATATCGTTGTCCGTGTTTTATCTTTAGCTACAGAAGTTTCTGTTGCCGTTTTTTCAGTTTCCTCATCATCAAACAGATAAATACTTTCTTTTTCTTGAGCTTTAGCAACCTCATCAGAAATTTTATCGTGAATAGAGAGTTTAAAATTAACGTTCTTTTGGGTTAAAAGATCAATGATAAAATGCTCCGGAAGGCTTTTATGAATTTCAGAAAGCTGGGCAAGATCAAATTTATATCTTGAATTTCCGGGAATTGCATTTAAATGAACACCTCTTCTATTGCCTGTTTTCAATTTGTTTTGAAATGCCTGAAATATTTCCGGAGTTAAGTTTTCCATCTTGCGTAAAATAATTTTGAATAAAAATATAAAATTTTTCTAATACGCAAAAACATTGCACACTTTAGTTTTTACTTTGCATCAACAAAATGAGAGAACACATGGAATTTAATGGAAATCACTTAATCGAATTAGGATATAAATCTGCAAAATGGTTCAAAGAAGCGATTGCGTATATTAACGAAAATAATCTGGATGAAAATCAAATTAAGGAATATTTAGAGCAATTTAAACAGCCTGAACTGATTCCTCTTCATGAAACCGCAAAAGATTTTGTGATCAACATCAGAGCGGAACATGAAAGTGAAAACGATAATGTGGAAAAAGTAATCAATACAATGAACGTCCTGATGAAAACCCCGACTTTAGTTTCTGGTGCCATCATGCCGGATGCGTGTCCGACAGGTCCGGTTGGTCAGATTCCTGTAGGTGGAGTTGTTGTGGCGAAAAATGCGATTCATCCGGGATTCCATAGTGCAGATATCTGCTGTTCGGTAATGTTGACGGATTTTGGAAAAGCGGATCCAAAAGAAGTATTGGATGCTGCTCATTCTATCACACATTTCGGATACGGAGGAAGACCAAGAGGGGAACAAATGCCGATGTCTCAGGAATTGATGGATGCTTTCAGAGCAAATAACTTCCTGAATGATGAGAAACTGATAAGCATTGCGCGTTCTCATATGGGAACTCAAGGTGACGGAAACCATTTCTTATTTGTCGGAATTTCAAAGAATACCGGAAATACGATGTTGGTGACTCACCACGTTTCAAGAGCTCCGGGAGCTGCTCTATACGATAAAGGAATGAAGGTCGCGAATAAATTCAGAATGGAAAATTCTCCTGAAACACTAAGAGAAAATGCCTGGATTCCGTATGATTCTCAAGAAGGAAAATCGTATTGGGATGCGCTTCAACTGATCAGAACATGGACGAAGGAAAACCATATTTCTATTCATGATGCAACTTTAAGTAAACTGGGAATCGAGAAAGAAGACCGATATTGGAATGAGCATAATTTCGTTTTCAAAGATGGAGATTTGTTTTATCACGCAAAAGGAGCCACTCCATTAGATGATAAATTTATGCCGGATATTACGGGACCAAGATTGATTCCGTTAAATATGTCAGAACCTGTTCTAATTGTTCAGGGAAAAACCAATGAAAGAAATCTCGGTTTTGCGCCCCACGGAGCGGGAAGAAATTTCAGCAGAAGCCAACATAAAAAATCTTTGGCTCATAAAACGACTGAAGAGATTTTTGCAAAGGAAACAAAAGGACTGGATATCCGTTTTTATTCAAACGAGATTGATATTTCCGAACTTCCGACGGCCTATAAAAGTGCCAAAAACGTAAGAGCACAGATTGAAGAATTTGGACTTTGTGAAGTTCTGGATGAAGTGATGCCTTACGGATGTATCATGGCGGGTGACGTTCAAAAGAATGCACCCTGGAAGAAAAAGAAGAAGTTTAGAAAAGCTTAATTTCTTTTGATTCAAGTCAAAAGAAACAAAAATTCAAGACTTGGAAACTTCTGCTAAAAATTAAAAACTAATAACCAATCTTTCATAATAAGGTAAGAGCAGTAGCTCAGATGGTAGAGCAACAGATTACTTTTCGCCATTGGCAAAAAAGGTTCCTGTAAAACATCAAAGTTGTGGGTCGCAGGTTCGAGTCCTGCCTGCTCTTCAGAATAAACATTAAGGCAAAGAAAGTTCCTATATTTCCCTATTTACTTTCCGCCTTTTTTACAAAATTTTAAGGCAAAGGGAGTTCCTATATTATTTGGAAAACTACTCCCCGCCTTTTATAAAACTATAGGTAAAAGGAGTTCCTATACATTTCATTAAAAGAACTACTCCTCACTTATTTTTTTAAAATTAAAACAATGAAAACATTACAACTATTCAATGCAGTATTAGCAAGAAAATCTGATGAAAAACCATTCATCTCAGACAACGGATTTATGATTGAGTCTGATGCTGTTTGGGCAAAAAAAGAAATTATTTCCTATTATGCCAAAGAAAAACTGAATGGAAATGATCTTAACAAAACCTTCCACAAATCGTGGCAGAAGATAAAAGAAAGCTCAAGAGCAGAATTGTTATTTGAACAGATCAGCCATTATATTTCTACGTATGGAAGTAATTTTCAAAACGAAATTTATATTCCGAATGAAGTATTGAATATTCCGGATCTAAAGCTGAATTTTAAAGTCATCAAAGCCTATACAGAAGAAGAAATGCGGGAAAAATGTCTTTCTATTCTGAGATCGGGTATAGCCTTAAAAGAAGAAACGATCGATGATTTACTGAATATTTTACATAATGATCTGAAATACGATTTTACCGGAAAAGAAAATATCAGAAACAAGGAAGCCGTGATTAAAATAGCCGACCGATATGATATTTATCCAGAAAATCCCGTTGAATTTTTCCGTTATGTCATTTATAAAACAACAAAAGAGACACTTTTAATTAAAAATAATGAACTGATCAATCTCATTAAGGAAAGTTCATTCAATCCTACTTATTTATTTGAAAACTTCGGATTGGAAAAACTGGCAGAAATTTTCAACCGTTTTAAGCCTTTATTTTTGGCGTATAAAAAGAGAGCACCGAAAACAATCAATAAAATTTCGAAGCTTTCCAAAACTTATCATCAGCCATTAATTACAAACCCTTTGAATGATGCTACCAATACATTATTAGAAGTCGGAGATTTTCATTGGCTGGAAAACGCCACTCCGTTTGCTTTGTTTAAAGCGTTATCGGCTTGTCATTCCAGAATGTATGGTCAGGATACTTTTGTATACAGAATCCGAAACGGAAAATCTTGGGTGAAAAGAGGTCAGGACACGTATGTTAATAAATTAAACTACGAATTCATTTTAGATTATTTAAAGCTGAAATATGATCTTTCAGGAAAAAAAATCTATTTCCCTGAAAGTGTAGAATTTGCCTTACCCACCTCAGAAAAAATGTTTGTAGGAAATATTCCTACGGGAACAAGATTTTATGGTGAACAACTGGCGGTCGGAATTTATTGGGAAGATGCGTGGGGAGGTTTTGACCTTGATCTTTCAGGATTGAACGTTGCCGGAAAGATCGGCTGGAATTCATCTTACAACCAAGACAACGGCCAATTGATGTATTCCGGAGATATGACTTCTGCTCCAAAAGGTGCTGTAGAATATTTATATGCTGACAAAGGTTTGATAACGCCAACTCTAGTAATGAATAACGTGTACTACGGTGATGCCAATTGCGGTTATAAAATTGTAATTGGAACAGGAGATCAGATTTCCCGTGATTATATGATGGATCCTAATAAAGTTTTTGCGGAAGCTAAATGTAGTTCGGTTCAGAAACAGACGGTCTTGGGAATGCTATTGCCAAAAGACGGAAAACAATGTTTCGTCCTGTTAAACTTCGGAGCAGGTCAATCCCATGTTTCCGGAAATAGTGAAGTTTCTGTCATGGCAACCCGAGCGTTGTATCAGCAATGGAATGAAGCATTTTCTTTCAATCATCTGGTTGAAGAACTGGGTGCGACAATCACTTCTCATAAAGATGAAGCAGACTTCGATTTTTCTTTGGAAAGCTTGGAAAAAGACAGCTTCATCAAAATTTTCAAATAACTTTTTACTGTCATTTTAAGTGAATTCTTGAAATGGCCGTTTTTGTTTAAAATCGTTATTTTTCTTTTGTCTTGAAACAAAAGAAACAAAAATTCAAGACTTGGAAACTTCCGCTAAAAATTAAAATTTAATCCTAAAATTTCCAAAACTTGCGTGAATTCCAAATGAGCTCTTCGGTTCAAAATTTCGGTCACGCTTCAAACAGTGGAAATTTTTTAACGGATGAAGTTTTAATTTTTTTAACGCTCCATTTTCCCAGGTCAAATAATAGGTTAAGAATTCACGATTCCCCTTTACAAAATCTGCTCAATTAGGTAAATCAGCGAGACAATTAAATATTTATATTTTTAATAGAAACCAATCCGTTTTTCACATCAATTACAACTCTTTTCCCATAATCAATCTGAATATTGAACATATTTTCCAGAGGAAGCTGAAGAATAGCCTGAATAATCAACCTCATAACTCCGGCGTGAGCGATAATTAAAATTGTATTGGTATTTTCTTTTGAAATCAACTCATTCCAAAATTCAGAAACACGGTGCTGCATTTCTAATAAATTCTCTCCGTTTTTGGCTTTTATAGTAATGAAATCTTCATACCACGGATTAATTTCCTCTTCCGGAATTTCCGCCCATTTTTTCAGTTCCCAATCCCCAAAATTCATTTCACGGATTCTTTCATCCGTTTCATAGTTCAGCTGAAAATATTTTGCCAATAACTGACAACGCAGAGACGGGCTTGAAATAATCAGATCAAAATCTCTATCAATTTGAATGGACCTTAAATCTTCTTCAAAGTCTTTTCTTAAAGGCATTTCGGCAAATCCGTAACACAAATGATCCGGATTTTCTACGGCAGTATGACGAATTAAATGAATTTCCATACGATAATGGTTCCCAGATACAATAACACTTCACAAACCTGCTGTACGGTTCCCAAGCAATCACCGGTATACCCTCCGATATGTTTTTTAAAATACCAACCCAGGTAGACTTTTCCAATATAAGCCAATATAAAAGCCGGAAGTAATCGCCAATCCGGAAGCAATGAAAAGGCAATAAGAACTGCTAAAAAACTTATAAATAAAGACTTTCCATCCAATGCTGTATTCGCCAACGGTTTTGATTTGCTCACGTCAATATCCGTAACGTATTGATGCGTATAAATCATTGTTCCCGAAATAAACCGGCTTGAAGTATGCGCAAAAATAATAACGGCTAAAGTTTTCATTATATCCAGACTTCCTAATTTCTGAATGCTGAAAAATTTTAACGCAAATAATAAAATGATTCCGATAGCTCCGTACGCTCCTACACGGCTGTCTTTCATAATGGTCATGATTTTCTCTTTTCCATAACCGCCTCCAAAACTGTCACAGACATCGGTAAAACCATCTTCATGAAAAGCTCCGGTCAGCAAAACACTTGAAATCATCATTAAAACAATCGCTATTTCAAGATTAAAAAGCTTAAATGAAAGATAGAAAATAGCCGCATTGATTAATCCAACCAATAACCCAACCCAAGAAAAATATTTCTGGGATCTGTTCATAATCTCGCTTGAATACGGAACTTTGAACGGAACAGGAATCCGGGTGAAAAACATCAGCGCCGTCGCGAAGTAAATCAGTTCATTCTTTACCGCTTTCATTTAGTCTTTATTTGAAACATTAGCATCTTCAAAACTCGACATTTCATTCAAGAAATTAACCGCACTTTGAATCAGTGGATAAGCCAATGCGCAACCGGTTCCCTCTCCTACTCTCAGATTAAGATTCAGCAAAGCTTTTTGGCCTAATAATTCTAACAATTTGATGTGTGCATATTCATCACTTACATGACAGAAAATACAGTTCTTTACTATTTCAGGATTTTTTTTAAATAAGGCAGAAATGGCAACCGTTGCGATAAATCCGTCAATCAGGATCAGCATATTCTTTCGGTATGCTTCTTCCATTGCACCTATCATCTGAACAATTTCCAATCCTCCGAAAGTTCGGGCAACTTCATCCACAGTTTCAAGATTTGAATACTTTTCTATAGATTTTGAAAGAAGATCAATTTTATTCTGCAACTGCACATCATTTAAACCCGTTCCTCTTCCCACACAATCCGCGATCGGAATATTAAATAATTGGCTCATCATTAATGAAGAAGCCGAAGTATTACCGATTCCCATTTCCCCAAAACCAATGATATTACAGCCTGTTTGAGCAATTTCTTCAACAACAGACTTCCCGTTTTCTAATGCTAACTGATATTCTTCAGCAGTCATTGCGGGCTCTTCCAAAATATTTCTACTGGATTTTCGGACTTTTTTATCGATCAAATCCAAGCCTTCCGGAAAATCAAAATTAACACCTGCATCCACAATTTTTATGTCAATCCCATTCTGTCTGCAGAAAACATTGATCGCCGCTCCTCCACCTAAAAAATTCATCACCATCTGATAAGTAACTTCCTGTGGATAAGCACTCACTCCGGCTGTTGCAATTCCGTGATCGGCTGCAAAAACAACCATGTGCGGTTTGATTAATTGGGGAGAAGTTGTCTGCTGAACCATTCCGATTTTATGAGCCAATTGTTCTAAAAATCCTAATGCACCTAAAGGTTTTGTCTTGAAATTGATTTTGTGTTGTAATTCGTCTGCTAACATTGATGTAATGTAGGTTTTTGTCTTTTTATTAGAGTAAATGATGGAATGCAAATTACTAAATTCTGGGTATTAAACAGGTATTTAATTTTTTAATCCGTTTTCTTTTGTCATAACATAAAAAGGCAAAGGCAAATAAAATTTGCTTCGCGAAGCTTGAAAATACACCTTAATCAAATCAACTCGGTTGATTCTTCTTTGCTCACTCAATAAAATCATCCTGCAAAATAAAAACTTTGCGTTAAAAAAGAGTAAAACCTTCCATACAAGAACTCTCAAACACAAAAAAACAACGTAAAAACATTGCGCACATCACCCATTACTTTGCATTATAAATTAAAAACAATGACACCAAAAATAATAGAAAAATTAAAAGAAGTCGAGAAAAACCGCGGTATAGAGATACTTCTTGCCGTGGAATCCGGAAGCCGGGCGTGGGGTTTTGCTTCACCGGACAGCGATTATGACATCCGCTTTATCTACCGACACGAAAAAGACTGGTATCTTTCGCCTTGGGATAAGGATGAAACAGTAGAATTCATGACCGAAGATGATCTGGATGGTTCCGGATGGGATTTGAGAAAGACTTTTCATTTGCTCTTGAAATCGAATGCGGCTTTATTAAGTTGGTTTTACTCTCCTATCGTGTATGTGAAAAATGAAAATTTTTACAATTTATTCAAACCTTTGGCAGATGAATGCTTTTCTCCAATAGCGGTTTCTTACCATTATCTGAGTATGAGTAAAAAATATCTGGAAGCCTGCAGAACCGATGAAGTAAAACTAAAATCTTATTTCTATTGTCTTCGAACTGCATTGACCGGAAAATGGATCTTAGAAAAAGGAACCGTTCCACCAGTTTTATTCAGCGAATTACTAGTTTTGGTAGATGATTTTAAGAGAACTAAAATAGAAAACTTGATCGCTTTAAAAGCCACAAAAGGAGAATCTTATTACCATCCGAATGACTGGGAATTGTTTGGATTTTTAGAGAAAATGGTTTTGAATAATGAGGAAAGAGCGAAAAGTCTGAGAGGTGGAAATGGAGATAAAGGTGAGATGGAGAGGGTTTTCAGAGAAATACTAGAACTTTAAAAAATACATAATGAAAATATTCAATTTTTTAAAAAAGAAAAAAACGATTCAAAATAATGAGATAGATATTTTGAAAAATGACTTCCAAGAAGAAAACAAAATAGAAATAATAGAAAAAGAGCCGACTGTTCATCCTTTTACTGAAAGATGTGAGTTTCTGAAAAAAGAGTATGGATTGATCGTTCCTGAAGTTTATCAAAAACTGTTCACCTATTTTAATGTTGAAAAAAATAATAGTTTATATCATCCATTTTGGATAGAAGGGGAGCCTTATGTTGAAATTTTCTATACAGAAAAATTCGTCCTATATATGATTGAAAGGTATTTGGAACTATATAATAAAGATTTTGACCAAGAAAAATTTCAGGAAATTATTGAATATGGTAAGTTTGAATTTATTCTTAAAGAAAATAGATTTGAAGCTCAGCATATGGACATTGCATTTGTAGATCAATGCTACGAAGAATTGGGAAGAAATCAGGATTATCTAATCATTGGACTAAACATCTATGCTACTTGTGGAGGAGCAGAATTTCTAATTTTATCAAGTGATAAAAAAGGATATTATGCAGGATGTTATCATGGAATGGAAAAAGAAATTGAACATCAAGGAATTAAAATAAACTACGACATACTAGATCATTACAGGTCAGTAAGCGAAGAAATCGGTAGTATTTTTAAATAAAATTAAAAAATCATGAAAAATATAATCGCCCTGTCTCCCATGTACACGGAAGATAGCAACAATCTGAAAAAAGCATCGCTCAATTCACCTTATCAATTGAGCCGTTTCAATGCAAAATGGAATGTTCCCGAAGAATTTCGAGCGGATGTAATTGCAGTATATGGCGAAGATATTTACGCAGAGATTGTTGCCGAACAATGTAATTTAACCTTAACAAAACCTGATGACAACTGGCTTTCGAAGATTTCAGAAGAATTTACAAAACGGAAAATTTCTTACGGACAATTGAAAGATTTTGTACATGAAGAAAATATTTTCATTAAATGTTCTGATTTCAAAAGTTTTAAAGCCGGAGTTTTCGATAAAGTTACCAATATCAAAGGTTTTGATACGGTGGATTTAGAAAGTCCTGTTTTCACTTCGGAAGTTGTGGAATGGGAACTTGAAGTACGATGTTTTGTTTTAAATAATGAAATAAAAACCTATTCTTCATATTGGCGAAACAATGTTTTCGACACCAATCCGCTTTCTGAAACAGAGCAAAAAGATCTGTTTGAGTTTTTTAACAATTTCATGAAACAATATTTTCAAACTCTTCCAAAAGCAATTGTTTTGGATTTTGGAATTATTAAAGGAAAAGGTTGGGCTCTGATTGAAGCAAATCCTGCTTGGTGCTCTGGTTTATATGCTTGTGATGCGGAGAAGGTTTTGGAGATGATTGTGGAGAGTTGTGTCAAAAATTAAAAAAGTTCCTTTTAAACAAGGGACTTTTTCACTATTATTACCAAAAATAAAACACAAACCATGGAAAAAGAAAATATCATCACCATCAACCAAACTCATGAAGAAACCGAATTTAATTGGATCATAAAACGATATCTCCCGAATTTTAAAGATGGTAAATCTACAATCATTGGAGTACAATTTCCTTGGAAACGAATTTTTGATAGTGATAAAAATTTAGAAGAAACATTACAAACTATAGCAAATTTATTTAATGATTTTGCCAAAGGTGATTTCTTTAAAAGCATTAATTATACGCCGCAATACAGAGATATTTTTCTTTTAAATGCTAGTTTATTTTCTTCATATTATTGGATAGAATTTATTTTTACAAAAGATAAATGGAACCTGAAAACAAAAAGATATTCTTGGGAAAAAGAATCATTTATTTTCTCTTTGGGAAATAATCGAAATCATGATTTTATTGTTTCAAAGATTGATTATAAAGTTTCATCTGAGTCTTATGATATGGAAAAATGGTTAGAGAATTTTAATAATACAAAATTTAAACTTCCAATTTACTTAAACGAAGAAAGTTTTGAAAAAAGCAACTATATTTTTCATTATGGAACATCAGAGGGCTTCAGAGCAGATTTCAGACATAGAAGTGTAGACTTATTAATCGATGAGGATTTTGATTATTTTCTTCGAATTAATTACAACGAATATCCTGAAACTTTAAGAAAAGAAATGCATTATATTCAACAAGGGCAAACACCTCAAAAAATTGCTTTTCAGCTTTTAAAGGTTATTTCTGAAAACAATGAATACCAAGCTTATGGAAGATCACTACGCGGTATTTCTGTGAAAAATTTCATGTTTAAAATTAATAATAAAGCTCATCTTTCTAGAATATTTGTTGTTATGGAGGATAAAAATTCAGATCAAAAAAGATTAGAAAAGCTTAAAGACATTATTGAAAATTGGATCGACAAAATCGTCGAATTTCAGAAACAAAATTAAAAACAAATGAAAATAATTAGACCTAAAATACTGGGAACATTACAGATAAAGATAGCAATAGCAGGAAATTATCTTATAGAAAATGGAATTAATAAACCTCCAAATAAAATCCGAATTCCATGTAATACTTATGAAGATGCACTTGAAATCTTAGAACAATTGAAAAATGCCAAAGTTGGCGATATAATTTATGTTTAGTTATGACTATACAAACCCTAAAAAATAAAAACCTCATCCTCTTCGAAGCCATCTCCGGAAGCCGCTCATTTGGACTTGCAACAGAAAACTCAGACACCGATATCCGCGGAGTCTATTACCTATCAAAAGAAGATTTTTTTGGTTTAAATTATATTCCACAGATTTCCAATGAAACGAATGATATTACCTATTATGAAATCGGAAGGCTGGTTGAGTTACTACAGAAAAACAATCCGAATATTTTAGAAATTCTGGCAAGTCCGGAAGATTGTATTCAACATAAAAATCCGTTGATGGATTTATTGAAACCGGAAGATTTCCTTTCCAAGCTTTGTAAAGATACCTTTGCGGGTTATGCGATTTCACAGATAAAAAAAGCAAAAGGACTCAACAAAAAGATTCTGAATCCGATTGCTCAAGAAAGAAAATCTATTCTTGATTTTTGTTATATTTTGCAGAATCAAGGTTCGGTTCCGTTGAAAAAATGGCTGCGAGAATTCCCCTCCTTTGGAGGGGTGTCTGAAGGACGGGGTGGTCTTTTACAGGAAAAATGCGGCTTAGTAAGCATTGACAATACCAAAGGAATATTCGCTCTTTTCTATAACGAATCGGGAGATTTGAATTATAAAGGAATCATCCAGAATGAAGAAGCCAATCAGGTTTCAGTTTCCTCTGTTCCTAACGATGAAAAACCGATTGCTTATCTATTCTGTAATCTTGATGCCTATTCTACCTACTGCAAAGATTACCGCGAATATTGGAAATGGGTTTCGGAGAGAAATGAAGACCGTTACAATGTCAATCAGCATCATGGGCAGAATTATGACAGCAAAAATATGATGCACACCATCCGACTTTTACAGTCTTGTGAACAGATTTTTAAAACCAATTCTTTAAATATTCGAGTGGATAATCGTGATGAGTTATTAGACATTAAAGCAGGAAACTGGTCGTATGAAAATGTCATGAAAAAGGCGGAAGATCTTATCCGTTCGATTGAGCATTATCATTCCGTTTCTACTCTTCCGGATTACCCGGATTTGGATAAAACAACAAAAATTCTAATTGAAATAAGAGAGTATTTATATCAATAAACCCACCGATTTTGGTGGGTTTTCTCTTACTTATTTTTCTTTAAGATATAATAAATTGCTTTATCCTTATCATCATTCATCGTATAGGCAAACTGGAAGGAATATCCGTTGGCAGACATGAAGATTAAGCGCATCCATCATCGAATTGAATTTCATATTCCTTCCTCTTTCATCTTTAATATTAGTCCCGTTTTTAAAGGAAATCGATTTGGTTTCCTGTCCGAAATCTATTTCAACATTCACTTTTGTACTTAATGATCTTCCTGTACCAATAATTTGTACGTAATCCACATCAATATCTCGGATTGGAACATCATTTACGGTTTGGGCAAAAGAAAAAATGGTAAAACCAATCAAGGAAAGAATAAATAGTTTTTTCATAAGTTTTTGTTTAAAGATAAATAAAATTTGCAGATTTAATTAAACGCCTTTACAAACGAAAAAATAAAAAGATATTAATATGGCGACTGTATAAAATTTTACACCTTTGTCATTCTGACGAAGGAAGAATCTTACTATAGGATAGATTCTTCATTTCACTGCGTTACATTCAGAATGACAGACTGATAATAATTAAGATAGCAGGATAAGCTAAAATTGTATATAATTACCATTAATATAAAATTACGAACATAGCGTTAAAAATACGGTTCATGTCTATTTATAGGATATAACAAACAAAATCCCTCAAAAAATGAGGGATTCTATTATATCTGAAAATTAATCTAATGTTCGATTAATTATTTTACCAATCTAATTTCAGCTGCAGAAAATCCTTTTGGAGATTTTTCTTTTTCGAAAGATACTTTATTTCCTTTCTTAATCTGATCGATGCAGTTATTATTGTGGAAGAAGATATTTTCTTTTGTTTTATCTTCCGTGATGAATCCGTATCCTTTTTCGCTTAAAAAAGTTACAATTCCTGTTTTTACAGTTTCTTCAGCTTCAATTGGAGCTGCACCTAATTGTATATTATCAAGAGAGATTTCTGCTCTTTCATCGTTATCAGGTGGTGTAGACGTAAGCTGTCCGTTCGCATCTACATACATGAACATTTCGTCAAGGCTTTTGCCTTTGTCATTGTTTTCTTTACGCTCTTCACGACGTAAAGCTTTTTCTTTTAGCTTTTGCTGTTTTTTCTTGAAATTTTCTTTTTTAGAGAAAGAATCCGCCATATATTTTTTAAAATTTAATTGTTACTGAGTACTATTTCAAGCTTAAATAAAGGATGATATTCAAACTTTGTAATGTTATTAATACATCTTTTCCAAAAGAGATGTAATATGTTTTCCGGTTGTCTTTTTATTTGAATGATTGTTCTGAGAACAATTGAAAAAGATGAAAAATAATAAAGAAATGATATTTCAAATAATTACAACACTGCGAAAAGCAGAGAACCTGTCTTTAAGATAGTGTACAAATATACGAAAAATAAAGACACAAAGCAACTTGATGCTGATTTAAATAATTGAAACTCAATTGCCTTTACTGTAGCTCTTTCACGCTTTAAAATGTAACACAATCTAAAAATAAAAAACCACCGAAAAATCGATGGTTTTTATTATTTATTAAGCCTGATCAGCTGGTTTATCACCTTCTGGTTTAGCTTGATTTTGCTCTTCAGGTCTGTTTGGTCTTTCAGGTCTTCCCTGCCCTTCCGGTCTTGGACCTCTTTGTTCACCTTCTTTCTTCTCTGGTCTTGGAGGTCTTGGTAAAAGAACTTTTCTTGAAAGTTTCATTTTCTTACGGTCGTCGTACCCCATGAACTTCACTTCCACTTCATCACCTTCTGCATAAGGAACTTTGTCTAAACGAGCCCATTCGATCTCAGAAATATGAAGAAGGCCTTCAGTACCTTTAGCAATTGCTACAAAAGCACCGAAATCCATTACTTTTACTACTTTACCATTGTACACTTCACCTATCACCGGTACAAAAGTAATTTCGTTGATCTTAGCAACAGCTGCATTAATTTTCTCTCTGTCTGTTCCTGCAATCTCGATACGTCCGATTTCACCAATTTCTTCAATGGCGATAACCGTTCCCGTATCTTTCTGCATCTGCTGAATGATTTTTCCACCAGGTCCGATTACTGCCCCAATAAAGTCTTTCGGAATTTCCATTACTACCATTTTCGGAGCGTGAGGTTTCACGTCTTCTCTTGGTGTAGCAATTGTTTCAGTGATTTTATTAAGGATATGTAATCTTCCGTCTCTTGCCTGCATCAAAGCTTTTTCCATGATGTCCATAGAAAGCCCCTGGATTTTAATATCCATCTGACAAGCAGTGATACCGTCCGCAGTACCTGTTACTTTAAAGTCCATATCTCCAAGGTGATCTTCATCTCCTAAGATATCAGAAAGTACTGTGAATTTACCTGATTTTGTATCAGTGATCAATCCCATTGCAATTCCGGAAACAGGTTTTGTAATCTGTACCCCTGCATCCATTAATGCCAATGTTCCTGCACAAACTGTTGCCATTGAAGACGACCCGTTTGATTCAAGGATATCAGAAACGATTCTGATTGTGTATGGGTTTTCTTCAGGAATTACTGCCTGCAAAGCTCTTTGAGCCAAGTTTCCGTGTCCTACTTCTCTTCTGGAGGTTCCTCTTAAAGGTCTTGCTTCACCAGTTGAGAACGGAGGGAAATTGTAATGTAAAAAGAATTTCTCATCATGTTGTGTAATTACACTGTCCACCATGTTTGCATCTTTCACAGAACCTAACGTTACAGCTGTTAAAGACTGAGTTTCTCCTCTTGTAAAGATCGCAGAACCGTGAGCTCCCGGAAGGTAATCAATTTCTGACCAGATCGGACGGATCGTTTGAGGATCACGACCATCCAGACGGATATTGTCTTCAAGGATCATCTGACGCATTGCTTCTTTCTCTACATCATGATAATATACTTTTACGAAAGGCGTTACTCTTTCTAATTCTTCTGCATTATCTACATATTGAGCAAGGAATTCTTCACGCACCGCTTTGAATTTCTCTCCTCTTTCTTCTTTGCTAGAAGGAGTTCTTGCTACTTCATATACTTTATCATACGTTTCTTTCCAAACTTTTTCACGGATTTCTTCATCGTGAGTCTCGTGAGAATATTCTCTCTTAGGGAAAGCTTTTCCTACTTTTTCTGCCAGTCTTTCCTGAGCTTCGATTTGCTTTTTAATTTCAACATGAGCAAAATTAATAGCTTCCAACATTTCCTGCTCAGAAATTTCCTTCATCTCTCCTTCTACCATTACGATTGAATCTTTAGTAGCTCCAACCATAATATCCAACTCAGCATCTTTTAATGATTCATAGCTTGGATTAATCGCCAATTCTCCGTTGAATCTTACGACTCTTACTTCAGACATCGGTCCGTCGAAAGGAATATCTGTAATTGCAATCGCAGCAGAAGCCGCTAAACCAGCCAAATCATCAGGAATTGTTTGCCCATCGTAAGAAATCAAAGAAATCATTACCTGAACTTCCGCGTGGAAATCTTCAGGGAAAAGCGGACGTAGAACTCTGTCTACCAAACGCATTGTTAAAATCTCCTGATCTGAAGGTCTTGCTTCTCTACGGAAAAAGTTTCCGGGAATTCTACCACCTGCATAGAATTTTTCTCTGTAATCTACCGTTAATGGTAAAAAATCTACACCAGGATTGGCTTCTTTATTGGCTACAACAGTTGCTAAAAGCATTGTTCCGCCTAATTTTACTACCACAGATCCATCAGCTTGCTTCGCCAACTTCCCTGTTTCTAAAGTGATTTCTCTTCCGTCTGCAAGAGTAATCGTTTCTGTAAACGCTTGAGGTATACTCATAAATTTTCGTCTCTTGTACTCCGTATTGAGTACGATTATTATTTAAACTCTTTAAATTTTCGTTTGCAAATTTAATGTATTATTTGGATAAAACCCGTTTTTAAATGAAATTGCTTTCTCTTGAAACTATTTAAATCACTTAAAAAAGCCATTATTACTCCTCATTTCATACACTGAAAATCTACTTCCGGATTTTTTTTGAAAAAGTATATCCTAATTTCCATTCAAGATAATTGGCAACGTGGAAATCATAAGCATTGATCCCGAATGACGCAAATAAACGGTCTGTGATCTGATATTGTAAACTTATCCTTTGAAAAAATCCTGTATTGTCATACTTTCTTGTCTTTTTGAACAGGTAATATCCTGCCCCCACATTCACATACAATTTCCCCATTATTAAACGATAACTGGGAATAACACTGGCTAAAACCTGATTTTTGGAGAATCTTTTTTTATCATAAACAAAACCGTTCTCTAAGTACATAGTATGGTTATATTCATCATCCTGAGTAATGCCCACTCCGATTCCGTAGGCCGATTTTTCAGAATACTGACGGAAATAAAAAGCTTCCGCACCAAAAATATTGTAGATATATCCCTGATAATAATTATTCGGATCGCGGTCTGTTCCTTTATAGAAAGCACTTTTCCGGGCTACAAATCCGGAAACCTCGACCGTATTATATTTATCGTGAACGATTCTTACTGTATCTGATTTCTGAGGAGTTATTCGCTCAGGATAATAAACTAAACTTAATTGCGGGGCAACGCTATTCAATCCTCGATTAGGCGTTTTTAAAGAACCATTGGAAAGGTGATTAAATTTAAGATTCAGTCCTAAATCAAAATGTTTTCCCAGTTCATAATACAACCCTGTTCCCAAACTGATAAACATATTTGTTTTTGAACCAATAGAGCTGTTAAGATATCCCAGATCAGAATTATAAGGAGTTGAATTAAAAGAAATCCCGAAATTGATACTATGGTACCATTTAAGTTTATCCCATTGCTTTATTTTCGCATTATAAATCCCATAAATAGCATACGGACTCCCCAATTGTTTATTGGTAAGGTAATCAACCGCTATAAAACCCACTCCAACTTGTGGATGATTATATAAAGACTCCCAATCTTTATTTCCATTGGTTTGTTTTAGAAATTCAAAAGAATAGGCCGCAAAGGCTTTATGAGGATAACTTTTCAAATGAATATTGGTCGGTAAAACCATTCCGTATTCGGTATTTGCACTGGCTGTCCAAAGTTTTGGTTTTAAAGAGTCTGCTTCTTGTGCTTTGCAGAAAACGGATAGTACAACCAAAAAATAAGTGTAAAAATTCTTCAAAATCAATCTTAATTAAAAAAAGGTAACAAATTTAAATATTCATTTAAGAAAATCGAGAAAAAATCTTTAAAATTCAATTATTTGTTATCTATTTCACAAAAAGCCACAAAAAAAAGCAACCTCTTTCGAAGTTGCTTTTATTTGAAAATCTTTACAGATTATTTTCTTAAACCTAGTTCAGCGATAATAGCTCTGTATCTTGTAATATCTTTTTTCTTAAGATAATCCAATAAACTTTTTCTTTTACCTACCAATTTCACCAAAGATCTTTCAGTATTGAAATCATGACGATTAGCTTTCAAATGCTGAGATAAGTGGTTAATTCTGAAAGTGAAAAGAGCTACTTGTCCTTCAGCGCTCCCTGTGTCCTGTGCAGATTTTCCATGTTTTGCGAAAATTTCTGCTTTTTTTTCTGTTGTTAAGTACATTCCAATATTGTTTAATGATTATTATGTAACGGGTGCAAAATTACGACTTTATTTTGATTCCACAAACATTATTGATTTCATATATGGAATTTGATAGAAAAAAATGTTAAAAATTTCTTAAAAAAATTATGTCATCCCACTAAAAGACAGTAATTTTGCAATCGAAATTACAAATGGGAAGAGTTTTATTTTTTTTAGCCTTTATTTCTTTTTTATTGATCGGAACCGCCTCAATGAAAGCACAAAAAAGTACCGACGATAAGATAAAGAGAGTTCTTTACTTCAATCCTGAGGTAGAGCCGGATATTGAGGAAATAAAAGAACCTACCAACACTGCATTTTTCAGCGCTGTTTCTGATAACACGAGTAATATGAAGAGAAACAAAATGCTGAGAGCTGAAGTGCAGATTCCTTATGACAGCATCGACAAACAGACAATCATTGATTATTGCAGCAATAACGCAACAGATTTTGCCATCGTTCCCAAAGTAAAATATTTTAAAGTGGGATTAGGAAAATATGTTTTTTCCAATCAGGTTGTCATCAGTATGAAACTTTTTGATGCTACCGGAAATCTTCTCACAGAGACCGATTACGACACCTACCGTAAAAATATGCGCCTTTTAGGGTCTACCGAAAATTCTATAAAAATAGGAACCAATGGTGCTATAAAAGGGATTTTAAAGAAATTAAAGAAGATCAGGCCTACGACAGATTCCGGATTCTAGGCTTTAAATATTCCTTAAATTTCATACATTATTCCTGTTTCTTGAAAATTTAAATTATTTTTGCATATCCAAAAATTTCACGTTTTGAATTCTAGAGACGAACTTATCTTTAATCCTGCCGATATTGCCGAAACTCTTAGTGGACTTCCCGCTGATGAGAGGCTGTTAGCGTTTTTAAAAGTTCCGAAAGAATACAAAGCTGATGTTTTTTCTCATCTTGATCCCGATTTTCAGGAAGAAACCATCAGAAGTATCGGAAGCGACGAAGTTTCCGAGATCCTGAATGCGATGACTCCTGATGACAGGACTGCCTTGTTTGAGGACTTTCCTGACGAACTGATCAAATATTCCATCAATCATCTTAATCCACAGGAAAGAAGAATTGCCCTGAAACTTTTGGGATATAATTCTGATTCTATTGCCCGTCTGATGACGCCTTATTACATCCAGATCCGTAAGGAATGGACGATAAAAAAGTGCCTTCAACAGATAAAAAAAGTGGGAAGCAGGGTAGAAACAATGAACTATCTGTATGTAGTTGATGAGAGAAACCGTTTGATTGATGATATTGCTTTAGGAAGTTTGTTATTGGCGGAGGAAGACACGCTGATATCCGATATAACCGACAATCACTTTGTTGCCATTGCAACTACTACATCAAAAGAAGATGCTGTACAATATTTTGAAAAATATGACAGAGCCGCACTTCCGATCATCACCGAAGCCGGAGTTCTGGTAGGAATTGTAACGATTGATGATATTTTGGATCAGATAGAATCACAGAATACTGAAGATATTCAAAAGTTTGGGGGACTTGAAGCCCTTGATGTTCCTTATACCCAAACCTCTTTGATCGAAATGGTAAAAAAGAGAGGAATGTGGCTGATCATTTTATTCTTTTCTGAAATGCTTACCGCTTCGGCAATGGGATATTTTGAGGATGAAATTCAGAAAGCGGTTGTTTTAGCTTTATTTGTACCCTTAATTATTTCCAGTGGAGGAAATTCAGGTTCTCAGGCTGCAACACTGATCATCAGAGCAATGGCTCTTCAGGAAATTGGCTTAAAAGATTGGTGGTACGTCATGAAAAAGGAGATTTTCACCGGTTTATTTCTTGGAAGTATTTTGGGAGCTATCGGTTTCTTACGAATCATGATATGGCATGAAGCAGGATTCTTTAATTATGGGATGTATTGGCCTTATGTAGGACTTAGTGTCGGAGTTTCTTTAATTATGATTGTACTTTGGGGTACTCTTTCCGGATCTATGGTTCCTTTTATTCTGAAAAAATTAAAACTTGACCCTGCAACCTCTTCTGCTCCGTTTGTAGCAACACTAGTAGACGTAACAGGACTTATCATTTATTTTTCTGTAGCCGGACTTTTCTTAACCGGTAAACTTTTGTAATTTTAGGCAAATCTAAAATAACATTATGAAAGTTGTTTCTCTTGTTCCCTCTATTACTGAGGCTTTGTTTGATTTGGGTTTAACGGAAAAGGAAGTTGTCGGAAGGACAAAATTCTGTATTCATCCTAAAGAAAAAGTAAAAAATGTAGCAATCATCGGGGGAACGAAAAACATTAATATTGATAAAATCAAGGCACTACAACCGGATTTAATTCTTGCTAACAAGGAAGAAAACATCAAAGAGCAGGTAGAAGCTTTGATGGATGATTTTAAAGTTATTGTTACCAATGTAGAAACTATTGAGGACAATTATTATTTGCTTAAACACCTTGGTAAAACCTTTCATAAAGAAGATAAAGCACAACTTTTCAATCTTAAAATTTATGACGTTTTAAATCAGGCTAAAATTAGCTCCACTATAAAAGCAGCTTATCTTATCTGGAAAAATCCTTATATGACGATAGGTTCAGATACTTTCATCCATAAGATCTTAGCTGAAATTGGTTTTGAAAATATTTTTAAGGATAAGACACGTTATCCGGAAATAGAAACTGCAGATCTGGCGGAAGCAGAGGTTATCATGCTTTCTTCCGAACCTTTTCCTTTTAAAGAAAAACATATTGAGGAATTAAAGGAATTTTATCCTGATAAAAAGATTATGATTGTAGATGGGGAGGCATTTTCCTGGTATGGAACGCATATTGCGAAATGTGAGGATTATTTTAAAGCATTGATTTCTGATTTTAAACACAAATTTCATTAATTTAAACTGATTTTCAATTTTTGGCTAAAGCCAATCTGCTTTGTGTATTTTTGAAAACGGGCTAAAGCCCGTTCCTATTGATGAGAATCTTTATGAAAATGATCAATATATCATTATAAAAAACTCCGGCTCTTCGAGCCGGAGTTTATATATATTATTAAAAATATTCAATTACAATATTTTCGATACTTCGTTGCAAAGCCATTCCAACAATTCTCTGTCTTCTGCTGTAAAAGGATCTACCGTATGAGAATCGATATCGATCTGACCGATGTTTTGACCGTCTTTGAAAATCGGAACTACAATTTCTGCTTTTGTATCGATCGAGCAGCTTAAATAGTTACTTTCTTCGTTCACATCCGGAACAACAAAAGTTTCATTGGAAACAGCAACCTGCCCGCAAATTCCTTTTCCGTAAGGAATAATGGTGTGATCTGTCGGTGCTCCAACGTAAGGTCCTAATTTCAACTCGTCCTTATCTCCGTTTTTAAAATAAAAACCCGTCCAATTGAAATAAGAAATTTCCTGATCCAAAAGGTGACACACTTTTTCAAGCTTCTCCTCGGTATTATGTTTAGGACTTTCTAAGATAGAAGAAAGTCTTTTCTTTAATTCTGACATTATCTATTATTTTTAAGAGAATTGTTTTAATGAAAAATCTTCTTTAAATCCAAACATTCCTCGTTCTTTAATCATTTCTGCAACACCTTCAGGAACTTGGTTTTCCCAGCCTTTGATGTTACAACCAATTTTTTTCAAAATATCTCTTGAATAAATTTCCAAAAACTCAGGATTATAGTTAGTTATATCTACGATACGTTCGTTCAGTTTGAAATATTTATATAATTCTTTCAGGTTCTCCCCCACTTTAAGGGTTTCAGAATCTAAAAGCTCATGCGTTTCAGGATCTTTGTAAGGATACAGATACACTCTCATTCCGTTTCTGAAGAATTTCCCGAAAGCTTCAAGAATTCCTCCTGACAAATCTTTATAGTACTTCTCGTCAAATACCATCAATAGATTATTCACTCCCATTGCAACCCCGATATTTCCATTGGTGTAAGAAGCAAAATAATCAATCAGACGATAATATTCAGAGAAATTGGAAACGATTACCGTATATCCTAGTTTTCCAAGAACGTCTACTCTGTCCAAGAAATCCCTTTCATCAATATCTCCATCTGCACGAAGGTTTGAAATGGTGATTTCTATTAAAACTTCCGTTTCATCATGGGTACAGATCGCATCTTTCATGAACATTTCCAGTCCATTCTGAAGCATATCAATGTTCACTTTCGTTACCGGTCTGAAACTTCCTCTTACCGCAAAAATATTTTTCTTGTACAAAATATCTGCAGGAAGCATATTATTCCCCTGTGAATTGAAAATTACGGCATCTGTCATCCCGTTTTTCACTAATTGTAATGACATCAACCTGTTGTCTACATAAGCAAAAGCTGGCCCGTTGAAGTCGATCATATCAATTTCAAGGTTGTCTTTAGCAACATCATCATACAGAGACTCTACTAAAGTTCTCGGATTGTCATAATAATTGAACGCTCCGAAAATAAGGTTTACCCCAAGATTCCCTAAAGTCTCCTGCTGTAAGGTCGCATCATTTTCTTTAAACTTTACGTGAATAACGATTTCGTTATAATCTTCATTTTCTTTTACCTGAAAACGGATTCCTACCCAGCCGTGACCTTTCACAGTCTTATCAAAATTGATTGTAGTCACCGTATTGGCGTAAGAAAAGAACTTTCGGTTGGGATTATTTTCTCTGGAAATTCGCTCTTCAATCAATGCCACTTCATAGCGGAGCATTTTTCGAAGTCTGTTTTGGGTAACGTATCTGTTTTTTACCTCTTTTCCATAGATCGCATCACTAAAATCTTTGTCATAAGCAGACATTGCCTTAGCGATTGTACCGGAAGCTCCTCCTGCTCTAAAAAAGTGTCGAACAGTCTCCTGCCCTGCTCCAATTTCTGCGAAAGTACCATAAATAGTAGGATCTAGATTAATTGTTAATGCTTTTTGTTTAGGAGTTAGTTTCTGATACATTAGGACATTAAATTTTTCGTAAATTTACCAAAATTAAACCAACCTCAAAAGAAAATGAAGTTGAAATTTTTAGGAACGGGAACTTCCCAAGGCGTACCCGTTATTGGCTGCACTTGCGAAGTGTGTACTTCAAAAAATCCCAAAGACAGTCGACTCCGTTCTTCTGTCATTGTAACTACAGACGAAAACAAAAAAATACTTATTGATTGCGGTCCCGATTTCAGGCAGCAAATGCTTTCAAACCACGAGACTCACGTAGATATTACCCTACTTACTCATGAGCATAACGACCATGTAATTGGCCTTGATGATATGCGTCCGCTTATTTTCAAAAGTGGGAAAAATATTCCCCTTTATTGCTCTCCAAGAGTTGGAAATGAAGTAAAAAACCGTTTCCCTTATGCTTTTGCAGATGAAAGATATCCCGGAGCTCCGGCATTTGATCTTCATGATATTGAAAATAAGCCTTTTCATGTTTTAGATATAGAGATCACTCCGATTGAGGTAATTCATTATAAAATTACTGTTTTTGGCTATAAATTTAAAAACCTTGCTTACATTACCGATGCAGGTTTTATTTCCGATACCGAAAAAGAAAAATTAAAAGGTCTTGATGTCTTAATTTTAAACTGCATCAGAAAATTCGACCCGCATCCTGCCCATTTTATCCTTCCGGATGTGATCAAACTGTTTGAAGAGCTACAACCTAAAAAATTATTTTTAACCCACATCAGTCATCATTTAGGTCTGCATGATATTGAAGACAAGCAACTTCCCTTCGGAATCCACCTTGCCTACGATGGTTTGGAGATAAATTTCTAAAAATTTTTCTTGGAAAAACTTTGGAGTATAAAGAAAAGTTTCTATATTTGCACACCGATTTAAAACAAGGTAACACACTTGCCCAGGTGGCGGAATTGGTAGACGCGCTGGTCTCAAACACCAGTTCTTAGGAGTACCGGTTCGATCCCGGTCCTGGGTACAAAAAGCCTCTGAAATCATTTGATTTTCAGAGGCTTTTGATTTTTAGGGTGGTCAAAAGGGTGGCTATTTTTTTTTTGTCATTAAAGTCCCATCAATAAATTTAAACTCATAATCTTTGTATTCTTCCCAAAAATCATTTGATAATTTATTAACTAAATCTGACCGAGTTGCTTTACCTGATATTATAACAACATTATCCTTATCCATAGAAGTTATTAATAAACTCCATCCTTCATTGATACCTTTTATATAATCACTATCATGATCATGCTTTAGCAATTCCTTTTTATCAAGTTCGCTAAGTTCAACAGGAGATACAAAAACCATTAAAACAAACGCTCTTTTTTCTTTTCGGAATGCATACCTATCATTCAATTCGAAAATCGCTATATTACTTCTTTTATCACTAAAATTATATATCTTAGAATTATCTCGACCGAAACTACTCTTACCTAAGTATAATCCAAGTTTTGAGTGAATTAATTGTGGGGATTGAGAGAAGACTCCCAATAAGCCATTACTAAAGTTATGTATGCCTCTTACTAAATTTCCTATTTTTTCTACATCAAAATAATTTAACTCATCAAACATTTTTTTAGGAATCAAAGGATACAAGCCTGTAATCAAATCAAAGTCTTCATCAAAAACATCCCACTTATCTGCTTTAAACAAAAGTTGTTCTCTATCAATATCACTATATCCATTTTTAGATATATAATTTTTATTAAATTTTTGCATATTGATTTCGATAACATTGTCCTTTATATTTATAGAATCTGCACTAATTAATTTAGATAAAATTAGTTTTTGTGTCAGTAGACTTAGTTCTTTAAAATTGAAATTATGGAAATCTATTCTTTTAGCATCAATAAATTCTTTTATAGATATATTTTCACCAATAAGATTACTAAGCTCTTTATTTTGAACATCACCATATTCCGTTTCACTCAATTCATTAATAAATAATACATCTGCAAAATTTATTCTATCAAGAACATAATCCCAGACAATATTAAATTCTAAAGTGTTATTCAAAATATTAAATTTTTCAATGTGTTGCTTAGCTATTTCAATCACTTCCTTAATGTACTGTAATGAAATTTCTTCAATTAAGCTTTCACATTCTTTAGGATATTTAATTATTGACTTTCTATCAATAGAAATGATAGGTCGTAATTCTCCCGTAAAGTCAAGATGGCCATCAAAATGTATTAATCGATGTGTAAAATAGTCTTCAAATTGACTCACTTTACTGTCATCGATAGAAATCCCATCTATTGAAATCCCGTAAACTCGTAAAAAGAATTGAAATGAGTTAAATTTTTTAAAAGAAAAGTCTATATTCCTGTTAGGTAAATTAATAAAAGTTGTGAAATTTATACCTTGTTTTTTAATTTTGATGGGATATGTACTTATATTTTCTTGAATTTGACTTATAGTGGGTGCTTTACTCCCATTGTTATTCCATTCAAGAAAATTATTAAGAGATTCTTTATCTTCAATAATATCAATTTGCAGTAATTCTTTATTTTCTAATACATTCAATGGTTTAGTAAGTATTGGTAAAAACTGTTCGTCTTTTAATCTCACTAAAATTTCAATATTGTCTGGCACAACAGAAATGAAACCACTTATATACTTGTATATATGTTTTTGCCACATTTTTGCCGTTTCATCATTCCCGTTTCTTCGTTGAGCACCTAACAATAACAATCCAAATTTTTTAAGTTTAGAATATTCTAAATTTTGTTCAGTTTTGTCATTTAAATACACTTTAACTAAAGTTCCAGTATCTATAATTTTTTCTCTATCTGAAATTACAGCTTGCTTATAATAAAAATTATCATGTATTCCACTAATTATGCAAGAAATATAATCACCACCTTCTGACTTTGTGACAATTTCTATTTTAGTTCCTATCATAAAGCAGGATAAAATACCTATTCCAAATTGTGAAGTGGGCGTAAAACCTCCATCCCATTTTGATTGCTCTTTATAAAAATCAGAAGAATTATAATAAGAATTACCTATATTTAAAAGATATTTTTCAATAATATCTTTACTCATTCCTATACCATTATCTAAACAATAAACATATTTTCCAACTTCATTTTCTTCTACTCCAAACTGTATTTGTCCTTTAGTTTGAATATTGATTTTGCTTTTTTTTGAAATCATACACCTGCAAGCATCAAGAGAGTTTTGATATAATTCTCTTAAACAAGCATACTCGTCCTTATACAAGCCCACTCCCTTTAACAGTTCAAGAATTTTCTTTTGATTTAAAGAAAATCCAAGTCCCCTTCTGGGTAAAAATTCAGATTCATCATTAGAAATATTAGTTCTTTCGACCTTATCATGTAACTTTTCTATATAAATATTCTTCCATTTCCTTTGAAACTTAAAATAATTTTGAATCTCTACTTCTATCCAATCAATATATTCATGAAGTTTAAAATAAGTTTCAGGATTTTCACAATAAGCGCGATATGATATCAAACCATTTTCAATAGAATAATTTGCACCACTATTTTTAACTGCCCATTCTTGAAAACTATATTCTGACTTAAAAATTTTTGACGAAAGAATATTTAGTGGTGCTCTATCAAAACTATAGTGAATTATATCTCCTAATCTCAACATCATTGATATCATTTGTAGGTTTGCGGAAGAACTTCCATAATATTGAGAATTGACACTTAATTGCTCTATAAATTCTATATTTTCACCATGAGATCTGCAAATTTTCGCTAAATCATTGGCTAGCTTTTTCCCCCATGATGGTTGCTCAAATGCATTTCCAAATTTAGTTTCTAAGTTTTTAATATAAGTTTCAATTCTTATATGATGCGTTGCTCTAATATAGTCTATTCTTATAAATTCATTAATTGATTTGAAATCTTCAATGTTATCAACACTTTTTAATTCTTTAGCAAATCCATTTCTGAAATTTTGGTAATCCAATAAAAGCTCTGCTAAATATGATATAAAATCTTTTTCTGCGGAATTGCAAAATATCCATTTACTGGGTAGGCTGAAATTTTTATATAATAGTTCTTTATTTGATGTTATAACATTTAATGCTTCTGTGTGCTTTAAAGGGGGGCGTAAATCATGTTTAATAGAATCCTTTTCAGAATAAAATTTCTCATTTCCTTCTGTTAACTTCATAACATTGATTTCATATTCTGAAGGAGCCATTCCGCAGTCATGTAAGAATGCTGAAGAATGCAATAGGAATAACTCATAGGAAGACAGTTCTCCGACTGTGTTTCCTAATAATTCTTCAATATTTTTAATAACCCTTTCGCTGTGCTTTTCATCATGGATATCAAATTCGGGTAGAACAGTTATAACCCTTTTAAGATGATTTCTTGCCTCTTTTTCAATATCATCAATTAAATTATAGAGTTTTAAATCTATTTTAATAGAATCATTTTCTAACTGGCTTCTTTTTTTTAGTTCTTCTAATATTATCATTAATTATTTTGGCTTTTAACAAATTTACAAAAAAGGCTTTCTCTCAGACAAATACTGTATATCACTCTAAATCATAAATTGTATATTTGAGATAAATCATAAATTTATGAAAAAATTACAGCCAAAATTCAATTCAAATACATTTCTTAAAAAGACCATTTGTGATTCAATGTATACAGATGCAAATCAGTTTCTATGGCGAGTACATCATCTAATTCGAATAGATGAATTCCATGATAGAAATTGGTATAGTAAAATATATGTCGATTTAATAATGGCAATTGAAACAGATTTAAAAGCCATTATAGTTGCATTATCTAAATCCTCTGAAACACCAGAAGACGCCTATAAATCTGCACGAGGAAAAGGTCATAATATCCAAAAACTTTATGGTGAAGTTGAATCAAGAGCAAAGAATCGTTTAAGATTGTTGAGTAAAAAAAACAAAGAACTTTTACTTACAAAATACACTTTACTAAATGTAAGTAATAGATATGATTTAGTTACTTTCTATGGCATTAGAGAAGATATTAAAAACAAGAACTTCACAGATAAAGCGGTTAAGTATCTCCTAACTTATGAATCATTATTGGAGCTTGAAAAAATAGCAAATCTATTACATCAAGTTTCTAAAAAAGCAATTAAAAAGAAACCTATTATTGCTATGAGTGGAGATAAAATGACAAAATTCTATCAAAGAATTGATAAATTTAAAACAAATATAGGAAATGTATAAAATTATAGTTTTTTAATCCTTATCTTAATAAGGTTTAAATCTCAAATAAATTTTTTATTAGTTTTAGCAATGAAAGCAACATAGATAAATACTGAAGAAACGCAAAAAAATAAAGAATATTTTACTAGAAAATGGAGACAATTTTTGAATAAAGGAGCAACAAATGACAAGCGCTTTGAAGAAACGAGAAGTCTGAGGAAGTGATGAATGAGAAATTTATCAACAAATACCTATCATTCGTTAAAAATTTGTTTTTTGAAAAAATAATAAATAAAATCTGAACGGCTTAACAGCAGGATTTATATAAATTAGTAATTGAGATACCATACTAGACAAAGTTTTTATGTTATTTTTCTAAATCCTTTTCAAGTTTGGATTCTAATAAAGTTGGTTGTTTTTTAATGTCCAATAAAATTTTTCTAGATCATTTATTAATTCTTCTGTATTTCCATAATTATCTAAAGCAATCGAATTTTCTGTCCATGAAATAATTTTTCCAGTTTTTTCGTTAAAATAAACGAACCATTATGAACACAATTATCGGCAGAGCAACAAGAATTGCAGAAGTGAAAAATTTGACAAATGACAAACAGGTTGTGAATTTTTCAGTTGCAACAACGGCAAAAACAATTACTCCCATCGGTCGGAAACGTTTTTTGCGGAAAGCGGAGCAACGCTTTGCTAAAATCGCCCATTCACGATTCCTTATCTTCTAATTTTATCAAAATGTTGCAGCACTATTTTTATATGATATTGTTTGCCCAATTATCATAGTTTTTTTTCATTTCACTTTTCATCGAACAACTAAATTCGTAATTTAGATTTAATTATAAATATCCCCACAAGAAACATTTTTTCACAAGCTCCAAGAGATTTTTTGATTCTGTTTTTTGTAGAATATTTTTGCGGTGTGTCCTCGCAGTGTAAAAAGAAATGTTCAAAACTTTTGAAATTTGTGAAGCGGAATACCCTTTTGCAATATATCCCAAAACCTCTACTTCACGTTTAGTAAGCTTATTCTGTGGAAGTATTTTTCCTTTCTGATAATGCATCTGGTGAAAATCTTTTCGGTTTCCTATTCCCGAAATAAGGACTGTGTATGAATTTTCTTGAGTAAAATGTGAAATATTGGTGTGGATATTTACAGCTTGTAAAAGTTTACCTTCTTTATCCTTCAATGTATGTATTGCCTGATGATGAAACATTTCATAGTTTCCTTTTTCTGTTTTCATTCGGAAACAATAGCTGGATTTCAATTCTTGCTGATATGCAAAACCATCAATTTCAAGCATCTTTTCCAGACACATCCTTTCTGCTTCCATTACAAAATCCATATCATCCGGATGAACCAAATCCAAAACTTCTTTCAAGTGGAGAGGATATTTTTTCAGACCGTGCATTGCCAGAATATTTTCGTGATGATTGGTAAGTGTGCTGTCAGTAATATTAAGTACATAGTAGTAAAATCTACCGACAGAAAACATATCAGCAATAAGCTTTTCTATTGGTGGCGATGCTAGAATTTGCTTTTTATTATTAAAAAAATCAGAATAACCGTTCCAAACTTTTTGTAACACGTGATCTTGAGAGGCATTCTTTTCCATTACTAGTTTTTAGTAAAAATAGTTAAAATTTGTTAAAAAATACAACAATTGTGGTATTGTTAAGCATTTACTATTAGTGGAAATTTGTGTAAAATAATATTTGACAAATGAGAAAATTGATAACAATCTTCGCAATATTTTTCGTGGTAATTACGAACGCTCAAACATTTGACGAAACGGTAAATTACATCAACAATTTCTTAAAGGAATACCCGGATGTTAGCTGGGTTCCTTCAAGTAGTTCTTCTGCATATTTTGCTGATAGAGTAATAGTAACAAAAAACGGAAAAGTAACTTTTATGCATACATTCTCTGGTGGTTCTGAAGATTCAACTGGTTTTTTTAATGTTTTTGATTTTCAAAAATTTAATGAAAGCGGAGAAGTCTTAGAATTGTGGGATAGTAACAACAAAAGAATTGGAGGATTTTACAGATTTCCCTCAAACTATATTTCAAAAATTGAGAAAGCCTTTAAACATCTTCAGACCCTGTGTACAAAGGAGAAAGATCTTTTTGAATAACTTTTAAGAACAAGTAAAATTATGACAAAATTAATGACAATTCTCGCAATATTCTTTGGATTAGGAATTGCGGAGGCACAGACAAAACAGGAAACGATGGCGTGGATAAAAGAGAAAATTGAGAAATATGGCAGTTATACAAACGATGTTAATATTTCTTTATATGCTAAGGTAATTTATATCAATGCCTGTGAAATTTCTTTCAAAGTTTCGTGGAAAAATTGGGAAGGAGACTGGGAGAAATCATATGCATTTCCAACTGACAACATAGATTTTGTCTATTCTTATGGAATTAAATTTAATGCAGATGTTGTACATTATTCCAACACATATCTAACTCAAGACAAGGCAATTGATAAGGTAGATGTCTTGCAGTTTAATCGGGAAGCGAATCTTGATGAAAGGTTTGAAAAAGCACTGAAACATCTCGCGACTTTTTGCGAAAAGAAAAAAGAAACATTCTAAACTAACTTTTTAAAACAGATATATTATGGCAAAATTAATGACAGTTCTCGCAATATTCTTCGGATTAGGAATTGCGGATGCACAGGAAAAGTTTAGCACTTTTTACATTTATAATTACTTCAATACCGCTGATGTAAAAACGGCGGTTTTCACACCAATTGTTGCAATACAGGTAGAAGATGCCGGAAACTGGAAGATACAGCAAGATATACGCAATCAGTTCAAAACATATCTGACTAATTATGTGAAAGATAAAATGAAAATTAATGTTGAGGAGGGAGGTTTTTTTGGATTGTCTGATGTTTGGCAGCGTTCTGTGGAAATGGACAGGGAACACGCATTAGAATATGCAGCACAATACCAAAAAGACAAAAAAATATTGTTTACAGGTCAGGATTTTAATTTTAAATATGTGAAAACAATAAAATGAATTGATAATTAAATATTTATTACAATGGCTACAAAAGTATTAAAGAGAGGTTTGGCAACGGCAATGGTGCTATTTTCATTATTAATGGGAAACACAACAAAAGCCCAAGAAACGAAAACGGTGTATTACTTCGGGATGTCTGTCCTCAAGAACAAAAACTTTGCGGTAACACCAGTGATTTCCAGTACCATTCTGGCAACAAATTATGTCGCAACCTGCCGCAATGAACTGGAAAAGTATATGATGGATTACATCCCTGCCGAAACCAGCCACGAAATTGACTGGAGCAATCGTAGTACGGCGACCTCTACATTGGGTGGCACAAGCTATTCTGATGCTTCAAAAACGCGCTTGGAATTTATCAATAAATACAAAAACTATGGTTACAATATAGTTTACCTCAGCAATATGGATTTCCGTTGCAGCCAGTAACGCTAAAAAACTATGAAAACTCAAATTTTATAATAGAAAAGTTAATTTTTAAAATAAATAAAACAATGAAAAGTAAAATTCTATTGCTGCTTCTGCTTTGGGTGGGAGCAGTTTGGGGGCAGGCAAAACCGACAAAAGAGGAAACGGAAAATTACATCGTTAATTTTTTTAAAAATAAAAATTTTGCAATCCTTAAACAAAAAGTTTCGAATACCGACGAAGTTATAAGCACTGAAAATTCTTGCGAAGATATTGTTTTTAATGGCTGCGAAATGGTTTTAAAATTTAAACAAACCTCAAAAGTTGATAACGATGACTTTCTCATAGGCGTTCTTTTTGTAAAACTCACTTTTCCTATGAATTTGGTTGAATCAATAAAAAAAGACGGAAATTACATTGATTTTGCGACAGGCAAAGATGCAATTTCGGTTTTTGCATCAAGTAATGACAGTTATTACAAAGGTTTTACTGGGGATTTAAAAAAACAGACCTATTCTCTTTTATGCAATTCAAATTCAACCGGAGATATAGACAAACTTGTAAAAGGGCTCAACTACCTCCGAAAACTCTGCGGCGCATCGGAACCTATTTCTTTTGATTAACAAGATAATTTTAAAATTTCTACATTATGAAGTATTTATTCACACTTTTCGCAATATTATTCGGAATATTTGTAAGTGCGCAGGCGAAACCGACAAAAGAGGAAACCGTAAAATACATCAAAAATATAGTTGATAGATTTGATTTAACTTATGGTGCAGGTGAAACGTCATTTCTGAAACATTATAATTTTAGCAACAAGATAGCTTTTCAAGATTGCTACGTCGTTATTGAACAGCAATTGGTTTACAATGACGATTGGAAATCAGGGTACAAATCAGATTTTGTCCGTGTTGTAACTAAGTCCTTTGATTTAAAAGACATTGAGCAAGTTGGAGAGATAACATTCAGCCCTGAAAAAGAAAGTACAACCGCACGCTATGGAATCACGTTTCACTCTAAAAGTGGTGAAAAACTGATAGAGGAAAACACATCTACGAAAGGCATTGAAAATAATAGAGATGCCAATCGCAACAATTCCGAGTCTGAATCAGAAACGTTTTTGTTTGTAGAATTAGCCGACCGTGAAAAACTAATAAAAGCCTTCAATCATTTGCGAAAACTTTGCAATGCACCAGAACCTATTTCTTTCGATTAACTAAAATTACCTTTAAAATTATAATATTATGAAAATTCCATGCTCTCTGCAGTCTCCCGACTCCAGAGCAGTATGAAAAAATATTTCCTTTCAAAACGTCCAAAATCTTTAAAATAAAAAAAATGAAACCGAATTTCAAAATCCTTCTGCTACTTACATTTGCCAATCTTGTCAATGCGCAAAAAACTTTTTTTCTCGGTACTTTCCGTGCACAAGGAACTGGCAAAAACTACTGGTGCCTGAACGCAGGCAATTATGTTCTTAAAGAAGTTGCCAACTTAAACGAATACGATAATTTAAAAAAAGAATTTTATAGCACGCATAAAAACGAATGGCCCTTTACAACATCTATAAAAGGAAACCGCCCGTTTATCATTTTCAAATCCAAGACCAGGAACAGCTCTGAAAACTGCGATGTTTCCACCACTGGATATATTCAGGCAGATTCTATGGGAAAAATACAGGAGATTCTCGCTCAGAGAAAAACGGAATACAAATTCATAGAAGAACCTCAGATTTTGTACACCTATAATGCAAATTGAAATGAAACCATCAAAATTGCTATTTGGGAAAAACTACTACGTTCTATATATAAAAAACATACCCTTACTTTTCTTTAGGATGTTTTTGAAAAGAGATTGCGAAAATGAACTACAAAAAATTTATTTTTCTTTAAATTAATATGAATTAGTCAATACTTAATCTAACAGTTGTCAACACATCGAATAAATTTAAAACACATTAAATATCGACTAATTATGTAATTCGAAAATCAAGCATCCTAGACAAAGTTTATATGTTATTTTTTTCCAAATCCTTTTCAAGTTTGGATTCCAATAAAGTTGGTTGTTTTTTAATATCCGATAAAATTTTTTCTAGATTATTTATTAATTCTTCTGTATTCCCGTAATTATCTAAAGCAACCGGATCTTCTGTCCACGAAATAATTTTTCCAGTTTTTTCGTTGAAATAAACTTAGTGCACTCCATAAAAAGGGGTTTCGATTGTTCCTGTATTGATAATCTGATAACGCCAAAAAGTTATATTTTCCATTGATATTTATTTAAAAAAAAATGCTTACTTTTAACAAAGAAAAAACAGGATTTATAAAATCTGAACAGCTTAACGGCAGGATTTACAAAATCTGAACAGTTTTTTCTTTTTAAGTTAAAAATAAACTTACAAAAATCCATCTCAATAATTTTAGAGATGGATTTTTAGTCTTAAAGACAACAATTCAAATAATTAATTAACTATAAATTTATGTGTCGTATTTTCTGATTTAAGAAAATACATACCCTTCAGTAGATTATCTATTAATATTGAATTGCTTTTTAAGTTTGATTTCTTTATCAGCCTTCCTTCACTATTATAAATAAAAACTTCATTTACCTTTTTATTAAGATACAGATATTCACTATTTTTAATTGGATTAGGATAAATTGAAAGTTGAGCCACCTTATCAATTTCACTAATTCCCAAATTTGAATAACATGTCCAAGAAAGATTATCAATAGCAACTCTTTGCCCGGTATTAGGATTTACAAGCTTAATAATGATATTTCCTGCGATATTTATATTATCAAGTGTTGTTGTCACAACTCCGGAATTAAAAGGTATTGTTCCAACTTGGATATCGTTAATTTCCAAAATAAGGTTTCCCGGATTTCCTGAAAATTTTAATTGTGTAGTGACAGTAAGACTTTTAATTCCTCCTGTAATAATAGAACTCGTAAGACTACCATTTCTGATAACAATTGCTTTACTATTAATTGTTTGATCGGTTCGGGAATCAGAAGCCGTCCATGTGATATTATTATTTACCCAGCTGTTTGTTTCAAAAGAACTGGAGCTTGTAGGAATATTTTCAAAATTTTCTGATCCGCAAGAAAAGAACATTTTAAAATTCTGATCAGCAATTTCCTGATTGATTGAATTGCAGTAAAGCGCATTAGAACAAAGTATTAATGCACTGGTAATTAGTAAATTGATTTTGTTTTTCATTTTAAAAAAATTTTTAATTAATACGTTAAAGAGTTTGTTTGGAGACATAAAAATCCAGACTCTGGATATTTCCAAAATTTTTATTATATCTGTTTATGTAATGTGAATGAATTAAGTAGCTTGACAGCTTCAAGTATTAAACCCCATATTTATACTATTGTATAACTATAAAGATTTAGGTTTTTCGATTGGATAGTATTTTTCTTCGTATTTTTTCACTAAAATTGAAAGCATTTCTAATTCGTTTGATTCTTTTGAGTCTGCTTTAATATTCTTCTGCAACAGCACATATATTCTTTCAATATATTCTTCGTACTGTTTTTCAGTTTTAATTGGCTTTACCATGTCCATTCAGATTTATCAAAATCATTTTCAAAATCATCAAAAAAGTCATCTTCTTCATCAGGCAATACTTTTAAGAATTCCTTTTCTTCCCTTTCTTTTTCATATCTTGAATTATAGACAGCTTGTAAACGAACCCAAAAAACAGGACTGCCTCCAAAGGCTTTTGAAATACTTATTGTTATAATATTCGTAATTGATCCTTTACCATTAATAATATCAGAAAGAGTTGCTTCTGTAATACCTAAAAGCTTTGATGCCTCTTCAATATTCAGATTATTTGGTTCAATAATTAAATCATTTAGTATTTCTCCAGGATGCGTATTGTGCTTAATTACACGAACTAGAGGTTTCATTAAGATAGATTTTATGTCGTTAACTTATTTTTTTGTTTGCTTCAAATCTCTTTTTAAACTTTATTCGTTTTGTCACAATTATCGAAACATAATTTACTTTATAAACATTTAAAAAGTTATTGTCGTTTGCACAAGCTTCTTGACCCTTAGTTATTTTAGTAATTGAATCATCTATCAATTTCTCAATATTCTCGTATTCGTAAAAAGGAATTCTCAAGATATTTATCCTATTTTTCAAAGCGTATCTATTTTTAATCCAGTCGCATTTTATAGTTTTTTTAAAGCTTTTAAATCCTTTAAAATAATCAACCGGATAATAGTGCTGATGTCCGTCAAACTCAATTATTAAATTCAGTTTTGGGATAAAAAAATCACATTTTAGTTCCTTTTCATTTTTCATTCCAGGGAATTTTTTTTGCTTTTTAAAAGTCAATTTTAGAAAGTTTAAATATTTAATGACTCTACTTTCACCAATCGTATCATTTGGATAACAAACTTTACACTTTACTGATGAAACGTACTTTTCCCTTTCCCATTCGGAACAACCACAATTTTTGCAAATTAATTCATAGAAAATAATACTTTTATCATTTCGATCTATAGAACCGAAGAATGAAAAAGAGCTGTTCTTTTCTATTAAAATATTATTTATTTTTTCAATAAGATTTTCTCCAGCTTTCTTTTTGTATTCTCTCGTTTTAGCGCACTCCGGACAAATATTATTTTTTCCTATTGAAACTGCTGTTTGCGGATAAGGTTTTCTATGATGACCAAACAAATTACATTTCACCAGAACCATACTGTTTTTGTCATTATGAAGATGATCTTCATATCTGATTACAATTTGCTTGTCCCGGATAACAGAATTCTTAGAACTTTTTATTCTAGTGTTTAGTTCTGAAACAGGAATACGGTTGTTACCACTTTGAATGATAGAAAGACACTCGGGACATTTTTTAGAACGTCTTAATATCCTTGCATCCTGAATATCCTGCTCAAAAGGTTCGCAGTTATGATCATTACAGTTTAGTAAAGCCCACTTTTTAAATTGATCACCTGAAGGCTTGTAATAAACATCAACGGGAGTATAAAAATGTTGATTTTCAAGATGTAAAACCTTTAACTCTTCAAGAGAATTTTTACAAATATTGATTTGTTTTTCGGTCATTGTGAATGTATTTTCCATATTAAAAATTTTTATAAAATTATTTCTTTAAATAAATTTTTTAATTTTTGTCAAAAAAGATTTCAATTATTTTCTGTAGTTCCAAATAAAGCCTTATCAAGTTCTTT
This sequence comes from Chryseobacterium tagetis, assembly GCF_016735585.2. Lineage (GTDB taxonomy): Bacteria > Bacteroidota > Bacteroidia > Flavobacteriales > Weeksellaceae > Chryseobacterium > Chryseobacterium tagetis. The sequence continues at coordinate 55,693 of NZ_JAERSE020000004.1, forward strand.
ATAATCAACTTTCGGCTTTTCAGCTGTTGTTTTAACTGAATCTTTTGTTACTGCAATTGAGATCAAAAAGATCATTACAATTAATAGGGTTACAATGCCCCAAACTGAAATTTTGCTCTGTAGTATTTTCATAACTTTTTTGTTTTTTATAATTATTTAATGATTGTTTGATTTATAGACTCCTGCTTGAAAACTTAAAATTTCTTTCATTCTCTTCAAGCTCAGCGGATGAATTAGTTTCTTCATCCTCAATTATATTGATTCCGCTAAACTCTTCAGAACTATTATCGGGAGCCGGATTCATTTGCCTGGGTCGGTCTTGCTTGCTTTCTTTTTTATTAATTTCTCCCTTGAATAGAGAAATAATTTCATTGACTTCATCCCGAACTTTTTCATAATAATCAGTGATAACGAAATCAGGCTGATTTTTAAATTGACTGTTTAACTGATATGCTAACTGCTTTCTTTTAACAGGTAAAAATTTCTCATGAATATAGGCTTCAGAACTTTCGGCAACTCTTCCGATGAATTCACCAACCGGAAGTTCCATAAAAACTGAATTTCTGAAAACATCTCTTTCCTGTACAGATCGGCTTTGACCAACATTTCTTTTAAATGGGTTGAGAAAATGACGTGAAGTATTGTTACTTTCAAAATATTGGTCTTTCTTGCCAAACTGTTTACTGAGAATATCTGCAGTATGACTACTGGAAACCTGACCGTAAAAATGATTCAGACAGCTTGCAAATAACACATCTGCTTTTTCTTTCGTATAGCCATCCGTAAGCTGTGAAAGATCCTGGCAGAAAAACATACTTGCAATTTTATTACTTCTTCCTGTATTTGGGAGAGTTTGGATATCATTAATAAATACGGTTGGAAACTCATCCAATAATACAAAAGAATGATGTTTACGAGGTTGATTCAATTGTTTTGCAGCAACTGAGATAACCAAACTACACAAAGGAGCTAACGTAGTTGCTATGGAAGGATTATTCCCTACAGTTAAAACAATTGGATTATCCGGATTATTAATATTCAGATCAAAATCCTCTCCTCCAAAAATATACATAAACTCCGGTGTATTAATCTGTGCTACTGCTCCCTGTAATGATCCAACTACTCCCGCTAATTGTGAATTTGCTTCGCTCTCCAGAGCTGTAGCAAGTGACAATATCATTGCCTTGGTTTCGGAATTTGAAGACAGTAAAGCAATTAAATCAGTGTGATTTGTCGCAATCAATGCTAACGTATGTGGAAGATCACAATATTTAGGATATTCTTTCTTCAGGAACCAAATACATGCTGTCAGAAGATCTGTTGCAGAACGTGACCAAAAATCCTCTTTCTTAATAGATTCCTTCATTAAATTTTTAGTGATGGCAGAAGCGTATTCTCTTGCATACGCTGAATGAGGTAAATATTTTGGATTTAAAGGATTACATCTATGGCTTTTAAGTGAATCATTAAAATTCAAAACATAATGCTTAATACCCGAATCTGAATAAAAAAGTTCAATATCATTTGCCAGTGCCGGATATTTAAAATCATAACAGATACCTGAAAACTGTTTTTGTGCTAACTCTCGTATAAAGGGGACTGCAAAACTTTCAGATTTTCCTGCTCCGGGACCACCTATTATTAAAATTCCACGGAAAGGATTAGGAATTTGAACGGTTCTTTTTTTGGTTTGAAGAGTTAATCCCTGAAATTTTTTCTTTGAATCTTTCAATAATGAAAAGCCTGTAAATTTTTTATTAATAAAACCAAAAGGATAAAAAATTAATTTTTTATAAAAATTGAAAGGCGTTTTAAGTGGCGGAATCAAAGATTTTCCAATCCAGAATTGAATCAGAATGTATAAAAGCTCTGCATATCCGAAACAGATTCCTACTACTAAAAATTTTAATCTTGCCAGGAAGCTTGCTTCAGGAGATATTACTACTGAAAATCCGTGCTGAGATATATTATATAAGAATGAATTAATACCTATAATCTTCACTCCTAGCATATACAATAAAAATAAAGACATTGCAACAATGATAAATTTTACCATTAAAATTGGATCTTTTTCCATGTTTATAATTTTTATAGGCTTAAGCCCTGGTTATTCTTTTTATTTTGTTCGACAGTTTTTTTAATTTCATATTGCTTTGCAGATTCCTGCTTTATTGCTGTTTCTATTACTCTTTTTCTTTCTTCGATTGTACCGTTTTTAATCGCATTACAATATTCAAAAGATTGTTTATAGTTTCTTTGAAAGGCAAATTTCTTATCAAAAGCTTCTTCGGATTTTTGAATGAAATTTTTACGATCAAAACCACCTTTAACCTGTCCTCTCGTTGTACTTTTATGGTTTGTCATTGGAGATAGTTTCATTCTTTTATCTAAAGATTTTCTGCTAACAACTACATGAACATGCATATCAATATTATTTTTCATATTTCTTTCATGATGAATCTTAGCGTAATACATAATATCTTTAGCCTGTAATCCTTTGCCAAAATTTTCCGCATACTTCTGCATTACTTCATTTCTCACATAATCTTTCAGGGCGTCACTTCTTTCTTGGGAAGTTGTGCCAATATGTTGTGACTCTTTTTCTGAAGGACTCACAGTAATGACAAAGAATTTTGCATCTTCTTTTGTCAGGGAAACACTTGGTAAAAATAAAATAAGCCTTGAGGGCGGTGGTGTATTTGATAATGGCGATGTATGTATCGCTCATTTTTTAGTGGAAGAAGCGGACAGAGCCAAAGAAGTATTGGCAAAAATAGGCCTCAATGTTACGAAAATTAATAATGTAATTATTCAAAAATTACGACAAGATGTACCTGGACAATTGGGAATGTTTTGTAGACGTTTGGCAGATGCTGATGTAAATATTCTTGTTCAATACAGCGATCATTCCAATCAGTTAATCATAGTTCCGGACAACTTTGAAAAAGCAAAAGAAATTTTAGATGCTTGGATGAAAGAATGGTGGTGATAATATAAGTAACTTAATGCTTAATGTGTAATAGCAACTACTTGATCTGACAGTTTTAATTAATAGTCTGAAAAACCGTCAGCTCTCCAGTAGAAAAAATATTAAACATTAAAAGCTACCAGAAAACAGTCAGCTTTATTATTAATCTTGATGCCTTATATTAGTGGAGTTACTAATTTTGTTAGGACACAATTCTTACCCTGCTTTTTTTACTGTACTAATTAACACCAACCTTATACTTCCTCTTATCCTTTTATCAGAGTATGTCGTGTTTTATTTTAAATCTATTAGGTAGTACACAAAGCAGTCAGTACCTGTCAGCAAATCGGCTGTAAAAGGTCTTGAAGTGGTTGCAACCTCTTATACAAATGCCTGAAGCTGGTTGGTAAAATCCCTGAAGGCGGTTATGAACTGCCTGGAAGGGGTTATGAAAAGGGGGTGCGCCAGTTCGGAACCTCTTTTAGGGGCTTAGGAACCGGATATATCCACTTAGAGAAGTCCCTGCCACCACTTCACCAACCTATTGCAGCCACTTCAGGACCGCCTTAGGGGTGGTTCCGGACCGGGTAAAAGGGGTTAGGAACCGGGTCTGTCCTCTTCTTCGGGTACGTTATATCGGTTCGCCGGAGGCTGGGCCGGAACAGGATCGGGAGGAAAAAATGAACCCAGAAAAGTAATGGTGGTACGCTCTCCTTTTTCATCCACCTTCATCATGATCGACCGACAGCAGGGAGATGCTCTGAAATGGCTTTCGTAGCGTTTTCCGCATTTGAAACATTCGGTAAGTATAATCCTAATTTTTTTCATAATTCTTCATATTATAGCAATGATAAACGGAAAAGAAACGGGTCGAATCTTTACCAGATAAGCGGATAATCAGAAAGTAATTTGTGTTTTTGTGTTATGTTAGTGTAAGGGTCTATTTCTCCCGGGAATGTTGTGCAAAGTATCAGGTTTCTCTCTGTAACTTGTTGAGTTTCGCTATCAGGTACAGCGCATCCATAATTTCTTTGTCAGGAATTTTTTCTTTTTTCACCCGGCGTATGTATTCAGCAGGTCTTCTCTTTTCTTGCAGAATGAGATTCACCGAACTGGTATATCGTGCCGGTAACCATCGGTCAATGAAATCGTATTTCTCATCCATCGTTTTCCGATGGTGAGTGGTCGCCAATTTGCCCATGAGTGAAATAATTTTATTTATGCTTTTTTCGTAATTTTGTGTCTTACGGCAAACCTGTTTGCCCAACAAATATACAATTATATATTAAATAAACAATAATTCATTGTTTTTACAAAATATAATTGTTTTTGATGAAAAAAAAATAAATATGATGAAAATACACCAAAAGATACGGGAATACAGCAAGGAAAAAGGAGAAACCATGAAAGAGATTGCCGCTGCCTATGGAGTTACCCCGCAATCTATTCAGCTTTATTTCTCAGGAAAGAATGCTATGCCTCTTGCTTTTTTGGCTTGGTACATCGAAAACCATCCTGATCTGGATCTCTATGCTCTCTTTGATAAAAAACAACAAAACATTGTTGCAGAAACCAGACCGGCATATGAAAAGAAAGTGAAGAAACAGGAAGTGATCGACAAGATTGTGGCTATTTTGAAGGAGGAACTTTGAGAGAGTGAGAAGGTGGAAAAAGTAAAAAGTGAAATGTAAGAAGTGAGAGGTGAAACGCTTATTTTTTAATAAACAAAAATGCTTCCCGTGGGGAAGCATTTTTGTTTATTATTGTTTACTGCCAAATTCCCCTCCTCTCATTTCTCACCTTTTACTTCTTACATTTCACTTTTCACTTTTTACTTCCCATCCTTATAATGCAAAAATATTCCGTAATCTGAAGGCGTCCAAAAGGCGGCTTTTTGTCCGGCGGCTTTCAGTGCATCGTTTGCCCACGTGTTGCAGGTATAGGCAAAGCTGTAGGTACCTTTGGCATCATAAAAGGCATCGTTCTCACCATAGACTGCATTGGTAGGGATTAATATGAATTTTCCATTTTGATCCTGATCAAATTTACTTTCTACAAATTGTGCTAACTGCTGATACTGGTTTCTACTGATCATGATTTTCTTACAGTCTTCGGCTTCTTTCATCTGCCTGTAATAGGTACAGTGCATGGCAGATTCGCTCAGCCAGAAAGCAGCTTTAAAAGCGGTAGAAAATTTCAGGTCTGCCCAAGTAGGGGTATCAAGGTAAAAGCCTTTGTCTCCCCATCCTACTCCTATGTACTGGTAATCGGTTTTTTTAGATCTTATATTGCTGAAGGGGATCTTTTCACTCCAGTCCTTCATATCGTTCTTCACAGGCATTACAATATCGGTATGTACGCCATTGGTGTAGATGTATACGGGGATTTCCTTCTTTTGCCCGTCATCTTTTGCAGACACCTCTATGAACGGCAGCAGATATCCTAATATAAGATAGAGAATAACAACGCCTAGAACGGTTCCGAGAATTTTTACTAACAGGATGATCATTTTTTTTACCTTCATGCTTTATATTAATGAAATTTAATAAATAAGTTTACTAAAAAAATTTGTATTTAAATAAGAATTTGATTAAATTTAAGTACAAAATATTACAAAAATGCACAAAAATTCCAAATCCCAAAAGAGATTTAAAATCAGAGTGAAAGTAGCCCCTAAAAGAGTTCAAAAAAAACGTTGATTTTTGGTGAGATCTGATCTTCCGGAAATCAATTTTTCTTTTTTAGAAAGGCTTTTACAACCCTAAATCTTCGCCTCCTTAAGATCTGAACTTTTAAGGAATGGCTGAACAACCCTCCTTGTTTTGGAACCCTCAAATTCCGAACGAGGATTTGTCACCAAAAAACACATTATTTTTTCTCTTGGGAAGCATTCAAAAATTCAATATTTCTCTTCAATCCTGCAAATTTTGTTCTCTTTACGGGGGATTTTCTGAAGATCTCGGAGAAGAGTTCCTGAGTAAGCTCTTTCCATTCCCCTTTTTTAAAGTTTTTTAAAGCTTCATTTGGCTGAAACTTACTTTGCTTGTTGGGAGCTGAAAAACGGTTCCATGGGCAAACATCCTGACACACATCACAACCGAACATCCAGTCATCCATTTTATCTTTAAAGTAATCCGGAATTTCGTTTTTCAGTTCTATGGTCGCATACGAAATGCATTTGCTTCCATCAATAATTTTTTCAGAAATAATAGCGTTTGTAGGACAGGCATCAATACATTTTCGGCAGCTTCCGCAATGATCGGTAACGGGATTATCCGGAATGAGCTCCAGATCACAGATAATTTCGGCTAAAAAATAAAATGAGCCGCTTTGCTTCGTAATCAGATTGGCATTTTTCCCCACCCATCCTATTCCGGATTTTTTTGCCCAGCTTCTTTCCAACACCGGAGCAGAATCTACAAAAACACGAAATCCGAACTCTCCGATCTCCTCATGCAATTCAGCTACCATCTCACGAAGAATTTCTTTAATCACCTCATGATAATCTTCTGCATAGGCATATTTTGAGATTTTAAAGTTCTCTAATGCCGAAATTTTTTCTTTAGGAAAATAATTATAGGAAAGTGAAATCACAGATTTTGAACCTTCTACCAGCAATCTTGGGTCCAGCCTTTTGTCAAAATGATTTTCCATGTATTTCATTTCGCCATGGAAGTTATTTTTCAGCCATTTTTCAAGATTCGGCGCGTCTTCTTCCAAAAAATCAGCCTTTGAAATACCACAATTCTGAAATCCAAAACTTTTGGCTTTGGCTTTGATGAGCTGTGAATATTTTTCGGCATTTGAATTCATAATTTCGCATTGCAAAACTAAGATTATTTTATAAATTTGTTTAGGCTTTGGATTCTTGTGCAAAGGTAGATATCTTTGGAAGAATGCCTGGTATATTTTTTAACTCTAAAATAGTAGTATTATGTCTTTAGCAGAAGTAATAAAATCAGGAAATTATGAATTGATCGACGTTCGTGAACCAATGGAACTGGAAATGGACGGAAATATAGACGGTGCAAAAAACATCCCTCTGGGAGAGGTGGAAGACAGACAGGATGAAATTCTTTCTGTAGAAAAGCCGGTAATCTTATTCTGCAGAAGCGGAAACAGAAGCGGAAAGGCATTGGAATATTTAAATTCTCAGGGTTTGAAAGACGGCTACAATGGTGGTGGTTGGGCAGACCTGAAAGCAACGATCGAAGCAAATCAAGGAACTTTTTAAAGTTCCTTTTTTTATTAAAAAAAATAGAGGTATGAATTTGAAGGAAAGATTTTCAGCAGTCTGTTTGCCTTTTACCCATGATCAGAAGCGTATTGAAAAGTTATGGTCTGAGATCGAAAAAAAATATTCTGAAAAAAGCAGACATTATCACAATCTCACCCATTTGGAAAGTCTGTTTTCTGAACTTGATGCGGTAAAGGACAGAATCTCAAATTATTCAAACATCTCATTCTCCGTTTTTTATCATGATGTGATCTATGATGCTTCTTCAAAGTCTAATGAAGAGAAAAGCGCCGATTTTGCCAGGGTAAGGCTTCAGGAGCTGGGTCTTGATGCAGCTGATGTCTCTCAAGTTTATCATCAGATCTTAGCAACCAAAGCCCATGAACGTTCTGATGATGAGGACATCAATTATCTGCTGGATGCGGATCTTTCTATTCTCGGAAAGGATCAGGAGATTTATATGGATTACACTCAAAAGATTCGAAAGGAATATTCCATATATCCGGACCTACTGTATAAACCGGGAAGGAAGAAGGTGCTAAAGCATTTTTTAGCCATGGAACCTGTTTTCAAAACAGAATATTTCAGGGAAAAATATGAGGAACAGGCGAAGAGAAATATAGCGTTTGAGATCACTAAATCTTGATAACATTTCTTTCCGGATGAAATGGATGAAGAATCTTTATTGGAGATTCTTCAATACGCTTTGCTTCTTTCAGAATGACAGTTGGAGAATTTTATATAAAAATTAAGCGGGCTAAAGCCCGCTTTTGCTGTATTTCAATAGTGTTTAAAGTAATTTAAAATTCTTTATTTTCTATTTGTTGTTGTATAAATTCGGTGGCTTTATTCAGGACAACTTCGGGAGTTTCTTTGTGCGGGGTGTGTCCTATATTGGGAATAATAAATTTTTCCGCACTTCCGCTTACCTGGGAAACGGTTTTTTCTACCTGATCGAGTGTTCCGTATTCATCGGCTTCTCCCTGGATAAAGAGTAACGAGCTTTTGATATTCTTCAGCAGGTATTCAATATTCCAGCTTCTGAATTTTTCGCTCAGCCAGATCTCCGTCCAGGCTTTTACGATCATTTCCACTTTATCGCCGTGGTATTTTTGCAGGCGCTCTGGAAGATTGGTCGTTTTATAGGCTTCTAAAGCTTCTTCCACGCCTTTTACTGTAATGTCTTCCACGAAAATATGTCCGGCTTCACAAATAGTGGCTCTTATTTTTTCGGGGTATTTTGATGCGGTAATCAGAGCAATGGTTCCTCCGTCACTGTGCCCGAAAAGAATAATATCATTGATATTTAATTCATTCAACAGATCGTTGAGAACATCAGCTTCTGTTTCCATGTAATTGTTCTCTCTTTCGTAAGTAGGCATCGGAAAAGATTTCCCATATCCTAAACGGTCATAGACAAGAACGTTGCACTGGGTAGCTTCGGATAGTTTTGCAGGAAAGTCTCTCCAAAGCTGTGCAGATCCTAAGGAATCGTGTAGAAAGACTATGGTAGGCCTGTTTTCAAATGAATTGTTATATTCTATATAAAGTTTTTTACCGTTTACCTCAATTATTTTCCCTTCCATCAATTTAGAAACTTTAAATTTTATTTTAACCATTAAGAAGAATTAAATTTTTAGGCAGAGTTAAGATTAAACCGTAAGCTAATCTTACTATTCTAAACTTCTTAAAGGTCTCAATGGTTAAAATTTTTATGCTTTTTTGTTATTTAATTATTTATTATTAGGTTACTTTTATAAGCTTGGATTATTTGCTTCTTCAAATTCTTTTAACAGGTTTCTGAAAACGGCATCTACAGGAAGGATATCATCAATCAAAGCGGAAACCTGCCCTATTTCCAATTCTCCGTCTTCCATATCGCCTTCAAACATCCCTTTTTTAGCTCTTGCGCGGCCTAAGGAAGCGATCAAAGATTCTTTATTTCTTCCTACATTATAAATATCTTCGAGTTCATTAAAGAACTTATTTTTCACCATTCTTACAGGTGCCAGTTCTTTCAGTGTTAAATGGGTATCTCCTTCCTGAAGCTGGGTGATCTTCTGCTTCCAGTTTTCATGAGCACTTGCTTCCACTGTTGCGGCAAAACGGGAGCCGATCTGAACTCCGTCTGCACCAAGAATCATGGCAGCTTTCATCTGAGAGCCTAAAGCAATTCCACCTGCAGCAATCAATGGTTTTGAAATATGTTTTCTTACATTGGGAATTAAGCAGAACGTGGTGGTCTCATCTCTTCCGTTGTGACCTCCTGCTTCGAAGCCTTCGGCAACGATAGCATCTACGCCTGCATCTTCACATTTCATCGCGAATTTGGTGGATGAAACTACGTGAGCCACTTTCAAACCTTCTTTCTGAAGGGTTTCAGTATAGGTTTTCGGATTTCCTGCAGAGGTAAAGACAATCTTTACTCCTTCTTCGAGAATGATCTGAATGACTTCGTCTAAATTCGGATACAACATAGGTACATTTACGCCAAATGGCTTATCTGTAGCCTGCTTACATTTCTGAATGTTTTCTCTTAAAATATCGGGATACATACTTCCTGCACCGATCAATCCCAAACCTCCACAATTAGAAACTGCTGAAGCTAATTTCCAACCGGAATGCCAAATCATTCCTGCCTGAATAATAGGATACTGAATAGTAAAGAGTTGTGTGATTTTATTTTGGCTCTGCTGCATTTCATGAAGTTTTTTAGCTGAATTGAAATCTATAAAGTTGCTCATCTTGTAAAAATACTAAAAACAGTTGTTTTGCATGAATAAAAAATATGGAAAAAATTATTTCAAATAAGGGACTTTCAGGTTTTAAACGTTTCCAACGTTTCATCAATCAGGGGACTTATTTTTAGAAATTTTCCGGATAGGTCAATGATGTCGTTGTGAATGGTTTCGGCATTCAGATCCAACCAACCTTCCATTAATGTTAACGGGCCGAAATCTATACTTACATTTTCCCAATCATTCTGCTTTTCAATAAATCTGTTTCTAAATTTTTCAGCAAACTCCCTGCTTGAAATTTTATAGCCTTTCAGCCAACGGAGTTTTAAAGCGTGGATATTGTAGTACAGTTTTTCTTCTTTATTTGTTTTATTATTTACCCAGACCGAAAAAAAAATTCTGCTTTTCGAAGTTAGCGGAGATTGAAAATCACCAGACCATTTGGGTTTATAAATTTTTAAAGCAATTGATTCCATCACCTCATGAACCGATATTTCCAGTCCTGTCTCATCAAATTGTTTTCGGGGAATATCTTTTACAATTGCTTCAAATGTTCTTTTATAAAAGTCGTAATTCATCTTTTATTATTTATATCAAAAGTAAGATATTCAGACATAAAAAAACCTTCAGAAAGTTCTGAAGGTTTTTTATTTATTTTTTAAGGGATTCTTTTTTCCAGTTTCCTTTAAAGCTACAAGAATCATATCGGCCGTCGATTGAAATAAAGGTGGTCGGCAGTTTTGAATTCACAAACTTTTCTACCATTTCATTCCTCTTTTTGTTGAGGGCCAACTGTTTTATTCTGTCGTAATCTGTTTCTAAAGTGATCTTATGAGAAGGGATCTCATCTTCAATCTTAATGATCTTTACCACTTTTCTTTTGTTTTCTGCATCTTCAAAAGCCGTTGTAATATCGCCTTTTTTAAGACCTGCTAACTCGTAAGTAATCGTTCCTGGGATACTTTCTCTTTCAATTTTACTTGAACCGTCTGCTCCTGGTACTAATCCTCCGTTGAATTTAGTTTTTTTATCATCAGAATATCTGTATGCTGCATCTTTAAAGCTGATCTTTCCGTCTATAATCAGGGTTCTGATACTATCCAACTTCTTTTTAGCCGACACGATCTCTGCATCTGTAGGAGTAGCCATCAATAAGATGTGTCTTGCATCATACATTTTCCCTGATTTTTTTATCAGCTGGATAATGTGGTAACCAAATTCAGATTCTATAGGGTCTGAAATCTCACCTTCCTGCAGGTTCAGTGCTGCTGCTTCGAAAGGTTTTACCATCTGACCTTTGTAAATATTCTTGATTAATCCTCCGTTCACTGCAGAACCTTCGTCTTCCGAGTAAATTCTGGCCTGGCTTTCGAAGCTTTCTCCTCCAAGAATATCCTGTTTTACTTTTTTAAGTCTGTTGATCAGTTCCTGCTTGTGAGCATCCGTCAATTTAGGATACATCATGATCTGCGTTAAAGATACTTCGTCTTTAATCTCAGGCAACTGTGTTTTGTACATATTGTAAAAATCAGTTACTTCATTGGGAGTAACGTCAGCTTTGTCTGTAATTCTTTGGTACTTAGCCTGTCCGTAATACTGATCAGCATCTATTTTCTCGATCGTATTCTTCATTTCATAAGCATTTCTGAACTTATAAGCTGCCAACATTGTTTTCTCGTCCGGAAACTGAGAAAGTAGCTGCTGGTATTTTGCATTTGCTCCTTCTTTTATAGCTGCAGAACGGTTTTCAATCAATGTATCTCTTTTAGCTTCATATACTAAAAGTTTATTATTAATCAAGCTTTCCAAAAACTCACATTTATCTACACTGGAAACTCCCTGCTGCTTTCCGTAATTCATTTGCTCTTCCACATCAGATTCTAGAACGATTTCATCTCCAATTACCGCTGCAATACCGTCTATCAACTGCCCCTTCTTAAGTTGAGCCTTTACATTTGTAGAGAACATCAGCACGAAAATCCCAAAAAGAAAAGTGATTTTTAGTTTATTTGTCATTTTACTATTTTAAACAAGTTGCAAATTTAGAATTCTTAATCAATTAGACTAAATTTTTTATTATAAATATTTCTTAAAAAGCTTTATTTATTGTAGTTCAACATCAAAAGTTGTCAATTCTTTGAATTGTCTCAATCTGCCAAACATATCCGCTTCGTTTACTTCCTGAATTCTTTCTGTTCCGAATTTCTCAACGGTGAATGATGCCATTGCAGATCCTACGATAAGTGCAGACTTCATGGTTTCAAAATCAATTTTGTCTTTTTTAGCAAGATAAGCTGCAAAACCTCCTGCGAAAGTATCTCCTGCTCCTGTCGGATCGAATACTTCTTCTAATGGTAACGCAGGAATCGCAAAAACATTATTGTCATGGAAAAGTAAAGCACCGTGCTCTCCTTTTTTAATGATTACATATTTAGGACCCATTGTATGGATTTTCTTAGCCGCTTTTACCAAAGAATATTCTCCTGAAAGCTGTCTTGCTTCTTCATCATTAATGGTGATCACGTCAGTTTTAGCAATCATATCCATCAAGATATCCCAAGCACTGTCCATCCAGAAATTCATTGTATCAAGAATAACCAATTTCGGACGTTTGTTCATTTTTTCAAGAACAGATAACTGAACTCCCGGGTGAAGATTTCCTAATAATAAAATCTCTGCATCCTGCATAGAATCAGGAATTTTCGGATCAAAGTTTTCCAATACGTTTACTTCAGTAGCTAAAGTATCTCTTGTATTAAGATCGTTGTGGTATTTCCCTGCCCAGAAGAATGTTTTTCCTTCTTTTACGATTTCAAGTCCTTCAATATTTACATCTCTGTCTGTAAACATATCAAGATATTCCTGTGGAAAATCTCCTCCTACTACAGAAACGATTCCGGATTTCACTCCTAAGATAGACGATGTGATTCCGATATAAGTGGCTGCACCTCCTAATATTTTATCTGTTTTACCAAATGGTGTTTCAATTGCATCAAATGCAACACTTCCTACAACTAAAAGTTTCATATATGTTTTAATGTAAATTTTAAGAATTTTAATTTTTCCATTCGAATGTATCCAGCAAATGTTTCATATCTTCTTTGATATAGTTGACCGCCGGAGCCAGTGAATCTGGTTTGGGTCTTGTATTAAAGTAAAGATATCCCGTTACAAAATGTTTTGTACTGTCTGTAATGTAAAACTGAAGATTGGAAGCACTCTGCCCTTTCAGTTCGTAAAAATTACCAAAGACTTTTTTCTCCGGATATTCAAATGATTTTGTGTCTATTGAGCTGGCTTTTACTGTATGCTCATACACCATTTTCTCCGCTTCTTTCAGGTGATCTACGAAATCATTCTTGATCGGGAAATAGGTAATGAATACTTTTGCCTTCATTTTAGGATAGTTCAGGTAGTACCAGCAAGGTCTTTTGGCATCTGTCATTTTAGCAAAGTCCGAATATTCGAAAGTGTATGCGCAGTTGCTCTCAAACTTCTGATATTTTGGAGCCGGATACTCCAAACGAAGTTCCCCATAAGGTTTGGGAACAGAGTCTTTTCCGCAAGACACTAGAACTAAGGCTATAAAAATAAAAATGATGTTTTTAATCATTTTGCAAAAGTACAAATTAGATTTCAGATTTTGAAAGACAAATTTCAGCATTTCAGTGACTTTTACACTTGAATATAATTTCAAATACAAAAGCTTTTTGAGCACCTTAAAACAACTAAGAGATTTGTCTGTTTTTATAATTTCACCATTAAGATATTAAGATTCATTAAGGGAAACATCAAGGATGTCTGGTAAAAAAGAATATTTACTCTACTCCTTAAATTTCTTAATCCCTTAATGGTTATCATAAGATTGAAAACGATCTATTTTTGAATAAAGCTATGAATATAGTTTTCCAAAGGTTTAGGAAATGACCTGTCATGGAAGTTTTCAAAATCAGAGATTATATACTGATCTGATTCTTTCAAAGCCTTCCAAAGGGATGGTGAAGTCACCTCGACATCAAAAATTTCGATCTCCAGATTCTTGTGGGTCAGTTTATGGCTGATGTTTTTTACTCCTTTAATAAATGGTTTCAGTTCTTCGGAAATCTCTGGCAAGAATTCAAACAATTTTTTCCAGATAAAATCATCTTTTCTTTGCTGAATTAAAAAATTTCCATTTCTGTGAACAAAGTAATAGGTAAGCTGAAGGTTTTCTGCTTTCACTTTTTTTGTTTTTACAGGAAACGAAGAAATCTTCTCTAAAGAAAAAGCCAGACAATTTTGGTTTATTGGGCATTCTCCGCAAAGAGGATTTTTAGGTTTACAGATTTCCGAGCCCAAATCCATCATCGCCTGATTGAAATCTCCTACTTTTTCAGGCATGATCAAAGTAGCCAGCTCAGAAAAGTAATTGAAAGCTTTTGAATTGGATATATCAAAATCATCGGCAAAGAAACGGCTTAGCACACGATAAAAATTACCGTCAACGGCAGGCATTTTTCCATCGAAGCAAATGCTTGAAACGGCAGCAGCAGTATATTTTCCTACTCCTTTCAGTTTCAAAATTTCTTCATAGTCGGAAGGAAAAGAGCCGTTATAGTCTGTCATGATCTGTTTGGCAGCCTTATGAATATTGATGGCTCTTGAATAATACCCCAATCCTTTCCAATGCAGTAATACCTCATCTTCATCAGCGTCCGCCAATGTTTTCACATCGGGAAATCTTTTGATAAAATTATTGTAATGGTTTAGCCCTTGATTTATTCTGGTTTGCTGAAAAACAATTTCACAAATCCAAATTTTATAGGGATCTTTTGTCTGCCTGAAAGGTAAGTCTCTTGCGTTCTCTTTATACCAGTGAAGAAGCGTATTACCAATATGCTGAAAGTCTGAACCGATGTTATTCTTTTCCAAAAATCCGTCTCATTTTTATGGGAGCAAAGATACTTTATTTTTTCACTTCAAAAACGGAAGCTCCTTTCACCCACTGATATTTAAGATGTTTTTCTTCTGCAATAAACCGAAAGCCTTCCAGTTTTTTCAGATAAACATAGATGGCAGTATCTTTTTTCGGTGTCAATTTTTGAGTAGACAGAAACTGGAAAGGAAACGCGATAACTGAATCTCTGGTTGTTTTTAATACATTTCCGGAATCCACTTTGTAAATAAAAATTGATTTTCCACGGCCGGAAGAACTGTCAGTAAGTTTAATTTTGGCCGTTGAAATCACAAGCTGACTGCCATCAAAACATTCTTGTTGGCTCATTACATAAGCTTTGCCTTCCTGTCTTTCATCTGCAAAAAGGTCGATCTTATGTTCAATTTGCGGGCGTTTTTCTTCACAGCTCAGTATACACAGCATGAAAAGCACTGATAAAAAGCTTATCATTTTCATATTGATTTAATTTTGGTGGTTTGATATAGAAAAACCGATGTTTACAGCATCGGTTTTTCATGGATTATTAAGTGTTGTTATATTATTCCTGAGCGTATTCAGCATCCCATTCGTTCCCGTCATCTCCTTTGTGTCCGTCTAGTTTAATCACAAAACTTTTTGTAGGGAAATAAGGGGTCAAACGAATATCTAGCCAAACTCTGTCTTTGTTTACTTTGTCCTGTTCGAAACGAACAATCTTAAATTTCTCGATCAGTTTATCGGCTCCTTTGATCCCATCAAGGAAGCTTACAATCTGTCTTCTAAGATCGTCTTCGTTTCTTGCATTCCAGTTTTCAAAGGCTCTTCTGTTTAAGAAATCCAAAAGAACTTTAGTTACATAATCAAATACACGAACCACCGAATAGGTCTGAAGCCCGATATTGTCTCCTGTAAATAATGTTTTTGCGGAGAAAGCCATGATTTTACCGTATTCATTGACCATAGGAACCAATCCCATTTTTTCCAACTGAGAAATTTCGCTTTTCTTCAATTCGAATTTTACGGCATCTACCTCGTTGATGTTACCATGCTTTTTACCCGCAGCAACCTGAGACATCAGTGTTTTATGAATTTTTCCAGCTAATGAAGTGGAAGGCGGAAGTTCTACGTTTTCTTCTTCTCCTACTTCTTCTGCTTTTCCACGGCCCACAAGCCAGTTACACGTCATAATCACGTTACTTCTGTGCAATTCACCACCTGTAAGGTTCGCAGAATGGAATAAGTCTACCACATCATCCGGTTTGTCAAGGTTTGCAAAGTCTGTAACCATCATTACTTTGTTTTCATTACAGATTTTCGCCCATTTTTCAATAACCTTGTTTGATCCTAAGTAACCCGGAATTGCCAGAATTGAGTAGTTATCTCTAAGGTCTAAACGGTCATAATAGTTCTTAAATTCTTCTGCAATAGCATCGATATACAGCGGATTATCCAAATCTGAAACCTGATCTAAGCTTGCATTCACAATGCTTACATTATCTACTTTGTCAAGCTCTGTATTTTTGTAAAACTGAGCGACTGTTCTGTAATTAGTTTCTAATAAACGAACAGCATCCAATGTATTTTTCAGATTGGTTTTCAGGTTCTGGTCTGCCTGCTGTGCTTTATTTTTGCAGGTATCTGCCATTTTATCTGCAGATTCGTTACCTTCTAAGAGGTTTACCCAAAGGTTGATCTTCTGAAGAAGTTCTTTTCTTTCGTCTCCTTTGTTGTTATCATTAAGGAAGATTTCTTTCCTAGCTTTTCTGGTAGGGTTCATGTTGGCAATGCCATCCACAACAGATTCAACAAAACCGAAACCACCTATTTTATTAAGTTCGGCAAGAGGATTTCCTTTCGGTTGTCCTGCGTGTTGCTGTTGCCCTTGTTGTTGGCTTTCAGCTGCCTGTAATTTACTATCCATGATGTAATGTAAAGTCTTTAAAATTATTTTTCAAGTTCTTGTGCCACTTCTTTCAACACTTCCACAAAAGCAGCTCTTGTCTGCTCGTTTTCCAACATATTACGCAGAATCTTGTTCGTCTTCAGCTGACGAACGATTTTATTATATTGCTCCTGCTCCATACTAAGCTGCTGCAAATAATCTGATTTCTGAGTAAGATTTTTGGGAGTGAAATCCGCAAGATTCTGAAAACGGAATTCCTCTTCCACCACATTGCCATCTTCCGTTGAATGCTGTACGCTTACAGAAGGCTGGAAATGTTTGAAGACATCATCCACAGTTTTTAATCCTGTTACAATTTCGGGAGTATAAGATTCATCGGTTGTAAGCTGGCTTACTATCAAAGACTTATTTTCTTGTATTTCCTGAATAGCTTCATTAGCGTCTACTTTTACCTCGTTGCCGCCAACACCATAATTAAACATTGCCATATTATTAATATTTTGAGATTTTTTGGTTTGGTGTGAATTGGTTTTGTCTGAATCAAACAAATGCCCAATCCAATGTTTAAATTTAAAAAAAAACTGTAACATACAAAATTTTGTTATGATTTTTATTGGAATAATTAACAATTCCTATTATTAAGCTTCTTATTATAAAACCTTTACAAAGTCACTAAGCTATGAAAAACAAACAAAAAACGCATCATTTCTGATGCGTTTTTCTTTCTAACAATTTTTGGTTCTATTACCAAATTTTTATTCTGTCTTCAGGAGCTTTATACATTTTGTCTCCCGGTTTTATATCAAAAGCTTTGATAAACGCATCCTGATTCACCAAAGGACCGAATGCTCTGAAAATTCCCGGAGAGTGCGGGTCTGTTTTCACCTGATTCACCATATACTGCTCTGTAGCTTTGGTTCTCCAAACGGTTGCCCAGCTCATAAAGAACCTCTGATCCTGAGTAAATCCACTGATCAAGCCTGGATTTCCATGGTCTTTCAGATACATTTGTAATGCATCGTAAGCTACAGCAACGCCTCCTAAGTCTCCGATATTTTCACCGCTTGTAAATTTCCCGTTTACAAAGCTTCCTTTTACGGGTTCGTAGCTGCTGTACTGTGCTGCCAACTGACCAACTTTTGCATCAAAATTCTTACGGTCTGCATCCGTCCACCAGTTATTTAAGTTCCCGTCTCCGTCGAATCTTGAACCACTGTCATCAAATCCGTGAGAGATTTCGTGACCGATAACGGCACCAATTCCACCGAAGTTAACAGCAGCATCTGCTTTTGGATTGTAGAAAGGCGGCTGAAGGATAGCAGCAGGGAACACGATTTCGTTGTTTGAACCACTGTAATAAGCATTTACCGTCTGCGGCGTCATTCCCCATTCTGTTTTATCAACAGGTTTTCCTACTTTGTCCAGACTTTTCTGGTATTGCCAAGCGGAAACATTCTGAAGGTTAGAGTATAAAGTTGCACCAACTTTTGGAGATTCTACTTTCAGTTGAGTGTAGTCTTTCCATTTATCCGGATAAGCAATTTTCACTGTGAATTTTGACAGTTTTTCCTGAGCTTTCACTTTGGTATCAGGAGACATCCAATCCATATCATTGATATGCTGTTTGAATGATTTCAAGATATAGTCAATATAAGTTTCCATCTGAGCCTTGGCTTCAGGCGTGAAATATTTTTCAACGTATAGTTTTCCGAAAGCTTCTCCAAGTACACCGTTTACAAGGGAAAGACCTCTCTTGTTCATCGGACGCTGCTCTTTTTGTCCCTGAAGGTATTTGGAATAGAAATCGAATCTGATCTGCTCCAGATTTTCATCCAGATTGCTTGCATTTCCATTGATCAGGTGATATTTCAGATAGTCTTTCAACAATGGAAGGTTCTTTTGTGTAAGGAACGAATCCATGTTCTGATAATATTTCAATTCGCCAACAATTACTTTATCAGTATTCACTCCGGCATCTTTTAAATATTTCGGAAGGTTTACATTTTTCACCAAAGCAGATAATTCTGATACATTTTTCGGATTGTATCTTAAATTCGCATCTCTGTTTTGCTCAAGGGTCAATAGGTAGTTTGCCAGTTGTTTTTCGAAATCAACAACATTTTTAGCAGCAGCCTCTGAATTTTTATATCCTAAAACACCGAACAGCTTTCCAACATAAGACTGGTATTCTGCCAAAGTTTTGGTATTGGCTTCGTTTACTTTCTGATAGTAATCTCTTCCCAAACCAAGATCCGGACCGCCAAGATATACCGCATTCATGGTAGAATTTTTCATATCTGCACTTACTCTCCATCCGTAGAAAGAGTTGTCACCCAGTTTTGTCGCTTCCAACAGATATTTCTGAAGATCATTGATGTTTTTAATGGCATCAATTTTTGCCAGATCTCCTTTGATAGGTGCCAAACCTTCAGCATTTCTTTTGCTTGTATCCATAAAAGATGCATACAGGTTCTGAATTTTCTGACCTTCTGATCCTGCAGGATATGTTTCGGATAAAATTTTGTTCAAAATATCCAAAGAAGCATCATCCACATTTTCTCTCAATGCATTGAAAGAACCCCAACTTGCTTTATCTGAAGGAATCTGAGTGGTTTTCACCCAATTTCCGTTCACATAGCTAAAAAAATCATCTTGCGGACGAACAGATTTGTCCATATAAGACAAATTGAGCCCTTCTTCTTTTACTTCCTCTTTTTTCACCGGCTCTACAGCAACTTCTTTCATCGTTTCTGGTTTTTGAGTTTCAGCAGTTTTTGTCGTACCACACGAGTTTAAAAATACTAACCCTGAAAAGGCAAGTATCCCAATATTTAGCTTTTTCATTAAAGATAATTTTTGATTTTACACAAACTTACCAAATATACGAATAGTTTGTTAATGAATAGCTTTATCATTACATGCTAAACAAAACCAGAACATTTCTCTTGTAAAAGCAAAAAATTATTCATTCTAAGACAGATTAAAAAGGTAGAAACTAAATTAAACGTACTTCACCTGTAACTTTTACAATATCTGAGTTTTCATATCCTGTTCTTTTAATATTAATTGTTCCATCTGTATTTACAATAGACTCTAAAATTGTTGAAGCAGATACACCTGAGGAAGAAAACTCATAAAAACTATTTCCTATAAAAAAGCCTTTGTAATAATTTATATCAATTTGTGTTTCTACTTGAATGTTTATGTAAACTATTTGTGTCCATGTATTCTTTATCATCGTTTTAAGAGAAACTAAATTGGCGACTGTGGAATCAGATTCAAAACCTGAAGGCCCATCATACCCACGTGTATACTGTCCTGAATAATTTCCAGCAATCAATCCTTTTGCATTTTGAATATTTGCCAGATAAGAAGGAAATCTTGCTTTAGCATTAATATTAAAGTTTGCTCCAAAATCACTCATCGAAAGATTATTAATAGATTGAGGATAAGATGTATTGAAACTTATCTCCATACCATATCCATAATCATCTTCGGTATTTTCGAACAGCTGATTACCCGGCATACTAACAAAAGAATTATTGGCTAATAGGTGAATATTATTTAAAGGGAGCCCATTGTACTTTATAAATCTAATATTATCTCTGTCTAAAAAATTTATATAGTTATTATCTAAAGTAAAATTATAAATGTAACTATTGAATTCTAATGCTCTATTGAAGTTTTCAATATAAGAATTGACAATTGAACAATTGTAGACATAAGAGTTAAACTGCATTCCTGTTTGTACTCCTTCTATGGAAATCGCATCAAAATGGCACGCTGTTAAAGGTCCGTCAAATTTATAGCCTATCATCGCATTTGTTGCTATTAAAGCTTTAAATACATTTAAATTTAAATCTCCTGAAAAAATAAATCTCTCACCTACTCCGGTTTCATCTGCATGGCTAGATCGCAGATCATTAAAAACTGTATAATAATTATTTACTGATTTTAATAATGTGGAAAAATTCACAGAAGAAATATTAAAGATTTCACAACCCTGATGCCAATCTTTAATAACCAATGCCGGAGAATTTACATTACTTAAACTTGTCTTCAGGGAAAAATTACAAAATTTAATACCTATCGAATATCTATAATCTGGGGCTGTTCCTAGTGCGCTAACCAAATTCCCATTAGCATCATAATATCCTGACTCAAAAACAGTGGTGTCTGTAGTTAATAAGAAGGTAGATTCGTTAAAATCATAAGTTTTCGAAGCCATTTCAAAGTTATGATTTTGAGGAATATATATTTTTTCAGATATAACATAGGTACCCTTTCCTGCTGTTACAGACAGTTTATATTTATCTGCTGAAATGATAGCTTGCTGAATTGCATCTGAGCATTCTGTAATTCCATCTGGCAAAGCACCAAACCATCTGATATCAACTCTGCTATCTTCCAATACTCTTCTATAGTATATTGTTCCTACTTTTTTAAAAAGGATATCATCACAATCAGCATCCGTGATGTTGCTTCCGTTATATGTTTTATTTGATTCTATAAATGTGGTCCATTCTCCAATGTAAGGATCATTAATTTCAATTGTATTCATTATTCTAAATTTGATGTTAATAAAAAGAAATAGTACACTTGCAAGATTTATTTCTAAATCAAAGATATCCTCAGAGAACGCCAAAACATGTCGTATTAAATAAAAAAACCGTTCATTTCTGAACGGTTTTGAATATTATTGATCTGATGATTACCAGATTTTAATTCTGTCTGAAGGAGCTTTATATAATTTATCTCCTTGTTTCACGTCGAATGCTTTGTAGAATGCATCAACGTTAAGTAACGGACCGAAACTTCTGAAATATCCAGGAGAGTGTGGATCTGTTTTTACCTGGTTGATCATGTATTTCTCACTTGATAAGGTTCTCCAAACGGTTGCCCAGCTTAGGAAGAATCTTTGATCCTGTGTATAACCACTTATAGATCCAGGGTTTCCTTTGTCTTTAAGATACATTTGTAATGCATCATAAGCAATGTTTACACCACCTAAGTCTGCAATGTTTTCACCGTTTGTGAAAGTTCCGTTTACGAAAGTTCCTTTTACCGGCTCATATTTGTCATATTGAGCAGCAAGTGCTTTTGTTGCTTTTTCGAAGTTTGCTTTGTCTTCCGGAGTCCACCAGTCAACCAAGTTTCCGTCTGCATCGAACTGTGCTCCTGAATCATCAAATCCGTGGCTCATTTCGTGACCGATAACAGCACCGATTCCACCGAAATTAACAGCAGCATCTGCTTTAGGATTGAAGAAAGGCGGCTGAAGGATTGCAGCAGGGAATACGATTTCGTTGTTTACCGGGTTGTAGTAAGCATTTACAGTCTGTGGAGTCATTCCCCATTCTGTTTTGTCTACTGGTTTTCCGATTTTTGCCAAATCTTTGTTATACTGCCATTCTCCTATATTCTGAAGGTTACCGTATAAGCTTCCTCCTTTAGCTTCAGAAACGATATTTAATTTTGAATAGTCTTTCCATTTGTCAGGATAAGCAACTTTTACGGTAAACTTGTTCAGTTTTTCCATTGCTTTTACTTTCGTTGTAGAAGACATCCAAGCTAAGTTGTTGATGTGAACGGCAAAACTTTTCTTTAAGTAATCGATCAACTCAACCATCTGAGCTTTGGCTTCTGCAGGGAAATATTTTTCAACGTATAATTTTCCAAAAGCTTCTCCTAAACTTCCGTTGATTAGCTCATACCCTCTCTTGTTTAAAGCTCTTTGTTCCTGCTGACCTCTTAGGTATTTACCATAGAAAGCAAATTTCATGTCACCCAATTTTTCGCTCAGGTAAGAAGCACTTCCGTGGATCATGTGGAACTTCAGGTAATCTTTAATTACAGGAAGATTTTTAGCATTGATCAAGTTATCAAAATCTTTATAGAAACCGATTTCCCCGATAATTACTTTATCTGTGTTTACTCCCACTTTTTTAAGGTAAGCCGGAAGATCAACTCCTTTTACCAATGTTGAAAGCTCAGCCATTGTTCTTGGGTTGTACTGAAGGGTATTGTCACGGCTTTGCTCGTTGGTAAGGTAAGTTTTTGCCAAACTTTTTTCGTAATCTACAATCCCTTTTGCAGCAGCATCAGCATTTTTGTATCCTAATTCTTTTAGCATAGAAGCTACATACTTTGTATATTCTGCAATAGCTTCTGTATTTTTTTCGTTTACTTTCTGGTAATAATCTCTTCCTAAACCAAGAGACGGATTACCCAAATAAACCGCATTCATTTTAGAGTCTTTCAAATCTGCATCAATTCCCCATCCGTATAAAGTATTTTCACCTTCTTTTGTTACGGAAATCAGATAGTTCTGAAGATCTGCAAGATTTTTGATCGCATCAATTTTCTTGATGTTTTCCTGAATAGGTTTGATTCCATCAGCATTTCTCTTCGCCATATTCATGTATGTCGCGTACAAATCCTGAATCTTTTTCCCCTCTGTACCATCTGCAAATTTATCCTTCAAAAGAGAGTTCAAAATCGTCATCGAATTATTGTCTGTATCATCAGCCAATTTGTTGAAACTTCCCCAAGTTGGTTTATCGGAAGGAATTTTGGCAGTTTTCATCCAAGTTCCGCTCACATAGTTATAAAAATCATCTTGTGGACGAACTGATTTATCCATCAAGCTAAGGTCTAAGCCTTTGTCTGTAGCCTGAGCGTTCACTGTCTGTGAACCAATCCCTGCTAATAAAGCCAAAGAAAGTGTTAATTTTTTCATTTCTAATTACAATTTAACAATAAGTGTAACTTTTTTTTAATTCGTTACTTTTTAATGGAAACAAATTTAATTAAATATTAAGAAGCTGCAATTTCTTTTACATTTCCGGTTCGTTTCAAAAATCCCCAGGTCTGCATTTCCCCTTTCAGAGCCTTTCTCAGACTTCTGAATAGTACAATATACATGAGCCATCGGTACCCAAAACGTTGTGGTATGATGTATAATAAGTTCACCAATTTCTCTCTCTGCATGATAAAAGCAATAAAAGCCAATGAAGCATCTACCAAAAGAAACAGTAAATAATAACTGAATATTTTACTTCCGTTTCCGGATAAAATCCCGAAAAACATAATAACATCGGCAAGCGGTGAGAAAAACGGAATAATATATTGAAACAACAGAATATTCGGCATTGCCCAAAGTCCTAGACCTTTATATTTTGGATTCAGGAAAGTCTGTCTTTGTTTCCAGAACATCTGCATGATTCCGTAGGTCCATCTGAAACGCTGTTTTAAAAACTGCTTTACGCTTTCAGGAGCTTCTGTAACGGCAACAGCACGGTTTTCATTGGCAACAGTATATCCTTTTCTCAAAATTTTCACAGTAATATCACAGTCTTCTGCCAAGGTATCAGAAGAATATCCTCCCACCTCATCGATCACAGATTTTCTAAAGGCTCCAATCGCACCCGGAATGACGGTGATCGCATTGATATTAGCATATGCCAATCGGTCAAAATTCTGACTGGTGGTATATTCTATTGATTGCCATTTGGTCAACCAGTTTACTGTATTTCCTACTTTTACATTTCCGGCAACAGCGGCGATTTTTTCTTCAGGATTTGAGTTTAAAAATCTAGAAATCAAATATTTTACAGCATTTTGTTCCAGTTTGGTATCTGCATCTATACACACCACATATTCCGCATCGGTCTTAGTAATTCCGAAATTTAAAGCTGTTGCTTTTCCGCCATTGGTTTTGGTGAAAATTTTCAGTTTCGGATGATCAGAAAATGCTCCTTTTGCTTTTTCGTAGGTAGAATCTTTACTTCCGTCATCCACCAAAATAATGTTGAAATTCGGGTAGGTCTGTTTTAATAAATTATGCAGGGAAGAAACAATATTCACTTCTTCATTATACGCAGGAACAATGATGGAAACTTTCGGATAAGATTCCAATACCGGAAATTCTCCTAGTTTTTTTTCTTTTCGTCTTTCTTTAAACGCCCAATACAGCATGATAATCAGTCTGATCAGTCCCAATCCTATAAAAATAGTAAAAAGCGCTACCAAAAAGTGACTGATTCCATAGATAATAGTCGCTAACACCAAATTAAGCTGCATTACGTAATACGCTCTTGTTTTGGGAACTGCGGGCATTAATTCTGCTTTATTTTTATGTAAAATCGTTGCAAGGTTGGTAAAGTGATAGCCTTGTTTCTGTAAGGTCGGGATAAGAATTTTCAATGCTTTTACCGTTTCTTCCCGGGTTTCACCCCCTGCATCATGAAGGAGAATGATATTTCCACGTTCTGCTTTTACTCCTGCCAATACACGTTTTACAATCTCGTCTGCTTTTATTCCGGGTTGCCAGTCTTCCGGATCAATATTTTCACCAATATCCAGGTAGTTTTGCTGTCTTGCCAAAGCCACCGGAACGATTTCCTCGGAAGTTGTAGGTTCTGAGTCGGCATTATAAGGTGCTCTGAAAAGAATAGTACTGTGTCCTGTAATACACTCTATCAGCAGTCTTGTAAGCTTTAATTCCAGCAAAGCTCTTTCAGGGCTTACTTTAGCAACATTTTCGTGGGTAAAGGTATGGTTTCCTATTTCATGACCTTCTCTGTAAATTCTTTTAACTAAAGGAAGGTTTTTTTCGGCATTTAATCCTACCAAAAAGAATGCAGCCGGAACATGGTATTTGGAAAGGATATCTAAAACCTGCGGCGTATAAGTCTCATCCGGACCGTCATCAAAAGTAAGAACCAGCTCTTTCTGAGGAGCTTCTCCATATTTTTTCACTTCATAGGAACTCGGATAAGTCAGGTAATTTTCATCGGTAATGATCTTTTCTTTCGGATCTATTTCCACCGCAATTTTACCGTCGTGAGGCGTATTTAAAACATCCAGCACTTCACCATCTCCGATGTAATCTACCATTGTTTGACCTTTAACGTTTTCCAGTATTTTTAAATTCAGTTTTGACAAGCCCGCAAACGTAAGATCTTTATCATAGAAATTCCAGATACGGCTGTCTTCACTTCCCAGTCTCCAAAGTGCGGTTCCTGCCAACGGATATTCGGATGAAAAACGCATCGTGTTGAAAATAGAAGCCGCATCATTGAAAAAAACAGTATGGGTATTGTTTTTTGAATCGGTATATGAGTAGTTTAAATTAAATGTATTATCATCAAAATTGATGACTGCTTTACTGGCACTCGCTTTTGTGATGGCCTGCATATAGGTCACGGAACTGTTGTCTTCCTTATTAGTACTCCAGTCGTATCCGTAAGCTCCCAATCCTAATATGATTTTGTTTGGAGAGGTTTTCTGTAAAAATTTTCCGGTTTGTGCTTCCACCCATTTTTGTGAAGAAACAGGTCCTGCATCGCTGTCCGCAGAATACTCGTCATACGCCATTAATACAAAATAATCTACATACGGATTCAGTTTCTGGATATTATAATCATCATTGTCCGTCATTACATCCATGGTAACGAGCAGTTTATTTTTCTTAAAAGTATCGGAAAGTTCCTTCATAAAGGCAATCAGGTTCTCATCAGAATCCAGGTTCATCTCTTCAAAGTCGATATTGATTCCCTTAAAATGATAAGTAAGACACTGCTGAGCCAGCTTTTGGATAAGCTTTGTTCTCTGCTGAGGATTATTCAGCACTTTTCCCAGTCCTTCAGAATGGAATTCCTGCTGAAAATTGTTACTTAAAATAGGCATTGCCGCAACGCCTGTTCTTTTAATGACTTTGTAACCTTCGGGATCCACATTCGTTTTAAGATCACCCGTTTTCGGATCAAGAAAAAACCATTCTGGAAAAACCAGATTGATGTGTTTGATATTTCTTTTTAAAGACATCAAAGACTGCGGATCCCAGGCAACATAGAATGCAGATCGTATTCCGCCGGGAAACTGTGCCCAGTTTCTGTTTTGGTTTTTAAATCTTTCCGCTCTTGCTTTCTCAATTTTAGCAAGATTGGTATGCATTGTTTTTTCAGAAATAAAATTTCTGAAGCCTTTATATTCTTTTGAGATTTTATTTTCCTGAAGAAAAGGTTTACTTGCCGTAATTACAGCCTTATAATCTTCTTTGAAAGGTATTTTAGGACTTCTGTCCAGTTTCATCATCAGACCTAAAGCCAGAAAAAGCAATATCGCAATGAAGATGAAAATACGGCTTCCCCACTGTACGTTTCTCCAGCGTTTTTTGTTATCTGTCTGAAAAATCTGTCTTGAGTTTTCCACTATCTTAATTTTTTTTCAATGAAAGTCAAAAAGCATGAAAATCTATTTCGAATTTAATTAAAAAAAAATTAAAATTAGCTGGCTTTTAATTATTTATCAGGATACCCACCAGATCCTGAATAATTTTCTGGGAAACAAAATCCATAAAATCAAGCCGTTCCAGATGAGGCATATATAATTTTGAAGTTATTTCTTTATCATTCACACGAATCGTGTAAAAAACAGTGCCGATATCTTTTCCGTCCTCTCCTTTCCCTGGTCCTGCAACACCTGTTGTAGAAAGTGAAATATCAGTTCTGAATAATTGCTGGCAACCTTCTGCCATTTCCGAGGCAACCTGCTCACTTACGACTGTAAATGTATCTACTGTTTCCTTTTTAACTTTTAAGATCTCAATTTTCTTTTCTGTTGCATAAGCGACCATTCCGCCCAAATAATATTTTGAACTTCCGGAAACCGAGGTGATCATTTTTGCCAGTTCACCGCCTGTACAGCTTTCAGCCGTAGAAATTGTTAATTTTCTCTCCGTCAGAATTTCTGCAAGAATTTTCTCGATTTTATCTTCTGAAGTCGCAATTACATTGTCTTTAATTAAAGGTAGCAATTTTTGAATTTCATTTTCCAGTTCCTGCTGTAAAACGGCTTCATTATCTCCGCTTCCGGTCAATCTCAGTTTTACACGGGTTCCGATCGGAAGATAGGATAACGAGAGATTTTCCGGTAAAGCCAATTCCCAAGGTTCTATGGTATCTGCCAAAATACTTTCAGGAATTCCCACCACAGAAACAATTCGTGTCGAAATATAATTCAGGTTAAATTTCTCCTGCAAAAAAGGAACAATCTGATCTTTAATCAGCGGTTTTACTTCATAAGGCACTCCCGGCAAACTGAATAACAATTTCCCGTCCTGCTCCATCATCATACAAGGTGCAGTTCCGAAATGATTTTGAAAAACGGTGGATTTTGTAGGAACAAAAGCCTGTTCGCGGTTTCTCTCCAGAATTTCCAGACGGCCGCGTCTTTCCATATAATTTTTAAGATGATTGAATGTGGCTTCGTCCAGAGCAATTTCATCATTAAAGAATTCAGCGATCGCTTTTTTGGTCTTGTCATCTCTTGTTGGTCCTAAACCACCGGTTGTAATAATTAAATTTCCTGTTTCAAAGGCCAATTCAATTGTTTTTTTGATGGTTTCTATTTCATCTGAAATCGTAAAAATCTGTGAAACTTTAATTCCTATATTTTTAAGCTCAGTAGCAATGAAGTTAGAATTGGTATCAACTGTATTTCCGGAAAGGATTTCGTCACCAATAGTAATCAGAACAGCATTTTCCATATGTATTTTCGAAAAAATATTTTATACAAATGACGGAAAATTCTCCGGTACCGACAATATAAACTGATTTTTTCTATTTTTGGCAAAAATTGTTTAAAACTATAATTAAGAATAATGTCTAAATATGATGATGCTTCATGGCATTCCGGAGGAGATTTTCCCGAAGGACTTCCTGAAAAAAACGGAGCAACCCATACAGGAATGTTCCTTAACTGGTGCATTCATCACGATCTCATTTCCGATGAGCTGAAAGAGGATGCCAGTGAAGAAATTGAAAAATTAAAAAGAAGAGAAGTCACAGGTGCGGAGTTCGTTATGGATGCTCTAGACGGAAAATTTTCCGATGATGACCTGAATGATATGGGAAACAGTTTTGCTAAAGATTATTATGCAGACGACACCGATTTTGGAAACAGGTTCAGTTCATTTGCCGATGACTACATCAATCTTTTTGATGCAAAAGCAGAAGAAAATGATTACGAGTACGAAACTTTTTACCATATTGAAGATACCTACGAAAACTATGATCTGATGAAACAGCTGATAGATCACCGTTTTGAGGAATGGAAAGAGTATAAAAACTTGAATTAATCATTGAGTTTGTCATTCTGAAAGAAGCAAAGCATATTGAAGAATCTCGCTGTAATATAAAGGAAACTTCAAAATTTCCCGATAACAGAGATTCTTCCTTCGTCAGAATGACAAAACAATGAATAATTAATTATGCTTTACCCAAATCAATTCATTTGTATTGTATCCGATATTTTTTGCTTTTTCTAAAAAACGTTGTCGGATACTTTCGGGAATTTCTTTTGTTCTGGAGAGAATCCAGAGGTATTTTAAACTGTTTCCTGCAACCAAAGCATACTGGTAATCTTCATCAATGTCAATGACATTATATCCTGCCCAAATTGGCTTAAAAAACGAAACTTTCAACCGTGCCTCATTTTTATCTTTCACGAATTTCGCTTCCCCAATGGACTCTTTCCATTGTTTTTTAACGTAATTGTAGCCTTTATTATCTACGCGAATCGTACCGTCCGAATTTTGGGAATAGGTTGCCGTTACATTATCCATATCTTTCTCGAATTTGTAATCGAAGCGGGCTATTTCATACCATTTTCCGAGGTATTTTTCTGCATTGAAGTTTTTCACGGCAGTGGCACCTTTAGGAATTTTTACAGAACATGAATTGAATATCATAAATCCTAAAACACCTATGGATACCGGAATGGCAATTTTTTGAAAAGTTTTCATAATAGAGATCTTTGTGTGGTTCTTATGAAAAGTTCAAAAATAATGCCTGAAATTTTTGCTAAATGTTTTTTGATTTTAACGCAAAGTACGCAAAGATTTTTTACTACTAAATGTTTTTAAGTTCGCAAAGGCGTTTCACTTAGCTAAGATTATAATTTACGAATATTCTACGAGAAAACTTTCAGAAAGCTTTCTTTGAAACTTCCGGAAACTTCAATCTCTGTTTCATCGGAAAGGGTTGCCGTTCCGCTTTTGTGGTAAGATTTCACAAAACTGGTATTGATGATATGCGACCGGTGAACTCTGACAAAAGGAGCTTCCAACAGATCATCAAAATGTTTTAAAAATCGGCATACCATCTTCCTCGAACCGTCTGTAAGGTAAACTTGTGTGAAGTTTCCGTCTGCCTGAAGCCGTACAATATCTTCAGTTTTTACCACATCAAAACCTTGAAGAGTCGGAAGAATTAACTGCTGTTTTTCGGGTTTTAATTTAAGATTTTCAAGAAGAATTTTATTACGGTTGAGTTCTTCTTTACTTTCCAGACTTTCTGCCACTTTGTTTACGGCTAAAATCAATTCCTGAATATCGATCGGTTTTAGAATGTAATAACTCGCCGATTTGTTCAGAGCCTGTAAAGAATATTGGGAAAATGCTGTAATGAAAATGGTTTCGTAAGAAAAATTCTTTGTGGCTTCCAATACATCGAAAGCATTTCCGAAAGGCATTTCCACATCCAGGAAAACCAGTTGAGGTTGTTTTTCGGCGATCAAAGGAACCGCTTCTTTAATGTTTTCCGCCTCCCCTAAAATCTCAACTTGTGGACAGTATTTGGTGAGATAATTTCTTAAAACATCTCTTGCAATAGCTTCATCGTCAACAATTATGGATTTTATCTTCATAGATTAGGTTTTAGGTTATAGGTTGCAGGTATTGTCTTAATCTTATACATTGATCAATTTATAAGTAATTTCTACAAAAACTCCCTGTTCATCTTTTTTATCGGTGATCCTGCATTGAATTTCCTGACGGTACAGATCATTCAGCAAAGTGATTCTTTCCAATGTATTTTTCATTCCGCGGCCTTCACGATTTTTTTGATGTTGTGTTTTTTGTTTTTTACTTTCTTCAATACCGATTCCATTGTCTTCAATGGTAATTTTTAAATGTTCATTGTCTTTTTTGAAACTTAGCTTTAAAAATCCCTTATTTTCTCTGTACCGTAATCCGTGCCAAACCGCATTTTCTAAAAAAGGCTGTATCAACATTCCCGGAACTTTAAGACTTTGGGTATTCAGACGTTCATCCACCTCAATTTCATAATCGAATTTATCTGAAAAACGTGTTTTTTCTAACGCAAGATAGTTTTGAAGCAGATCCAGCTCCTGCTGAAACGGAATAAAATCTTCAGTAGAGTTTTCCATCACGCCCCGCATAAGCTTTGAAAATTTCGTCAAATACTGATTGGCTTCCAGTTCATTGTTGGTAGCAATAAAATGATTCACAGAATTTAAACTATTAAAGATAAAATGCGGATTCATCTCACGTCTGAGTGACTGTAAAGCAATTTTCTTGTTTTTGATCTGAACTTTTTTCAGCGTTCTAAAAATAACGACAACCAAACCAACCATAACAAGTAAAGCACCAATGAGACTGTAATTGAAAACGTTTTTCTTACGGATCAGCTCGTCTTTCAGTTCTTTTTCTTTTTCCAGCTGTGAGATTCTTTCTTCTGTATCTTCCAGTACTTTCTGATCGATCAGACTTCTGTCTTTAGAAACCAATTCCGGTAGTTTTCCCAGAAAATCTCTGTACAACAGAACTGATGCATCGATATTTTGAGAAATAGCATATAAACTATCGAGTTTTTTTACACTTTTCTGAGCTTCTAACGTATGTCCTTTTTCAAGGGAAAGTTTGTAGGCATTTTTTAATAAAGTGATCGCCGCTTCGGTATCGTTCTTTTTGAGATAAATATCTGCAAGCTCCTGAATCTGGTTTACTTTTTCCTGAGAATTGTCTTTTACAAAAGATTCTTTTAAAACCTCTTTTTTAGCTTCAATGGCCTTATCAAAGTTTTTATTTTCGACGTAAAAGTCTGTAAGCTTTTGACTGATTTCCAACGCCTGTTGCGGTGCTACCTGTCTTGAAACTTTGTAGGCATTATTCAGGTTTTCTTCGGCTTTGGGAATATTTTTCTGCTCAATATTCACGTCTGCCATTTGGCTGTAGCTTGCCGCCAAATCTCCTTTGTCTTTTTCTTTTTCGCTAATCTGGATATTATTCTGAATCACCGATGCTTTCTCTTCCTGAGAGTTGGTTGAAAGCCTTGTTGCATCATTTGAGTTTACCTGTTTACTTTTTTCGGTAAAGCTCATTTCAGCGGCTCTGCTGTAATTGCTTATTGCGGGAGTTATTTTCTTCTGTTTTTCCTGTGACTGGGCTAATTTTCGGCTTACTTTTTCAATGTTAGGTTTGTCATTAAGCTTTTCATAAATATTTTTAGCTTTTATATAATATTCTTCACTTTTCGGAAAATTACCGTCATTGAAAAAACTTTCGGCGATACTGTAATAAGAATCTGCCTGTGCGCTTTCATCTTTTTCATCAACAGCTTTCTTCAGTTTTTTACTTTCTTTTTGAACTTCCTGAGCAGTATTTATTGTTTGGGAATACATTTTACTCCCAAAAATCATGAACAAAAAAGCAATAAAAAGCCGCAACATTTTCATAAAACAAAGATATACATATATATAGTTTGTCCAAAAACTATTCACCAAGTGAAAACAGGTATTCACCAAGTGTACAGCTTCTGATTTTGATTATGAAGCTAAGTTTGTGTCATCATTTAATCTTACTACTTATGAAAAATCTATCTTTTTTAATTCATTTGGCCGTGTTACTTTTGAGCGGTCAGTCATTCGCTCAGACCAAATTAATTTCATATAAAAGCCATAGCGGAAATATGGAATACTTCGAAAAAAGTATTGTAGAAGACAGCTACAATACCAATTATTCCAATCTTGGAATAAGACCGGAACCTTATATTATCAATCCAAAATTAGACAGTGTAATTATCATTGATGATAAGAAAAGCGTGATCGTAACTTCAGTACTCCATAAAGACAGAAGGAATTCCAATACCGAGAAATGGAACACCGGAAGAGATACGGTGTACAATCATCCTATTTTTTCAAGCCAGAATATAGATAGTGTAAAGAATGTGCTAAGAAGAAATTATAATTTTGAGAATGATCTCGACAGTACTGTCTTTCTTAAATATGATAAAGAAACAAAACAGTATAAACCTATTCCCAGTAAAAAGACAGTAAAAACCGCAGAAATAAATAATACTAAATCTAAAGTGGATATGCTGTATTATCTTGTGATAAGCATTGCAGCATTAGCTTTTGTCGTTGTTTATAGAAAATCCCGTTAAGAGTTTCATCGCATCCCTAAATTACAAATGGTAAGAAGAATCAATACTTTTATCGGTGCTTTTTTTCTGCAGTTTATTATTTTTTTTCCGTTGAATTTCTTAAATGATTTTCAACGGAAATTCACTCAATTTGTTTTCGGAAGGAGTACCCAATTTTTACTGGAAACTATTTTCAGTAAAAAGAATCTAAGACTCGATTTCAGTTCGGATAGTTATTCGATGTTGGTTTTGTTGATTATTCTTCTGTTTACTTCCATTATTTTCAGCTGTCTGATAAAGAAAAGCTGGGCCAGTCGTTTTTTATCTATTACAGAATATGTATGTGTGATGTATATCTCTGTGGTTTTAATAAAATATGGTATCGATAAGATTTTTAAAACCCAGTTTCCGGAACCTGAATCTAATATTCTGTTTACCCGACTGGGAAATCTGGATAAGGATATTCTGTTTTGGAGCACAATGGGAACATCCAAGATTTATAATACAATCATAGGTTCTATTGAACTTTTCTCGGGTATTTTATTATTGTTCAGACGATCCCGGTTTTCAGGATTGTTATTGGCTGTCATTTGTTTTACTCAGGTATTTATTATCAATATTAGTTTTGATATTTCTGTGAAATTCTTTTCAGTAATCTTACTTGGAATGAGCATTTTTCTTGTAAGAAAAAAAGGTTGGGAACTTATTCTTAAAATCATCAATTTTCGGGATAAAACTTTTTTTGATCAACCCATATTTCTACCCTACACAACTTTTTTTAAGGTTCTGATTTTAGGAATGATCTTTATTAAAATAGGATTGCCTTATTTCAATAATGGTTTTGATACGGACGATAAAAAAGATTCTTTGGGTTTAGCAGGAGCCTATGAAATCATTTCATCTGACAGTCCTTATCAATATCTATTTTTTCATAAAGACCATTATCTGATCTTCATGGAAAAATCTTCAGAAAAGATGATTTCTTTTCATTATGAGATTTCATTTGATCAGCATATCATTATTGAAGATGATCAGCATACTGTTTCAAAACATTTATTAGTAAAAAATCAGAAAGATGATTCTATTATTTTTTCTTATAATCATCAGATCATAAAGGCTAAATCAGTTGACAGCAAAGGAATGAATGCATTACAGGACAGGTTCCATATTTTGGTGGATTAGTTTTTACTTTCATTCTTATTTCTTTCACCAAGTGAAAACCTCAGTTCACCAAGTTTACCAAATTTCAGTTTCTGTTTAGGGTAATTTTACTTTAGAAATTTAAACAGGACATTATGAAACTTACACATTTTTTATTGATCGGATTTTTTACACTGGCAAGTTTTGCGAATGCACAGGAAGTAAAGAAAAATGCCATTGAAGTAACCGGAGTTGCAGAAATGGAAGTGGAACCGGATGAGATCATCTTCAGCATCGGAATAAAAGGCGATAACAAGAATGATCTTGCCACAAACGAAAAAAAGCTGTTTGAAATCCTAAAAAGCAGCGGAGTAAAAAACGAAGACATCAAGTTCAAATCGATGTATCAGAATATGTACTTTAAAAAGACTTTTACGAAAAGTTTTCAGTTTAAAGTGAACAAAGCGACCGACATGGGCAATTTGTTTGAAAATCTTAATCAAAAGTGGGTAAGCAACATCAGTATTGCTGAAATTAAAAACACAAAGATCGCCGATTTCAGAAAAACAGTAAAGATCAATGCGTTAAAAGCTGCTAAAGAAAAAGCAGATTATCTCTTGGAAAGCATCAACAAAAAAACAGGAGCTCCTCTTGAAATCGTAGAAATTGAAGATTACACAAGTGACACTGTAATTCCTGCTGCTTATAAAGCTGCAAGGGTAAGCAATATACAACTGGAAGCTGCAGATACAGGAATCGATTATTCTTTCGAAAATATCGATAATATCAAGCTGAAATACAGCATCAAAACAAAATACGAAATCCTTTAAAACACAAAATCATGATACCTATTAAAACGTTAGCATTAACCATTGGGACAGCTGCTTTTCTAAATGCACAGACCTCGCCTGTAAAAGGGTGTGAAAAGCCTTCACAACGTACCATTGTTCAGAACAATCAAGGTTCGGCAACAGTAAGTAAAGAGAATAAAATTCAGGTTGCTTTGCTTTTGGATACGTCAAACAGTATGGATGGATTAATCGACCAGGCAAAATCCAGATTATGGAATATTGTAAATACTCTGACTACCCTAAAGTACAACGGAAAAGCTCCACAAGTTGAAATTGCTTTGTACGAATACGGAAATGATGGGCTTCAGGATGAAAATTATATCCGACAAGTTGCGCCGCTTACTCAGGATCTTGATTTAATTTCCGAAAAGCTGTTTGCTTTAAGAACCAATGGCGGAAGTGAATATTGCGGAGCCGTCATTCGTGATGCTGCCACGAACCTGAACTGGGACGGAAACGAAAAAAGCATGAAACTGATCTATATTGCCGGAAATGAGCCTTTCGATCAGGGAAAGATTAATTATAAAGAGGTGATCTCAAGCGCAAAAAGAAAGAATATTTATACGAATACGATTTTCTGTGGTGACAGAAATGAAGGTATACAGACTTTCTGGCAAAACGGAGCTTCACTCGGAGACGGAAAATATTTCAATATCGACAGCGACAGAAAGGTCATTTATATTGAAACACCCTATGATATAAGGATTTCAGAATGCAATACAAAGCTGAACGATACGTACATCTATTACGGAAGTCATGGCTCTGAATATAAGGTAAAGCAAGCTGCACAGGACAGAAATGCAGAAGCCCAGTCTGTTTCCAATGCTGTGGAAAGAACGGTTGCCAAATCTAAGAAAAATGCCTATAAAAACGATCATTGGGATCTGGTAGACCGCGCCGAAAAGGATGCTAATTTCATGTCATCGGTAAAAGAAGAGGAACTTCCGAAAGAGCTGAAAGGCAAAAGCAAGGAAGAAATCACAAAAGCCGTTGCTGCAAAGTCTGCCGAACGTGAAAAAATTCAGAGAGAAATTGAAGAACTGTCTAAGAAACGTCAGACTTTCATTGATGAAGAGATGAAAAAAAGAGGAAGCTCAGATGCTGATGATCTTGGAAAAGCCATAGAAAAGTCGGTTCTTGAACTGGCCAAGAAAAACGGATATAGTTTATAATGTTAGAGATCCTGTGAAGATTTGCCGAATCTGCAGGTTTTAAAGTTTCGGCGGCGGCTTTGCCGCCGCCGAAACCTATCTTTTAAATTGAAAATATTTCGAAAGCGGATGTTTTTTACCTTTCAGAAACAAAGAAGCCATCTCCATTCCTATTACAGAAAAGGTAATTCCGTTGCCTCCAAAACCGAGAACGAAATAGGAATTTTTAAACTTTTCATGCGTTCCTATATACGGAAGTCCGTCTTTCGTTTCTCCAAAAGTTCCTGCCCAGACAAAATCGGTATAAAACTGGTAATCGAGTTTTATTTTTTTTAAGGTTCTGAGAATTTCTTTTTCTTTTTTATTCAAAAGGGCATCCCGTTTTTTTGCATCATAAAAATCTTCATCACCTCCACCAATCAGCAATCTGTCATCATCTGTGGTGCGCATGTACATATAAGGATCATCCGTATTCCAAACCAGCATATTTCCTATATTTTTAAACTTTTCAGCTGTAACTTCAGAAACAATCGCATAAGTACTTTTCAGATTAACAAAATTTTCTCTGATCATATTTTTGCTTTCATAGCCAATACAATAGATTATTTTTTTTGCTTTAATCTTAAACCCTGAATCTACCGTGGCCATATTGAAACCTTTATGGTATTCCAATCTTATCATTTCTGTTTTATCATAGATCTTCAGTCCTTTTCGTGTATTGACTTCGAATAATTCATGAGCAAATTTAAAGGCATCA
The DNA here is from genome assembly GCF_016735585.2 of Chryseobacterium tagetis. Taxonomy (GTDB): domain Bacteria; phylum Bacteroidota; class Bacteroidia; order Flavobacteriales; family Weeksellaceae; genus Chryseobacterium; species Chryseobacterium tagetis. Next base: position 92,579 of record NZ_JAERSE020000004.1, read on the forward strand.
ATACTTGCGCCCTGTTTAGATAAAATCCCGCCATGTGTATTTTCAAAACCAAATCTTTTTACAATCTCATCAGTTTCCAGCCATTTTACTTTGAAACCTGCATTTTTCCTGGCTTCAAATTCTTTTTTTAACCAGTTTACATCTTTCTTTTTTGAAGCAAAGTACAGAGATTCCTTTCTTTTAAATCCGGCATCAGATTTAATTTCTTTGGTTAACTTTTCAATCCTGTCAATCGCATCAGAACAGGCTTTATAGCTTTCCACCGCTCCCTTTTCTCCTATTTGTTCAATCAATTCATAAAGAGGAATATCAATTTCATATTGCAGCATTGAAGTCGTTGCTGAGGTGCTTCCGTTGCACAGTTCCCGTTTATCAATAAGAATTGTTTTATAACCATCTTTTATCATTTGATGGGCAATTAAACTTCCCGTAATTCCTCCTCCGATAATTAAAACTTCACATTCTTCATCTGATTTCAATGAAGGATATGATTGTATAAGTCCGTTTTTTAAAAGCCAGAAAGGTTCGTTTGATTTCAGATCCACAAGATTATTTTTTCTTTATAGTATCAACAATCAAGCCTTTTTATTTTTATTAAAATTAAATAATGGTTTAATTTTTGTTGTTGAAATCCCACATCAAATCACTAAAAAATAACAATATGATAACGATTATCCCAGAAGCTCCGGAGAATGTTGCAGCATTCAATGCAACAGGAGAAGTAACGAAAGAAGATTTTGAAAACCTTGTGTTTCCTGTAGTAAAAGCTAAAGTAGAGCATTTTCATGAGTTGAATTATTTACTCTATTTAGATACAGATATTGATAATTTTACGGTAGGAGCCTGGTTTGAGGATATGCTTTTAGGATTAAAAAATTTAATTAATTGGAACAGAGTTGCGATTGTAACAGACGAAAAGGGAGTCCAAAATTTCACGGATATTTTCAGTGTTCTGATGCCGGGAGAATTTAAATCTTTTTCAAAAGAAAATCTTTACAATGCTTTATACTGGTGCAAAAATGGCAATGAAGTAGAAGCATAATCTGCTATAAAAAAGAGAAGCAAAATCTGCTTCTCTTTTTTTTATTTATCACATGATACACATTCCACTTCAAGATCATCTTCGTCCTGCTGTTGTGAACCATATAGGTATTTATATCTCAAGGCAATGACTAGCCCAATGAAGGTCATTCCCACTCCTACCAATGAAGGATAATTAAATGACAACCCTTTTTCTAAAGGAATCCCTCCCAAGAAAGCTCCCATTGCATTTGCTATATTAAAAGCTGCCTGCATAAACGCTGCCGCCATCATTTCACTTTTAGGGGCTGCTTTCATCATCATGATATTGATCGGTGCTGAAACCGACATGGATAAAGCTCCGCAAACAAATGTTAAGATTAATGCTGTGGTTTGGTTGTTTGAAAAGAAAAATACTCCCGCCAAAGCACACATCATTAAAAATATCAATAGTATACAGGTTTTTTCAGGACTCATTCTGTCAGAAATATATCCTCCAACAAGATTTCCAACCACCATTCCGCCTCCTGCAAGAACCATAACATAAGCCATCTGACTTTCTTTAATTCCTGCTACAATCGTCATTAAAGGTGTAATATAACTGAACCATGTGAATAATCCACCAAAACCTATTGCTGTGATCAGCAGAACCAGCCATGACTGTCTGCTTCTAAGAAATTTCAGTTCTTCCAAAAAGTGACTGTCTTCTTTTCTTTCCAGAACCGGAAGCCAGAGTTTTAGAGAGATTAGCGTTAATAATCCAATGACGGCAACGATCGCAAAGTACCATCTCCAATGGAAAGTATGGCCGATATAAGTAACCAGCGGAACCATTGCAAGATTGGCAACTGTAAGGCCAGTAAACATTAAAGAAATATAGAAGGCTTCTTTTCCTTTTCCTGCCATTCTCGCTGCTACAACTGTTCCTACACCAAAAAATGCTCCATGCGGCAATCCGGACAGGAATCTGATAATCAGCATCGTTGTATAATCGGGTGCAATTGCGGATAAAGCATTGAATAAAGTAAAGATCACCATCAATGCAATCAACACTTTTTTAGGAGGAAATTTTACAGAATACCCAATTAAAATAGGTGCTCCGATAACAACTCCCATTGCATAAGCAGAAATTAAGTGTCCTGCTTCAGGAATGGTAATCTGAAGTGATTTCGCAATATCAGGAAGCAGACCCATTACCGTAAACTCCGTAGTCCCGATTCCTAAACCTCCTATTGCAAGCGGCAAAATTCTTTTATCCAATCCCATATATCTAAACCTTTTTTGAATTTTTTTTGAATGAACCGATGACAACAACCGATTCTAATTTGAAAATGCAAAAATCGACAGAAAATATGGTTTTCACCTCCACTCTGATGATATTAATTTGCTCCACATTAACCTTTTTATTTAATTTTATAGTCTTAAATAATCAAATCAGGACAAAATGAAAATTCAGAAAGAAATCATAGAATTTGAAAAAGAGAAGTCTTTTAAGCTTTTTTCTCCGTCTCTTAAAAACTGTTTCTTCTGGCATTATCATCCTGAAATAGAGCTTGTTTACGTAGAAGCCTCAAAGGGAATCCGTCACGTTGGAAAAGATATTTCCAGCTTTGTAGACAGTGATCTGCTGTTAATAGGCTCCAATGTTCCCCATCTTAACTTTGATTATGGAATTCAGACCGAATGCAAACAGCTTGTTTTACAGATGAGAGAAAACTTTCTCCATGATCTCATTCTTAGCGTTCCTGAATTTGACACGATCAAAAAACTATTGGAACGATCTCATCTTGGTCTTTCTTTTTCAGGAAAAACCAAACAAACTGTTGTTGAGAAGCTTCACAACATTAAGGATAAAAATACTTTCGAATCTTTAATAGGTCTGATGGAAATTTTACAGATTCTTGCCCATTCTACCGAAGTAAAGGAACTGAATAACGAAGACACCCGAATCAAGTGGTTTCTGAATGATAAAATCAGAATGGGGACAATTTACAGTTACATTCATGAAAATTATGATAAAAAGCCCAATGTAAATGAGATCGCACAAACTGTAAGTTTAAGTACGCCCGCTTTTTGCCGCTATTTTAAAAAACAAACGAATATGACCTTTACAGATTTTGTTAATAATTACAGAATCAATCAGGCACAAATATTTTTATTAAAAGATGAGTCTGTGACCGAAGTGTGTTTTCATGTAGGATTTGAAAGTCTTTCCTATTTCAATAAATTATTCAAACATCATACGGGAAAAACGCCTTCAGAATTTAAGAAAAATCATCTGAGTAATATTGTTGAGTCGATATAAGCGTCATTCCGACAAAGGATGAATATTAATATCTTTTTATAGATTCTTCATTACGCTTTGCTACATTCAGAATGACAAGCGTCCTCATTGTTAAGTCGTCACTATGCCAATAAAAAATCGCTTCATTTCTGAAGCGATTGTATTTTTAATGAATATGTTTTTCTGCGTGGTAAGAACTTCTTACTAAAGGTGAACTTTCAACGTGTCTGAAACCTAAGCTTCTTGCGAAATCTCCAAACTCATCAAATTCTTCCGGAGTAATGAATTTTTTTACAGGAAGATGTTTCTTTGTCGGCTGTAAATATTGTCCTAAAGTAATGACATCTACATTCGCATTTCTGATGTCTTCAATCGTCTGAAAAACCTCATCTCTGGTTTCACCTAAACCAAGCATTACACCGGTTTTTGTTCTTCTCTGACCTGCTTCTTTCAGATATCTCAGTACTTCAAGGCTTCTTTCATATTTTGCCTGAATTCTCACTTCTCTTGTCAGACGTTTTACCGTTTCCATATTGTGAGAAATCACTTCAGGAGCAACTTCTACCATTCTGTCAAGGTGTTTTGTAATCCCCTGGAAATCCGGAATCAATGTTTCCATTGTGGTTCCCGGAGAAATTCTTCTTACTGCATTTACAGTTTCTCCCCAAAGAATAGAACCCATGTCTTTCAAATCATCACGGTCAACAGAAGTTAAAACCGCATGTTTGATTTTCATTAATTTGATTGAACGTGCTACTTTTTCAGGCTCATCCCAATTTACATCCATAGGTTTTCCGGTTTTTACCCCGCAAAATCCGCAGCTTCTTGTACAGATATTTCCTAAGATCATGAAAGTTGCTGTTCCTTCTCCCCAACATTCACCCATATTCGGGCAGCTTCCACTCTGGCAAATCGTATTTAATTTATATTTATCAACCAAGGTTCTCAATTCTCTGTAATTCTTTCCGGTAGGAAGTTTTACGCGAATCCATTTTGGTTTTTGAACGGTAGTATCTTGAACTAAATTTTCCATTTATTTCTCAAATTGAGGTTCAAAGTTAGTGATTTTTTTATCGAAACAATCAAAGACAGACATTGATGAAACAGATAATTTTGTAATTTTAAAACTCAAAATATTTTATGAAGACGACATTCTGCATTCTATCCTTGGTTTTCGGTACATTTTGTTTTGCACAAAAAGAATTTCAACCCAAAGGTTCTACAATCATGGAAACCGTTGACGGTGATCTGGACGGTGACAACATTCCTGAGAAAGTTATTATTTACAATACTAAAGACAGCACCGATTACGGAACCATCCGTGAAATTCAGATTCTGAAAAAAGTAAACGGAAAATGGACGGTTTTAGAAAAATCAAGAAATGCTGTTCTGAAAAGCGGCGAAGGCGGAATGATGGGCGATCCTTATCAGGATACTCAGATTCAAAAAGGGATTTTACTGATTACACAAGCCGGAGGAAGCAGCTGGAAATGGGGATACACTGATAAATACAGGTTTCAGAACGGACATTTTGAACTGATCGGTCATTCATCAAGCAGCGGAAAACCGGAAGAATACTGGACCGATGTTGATTTTAATCTTTCAACAGGGCAAATCAATTTTGATAAGGAAGTTGAAAATACGAAGGAATATGGAAGTTCTAAAAAAGAAGTCTTTATTAAAAAAGGAATAAAATTAAATCTTCAAAACAGAAATGAGAAGGAAAGGATAGAAATTGAGCTTCCCAAAACCAAAGAGAAAGTTTATTTATAATTAAAAGTAAGATTTCCATTTCCCCTTGTCATTCCGTAGGAATCTAAGCCTTTTATAATATTAAAACACAACACAAATGATAGAATTTTCAGAGGGAATTTATAGATTCTATGTTTATATTCTCACAAACAAAAGAAAAACTGTTTTTTATACAGGTGTGACCGGAAATCTGCATCAACGTTTAGATCAACATACAACCAAACAAAATTCAAGTAGCTTTACAGCAAGATATAATGTAGAGTTTTATGAAAGATTCGGATGGATTCAACAAGCAATTGAAAGAGAAAAAGAAATTAAAAACCTTTCAAGAAATAAAAAATTAGAGTTGATAAGACTTGTAAATCCTAATTTAGATTTTTGGAATTATTTATTTAAAGATATAGTGTGAAAGTAACAGCTTAGATTCCTACGGAATGACAATCAGAATGGATAAATAACATATTGATTGTATTCTTACAATTAATTATCCTCAAACTCATTGTTTTTCAGCAATTCTGCCAAGACTTTTTTCGCCCGCATGACACGAACTTTGGTATTGGCAACAGAAATCCCCAATTCTTCGGCAATTTCTTTAATGCTTTTTTCTTCAAAAAATCTCAATCGGATAATATCCTGATAATTGGCATCTAAAGATTCGATTGCTTTAATGATTTTCTTTTGTTCTTCATCAGAGATCATCAATTCTTCTGGAGATTTTGCATACTGGTTTTTTACTTCATCAAGATTCTCTGTAGGATCCTGATTTTCTCTTGATTTTTTTCTCCAAAAATCGATGATTGTATTTTGAGCAATCGTCAACACCCAAGTTTTAAACTGAAAATGAGGATCGTACATATCCAGTTTAGACAGAACCTTTGAGAAAACATTCACCGTAATTTCATCTGCATCATTTTCATCCATTACCTTTTTCATCACAAAAGAAAAAGTATCAACCCAGAAGATATTGATAAGCTTGGTCTGAGCTTTCTGGTCTTTTTCTTTAGCTTTAGCAATAAGCAGGAATAATTGTTCGTCGTTCATTACTAACAAATATAACTGATTTGTTTCATATCCGCAAAAATGTAGGTTTATCTGTTTCAGATTGATTATTACCCTAAAATTCTCAAGGATTGTACATTTTATGTTCAGCACGTATTCCTTTCCTATTGAATTTCTTATCTTTGCACATTAAATTTTAAAGCAGAAAATAATGAACTCTTTTATTGAAGAACTGAAATGGCGCGGGCTTTTTGCCGACATGATGCCCGGAACGGATGAGCAACTGGATAAGGAAATGACAACAGCCTATATCGGTTTTGATCCTACCGCAGATTCTTTACATATCGGAAGTCTTATTCAGATCAAAATTTTGGCTCATTTTCAACAGCACGGTCATAAGCCGATTGCGTTGGTTGGTGGTGCTACAGGAATGATTGGTGACCCTTCAGGAAAGTCTGCCGAAAGAAATCTTTTAGATGAAGCTACCCTTCTTCATTATGTTGATTGCCTGAAAAACCAACTTTCAAGATTTTTAAATTTTGACGGAAATGAAACCAATAAAGCAGAATTGGTCAACAACTACGACTGGATGAAAAATATTTCTTTCCTTGATTTTGCAAAAAATGTAGGAAAAAATATTACCGTAAATTATATGATGGCGAAAGATTCTGTGAAGAAAAGATTTTCGGGAGAATCCGGTGCAGATGGGATGAGCTTTACAGAATTTACCTACCAATTGATTCAAGGGTATGACTTTTTACATTTATACCAGAATAATAATGTAAAGCTTCAGATGGGAGGTTCTGACCAGTGGGGAAATATCACAACCGGTACAGAACTTATCCGCAGAAAAGCTCAGGGAGAAGCATTTGCTTTGACTGTTCCTCTGATTACGAAAGCGGATGGTACTAAATTCGGAAAATCTGAAAGCGGAGAAAATTATTGGCTAGATCAAAAGAAAACTTCCCCTTACAAATTCTACCAGTTTTGGGTCAATTCAAGAGATGATGATGCGGAAAGATTCATTAAATTCTATACTTTTTTAGCGAAAGAGGAAATTGAAGCTTTAATTGAGGAACATAAAATATCTCCAAATGAAAGAAAACTGCAGAAAAAATTAGCTGAGGAAGTAACAGTTTGGGTTCACGGAAGAGAAGAATATGAAAAAGCATTGAAGGCTTCTGAAATTCTTTTTGGACGTTCAACTGCTGAAGATTTGGCAAATCTTGATGAAGAGCTTTTTCTTGAAGTTTTTGATGGAGTTTCTCAAAAAGAAGTGGCAAAAAATGATGTTTTAGGAGTAAATATTGTTGACTTACTTTCTGAAAAATCAGGTTTTTTAAAATCTAAAAGTGAAGCGACAAGAGAATTGAAAGGAAATTCAATTTCTGTAAATAAACAAAAGGTAAATGAAGTGTATACTGCTAATGAAAGTGATTTAATTGACGGAAAATTTCTTCTTTTACAAAAAGGAAAGAAAAGCTACTTCATTGTAAAAGTGATTTAATCTTTACTAAAGATATATACAAAAAGCGGCGAGATAAATCTCGCCGCTTTTTTTCATCACAAAATTAATCCTGCATTTTTTAGAATGTATAGGAAGCTGAAGCCGATAAAACCTGGCCGCTAGACGTTCCTTCTTTTTTAAGTTCTCCGTCTACCCAGATTTGAACTTTTAAGGTAGATGAGGCATTTGCTCCTGTTGCTCCCACGGCGATATTAGCACCATAAGCACCTGCATCAGAAGTAACTTCCGGGCTTGTCCAAGTGGTTCCGCTAAGGCTTGATGCCGTTGTAGGATTTCCATCAATTCCGTAAACAGCAACATCGATATCACTTCCTGAGGAAGCTATGGCTTTGAAAACAACTTTATGAGATTTTCCGGCTCCGGGAATATTGTCGTCATCATCATTTTTACAAGATGCGACGAATCCGATCAACATGGTTGCCATTAATGCTACAAAAGTTCCTCTCAAGACATGTACGATTTTCATTTTTTTCATAAGTTTTTTTGTTAAATTTTTCTACTTTAATTAAATATTCTATGATTAGTGATTTGGTACCTGCAAAGCTATCAGTAGATGCCTAACCTATCAATCCTAAAAAACAAGTATTTTTTTATACCTAAAACAAGGTATTTTTTATGCTGTTTTTTTTAGGTAAATTGGGCGTTTTATAAAATCACCGTTCTAAACAACCGAATCAACAACTCATGAACAGACTACTTATTTTATTAAGTATATTAATATCTTTTACGTTACAAGCTCAACAAATTATCCCACTCAATGAAAAGCCTTATTTAGATAGTTTAAAAAATGTAGTTCATACAAAAACAAATGCCCAGTCTATCGCAGAATCCGCTTTTCTTTTATCCAATTATTACCGGAATACAGATTCTTCTCTCAGCAGAAAATATCTGGAACAGGGAAAAAAACTGGCTCAAAAGAATCCTTATCTTCTTGCTAAATATTTTTATTTTGAAGGCCAGTACAATCTGGATCATAATAAAGAAAAAGCAGCCCTTTTTTATCAGCTTTCTATTAAAGAATTATCTAAATTTAAAACTGAAGAATCGGCTTTTTTACAGGCTCTTGCATGGTACAGCTACGGAGTGACTCAAAAAAACAAAGAAGGATATCCGTTTTTACTGAAGATCATCCTTGAAAAAAGTATTCCTTTGGTTGAAAAGTATGAAAATAACAAAAGTCTCGGTTTTTTATACACGCAACTCGCCATTATCCTTACTTATAATGCAGAGTTTGAAAAAGCAGGAAACTATAATAAAAAAGCTTTAGCCATCTTAGAAAAGTCATATCCGAATTCTTCTGAGCTGTTTTATACGTATTTGAATTCCGCCAGCAATTTCTGTTATCAGGCCAAAGGTGATGAAGCCAAAAAATTCCTCGATAAAGCCGAAAAACTGATACAACCCTACCCTGAATCTTCTGCCAATGCTTTTTATTATTATGGAAAAACGCTTTACCTGATTACCAAGCAAAGAAATGAAGAAGCACTTCCTGTTATTCAGAAAGGTATTTTTTATTCAGTGAAATTCGGGCAGAATTTACTGGCACAAATGTTTTACTTCAACAAGTATGATATTTTAAAAAAACTGAAAAGGTATGATGAAGCCAAAAAAACTCTTGAAGATATCCTTGCAGAGCAATCTTTAGCCTCAGATCTTAACAACAGAAAAATGATCTACAAACAGCTTTCACTGCTTAGTCAGGAAATGGGAGATGCTAAGAAAGCTTTGCTGTGGGAACAAAAATATTCTAAACTGAATGACAGCCTGAATTCTGAAAGTGTAAAATTAGAGATCAATAAGATTGAAGCAAAATTCAATACTGCCGAAAAAGAGAGAAAAATCGCGACTCTGAATGCCGAAAAAAAACAAAGGGAACTGGAAGTAAATAAGAAAAACTCCTATTTAATAGGACTCAGTCTCGTCCTGTCATTATTGATTATCTTTTTTATTTTCTTCTTTATCATCTACAGAAAAAACAAAAAAATATCTGAGCAAAAGGAAATCAATCTTCAGCAAAAAATCACTGATATAAAACAAAAAGAAGAACTCAGTCTCACCAAAGCCATTCTTGAAGGTGAAGAAAGGGAAAGAGAGCGTGTTGCCAGAGATCTTCATGATGGTTTAGGCGGAATGCTTGCCGGAGTAAAAATTAATTTTTCAACATGGTCTTCCAACCACCTTGACCCTGAAAAAGATAAAGAGTTTTACAGAATCCTGTCACAGTTGGATAATTCTGTTGGCGAGCTTCGCCACGTTGCCAGAAACCTGATGCCTGAATCCTTACTTAATTTCGGACTGGAAACTGCTTTAAATGATCTTTGTGATTTTTACATCAGAAAAGATCTTGATATAGATTTTCAACCGATCAATATTGAAAAAAAGCTGCCACTTAATATCCAGCTTAATATTTACAGAATTGTACAGGAACTCTTAGCCAATGCGGTAAAGCATTCCGGTGCCAATAATATTTTGCTCCAATGTTCTCAGTCCGAAGAAAATTTCTTCATTACCATTGAAGACAACGGAAACGGATTTGCAAAAAACAGTACAGAAAAAACAAAAAGTCTCGGACTTCTAAATCTGAAAAACAGAGTAGATTACCTGAAAGGAAAAATGGAAATAAGCTCTGACAGTGAAGGAACTACCATAAACATTGAACTTAATACGCATGCAGACTGAAAAAATAAACATCGTCATTGTAGACGACCACCCTATTGTGATTGAAGGCCTAAAAATGATGCTGAGCAATCAGTCGTATTTTCATATTCTTCAAAGTTTCACAACAGGCTCGGAAATCATTGACTTTATAAAGACCCATCCTATAGATATTATTCTTCTGGACATCACTTTGCCCGACTGTAACGGAATTGAACTTTGTAATGAGATCAAGAAAACAGTTCCGGACACTTCAGTAATTATGTTCAGTAACAGATCTGAAAGGAGTATTATCATGCAGTGTATTCAAAACGGAGCCAGTGGATATTTATTAAAAAACACGTCTATTGATGAACTCATAGAATGTCTAAGAGGTGTACTCTCCGGAAATATCGTTTTCTGTAATGAGACGAAACAAATTATAAGTAAACTTTCACATACGGAAATAACCGTTCCAAGATTAACGAAAAGGGAAAAGGAAATTTTAAAATTGGTTGCGGAAGGAAAAACCAGTGCTTTGATTGCTGATGAATTGTTTTTAAGCCCATTAACCGTAGATACGCACAGGAAAAACTTACTTCAAAAGTTTCAGGCAAAGAATTCTACAGAGCTTATCAGTCTGGCCATTCAGCACAATATGATCGGTAACTAAAAACCCACCTTAATAAGGTGGGTTTTTAAAGATATATAAAAGTATTTTTTATAATTCAAGGAAACTGTGAGCTACAGCAGCACTTTTAGTTCCATTACCTGTTACAGTAGCCGTTTCAGCAACTTCTCCATCTATCCAGATGGTAACAGTAAGCTTAGAATCAGGGTTAGGAAGTTCTGCATTAGCTGCTAAATTCAATTGTGACTGGCTAGAATTCACGAAAAATTCTCCACTTGCCCAAGTCAGTCCTTCAGTATCAAACTGAGTCTGTTGGTTAGTACCTACCTGAGTAACAATTGTTTTAAAAATATGAATAGGAGCGGTTGGAGGAGTCGTTCCGCCAGGAACTATTTTTGCTTCAAATTGAACAACATGATCTACATATCCATCATCGTCGTCTTTTTTACAAGAATTAACCACTACAATTACTGAAAATAACACAGCAAATAAATAAGAAAGTCTAAGTAAATTTTTTGATTTGTAAAATTGCTTCATTTCTCCAAATAAATTTTTATGTTTCAAATATAGGCTTTTTATCAATATAAAAATAACTTTTATGAAAATTTTCCAATAAAGATTTACAAAAAATATCAAATCATTAAAACCCTCCCAACAAGATTATAGGGCTTTTATAAAATTATAAAAAATCACCTGGAAACCGATTCACTTATATAATCATGATTTCCAATTCAATCCATTTGATTAATTATTTATCTTTGTCTTTATGAATTTAGATTACATTGTAAGAGAACCCGAAAATATAACTTCCAGTACTCCAATCCTTTTTATGCTGCACGGATACGGAAGTAATGAACAAGACCTTTTCAGCTTTAGAGAAACGCTTCCGAAAGACTGGATTATTGTAAGTTTCAGAGCTCCTAAAGCCACCCAGTTTGAAGGCTTTTCCTGGTATGATATCGACTTTAATAACCCGGAAAACTTCATTGATGTTTCACAAGCTGAAGAATCTTTACAATCGGTTTTAGAAAATATTTTAAAGATTGTCAATCATTATGGGCTTGTTGATGGCAAAACCCATCTTTGCGGTTTCAGCCAGGGAGGTATTTTATGTTATTCTTTAGCGTTAAGATATCCTGAAATGTTCAATTATGTCGCTTGCTTAAGTAGCTATCCAGAGGAAAAAATACTGGGAAATATTGTAAAAGATAAAAAGAAGCTGGAAAAATTACGCTTTTTTGTTTCCCACGGAACAGACGATGCTGTGATTCCTTTAGAATGGGGACGAAAAGCTGCAGACCTTCTGTATGATCTGAGTTGTTACTTTACATTCAGAGAATATATGAGCGGACATGGCGTCAATCAGAAAAACTATATGGATCTGATGGACTTCTTCTCAAAGTAAATTAAGAAAACCTCAACAATATCCTACCTTAAATAAACTATTGATAAGCATTCTCAGATTTGAGAATGTTTTTTATTGATGATAAGGATAAATTCACTAAATTCATTATATGAAATTCTATTATTCTACATTAATTATTTTATTCAGCATCATACTAAATGCTCAAAATTCATTTGAAATACAGAATGCTAAAAAAACTGTAATTCCTTTTAAATTGATCAACAATCTGATTTTTATTCCGGTAAATGTAAATGGAGCAAATCTAACATTTCTTTTAGATACTGGAGTTGCAGAAACCTCTATTTTTAGCCTTGAAAATAAAGACTTAAAACTTCCTAATCTTGAAAAAATTAAATTTTCAGGTTTAGGAGGTAATGCAAGCATAGACGGTTTTCGCTCCGATAATAATATTATCAGAATAGGAAAGAATTATACAAGCACTACATCAACACTTTTTATTATTACCAATCAAGATTTTAATATTTCATCTCATATAGGAATTCCTGTTAACGGAATTATTGGTTATCACTTTTTTAAAAATCATCTCGTTCTCATAGACTATTTAGCAAAAAAAATTATTATTTATAATGATGAAAATCTATTTAAGAAAAAAATAAAAAATTTCGAAGGAGTTGATATTACCGTTGAAAAAAACAAACCTTACATCTTAGCTAATGTAGAAATGACCAACGAAAAGAAAGATTCTAAATTACTAATAGATCTTGGAAACAGTGATGCGATTTGGCTATTCCCTACGCTTATCAAAAATTTTGTGTATAACAGACCTAATATCGATGATTTCTTAGGGAGAGGGTTTAATGGAGATATTTATGGAAAACGAAGCAGAATCCATAATTTATACTTAGGGAATTTCAGGTTTGAAAAACCACTAACAGCGATGCCTGACGAGTATTCTATTCAACATATAAGTTTGATAGAGAATAGAAAAGGATCAATAGGAGGAGACATTATGAGACGTTTTACTATCGCTTTTGATTATTCAAATCAGAAGCTCTACTTAAGAAAAAACAGAAATTTTAATGATCCATTTCATTTCAATATGAGCGGTCTTGATTTCAGGCAAGATGGTTTGGAATGGTCTAAAGATGAAGTAAGCCTCATGACACAGAATAAAAACAATCAAAATAGCGGAGCTACCGAATTGATTATGAGCAATCTCCAATATAATTTTGTGTTAAAACCTATTTTCGCTATTGCAGGGGTAAGAAAAGATTCTCCTGCTGATAAAGCCGGCCTTAAAAAAGACGACAAGTTGATCAGTATAAACGGCAAAAAAACAGTGGATATGACGATGGAAAAAATAATGGAAATGATGAAGTCTGAAGAAGGAAAAACAATCAATATGCAGATCCAAAGAAATAATAAAGAAATGATTTTAAGCTTTGACTTAGAAGATCCAATCCCATATCAAGAATAATATGAATACAGAAGAAACCACTTTAGACAAAATACGGAGCAGACCCAGATTTAAAATGTTTGCTCATCTCAGCAAAGAAGAGTATGCTCAGAATCTGAAAAAATACCTCGCAGAACACAAAGATGAATTTGCGGGAAATATTAATAATGAAGTGGCGACGATCTACGTAGAAACCAAATATGACAATTACTGGAAACCAAGATTATCTTTAAGAATAGAAATTGAAGACGAAAAAACTGCAATACGGGGTATTTTCGGACCCAGTTCTGCAGTTTGGACTTTCTTTATGTTTTTATATTTTTCTTTCTCCATTCTCTGGATGACTTTCTTCACCATGCATTATGTAGAAAACCAAATCAAAAGCCATGAATTCCCTTGGGCTCTGAATGCTTCTTTCGCCATGTTATTCTGCATCGGCCTCACTTATGCTGCTGCAAGATTTGGGCAACATAAAGGCAAAAAAGAAATGCAAAAGCTAAGAAGATTTGCAGAAGAATCTACTTTACAATTTGAAAGAAAAGAATAATTAAGGCACTTCTGTCTTAGGATTTGCCGGCATTTGTTCCAGAACAGCTTTTGCAGCTTTAATAGAATCTACGACAACTTGTCTGTTATCCTGTTCTTTTACTATTTTTTCAATATTAGGTTCTATCATTTTAGTCATTTCTTCTACAGAAACGCTATTCGCATTTGGATCATCTAATAATTTTCTCCAAGGCTTTCTTCCTCCCCATTTGTAATCTCCATATACCAATACTGCCGTACCTTTTGCTTTGGTCGTTGCACCACCCGGATTTAAAACCCACGTATCTGCATAAGAATACAGCCATTGTGCATCTTTCATTAATAATCTTAAACATGAATGTGATGCAGGATAACCGGGAAGATCATACTGATGCCATCCAATTCCGTCCAGATTGAATATATTAAAATTATAAGGTAACTTCCATTCACTGCTTACGGTGGAAATTGCCAATTTCTTTTTCCAGTTGGCAAATGTAAGACCTCTCTTCGTCTGTGCAGCTTTTTTTCCCATACTTGTTGGTCCCCATTTTACCAGACTTCCGTTTGAGTATACTCCATACGCCTGAATCGGATAAGAAAAAACAACGAATTTTTTCACCGGACTCAAGACATCCAGTTGCATAGGGAATGGTGCATATTCCATCAACGTTGTATCTATTTTAGCAGGAACAACCAAGGTATCTGCATTCCATTTATTTTTTGAATCCAATCTGTTTAAAGCGAAAATGGCGTATCGTTCTTTCTCCGTATATTTTTTATTAAAAACAGAAAACAAAGAGTCTTTCAGCTTTTTATCTTTAGGGAAAATAAAAGCGTTATAAAAGCCATCTTCCTGCATTGCGGGCGGCAAAGATTCTTTTTGAACCACGGGCTCTTTCTTTACAGAATCCTGTTCTGCTTCCGGAGCTTCCACAATAGAATCTGCAGTTCCTTGAATCGTATCGCTTACTTTTTCGACTTCTTTTTTACATGAAACCAAAAGCACTGCAAATACAATTGTGTATAAAAATGATTTTTTCAAAGTTGTGTTTTTTTTCATAAATAAAAGTTCTCCATTTAGTTGGTCTATCCACTACAAATATCAGACCTAAAATTTACTGTTCCTATTCAAATACAATTAAATAATTGATATTGTCATTCAACGCATCGCAATTTGAATATTGTTCGTTATTCTGTTAAAAATACAAAACATTCATTCATAATTAATCAGTTTTAAATAATTTTTTTCACAGCAGATAAATTCTAAAAAAGCAGCAAAACAATTTTACTGCTTTTTTATAAAATCCGGACAAGACTTATACTTGTTCCTTATTTTTGCATAGAATTAAATGAATACACATTTTTAAACAATATGAGCAATACATTTTCTGGCAACGATCAAATTGGAACGGTTTCTTCTTTTTCTGAACTTGTAAAAACCAGTTTTCAAGGTGTAATGAATGCTCTTTGCTGGGAAAGAGAGTTGGTTGGGGATTTTAAAGAGATTGTCTCTAAACTTTCATTAAAGGAAAATATTACAGAAGTTTCTGTTGAGGATCTTTTAGCATTACATCTCTCAAAAAACGGGGATAATGCAAGAAAGGTCATTTTGAACGATATGCAGCTCTTAACAGATTTTAGTGCATCTCCTTCTCTTAATTTACTTAAAAAATATGAAAGGGATGAGGAATTCAGCTTTATTTCAACAGATGTTTATTCTTATCATGTAGACCGATCTCCTATTGGAACAGATACTTTTTTGTGCACTTATCACGGCGCTGCAAGTGACATCTTACCCAATGATCAGGCTGTTCAAAAAATATTGGTTCCTAAAATTAGAGAAAAACTTAAGGAACTGCACAACGGTCAGGACGATGAGTTTGAGGCTTTTTTAAAGGAGTATTTTTTTGACCTTCATTATCAGCCTAAACCAGATGCTCAGCCAACAAATTTAGGAACAGGTCATCTCTGGAGATTAGCAGTAGATCATCCTGAACAGCAGGTTTTACCATGTGTACATCGCGCTCCTGTAGAAAATGACGGGGAATATCGACTGCTTTTGATTTGTTGATTATATTTATTGCTCAGAATTGATAGTATATTTTCAGCTTGTCTTCCGGTAATTATAAATCGCCAAAGAATTGAGTACCAAAGCAAAAGCCAGTAAATAGAACAATTCATTCTTTACTTCCGACAATCCACTCCCTTTTAATACAATAAGTCTTACTACGCTGATAAAATGCGTTACAGGAGTAAAAGCAGACATTGTTCTTGCCCAATCCGGCATACTGTCTGTACTGGTGAAAAAACCGCTCATCAGCATAAAGATCATCATAAAGAAAAATGCGATGAACATAGCTTGTAATTGTGTATCTGCAAACGTAGAAATTAAAAGTCCTAAACCCAGTAAAGCAATAAGATAAACCGCCGCAAAAAGATAAAGGACGAGCAGACTTCCCTGAGGAAAAATTCCATAGACTATATACATTACAGTTAATCCAAGGGTAAAAACTATCATTCCGACAATCCAGAAAGGAATTAATTTACCTAAGATAAATTGCCATTTTTTGATGGGCGTCACATTGATCTGTTCAATGGTACCGATTTCCTTTTCCCTTACAATATTCAATGCGGTGATAAAACCTCCGATCAGTGTAAGCAGCAACACCAAAATCCCCGGAACCATATAATATTTATATTCTGCTCTTGGATTGTACCAATTGGAACTCACCACCTGTACATTAGCCCTGGAGCTTGTTGAAGCTGTAAATGTTTTCATGGTAACATCCAGATCATTATTAAAATCTGCAATCACAGACATTAGATAAGCTCCTCCCAAAGACGATTTTGTTCCATTAATTGCATCTACCGAAAGATTGACTTTCTGACTTCCTTCCCGAACAAGATTACGTTCAAAGCCGGCAGGAATTTCCAACACAAGATCTGCTTCACTTTCCTCAATCATTTTTAGCCCGTTCTGATAAGAATCCGGAGTTCCGGCAATTTTAAAATAACCCGATGAAGCGATTTTATGAATGAGTTTTTGGGAATAGCTGCTGTGATCGTGATCAACATACGCTATATTAACATTTTTCACTTCAAAATTAGCAGCGAGAGGCATAATGATCAGCTGAATGATCGGCATCGCAAACA
Source organism: Chryseobacterium tagetis (assembly GCF_016735585.2). GTDB lineage: Bacteria > Bacteroidota > Bacteroidia > Flavobacteriales > Weeksellaceae > Chryseobacterium > Chryseobacterium tagetis. Next base: position 109,927 of record NZ_JAERSE020000004.1, read on the forward strand.
TCATCGCCAGTATAGTTTTGTCTCTGAAAATCTGACGAAATTCTTTCTGTAAAATGAATCTTAATACTTTCACGACAGTCTGATTTTAAAATTCTTCAAAGCTAATGTCAGTAAAACAACACACATCCCTACCAAAATCAACGTTTCTTTCCAGATATAACCGAATCCTAATCCTTTCAGCATTACCGCTTTTACAATGGTATAATAATATCTTGATGGCAATACGTGTGAGATAATCTGAAACAACATCGGCATATTTTCTATCGGGAACATAAATCCCGTTAAAAGCAATGTCGGCAGCATCATTCCCATCATCGAGATCAGCATTGCGGTTTGCTGCGAGTTGGTAAGGTTTGAAATCAACAGTCCTAATGCAAGGCAGGTAATGATAAACAGGATACTTTCTGCAAAAAGTAAAATTAAACTTCCTTTTATTTCAACATTTAATAAATACACAGAAAGTAAAAGAATAATGATAAAATTAACCAAAGAAAGCACCAGATAAGGGATTGCTTTGGCAATTAATACCATAATCGGTTTAAAAGGTGATACCAGTAAGATTTCCATTGTTCCCAATTCTTTTTCTTTGACAACTGCAACGGATGTAAGCGCCGTACTTACGATCATAAAGATCAGTGCGATCACACCGGGAATAAAATTCAGGGATCCGTTTTGGTCTTCATTATAGAGTTGCCTTAATTCAGGAATAATCTGATAGGAAGGTTTTGCTGTCGGATTTAACTGCTGTTGATAATTATTGATAATCGTGGTAAGATAATTGGTAAGAATAGTAGCCGTATTCGGGTCTGAAGCATCAGCAATAACCTGTATCTGCACTCCGTCTTTTCGGTAAAGATCCTGCCCGAAATTAGCAGGAAATATAACTGCACATTTTATGCTACCGCCTTTAAATCTTTTTTCAATTTCGGGATAATTTAAAACAGGTTCTTTCACTTTAAAATAAGAACTGGACTGTATTTTAGCAATGATCTGTTCCGATTGTACATCATGAGCATTATCCAAAACAGCAACACCAATATTTTTCACCTCACTGCTCAGTGCGAAACCAAACAGTACGATCTGCACCACCGGCAAACCGAAAAGGATCAGAAGCGTTCTGCGGTCTCTGAATACGTGGTAAAATTCTTTCCGGATAAATACTAATAACTGTTTCATATTAATCTCCTGATCGTTTGGCATTCCTTGCAAGTTGGTAGAAAACATCATCCATGGAATGTGTATTGAACTGTTTTTTCAGATTAGCCGGAGTATCCAGCGCTTCTACCCTGCCATCGACCATTACGGTGATCCGGTTGCAATATTCTGCTTCATCCATATAATGCGTGGTAACGAAAACGGTAATTCCGTCTGCTGCTGCCTGATAAATCATATCCCAGAACTGACGTCTTGTTATAGGATCTACTCCACCCGTAGGTTCGTCCAGGAAAACAATCTTAGGACGATGAAAAATAGCGACTGAAAAAGCCAGCTTCTGTTTCCAGCCAAGCGGTAAAGCACCCACCAGTTTTTTAGCTTCTTTTTCTAAACTGAGAGTGGTAATCAATTCGGCGCTTCGTTTTTTTATTTCGGAGCGGGAAACACCGTATACTCCGCCATAAAATTCAATATTCTCAAGAATGGTAAGATTATCATACAGAGAAAATTTCTGGCTCATGTAGCCGATATTCCTTTTGATCTGCTCCTGCTGTTTATACACATCAAAACCGGCAACTGTAGCTGAACCCGACGTAGGAAAAGACAACCCGCAAAGAATTCGCATTGCAGTGGTTTTTCCGGCTCCGTTAGCTCCGAGAAATCCAAATATCTCTCCCTGCTCGACATCAAAGGTGATGCGGTCAACTGCTTTAAAGTCTCCAAACTGCTTTGTTAAATCTTTACAAATAATTGCTTTATCCATTTACTCGGTTTTTATTTGCTGTTCCTGCATCAGTCTTATAAAACTATCCTCTATGGTCGGAGTAATTTTTTTCACCTCAAAATCTTCCGGATTGTATTTCTCCGCTAAATCTTTTACCGTTTGTTCATCTTCATTTTCCGCAACTAATGTCACATGAATATATTCTCCGAATGCATAGCAGCTTTCTACCCCTTTATCAGATCTTAAATCTTCCAATAGCTTATATATATTCTTAGCTTTCACTGCAAAAAGTGCTTTAGGAAAATTCCTGACAATATTTTCAGGCTCATCTACCGACATTATTTTTCCGTTTTGAATAAGAGCAATACGGTCGCATAATTTCGCTTCGTCCATATAAGGAGTCGAGACCACAATGCTGATATTTTGCTCTTTAAGTTTTGCCAGCATATCCCAGAACTCCTTTCTGGAAACTACATCTACTCCGGTTGTAGGCTCATCAAGAAATAAAACTTCAGGTTTATGGATGAGTGCACAACAAAGTGCTAATTTTTGCTTCATTCCTCCTGACAGCTTTCCTGCTCTACGATTACTGAAGGGTTTTATCTGCTCATAAATATCTTTGATCAAATCATAATTCTCCTCGATTGTTGTTCCGAAAAGTGTTGCAAAGAAATTCAGGTTTTCAGACACGGTCAGATCCTGATAAAGAGAAAATTTTCCGGGCATATATCCTACCTTGTTCCGGATCGCTCGATACTCTTTTATTACATCATGCCCTTCAACAGTTGCAGTTCCGCTGTCTGCGAGTAGTAAAGTGGTAAGAATACGGAAAATCGATGTTTTACCTGCTCCATCCGGTCCTATCAATCCAAACAATTCTCCTTTTGAGACTTCAAAAGAAACATCATCAACGGCTTTTACTTCTCCGTAGGTTTTAGTAATATTTTTTACAACGACAGAATTCATCCCTTTTTATTTTGACCAGATTGCTTCACCGTACATTCCTATTTTAAGATATCCGTCGTTTTTCACCTTAATTTTAATCGCATAGACCAGATTTGCTCTTTCATCTTTGGTCTGAATGGTTTTTGGGGAAAATTCAGATTTACTCGAAACCCATACAATCGTTCCTGTATATTCTTTATACTTTTTTTCTCCCTGATCGATTCTTACTTTCACCTGCTGATTCAATTTAATCTGTGGCAGCTGAGTTCCTGTAATATAAGCTCTCAGATCAAGTATATCTGTATTGGCAATTTTATATAATGGTTTTCCGATGACCTGCATTTCGCCCTGTAGCGCATAATTAACTAATACAGTTCCATTAATTGGATTAATAATTTGCCCTTTATTGATCTGCTCCTGAAACTGGGCAATCGTTTTTTCTAAAGGAGCCGTTTCACTTAAAATACTGCGGTTTTGTGTATCTGTATTTGAATTGTTTACTGAAAGCTGCTGTTTTGTTGCCACCATCTGTTTTCTGAGCTGGTCGATTCCTGCATCTATATCATCAAGCTGTTTACGCGTTGCAGCGTCTGCTTTTACCAAATTTGCAGTACGGGTTCGCTCGTGAAGCTGATGTTCCAATTGAGATTCCAGTACAGCCAACTGTTTTTTCACCAATTCATCCTGAGCATCAGGAGTGCTTGTTTTCTGATGCAATGCCTGAATATTAGCTTCCGCCTGTTCTTTTTGCAGCACTGCGGTTTTCACATCGATCTGTCCTACCTGATCTCCTTTTTTAAGATACGCACCTTCCTGAACGGAATATGCAATCAGTTCCCCATTTTGCTGGGCAGAAACAATCACCTCATCGGCTTCAAAATTACCCGAAGCATCAAAATCATCTTTTTTCTCACAGGAATTCAAGAATAAAACAGCAGTAAAAAATAGGATAAGCTTTTTCATTGTCAATAGATTAGTTTCCGGTTATAAATTTCTGATTATATTTTGCCTGTAACAGCTGGATCTGATGAAGAATCAACGTTTGCCTTGCAAGATTTTCCGCATTCGTCTTCTGAATATATTCATGGGTTGTAATCACTCCGTTGCTTAATTGTGCTTCGGCAGATTTTCTCACAGATTCACGCAGAGCGATTGCATTTTCATCCTGCTGAATCAGCTCATTATATTTTTTGATCTGATCATCCTGTTGCGTGAGATCCAGTTTCGTATTCAGTAAAAATGTTTCTTTATCTGCATCTACAGCCTCTCTGTTAAGTTTTAAAATTTCTTTCTGATTCGAAGAAGTATAAAGACTTTCCAACGACCAGTTAAATCTTATTCCCGCAATAAACCAGGGTCCGAATTTATTTTCGATAATATTAAGAGTCGGTCTTCCGTACGCTCCCTGAACAAAAGCACTTACCTGTGGCAAAAGATCGGATTTCAGCTGACTTTCCTGAAGATCATAAATCGATTTCTGAAGCTCAAAACCTTTTATTTCAGGTCTTTTCATTTCAGTTTGAAAAACTTCACCATCGGGTAACTGAAGTTCTTCTGAAGACGAAACATTTTTCCCGATAAAAACTGAGAGCATCTTGAGATAGGTATCACGATTGGTTTTGTATTCGGTACTCATCATATCAATATTGATGATTTCCGCTTTCAGTTCATCCAGATTACTTCGATAAGCCACGCCATATTTTAAAGCAGCTTCAGTTTTTTGTACCTGAGTCTGAAGATTGGCTTTGTTGAGTTCATTTTGTTTAAGTTGCGAATCCATCAAAAGAATGGAAAAGAAAATCGTATTGATTCTCTGTCTTATCGCATAGAGATTGGTTTCAACATTCTGGGTCTGCAACACCGCATTGGCTTTTGTCAGATCTTTTTGATTGCGGATTTTCCCTCCGTCATAAAGCAGCTGATCTACTTCACCCTGAATTTTATACTGGTCTTTACTTAATGAAGGAAGCGCCATATTGATTGGAAGCGAACCTAAAGCGTCAGAAAAATTAATCGTCTGTGACTGATAGGTAGCCTGCCCCGAAAATGAAACCTGAGGAAAGTATCTTTTATTAGCATTTTCTACTGTAAAATCAGCTGTTTTGGCAATGATATCCATCTTCTTTATCAGAGGATAGTTTTCTTTTGCCAAATGATAGCATTCTTCTAAAGACAAACTTCCTGATTGTGCCGTTATCCAATTAAAACACAGCATCAAAAGTAAAATCCAGATTCTTTTTTCTTCAGTTTTAAAATAAATCATCCTGTTTATTTTTTTGTTTTAATCATTGGATCAATTCACGGGCAAAAAAAATTATTCTCCTTTCATCATTGATTTGACCCATATCGGGATCAGTTTTTTGCGCTCGGTCATCAGCACAGTAAATTCAGAGTCATTAATTCCGCTTCCTCCCATCAGCAAAGGTTTAGCAATGAACGGAAAGATCACCAATCCCATTACATTCATCAAAAAATGCAAAGGATTAGGTTCCGAAATTTCCCCCTTCTCCACCATCTCTTTATGTTGTTTAAAGAAAACTGAATGAGCCAATACTTGTCTGATTGGTAATTTCTCCAACAACAGATTAGGATTATTACGGATTTCAGTCACGATAAACGTTGGAATTTCCGGTTCTTTAATAATGAGATCAATATATTTTGAAGCAATTTCTTCCACTTTTTTGTTTAAAGTTGTTCCTTCATCATCCAATACCACAATCATATTCTTAATAAAGCCTGATAATGTTTCCAGCATGATGATTTCGAATAACTTCGCTTTACTTCTGAAATAATAATTAAGCAGCGCAAGATTAATATCTGCCTCCTCCGCAATATCTCTTGTACGGGTAGCAGCAAATCCTTTTCTGTAAAAAACAGTACGGGCTGCTTCCTTTATTTTTTCTTCTGTACTTATATCTATTTTTTTAGACTCTTTCATTTCCTTCCCAATCTTTTCCAACACAAATATAAAAACTAAATTTTATTTTTAAACAATTATTTTAATCAAATGATTAAAATATGATTTAACGCATTTTTTATTTAAAAAAACAGATAATATTTTTAATGAACAATTAGTTTAAATTAAAACTAATTTTAAGTATATTTGTAAGGATGAGTGATTTAAAACTCATTGTATTTTTTTCTTATTTTAATCATTAAATTATGTCCTCACAAAATCAAAATATTTCTCAATTGGCACTAGAGCTGGGTTTAGCGATGAGTGAAATGAAAAGCAAACTGAGGCAAAGAATTCAGACTAAAATGAATGAGTACGATTCCTCGCTTTCTTTTGAACTCATTGAAATTTTAGGACTCCTCTGGCGAAACGACGGAATCAACCAGCAAGAGATCAGCAATCAGATCAGCAAAGACAAATCAAGCATCACTTATCTGATTAACAACCTGACAAAAAGAGGACTTGTAGAACGTATTGAGTACAAAAACGACCGGAGAAACAAACAGGTTTTCCTTACAGAAAATGGAAGGAAATTGATGGAAACATTATATCCATGGGCACTGGAACTTTATGAAAAAGCGGCAGGAGATCTTCATGAAGACGAACTCAACAATGCTCTGCTCCTGATCAAAAAAATGACAACCAATCTTAATAAATAAAGGCTCTTAAAGGCTAAAAATCTTTACGAAATGAGAACAATACTTGTACCTGTTGACACAACATCGACCACCGAAAACGCAGTAAAGCTTTCTGCAGACTGGGCAAAGCAATACGGATATGAACACATCATCCTCTTAAAAACGAATAATGAATCTGTATTTGAATACCTGCATATCGCGGAAGGACATTCTTTCGTGAATGAAGAAAGCATCAATATGGTATTGAAAAATACAGAAGAATTACTGGAAAAACTAAGCCAGATCATCCTCGAAAAATCGCCTGAAATAAAAGTTTCGAAAGCAACTACCGATATGTCATTAATAAGAAGCATTAATGATATTATAAAGAATCAGGAGCAAGTAGAATTAATTATTTTAGGCAGCGACGACAACACATCTGTAACTGACAGCTTCATTTCGGAGAATATTATAGATATCGCGAGAACGAGCCCTATAAAAACCTTAATTGTTCCTAATAATTATACGTATACTCCAATTAGAAACATTTTGATTCCTTGCGATGTTGAAAGTATTGCAAAGCTGGACAGACTGTTTCACTACAAATCGATTATCCATCAAAAAGACATTCATTTATCACTTTTAAATATCAATAAAAAAGCAAATAATGATGTTACGGATTCAAAAAAAGAAGAGCTTGAAAAATATATTCAGGAGAATTTAAATGATATTCCGAATAGTATTCACTATTCTTATGATGAAAATATCATCAATGGCATTTTATCTTTTGCTTCGTTAAACAAAACTGATCTGGTGATTGCATTACCCGGCAGACACAGTTTCCTTTATTACTTAGCCAACCGAAGTATATCCGAAGGAATTTACCAAAATGCCAATCAACCTGTTTTGATTTTAAAATAGTATATTTTATTCGCCTTTATCCAATATAAATCCCCACTGTATTTCCTTACAATGGGGATTTGTATTATTCGGGAAATAAAAAAGCTATAAACAATGTTTATAGCTTTAATTCTTGCGATCCGGACGGGACTCGAACCCGCGACCTCCGCCGTGACAGGGCGGCATTCTAACCAGCTGAACTACCGGATCAATTTTTTAAAGAAATTGAGAAAACTTCTGCGATCCGGACGGGACTCGAACCCGCGACCTCCGCCGTGACAGGGCGGCATTCTAACCAGCTGAACTACCGGATCATTTGTTTACTTTAAGGAACTTCGTTTCTTTTTTGTGATTGCAAAACTACGACTTTTTTCCTTACCTGCAAATTATTTTCAAAAAAAAGCCTCCCAAAAATGGAAGGCATTCATTATCAAAGTTATTTTTTTACAAGTGTGCGCTTAATTTTTCAGCGATTACTTCTTTTGGAGTTACTCCAACCAATTTGTCAACTACTTCACCATTTTTGAAAATTAAAACAGTAGGGATATTTCTGATACCATATTGCATAGAAATTTCCTGGTTGTTGTCTACATCTACTTTCCCAACTACAGCTTTTCCTTCAAAATCTGTTGCTACTTCTTCGATGATTGGTCCCAACGTTCTGCATGGTCCGCACCATACTGCCCAAAAGTCTACTAATACCGGCTTATCTGATTTTAAAACCGTTTCCTGAAATGAGCTATCTGTAATTTCTAAAGCCATTTTGTTTCTTTTATTTTAATTAATATTATATTCTTTTATTTTCCTTTAATGGATAGTCAAAATTACGATTTTTGAGTAATAGACCTATCTATGCTCAACATTTGTATTTTCTATAACGAAATCTTTAGAAATTTCTTTCAAAGCGGTTACCAGAGCATCAATATCTTCTTTAGTCGTTAAATGACTGAAAGAGATACGAAGCGGCGTACAGTGATCCATTTCATCTTCAGATAAAACCATCATCATCACCATTGAAGGTTTTGACGCTCCCGAAGAACATGCGCTTCCCTGAGAAATAGCAATTCCTTTCATATCTAACTGAAGCCCGATCAAAGGGTTTTTATAAGGTAATAAAGCACTTAAAACAGTGTAAAGACTATTTTCCTTCTCTGCACTTCTTCCGTTGAATTTAATCCCCGGAATTTCTGCTGTAAGTCTTTCTTCTGCATAGCTTTTTATTACCTGCATCTGATTAGTGTATGCTTCCATATTGTTTAAAGAAAGTTCTAACGCTTTTCCTAAACCTACGATTCCTGCAACGTTTTCAGTTCCGGCTCTCAAACTTCTTTCCTGAGGACCTCCTGTAATTATTCCTTTTAACCCGCTTGCCTTTCTGATAAAAGCAAAGCCAACTCCTTTCGGCCCATGGAATTTGTGAGCACTGCAAGATGCAAAATCAACCTGAATATCAGAGAAATCTAAGTTCATGTGAGCCATTGTCTGTACCGTATCTGAATGGAAAAGAGCATTGTGAGCTTTGCACATTTCCGCAACTTTTTTAATGTCCATCAGGTTTCCGATCTCATTATTGGCATGCATCAGGGTAACCAATGTTTTTTTATCTGAAGCTTTTAAAAGTTCTTCAAGTTTATTAAGATCAATATCTCCTTTTTCGTTCGGGCGAATGTAATTTACTTCAACTCCTTTTCTGCTTTTCATATCCAGAACACTTTCAGAAACACATTTGTGCTCTAAAGGAGAACTGATAATTCTTTCTACACCAAGGTGCTCAACACTTGATTTGATAATCATATTGTTAGACTCCGTTCCGCAAGAAGTAAAAATAATTTCAGCGGGAGTTACATGAAGATAATCAGCAACCTGTCTTCTTACGTTTTCGATAAGAATTTTCGCTTCCTGTCCAAAACTGTGTGTAGAAGAAGGGTTACCAAAATTCATTTTCATGGTAGCTACCATAGCATCGATCACTTCTTCAGAAAGAGGTGTAGTTGCAGCGTTATCAAGATATATTTTGTTCATTTTTATTTTGAAGATTTTATTTCTATAGCGTTAAAATTATAATTGGAGGGAACCGTAAAAATCACATAAGGATTCGAGATCACCTGTATTTCCATTCCTCCTCGCTCTACATAAGGTACTTCTACCTGTAAAACATTTTCTTTTACTGAGATTTTTTTAATTTCAGTCACTCTGTGATCTCCCGCCCTGAAAGTTCCCAGATTATAAAGAACCACTTTTTGATCTTTTGGAAACTTTGGAGCCTGCGCTGCAGGTTCGCTGCCATCACTTATTACAACAACAGAATTTCCTTTCAGAGCTTTCTGAAATTCCTGTTCATTTTTAATAATGCTAAATTCAACTTTTCCTGTTCCACCTTGGGATTCGGAAGCTAAAATTTGGGGTTGTGTCTGCATGTCTGAAGTCTTTTGAGAAGGTGTACTTGTACAACTCATCACGGAAGCCCAACATACGATAAGCAGCTTTTTCATTTTTACATTTTTACCTGCCAAAATTAGTGAAAAAATTGGTAATGTCCTTCATTTGCCCATTTTAGCATCGGTTTGTCACCGGAGGTATCTCCGAAGGCTATTATTTTATCGTATTTCTTGTCGTTGATCTGCTCTTTTATTCTTTCCAGCTTCTCTTTTCCGTTACAGTTTTTTCCTACAAAATTTCCTGTAAAAATTCCGTTTTTAAACTCTGCACGTGTGGAAACCAGCTGCATTTGGAATGCATCGGCAAAAGGCTTAGTCCAAATATCCAGTGAGGCGGTAACCAATAAACTTTGTGTATTGTTTCTATCGATATTATTAATAAAATCCAAAGCATTTTCTCTCACAATTTTAGGATAATGATGATCAAAGAACTGCTTAGATTTTTTCTCAATTTTTTCCTGAGACTGCCCTTTTAAAATGGAACCAATGAAACTTTTCTTCACCTTTTCGGCATGGGCAAGTTTCAGCTTTAACAGTATAAAAAGCGGCACATGTTTCAAAAACTGCATGTGGTATTTGACAGGATTGTAGAACTTAAGATACATAAACATCGTATCCTTATAAGTAAGTGTTCCGTCAAAATCAAAACAATACAATTTTTTCATAAATCTATGGCTTAGGAGAAATTTACGAGTTATTAATTAAAGCATTGATAACTCAACAATCAAAAATAAGCAAATTATTAAAAACAAGATCATAGATAATTCTGAAAAATAAATTCGGCCGTGGTCAATGTATTAGCTTAAAATTTCCCTTATTTCCAAAAATTAAAAGTAAACCAGATTATTAGACAGAATAAAAAATAAAAAGATTAATTAAAAATAAATTGGATGTATCTATAATCCTAAAGCTTTAATTTCTTAAATATAAACTCAGGAATGTTTCTAATGATCATCATAATAATACCCCAAATCGGTAAAACATAAGCTGTGTTCTTCTGTTTTCTGAATGCTTTATAGATACAGTCTGCAGCCTGCTTTGGAGTCGCTGTAAGCTTAGGATTCAAAGGTAATCCTTCTGTCATTTTCGTTGCCATAAAACCCGGCTTTATAGTAATGACATGCACTTTTTTATCAAAAAGATAATTTCTCAATCCGCTTAGATAAGCGGTAAAAGCGGCTTTTGCACTTCCGTAAATAAAGTTACTTTGTCTGCCACGATCTCCTGCTACAGAAGAAAGTCCTATAATCGTTCCCGATCTTCTGTTTTCAAATTTATGAGCAAAATAATTGATTACAGGAACCAGTTTCGAGTAATTGACGTCTATAATCTTCTGTGTATTTTTATTGTCATACAATCCTTCTTCAGTTCCTTCTCCCAGATATCCTATTGCACAAAACAATACCGTTGAATTGATATTTTCAAATGCATTATAATCTATTTCTTTCGTAAGATCCAGTTCAATGATTTCTGATTGTTGCAGAAATTTCACATCAATATGTCTGGCAAATCTCTCTGTGGTCTCTTTATTTGAGGTAAAAAGATAGATTTTTTCGAATTTCTCTCCTTCCTGCAGTGCTTTTTCTACAAATGCCTGTGCAACTTCAGATGTACTTCCTAAAACGATCATGAGTTTTGATTATTATTAACAATTCTTTTATGCTGCAAAGACACAAATTTTGAATTCTGAATATTTTTTAGATAATTCGTCAGTGATGATTTACTCATACTGTCTTTGGTAAGGTAAATTCTGCCCCCAAATTCCTGAACGATCTGGTCAAGCTGAGCAACCAATGCTTTAAGTTTTGAATTCACTCTGAAATCTAGCGCCAAAGTATATCCTTCGATAGGAAAAGAGTTATAAGCTTCCGGATTATTTTTGCCGAAAAGTTTTAGAACGGCTAAAAAAGAACCGTTTCCGCTTCTGGCAATCGTTTCCAGAATTTTTTTCATTCCTTCTTTACCCTTTTCTTTAGGAATAACCATCTGATATTGGATAAATCCTGATTTACCGTAGATTTTATTCCAGTCTCTTACTACATCTAAAGGGTAAAAAAACGTTTCGTAGTCAACTATATTTTTAACTTCTTTTTTAGTCTGTTTTTTATAATACAGCAGATTAAAAATCTTTACGGTAAGCTTATTTAAAACAAAACCCGGAAAATAAAAAGGAACTGTGGGTTCAAACTTTTTCTTTAATCGTAAAGGCTTTTCTTTAAAATTCTGAGGAAGCTCATGCTGAAAAGCGTGTTCTCCTCTCATTAAGATACTTTTCCCTATGTTTTTTCCTGTCTGAAGGCAATCGATCCAGGCTACGTTGTAAGTCCAGCTTTCACTTTCGTCAAATAATTTGAAGATCTCATCTAGGTTTTCTGCTTTAATGCTTTCCTGACGGATGTAAGCAGATTCTATATTCTTAAGTTTAAATTTAGCCGAAAGAATAATTCCTGTAAGTCCCATTCCTCCAATGGTCGCCCAAAACTTTTCTGAGTTTTCGTCTCTGGAGCAAGTAATGATCTCACCATTTTCAATCATTAATTTAAATTCCAGCACATATTCTGAAAAACATCCTTCTGCGTGATGGTTCTTCCCGTGAACATCTGAAGCTATTGCTCCCCCTACAGAAACGAATTTCGTTCCGGGAGTTACATATAAAAAATAGCCCTGCGGAACGGAGATTTCCAATACTTCAGAAAGCAAAACTCCAGATTCGCATTCAATAATCCCGTTTAAACGATCAAAGCTGATGAATTTATTTAATTTTTTTGTTGAAAAAATATTTTCGCCTAACGAAGCATCTCCATAGCATCTTCCGTTTCCTCTTGCTATTACTTCATTTCGAGTCAGTATAAAATCTTTGATTTTTGTAAAACTATCATCCGATTTCATCTCTTTTTCTACTACCGGAAAGTTTCCCCAGTTGGTAACCTTTTGTACGAAATTTGGCTTCATTTTTTAAAGTAGATTAAAATTAAAAATGCAGCAACCCATAATATTAAAGTTACCTGTATATATCTGTCTCTGTAAACAATTTTTGTAGGCGATTCTGTTCTGTTGTATACTAAAGTCTGTTGTAAATACCTTAAAAAAGCAAATACAACAAATATCACCGTATAAAATACCGCCGAATGCAGTTTCATCTGAATTTCCGGAGATAGGGTGAACATGAGGTAACAAACAATGGCCAAAGCTACAGAAATGGAAAGTGCAATATCTGCAAACTGAACATTATAGCCATCCAAAGCTCTTCTGGTCTTCCCCGAAACCTGTGCATTGATAAGTTCTCCTCTACGTTTCCCGATTGCCAATACCAAAGCCAAAACGAACGTCAATAGGATTGCCCATTGAGAAATTTTGATCCCAGTAATATAACCTCCAGCTAAAACTCTCAATACAAAACCGGTTGCGATAATAAAAATATCTACAATGGGAACATGCTTCAGTTTAAAAGTATAGGCTAAGTTCATCACGAGATAGGCAGCAATAATCAGAGCAAACTTCCATAAGATCTGATGAAAGTATATTTGCGCGACAAATACCAGCAAAATATCTGCAATGAATAAACCGGCCAGAATCCCCAACGCTTTTGTTTTAGAAATTGCACCGCTCGCTAATGGGCGTCTTCTTTTTTCCGGATGTTTTTTATCGGCTTCAATATCATTGTAATCATTTAGGATATACACTGTACTGGCCGCCAAGGAAAAAATGATAAATGCAAAAATACTTTTAGTAAGTAAATCCAGATTCTGAATATTACCTGAGAAAAAAAGGGGAACAAATACAAACAGGTTTTTTACCCATTGTTCTACTCTAAGTAGTTTTAAATATTTCTTCATTTATGTTGTTTCAGTTGCAAAAATAGAAATTTTAAAATTGATTGGTATAAAAATACAAAAAAACCGCTGAAGCGGTTTCTTTGTTACAACATTTATGTTTTAATTTTCAAACTACTGCCCTTGTTGAGCATCGTTGATCATTTTCTCATTTGCAGTAATTGCAAATTCTACTCTACGGTTTTTAGCTCTACCCTCTTCGGTATCGTTTGATGCAACCGGCATACTTTCACCTTCACCTAAGGCAAATAGTCTGCTGGAAGCTATCCCTTTACCAGATAAATATGCTTTTACAGCATTCGCTCTTCTCTCAGAAAGTTTCATATTATAGTCATCAGCACCTTTACTGTCTGTATGACCATAGATATTAATATTTGTATCAGGATTGTTGATCAAAACCTGAGCAAGTTTATCTAAGTTAGTAATAGATGCAGGTTTTAGGTTTGAAGAATCAAAATCAAAGTTTACAATACTTTCATTCAGTGTAATTTTGATACCGTCTCCTACTCTTTCTACTTCAGCACCAGGTAAAGTTTCTTTAATTTCTCTGGCCTGTTTGTCCATTTTATTACCGATTACGTTACCGGCAACACCACCGATCACACCTCCTAAAACAGCTCCTAAGGCTGCGTTTTTACCTTTTCCAACGTTATTACCTAAAATACCTCCGATAATTGCTCCGGATGCAGCACCTACAGCGGTACCTCTTTGTTGGTGGTTAGAATTCTGTACTGCTTCACAACTTGTCAGTAATAAAGCTGATGATAAGAAAAGAGCTCCGATATATGTTTTTGTAAATTTCATTTTATTTATATTTAAGTTAAACTATTTCATTCCCGTTCTCTGGAAGTTGTACACAACTCTTACATTTTCACCGTCAAAAGGAATGTTCTGCTCCAGCGAGAATTGATCTGTAGCCTGATTAGTCAATGTTAAAGTATATCCTACTGTATTTTGTTTTGCTTTTGTACCTTCTGCGATTTTCTTAAACTCAAAAGTATTACCGTCTTTTACATCAATTTTAATAGGTTGTGTAATCGCCGGGCAAGATCCTCCACCATTTAAAGTATATGCTCCCGTCCAGTTATTTGGAATTAATCTCCAATGACTTCCCACGAAACATTGTGCGTCTGCTCCTTCATCGAAAGGTTTAATCTTGAACTGCTTATCATAATCGATGCTTACGATTTGCCAGTCCCCTTTCATTTTAAGGAACTCTGATCTTTGATTTTGTGATGTTTTTGCGTTGTTAACGGAGGAACAAGACACTGCAAAAAGTGATGTTCCCAACATCCCTGCAAGTAGTAACTTTCTCATTTTGTTGTTTATTATTTTGTTATAATAAAGTTACAAAAAACCGTGCCAAAATAATGAATAAAAATAAAAAAAGTCCGAAATTTTCGGACTTTATATCTATAAATGGTAATAACACTTAGATAATTTATTTTTTAACAGTCTTTTTTACAGATTTCGTAGCTTTTTTTACAGCCCCAGATTGACCATTATAAAAATTAGTGTAAGCGTATTCTGCTGCTTTTTTCACATCAATCACACCTCCTGCCTGAGAATAATCTCCAAATCCGTCTGTAGTGTTCGGATTGCTAGATTTTACTAGAGATTCAATGATCTGAGCCGGAGTAAGGTTTGGCATATACGCTAATAATACTGCTGCTGCACCTGCTACAACCGGAGAGGCCATTGAAGTCCCCTGTAGGTATTTATACTCGTTATGAGGCACTGTAGAATAGATTTCATCACCCGGAGCAAAAACATTAACCATTTTTTTATTGTAGTTAGAGAAACCAGCTCTTAAAGCATCATTTTTATTGGTACTTGCTCCTACTACAATTACATTATTTACAAATGGTTTTTCATCGGTAACATTTTTAAAATTCGTAGGGTAAGCCAAGTGTTCTGCAACGTCTTCGTTTTCGTTACCTGCAGCTTTTACCAAAAGAACTCCTTTATCCTGAGCATATTTAAATGCATCCCAAACTACACTTTTACCTGGAGATACAGGTTTTCCGAAGCTCATATTTAAAACTTTAGCTCCGTTGTCTACTGCATATTTAATAGCGTTTGCAACATCTTTATCTCTTTCGTCTCCGTTTGGAACAGTTCTTACAGACATGATTTTAGCAACTTTTGAAGCTACCCCATACTGAATTTCTTTTCCTTGCGGAAGTCCTGCGATGATCCCTGCAACGTGAGTTCCGTGCATTGCATCAGGACCTTCATAATGATTGTTTCCGTAATTTTTTTCTGAGTAATCATCATAGTTATCTCCTACTATTTCTTTTCTAGGATCGTAAGACAGATCATATTGTTTTGCTTGAGGACCATAATAATCAAGAGCCTCTTTGATTTGGTCTTTCATGATTTTCTCAAACTCAGCAGGAGTTTTCCCCTGAAATTCCGGATTTGCAGCCACTTGTTTCAGTACCTGAAGAATCATTGCATCTTTCTGATCTGTTACTTTAATTGCCGCAACATTTTCAGGAGTCACATTTTTTCCTCCAAGCAATTTCACCATATTCGGGATGGCTTCATCGATCATTGTATACGTCTGGAAGCCTTGTTTTGCTTCAACACTCTTCTTAGAGAAAAGGTCCTTAGCTTTCATATACATTTCAAAATCTTCCGGCATTTTAGCTTGATTTGCTTTATTTTTTGTAGAATCATCTCCTTCAAAGATCGGTTTGTATTTCGCTACCACTCTCGTTACTTCCATGTTGTCGATATCGATATCGCCGTTTTTCCCTCCGATAAAGTTCCATCCGTGAACGTCATCAATATATCCGTTTCCGTCATCATCTTTTCCGTTATTGGGAACTTCATTTGGATTAGACCAGATGTTTTTTACCAATCCCGGGTGATCTACCTGTACTCCGCTATCTAAAACACCTACTACAACCGTTTTAGGCTTAAGTCCTTTAGATTCTAAATATTTGTAAGCATTCTCCGTATTTACACCATATACTTTGGCAGAAGAAAAGTCTTTATGATACCAAGTCATTAAGTCTTTATCTTCTTTTGGGTCTACATTCTTACCTTGAGCTTCCTGAGCGTAAGTAAAACTAAAACCTGCTAAAAAAACAGCAGCTAATAATATCTTTTTCATGTTAGTATGATTGTTTAATATTTCTTATATAAGTCATAGATTCAGGGCCTTTGTTACAAATAAGGTCCAAAATTGACAAATCCTGTATAAAACCCAGTTTATCTGTGAATGTCTGATAATATTCGTCCATTTCAAATTCTGAGGGTTGTTTGGCTGAAAATTTCTCTCTGAAATTAACTTCTTCAGGATTTTTGATATATTCTGCATTCAAAGAATGTGCCTTTTCTATTTTCAGGATCTGTTGCAAAATTTCTAATGCTTTTAAGTTGAAGTCTAAAAGGTATTTTTCTTTCAGGTCAAATATCTTTCTGATCTTATCTTCGTAAAACTCAAAATAAGGAGAGCTTTGATAGGCTGTTTTAATAGATTTCCAATGAAGGCTTCTCCAGTCTTCTCTGTAAGAGATTTCAATGTCTTTTAATGCTCTACTTCCGTTATGATTGATCGGAATAATTAAAGATAATTTTCCGTTTGCCCCGTAAATATTGGCTCTGTTTCTGTAGGTCTGTTTGGGAAAATTTTCAAACTGTTCAAATACGATTTCATTTTCAGGATTTAACAAAACTGAAAACCAGGAAATAGGTGGTAAATAAAATACCGGTAATAATACATTCGTCATATTCATAATGCAAAAATGAAGTATTTTTTCAAATACTTCATTTTTTTTTCACTTTATTTAATCAACCTTTTGTCTTTTGTAAATAATAAATGAGGAGGATTTATTCCTATCTATTGTTTAAACTAACATATTAAACTTTATCTAGTTACCTAATTCAAGTTGATTTTTAACTAAATTATAATAATTATTTTTCTTCTCAACTAATTCATAATGCTTCCCACGTTCAACAATTTCTCCATTTTTTAATACAATAATCTGATCCGCATTTTTAACGGTTGATAATCGATGGGCAACAATAATCACCGTTTTTCCTCTGAAAAAAGACTGAAGATTTTTATGAATGATCATTTCATTTTCTGCATCCAAAGCACTTGTAGCTTCATCAAATAGTATAATATGCGGGTTTTTGTAAACTGCTCTGGCAATCAATATTCTTTGTTTTTGTCCTCCTGAAATACCATTTCCTGCAGCTCCTATTTTTGTTTTGCTTCCTAAAGGAAGCTGTTCTACAAAAGTTTTGATATTGGCTATTTTAAGAGCTTTCTCCAACTGTATTGCATCAATTTCTTCATCCCCAGTTGCTATATTTCTTTCTATTGTATCGGAAAAAATAAATCCTTCCTGCATAACTACCCCAGTGTTTTTTCTTATGTCAACTGGTGAGATTTCTTTTATATTTAAATCATTAAAATAAATTTCACCGTCTACCTGCTCATAAAATTTTAATAAAATTTTTAAAAGCGTTGTTTTACCGCTTCCACTATCTCCTACAATGGCCGTAATTTTTCCTTCAGGAATAAAAAGATTTATATCTTTAAGTACAAAGGGTGATCTTGGACCTTCGTACTGAAATGAAACATTAACAAGATTAATCCCACTATTTACGTGATAGTTTTTTATATTAGTATCTAATCCAACAAAATAATCTTTTTCTTCAGTAGGATGGTTTTGTACTTCATTTAATCTGGATAGGCTAAGTTTAGCATCCTGAGAAGATCGGAAAAAAGAAATCAGCTGAGACAATGGTGAGTTCATTTGTCCAATAATATAGGAAACACTCAAAAGTGCACCTAAAGTCATATTATCTTTAACTACATAAGATGCAGCAAGAAACGTGACAATAATATTTTTAAGTTGATTAAAAAACTCAAAACCAGACATTTGAATCTGATCAAGTTTAAGAACTCTGATATTAATCTTGAGTAGTTTTTCCTGTATTTTTTCCCATTCTCTTAATTTAAATCGCTCGAACTGGTTTAGTTTCATTTCTGAAATCCCATTTATGATTTCATAAATCGATTCCTGATTTTCACTTTTGCGTTGAAAACGAAAATAATCCAGAATTTTTCTCTTTTTCATCCAATAAAGCGACCAAAATATTGATATTACTGTTAAAGCAGTATATACTATTAAAATATTCAGGTTATAATACCCCAGAATTACAAAAAAAACAGAAAAAGTTATTATAGAAAATAACGTGAGTAGACTTTGTGAAGTTAAAAAATCTTCAATTCTTTCCTGATCCTGAATTCTCTGATTAAAATCTCCGAGAAGTTTTGTATCAAAAAATTTAATCGGAAGCTTAAACAGCTTTTTAAAAAAATCAGAAATAATCTGAATATTTACTTTGGTTCCTACTTCTAATACAATCCAGTTTCTGAAAATATTAAAGGTCATATTTCCAACAAAGAAAGCCAGCTGAGTAAGCAATATGTAAGTAACAACTGAAAGATTTTTTTTATCTACCCCCTCATCAATAAGTTTCTGGGTGAGTATGGGAAAGAAAAGTGTTGTTAATGTTCCAAGCAGCAACAGGCAAAACATCTGCCACATTTTTTTATGGTGTGGCTTCAAGTATTTTAGAAGATATTTAAAAGAAATATCTTCTTCTTTTTTATATTCTATTTTATAAAATTCTTCTGTTGGTTCTAAGAGAAAAGCGATCCCCTTTTCATCCTCTACAAGCCAACATTTTTTAAACTCTTGCTCAGAAAGAGAAACAAATCCATGAGCAGGATCTGCTATTTTGTAAATAAGCTTCCCTGAAAAAAAACTTTTTGATATTTTATACAGTACGACAAAATGGTTTTTATTCCAGTGCAGGATACAGGGAAGATGCTTCTTATCCAATGCTTCATATTTTATTTTTGCAGCAGTAGACTGTAACCCGACTTTTTTAGCAGCTTCGCTTATCCCCAATAATGAAACTCCTTCTCTGGTAATATAGCTTTCATATCGGAGATACTGAAGATCAATATCTTTTCCGAAAAATGAACAGATCATTGCCAGACAAGCCGGACCGCAGTCCATTGCATCATTTTGAAATATGAATTTCTTCATTCTTAGCAGATTCTCTTAGATAATAATCTAATATTAGTTTTTCTTTATAGTTAAATTTAAATTCCGGGCATGCTGGAGTATCTTCATACCATGATTTCGGACATCCTCCTCCGCAAACCGGCAGATGCGAGCATTCTTTACACCAAGTTTTTCCAGATTTTATTACGTCTGACCAATTACGTAAGGTAGCATTGTTATCAAAAGTTGAATAATCATTATTTAGATTACCAATTTTGTGTTCGTCTCCACCATAATTATCGGTATACGGAAACTCCCAACAAGTATAAATATTTCCAAAAGCATCATATACTTCTGAATCATCTCTTTCTACCATACATGCATAGTGTATTCTTTTTGGTAACAGGCTTGAAAACTTAATTTTATTATCAAAACAATAAAGTAGCCAGTCAATTTCCTTTTTAGCAAAATCTTCATTGGTTAAAGAATCTTTTCCTGCATCATTTCCTCCCCAATTAACGATCGGTGCGAAACTTACTCCAATATACTGGTTAATACCTTTTTCAACAAAATATTCAAGAAGAGGATCTACAAATGAATGGTTTGTTTTATCAATATTAATTCTCACTGTAATCCCTCCAAGTTTATTTTGATAAGCCTCGGTTTTTGTACAGTCTACAATGTTTTTAAATATTAAATCGAAAGTAGGGTTATTATTATTTTTGGTATATCTTCTTTTATCATGCGATTCAGCCAGCCCATCCAATGTAATCTGAAAATCTCTGACTTTATACTGAGTTACAAGTTCCTGAAAAAGCTTACCTTTCAAACTCAGTCCATTTGTTACCATAGAAGCAGAATACCAAAGATCTCTTTCCTCGCATATTTTTAATAGCCTTTCTGTGGTATTCTTTATAGATTTAAGTCCCGTTAAAGGCTCTCCTCCATACCAAGTAATATTTATTCCTTTATATTTCTTCCCAGAATTTAAAAAGAACAATATTCTTTCTATATATTTTTCAATAATATCTTCCGAAGCATAATCTTTAGTATGGTTTTGTGCACAATAATAGCAACCTAATTGACAGTTTGCAGAAGGCTGGATAGTCATAGACAATACATCTACGCTTTCACGGTTTTCATCATTTTCTGTAACTACTGTATGAAACTCGTCTTCGTTTTTATCTACTATTATTAAATTATCCTTCAAAGTGGCTATGAGCTCTTCATTTATACTTGAAAAATTACCTGCCAGTAGATTCTGATAAATATGTGAATCTACTAAAAGGGAAGAGCCAGTACGGGTTGAAAAGAGTATTTGCTTGTCCGGAAGATCATATTCATCCAATATATCTGTAGACAAGTGATATTTTGATATTTTCATTGTTTAAGGTTGATCAATTTTTAGTTTATAATTAAATTTTATCTTATGTGATTAATAAGGCTGGAAAAATTCCAGCCTATCAAAAAACTTTTATTATCCGTTCCAAGAACAAGTTCTCAAGTTAGGACAAGCTTCACTGTTCCATCCACAGTCAACCAGTTTAGTACAAGTTGTAAGACTTGTATCTGTACTTATACCAGTTCCTCCTTTAATAGATGTAAGGCCTGAATCCTTGATAACTTCGATCCCCTCATGTCTCTCTGATTTTTTAGACATGTCTTTTAGTCTTTTTTTTAACATAATTGTAAAATTTAAAAATTAATAAAGTATAATAAACACTTGTGATCTCACGTGGCCTTTGTTTGATCAGTATGTTTAATCTTTTTTAAAATTTGTTTTATAAACAGAAACTTTATTAATTTCTATTTAATGTCAATCAAATTTTGGTTGTTTATCTTGTTCCAGATATATATATCTGTTTTTAATCATTTTTTGCATCATTTTCTTTTTTTGATTCAGTTCCGCTACTGATGTGATATCAGCATCTTTTACAGAAACTTTATTGCCATTTTTTATATTCTCAGACATTGAGCGGGTCGGATTATTATAAATATCAATCAAATATGTATTGAAGTTCTTTACATTTGTCTTAACGGCTTTTTTATCATAATGATTCTCTAAAAAACTGCTTGTATCATAGGTTTTATTAAATTTGGTGTTTTTAACAAGTTTGTAAACAAAGTTTTCTTGGGAATCTTTCAATAAAAATATCAATCCAGGCAAACCTCTAAACTTATAAGGTCCTTCAGGAATATTTACAGAATCTGCAAACCAAGCAGTCCATTTCCGTCCTCCAAAATCTGTTGTTGCTTTCTGAAGAGTATATCCTTCGTAGGTGATAGTCTCCTTAGAAAGCTCCCACTTCATTTTATCTGTCGTGCTTATCACGAAATATTCAAAAAAATCTCTATACCACTTATTAGTATAGCTATTTGCGTCTCTCACTATTAGCTGATCAGTACCAGTATTAGTTCTTGACACTTCTCCGCTTAGATTATTTTTATTTATAGAATCTTTGTCTAACAAAACCTTATCATAGAATTTTACAGACTTGGGGTTAATGTCCAAAACCATAATATTCTGTTTATAATCCTGTGTCGAATCTTTTCTTGACTTTAGTTCATAAAAGAACCTATTTGTCTGAGAATAATAAAAAAAGGATATAAGCATCACTGTAAATGAGAGAATCTTTTTCATAATTGTATCTTTATTACTTGATCAAACTATTTTTTCGGAGGAGTAACTTTTGGATCTTCATCAAATTCGCCTAAGCCATTAATAGCTCCGGAATTATCTGAGTTTTGCATATTAATAACTTCCTTTATCGTATCAGAATTTTTCATTAATACATTCTTAGAAGATATGCCTATTGAAGTTTTTGTGGATTCAAAATCAAAGTCATCTTGATCATTTCTGCACGACCCTAACAGTAACAAGAACATTACTGCAAGACATGCATACCATTTAAAATTTGTCATTACTTTTCTATATTTTCTGAAACAAATCTAACACAACAACACATTGAATAACAAACACTTAAACCAAATCAATCTTGTATTTATAAATTATTATTTTAATTAAATACAAAACAATTATAAATTCATAAAATATATTTGTATAATCATAAAAAACGCAATAAAAACTATTGTAAATCAACATTTTGTGATTTTAAATATTAAATCATAATTATTTACTTAATTTTGTCCCAGTTTTATGACGCAAGATGAATTTTTCAAGACTATTTATATCCATTTTATTATTTATATTTTCTTTTTCATACACACAGTATAAAGGCCCATATGCAGATTCTTCATATTCAGATTTGGAAAGCAAAATAAAATCTCTAGAAAAGGACCCTAGCAAGCAATGGGAGTACATTATTGATCTTATTAAGAAAGCCAAATCAGAAAATAATTTAAAACAGATCAGGAGAGGCTATGTTCTAGCAAGCTTCAACCAACGAGGAGCTGACCAGATCAAGTACAGTGACAGTGTGGTCATTTATGCTAGAAAAATTAATCAGACCAACCTGTTAGGTGATAGTTATTTATTGTTAGGTATGACTTACGTTACCAACGAAAATTATCCTAGAGCCCTTGATAGCTTTTTAAAAGGCTATGACTACATTCAGAAAGGAAAAGATCCTTATTTATTACATAATGCGGAATATCAAATCGCGAGGGTTAAAAACTACCTAGGGCTATATAAAGAAGCTGATACTCTATTTGAAAAAAGCGTGAATTTTTTCCGCGATAATCATAAAAAAATTGGTGATACAGACTACAGATATTATTACATTTATTCATTAATCGCTTACAGTGATAATAATAATCAAATAAATAAACAAGGTGACTTTAAGCTTATTGATGAAGGTAAAAATTTCATTAAAAACAATAAAGATCTCAAGGAATATTACCCTTACTTCATATCATTGGAAGGAACAACTCATTATTTTCATAAAAACTATTCTCAAGCAATAAATACTCTAAATGAGGCGCTTCGTTTGTATGAAGATAATTGGAAACATCTCAGTGATAAATTTTATATAGGGATGTCTTATTGGAATCTCAATCAAAAAGAACAGGCAATACCTTATTTTCTTGAACTCGATCGTGAATATGAAAAAACTGGAAAACTAGATCCTTTTTTTAGGCCTGCCTTTGAAATATTAATTAAATATTATTCTCAGGCAAATGATGTACGTAAACAGCTGCAGTATGTAAATAAATTAATGGCCCTTGACAAAATATACGAAAGAGATTATAAATATCTATATGGTACTCTAAAAAAAGAATATGACACAAAGAAACTGTCTGATGAAAAAGAGAACCTTGAAAATACTTTAAAATGGGAAAGAACTTTATATATCACCCTGATATTTTTAGGTTTAACAATCATGTCATTTCTTGCTTTTCATCTTATTAAAACTTATAAGAGAAAAAAATATTTTAAAAAGCTTTACGAAGAATTATTTATTTCCCAAAAAGAGAAAGATGAAAAAGAGCCTTTTCTAAAAGATCAACCAATCGAATCTGATGATGAAAAAAAAATAATTCATAACACACTCAATATAAACCCTTTAATTATTGAAAACGTCTTGAATCAACTTAATATTTTTGAAACGGAAAAACATTTTTTAAAAAGAGATATTACGCTTCTCTCTTTATCAAAGACATGTGGCACAAATACTACCTATATGTCTAAAATACTTAATCATTATAAAAATGAAAACCTATCTGGATATCTAAATAATTTAAGACTTAATCATATTGTATCTCAATGGAAAAATAAACCTAAAACAAGATACATCAGCCTACAGGAAACCGCAGAAAAGGCGGGCTATAATTCTACACAGGCATTCGCCAAAAATTTTCAGGAAAAGTACCAGATTCCACCTTCGTATTTTTTAAACCGTCTCAATGAAGAAGAGAAACATCGATAAATTTCAAAATAAGATACCATCTAAAATAAAAAAGACAACTGTTTTAGTTGTCTTTTTATTTTTATAAATTTTCTTCTTTTTTATCCTTTTTGAATAGTTTCATGAAGTATTCCCAACCGAAGAACAGGATAAGAATCATTGCTGCAACCCACCAATATGAAGTTTTGTTGGCTTCTCCTGTATTGGTTGCTTTAAACATTCTGTCCCAACGGATTTTTTTAGGAGCCTGATACGTTGAGCTTGCATCTGGGAAAACTCCCTGAACGCTCATCCATGTAAACATTGGCTTTCCTACAATATTTTCTTCCGGAACAAAACCAAAGAACCTAGCATCTAATGAAGCATCTCTGTTGTCTCCGATCATCATATAATAATCCTGCTGAATCGTATATTGGTTTGTTTCTTTTCCGTTAATAAAGATTTTCCCGTTTTTGTTTTCTAAACTGTTATGTTCATATTCAGAAATAATCCATTGATACGTTGGAAGTGTTTCTTTAGTAATGGTAACAACGTCACCTTTTTTAGGAATTCTCAAAGGACCGTACCAATCCTGATTCCAAGGTTTATTTATCGGGAAGATAGATTGAGTGGTATCAATACTCTTAGTATAAGCTGACTTGTCTGCATTTAATTTATAAGAAACCGTAGCAGAATCTTTAGGAAAAATACTTTCTTCCATACTTACCACATTCGGTAAAGTTTTTATTTCTGCAGCTGTTTTATCTGTCAATCCCTGAAATGCATAGATAAATCCTTTTTCAGTCTGCATCTCTCTTACCGGTAAAAATCCGTAAGTATTGTATAAGGAAGGAATATCTAACTGAGATCCTGTATTTACTGTATAAGCGTGCTGAACTTCCTGATCTCCCAAAAATGTTTCTGCTTTTCCATTGACAAAAAGTCTTCCTCCTCTCATCTCGAAAGTATCTCCTGCAATAGCAACACATCTTTTTACATAAGGGTCTTTTCTATCAATAGCTGTATGTACAGAATCCTGAGGATAGTTGAAAACAACTACGTCTTTTCTCTGAGGTTTATTGAATTGGAAGATTCTCTCGTAAGGAAGTTTTACTGCATCCACATAAGATTTAGGATCATCTTTAGGGTTCCCTTTTTCTCCGGTATCCATAATTGTTCCCTGTAAGAAAGGAATCGCAACGGGACGCATCGGAAGTCTGTATCCATAGCTCCATTTGTTTACGAAAAGGAAATCACCTACTAAAAGTGTTCTTTCCATAGATCCTGTAGGGATTCCGAATGGCTGGGTAACAAAAACGTGGATGATTGTTGCGAAAACTACCGCAAAAGTAATAGAACCGATGAAAGTATCTTTTTTCTTTGTGGTTTTTTCTTCGTCTGTTAAGAAAACATCATTGGCATCTTCATCTTCTATTTCTACATCTTTAGAGTAGTTTACAGTTGCCATGTATATAAATGGAAGAATTACCGTAAGAAGTTGATTCTGGAAAAGGGTTTTTCCAAATTTCTTCATTAAGTAAATATGAAAAACAGACATCATGATAGGCCCTACAATGGGTAAGTAGGATAAAATTGCCCACCACTTTGGATGTTTTGTTTCTTTTAAAATAATGAAATAATTATAGAAAGGGATAAAAGCAAATAGCGGACTATATCCCATTTTCTTAAACAGCTTCCAAGTAGAAATCCCCATCAATACAGATAAGATGAGAACATAAACTGTGTACGTTAAAAAGTAATTCATAAAATTCTTATGCCTAATGTATAATTTAAGTAATCTGGAATGAGCAATGGGTTATTTTGTTCATTGATCATTTCTTACTAATTAGTTTACAATGTAAGGATTTTGTTACAAAATTAAAGACCTAAAACGTCTTTCATTTCAAAATTTCCTTTTTTATCTTTAATCCATTCAGCAGCAACTACAGCGCCCAGTGCAAAACCGTTTCTGTTGAAGGCAGTATGCTTGATTTCAATTTCATCTACTTCACTTCTGTAGAATACACTGTGAGTTCCCGGAACCTCATCTTCACGAATCGCAAAAATACCCAATTGGTTATCTTTCGTTTCATCCAGTTTCCAGGCATCAAACTTTGAATTGTGTTTGAAAATTCCTTCTGCAATAGAAATCGCAGTTCCACTTGGAGCATCTTTTTTGTGAACGTGGTGAATTTCTTCCAATTGGCAAGAATATTCATCTACATTTTTCATTAGATCAGCCAGTTTTTCGTTTAAAGCAAAAAATAAGTTTACCCCTAAACTGAAGTTTGATCCGTATAAAAATGCCGTATTATTTTCAACAGAGATTTTTTCGATTTCAGCTCTTTTTTCCAGCCATCCTGTTGTACCGCAGATTACCGGAATGTTATTTTCAAGACATGCTTTTACATTTTCAAATGCCACTTCGGGAAGTGAAAATTCAATAACAACATCCGGATTATTAAGATTTTCAGCAGTTGGAGTTTCTTTTAGGCGGGCTACGACTTCGTGACCTCTTTTCTGAGCAATTTCATCAATGATTTTACCCATTTTACCATATCCAACTAATGCTATTCTCATATTTTTTTATTATTTTAATTATACCAAAATCTAAATTCAGTATAATTTATTAAAATCTATAACTTAAACTCAACCCCGTTTTAGGAGGGGTAATTCCATATTGATCCTGAATGACTGCAGGTGCAAAAGAAAGGTCCGGATCGTGACGGCTTTCATAAAGATGAGAGTCTACCACAGCATCTACAATATTCAGAATATAAATAAGTCCTGTAATAGCGATTGCATAGTCTCTTTGTCTTTTTGCCCTGTCCTGAACGTTTCCTAAAGCTGTTTTATCCAACCACGGTTTGCTGTCAACAAATTCATTCGGAGTACCGTTCAACTTGGCAATGTAATATTCACGGTATTTTTTGTACTGATTATCATTCCAGATCGCGATTCCTACTCCGGTTCCTACCGCTCCCCATACGATTGGGATTTTCCAGTATTTTTTATTGTAATACTGTCCTAATCCAGGCAAAACTGCAGAGTATAAACCCGCTCTTGTAGGATTAAGCTTTACGGTTTGTCTCGTAGGTCCATTTGCTTTTTCTAAATCTTCTACAATTTTCGATTCAGGTTTAAGAGTTCTTTTAGGTTGTGCTACAGGTTTCTCCTTAATCACAACAGAGTCTACCTTAATGGTATCATTAGGGATTACTTGTGAATAGGCCACTGTGAACAGACACAGAAAA
This sequence comes from Chryseobacterium tagetis, assembly GCF_016735585.2. Taxonomy (GTDB): domain Bacteria; phylum Bacteroidota; class Bacteroidia; order Flavobacteriales; family Weeksellaceae; genus Chryseobacterium; species Chryseobacterium tagetis. The sequence continues at coordinate 137,631 of NZ_JAERSE020000004.1, forward strand.
AATGTGAAAAATATTTTCTTCATTTATTTTATATGGGATAAAATATATTCCAGTTCATCTTCATTTTTGAAATCCAGAACCAGCTTACCTTTTTTACCATTTCCGGAGGTTTTAATCTCCACTTTTACATCTAATATATCAGATATTGTTTTCTGAACTCTCTTATAATTATTGGAAAGTTCTGCTTTTGCTCTTTTTGCTGCAGGTGATTTAGGGTTTTTCAGTGCTGTAGCCGCTTGTTCAGCCTGACGAACGTTCAACTGTTCTTTGATAATTAAATCAAATAAAATCTGCTGATGTTCTTCACTTTCCAAGCTGATGATCGCTCTACCGTGTCCTGCAGAAATTTCCCCGCTTCTGATTGCGTTCTGGATATCCGGACTCAATCTTAAAAGTCGTATTGAGTTAGTAATAGTACTTCTGTCCTTTCCTACTCTTTGGCTAAGATTTTCCTGCGTCAATCCAATTTCTTCTAAAAGTCTGTGATAAGTAAGCGCAATTTCAATGGCATCCAGATCTTCTCTCTGAATATTTTCAACAAGAGCCATTTCCAGAAGCTCCTGATCATTTACCAAACGAATATAGGCAGGAATACTGGTAAGACCGGCAATTTTACTTGCTCTGAAACGTCTTTCCCCAGATATAATTTCGAATCTTTCTCCGTCTTTTCTTAAGGTAATAGGCTGAATAATGCCTAAATTCTTAATAGATAGAGCAAGTTCATTTAATGCTTTTTCATCAAAATAAGTTCTTGGCTGGGTCGAATTCGGATAAATATCTTCTATGGATACTTCTACAATATTTCCCACAAATTTATCTGCTCCCACATCGGTAGCAGAATTAATTGTCGCTTTGGATTCTGCACTAAGAATAGCACCTAAACCGCGCCCCATCGCTCTTTTTTTGTCCTTCATATTTTGCTTTTAGCTTGGCTATTTGCTTTTTTTTAATTCTTCACTAATTTTTCGTTCTTCAGCAAAACTTCTTCAGCCAGCTGAATATACTGAACCGCTCCTTTACTTTCTGCATCGTAGTTCAGGATACTTTCTCCAAAACTAGGAGCTTCACTCAGTCTTACGTTTCTGCTGATGATGGTTTCAAACACCATTTCAGGGAAGTGAGAATTCACCTCTTCCACTACCTGATTAGACAGTCTCAATCTACTGTCGTACATCGTTAAAAGAAGTCCTTCGATATCTAAATCTTTGTTATGGATCTTCTGAACATTTTTAATGGTATTCAAAAGCTTTCCTAATCCCTCCAATGCAAAATATTCACACTGAATCGGAATAATCACAGAATCTGCTGCTGTAAGCGCATTCACTGTGATAAGCCCTAAACTCGGAGCACAATCGATAATGATATAATCGTAGTCTTTTCTTACGCTTTCCAATGCTTTTTTCAGCATATACTCACGGTTTTCTTTGTCTACCAGCTCAATTTCTGCTGCTACCAAGTCGATATGAGAGGGTACAATATCAAGATTCGGAGTTGCCGTTTGCTTGATACAGCTTCTTGTATCAACACTATGCTCCAATAAATTGTATGTAGAATACTGAACGTCCTCAACACCTAAACCTGAGGTAGCATTCGCCTGAGGATCAGCATCAATGATTAATATTTTCTTTTCCAATACCCCTAATGCTGCCGCTAAATTTACTGCGGTTGTCGTCTTTCCAACACCTCCTTTTTGATTAGCGATACCTATGATTTTTGCCATTCTTAGAACTTTAAGATTCAAAAATACACTTTTTTCTTTGCTCTAGGTGGGTCACAAAATTAAAAATAGAGTTAAAATATTGTTAATAAGACTTTTAGCAATAAAAAAAATTATCCACAAAAAAAATTCTTTGTGGATAACTGTTATGATTTGTTTTCGAGATATTAATTATCAAACTTCATTGATATTGGAAATTTGAAATAGCTTCTTACGGATTCTCCTTTTACTTTTGCTGGAGTCCATTTTCCTTTGATTGATTTTATAGTTCTTAACGCTTCACTGTTAAAATCACCATTCATACCATCTGCTTTAATTCCGGAAATTGTTCCGTCTTTTTCTACGATGAATGTAATAGTTGTTTTAATTACTCCTTCATTTTCAAAACCTGAAGCATCAAACTTATTCATTACTTTATTTCTAAAGGCGTCAATTCCTCCCTCAAAAGCAGCTTCTACATCTACTTTTGTTCTAGGTGTTTTATCTTCAACTTCCGGAACTACAACAGGAGGTTTTACAGTATTACTAATAACCGGTCCTGTTCCTATTACTGGAGGCGTTGGTATATAATCAGTTTTTGCAGCTTCTCCCTTAAAGTTATCCTGCGTTCCTGCTATAGCATCAATTGGTCTTTCCTCCTTATCAACTTCAGCAGCATTTCTTGTAGGTTGAATCTCTCTTGCATCGTATGTTTTTACATTAGGAGGTGTAGTGGGCTCTACAGGTTCAACTTTTACAGGCGGGACATCTGGCTGATCCACTTTATGTAATTCAATAACTACCGGCGGACCATCCGTAGGAATATGTACCGAACTCTCAGCGTTAAATGCATTAATCACAAATGGCGTAATAGAAACTGCAGCCAATATACTCACACCTACAAAAAGTGCTTTGGTTAATATCCTGTCTGATTCATTTCTTAAAACATAGGCTCCATACTCCTTATTACGGCGCTCAAATAAAACTTCATTAAAACGAAATTCTTGATTTTGGTGTAGGTGTTTCATCACTAAAAATTTAAACTGTTAAAAAATAAAATTATCAGTTTTTCAACTCCTGATAATTAATCCCCAAACGTCTATCAAAATATTTGCCAAAAAATTACCAACATTTCATAAAAACAAAATAAACAGTACAATATTTAAAATTTAACTATATCATAAATATATTCAACACTGATATATAAGCAAAAAAATCCCGCTATTAAGCGGGATTTAAAATATCTGAAATTATTTTAGAATAATTCTTTTCTGATAATGTTCTGGCTTCTTTCTGGACCTACAGAAACCAAGTAAACGTTGATTCCTAAATATTTTTCGATAAACTCGATATATTCCTGAGCTGTTTGTGGAAGTTCATCATAGCTTCTTGCTTTTGTGATGTCTTCTTTCCAACCCGGTAGATCTTGGTAGATTGGTTCGTAGTTGTATAATTTTTCTGTTGAAGAAGTAAAATAATCGATGATTTTTCCGTCTTCAGTTTTATAATGAGTAACAACTTTTAAGTTTTCAATTCCTGTAAGAACGTCTAGTTTCGTAATTACCAAGTTATTGATACCGTTAATCATACAAGCGTGCTTTAAAGAAACAAGATCTAACCAACCCGTTCTTCTTGGTCTACCTGTAGTTGCTCCGAACTCACCACCGATTTGTCTGATACTTTCTCCTAATTCGTTGTCTAATTCTGATGGGAAAGGTCCGTTTCCAACTCTCGTACAGTAAGCTTTTGCCACACCGATTAAGTTTTGAAGGGATGTTGGCGGAACTCCTGCTCCTGTACAAACACCACCCGTAGATGGAGAAGATGAAGTTACGTATGGATAGGTTCCGAAATCGATATCTAACATCAAAGCTTGCGCTCCTTCAAACAAAACGTTTTTACCATCTCTGATCGCTTCGTTTAATTCTAATTCAGTATCTACGATTCTGTCTTGAAGCTGTTTTCCGATCTCTAAATATTCGTTGTAGATTTCTTCAACGTCTAATGTCGGTTTTCCGTAATATTTTTCAAAAAGAGAATTCTTAATTTTTAAGTTTTTCTCGATTTTGTCTCTTAAAATCTCAGGATTCAGAAGGTCGATCATTCTGATCCCAACTCTTGCAATTTTATCTTCATAGCAAGGTCCGATCCCTTTTTTCGTCGTTCCGATCTGCGTTCCTCCGTGTTCTTCTTCACGGTAAGTATCCAAAAGAATGTGGTAAGGCATGATGACATGCGCTCTTCTGCTGATGAAAATGTGATCAGTTTTCAAGCCTTTGCTTTCAATCTGATTCACCTCCTTAATGAAAGATTTAGGATTTACCACTACTCCGTTGGCAATGATACACTTCCCTTTGCACTGAAGAACTCCCGATGGAAGAAGGTGCAAAACGAATTTCTCTTCACCTACATAAACCGTGTGACCAGCGTTGTCCCCTCCTTGGAAACGTACAACGTAATCTGATTTTGCCGATAAAACATCCGTGATTTTTCCTTTACCTTCATCTCCATACTGAAGACCTACAACTACGTAAGTTGACATATTTTACTTTTATTTTAGATTCATGCAAAATTACTTTTAAAAAATTGGGTGAGCAAATTTGTGGTGGATTTTATTTTTGAATGGGATGGAAATCGTTACGGTTTTCCGCATTATTTATTAGTTTACATTACATATATTAGCAATAAAAAACAAAGAAATGCCAAAAAAGTTTACTCAATATTCAATTCTTTTGAGTTCCCCTATGGATTTAGAATCTGAAAGAAATGAAATACCAAATTTAATAAATGAACTTAATAAAACATATGGAAAATCAAATGATGTCCATTTTGATTTAATTAAATGGGAAACCCATTCTGCACCAGGAATTACTCTCCAACATACACAGCAAATTATTAACGAAGATATTGGAGACGAATACGACATTTTCCTTGGTATCATTTGGAAAAAATTTGGAACCAAAACTGCAGTAGCAGAATCAGGAACAGAAGAAGAATTTTTAAGAGCTTTAAAAAGATTTGAAAATGGAGAAAATATTCAAATATTATTTTACTTTAAATCTGAAGCAATTCCCGTAGATGAAATTATTCCGGAACAGATAACTAAAATTAAAAATTTCAAAGAAGTTTTAAAAGAAAATAATATATTATATTGGAATTTTAATAATACTGAAGATTTAATAAGTCAGTTAAGAATTCATCTTCCAAAAAGAACTGATAACCTATTAAATAATTCAACAAATGAGTCTACTACAAAAATAAAATCAAAAGTTAATAGTTTAGATATCTCTTCTGAAAATGAGGAAATTGGTGTTTTAGACTTTATTATTCAATTCGAAGATTATACGGCAAATATAAATTTAGCTTTAAATAATATTTCAGAAGCTACTAATATAATTGGAGAAGAATTTACAAACAAAACAGCTGAATTAGATAGGATTAAAAACTTACCAAAATTTAATAAAAATTTAGTAACCTCAATATTAGGAAGAACAGCAAAAAGTATTGATAACTATACAAATAGACTAATACTTGAATCACCATTATATGAAGAAAATTTTGAGTCAGCAATAAAAATTTGTTCAATTTATATCAATAATATTAACAAAGATAATATTGATGAGAATATTAATAACTTAACATCACTTTTAGAAGAAATTAAAAGTTTAAAAGAAAATATACCTACTGTAATTAATGGAATGGAAGGGTTCTATGATGTTATGAAAAATTGGCCAAATGTATATTCTGTTCTTACAAAATCTAAAAATAAGCTTTTAAATCAATTGGATTCTCTGAGATCTACATTAAAAACATCCTACAATCTAACTAATGAACTTGAAGGTGAATTAGAATATAAATTAAAGTTATAAATCAAATAATTATCATTCCGCAGAAACCTTTCAACAACTTAGATTCCTGCGGAATGACAAACAGTATGGATATTTTATTATTCTTATTGCAACAAAACCTCATCGACAACCACAATCTCCTTCAAAAACACCCCATCGTGCGAAATCACCATCAAAGTTCCATGATAATCCTTAATAGAATTCGTCAGAATTTCCATATTTTGAAAGTCTAAATTATTCGTCAGTTTATCAAATATAATTATACTGGGAACTTTAGTATTCCATATCTTTGATTAGCATCTAAATAAGTTTTTATGTCTCTACCCCAAACCGCAGCCTACCTCTCATCAAAAATAAACAATGAGTCACAGCTTTTTTACACCCTGTTTTCTCCGGAAACAACAAAAGCCACCCTGCTTATTGTTCATGGCATGCAGGAACACAGCGGAAGATATGTAGAGATTGCAGAATATTTTGCAGCTCATGGGATCGCTGTATTGACATATGATCATTTAGGACATGGAAAATCGACAAAAGAGAAAAAGGACATTGGCTTTTTCCAGCTTGAAAAGCCTGATGAAAGACTTATTGCAGATTCGGAAATGATGGCTAATCATCTTGCAGAGCAGTTTCCAGATGTTCCGCATTTTATCTTGGGACATTCTATGGGATCTTTTATTACCCGCTGTCTTCTTCAAAAGGCAAGTAACAAATTTTCAGGAGCAATCATTACAGGAACCGGCGGACCTTTACCTGGAATAAATATTTTGATAGCCTATTTATCATTAGCAAATGCTATCTCACCCCGTCATCTAACTTTTTTAAATTCTGTTTTTACAAGTGTCAATAACAAGCATTTTAAAAAGGATAAAGATTTTAGCAACACCAGCTGGCTAAGTATCAATCCTGAAAACAGAAAAGCTTTTGAACAGGATAAACTCTGCGGCATTCCTTTCACCAATAATGCTTTTTACACTTTATTTACCATTTATAAAAAAGCGACAACAAGAAACTGGGCTTCTTCTATTTCTAAGTCATTCCCTTTTTTATTCGTAAGCGGACAGAATGATCCGATTGGTGATTTTGGGAAAGGAGTGATGCGTACCGTTAACAATTTAAAGATTGACAGTTTTCAGAATGTAGAGGTAAAGCTTTATCCGGAAATGCGCCATGAGATTTTAAATGAGAAAATACGGGAAGAGATACTTAATGAAATTTATCACTGGATTTTAAAACAGTAAAAACATTTATTCCTGAATATAATCAACTTGAATAAGAACAGGCTTTTTAAATATAAAATCCAGGATGATATATCCGGGATAATTTTATGATAATTCGGCTTATAAGAATACAAGTACGAGTATTTAATCTAATTTCAGTTCCTGATCTATCCTAATCTCCTCCAAAAACACTTCATCATGTGAAATCACCAGCAAAGTTCCATGATAATCCTTAATAGAATTCGTCAGAATTTCCACATTTTGAAGGTCTAAATTATTGGTCGGTTCATCGAGAATAATCATATCGGGAGCTTTATTGCTGATAGAAAGCCCGCACAGAAGAAGTCGAAGGCGTTCTCCACCACTCAAAACATCACATTTTTTGTCCCAGGTTTCCTTTCCGAATAAAAATCTTGATAATAAGGTTTTTACTTCAGATTCCTGCAACGCATTATCGTTGAATTGTTGAGCAAACTCATAAACCGTTGCCTGTTTATCAATCAAAGAATATTCTTGATCAATATAAATCGTCTGAAAATCCGATCTGGAAATTGTTCCGACAGAAGGTTGCAGATCTCCGAGCAACAGTTTAATCAAAGTTGTTTTTCCTGAACCATTCGAGCCTTTAATCGAAATTCTGTCACCACTTCGGATTTCAAGATTGAGATTTTCTTTCCAAAGATTGTTTTCATCATATGTATAATTAATTTCCTTCGCCAAAATCAAAATTTTCCCCGAATGCAGATTCGAATCATTAAAATTTACTTTCATCTGATCCGCATTTCTCACAGACGAACGCAAATCCCGCAAATCACCGGAAATATCATTGATTTTCTCAGCATGAACAGATTTTAATTTCGAAGAATTTTTCTCGGCATTATTCCGCAACGTATTCATCATAATTCTTGCCACACCCGATTTTTCCTGCTTTCCTTTTCCTCTCGCATCGAGTTTTTGTTTTCGCTCAATCGTTTCTCTTTCCTTTTCTTTCGCTTTTTTCAGCGCCCGTTCTTTGGAATGAATATCGTTTTGCAAGGCTTCATTTTCAATTTCTTTTTGTTCGGCATAAAAATCATAATTTCCGCCATACGTTGAAATTCCCTGATTGCTCAGTTCAAAAATCGTATCAACCAAATTCAGCAAAGTACGATCATGACTCACAATCACAATGGTTGAACTCGTTTTTTCAATAAAATCGTATAACAGATTTCGACCTTCCAAATCAAGATGATTCGTTGGTTCATCCAGCAAAATAATTTCAGGCTGATTAATTTGAATTCCGGCAAGAAAAACCTTTGTTTTCTGGCCGCCACTCAGGCTTTCCAATTTTTGATCTAGATCTAAATTTTCAAGTTTCCAATATTGTAAAGCATTTTGGCAACGTTCTTCGATATCCCAATCGTCATTCAAAGTTTCAAAATAAATTTCATCCACTTCCCCACTCGTTATTTTTTGGAGAGCTTCTAGTTTTTTATCAATTTTAAGACATTCCGCGACCGTTAAATCATTAAAATTCCCAAACATTTGCGGAACATAAAATAAGTCACCTTGGCTGTTGACATTGCCTTCCAAAGGTTCAATTTCATTCGCCATGATTTTCAGCAATGTGGATTTTCCCATACCGTTACTTCCGACCAAAGCCGATTTTGTGTGAGTTTGTATCGTTAAGTTGATAGAATTAAATAGTAGATTGCCCGCAGGAAACCCAAAGGATATATTGTGTAAAAAAAACATAATTTCTTTCTGTAATTAAAATTAGAACTGCAATAACTTTGGTTGTTATTGTTTATAAAATCTGAAAGAAATTGTATCCTACATCCTGATATTTTGGGTTTTATGAGTTGCAAAGATAAGGAAAAATTATTTTTTGAAGCTTTTTCCCGCTTTCCGTTACAATCTTTTTTTTCAAAAAAGGATTTTCTCTGCAATCGGGGCTAGGATTTTAGCAATTATTTTCAAAGTTTGAGATCATCGTAAGGTTTGTCATTCCGTAGGAATCTCGGCTTACTATTAGAAACATAAGTATTATAAATCCGAGTTTAGATTCCTACGGAAAGACAGCAGAATGGAAAACGATGATGTAACAATATTGAAAATAAACCACCCGTCAAAAATTTCTTTGAAATTTTCGCCACCCCTCCAAAGGAGGGGAATTTTTAAACTGTGATTTGTTTACTTTATAAAGATGCTTCGAATTCGCTCAGCATGACAGGTCTAAATTTTATTCGTTTTTATTGAACAGTGCATTTTAACGGTATCATGCTAAGCTTGCCGAAGGATCTGTTTCATTTTATTAAAACTTTCTCTTCCAATTGTTTAACTAAACTGATACACCCTCAAAAAACTTTCGTCAAAAATCCGTAACTTTGCAGCCTACTAAAAATTTTTATGGAAAGTATTAAAGTTCACGACAAAACTTTTGTTCCTTATTTGAAGGATGCCGAGATTCAGGAGATTGTAAAAGCTACAGCTTTAAAAATTTATGAAGATTATAAGGATGAAGTTCCTGTTTTTATTGGGGTGTTGAACGGAGTAATTATGTTCTTCTCAGACCTTTTAAAACATTATCCGGGAGAATGTGAGATTGCTTTTATCCAAATGAGTTCTTATGCAGGAACAGAATCTACGGGAATCGTTTACCAAAAAATGGAACTAACGAAGGACGTAAAAGACCGTCACATTATTCTTGTAGAAGATATCGTGGACACCGGAAATACTGTTGAAAGTCTTTTCAAATATTTCAACGAAACGCAACGTCCAAAATCTGTAAAAATCGCTTCATTTTTATTGAAACCTGAAGTGTATAAGAAAGATTTCCAACTGGATTATATCGGAAAGGAAATTCCAAATAAATTTGTTTTAGGCTACGGATTGGATTACGATGAGTTGGGTAGAAACTTACCGAATTTGTACCAATTATCTGACGGACAAATCAACCATTAAACGCTGTTGGCTATTAGCTGATAGCTTTTAGCTTAAAAAGTAAAATAAAGAAATAAATTTAATAATAACTTAAAAACGCTAAAGGCTAAAAGCAGGGAAACTTAAGGGAAAAACCAAAAGGCAGCTGTAATTGCCAGAAGCAAAACAACATTATGATAAACATTGTTCTGTTCGGCCCTCCAGGAAGTGGAAAAGGAACTCAAGCTCAAAACTTAATCGAGAAATTCAATTTAAAGCAAATCTCAACGGGTGATCTTTTCAGATTCAATATGAAAAATGATACTGAGCTTGGGAAACTGGCAAAGTCTTATATCGATAAAGGAGAATTGGTTCCGGATCAGGTAACGACAGATATGCTGGTTGACGAAATCAGAAAACCGACCGATGCTGCAGGATTTATTTTCGACGGATATCCAAGAACTGCTGTTCAGACAGAAGCTTTGGAGAAAATCGTAAAAGAGGAATTGAATGATAAGATCGACGTTTGTCTTTCTTTGGTAGTGGAAGATACTATTTTGGTTGAAAGACTGTTGAAAAGAGGAGAAATCAGCGGAAGATCTGATGACAGCAATGTAGAAATCATTGAAAACAGAATAAAAGAATACTACGCAAAAACAGCTGAAGTAGCCGAGCTTTACAAACAACAAGGTAAGTATGTAGAGATCAACGGTGTTGGAGATATCAACGAGATCTCTGAAAAACTTTTTGCTGAAGTAGAAAAAGTAAAATAAAAACAGTTGATAGTTGATGGTTGATAGTTTTCAGCAATCAACTGACAACCATTAACTGACAACAAAAGAATATGTCAAATTTTGTAGATTACGTAAAGATTCATTGTAAAAGCGGTCACGGAGGTGCAGGTTCTGCCCATCTTCGCCGTGAAAAGTATATTCCTAAAGGTGGTCCTGATGGTGGAGACGGAGGTCGAGGCGGTCACGTCATCATGAAAGGAAATGCTCAGGAATGGACTTTACTTCCCCTTCGATACACGCGTCACATTAAAGCGGAACGCGGTCAGAACGGGGCTAAAAACCAGCTTACAGGAGCTTATGGTGAGGATGTTTATATCAACGTCCCTATCGGAACTATTGCTAAAAATGAAGAGGGTGAAATCATTGGCGAAATCATGGAAGATGGGCAGGAAATCATCCTGATGGAAGGAGGAATGGGAGGAAAAGGAAATGAGCATTTCAAATCTTCTACCAACCAAACGCCTAGATTTGCACAACCTGGAATGGACGGGCAGGAAGGCTACGTTGTTTTCGAACTTAAAATTTTAGCGGATGTAGGCCTTGTTGGTTTCCCTAATGCCGGAAAATCTACACTTTTAGCGTCTGTTTCAGCAGCTAAACCGAAAATTGCGAACTACGCATTTACCACTTTAACTCCCAATTTAGGAATTGTTGATTACAGAAACTACAAATCTTTTGTAATGGCAGATATTCCGGGAATTATTGAAGGTGCTGCAGAGGGGAAAGGTTTAGGACACAGATTCTTAAGACATATTGAAAGAAATTCAATTCTATTATTTTTAATTCCTGCAGATTCTGAAGATCATTTTCAGGAATTTAAGATTCTGGAAAACGAATTAAAAGAATATAATTCTGAATTATTAGATAAAGATTTCATCATTTCTGTTTCAAAAGCGGATCTTTTGGATGATGAACTGAAAAAAGAAATTTCTGCTGAATTCCCTGAAAACAAACAGCCTTTATTTTTCTCGGGAGTTACAGGTGAAGGTCTTGTGGAATTGAAAGATGCAATCTGGAAACAGCTACATGGATAGAAAAATATTTTTATTCTTATTTATTGTAATCAATCAGTTTTGTTTTTCACAAAGCAAAATGTTATCAAAAATAGACAGCCTCGGAACAGAATCCGAGGTTCAGTCTTTTATAAGGAATTGTAAACTCAGTAAATCAAGCTGTTTTCCTAATTTTGAATTAAAAACCATTCAAAGTTTTGATGAAAATTATCACGATGTCACAGATAAGATAAAAAATACCGCAGATAGCTTAAACATTAATAAAAGTTTTTACAAAGGAGATTTTGATCACAATGGCAAAACAGATTTGTTAGTCATTGGTGATGATAAAACCTGCCGTGGCTACGATGAAAAGTCCCAGAAAGAAACTTCATGCACTTCTACTGCAAAAATAATTTTGGATCTAGGCGACTCTTATCATATTAAGAATATAAAACATGTTTTTTTTGATTTTGCCATCCCCGCACCTGTAAAAATCGATGGTAAAGATTATATTGCTTTATTTTTTGAAGAATTTACCGAAGATTTGGAAGCCTCTACTTATAAGTTGAATTCTAAGATTATTAAGAAAACATTAGATTATAAATTCGATGACTTTATTGAGTACAATCCCTCTCCTGTCACCTATTATTCTATCCAAAAAATAGAATACGCTACAGGAATGTGCTATGGAACATGTCCTATGTTCAGCATGGAGCTTAATAAAAATGGAACTTCTAAATTTATTGCTAAAGCGTTTAATTTCACCAATGAAAATGACCCGAAAGCGCTAGATAAGGCATATGAAATTTTAAACAAAGGTAAAAACGAGGGATATTTTGAAGCAAAAATAAAGGATGCTGATTTTCTAACCTTTGAAAGTATTCTAAATTATATTAATTTCTCCCAGCTTAAAGAAGATTATGCTGTAAGATGGACAGACGATCAATCTTGTACTTTGACAATAACCTATGACAACGGAAAAACCAAAACAATCAAAGACTATGGTCTATCCGGAACATATGGCTTAAAATTATTTTACCGAAAACTATTTGATCTTAGATTTAATCAAGACTGGAAAAAGATAAAATAACAAAAGGAGAAACATAATGTTTCTCCTTTTTACCTAAAATTTAAAAGTAAAATTTATTTTTTAATAAATTTCTTAGTTGTTTTTCCTTCTTTTGTTTCAATAGTAATGATATAAGATCCTGAAGGAAGATTTCTCACATCAACTTTATTTTCACGGAAAGTGGCATTGCTATTTTTCCCTGAAATATCAGTCACACTTACATTTTCAATTTTCAGATCGGTTTTTATTGTAAGAAGATCAGAAACAGGATTAGGATAGATGTCTATGTTTTTCATCTGCAATCTTTGTTTTCTTTCTTCTTGATCGAGCATTAATACCATTCTTTTTTGATCGGGATTTGATTGTTTAAGCATCGTTCTGTGACCTTCTAAATCAAATGATGGAACTAATTGTGGTAATCCATATTCGGTACTCCCTGTACCACCTAAATATATTGCATTCAGATCATATCCAATACCAGGTCCGAATACATCAGGTTTCAATATTTGAGCCAAATACAATTGAAAATTCTTACTGAAATAAATATCACCTTTTGCGTTTCTCTGAATAGCCATACCTGAGCCTGAAGAGTAAGGCTGCGGATCATCATACACCATCATAGAGTGAACTGATGTACCAAAGGAATTATTTAAATCAACAGCATAAAGGTCTTTAGCTCCTAAAAAAAGCACAGAGGCATCTTTATTAAACTCAGCTGAATAGGTTCTTAATGCATTTGCCTCCAGATAAAAGTCAGGAACAATCTCGCCGGTCGCAGCATTAAACGAATATACCTGGTTGGTAAAATCGCTATCCGGTGCTCCCCATGCATTATTATCCGACCAAGGAGAGATGCATATATAATGGGTAAAATGGCTATAGTAAACTTTTGGAGAGGCTTTTATACCATAATGATTACCACTTATTGGGGCATTAAGATTACTAATTACAGGATTCCCATTATCAAAGCCATTCGCATCAAGACGATAAGCATACAGTCTTTTATCATTCGGAATCAATACCCAATATGAAACTCCATCTGTATTAGGGACAATAGTTATTGCTTCAGAGGTAAAGAGATTGCCCGCATCATCCAATACCGGAATTTGTTTAAATCGATATAACACCTCACCAAGAGGGTTCCCATTACTCCCAATATTCCCTAGAGACATATCAACAATTGAATAATTGATTCGATAAGTAGACGTTACAATACCGTTTACTCCTGTTGTAAAAACATAATACTGGTTATCATTTGCCGGATTTTGTACAATAGCAAGTTGTTGCGCCGTATCCATATAGGAAACTAGATTACCATTAGTCATCACTTGGTTATCCCTATTCCAGATATTTTGAGGGCTCATATAAAAAAGTAAATCTCCATTGCTGTCGCTTACGGAACCACAACCTTCCAGCGTTTCCATAGCACTGTTGGTGATGGCTGCAGGTGTAGAATTAGAAAAATTGACAGCTGCTTTATATCCAAAGTACCAGTTATCATTCTCTCCTTGAGCGAAAAGCAGACTTGTTCCTAAGTTTAAAAAAAGAAGTAAAAAAATATTTTTTGTATTCATAATTTTTTCAGTTTATTATTATTGATTATTTATTGTTCTTACCTTCATTAAACTCATATTGAGCATTTACATGTAAGCCTGAGAAAGCAGGGAGATTCCGTGAGGAATGAAAAGTTCTATTGGCATGGCACACTGCCTCCAATGAAGTAATGATTTCTTTCATAATAATTGTTAATTTGATGCCAAAAATAGCCATAGTGCCATCATTATAATTATATAATTTTTACTATTTATTACATAATTATTTCACATAATGAAGAATTGATTATTTTTTAATAAATTGAAAACAATTTCTCTTAATGTATTTTTTGGAACAGTTCTTGAAACAAATCCTACAAATTTAAACTATGAAATATTTATTCAGTTTGTTAACAGCATTGCTTTTGTTCTCGTGCTCCACTCAAAAAAACACGTCAAAATATTCAACCATAGAATATGAAGCGGGAGCATGCTTCGGATCTTGTCCTATTTTTAAAATCACAATTAATCCAGATAGAACGGCCGTATTGGAAGCGGAACATTTTAATTTTTCCAAAGAGTTTTCAAAAGCTGAATTTTCAAAACCCAGAGAAGGAACGTTCAAAGGGACTATAAAACAGGAAGATTACAATAAGCTGGTTGCCTTACTAGACAATTTAGACGTAAAAAATCTGAATGATAAATATGGAAACAGAAATGTTACCGACATGGCGACTTCATATCTTAGAGTACATTTTGCCGATGGAAATTCAAAACAAGTAGAAGACTACGGGAAGAAAGGAAGTGAAAAATTAGTTGAAATTTACAAGTTTTTCGAAGATCTGAGAAACAATCAACAATGGACAAAAGTGAAATAACTCATTTAAAAATATTTAAGCTACCTTTGCAAAACATAATTCCTTCATTTTGAAGGAATTTTTATTTAATTAAAAAATAATTCATTTGAATTTTACAGACTTAAACTTAATAGATCCTATTGCGAAAGCAATTCAGGAACAAGGATATACCAACCCTACTCCCATCCAGGAAAGATCGATTCCTGAAATTTTAAACGGTAGAGATTTTTTGGGATGCGCACAGACAGGAACAGGAAAGACAGCCGCTTTTTCTATTCCCATTTTACAAAATTTGGCAAAGAAAGATTTACGAAATAATAAAAATATCAAAGCGCTAATTCTAACTCCTACAAGAGAATTGGCTATCCAGATTGAAGAAAACATCAAAGCATATGGAAAATATCTTCCATTAAAACATCTGGTAATTTTCGGAGGGGTAAAGCAGGGAAATCAGGAAGCAGCTTTGAGAAAAGGTGTTGATATTTTGGTGGCAACTCCCGGAAGATTACTGGATTTTATAGCTCAGGGAATTATCAGTTTAAAAAATATTGAAATTTTTGTATTGGATGAGGCCGACAGAATGCTGGATATGGGATTTGTACATGACGTAAAAAGAGTTATTAAACTCCTGCCTCCCAAAAAACAGACGTTATTTTTCTCTGCAACAATGCCTGCAGAAATCCAAAAACTGGCAGATTCTATTCTTAATAATCCTGTAAAAGTAGAAGTTACTCCGGTTTCTTCCACAGCAGAGACTATTAAACAATCAGTATATTTTGTGGAAAAAGAAGACAAACTGGATCTTTTAACTCATATTTTAAAGAACGATATTTCTGATTCGGTACTGGTTTTTGCCAGAACAAAACATGGTGCAGATAAAATTGCGAGAAAGCTTCAAAAAGATAATATTACTACAGAAGCTATCCATGGAAACAAATCTCAAAATGCCCGTCAGAATGCTTTAACCAATTTCAAATCCGGAAAAACCAGAGTATTGGTTGCTACCGATATTGCTGCGAGAGGAATTGATATTGACGAACTGAAATACGTAGTCAATTTCGAACTTTCCGACGTGTCTGAGACCTATGTTCACAGAATCGGAAGAACAGGAAGAGCAGGCGCAGAAGGGACTTCTATCTCTTTTGTAGATGGTTTGGATTTATTAAACTTAAAGAATACCGAGAAACTGATTGGAATGAAAATCCCAATTGTGAAAGACCATCCGTTCCATACCGATAATTTGGTAGCTCAGAAGAGAGATTCTAATAATAAACCTGCTGCAGCAGGAGGTGGAAGACCACAATCGTCTGGTAATTCTTCAAGACCTAAAAAGAAACCGGCCTCTCCTACTGCTTCAGTAGGATTTAAAAAGCCTAAGAATAAAAATTTCACCAGAAAGAAATAAAAAAAGCCTTCCGATTTGGAAGGCTTTTTTATGTATATATTAAATCTCTGTTTCAATTTTTGCTTTCCTATCCAAAAGAAAACAAGAGCTGACAATACAAAATGGTAATGCAGCCGCTAAATAGGTAATATTAAAAAAATTATAACTACTTCCTCGGATTCCCTGCTCAATAAGATGTGCGGACATTAAACAGAAAATGACAATAGTCGATAAATAAAAAACCTGTTGAATATTCTTTATATACAAAGAAAAAATTATTGTCAAAATAAGGAAAAACAATACCACAATAGTATTCGACTGACCTTGCATCTGCAATGGATTATACTGTAATATATAATCAAAATTTTCAGCCGGTAAAAGAACAGATAGTAATAAAGTACCTACAATTATTAAAAAAGCTAAAGAAAATTTAATCTTACTTTCCCAATTTGTATTCAGAAAAGATTGAAATAAAAATAATATTAAAGGAATAACGACAACACTTCTTGTAAGGCATATTATACCTAATATTACTCCTAATAAAATAGGTTCTTTAAAATAATTCCCTTCAAACTTCCTATGCCAAAACATGATAAAAGCAGAAGTAATAATAAATGAAGAAATAAAATCACTTTTACAAACAGCTTCATAAATAAATGATAAAGAAGCTCCTAAAAGCAAAATTCCAAAAAAACGGATATTATTATTTTTGAATTCTTTAATAACTGCAAAACTGAACAAAACCAAACTTGCTGCCTGTATATATCCAACATTTCCTAAAAACCGGAATAGAACTAATAAAAGAAGTTGCCCAGGTAAATACGAAGGAATATTCCCCATGAAGTTTTTAGTAGCATAAATATATTTCCCATGCAACCAATAATCTAAGGAATACTCTATTGTCTGCCATCTATCAATCTTTAACTGATAAGGATCTTTAACCAAATGTGATAATACCACATAAAAAATCCCATTGAAAAGTACAAATAAGTAAATAGTCTGTTTAGTTATTTTGAACCTTTTAATAAAGAAATTATAGCCTTCAAAAATCAGAAAATGAAAAACACAAAACAATACTATTAGAATTAAAACAGGAACTTTATCCTGTCTTATTCCATATTTAATTAAAAATAAAGCATTAATAATAAAATATATAAAGAACATTATATACTTCATCCCTTTTTCCTTTTCAAAAAAATCAAATACTTTATTAATCATTCATTTTCTATTTATTGAATAAATTTAAAGCATTCTCAGTCGTAATCCTGTCGATCTCAGAAAAATCTACTTTATAAATATCCACTAATTTTCCGGCAACCAGATCAAGATATGAACTTTCATTTCTTTTTCCGCGGTGCGGAACCGGCGCTAAGTACGGAGAATCTGTTTCCAGAACGATCTTATTTAAAGGAATCTCATGTAAAAACTGATCGATCTTGCCATTTTTAAACGTTACAACTCCACCAATTCCCAAAATAAAGTTGAGATCAATCGCATGTTTTGCCTGCTCTAAATTCCCTGAGAAACAATGGAAAATCCCTCTTAATTTTGGATGCTTTTTTCTTTCCAGCACCTCAAAAGTCTCCTCAAAACTTTCTCTGGTATGAATTACAATCGGCAGATCCATTTCAATCGCCCAGTCAATTTGCTGTTCAAAAGCTTTTACCTGAATATCTAAAGTGGTCTTGTCCCAATATAAGTCGATCCCGATCTCTCCGATTGCAGGAAAAGTTCTTTGGTCAAGATAGTTTTTTACGATTTCCAGTTCCTTTTCCCAAGATTCCGGTTTTACGTAGCAAGGATGCAATCCCATCATGGAAAAAATCTGGTTGGGATATTCCGCTTCCAGCTGAAGCATTTTTCCATGCGATTCAGAATCGATGGCAGGAAGATAAAATTCCGTAATTCCTTTATCTATTGCCCTCTGAATGGCTTCTTTTCTGTCTTCCTCAAATTCTTCTGCGTATAAATGGGTATGTGTATCAATCATTGTCTTTACTATTTTAATAGATCTTCATAAGGATTTTCAAGTCCCATCAACATTCCGAAAGCGGGTTCCGTTTTGATTCCTTTTTTTTTTAATTCTATTATTTTCTGTTTAAATTCTTCTCCTTTTTCCTGTAATATTCTGTATTCAGCGATCATGTGACGGTAAGCATTCTGCTCAGTGACGGGTTTGTTCTGTCCGAAAATTTCGATAGGAAATTCTTCTAATTCAAAATTACAAACTAATGATTCCTCATTATTTATATCTAATTTTTCAATCCTTAAATTAAAGTTTTTAAAACTTTGAATTAAAAATCTCTCAAACTCAGCCTTATCCTCAACCTCACAAATAATATCCAGATCACTTTCTTCAATATCAATTCCAATAGGAATTGTTCCGGCTAAAAGCGGTGAATAATTACTTAATTTTTCGAATATTTTATATTTTAAAAGAACTTCATAAGCTCTTTTTTGTCTATCATTTCCTACTTTCAAATAATTGATGGTGGTAAAATCAATCATTGGAAAAGATTTGATGTTTTACTTTTTGTCTTTGGATTTCGATCCTTTGATTTAATTTTTCTTTAAACTCAATATATTTCGGATCTTTCTCATCATCTGTTCTGTGCTCCAAAGCTCTATGAATTTTAAAATTCTCTTTAATAAAATCTTTAGTCATTTCAGAAAAATAAGCGCCTCCAAACTTGTCAAAAATATAATTCACTGCCTGATTGTTGGGATGAATCATATCTTCTTTATAGAAACGGTAATCGCGAAGATCATCCATTAAAATTTCATAAACAGGAAGGTAATGACAGTGTTCAAATTGTAAAATGACCTCATGAATCGCTGTAATTAATTTTGATTTACTTAACTGATTTTCCACCATTCCGTCTTTTGTATGACGAACAGGCGAAACCGTAAATAAAATCTGAACATCATCTTTACAGATATCATTTAAATTTAAAATGGTATTGTAGATAGAATCTGTAAGTTCCTGATGAGTAAGCAATCTTTTTTCAAAGAATTTCTGCGGAATTTTATGGCAATTTGCCACCAGTTTTTGCTTCGGAATAAATTCATAGATAAATGAAGTTCCGTACGTAATAATAATCCAGTTGGAATTCTGAAGAAAAGAATTTCCTTCTTCGATTTTGCTATTGATTTTATTCAGCGTCTGATGAATGTATCTCGTATCAAAATTGGTATGATGATCCAGAGAAATAAATTCGTCGTTAAAGGTGATTAATTCCTCTTCTTCATAAAATCCGGCATCATGTAGTCTTTTGATCGCGTTATTGATCGAAAAAGGGTTAAAAATGGTTCCAAACGGATTATTGATAGTCTGTAACTGACCCTGATGAAACAGATCTGACATTTCAGAAGCAAAACAGGAGCCTATTGAAAATATTTTATCTTCAACTTCAATTTTCTTCTTCGATTCTTTGATATCAACTTCCGTCCTGAATTTCATTGCATAGGTATGAGGATGCAACTTTCAGGTTGCAGGCAAAACTACTACCTGCAACCTAAAATCTACCATCTTTTTAGCTTTCTCTTCTCAATAAATAATTTGCCAGTTCTGCAAAAGGCTTTTTCTTTTCTTCCGGAATATTGATTTTCTCAAGGTAGCTTTGACCGATTTCATTGTGTTTCTCGATCAAACGAAGGGCTTTTTCATCCACTTTTGTTCTTCTGAAAATCTTTTCTACTCCGTATACTTTATCAACATTATCTGTCTTTTTAGAATACCAGTAATCCAGCTCTTTTCTTTCTTCTTCTGTTGCGTGTTCTCTCGCCATCAGATAAAGAACTGTCTTTTTATTTTCATAAATATCTCCTGCGTGCTTTTTACCAAACTGCGCCTGATCTCCGAATACATCCAAATAATCATCCATAATCTGGAAGGCAATCCCGATATGTTTTCCGAAGTTGAAAATAGCTTTGGCATCTTTAAAATTCGCTTTGGCAATCAAGGCTCCGATTTCAAATGAAGAAGCACTTAAAACTCCTGTTTTATAAGTAATCATTCTGATATAATCATCAAAAGTCACATTTTCCTGAGTTTCAAAATTGATGTCATATTGCTGACCTTCACATAAAAGCAAACCTGTATGGGTAAAAATTCTGATACACGCTTTGAAGATTTCCGGCTCAAGATCTTCGAAGAATTTATAAGCCTTTAACATTAATCCATCTCCGGAAAGAATTCCTGTATTAATCCCGTGCAACGTATGAATAGTCGGTTTATTTCTTCTTAAAGGAGCTTCATCCATAATATCGTCATGGATCAACGTGAAATTATGGAAAAATTCGATCGCCAAAGCAGGTTTTATTGCTTCTTTCAGGTCACCTCCAAATAAATCACACGCCATTAAAACCATGATCGGACGAAGACGTTTTCCACCATGTGAAATAATGTAATTCATCGGGTCATATAATTCTGCAGGCTTATCTTTGAAAGTGTATTTTTGAATAGCATCAGCAACAATCTGTTGGTATCTGTCTAAAAATTCCATAAATTCTAATAATTTGAACAAAAATACGATTTTCTAAGGCTTTACAAAACAAAAAACTTTGCCCAAATGAGCAAAGTTTAATTATATTTTAAATTTTCAATTAAGATAAAAAGGTTACCAAAAGATAAGTAATTCCTGCTACGATTGCAGAGATTGGAATGGTTAAAACCCAAGCCCAAAGTAAGCTTACCGTAATTCCCCATCTTACAGCAGAAATTCTTTTCGTCAATCCTACCCCAATGATAGAACCTGTAATGGTGTGTGTTGTAGAAACAGGAATACCAAAATGATCTGTAATGAATAATGTGATCGCACCTGCAGTTTCAGCACTCACACCTTCTAATGAAGTTACTTTTGTAATTTTAGTACCCATTGTTTTGATGATCTTCCAGCCACCGCTCATTGTTCCCAATGCAATAGCCAAGAAAGAAATCAAAGGAACCCAAAGATAGTGTTCTGAGAAAAATTTGAAACGATCTGCACTTGCAATGTTTAAATATACTGGATCGTGGATCATTTCAACATGATAGTAAATCAATGCAGCACCAATAATACCCATTACTTTTTGCGCATCATTCAAACCGTGTCCCAAACTGAAAAAAGCTGAAGAGAATAATTGCAACTTTTTAAAAGTTTGATCAGCTTTATGAGGATTTGATTTTTTGAATATATGAACAATAATTAAAGTAATAATGATCGAAATAACCATTCCAATAATCGGAGCCATGAAAATGAACAGGAAAATAGGAATTACTTTATCAAATTTCACTACACTTTGATGAGTCACCTGATTAAATGCTTCTTTAACAGTTCCAAAAAATCCTAAATCCGGTTGTGCCGCAGCAACAGAGTGGTAATCCATCATGAAAGCATGCATTAAAGCCGCTCCAAGAAAACCGCCGATTAAGGTATGGGAAGAAGAGGAAGGAATACCAAACCACCATGTTAACAAGTTCCAGGCGATTGCCGCAACAAGACCTGAAAAGATAACTTCAAGGGTGATAAAGTTTTCGCTAACCGTTTTGGCAATCGTATTACCAATCTTAAAATCTTTAATAATATAGGCAGCAATAAAGAAGGCTGCAAAATTCCAAAGTGCTGCCCAAAGTACAGCCTGGAAGGGAGTTAAAACTTTTGTAGAAACAATAGTCGCAATTGAATTGGCCGCATCATGAAAACCATTGATGTAATCGAAGATTAAAGCCAACGCAATAATAACTATAAGTAAAATCGGAAATTCCATTGTTTAATTATAATTATTAATTAAGCGTATTTAATCATGATGTTCTCAATTGTATTGGCAACATCTTCTGCTTTGTCAGTTACTATTTCAAGATAATTAAGTACAGATGAAACTTTGATAATATTGATCGCATCGTTTGTTTCGAACAATTCTACCATAGAATTTGATAACAAATCGTCTGCAATGTTTTCAATAGAGTTTACTTTGATACAAGCTTCTTTTACCTGTTCCATGTTTTTGAAACCTTTAAGGTTTTTCATCGCATTCTGAATTTCAAGACATGCTTTGTGGATCAGTAAAGAAAAATCTGAATACGCCTTCATCTCAGGCGACTTGTAAAGGAAAATATATTTTGTAGAAGCGTAGATGTAATCTGCGATATCATCTAATCCTGTCGCTAATGTATGAATATCTTCTCTGTCGAATGGAGTAATGAAGTTTTTCCCCAATTCTATGAAGATCTCGTGAGTAAGCTCATCATTTTTATGTTCATAATCGCTCATCTTTTTCAACATAGAATCGTCATTAAGATCGAAGTCTTTGATTCCGTGGTTGAATTCCTCAGACATTGCTACAAGGTTTTCTGTTACTTTTTCGAAAAGCACAAAGAAGATTTTATCTTTTGGTTGAAAAGCGTGGAAAATATTACCAATTCCCATTTTTAAGTTTTTATAATTCGTGTGCAAATTTCTTAAAAAACCACCTTACCCAAAAGCATATGACGTTAAGTTTTGTTAACATTGAATTAACATACAGTTATCAAATAAAAAAACCGGCTTTACAGCCGGTTTTCATATTGTTTTAGATGATTAGTTAGCCTCTTCAGCTCTCATATCTTTACCTCTAAATTTCATGCTCGAAATATTACTCAAAAGATCTCCTTTGAACGATTTTTCAACTTCAAAGAAAGAGAATTTCTCTAAAATTTCAATATCTCCGATTTCAGCTCTTTTTTTGCTTTTTCCGTTCGATGTTGCTTTGTTGATAATATCCAACACGTCCAATTTCTTCAATTGATCTTTTTTACCCAAATTGAAGAAGAATCTTACCATGTTTTCATCTTTTCTTCTTGGTTTTCCTCCGCGTTCACCACGATCTCTGCTTCTGTCGCTTCTTTCTCCTCTCTCACCTCTGTCGCGATCTCTTCCTCTGTCTCTGTCACGGTCTCTTCTGGATCCTCTGTCATCATCTCTGCTGTTTAGCTTCTGCTCAACAAGATCATGTCTGTCTTTGTAATAAAGAGCAAGATCCTTCAATTGGAACTGAAGTAGCTTGTGAACCAATTCTTCTTTTGTGAATGCTGACAAATCAGGGATTAAAGCATCATCAAATTCAAAGAAATCTTCGTGTACTTCAAAAAGACTTTCAAACACACCACCAACCTGAGCTTTGATCACTTCTTCTCCCGTAGGAATTTTAGCTTCAGCAATCTCAATTTTGGTAACTGATTTTATTTGTTTTAGTTTTCTGCTTTCTTCAGGCTTAATTAAAGTAATTGAAACCCCATCTTTTCCTGCTCTACCTGTTCTACCACTTCTGTGAACGAATACTTCAGGATCATCAGGTAAAGAGTAATGAATAACGTGCGTCAGTGAATTTACATCCAAACCTCTGGCTGCAACGTCTGTTGCTACCAAAATATCGATATTTTTCAATCTGAACTTCTTCATTACCGTATCTCTCTGTGCCTGAGAAAGATCCCCATGAAGCGCATCAGCAGCATACCCGTTCTGCATCAAGAAATCGGCAACTTCCTGAGTTTCCATTCTTGTTCTACAGAAGATAATTGAATACTGATTCGGGTTTGAATCAATTAATCTTTTAAGAGCTTCTTTTTTCTGACGGTAACCTGCTACATAGTATTCATGCTTGATGTTCTTCTTAACTTCGTTAATAGAACCAACAGAAATTCTGTGAGGTTTTGTCAAATAATTTTTAGAAATTCTCTCTACTTCTTTACTCATCGTTGCCGAGAATAAGAAAGTTTGTTTTGTTTCAGGAGTTTCGCTCAAAATTGTTTCCAATTCGTCTTTGAAACCCATTGAAAGCATTTCATCGGCTTCGTCTAAAACCAACCAATGAATAGCAGAAAAGTCAAGAGCTTTTCTGTTAATTAAATCGATCACCCTTCCCGGAGTTCCCACGATAATCTGTGGCTTATCCTTCAAAGATCTGATCTGTTCCATAATACTACTTCCACCATAAACCGCAGTTGTTTTGATGTCTTTCATATACTTAGAATAATTCTTTATGTCTTTTGTAATCTGAAGACATAATTCTCGTGTCGGACAAAGCACCAAAAATTGGATTTTGCGACTCGTATCGTCAATCATATCCAAAATCGGAAGCGAAAATGCTGCTGTTTTGCCTGTCCCCGTCTGCGCAAGTGCGATCAAGTCGCGAATATCTGAAAGAATAAAAGGGATAGTCTGTTTTTGGATTTCTGTCGGGCTTTCGTAGCCCAGTTCGCCAATAGCCTTAAGAATGTCAGGACTTAAATTGGTTTCCGTAAATAAATTCATTAAATATTTTAAAATTTTTGCAAAGATACAATAAATATTTGATTTGTTTTTGAACAAAGTGTTAAATAAGTAAACTTAAATTCAGAATCTTATAACATTTTTTTAATTTTTAAAAAATTTCCCGCAAAAAAACACAGTCTGTGTTAAAAACCTGTTAAACATCATTTTTTTTTATTAAATTCGAATTGATTTTTCTGTGTAATCTATGAATTTTCAAAAAAAATAAGCTATGAAATGCAAATTTTTCTTTTTGATCCTTCTCCTCAAAACGCTCGGAATATTCGCACAAACTAATAACTATCCGCCTAGCTGGACGCTTGAAAGCTGCATTGAATATGCAAAAGAGAACAATATTTCTATTAATTCTTTAAGGCTCTCAAAAAATTCAGCAGCCCAGGATCTTCTTCAGGCCAAAGAAGCAAAATATCCTAATCTAAACGGAAGTCTTTCTCAGGGTTTGTTTGCTGTGAATGGAAGTGACGGGCTTCATGTGAACGGCGCACAATCCCAAAGCATCGGTGCCAATTCATCTATGACTTTATACCATGCAGGTTATATTAGAAATAACGAATCTTCAAAAAATCTGCTGGTTCAAATGGCCGATCTGTCGGTACAGGAAGCACAGAATAATATTACGTTGAGCATTACTCAGGCTTATCTCAATATTTTAATGACTGAAGAAAATATTGTTGCTCTTGAAGAAATATTAACGACAACAAAAACCCAACTCAAGCAGGGAGACCAGTTTTATAAAGCGGGAAATATCTCCAAATTAAATTATTTACAGATACAGGCGCAGGTTGCTCAGGATGAATACAATTTAATTGCTGCTCAAAATAGTTTAAGAACCAATATTGTCAATCTCAAACAGATTTTACAACTTCCTACTGCTTATGATTTTCAAATTGTAAAACCCGAAAACATTGTTGTTGATGAAAATTTAAAATCTTTATCCGAAGCTCAGGATCTGGCTCAAAATCAACGTCCGGAAGTAAAATACGGAGAATTGAATATTGAAAACTCCAACACCAATCTGAAAATAGCTCAAGCTTCTATTCTGCCAACTTTAAGTGTTACAGGAAATATTTCAACCAATTATTCTTACAACAATGGGAATTATTTTAACCAGTTGGGAAATAATTTCTATTTGCCTGTCGGATTAAGTTTAGGAATCCCGATTTACAACAACAGAATTTACAAAACAGCGGTTGAAAAATCAAAAATTGAAATCCAGCAGGCTAATCTGGATTTATTAAATACAAAAACAGTCCTCAATCAACAGGTTGAACAATCTTATATCAATCTTCAAAATTCAATTTCCCAATACGAATCTGCTTCCAAACAGATGAACCTCAACAAACAAAGCTACGACATCGTAAATGCCCAAATGAAAATCGGAAGCATTGATTATGTACAGCTTCAACAGCAACGACTGACTTACATTCAATCTATACAGAATTATCTGCAGGTGAAATATTCCGCTGTTCTTAATAAACAGATCTACGAATTCTATGCAGGAAACCCTATAAATATCAAATAAACTATGAAAGCAAAAAGTAAAAAATGGCTGTATTGGATCGCCGGAGGTATTATTGTTTTGGGTGCGGTTTGGTATTTTTTCATCAGAGAAGAAGAAGTAAAAATTAAGCTCGAAACAGTGCAGCCGGAAATGGGCGAAATATCAAACTCCATCACCGCAACCGGGAAAGTACAACCGGTTGATACCGTTGCTGTGGGTACGCAGGTTTCGGGGATTATTAAAAGTATTTATGTAGATTTTAATTCTACCGTGAAGAAGGGACAGCTTCTGGCAACATTAGATCCCGATCTTTTAAAATATCAAACGGAACAGATCAACGCCAACCTGCAAAATTCAAAAAGCAATCTGGCTTATAATGAGATCAACTTCAACCGACAATCTCAATTATACAAAGTCGGGGCGATAAGTAAGGCAGACTATGATGTAGCACAAAATCAGCTCAATATAGCAAGAGCACAGGTAAATTCAGTGAACGCGCAACTTTCTACCGCTAATAAAAATTTATCATTAACGAATATTTACTCTCCCATAGACGGAACTGTCTTAAACAGAAATGTAAGCGAAGGACAAACTGTCGCCTCCAGCTTCAGCACTCCTACCCTTTTCAGTATTGCTAAGGACTTAACTAAAATGCAAATCCGGGCATCTGTGGACGAAGCTGATATAGGAAATGTAAAGGTCGGGCAAAAAACAACCTTTACCGTGGATGCTTTCCCCAATGAAACCTTTAACGGAAGCGTTTCGGAGGTACGACTTCAACCGACCGTCTCATCGAATGTTGTGAATTACACCACGATGATCAATGCAGATAATTCCAGTTTAAAATTAAAACCAGGAATGACCGCCAATATTACCATTTATACTGAGGTATTGGATAATATCATGAAAATTCCGGCTTCAGCAACCAGTTTCAGACCAGACAGTCTGGTGGTAAAAAAATATAAGATCGACTCTCCTTTTGCCAATGGAAAAAAGGGTAAAAAAGGAAGAAAAGGAAGCGGGCAAACCAATGAACAATCTGGTAGTAAAAGCAGTGACGAAGCCGCAGTTTGGGTCATTGGAAAAGACAGTGTGATCACCCGAAAAAAAATAAAAACAGGAATGGACAATGATACGGAAATACAGGTAATTTCCGGCTTAAATAAAAGTGACAATATCATTACCGGATACAAAAGCTTATCTAAAAAATCTTCGGGAGGTTCTGCAAAAAGTCCTTTCATGCCTCAGAGACGAAATACAGGAAATAAGGGTGGCGGATCCGGAGGTGGCGGTCCTAGATAACAGAATCTTGATTTTGACACTATCCAAAAAAAGCACAAAACCAATAATTATCAATTAACAACAAACCACCATGGCTGACAAAATTCTCGAAATACATGATCTGAAAAGAGAGTTCAGGATGGGTGATGAAATCGTTCACGCCTTAAAGGGAGTCACATTTACTGTAGAAAAGGGTGAATTTGTGACCATCATGGGAAGCAGCGGTTCAGGAAAATCGACTTTACTGAACATTATTGGCTGCCTTGATAAACCTTCGGGCGGAGATTATCTTCTGGATGGGATCAACATTAAAAACCTGGATCGTGATGAACTGGCACTTTTAAGAAATAAAAAGATAGGATTTGTTTTTCAGTCCTATAATCTTTTACCAAGAACCACTGCTAAAGAAAACGTAGAGCTCCCTCTTTTATATAATCCAAAAATTTCATCAGAAGAAAGGCATGAAAGATCTTTAAAAGCACTGGCAGCCGTAAAACTGGAAAGCAGAATTGATCATTTGCCCAATCAGATGTCTGGAGGGCAACAACAGAGAGTCGCCATTGCAAGAGCTTTAGTCAACGAACCTGTCATGATCTTAGCGGACGAAGCAACCGGAAACTTAGATACCAGAACTTCCTACGAAATCATGGCTTTGATGCAGGATTTAAATAAACAGGGAAGCACGATCGTGTTTGTAACCCATGAACCGGACATAGCAACGTTCAGCAGCAGAACGGTCACTTTAAGAGATGGAAAAGTCATTAAAGACATTAAGAATGAAGATATAAAGTCTGCTAAAGAAGCCTTAGAAAATCTTCCTACCAATGATGATTATAAATAATTGTTAATCCAAAACCTGAAACGAAATGAATCTTTCAAATCTCTTCAGAATCGCCTGGAAAGCCCTTTTAAGAAACAAACTCCGTGCATTTCTTACCATGCTCGGAATCATTATTGGGGTTGCCTCCGTGATTGCCATGACTGCCATTGGAGAAGGTTCCAAAAAAAGTATTAGCGATCAGCTTTCGTCTATGGGCTCAAATATGATTACGATCCGCCCGTCGAGCAATGTAAATGTTTCCGGAGGAGCCAGAATCGGAGCTACAGGTTTACAAACGTTGAAAACTCAGGATGCAGATGCTATCGCCAAAGGCGCACCCGATGTTTCTTACGTCTCTCCTGCTGTTCAGACCAACGGACAGGCCATAAGCGGTGCGAATAACTGGCCGACACAGCTTCAGGGGGTGAATGAAGATTATTTCGATATCAGAGACTGGGGAATTTCAGAAGGTTCATTATTTACTCAAAAAGACGTCAACTCTTCCAATAAAGTCTGTTTGCTCGGACAGACTGTAGTAACCAATTTATATCCCAATGGTGAAGACCCAATTGGAACCATTATCCGTTTTAATAAAGTTCCGATGAAGGTGATTGGTATTTTGGCATCAAAAGGCTCAAATGCTTTCGGACAGGATCAGGATGATGTGATTATTGCTCCTTTCAATACGGTTCAGAGACGATTTTTAGGAATTACTTATGTGCAGACCATCTATGCTTCTTCAACCAGCGAAGACACTTCTGAACAGGCCACGGATCAGGTTTCCGAAATTTTAAGAAAACAGCATAAACTTCCTGAAGATGGGAGCAATGACGATTTCTCCGTGAGAACTCAGGCAGAACTGATTTCTACCATGAGCTCAACAAGCCAGCTTTTAACAGTTCTTTTATCGGCCATTGCAGGGATTTCCCTGATTGTAGGCGGAATCGGAATTATGAATATCATGTACGTTTCCGTTACGGAAAGAACCAAAGAAATCGGACTGAGAATGTCGATCGGGGCAAGAGGAAAAGACATTTTATATCAGTTTTTAATTGAAGCCATTATGATCAGTATTACGGGAGGAATCCTCGGTGTTCTGCTGGGAATTCTAGCTTCAGAATTGGTTACGTTTTTTCTTTCCTGGCCTACTTTTATTACGGAATCTTCGATCATTGTTTCTTTTATTGTCTGTGCTATTACCGGAGTGTTTTTTGGATATTATCCCGCTTTAAAAGCCTCAAAACTTGACCCGATTGAAGCATTGAGATATGAATAGTTTTTTCTAATTTTGAATGAAAAGCAAATCGCACCCATTGTATTTAAACACTCAGCTTTACACTATAAACGCTCAACTTACTTTTTATGACAACACTCTCTCCCGAAGTTTTCGGATTTTTAAAGAAACTCAACAAAAATAATAACCGCGAATGGTTTACAGAAAATAAAAACCTGTACACAGAATCTCAACAGAATGTGATCGCATTTTTGGAAGATTTGCTTAAGGAAATGTCTGAGTTTGACGAGGAATTAGCAAAAATTGATGCAAAAAAATCTTTATTCAGAATTTACCGTGATACAAGATTCTCCAAAGATAAAATTCCATACAAAACCAACTTCGGCGCTTCTTTAGGAATGGGAAAAGGAAGCCAGAAAGGAGGCTATTATCTTCATCTGGAACCCGGAAAATCCTTTATCGCCGGAGGAATTTATATGCCGGAATCTGCAGTTTTAAAAGAACTCCGAAAAGAAATTTCACTGTACGGAAATGAATTTCTTGCCATTCTGAACCACAAAGAGTTTAAAAAGCATTTCCCGGAACTGGACCAAGACGACAAACTGAAAAAAATTCCGCAAGGTTTTGAAAAAGAGGACCCGATGGCAGAATTTTTAAAATTAAAAAATTTCATCGTGGTCTATTACCTGAAAGATGAAGAAATTCTGAATAAAGATGCCACAAAAAACTTAGCTAAAGTTTTCAGATTGATGAAACCTTTAAATGATTTTCTGAACGCTCCTTTTTTATAAAATTCCACGGAACGCAAAAACCAAATTAAACCCTGAAAATCAATTCAATACATTTTGATATTTTTAACAGGAATTTAACATTTTTGTGTATCTTTGCATCCCGTCTAAATCTACACCAATGTCTTTATATCAAAGGATTGCAGAAAATCTTCAATATATCAGTCCAAGTTTTTACAAAAGAAGATACTTTAAAAGCTTATACAAGCTTACCAAAGAAAATTTTTCTACACGCAATGTAGAGCCTGAATTGGTTTGGATCAAAGAATATCTTAAAGACAATTCGGTGATTTTTGACATCGGAGCCAACGTGGGAACATTTCTGTATCAACTGGAAGACAAACTGAAGTCTCAGAATATTTATGGTTTTGAACCTAATAAAAAACTGAACAACAGATTAAAAAGACTGTTTCCATCGATGCGCATTCACTCGGTAGCACTTTCTGACGAAAATACAACGGCAGAATTTAAAGTTCCTATCATCAACGGGAAAATGATTGCTTCTCGTGGAACGCTAAACACTTCCTATAAAGAAAAAGGTGAAGAAAAAAGCTACACCGAAAAAGTAGAAGTTGTAAAATTAGATGACTGGGCGAAAAAGCAGGCCATCACTAAACTAGACTTCATCAAAATAGATGTTGAGGGCAATGAGATGAAAACCCTGAACGGAGCTAAGGAAACCATTCAAAAATTCCAGCCTACCTTGATGGTGGAAATGGAACAAAGACATCATGACACTCCTATCTGGAACGAAATTGCTGAGGTAGCTTCATGGGGATTTGATGTAAAATATCTGAACAGAAACAACTTTAAGTTGGAGGAACTGACTGAAGAGGTTTTACTGAAAAACAGCGCCAACGAAAAAAACAAGACCGAATATATCAACAACATTATTTTCACCCCTAAAACCCAATAAAAAAACCTATGAGTTTAGTAGCAAGACAGGGCTTCAAATATTCCATCATTGGGTATATTGGTTTTTTACTGGGGACGGTTTCGGCACTTTTTATTTTTCCAAACGATTTTGAATTTTACGGAAAGCTGCGTTACAGCATGCAGACTGCAGAAATGCTTGTTCCTTTTGTTGTTTTCGGAATTTCTTATGCCAATGTGAAGTTTTTTCATTCTCTGCAAAAAGACGGAAAAACCCAGAATATGCTTTCCCTGTCATTGGTGAGCATTCTTATCAATTTCCTCATCTTTACCATTGTATTTTTTGCCCTGCCCTATTTTTATCCAAAATTTGCGCATTCGGAAGCATGGAAAATCAAGGAAATTATTCTACCCTTAATTTTAGTTTTATCGCTTTGTGCGATTTTCAATAAATATGTCTCCAACTTTAAAAGAATCGTAGTTTCCAATATTTTTGATAATCTTTTTCCAAAGATTGCCAATCTGGGAGCTTTTTGTCTTTTCTTTTATTTTTCATTTTCCCAGAAAATTGCGCTGGCATTTTTCTTCGGGATATTTGCACTCATGCTTTTCGGGTATATTTATTACACCAATAAGCTTCAGAAGATCAACTTTGATCTCAGCACCGATTATTTCAAAAAAGATGATTTCTGGAAAGAATTTCTCAATTACAGTTTCTTTGGGTTCCTAGGAACTTTCGGAAACTATCTTGCGATTAACAGTTTTATGATCGGAGAATTCATGGGAATGGAAGAAAACGGAATTTATTCTGTTCTCTATGCTTTGATTTCCCTGATCTCGATTCCGCAGCTTGGATTATTCAATATTTCAGCACCTATCATCAGTCAGCATCTTGCGGATGGTGATATGGAAGGACTCGACAGATTCCACAAAAAAACTTCTCTTACTTTATATTTTTTAGGAGCTGTCCTGTTTTCATGCATCATGGTAGGTTTTCCTTATCTTACCCAATTCATGCCTAAAAATGGTGTTATGCTGAGACTTTATGAACCGGTGATCTGGATCTGGGGTTCTGCCGTTTTAGTCGATTTAGCAACAGGATTCAACGGGAATATCATTTCTCTTTCTAAATATTACCGTTTTAATATCCTTGTAATGCTTTTATTGGCAGGCTTAACGATTGGTCTGAATTTTTATTTCATCAAAAATACAGAGCTTAAACTTGTAGGAATTGCTTTATCGACTGCGATTTCTTTAACGACCTACAATGTGGTGAAAATCGTTTTCAACTATATTGTTTTCAAGGTTTCGCCTTTAACGATAGAAATGATCTTTGTTTCCATCATCTGCACTTTGGCAATTACGGTAGCGATTGTTTTGCCTAATTTCAATAACAACTTTATCAATTTGGTTTATAAACCGTCAGTAGTTTTGATATTGATTTTTATCGGAAATTATTTCACAAAAGTTTTCCCACTCGAGGATTATCTGAACAAAAAATTTATCAAAAGTATTTTTAAGTTTAAATAGAAATTAAACTCATTAACGTATTCTCAAGATTCTCCTGAACGGATTTCCTGTTATACTTTTTCTGAAAGTCGTACGAAGTGTTTTTAAGCATTTTAAACTGCTCAATGATATTTTCTTCTTCAGGAATAATAAAGTCTGATTTTGAAGGATAATTACGTGGAAAAACAGCCCATTTTCCAAATTTGATAGCATCACCCAAATTCCCGGTCATTTTTGTTGTTCCATAGATTTCTTTATGGCTGAAAAATTCGGTCTCCGGCTGAATCGGACACCATAAAACGTCGGCTTTCTGCATCCATTTTTCAAAATCCTCAGCAGAAACTCTTTCCTGAAAATACTGAATAGTAACATATTCCAGAGATCGCTCCAGATCTGTGATTTCTTTTAGTTCTGATCCTTTTGCTTTTCCTAAAAAAACAAATTCAATTAATTTTTCTGAAACATTTCCTTCTTTGAAGCTCTTCTCTATTTCTTTTATCTTCAAAAAGACTCTTTTGTAATCTCTTCTCTTTTGGGAAACTCCTCCCGGAATTACGACAACCAACCTTTGATGCGGCTGCTTTTCAAATTCTTTGGTACAAAAAAGGGGTAAAAACCTGTATTTTTCAGAGTAGAATGCTTCATCCAATACCAACAGTGTTTTTGCTTTTTTATAGGTTGCAGAAGCATTAAAAAGACCTTCTTTCCACCATAATTTCAACCTGTAAATAACATCTTCTTTGAAAATATTCCTAAACAGATTAAATTTTGAAAGCGTCGTAAAATTGATATTATGAACAATAAAAGCAGTGTTATATTTTTCAGCGATCGACTGAAAGGTATTAAAATACCGATGAACAGTCCCTACAATGATCAGATCGTATTTTTTTACTTTCAGCTGCTCAATAATCATCGAACTGTCTGAAAGAAAAACGTTTTCCTTACCCGTTTGAATCTGCTTTTTTATCTTTTCGGAAAAATAATAATCTACCGCCAAGTTTTCAGAACCCTGCATCAGTTCAAGGAAATTCTGTGCAATTTCAGCATGGGTATCGATTTCTATGTAAGCGATCTTTTTCAAATTTTCAACCATTTCTTTTTTAAGGCATTCCAACGCTGCTCGTTAATTGCTTTTTGTTCGTCTTTTGAAATTTTAAGTTCCAATTGTTGGGAACGGCAACTTTCATAAGCTTTAATGATCTGTAAGAAAAATGACAATGATTTAATCTTCATCGCTTCTTTTGACGAGGCGATATATGCCAGAAACCTGTTCAATCCTAAGAAATAAAAGTATCTCCCGTAGTAATCTGCCGGTTTAATGGTATAATCACTTCCTTTTACTTTTAATAATTTCACTTGCAATTCCGGCAAAACCACTTCTTTCCAGCCTAAATTTTCAAGTAAAATAGCATCAATATTATCCCATCCCAAAGTTTCTCTTATTCCTCCCATCGCATCAAAACATTCTTTTCTGTATGCTTTCATCGGTCCGCGAACATGGCCTTTATTTGAATTGCCTTCATATACCCATTCTCCGTTTTTCTCCACATAGAGTAATCCTCCTACCAAACCATATTTCGGATTGTTTTGAAAGGCTTCGTTGATGGTTTGAAGATAATTTTCAGGAAGAATTATATCTGCATCGAATTTACAGATCACCTCAAATTCTTCTGGTTTTTGCGTATTTAAGCCATTTTTAAAAGCTGCAACTACTTTTGAACCGGGTTGATGTGCCGATTTTTGAAGATTGATGGTCTGGAAACGTGAATCCGCTTCTGTAAAACGTCTGATCACTTCAGGAGTGCTGTCAGTAGAGCCATCATTAACGATTACTGTGGTAAAGTCTCTGAAACTTTGCTGCTGTAAAGATTCTAAGGTAAATGACAGATGCGCTTCTTCGTTATGCGCAGGAATGATGATTAAAAACTTCAAGAGATTTTTTTATACATGATGGATGATAAGTGATAAATGATGTAAGCATACCGTTTTATTTGTATATGTTATCATTTATCACTCATCAATTATATTTATTTGTTATGAGGTTTCAGCATATTTTTCGGGTCAAGAATTTCATCAAGCTTTTCCTGAGAAAGTATTCCTTTTTCCAATACTAAATTGTAGACGCTTTTTCCTGTCACTAATGCTTCTTTGGCAATCTGGGTAGATTGTTTGTAGCCGATATAAGGATTCAGTGCCGTTACAATACCGATGCTGTGTTTTACCATATTCAGGCAAACTTCTTTATTCGCTGTAATTCCTGTAATACATTTTTCACGAAGCGTGTCTAATGCATTGCTCAGGAAATGAATATTTTCCATGATGGCATGAGAAAGTACCGGTTCCATTACATTTAACTGTAATTGTCCGGCTTCTGCTGCAAAAGTCACGGTAAGGTCATTTCCAAAAACTTTAAAACAAACCTGGTTCACCACTTCCGGTATTACAGGATTTACTTTTCCCGGCATAATGGAAGATCCCGGCTGCATTGGAGGCAGATTGATTTCAGAAAGCCCCGCTCTTGGTCCTGAAGATAATAATCTTAGGTCATTACAAATTTTAGATAATTTCACCGCAAGACGTTTCATTGCAGATGAATAAATCACGTAAGATCCAGTATCCGGAGTCGCTTCTACCAGATCCGGCGCAGAAACAACAGGAAAACCTGTAATTTCAGCCAAATTCTTAGCACACAAGGTTGCATAGCCTAACGGAGCATTGATTCCTGTTCCGATAGCTGTTGCTCCCATATTCACTTCTACGAAAAGGTTCGCGTTGTTATTCAACTTAGAAATATCTTCTTCCAAAGTGGCTGCAAATGCTTCAAACTCCTGTCCCAAAGTCATCGGAACTGCATCCTGAAGCTGGGTACGGCCCATTTTAATAACATCCTGAAATTCTTTTCCTTTTTCACGGAAAGCTTCCACAATTCTGATCAGCCTTTCCACCAAAGTATCATTCATCTGCAGCAATCCCATTTTGATCGCTGTAGGATAGGCGTCGTTCGTAGACTGAGAAAGATTGATATGGTCGTTTGGAGAACAGAATTCGTATTCTCCTTTATTTTTTCCAAGTTTTTCCAATACCCTGTTCGCGATCACTTCATTCGCATTCATATTGATCGAAGTTCCCGCTCCCCCCTGAATCATATCTACCGGAAACTGCTCATGCAATTCTCCGTTAATTAACTCATCACAGGTTTCAGCAATTTTGAAATACAGGTTTTCATCCAGAAGACCCAGTTCATAATTGGTTTTAGCCGCTGCTTTTTTTACAAAAGCCAACCCTTGTATAAATTCCGGATAGGAAGACAGCAACTGTCCTGAAATCTTAAAATTCTCTATTGCTCTTTGAGTCTGTACCCCATAATATGCATCTATCGGTACGTTTAGCTCTCCTAGAAGATCGCTCTCCTGTCTGTAATTTTCCATTAAAATATTGTTTAAGATCTAATGTGATTATCTCAAAAAAAATGCATCATTAAGATGCACTTCAAAATTACTTATTTTATTGGATATTTTTGATTTAATGCCTGTAAAATTGCCCATGTTTCGGCATCCATGATTCCGTCGTATTTCTGAGGTCTGAAATGATACTGGAAGGCTTCAACTGTTTTTTTGGTAGCATCGTCCCATGCGCCGCTCAGCTCAAGTCCGTATCCGAATTTCTGCAAAGCTGTCTGAATCATAAAAATAAAAGCAGGCTCGCTGTATCTGGTTGTAAAATCTACCTGTGCCTGTGTAAGGAAATTCTGTTTGGTTGCTTCATCATACCACATTCCTATTTGGTATTCGTCATACAGTTTTTTCCAAGGGAAAAGCGGTCCCGGATCTTGTTTTCTCGTAGGAGCAATATCCGAATGTGCCAATACATTGGTCGCCGGAATCTGATATCTTGTAATAATATCTTTAGCTAAAGCTGCTACTTTTTTTACCTGATCATCACTGAAGGCTGCAAACACCCTGCTCTTTGTAGAATCTGTTCTAAACCCCGCATTCACAATTTCTATCCCGATAGAAGTATCATTAAGGTTTTTATCACTTCTCCAAGAGCTTACTCCTGCATGATAGGCACGTTTGTTCTCATCTACCAGCTGATAGATTTCATTATCTCCGGTATTATTGACAAGGTAATGCGCACTTACTCCCTGCTGTGTAAGAACGGTAATGGATTTATCATCCGGCAAAGCGGTATAGTGCAGAATTAAATAACGCTGTCTGAAATTTTGTGCTATTGCTGGAAAATAGGTTTTCACGACTTTATATCCTGCAGGTTTTGCTGATACAATTGAACCATAACTTACCGTATTGTCATTTTTAGCAGCATCTGCAATATTGGTCGTAAAAAAGTCTACTCCTCCTTCATGGGTAACCTGAGGTTTTGGTTTGTCATTAACAGGCTTTGCAACCGCTGTTTTTGGCTGTACCACTTGTTTATTGGTACGCGAAGCATTTTGTTTTACATTTTTCTGTGAGGTGCATGAAAAAACAAAAAAACTTAAGCCGATGATATATAATGTCTTACGCATTTGTTTACTTTTTTAATCGTTTATTACCGTAAAAATACACAAATTTTTCTTGAAAAATATTTGGTAAATAAAGAAATCTATTCTATATTTGCACTCGCAATAACAGAACAACGATCATCAACAAATAAGATAAACAGGAGGGTTGCCGGAGTGGTTAACGGAGCAGTTTGCTAAACTGTCGACGCGAAAGTGTCGCAAGGGTTCGAATCCCTTACCCTCCGCTTTTCTATATATCTTTCGGGGCGTAGCGTAGTCCGGTCATCGCGCCTGGTTTGGGACCAGGAGGTCGCAGGTTCGAATCCTGCCGCCCCGACAGTTTTCATAATTTTTTCAAAATTATAATGGGTGCGTAGCTCAGCTGGATAGAGCATCTGCCTTCTAAGCAGACGGTCAAAGGTTCGAATCCTTTCGCGCTCACTTAAAACTCACAATTTTTATTGTGAGTTTTTTTGTTTTTATACTAAATGGAAAATCATTTATTACACCTTTGATATCCTTCAATTTCAAACATTGATTGAAGAAGTAAATACCTTGTGTTTATCTGTAAACATTTTTTATTGTTTTTAATATAAATAACTTTGTTCTGAAAAAAGAATAGATAATCTTTATTTACACTCAATTTGCCTTCATCGATATTCATTCTTATCAATTCTTCTTGTATATTTTTACCTATATTCTCAATTCCATTTTTAGAAAAATTTTTATTTGATCGATGTTCTAAATCTGTAATGTTTTCTATTCTAATTTTTGAAAAAGAAGTATACAGTTTTTGTTCAATATAAAAATTGAAAATATAGGAAATCGACAATAACAACAAGAGTAAAATTAAAATTTTATTTCTCACACTCATTCTATCTAAAACTATGGTTATTAATCTTGTAAAGCTATAAAAAAAAGCGTTCTAAAATATTAATAAAAAATTATTGTAAATTTATTTTTATAATTCAAAAAAACACTCTATATTTGCACCCACAAAAAACAAGGTAATTCTTGTTACAAGATGACCTCAATCGGGGCGTAGCGTAGTCCGGTCATCGCGCCTGGTTTGGGACCAGGAGGTCGCAGGTTCGAATCCTGCCGCCCCGACAGTTTTCATAATTTTTTCAAAATTATAATGGGTGCGTAGCTCAGCTGGATAGAGCATCTGCCTTCTAAGCAGACGGTCAAAGGTTCGAATCCTTTCGCGCTCACTTAAAACTCACAATTTTTATTGTGAGTTTTTTTGTTTATACTAGTTTCATGTGTCATTGCTATATATTACATTCAAAATCTTTAGATCAATATTACATTGGACATTCTTGTGAAGATTTACAGGAAAGACTAAGACAACATCTTTCAAACCATAAAGGTTTTTCTTCAAAAACGAAAGACTGGACGATTGTTTATTCAGAAATTTTTAATTCTAAGTCTCAGGCGTATAAAAAGAGAGCTAGAAATAAAAACATGGAAAAGCAAATCCAAAATTAAAAAGCTTATTAATAATTCTACAGCATAGAGCATCCCGATTTTTAGTCGGGACGGTCAAAGGTTCGAATCCTTTCGCGCTCACTTAAAGAGACAACTATCAAATAGTTGTCTCTTTTTTTGTCAGAAAACGCCCAATGTAGCTTAGCTATTTGTATTAATATTCATTAATACCACCCTGAATTTAACAGTCTTCATTTTTGGTTATAATTGAAAAACCTTACCTTTGCACGCATGCTGAGATGGTTTTCCATACTATGTTCGA
Source organism: Chryseobacterium tagetis (assembly GCF_016735585.2). Classification (GTDB taxonomy): domain Bacteria; phylum Bacteroidota; class Bacteroidia; order Flavobacteriales; family Weeksellaceae; genus Chryseobacterium; species Chryseobacterium tagetis. The sequence goes on from NZ_JAERSE020000004.1 coordinate 176,475, forward strand.
TGATTTATGTGCTTGCAACGACCAATATGACGGAAGTGTTGAAAGTGCCTGTATTGATAGAGCATTTGATGGAGTATCAGGGAAGTTTTTCTGAATTTTTGGTTGAGCATTATGATAACCATCAGAAAGATGCCGATTGGGACACCGATCAAAAGCTCCCTTTCATCAATCCCCCCGTTGTTTTAATGATTCATGCTCAGCTTCCGGAGGCGACCTTCCATATTGAAAAAATCAAAGAGCTCATCATTTCTCAAAAACCAACTGTTTATCAGGAAAAAAACATTTCCAGCAGTTATCTTTCCCGTATTTTCCAGCCTCCGCGCTTTTGTTAATTGATTTTTAAGTTAAACATCAATGTTTCAGAATATTTCCTGAAACAGTCGATTTCTATTTAATTCAATTAATACATTTTTCATGTTAAATAAAATTATTGAGTTTTCTGTAAAGAATAAACTCATTATTGCGCTGTTTACCATTGCGCTTATCCTTTTTGGAATTTATGAGACCACCAAGCTTCCTATCGATGCACAGCCTGATATCACAAGCACGCAGGTACAGGTAATTACCGTTGCGCCTTCATACGGAGCAGCAGATATCGAACGGCTGGTAACCTTCCCTATCGAGCAGGCCACCAGTAATATCAGTGGTATTACGCAGATCCGTAGTTTTTCACGTTTCGGATTGTCATTAATCACCATTGTTTTTGATGATGATACTGATGTGTATTGGGCTCGTCAGCAAGTTCAGGAACGTTTACAATTGGTTCAGGAGAATATTCCCACAGGCATTGGAAAACCGGAATTAGGACCTATTTCATCAGGTTTGGGGGAAATTTTCCAATATGTAGTCCGGGCTAAAAAAGGCTACGAACATATTTATGACGAGACCGAACTGAGAACGATTCAGGATTGGGTGATCCGTAGACAATTATTAGGAACAAAAGGCGTTGCCGATGTCAGTAGTTTCGGAGGTAAATTAAAACAGTACGAGATTGCCATCAATCCTAACCAGCTTCAGGCTTTTAACATTACTATTAATGATGTTTTTGATGCGCTTGAAAAAAATAATCAGAACACAGGAGGAGCCTATATTGAAAAGAAAGAAACCGTTCTTTTCATCCGTAGTGAGGGGCTTTTAGGAAGCACAGAAGATATTGGGAATATTCAGGTTTCGAATACAAAAGAAGGAATTCCTGTTCATATTAAAGATGTGGCACAGGTGAAAATAGGTTTTGCCACCCGTTACGGAGCCATGACTTATAACGATAAAGGTGAAGTTTCCGGAGCTATCGTTATGATGCTGAAAGACGAAAATGCCAATGAGGTAGTCGGAAACATCAAGCAAACATTAGATAAAATTCAGGAATCTTTACCGGAAGGGGTTGTGATTGAGCCGTTTTTAGACAGAGCTAAAATGGTGAATAATACGATTAGTACGGTAAAAACCAACTTAATGGAAGGTGCATTAATTGTCGTTTTCATCTTGGTTTTATTCCTTGGAAATTTCAGAGCAGGATTGTTGGTAGCTTCTGTGATTCCTTTGGCCATGCTTTTTGCCATTATTATGATGAATATTTTCGGAGTCGGAGGAAACTTAATGAGTCTCGGAGCTTTAGATTTCGGATTGATTGTCGATGGCGCCGTGATTATTGTGGAAGCCGTTCTGCACCAATTAGCCCACAAAAAACATTTCGGAAAAGATAATATGCTTTCAAAAGCAGAAATGGACAGTCAGGTTTCCAGCTCAGCAACAAAAATGGTAAACAGTGCTGTTTTCGGACAAATCATTATTCTGATTGTTTATCTGCCGATTTTTACCCTTCAGGGAATTGAAGGAAAAATGTTCAAACCGATGGCACAAACCGTTGCCTTTGCTTTGATCGGAGCATTTTTACTGTCATTAACTTATATTCCGATGATGAGTTCTTTGGTACTAAGCCGAAAGAAAAAAACGAAAGACAATGTTTCTGACAGAGTGATGTCAAAAGTTGAAATAGGTCATCAGAAATTATTAATTAAAGCTTTAAAATTCAGAAAAACGATTATTGCAACCGTTATTGTTTTATTTGCGGGAGCCGTTTTCGTGCTTTCAAAAATGGGTGGAGAGTTTATTCCGTCTCTGGAAGAAGGTGATTTTGCGGTGGAGATGAGAATTCTTCAGGGAAGCAATATTGAAGAAACGAAAAAAGCGACAACTCAAGCTTCGAAAATTTTACTAAAACAATTTCCTGAAGTTCAGAAAGTCGTGATGAAAATCGGAAGCGGAGAAATCCCGACCGACCCGATGCCGATGGACGGAGGCGATATGATCGTGGTTTTAAAACCAAAAAAAGAATGGACTTCTGCACATTCCTTTCCCGAACTTTCGGATAAAATGAACGAAGCTTTACAAGTCATTCCCGGACTTACCGCGAGTTTTCAGTTTCCGGTTCAGATGCGTTTCAACGAATTGATGACGGGAGCAAAACAGGATGTTGTCTGTAAAATTTATGGTGAAGATTTAGATAGTTTGGCAACGTATGCAAAAAAATTGGGTGGAATTATTTCAACCGTTAACGGCGCTCAGGATTTATATTTAGAACCTGTTGTCGGCGCTCCACAAGTGGTGATTGATTATAATCGTGCGGAACTTTCCCGTTACAATATTTCCGTTGCCGAAATCAACAGAGTCATCAATATGGCTTTTGCAGGACAGACTGCGGGTGCTTTGTATGAAGGCGAAAGAAAATTCGATGTAGTGGTAAGAATGGATAATGAACATAAAAAAGACATTTCAAGCATTCAAAATCTGTTGGTTCCGACTCCGAATGGCGAACAGATTCCTTTATCACAATTGGCAAAAGTGGAGTTAAAAGAAAGCCCGAATCAGATTCAGAGAGAAAATACAAAACGTAGAATTGTTGTCGGATTTAATGTTCGCGGAAGAGATGTTCAGAGTATTGTGGAAGAGCTTCAGCAAAAGGTTAATAGGGATTTGAAATTATCTGCAGGGTATACTATTTCTTACGGGGGTGCTTTTGAAAATTTAAATCAAGCTAAGTCAAGATTAGGAATTGCTGTTCCGATTTCTTTGGTGATGATTTTCTTGTTGCTATTCTTCGCTTTCGGTTCTGTAAAGCATAGTTTACTGATTTACACAGCGATTCCTTTATCAGCAATTGGTGGAATTTACTTTTTAGCATTACGCGGAATGCCTTTCAGCATCAGTGCAGGAGTTGGATTTATCGCCCTTTTCGGAGTCGCTGTTTTGAACGGAATTGTTTTAATCTCAGAATTCAACCGACTGAAAAAAGATGGCGTTAAAAACTTAAGCCGAATTGTTTTGATGGGAACGAGAATCCGTCTTCGTCCAGTTCTGATGACCGCTTTTGTGGCGTCATTAGGATTTTTACCAATGGCGATCAGCAACGGAGCCGGAGCAGAAGTTCAGCGACCTTTAGCAACTGTGGTGATCGGAGGATTAATGCTTGCAACACTTTTAACCTTATTCGTTTTACCGATTCTTTACGTCTTATTTGAACGAATCAGTAAAAAGAAAAAGTTCAAAAAAGCTAAATCTTAGCTAAGTGGAACGCCTTTGCGAAAGAAAAAATCAAAAGTCTCAATTAAAAAAAATCTTAGCGCGCATTACGTTAAAAATAAATACAATGAAATTTTCAAACAATCATAAAAAACTGACCGCATTTTTATTTCTGATGTCTTTCGGAATGATGAATGCGCAGGAAAGTATTACTTACGAACAGGCTCTGGAAAAGGCTTTTCAACAAAACGGAGCTTTAAAAAATTCAAAATTAATTTCTGACTATCAGGAAAAATTAAAGGCAAGTTATCTTGATATTCCACAAACGGAAGTCAGTGCGCAAATCGGACAGATGAACGGTGTGGAAACAGACAATTCGTTCTCTATTTCCCAACGTTTCAGTTTTCCGACGGTTTACACGAAAAGAAAACAAATGCTGGATGCTGAATGGAATGCAAGTGTCATCAATCAAAATCTGACGAAAGCGCAATTAACAAAGGAAGTTTCCGATGTTTTTTACCGAATTCTGACGCTTCAGGAAAAGAAAAAAGTGATTGAATATATCAGCAAACTGTACAGCAGTTTTGCAGAAAAAGCGAGTTTGAGACTGAAAAAAGGAGAAACCAATATTTTGGAGGAATCTACCGCAGAAATTCAGAACGAACAGGCAAAAACGCAACTGAATATGCTTGAAAACGATTTGAATATTGCTAAACTTCAGCTTCAGTTATTGCTTCAGTCCGAAGAAAAATTTCAACCTGTTTCGGACAAACCAATTATGAATGTTAATCTTCAGGTTTCAGAAGAAATGATTCAGCATCATCCGGAATTGCAATATTTAAATCAACAAATTAAAGTCAATGAAGCAGAAGCACAGCTTGAAAAATCTAAACTGTTGCCGGATTTATTGGTCGGATACACGAATCAAAGTATGAAAAACCTGAATAACAACCGTTTTAATGCAGTTCAGGTCGGTGTCGGAATTCCTCTGTTTACGAAAGGGCAACGTGCTTTAGCCAAAGCGACAAAAGCAAAAGTAGCGATTTCCGAAAATGAATATCAGCGAAAGGAGATCGAACTTAAAAACAGATTCGGGCAGCAGATTAATAATTACACCAATCAACTGAAAATCGTTGATAATTATGAACAAAAACAGCTTCCGAAGTCTGAAACGATTTTAAAAACGGTTCAAAAACAACTGGAAGTCGGCGAAATCGATTATCTGAACTGGGTCATCCTTACGAATCAGGCAGTGAAAACAAAGGTTGATTATATCGATAATCTCGAAAGACTCAACCAAATCGGCGCGGAACTTAATTTCTTACTATCAAAATAACAGCGAAATGTATCTTAAAAATATATCAATCCTTAGTTTAAGTGTAATTCTTACTTTATCTTCCTGTTCAGGAAAAAAAGAGGAAGAGAAAACGGTGTATGAAAACACAAAATTCAAGGAAAAAGACCAGAATACGGTTCAACTATCAGATAAGCAATTGCAATCGATTGGTTTAACGACAACAACCATTCAGGAAAAAACAATGCAAAAACGGGTTCGCCTAAATGGTAAAGTGGAAATCGCGCCGTCTCATATCAGCTCGGTTTCCAGCATTATGGGCGGTCATATCAAATCGATCGGTGTGATCAACGGAAGCCATTTCAGTAAAGGGCAGGTTTTGGCGGTTGTGGAAGACCCGCAATTCATCCAGTTACAACAGGATTATCTGGTGACGAAAGCACAGTTGGAATCAGCAAGATTGAATTTAAACCGTCAAAAAGATTTGAATATCACCAAAGCGACCAGTGATAAAACTTTGCAAACCGTTCAGGCAGATTATTCTACACTGAATGCAACATTGAAAGGTCTTGAAGAAAAACTGAGAATTATCGGAATCAATGCAAAAGGGCTAAATTCATCCAATATCAGAAGCAAAATTAATGTTTATGCGCCTTTCAGTGGTTTTGTGAGCAAAATTTTAGTGAATAACGGACAGTACATTAATCCTTCGGATACATTGTTTGAATTGATTAATCCAGTCGGTTTGTTGCTTGAATTAAAAGTGTTTGAAAACGATGTGAATGATGTGAGAATCGGACAGGAGATTTTAGTGTACAACAATCAAAATCCTGATAAAAAATCGACAGCAAAAATTGTAAGCATTGTTCCAAGTATTGAAAACGGAGGTTCGTCAATTGCTGTGGCGAAACTTTCAACGCCTAATCCTGAGTTTATCAAAGGAATGTACATCAATGCAGAAGTAACGATAAATAGTAGATTTACCATTGGTTTATCAAACGAATCTGTGGTTTCTTTTGAAAGCAAAAATTATATTTTCGAAGATTTAGGAAACAAAAAGTATAAAATGATTCCTGTAAATGTGGGAATTTCTGATGATCAATTCACGGAGATTCTGAAGGCAGACAATTTGAAAGATAAAAAGATTGTTCAGAAAGGAGCGTATAGTCTTTTGATGGCGCTGAAGAATAAAGCGGAGTAAAATCATTCCTTTAAGCTTATAAAAAACTCACAATTAAAATTGTGAGTTTTTTGCATTTATATCTTACCTTTTAATTTTTCGGACACCATATATTACCCAAACCCTGAACACCAATGTTGATCATTCAACACAATTTCATCAATGATAAAGTCATCAGGATGTTTTTTAAATCCTTCTTTTTGTTTGAGAAAATCAATAACATCATTTGCCATTTTTTTATCAGAAAAAATGCCTATTTCTCTTTCATCATCCAAAAATGTATGAATCGTGTAAGTATGACTGACCTTAAATACTGTTTCCTGATTTATTTTCTTTATTATATAACTATAATTAGGGACGCAATCCTCTTCAGGTAAATAATCTCTTCCTATTTCCCCTACAACTTCAGTAAAACCATTCTGCCAATGTATTTTATTGAGTTCATATTTTTTGATATAAAAATCATTGGGATATTCTGAAAATCCTGATAAAAGCAAAAATTTTTGTTTTACTTTTTCAAGTTCCTGTATATCGTCAAAAAAGCCTATAAACTTAGCATCACGATGAGTTTCATCCGTATAAATATGCTCTAAAGAATAAATAAAATAATCCATAGTGTATCATTAAAACCAAAGATTGGTAAAATACTCCGCAAAAAGTTTTAGTCCTTTTTCTACTTTTTCATTAATTTCTTGAAATTTTAAGTGTTCAAACTTCTCAGGATGAACATGATATTCGAAAGGAATAATCATTTCACTTAATACTTCACTCCAATACTTTTCTTTTTCTTCAAAAGAAGTGTCTGTGGTAAAATGTTCAACATCTGGAAAATCAGGTACGGAAGGTGCATTTTTACTTTCCACTTTATCTTTAAATTCTTTTAGTCTTGGATAAATAAGATCTGAAAGCGTATATTTTAGATCATAAAGTTCTCCTTTTGTCATTAATTTTTTCATTATATAAAAATAAAACCACCGTAAATATACAGTGGTTTTTAAATCTATTATTAAAAATTTCTATTTCAGCTTATAAGAATTTCCGTTCCAAAGGTAGGTTTTTGAAGCTTTTTTCTTTTTTTCACGGTCTCTGTCATCTTTTTCCATTTCTTCCATTTTAAAAATGAATGCATTGGGAATTCCACCCTTGTCGTTTGGGAAAACAAATTCTTCGCTGTGGTAATACACATCTGCGTCTCCCACATTCATTAGCTGAGGAAGGAGAATCAGTTTTTTGTCTTTAAAAAGAATATACTGGTCATAGCTTGCAATTCCGCAAGCTTCCCCGGAAACTGTTGCCTTTAATGTCAGTTCTACATTCTGTAATTTATGGTTGCTTTCAATATTGAAGGTACCATAGCTCAGGCTTTCTGCAGAACCTGTATCAAAAGAAACCTCATCGATCAGCATGTTTCCTTCTACCACTTTTATTGCGGCAATGTTCTGCTGAATGGTAATTTCAGGGTATCCTTTGTCTTTTTTACTGATCGTTTTCGTAAGACCGAAAAGGAAATCATAGCCGTTTTTATTTCTGTAGCCCACAGAAAGGTTTCCGCCCCAAATATAGCCTTCAGAAGTTGTATCTCCTTTCTGATAAGAGATTTTATACCAGTTCGCTCTTCTTTCTCCCAATTTCAGAATCGTTTCTTCTTTTTTAAGAATTAAAACCTGTTGATTGGTTGATAAGGAATCCAGAATCTGGGAATTTACATTGGGAGACTGGCGAATCCTAGTCTGGTCTGTAAATATTTTCTGTGTCTTATTTTCTTCAAATTGAAACACTCCGTTGGCATATTCGTAATCTTCTTCCTGCGCAGAGAAGATCTGAACAATAAGTAAGAATACAGCGGTGAATAAGGTTTTCATATTAATAGTAAGGTGGTTATTTTTCAAGCAGTAAACTTACCCATTCTTCTCTTTGAAGTTGTTTTTTAAGTTCAAGGCCGTTTTCTTTGCAGACTTCTAAAATATCATCTACATCGAAGAAGCATAATCCTGAAAGTAATAATTTACCGCCTTCATTCAGTACCGAAACATAGGTCGGAATATCTGAAATAAGGATATTTCTATTAATGTTAGCTAAAATAATGTCGTAGTTTTCTTTGCCTAAGTTCTCAGCAGTTCCAAGCTCAATATCCAGCTCAACCCCATTTCTTACGGCATTTTCTTTTGAATTTTCAACGGACCATTCGTCGATGTCAATCGCTTTTGTATCTCCGGCTCCGATCTGTTTTGCATAGATTGCCAGTACTGATGTTCCACAACCCATATCCAGGACTTTTTTGTCTTTGAAGTCGATATCCATCATCTGCTGGATCATCAAATGTGTTGTCGGATGATGCCCCGTTCCGAAAGACATTTTGGGCTGAATAATAATTTCATGCATTCCCGAAACAGATTCATGGAATTCTGCTCTGATCAGTACTTTATCATCGATATTGATAGGCTCAAAATTCTTTTCCCATTCTTCATTCCAGTTGATATTCGGCATTTCCTGGAAAGTATAGTCTATTTTTACTTCTTCATTCTGGAAAAGCGGAAGCGCTTTCAAATCTTCTTCATTGAATAAGTCTTTCTGAATATATCCTAAAATCCCTTCCAGCTCTTCTGTAAAACTGTCGAAACCTATCTCGATCAGTTCTGCCATTAATATTTCATTCCAGGGTTGAAGCGGAGAAATTTTGAAATCGAATTCTAAATAATTTTGCATGTGAATAATTTGTTGCAAAAATAGCGAATTTAATGGGATAGTTTAATAAGTGAGCGGAGTTGAAGTTTCTATTATTTCAAACGCAAAGGACGCTAAGTTTTTTTTGAAATTATTGAGAATATTTTTTGTTCGCAAAGGCGTTTCACTTAGCGAAGAAATTCTGTCATTCTGACGAAGAAAGAATCTCGGCTTTGTTTTTTGGAGGTTCTTCACTGCGTTCAGAATGGTAAAGTGATTGAAAAATGAACCATTAAGTTTTAATTAAGCCTTTAAGATGATTAAGTTTGAAACTACGTTTTAATTTAGGGTAAGTTTTTAGGATTTTTGCTTAGATTCCTGTGGAATGACATTTTTTGTGGTTATTTCTATTTAATGATTAAAAAGAAAATTGTGATCGTGATTCTTGTTACAATTTGATGTGGAGAGTTTTATATTGGAGATTCTTCACTACGCTTTGCTGCGTTCAGAATGACAAATAATATGCATAAAAAAAGCGAACCTAGGTTCGCTTATATGACTGTTTAAAAACTAATTTCTAATCTCTAGTTTCTAACTTCTATCTTATGGATTGGTAGAGAAAATAGAACCGTTTGCAATTAATGCTCTTCTATTCATTTTCAGAATATCTCTTACCCATTCTGCGAAGTCTTCCGGCTGAAGGACTTTATCAGGATTTCCGTCTGTTAAACCACCCTGAATAGACATATCTGAAGCAATCGTACTTGGTGTAAGCGTAATTACACGGATGTTTTGCTTCCTCCATTCTGCCATCATCGATTGTGATAATGAAACTACGGCTGCTTTTGATGCTGCGTAAGCTGACATATTGGGACCGCCTTTCAAACCTGCTGTAGATGCTACGTTAACGATATCCCCCTCTCCTTTTGCTTTCAGGAACGGATGAACTGCTTTTGCAGCATAATACACTCCGAAAAGATTGGTTTGGATGACCTGCTCCCAAGTTTCAGAAGGCATTTCTTCGATAGAACCGAAATCTCCGATTCCTGCATTGTTGATTAAAATATCTACTCCACCTAATTGTTCTGCTAAAGATTCGATTCCCGCTTTTACTTCAGCTTCCTTATCAACAGAAAAAACTGCATAGGCAGCTTTTACCCCGATATTTCTGATCTCTTCTACGGTATTTTTAAGGTTTTCTTCGTTTCTTCCTGTAATTCCTATATTCACTCCTTCATTGGCCAATGCTATTGCTACAGCTTTACCCAATCCTCTTCCTCCACCTGTAATGATGGCATTTTTTCCGCTTATATTCATATTAAATAGTATTTTTATTCGTTTAAGCAAATTTACGAAAGATGATCTGGATAATGTTGATGAAACCTAAATTTTATAGGAATTGGTAATGAGATGCTTCGACAAACTCAGCATGACATTTAGGATACTGAACTATTTAACCAAAAAGCAAAACCGGCCTATTTAAGGCCGGTTTCATTTGAAAGTATAGTAAAAAATGAAAAACTAAGGAATAAGAATTGAGTTTTGAACCTCAAATTCCTGTGATGTTGAGAACTGATTTCCATACATGTCCATTGCTCTTACCTCAACCTTATGTTTTCCTAAAGAAAGTTTTTTAGAGAAATCTCCTGTCCAAATGTGTTTTGAAATTTCCGGATTAGAAGGTCTTCTTCCCGGGAAGATATTCTGTGTAGTATCCCATTTGAATACCGACATTACAAAACTCGGATCTACGGTTTCATCATAGTCCATTGCTTCCCATTTCTCGTCATCAATTCTGTATTCCACTTTGTCTTTTTTGCTTCCCATAAAGAAGTTGGCTAAGATTTTCGCAGAGGTTTTTGACGGATAAGGAATCACTTTCGGAACGTATAAATTGATCTGATAGTCTTCCGGTTTTCCGGCTGTTTTGTATTTAACTTTATACTGATTATCATTAAAACTAATGAAAGAATATCCTTTTGCCGTACCGTCTCTCATAGTAGAAGTCGGTAATCCTAAATCATCTGAAGTTCCTGACCACCAGTCTCCGCAAGTTGTTCCTACGTTATATTCATGAAGGTCTTTTGAACCGTTCCAACCTGCTGATTTCCCATAAAAAAGCTGTTGCTGAATGTGTGTATGTGCCGATAACAGCAATGCATTCTGGAAAGGAGCTAAGTAATCAAATAATTTCTGACGGTCTGAGTTTCTGAAGTTATCTTCGTTTTTATGTTCTAATGGAATATGGAAAGAAACCACAATCAGTTTGTTTTTATCTACCAGTTTCAAATCGTTTTCAACAAATTTCAACTGGTCTTCACGGAATCCTCCCCAATAGCCTTTTCCGTCTCTCGGATCCGGATATAAGATATCATCCAAAACAATGAAGTGAACATTCCCATAATTAAATGAATAATTTGCAGGTCCGAAATTGGATTCGAAGGTTTCGTCTGAAAGCATATCTTCTTTGGCTTCGTAATTCATATCGTGATTTCCCATGACGTTATACCAAGGCAACCCAATCTCTTTCATTACATCTGCATAAGGTTTTTGTAAGCTTAGATTATCTCCTACCAAATCTCCTAAACTGATTCCCAATACGGCGTTTTTCTTGGTCGTTTTAACCTCATTTACAATGGCTCTTTTAAAATAATCCAATTGTTTTTCTGTATAAGGTTGCGGATCTCCGAAAACGAGGATATCAAAGTTCTTGCTTTCGTTTTGTTTGTTTAAAGCGAAATTAATTTCTTTCGGAAGTTCTCCCGTCGGAGCTGAACCTTTGTATTTAAAGTCTGTAGGTGAGCCTTTTGGTTTGTACTGATAATAATATTGGGGCAGATTGTTTTCATTGACCGGAGTCATGTATCCAGAAGGCTTGATTACAAAAATGGTTTGTCCGTCTTGAATTGGTAAGCTATATCTTCCGTTTTTATCGGTTAAGACCACTTGTACTCCGTTGGAAACGGCAACATTTTCTATTCCTTTTTCTTTTTTTTCTTTTTTCTGATTCTTATTAGCATCTTCATATACATAGCCTGAAACCGAAGTTTGCGCCAAAGCCATTGAAGAAATTAATAGTGCAGGAATGATATATTTTAAATTCATTTTTATTTTTTTAAGATTTACTGATTCCACCAGTTAATTACGTTAATATGATCTCCACCCATTGCCTGAACTGCGGTCTGATAATTTTCGGCATTCAATACTTTTGTAAGCGGCGGATATAAAAGTCTCTGAGGCATTTTACCGTTATTAAGCAATCCTCCGTTATTAGGCAATACCGGATACCCAGTTCTTCTTTGCTCGAACCACTGCTGCCCGTCTACGAAGAAAAGAGCCAGATACTTCTGAAGCATAATCCTATCTAAGGTATTGTTGTAAACAACATTCGCTCCTGTCAAATATCCTGTAGGCATCGTAAGTCCCCATTGTTCAAGGGAAGACTGAACTCCTTTTTCATAATACGTTTGTGCGCTTCCCGTAATAATGCCTTTAAATGCCAATTCTGCCAGAATAAACTGCAATTCAGAATAATGCATAACAAAAATATTAAAAGGTGCAATTGCCAGGTTGGTAGCACTTACGTTAGAAGGCTGATAGTTAAAAGTAGTTCCTGTTGCATATCCTACAGGAGCTCCTTTATATCCTAAACTTACGTTGTTAAGATCTTTTGCTGTAGAGAAAAATCTGGCTAATCTTGGGTCAGTAGCTGAGTTATTCTTAAGCGTATTAATTAAAAATTCTCCGGCAGCACGTCCTGTGGTAAAATCCTGATATCTGGCAATAGGAGCACTAAGCGGCTCAATTCCAGTAATCCCAAGCATTGCACTGTCTGTGTTTGCCGTAAAAATAGGATATGTTGTAGGGTCGTTTACAATTTCGTTTATTCTTTGATATACGTTGATCTCACCGTTCTTTTTCAGGATTCTCGTCAACAATCTCAAAGAAAGCGAATTACAGAATTTTTTCCATTTCAGGATTCCACTTACATCTTTATTAGCATTGTAAAACAAATCAGTATCGGTAAGAGGTGTAGTCGTTACAAAAAGTGAATTTGCTGTTTTTAAATCATCAAGAAGCTTTACATAAATATCTTTTTGCTTATCAAATTTTGGTTGGCTGATTCCTTCCGCAAGCTGTGATGCTTCAGAAAAAGGAATATCTCCGAAAGTATCGGTAAGATTGGCATACAACCAAGCATTCATGACCATAGAAATTGCCTGATAGTTTTTGTTGTTTTGCGCTGTAGCAAGATTGTACATATCTCTTACCTGCTTCAGCCATTTATAAGAATTGTTCCAATAGCCTGTTCCTGTAGATTCACTGATATAGTAACGGCTCACATTGGTTACCGATTCATTAGGAAAATCAATAGCTTCCTGCATGATATCGAAGGTAAAATCATTCGCTCTCATATAACCTGCCGAAGCCATATTGTACTGCACCGGTGCAAGTAAACTTCCGGCAGTAGGATTATACAACTTACTGGTATCTGTATTTATTTCTTCAAAATTCCTGTCGCAAGAAGCCAACGTACAGGCTACTGCAAAAAGACCAAAAAATTTAATTATTATATTTTTCATTATGTAGATTTTATGGTTGTTATGACTTGGTTTTTAAAATTTAACATTAAGCTGAATCCCTACTGTTCTTGCCGTCGGTAACTGCCCTACTTCTGCTCCCGGAGTGATAGATCCATTATTTAAAGTGGCAGCTTCAGGATCGAAAAGTGGGAATTTTGTCCACATCCAAAGGTTTCTACCGAAAACAGAAAGGCTTAAATCTGTCATTTTTAATGATTTTACTAAGTCTTTAGGGAAGTAATACGTGATATTCGCTTCTCTAAGCTTTACGAAAGAGGTATCGAATGAGTTAGTCTCAATATTGGCTCTTCTGTAATAATCTGCATAATAACTGGTAAGAAGTACAGCTTTTGTATTCGGAGAAAAGCTTCCGTCTGCATTCTGTACTACACCCTGCCCCACTATCATTCCGTCAGGATTGTCTCTTCCCATCAAAGTATTGGTAAGTTTACCCTGCTCAGACATTTTGTGATGAGATTGTGAGTATGCTCTCCCTCCGTACTGACCATCAATAGAGAAACTCACAGCGAAGTTCTTATATCGGAAAGAGTTTTGTAAACCGATTCTCCATTTAGCATAGGCATTTCCTACGTATTCTATTTCTGTAGATTTTGCAGTAAGACCATCTGCTCCGTAAATTACCTGTCCATCCGGAGCTCTTTGTAACTTATATCCATACATATCTCCTAAAGAACCTCCTACAACAGCATTGTAAAATAATACTCCTCCAACACTTGACATGGTATAAGGTTCTCCCTGAAATTCTGCAGGTAATGAAAGAATTTTATTTTTATTTAAAGACCAGTTCGCAGAAACATTCCAAGAGAAATCTTTAGATTTTACCGGTGTAGCATTAAGCATCATTTCAACCCCTTGGTTTCTTACTTCTCCGGAGTTAATCATTCTTTGGGTATACCCACTTTCTGCAAGCGTTTGTACCGGGATAATCTGATTTTTGGTATTATTCTGATAAACGGTTACAATATAGTTTAATCGGTTATTAAAGAATCCAAAATCCATCCCGGCTTCAATATTGGTATTCATTTCCGGCTTCAGGTTAGCATTCAATAAAAGATTGTTGGTTTCTGCCGAACCTGTAAACCCGCTGGAATTGTAGAATTGATAAAGTTTGTAAGGCTCTGTATCATTCCCCACCTGAGACCAAGAACCTCTTAATTTCCAATAGTTAAATGATTCTGATTTTAACTTCAACGCATCGGAAAGAATGAATGAAGTCGTTACAGACGGATAAAAATAAGATCTGTTTTCTTTTGGCAAAGCACTGCTCCAGTCGTTTCTTGCGGTAACATCTACAAACCAGATATTATTATAGTTTAAGTTTACCAAACCATAAATACTGTTCATTTCTTTATCTCCAGGAATTGGAAATAAGGATTGTAAAGAAACAGCATTGGTAAGCTCATATAAACCTGCTATTCTAAGGCCTGTTGCTTTATAATCGTTCTGAACGTATTCGTTGTATCTTATATTTCCTCCGGCAGAAATATTATAGTTTAATTTGCCAAGTTTGTTCTTATAAGAAAATAATAAATCTGTGTTGTACTCAGAGTTTTTGATATATTGTTCCCTGTAATATCCCTGAGCATAGTTGGCAGAATTCCAAGGTCTTTTAGTGGTTCTTTCTTCGTTAGTCAACTCGATCCCAGAGCGAAGCATTACGTCAAATTGTTTCGTTAATTTATAAGTCGCCGTGACGTTGCTTGTGATAAATTTTTTATCTAAACCATTCAGCATTTCATAAGCAATAAGATAAGGGTTATCAATAAAAGAACTGAATGGGTGAATCTGCGCCGTCTGATACTGCCCCTGCTTCCAAACCGGTTTGTACCAAGCCAGATCTACATTCGGATTCTGGAAAATCATGAAATATGAAATCGATTGGTTATTGTAGCCTGTTGCCGGAAGATTGTCACTTTTTGTACTGTTGAAAGCAAACTTGGCAACCACCTTAAGCTTTGAGTTTAGCTGATGGTCTAAAGACAATGCATAATTAAAACGGTCAAATCCCGTATTAGGCATCATCCATTCGTTTTTTTGATAGGTTAAAGAGGTTCTGAAGGAAGTATTTTGGTTAGATGCTTCTACTCCTAAAGTATTAGAATAAGTAGCCCCTGTCTGCCAAAAATCTTTCACATTATTGTCATAAGATCTCCAAAGCTGTCTTGATTTACTTTGTCCTTCTATAGTCGGATCGTATTGGAAATAATACTGTCCGTTAAATTTAGGTCCAAAAGCGCTACTTGTTCCTCCCGTACTTACTCCATCTGCTGAAGCTCCATAAGAATAATAGAACTGTCCCGCCGTATTTTTAGCCAAAGTTCCCTGTCCGTATTCATGCTGATAATCCGGCCATTTTAAAACCGAATCAAAGCTGGAGGAAGAATTAAAGGTTACATTTACCTTTCCATTCTTAGTTTTCCCTGATTTTGTTGTAATCATGATTGCTCCACCTGCACCTCTGGAACCATATAAAGCCGCTGCAGAAGCTCCCTGCAATACCGTTACCGATTCAATATCATCCGGGTTGATGCTGTTGAAATTATTTCCGAAATCTACCGGTACATCGCCTCCTGATCCTGCTGCATATGCGTCACTGCCATTACTTGTGTTAGTTCCTCCTAAAGGCACTCCATCTACTACGATAAGTGCTCCATTCTGATCAAGGTTCATAGAAATTGCCCCTCTCAATGTAATTTTTGAGCTTCCCAAAGGTCCGGCGCCTGCTGTCTGAATTTTCAAACCTGCCACTTTACCTTCTAAAGCCTGTGCCCAGTTATTGTTCTGAGTTTTGGTAAACTCTTCTCCGTTTACTTTTGTAGCTACGTACCCCAGAGATTTGTCGTGTCTTTTAATCCCGAGTGCCGTTACAACTACCTCATCAATGCTTTTGATGGTATCTTTTTTAGCTTTTTGCTGAGCCGCCAGATTGACACTTACTAATCCTAAGAGTGCCAAAACCAGTAACTTTTGAGTCTCTTTACGCATATCCTTTTTTGTTTGCGCAAAATTAAAACGACCTGCCCGTAAGGGTTTTAACAAGATCTTAACATTTATTAAAGAATCATTAAACGGAATATGAATTCAGTTTTAACAAAAAACATCAAAACACTGGCTATCATCTATTTAACATAATTAAGTGTTTTTAATATCAGATCTGTCTCACATTTGTCTAACTTTATTGTCTTTTCCGCATAAAACAGGACTTTTCCCTTTTGGAAAGAGCTCTGCCTACGATTCAATAAATACAAAAAAGCCTGTCTCCAAAGAAACAGGCTGTATAGCACATAATCTGATAAATTATTACTTTCCTTTCAGCTGATCAGGAATATTGGTCGTAATAAAACCAATGCCTTGTTTTTTCAATTCATCATACACTCCTACTTCATTTACCGTCCAGGAATTGGTAACCAATCCTAACGCTTTAGCTTCGGAAATCCAGGTAGGATTTTTCTGGAAGATACTGTAATGATAGTCGATTCCGTCTAATCCTTCACTTTTGATCTGCTCAGGTGACAATTCTCCTCTCAGATACTGAACTTTGAATGTAGGCTCAAGTCTTTTGATTTCTTTACAGATATTCAAGCTGAAAGAGATAAATTCACTTTGAGATTCAAGTTTCATTTCTCTGATCATCTTAAGAGTCTTTGCCGTCAGTTCATCTTCTTTTTCCTTCGTTTTGTCCGGCTTTATTTCTACGATCAGTTTTAGTGATTTGTCTTTTTTCCCTTGCTTTAAATAATCTTTTAAAGTAGGAAATTTCTCTCCGTTCGACAATTTCAGTGCTTCCAGTTCTTTGAAATCGGTTTCTGAAATTTCCATTTTCCCGTGGTGCTCATCATGATTAATAACCAAAACACCATCTTTCGTCATTCTCACATCAAACTCAGATCCGTATATTTTCAAATTCTGAGCATTTTCCAATGATTTCAGTGAATTCTCTGTGGTTGCAGGCTGTGTCTGCCAATAACCTCTGTGTGCAATAATCTGGGTTTGTGCCTTCATTACGACTGTGCTTAAAACTGCTAACCCTAAGATAATTTTTTTCATAATATAATTTGATAGTTTATATAAAAAGCTTCGAAACTTTTAGATAAAAGTAGTATTTAATTATTAAAACGAATACTTCGCCCCAATTTGAATCTGGTAAGGATTTCCTGATAATGGTTCTAAACCACTTGTATTTAAGCTATATTTAAGCTGTTTCGTAACCTGATCAAAGCCTGTAATTCTGTAAAGAGACATATTACTGTATGATTTATTAACTCCCCACTCTCTATTAAGTAAGTTCGCTACGTTGAAAATATCAACCGAAATTTCAAACGCCCCGATTTTTTCAAACTTGATCTTTTTTGCGATACGAAGATCCCAAACTCCGTAGAATTTGTTTTTTCCGCCATTTCTTTCCGCTACTTTATTATTGTAATCTGTGATATAATTTTTCAATGCCTGTCCTACATCCGGATTATCAATCAGCGTTTGTGTAAGATTCGGGAAAATATAAGCCAGATCATTTGTATCTACAAAGTCTCCGTTTACGTTTCCACCGGCAGTGACAGAGAAACGGGTTCCTCCCATTCCGGCATATCTGATTCCTAAAGTAAATCCTGCAATTGTAGGAGAGTTACCATAAATGACTACTTTATTTCTGAACTGGTTGTCCGAATAGCTCATTCTTAAATCTCTAGGATCACTCGCAACCGGAGTTGATAAGGTTGCTGAATTTGCTACGTTTCCGTTGTAAGAAGTATTGTCTTTAATATCTGCCCAAGTATAACTTGCTGTGATTTCTCCATCTTTCCAGTAACGGTAACTCGTATCTACCACGAATGAAAACTGATTCACTTTTCCATCACTTACCAACTCAAGAACTCGCCCGAAATTCTGGTTGATTCTTCCGTCTTTCCAGTTCATGGTTCCGTTCGCTGCGATGGATGCCGCCGGAACGTAAACGCCTCTTCCCCCTTCATTATCCAACGTGAAATATGGGTTTGCTGCCATGTTTCTGTCGTAATAGAAATAATTGTTTCTGCCTAAAGCCATATATCCCGCAACTCCCGCTCTGAATCTTTCATTAAAGAAGTGGGTATAAGAAATATTGGCTTTGTAAACGATAGGAATTTTCGCATCTTTTCCTGTGTAATTGATTGTAGGAAGCTGATATTGAGCCAACGTAGGAACCGTTCCGTAATCATTTCTATAGGCGTTAAAATCAGGAACAAGCCCAATTTTAGAAGGATCTACGTCTACTGTTGCCAAATGTCTTCCATCAAATACCAAATTATTGATAATCATATAATTGTTAATATCTGAAGAGAAAATCCCTGCTCCGAACTTTAAGAAATCTTTATTTCCTTCATTAATATTCCAGTCAAACTGGAATCTTGGCTGAATAATAAATGATTTGATCTGATTATCTGTTCTGATTCCCATCTCATCATACAGTTTCTGATTGAATCCTGCTTTCGGATACCCTCCGTAATCCAATCTTAAACCAGCCATCAAATCAAGACCTTTTGCAATTTTAGTCTGAATTTGTCCGTAAACTCCTAAATTATAGATATTCGATTTTACTGATGGATCGTCCATCAAAGGAACTTCTCTGTAAAATCTGTAAGCAATAAGGTTATTGAAATTATACAAATTATCGCCTCCGTTTGCTGCCGGATTTTCTCTGAAATGGAATCTTCCGTTCACCTCACTTCCGTAGATCGATTTTGCCATAGTGTACATGAGATCTGCTCCGAAAGTATATTTAATTTTATCGGTGTTATAATATAAGTTATCCACAATCTGGAAAACATTATTTCTAAAACTTTCCTGCCCGAAACGGTGACCTCCGATCTGGATATTGGTTGCTTTATCCTTTCCATCTATACTGGAAACAATATTTTCAACAATAGCTCTCGGAACCGCATGACCCAGCTCATCATTCTGATAACTGTCTTGTGCCGTATAAAGATATTGAGCTTTTAATTCATTGGTCATATTGGGCTTTAAGTTGGATCTTAAAGTCAATAACAAGCTATTATCTAAGTTTTTATCATTTCCGTAAGACTCAAAGGCATTAATTGCCGTATTATCTCCTAATCCGTTTTTATTTAAATCGTAAGTAAAGTTGTTTCTTAATGTCAATAAATTTTTATCATTAATCTGCCAGTCTAAACGTAAAAATCCTGCATCAGAATTTCTCACTTTATCAAAGCTTCCAAACTGAGGCGTATTTCCAACGCCATATTTTGCTCTTGCAATATCTAAGAATTTATTAAGCGTTGCAGTTGTCGTATTTAATCTCAATTCATCCTCATGCGATTTGATATCCGCAATCTGCAATGGTCTTGAATCTAACTGATGATCCCAAGCCATGAAGAAATGGAGCTTGTTTTTAATGATGGGACCTCCCAACGAGAAACCAAACTGAGACGTTGAGAAATCATTATTGATCCTGTTTCCTCTGATGTCATATTTGCTCGAAAGCCAGTTGGTTCTCAAATATTCCCAGGCACTTCCGGAAAATTTGTTGGTTCCTGATTTTGTCACGGCACTTATTGTTCCACCTCCGCTTCTTCCCAACGTTACATCGTATTGGTTGGTTGTGATTTTAAATTCACGAACCGCTTCCATAGAAATAGAAAACGGAGCGCCGCTTCGGCTTGTTGTAGCCCCTGCAGAAGTCGGGTTCTTTGCAGTCATCCCGTCAATTGTAAAATTGGTGGAAGAACTCAACTGCCCGGAAATACTTCCGTTTTTACCACTTAAAGGAGAAAGCTCAGCCAAATTGGCGAAATTTCTTCCGTTTACCGGCAAAATTGCGATGTTTTTAGCAGACATTGATGTGGCAGCACCAAGGTTTCCGATTTTGTTTTTAAGATTTCCAACAACAACCACTTCTTCGATTGTTTTTTCACTTCCTAAATTCATATTTACCGTTACCTGATCCCCAAAGTTCACTGTATACCCCTCTCTTTTCTCATCATTTACAATCACCGTATAAGGTCCTCCCAAAGGAATTTCTTTGAAAATATACTCCCCTTTTGAGTTGGTTTCAGTCTCTGTTTTAAAACCTGTAGATTCATTAATAATCGTCACTTTCACTTTCTCCTGAGCGGTTTTTCCAACGCCAGTTACCTTTCCTACAATCGACGCCTGCGTGGTTTGTGCATACGCCAGTGTTCCGAAACTCAAGAACAATAATCCCAATACAATTTTTACTTTTCTCATTTTGTCAAATTAGCTGTGCAAAGGTATATCGACCTTCACACCTAGGTGTTTAAGAGAATTTTAACATTTTTTCAATTAAATGATAACATTATGTTAAACCATTGTAAACAGGCATTCTATCGGTTATTTAATCAGTCTGTTAGGGTGTATTAATGGATTTTAATGTTCTCAGAATATTTAATTGACCTATTTTTTAAATGCGATTACTTTAATTACTTTTGCGTAAAAGATAGAAACCCAATGTCCGAACACATTCAACAAAAAATAGAGGAACTTCGTAAGGAGCTTCATCAGCATAATGAAAACTATTACCTTTTAGACACGCCTACCATTTCAGATTATGACTTTGACGTCCTTTTGGAAGAACTGCGTGATCTGGAAGCAAAATATCCTGAATTTTATGATGAAAATTCTCCTACCGTACGTGTTGGTGGCGGAATTACCAAAGTTTTCCCGACGGTTCAGCATAAATTCAGAATGTATTCTCTGGACAATTCTTATGATTTTAACGATCTTGAAGACTGGGAAAAAAGAATTATTAAAACCATTGATGAACCCGTAGAATTTGTTGCAGAGCTCAAATATGACGGAGCATCCATTTCTATTTTGTACGAAAACGGAAAGCTGTCACAGGCAGTTACCCGTGGAGATGGTTTTCAAGGGGATGAAATTACAGCCAACGTTCGTACGATTTCGGATATTCCATTAAAGCTAAAAGGTGATTTTCCTGAGCATTTCTTCATGCGCGGTGAAATTTATCTGACAAGAAAAAACTTTGATAAAATCAATGCATTACGTGAAGAAGAAGGACTTGATCCGTTCATGAACCCTAGAAATACAGCCAGCGGAAGTTTGAAAATGCAGGACAGCGGTGAGGTAAGAAAGCGTGGACTTTCTTCCGTATTATATCAGTTTATTTCTGATGATATTCCTGCAGAATCTCATTGGGAATTACTCCAAAAAGCGCAAAGTTGGGGATTCAAAACCTCTCAACAGGCAAAACTGTGTACAACACTTGATGAGGTAAAAGAGTTTATCACGTACTGGGATACTGAAAGACATAAATTGCCTTTCGAAATCGATGGTATTGTTTTAAAAATCAATTCATTAAAACAGCAAAGACAGCTTGGATATACTGCAAAATCTCCACGTTGGGCAATGGCTTATAAATTTAAAGCAGAAAAAGTAGAAACCGAATTACAAAGTGTTTCTTATCAGGTGGGAAGAACAGGTGCCATCACACCGGTTGCCAATCTGAAACCTGTTTTACTGGCCGGAACAATCGTAAAAAGAGCATCTTTACACAATGAAGATATTATCAAGAAACTTGATCTTCATGAAAATGATTTTGTGTATGTAGAGAAAGGCGGAGAAATTATCCCGAAAATTGTCGGGGTAAATACTGACAAAAGAACTGATGAAAGCAAAGAGATTGAATACATCAAACACTGCCCTGAATGTGGAACAGAACTGGTAAAAATTGAAGATCAGGCGATTCATTTTTGCCCGAATGAACTTCATTGTCCGCCGCAGGTTGTAGGAAGGATGATTCATTATGTTTCCAGAAAAGCCCTGAATATTGAAAACTTAGGAAGTGAAACCATCGAACAGCTTTACAGAGAAAGACTGATTGAAAATCCGGCAGACTTTTATGTTTTAAAGAAAGAACAGCTGTTACCATTGGAAAGAATGGCTGAAAAATCTGCACAAAATATTATTTCAGGAATCGAAAAATCGAAAGAAATTCCGTTTGAAAAGGTTCTTTATGGGATCGGAATAAAACATGTCGGTGAAACCGTTGCCAAAAAACTCGTTAAGAACTTCCCCACTATTGAAGATCTGAAAAACGCGACCGCAGAAGAGCTTTGTCAGGTAGAAGATATCGGAACAAAAATCGCAGTAAGCATCGTAGACTTCTTTGCCAATTCCGAAAATATTCTAATGATCGAAAGACTAAAATCCTACGGAGTTCAGTTAGAGAAAGGAGAAAGTACCAATGAAGTTCTTTCCAACGCTTTAGAAGGGAAAACTTTCCTTTTCACCGGAAAACTATCATTATTCACAAGAGAATCTGCTGAAGATATGGTGGAAAAACATGGCGGGAAAAACATTTCTGCAGTTTCTAAAAACCTCAATTATCTTGTAGTAGGCGAAAAAGCAGGAAGCAAACTGAAAAAAGCTCAGGATATAGGAACGATTGAAATACTGGATGAACAGCAGTTTTTGGATCTGATTAATTCATAATCGCTTTCCATTTTGAGATCGTTTTTTATAGCAATTTAAAATATCATTCTTAAATGTAACAAAATTAGTTACATTTAATTATCTTTGCTATTAATTAATATTAAAAAAATGAGAAAAACTATTGCAATTTTTAGTTTACTGGCATTCTCTTTCTTTTCAATGGGATTGAATGCACAAAGTAAAAAAGTATCACCATCTGATCTGGACTACAATAAAAAACTGGTAGTAGATTTTTATCAGAAAATTTTCGGAGATCACGATTTCGGAAATATTGATCATTATCTTCTTCCAACTTATATCCAGCATAATCCAAATGTTGCTGATGGTTCAGAAGCATTTGAAAAAGCGATAAAGGGTTGGCTGCAAAATAAACCAAAAACGAAAATTGATGTTCAGCATATTGCAGCAGAAGGCGATCTGGTATTTCTTCACATCAAGAATATTTTGCCAGATGGAAAATTGCAGTCTGTGATTGATATTTTTAGAATAGAAAACAAAAAAATTGCGGAACACTGGGATGTTCACGAGACTGTTCCTGAAAAAGCAGCCAATGCACATCCTATGTTTTAAAAGTACGGCAACATTTTTATAGATTGAGTTTTCCGGATTATACTCTCAATAAACTTCTTTGATTAAAGATTTTATCGTAATTTTAATCAAAGAAGTTTACAATCTAACCAATGGAATTTTTAAAGGATCACTATGTTATTCAGAACGATTTAGTTCTCATTTTTATTTCTGTGATTTTAGGCTTGCTTATCGGTACAGAACGTGAATACAGAAACAAATCTGCGGGATTGCGTACCTTTATTTTGGTATGTTTTGGTTCTTGTGTATTTACCGTTTTATCTTTAAAAATAGGAATTGCCAATCCTGACCGTTTGGCGGCCAATATCATTACAGGAATTGGCTTTTTGGGAGCAGGAGTCATCTTCAAAGATGATAATAAAATCGGGGGAATTACGACGGCGACCACAATCTGGGCAACTGCTTCCATTGGTATGGCGGTTGGTTCTGGATATGTTTATCTTGCATTATTAGGAACAGTTTTAGTATTATTAATATTAAGTTCTTTAACCTATTTTGAACGATTTATTGACAAAAAGCATAAAATCAGAGAATATAAAATTGCCGTTGTAAATTATCATGATATCAAACACTGTGAAGAACTTTTTGTAAAAAACAACTTAAAATTTATTCTTTCAAAGCAGCAATATA
This sequence comes from Chryseobacterium tagetis, assembly GCF_016735585.2. GTDB lineage: Bacteria > Bacteroidota > Bacteroidia > Flavobacteriales > Weeksellaceae > Chryseobacterium > Chryseobacterium tagetis. The sequence goes on from NZ_JAERSE020000004.1 coordinate 200,416, forward strand.
CGCAAGGTAATCTTGCCACAACATGGATTATCACAGGAAATAATACCCATCATGAAGCTTTAATGAAAAATCTCATGGAAGACGAAAAAATTATTGCCTACCAGTTTTAATCAAAAAATAAACAGACTGCCCTCAAAAGCGGTCTTTTTCTTTTAGTAAAAAATTAATTTTATGTATTTTTAGGCAAAATTTTTTGTAATGATAAAACGTAATATTCTCATTGCTTCGGCATTCTTTAGTTTTTCTCTAGGAATTGCCCAGCAATATGGCGGAATGTGGATCCCGACAGAGCTTAATGAAAAGGAAATGAAAGATTTGGGGATGAAAATTTCTGCTAAAGATATATTCAATGTTCAAAAACCAAGTATTAAAGATGCTGTAGTACAGTTCAACGGAGGCTGTACCGCTGAAATTATTTCTCCAAAAGGATTGCTTCTTACCAACCACCACTGCGGATATGGGCAGATACAAGCCCACTCTACGGTTGAAAACGATCTTTTATCTAACGGGTTCTGGGCTAAAAATTCGGAGGGAGAACTTCCTAACCCGGGTGTTACGGTAGATTTCATTGTAGACATCAAAGAAGTTACCCAGCAAATTCTTGAAGGAACTGACAAGCTTACAGAGCCTGAGCTTTCGAAAAAAATTGCTAATAATATTGAAGTTTATAAAAACTCTCAAAAAATAGAGTCTTACCAGTCTATTTCTGTAAAATCTATGTATTACGGAAATAAATATTATGCTTATACTATTGAAACGTATAAAGATATCCGATTGGTAGGAGCACCGCCACAAAGTATCGGAAAATTCGGAAGTGATACTGATAACTGGGTTTGGCCAAGACATACGGGAGATTTCTCTATGTTCAGAATTTATGCAGGAAAAGATAATAAACCAGCAGAATATTCAAAAGACAATGTTCCTTATGTTCCGAAGCATTATCTTCCGGTTTCCATTAAGGATAAAAATGAAAATGATTTCACTTTTGTATTCGGATTCCCAGGAAGAACTACGGAATATTTACCGGCCATTGCAGTTGAAAAGATCATGAAGGAAATCGATCCGGCAAGAATTGCAGTGAGAGATGTAGCTTTAAAAACATTGGACGAAAAAATGCGTGCTGATGATGCTACACGTATCAAGTATGCTTCAAAATATGCTTCAGTAGCCAATTACTGGAAAAAATGGATCGGTGAGGTTGAAGGATTAAAAAAATCTAACGCGGTTGAGAAAAAAGTAATGTATGAAGGTTCTTTGGTGGCTAAAAACCATGAGATCAAATCTACCTTAGATCAGCTTAATAAATTATACAACGACCAGGCTCCTTACGCACTTAACAATGCTTATTATACAGAAGTTTTAAGAAATGCTGAAACATTAATGTTAGCAAATCTTTACTACAACTATGTGACTTCTGTAGAAGCCGGAAGAATGGATGAAAAAGCAACGGCTGCTTTCAAGAGCAAATTAACTTCTTTCTACAAAGATTACAGCGCTGAATTAGATGCAAAGGTTACGGCAAAACTTTTAGCGTTATATGCTAATAAAACCGCTCCACAATTCTTACCTGCAGGATTTGACAAGTATAAAAATGAGACTCAGAATATCCAAACTATTGAAGAAGCCTCTAAAAATTCTATCATTACAGGAAGAACTGAAGTAAACGGAGCTTCTACTTCTAAAGATATTGAAAAAGCCCTTTCTAATCAGGATAAACTGATCAAAACACTGAAAAAGGATCCTATCTATCAGATTTATGTTACGTTAAGAGAAACCTATATGAAAACGGCAGATCCTCAGTTTACTTCTTTACAGGGTAAGATCGATGAATTGCAGAAAACTTTCATGGCTCAGCAAATGGAGACGGATAAAGACAGAAAATTCTTCCCGGATGCCAATTCTACCCTTCGTGTAACGTATGGAAAAGTAAAAGGGTCAAGCCCGAGAGACGCTGTTTCTTATAACTACCAAACGCATTTGGCTGGTGTAATGGAAAAATACGTTCCTGGAGATTATGAATTCGATGTTCCTAAAAAACTAATCGATCTTTACAGTAAAAAAGATTTCGGAGTGTATAAAGATAAAACAGGAGATGTTCCGGTAGGATTTACGGCAACCAACCATACTACAGGAGGAAACTCAGGAAGTCCTGCTCTGGATGCCAACGGAAATTTAGTTGGTCTGAATTTCGACAGACAGTGGGAAGGAACGATGAGTGATATCAACTACGATCCTCGTTTCAGCCGAAACATCATGGTAGATACCAAATACATTCTTTTCATCATCGATAAATATGCCGATTCAAAATGGCTGATTGATGAAATGAAAGTGATCAAATAATCAGCTTTACTTCAATTAAGGCAAAATAAAACCCCGAAAATTTTCGGGGTTTTTGTTTTTTAATGCCCAAAAATATCTTTCAGACTTACTTCTTTAAAAGTTCCCATCTGATCTACTGCTTCTCTATTCAGGTTTTCCTTTTTCCCGATAATGGCCGTATTGAAATGAATCGGTTTAATGTCTGTATTATAAAACTGTTTCAGATCATCAAAACGAAGATTTTCGATCTGCTGATAAATATCTTTTCTAAAATCGTGATGAATATTTAGTTTTTTCAGCCTCAATGTATTGAAAAAGATATTCGTTCTTGTAATTCTTGTTGATGCGATCTGCTTCAATGCTGCATTTCGGGCATTTTCAAACTGACTGTGAACTTCAGGAAGTTCGCTCATCAATTCTGTCATGGTATCTACCGCGATCTGTAATTTATCCGGCTGTGTTCCGATATACGTTGTAATGTAATCAGGATGATTCAATTCCGAGTTCGGAGCGTACGAAACATAAGCAGAATAGGCTAAACTCTTACTTTCACGAATTTCCTGAAATACGATGGATGATAATCCTCTTCCGAAATATTCATTAAACACATTGATTTTTCCGAAGTTATCAATGTTTACCGAATGTCCTCTCCCAACCTTGCTCATTTCCATTTGTACCATATCATAGTTGGTAAAATAAACATTCCCGATGGTCTCCGGTTCCGGATATTGTTTAGGTTCCGGAACTGAAAGGCTTTCATTCTCCGTATATTTTCCGATATAGGCTGTAAAATGTTCAAAATATTTCCCGTAGAAAAATATCTGATAAGGGAATCTGAACAGGTTTTTCATTCTGTCGGTAAAGACTTCAATAGCGCTGCTTTCAAGCTCTTCTTTTGAAATAATATCGGTAAAACGGGAGAATTCCCCCAGTTTTGTATAATTCGTCAAAGCTGACATAATTCTTCCTTTGTCTTTTTTTACCGCCGTTCTGTTCTCCAACACTGTTTCTACGAATTGACTGTAAATCTCCTGATCTGGTTTTACGTCATACATCCAGTGTTGCAACAGCTCAATTCCTTTTTCAAGATTCTCTTCCAATCCGCTTAAAGAAACCAAAAGCTGATCATTGGACGTTTTAAAATCATTTGAAACCCCAATTTTAAAGAATTCTTTTTTCAGATCTTCCGGCGAAAACCGGTCTGTTCCCAAGTATTGAAGAATCTGTGTAGAAATTCCCCAATCACGGTCGTGATCGCTTCCGAACGGGAAAATAAAATGAACCTGTGCGATATCATTATACTTATTTTTAACGAAACTCAGTTTTTTATCTTTAACGACATCCGTTTTTATTTTTTTCTGATAATCAATAAATTCAGGAGTAATATCTCCGGTTTTTTCGGCTAAAATCTGCTGTAAAAATTCTGATTGTGCTTCACGATTGATTTTCACGGGAGTAATTCCCGGGTTCTCCACCCTGATCAATTTATCGTTTATTCCTTTTTCCTTATAAACAATAACATAATTATCTTTAAAAAATTCGTTCGCAAATTCAACAACATCCTCTTTCGTAAAACCTGCATATTCATCCATTTCATTCAGTTCCTGTTCCCAGGTTCTTTCTTTAATGTAAGTATCGTAAAGATTGGTGGCCAATCCATCTGCAGTTTCCAAGGTTTTCATCCTTTGCAGCTTAAAGTCATTGATAATAGCAGGAAGCATCCAATCCGGAAAATCTCCTTTTTTTACCAGTTCAATCTGCTCCAGAACCAATTCTTTGGCTTCATCCAAAGTCTGGGTCTCTTTAGGCACGGCAACGATTGAAAAATATCCGTATTGTTTTAATCCTACAGAAAAAGCCTGCCCCCAAAGTAATTTCTGAGTCTGGTTGATATTTAAATCCATCAATCCCGCTTCTCCTCTATTACTTAGAATATTGGCTATAATATCTGCTAATATCGATTCTTTGGTTCCGTAACTTTCAGTTCTCCAAGCTAATTGCACTCTTGGTGTCGTCGGACTTTTTACAGTTCTTTTTACAATTTCTGTAATCGGTTTTTCTATAACCGGAGTCTTTTTTGGAAGCTCTCTGTAAGGAATTGCCCCAAAATACTGATCTACAAGCTGAATGGTTTCTTCAAAATCTAAATCTCCAACCAAAACGACTGCATAATTATTAGGCACATAATATTCATCAAAATATTTGTGAATCGCCTTCATCGAAGGGTTTTTCAGATGTTCCGGTTTTCCCAGTGTGGTTTGCTGTCCGTTCGGATGGGTTGGAAAAAGCGCATCCATCAGTTCATAATTCACCAGTCTCGAATCATTATCCTGCGCACGGTTGAATTCTTCATACACAGATTCCAGTTCGGTATGAAAAAGCCTTAAAACCATTTCTGAAAATCGTTCTTTTTCAACTTTCAGCCATTTTTCAAGCTCGTTATTCGGAATATTGTTCTTATAAACCGTTTCATCAAACCAGGTATGTGCATTGGTTCCTGTTGCTCCCAACGAAGAAATTACCTTATCATATTCGTTTGCAATCGCATACCGGCTTGCTTCCTGAGAAATTTCGTCTATTTTATTATAGATGGCTTTCTTTTTCTCAGGATCAGATTCGGCCTTATGCTGCTCGTACAATTCTGATATCTGCTGTAATAATTCACTTTCTTTTTCCCAATTCTGAGTTCCGATCTTTGACGTTCCTTTAAACATCATATGTTCAAGATAATGTGCTAATCCCGTATTATCAGAAGGATCATTATTACTTCCTGTTCTCACCGGAATATAGGTCTGAATTCTTGGAGCATCAAAGTTCTGGGCTAAAAAAACTTTTAGTCCATTCTTTAATGTATAAGTTCTTACCTTATTTTCGTCGTTAGAAATTGTGATATACTCGTAATTGTTCGGATCTGTATGAATTGTTTCGTTGTATCTTCCGTTGGTCATAAATAAACTCATTTTCATTCTTAAAAACAAGAATGCATACAAATGTAAGGAATCAAAAAGGAACCTCTGAAAATTTCATGAATATTACGTCTATTGTCATGATTGTAAAATGTTAAAATTTAATTTTATATTCTCAATCTCTTCCATAAAATGTTTTAAATTTGAATCAGTTACTTATTCAAACAGCTTCTCATGGAATATTATACGTATTGGTCACTTCTAGATACTCCAAGTAATTCAATTAAATCGTACTCCGTCTGTTTAGTATTACTGATTATTTCTATAATTGCATTTTTCTTAGTATTGAAATTTCAAAAAAATGAGGATAAAAAGCTTTACTTAGTTTTAATAAGTTTATTCATTGTGACATCACTTCCCGGATATATTTACCTAAGATTTTTCACTCCAGATAATACAAAAGAAAGAATTACAAAACTTCTTGAATCGGAAAATTTGGGGAAAGTAGAAGGTAAAATTTCCAATTACAGAGAAAGATTAGAAGGAAAGCAAAAAATTGATAGTTTTGAAGTAAATTCTGTGGTTTTTCAATATTCTGAAAATGCCATATCAGAATTTAATCATTTCGGAGGTGACAGAAGTAATGACTTATATAATAATCTAAACGTAAGAATTACTTACAGCAAAGGAGATAAATTTAATGAGATTGTAAAAATTGAAATTGCAAAATAAATTAACCTAAATGTCAGCAACATTCTTCCCAACCTCACAAGAGTTCCGAAACTGGCTTGAGGAAAACCATCAAAACAAAAAGGAACTTCTCGTTGGATTTTTCAAGGTCGGAACAAAAAAGCCTTCTATCACCTGGTCCGAATCTGTGGATCAGGCGTTGTGTTTTGGCTGGATAGACGGGGTGAGAAAGTCGATTGATATTGAAAGTTACAGCATCCGTTTCACTCCCCGAAAATCTACGAGTATTTGGAGTGCTATCAATATTAAAAAAATTGAAGACCTCACAAAAGCCGGATTAATGACTCCACAAGGATTAAAAGCTTTTGAATTAAGAAAGGAAGAAAAGTCTGCCATTTACTCTCACGAAAAAGAACCCGCAACACTGGATCCTGAATTTGAAAAACAGTTTACAGCAAACAAAAAAGCATGGGAATTTTTTAATAATCAAGCTCCGTCTTATAAAAAAGTAATGCTTCATTGGATCATGAGCGCGAAACAGGAGAAAACAAGATTGTCTAGATTGGAAAAGACAATCAGGGAAAGTGAATTGGGAAAAAGAGTTTTATGATGAATCGTATTTTAATAATTTTCATTCTATTATTTCTTACATCTTGTATAAAACAAGAAAATATTTCTTTTCATCAGCTGGAAGTTGGAAAAGTAAAGTTTGAATATCCTTCTGATTGGAAACTGACAAAAATGAACGGGATTGATTCTTACATTTCCTATCTTTCAAAAGATAAGGATACTATTTTCATGGAGTATGGAATGTATAATCCCAAATTATATAAAGAACCGCTACGAAATAATCGTTTTAAGCAAATGACAATCGATGGAATTGAAGCTATTTTTGAAACTTCTTCAAACAATTATGGTGGGTTTGCTTCAATTTATATTCCCAAAATAGATTCAACTGATGGATTTTATATGTTCAATAAAAATGGAAATATTCAAGAGGTTTTAAATATTTATAAAACAATCAAATTAAACCATTCACAGCGAAAATCACCATTAAAAATTAATTTACAAGAGTTTTCCGACATAAAATCTCCACCTGGAATTGTTTTGTATGAAAATAACTGCTTAAGCTGCCATTCCGAATATCGATATGAAATAGGTCCTTCGCTAGATCCAAAATTCATTCAATCCAAAGGTAAATTTTGGCTTAAAAACTATCTTTATTCTAAGAAAAAAACTTTAGAATATAATATTGAATGTTCTCAGATTCAAAAGAAAGATTCTGTAACTGCAAATGAACTGCTGAAATATCTATTTCAACCCCTTTAAATTGTCAAATTCTTAAATGACCTCAAAGATTACTTTGCTTAAAATATTTATTATTATACCTTTGATTTTTAAAGTAAAGTTTACATAGATGAATACAGAAGTACTAGATTTTTGGATAGGAAATTTCAATAGCGAGGACGATTTTTACAATTTTGTAGAAGAAGATGAAAACTTTTATCTGGAAGAAGATTCTGATGATGTTTTTGTTTCAAAGTTTGCGGAGTCTCAAAATACCTTATGGTTTGATCAGGATTTAATAGAATACGGTTTCGATGATTCTAATATGGGGCTTTTTGAGAAGTTTGCTGAGTTTTCTTTTGCAGAAGAATGGCTTCCAATATTGATCCAGAAAATTAATGAAATGGACCTTAAGTTTGATATCAATTCATTAGTCTTTGTAAGCCAGGGACAAATTCCTAAGCCAACATCTATAGAAAACGATTATTTTTCTTTGACCTATCTTGGCGGAATTGAATTTGAGTATTAATCGCAACACCAAAATAGCATATATGAAAAAAACGTTAGCAGTATTTCTTTTACTGCTCTTTACCACTGTATTTTCCCAAACCAAAAGATTTATTTATGAATTGGGAATCGTACTCGATGGTAAAGAGAAAAAAATGAATATGGTTCTTGACATTGATAAGGATTTTGTAAAATTCTACGATTACAAATTTCTTGAAATGGACTCTATAAGTAAGAAAACCGGACAAAACTGGCAATCCAATACATTGAGTGATCAGTTGATTATCCGAAAAGCCAATTCATTCGACAATCAGTCTTTTCATGACAATATGTACGACTATTTCGTCATTAACTCTACTGATAAAATGCAGTGGAAAATCAGTACTGAAACAAAAAAAGCGGATCAATACACTCTACAAAAAGCAACAACAAATTTCGGAGGAAGAGAATGGAGCGCATGGTTTTCCACAGAAGTTCCTTTTCAGGAAGGACCTTATAAGTTTAAAGGCTTACCCGGACTTATTTTTGAACTTTCGGATGTAAATAATGATTTTAAATATAAGCTTATCAAAAATACCAATATTCCGGAAACGTATTCTACACTTAACTTTTTGGAAACTCATTACGGTAATAAGCCTATTCCAGTAAGCCTTAAGCAATATCATAAGGTAAAACTTGATTATTACGCCGATCCTGTAAAAGACATGAGTAACAGCTTAAAAAGTGGCGGAACCGTTATTATTTCAGGAGAAAAGATAACCACTCAGGATCAGCTTGATCAAAAAAAGAAACATCTTCAAAATATGATTAAGCAATATTATAATCCTATAGAAAAAGATAAGGCAATTCCTTATCCTACAATCTAATATTAGTCTTGATCTTCATTAATAAAAAATCCCTGAAATGAATAATTTCAGGGATTTTTTATGTTTTAAAATAAATTAATGTGCTTCCAGCCAGTTATTTCCTACTCCAATTTCCACCAACAAAGGAACCTGCGTTTCTATAGCATTTTCCATTTCCATTTTAATAATATTGGTAGCGACTTCAATTTCATCAATTGGCGCTTCAAACACCAATTCATCATGTACCTGAAGTAACATTTGGGTCTGAAGCTTTTCTTTTTCCAGCTCTTTCTGAATCTTGATCATGGCCATTTTCACTACGTCTGCTGCACTTCCCTGAACCGGAGCATTTACCGCATTTCTTTCGGCATGACCACGAACGACAAAGTTATTGGAATTGATATCCTTTAAATGCCGTTTTCTTCCTAAAATAGTTTCAACATACCCTCTTTCACGGGCTTTATTTACCTGTTCAGCCATATATTCTTTCAGCTTCGGATACGTTTCAAAATAGGCTTCGATCATCTGCTTTGCTTCTGTTCTGGACAAACCGGTTTGCTCAGCCAGTGCAAAAGCTCCCTGTCCGTAAATAATCCCAAAGTTGACTGTTTTTGCCTGACTTCTCTGCGTTTTTGAAACTTCTTCCAACGGAATTTTAAATAATTTTGCCGCTGTAGAAGCGTGAATATCTTCCCCATCCTGAAACGCTTTGATCATATTATCTTCTCCTGAAATTTCCGCAATTAAACGTAATTCAATCTGTGAATAATCGGCAGAAATAATCTTTTTCCCTTCACCGGAAACAAAGGCACCACGAATTTGCTGACCTCTTAATGTTCTGATCGGAATATTCTGCAAATTGGGGTTTACACTCGCCAAACGACCCGTTGCAGCCGTCGTTTGAGAAAAATTGGTATGAACACGGTTATCTGTTTTTTCGATCTGTGACGGCAAAGCATCTACATACGTCGATTTTAATTTCTGATAGGTTCTGTATTCAAGAATATGCTTGATAATTTCATGTTTTGAAGCCAGTTTTTGAAGTACATCTTCCGAAGTCGCATACTGACCTGTTTTAGTCTTTTTGGCTTTCGGATCAAGCTGCATTTTTTCAAATAAAATATCTCCCAATTGTCTTGGTGAATTCATGTTGAATTCTTCGCCCGACAATTCGAATATTTTTAATTCTAATTGTTTTAAGTCATTTTCCAGGTCAATACTTTCCTGAGCCAGCCATTTTTCATCCAGAGAAATTCCTGCCAGTTCCATTTTGGCCAGGACTTCCATCAATGGCATTTCTATCGTGAAAAATAAGTCTTCTAAGTTTTCCTTTTTTAATTGGGGAGCAAATAATTCATACAATTGGAACGTCACATCTGCATCTTCTGCTGCGTAATCTGTCTGAGTTCTCAAATCAGCATCTCTGAAATTACCCTGATTTTTACCTTTCTTCCCGATAATGGTTTCTATGGAAACGGGTTTATAATTCAAATAGACTTCTGAAAGATAATCCATTCCGTGTCTTCCATCCGGATTGAGAAGGTAATGTGCGATCATAGTGTCGAACATGGCTCCTTTTACAGTAATATCGTATTGTTTAAGGATTTTATAATCGAATTTTAGATTGTGGGCAACTTTTACCAGATCTTCTTTTTCGAAGAAAGGTCTGAAAATTTCCAAAGTCTGTAAAACTTCTTCTCTGTTTTCGGACAAAGGAATATAATATGCCAATCCTTTTTTATAAGAGAAACTCATTCCTACCAATTCAGCTTCCAGATCGTTCAGAGATGTCGTTTCCGTATCGAAACAAACCACTTGCTGCTTCAATAAATTACTCACTAACATCTTCTGAGCTTTCGGATTATCCACAAACTGATATAAATGGTCATTATGATCAATAGTAGATTTTGTAGAGGTTGCCTGTTCCAATTCTTCGTAAGTCGCAAAAAGATCTAACTGACCGACTGCCTGTGCCACTTTTTGTTGTGGTGTCGTTTCTGTTACAGCCACTTCAACCTCAGCAACAACAGCCGTTGTAACTGTTGTCGGAGCGAAAGCGCGGTAAAGATTTTCATACAATCTTGTAAATTCTATTTCTTCGAAAACTGCTTTTGCCTGCTCAAAATCGGGAGTTTCCAGATCGTACTGTTCCTGATGGAATTCAATAGGAACATCACAGATAATAGTTGCTAATTTTTTAGATAAAATTCCGCGTTCTGCAGATGCTTCTATTTTTTCTTTTATTTTCCCTTTTAACTTATCTGTATTGGCTAAAAGGTTTTCAATGCTTCCAAATTCTTTCAGAAATTTCATAGCGGTTTTTTCTCCGACTCCATCCAATCCAGGAATATTATCGACCGCATCACCCATCATCGCTAAATAATCGATCACCTGTTTCGGATCTTCGATTTCATATTTTGCCTTGACTTCTTCTACCCCTAAAATTTCAATTTCGCCACCTTTTGAGCTCGGCTTATACATTTTAATTTTATCGGTAACCAATTGGGCAAAATCCTTATCCGGAGTTACCATAAAAGTGGTATATCCTTCTTTTTCGGCTTTACAGGCAATAGTTCCGATAACATCATCGGCTTCATATCCTTCCACTCCTAAAATAGGAATATGCATGGCTTCCAATATTTTATGGATATAAGGAACCGCAATTTTAATGGCTTCAGGAGTTTCACTTCTGTTGGCTTTATAATCCGCAAAATCATCTGTTCTTACACTTGCTCTCCCAACATCAAAAACAACAGCCAAATGAGAGGGTTTTTCTCTTCGAATCAATTCTATCAGTGAGTTTGTAAAACCGAAAATAGCAGAAGTATCCAGTCCTTTGCTTGTAAGTCTAGGGTTCCTGATCAATGCATAATATCCTCTAAAAATCATTGCATAGGCATCGATAAGAAATAACCTTTTATCTTGAGTTGCGTCCATATTTTCCATAAAGAACAAATATAAGGAAAAAGTGTTTTCCCTTTACGTTGCGGAATAAAAGAACCGGAAATTGGAGACTGAAAAAGACCTCATTTAAAGTCTTTATGATATTATAATTAATATATAAAATTAATTATAAGCCATATTGAATATAATAATATAATTTGTACATAACACCACAGATAATCAATGCTACAAAAGGTAATATTAAATGTCCAAATTGTAAATAATTATCATACGAAATTTTCTTTTCAGGAATATGTGCATTCTTAAAAAATTCTTCGATCTGCTCTTTCTCTTCTTTTCCAATATAAACAGCCTCATTTTTATTTTTTTTCTTTACTCTTAGCATAATAAGCTCATTTAAAGGTACAGAAATATGATAATTTTCAATAGCCGATAAAGGAATATCAATAGTATTAATCACTATTTTATCCATGTTAAATTTTATAGGTATTGCTTTTTTCTTTAATTGATTAATAATAAAAGCATATGTTATGGCACCTACTGATAAATACAAAATAAACCGAATTTTCTCAAAATAAGAGCAAATCAGGATTATAATAGTAAAAAAAGGAAGCCACAAATAAGCCGTTTTCAAGACTGTGTGATGATAATATCCTTTAATTGTAAATGGAAGTTTTTCATTCATATTATAATTCAATTCTTCTTAATTTAAATTTCAGAGTTATTTATATCAATTCTTTATTATAGGATTATCTCCTATGCATAATTTATATCTAAATATAAAAATTTAACTACTCACCTATACATATAAAACACAAACAATACTTATCATAATGTAAGCAAAACAAATTAAATTTGGAAAAGCTTTAATATAAAGATCCTTAGTAGCAGGCTTTCTTAAAAACTGTGCAAAAAAAATTTCAATACTTGGTTTCATATTTATATCAGATGATAAAAAATATTTTGTTTCTGCTTGAGTAGTAATTCTCAGCATAAAGGCCTTTCTTGAATTATAATTGTAAATATTGTAAGTTGTATTATCTGGTAAGCATATTTCTTTTCCTTTCTCGTCTTTCAAATAAACCTTGTCCTCCAATTTTATAAAAGAAATTTTCTGGATGGTACTTTTCATCACCATAATTAAAATCCCAAAAACTAGACTAAGTATTACTATGATAAACTGTGTTTGGCTTACAGTATATTTTATATGTAAAGTTTTAATTAATAGTATTGCAAAAGGAAATAAAATAAATATGGTAATTAATGTTGTCCAAAAAGTATATTTATTATTGAATACAGACAATGTTATTTTCTTCATTTTTTCTAGAAATTATCTCGATAGCTATAAGAGTTTATAATATTTCAAAAAAACTTTTTCAAATCATGCTTAATTTTAAGTCTCCATTATATTTTTGTGAATGTTGAATTGAGTCAAGAATTTAAAAATTGAAAAAGGTGCCGTATCCTAATGTCTTTGCTTTTTCTATATTTCCTAAATATAGATAGCTCATTCCTAAAGAAACCAAAAGCCTAATTAATTACATCAGTACCTTGAGTATTGGTAGGATTTCTTCCTTCAATAGCTCCTTATACTCTTCCTGATAAATAAAATTTAATCTACCGGAATATTAGCTACCAAACTACTTCCATTAGGTTCTGCACTCAAATCGCTAGCCATACCTTGAGCTAAATCAACTCTTGCTTCTTCTGAGAAAATAGTTCCGATGAAGGGAATTAAAAAAAGTGCGCCCTGAACAGAGTTTGAGGTAAGATTTTTTAAACTATTGCTTGAGTGGGACGCTGCAACGGTTCTTCCATCATCCACCATACTGGGGTTCATCCTTCCGCTGTTGTAGTGTGTTGCTGCATTTCGCCATTCAGGGTATTTTCCATTATTGAGATCATTAAGCAACTGTCTTGCAAGCGGATTGGTTCTGAGCTGTTGACGGCTCAAGCCTTCTAACTGATTGAGTTGTCTCTGCAGATTAACATTACTGACATGGACTCTTCTAGTTTCCTCAATTTTGGTAATTTTCCCCATTACACTTTCTGTTCTGTATGAAGTGATTTTATACCAAGGCCCACTTTGTTTTTTAATTTCAATAATATCTTCAGAATCCTGCACCAAATCATCCGGTTTGGAAGGGGCTCCCCATAAACTGTTTTGATCTATATCTCTCTGCTCTACTTGCCCGTCTGAATTCACAAAATCTTCTGTATGATTATTCATCTGATCATAAGTAGTATTATCGCTTACGTCCCCAAAGGTTTCATGCCCTAATCTTATCCCTCCTCTAACGGCATAATTGATTCCACTAAAAAGAGCAAAACCTGCGACAAATCTTCCCCCCGTCATCCAAATCTTTCCGGCAACGGATGCCGCACCAAACCCGGAAAACGCACTGGGAAGAAAAAAACCAGCACCAAAAGAGGCTACCACATTAATCCCCAATTCCCACTTATTTTTGGATGCTATAGAGTGAGCCGCAGCGTTAGCAGAAGCTTCATCGAAAAAAGGAGTCAGAATTCCACTGTTTCCACATTTTAAAATAGAAGAACGTGTAATGGCAGAAGCTCCATTAATCTTTACGCTGTTGTGAGCCAGAAACCATTGTCCGCTGTTTAAAGGATCTGTACATTTGTGATTTACGGCGCTAATAGTTGCGATAGCTCCTCCAACAAAAATAGCGGCTCCAACTCCAAATGCTATCCAACCAACAGGTCCTGAGAGAAAAACAAGAGCTCCTACCGCAAGACCAGCACCAAAAGCGAGTAAAGTACCTGCTAAATTTGCAGGTGATTTACAGGTGAATTCAACCATTACATTTTTGTCGTCTACGGTAAGCACCGGCTGTTTATTATTTTCATAATAAACATTTATTTTCTTGCGACTGAAAGAAAATTTTTGGGGTGCAGAACTCATCTGATAGGTACAGACTGCAAACACTTTATCTTGGGGAATATATGAAACTGCCATAATTTTAATATTTAGGAATAAACAATACAAATACTACACTGATAATAAAATAGGCAAAGCACATTAATATCGGAAATGCCAATGCAATAAAATCCTTCTTATTTTTCTTTTTTATAAAATCATTAAAAAAAACTTCAACTTCAGGTTTTAAATTCATATCTAGCGATAATAGAAATTTTGTTGTTTTTCCATCTAAAATTCTTAGCATAAAAGCTTTTCTCGAATTGTAATTATAAATATTATAGTTAATATCATCTGATAAAAGAAATGTTTCACCATTATTATATTTTATAAAACAATTATGATCCGTTTTTATAATATCTATTTTTCGCATAGTAGTTTTCATTACGACAATCAAAAAACCAAATATTAAGGAAAGACATACAATAATGAGTTTGGTTTGATTGGTTGTATATCTTACATCTAAAAACTTGATAAATAATATAACTGACGGTAATAAAAATAATATTGTAATTATTGTTGCCCAAAAACTATATTTCGTGTTAAAAACAGATATGGTAATTTTATTTTCATCCATACTTTTTATAACTAAACTGTGAAAAAATCAATCTGTGTACTATAAATTAATTATATATATAAATCCAAAAATGAAAACCGCCAGCGCTATAAAAAGCATTATAAATGGAAATTTATTTGCAAAAAATAAAATCATCTGATCTATAGAGGTTTTCACATTCTTATGGGGTAATCCTATTTTGAGCTGTTGCAGAAGATTTTCTTTATTATTAAGATCATCCTTATTTTCCTGATTAAAACTGATAGCACCTAACCAAAAATATATATTTTTATTAGCCCATTTAATCCTCAAAATATCCAGCATTCCTTTATTGGTGATATTGAGATTATAATTAACAATATCCTTTTTTAATAATATTGTGCTTGTATTTTTTTTGTTATTGCTAATGATGATCGAATCTTCTTTAATAACTATTGAAATTATTTTAGAAAAATATAAATTGATTCCTATAATAATAAAAAGCAAAATGGATAAAACAAAAATTAAAATGTAGGTTTGTTGTGTAGTACTACTAAAAATAGCATAAATACCATCTGTGGTAATAAACACTATTAATCCAGCGAAAAACACCAGCAATGTAATAGCCCAAACCACAATACTAAATTGCCTAAATTCATATTTCTTTTCCATCAATATTTTTTTTAAAGCTCAACCTTCTTTATATTATATTCAGTAATTACTTCAAAATTATTTTTAATTTTTTCTGCAATAGAAGCCTTTCCATCCTGTATAAGCTCTGTTTCTTTATCAATGGTGTAGGTAATTCTATAAATAAAATCGAATGTAGTGTAATTGAATCTCAAACTTGATTTATAGATCGTATCGTAAAAATTTTTTAGCGTTTCTTCCGAAAGGTTTTCTCTGTTTAATGTTCCTACAAGTCTGTATGTTGCTGAACGATCGTCTTCACGAACAAGAGATTTTACTACATCTGTTGTAAGATCTATATTAGGAAAAATCTGAGAAAACTGTTGAAGCTGATAATTTTTAAGCCGATCTCCCAAAAATGATTTCATAAAAAGATGGAAAAAAAGATTTTTATCCATCATTTTACCAAGGTTTTCCTTATTGAGGAATTCTTTATCTCCTGTGGCAATAATATCTTCCGCCTGTTTTGGAGCCTGAGAAATAAGTTGTTTATAAAGTTCTGTATTTTGTAATTCAAAATCACGAAACTTCTTCCATCGGTTTTTTATCTGGTCATAATTAAAAATTTCTTTCATAAAAGCTTCCTCCGATATATTGAAGGTAATAGGCAACTTCAACTTCTCTAATTTTTGTGCAAATAAAAAGCCCGATTCATAAACTGCTGGCTCAACAGAAAACCCAAAATCTGTAATTTCTACATTGAAAATACTTGTATTTTTAGCTTTTTTAACTAAAAATTCATGAAATGTATTTGCAGAAAGTGTTATTATTTCATTATTTACTCTACTGATGTTCAGCTGTTCGCACCTATATCTTACTACTTCTTCAAAATTTAAACTTTCCATATTTCCTTTTTTTATTAATGCTTCTTCAAAAGTATTTTGCTTAATAAAAATGGTATCAAGATGAATAGGCAATTTATCAGAAAAAATCATACTAGAAAAACCTGAGTTTGAATTATGGAATTTCTTCAATGCTTCTACATCCATATTAAATTTCTCTGCTATAGATCTAAGATTTTCCCCTTTTTCTATCTTGTATTTTATAATTTTCATTAATTAATATCTACCTGATTTGGATTGTTAATGGAAATAATTGCCGGAGAAATACTAACACCCGATGCAGAACAAGATGTACCCGAAGAATTATCAACGGTTACTGCTGAGGAACCACTTATTATAACATTGCTACTTTGTAATTTTATACTGTCACTCGTTATCTCTATAAAACTACTTCCAACTTTCAACGTTACTTTTTGCGCTCCGCTCAAGTCAATAACTCCATCTTTTCCCATAGTTAATACACTTTGCCCTTCTCCTACATCCGTCTTATGTTGACAGCCTACATTTGTCGTATTATTATTTTTAACTGTTTTGGTATTATCGTTTCCGACGTTTACAGTTTTGTTATTATTTGCGTTGGTTTCAGAGTTTCCTGCTCCATCAAAAAACATATTGGCACCTCCCTGATCCTTCAGATTCATTGAGCCGGCTCCATTGTCGTATTTTAATTCTGCACCACTTCTTCCGCTGAAGCTCATTACATTATTTCCGGCTCCTCCACCTGCGCCAATTGTTCCGTGGAACATTCCGCCCATCACAAAAGGCCTGTCTGGGTGTTGATGAACAAAATTGACAATTACCTGATCTCCTACTTCCGGAACAGACATAAAACCTCGGTTTTTATTTACTTTGTCACTGCTTCCTGCATCCGGAGACATAACACGGATAAATTCGGTCGTAGAATTTCCATTTTGCCAATCGAATTGCACTTGCACTCTTCCCTGATTTAAAGGATCTGTATTGGAAATTACTTTCGCAAACTGAGGTTCTGCTTTCGGAAGATTAAATTCCGGACGCGGAATAAATCCTGTATCTGCAGCAATGGCTTCGAAATGGCCGTCATAATATCCTCTTGCATCCACTTCGTGTGTCACTTTCGTAATCATGAGCTTTGTGAAGTAGGAAGTATCATTGGTATCTGTTTTGCGCATCTCAATATCTGCAATACATCCGGGATATAGGAAAGGAACTGTGGTAGTTCCCATAGTCACAAAAACTTCGGACGCTTTACTTCCTGCGGTTCCTTTCTGTGAGGCATCAATATCCATAAAAGATTTAGCTTTTATAGGAGCTACTCTTAATGAAGGGGTCTGAAAGGTTTTTTCCGAAATTTCGTAGGCGCGTTTTGCGATATCGGAAGTATGCTTGATGGTAGAATTGCCCGTGGTCAGTTTTTCGTTCTTACTGCTGTTATATCCATAAAAAGTTGGGTGTACGTGCTGTGCTTTCATTTTAATTTTCACATCATTCACACTGCTTCCGTAAGTAAGCTTTACCGGTTTCTCCTGAGGAGGTAGTTTCCCGAAATGAAGAACTTCGCCATCATAGAAAAACTGTTCTCCATAAGCTTCCGCCATTCTGGCCAGGTAATTATAATGGGTTTCTTCGTATTGAGAACTATAGGTAACATTTCCATATTTGGAATCTACTCTGTAATCATATTTATTTTGTCCAAGACCTTCTTTGATGACCTGATCTGCAATGCTATTCAGACTTATTTCCTGAGCTCCACCGAAACTTTGAATATTGGGAGCTACATCTAAAAGAATCGTTGGACTGTAACCGGAAAGCACAATATCTCCAAGATTTCCTTTTTCCTGACTGAACCCAACTTCTGTTATTACTCCGACAAAGTTACGTTCCGGCCCTTCCATGACATCTTTATATTTGAAAATAACTGTAATTCTTTTACCAAGAAAATTTTGAGCTTCTTCCAGATTATGATTCTCGGCACTTCCTAATGTATCATAGGACAGTGTAAGAGAGAACTCATGATGTTTAACCGCACTTTGTATGAGTTTAAAATGCTTAAAATGCCGGATTTCTTTTCCTTCTATGACAATATCAAGCTTTACCACCCGATTGATCCCCAGAATTTCACTAGTCGGAATGGCTGCAGCATTGTGAATTTTTGAAGTAGGTTGCTGAGTCCATAGTTTCTGTTCTTTCGTTGATGGTACCCGTGAAGGCGAAACCCCGTCTAACAAAGACTGCGTATTTATTTTCGAATCAATTTTTTTCAGCACATTATCTTTAGCATTCTGTATATTATTTCCTGCCTCATCCAAAAACTTCTCTGGCTCTACAACATTGCGTTGTGCTTTAGTTGTTCTATTATCCTGAAACATAATATTTGTGTTTTTTTGATTATTTTTTGAATTCCTTTCTTATTTAATTTCCCAAAGCATGGATCACACCAAAATAGATTATTTTAAACACTAATGAATTGAATCACTAATAAATAGGAATATTTTACAGATGATTTTTTAACCACCTTAAACATACTTATAGCATGAAAACAGAATAATCTGCTTGTTGGCAGACTACCCTGTTTCAGTTTAGTTTTTTAGTTGATTAGTTGATATCTTAGCTTGATGGCCAAAGTCCTTCATAAGCAGAATTACCATAGTTGATCTTCTCTGCACTTATAATGAAACTCACATACATAGAATTTTCATCTACCGCATCAAAGTCTACTTCGTGCTGAATTACATATCCGTTTTCCCAGTTCAAAGTAATCAAAGTTCCTTCTTCGTGAGATTTGTTGAATGTAATTTCTCCGCTTGTTGGTTTGTATTTTCCGTTTAATAAGCTTTCCAGAATATCAGATTTTTCTGTTGCTTCTACGGTAAGTTTGATAATTGCGTTAGAAGGATCTGAAGCGACTCTACCCGATACGTCTGTTGATCTGGATACGCTGTAGTTCAGCCTTAATAATTTTTGACCTTCTCCCCCGTTGAATTTTAGAATTCCTCTTGAATTTAGTGCCATGATCTGTAAATTTTAATTATTAATATTTCGTGATTTGGTGATTTGATATTTCAAAGATAGAACCATAATCATCAATAAAAAAATTACAAACAAGCTTTTTCATTTTTTGTAGTAGTTCTACGATTTGATGTAGTAATTCTACGACAGTATTTTGTGTATTAAATTTTAAAACCAAAAAAAACTGACTAACAATCCATTAGCAATTAATTTTATTTTACTTCTTTTATAGATCTGGATAATATTTTGTTTTTTCGCAAAAGAAAATCAGGCATCAGGTCCATGGGAAGATATAAAGTACTTTCTCCTTTGTTTTGAAGTTCTTCCATAATTCCCGGATTCCATGCAAGGATTTTATTGACGTCTATTTTCAGCTCGTCTGCAATAATATTTAAATTAAATCCGGCATTGATATCGGTTTCGGATAGGGATCCGATATCTTTACCACTTCCACCATTTACGAAGAAAACCGTATTGAGGCGGGCATTGTTATAGTCCGTCAGTACACTTTGCAGTTCATCGGTGGCGTAGCATGCATTCAGATATTTTTTAACATGATTAATGGTTTCATTAGGTAAAAACTTATAAAAAACGTGATACTGAGTTGATCCTGCTGCAGACATCGCTTTTGCTATATTTCCTTCTCCACAGTTATAGGCTGCAACTACTGTCACCCAATTGTTATATTTTTTATACAGGTTGGCCAAGGATACTACTGCCGTTTTTGTACTTTTATAAATATCATTCCGGTTTTGTTCGGAAAGTCCATACTGATTGGCGTGGGAGGTCATAAACTGCCAAACCCCGACAGCTCCGGCTCCTGAAGTGATATTCCTGTTAAAATGCGATTCTATTAAAGCCAGATTCCTAAGGTGTTTAGGTAATCCTTTCTGTGCAAGAGAATTTTCAATAAATTCAACAATCTCTTTATTGGCGTTTATAATATTTTTGTATCTCTTCACGCTATTTTCCGAGGTATCGGAAGCGGAAAGAAACTGCCCGTTCATAAAACAGACAGATCCTAACAGCAAGAAACCTGTAAAAATATTTTTGAAATTCATTTTCATTTTCTATCAAATTAATCTTTACTAAAAACTGAATATACGATCCGTATTATTCTACTTTCCAGCTCAGTTTTTCTTCTTCTTTATTCCAGTCTACATGAATCGTCTCACCGGCTTTCACTTCTTCTCTTACGATCATTTTTGAGATGGGTCTAGCCAATTGAGACCTGATAACACCGGATATCTGTCTTGCTCCATATTTACTGCTGAATCCTCCTAAAGCTAAGTTTTTAACTGCCTCATCAGAAATTGTAAGTGCCATTCCCAATCGGGTCAATGAAGAATGCAATGATTTCAACTGAATATTAAAGATTCTTTCAGCAATAGATTCTGTAATGGGTGCAAAAGGAATAATTTCTGTAATTCTCGCTAAAAACTCTGGCCTGAAACGTCCTGAATTTGACATGATCTGCATTAATGATTTGGATTCCGGTATTTTTCCTTCTTCAAACTGCTTTACAATTTCCTCACTTCCGATATTGGAGGTAAACAGGATTAAGGCATTACTGAAATCCCCTTCTTTTCCAAGTTTATCGTGTACTTTTCCTTCGTCCATGATCTGCAAAAAGACATCAAAAACCGAGTGATGCGCTTTTTCAATTTCATCAAACAAAACAACGGTATAAGGTTGCTGTCTGATTTTATTTACCAGCATTCCTCCTTCTTCATACCCCACATATCCCGGAGGCGCTCCATATAAAAGTGCTGCCGAATGTTCTTCTTTAAATTCGGACATATCGAAACGAACCATTGCTTTTTCGTCGTTGAAAAGCAATTCTGCCATAGATTTTGCCAATTCTGTTTTTCCTGTTCCGGTAGGTCCTAACAGGAAGAACGAACCGATAGGCTGTCCAGGTTTGTTTAATCCGCTTCGGTTCTCAACAATGGCATCAGAAAGGATTTTTAAAGCATGATCCTGCCCCACAACACGGTTCATTAAAAGGGATTCCATATTTAACAGCTTCTCTTTTTCCTGAGCCTGAATTTTTCCGATCGGAATGTTTGTTTTAGCCGCCATTACTGCCGCCAATTCCAAACGGTCTACTTTTTCTCTTTTTACGGATGCATGCTGTAAAAGTTCTGCATAGGTATTTTCTATAATTTTCTGAATCTGATCTACCGGCATTGAGTTGTCGATTTGAGGCTGCTCACTCAAAGAACCCCACAAGATCGGGCTGATTTTGTCTCTTAATAAATTATACGTCCAGATCAGTTCGTCTGCTTTATCTTTTTCATCAAAAAACTCTTCCTGTAAAATTTCATCGTATCTGGTTTTCCAGCTTTCCAGTTCTTTTTCTGAAAGTTCATCAAGCATTTTGATCGCTGCCATCGTTCTATCTAACAGATCGATTGCTGCATCAGGTAATTTTTTACCTTTTGCATATCTTTTCGCCAAACGAACACATTCCGGAAGTGCTTTTTTCTCTACTTCGATTCCGTGGTGTTTTTTATAGCCTTCCAAGAGTACGTCAATCATTTTAACGCATGTTTTCTCATCAGGTTCGTTTGCCGTCAATACTTCAAAACGACGGTTGAAAGCCTGTTCCGGTTCTATTATTTTTCTGTATTCTTCCTGAGTTGTCGCTCCGATTACGGTGATTTCGCCTCTTGCCAATTCAGGCTTCAGTAAGTTTGCAACGTTTCCTATGCTTCCTTTCGGATCTAAAAGGGTATGAATTTCATCAATGAAAAGAATGGCTTTTTCAATTTTCTTGCATTCGTTGATGACTTTTTTCAGTCGGTCTTCAATTTCTCCTTTGTAAGAGGTTCCTGCTAATAAAGCTCCGGTATCCAATTCTAAAAGGGTGCCGTTTTTCAGCATATCAGGAACATTTCCTTTGGTAATTTCGATGGCAAAGCCTTCTACCAAAGCCGTTTTCCCCACTCCCGGCTCACCGATAATAATGACATTGGGTTTACTTCTTCGGCAGAGAATTTCAACCAGCATTCTGAGTTCTTTATCTCTTCCGATAATGTTTTCCAGTTCACCCTTTCTCGCCTGAGCGGTTCTATCTACACAATAGCTTTTAATCGACGGAAATGAATTATCAGAATACTCTGACCCGTTTGAAAAAATGGAAGAAAAATTTCCGTTTTCTGAGCTTTCATAAGGGGTATCCTTTCTGTATAAATTGAAAATCTCGTGTTCTCTGAGTGGCAGAGATTTAAGCTGCTGTAAAGTAAATGCAACCTGCGGTTTTACAATGGCAGTGAGGACGCATATCGGGGTAATTTCATCTAAGCCTAATTTTAAACGAATATCATCAGCTTCTTCTACAATATTGTCTACCTGCTCATCTTCGCCTACCTCATCGGGAAGATGTGTTGTTTTCGGGTAATCTTCAATTCTTACATCGGCCCATTCGTAGAAATATCCTGGATCTTTGTCTATGCTTTTCAAAAACTCGTTCAGCCCAATATCTTTATGCATTAAAGCCTGTAAAATATGGGGTGCCCCATACATTCCGTTATAATTTTCTCTCGCTATAGACTGCGCAATGTGAAACAGCTGCTTTACTGTTTCATTGGTTACTAGTACTCCCATTTATGTTCTTTTCTATATTAATAATCTCTGTTTGTGATTGGTTGGTGTTGGCAACAAAATTAAACAAGTTTATTTATACAATAAGTTTATTTTGTTATTTATTTTAATTTTCAACAGCATTTACTATTTATATGATTCTTTAAACTTCATGATACTTTTATAAACACGAAGGCTGTCTGCTTTCAGAGGCACGTTATTAAGCAGCACTTCAAAACTATTGTTATCCGGCGCTATTTTAAATTCCAATTGCTGCTGAGCTCCGGATTTTTTGAAGGCTTCATTCATATTTTCCCAATTGAAGAAAGCACGTCCTTCAAAAGCCTCCCCTTTCCCGGTTTCCCAATATATTCCGATTTCTTTCGGAACGGAACGTTCTTTGGCTGATGGGTTTTCTACCCAGGGACGGAGCATAGTTTCTCTTTCCCCGTTATAATAATCCGTATCTATTCGGAACAGCTTAAATCCTTTATTTGCAGAAACCACTTTGGGCGACCAGTTGTAACGCAGTCTGTACTGTTTCCATTTTTCCGGTGACTCATTGGGAAGATAATATTCCTGAGCTAATTCTTCAAAAAGTTCTGGATCTACATGGTATATTCTCTGGTATTTTTCTTTGTATTTCTTAGTATCCGCTTCATTGGTAATACGCTCTGCCTGATATTCTCCCAATTCAATTTGTGTAGGGCCATATCCAAACCATACCACCACCATTCCTTGGGGTGCAAAACCGAAAATAAGATCCGAAAATTTATTGTAAGCTATCTGATATTCATTATATTTTTTGTAATAATCAGGTTCGTCTCTGCGGTTAATGAATTCTTTCAGAGGAACTGAAGATTTAGATTCATCTATCGCATACGCTCTTTGCACCCAGTCTTCCACTTTCTCTTTTGGAAAAATGGCCTTTAAGTGATAAAAGGCATTTTCTGAATCTGCATAATATATAATATCAGCGCCAATAGGAGTTCCTCCTTGCTCAGTAAAACCTTTGCCCGAGCTTCCCCAATTTCCTGATGAATGCCCATAAGGTAAATGAGCAGAGATTCCCTCTAAAGTAATTATAGAGTCTTCAACAGGGCCAACCGAATGTTTATTATCAGAATGGGATAGCTGTACATTATATGAAGGCGTTATCTTTTCTTTTTTCATATCCTGGCAATTAATCAGTTGAAAAACACTCAACAAAAAAATAAAAATCTTATGTTTATCCATCTAAAATTGTTCTTTTACGTTCTGATACTTTTTTCACTCCGGAAATTCTTGGTCCCATTCCGAAGGTATCCAGATTAGCAGACCAGTGCAAATATTTATTCCGTATTGTTTTCAAATCGGTTTCGTTGATATTGAAATCCATATAATAATAATTTTCCGATGTACTTACATACTCTGAAGCTGAAGGATTTTTGCCCTCTTGTGATCTCTTCACATATTCGTTGCGCAGATCATTACAAGTTTTGATATAGCTATACAGCTGAGATGAGATTGCAAGTACATTGTTATCTTTGATATTATTTTCGCTTACTCTCTTTTCTGTGTACTTTACTTCAAATTGTTTAGAGTATTCAAACATATAATACAGCGGAATTTTATCATAATGGTTGGATAAAACTCTAGTTCCCCACAGCTCATATTTGTAGGTGACATCATACCTGCTTGGTATCACAATTTTCTTGATTTTAATTTCTTCCGGATGAAACCACCCTTCATCAATTAAAATACTTCTGTACCGTTCACAATTTTCAACAGAATCCTGCTGTTTATAAATCAGCACGTTTTCTTCCTCACCATTCACATAACCTCCACCAATGTCAGAATGCACTCCCGGCAAAGTAATCTGTAATCCTTTGATACCTGAATCTCTGATATTGGTAAGACTGAAATTTTCTCTAAACTCATTATCAGAAGCTATCTGGAATATAAAGGCTCCATGTTGTACTGCATTTAATCCCAACTGCACAGAATCATTCGCTACAAACCAATTCCCACGATGATTCATCCCATAAGAAGCCACAGTATCATACAGCCCGACAAAATTAAACTGGATCTGATGTATTGATAATCCGGATTTCAAAATACATGCCCCGAAATACCCGTATTTTAAAAGATGAGACTCTGTTTTGTCTTTCTCAATAATAAATCTTTGCTCTATGTTTTCCTTTTTTTCAGTCTCTGACAGTTCAAAAAAATCCGGAGGAAAAACATTTAAACTTCCCCCAAACATTTTGGTGGCAATAGGCGGGGTTGTTGCAACATGCACAAAATGACGTGCAGCAGCAGCACCTCTGCTAAAGCCATACACATTTACTTTAAGAATATTAATCGGTTTGGTTTTAAATTTCTTTTTTACAACTTCAGCTCCTTTAATACATCCTTTTGTCACTTTTGCCTTAATTCCTCTTTCATCTATTCCCATACCTGCTCCCCGGATAGGAAATCCTAATGTATCATTATCAGATTTTCCATCAACGGTCCCTATTCCTTCTATGTACAATGCAACTTGATTTTCAGCATCAGGATCTATTGCATCATAACCACGCGCTACATTTGAATAGTCATTCGCATAACTGCCAGATTTTTTTTTATCAGATAATCCAGCGAGTGTATTAGTTTTATTATTAAGGGTACCATCAAAAAATAAGTTTAAGCTGACATCAATGGTATTAACCGGCTTATCATTAGGATTGATTTTTTGTGCTTCATTATAACTGACTCCGGATTCATTTCCTTTTTGCTGAACGGATACGGCACTGGTATGCACTATACCTTCTTTAGCAAAAGTTTTATAATCTCCTCCTGTCTGTGTGATGGCTTTTCCTTCTACAAAATATTCGATGCTCATGATCAGTGATTTTTAGATTTCTCGCCACTATTGTTCTGAACTTCTTTTTCAGCATGATGCTCTACCTTGCCCTGACTGCTAACTTCCACACCTTTAAGGCTGGTTAATTTATGTTCCTTTTCCCCATACACTTCCATATCACCTTTTACGTAATGGCTCATTTTTCCGACAACATTTGTCATGAAATCGGCACCTGTTGTGAGATATTTCATGGAACCAACACTTTCGGTATGATTGGCCATGATGGTGTCTGATTTATTCATTCCGACACTCGTGGTCATGTTTTCACCTACATTGATATTCATATTGCGGCAATTCAATGTCATCGTCTCCGGAGCGGTGATCGTAATATTGCTTCCGGTGGTATCCAGATGGATTTCATTACCGGATTTATCTGTAATAATAATGCTCTCGTCTTCGGTAAACACTACTTTATGGCCGCTTCTGGTCTGTATTGATTTCACCCTGTTGTCGGCTCCGCCTCCAAGACCAACCTGCCCATGAAACATTCCTCCCATGACGAAAGGTCTGTCGGGATGATTGTGTACGAAATTGACCATCACCTGATCTCCAACTTCCGGAATGGCGACATATCCCCTGTTTTGAGTAATCTGATCGGTTCCTCCTGCATCGGGACTCATCATTCTTATGAAATGAGTGGTATCGTTCGTTTGCCAGTCAAATCTTACCTGAACTCTGCCCTGCCCTTCAGGATCGGTGTTCGAAATTACGGTAGCAATCTGTGGTTGTGCGATAGGAACTGTGAATTCAGGTTTTGGTAAAAACCCTGTATCAGATGCAATTCCAGCAAAACTTCCTGTATAGTGACCGATCGTATCAATTTCATGGGTTGTTTCTGTAACCATGAGCTTGGTGAAATAGGAAGTTTCATTAGTATCCGGTTTTCGCATTTCGATATCTACACTGCATCCCGGATGTAAAAAAGGAACGGTTGTAGAACCTGAAAGATTAAAAACGTTTACCGCTTCACTTCCAGATGTACTTTTTTGTGAATATTCAACATCCAAGTGGGTCGTTGCTTTTATGGGAGCAACCCTTAATGATGGAGTTTTATAAATAGTATCATTATGCTGATAAGCTGTTTTTGCTAAATCTCCAACATGCTGAATTGGTGTTGAGCCCGATTTCAAAACTTCATTTTTATTACTATTATAACCGTAGAATTGAGGCTTTGTATGAACGGCTTTCAATTCTACTTTTATATCGTTTGCATTGCTTCCGTATAGCAATTTTATCGGTTTATTTTGTGGGGGCAGCTTACCGAAGTGAAGAACTTCTCCGTCATAATAAAACTGTTCTCCATAGGCTTCTGCCATTCTCGCCAGATAATTATAATGCGTTTCATCATATTGGCTGCTGTATATAATCTGAGAATAATCATTGGTATCGATTCTGATATCAAAGCGGCTTTTATCTAGACCTTGCTTTATAACTTCTTCAGCAATGATCCCCATATTGACAGGTTTACCTCCTCCAAAACTTTGAATATGTGGTGCACCATCAAGTAAAATAGTAGGACTGTAACCCGATAAAACGATATTTCCCAAACTCATTTTTTCCTGGCTGAAGCCTACTCCTGTGATCACTCCTACAAAAGTTCTTTCAGGACTATTTTCAATGTCTTTATATGAAATAACCACCGTAAGGCGTTTCCCCAAGAGCGTATTCGCATCTTCTAAAGCATAGGACTCTCGGTTGCCCAATGTATCATGGGCTAAAGTAAGAGCAAATTCATGATGACGAACTGCACTTTGTGTTAATTTAAGAGATTTATAGTATTTAATAACCTGACCTTCGATAACCAGAGATAATTTCACTAAACGATTAATACCTGAATGATGATTGCTCGATATTCCATCCGCATTTTGAGTGGGACGGAAATACGCTTCCTGCGTATTTTCAGATGTAGTTGACATAATTTTGTGATTGTGGTGAGTTAAAGATAAAAAATATATCCAAACTAAAAATTTCTATTAAAGCATTCTGAAGTCGTAAAAAACTTTAATAAAGATTGTTTCAGGCAAAAAAGACCGTCTTTATCCGGACAGTCTTTATTTTGTGAATGCATATTCTATACTCTTAAGCTGACGGCCAAAGTCCTTCATAAGCAGAATTACCATAGTTGATCTTCTCTGCGCTGATAATGAAACTAACATACATAGAATTTTCATCTACTGCATCAAAGTCTACTTCGTGTTGAATTACATATCCGTTTTCCCAGTTCAAAGTAATCAAAGTTCCTTCTTCGTGAGATTTGTTGAAGGTAATTTCTCCGCTTGTAGGTTTGTATTTTCCGTTCAGTAAGCTTTCCAAAATATCAGATTTTTCTGTTGCTTCTACGGTAAGTTTGATAATTGCGTTAGAAGGATCTGAAGCAACTCTACCCGATACGTCTGTTGATCTGGATACGCTGTAGTTAAGCTTTAATAATTTTTGTCCTTCTCCTCCGTTGAATTTTAAAATTCCTCTTGAATTTAGTGCCATGATTTGTAAATTTTAATTATTAATATTTTGTGATTTGATATTTCAAAGATAGAATCATAATCATCAATAAAAAAATTACAAACAAGCTTTTTCATTTTTTGTAGTAGTTCTACGATTTGATGTAGTAGTTCTACGACAAATTTTTGTTTTTCAGATAAGTTATAAAAAAAGACTGCCTTTTCGAGACAGTCTTTTTTATAGTATTATTTTTTTAATGTTTGGTATATTCCGGGGCTTCTACCGGAAGCATAGTTGGCATAAAATACTCATTAAGCCAATAGAAAGTTTGTCCGTTCTGCTGAATTTTCACTGCTGGATTATTTCTGTAGGTCAACATTCTTTCAGCCAAATCTTTGTAGTATTTAAAGTAAGTTCTTACGGATTCGTTGATGATGATTTTAGATTTTTTCCAAGCTTTCAGGTTGTATTTAGACATCATTTCTTCTTCAGAATTATCAAAACCTGTACTTACTCCTACCGCATAAGACATTGGTTTTTCATATAAATCCGATTTGTCTAAAAACTTAATGGTCGGATTATATTTTTTCAACAGCTTGATATATTCATTGATGGCTTTTGACTGATTGAAGTCTGTTCTTTCCGCATTGGTTTTCTGATACACTTCTGTATAGAAAGATTTTAAATTATCATATTCTGCTTCGGAAATCAAAATTCCTTTTTCCATTCCCTGCTTAAATTCTTTTAATTCAGAAGGAATATATCCTTTAACTAAAAACGGATTTCCATAGTTCACCAATTGTGCTGCAATACCTGCAGAAACAGGATTGGTCAATCCCGGATACAGATATTTGTATTTCACATCTACATCTGTTCTTCCTGCTCCTACTGATGAATGGAAATGATCATTCAGAGATTTATCAATGGTTTCGTTGTCTAAAGTCACCTGAGCAATCAAACTATCTACTGCCTTTTTTAAATATCCGGGTGTTGCAATATCTCCTTTTTTAGGAAAAATGACAAATCCCTGAGACATACTTTGTTTTGGATAGTCTAATGAAAAGAATCCAGCTTCACTTTCTACCAGACTAAAGTTATTTCTGGTCAGTACATCACTTTGATTAATAATGTTTTGTTTTTTAAGCTCTGCAATGTTTTTGGCTGTGTTTGTAACCACATTTTCAGACATCAATACAAAATCATTATAAGTATCTGATGATCTTGCACTGGTCTGGAACATAATCAATCTTGCCTGAGCTTGGGTAAGAGCGTTAATCACCCCATACATATTTCCTCCCTGATTGGATGAAGTTCCGATGGTGATGATAATATTGGTTTCATCGGGACGGTCACTAAGAAGACGACCTGCTGCCATTAATCCTTCGTTTACAGGCTGATAACTGCTTGTGCTCGGACAGTTCATTTCATTGGTCTTCTGATCGATAAATGTCGTTATCTTGCTATAATCATTGCTTAAGTTTGAAGCGGCAACATTATCACCACAGGTGTTATTTTTATACAAAACTGCACCATACTTTACCGAATTGAAGTAAGAAGGTTTTTCAAATCTAAGCTGTAAATCCTGCAATAAAGATTTTACAATAGGCGCGTAAGGAGCATTGGAAGCACTTATATCCAGTGCAAAAACAATATTTATTTTTTTATTTTTCTCAGTAATTTCTCTATAACGATCAAAAATTATACGTTCTCCCAGTACGTTGAAAACATAGTTTTTGCTGTAATCTAAAATATTGGTAAAGTATTTCGTTTTGGAATCTGGGGTTGGAGCAGTATCCAACCCTAAATTAACCGGAAAAATGTTCTCCAGTGGAGTTCTTTTGTTTACATCAGTAAGTAAAATGGCCGTTCTGTTTTCCACATTCGATCCACCAGGAGATCCTTCATGTATTCCTAAAGCCGTTTCCGTAACTCCCGTAGGGTTTTTCATTTTAAGAGCCGATCTTTCTCCCCACGCTGAAATTACATTAGAACTTACCCATCCATACAATCCTTGATTGATGCTATCAATGTCAATGGATGGCTTTTTTCCTACCAAAAATCGTTTATTATTTTCTGCCTGTTTGTAGACATATACCATTTGTCCATTCGGAATTTTCACATTCGCCTGTTCAATCAAACTTGGTGAATTGAAAACCATAATGGAGTCATTTTTATAATATCTTTCGGCACTTCTTATCACATCACTATTGCTTGGAACAACAGCAACTCTTACAGGGTAGCCTGTTTTTTCGCTTTTCAAGGAACTGTTCCATAGTAGCAGCTCAGATTCCGGAATCCATCCGTATGTTTTGATAGATTTTGACGACACTTTTTTCATTAATGCATCCGGAACGTATTCTGCAACTTTTACCATTCCGTCTCTATGTTTTAAAACCATAAGGGGTTCTAAGAACTTCACTTCTTTGTATGATTTTTCATCGCTTTTATCTAAATACGCCGTATTTCTGGACCTATCGGAAATCACGATCCAAGGAGCAGACTTTTTTGGAAATCCATTAACAACAGGAGAATTGTCTACCTGCCCATAATATTCCGGTTCCGGTGTTCTTTTTGAAGGTAGTTTTACCTGACAACTTGTAAGCAATACTGAAATACCTATATAATATGCTGCTAGAGGAAATTTATTTTTCATCCTGATTTTTCTTTTATGATTGGTGTTGTGTTGTTCGTAGAAATGAACAATCATTTATTTGCTTTGGGTGATATCAACTTTGGTTACGCAAGACTGTGCATCATCAAAGTTTACTTTTACAGTCTGTATTACATTATTTTTATCAAACTGAAGACCTGCACAGTACATATAAAAATTGTTGGCTTTACTATCATTTACTTTTACCACCGTGTTTTCGTTGTTACAAAGATATTTTCTCAGTAAATAATTATAATGGGTATTGAAACTGTTTCCATTGGCAATTTGCTGCAAATGATATTTAAAATCATTATCCATTTTAGCATACGTATCTTCTACCGTTACATCTTCCTGCAGCGCATCATACCCCTGAAGTATTTTGATGTGATGTATGATAGGCTCTATGCTTTCATCCGTAAATAAAGTAACGACATAATCTCCCGGTTTTTTGTAAGAATAGGTAGCAAATTTTTCTTTGGAATCTATATTTCCTGTTTCTCCAAATTTCCATGTAAATTGTTTTGCTTCAGAAATCGCACGGAATTGCACATTCTCAAATACCATTGCCTGAGACTGGGCATCAATCGTTGTATGGATTTTTGTAGTGTCCTTTGGCTTGGCAACTTCTCTTGAACGCACCATTACAGGGAATGATTTTGAATATTTACTATCAATAATTAAAGTTACCTGATAATATCCCGGTTTGTTGTAAAAGTGAATACCGCTATTTTTATCAGACGTTGCTCCGTCTCCAAAACTCCATCTTTTGGTTTTGGCAAACTGGGTTTTATCTTCAAATAGAAGTGTATCTCCTACCATAAGTGTAGACGGGTACACCAGTCCTACGATATCATCATTTGAATGGATCACTTTTTTCTGAAGCCATAGAGCAACCAAAGCTGCTATAAGTAAGGTTGCTATAACCCCGATGATGATATTCTTCTTGTTCTTTTCAAAATAATTCATATTCTAATATTGTGGTGTGTTTTTGGGTTTTGTATGTTTGGTCGTTTAGCGAAATTTTTACTGTGTTCTCGCTTTCATTTCGTTATTACGCTGAAACAGTTGGCTCTTCTTTTCTTTAAAGCCTATAGAACAGTCTTCAAACTGTTTTTTAAATTTCTCGATGTCTTCCGTTACGGTAGCAATCGTTTTTTTATCATCAAAATACATTTTGTAAAAAAGGGCTATTTGTGGATAAGCATCTTTTCTTAAATCAAGAATTTTGGTATCGCCACTTTCATAATAATTGGTAATATCATTTACTCCATATATGATACTGTTTTCTACAAAAGGCTGTGGCATTTCATTGGTCAGACGGTTAATCTGATTATATGTACTGTCCATTATTTTGTAGCTGTATTTTTGTTTTTGATCGAATCTTGCTTTTTCCTCAAGATTTTGAAGGGAGACAACATCTTCATCCGAAAAAGGAGACGGGGAATCTTTTAAAAAGATAACTCCTAAAAATATAAGTGCTGCCAACAACATCAGTATAAGATAAAGGAACTGATACTGTTTTTCTGTTTTAGATAATGTAATATGTCCTTGCATAGCTCTGTTTTTTATCTTCGTCTTCTACTGCCTGTGAACTTTCTGGTAGGGTCTATTCTTAATTCATCATTTGCTCTTCCTACCTTACCCAAACATTCTTCTATATCCCTACGAGCCATTTCTTTTTGATGCTCTACGATGATGATCTGATTTTTCAGATCAATCATGCTGCCAATCTGCTTCATGAGAATTGCATAGTGTTTAAAATTATCAGCACTGTCTTTTCCCATAATATTTCTGGCATCTCTTACATTCTCCAAAATAGAGTTTCTGAGAAATATATCATTATCCACCTTGTTAATGTCAAGCTGGTCCATTTTATAATAAATACTATCTACATGCGTTTTTAATACGTCGCTTCGTTCAAGCAGCTCGCGGTATGCTGAAACTTCTTTGCTAATTCCCTCCTCCTGCTGCTCATAGCTTTTAAAAAAGAAAAATACAGACATAAAAGAAATGCCTGCTAAGACCAGAAAAGATAGAATAAATTTCCAAATACCTATCCTGACGTCCGATTGGTTTAATTTTTTCTCCTTGTTCGAAGACATATGTTGTGATTTGTTTGGACGGTGAAATTATTAAAAAAAATAAAAATACACAAAATTTATTCCCATAATCACTCATTGGAGAATATTAATTTTATGTTTCATCAGAATTTTATAAATTAGACCTCTTAAATTTTAAATATCTACACCAAATCGATATTGAAATATTAAAATGAACCAAATCCTAAATAAAAGAGTTCGCTTCTCAATAGCAGACAGTGATTTTTATTTTAAGAAAATAATGATCAAGACGCTTTTGGAAACGCCTTTCAACATGCTTATCAATGACTGTAATAATGGTCATGAGCTTATCAACAGAACATATAGACGGCAGGAAGACGTTTTCATTATAGAGCTATTCATGCCTGTACTGAGCGGAATCGAAGCTATAAAATTTATCCGGAGAAATAATAACGAAACACCTATTATTACCTATTCCGGAACTTATCAGGAAGATATTGCCGAAATTTTATCAAAGATTCCCAATATATATTACTGCCAGAAAAACAGCAATATCATCAAAAATATTGTAAAAGGGAAAATCTCTGACAACAATTTTGATTATGATTCTTATTATGAGGAATGGCAAAAACAGCCTCTTCAGGTACAGGAATATATGAACAGACAAAAGAAAAGTCAGGAAGAACTTTCTCCCACAGAAATTCAGCTGATGAAGTTTTGCTACGAAGGGTTCAGCAACAAGGAAATTGGGGAAAAACTCAGTCTCAGTACACGAACTATCGATACCTACATCAACCGTCTCACGGAAAAACTCGGACTAAAAACGAAGCTTCACCTGATAAGGTTTTGTGTAGAAAATGGATACTACAATTCCAGTACATAAAGATATATTAACATATTGGTAATATAAAATAAATATACAAACCTAATCAACGATCTAAAAATATTTTGCCACTAATTTGCTAGTATTCAATTTTTTTAACTAAATTTGCACACCTAAAATTTAAAATTTAAAAAGGAAATGACAAAGGCAGAATTGGTAAACACCATCTCAAATAAGTTGGGAACAGAAAAGAATGAAACACAGAAAGTTGTAGAAGCTTTTATGCAGGAGATTAGAACTTCTATGTACAATGGGGACAATGTTTATCTAAGAGGTTTTGGTTCTTTCATTATTAAAACAAGAGCTGCTAAAACGGGTAGAAACATTTCTAAGAACACTGCAATTGAAATCCCGGCTCATAACATTCCTGCTTTCAAACCTTCAAAATCTTTTGTTGAGAAAGTGAAAACCAAAGTTGCAGTAAAATAAAATTTAACGGAATATTAACTAGTTACTAAAAAATTAAAATTATGCCAAGCGGAAAGAAAAGAAAAAGACACAAGGTTGCAACTCACAAAAGAAAGAAAAGAAGAAGAGCAAACAGACATAAGAAAAAATAATCTCTTTTTCTCGAGATTCACAATATAATAATATAGTTGGTGTTTTTAATATTTTAATATTCACCGACTATATTTTGTTTTGAACCCTATAAGATTTTTAAGGATCGATGTATGTTTTTATTTTATTTTTATCAAAACATAATAATATTAACAACTAATTCTTATATTTAAAATATTATTTATTTAATAATAAAAACACCCATTCCCTATAAATCTTAACAATTTTACCTTAATAAAATGAAGAAAGAACTAATAGTTTCGCATGAAGATGATCTTACAAAGATTGCACTGCTGGAAGATGGAAGACTATGTGAACTTCATGAGCAAGAGGACAAAAGTGATTTTATAGTTGGAGACTTATTTATAGGAAAAGTAAAAAAACTGGCTCCTAACCTGAATGCAGCATTCGTAAACATAGGCTACGAAAAAGATGCTTTTTTGCATTACCAGGATTTAGGACCGCAATACCTTACCTACAGGAAGTTTTTAAGAGATACCATTTCTAAAAAACAAAGTACTTCAAGCTTAAAAAATTTCGAGATACAACCCGAAATTGACAAAAACGGAACAGTAGACAAAGTAATCGCCAAAGATGATGTTGTTCTGCTTCAGATTACCAAAGAGCCCATCTCAACAAAAGGACCCAGAATTTCTACTCAGATTTCCTTAACGGGGCGTTTTTTGGTGCTTATTCCTTTCGATAATAAAGTTTCTATTTCCAAAAAAGTAAGAAGTGCTGAGGAAAAAGAAAGATTAAGAACCCTTATCGAGAGCATAAAACCCGAAGGCTTCGGTGTTATTATAAGAACAGTAGCCGAAG
The DNA here is from genome assembly GCF_016735585.2 of Chryseobacterium tagetis. Taxonomy (GTDB): domain Bacteria; phylum Bacteroidota; class Bacteroidia; order Flavobacteriales; family Weeksellaceae; genus Chryseobacterium; species Chryseobacterium tagetis. The sequence continues at coordinate 235,751 of NZ_JAERSE020000004.1, forward strand.
GAAAAAAAGTAGCAGACCTGCACAACGACATGAATCAGCTGATTCAGAAATGGGAAAGTACTTTTAAAAATATTCAAAAAAATAAAGTTCCGTCAAGAGTTTTAAGCGAAGATGATAAAGCTTCAGCTATATTAAGAGACAATTTCAATCAGGATTTCGTAAGCATCATTTGTGATGATGAACAAATGGTAAGCGAAATGAAAAATTATCTGGAGGTAATTGCTCCGGAAAGAAAAAACATTGTCCAGTTTTACGATTCTCACATTCCTCTTCTCGAATATTACAATGTTGAAAAACAGCTGAAACAGAGTTTCGGAAAACATGTTAATATTCCAAGTTCTAAAGGAGCTTATCTCGTTATAGAACATACCGAAGCATTACACGTAGTCGATGTAAACTCAGGAAATAATATTACAACAGGAGCCGCTGTCAACAAAGAACATGCCCTGAATGTAAACAAAATGGCAGCCACAGAAATCGCAAGACAGCTTCGTCTGCGTGACATGGGCGGAATCATCGTGATCGATTTCATCGACATGACTAATCCTGAGCACAGAAGAGATCTGTATGAACATCTTAAAGAAGAAATGAAACGTGACAAAGCACGTCACAAAATTCTTCCCCCAAGTAAATTTGGTCTGATACAAATAACCCGGCAAAGAAACCGTCCGGAAAAACAGATCGACACCAAGGAAGAAAACCCTAACAAAGACGGAGAAATCATCGCTCCAATTGTTATTGTAGAAAAAATGGGTGAAGCTCTGAAAACCATTATGCAAAAGGAAAAAGGAAAAATATTCCTTCACGTACACCCTTTTGTGGAAGCCTATCTTACAAAAGGCATTATGAGTATTCAGATGAAATGGTTTTTAAAATACAAAAAGAAAGTAGCCATCATCCCAAGAGATTCTTTTAAATATTTAGAATACAGAATTTACAATTCGAAAAAAGAAGAATTGATAGCTTATTCTAATTAATACAAAATTCAAAACCTCTAGTTTTTCTGGAGGTTTTTTTATTAATAATTTTATAAAAAAATAAAAAATGAAACACCATCACTACAAAACCTCCATAGAATGGACAGGAAACAAAGGTTCCGGAACGAGCAATTATCGTGATTATGAAAGAAGCCATACCATTTCTGTAGAGAACAAACCAATAATTGAAGGTTCTTCCGATCCGGCATTTCGTGGAGACAAAACAAAATATAATCCGGAGGAAATGCTGTTATCTTCATTATCTTCATGTCACATGCTTTGGTATCTTCATTTCTGTTCCGAAGCAGGGATCATCGTTACCGGTTACATTGACAATGCAACAGGGATTATGGAAGAAAATTCAAATGGAAGCGGTCGTTTCACTGAAGTTGTTTTACAGCCTGTCGTTACCATTACAGATAAGACGCAAATTGAGAAAGCAAAGGAATTACATAAAAAAGCTAACGAGTTCTGCTTCATTGCCAATTCGGTCAACTTTCCTGTAAAACATACTTGCGAAATTTTAATTAAGAATTAAAAGGATCAGTACTATACACATAATTGAGGTTAATTAATGTTAAGCCTATTCTTTTCTTCAAGATATATTCCTAAATTTGAAGTATGAGCTTTGGAAAAGATTTATTACGAAAAATAAAAGAGGTAACCTTACCGGGAGAACACGCCCATGGAGTTTTCTCTCCACCTTACCGACCTGTCTTTACTTATGACGAAGTTTTATCTAAAAATCCTAAGTTTGCGGCCGTTAATATTGTTTTATATCTAAAAAACAATGAATGGTATTTCCCACTCATTCAAAGAACAATTAATGAACACGACAGACATAGTGGACAGATTTCTTTACCGGGAGGAAAACGGGAGGAAATGGATCAGGATTTTTCTGAAACTGCCGTAAGGGAAACCTCGGAAGAAATAGGGATTGAAAAAAACTATGTAAGAATCATCAGGGAAATGTCTCCTATTTACATTCCGCCAAGTAATTTTTATGTGTATCCATACATTTCATACACCAAAAAAGATCCGAATTTTATCTTGCAGCAAAGTGAAGCCGTAGAAGTTATCGAATTTCCTATCGTTTCTTTTTTAAATCTTCCGGATCAGCCTGAAATTATGACTTTAGACAGTGCAGGAGGACATGAAGTTCCCGTTATCAATTTCAACGGATATATTATCTGGGGAGCTACAGCCATGATCTTAAGTGAATTCAGCCAGTTGCTGAAAAAAATGTAACTTTGCAGTACCGTGTTTAATTGAGAGATGGCGAAGAAAAACATTTTCACCGATGCATTCGGTACACCTTATTTTTTAAAAAGGTTAATTATATTTATTCTAGGATTTGTATCCTATAGAAGATTCAATGGCTTTAATAAATTAAAAATAACAGGTACTGAACACCTTGTAGATCTTCCGGATTCAAATGTTTTGTTTGTATCTAACCATCAGACGTATTTCGCTGATGTGGCAGCAATGTATCATGCTTTTTGTGCAGTAAATAACGGATATTTAAATACCATTAAAAATCCTATCTATTTACTGAATCCTAAAATCGATTTCTATTACGTAGCTGCTGAAGAAACCATGAATAAAGGTATTCTTCCTAAAATTTTTAAAATTGCTGGAGCGGTTACCGTAAAAAGAACCTGGAGAGCGGAAGGAAAAAATGTCAACAGAATGGTTGATATGAGTGAAATCGACAATATCATGAAAGCTCTCGACAACGGATGGGTGGCAACCTTTCCTCAAGGGACTACTTCGGCATTTGCACAGGGAAGAAAAGGGACTGCCAAATTGATAAAAAATCAGCGCCCTATTGTAATCCCTATCAAAATAAACGGATTCAGACGTGCTTTTGACAAAAAAGGACTGAGAGTAAAAGTAACAGGGGTAAAACCTACCATGGAATTTAAAGCTCCTCTGAACATTGACTACGATAAGGAAAATGCACAGGAGATTCTAATAAAAATTATGACTGCTATTGAGCAGACGGAAGATTTTAATGTTCTGCACAGCTATGATCAAGAACTTAAAGCTAAAAAACTGGAACAAAAGAATTCTACTAATTAAAACAAGTAATATGACCAGAATAATAGCCATCATATTTACACTGATAATTATGGTTTCCTGCAACAGTCAGAAAGTATATTCAGACTTTGATATCAGCTATTCTAAAAGCGGAGGATATGCACCTGTATATGAAAACCTGTTGATTAAAGGAAATAATGTACATTATTCATTTGAAGGAGGAGGGAAAAAATATAATCAGAATTTTACCCTTACCGATGAAGATTTAAAAAAACTGGACAATACCCTTTCCCAAAATAATTTCAGAAGAATACAGGAAGATCATAAAAAGATTTATGATGGTATTGCGACTTCTATCAATATAAAGAAAGGTGCTAATGAAGGCAGCAAAACAGATGCAAGTTCTATCATGTCCAATTTCAAAACGAACTGGAAGAATATTACGGCTGCTTTTCAGGAGATCATTAATAATAATGTAAAAAAACAGTAAATACAATTGAAAACCCACTTCATAGCAATTGGAGGAAGTGCGATGCACAATCTTGCCATTGCATTAAAAGATAAAGGATATCAGGTAACAGGTTCGGATGATGCTATTTTTGAACCTTCAAGATCAAGATTGGAAAAAAAAGGAATTTTACCCGCAGAAATGGGTTGGTTTCCTGAAAAGATCACTTCTGATATTGATGCTGTCATTCTTGGAATGCATGCGCATCAGGATAATCCTGAACTGGCAAAAGCAAAAGAACTGGGCTTAAAAATTTATTCATACCCTGAATTTCTTTACGAGCAGTCAAAAAATAAAACCAGAGTCGTTATAGCCGGTTCACATGGCAAAACTACCATTACTTCCATGATTCTTCATGTTTTAAATTTCCATCAGAAAGATGTCGATTTTATGGTGGGCGCTCAGCTGGAAGGTTTCGATTGTATGGTAAAACTGACTCAGGACAATGATTTTATGGTATTGGAAGGTGATGAATACCTTTCCTCTCCTATTGATCTTCGTTCAAAGTTCCTACTTTATCAGCCGAATATTGCTTTAATGAGCGGAATTGCGTGGGATCACATTAATGTTTTCAAAACATTTGACGATTATATTGAACAGTTCAGAAAGTTCGTGGCAAGCATTACTCCGGGAGGGATTCTGGTGTATAACGAAGAAGATGCCGAAGTGGTAAAAGTAGTGGAAGCCGCTGAAAATTACTTCAGAAAAATCCCTTACAAAACTCCGGAATATGAAATCAGCAACGGAAAAGTGTATCTGAAAACTGAAATGGGAGATGTTCCGCTTTCTATTTTCGGAGCACATAATTTACTGAACCTTGAAGGAGCCAGACATATCTGCCAGACTTTAGGGATTATGGATGAAGATTTTTATGAAGCCATTATGAGTTTCAAAGGAGCTTCAAAACGTCTGGAGAAAGTGGAAAGAGAAGATAAGGGAACACTTTATAAAGATTTTGCCCACGCTCCAAGCAAAGTAAAAGCGGCTGTAAAAGCGTTCTGTGAACAATTTAAAAATGAGAAGAAATACGGGTTTCTTGAACTTCATACGTATTCAAGCCTGAATCCTGCATTTTTAGAGCAATATGATCACGCAATGGATGGTTTGGATAATGCAGTCGTATTCTATTCTGAAGATGCTTTGAAGATCAAAAGAATGGAGCCTATTTCTCCTGAATTAATCAAAGAAAAATTCAAAAACGAAAATCTAAAAGTTTTCACCAATGCGGAAGAACTTCACGCCTATTGGGATACGCTCGACAAAACTCAGGGAGTTTACCTGATGATGAGTTCGGGTAATTTCGGAGGACTCGATTTAACGAAATAATAAAAAATCCTTTCATTTTTGATGAAAGGATTTTTTATTATCATGATTCACAACTGTTGATAATATTCCGAAGGATCTCTTCAGTTGAATTCCTGCTGTAGTGTTGAATAGATTGTCCGAGCCACAAATTAACAAATTCAGCATTTTTATTGTTTCTGGCTGCTTTTCGTAAAGCTCCCGTCAGTTTATTCTGGTAAGGATACGGCAAAATATAGTCAGAATTTTCAAGTGTTTCAATAAATTTATTTTTAATGCCTCTTGCATAACGTCCCGAGAAACTTTTCGTTAAAACAATATCTTTCTCAAGAACATTTCCCAGTCTTTCTTTTTCGAAATCCTGTAAAGCACTTTCATGTGAAGCCAATAAAATACTTCCTACCTGAAAACCTTCTGCTCCTAAGTTTTTTGCTGCCATTATTGTTTTTGCATTATAAATTCCCCCTGCATAAATCAAAGGAACATTTACAGAATCATATACCTGCGATAATAAAGAAAAACCTCCGATCTGCGGAATATTCTTATCCGCAAAACTTCCTCTGTGACCTCCCGCTTCAATTCCCTGAACACAAATAATATCAATTCCTGATTTTTCTAATTGTACAGCCTCTTCCACAGAAGTACACGTTCCTATCAAAATAACTCCGTTTTCCTTTAATTTCTGAATGCTCTTATCATCAATATTCCCGAAAGTAAAACTCATGATTTTACAACCTTCTTCAATAACAGCATCAATCTGTTCATGATATGTATTGATCTTTATCTCATTCAGATCAGGAAGATGTACTTCCATTTCATTTTTTCCGGCAAAATCCTCAAGAAATTTCTTAGTTTTTACATATTGATCTTTCAAAGCATCGGTAATTTCAGGAATCTTATGCACAAAAATATTCACGGCAAAAGGTTTGTCAGTCAATTTCTTAGTTTCTCTGATTAACTGAGCAGACATATCCCCTGAAAGATCTGAAACAGCCAAAGAACCCAAACATGATGCTTTATTTGCAGCAGCCACCATTTCAGATGTACTGACTCCAAACATCGGAGCCTGAATGACAGGATATTGTATATTTAGTTTTTTACTGATTTTTTCTGGCCAAAACATAAAATTATTTTTACATATAACTCAAATAAAGGTAATAAAAAAAGAAGCAATTTTTATTGCTTCTTACTATGACTAATGACAGTTTATCATTTAAATATCCGCTACAGAATTCAGCATTTTCTGTTCCCAAGCCGGATCTTTCGGATCAAAGAACAGTCTTTTTCCGGTATCTAAAGAACGGACAACATTCATTTCATCTTCTGGCAGTTCAAAATCAAAAACATTGAAGTTTTCCTCAATTCTTGAAGGCGTGACAGATTTTGGGATCACACAGAAACCTTCCTGCAGATGCCATCTCAAAATTACCTGAGCAACTGTTTTACTATATTTCTCAGCAATAGCTTTCAGTTCTGAATTATCCAATAATCCTGCATTTCCATTTCCAAGCGGGCTCCAAGGCTGTGTAACGATATTATTTTCTCTGTCGTACACCTGAAGTTCTTTTTGCTGGAAAAGAGGATGCAGCTCAATTTGATTAATTACCGGAAGAACCGTAGAATTGGCTTTTAATTCCTCCATTTTTTCAACAGGGAAATTACAAACTCCGATTGCTTTTATTTTGCCTTCATGATACAATTCTTCCATTGCTTTCCATGCACCGGTAAAATCTCCGTAAGGCCAGTGAATAAGATATAAATCCAGATATTCCAGTTGTAATCTGTCTAATGTTCTCTGAAAAGCACTTTTTGCCTTATCATAAGCAATATCCTGAACCCAAAGTTTTGAAGTTACAAACAGCTCATCTCTGTTTACTTCGCAGTTTTTAATCGCGTTTCCAACCGCTGTTTCATTAAGATAAATGGAAGCTGTATCAATCATCCTATATCCCACTTCGACAGCTTTGATCACAGCATTTTCACATTCTTTCAAATCTTCCATCTGCCACACCCCAAAGCCTAAAGCCGGAATATCTACTCCATTATTTAACGTAATTACAGGTTGTCCTGTGTATATTTTTTGTGCCATAATTCTTGGTTTATTTTTTCAATTAGAGTCAAACAAATTTGCGATAAAATTTTGAAATTCCCGGCTACCATTTTTACTTGTTTTTAAATATTTACTTTTGTAAAAACTTAAAATTATGATCCACCAAATCAGATTAGCAACTTCAGAAGATTATCCAAGAATCATGGAAGTATGGGAATCGGCAGTGAGAGCAACCCATGATTTTCTTTCGGAAGAGGACCTTCAGCATTTCAAAGAAATCATACCAAAAGAATATTTACCTAATCTTAAAGTCTATTTAATTACCGAAAATAACGAAGTTCAAGGATTTGCATCTGTTGCAGAAGTAAATTTGGAAATGCTTTTCATTCATGATGAGGCCCGCGGAAAAGGTTTCGGAAGAACATTATATCAGTCTATGAAAGACAAAACCGGACTGACAAAAGTGGATGTCAATGAACAAAATCCACAGGCAATCGGTTTTTATGAAAAAATGGGATTCAAAGCAACCGGAAGATCTGAGAAAGACGGGTCCGGAAAAGACTATCCTATTATTCATATGAGTTTGTGATAAGTATTATTGACAATCCTCTACGTTTGTCATTCCGTAGGAATCCAAGCTATTAATTAGAAAAAGCAGCTTAGATTCCACGCTTCAATTCGTTTCGCTCTGAATGACAAAAGCACAGATAAAAAATTAAACCGTCAAAGCTTCTTCTTTACTCATCATTTTTCTGAACAAGCCTTTAATATGATCAATTTCGTCCTGATAATTGGTCTTTTTTCTGCATCCGAAATACAATGTATTTTCCAGTTTCTTTTCTCCTTCCCAGATTAATTTTACTTCACCGCTCTCAATTTCATTTTTACATAAAAAATCGGGAACGACTGCCAATCCTGTTCCTCCTTTCAGGCAACGGATGATAGAATTCAGATTCGGAACAATATAATTGGGACGAAAATTCGGTTTGTGTCCAAAATTCAGAATCCAGAACTGAAAAAGGTGTTCCATATCGCCTGTTGTTCCGTACCATTTTTCCTGTTTTAGCCATTCTTCGATATGTTCAGCACCTTTAGTTTTCACTACTTCATTAAAGCTTTCTGTATCTACATTTTTTCCACCTACCAAAATAATCTGCTCTGAGGAAAATGCTTCATGTAAAATATTAGGAGAAGTTCCTCTTTTGGGAGTAATAATTAAATCTAAAATCCCTTTATCCAACTGTTCCAACATCTCCGGATATTCTCCAAAACTAATGATTAAATTAAAAGGTAAAGTCGAAACGTATTGTTCCAAAGTCGTCTGAAAGGTCTCAAAACACATTCCTACACTTATCGTTGGAGTATGCTTTTCGGTAGATTTCTGAAAGTTTTTTTCAACATCTTCTAATTTTGCCAAAGGTTCAGAAACAGCATTGAATAAAACCTTTCCTCTTTCCGTAGGAATCATTTTCCGTCCGGTTCTGTCGAATAATTTATATCCGACATAGGATTCCAGAGAGCTCAAATGCAGGCTCACTCCGGGTTGCGAAATAAACAGGGAATCTGCAGCTCCCGTTAAAGTCCCGGTTTTATAAATCGCTTTAAAAGTTCGGTACCATTCTAAATTCACCATGGCTTAAAGTATTATTATTCTTATGCAAAATTAATGAATAATCAGATTAATAATATTAAATATGATTGAATGTATCAATTATGAATTTTGTTTCATGCAGAAATTATTAAAGTTATTGTCATCAGATTAACTATCATTTTTATAATACTTAACTATAAATTATATTATTTTTATTATACAATAGACCATCCTAACTTTGCATCATAAAATTTAAACAATCATAAAACAATGAAAAAAGTATTAATCATTAACGGTGGACAAAACTTCGGACATTCTGGAGGAAAATATAATCAGACAATTGCAGAAAACACATTGGAAGTTCTGAAAAACTTTGAAAATGTAGAAGTGAAAATCACCAATGTAAGCGAAAATTACGATAAAAATGAAGAGGTAGAGAAATTTGTTTGGGCAGATTATATTATTTATCATACTCCGATCTGGTGGTTTCAATTGCCAAATGGTTTGAAAAAATATATTGATGAAGTGTTCACAGCAGGTCATGCTAAAGGAATTTATATGAGTGACGGAAGAACGGCCGACAATCCGAAAATCAACTACGGAACAGGTGGAATGCTGAAAGGCAGAAAATATATGCTGACAACAAGCTGGAATGCTCCTGAAACCGCTTTTACTCTTCCAGGAGAATTTTTTAACGAAACAAGTGTAGATAACGGACCATTATTTGGATTCCACAGAATGAACGCTTTTGTTTCATTAGAAAAAATGGAAAGCTTTCACTTTCATGATGTGGAGAAGAATGCCAATATTGAACGTGATATGAAGTTGTACAGAGAACATCTTACTACAGTTTTTGAAAAAGAATTAAAACCACAATTAGTCTAATGAAAATTTATCTTACAGCCGTTATAAAATCAAAAGAAGAGCACAGAGCGGAAGTTTTGGAAGTTCTTCAGAATATGGTAAAAGAAACCGTAAAAGAGGAAGCTAATGAATTGTACACGCTTCATCAGGGAATTGAAGATAAAAACCAATTTGTTTTCTATGAAATCTGGAAAAGTGAAGAAGGTTTAGCACAACACAATCAACAACCGTATATTCAGGCTTTCGGAGCTTTGGTTGATGAAAAATTGCAGGAAAAACCACAGATTATTCTAACTCATCTTATTTAAAATTTAAACCATTAAGGAAATTTAGGTATTAAGATTCATTAAGCAAAGCTTTGGATTTTACTATCTATTTTTAAGGAGAGCTAAATCTTAATAGTCTAAACCTCTAAAAAAACTTAATGGTTAAATTTAAAAGATCAAATCAGCATTTATGAAAAAATTAGCATTGCTCATCCTTTCTATTTTCACCATAGGATTCATTCAGGCACAAACCAAAAAATCTAAAAATATGAAAAAGAAAATTTTATTTGTTGTTACCAGTCATGACAAAAAAGGGGATACAGGTCAGGAAACAGGATATTATCTTGGTGAAGTTTCTCATCCCTGGGAAGTTCTTCACAAAGCAGGATATGAAATTGATTTTGTAAGTCCGAAAGGCGGAACTCCTCCTGTTGACGGATTTGATTTGAAAGATCCTGTAAACAAAGAATTCTGGGAAAATAAAGAATACAAAAACAAGATCGATCATTCTTTGCAGCCTTATCAGGTAAATCCGGATAACTACTCTACTATCTTTTATGCAGGAGGACATGGTGCGATGTGGGATTTTGCAGACAACACAGAACTTGCTTCCATCGCATCAAAAATCTATGAAAACGGAGGAATTGTAGCCGCAGTTTGTCATGGACCTGCTGGTTTGGTGAATATCAAACTGAACAACGGTAAGTATTTAGTTGACGGTAAAAAAATCAATGCCTTTACCAATGAAGAGGAATCTGAAGTAAAATTGACCAATGTCGTTCCTTTCCTTTTGGAAGATAAACTGAAAGAAAGAGGAGCCAAATTTGAGAAATCAGGACTTTGGCAGAATCATGTAGTGAAGGATCAACGAGTGATTACAGGACAAAATCCTCAGTCTGCAAAAAGTGTTGGTAAAGCTATTTTAAAAGAACTAAAAAAATAAAATCATTAATTTTTTTAGCTAAATCGTTTGAAATTGTCAGTTAGTATAATGACTTCTCCTGTCTTTCTGAACGGAGCAAAGCGAAGTGAAGAATCTCTAATAAAAAAGCCTAGATTCTTCCTTCGTCAGAATGACAAAACTGAGAATATTTTCAATCATTTTAAAGTTAAAAACCTTTATATACAATCAAAATTAAGATAAGAAATGGAATATAGAAAATTAGGAAACACTGATCTGGAACTTTCAGTGATTACTCACGGAGCGTTTGCCATCGGTGGAAATATGTGGGGAGGAAATGAAAAACAAGATTCCATACATTCAATCCACGCTTCTTTAGATCACGGAGTTACTTCAATTGATACCGCACCTTTTTATGGTTTCGGACTGAGCGAAGAAATGATTGGAGAAGCAATTAAAGGAAAAGACCGTTCGAAAATTCAGTTATTGACAAAATTCGGATTGGTTTGGGATGGAAGCAATAACGGCAAAGGAGAATTTTTCTTCGATGCAGAGGACGATGGAAAAAAAATCCCTGTGTATAAATTCGCGTCAAAAGAAAATATCATCAAAGAAGTTGAAGAAAGCTTAAAAAGACTGGGAACAGATTATATCGATCTTTTACAGTTGCACTGGCCGGATTCTACAACACCGATCAGCGAAACAATGGAAGCCTTAGAAATACTGATTCAGCAAGGGAAGATCAGAACTGCAGGAGTAAGCAATTATTCTGTTGAACAGATGGAAGAAGCGAATAAAACCCTAAAATTAGCCAGCAATCAGGTTTCTTACAGTATGTTGAACCGTGCTATTGAAAATGATCTGGTTCCTTATTCTTTAGAAAACAATTCGGGAATTATCGTGTATAGCCCAATGGAAAGAGGGCTTTTAACTGGAAAATATTTCAAAGAAAGCCAACTGAAAGAAAACGATCACAGAAACGGATATTTTTCACAGTTTGATTTACATAAAGTGAAAAGTTTCTTAGATAAAATCGAACCGATTGCCCAGGAAAAAGGCACCACTCTTTCTCAGCTGGTCTTGAGATGGACAACTTTACAACCTGCCATCACAGTGGTTTTAGCGGGGGCAAGAAATGCTCAGCAAGCGATTGAAAATGCAAAAGCACTGTCATTTGATCTTTCTCAGGAAGAACTAAATTTTATCAATGCTGAATTAGCTCAGCTTTAATACATACACAGTTATCATTGCGAACGAAGTGAAGCAATCTCAAAATACATAAAAGCGTCTCTCAACATTGGGAGACGCTTTTTGTAAACACTTAATCTTAAAATAATTTATTTTTATTTTGCAATCGGCATATGCGTACTTATCGCAATTCTGTTCCATGAATTAATCGTGATAATCGCCATGATAATTTGAGCGATCTGATTTTCATCAAAAAGCTGTTTTGCTTTATAATACGTTTCTTCTGTTAATCCTTTTTGGCTGATCAGCGTAATTTCTTCGGTCATTGCCAAAAGTACCTGTTCTTCTTCTGTATACAATTCCAATGCTTCTCTCCATGCATTTAAAAGATAGATTCTCTGAGGAGTTTCCCCGTATTTCATGGCATCTTTTGTATGCATATCCAGACAGAAAGCACATCCGTTGATTTGTGAAGCTCTGATTTTTATTAATTCTTTTTGAATGTGGTTTAAAGAAATCGTCTGAAGATAACCTTCTAACCCTAACATTGCTTTGTAGGCGGCAGCATCTACGGTTGCCATATTAATTCTTGCGCTCATAATGATTTATATTTTGTTTGTTAAATTGTCTATCGTAAATGAATATTTCTCCTGAGCTGCTAATAAGAATGCAGCGGCACTTCCCACCCAGACTGAGTAATCCAAAGGCGCTTTTACACCTAAAGCGATGGTCATGGAAAAAGCGAAAATCAGTAACAGAAAACCCGCTCCATACGCTGCAATTCGGGTTTTAAATCCAAGAATAAGCATTAACGGAAAAAGGATTTCTAAAAAAGTGGCAGCATAAGCAGAAACAGTACCTAAACTTGCGGGAAGAAAAAAGGTAAGTTGTTGGGTGTACTTTTCAAAGTTTTCCCAGTTTCCCCAGGTTGAGTGTTCACCCCAAAAGCCGAATCTGTCTGCAACCGCAGAAAGCATCGTCACTGCAATGGCTACTCTTAAAAATAACTGTGAGAACTGAATATCGTTTTTGCCTGTCATTGTAATTGTTTTTATGAACAGGACAAAGTTGCGACTTCTACATCGTAAAAATCTTAAACTGGTTTAAGAACGTAATTTTGCTCTGATTTCACTTAAGTATTCTGGAGTAAAACCTAAAAACGAAGCAATTAAATATTGAGGAATTCTTTGAATAAACCAAGGATATTGCGTACTGAAATGCACATACAATTCTTCTCTGGTCATTTCATATAAATAACGGATCCTTCTTTCTGAAGCCGCATAAGCCCGCTGATAAATCATTCTGAAATAACGTTCCATCACCGGATGTTTTTTCAGTAACGTTTCCTGAGTCTGAAGATCAATCACTAAAATTGTAGAACGTTCCACAGCCTGAATACAAAAATCAGATTTCATTTGTCGTTCATAAGCAAAAGTATCAGTGATCCACCAGTTTTCAATGGCAAATTCTGTAGTTTGCTCTATTCCTTTTTCATTTACAAAAAACTTTCGAAGACAGCCTTTACCAACAAAATACATGGATTTACAAACTTCTCCGTTCAACATCAGATTTTGCTTTTTCTTCACTTCTAATTCCTGGAAAAATGAAAGAACCGAAGCAAATTCTTCATCAGTAATCGTAATGAATTTATCTAAATGTTGTTTGAAAGTATCCATTCTTGAAATTGTATAACCAAACTTAACTTTATTTTTTTAGTTTTACAATCACAAAATACTAATTCATGGAAATCGTAGCCAAAATTTTAATCGCAGTGGTAGCCATCGAGCATCTTTATATTCTATGGATGGAAATGTTTGCATGGGAAACCAAAGGAAAGGAAGTTTTTAAAAAAGCACTTCCTGCCGAAATGTTTAAACCCACTAAAGGTTTAGCAGCTAACCAGGGACTTTACAATGGTTTTTTAGCAGCCGGACTGATATGGTCTTTCCTGATTGAAGATCCGAAATGGCAAACCAATATTGCCCTATTTTTCTTAGGATGCGTTGCAATAGCTGGAATTTACGGTGCTGTTTCCGCAACGAAGAAGATCTTTTTTGTACAGGCTTTGCCGGCAATTTTAGCGATTGTTGCAGTTTTGCTGAAATAATATCAGATTTAAGATGAAGAACTCATCGACTCCTTAATTTTTTCCCGATGAATTAATCCCCAATTCACTAAAATTTCGGTCACAGGAAAAACAGATTTCCCATATTCTGTCACAGCATAGGTTACCATGATCGGTTTGGTATCCTGAATGGTTCTGGTAATTAATAAATTCATTTCCAGTTCTCTCAGTTCTTTGCTCAGCATTTTAGCAGAAATCCCTTCAATTCCTCTTTCCAGTTTTTTGAAATGGATCTGCTGATCAGTTCTATTGGTTAAATATCGCAAAATCATCAATTTCCATTTTCCACCCAACACATCCAGACTATCACGCATTGCGAATAATTCTTCCGTACAAGTTGCCTGTCTTTCTATTCCATTTTCAATAATTTTTGCCATAATAGTTACTTTAGGGTTACTAGTTACCAATCGTTAACTAGTAGCAAATATAAACTATTCCCAACCTACTTTTGCTCCATACATTGTAAACAAAATGAATAAAATCCCAAGAAGAATCGTAACAGGTATAAAAGATGGAAAATCTGTAATCATAGAAGACGAAACGGTAAAAAATGCAGTAGAACATTTTCCGGATTTAATCATTTCCGATATCTGGAACACGCAACAAATGCCTGTAAGTTTAGATTTTGAAACTCCAATTCCCAATACCGGATTTCCGCAAACTCCGAAAAACGGTACTTATTTCAGGTATGTCTCTATTCCACCGGATAAAGACTTAGGCGTTGAAGTAGAAGCAGGAAAATCTCATCCGATGATGCATCAGACACAAACCCTGGATTACATCATCATTCTTTCCGGAGAATTGTATTTAATCATGGAAGAAGGAGAAACTCTTCTGAAACCCGGAGACATTGTCATTCAAAGAGGAACCAATCATGCGTGGAGTAACCGTTCTGAAAAACCCTGCATTCAATTGGCTGTCCTGATCGACGCTGAAAAATAAGGGCAAAACTTCCCGCAGATTTCTTTTATGCAGTCTGTGGGAATTAAAATTTTAAAACTTTCTCAAGTTTACGTTTCATATCTTCCGGTTTAAACAGGCCTTCATGGTAATCAATCAAATTCTGATCTTTATCTAAAATAATCCACAACGGATATAGAGGCTGGTTTTTATTTTTTGACAAAGCTAAAGCCAGTTCATGAATCCCTGAATTTCCATTCGGTAAATAATTGAATTCTTTTCCCTGAAAACTGATCTTTTCTTTCATTTTTTCCGGGTCAAAATTGATCAGGTAAAAATTTTCATTGATAAGCTGAACTAGTTTTTTATCCTTATTTAACTGAAAAGATTCGATTTTACAAACTGAACACCAACTTGTATAGATATGAATAATTACGGGTTTCGGATTTTCTTTCTGCTGAATTTCCAATTCCGAAAAAGTGCCCGTTTTCATCTGTGAAGGACAAAAACATGGCACTAACATTAAAAATAAAAATATTGCTGAAAGTTTCACTTTATAATTTTTTACTATTAATTACTTCAGGAATAGTTTTTAAACGCAAAGTTTTAATTTTATCATATTTTAAAAAGTGAGCAAAGTTTAATCAACAAGTTGATTTGATAAAGCGGTTCATTCAAGCTTCGCGCAGCAAATTTATTTGCCTTTGCTTCCTAAAAATCATCATTTTTACTATAAAATCTTTGCGTTAAAAATATTCAACTTGATTTGATAAAACGTTCCGTTCCAGCTTCGTGCAGCAAATTTATTTGCCTTTGCTTTCTAAAAAATCATCCTTTTTACTATAAATCTTTGCGTTAAAAATATTCGACTTGATTTGATAAAACGCTCCGTTCCGGCTTCGCGCAGCAAATTTATTTGCCTTTGCTTCCTAAGAAATCATCATTTTCACTATAAAACCTTTGCGTTAAAAATCTTCAACACTTTAATTATTTCAAAGTATACTTCACCCCAAGAAATCCTCTGATCTTCCGCATCGGCGCATAACCATACGTTGTATCAAAAGTATAATGATAAGGATTACCAATTGGGTCATCCACATTTTTATCAAACGGATCAAACGGACGCATCAAAGGATCTTTCGGTGTGAAATTGAACAGATTTTTTATTCCGCCATACACCTCAAATCCCGATTTGAAACTCTTCGAAACCTGAATATTTGCCAAAGAATAAAACGGAGAATATTCTCGTCGGTAATCATTCGGTAAAACAGGCAGTCTCATCGGTCCGTAGAACTGTCCAGTAAAATCTATCGTTAGATTATTCCTGAATTTGTAACTTAAATTATAAGTACCACTCCATTTTGGAGCATGAAGCTGTTGGGATTTTTCATTTTCTCCATAAAATTTCTGATAAACATCCAAGTAAGTAACTCCCAAATTAACACTCAATGGAAAACTAAAGGTATAATCCACGTTCAAAGAAGCTCCTCTTGAAATTCCATAACCATGCAGATTATCATAAATAATTTTCTCAGGGTCTGTATCAAAATCACCAACAATTTTATTACTGAAATAAGTATAAAACGCAGAAGCATCCAGATTGATCAATTTATCTCCAACAGGAATTTTCCAGACGTAATTTAAATTACCGTTGATTGATTTTTCAGGTTTTAAATCCGATTTAATGACAACTTCACGTGAACCGGTCAATGCTGCATGATCTTCCGTAAACAAATTCACTACACGGAAACCCGTCCCAAAATTGAATCGCAACGTATGATAAGGATTCGGTGAAAACTTCCACGCAAAACGCGGTGAATGAACGGAATGATGAATTTTATCATAATCAAATCTATACCCTAATAACAAGGTATTCTTTTCATTAATTTCCCATTGATCCTGAATAAAAGCTCCAAAAATCGGTGATTTCATCGGCTCGTTTGTCAAACCGTCTGAAGAAAGTGTTCCCGGAGTATTATCATCATAATAGGTTTTCTTGAAAGTTGCGCCCACAATCAAATCATGTGGTCCCAGTTTTTTATCCCAATAGGTTTGTGCAAAAGCCACTTTCTGCGTTGCTACAAAAGGATTATTTCCATAGAAAGAATTCTGATCATGAAAATTGTAAGAGAACTGCGTAATAATATTTTCCTTCATTGGCCATTGATAAACCCCAAAAGCTTCTACTCTATTCGTATAAATACTTTCTCCATACACTTCATCACTTCCTCTATAAGATTTATTCCATTGCATTTCTCCGCCAAAACGGTCTTCATATAAATATCTCAAGGCAAAACTCGCCAACCGGTTTTCTTTTCGTTGGAAATTCCATTTATTAAAGACGGAAATTCTGTTCTGTAAAGCAGCATCCGTGAAATTATCTTTATTATAATCGAATCTTTTCTCGTAATTGAAATAATTTAAACTTAATAAGGAAGCGACATTTTTTCCAAAATTAAATTTCGTAGAAAGATCGAGATTATTTTCACTCCAAGTCGTTGTCATCAGATCAACACTTAATTTCGGAGCGGTCAAAGCATTTTTAGTAATAATATTAATAACGCCTCCCATGGCTTCAGAGCCGTAAATGGAAGAAGCTGGACCTTTTACCACTTCAATTCTATCAACTAAACTATTTGGAATTCCGCTCAATCCGTAAACTGTTGAAAGCGAACTTACAATCGGCATTCCGTCGATCAAAATCATCGTATAAGGACCTTCCAGTCCGTTGATGTGAATATCTCCCGTATTGCAAACCGAGCAGTTCAGCTGAGGTTTTACTCCATTGACCATAGAAATGGCCTCAAAAATACTTGGAGTCGGGTTTTTTTGGAAAAATTTTGAGGTATATATTTCTACCGCAACCGGACTTTTAGATTTACTGATCGGTTTGATCGTTCCGGTGATGACTACATCATCAATGTCTTTCGTCTTCATTTTTCTATCTGAAATTTTGACTGAATCCATTTTCTCTGATGGCTTTATAAGCAAACTATCAGCTTCTTGTGAAAAACAATATCCGGAAAAAAATAAGGCAGAAAGTAATATTCGCTTCATGAACTTGAAATTGTTAGACAAAGCTAACAATTATTTTTTAATTACAAAACTTAGCATAAAAAAGAATCTTAAATCGAATTCATGAAAAATTGTTAAATTTGAGAATCAACATATAAAAGTAAAATGAGATATCATCAGTCGGGAAATATCCCACAAAAAAGGCATACGATTTTCAAATCTCCTGAAGATAAGTTTTACTATGAACAGCTTTTCGGAACAGAAGGCTTTCATGGAATTTCTTCATTATTGTACCACATTCACCGTCCGACTCAGATTAAATCGATTGGTGAACCGAAAGATGTAGCACCGAAAATCGCAGTCGACAAAAACGTAACTCCAAGAATGTTTAAGGGAATGAATGTAACTCCTGAAGACGATTTTATGGACAGCCGTAAGTTTTTGATGGTAAACAATGACCTGAAAATGGGATTGTCTAAGCCAAGAAAATCGATGGATTATTTCTACAAAAACGCTGAATGTGATGAGCTTTTATACGCTCACAGTGGAAGCGGAATTTTGAAAACTTTTGTTGGGAATCTTGAATTTTCTGTGGGTGACTATTTAATCATTCCAAGAGGAACCATTTATCAGGTTGAATTACATTCTGATGATACGGTTTTCTTTGTGGTAGAAAGTCATTCTCCGATTTACACCCCGAAACGATACAGAAACGAGTTTGGACAATTACTAGAGCATTCTCCGTTCTGCGAAAGAGATATCATCACTCCTACTTTCGTTGAACCTAAAGACGAAAAAGGGGAATTTTTAATTAAAGTAAAAAAGGAAAATCAGATCACAGATTTCATCTATGCAACACATCCATTTGATGTGGTAGGTTGGGACGGATATTTTTACCCTTATAAATTCAATATCAAAAACTTCGAACCGATTACAGGAAGAATTCACCAACCGCCACCGGTTCACCAGACGTTTGAAGCACACAATTTTGTGGTTTGTTCGTTCTGTGCAAGAATGTACGATTACCACCCACAGGCAATTCCTGCACCGTACAATCATTCCAACATCGATTCTGATGAGGTTTTATTCTACACAGAAGGTGATTTCATGAGCCGTAACCATATTGACTTGATGGATTTTACGCTTCACCCGGGAGGAATCGTACATGGACCTCATCCTGGAGCGATGGAAAGAAGTATCGGTAAAAAATTCACGGAAGAATATGCGGTAATGGTTGACCCTTTCCGTCCGTTAAAAATTACAGAAGAAGCGTTAAAAGTAGAAGATCCTTCTTATAAAACTTCTTGGCTGGAGGAATAAAAAATTTCCTTTTTAAGAATGATAAAAAGAATTATGAAATAAATATAAAAGATGCCTTAAACGACTGTTTAAAGCATCTTTTTTTTGTAAATTTGTGAGATTAGGATTAACATTTTTTATCATCCTTTATTTTATACTACAACATGGAATAAATGGGTGGATAAAATCAAATAAAGAGTAAATGTTAGAAAGAATCAGACTAGAAAGTCTACACAAGAAAGTAACCACAGTAGAAAATGCCGTCAATATCATTAAAGATGGCATGGTAGTAGGATCCAGCGGTTTTACAAAAGCCGGAGACAGCAAAGCCATTCTAGCCGCACTGGCTGAAAAAGGCAAAACTGAAGATCTTAAAATAACATTAATGACCGGAGCCTCTTTAGGACACGGCACAGACGGAAAGCTTGCAGAAGCCAACGTCCTAAAAAAAAGGATGCCGTTTCAGGTAGATCCGATTCTCAGAAATAAGATCAACAAAGGGGAAATCCTATTCATTGATCAGCATTTAAGTGAAAGTGCAGAACTTCTTCACACCAAAAATTTACAGAATATTGATGTTGCCGTTATTGAAGCTGCCTATATCGAAAGAGACGGAAGCATTGTTCCGACAACATCTGTAGGAAATTCGGTAACTTTTGCTGCTTTGGCTAAAAAGGTAATTATCGAGATTAATACAGAAGTTCCAGAAGAAGTATACGGAATCCACGATATTTATCAGGCAGAAGATTATCCTTACAGAAATGTAATTCCAATCGTTGCTCCCTGGAACAAAATCGGAAGAAAAAGTATTCCGGTAGATCCTGAGAAAATTGAAGCAATTGTTTTCACCAATCTTAAAGACAGTCCGGCTGATATTGCTGAACCGGATGCAAAAACAACTGCTATCGCAAAACATATTATTGATTTCTTTGAAAATGAAGTTCGTTTAGGCAGACTTACAGACAGACTTCTTCCTCTTCAGGCAGGAATCGGGAAAGTGGCCAATGCGGTTCTTACGGGATTTAAAGACAGTAATTTTTACGATTTAACGATGTTTTCAGAAGTATTGCAAGACAGTACTTTTGACCTGATTGATGCAGGAAAACTAAGCTTTGCCTCTGCATCTTCTGTAACGGTTTCAAAAGACTGCTACGATCGCGTGTTTGGAAATCTTAGCAAATACAGAGAGAAATTTGTTTTAAGACCTCAAAATATCTCCAATACTCCGGGATTAATCAGAAGACTGGGTATAATTGCCATCAATACGGCTATTGAATTTGATATTTACGGAAATGTAAACTCTACTCATATCGGAGGAACAAAAATCATGAACGGAATCGGTGGTTCAGGTGATTTTGCCAGAAATGCTTACTTAAGTATTTTCGTAACTCAGGCAGCCTCTAAGGAAAATAAAATTTCACACGTTCTCCCAATGGTTTCTCATACAGATCACACGGAGCATGATGTTGATATTCTGGTTACCGATATAGGGTTAGCCGATTTGAGAGGATTAGCTCCGAGAGAAAGAGCTCAGAAAATCATTGATAATTGTGTTCATCCGGATTATAAAGAAGAATTACAGTCTTATTTCGACCGTGCCTGCGAAAGAGGAGGACACACTCCTCACCTTCTGGAAGAATCTTTCAGCTGGCATTTAAGGTTTTCAGAAACCGGAAACATGAAGAAGGAAACAGCCACAGAAGTTTTAAATTAATTCGTTTAAAATATCATATAAAAGACTAGGTGTAATACACTTAGTCTTTTTTTGTTTTCAGGCTTTTTATTAATACTATTAAACATGATAAAAGTCTCCTGATCACTTCATAAAATTTGGACATAATAAAAATGATATGAATTATCTTTGAAAAAAGCGTATTTTTTAATTCAGAATAAATTAACCAACCTCATCATAAAATATTACCATTATGTACAACTATATAAGTGCCGAAGAAGCTGTATATACCGTAAAAAGCGGAAACAGGGTATTTTTTCACGGAAGTGCATGTACTCCCAATTATTTGATTGACGAACTGGCAAGACAGTCTCACCGTCTTTCTAATGTAGAAATGGTTTCCATTACCCAGCAGGGAAATGTAGAAATCGCAAAACCACAATATAAAGACAGTTTTTTTGTGAATTCTCTTTTCGTTTCAACACCGGTTCGTGATGCAGTGAACTCCGACAGAGGAGATTTTGTTCCTGTTTTTTTAAGTGAAATTCCTATTTTATTCAGAAAAAAGATTCTACCGCTTGATGTAGCTTTAATTACAGTTTCTCCTCCTGATAAACATGGCTTTTGTACATTGGGAACGTCTGTTGACATCGCAAGAGCTGCAGTAGATACTGCAAAAACGATTGTAGCTATCGTCAATCCGTTGATGCCAAGAACTCACGGTGACGGAATGATTCATATCAGCAGAATTCATAAACTTGTTTGGCATGAAGAGGAACTTCCAACAGTAGATTACGGTTCAAAAGTGGGACCCGAAGAAATGGAAGTCGGAAAAAATGTTGCCGCATTAATTGAGGACAGATCTACCCTTCAAATGGGAATCGGAACCATTCCTGATGCAGTTTTAAAATGTCTTGGAAATCATAAAGATTTAGGAATTCATACTGAAATGCTGAGTGACGGAGTGATTGATTTAATTCAAAATGATGTCATCAATAACAAATACAAAGGGTATAATGATAACAAAACAATCACCAGTTTCTGTTTCGGAACAAGAAAACTGTACGATTATGTGGATGACAATACTGTTTTCTCATTTGATGATGTAAGTACAGTCAATTTTCCAATCAACATCATGAAAAATAAAAAAATGGTTGCTATCAATTCAGCCATTGAAATAGATCTTACAGGTCAGGTTTGTGCAGATTCTATAGGAACTATGCAGTATAGCGGAATCGGCGGACAAATGGATTTTATGAGAGGCGCAGCATTAAGCGAAGACGGAAAACCCATCATTGCCATCACTTCGAGAACAAAAAAGGGAATTTCCAGAATCGTTCCTTATCTGAAACAGGGAGCGGGAGTCGTTACCACTAGAGGTCACATTCATTATGTGGTTACGGAATACGGAACGGCTTATTTATATGGAAAAAACTTACGTCAAAGAGCTCAGGAATTGATCAGCATTGCTCATCCTGATGACAGAGAAATGTTGGAAAAAGCAGCATACGAAAGATTTAAGCATTAATTTATTTTAGCAAAATATCACAGAAAGCTACACATTAAAGGTTTAACTTTTTGCGCTTTATTTACCCCTAAATATTTTATTAAAACTTTAACTAACGGTTGTTTGCATCAATTTTAAATATTTCAGGGAAATTCGTAATTTGCAAGCTATAAATAAAAGTAAAAATAGAAAATATGTCAACACTTACATTTGCCGAAAAAATTGCTCAAGCAGAGAATTTTTTGCCAATTAATGGTACAGATTACATTGAGTTTTATGTAGGAAATGCAAAACAGGCTGCTCATTATTACAAAACCGCTTTTGGTTTCCAGTCTGTAGCCTACGCAGGTCCTGAAACAGGAGTAAGAGATCGTGCTTCTTATGTTCTACAACAGGGAAAAATCAGATTGATTCTTACCACTGGTCTTAAATCTGATTCACCAATCAACGAGCACGTAAAAAAACATGGTGATGGGGTGAAAATTTTGGCACTTTGGGTAGATGATGCCTATAAAGCTTTTGAAGAAACTACAAAAAGAGGCGGAAAACCATATTTGGAGCCTGTTACTCTTACAGATGAGCATGGTGAAGTAAGAATGTCCGGAATTTATACTTACGGAGAAACGGTTCACATGTTTGTTGAAAGAAAAAACTATACAGGTCCTTTCATGCCTGGTTATGAAAAATGGGAAAGTGCTTACAACCCTGAAGACGCAGGATTACTGTATGTAGACCATTGTGTAGGAAACGTAGATTGGGACAGAATGCTTCCAACGGTTGAATGGTACGAAAAAGTAATGGGATTTGTGAATATTCTTTCTTTTGATGACAAACAAATCAACACAGAATATTCTGCTTTGATGTCTAAAGTAATGTCAAACGGAAACGGATTTGCAAAATTCCCTATCAACGAACCTGCAGAAGGTAAAAAGAAATCTCAGGTAGAAGAATACCTTGATTTCTATGAAGGAGAAGGAGTACAGCACATTGCGGTTGCAACAAAAGATATCATCCATACGGTAACTGAATTGAAAAAACGTGGTGTAGAATTCCTTTCTGCTCCACCAGAAGCTTATTACGATATGGTTCCTGAAAGAGTGGGCCACATTGATGAAGATCTTAAAAAACTTCAGGATCTGGGAATTCTTATCGACCATGATGAAGAAGGATATTTACTACAGATCTTTACTAAACCTGTAGAAGACCGTCCTACTCTATTCTTTGAAATCATTGAAAG
This sequence comes from Chryseobacterium tagetis, assembly GCF_016735585.2. Classification (GTDB taxonomy): domain Bacteria; phylum Bacteroidota; class Bacteroidia; order Flavobacteriales; family Weeksellaceae; genus Chryseobacterium; species Chryseobacterium tagetis. Next base: position 259,193 of record NZ_JAERSE020000004.1, read on the forward strand.
ACATGGAGCTCAGAGTTTCGGTGCCGGTAACTTTAAAGCATTATTCGAAGCTTTAGAGAGAGAGCAGGAAAGAAGAGGAAATCTTTAATTTTAAATACAATATCAAGTTTTGTCAGGATTTTATCTTGGCAAAACTTTTTTATAAAACACCTTATATGAAAAAAATTCTCATCGGTATTTCATTACTCACAACTTTGGTATGTGTAAAGGCACAATACGGAACGGCAAACGAAATTCTTAACCAGCTTGAAGAAAGAAAAGGTATTAATCAAAACCTGGGAAACGTAAGTATTGACAACAAAAAATTTGTTTTCATTAAAGACGCAGAAGATCACACAGAAAGAGATTTTATTGTGATCAAGGGAAACAAAGTTACCTACGTAGAAGTCTTCGATGATAAAGCAACGGGAGAAAGCAGCTCCAATGTTTTTTCCGGAGATATCGTCAGAAGCAGGAAGAATATCATTTCCTTACGCGCAGATATGCTGGAAAACCAGAAAGTTCCGATCCCGGTTACAAAAACCCTCCTGCTGACAAAGCAAAAAGAGATTCTGTACCTTATTGACGTCAATACCAAAGACCGATGGATCGATGAAGAATCTTATTCAAAAAAATAATAACCCGGAATTTGGAGAGCTTTATTCTTCAATTCTTATTTAATCCTAAACTTATGAAATCATTTGTAGAATATTCGTCAAATTCAGACTTCTCTATCCATAACATCCCTTTCGGTGTGGCAGTATTCAATAAAGAATATATTGGCTGCTGTACAAGAATCGGAGATCAGGTTATTGACCTAGCAACATTATATGATCTTGGTTATTTCGAAGAGATCGAAGGTCTTGATGATAATATCTTTGAAGCCTATACCATCAACGAATTCATTGAACTTGGAAAACCCATCACCAATGCTGTTCGTTTGAAAATTCAGGAATTATTATTGGAAGGTTCAGCCTTATCAAAAGACCAGAAAACAATTGAAGAGGCGTTCTATGACTTGGATAAAGTAAAAATGATGATGCCGGTTCACATTCCGAACTATACCGATTTTTACAGCAGCATAGAACATGCAACAAACGTTGGAAAAATGTTCAGAGATCCTGCAAATGCTTTGTTACCTAACTGGAAACATCTTCCTGTAGGCTATCACGGTAGAGCTTCTTCTATTGTTGTTTCAGGAACTGAAATCAATCGTCCAAAAGGTCAGATGAAACCTGCAGATGTAGAGAAACCAGTTTTCGGACCTTGTAAGCAATTGGATTTCGAATTGGAAATGGCGTTCATCATCAACAAAAATACGGAGATGGGTGAAAGTATATCTACACAACAGGCTGAAGATGCTATTTTCGGAATGGTAGTTTTCAACGACTGGTCTGCAAGAGATATCCAGTCTTGGGAATATGTTCCACTAGGACCATTTTTAGCTAAAAATTTCGGTTCGTCAATCTCTCCGTGGGTAGTTACTCTAGAAGCTTTAGAACCATTCAGAACGACTTCTCCAACTCAGGATCCTGAAGTTCTGGATTATCTGAAATTTGAAGGGGATAAAAATTACGACATCAATTTAGAAGTTTATCTACAACCTGAAAATGGTGACCAAAATTTAATTTCTGAAAGCAATTACAAGTTCATGTACTGGAACATGACACAGCAATTAGCTCATCATACAGTAAACGGTTGTAATGTAGAAGTTGGGGATTTATATGCAAGTGGAACTATTTCCGGAACCGATCCAAAATCTTTCGGTTCTATGCTTGAATTAACATGGAGAGGGCAAAACCCAATTCAGTTAAGCAACGGACAAGAAAGAAAGTTCATCGATGATAATGATACGGTAACTATGAAAGCTTGGGCCGAAAAAGACGGTGTAAGAGTTGGTTTCGGTGAAGTAAGTGGTAAAATTATTCCTGCAATTTAGATTTTAACCTTTTAGAAATATTTTTAACACATAAGTCACAAAGAAAATTCCCTTTTCTCACATTAGAAAAGAACATATTAGTTTGAAAATCTATAGATTTTCATTTAATTGAGTATAAATACAATTATGGAACTTACTAAAAAATACATCAATGAACTTACTTATAAAATAATTGGTGCATGCATAGAAGTTCATAAAATTGTAGGTCCAGGTCTTTATGAAGATATCTATCATAAATGTTTGGAAAGAGAATTTAATTTGCTTGGTATAAAATATAAAAGTGAGCTTGAAATTCCGCTTATTTATAAAGATGTAAAAATTGATTGTAAAGTTAAATGTGATTTTTTAATTGAAAATGTGATCGTTTTAGAAATAAAGTCTGTAACAGAATTTCACAATATTCATAGAGCACAAACCATGAACTATATGAATTTGTTGAAAGTTCCAAAATCTATACTTGTCAATTTTAATGTTTATAATTTATATCATGAAGGAACTGAAACATTTGTAAATAAAGACTTTGAAAAACTCCCATAAATGAAAATCTATAGATTTTCAAACTAATATGCTCTAAAATAATTTTCAAGTATTTAAATTTAAAGCTAATGTGACTCATGTGTTAAAAGAATTAATGTAATAATGAAAACACTTATCCCATCCGAAATAACTCCGGTACAACTACAGACTGTAATGCAAACTGCCGTTTCACCACGACCGATTGCATTGGCTTCTACAGTTGATAAAAATGGCGAGATCAATCTGTCTCCGTTCAGTTTTTTCAATATGTTCAGTACGGTTCCTCCGATTTTGATTTTTTCACCTTCGAGAAGAGTACGTGACAATACAACGAAACATACGTTAGAAAATGTTTTGGAAGTTCCTGAAGTCGTAATCGGTACGGTTAATTTCCCAATTGTTCAGCAGATTTCTTTGGCTTCCACAGAATACGGTGACGGTGTAAATGAATTTATCAAATCCGGCTTAACGATGAAGGATGCTGATTTGGTGAAACCTAAACTGATTGAAGAATGTCCCGTAAACTTTGAATGTAAGGTTTTAGAGGTGAAATCTTTGGGCGATCAGGGTGGTGCTGGAAATCTAGTCATTTGTGAAGTTCAGAAAATTCATATCAGAGAAGAATACCTGAATGAAGAAGGAAATCTTGACCAGAAAAAACTGGATATGGTTGCGCGTTTAGGCGGAAACTGGTATTCCAGAAATAATGAGAACAATCTTTTTGAAGTTCCAAAGCCATTGGTTACCAAAGGAATTGGCTTTGATCTTCTTCCCAATGAAATAAAACTAAGTAAGATTTTCACAGGAAATGACCTAGGAATGCTTGCCAATGTTGAGGTTTTACCTGTAGGAGATTATCATTCCGACGAAAGAGTTCATCAGGATGCCCAGAAATTTTTGCTTGAAAGTAAAATTGAAGAAGCCTGGAAAATTTTAATTAAATAATACTGTTTACATATTATTTAACAGACAATAAACATAAAAGGAGTGAAAATTTTCACTCCTTTTTATTTTAAGTATAAACATTTAGTAACAACATTTATATCTTCCATTAGCATCTATAACTTCAGTCCCTAAATAAGGCGGTGCACAAGGAGGTACAACACATCTGCCTTGTCCATCACCGATATAATCACTGAAACAACCACTCAGCTGACATAGATTTTTATCTCCACCTGCAATTTGCTTTTGAGCTTCTCTGCTTAGCTTCTGAGCGTTCTTTAAATTTGAATTTTTCATAGTAATTTGAATTTTAGTGTTATTAATATTTTTCACTAATATATGAAAAATTACAAAAACACACACTGAAATTCAATAAATTAAAAGCTAATTTCACATTTTTAATTTCATAAATTCAATAGATTTCTCCACCACTGTATTCAAATCTTTTGGCAATTCATTTACCTCCCAAGGTTCTTTTGCTCCAAATGTATGGTTGGCTCCGTCGATTAAAAATAATTCTGAAAGTGGATTTAAAATATGAAGATGTTCTGCATTTTTTACACTCACACTCTCATCATTGGTTCCGTGAATGATTAACATATGTGCTTTTGCCATTTCGGTTGCTCTTTCTACATCAAAACGGATCTCATTCTCTTCAAAATCTTCGTAAAACTGATAATAATGAGGCATTTCCTGTTTAGTTCTTCCGTTGATCACATAAAAAACACCTGCTTTTTCCCACTTCTCAAAGGCTTCATTTTTAGGAAACCGATCTAATGTATCAACACTTGCCAATGTTATCAGTCCATTAATTCTTTCATCTTCAAAAGTTTTAATGATAGAAATCCCACCTCCTCTGCTATGACCCATCAAAATTATTTTTTGATCATCTACTTTTTCATGTTGAGCAAAATAATCGATCACTACTCCTAAGTCTGAAAGTTCTTTAGAATAATTATTATTTCCGAATGCTTCCAGATCAGCAAAATTGTGAGGATCCTCTACCGTAGTTCCGTTATGGGAAAAATTAAATTTAACAAAGAAAAATCCAGCCTCTGCAAATTTTTCTGCCATTATATTCCAGGCTCCCCAGTCTTTATAACCTTTATATCCGTGAACAAAGATCACTAAAGGCAATTTTGTACCTGATTCAGGATAAAAGGCATCAGCAAGAAAAGTTACTGTTTCCGGGTTATGTAGTTGTATATTAATTTCTTTTACTAATTCCATAAAATAAAGAGGTTTTGTTTAATATCTTTTTAAATTTGTACGAATCACTTTTAACGAAATATATGAAAAAAACTTTACTTCTTTTATTATTAACCTCATTATCATTCGTATTTGGGCAGACTAGCAAAAAAGTCTTTTTTGTAGGAAACAGCTATACTGAATATAATGATCTTCCTGCTTTAATCAGCAGTATTGCGACTTCAGCGGGAGATATTTTAACCTACCAAAGCCATACTCCGGGCGGATCAACTTTACAAGATCACGCAAATAATCAAAATGTAATTTCAAAGATCAGTCTGGGAAATTGGGATTATGTCGTTCTGCAGGAACAGAGTCAGCTTCCTTCTTTTCCATTATCCCAAGTACAAACTGATGTTTTCCCATTTGCGCAACAGCTTTCTGCATTGGTAAACAATCAAAATCCCTGCGGAAATGTAATTTTTTATATGACTTGGGGCAGAAAATTCGGCGATCAGTCCAATTGTTCCTCTCTTCCTTACATCTGTACGTACGAAGGAATGGATGATAAATTGTATGAAAGGTATATGCAAATGGCTACAGACAATGAAAGCATGGTTTCTCCGGTAGGGAAAGTATGGAGAACTCTCAGAACGCAATATCCTTCTTTAGAACTTTATTCATCAGATGAGTCTCATCCTTCTTATCTGGGTTCTATGGCTGCAGCGTATACTTTTTATACAGTTATTTTTAAAAAGGATCCCACCTTGGTAACCTTTAACGGAAATCTTTCGGCAAACGAAGCGAATATCCTTAAAAACACAGTAAAAAATATAGTTTTTGATCATATGGATACTTGGTTGATTACTGCAAATGATGTTCACAGCCAGTTTTCATTTACGTTTCCAAGTGCTCAAACCGTTCAGTTTACCAATCAGAGCCAGAGTGCAACCTCCTATTTATGGAGCTTTGGAGACGGAACAACTTCTGCATTAGAAAATCCTCAACATTATTATAATATTCCCGGAAATTATACGGTAAGTCTGACTACGAATGCATGCGGAGGCAATTCTACCAAGACAAAATTTCTTACTATAAATAATTTAAGCACTACTGAAAATTCAAAAAACACCGTCCATATCTATCCGAATCCGACAAGCAATTTTATCAATGTAACGACCGATTCAAAATTCGTTCTGATTTCTTTACAGGATATTAGCGGAAGAATCATTACTCCTGATTGGAAAAAAACGGAATCAGGTTATCGTATTTCTCTGCAACATTTACCTGGTGGAATTTACCTTTTACACTATAAGATTGATGAAAAGGAGTATAGTCAGAAAATTATCAAAAAATAGCCTTATTTTTGCTGCATGTTGGATTTAAGAACGGTTACCGTAATGCGATATATTCTGCCGCTTCGGGAGGGAGGTTCTCTTCCTGCTCTGGCAGAAGCTGATGATGATTTTAAATATGTTTTAAAATTCCGTGGCGCCGGTCATGGAGTTAAAATGCTGATCTCAGAATTATTGGGAGGAAAAATCACAGAAGTCTTAGGATTAAAAATTCCTGAACTTGCTTTTGTCAATCTCGATGTCGATTTTGGAAGAACAGAAGCTGATGAAGAGATTCAGGATCTATTGAAGTTTTCAGAAGGATTAAATCTGGGATTGCATTATCTTTCTGGTTCTATCGCTTATGATCCAAGTGTGAAAGTCGATCCTCTTCTTGCTTCAAAAATTGTTTGGCTGGATGCATTTATCACCAATATCGACCGTACATTCAGAAATACCAATCTTTTGATGTGGCACAAAGAATTATGGGTGATTGATAATGGAGCTTCCTTCTATTTTCATCATTCCTGGCAGAATTTTGATACGGCAGCAAAGACTCCGTTTAAATATGTGAAAGACCATGTTTTGCTTCCACAGGCAACGAAACTTGATGAAGCAGATAAGTTTGCAAAAGAAGTACTGAATGATGCTGTTTTCAGAGAAATCGTCAACTTAATTCCTGAAGACTGGTTACATTGGGATGATGCAGACGAAACACCAGAGGAAATTCGTGACATCTATTTCAACTTCCTGAAGACCCGATTAGAAAATTCTGAAATCTTTTTAAACGAAGCCAAAAATGCAAGAGGATAAAATATACGAATACGCAGTCATACGCTTGGTTCCGAAGGTTGAAAGAGAAGAGTTTTTCAATATAGGCTTGGTGATGTTTTCTAAAAAAGAAAAATTCATCAAAGTAGCGTTTTATTTATGTCCTGATAAATTCAGATATATGCACAGCAAACTGGATTATGATGATATCATTCAAAATCTTGAAAGTTTTCAGAAAATAGCCAACGGAGACAAAAACGGAGGACCAATTGCCCAGCTTGAAATTCCTGAGCGTTTCCGGTGGTTGACAGCAGTAAGAAGCTCGGTTGTTCAGACTTCAAGACCTCATCCGGGAAAATCTAAAGATCTTGAAAAAACGTTTGGTAAACTTTTTGAAGAGTTAGTAAAATAACCACCTCTTAAAAAGTTACTCTATGAAATCATTGAATCACAATACAATCTACAGGTTTATATCAAACCTGTTTTTTATTGCATTTTTGGGAGTATTCAGTTTGGGCTTTTCTCAAAATCAAATTGAAAAACAAACACAGAAAAGTATTCTTTTGCCTGAAAAAGCGAAGGTCTATGAAAACATAGCTTACAAAAGCAATAATGAAAAACCTATCCTTTTAGACATTTATGCCCCTAAAAACAGTTCTTCTGAGAAACTTCCGGTTTTAATTTACGTTCATGGCGGAGGTTGGGTAACCGGAGACAAAACGATTCATGCAGATTCCTATATAGAAAATACTATTCTAAAACTTGTAGAAAAAAACTATGCTGTTATTAGTATTGAATACACTTTGGTCAGCGAAACGGTTCATTTTCCTTTACCTATTCAGGATACCAAAGATGCGATACGATGGGTAAGAAAAAATGCAGACCAATATAATTTTGATACGAACAACATCGGCATTTTCGGAGCTTCGGCGGGTTCTCATCTTGCTATGTTGGCAGCTTATACCAACGATAATGAATTTGTCGGAAATCCTGAGCTTTCCGGATATTCTGCGAAAGTCAATTATGTAGTCAATAATTTCGGACCTACGGATATGAATAAACTTCTGCATACCCGAGCAGGAAAAATCCCTGTATTCTTTATTAATTTATTTGCCAAAAATATCGTAGAATTAAGATCTAAAATTGTCCTTGGAATTTCCGGCTATGACATCAAAAAAGATAAACGAAAAGTTGTTGAATATTTCAAAACTATTTCTCCCGTTTCCTATGTAAATAACGCAGTTCCTACTTTAATTCTTCAGGGGAATAAAGATAAAATAGTTCCGATGCAACAGTCTAAAAAATTAAATAAAGAGCTTGAAAAAGAAAATATTGCCAGTACGCTTACGATTGTAGAAGATGGCACACATGGCTTTGGAACCACTGATAAAGCCTATCTTGAAAAGCTTTCTGATGAAATGGTGGATTTCATTGTTGCGCACAAAAAATAGTTCCGGAAATCTGTTTAAACTAATATTAAAATAAACCACAAAAGGCACAAAAGCTATTATCAGATATTAAAAGTTATCAAAAGAATAAAAATCAAAGATTTTTAAAAAGTTGTGCATTCTTTTTTTTCATTTTAATGATACACTTTAAATATAATATATAAATCTTTTGTGGTTAAATAAAAGTGTAAACAGGCTTAATAGTAAAAATGGATTGATATTTTAACCATTTTAGATTTTACTGATCTAAAAACAGAATTCAAACTAATTTTCTCATGAAAATAAAAAAAATATTTTCGGTTTCTATTTTTTTCTTTGCACTGGTCACCTGCAGTTCTGATTCTGAGAATCCTGCAAAACAAAGAATCTCCAAAGAAACACCCGGAGCAATAGAAGCTATGTATTTCCCTCCTTCCAATAGTGACAACTGGGAAACAAAATCTATTTCCAGTCTGGGATGGCATCAGGATAAAGTTCAGGATTTACTCGATTATTTACAGACTAAAAATTCTAAAAGCTTCATCATTCTTCAGAACGGAAGAATTGTAATCGAAAATTATTTTGGAGGGCATACCTCTAAAACTCCTTGGTATTGGGCAAGTGCAGGAAAAACATTGACATCAACCGTGACGGGAATTGCAGAACAGGAAGGTTTTTTAAATATCAATAATAAAGTTTCCGCTTATATCGGGACCGGATGGACGAGCGAGCCTTTAGCAAAAGAAAACCTCATCACCTGCAAAAATCTATTGACCATGACCTCCGGACTGGATGACAGTAAAGGGAATGATGTAAGCACAGAAAACCTTCAATACAAAGCTGATGCAAGCACAAGATGGGCCTATCATAATGTCTACGTAAAACTTCAGGATGTCGTGGCAGCCGCAACCGGACAAAGCTGGTCACAGTATTTCAATACAAAACTCCGGGATAAAATCGGGATGACTGGAATCTGGGTTCAAAGTGGCAGCAACAGTGTTTACTGGAGCACCACAAGGAGTATGGCCCGTTTTGGATTAATGGCTCTCAACAAAGGAAATTGGAACGGAAACCAGATTATTAATACCAATTATTTTCAAAACGCAACAAGCACTTCTCAAAATATCAATCTCGCTTACGGATATTTGTGGTGGCTCAACGGAAAAACAAGCTATCATGTCCCACAAACTCAAATTCAATTCACTGGAAAGCTGATTCCAAGCGCTCCGGATGATTTATTTTGTGCTTTAGGAAAAAATGATCAGAAAATTTATGTCGTCCCCAGTAAAAAACTGGTGATCATCAGAATGGGAAATTCTGCAGACCGTATGAATTTTGCCCGTTCGGATTTTGACGAGGTTTTATGGCAAAAAATAAATGCGGTGATTAATTAATCGGTTCTGTATACAGCTGGCTTCCCCAAAACTGCAAATCTCTTTCTGCCAGATTCGAATTAAAGAATATTTTATTTACTTCTTCCACGATCTTTGCAACCGCATTAGGATCGGCAGTTCTGATTCTTGTTTCATGATTATCTTTTATTCCTTTTGCTGTAAAATTCAAAGAACCCATATAGGCAATCTCATCATCAATAACATATATTTTACTGTGAACGAAAGTTTTATTAAAGGAATTATTTTCGGTATTCGGAGAAATGAACACTTTAAAGGGAAACAGTTGCTTATAAGTGTAATGATAAATCCGTTTATTTTTAATCTGTCTCACGATGTAGTCTCTCACAAAAAACAACAAAATAACAAGAATAAAACCATAGGCAAACTTCCATTCTTTTAAAAGGAAAATTAAAGGAACCAAAACCACAGCCAATCCTATTATCGTGAAAAGCAGTGTTCCCGATAGGCTGACCAGATTATCCCTAACCTGTTTTGCTTTTTCATCGGTATGTCTTTTCTGGACGATCAGTTTATTGATATTTTTATCATTTCCGTAAAAGTCTTCTATTTCATCACTGGTAATCAGGCTGATCTTAATTCCTTTGGAGTGTAAAAAAATCAGTTCCTTAATTAATGAAGGAGAAAGGTAAGGAGATACTATTTTCACATTGGTTTTTGCATTTCTAATGTCCTGCAATAGTTTTACGCCTGCACTTTTTCCTATGTAAATATCGCAGACTGCATTATTATAAAACATACAACAAAATAAGTTTGTTCACTTAAAGATTAAATAAAAAACTTTGCAAGCAGAACTTACAAAGTTTTATGTATAAAATATTTGTATTCTTGGATGAAAACTACTCGAATTCTTTTTTCAGTTCATTGGTGATAAAAGTTTTCAGCTCTTCTCCGTGAATATTGATGGCGATGATTTTTCCTGAGGTATTCAATATAAGATTGTAAGGTAATTCTTCGATTCCGTATGCTTTGGCAACCGGACTTTTCCAGAACTGAAGATCACTGATCTGTAACCAGTTTATATTTTCTCTGTCGATAATTTTCTTCCAGTTTTCTTTAGATTTATCCAAAGAAACGCCTACTATTTCAAATTGACCCGCTTTTACCGCTTTTTCATTTTCAGTATAAATTCCTTTTAAAAAAGGCTGTTCTTCAACACATGGAGCGCACCATGTAGCCCAGAAATCAAGTAAAATGATTTTTCCTTTGAGTGAACTCAATGTAAAATCAGTTCCCTGAAATGTTTTCAGATGAATTTCCGGAGCTTGATCGTTAAGCTTCAGTGTATTTTGTGCAGCAATAAAGCCGAAACAAAGGAACAGAATTCCTGATAAAAGAAGTTTTTTCAAAATATTAGTCATTGGTCGGATAATCATGATCGATCCAATTGGTTTTTACATTTTTAGGAATATCCAGGATCTTCACATTTTTAAAACCCATTTCCACCAACACATTGAAAGCCGGACGAATATTCGGACATCTGTCATACGGACAACAACCACAATAAACAACGATTTCTTTGTTTTTATCTAGTTTTTTGACATAGTCTCTTAGCTTTTCAAGATTTTGAGGATCATTTGCCATTCCCATATCTACAGAACCTTTTACCACAGCAGAAGGACCTACAGACAGGATCAGAATATTTTTGGTCTGTTTTTTTATAATCTTAGCGGCTAAAATATCCGGAGCCATTACCTGATCTGCAGACCATGGAACAGACTTGGTCTGTGCTTTTAGAAAACCGCTAAAGCACATCATCATAGCCAGTAAAAACATTATTTTTTTCATAAAATCTTTCTTATATATTGATTATATTTTCGTCAGTTTAGCATATTTCAGGATCAGATTTTTCTCTCCTTCATGCATGAAAACCACTTTTGCTTTGATGTTTTGAGGATCTGTACCATCCAGAAAAGTGACTTCTCCGATTCCAAACCGGTCGTGTCTTACCTTATCTCCTACTTCAATATCCTGAGAAGAAGCCCCGCTTGGATTGATGATTCTCGCCGTACTTACCGGTTTCAGCTTTCTTGGTTCTGCAATCGGTTTAGAACTTTCACTTCTTTCGATCGTTTTCTTTTCAACCCTTTTGAAGCTTTTCATTTCGGAAGGATGCTCATCAAAAATATTGGATTTTACTCCGGCATTATTGATAAAACGCTTTTCAATCGCAGGATTTACAAATTCGATATATTGCTCGTCAATTTCACTTAAGAATCTTGAAGGTTCTGCATCGGTAATTTTCCCCCACTGAAAACGTGAAACTGCGTACGTAAAAAATACCTGTTTTTCAGCTCTCGTTAGCGCAACATAGAATAAACGTCTTTCTTCCTCCAGATCTTCTCTGGTTGCCGAGCTCATGAAACTCGGGAAAAGATTTTCTTCTAAACCGACCAAGTGAACTACCGGAAACTCCAGTCCTTTTGACAAGTGAATCGTCATTAATGAAACCATGTCTTCCTCATCATCTTTCACCTGCGTATCTGCAGAAAGCGCAATATTCTCCAAGAAGTTCGGTAAGCTCGGATCTCCATCTTCCACCTGCATCTGCTCTTCGATGAAACCCTGCATCGAGTTCATCAATTCCTGAACGTTTTCCACTCTCGAAATCCCTTCCGGAGTCTGATCGTCTTTTAAAAATTTAATTAAACTGCTTCGTTTTGCCACTTCCATCGCCACATTATAAGCCGTTTCGGTTTTTAACAATACCTGAAATGCTTTGATCATCGACCAAAAATCATTCAGTTTGTTTAAAACGCCATTATTTAAGCCTAATTGTGGAGCATAAATCGGAAGATTACTCAACACACTTGAAACGGCAACATTCTGAGCATCAGCAAAGACAACCAGTTTATTCTGAGTGGTTTCTCCAATTCCTCTTGCCGGATAATTAATGATTCTCATCAACGCTTCCGAGTCATTCTCATTCACCAAAAGTCGAAGATAAGCAATCAGATCTTTCACCTCTTTTCTTTGGTAGAAAGACAGCCCTCCGTATACTTTGTACGGAATATTTTTACGTCTCAGAGCGTCTTCAAAAGCACGCGTCTGAGAGTTTGTTCTGTATAAAATGGCAAAATCACCATATTTTCTTTGTTCTCGGTTTCTGGTTTCCCAGATATTTCCGGCAACGAAATTCGCTTCATCGGCATCGGACATCGAGCGATAGACTTTGATCTTCTCCCCTTCTTCATTTTCACTGAAAACGTTTTTCTTGAACTGCTGAAGGTTTTTTGCAATCACAACATTCGCTGCATTTACAATATTCTGAGTCGAACGGTAATTTTGCTCCAAAGCTACCGTTACTGCATCGGGATAATCTTTTTTAAAGTTTAAGATGTTATAAATATTCGCGCCACGGAAAGAGTAAATAGACTGTGCATCGTCTCCTACCACACAAATATTTTCAAATTTTGAAGCTAATGCTTTTACAATCAAATACTGTGAATGGTTCGTATCCTGGTACTCATCTACCAAAATATATCTGAATCTGTCCTGATATTTTGCTAAGACTTCAGGAAAACGAGTCAACAATTCGTTGGTTTTTAACAAGAGATCATCAAAATCCATCGATCCGTTTTTGAAACACTGATCTACATATCTCTGATAAATTTGGCCGATAAATTTCATATTGGCTTTTTCATCAGCTTCCATCAGTTCCGGGTTTGCAAAATATGCTCTTACCGTAATCAGATTGTTTTTATAGCTGGAAATTCTTGCCTGAACTTTTTTGGGCTTATACAGATCAGCATCAATATTCATGTCTTTCAACACTTTTTTGATGACATTCAAAGCATCCTGCTGATCGTAAATGGTAAAGTTGGAAGGATAGCCCAAATAATGTGCTTCACTTCTCAGAATTCTTGCAAAAACCGAGTGAAAAGTTCCCATCCAAAGGCTTTTTGCATTGCTTTGTCCCACCACTTTTGCAATACGTTCTTTCATTTCTTTTGCCGCCTTATTGGTAAAGGTCAAAGCCAGAATATTAAAAGGATCTATTCCATTGGTGATCAAATGAGCGATACGCATGGTAAGTACACGCGTTTTTCCGGAACCGGCTCCTGCAAGTACCATCAGTGGTCCTTGTAAGGTAGTTACGGCTTCAAATTGTGATTCATTCAGTCCTTTCAAATAATCCTCCATACAGCAAAAAATTTTGGGAACACAAAATTAGTGTATTATAAGGAGAATTCAAATTCTGATTGATGAACAACTTACTGATTCGTTTTATTCCAGTCTTTACCTTTGTATTCGTAGGCGTTGGTAATATTGAAACGGTTACTATCTGTAACTGAGATGGTGAGTTTATAAGGATCTTGAAAATAAATCTTTATGGTAATGAAAGTATAATCTTGTTTTTTATTGTCTTTTATAATCATGATTCTCGGCTCATTTTTTATGGAATGCTTTACTAAATAATCATATAAAGAAGGATCCAGAAATTCTTTTAAATCGGGAAATACCTGTTCCGGCATCTTTGTAGAGAAAGAGATCCAGTTGATATTTTTTCTGTTATAGAAGTATTCCAGCGTTGATGCATTCCAAAATTTAGTGGTTAAATAGTTCGATGGTATATATCTCCAATCCGGAGCACACCCATTGCCAACGATATCCATAGGTCCCCAATAAATAAGATCAATATGAAGTCTGATATTTTTCAGATTATATTTATTAATGGGTTCTAAGATTTTCCGGCTAAGCTGATTATAAATTTTGTCAATATCTTTATAATCTGTTCTTAATTTGATCATGTCAAGACTGTCTTTTCGCTTTTCGGCAGCACAATCTCGCTGATAAGGTTTCGGACAGCCAATATATTCCTCCAAACCGGGAACCGTAGGACAATTGTCATCTTTATCTAAAATTCCGTCACCATCTGTATCCGGCCACGGACAGCCATTATTTTCTGCAGGACCCATCACTTCAGGACAGGCATCATCATTGTCAATAACTCCATCTTTGTCCTGATCCGGCCATGGACAGCCATTATTTTCAACAAAGCCTTTTTCCTTCGGACATTTATCCAAATAAAAAAGAATCCCGTCTTGATCTTCATCAGAAAGGCAACTCTTTTTATTGAAATCTTTTCGGCATTTTTTCAGGATTAACGTATTATTTACTTCCTGAGACCAAAAGCTGTTTGAAAATAGAAACAATATTAAAAACAAATAATACTTCATGTTAAATTTAAAATAACTGTTCTAACAAAATTCTAAAAAAATATTAAAAGTAATGTAACAATTAAAGTAAATTTGGCACTAATTGACAAAACAATTTCTATTTATGAAAAAGCGACTTCTTTCCGTTGCTGCAGCGGCTTTCTTTGGGATGGCTTTGAATGCACAACAAATTAAATTTGAAGAATATGACTTGCCAAACGGCCTTCACGTAATTTTACATCAGGATAATACTGCACCGGTTGTAACGACTGGGGTAATGTACCACGTAGGTGCAAAGGATGAAGTAAAAGGAAGAACAGGTTTTGCTCACTTCTTCGAGCACCTTTTATTTGAAGGAACACCCAACATCAAAAGAGGTGAATGGTTTAAGATAGTTTCTTCAAACGGAGGACAAAACAACGCTAACACAACAAACGACAGAACGTACTACTACGAAACTTTCCCTTCAAACAACGAACAATTGGGTCTTTGGATGGAATCTGAAAGAATGCGTCATGCAGTAATCAACCAAGTGGGTGTAGATACTCAGAGAGAGGTTGTAAAAGAAGAAAAGAGATTGAGAATGGATAACCAGCCTTATGGAAATCTATTCACTACAATTCAGAAAAACTTATTTACCAATCACCCATATAACTGGCCAACAATCGGTTCTATGGAAGATCTGAATTCTGCTAAATTAGAAGAATTCCAGGCATTTTATAAAAAATATTACGTTCCGAACAACGCTACTTTAGTGGTTGCAGGAGACATCAAACCTGAACAGACTAAAAAGTGGATCGAAACTTACTACGGAGGAATTCCAAAAGGAACGGTTTATCCAAAAGATTTCCCGAAAGATGCTCCTATCACTCAGGAAAAAGAAGTTACAGCAACTGACCCGAACATCCAGCTTCCGGCTTATATTTTCGCGTACAGAACTCCTGCTAACAAAGAGAAAGATGCTTATGTTTTAGATATGCTTTCTTCTTATTTAAGTAATGGTAAATCTTCAGTTTTATACAAAAAATTAGTTGATCAGGATAAAAAAGCGCTTCAGGTAGCTGCTTTCAACCAGGGTCTTGAAGATTACAGTATTTTTGCATTCTTCGCTATCCCAATGGGACAGACTACAAAACAGGCGTTACAGTCTGACATCGATGCTGAAATCAAGAAGCTACAGACTACTTTAATTTCTGAAGATGACTATCAAAAACTTCAGAACCAATACGAAAACCAGTTTGTAAACGCAAACTCCAGTATTCAGGGAATTGCTGCTTCATTGGCAACAAACCACGTATTGATGGGTAATACGAATTTGATCAATAAAGAAATCGACATCTACAGAGGGATCACAAGACAGGATCTTCAAAATGCGGCTAAAAAGTATCTTAATTCTAACCAAAGAATAATCATTAACTACGTACCTGAAAAAAAATAATCATTTAAACTTTTTTAGGTTATACATGATTATTAAAAATTAAATTTTTACAAATGAAAAAGCAATTAACATATATAGCTGTAGCGTTTTTATTCGCAGGAACGGTTTCAGCACAAAAAATAGATATTAATGCAATGCCGAAGCCAGGGCCAACTCCTGCCATCAACATCGCAAAGCCAAAAACATTCCAGTTAAAGAATGGTCTTACCGTAATGGTTGTAGAAAACAACAAATTACCTAGAGTAAGCGCAAGTCTTTCTATGGACAGACCTCCGTATAACGAAGGAGCTGTAACAGGGGTAAGCGAAATCATGGCTGAACAGTTCGAAAACGGAACAACAAGCATGAGTAAAGATGATTTCAACAAAAAAGTTGATTATCTTGGAGCTAATCTTAATTTCAGTTCAGGAGGTGCTTCTTTAAACTCACTTTCAAAATATTTCCCTCAGGTTTTAGGTTTAATGTCTGATGCAATCATTAATCCTAAATTCTCTGCTGATGAAATTCAAAATTCTAAAGAAAGAGCAATCGAAGGATTAAAATCTGACGAAAAAAATGCTTCTTCTATTGCCGGAAGAGTTTCTAACGCTTTGATGTATGGTAAAAATACTTCAAGAGGTGAATTTGAAACGGTTGAATCTATCAACAAAATTCAGTTAGCTGACGTACAAAACATTTATACAAAATATTACGCTCCTGATAATGCTTATTTAGTAATCGTTGGAGACGTGAAATTTGATCAGGTAAAACCATTAGTTGAAAAAGCTTTCAACGGTTGGAAAAAAGCAAATACACCGATCGCAGCATTAGAGCCTGCTGAAAATGTTGCTAAAACAGAAATTAATATCGTTGATGTTCCTTCTGCTGTACAGTCTGTTGTTTCTTTGAACAACTTGAACACACTGAAAATGAAGGATGCTAATTATTTCCCTGCAACTATCGCAAACTACATCCTTGGAGGTGGTGGTGAAGCCAGACTTTTCATGAATCTTCGTGAGAAAAACGGATTTACTTACGGTGCTTATTCTAGCATGGTTGCAAGCAAATATTCTCCACAGTTTTCTGCAAGTGCAAGCGTAAGAAATGAGGTTACAGATAAAGCGGTGAAGGAATTCATGAACGAACTTAACGCAATCTCTACGGTAAAACCTGAAGAGCTTGATAACGCTAAAGCTAAGCTGAAAGGATCTTTCATCATGTCTTTGGAGCAGCCTGCAACGATTGCAAGATTTGCATTAAACCAAAAAGTTCAGGATCTTCCTGCTGATTTCTATACCAATTATCTGAAATCTATCGATAAAGTAACTGCTGCAGATGTTACCAATGCTGTAAAAGCTACAATTTTACCAAACCAGAGCAGAATTTTCATCGCGGGTAAAGCATCTGATATTTCTGAAGGATTGGAAAAACTGGGATATCCAGTAAAATATTTCGATAAAGACGCAAACCCTGTTGCAAAACCAACTGTACAAAAAGTTGATGCCAACGTAACAGTAGCTTCTGTTGTTGACAAGTATATCACCGCAATCGGTGGAAAAGCTAATCTGGCAAAAATCACTTCATATACAACGAATGCAAGCATGTCTATGCAAGGACAAACTCTTGACTTTAAAATTACTAAAGCTCAAGGTGGAAAAGAATTGCAAACCGTTTCTATGGGAGCAATGACTGTTCAAAAGCAAGTTTTTGACGGTAAAACAGGGTATTCTGAGCAAGGTGGACAAAAAGTTCCAATGAGTAAGGAAGAAATCGCTGAAAACCTTAAAAATACTGAACTTTTCGAAGAATTAGGTTTTGCTAAATCTGCAGATTATAAATTAGCAGGGATTGAAAAAATCAACGGAGAAGATTCTTACGCTATTAAATCAGGTGATAAAGCTTATTATTACAGCGTAAAAACTGGTCTTAAAACAGGAGAAACTGAAACGGTAAAAGCACAGGGACAGACAATGACAATCCCTACCACTTTTGCTGATTACAAAGATGTATCAGGTGTGAAAATGCCTTACACCATCACAGTTAATCAAATGGGTATGGATATGGTTATGAAAGTAAAATCATACGATATCAATCAGGCTAAAGATTCTGATTTTAAATAAAAACAGATCAATTTGATCATAAAAACAGCAACAAATGTTGCTGTTTTTATTTTTACTCTATATCTTATTTTGCTATTCAATAAAAAAAGATTAAATTTGCCTACTCAAAAAGATATCAGAATTAATGGATACTATATTTACACTATTAATGGTTCTTATTATGATTGCCAGTATTTTATTGACAATCGTTGTTATGGCTCAAAATCCTAAAGGAGGAGGTCTTTCCAGTACATTTGGAGGTGCATCTTCTACTCAGTTTGGGGTACAAAGAACCAACGACTTTATGGAAAAAGCAACTTGGACATTGGGAGGAACAATTATCGTTCTTATCCTGATAAGTGTAGTAATCACAGGGAAACCATCTCAAGCTGCTCCGGCACAACAACCTGTAAAAAAAGAAGCTCCTGCACAACAGTCTGCTCCGGCTTCTCAATCTACAACTCCGGTAGCTCCAACAAAATAAAAGATTTCATCTTTATATAATAAAAAAGCAACTCTTTTCAGGGTTGCTTTCTTCTATTTAATTTTAATGAGTTCCAGTTTGTGCCTCAATTTTAAGCCTGCTTTGAGTAAAGAATATTGCAAAGGTTTTGATTGTCTATAATATTTAGAAATAAAAATCTGCATCGCTCCATAGAATCTTTCAAGATAAATCTCGTTTTTTATCGTGCTTTCTCCTTTATGATGAAGAATGGAAGCTTTACCATAATAATAGTTTTTATACCCGTTATTTAAAAGTGTATAACATAGATCAATATCTTCACCATACATAAAATAAGATTCGTCAAACCCTCCTATTTTTTCGTAAACCTCTTTTTTTATGAGACAGAAAGCTCCCGTAATTACCTCGACTTCTGCATTTTCAAATTCAGAAATATCATTTCGATAATAAGACTTTGAATCATTATTTTTAAAGTTGGTAAAAAGTTTTTCAAAAGAATTGAACATATCCGGAACCGAACGTTTACTTTCCGGCAAAAAGTTTCCTTTTGCATCATGCATTCTTACTCCTAAGCATCCGAAGTTTTCTTTAGAATCAGTAAAACCTAGCATATCCTGAATATCATTTCCTTCCATTTCCGTATCTGGATTAAGAATTAGCAGATATTCTCCTTTAGCAGCCTTTACCGCTTTATTATTAGCTTTAGCAAAACCTTCATTTACCGAGGAGGCTATAAAATGAACTTCCGGAAACTCAGGAATAAGATCTTCCCATGAACTATCAGTAGAAGCATTATCAATTACAATCACTTCATAAGTGATATCTTTTATACATTTCTGAATAGACAAAAGACAATCCTTCAGTAACTGAGTTACATTGTAATTGACAATAATAATTGACAGCTTCATATTAATCTTTTTCATTATAAGGTAATCGGTTGATAATCGATCTTCCCAAGGAAATTTCGTCAGCATATTCCAGTTCATCCCCAACAGAGATCCCTCTTGCAATACTGGAAAAATTCACCTTGAAATTTTTGAATTTTTTATAAATATAATACGCTGTAGTATCTCCTTCCATTGTAGCGCTCAAAGCAAAAATAAGCTCTTTTACACTCCCTTCATTCAGTTTTCTTTCAATGCTCGGAATATTTAATTGATTGGGACCTACTCCTTCCATTGGAGATATTTTTCCTCCTAAAATAAGATATTTCCCTGTATATTTTCCTGTATTTTCAATAGCTATAACATCCCGAACATCTTCAACAATGCAGATGGTCTCATCATTACGTTTATCGTTGCTACAGATCTCGCATATTTCAAAATCAGAAAAATTGTGGCAATCTTTACAGTATTTTATTTCATTGACGAGATTAATGATAGAATTACCCAGATTGGCTGCTCTTGCAGCCGGTTGTTTTAATAAATGTAAGGCCAGCCTCAACGCCGTTTTCCTACCTATTCCGGGTAATCCGGAGATTTCATCTACTGCCTTTGCTAAAACTTTACTAGGATAATCCATAACTACAAAAATAAAATAAAAAGCCGAGTATTTATAGTTTGAGTACTTTAAAATCACCATCCTTTATTATAAAAATTTTATCTTTGAGCCTAAATATGAAAAAAATAAACTAAATGGTACTTAACAATCTAAATTATCCATTAGATTTTAAATTTAAAATCACAACTTTAGCCAGCGATTTTAACATTACAGACAGGCACGGAAATTATGTAGCGTATGTTCGTCAAAAAATGTTCAAGCTAAAAGAAGATGTTATTGTTTTTAATGATGAAAGCAAATCGAAGGAGCTTTTCAGAATCAGAGCGAATCAATGGATAGATTTCAATGCATCTTATTCTTTAAATGACTTAATCGACAATAAAAACTACGGAAGATTAGCAAGAAAAGGAATGCGTTCTCTATGGAAAGCAAGCTATGATATCTTAGACACTCAGGATCAGCCGAAATTTAAAATTCAGGAAGACAGTGCATGGGTAAGATTCTGGGACAGTTTTGTAGGAGAAATTCCGATCATAGGAATGTTTACAGGCTACTTCCTAAATCCTTCTTACACAGTAACGGGAGTCGATGGAAAAGCTTATTTCAAATTAAAGAAAATGCCTTCATTCTTCGGAAGAAGATTTCAGCTTGACAGACTTATTGATATTGATGACGAGGAAGAAAGTTTAGTTATTCTTTCTCTACTAATGATGGTTCTGCTAGAAAGAGCCAGAGGATAACCTAAACATACAACCACATGAAATATTTGATCATTTTCTTTTCAGCGTTTTTACTCATCGGATGTAAAAAAGATAAAGAAACGGTTTCTTCCCAAACATCGGGAGATTCTTTAACCATCGTTCAGGACTCTACTAAGAGTGAAACTTCTTCAGGAACAATTTCTGTAGAAACATTTCCTTTTCCTACAGAGATTAAAGAGTGTTCATGCTATTTTGCAAAGAATAAGGCAGATTTTGAAAACGAAAAATACATCTATGCAGATGATGCAGGAAAAACAGCCTATATGAAACTTGACGGGAAAAGACTGGCTATGAATCTTATTTCCTCAAGCGACATGGAAGCGGATGAAGAGCTCAGCAAAGAAATAGAAAGTGGAGAATATAAAATCTCTGTAAAAGGAAAGAAAATAAAGAATGAAGAGGCTTTATTATTCCAAGGTACACTGACTATTGAAAAACCGGATGGTACAGTAGTTACAATGCCTATTTATGGTGAATGTGGGTGTTAAAATAACGTTCAAGAAAATACAAAAGAATGCTTCCTATAGACCGGAAGCATTTTTTTATTTCGTAAATTTGAGAAAAATAAAATTTCATGGAATTATCTAATATAGAACCGCAGATAATCTGGAAAAATTTCTCCAAATTAAATGCTGTTCCAAGACCTTCAAAAAAAGAGGAAAGAGTAATTGCTTTCATTAAAGAATTTGGTGAAAACCTAGGATTGGAAACTACGGTAGATGAAGTAGGAAATATAATCATCAAAAAACCAGCCACTGCAGGGATGGAAAACCGTAAATCTATTGTTTTACAATCGCATTTGGATATGGTTTGCCAGAAAAACAGTGATGTGAATTTCGATTTTGAGACAGAAGGAATTAAAATGGAAATTGACGGAGACTGGGTAAAAGCAAAAGGAACCACTTTAGGAGCAGATAACGGTTTGGGAGTTGCCACTATTATGTCGATTCTGGAAAGTTCAGACATTCCTCACCCCGATTTAGAAGCTCTTTTCACCATAGATGAAGAAACCGGGATGACAGGAGCTTTAGGTTTGAAGCCAGGCCAATTAACCGGACAAATTTTATTGAATCTTGATACGGAAGAAGACGATGAAATTGATATCGGTTGTGCAGGAGGAATTGATGTGACAATCACTCAAAACTACGAGACTGAAGCTGCCAACGGACAAATGGTAAGACTTGAAGTAAAAGGATTACAGGGTGGTCACTCCGGAATGGATATTCACAAAGGGTTCGGAAATGCCAATATTATCTTAGGAAGACTTCTTTACAAAGGGTTGAAAAAAGAAAACATCCAGCTAATTTCTATTGATGGGGGTGGATTGAGAAATGCAATTCCAAGAGAAGCTGTAGCAATCGTTTCTGTAAGAAATGCTCAGGAATTCATTTTAGAAGTTACTGAACTTAAAAAAGAAATTCTAGAAGAGTTTGCGTCTATCGAGGCAGGTCTTCAAATCAATATTGAAAATACCACTTCTTCTGAAAAAGCTCTTTCTGAAGCAGATTCAAAGAAAATCATCTTGACATTAAAATCTCTGCACAACGGAGTTTACAGAATGAGTCCTGATGTAAAAGATCTTGTAGAATCTTCAAACAATGTGGCAAGAGTAGAATTAAAAGGAGGTGCTTTAAAAATCTTAAACCTTTCCCGTTCTTCTGTAGAATCTTCTAAATATTCTGTAGCGGAGCAGTTAAAATCAGTAGCGGAACTAGCAGGAATGAATGTAGAATTCAGTGGTTCCTATCCGGGATGGAAACCAAAACCAGGTTCTGAAATCGTTCAGCTGATGGAAAAGATCTATGTTGAAAAATTCAATGAAAAACCACATGTGGTAGCTTGTCACGCTGGTTTGGAATGTGGAATTATCGGAGCGAACTATCCTGAAATGGAAATGGTAAGTTTCGGACCTACCATCAGAGGAGCTCACTCTCCTGATGAAAAGGCAAATATTCCTTCTGCTCAGAAATTCTGGGCATTCACTAAAGATATTTTAGCGAATATTCCTTTAAAATAAGATTTAAAAGTTATACTATTGAATATCCAAAGTCATATGATTTTGGATATTCTTTTTATTTAAAATTAAACCAATAAACATGAAACTCAAAATCATATTCATTCTATTCTTAGTTTCTATTAAAATATATAGCCAAGAAAAAGTGGGGATTAATAATCTTTACTTTGAAGACAAAGTTGCTTACACCAATTCAGATAATAAAAGATTTACGGGAATTCTTGAAATTAAAAAGAAAAATGGTCATATAAAGTCGGAAGAAGTT
The DNA here is from genome assembly GCF_016735585.2 of Chryseobacterium tagetis. Taxonomy (GTDB): domain Bacteria; phylum Bacteroidota; class Bacteroidia; order Flavobacteriales; family Weeksellaceae; genus Chryseobacterium; species Chryseobacterium tagetis. Next base: position 282,379 of record NZ_JAERSE020000004.1, read on the forward strand.
TATGAAAATGGGAAAATAACAAAAATGTTAATTTATTTTAATTTCAATGATAAGCAAATAGTTTGTGACGAGTTTATTTATGATGTTAAAACTTCTCAAAAAATAAAACATACCGGTTTTAGCTCAAATGGTTTACAATATTGGGAAACGGAGTTTGACGAAAACCAAAATAAAAAAAAATTCAGTTTCTATAAGAACAACGTTCTGTACACCCATCAGGAATTCAAAAATAATAAAAAACACGGAAAATGGTTTTGTATCAATAAATATGGAATCAAATGTGAATCTGAATATAATAACGGAAAGAAAATAAAATCTCAAACAATTTTATAATGAAAAGTATCACAATATTTTGCGGTTCAAGCTTCGGTTCGGATAACGTTTTTAAAGAACAGGCGACTTTACTTGGACAGACTTTAGCAAAACAAGATATTCAGTTGATTTACGGCGGTGCAGATGTCGGTTTGATGGGCGCTGTTGCAGATGGGGCTTTGAATGCCGGTGGAAAAGTGATTGGAGTTCTTCCCCACTTTTTACAGTCGAAAGAAATTGCTCACAAACAACTGACTGAGTTAATTTTGGTGGAAACCATGCATGAAAGAAAAACCAAAATGAATGATCTATGTGACGGTGTGATCGTTCTTCCCGGCGGTTACGGAACATTGGAAGAGTTTTTCGAAATGATCACTTGGGCACAATTAGGACTTCACAAAAAGCCAATTGCCATTTTGAATATTGACGGCTTTTATGATGACTTGATTAAACTCGTTCAGACAATGGTTGATAAAGGATTTTTAAAACAGATCAATCGCGAGATGTTACTGATTGGTGACAATATTGATGAATTGTTGGAGATGATGAGAAATTATAAAGCGCCGACAGTCGGAAAATGGATTTCGAAAGATGAAGTTTAATATATTTGCAGTATTAAATTTTTCACACACAAAAGAAATACAACCATGAAAAATATTCTTCTGACAGCAGGATTATTTTTAAGTCAAATAATTTCTGCGCAGTACAATTATCCTGTAACTCCTGAAAAAGCAGTTGTAGATGACTATTTCGGAATCAAAATCACAGACCAGTATAGATGGTTGGAAGATCTTAAAAATCCTGAAGTAGAAAAGTGGTTTAAATCTCAATCTGATTTTAGCCACAGTATCATTAATAAAATTCCGCATCGTGAGGATTTGTATAAACGTATGAAGGAAGTACAGGAAATGAACGGTGATTCTTTCGATGCCATATTTCAAAGGCAAAACACGTATTTCTATACCAAAACCAAGAAAAACGAAAATCTTTCTAAGTTATATTCAAGAGATCTGTCTTCAGGAAAAGAAACATTAATATTCGATCCTGAAACCCTTGGAAAAGATACCCAGATCACCAATTTCGCTATTGATTCTAAAGCGAAAAAAATTGCCATATTATTCTCAAAATCCGGCGGTGAAATTTGTCATTTAAGGATTTTAGATCTCACTACTCACCAACTGTTAAAAGATGAAATCGGACCTATCTGGAGCGAATTTGGGTTTGAATTTACACAGGATGACAAAGGGATTCTTTACACTAAAATGAGTACTTCCGATCCCAACAGCAATATGCTTTTAAAAGATATGAAAGCAATGCTTCACATCATCGGAACAGATACAAAAACCGACAAAATATTGGCTTCAAGAGAAGAATATCCGGAACTGAATGCTTTAACCGAACAATTCACAAGCGTCTATTTTACCGATGACTATAAATATATTGTTCTGAGACTGAGTTCTGTAAAATCTGAAAGTCCGATTTTTGTTGCCCCCTATTCTGAATTAAAAAATAAAAAAGTAAAATGGAGACAGATTATAAAACCTTCGGATGATATTACAGATGTATTTATCTCAGGAGACAAGCTTTTCCTGCTTACTCATAAAGATACTCCAAATTACAAAATAACGCTTACAAGTCTTTCAAAACCTGATTTAAACAATGCAAAAGTTGTTGTTCCCGAAAGCAAGGACAAAGTAATTATCAGCATTCATAATTCTAAAAATTACCTTTATTATTCTTTAGGAGACGGTATCGTGAGAGACAAATATCAGGTAAATATCAATACATTGGTAGGGAAAAAAGTTGATTTTCCAACCGGAGTCAATAGCTCATTATCTCTTAATCAGAGAGAAAATGACAATATCTTTTGTAACAATGTTAATTGGCTGACTCCATTAACCACTTATGAATACAACCCTGAAAAAGGTGATATCGTAAAAAGTAAATACCTTAATTCCGAAACAAACTATCCAGATTACAACGCACTTTACACGGTAAAAGAAGTTGAAGTGAAAAGTCATGACGGTGTAATGGTACCTCTTTCTATTATTTATCCTAAAAACATGAAAATGGACGGTAATAATCCGGCTTATATTACAGGATATGGCGGTTACGGCTTTTCTTATGAACCTCGTTTTTCAGCAAGACTTTCCGTATTGTTAGAACAGGGCGTTATACTAGCCGTAGCTCACGTAAGAGGTGGAGGTGAAAAGGGTGAAAAATGGCATGAAGCAGGAATGAAAGCGACAAAACCCAATACCTGGAAAGATTTTATTGCCTGTTCAGAATATCTGGTGAATCAAAAATACACTTCTCCTTCAAAATTAATCGGAAACGGAGTAAGCGCAGGCGGAATTCTTATCGGAAGAGCGATCACTGAAAGACCGGATCTTTATGCAGTAGCCATTCCTGAAGTAGGATTAACGAACGCCTTAAGAACAGAAATAACAGCAAACGGCCCCAACCAAATCCCGGAAATCGGAACATTAAAAAATGAAGAAGACACTAAGTATCTGATTGAAATGGATGCTCAAAGCAAGGTAAAAAAAGGAGTAAAATATCCCGCCGTAATCATTCGTGTGGGTATGAATGATTCCAGGGTGGTTCCTTGGATGCCGGGTAAATTTGCTGCGGCTTTACAAAACAATTCGGCTTCCGGAAAACCGGTTTTACTGTATGCAAACTACGATAACGGTCATTTTACAAGCGATTATGATGTGATCTTTAAAGAATATGCAGATATTTTTGCCTTCGCATTGTGGCAGGTGGGACATCCTAATTTTCAGCCTTCTAAAAAATAAGATAAATAAAAACCTCCCGAAGAAATCTTCGGGAGGTTTTGTTTTTATTTTAAATTAAAAATTCTTCTAAGGATAAGGAGCAATTTCCACTTCCAGTCCTTCCATTTCTGGAACAATATGTAATTGGCAACCCAATCTGCTGTTGCTTTCCACATGGAACGCTTCAGCTAACATTGCATCTTCTTCAGCACCCATTTCAACCAATCCCGGATCGTTTATTACATATACCTGACAAGAAGCACACATGGCCATTCCTCCGCAAACTCCGATCGTTCCCTCTTCTGCCAATTCATATGAACGGATGATTTCCATTAAGTTCATGGACATATCCGTAGGAGCTACAATATCGTGAGTTACACCTTCTCTGTCGGTGATTTTTATATTAATATCTGACATAATTTTGCAAAATTAGTCAATTTTTTTCACAACTGCCTTCTCTGCTTCTTTTCTGCTTCCGTCGAAACCATCTACACCACTTACTGTTGTATATTTCAACACGAATTTTTTACCCGGATTTAATCTGTTGTAAACACTTTGACACATCAAAGTAGCTTCATGGAAACCACAAAGAATCAATTTCAATTTCCCTGGATACGTATTAATATCACCGATTGCGTAGATTCCATCGATGTTTGTCTGATAATCTAATGCGTTATTTACAACGATTGCGTTTTTCTCGATGTTCAGTCCCCAGTTTCCGATTTCTCCTAATTTTGGAGTTAACCCGAATAATGGAATAAAGTAATCTGTTTCAATATCATAAGGATCTTGTCCGTCTACAGCAACCGTAATGGCTTCAACTTTTCCATCTCCTTTGATCCCTGTAACTTCAGCCGGAGTGATCAATTTAATTTTCCCCTGATTTTTTAAATCCTGAACTTTTTCTACAGAATCTAAAGCTCCACGGAACTCATTTCTTCTGTGGATCAATGTTACTTCACTTGCAACATTAGATAAGAAAACACTCCAGTCAAGTGCAGAATCTCCTCCTCCGGCGATCACTACTCTTTTATTTCTGAAATGTTCTGGTTCTTTTACGAAATACTCAAGACCTTTTTCTTCATAATCTGCAACATTTTCAAAAGTCGGTTTTCTCGGTTCGAAAGTTCCTAATCCGCCTGCAATAGCGATTGCTTTACATCTGTGAACAGTTCCTTTGTTAGTCACTACCTCAAACCATTCATCATCTACTTTAGTATAAGAAATCGCTGTTTCCCCTAAGGTAAATCCTGGCTGAAATTGCTTGATCTGCTCCATCAGATTATCTACTAATTCACCTGCATTCACAGAAGGATATCCCGGAATATCGAAAATAGGTTTTTTAGGATAAAGCTCTGCTAATTGTCCTCCTGGTTGAGGAAGTGCATCGATGATGTGACACTTCATTTTTAATAATCCTGCTTCAAATACAGCAAAAAGCCCCGTTGGTCCTGCTCCTATGATCAATATATCGGTCGTTATCATAATTATAAGATAATTTAATTATACTTGTAGCTGCAAATTTACTAATTTTAATGCGAAGCATATTTAATTCATTCTAAATAAAAAACTGAGATTTGTCAAATACTAAGAAAAACTGGCCTCAAAATTTGGCAACCTTTTTGTAAAAGTCTTATTATGAAGAAAATTTTAAACCTTATTGCGATATTGATGTTCTCTCTGAGTTTTGCTCAAATAGACAATGTTGCAAACGGTGAATCCATCACACTTAGAATTCATTATGGGTTTCTGAATGCCGGAAGTGCAACACTTACTGCCCAAAATACTACCTATAAAGGAGCTCCTCATTTGTACGTAAAAGGAACCGGGCAAACTACGGGTGCTGTAAGAGCTTTTTTCAAAGTAGATGATTTATACGAAAGCTATATAAATATTCATACGGGATTACCCAGTTTCTATGTAAGAAATGTAAAAGAAGGAAGCTATCGTCAGCATTTTGAAACCACCTTCAATCATGATAATAGCACTTTGATTTTAACTGATAAAAAAACACCTGCAAACGGTTCTAAAGTCATAAAATCTGTGAAAGGAGTTCAGGATATGCTTTCCTGCTTCTACTATTTAAGAAGTAAAAGTCCTGCTGAATTAAAAACAGGGACCATCATCAACATGAATGTCTGGATTGATGATGAAATGTTTCCTTTTCAATTAAAAGTAGTTGGTACGGAAAATTTAAAAACAAAATTTGGAACTATAAACTGTCTGAAAATTATCCCATCTGTAAAAAGCGGAAGAGTTTTTAAAGAAAAAGAAGGAGTAACAATGTGGGTTTCTAATGACTACAACCATATTCCTATGCTCCTGAAAGCAGAATTAGCAGTTGGTTCTTTAAAGGCTAGTATTGATGATTATAAAAATGTAAAATACCCTTTAAAGTTTACACAATAACATCATTAATTTTTTGATATAACCAGTTTCGGCTGCCCTTCGGGCAGCCGAAACTGGTTATATCTCTCTCAATAATATTCACCTTTTCTAATCGCATAAAATGAAAAGTTTTCATTTTTATTAATGACTCAATGTAATACATTTTCAATATCGGTTGTCATGAATGTATAAGCCTAAGAACATCATGAAAACCAAATTACTCTTCACACTCATATTGTTTTCCTGCTTCATGTACTCGCAGAAAAAGGAAGACGAAACTATTGTAAGAAAGAAAATGCTCATTGCAAAAACCTCATCTTCCCCAAAAATTGATGGGATTTTGGATGATGCAGTATGGCAAAACGCTCCGATTGCCACCAACTTCATTGAACGAAATCCAAACAACGGAAAACCACAGGCAGATTCCATAAAAACTGAAGTAAGGATTTTATATGATGACACCGGTATTTATTTCGGAGCACAGATGTATGATCCGACTCCCAATAAAATTGCTAAAGAACTGACGGAAAGAGATGGCATCAACAATGATGATTTCTTTGGGGTTGCACTGAACGGTTACAATGACAAACAACAGAGCTTAGAATTTGTGGTGACTGCTGCAGGTGTTCAGTATGATGCAAAACTTACTACAGATGGTGAAGACGATACCTGGAACTCGATCTGGTACAGCGGTGCAAAGATCAATGAAAAAGGTTGGGCGGTAGAGATAAAAATTCCTTATTCGGAACTAAGGTTTCCTAAAAACAATGTTCAGGAATGGGGTATGAATATATTCCGGAGAATTCAGAGAATTAAAGCGTCTTATGACTGGAATTTTGTAGACAATGCAAAAAACTCTTACACTCTTTTTGACGGGGTCTTACAAGGAATTGAAAACATCAATCCTCCTACCCGATTGTCTTTTACTCCTTATTTTTCTACATATGTCAACAGTTTTGACGGAAAAACCACTTCAAGCTTTAATGGCGGAATGGATGTAAAATATGGAATTAATGATGCTTTTACTTTTGATATGACTTTAATTCCGGATTTCGGGCAGGCTAATTTTGATAATTCTATTTTAAATCTAACGCCTTTTGAACAACAGTTTTCCGAGCAAAGAACTTTCTTTACGGAAGGAACCGAATTATTCAGCAAAGGAGGAATGTTTTATTCAAGAAGAGTGGGCGGAGAGCCGTCGCGTTATCCGGCAATCAACGACAACGAAGAAGTAACCGAATATCCTGCAAAAGTAAAATTATTTAATGCTTTTAAAATTTCCGGAAGAACAAAAAAAGGATTGGGAATCGGCTTTTTCAATGGAGTCACTCAAAAAATGGAAGCTACCATTCTCAATACAGAAACCGGAGAAACCAGAAAGGAAGTGGTAGAACCGTGGACGAATTACAATGTATTGGTTTTCGATCAAAGATTTAACGGAAATTCTTCTGTATCATTAATCAATACAAATGTTACGAGAGACGGAAATTTCAGAGATGCGAACGCAACGGGACTTCTTTGGGATCTCAACAACAAGAAAAATATGTATAAAACCTTCGGAAGTGTGAAAGGAAGCTGGGTAATGGATGAAGGAACAAAATTCGGAACAAAAGCCGAAGCCGGACTGGAAAAAATTGCAGGAAAGCACCGTTTCAGTCTTAACGGAAACCTGACCACAAAAGACTGGGACATTAATGATGTAGGATTTTCAACAAAAACAAACTTCGCCAATTACAATGCTTGGTATGGATACAGAATTTTGCAGCCGACCAAAACATTCAACAATATCTATTTAAATTTTAACCTGAATTATTATCATAGATTAGAGCCTTTTATCTTCCAGAATTTTGTTTTCAATCATAATAATAGCTTTACAGATAAAAACTTCAGAAGCTTCGGTGGAGGAATTGAGTTTACACCTTTCGGTCAGAATGATATTTATGAACCCCGCACTTTTGGAAGGCATCTTAACGTTCCCGGATATTTCGATTCTTGGGTTTGGTTTGAAAGTGACAGCCGAAAAAAACTGCAGTATAATTTCACGATAGATTATTATGCATTTGATGAAAAAGGAAGAAATCAGGTGTTTACCAACTTTGGAGTTCGTTATCGGTTTTCAGATAGATTCAATGTACACTGGAGTTTTAATCCAAGTTTCAGTAATAATGAAACCGGTTTTGCAGGGAAAAACGACACCGATATTTTCATTGGAAGAAGACAAAGAAACACGTACGAAAATGCTTTAACCTCCAAATATACTTTTAATGAAAAAACTGCTCTTAGCTTAACATTCCGACATTATTTTTCTGATGTTACCTATAAACAGTTTTATACTTTAAATCAGGACGGGAATTTGGCTGAAACCGATCTTTTTAACAAAAATCTAAACGGAACATATAATGCATGGAATGTTGACCTCAGATTTTCATGGTGGTTTGCTCCGGGAAGCCAGCTGACTTTATTATACAGAAATGCCACTTCAAATTATCTTGAAACCTCAAGATTGAATATGGCAAAAAATTATGATATGCTTTTCAGTGAGCCTACTGTGAATAATTTCTCATTAAAACTTACCTACTTTTTAGATTATAATCGCGTGAAAAGCTGGACAAAGAAAAAAAGTGTAAAAAGCTAATACCCGAAGTAATTTTTTATGAATACAGTTTTTAATTACGTTTTGTTTCTTAGGTCAGTAATTAAAAACAGAAAACCTCCGAAAATTTCGGAGGTTTGATTTTGATTTTCTTATCATTTAGTGTTTAGTGTTTATTTTCATCATTGGTGTTTTTAGAAATCAAAATCCGTGTCTAGTCTACTCTTAACAATAAAGTTTTGTTCTTTTTGTTGATACAAAGATACCAACAGTTAAAAATACATCCAGCACAAACAGCGTAGATATATTTCGTAGAAACCGTAGATATTTATCTACAAAACTACTTATTGGTTATTTTTTATCAGTTCTATCAACTCTACCAAATTTTCAATTTCAAGCTTATCAAAAATTCTTCTTTTAATTGTACTTACCGTGTTTTGCTTCACGTCTAGTTTTCCTGCAATTTCCAAATTTCCCAATCCTTCAGCATACATTTCTGCAATTTGCAACTCTCTTTCCGTTAGACTCGACAGAGGATTTATCAAATTAGGATTTTTCATTGAACTTTTAAGTAAAGCCTGAGTGACCGAAGAAATATACTCTCCAGAATCGAGCATTTTCCTAATTGCCCGCTCTATTTCTTCTTCTTCATTCATCTTGCTTAGAAAGCCATCTGCACCTGCATTCAGATACCTAAGTGAATATATGTTTTCATCAATACCTGTAAAAATCAGAATTTTCATTTCCGGTCTCATTTTTTTGAGTTCCGCCAAGATTGAAAGACTATTTCCATCAGGAAAATGAGCATCTATAATAGCAATATCGATGGGATTTAATTTAACCGAGTCCAATAGCTGCTGCAGATTGGATGCATGAAAAAGCTCATGCTCTATTTTAAAATCTTCTAATAAAAAAGTAATACCCTGCCTTATCAGACTGTGGTCGTCTGCCAGTAAAAAACGGGTGGTTTTATTATCTGATTGATTCATTTATTAAGATTTAAATTAACTGTGAAGACAACTGTCGTTCCTTTTCCTACTTCGCTGGTTACGGATATGTTCCCTTGATATAATTCTACAATTTCTTTACATAAACTCAGCCCTAAACCGGCACCCAAGTTTTCAACATTTTCAGATAAAATCCCCTGATAATACGGTTCAAAAATTTTTTCTATGTCTGAATGAGAAATTCCAATCCCAGAATCTTCTATTTTTGCAGTTAAAGAAATCATATCTTCATTAATAGGAACTGTCGTTACTGAAACTTTAATTTCTCCATTTTCAGTAAACTTATTCGCATTGCCCAGAATATTCATAAAAACCTGATTGATCTTTTTATTATCAGAGAAAACAATAAGATCAGGATTTATATTTTCGTTGATGATAAATGCATTGTTTCTTGTTTCGATATAAGGTTCAATAGCATTTAAAATAGATTTAATTTCATTTTTAAGATTAAAAACGACAGGAATCAACTTATTTTCCACTGCCTGGTTTTTGGTATATTCCAAGATCTGATTTGCCTGAATCAACAATGTATCGTTCGTGAAACTTATGGATTTAAGGTATTCTTTGATCTTCTCATCATCCGTTTTTTTATTAATTCTATTAATGAAAAGACCAATTATTTTGAGTGGAGATCGCAATTCGTGACTCAACATTCCCAAAATCCTGTTTTTAAAATTTAAGTTTTCCTTAATCTGTTTATTGGCGTCATTCAATTTTCGTTCGTAGATAAATGCTATTCTTGTTAAGAACATGATTAAAATCGATACAATAAACATCAGAATCATCGCCCCGAATATCAGATATTTTCTAACCTGATTATTTTTTGAATTTTGTTTTTCGTATTCTTTCTCCAGGTTTGATTTAGATTCTTTAATGGCAGATTCATAAATATTCATCAGACCATTACTGTATATCAAAAGATTACTGAATATTTCATGAAATTCCCTGCTATTATTCTCCTTATTAGCTACATTCACCTGAATTTTTTTAACTTCTTTGGAGTAGTGATTATTCACCACATTCATGATGCTGTCAAAATCCGACTTTATAAGTGTAGAAATGGGTGTTTGACTCTGCTTTAGTGTAACAACAGTGCTGTCTTTTCGAATAGTTTCTTTACCGGATATAGCATCTCCCAAACGTCCTAACAATCCCTTTTTCTTTACAGTGTCTGTATAATTTTTAGTTTCTACATTGAATTTCTCAAAATTATACTCCAGATTGTATTTTTTTATTTTGGAAAGATTATCCGGTGCAAGAGTAGATTTAACAGAAAAATTATAGGTAGAATCTACCAACACTTTAAATTTTTTTATCCCTAATGAATCTTTTTTCAGTAATGCTGCTAATGTATTTTTTAGTTTTAAATTTTTATTTTCATAAAAATCAATACTGTCAAGATTTTTCCCCAGTTTATTGAGTGATGCAAAATAAGAATTCAGAAATGCGGGATCATTACTCCTCACATATTTTTGAAGATAATTCTGAGCATTGAGGAGTTCTTTTTTAGAATTATCTGTCAATTCTTCCATTCCCCGAAAATCTTTCAGCTGATTTTCAATAAAAGTTAAATTTTTCTTATGAACAAATTCATTGTAAAAATATCCTGCTATCAATATTTGTATCAATAAAATACATATAATAAGAGCATAATGAATTATTTTTCTCGATTTAAAATTTAACAACTCTACAAACATTTACGACCTGGTGGTTTTTTGTGTAAAATAAAAAATCCTGTAAATTATTTTTTACAGGATTTTATTTTTTTATAATGTTTTAAACTGTTCTAAAGTTCTGATATCATTTTCAAAGAACATTCTGATGTCGCTCATTTGATAAAGAAGCATTACGATTCTTTCGATACCCATTCCGAAAGCGTATCCTGAATATTTATCGGCATCAATGTTTACGTTTTTCAAAACAGCAGGATCTACCATTCCGCAACCCATGATTTCCAACCAGCCTGTTCCTTTGGTAATTCTGTAGTCAGTCTCAGAATTTAATCCCCAATACACATCAATTTCAGCACTCGGCTCTGTGAAAGGGAAATAAGAAGGTCTCAATCTAATCTTAGACTTTCCGAAAAGTTCAGTAGTAAAGAACTGAATTGTCTGCTTTAAATCCGCAAAGCTTACATTCTCATCAATATATAACCCCTCGATCTGATGGAAAATACAGTGTGAACGTGAAGAAACTGCTTCATTACGGAATACTCTTCCCGGAGACAAGATTCTGATCGGCGGCTGATTTTCTTCCATATAACGGATCTGAACCGAAGAAGTGTGCGTTCTCAGCAAAATATCCGGATTCTGTTCGATAAAGAAAGTATCCTGCATATCTCTCGCCGGATGATATTCCGGAAGGTTTAATGCCGTAAAATTATGCCAGTCATCTTCAATTTCCGGTCCGTCTGCAACAGCAAAACCGATTGATTTAAAGATTTCAATAATTCTGTTTTTCACCAAATTGATTGGATGTCTTGAACCTAGATCTAACGGGAAAGCTGGTCTTGTTAAATCCTCTTTCTCTAAGATAATAGAAGATGCGGAAGCATTTTTTAAATCCTCCAGCTTTACATTAACAGCATTCTTAAGTGTATTGATCTTCTGTCCGAATTCTTTCTTCTGATCGTTTGGAACTTCTTTAAATTTTTCAAAAAAATCGTTCAGAATTCCTTTTTTACCATTGTATTTGATTCGGAAGTTTTCAATTTCTTCTTTTGATGTGGTACTGAAGCCGTTTACTTCAACTAGTAATTCTTCTATCTTTTCTATCATTGTTTTACCCTTTCAAAATGTTTTGCAAAAATACGATTTTTCAACGGAATAATTTTCCTTAAACTGTTAAAAAAAATCTGCCTCTTTTCGGGGGCAGACTATAATCACTTATTTTATCTTAATAAAAATTATTTTTTTTCTAAAGCTTTTACATTAATCTGCAGTGTCACCTCATCTTTAATCACCCCATTTTCAGCAGGTGCCTGAAATTTCACTCCAAATTCTTCTCGCTGTATATCTTTAGGCTCGGTTGCTATACTTACTACTCCGTCTTTTAATGACACATTGGCTTTAAAAGCAATAGGTTTTGTAATTCCTTTAATGGTTAAATTACCATCCAAAAGCGTATTATAATCTCCTTCTGCTAAAGGAGTAATCTTGGTAATTTCATAAGAAGCTGTAGGAAATTTTTCAACCTCAAAAAAGTCCCCGCTTTTCAGGTGTCCGTTTAATTTCTCCAGCTGATCTGTATCATCTTTTAAATCAACAGACGTCAAAGAATTCATATCAGCAACAAATTTTCCGCTTTCAAGCTTTTCATCTTTTACAGTAACATCCCCGCTTTCAAATTTTATAGTTCCGAAATGACTGGTACTTTCAGATTTTAAAATTTTATATCCTTTCCATTCTACTCTACTGTTCAGGGTGTCCAGAATAAACTGATTACCTTCTTTAGTCGTTACAATTTCATTACTATCGCTCGTCAGTGGTTTCTCTTTGTTACAAGAAACAGCAACTGCAGCAACAAGAAAAGTGGGAATCGCCAATAAAAACAGCTTTTTTTTCATTTTCATAAATTTTCATTACCACAGCTAATATAATAAAAATCTTTGCTCCTTCAAACATATCATTTTATTACATTTGTATTATGCTATTAGAAATAAACAATTTATACTTCTCACATACAAAAGAAAAACCTCTGTTTCAGAACCTTAATCTGAAATTCGAAGCCGGTAAAATAATTGCACTGGCTGGAGAAAGCGGATGCGGAAAATCTACTTTACTGAGTCTGATGTATGGTCTATTGGATTGGGAAAGTGGAGAAATTATTTTTGATGGGCAAAAACTAATGGGTCCTAAAGGAAACCTTGTTCCGGGAGAAGCCGACATGAAATTTGTCGCTCAGAATTTTGACTTAATGCCTTATGCTACAGTTGCTGAAAATGTGGGAAAATTTATTTCTAATATTAATTTAGCACAGAAAAAAGAAACCGTTTCAGAACTTCTTGAGGTAGTCGGACTATCAGAATATGCGAATGTTTTACCCAAATATCTAAGCGGCGGACAACAACAAAGAGTGGCCATTGCAAGAGCGCTTTCTGTTTTGCCGAAACTCTTGATTTTAGATGAACCGTTCAGCAATCTTGATTTTCCCAGAAAAGTTGAGCTTCGTGAAAAGCTGTTTTCTTATGTAAAACAGAATAAAATATCTTTAATCATTTCCACCCATGAGCTTCAGGATATCATTCCTTGGCTCGACCAGATTATTGTGCTTCAGAACGGGCGATTAATCCAAAATGACAACCCTGAAGAAACTTTTAAAAATCCTTACAACTCGTATGTTGCCAAACTCTTTGGAGAAGTAAATATTTTTGACGAAACAGAAGTCACAGATTTTGATCTCAAGAAATTTTCCTACTATCCGAAAGAAATCAGTATTTCTGAAAATGGTATGGAGGCAGAAGTGTTGGAAAGCAGATTTGCCGGAAATTTTTACTGGAATAAAGTAAAAACAAAAAACAAGGAAATCATTCTATATACGGATGAAAAGCTAAACAATCCTATCAAAATTTCGTTCATTTAAACTCGCACAACCTTCACGTTTCCTTACACTTATACTGTTAAAATTTTAATAAAAAAAGTACAAATGTAAGAATCGGGTTTAAACTTTTCTTACATTTGTACTTACACAGTATAAGGAAACTTTTGGTTAATTCTCTTTCTGCCCTTGAGACAAAATTAGCAGTCCTGCAATCAGTCTTTGGAAGATTACCCTATCCAATTTTTTCCTTTTTTTTATGCCTTTTTCACAAACTCAGATTTTAGGGCCATTGCTCCGAATCCATCGATTTTGCAGTCAATATTATGATCACTATCTGGTCTCAGACGGATATTTTTTACTTTCGTTCCCGCTTTTACAGGTTTTGGGGCTCCTTTTACAGGAAGATCTTTCATTACAATGACTGAATCTCCGTTTTGTAATTCATTTCCGTTAATGTCCAGAATTTTATCATCATTTCCGGCTTCTGCAGGATCCCATTCGTGGAAACACTGGCTACAAACCATCAAACCATCCTGCTCATAGGTAAACTCTGAGCTGCATTTCGGACAAAGTACAGTATCACTCATATTTTTAATTTTTACAAAGGTAGGATTTTCAAACGAGTTGCGAGTTTCGCGATACGGGTTTAAGCAACGTTTACAACAGGAATATCGAAACTCCAAAACACGAAACTCGTATCTCAACTTAAATTCGTATTTTTGCAGATTCAAAATAGCAGAACCCAATTTTATGGAACTTATTCACAGAAACTTAGCCATCGGAATTCACGATGCTTTACAGGAAACATTTTTCGAGAAAAATAAATATGCCGACAAAGTAATCGAAAGACTTTTAAAAGCCCATAAAAAATGGGGAAGCCAAGACAGAGCCGTTGTTTCTGAAATTTTCTATAATATCATCCGTTGGAAAAAACGTCTGGAATACTATATGGGTGAAGGCGTGAAACCTAATAACATCTACAAACTGATTATCGCTTATCTTCTTTGGAGCAAAACCAATTATAAAAAGTTTGAAGAATTTGACGGAATCAAGATTGCTGATATTTTAACCAAGCTTAAAAAAAATACCGTTCCTACCAAAGCAATAGAACATTCTATTCCTGATTGGCTGGCTGAAACATTAGAAAAAGAATTAGGTGAAAAATGGGAAAAAGAAATGATCGCTTTGAACGAGCAGGCTCCTACAGTTTTAAGAGCAAACTCTTTAAGAACTACACCCAAAGAGCTTATTTCAGATCTTTCTGATGAGAATATCGTTGCTTATCCTATCAAAAATTATCCTGATGCTGTGCAACTTGAAGAAAAAAAGAATGTTTTTCTTACGACTGCTTTCAAAGAAGGATTATTTGAGGTTCAGGATGCTTCTTCACAAAAAATCGGATATTTTCTTGATGTAAAAGAAGGGCAAAGAGTTGTAGATGCTTGTGCAGGTGCAGGTGGAAAAACCCTTCACTTGGCTGCTTTAATGCAGAATAAAGGACAGATAATTGCTTTAGATATCTTCGAATGGAAATTAGCCGAATTGAAACGTCGTGCAAAAAGAGCCGGAGCTCACAACATCGAAACGCGTATGATTTCTGACAACAAAGTAATCAAAAGACTTCATGAAAAAGCAGACAGATTGCTTATTGACGCTCCATGTTCAGGACTTGGAGTTTTGAAAAGAAATCCAGACAGCAAATGGAAAATTGATCAGGATTTTATCGACAGAATCAAAAAAGAACAACAGCAGATTCTTCAGGATTATTCTAAAATGCTTAAAAAAGGAGGAAAAATGGTATATGCCACTTGTTCTATCCTACCTTCTGAAAACAATTTACAGGTTGATGAATTTATTAAAAACAACCCTAATTTTAAGATGATCAAAGACGAAAAAGTAATGCCTAGTCAAGGTTATGACGGATTCTACATGGCTCTGATCGAAAGAATTTCTTAAGATACCCGGAAATACAATATATAAACTACTCTATTTTTTGGAGTAGTTTTTTTGTAAGTAACATTTTTAAATTTTTTAGACTAATTATAAAATTCAAAGAATTATCTTAATATAATTTAAAATTATCTTTGCGAAAAACCTGTTTTAATTATGTATCAAAGAATTTTATTAAGTTTTTTCACCTTTTTATACTGTTTTACTTTTGCACAGACTTATGAAGTGCAATATACCAGTTCCTATAACGGAAAAGTATTGACGGAGCAGTCTCCGACATTGGTTTGGGCAAATGAAAAGGAAAATTACATCTTAAACAATAAAATCAGGGAACAAAAAGCCGATTTTCCGTTTGAGCTTACAAAGGTTGAAAAACCGTCAAACACAGTTATTTCTTATGCTTTTTTAAAGCCTGAGGAAATTATTTCTGCTTCTGATGCAGAATCTGTGGGAAAACAGACTTTTGAATTCACCAATGAAACAAAAAAAATCCTGGGTTACACCTGTAAAAAGGCAGTTACTAAAATCAATTCAAATACAATTGAAGTATGGTACACCAATGAGCTGAAAATTCAGGGAGGACCTTCCACAATAGGTCAAAATCTCGGTTTTGTTTTAGAAATCGAAAGAAATAAAAATTCGCTCATTACAGCAAATTCCATTAAAAAAGTAAAAAAAACGGACATCAATGCGATTCTTAAAGGCTCTATTAATTCTACGGATCAATTAGGTTATAAAGATCTTCTCTGGAAAAGCAGATTTACCACTTTAAAAGTTTTTGACAATGAGACCATCAATTTTTCCGATGCTTCGAAATCTGACGAAAATGTAAAACGTTTTGCAAACGGAACCATTATTCTTAAAAAAATTAAGTTTCCAACAATTACTGAAGGAGAAAATATTTTCGTTGAATTGAAACAGCAGTCAAACGGCGATGCCTATGACAGAACCGGAACCGTATTTTTTATTCCTCAGGATAAACCTCAATCTTTCTTTAACGGATTGGAGAAAGGGGCAAAAACACTTCCTGTTTACGGAAACGGAAAACAGTACTTTGGAGTAGCTGCTACGGAAAATTACAATCCTCCTGTTGAAATGATGAGATTTTTCACAGCTTTCGGAATCAATAAATTCAACCACATTCAATTAAAAGATAAAAACTGGCAGACAATTAGTCCTTACCGTCAAGACATTACAGATCTTAAACCGTCTTTATCGGAAAAAGAATTATGGATCGGAACATTTATTGGAAACTACGACAAAGGCGGTCACAAAGTGAGTCTGGAAATCACCATTCATAAAAGCGACCAGAATATTTATAAAAACAATACAGTAATTCCTCTATTCAATACATTAAACATTATGGAAATGGCAGGACAGGATTATTCCACGATGTTCAACCAGGATAAAGGACTGTTTGTAGAATTCACGTTGAAAAAAGATTTGAAAAACGCACAATTAAAATATATCACAACAGGTCATGGCGGATGGGAAAATGGCGACGAATTCGTTCCTAAAACCAATTCTATTTTTCTTGATGGAAAAATGACTTACTCTTTTGTACCATGGAGATCAGACTGCGGTTCTTACCGTCTTTACAATCCGGCATCCGGAAATTTTGCAGACGGACTTTCTTCTTCAGATTTAAGCAGATCGAACTGGTGTCCCGGAACCGTTACCAATCCTAATTTCATTCCGCTTGGAGATTTAAAAGCCGGAAAACATACTATTCAGGTTAAAATTCCGCAAGGTCCTACAGAAGGAACCAGCTTCAGTTCATGGAATATTTCAGGGGTTTTATTAGGTACCGAATAAAAAAAACCTTCTTGCAAGAGTTCTTGCAAGAAGGTAAAAACACAAATGATGAAAAAAAATTATTTCGAACAACAAATAAACGACAAAAAAATAGGAAATTAATTATCATAGATTAATTTTTTTTTAGTTTTTATTTCGTAAATAGTAACAGGTATCAATTAAAATTTTACTTTAAAATAAAACAAAAACACACTTACATAGTAAAATTTAAATCAAAAAAACATTAAAAAAATAAAAATTCATCCAATTAAACTTTTTTGTTTGTTATTTTTAAATACACCTTCTACATTTGTTACCTATTAAAAAACAAAAAAATGTGTGGAATCGTATGTTTGTTTGATGCCAAACAAAAAACAGAAATATTAAGACCTCAGGTTTTGGAAATGTCTAAAAAAATCCGCCACAGAGGTCCAGATTGGAGCGGGGTGTTTCAAAATGATAAAATAATTTTCTCTCATGAGAGATTGGCTATTGTAGATCCTACTTCAGGAAAACAGCCTTTATTCACCAAAGACGAGAAAGTTGTATTAGCTGTGAATGGAGAGATTTACAATCATCAGGAACTTAAAAAAGAATTTCCTGATTATGAATTTCAAACCCAGTCAGACTGTGAGGTAATCTTAGCGCTTTACAGAAAGTACGGAAAAGACTTCTTAGAAAAACTAAACGGAATTTTTGCCTTTTCTTTATACGATATTGAAAACGATATTTATCTTATCGCCAGAGATCATATGGGAATCTGTCCATTATATCATGGCTGGGATAAAAACGGGAGCTATTATGTAGCCTCAGAATTAAAAGCTTTGGAGGGCATTTGCAAAACCATAGAAACTTTTCTTCCGGGACATCTTCTGTACAGCAAAGACGGAAGCGACCTTCAACAATGGTACAAAAGAGATTGGGAAAATTTTGATGCGGTAAAAGATAACGAAACTGATATTGCAACCTTAAGAAAAGGACTTGAAGATGCCGTTCACAGACAATTGATGAGCGATGTTCCTTATGGTGTTTTACTTTCCGGCGGTTTGGATTCTTCTGTGATTTCAGCGATTACCGCAAAATTTGCCAGACAGAGAATTGAAAGCGGGGACACACAGGAAGCTTGGTACCCAAGATTGCACAGTTTTGCAGTTGGCTTGGTCGGTTCTCCTGATTTAGCAGCCGCAAAAAAAGCAGCTGAGCATATTGGTTCTGTTCATCATGAGGTAAATTTCACTATTCAGGAAGGATTAGATGCCATTCGCGATGTGATTTATCATTTGGAAACTTATGATGTAACTACGATAAGAGCTTCGACTCCGATGTATCTTTTGGCAAGAGTTATTAAATCTATGGGAATCAAAATGGTGCTTTCGGGAGAAGGTTCTGATGAATTATTTGGAGGTTATTTGTATTTCCATAAAGCTCCGAATGCCAAAGAATTCCATGATGAAACAGTGAGAAAACTAGGAAAACTTCACCTTTATGACTGTTTAAGAGCCAACAAAGCCTTAATGAGTTGGGGAATTGAAGGCCGTGTTCCTTTTCTGGATAAAGAATTTATGGATATTGCCATGACGATCAATCCTAAAGACAAAATGATCAATACAGCCGAAGGGAAAATCGAAAAATGGGTTTTAAGAAAAGCCTTTGAAGATATTCTTCCAGAATCTATTGTATGGAGACAAAAAGAACAGTTTTCCGATGGAGTTGGCTATTCTTGGATCGATACTTTAAAAGAAATCGCTGAAAAAGAGGTGACTGATGAAATGATGGTCAATGCCAAATTCAGATTTCCTTTAAACACTCCTCAGAATAAAGAGGAATATCGATACAGAACGATTTTTGAAGAGCATTTCCCAAGTGAAACAGCCGCCGCAACAGTTCCTTCAGTTCCTTCGGTAGCTTGCTCAACACCAATTGCACTGGAATGGGATGAAGCTTTCAAAAAAATGAACGACCCGAGCGGAAGAGCCGTAAAAGTACATGAAACTTCTTATGACAAATAATGAGAAATTATAAGCTGTTAAGTATGAGTTAAATTAACCTAATTTTTGACTCATAATTTTCAGCTTTACAATGAAAATTTATCAATCCTGTAGCAATACAGGATTTTCTTTTGAATTTACGTTAATAATATTGTCAGATTTTAACCGTTAATCAAAAATAATATATAATAAATAATTATATTTGGAAATCGAAAATTCAATTATAAGAAAATGAAAAGAAACATTACTATCTTTTTTGCTTTATTATCCATGAGTTTTGCTTTTGGACAAGGTAAATTTGCCAAATATTTAAACTCAAAGAAACTTGCTTTAGCGTACAAGACCGTAAAGGATAACGAAAAAGATGATTACTATCAACAATACTATTGGCTTGCAAAAGCTGAATATCTTAAAACATATCCGCATCTTAAGGATGTAAAACCTGTCGTTTTATATGAGTTTGTAAAAAAAGTAAATCCTCAGAACCCTACTAAAAAATTGGATGCAAGAGGAAAAGAACTTAGAGCAACAGCAGAATTATCTCTTAACCAGTATTTCAAAAACAAAAACTTTGATAACAATTCTGTATTGATGTACAATCTTGAAACGTATGTAGATCCTTCTCAAGGTGAATATTTCACAAAGGTTGACCCTGAAAAAATCAAAGAACTGGTACCGAAAGAATTATTTGCTTTCAATTCATTAAACAAAAAAACAAAGGAAGAACAGACGTATTATCTTTGGATCGACAAGAAAAAAGATGATTTCAATATTGTAGATATCATTCCTAATGAAAAAGAAGATAAAGCATTCTATACAAGACTAAGACAATATCTTCCGAATTACAAATTTTCAAAATACGTTCCATCGGTAAAGAAAGGATCAAAATCTGATAAAACGGATGTAGATTACTACTACATCATGCCATTTGAGCAAAACACCGATAATATCGAGTACAAAACAAAAGATTTCAAAACTTACATTTTAAGCCAGTACAGAAAAGCGGGTGATGAATGGAAAGGAGTAGAAAAGCCTAGAAAATAAATCAAAAAGTCTTGTGAAATCTCGCAAGACTTTTTTAATTTTATATAGATTTCTTTATCTAAGTCACAGTTCGTATTATATACAATCTGTATCACGCGGGAATTTTTGCATGACAACCATGAAAATCCCAATAGCAGAGAAATCTAAATCTAAAAAAATGTCAGAAGTAATTTCGCAGCCCAATTCAATAAAAAAAGTTCTCCCTCTGATTCTTGCCACCGCAATTTTCATGCAGATGCTGGATTCTACCATTTTAAATACCTCTTTGCCTTCGATTGCGAAAGATCTTCAGGAATCTCCGCTCAATATGCAGAATGCGATTATCAGTTATGTTTTGACACTGGCTGTTTTCATGCCTGCAAGCGGATTTTTAGCAGACAGATTTGGAACAAAAAAAGTATTTATTTTTTCTTTAGTGCTTTTCAGTCTAGGTTCATTATTTTGTGCTTTATCTCAAAATCTGACCCATCTTGTGATTTCACGAGTAATTCAAGGAGTCGGAGGAAGTCTCATGACGCCCGTTGGAAAATTAGCGCTGATTAAAACTTTTGATAAAAACGAATTATTAAAAGCGATGAACTTCGCTATTATTCCTGCACTTATAGGACCTGTTTTGGGACCTTTGGTTGGTGGATATATGGTAGATTATCTTTCGTGGCACTGGATCTTTTTAATTAATATTCCGATTGGAATACTGGGAATTGTTTTAGGATTAAAATTTATGCCCAATTATACTTCAAAAGACGTAGATTTTGATTTGAAAGGCTTTTTAATTTTCGCTGCCGCTTCTCTCCTACTTTCTATTTCACTGGAGCTCTTTGGAGACATGCAAAACACAACGCCGGTTTTGGTTGTCTTTATTCTTGGCTTCCTTTTCATGTATTATTATTACAGACATGCAAAAAGAGACGACAGTCCTATTTTCCCTTTGAATTTATTTCAGGTGAGAACTTTCCGTGTAGGAATAATCGGGAATCTTGCCACAAGATTAGGAATCAGTGCGGTTCCTTTATTATTGCCATTAATGATACAGATCGCATACAAACAATCGGCGGTAACTTCCGGCTGGATCATCGCACCAATGGCAATCACCGCTATGTTCGGAAAATCGTACGTTATTAAAATTTTAGATAAATTCGGTTACAGACAAACTTTAATGACCAATACTTTTATCATTGGAACCTTAATCTGTTTATTGGCTATTCCAAATATCAATACTTCCTTATATTGGTTCATTCCGATTATTTCAGTGCTGGGGTTTTTCAATTCAATTCAGTTTACTTCCATGAATACCATTTCGATTGCTGATTTAAGGAATTTCCAGACCAGCAGCGGAAACTCATTATTGTCGGTCAACCAACAATTAGCCATCGGTTTTGGGATTGCTTTCGGATTGATTGTTTTAAAAATATTTGAAAACACAGACCTCATCAAAGGAGAAATTCACAATGCATTCCGATATACTTTCCTTACCGTAGGAATCCTCACTATTATTTCAGGACTTGTCTTTAGAAGGCTTCATATTTCGGACGGAAAAAACATGAAATCGAAAGAGGATTAAGAGGATTTACTACTTACCACAGATCAATGTTTTTGATCTTTAACTCCCCTACCTTTGCTATATAAATTACAATAATATGGCAACTAAAAATGTAGAAATGGTAGTGGCTCCAAAACCAGCCCATTTTGTAGGTGACGGTTTTAGAGTTCATAATTTTATTCCCGGAGTAAGCGGAATGGATATGAAAAGAATGGATCCTTTCATTATGCTTGATTATAATTCAAAATTTCATTTCAACGGAACTGAAAGCCCAAGAGGCGTAGGTGTACATCCTCACAGAGGTTTTGAAACCGTAACGATAGCTTATCAGGGAAAAGTACAGCATCACGACAGTGCAGGCGGCGGCGGAATTATCGGTAAAGGAGATGTACAATGGATGACTGCTGCAAAAGGCGTACTTCACAAAGAATATCACGAAACGGAATGGGCAAAAGAAGGCGGAATTTTTCAAATGGTTCAGCTTTGGGTAAACCTTCCTGCAACAGATAAAATGAGCGACCCAAAATATCAATCCATTAAAAGCTCTGATATGAAAATAGTAGATCTTGGCGAAAACGGATTGGTAGAAATCATTGCCGGAAGCTACAAAGATGAAAAAGGACCTGCAACCACTTTCAGTCCGGTACATATGATGAATGCTAAACTGAAAAAAGGAGGAAAAGCAGCGTTTGATTTCCCGGCAGAATTCAATACGGCAGCTTTGGTCATTGAAGGAAGCATTCTTGTGAACAGTGAAGAAAAAGTAAAAACAGATCATTTGGCTTTATTTAAAAATGAAGGTGAGAATTTCACTATTGAAGCCACAGAAGATGCTATCATACTGATCATAAGCGGACAACCTCTAAATGAACCGATCTATCCTCACGGTCCTTTTGTAATGAATTCCAGAGAAGAAATCATACAGGCTTTTGAAGATTACAACTTAGGAAAATTTGGCTATTTAGCTGACTAATAGAATTAAACAAAACTTAAAATCGGTTTATTTCTTTTTTTCTTAACTTTATATGATAGCATCGTAAGAATACATTGTTATTTTGAAAGAAGAAAAAATTCCGGCTTGTTATTATTAAAAATTAAATTTCAATCTTAATAACCTATTTGTAAAATTAAGGTTGAAATTAAATTCATTAAAGATCAGCTTCCAACCGGATCTCACAATAACAAAAAGCTTCAAAGCACCGTAAACATTAGAAAAATCACTACATTAGTTTAAACAAAATATAAAAACCTCATTACACATCATGTCAAACATAGGACTTATCATTGAAGAAAAATCAGCAGATATAGGAAACTTTTTAGTCGGAAGACTTTTACCTTTCCGTGAGAAAAGAGCAGTCGGACCATTTGTATTTATCGATCACATGGGACCTTCTGATTTGAAAGATTATCAGAATCTTGATGTTCCTCCGCATCCGCATATCGGATTATCCACTTTAACTTATCTTCTGGAAGGATCGATCTTTCACAGAGACAGTATCGGAAGTGCTTTAGAAATAAAACCGGGAGCTGTAAACTGGATGACTGCCGGAAAAGGTGTTGTACATTCGGAGAGAACTCCTGAATATTTAAGACATTCTGATAAAAAACTTCATGGTTTCCAAATCTGGGTAGGACTTCCCAAGCATTTGGAACAGTCTGAACCGACTTTTCATCATATTGAAGCAGAAGAAATTCCGGTTTGGGAAGAAGACGGAATTCAGTATAAATTGATTGCAGGAGAAGCGTTTGGAAGAACATCTCCGGTTCCGGTTCACAGCAAATTGTTCTTTATTGAAATCAAAACAAAAGAAGCTAAAAAGATCAGCATCGGAAAAGATCTTTACGGTGAAGCAGCGATGTATGTTTTAGACGGAACAGTGACTACGGACGGAAATTCTTACGGTTCAAAACAATTAATGATTGCCAAAGACACCAAATTGTGCGAATTCGAAATGAGCGAAAACGGAACGGTTTATCTTTTCGGAGGAGAGCCTTTTGAAGAAGAGCGTTTTATATTCTGGAATTTTGTAAATTCAAGCAAAGAAGTGATAGACGAAGCAAAGGTAAACTGGCACGATCAGAATCATGATGCTTTTCCTTTGGTTCCGGGCGACGAACAAGAATATGTTCCGCTTCCTAAAGCTATTTTAAACAGAAAACCGTAAGAAAATTTAAATATAAACGATGAAAATATTGGCATTTGCAGGAAGTACATCTTCCACTTCTATCAACAGAGAACTTGTAAAATTTGTTCTGAAAGATTTTCAGAATGAGGAAATTAATTTGATTGATCTTAATGATTTTGATATGCTTGTTTTTTCTGTCGATCGAGAAAAGAAAGGTTTCCCTGAAGAAGCGCATAATTTTTTAAAGGTCATTGAGGAATGTGATGTAATCATATGTTCATTGGCGGAGCACAACAGATCTTACAGTGCTGCATTTAAAAATGTGTTCGACTGGGCATCAAGAATCAATGTAAAGGTTTTTCAGAATAAACCTATGCTTTTAATGTCAACTTCTCCGGGAGGTTATGGTGGCGGAAATGTAATGAACACTGCAAAAACATTCTTTCCTCAATTCGGAGCTGACATCAAAGAAACATTTTCTCTTTCAAAGTTTTATGAAAATTTTGATCTGGAAAGCGGAGTGATTAATCCTGAAATGCTGAATGATCTGAAAACGAAAATTGAAAGCTTTAAAACTCAAATCGAGAACTCATGACCAAAGGCAGACTGGAAGCTTTTAGCGATGGCGTTTTAGCTATTATCATCACCATCATGGTTCTTGAACTGAAAGTTCCTGAAGGGAACAGCTGGAATGACCTCAAACCTCTTTTGCCTAAGTTTTTAGCCTATATTTTCAGTTTTATTTACGTAGGAATTTATTGGAACAACCATCATCATTTATTTCAAACCGTAAAGAAAGTCAACGGAAGCGTTCTTTGGGCCAATCTTCATCTGCTGTTCTGGCTTTCATTAATGCCTATCGCAACAGAATGGATCGGATCGACCCATTTTGCAGAAAATCCGGTCGCTACTTATGGAATTACATTGGTGATGTGTGCAGCAGCTTACACTATTTTAGAAAATACCATTATAAAATCTGATGGTGAAGGCTCACAACTTAAAGAAGCTATTTCTTCCAAATTTAAAGAATATGCTTCCATTGTTTTATATGCACTTGGAATCGTGACTTCATTTTATTATCCTTATATTGCAATAGGGTTTTATTATTTTACGGCTTTGATGTGGCTGATTCCTGATAAAAGAATTGAAAAATCATTAAACAAAGAGTAATATGGAAAAGCACGAATATACCAACGGCAATCTTACGATTATCTGGCAGCCTCAGAAATGCATTCACTCCACAGTATGTGTGAAAATGCTCCCAAAAGTATATAATCCAAAGGAAAGACCTTGGATAAAAGCTGAAAATGCATCTATTCCGGAGCTGAAAAATCAGATCGATCACTGTCCTTCCGGAGCATTAAGCTATCAAATCAATACAGAAAAATAATGGCAGTCACCGTAAAAGCAAGTTTAGGCAAAGAAAAATATTATACAGAAGTGGTCGCTGGTGAAAATACACTGATCACTGATGAACCTGTAGATAAAGGAGGACAGAATAAAGGCTTCAACCCATTTGAAATATTAGCAACTTCTTTGGCAAGCTGTACTGCAGCTACTTTAAGAATGTATATTGAAAGAAAAGAATGGAATGTAGAAAAAATAAATGTAGAAGTAGAACTGGAGAACTTTCCTCTGACCAAAAGAGCAGTTTTCAAAAGAGATATTACCTTTGAAGGCACGGATCTTGATGAGGAACAACTGAAAAGACTTCATACGATTGCAGACGCCTGTCCTGTCCATAAAATATTAACAAACGATATCGAAATACTAACCAAATTCTCATAATATGATTGAAGTAAAGCAAAACAACGACGAAAAACACGGAAATTTTGAAGCATTCATAGATGGAAACCACGCAGGATTGATGACCTACACCTGGGCCGGAGAAGAAAGATTTATTATAGACCACACCGAAGTGGAAGAAGCCTACAACGGAAAAGGAGTTGGTAAGGAAATGCTTTTGGCTGCAGTAGATTTTGCAAGAAAAAACGGGAAAACAATTATTCCGCTTTGTCCTTTTGCAAAAGCTACTTTCCAGAAACACGAGGAGCTTCAGGATGTTTTAGTAAATCAGACTCAAGCACAGTAATTTTTTTTAATTTATTAAAAATACAGAAACCTTCCTGAGTGAAATCCGGAAGGTTTTTTCTTTTTCAGCAGAACAGAAAAAAACTATATTTGCTGAAATTAAAATGTAGGTATGAATTCCGGAACTATCCTTTTACTATTTGTTTTTATATACTTCATTGGTCTTTTGGTGATTTCTTATTTCACAAGCCGAAATTCCGATAACCAATCATTTTTCATTGGTAATAAAAAAAGTAAATGGTGGCTGGTTGCTTTCGGAATGATCGGAACAAGCTTAAGTGGTGTGACTTTTATTTCTGTTCCCGGAACAGTCGGGAAAATGACCGGTAGTGAATATATCTACGGCGGTTTTGAATATTACATGATGGTGATCGGGTTTTTCATCGGTTATTTTATTGTGGCTGCAATCCTGCTTCCGTTATATTATAAGATGAATCTCACCTCTATTTATACGTACTTAGGGAAAAGATTCAACGTTGAAGCCCATAAGATCGGATCGATATTTTTTATCATTTCAAGAGCGATTGGTGCTACTGCAAGACTGTATTTGGTCGTGAATGTTTTACAGATCTTTTTGCTTGAAGGATTAGGGGTTCCGTTTTGGCTGACTGCTTTGGTACTTTTGTTAATGGTCCTTTTATATACGTTTGAAGGAGGGGTAAAAACCATCGTTATTACCGACACCTTACAGACTTCTTTTATGATTATCAGCTTAGTTGCGTGTATCATTTATATTTTATCCAATTTAAATTTATCATTCGGTGAAGCGTATACTATTTTAGAACAGAAGAATTATACGCATTTCATTAATTTCGATCCCAATTCCAAGACTTTTTTCCTGAAAACTATTTTAGGAGGAATCTTCATCACGATTGCAATGACGGGGCTTGATCAGGAAATGATGCAGAAAAACATCTCTGTTGACAATCTTAAAAACTCAAAGAAAAATATGCTGACTTTTGCAGGTACATTACTTTTTGTAAATCTTGCATTTTTATTCTTAGGAGGTTTACTATATCTGTTTGCAATGCAAAACGGAGCCGAATACGGACAAATTGCCGGAGATCCAATTACCAATATTTTTGGATTTAAAGATTCTGCAGGACAGATAAAAAACATCATGGGTGATGATCTTTTCCCAGCTTTATCGCTTCAGGGACATTTTCCAATGATTATTTCTGTGATCTTTATTATCGGATTGATTTCAGCATTATTCCCTTCTGCAGACGGTGCTTTAACTGCGGTTACAAGTTCTTACTGTGTTGATTTATTAAATCTAAATGAAGATAAAAGCAAAACTGAAAAAGAGAAAAAACGACTTCGTATGAAAGTTCATTTGACGTTTACCATCATATTCTTTATTTTGATTATGATTTTTAAAGCATTAAATGATAAATCCATTGTTTATCTTATTATGGAAATTGCAGGGTATACGTATGGACCTCTTTTAGGACTTTTTGCTTTTGGAATTTTCACCAAATTTCAGATTTCAAAAAAATATTCAATTTTGGCAGTGACTATTTTAGCACCGATTTTCACTTATATTATTAATCTTCTGGTAACTGATTTTACAGACTACCGAATTGGTGTAGAATTAATTATCCTTAACGGATTGCTTACTTTCATCGGATTGTGGCTGGTAAGACATAAGTCGCATTTGAAAATTGTTTAATTAAAGTATTAAGCTTTACCTAAATAAAAACTAAAATCCGGATTTCGCATCCGGATTTTTACATTTTTATAAGACATTAAAAAATTGTAAATTCGCGTGCAAATAAATCTTATATAATGAGTAAAAGTATCGAAGAGTTAAAATCTCTTACTACACAAATCAGAAGAGACATTTTAAGAATGGTTCACGCTGTAAATTCTGGTCACCCAGGTGGAAGTTTAGGATGTACTGAATACTTCACAGCCCTTTACGGAAAGGTAATGAACTATAATCTTCCTTTCACGATGGAAGGTAAAAATGAAGATCATTTCTATCTTTCAAACGGACACATTTCTCCGGTATTCTATTCAACTTTAGCTAGATTCAACTTTTTCCCTGTTGAGGAGTTGAGTACTTTCAGAAAATTAGATTCTAGATTGCAAGGTCACCCTACGACTCACGAAGGTCTTCCGGGGATCAGAATCGCTTCAGGTTCTTTAGGACAAGGGCTTTCTGTAGCTCTTGGTGTGGCTCAAGGTAAAAAATTAGATGGGGACAGCTCTTTGGTTTACTCTCTACACGGAGATGGTGAATTGCAGGAAGGTCAGGTTTGGGAAGCATTTATGTATGCTGCAGCAAAAAAAGTAGACAACATCATTTCTACGATCGACTATAATGGTCAGCAAATTGACGGAAGCACAGAAAATGTACTTTCTTTAGGAAATCTTCACGCAAAATTAGAAGCTTTCGGATGGACTGTTTTGGAAGAGAAAAACGGTAATGATCTTGAAGCTGTGATTGCTATTCTTGAGAAAGCAAAAACTGAAACAGGAAAAGGAAAACCAGTAGTAATCATTCTTCATACAGAAATGGGAGCGGGTGTAGACTTTATGATGGGAACTCACGCTTGGCACGGAAAAGCTCCTAATGATGAGCAATTGGATACTGCATTCAAGCAATTATATTTAGAAGCTCCTGCTGATTATTAATTATAAATGATGATCGATAAATGATGATTGCGAATCTTTAAAATATCATTGTCACCTATCATTTATCAATTATTAAAAACTTAAGTAAAATGAAATTTACATATACAGAAAAAAAAGATACACGTTCAGGATTCGGAGCCGGATTAGCTGAACTTGCTGATACTAACCCAAATGTTGTAGCACTTTGTGCAGACCTTATCGGATCTTTGAAAATGGAGAAATTCATTGAGAAAGCTCCGGAAAGATTCTACCAGACAGGTATTGCAGAGGCCAACATGATGGGCCTTGCTGCTGGTCTTAGCATTACAGGGAAAATTCCTTTTACGGGAACTTTCGCTAACTTTTCTACTTCAAGAGTGTATGACCAGATTCGTCAGTCTATCGCTTATTCTGGAAAAAATGTTAAAATCTGTGCTTCTCACGCAGGTCTTACTTTAGGAGAAGATGGTGCTACTCACCAGGTGTTGGAAGATATCGGGATGATGAAAATGCTTCCTGGAATGACGGTAATCAATCCTTGTGACTACAACCAGACAAAAGCAGCTACAATCGCTATTGCTGAGCATGACGGTCCTGTATATCTAAGATTCGGTAGACCAACTGTTCCTGTTTTCATTCCGGAAGATATGCCTTTCGAAATCGGAAAAGGAATTCTTTTACAGGAAGGAACTGATGTAACAATCGTTGCAACAGGTCACCTGGTTTGGGAATCTTTAGTTGCTGCTGATGAGCTTGAAAAAGAAGGTATTTCTTGTGAGGTGATCAACATCCACACAATTAAACCTCTTGATGAAGAGATCATCTTAAAATCTGTTGAAAAAACAGGTAAAATCGTAACTGCAGAAGAGCACAACTACCTTGGTGGTTTAGGTGAGTCTGTTGCGGGAATGTTAGCAAGAAAAAGACCGACAAGACAGGAATTCGTTGCAGTAAACGATACTTTCGGAGAGTCTGCTACGCCTGCTGAACTGATGAAGAAATATAAAATCGACGCTGCTGCTGTAAAAGAAGCAGTGAAGAGAATTTTAGCATAATATTTTCTTACCTATATATGAAAAGCATCCTTTTTAGGATGCTTTTTTTATTTTGAATTTGTTGGAAATTTGCAAAGGCAAAAACACTTATTTAAACTTCCTCTCCTCTTCTTTTATCGATAAATCATTAATACTTGCGAATCTTTTTCTCATTAAACCATTTTCATCAAATTCCCAATTTTCATTTCCGTAAGCTCGCAACCAATCGCCTTCTTTGGTTTGATATTCATATTCGAAACGAACAGCGATACGGTTTTCTGTATGCGCCCAATATTCTTTTTTCAGTTTATAATTCAATTCGCGTTCCCATTTTTTAGAAAGAAATTTTACGATTTCTTCTCTACCGTTAACGAATTGATCTCTGTTTCTCCATTCGCTGTCGATAGTATATGCTTTGGAAACTCTTTCAGGGTCCTGACTATTCCAAGCATCTTCTGCTAATTGGATTTTTTCTAATGCCGTTTCAAAAGTAAAAGGCGGAAGTGGGTGCTTTTGTTCCATGATTACATTAAATTGATGATTATTTTTTTTGATTTTTCTATTAATTCATTCGATCTAAAAAGCTGGCTTTCAATAATGCTGCTTTCGAAAAGTAAATAAATATGATCTGAAAGGTCTTTATCTTCCATTAATTCAGAAAAGTAATTCCTCAAATCTGTTTTGTGACCTTGAATGACAGATAAAATTTTCACATTATCCGTAGAAATTTCAGATAAGATATTCAGGAAACTGCAACCTCTGAAATCTTCCTTTTGATTCATATAGATTAAAAAATCGAAGGACGAAATGATTTTAGATTTTACATCTTTCTGTTTTGATGTGAAATTGTGTAACGCATTAAACCAATACTCATGTCTTACATTCAAAAATTCAACGCATAAGTCTTCTTTTGACTTAAAATATTGATAGAAGCTTGCTCTTGCCACATTTGCTTCAGCAATAATCTGATTAATTCCTGTAGAATTATATCCTTGTTTTGCAAAGAGTTCAAATGTTGTGTTAATTATTCTTTCTTTTGGTGATGACATGCTCGATTTATTTAACAAAACAAATTTATAATTTTATTTTCAAAACAGACAGATCATTCTGTCTATAATTATTTTAAAGAAATATCAATAATAACTAAATTTAAAATAAGTTCGGAACAAGAAAACTTCTTAGTTTTTAACGCAATGACCCTAACGTTTATCTTTAATTAAACATGAAAAAATTTCCGTTCACAAAGACGTTTCACTCAGCTACGGCTCAAGTTATCATTTGCTGAACGAAGTGCCTTTGCGAGCGGAAAATAATACTCATTCATTAATACTTCGTTACAAACATTGCGTTAAAAAAAGTTTTGGCTAAAGCCAATTGGAATTGTTTAAAAAGAAAAAAACGGACTAAAGTCCGTTTCTATTGATATTGTAATCTTTTAATCTTCGAGTTTTTTAATCCTTTAATAAAAGATTATCTAAAGAATTTCCATTTCGGGATAATTGCCAACATCCCGAATCCTGTAAAAAGGAAAAGATTGGTAACATCCGTATAAAGGAAAGTGGATAGATAGTAATTGTGCATAAAGAAGTGCAGAACAAGCAGCGTTGGAAATGCAAAAATGCCTATTTTTCGGTAGAAAAACATTAAAACAAGACTTACTGCCATCAATGCATCGATCGTGAAAATAGCATAGGAATACCAAGCCGGAATATTCAATGTTTCATGTTGCAGGTATTCATCAAGATCTATCCCGAATCCCATGATTGTAAACAACATCAAGGCTGCAAAAGCCAGAATAAATCCCCATCCTTTCTTCGGATCTTCGTCAAAATAGCTATATTCTTCCATAGGTACAAAAATAAAGAACTTATGAGAGATTTCATAAGTTCTTTTATATAATTCGTTTAAAATTTGAATTAGATAGAGATCGCGTTGATCAATCTGTTTTTGTCACTTAGGTATTCTTCCATAGAAATCATACTTTCAGTTCTCATTACATCCTGAATATCATCTATTTGATAAATGATTCTTTTTGCATCCTCCGTATTTTTAGCTCTTACTTTACAAAAAATATTATATTTTCCTGAAATAACGCTTGCTTCAATTACATTAGGAATACTTGTTAATTCCTTCAATACTTCTTGCGTACGGTTTGATTTTGTTAAAAGAATTCCAATGAAAGCCGTGAAGTGATAGTCTAGCTTTCCGTAATCAATGTTAAGAGATGATCCCAAAATAATACCCGCATCTTCCATTTTTTTCACTCTTACGTGAATTGTTCCAGCAGAGACATCCATCTGTTTTGCAATTTCAGTAAAAGGCATTCTTGTATTTTCTACTAAGAAATCAAGAATTTTCTTGTCTATTTCGTCCAGTTGATAGTTCATATTAGTCTGATTGTATTTTTTGTAAAAAACAAATATATTTTTTGCAAATTTAGAAAAAATAATTTAGTAAAAAAAATTATCACAAATATTAACAATAATTAACACGGATGATAAAAATCATTAAAATATTCTGATTATTTAACCTCTGATTTTACAGAATCTGTTTTTATTTCACTTTCAACTTTCTGCTGTTTTTTATTCTTTTTCTTCTTAAACAGGGAATTAAAACTTTTACTCCAAACGACCCCCACTCCATATGATTGATTTGCTGAGCCATTTGCATTAAGCCCAGTTCCAGTACCGATAGCATATGGTTTTGAATATCCTCTTAATATTAATGTCCCATCATTCTTCTTAGAAATATCATATTCTATAGATCCCTCTCCTGATAAGAAATTGTTGGTATCTGTATTTTCTGTCTTAGAAAGCGGAATTCCAAGACCTGTTTTTACGTTCACTCTTGGTGAAAGTTCAAAACTAACTCCTGCATTGGCTCTGTCTCCTGTATTTGAGTTCTGATCTCCTTTTACATAATTCAAGTCAATCTGGAATTCGTTACTCACTGTATTCAATGCTGAGCCTAATTGTTTTAAGATCATATTATATCCTGAACTTTCCGCTACTCCGGCAAAATCAACTCCTACTCCACCCGTCGTCATATTAAAGCTATTTAACAAAAGAACAGATCCAAATTGTAATACTTTTTCACCATCCTGACTTAGTTTACTGTTCAATGCTTCTTTTACCTGACTGGTAACATCTAATGCCGTCAATCCCAATTCGACCTCAGGATTTGTTAATGTTTCTGTAATCTTAGCCTGAAGAAGGATTTTAATCGGCTGAAGTCCGCTCATACTAAGATATTCTCCCGTATTAGAAACCATCCTCATATAATTTGCCGTAATATCCAGAGTAGGCTTCATTGCATCACCATCCCAACGAATACTGCTTCCTTTTTCTATCTGGAAGGTTTTGTTAAGGATCGCTTTAGAAATAAAGGTTCCGTTGTCTACCATATAAGCTCCACTCATAGAAATATTCCCCTGTCTGCTCATCTGGAATTTCAGATTGTTGGCAATTCCTTTCACAGAAATGTTTCCTACATCATCTCCCACCAAAACATTTACAGTAGTCCCTTTATCGATATCCAGACTCAAATCGACATTCATATTAGCACCAGATTTCTTTTTATCTTCCAATACAATTTCTCCTACTTTATTTTCTTTTAAAAACCTCAGCATTTTAAATTCTTCCACATTAGTCGTAGAAGCAGAATTAAAGGTAAATGTACTTCCATTTAATGCTTTGAACGGAGTTCGTGGACTGGTTTCTATATCCAACGAAGAGACCGGTCCGGAAATCGTTGCTTCCCCCTGTCCATATACTCTACCCCAAAATAGGTCGTTATCTTTTTGAGTTGAATTTAAAACCAAAAGATTATTGGCATTAAAGAAAAGAGCGACCTGCATTGAAGATAAGGTTTCAAAACGGATATACCCGGAAACTGTTCCCTGCGAGCTAGTTCTGCCATCATGCACTTCAATATTATTAAGAATAGCCAATCCTTTTGATAAAGGAATTACCGTATCATCAAATGAATAATCAACTCCTGTAAATAAAAGCTTTAACCCGAATCCTTTTAATGCAATATCTCCACTATAATCAAGATCACTCAATTTTCCGCTAATTTTAAGATCTCCCGTTGCTTTACCCCGCATGTTTCCAAAGATGGACTGTACAAACTGCTGTGTAAATGCAAGATCAAAATCTCTCATCTCTGCAGTAAGATCTATAACAGGAGACGAAGTATTATTGTTTACCGTTCCTGTAACGTGCAGGTTGTTATTTCCTAAAACTCCTGCAGAAGCCACTTTGATATCCACATCATACACATTTAAAGAAAAACCGTTGGTTGCAGAGATAGTAATATCTCCCATGTCATTTCCATTCATGACAATATCATCTATCGTCATGTCTATAAGGGGTTGCAAGGTACTTTTGTCCATACGGATCTTAACACTACCATTGGCAAGTCCTTTTATTCCCATGGGATTTCCTCCGGACTGCATTTCCAGAAGTTTCTCTATTGAGAAATCTTTCACTTCCGCGTCCACATAGAAATCTTTCGCCGATTTAAATGTTGATTCATTGATCTGTAATGAACTGTTATCAGAGTAAATTCTAAGATTTCTTATTTCAAAATCTGCAGTCTTCTTCCTGTATACAATAGAGTGATCTAAATTCGGATCGGTATCTATTTTCCAATTTACATCATTGAATGCAATTTCAGTAGGTTCAAATTTGAATACAAAGTCACCTGCCTCATTCGTAGACTGGTTAAAGTTGATTGCATAGCTTTTCAGCTTATTTTCTACGTCATCTTCCGGACTTCCGTGTTTGAAGTTCGTAGAAATTCTGAGCAGGCTATTATTTTCATTTTTACCGGTTAAGGTAATATCTCTGAGTATATTTTTATTGTATTCAATCTTATTTATCTTCGCGTACAGTTGCTGATCGAGATTAGCCGTGTTAATTCTAACCATAATACTATCGACCATAGCACTGTCTTTCTTAATGTCGCCCCTGTC
This sequence comes from Chryseobacterium tagetis, assembly GCF_016735585.2. Lineage (GTDB taxonomy): Bacteria > Bacteroidota > Bacteroidia > Flavobacteriales > Weeksellaceae > Chryseobacterium > Chryseobacterium tagetis. The sequence goes on from NZ_JAERSE020000004.1 coordinate 317,159, forward strand.
ATTGATTTTATAAGAAGGATTGGATGCAGCCAATGCCTTATCCGCCTCTGTTATTTCCTCAATTTTGGTCATGACATACTTCAGAGAAGCTGCATCAAGATTTAAGATCAAATTATTAGAATTCCCATCATATTCACCATCCACTTTTGCACCTTGAGGCAATTTCAGATCTGGCATAAAATAACTGATCAGACCTTGCTCAACATCAAAATTCATGGCAAAATTCTGACCTCTGTACAGCTTTCTCGGTGGCGGACCAACCAAAATTTTTCCTAAGCCATTTTCTACCATACCGACAAGATCTGCAAGATTATATTTCCCTGAAATTTTACCATTTACAGCTCCCGGTGCGTCAACATCAATTACTCTTCCGCCATTCTCTATGAAAGTTTTAAGTTTTGCATTAGGAATTTTATACCGTTCTGTTGCCGTTGCAAAATCTATATTATTGGCTTCTACATCAAGGTTCAGATCATTTAAGGTAGACATCGCCATTTTTCCGACAACCTGCCCGCTCACGATTTGGTTTCCGGGTTTATCGGTGAAGTAATTCATATTTAAATAACTCACATTGGCATCTACATTGGCAAAAATTCTTGAAGTGCTGAAATCTATTAAGCCTTTTATGGTTGCTTTAGCCTGTTCATCATTAACCGTAATTAAACCATTGTATTTTTTGTGATCTAATAATCCGTCCAAATACAGATTATTGATTTCTTTATTCATAATCTCAACACTTGAAATCTGAGATTTTGTACTCAGCTTCATCGTATTGACATCAAAACTCTGCCCGTTAAGATTAAATTTTCCGGAGATCAATCCAACAGATTTGTTTTTTGTGATCACAGAAGTATTCAGATCCTTTATCTCTGCATATCCTACATATTTTGGCAGTGCAGAACTGTAATCCGTTAAAGAAAAGTTTGTGATTTTTGCCTGTCCTATGCTAGTCATCAGGTTTCCTGACGATATATACACCTGCTTAGGAGTCACTTTAGCAGTTCCGTTGTATTTCAGCCTTCCGAAATCATCTGCAAAATTTTTCATCTTTTTAGAGATGAAGGTCGGCATCATTTTTTTTAGTTCGATATAAGTAAAATCGGTAGAAAGATCGTTCGTTTCGATCTGGAAATTCCCTTTCAGTAAATTGTGGGCCTGTAATTTTTTGGTAGCAATATTCACCTGCGGATTTCTGATCAGGAAGTTCTTTAAGGTAAACTGGTTTAAAGGTCCTTCCATGTCTCCCGAAAGATTGAATGGAATAAAATTATCCCAGTTCGTCACAAAATAACTGATATCATATCCGCTAAGCTGACTTCCCTGATTGATATTCATTTCCCACTTTACTTTGTTAGTAAAATCAGCCCATGAACCTTGGTGAAGGTTAAACTTAATATTCCCTTGCAATAATGAATGATCCGTATTTAAAGTCAGATCTTTCAGCAACAGAAAATCTTCTGTCATCGAAAATTCTGTAGAGAAGGTTTCCACAAAATGAGATTTCCCCCATCTTTTGGTGGTAAATGTGAAATTGTTGATCTGTGCAGAAATATTCGCTCCGTTTACTCTTACTTTTGGGGCTTTCAGATTCACTCCTGTAGCAGTAAGCCATTTCCCTGCTTCTCCCGGTGAATTCTGATTAATAATAGAAATTTTAGAATCTAAAATCTCCAATCGGGAATTAAGCTGAAACGGTGGTTTGCTAGGATCTCTTTTTTTCCCGCTGTCGAATAATTTTGTAAATCGTATGAAATTGGAAATGCTGTCTCCTTTATAAGTAATTACCTTTACATCGGCATTTTTAAGAATAAGGCCGTTGAAACTTAAAGAATTATGTTTACCAATGTTCGTCGCTAATGAAAACCAGTCGGAATTGGCAATAAATTCTTTTGCCTTTATGAATTCAAAACCTTTATAATCTTTTACTTTTAACCCTTTAATCGTTACATCTCCAAAAAAATCTACCTCAACACTTTCAGTAGACATATCTGCTTTGAAGTCTCTGTTTACGATCTGCAAAGCCTGATCTGCTGCCCATCTCTTGGTAACCGGAAGATTAATGACTACAACAGCAAGAACAACTACCCCAAGAACAAACCAGAAAAGAACCAGTAAAAGTCTGGCCCACCAGGAATAGCTTGTCACATCTTTTGCAGCCTGCTTTCCTATTTCCTGAGCAGCATCTAAAGGGTGCTTTATAGCGTCTGAGGCAAATTCAGAAGCTTCCTTTACGGTTTCCTGAACATTTTCCACAGTTTTCTGTACCTGATTTCCTAAGTTTTCAGCTACTGATTTTTTGTTCTCATTGTCGTTATTATTCTCTAACTTTGCCATTATTATGAGCGACTCTATAATTTTAGGTATCGAATCGTCTTGTGACGATACTTCAGCAGCTATTATCAAAGGAAATGCTATTCTTTCTAACATTGCCGCCAATCAGGCAATTCACAAAGAATACGGTGGTGTGGTTCCTGAACTGGCTTCAAGAGCACACCAGCAAAACATCATTCCTGTTGTTGAAAAATCTTTACTCAAAGCAAATATACAACAAAATGCAATCTCTGCCATAGGCTTTACACGTGGTCCCGGACTTTTGGGTTCACTTCTTGTGGGTACATCTTTTGCCAAGTCATTGGCGATGAGTTTAGATGTTCCGTTAATTGAGGTAAACCACCTTCAGGCACATATTTTAGCACATTTCATTGAGGATGCAAATCCTATGCCGCCCAAATTTCCGTTTTTGTGTCTTACCGTAAGCGGAGGTCATACGATGATCGTTTTGGTAAAAGACTATTTTGATATGGAAATTATCGGGAAAACCATTGATGATGCTGCAGGTGAAGCTTTTGATAAAATCGGGAAAATATTTGATCTTGATTATCCGGCAGGTCCTATTATCGACCGATTGGCAAAAGAAGGAAATCCGGATGCTTTTAAGTTTAATAAACCTAGGTTAGAAAATTACGATTATTCTTTCAGCGGAATTAAAACTTCGGTATTGTATTTCATCCAGAAAGAGGTAAAAAAAGATCCTGATTTTATTAAAAATAATCTTAATGATCTTTGTGCTTCTGTTCAGAAATCTATTATTGAGATTTTAATGAACAAACTGGAAAAAGCGGCACTAGACTTAAATATAAAAGAAGTGGCGATTGCCGGCGGAGTTTCTGCCAATTCAGCGTTAAGAAAAGCAATGCAGGACAATCATGAAAAACTAGACTGGAATATTTATATCCCGAAATTTGAATATACAACAGATAACGCTGCAATGATTGCCATGGTAGCTCAGCTGAAATTTGAAAGAGGTGAATTTACTGATCTGAGAACAACAGCTACCGCAAAATACGATTTATAATGAAAATATTATTAGAAGAAAAAGTACTGGGAACGCAATCTAAAAAGAACTCAAAATATTATTGGGTTTTGGAAACCGTTACCGGAAAAAATGAAGCCGTTGCCCAAACTGAAGATGAGGATTATTTAATGGTGAGTTCAGAAACCGGATATATTCAAAATATAAAGGAAGAGGTTTTAGAAAAAATAAATTCAGAAAATGTTTTCAGCTTTGCGTATGAACCCAAAGAAGGAGATTATTTATCCATCAAAAATAATTTAAGAAAAAACGAATATCTGAATATGATTTTCATGAATAATAGTTGGGTTGAGGAAATTTATATGTGTTCTTACAGAGACTGTGAAGGTGATATTTATACTACAATAAAAACAGGAGTTGCATTTTTGAGCGAAAATGAGATCTTTTTTTAAAAAATAATACCCTTTTTTCTATGAAACTTTTTTTTGGAGAGATAAATAACGGAAAAGCAATCATCAATGATGAAGAACAGCAGCATATTGTAAAGGTTCTTCGTATGAAAAACGGTGAAGAAATCCATGTAACGGACGGAAACGGAAATCTTGCTTCGGGAAAACTCGTTATTGAAGGAAAAAAAGCAAATATTGAAGTAGCTGAAATTAAAGAAGATTTTCCTGATTTCAGTCCAAAGCTTCATATCGCGATTGCTCCGACCAAAAACATCGACCGTATTGAGTTTTTTGTAGAAAAAGCTGTAGAAATGGGAGTTTCTGAAATTACAATCCTGCAAACTGAAAAAACGGAGCGTAAAAACATCAATATTGATAAGCTGAAAAAACAGGCGATTGCAGCATCCAAACAAAGTTTACGATTCCATTTTCCTGTGATTAATGATACTGTGAAAATCTCTGATTTCCTGAAAAAGATCAATCCGGAAAATACATTTGTAGCGCATTGTCATGAAAATCTGGATAGAGTTCACCTTAACGAAATTCCATCTCTGGAAAATATTACTTTTTTAATTGGTCCGGAAGGAGACTTTTCTGAGAAAGAAATTTCATTTTTAGCAGAAAACAATATCAAAGCGGTCTCACTGGGAAACCAAAGATTAAGAACGGAAACCGCAGGAATTTTTGTAGCCGCATGGAATTATAACAAAATGATCTAGCTTTTCTCTTTAAATCTTTTGATAGGCATTGTCAATCCGACCTGAAGCGTATTAATTGGAAAATTTTCGGCTTTTAACAATCTGAAATTATATCCGACGGTAAGTTTTCCATTTCCTCCACCGAATCCTAAATAAGGCATTATTCGCGGAATGACTTTCTGAAAATTGGTCTGAAACTGCATTTCTGCTCCCATCGAAATTCCGGCACTTGAACTGACTCCAATTTTAGGGGCCATAAAAAAACCATATCTGTTGTTAATGATAAAATCACTTCCCGCGTAATAAACTTTTGTTGCGCCGTGATTTCCTCCATAATCAATTACTCTTCCGAAAACCAATTCAATGATATGCATTTGTGAAGCTCTGAAAGTCTCAGTATTATCTTTCGCATCTCCTGCATAATGATAACCGACTAATATTGCCGGAGAAATGGTTGTTTTTAATCTTCTGTGAGATAAGGTATCAAATTTCAGCTGTGAAAAGAACAAACCACCGGATGAAATAAAAAATACCAGTAAAAATAATCTCGTCATCCTATTTTTATTTCAACTATAACTTCTAAAAGTTAATTTTATTATCCTTTACATATTTTTCAAATATCTATTTCTTTTAATACTCTCTTTTTACTTCATTAAATATTTTAAATCTCTTCAAAAGAGGGAACAAAATGTGATAAGGAAATAAAATAACAAGAATAAAATAATTAGCACATTCAAAATCTGCCAAAACAAATTTCATCGTATACAAATGGAATACATATAGAAAAATCATAAAAAATGTCAATAATTTTCTATTAAAAGCTCCTAAAAAACATAAAAACTGTGTAAGAATACCAAGTACAGTAATGATTACCCATATATTTTCGTAAGCATACAAATTTTTCATCCAAACAGGAACAATTTCATCCGCCCTATAATAGTTATCATAAGTATTAAGCTTTGCAGCATTTTTATTAATCCATAAAAGCTTATCAGTATGTTTTATAATATTTTTAAATGTTGCCAAAATTTTACTTGCTCCTGCCAAAGTATAGGTTACCAAAATACCTAAATAAAAATACTGAATAAGTTTATAATCTTTTCCTTCTAATTTTTCTGGCAATAGAAATATACTTAGAAAGAAACCAAGAATAATCAAATGATTATCATGATGCAGTCCATAATTAGCAGAAATGGGGAGATTAATAACCGCCGCTAAAAGAAATATAAACACATTAAGAATATAAGACGGTTTAAAAAATGTCCATACAAAAAGTAACCCACAGGTCATTAAAAGAATTACAAATACTAACGTACTGGGATATTCAGGAAATATAATTTTTTGGAGCCAAAAAACAGGTTCATTAAGAGAATCCGCCCTTTCTTTGAGCATTTTAAATTTTAAATATTGTGCCACCAACCAATAGAGACCAAAAATTCTTACAAGAAAATAAGAAACTTTAAAATTAAAGATAGTAAGCTGAGGATAGGTCATCATAATTCAATAATAAATTTCTTAGCAATTTTCATGGCTTTTGTCTCAATCAGACGAGGATTGTAGCTCTCTTTATAGAGTAAATAACCTTCAAAATTTGGTTCTATATCCTTAGCAAAGATCAAGAGTTTTTTGCGACTCATTTCCTTATCTATATTATTTTCTATTTGTTTCCCATAAGTATCCGTAATCAAAGCTTTATCATTGGCATCATAGTATGGAGAAGGTGTTATATAATTTATTTTTATAGTATCCATACCTTTAAGACCATACAAAATATATCTTTCTTCATGTAAAGATCCTCCACTAGGAACTGCAAATAACTTCCAGCTGGCAAAAGGATAAAGCTCCTTATAGCCTTTTTCAATGATAAAAAGACTCGTTAAAGACATACCAAAAGAAAAAAAGAATAAGTATTTTGTGTATTTTTTCATTACATCTTAATATTATTTTCTCTCAAATATTTTTCAAATATCTGATCTCCGCTTCGCATCGAATTCACCGCCCAACGGATTTTCACTCTTAATAATTTTTCTTCATTAAGTTTATAATCTATTCCGGACTTTATCAGCTTTTGCTTTAATTCATACAAACAGATCGAAGCCGCCACAGAAACATTAAAACTTCTCGTAAAACCATACATCGGAATCGCCAAAGTCTCATCTGCAAAGTCTAAAATTTCTTGGGAAACGCCTTCCATTTCAGTTCCGAAAATTAGAGCCATCGGTTCTGTGATTTCATACTCAGGCAAAAATCTAGCATTATTTTCTAACGATACCGCAACCATTTTATAGCCTCTGTCTTTGATCTTCTGGAAAGATTCCATATTTCGGGGAAGTTTTTCGACTTCAACCCAGGTATCTGCTCCTTTCGTCACTCGCAGATTAGGCTCAAAATTATGTTCTTCCTGCAAAGCAACTACTTTATGAAAAGCACAGGCTTCTGTAGACCGAACCACTGCTGCTGCATTTCTGAACTGATAGACGTCTTCCAAAACCGGCAGCACAAAATCTGAACTTTCAGGCGCAAAATGTTCAATTTTCCTTATTCTTTCTTCCGTTAAAAACTCTTTGAGGTACTCGTATGTTTTTACTAAATCTTCCATGCATTTTCAAATCTTTGCAAATTAACGTAATTTTGAGGAATGAACCCGACAAAGGTCTAAATTCTTAATAAAAGTTACATGAAACGAAAAGTCCTGCTAATATATACCGGTGGAACCATCGGGATGGAAAAAGACTATGAAACAGGAAGTCTGCGTGCTTTCGACTTCGGAAATATTTTTGAAAAAATGCCGGAAATGAAGCTCATGGAATGCGAAGTTTCTCTTCACCCTTTCACAGAGCCTCTGGATTCATCAGATATGGGACCAAAGGAATGGAGAATGATTGCCAATTATATCCGTGAAAATTATGAAGAATATGATGGCTTTCTGGTTCTTCACGGAACCGACACGATGTCTTATACTGCTTCCGCATTAAGTTTCATGCTGAAAGGATTACGAAAACCCGTTATTTTCACAGGTTCACAGCTTCCTATCGGTGATCTGAGAACGGATGCCAAAGAAAATCTTCTGACCAGTTTATATTATGCCAGTTTATATGAAAATAATGAAGCGGTCATTCAGGAAGTTGCCATTTATTTTGAATATAAATTGCTGAGAGGAAACAGAACCTTAAAATATTCGGCTGAGTTTTTTGATGCCTATTCAAGTCCGAATTATCCTATTTTAGGACAATCCGGAGTTCACTTAAATATTATTAAAGACAATCTTTACCGTTGCGATCCGAGCGTAGAATTTCATGTAGATGAACATATTTCTGAAGATATTTTATTCTGGAGAATTTTTCCGGGAATGCATTTAAGCCATTTCAAAGAAATCCCCAGAATGAAAGTATTGATTCTTCAGGTTTTTGGATCCGGAACTATTTTCAGCAATGAAAAAACCCAGGAAACACTACAGGAAATCCGAAACAACGGAACAGAAATCGTAGTGGTAAGCCAATGTATTTCAGGAGGTATTTCGTTTGGAAAATACGAAAACAGCAATGTATTTTCAAGAATAGGAGCCATCAGCGGAAAAGATATGACCGCAGAATGTGCTATTACAAAAGCCATGCATTTAATTGGCAATCCCGTCTACAAAGGAAGCTTTGCTGAAAATTTCACCAAAAGTCTTTGTGGAGAAATTTCTGAGTAATCGTGTGATTAAATTTGCAGATTCAATAAATTACCCTATTTTTGCAATCTGAAAAAGAGAGGTGTCCGAGTGGTTGAAGGAGCTACCCTGGAAAGGTAGTATACGGGTAACTGTATCGAGGGTTCGAATCCCTTCCTCTCTGCAAATACCAAAACAACCCCATTGTACATCAATGGGGTTGTTTGTTTTTTATAGGTTTATTCATCATCATTTCATTTATGATTTTGTAAAGCAAACAGTGTTTTTTTGTATGCATTTATTGCTGAAAGAAAAATTCAAAGCATTTTATTTTATAGTTTCGTTTCTATTAGAAAAATAAATAAGGGCAGGATAACCTTACTCTCGTCTTCTATTAATTAGTTTTTAATTTTTTGAGATTTTTAGCGCGTTAATGATCGAAAATTATACCATTACTAAATCTGATACACGACCAGTAGATAGGTAACCATTATTTACTATTTTCTAATTGAAGTTATCTTATAAGAAGAATCTCCTTTTATTTGATAGAGTTCTTTTGAATGTAAGCTACCATCAATATTATGAAACTCAAAATATCCAGTCTTTAGTTTACTTTGATAACATTTTTGTGGATTGGAAGATTTTTTAAACCTATATAATCCTTTAGAAAAAAGTTTATGTGTCTTTTTTTCTTCCACTATTTCAGTACCATAAAAATAATTATTTTTTGAACTATCTATTATTATAAAGACATCAAAATGATCATCATAAATATCGTTGTCTTTTTCTTTATAGACGTAAATTGTATCTATAAACTGATCTGCTTTAAATTTTCCATCTGCTTTAATAAAGCCATTTTTATCATAAATACTATAAGACATATCGCTTTCTTTTATACAGGATTTCATTAGAAAAATAGAAAATATTAATAATAAAAAACGTGTTTGACAATTCATTCTATAGCGTAATTTTAGTGTTATATACAGTGTCATTTATTATTATATACTCATCTTTCCCAATAATATTACAATTCAAGTCATAAGTGTTGTGAATTCCATATGGTTGGCTACTTGATAATGCTTTTCTAAAGTCTGAATTTCTTTTATATCTAAACGTTCCCATAAGTTTAGCATTTTTCTTAAAAATAATATATTCTGTTCCATAAAAATATGGTCCTCTCAAGCTATCAATATTAATAGAATCTACAAAAGGTAAATTATGATTTTTACTATAAACAATACTACTCGTAAAATAGTCTTTGCGAAAATGTAAATTCACGGCAGCTTTTTCGCCTTTATCAAAAAAAGTAATTTTAGTGTCATCTGCAGTTTTATCTAAAATATAATTAAGCTTTCCATTTGGATAATATATTTTTTTTGGTATTTCCTTTTTACAGCTTAATAAGAAAATAAAACTAAATAAAATAATATATCGCAGAGTAATTTTATTTTTAATATTACGCATTTTAATAATTATTAGAGTGCTTATTCTCAGAACCGTGCATAAGAAGTATGCACCCGTGTAGAGTTTTTTCATCCCAAGTTTATTTTAGTTTATTGTTATTAATTCTTTAAAACGTTGCAAAAATATTGTTTTTAGTTCACAGAGATTAGATTTATAATAAAATATTTGTGAATATTCGTATTCCATCATCCTTTTTATTCTTAATCCTATGAAGCAAAGGTAGGGCTGCAATACGACAAAGTGTGTCGTCTCTTATTTTGGGACCCTGGATATTATTCAAGCTGGTCAGAAAACTAGCTATAAGCGGTACTGAAGTGGTTGTAACCTCTTATAAAATGCCTGAAGCTGGTTGGTAAAGTATCTAAAGGCGGTTATGAACTGCCTGGAAGAGGTTATGAAAAGGGGGTGCGCCAGTTCGGAACCTCTTTTAGGGGCTTAGGAACCGGATATACCCACTTAGAGAAGTCCCTGTCACCACTTCACCAACCTATTGCAGCCACTTCAGGACCGGCTGAGGGGTGGTTCCGGACCGGGTAAAAGGGGTTCGGAACCGGCTGTAACCACTTCATCAACCGGTTGCAGGAACTTCAAAACAATCTGCCCCCACTCACCTGTTCAGTGAATGTTACACCACAACTGGTATTCCCGGTAATCGTAGAAAAACTCCTGGATTCAGATTTACATGGACTTATTTTTTTTCAAAGTAAAACCTAATCGATCGTTCCTAAAATCTTCCTAAATCTCTTATTTAATTTGTCCTGTTTTTCAATAGCATTGAAAGTATTTATATACATCAACAATCAACAGAACCTTTAAATTCGTGATTATGAAGAGAGCATTATGTTTATTATTTCCCCTTTTATTTTTAAATAGTCTTTTGCAGGCACAGATAAGCCCGCCCGGTTTGGGAGATGCCAATACTGCTTTTTGGGGCGCTTTCGGAATAAAACAAAAGCTGGATTCTTTGGGTAAGAAAGAGGCGCTCAGTTATGTAGCGATTGGCCGTAAAAGCAGCCCGGACAATGAAACATTGTTTTCAAAACAGGCTATTTTTGTTGTAAATCATGAGGTTTACCATTCTTTTTCACCTCATCAGCAATACAGCTACGCCATTAGCTACCGAAGACAGCCCGAATATCAGAGTTCAGAGCCTTATGATAAGGAAGCTACGGAACAGGAGTTAAGAGTATATGGAAGATATGCCTATACTTTTAATTTAGGGGAAAGATTAAAGTTTAAAAATACCATCCGGCAGGAATTCAGGAAATTTTTTGACGCTGATTTTAATAGAACTGAAGAGGATTTTCAGCTGAGAACACGTCTTAAAAGTCAACTGACCTATACTGTATCCCGAAAAAGCAACCAGAAAATTCTAGTGAGCATGGAGGAATTATTTTCAATAAGCCACATGAATGAACCTGAACATTCATGGAATCATTTTGGATACCGGGAAATGCGTATTGCGGCTTATTATGTATTTGCTATCCCCCATTCTCCTTTTACAATGGATATAGGATATATGGATGACCTGATCAGGGACAGCAGAAGCCTCCACAAAGGCGGCGTTCATTATCTTGCCGCAGATCTTATCTGGAATATTCCTTATCAGCGTAAGTAATAAAAAAACCTCCCGGTCAACTATGATCAGGAGGTTTTGTTTGAAAAATTTCAAACTACAATTTAGTTATATGAATGTTTGGTTTAAAAATTAATTGCAGATCATTAAAAACTGCTCGTTCATCTGTACTTTAAATTTGGCTTCTGATTTTAATTTTGAGTACATCATGTGTTCGAAAGCGTGTACTTCTTTTAATTTTTGGTCTATAAATTCTGCGATCTGCACGACAGAAAAAATGAAATCTCTATATACCGCAATATCAACAGTCTTTCCGAAAACAGGAAGATAGGCTTTAAGGAAAGGGATGGTGGATTGATGTTGGTTATAGTTTACACACAATCCGGCTCCATCTCTAAACGTAATGACTTCTTTATCATTAATAAAATCAAAAACGGATGTATTGTCTTGGGTAGTATTTTGGGCAATATGTCTGTTGATCTTGTCTAAAATATGCTGTGCATATTCCATCATGGTGATGGTTTTCCATTCAAAAAGGTGATTCATTCCTTTCGAAATGTGTTTGTTGTTTTGATCGCAGCTGGTGCAAAATGAAATTCCTATTTTTTCATAATACGGGAAAAAGCAGTCTTTGATCTGAACAGATGCATCTGCCTGAAGCCTGTCTTTAGCAAAATTGTAATATACATACGGACTGTACAAATTTGCCAAGTGCTTCAAATAATCAACCTCGGATGTGTTATGGTATTCTTCAAACCATTTTTCAAGGTTGTTGTAATAATTATTTTCAAATTCTTTATAAGTAAGATAAAACGGCAGTTCCATAGCTTTGTAATTTTGATATGACAAAACTATTCCGCTTATGCGACAAAACTTGACGTATTAAAATGCACCTAAAAAAATAGTTGAGAATTTTTATTTGTCATAGTTTTTCATAATGAATTCAAAGTAATGAATCATTCTAAGGTAGTTCTCGATACTGATATATTCGTTGGTGCTGTGAATACTTTGCTGTTCAAAACTGTTGATCTTAATAGGCATAAATCTGTAAATATGATCACTCACGATCTGATATTTATAAGCATCCGTTCCTCCCACTGTAAGGTAAGGAGTCACTACAGCTTCAGGATAAATCTGTTGTATTCCCTGTTGAATCATTTTATAAGCACGAGTATTCGTAGATGAAACTGCAGACGCTTCACGGCTATTGTCGATTTCTTCTACCTCCACATCAAAGCCTTCTGTAGCTTTCGCAATATGTTCTTTGACCTCTTTTATAGTATTACCGGGAAGTAATCTGAAGTTGACCACAAATTCCACTTCAGGGGAAAGAACATTGGTTCCGTCACTGCCTTTCATCATGGTAAGTGCTGTAGTCGTTCTCACCAAAGCGTTGGTTGTGTTATTTTTGGTGAGTTGAGAAAGCAATACAGGTTTAAGCAGCCATGTATTTGCAATGGCCATTCTGTTCACAAAAGACATTCCTCCTCCTACATTATTAAAAAATTCCTGCATAGAAGGGGTTATCATAGGTTTCATCTGATCTTTTTCAAGCCGCTGCATAATAACTGCTGCTTTACCAATGGCACTTTCAGTGGGTGGCATAGAAGAATGACCGCCCAGTCCTTTTACTTTTATTTTGGCTGAAAGAAATCCTTTTTCGGCACAACCGACAACGGCAACATCATTATTAATTCCGGCCACATTTCCTTTTTCTAAAATCAGCCCACCTTCGTCATATACGGCATCAAATTTTAGCCCCAGTTTTTTAAAGTGTTCAGCAATCTGGGTGGCCCCTTTTTTCCCTCCTACTTCTTCATCAAATCCAAAAGCCAGATAAATATCGCGTTCCGGAATAATTTTACTTTCAATGATCATATTTGCTGATTCCATTAAAGAGAAAAGCATTCCTTTCATATCTATCGTTCCTCTTCCATAGATCTTACCATTTGCGACGGCTCCTGAAAACGGACCATATTCCCAGTCTTTTGCTACTCTTGAAACGCTTGGCGTCGGTTTATCATTTGGCTGGTTTATATTTTCATTTTTATTGAGCACGTCTGCATCGCCCGGCGGAACAACATCAATATGGGATAAAAACAATATAGGAGCTAAAGAACTGTTTTTTCCTTTTATTTTAAATACTAAAGCATAGGTATTGATTTCATAGTTTTCGGTATTTTGATAGACCAAAGGATAAGATTCTTTTAAATAGGTCTTAAATTTTTCAAACGGAGCATAATCAAAATCACCCAATTCACCTGTAGAAACTGTAGGTATTTTTATTCCTCCGGATAACCGCTGAACTGCAGCATCATTACGAACAACATCCCAGGGTTTTCCGGCAGAAGCTTCGTTCTTTTTGAATGGATAAGTGAGGGTCCTTATGATTAGAAAAATAAGTAAGACTACAATTGCAGCTAAGAATAGTAATAGTATTTTTTTCATGATAATCGGTTTGGTACCTAAATATACAAAACCCTTTCTATAATTCACCAATATGAATGTCTCAAAATAATATTAATTTTCAGCAACTTATATTAATTTCAGAATCACCTTCCTGTTTTATGATCTGTATTACAACAAAAAGAGACCGCCAAATTGACGGTCTCCCAAATAAAACATTAAGGATTTACAATCACTTCCAGCCTCCGCCTAAGCTCTTATAAATATCCACAACTGTACTCAGCTGTTTTTGTTTTGCTTCCACCAGTTCCATTTTAGCATCCAGTGCATCTCTCTGGTTCAGAAGAACTTCCAGATAATCTGCTCTTGAATTTCTAAATAACTGGTTAGCAATATCTATTGATTTATCCAAAGCCTGTGTTTCTTCAGACTTCAGTTTATAATACTGATCGATGTTTTTCACTTTAGACATTAAGTTTGCAACGTCTAAATAGGCATTCAGAATTGTTTTGTCATATTCATACAAAGCCTGGATCTGTCTTGCATCCGCAGTCTGGAAATTGGCTTTGATGGCGCTTTTGTTAATGAGCGGTCCTGCCAGTTCACCTGCTAAATTGTAAGCAATAGATTCCGGCATTTTCACCAAGTAAGAAGGTTTAAATGCTTCTAATCCTAATGTCGCAGAGATTTCCAATGAAGGATAAAATTCTTTTCTTGCTGCTTCTACGTCTAGTTTTGATGACTTTAACTCCAATTCCGCCTGTTTGATATCAGGACGGTTCGCCAATAATTGAGACGGAATTCCTGTATATACCGTTTGCGGAATTGTGGTCATAAAATCTTCTTTTGTTCTTACAATCGGTTGTGGATAACGACCACACAGCGCATTAATCTGATTCTCTTTTTCGGTAATTTCCTGACGGATTGTATATTCTGATGCTTTAGATTTTGCAAGCTCGGCTTCAAATTTTTTCACCGCCAATTCAGTAGTTGCTGCAGCTTCTTTCTGAATTTTTGAGATTTCCAGAGCTTTTTGCTGAAGTTTAATATACTGCTGAATAATATCCAGCTGATTGTCCAAAGCAAGCAATTCGTAATAGTTATCGGCAACTTCTTCAATCAGGTTCGAAAGAACGAAATTCTTCCCTTCTACTGTCGAAAGATAATGGGCAACCGCAGATTCTTTCTCTGTTCTTAATTTTTTCCAGATATCGATTTCCCAGTTAGCCATCAAACCGCCCTCGAAATTCCCAAGCGGATCCGGCATTTCTTTTCCGGGTTCGATTTCTGTGGTAGCATCCCCCGCTCCTTCACTTGTATAACGTCCAGCTTTCTTCAATCCGGCGCCAACCCCAGCAGTTACTGTAGGAGTTAATCTTCCTTTTTTCGCTAATACTCCACTTTTTGCAATTTCAATTTCCTGCAAAGTGATCATCAGTTCCTGATTGTTCTTTAATGATGTTTCAATTAAAGCCACTAAGTTCGGATCAGTGAAGAATTGTCTCCAAGGGGTTGTTCCGATGTTATTACTGGCATCCCCCTGATCTTCCTGATTAAAATTCTGAGGGACATTTTCTTTTACCTCGTCTTTTATGACAGTCGCCATTGGCGCCTTACAACTTGCTAAAACAAGCGATAAGGCGATGGCTGCTATATATTTATTATAAATCTTCATGTTTGTCATCGTGTTGATACGGTTCTGTTTGTTCTGTTAAAGGATTTTCTTCTTCATATTTTGACAATCTCGACTTTTCGGCGATCGTTCCGAAGATATAATACAATCCAGGAATAATCATCAATCCGAAAATAGTTCCGATCAACATTCCTCCTGCTGCTGCTGTACCAATGGTTCGGTTACCAATTGCACCCGGTCCGGTTGCCATTACCAAAGGAATCAAACCTGCAATGAATGCAAAAGAGGTCATCAAAATCGGACGGAAACGGATCGCTGCTCCTTCAATCGCCGCCTGAGCGACAGGAATTCCTTCTTCAGCTTTTTTCTGAACGGCAAATTCCACGATCAATACGGCATTTTTACCCAATAGACCGATCAACATCACCATTGCTACCTGAGCATAAATGTTGTTTTCTAATCCTAATAATTTCAAACATAGGAATGCTCCGAAAATCCCTGTCGGCAATGATAAGATTACCGGTAACGGAAGAATGAAACTTTCATACTGTGCCGCAAGAATTAAGTAAACAAATCCTAAACAGACTAAAAATATATATATCGCCTCGTTTCCACGGCTTACTTCATCTTTAGAAATACCTGCCCAGTCAATACCGAAACCTCTAGGAAGGGTCTTGTCTGCCACTTCTTTAATCGCTGCAATTGCCTGTCCGGAACTGTATCCCGGTGCAGGAGTTCCACTCACCTCAGATGAGTTATACATATTATGTCTCGTGATCTCTGATAAACCGTACACTTTTTCCAAATGCATGAAATCTGAGTAAGGAACCATCTGATCTTTATCGTTTTTAACATACAATTTCAATAGATCTGTCGGCAATGCACGATATTGAGGTCCTGCCTGAACAATTACTTTATAAGGTCTGTCGAAACGGATGAAACTCGTCTCGTAGTTGGAACCGATTAAAGTTGATAAATTGTCCATTGCATTTTCGATCGTTACGCCTTTTTGCTCGGCAAGATCGTTATCTACTCTCAACATATATTGCGGGAAACTCGCAGAATAGAATGTAAATGCAGAACCCAGTTCAGGACGTTTTTTCAGTTCCTTTACAAAGTCGTTACTTACCTGTTCCATTTTGTGATAATCTCCACTTCCTGCTTTATCCAGCAAACGAAGCTCAAAACCACCTGCAGCACCATATCCCGGAATTGACGGCGGCTGGAAGAATTCTATGTTCGCACCCGGAATATTTTTAGCCTTTTCTTCAAGCTTTTCTATGATTTCCGCGGCAGATTCTTTACGGTCTTCCCAACTTTTTAAGTTGATCAAACAAGTACCTGAGTTGGAACCTGTACCTTCTGTCAGGATCTCATAACCTGCCAATGAAGAAACGGATTGTACTCCATCAATACCTTCAGATTCTCTTAATAGTTCTCTGGCAATCTGGTTAGTTCTTTCCAAGGTTGAACCCGGTGGCGTCTGAATAATCGCGTAGATCATCCCCTGGTCTTCCGCCGGAATAAATCCTGATGGAAGGGAATTACTCAGGAAGAATGTAGCAGCACAGAAAGCCAATAACAATGGAAGTGTAACCGTTTTTTTCTTCACTGTTTTGTTCAGCATTTTCTCGTATTTCCCAGCTCCTTTTGTAAATAAACCGTTGAATTTATCTAAGAAAATAGTAATAGGAGTTCTTCTCTTAGGTTTTCCGTGGTTATTTTTTAAGATTAAAGCACATAAAGCCGGAGTCAATGTCAAAGCTACAACCCCTGAAAGAATAATCGCAGAAGCCATTGTAATAGAGAACTGACGATAGAAAACCCCAACAGGACCAGACATGAACGCAATCGGAATGAATACGGATGCCATTACCAAAGTAATTGCGATGATCGCCCCACTGATTTCATGCATCGCTTCTTCTGTTGCCTTTAACGGAGATAAATGTTTTTCTTCCATCTTGGCATGAACGGCTTCAATAACCACAATCGCGTCATCGACCACAACCCCGATCGCCATTACAAGGGCAAAGAGCGAGATCATGTTTAATGTAATTCCAAATGCCGACATGACTGCGAATGTACCTATCAATGAAACGGGAACCGCCAAAGCAGGAATCAATGTTGAACGCCAGTCTCCCAAGAACAGGAATACCACGATTGCCACCAAAATAAAGGCTTCAAATAGGGTATGAACTACTTTTTCAATAGATGCATCCAAAAATTTTGATACATCATAACTGATGTCATAGTGCATTCCTTTCGGGAAGGTTGTTTTCTGCAATTCAGCCATCAAAGATTTTACATTTTTGATAACGTCACTTGCATTGGATCCGTAAGATTGTTTTACAGTGATCGCTGCAGAAGGTTTACCGTTCAATGTAGAATAAATGTCATACATCGATGAACCGAATTCGATATCTGCAACATCTTTTAATCTGATAAATTCTCCGCCCGGTTTTGCTTTAAGAATAATATTTCCGTAATCTTTTTCATTGTTAAAACGGCCCGGATATTTTAAAATATATTCAAATGACTGAGATCTTTTACCGGAACTCTCCCCTGTTTTACCAGGTGATGCTTCTAAACTTTGTTGGTTTAAAGACTCCATTACTTCATCTGCTGAAATACTGTAAGCCGTTAATCTATCTGGTTTCAGCCAAATACGCATTGCATATTCTCTTGTTCCCAAGATGTCTGCGAAACCAACTCCGCTTACCCTTCTCAATTCAGACATCACGTTGATATCTGCATAGTTGAAAAGGAATTTCTGGTCAGCTTTCGGATCATCACTATACAGGTTGATATACATCAACATGTTAGGTTCTTCACGAGTGATTTTCACCCCTTCACGAACTACCAATGGCGGAAGTTTGTTTACAACCGAAGATACACGGTTTTGTACGTTTACAGCGGCTACGTTAGGATCGGTTCCCAAATCGAAAACCACCTGAATAGAAGCTTCCCCGTCGTTTCCGGCATCGGAAGTCATATATTTCATTCCCGGCACCCCATTTAAACCTCTTTCTAACGGAATAACCACGGATTTGATCAACAATTCGTTGTTGGCACCCGGATATTCTGCTGTGATGTTTACTTTTGGCGGTGAAATGGAAGGGAACTGTGTAATCGGCAACTTCGTCAGGGACAAGACTCCCATAAATACGATAATCAAAGAGATTACGATAGACAGAACAGGTCTGCGAATGAATTTCTTAAACATAAAATAATATAAATTATTAATGATGAATGATAAGTGATGGTTTGAACAGTTTACATGATCAATGATCGCTTATCAATTATCGTATTTCTTACTCTGCTTTTAATTTCAACGATTGAAGAACTTTTTTCGGATCCTGAGCTTTAACCTGAACTTTCTGATCGTCTTTCACTTTCTGTACTCCTTCTAATAGAATTCTGTCGCCTGTTGCCAATCCTGAACCAACAACATATACATCAGGAAGTTCATAAGCTATTTTAATATTTCGGGATTTTGCCACTCCGTTTTTATCAACTACAAAAACGTATTTCTGATCCTGAATTTCGTATGTTGCTTTTTGAGGAATGATTAAAGCGTTTTTCAAAGGCAAAGTCATTCTCACTTTTCCTGTTTCTCCGTTTCTTAACAGCTTTGCAGGGTTCGGAAATTTAGCTCTAAAAGCAATGTTTCCTGTTTCACTGTCAAATTCTCCCTCAATGGTCTGAACTTCACCTTTTTGAGGGAAAACATCACCGTTTGCCATAACCAAAGCTACCTGATTGCTTCCTCTTGAGGCTACATTTCTCTGGTAATTCAGATATTCCGGTTCAGAAACGTTGAAATACGTGTATACATCATTGTTATCTGAAAGAGAGGTTAATAAATCTCCTTCATCAACCAAGCTTCCCAATTTCAAAGGAATTCTGTCAATAATCCCTGAAAACGGAGCTTTAATGTCTGTAAATGACAAGTGAATCTGGGCCAATTTAGCTTCTGCGTTGGCAGCATCCAATTTAGCTTTAGCCATTGCTCTTTCGTTTTTAGAAACAATGTTGTTACTTGCTAGTGTACTGGCATTTTTCAATTCAATAGTAGCCTGCGCTACTTCTGCCTGTGCTTTCAATAGTTCTGCCTGATAAAGCTTTGGCATGATGCGGAATAGTGTCTGTCCCTGGTGTACAAACTGGCCTTCATCTACAAAGATTTTCTCAAGGAAACCTTTCTCCTGTGCACGAACTTCGATGTTCTTCACAGATCTGATCTGAGCTACATATTCTTTATCAATTACCGTATCCATTACTACTGGAGAGGTAACAGGATAAATCGTAGCTTCTTCTTTTTCTTCTTTTTTCTTGTTACAGCTTGTGAACAATAAAAGACTGCTTAGCGCAATGCTTGCGACAACTCTTTTCATCATAATTCTAGAGTTTATATAAATCGTTAATGTTTTAATTTGGAATGAAAAATGGTAATATAGAATGGTGACGAAGTGATGATTACCAACAAACACAACGCAGATATTTTCCCGCCGGCAGAGCCAACAGAAAATAAATCGAAAAATAAAATCTTAGATTCTGATAGAACGAATCAGAATGAATCTTTTTACAGAGTCAAATTCAGAGAGGAAACCATGAATAGTAGGCTTAAGTCTTTTGAAGCTTTTCAGTCCAAAAATATAAACCAATGTAAAAATACTCGCAAAAACAACCATAGCCTGAAATGTATCAGACAATTGGAAATCATCTTCCGTAAGTTCCAGAGAGTAAGCATTGCTTGCATCATCCGGCGACTGTTGCATAGAAAGTTTTTCGTAGGTTTGGTTTAAGCGGTTTGCTCTTTTAGGTAAATTCTGAGAATTGTGATGGGTATAATCGTTTCGTAATGTTTTGACGTTGATCTTACTTTCCACTACGAATAGCAGAAAAAGACTGGTCAAAAAATACACGATATAATTTCTCATAATTTTGAAGGCACAAATGTATGTTTTAGTTTGCATAAAAATCAAACCAATTTTATGATAAATGACATGTATTAACAATATTTAACTCACCTTTAAATATCCTGAATAACAATTAACCTTTCATACATTGATGGAAACAACCAGCAAAGAAACATTTAATTATTATTGATTCTCAATTATTTATATCTATAATCTTCTAAAAAGCCCTCATTAGCACAAAAAGTCATAAGAAAACATTAAAACTAGAAGAGATTTTAAAAATAAAATATTCATTTAATTTCAGACCCACTATATAATTTATAATAATTTAACAGTTTCTATCTAAAAAAACAATAACTTTGCCAAACAAATCACACCAATGAAACACATCAAAATAAATTATTATGAAAAAAAATGTTCTTTTCGCGGTCTTCGCTCTTATACTTACCTTACTGTCATGTAACCATTCCACTAAAGAAAATGAAGTTGCAGCCATAGAGCCTGCCAGAGAAATTATAAAGGACAGTATTACCAAAGCCACTTTTGTAGATGATTTTGGTGATCAGATGGAAGTGATCATCAATCATACTCAAAATACAGCCAAGATTTTTCTTGATGGTAAGACATACGAAATAAAAAAAATCGACGAGCTGCCGGAATATACTGCTGCAAACGAAGCTTATCAGTATTCTAATATCCGAGGAAATATCACATTTCTAAAAAAGGATGCGGATATGGTATTGTTTCATTACAAACCAACCAAAGAAAACAGTCCTACTAAAATGGCTTCTTACTAGCCAATCCTTTATTATATTTAATCCAAACCTTATCACTATGAAAAATCTACACCACTACATTATCATTTTCTTTTTATCAGTATTTCTTTTTTCCTGTAATAGTGCCAAACAGTCATCCAAAAATGACATTACCGAAAAAACATGGAAGCTTACTGAGCTTAATGGTAAACCCATTCAATTGAAAAATCCTAAAAACAACCCTTATTTCAAACTTAATACAAGTACAATGAGATATGAAGGACACGCCGGATGTAACGGTATAGGAGGAAGTTTTGAAATCAAACCGGATATCATGCGTATAAAATTCAATCAGGGAATGTCTACCATGATGGCCTGTGAAGATTTAGAAACCGAACAATTATTTAGTAAGGCTTTGTTAGCTGCAGATAATTATTCGGTAAATGGTAATACTCTTACTCTTAACAGAGCAAGAATGGCTCCTTTAGCGAAATTTGTTCTTAGCAATTAAACACAATTTACCATATAGTAAAAAAATCGGGTCATTGTTGACCCGATTTTTTTTTAATTTATAAATCTTTTCATATCTACTTCTTCAGGTAGCTGAGAATCATTTTCAATGCAATCATATAACACTTTGGAAAAATAACAGCCATTCAATATTCCTCTTGCTCCTAATCCGTTAAACACATACATACTCGAGTGATCTGAATGTTTTCCAATAATAGGCCTTCTGTCTTTCACGGTAGGACGAAACCCAAAATTGACTTCCTGTATTTCAAAATCGTAAGGATAAAATTCAGCTAAACCATTTGTCAACTGTTCTACAGCAGAATCATCAATATGATGGTGAAGCTGGTCACGATCATAAGTTCCTCCGTAAAAATATAAATCGTTGTCTAATGGAAACAAAAAGTGTTTCTTTTTAATGGTAATATTCTGATCTAAAGATTTTGATAGTTTTACTTTAATATGATGTCCTTTATTGGCATTTACAGTAATATCTGAAAAGAAAGGATTTTCTTTCACTCCCATTCCTTCGCAAAAAATAATATTCTTAAAATTAAACTCTTTATAAACGGAATCAGCAGTGTTAATTTTAGAATATTCAAATTTTTCTTTAATCAATTGTCCTCTGTTTTCAAGAAAATCAAATACACCCATGAAAAACCCCTTAACATTGAGTCTCGCAGACTGATTAACCTTTCCTGTATTAAAATCGTTTTTTACTACCTCTATGTGATCAAAATTTTCATCCAAAAAATCCTGAAGCTCTATATTTTCAGATTTTTTAAGCCAAAGTTTCTGTTCATTTTCATCGTGAAAAATTCTGTGAATAGGTGCATCTATTAAATAATTATTTCCCGTATAGGCTTCAATTTCTTTTAATGAGTCCTTTAGAAAATCTATCTGTTCCTGAGCCTTCCAAAAAGTAGTAAATTTCTTTAACACTACAGGATTGATTATTCCCGCAGACACTTGTGAAGCGCTTTTTTCACCTTCGGAAAACATCACGAATGATTTATTATTTTTAATCAATTGATGAGCAAAAAAAACGCCTGCATATCCATCTCCAACAATTATATAGTCTACATTTTTCATATAAGAATCTTCATTTAATTAAGGTTTCGTTTAATTATGCCTTTCAAAACTAAATAATACTACATTTCACAATAAAAAAACCTGAGTAAAAATACTCAGGTTTTGTATATGAATCAAATGAAATATTAATAATTCCACAATTCGTTTTCCATTTCAAGAATCTGTGCTTTGATTCTATCACTTTCTTCAAGTTGTTCTTCAGCATTTCTAGGAACATAATCCTTGATGCTTCCGTCTCCTAAACCGCTTGATGATTTATAGATTACAGAAGAGAATCTTCTTGCATTGATAACGTCATCAAAAGATAAATCAGCAGCTGAATTTTTTCTATTGAATACATAGTTATTTGCCAAGATATCTCTCGCTTTAGGATAGTATACCCAGAATAGATCGATTAACTCATCTTTTCCAGCAATCGCTTTTCCTTCAGCATCATAAACACCCTGAACCGCAGGATCTGGTCCCATTGCAGCAATACCAAGAGGTCTGTATTTCATTTGACCATCTCTTTTGTCAATAAACCACATTCCCATTATTTTCAACATTTTAACTTTATCAGTTGTTGTTTGAAAATAGTCGGTATATTCTTTTTTCTCTTGTTCAGTTAACTGTCTACCTGATTGTAAAATATCAATTGCAGCATCATTTAAAACAACTTTTTCAAGTCTTTTTTTGATACCTTCTGCAGAAAGTTTTGTAGTAAAATCCTCATCGTCATATACTTCTTCAATTTGACCGCTTAATGCAGCATCTAATAGAATCTGATATAATGATCTAGTATTTTTAGACAAAAGACCGTTTGGATTGTCATAATAGAAAGGCTGATTGATTTTATCATTCAAATCTATAATTTCCCAAACATACATACCTTTTAAGATATCCTTCTCATCTACAAATCCGTACTCTAGTGGTTTTACTTTATTACTAATAACAGTATCTCCCACTTTTCTCATATTTTCAGCTCTCATTTGTCTGAACTCTTCCGGAGAAGAAGCATTTAGAATAGACTGAGATAATGCAAACCCAGAAACTAAAACTAAAAGACTGCTAATATATTTTTTCATAATAATTGCTATTTAAACTTATGGAACATGTATAATAATTGGAGTGATTTTCTTAATAGGTCCTTCCAATCCTTGAGCTGTCGCCTTTATTTCAATAATTGATACATCATCACCAGGTCTAACATTTTTCAACAGACCTGCTGCATCTTGCAATGAATTTCCTTTTACAAGCATTGCTGCTCTTCCCGGGATTCTAACCATAAATTCAGTTACGGTAAATGATACAGGGAAGTCGAAATCTGGAATCGCTGCCTGAACCGTTTGATTCTGGATAGACTGAGCCGGCATTGTCAATACATTCTGTCCTCTCATCTGTCCTTGCGGTGGCGGTACATTCTTAATTCTGTATTCAAATTCCTGAGATACTACTTTACCATTAGGTTCTCTACCTGACAAGATCAATTTAACAACATTTCCTGCTTGTGGTTTTACAATCCACTTACCTGTACCAGTACTTCTTACCAAAGCACCTGGAGCAGATAATGTAAGTTTAGAATTATCAGCACCTAAGATAGATCCAGATACTGGGTTTTCTAATCCTCTATACATTACATTCATCTTATCTGCAGAAAGTAATAATCCTTTTTCAAGTTTTACCTCTTGTGGACCTGCAATTACATTATAAGTATGAGTCCAAGTGAAAGGCTGAGCTTTTCCACTAGCATCGGTAAGTGTAATCACACCACCAATTTTGTGTTCTCCTAATCCTCCTGTGTTTAAAGAAAGGAATCCTTTTCCATTTTCCTGTCTTCCAACACCACTGATACTAATCTTGTTACTGTTAGAGTAGTTACCCAACATTACAACTGCTTCAGCTTTATTACCTGCAACGATATCTGTAGGAGCAGAAACAATAGCTTCATAGCTTGTAAACTTGATACTAGCATCTACTTTTTCTTGTAGCATTAACGCCAATGCATCTGATTGTACATTTCTTGCATCATTCTGAATAATTCCTAAGTTAGAAATTGCCGCAATAAGTGGCTGGTGATAGAATTTATTCTGAAACCAAGTTTTACCGTTCGGAGATTTTCCTTGAGGATATTCTGCGATTAAAGAAGCGTTTGCTCTTTCAACCAATTTTGCCAGCTGTGAATTTCCACCAAATGTTGCATTGATATAATTTCTTACATCATCAATTTTAGATTTTAAATCCAGAGCATTTTTTGATGGACTATTTTCATCTCCTCCCTTGAAGAAGAATTCTGTAGTTGCTTCATTATTATTCAATGCAGAGAAGTTTTCACTTACATCCATATCCTTCCCCTTTTCATCTTTATCGTGGAATTCTGATTGTTTTTTAAGTGTAACTTTTACATCTTCTGCTGCTTTTACCAACCCATCAATTTTATCTCTCAATACTTGATACTGTGCCCAAGGCTGAGCATAAGTATCTGGCACTTGTTGCGCTTTAGCTTCAAGTGTTTTTTCGAAGATATCTTT
This sequence comes from Chryseobacterium tagetis, assembly GCF_016735585.2. Lineage (GTDB taxonomy): Bacteria > Bacteroidota > Bacteroidia > Flavobacteriales > Weeksellaceae > Chryseobacterium > Chryseobacterium tagetis. The sequence goes on from NZ_JAERSE020000004.1 coordinate 342,133, forward strand.
ATTTTTTTGTTCCGTTAAATTACGGGTTTGATTAAGGGATACTGTAGAGTCATAAAATGACCTGATAATTTCAACATCAATGTTTAGGGCCATCATCGCGATGAACACCAAATACATAAGGTTGATCATCTTCTGACGTGGAGTCTGTTTTCCTTTTGCCATTCTCTTTTCTTTTGTTTGATTAAATAATTAAAATTTAGAAATGGTTAAGAAATTAAGACTTCATTGCAGTTAACATACCGCCATAAACTCTATTTAAGTTATTTAAGTTAGATGTTAAGCCTTGTAATTCTTGATTGAATTTTTCTGATTGCTCAGCAGATTTTTGCATATCTGCAACATATTTGTTTGCAAATTCTGATTGTCTCTTTCCGCTTTCTAATTGCATTGCGTATAGAGCATTCATACTTTCCATATGTTGAGCAGCTTTATTCAACTGATCGTTGTATTTATGAGTAGAAGCAGATACATCTACCGTTTGGTTAATCTGATCTACAGAGCTTGAAAATTTATCGATTCCTGTTCTCAATCTGTCAAATAATTGAACGTCAAGCTTTGCATCCTGTAACATTTTATCAAGTTTACCAGAAAGAGAGTTTTCTAGCTCAGCTAAATGATTGTTGTTATTTCTAGTAGAAACATTAGAATGTAAAGGGTTAGGATTTGCATGTTTATCTAATAATTCAGGGTAAACATTTTCCCAAGCATAAGACTCTTCATTTTTCGGTGGATCAAAGGCAAAAATAACGAAAATAATAGCCTCAGTAACAAGCCCTACCGTAAGAGCGATGTTACCATTAATAGGTCCTAGTGTAATGTGAGTAATTTTAAGCCAAGCTCCTAGAATTACAATTGCAGCACCGAATGAATAGAAGAAATTCATCCAAGCATCTTTAGTCTTAAACATATACGTTAGTTTTTTTTAATGTTAGTGTAAATTAGTTTTTGGTTTTTATCTGTTTATTTTTCTTGGCTTTACCGCAGCTTCAGGAATGTCCTGTACTGTTCTAAATCCAATATAACTTCTAGCAGAATCTTTTCTTTCCCAATCTCTCATACCTGTCATCAACATATATCCCACATCTTTCCAAGAACCTCCTCTTACAGATTTTCTAGTATCAGACTTATCTTTTGTAGATGGATTAAGCGTAGATGTAAATACAGCAGATGAATTATTATATCCTGATTCTGTCCATTCAGCAACGTTTCCGGCCATATCGTATAAACCAAATCCGTTCTTTCTAAATTTCTTTACAGGAGCTGTATAGGTATAAGTACCTTTTTTATCATCTTCCATATAGTTACCTCTTTTTGGCTTAAAGTTTGCAAGATAACAACCTCTGTCATCCATTAAATAAGGTCCTCCCCAAGGATAAGCTGCATTTTGTTTTCCACCTTTTGCTGCATATTCCCATTCTGTTTCACTAGGTAAACGGAATTGTATTGGTCTTTGTTTTCTTCTTTTTAAACTTTCGTTGTAATCAGATTTTAATTTGGTTCTGAAATTACAATAAGCTCTTGCCTGATCCCAAGTTACTCCAACTACAGGATAGTCTTTATAAGCTTTGTGCCAGAAATATTGTTCAAATAATGGCTCATTATATGTAAAGTGGAAGTCTTTAACCCAAACTGTTGTATCAGGATAGATTGCAATACTTTCTCTTTTCAAATAATTTACCCCTCTTTCATTATCAGCAATAGCAGCATCCATATCTCCCCACTGATAAGTATATTTTAATTTACTTACATCTAGGATTCTTTCATTTCCAACTCTAGAAGAAGCTGGTAAATACAAAGATTCTAAAACTTCAGCATATTCTACATCCGGATACTTTGTTGTATTCCAATGCAAAGGAATTTTCCAATCTAATTTCTTACTTGCATCGTAGCTTCCGTCATTTCCGCCACCTTGGCCTTCTAAATATTCTTGATATGGTGTTAAGTTGTCTTCTTTTTTAGCAAGGTAAGCATAGTCTCCTATACCTGTACCCTTTCCTCTTCCATCTCCGCCTTCACCTGCAGCTTCAGCAAGTAATGTTCTAGCGATAGAGTCTCTCACATAATTAATAAACAGTCTGTATTCTGCATTCGTAGTTTCAGCTTCATCCATGAAGAAAGAAGAAACCGTTGATGTTTTCAACGCTGATTTTTCCGGAGAGTTTGTTGGGTCTTGATCTGCCATACCCGCAATAAACGAGCCTGCAGGAATCGCAACCATACCATATGGTCTTTCCGCAACAAATGATTTTGCTTTTTCTCTTGGTATCAATTCTCCTTTCGTTCCTGGTTTCCCTACAGAAGAAGTACCACCACCTGAACAAGATACCGACGCTACTGACGCAGACAATAATAAAAGAAATATCCTTTTCATGTTAATTTTTATAATTAAGCCGTAAATATATAATTTTTTTAAGAAACTTTTAAGATTTTTTTTGAAATAACGGAAGAAATCTAAATTTATTTTATTTACACCAAATTTTTATTCCACAGTTACAGATTTCGCAAGGTTTCTTGGTTGGTCTACATTCGCTCCTCTGTACACTGCAATATAGTATGCCAATAACTGTAAAGGTACTGATGCAACGATTGGTGAGAAGCATTCTGAAGTTTCAGGGATTTCAATAACATAATCCGCCATTGCACTTACCTGAGTATCTCCTTTATTAACAACAGCGATAATTTTACCTTTTCTTGCTTTAATTTCCTGAACATTACTTACAATCTTATCATAATGTCCTTTTTTAGGTGCTATAATAACAATTGGCATATTTTCGTCAATTAATGCAATTGGCCCATGCTTCATTTCTGCAGCAGGATATCCTTCCGCATGAATATAAGAGATCTCTTTTAACTTCAATGCTCCTTCCAATGCAGCAGGATAGTTATATCCTCTTCCTAAATAAAGGAAGTTTGTAGTGCTCACAAAGTCTTTTGCAATATCTTGCACCAATTCGTTCGTTGAAGCTAAGACATCTTCAATTCTTTTAGGAATAGCATCTAACTCAGCAATTAAGCTCATGAAATCTGCGTTTCCTAAATTCCCATTATGTTTACCTAATTTAAATGCAATTAAAGTAAGGATGGTAAGTTGAGCAGTAAAAGCTTTTGTAGAAGCCACTCCAATTTCAGGACCGGCATGAGTATATGAACCTGCATCTGTAATTCTAGCAATGGAAGAATCTACAACATTACATATACCATATATAAATGCTCCTTTTTCTTTTGCTAATTTTAAAGCAGCCATTGTATCTGCAGTTTCTCCAGACTGAGAAATCGCAATCACTACGTCTTTATCAGTAATAATTGGGTTTCTATATCTGAATTCCGAAGCATATTCTACTTCAACAGGGATTCTTGCATATTCTTCAATTAAATATTCACCGATAAGACCTGCATGCCAAGAAGTGCCACAAGCAATGATGATAATTCTGTTTGCATTCTTGAACTTTTCAATATGATCCCAGATTCCGGCCATTTTGATAACTCCTTCATCTACAAGAAGTCTACCTCTCATGGTATCGTGCACGGATTTTGGCTGTTCGAAAATTTCTTTTAACATGAAATGCTCATAACCCCCTTTTTCGATCTGCTCTAAACTTAATTTAAGTTCCTGAATTTCAGGTTTAATTTTAGAGTTATCATTAATCGTTCTGATATCTACCCCGTTTTCTAAAGAAATAGTAGCCATATGACCTTCTTCAAGATAAATAGCTTCCTTCGTAAACTCTACGAAAGGTGACGCATCTGAAGCAATGAAATATTCTTTTTCTCCAATACCGATTGCCAAAGGAGATCCTAATCTTCCTACTACCAATACCCCTGGGAAATCTTCATGCATTACTGTGATAGCATACGCTCCATATACCTCATTAAGTGCATATCTTACTGCAGTTGGAAAATCCGTTTCAGAATTCAAATCCATGAAATACTGGATAAGATTCACCAAAACTTCTGTATCTGTTTCTGATTTGAAGGTAAAACCTTTTTCAGTAAGCATTGTTTTAATGGTATCGTAGTTTTCAATAATCCCATTATGAACAAGTGCAATCTTATTATTGTTAGAAAGGTGTGGATGGGAGTTTCTATCACTTGGAACTCCATGTGTAGCCCAACGGGTGTGGCCCATACCGATTTTAGAAGTCCCTTTTAGGCCTTCAGAAATCTTTACTAAATCATCTACCTTCCCTTTCGTTTTCTCAACTTCTAATTTATTATTTCCATCTTCTAAGACAATTCCAGCACTGTCATACCCTCTATATTCCAATCTTCTAAGACCGTTGATAACAATATCATACGCATCCTGAAATCCTGTATACCCTACTATTCCGCACATAATTTATCTCGTGTTTTTTTATTTGTATTTTATTTTTTGCTGTGAACAACTAAAAGCTGAATTTTCTTTTGGCTAGATGGATCGTTACCAATAAATACCGCTCTGTCTGCTGCAAAAGCTCGACTTGTATATTTATATCCTGCTAAGGTCCCCGAAGTACTAGAAATAAATCCTCCTAAATCAATTTTGAAATATTTATTAGTATTGTCCACTCCTGTCTCTACTATATCTTTTAAAGATTTGGTAATTGAAAAATCATAATATGCCTGATTTTTGTCAATATCATAAATTTTATACATTCCAAAATTGATCGAGCCACTAAGATTTAATAAATCTGTGGTAAAGGCTGTTGTTTCTTTGCCATTACTATCTAAATCTTTTTGAACAATGGTAAATGATCTTGGATTTATATATTGACTATTATAGTTTGCATAATTAACACTCCAAGTAGGATCAGTATAAATTCTGATTCTCGCTCCTATAATAGCAGATTTATCATTTTCATATAGCTCTTTCAATTTTTCAATTGTGGTCGTTGGAATTTTAATTCCAATTGAAGGACCACCCATTCCCTGTGTATACAATTTCTCGTCCCCTATTACTTTATTTCCAATAACAAAAGTTCCAAATTTTGCTCCTGTTCTGTCATATTCATAATGACCAATATGAGCATTTGCAGATCCCATGGTAAAATTATAAGTAGATTGTGGTCTTGTATTGGTACCGTTTTCGGTTTTATCATTCTTATAATACATGATCATTTCTATATCATCCGGACTAAACTGCAATAAATATCCATCACTTTCAGCTACAGAAATTCTTAATCCTTTAAAATATCTGATAAAATTAGAAGCATCTTTAAGGTCTGAAGAACTTGCTTTATCTACAATTTTAGTTTGGAAGAAAGTAGCACTTAAAGGAATTCTTATTCCTACTGCTGAAGAAGTATATATTGATGTTGCATCAGAATCTTTAGTAATAGTTACACTATTTACATTTCCATTAAATATTTTACTTCCTAGTTCAGATGAATAATATTTATAATTAGTATTTGAATATGCTATATCGTTCTGTCCATTTAAGAAATCTTCAACTTCATGTACTTTGATTGTAAATTGCGGAGTTGATCCGTTAATTTTAGCTTTACCATATTTATAAGCAGGATAAGTATTTACTACTTTTTTAGCAGCAACATTCCCATCTGGGGAAATATAATCTTCATCTGTTGTTGTGGTAAGTGAGTCCGTTGCATACGTTGGCTTTACAACTAAAACAACAGAATCTACAACCGCATTTGTTCCAAAATCTGGAGTATAAGCAGGCAAACGTACCTGTGTAAGATAAGATGCCCTTTGCATACCAAACTGACTTTCCGTAAAAGCACCTAGGACAGCTTTTCTTGTAGAATTATAAACATCAAACATATTTGATGCATCACTTCGGATACTGTCATTATTACTGATATTATAAGCAATAACATCATAAGAAGCCTCATCTCCCTGAGCTGCATCATTCAAAAATAATTGTTCTCCTAAATTATCTGTTTCTGGTTCACAATTGTATAATAATACACTTCCAAAAATCGCCATAAACAAAATGGCGAAAGTTCTTTTAATAATAGTCATTAAAATGTGTTTTTTAATAAAGTTGATTGATAGAATCTACATCAAGATACTCCGATTTTGATGTTTCTGTTTCGTTGAACGCTTTATCCAGTTCTTCATTTAAGAATTCGTCTCCTTTAACGATTGAATTCACATAGTTCATACTTTCAATGACAACATTCTGAGTCGTTGGATTTTCTAGTGCTTTTAAACCTGAAATATTATCAAACTTAAGTTTTTCATCCATATTGTTACTCAATACAGCATCTTTCTCATTGTATAAAGAAAGAACTATTTTAGCATCTTTGAAATATGTATCTGTTTCATAATAGGTTTTCAGATAAATAGGAACGAAAGAAGACATCCATCCGTTCAGGTGAACAACATCGGGAACCCAATTTAATTTTTTGATGGTTTCTATAACCCCTCTCGCAAAAAAGATTGCTCTCTCATCATTGTCATCAAAAGGATTTCCTTCATCATCAAAATAATATTGCTTTCTTTTAAAATACTCTTCGTTGTCTATAAAGTATACCTGAAGTCTTTCCCCAGGAAGAGAAGCTACTTTAATAATAAGTGGCTGATCTAGATCATTGATAATAATATTCATTCCTGAAAGACGAATAACCTCGTGAAGCTGAAACTTCCTTTCACTTATTTGTCCAAATCGTGGCATAAAAACTCTCACATCATTACCTTCTTGGTGCATCTTAAGTGCCATTTTGTTTACCACTGTTGCTAAATTTGTATCTTCCTGATAAGGGAACATTTCTGTGGTAATGTACAGTATCTTTTGATTCGGCATAAACTTCTATCTAATTTTTGTAAAAAATGCTTTAATGTGCAAAATTACAAAAAAACATCCAACATTATTTTAATTAACATTTTTTTACGATAATTCCCTTTTCCAAATTATCAAAACCAACAATATTATATGATATTTTTAGTATTTTTGAAATACTATTATAACAAACTATGGAAGTTTTAAAAAATAAAAAAACGCTTCAGGATTTCATTGAAAGACAGAAAGAAATGGGAAAAAGAATAGGCTTTGCTCCTACTATGGGAGCGTTGCATAAAGGCCACCTTTCTCTTTATGAAGAAGCCAGAAAAGAAAATGACCTTGTCATCTCTTCAATTTTCGTAAACCCTACCCAATTTAACAATTCTGAAGATCTTGAGAAATATCCAAGAGATATCAATCGTGATATTTTGATTCTGCAGAATTCAGGATTGGTAGATGCTGTTTATATTCCTGAAGTATCAGATATCTATCCTGAAAAGACAGAAAGCCAACATTATGATTTTGACGGACTGGAAAATGAAATGGAAGGAAAATCACGCCCCGGACATTTTGACGGGGTAGGAACAGTCGTAGAAGAACTTTTCAGACAGATCCAGCCCGATAACGCCTATTTTGGTGAAAAAGACTTCCAACAGCTAGCTATTATTAAAAAAATGGTTGAAAAGAAAAAACTTCCTATTCACATAAAAGGAGTTTCAATCTACAGAGCTGAAAACGGCTTGGCATTAAGTTCCAGAAACCAAAGATTACATGAAGATAGAAAAGAAGCGTCGAAAATTATTTACGAAACTTTAAAAAAGGTAAATGATTGGTTTAAAACGAATACAATATCTGAGATTAAAGAAAAGGTGCAGGATGTTTTTGATCATCAACAAGGTATGCAGTTAGAATATTTTTTAATTGCAGACGAAAAAACTTTAAAAGAAACTAATTCTGTTTACAATGACAGAATCTACAGAGCTTTCATTGTCGTTATTGTAGATGGAGTAAGACTCATTGACAACATGCATCTATCATAAAAATCTACTTGATAAATTTATTTTTTAATATAACCTGCGTTACTTTCTAAGTAGCGCTTTTTTATTCAATTTAAGTTTAAGACATTTTAATTTTAGTAATTAAAAACATCCCGCTGCTTACTGTATGTACATAAAAAAATCAAAGGCCTCTTGAGGAAGCCTTTGAAACACCAAATCACAAAATATTAATATGAAAAAAATTTACTTTTCAGTAAACTTGTGACCCGGCTGGGATTCGAACCCAGGACCCATACATTAAAAGTGTATTGCTCTACCAGCTGAGCTACCGAGTCGGTCACTTATCTACAAAGACATTTTAAAAATGTTTTTCGCTTTAAGCGGTGCAAAGATACAATATTTTTTGTTTTTGCAAAATTTATTTTTAAAAATCAAAGGCTTCTTGTGGAAGCCTTTGAAACACCAAATCACAAAATATTAATATGAAAAAAATTTACTTTTCAGTAAACTTGTGACCCGGCTGGGATTCGAACCCAGGACCCATACATTAAAAGTGTATTGCTCTACCAGCTGAGCTACCGAGTCGGCCACAATTGTAATGATAAATATAAAAATAATTCTAATAAATCATACCAATTATTTCAATTTTCTGCAGTGTGCCTGCGACTGGATTCGAACCAGCACATCCTTAGGAAACCACCCCCTCAAGATGGCGTGTCTACCAATTTCACCACGCAGGCAATAAAATTACAAAATCCAGTAATTTTCTTGCTTGTGACCCGGCTGGGATTCGAACCCAGGACCCATACATTAAAAGTGTATTGCTCTACCAGCTGAGCTACCGAGTCGGTCACTTTATTGTCGATTAACACTGTGATAATGTCTCTCGTTTTTAGTGGTGCAAAGATATGAGTTTTTTCTTTATCTCAAAACTTTTTCGCAAATTTGTTTAAAAAAAATTCATGATAATTTCACTTGTTGGATACATGGGAAGTGGCAAATCTCACATTTCCAAAATATTAAGCGAAAAACTAGATTTTAAATTAATTGACCTCGATAAAGAAATTTCACGGAGAAATAAATTAACGATCCCTGAAATCTTCGATAAAAAGGGAGAAATTTACTTTAGAAAGCTGGAAAGAGAAACTTTGGAAGAGATTTTAGCTTCTGAAGAAAATGTGATTTTAAGCCTTGGTGGAGGGACTCCGGTTTATTATAATAATATGGAAATTATTAATCATAACTCAAAAAGTGTTTTTTTGAGGGCTTCTGTAGTAACTTTATCTGAAAGGCTTTTAAAGCAAAAAGAAAAACGTCCTTTGATTGCAACTATTTCTGATGAAAATCTTGCTGAGTTTATAGCTAAGCATTTATTTGAAAGAAATGACTTTTACAATAAAGCACAAATCAATGTAATTACAGACGCACGAGAACCGGATGATATCGTTAATGAAATAATAGAAAAGCTCTATCTCTAGAGCTTTTTTGTTTTTAATCAATATTAATCTTCATTTTCTGAATCTCCTCCAGTTTCCCCAAAGAAGTCATCCCAATCTGTAAAATCTGCAGCAACATCATTTTCTACATAGTCATCCATATCTCGTCGGTCTTTCTTCGTTGGTCTTCCTTCTCCTTTGATTCGGTAATAATCCTGAGACATTTTACGCATTTTTAATAATTCATATTGATCGTTATCCGTCACATCTTTTATATGAAGCGGCACCAATTTCGCTCCTATTCTGCTTTTAGGGATCTGAATTACTTTAATTTTATAATCAATCTGATTTTTACGGATCTTGATCACATCGCCCTCCTTCACCTCTTTAGAAGACTTCACCACCGACTCACCAATAGAAACTCTGTTTTTTTTAATCTCCTCAGTAGCAATGGTTCGCGTCTTATAAAAACGAATGCTCCATAAAAATTTATCTATTCTCATATTTTTTTATACTTTTGTCGTTATATTATTTGTAAAGTAATTAAAAGTTTTTTTAAAAATGAAAAAAATATTTTTATATATCCTTGCGGGTGGACTATGCTTTTCTGCATGTAAAAAAGATGACGAAGATGATGCTTTTGTGGAACCTACTGATATCAATGTAAGAAATTCTTATGATGAACAGGCTATTCAAAAATTTATGGACGAAAATTATCTAGATACACAAGGAAATATAAAAGCTTTTAGTGAAACAGATACGACCGATGATAACTATAAAAAGCTCTCTGAACTTAATCCTATCAAGCTCCCATCTGGGGTTATTTATGTAATAAGAGATGGTGCTCAACCTTCACCTGGCGTTGCCATAGAAACAAATTCTAGCGCTAGTAATGCCACCCAAATCAAAACCATGATAAGAGCAAATTATTACCTTGCTACAAATACAGATGGAAATATTAATTTATCGTCCAGAGGTGCACTTTTCAATACAATCGACGGAAACGGGTCCCCCTTTACAGATCCTACTTTTTATTATGTGAAAAAATCGGTTTTAGATGCTGCAACAGTAGATGTTGCAAAACAAAGAAGCTATTACGAAATCGAAGGTTTTCAAGAGGGTTTAAAGCAATTCCGTGGATATGAAAACACTGCAAACGGAGCTCCATATAACTTACAGGGTGTAATTATAGTTCCATCAAAAGCTGCTTATGCAAGAGACAGTAACTACTACAATCTTCAGAATGCATGTTTTGTATTTAACTTTCAAATCTACGATGCCAAAACAAGGCCAGCAGACCAACAATAAAATAAAAAAGCGCTTCAAATTTGAAGCGCTTTTTTTTATTTATGTATTTTCTAAGATCTTGCTTTTTGTTTTACATTCCCTAAGATATCCGGGAAGTAAAGATCTGCTAAGTGATCAAATTCATCTCCTCTCATAAACATGGTGGCATCAACCTCTTCGTAAGAACTTCTTCCTGCCGCAGCAATCAATTCATTACAGGTATGAAGTGTATTTTTATGGAAATGATACACTCTTTCTGCTTTATCAGTTACATCAAGGCCTTTAATCAGCATTTTATCCTGTGTAGCAACACCTGTCGGACAATTATTCGAGTTACATCTTAGCGCCTGAATACAACCCAACGAGAACATAAATCCTCTTGCATTATTACACATATCTGCTCCCATTGCAATAGCTCTCAAAATATCCAAACTCGTTAACACTTTTCCACTCGCAATAACTCTTAATTTATTTCTTAAATTATAGTTCTTAAGTGTTCTGTTAACAAAAATCAAAGCAGGTTCTAAAGGCATCCCTACTCCATCTGAGAATTCCGGTGGTGCTGCTCCGGTACCTCCTTCAGCTCCGTCAATAGTTATAAAATCAGGATAAATTTTCAGTACATTCATCTGAACGCATACGTCTTCAAACTCTTTAGTATCTCCTATACAAAGTTTAAATCCTACAGGTTTCCCCCCTGAAAGTTCTCTTAAATGTTGTACAAATCTCAAAAGGCCTGCCGCATCAGAAAAAGCACTATGAGAGGGCGGAGAAATGACTGTAATTCCTGGCGTGACGTGGCGTATTTTTGCAATTTCCGGAGTATTTTTCACCCCTGGTAAAACTCCGCCATGACCTGGTTTTGCTCCTTGAGATAATTTGATTTCAACCATTTTCACATTAGGCATGGTTGAATATTTTTTAAATAATTCAGGGTTAAATTTCCCTTCTTCATCACGACATCCGAAATATCCTGTTCCGATTTGCCAGCACAGATCTCCTCCTTCCAAGTGATGCGGAGAAATCCCCCCTTCACCCGTATTGTGATAGAAATTGCCTTTTTTGGCGCCTCTGTTCAAGGAAATTTGCGCTCTATCACTCAATGCTCCGAAACTCATTGCAGAAATATTGAATAAAGAAGCATGATAAGGCTGTCTACACTGCTCACCTCCTACCCAAACTCTTGGAAGTTCTTCTTTTGGAGATTTGGCATAAATGGAATGTTTTATTCCTTCATATTTTCTATGATTGACTTCAAGTTGGGTCCCGAAAGCTACGGTATCACTTAAGTTTTTAGCTCGTCTATAGACTGCTGAACGCTGGTTTCTGGGAAACGGTTTCCCATCTGTTTCCCTTTCTATGAAATATTGCTGCATTTCGGGTGAAATACTTTCGAAAAAGTATCTGAAGTACCCCAAAACAGGGAAGTTCCTTAGAATAGCATGTTTTGACTGATAAGCATTGTAAACTCCCAATGCATAAATTGCGGATAACAGCGTAGGTATCCAATAGTGTGCTCTTATTAGTATTGCCACAATCCACGTAGCAACAACTAATACAATCCCCCAAGATAAAAACTTATCTCTCATGAATGTCGTATTTAAAGTTAAAAATAAATTTAGTGGAAATTTCGCAAAGAGACTATGCTTTTGCTAAAAAACTTTCGTAGGAAGATTGCACAGAAACCGTGCCATCTGACAGGATTTTTTCTAAATTTAGAAATTCGATCTGATTTACAGAAGCCTGATCAAAGTCCTTTTGAACTCTCACATAGTTTTCTGTAAAGCCAAACATTTTGCCGTCTTTATTTTCATGCTCCCAAAGAACCGGAAGCGTTTTCCCTAATTGGGTTTGGTAAAATGCCATCTTTTTCTTTTCAGATAAGATTCTCAGCATTTTATTTCGCTTTTTTCTTTCAGGAATCGGAACTACACCTTCCATTCCTACCGCTTCAGTATTTTCTCTTTCAGAATAAGTAAACACGTGAAGATAAGTAATAGGAAGCTCATTAAGGAAATTATAAGTTTCCATAAACCTTTCTTCCGTTTCTCCAGGGAAACCGACTATTACATCCACACCAATAGCAGCATTAGGCATTACCTCACGGATTTTGTTTACTCTATCATTATAAAGCTTCGTCAGATAACGACGCTTCATTTTTTTCAATAAGTCATCACTTCCGGATTGCAACGGAATATGAAAATGTGGAACAAAACTTTTGCTTTTAGAAACCAGTTCAATACTTTCATCTCTCAAAAGATTAGGTTCAATAGAAGAAATACGGATTCTTTCGATCCCTTCGACCTGATCTAATTCTGAAATTAGATCTAAAAAAGTATGTTCGTGTCTTTTGTTTCCGAATTCGCCTTTTCCATAATCACCGATATTCACACCTGTAAGAACAATTTCTTTGATGTCTCTCGCTGCGATTTCTTTGGCATTCTTTAAAACATTTTCGATGGTGTCTGAACGGGAAATCCCTCTTGCTAAAGGAATTGTACAGTACGTACATTTGTAATCACAACCATCCTGAACTTTCAGAAAAGCTCTGGTTCTGTCACCAATGGAATAGCTTCCGATAAAGAAATCAGTTTCTTCAATTTCACAAGAATGAACAATACCTTCGCTTTCAGATTTTTCTAAATCGTCAAGATAGCTTAAAATGTTGAATTTTTCTTTGGCTCCTAAAACCAAATCAACGCCTTCAATCTGTGAAATTTCTTCAGGTTTCAATTGCGCATAGCATCCAACAATAACCACCAATCCTTCAGGATTGGCTTTCATAGCTCTTTTCACGTGAAGTTTACATTCACGATCAGCATTTTCAGTGACTGAACAGGTATTGATTACATAAACATTCGCCTTCTCATCAAAACTCACCTTGTCATAACCGGCACCTGTTAATTGACGGGCAATAGTAGATGTTTCCGCAAAATTTAATTTGCAGCCAAGGGTGTGAAATGCGGCAGTTCTTTGAAAAGTTGACATTTATGTACTCCTGATTTTTGTGGATGCAAAGATAGTAATTTTAATATGATTTTTAAATTGATTCAATCTATTGCTTAAATTCGTCTCTCACTTCTGGGCTATTTTGATAACAAACAGGCGAAGAATTGGAATTAAAATCATTTTCAGGAAATTTATTTTTCATTTCAGTATTAAATTCCTGAGACTTATTTCTTGCGATAGAAAGTGTATTCCAGTTATCATTTTTCATCATTTTAGCAATGTATATGATTTGTCCTACATGATAAGGGTAATGCGCCAACTGACGGAAAACAGCATCAATTACCGAATGGGCTTCATTTCTTATATAAATCGTTGAATATAAATTTTCATCATTAATTTGATTCAAAGCATCGAAAAGACATTTCCAGCCTTTTTCCCAATACTCTAAAACCTCAGCTTTTGATTTAAAAGTATTCACAAATTCTTCGTCACGATTTCTCCAAGGTTTTTCGCCGTCTTCTGTTAAGAAATTCGTCCATCTCGACAGCATATTTCCTGCAATGTGCTTCACAATAACAGCAATTGAATTACTCTCTTCATTGAACTGCCAAAAAATCTGCTCATCAGAAAGCTGTTCAAATGATTGATCACCAAGTATTTTATAATATTCAAAACGTTTTATGAATAGATCTTTCATACATATTAATTTGAATATCTAATTTAAAGATTTTACAATAAAAAAACCGCCACTTTCATGACGGTTTTATAATTTTTAAGTTAATTTATTTTCTGTTTTTTACCATTACCCATCCTGTGTATTTAACAGGAGTATTTTGTTTACCAGGTTCATTCCATGTTATGGAATACCAGTAATTTCCTGTTGAAACAGGTTTATTACCCGCAGTTCCGTCCCATTTATAATTATTAAACTTATCCGCCTGGAAAATTTTATTTCCATATCTGTCATAAATATTAAAGACCAGATTCTGTTTACCTGCCAATGCTGAGTAATCAATCACATCATTGATACCGTCTCCGTTTGGCGTAATGGCATTAATTAAATTCGGAACAACAATAGCAACATCTACAGGCTCACAATTATAAGCGTCTTTCACGTAAATGGTATGATCTCCTCTTTTAATATTTGTAAAGACATTAGAATCCTGCCAATTAATATTATCCATTGAATATTTATATGGAGATGTCCCTCCTGTCACATTTATAGTAACGGTTGTATTAGAAATATCAATACTTACTACTACAGGTTCTTCGGCTGCGTGTACTTTTACGGTTTGCGTAGCAATACATTCGCCTGATTTCAGTTTTACCCAATACGTTCCTACACTTACGTTGGAAATAGACTGTGTAGTCGCTCCTGTACTCCATTCATATCCGTCAAACCCAGATCCTGCATCAAGAGTGGTTTTATCTTCAATACATATTGTTTTATCTTTTAAAACTGATGAGTACACCGCAGGAATGATCGACAATGTTATTTTCGCAATACCATAACAGCCATTGCCATCTATTACTTTTACGTAGGCCGCACCTTCTGCCGAAATGTAAGCTAAAGGAGTCAGTATTTCATTGGTTCCATTGATCGCGTTGGCTACAGAGGCATAATATTTTTTAGTAACACTTGTTTGTGTAGTTACCGATACAGTAGTTAGATTAAAAGATGCCATTTTAGGATTATCTTCTGATGCACAAGCTCTTAAAGAAACATCATTCACAATCACTTCCGGGTAAAACTTGAGAGTAATCACAGCTACAGCAGAACAACCCTGCGATGTTTTTATCGACGCATATACCACACCTTCTGCTGACAAGTATTGGTTAGGCGTTGTAATCGGTGATGTTCCGGCATTCAGATCAGCCATCGTCTGATAATATTTAATCGTAACACTCGATCCGGTGAACACATTGGCAGTTGTCAGATCAAATGTTCCTTTCCCTGATTTATAATTGTTACAAGCATATATTGTAGCATTATTCCCCGTTATTCCTCCTATTTTAAATTTAAACGCGCCGGTCTGCCTACAGAAGTTGATCGGATTATTCGGATTTGCAGGGTCTAAATAATGTATACTATAATAGTAAGTCATGGTTGTATAAACCAATTGAGGCACTAAAATAGGATTAGCCCCGGAAAGAGCATCATTCTGAGAAGTATGATAAGTGATCACAAAATTAGGATTCCCATTAAGAATTCCCGCGGTTAATGTACTGAAATCAAAAACGGCAGGACTTGCACAGATTAAAATTTCTCGAGGATCATTTGGATTTGCCGCAGGAGTTCCTGGTGGAGTAAATGGATGCGGCTGCAAAAGAGGATCTGTAAAAGGAGAAGCCAAAGTAGCTGTTCCGCCCCAGGTTAAAGAAAATGGAGCAACAGTTGTACTTCCCGCTCCTACCCAGTTATCAATATAAAGATAATAGGTCTGTCCGGCTATAACGTCCATATACATACAGTAAGGCGTAGTTGAGCCTCCTGCTGCACTCGTAAGCGTACTGGTCATATTTAACCCTGTATTTGCACCTACTCCAATTACAGTAGCTGCATTACACCGGATAGGAGATCCCAAATTTCCACAAGTGGCATTAGGTCCGTAGATTGCCCAGTCATAATCTGCTCCCGGATCATTGGGAACCAGATCAAAAGTAAGGGTTCCGCTGGTAGCGATCGTAAGTTTATACCAAATTGAATTATGCTCACCCGTTGTCAAACAGCCTCCTAAGGTTTCATTCACGTTACCTATTCCTGTAGGACTGTAGGTAATACTCGAATTTCCACAAACCGACAACGCAGTAGAACAATCTGCCTGAGAAAAATAAACTTGTGATAATAATAAAAGAAATAGTAGTAGAGTTTTTTTCATTATCCAGTGGTTATTAAATTTTTAAAGCACATCAAATATAACAATTTAAACTTATAACAACAAAAGATAAGAAAAGTAAAATATTTAATTATAAAAAATTAAAATAATTAAATAAATGAAAACGAATAAACAAAAACTATTTTATACTCGTAATATTACCACACATATTTTCAAGGTGGAAAATTTTATGAAAAGGACTTTTCACTTCATTTAAATGCTCCCTGTCTTGAATAAAGGTATATCTCGAAGCCAGAGAATTCATATCCGAGACAATGACCAGCCAACATTCATCAACTGTACTGTCATAATACGGGAATTTCTCGTTTTTCTTCTCTATTAATTCCAGGATTTTTTCAGAACAAAGCTCATCAAACAGGCTCATGCTGTATTCATAAGTGATGAAAACATTTCTGCGGTGAAAAGATTTCCGTACACTTTTTACCACACCAAACGGCTTACCTTTTTTAATACTTTTATAAATATTCTGAATAATTTCTTCCTGATGCTCCAGAGAATCTAACTTAATGTTTGGGTAGAATTCTAAAAAATAAACACCACGATGCTTCGTAGTGTCTTCTTGTTCCAGTAATATTTCTGTCTGACGGAAAATTTTATTTAAACTGCTTTCAACCTTTTTCATTTCAAGATGATTGATCACCTCTGTAAGCTCTATTCCTATCTTTTTGTCGTTAAGTTTAGCGATAAAGTCTGGACTCTCACAGGTAAGATTTTCAAATTGTACTTCCGGAAAATGGTGCATAAATGAATTCAGCAATAAAATCTCGGCCTTCTTTTTATATTTTTCACGATCATGCAAAGGAGACTCATCGATCTTACGGTGATACTTCTCCATCGGCTTTTTTTTCAAATGTCGGTTCAGATAATATAAGCTCAGATTTTTAATTAAATCTTCATCAGAAAATGCCTTTTTCATGTGCTTATGATTTTATTGTTATGGAACACATAAAACTTCCTGTTTCAGTTCTTGAAGTTTTGATTATCAAAAAATTACACTTAAAGGTAAGCAAAAAAACAATTCAAAAAATGCTTTTAAAAATAATTTCTCTTATAATTAATATAAAGTTTATTTTCATAATCAATACCTTTGCCCTTTCAATTATAAAACTGTGATTTATGGATTTTAAGAATTTTAAAATACCCTACAGCATCAATCCCCAATACTCTAAAAAAGTTGCCTATTTTTCAATGGAATTTGCCATTGAGCAGGTGTTAAAGATATATTCAGGAGGTCTCGGATTTTTGGCAGGTTCTCATATGAGAAGCGCTTACAACCTAAAACAGGATCTTATCGGAATCGGTATTCTTTGGAAATTCGGATACTACGATCAGGCAAGAAACCATGATCAGACCTTACAGCCAACATGGACAAGAAAAATGTACAGCTTCCTTGAAGATACCGGAATAAAATTTCAGATTGAAATACACAGTGCTCCGGTTTGGGTAAAAGTCTGGTACCTGGATCCTGAAATTTTCAATACGGCTCCCATGTTTTTCTTATCAACAGATGTTCCGGAGAATGATCACATTTCAAAAACCATTTGCCACAAACTTTATGACGCTAATGAATCTACAAAATTAGCGCAGTACATTTTGCTTGGTAAAGGCGGAGCAAGATTGCTGGATGAAATGAATATCGAAAGAGAAACTTATCATCTTAATGAAGCTCACGGACTTCCTGCTGCATTCCATTTATTAAAAAAATACAACGGAGACCTGAATAAAGTAAAGGAAAAACTGGTTTTCACCACCCATACTCCGGAAGAAGCCGGAAATGAAAAGCACAATCTGAAATTATGCTATGATATGTCTTATTTCTCAGGATTGAGCATGGAAGAAGTGAAAAAAATAGAAGGTGCAGATGACGATCGCTTCAATCACTCTCTTTGTGCTTTGAAAATGGCAAAAATTGCCAACGGAGTTTCACAGCTTCATGGCGTAGTTTCCAGAGCAATGTGGAGCAAATATCCGGGAATTTGCGAAATTACTTCGATTACTAATGCGCAGGAATTCAAATACTGGTCAGACAAACCGCTTTATAATTCAAAAGATGAAAACGACGAGACTGTTTTTGATTATCGTAAAAAACATCTGAAGAAAAGATTATTCAAAATCGTAGCAGATCAGACTGGGAATTTATTCAATCCGAATATATTTACCATTGTCTGGGCAAGAAGATTTGCAGGTTACAAACGTGCCGATTTGCTTTTGCATGACAAAGAGAGATTATACAGATTATTGAATCATCCTAAATATCCGATTCAGATTATCTGGGCGGGAAAACCTTACCCAATGGATTATTCTGCGATTTCTACGTTTAATTCTTTAGTAGAAGAAAGCAAAAATCACAAAAGTATGGCAGTTCTTACGGGCTATGAACTATCATTAAGCAAATCCTTAAAACAAGGTTCTGATCTTTGGTTAAACAATCCGAGAGTTCCGAGAGAAGCTTCAGGAACTTCAGGAATGACGGCAGCAATGAACGGTTCTGTCAATTTATCTACAGATGACGGATGGATCCCTGAATTTGCAAAACATGGTGAAAATTCATTTGTAGTTCCAAAAGCTGATTACCAGAATATGAGTGTTTACGAACAGGATACTTATGATCTGAACAAACTATATGAAATCCTGGAAAACGAAATTCTTCCTACTTATTACGAAAAGCCTAATGTATGGAGAAAAATTCAGCATAATGCAATGAATGACGTGAAAGATCAGTTCAACAGCGATAGAATGGCTGATGAATATTACAAAGTGCTTTACAACTATAACGGGTAAAGTTTAAATTAAAGATTACTTTATCCTAAAAAACAAAATCGGTCTGAAAAATTTCAGACCGATTTTGTTTTTGTTTGTTAATCAATTTTTCTTTTTGTGAGGTACTTTTAAACCTTTTTCTCTGGCTTCAGAAATACCTATGGCTATTGCCTGTTTTCTGCTCGTCACTTTTTCCCCGGAAGAAGATTTCAGCTTTCCTTCCTTGAATTCGTGCATTACTTTTCCTACTTTGTCCTGAGCTTTTTCTGAATATTTTGTCTTGCTCATGATATATTTCTTTTAAGATTTAGGCAGGGCAACCCCTATTTCGTAAACGCATGCATGCTTCAAATACTTTGAACGCTCTCTGGAAGTCACCGATTCTAAATGATTATTCTTCAACACAATAATCGGATCTTCCGTATTTTCTATTTCAAAATTGGCGAAATATCTTTCGTCAGGACTTGTTTTATCATTACTTGCTTTTATCTTTTGCAGCTCATCCGCATATTGTCTGAACCCCGGATCTGATGAATGAATGAATTTATACTCATCACCTGCTTCTACATAATAATGAAGTTTTTTCTCGATCAGATTGGCTTCATCACAAATCTCGGGATTGTCATTTCCGTCTTTAAAACCTACTTCTACCAATGTTCCTCCTTTCTTCTGTGCACATTGCTCAGCATCATCATAACTGGAAAATCCTGTGTATACAATTTGATTTTCTAAAACATATCGGTTCAGCTTTTGGTTAAATGCATTCGTTTCCATAATTATTATTGATTTGATTATATATTCATTACATTCAATTTTGTTGCCAAAATCCTTGTTTTAATTTGCTTTTTTCTGCATTTATAAAATTATTATATTTGAAATCTTTAAAATTAGAAATGAAAAAATTCTTACTCACGCTTACAATTGCTGCTGCATTTCAAAATATATCAGCACAGGAAATCACTTTAGATAAAATATATTCAGGATATTACCGCGGAAAAGGCATTGCCGGAATCACCTCTATGAAGAACGGTGAAAATTATCTGGTGATCGAACAGGGCGGAATCGCTAAATATTCTTATAAAACGTCTCAAAAAGAAGTAAATATCGTAGACGGAAATTTTGAAAGCTATGAGTTTTCTGATGATGAGTCTAAAATTCTATTGCAAAAAGAGAGTCAGCCTATTTACAGACATTCTTTTTTAGGAACATTTGATGTAAAAGATCTAAAATCCGGGAAAACAATTTCTTTGAACAACGGAAAACCAGTTCAGGAGCCGAGATTCTCTCCGGATGCAACAAAAGTGGCGTTCATTGTTGATAATAATATTTTTTATCAGGATTTAAATTCAGGGAAAATAACTCAGGTTACAGAAAACGGGGTTAAAAGTAAAATATTAAATGGTCTTGCAGACTGGGTATACGAAGAGGAATTCGGGCACGCAAGATTATATGAATGGACCAAAAATTCCAATGCGATCGTTTTCGTAGAATCTGTTGAAGAAGATGTTCCGGAAATTTATATTCCAATCTATGGAAAAACGCTTTATCCAAGCGAAATGCGTTATAAATATCCTAAAGCGGGAGAAAAAAACTCTGTAGTTTCTGCTCACATTTATCTTTTGGATAGCGGTAAAAAATCAAAAATAAATCTTGCCAACTTTAAGAATTATTATATTCCGAACGTTATTCAGACGGCAAAACCTGACGAAATTGTATTGATTACTTCTGAAAGAACTCAAAACGCTTCAGATATTTTAAAAGTCAATACAAAAACAGGAGAAGCAAAAAAACTTTTCACGGAGACCGATGAAAAATGGATCGATACGGATAATGTAACGTTAGAATTTTTAGATGACAACAGTTTCCTTTGGGGATCTGAAAGAGATGGAAACCGTCACTTGTATTGGTACGATCAGGAAGGAAAACTAAAAAAACAGGTTACAAAAGGAAATTGGGAGGTAACTGATTACTATGGTTACAATCCAAAATCAAAGGAAATCTACGTTCAAACTACGGAAAAAGGAAGTATCAACAAAGTGGTTTCTAAAGTCAATATTGAAAACGGAAAAACCCAGTTGATTTCAAATACAGAGGGAAATAACTCCGCGAACTTCAGTAAAAACTACAATTACTTCATTGAAACTTCTTCTACTGCAGCAAAACCTTACACATTCGTTCTTAAAGACGGAAACGGTAAAGTGGTAAAAGAACTTCAGAATAATGATGCGCAGCTTCAAAAATTAAAGACCGATAATTTCGTTGAAAAAGAATTTATCACCATTCCGAATGAAGCCGGAGATCAGATGAATGCATGGATCATTAAGCCTAAAAACTTTGATAAAAACAAAAAATATCCATTGTTCATGTTTCAATATTCAGGACCGGGTTCTCAGCAGGTTGCCAACTCTTGGGACAACGGAAACGGAATCTGGTTTGAAATGCTAGCGCAAAAAGGCTATATCATAGCTTGTGTTGACGGACGTGGAACGGGGTATAAAGGGGCTAAATTCAAAAAGGTGACTTATATGAATTTAGGAAAATATGAAATTGAAGATCAGATTACCGCTGCAAAATGGTTCGGAAATCAATCCTATATTGATAAATCAAGAATCGGAATTTTCGGATGGAGCTTTGGTGGATATATGGCAAGTTTAGCAATGACTAAAGGAGCGGATGTTTTCAAAACAGGAATCGCTGTTGCACCGGTAACCAACTGGAGATATTATGATTCTGTTTACACAGAAAGATTTTTAAGAACTCCACAGGAAAACCCTGACGGATATGATAAAAATTCACCGACTGAATATGCGAATCTTTTAAAAGGTAAATTCCTGTTAATCCACGGAACGGCAGATGATAACGTACATTTCCAAAATTCTATGGAATTCTCAGAAGCTTTGATTCAAAACAAAAAACAATTTGAATTCATGGCGTATCCTGATAAAAACCATGGTATCTATGGTGGACAGACAAGACCTCAGTTATATCAGAAAATGACTGATTTTATTTTGGAGAATTTGTAAACATGATTCATCATTAAGAAAGCCTTATATATTGAGATTCTTTCTTCGTCAGAATGACAAATATTGTGTTTTTAAGCATAAATATAAAAATCCCTCTCGGCTGTGAGAGGGATTTTTATATTTATTTCATTAATCAATTATTCAAAATTCAATTAATTTTATCAATTAAAATTAAAAACCTATTTTTGGGAAATTTGAAATTTTCAACTATGAAGACTAAACATCCTAAAGGGTTGCCTTTCCTCTTCTTCACTGAAATGTGGGAACGTTTCGGGTATTATTTAATTCTCGGAATTTTTGTATTGTACGTAATTGAACCAACAGGTTTAAAAGGAGGACTTGGACTTCCTGACAAAACTGCAGACGATATTTTTGGAACTTATATTGCCTTGACTTATCTGACCCCTTTCATCGGTGGATTTCTAGCAGACAGAGTTTTAGGCTATATCAAATCGATTTATTTAGGAGGAATTCTAATGGCAGCCGGATATATCGGGATGGGTATCTTCAAAGATCTTACTTTGTTTTACAGTTCTTTAGCTTTAATTATCATCGGAAACGGTTTTTTTAAACCCACTATTTCTACATTGCTTGGAAATCTGTATTCCGAAGAACCTTATAAAGCCAATAAAGATTCCGGATACAATATTTTCTACATGGGAATTAATATCGGAGCGTTTATCTGTAACATTATTGCTGCTTTCATGAGAAATAAATTCGGTTGGGGTGAAGCTTTCATTACGGCCGGAGTTGGGATGTTAATCGGTATGGTTATTTTTACGATCGGCAGAAAACATTATATTCATGCTGCTCAAATGAAACCTGTACAGGAAGGTGACACAAAGCTTTCTGAAATTTTGATTAAAGTTTTCGTCCCGGCAATTATCGCGGGAGTTATTGGATGGTTTATCCCTAAAAATATTTTTGGAAGTGATAGTACGGATGCCTTTATTTTTGCGTGTATTCCTGTTATTTACTTTTATGCCTCCCTTTATTTCAAAGCAAAACCTGAAGAAAAATCATCTATTGGAGCTTTGTTATCGGTATTTTTGATCAGTATGTTCTTCTGGGCAGTGTTCAAACAAAACGGAACAGCCTTGACTAGGTGGGCCAATTATTATACGGACAGAAGTGTTCCGGCATCACTGGAAAAGCCCTTGGAAGGAATTTATATGGTGGAAGGAAAAAGTTATGAAAATAAAGAAGTTCCTGTATATGACGACCAATTCCAGTCACAAAAAGATAAAGACGGAAACACGATTAAAGTACAAGGAAAAGATGTTTATTTTAAAAACATTTCTCCTGAACAACGTGCTCAATTAGAGAAAAACCCGGAAACAAAAACTTATTTATATAACACTGAATTATTCCAATCTATCAATCCGTTTTGGGTAATTGCTTTAACACCTCTTGTCGTAGGATTTTGGGCATTATTAAGACGAAAAGGAAAAGAACCTTTAACTCCGACAAAAATCGTTTTAGGGCTTTTCATTTCGGGATTGTCTTGTTTGGTAATGGTTTTGGCAGTCTGGGCCGGAGACAATGGAGCTGTAAAAGTTTCACCTTGGTGGCTGGTTGCAAGTTACGGAGTTATTACAGTCGGAGAATTATGCCTTTCTCCGATGGGATTATCTTTCGTTTCCAAATTGTCTCCTGCGAGAATTACAGCCTTGATGATGGGAGGCTTTTTCTTAGCAAACTCTGTCGGAAACAAGCTTTCAGGAATTTTAGCGAGTACATGGTATAACTATGACAATAAGATGAATTATTTTCTGGTAAACTTCGCTTTATTAATATTTGCTACACTTTTAGGCTTATCAATGTTAAAAAGATTAAACAAAATTATGAAAGAAAAAGGGCATTAATCCTCCTTTATAATAAAGAAAATAAAGCTGCAGAGTTATTCTGCAGCTTTTTTATTTAAATATAAAATTAAAACCTTGCCGAAAACACAAAAAAAACTATATTTGTCAGTCTTAACAAAAATTAACAATAAAAAATGGATAATACTGAAGCATTAAGTCCGAAACCGGATGAATTTGTAGAGAATAAGAATTCCAGACATCCAAAAGGATTATGGGTTCTGTTCGGAACAGAAATGTGGGAGCGTTTCAACTTTTATGGGATGAGAGCATTGCTTACCTTATTTATGGTAAACTCGCTTTTGATGAAGGAGGCAGATGCTTCAATTATTTACGGAGGTTTCCTTGCTCTTTGTTATCTTACTCCAATGTTAGGTGGTTTTATCGCCGACAGATTCTTAGGAAACAGATATTGTATCCTTCTTGGAGGTACTTTAATGGCGATCGGACAGTTCTTGTTATTCATCAGTGCAAGTACATTCGGATCTAGCGTAGGAACAGCCACTACAATCATGTGGACTGCTTTGGGAATCATTATTTTCGGTAATGGATTCTTCAAACCAAACATTTCTTCAATGGTTGGAAGTCTTTATCCAAAACAGGAAAAATCTAAACTAGACTCTGCATTTACAATCTTCTATATGGGGATCAACTTAGGAGCTTTTCTGGGTCAGTTGATTTGTCCATTAATTGGAGACGTAAAATCTGCAGACGGAATCAGAGATATCCATGCTTTCAAATGGGGATTCTTAGCGGCTTCTATCGCTATGATGGTAGGAACAATCACATTCTTAATTCTTAAAAACAAATATGTTGTAACACCGACTGGAAGACCAATCGGAGGTTTACCAAAACATAATACTTCAGAAGACTTTGAAGAAGGGGAAGCACAAACTGCAAAATTCTCTACAGCTTCAGTTGGAATTGCAGCTGTATTATTTGTAATTCTGGGTTCATTATTTCATTTTGCTCTAGGGCAGAATGTAATCTATTCATTGGTTTACGCGAGTGGTATCTCATTGGCCTATTTAATTATGTCTGATTCTTCTTTAACTAAAATTGAAAGAGACAGAATCTGGGTAATCTATATCGTTTCATTCTTCGTAATCTTCTTCTGGGCAGCATTTGAACAGGCAGGTTCATCTTTGACGTTCATCGCAGACAACCAGACAGACAGACATTTCTTCGGATGGAATATGCCACCTTCAATGGTGCAGATCTTCAACGGAATCTTCGTTGTAGCTTTAGCCGTACCTTTCAGTATCCTTTGGGATAAATTGAGAAACAGAGGAAAAGAGCCTGTATCTCCATTCAAACAAGCATTAGGATTAGCCTTGATCGCTGTTTCATATTTCATCATTGCACACAACGTAAAAGATCTTGGTAACCATGGCCTTTTAGCTGTAAAATGGTTAATCTTATTATATTTCATCCAGACTTGCGGTGAGCTTTGTTTATCTCCGATCGGATTGTCATTGGTAGGAAAATTAGCTCCAAAAAGATTTGCTTCATTACTATACGGAGTATTCTTCATCGCAAACGCAGCTGGATATGCATTGGCCGGAACTTTAGGTTCTATCTTGCCTGCAACGGGTGATAAATTCGAAGCTGCTCAGAAAATCGGAGTAAATCTTCAGGATGTACTGGATAAAAAAGTAGTTTTAACGAATGATCAGGTAGCTGCTTTCGAAAAAGCGCAATTACCTTTACAGAACCCAACTTTTGCAGGATTTGAAATCCACAACTTATTCGAATTCTTTATGGTATTCGTGGTTCTTTGTGGTATTGCCGCTGTAATCCTTGCTCTAATTTCACCATTCTTAAAGAAAATGATGCACGGTGTAAACTAATCCGCATCAAATAAAATACAACTAAAACCTCTGCTAAGTCAGAGGTTTTTTTTATTTTCGTATGTTCTTATCAAAACGATAATTATTGGCAAATCATTCAATAATTAAATGAATTGCTTGAACTTCTTAATTAAAAAATAATCATATACTTATTATGAGCAAAACTCTAGAAGAAATACAAAATTTCGAAGGAAAATACCCTAGGCAAATCTGGAGCCTTTTCTTCTCTGAAATGTGGGAACGTTTCTGTTTCTACGGAATGAGAGGAATGTTGGTTTTCTTTATGATCTCACAACTTAATTTTCATGAAAGTGAAGCCAATCTTCAATACGGAGCCACACAGGCTTTCGTGTATGCTTTCACTTTTGTTGGCGGGCTTTTCGCTGATAAGATCTTAGGTTTCAGAAAATCTCTTTTCTGGGGCGGACTTTTAATGATTGTCGGAAGTTTAATTCTGGCAGCAGATCCTCACAAATTTTTCTTTCTGGGAATTGCATTTACCGTGGTAGGAACAGGTTTCTTTAAGCCTAATATCTCTTCAATGGTTGGACAGCTTTACAAACCAAACGATTCAAGAGCAGATGCAGGTTTTTCACTTTTCTATGCTGGAATCAATCTTGGAGCGTTACTCGGTGGATACTTATGCATTGCCATTGGAAAAGGAGAACTTTTTGCCAGTATTATTCCTGAAGAATTAAGATGGCACTTAGCATTCGGATTTGCAGCAATTGTAATGGTAATAAGTTTAATCAATTTTGTATTTACCCAAAGAAGTCTAGGAACAATCGGGCTTCAGCCAGGACATCCTGATAATGAAGTAAAATCCACTCCTATTCCAAAATGGAAAGAATACGGAACATACGTCTTATCATTAATCTTCGTTCCGATTATCATGATCATGGTAGCCAAAACCGAGTACACAGATTATTTCATGTGGACGATCGGACCATTGACTTTGATTTATCTATTTTATGAAATGACAAAAGTAACGCCTTCAGAACGTAAGAAACTTTGGGCTGCTTTAGTATTTATTTTATTCTCAATTTTATTCTGGGGAATTTATGAACAAAGTGGAGGTTCGTTAAGTATTTTCGCAGCGAAAAATCTTAATAAAGATCTTCTTGGCC
This sequence comes from Chryseobacterium tagetis, assembly GCF_016735585.2. Lineage (GTDB taxonomy): Bacteria > Bacteroidota > Bacteroidia > Flavobacteriales > Weeksellaceae > Chryseobacterium > Chryseobacterium tagetis. The sequence continues at coordinate 369,043 of NZ_JAERSE020000004.1, forward strand.
TAGATCCGAATGGAGTAAACAATTCAGGAGGTGCATTCTTCATTATTTTCCTTGCACCACTCATCGGATTGCTTTGGATTTGGCTGAATAAAAGAAAAATTGAACCTAATACCATCATTAAATTCGGTTTAGGATTTATTTTCTTAGGATTAGGATATTATATTTTATTTGCTACAAGACTTTTTGCAGACCTTCAGGGAGTTACTTCTTTGAATTTCTTCACCATAGCTTTACTGGTCATTACCTTAGGAGAACTATGTCTCTCTCCTATCGGACTCTCTATTATGACGAAGCTTTCCACAAAAAACCTTCAGGGTATGATGATGGGAATGTGGTTTCTGGCTTCCGCTTACGGGCAATATGTTGCAGGAATTATTGGAGCAGGCTTAGCAACTGCCAAAGAAGGATCTACCAACTATGACGCTCTTATCACTTATACCGATGGATATAAACAATTAGGTTTATACGCTGTAATTGCCGGAGTGGTATTAATTTTGATTTCCCCATTCGTGAAAAAATTAATGCAGGATGTAAAATAGATAAGTAAATACTTACTTTTACTTAAATAACAAATCATGAAAAAAATTATTAGTATAATCTGTTTGTTTTTGTTGACTTTCAACTTTGCACAGGTAAAATGGATGACCATTGAAGAAGCTTTAAAAGCCCAGAAAGAAAATCCAAAAAAAATCTTGATCGACTTTTATGCAGACTGGTGTGGTCCGTGTAAGATCATGGATAAAAAAACCTACGGACATCAGGTTATTGCTGATATTATCAATCAAAATTATTATCCCGTAAAATTTAATGCGGAAGAAAAAAAATCGATTGAAATTTTTGACAGAACATTTTCAAACCCAAATACCGAAGTAAAAAAAGGCAGAAATTCTTTACACGAATTTACCCAGTATATGAATGTAGGAGCTGTTCCAAGTACTGTATTTCTGGATGAAAACGGAGGACCAATCACTATTTTGCAAGGTGAATTGTCTGCGAAAGAACTGGAACCTTATTTGGAATTTATTTCAAAGGATATGTTCAAAAAAATCCGTTCAAGGGAACAATGGGAAGATTATCAGAAAAAATTCAAATCAAAAATAAAAGATTGATCAAAAACTTTGGGATACATGATTCATCATTCATGGTTTTAAAATTTAATCTAAAAAAATATCAGAGAGACTTTCAATTTTTTTGGAAGTCTTTTTTATTTTCCCGAAATTCGAACCTTTGTTTTTTCATTCAAAATCTCGAAGCTCCATCTCGAAACCTGAAAAATGAATCTCGAAACTTCTATAGAATATGTTAAAGGTATCGGTCCTGAAAAAGCCAAACTCATCAAAAATGTGTTAGGAATTTCAACCGTGGAAGATCTGTTAGACTTCTACCCTCTTCGTTATCTGGATAAAAGTAAAGTTCATAAAATTTCTCAGCTTAAAAATGTGAGTACAGATGTTCAGCTAAAAGGAAAAATCACAAGCATTCAGGAAATACAGACCGGAAAAATAAAAAGGCTTTCCGCGAAATTTAATGATGATACCGGTTCTATGGATTTGGTATGGTTTCAATATTCTAAATGGCTGAAAGAGCAGATTCCCGTCAATAAGGAAATTTATATTTTTGGAAAGATCAATGTTTTTAATAATCAATTTTCGATGCCGCATCCGGAAATTGAGGTTGAAGAAAAAAAAGAAAGCGACAATCGTCTAAGACCCATTTATCCAAGTTCGGAAAAACTGACCAAAAGAGGATTGAATCAAAAATTCTTTCAAACTGTTTTAAAGAATATCTGTAAAGAAATTCCCAATCTGATCGAAGAAAATATGCCTGAATACATGATGAAACATTTTAAGTTTTTATCAAGACAACATACTTATCTGAACATCCATTTTCCAAAAGATATAGAACATTTTGAAAAAGCCAATTATAGGTTAAAATTTGAAGAATCGTTCTTCTTTCAGTTGGGTTACGCTTTAAAAAAACTTCATCATAAAACACAGTCACATGGAAATCCTTTTCCGATCGTAGGAGATTTTTTCACGGGTTTTTATGCGAACAATCTTCCGTTTGATCTTACAGGAGCGCAAAAAAGAGTGCTTAAAGAAATTCGTCAGGATATGAAGAAACCGATCCAGATGAACAGACTTTTGCAAGGCGATGTAGGTTCCGGAAAAACAATGGTTGCTTTACTGACGATGCTGATTGCAATGGACAACGGCTTTCAAAGCTGTATGATGGCTCCTACTGAAATTCTCGCTCAACAGCATTACAATGGGATCAAAGATCTTCTGATCGGAACTGATATCAACGTACGTCTTCTGACAGGTTCCACAAAAGCATCCGAAAGAAAAATAATTCATGAGCAACTGGAAAACGGAGAACTTTCTATTTTAATAGGAACCCACGCTGTTTTGGAAGACAAAGTAAAGTTTAAAAATCTGGGATTAGCCATTATCGATGAACAGCACAGATTCGGGGTTGCACAACGTGCAAAACTCTGGGCTAAAAATAAAATTCCACCACATATTCTGGTGATGACCGCAACACCTATTCCCAGAACATTAGCCATGAGCTTTTATTCTGATCTGGATGTTTCTGTGATCGATGAAATGCCGGTTGGAAGAAAGCCTATTATAACAGCTCACCGACGCGAAAAAGACAGAGCCTACGTTTATAACTTTTGCAGAGAGGAAATTCAAAAAGGACGACAGGTCTATTTTGTTTATCCTTTAATTGAAGAATCTGAAACTTTAGATTATAAAAATTTGATGGTAGGATTGGAAAATGTAATGGATAATTTTCCAAAATACAATGTGACGATGCTTCACGGAAAAATGAAGCCCGATGAAAAAGATGCTGCTATGAGTTATTTTGCATCAGGAAAAGCAGAAATTATGGTGGCAACAACCGTGATTGAAGTAGGGGTAAATGTTCCGAATGCTTCTGTAATGGTCATTGAAAGTGCAGAAAGGTTTGGTTTATCACAGCTCCATCAATTGCGTGGCCGCGTGGGTCGTGGTGCAGAACAAAGCTATTGTATTCTGATGACTTCCGATAAGCTGTCTTCTGACAGCAGAACCCGTATTAAAACGATGACGGAAACCAATGATGGTTTTAAAATATCAGAGGTCGATATGAAGCTTCGCGGTCCCGGAGATATTTTGGGAACCCAGCAAAGTGGTGTTGTAGATTTTAAAAGGCTGGATCTCATTGAAGATTCAGCAATTATAAAATTGACGAAAAAAACTGTCGATAAAATTCTTGAAAACGATCCTCTTCTTACCCGAGCAGATAATCAATTGATCAAAAATTATTATTTAAGATATTACAGAGGAAAAAATAAATGGAGCAAGATTTCATAAAAAAGTCGTGAAAAAAAAATTTCCACGACTTTTAAAAACTGTTATTTAAGAAGAAATTGAAAGGCAAATAAAAAACAAAATGAATTGAGTTTCCAAATATTATTATAAAAACCAACTATTTGAGCTAAGAGAAAGGATTCTTTTAACTGTTTGAGTTTTCATGATTGTACCGTTTTATTTAAAGATCTTCTGCGCTTTAATTGGAAACTCAAGTAATCCATTTTGTTTAACTAACGTTTTATCTAAGATTCAAGAGAGAAATAGTAATAACTTCTCGAGCATTATGCTTTTATATAGTTTATTTGTGTTATTAATTTGTATTACAAAATTGACATATCCGCACAAAAAAAAATTACATCATTATAATTATTTTTTATATAATTATCACATTAATGTGAATATTATGTAATATATAATTTAATTCACCTCTATCCCATTTTCATAATAAAGTTGCTCCTGTTCAGTCCGGACGTCTGATATTGCCAAATCATTGTAATAATTTCTGAAACTGTTTTTTTGAGTTTAGCAAAATCTTCATTCAACTTTAAAAAGATATTGGCCCCGGAAACAAGAATATCTTCTATTTCAGTATCCGCCAAATCATTAGAGTAAACAACAAATATGGCAGAGCTGTATCTTGTATCATCTATCCTCTCTTTAATAAGCAGAAAGTCTGTATTCTGAATATCCTGATAATTGATAAATACAACATCGGGAACTCCATACATAGCTTTGTTTAAGTACTGGCTCAAATCTTCATCATTATAAAAATCTGTACATCTGATTTTTATCCTGTGTTCCTGAAATATTTTTTTTAAAAGAATAAGACTATGTACATTAGAGTCTAATAAAGTGATGTTTAAAAACTCTTTATTCATGCTAGATTCCTTGTACTTAGTTCTACTTCTTTTTCTTTAAGATTTTTTCTTTTACCGATCATCTTTAAGAACAATGAAGGCGTAAGACCGGTAATATTTTTGAACTGACTGCTTAAATGGGCTACACTCGAATAATTAAGCATTAATGAAATTTCCGTTAAGCTGTACTTATTGCTTATCATTAATTCTTTTGCATACTCAATCTTCTGGATGATAATAAAGTTCTCTATGGAAGTATACGTAATTTCAGAAAACAGATTGGACAAATATCCATAGCTGTGATTTAATTTCTCGGAGATATAAATGGAAGCTTTTACAGAAATACAGTTTTCCGAAAAAACCAGCTCTACAATTGCATCTTTTATTTTCTGTACCAAAGCCGTCTTCTGGCTTTCAATAATCTCGATGCCGTAGTCTTGCAGTCTTTTTTTAAAGACTGTGTGTTGTTCTTGGGTGAAATCCTCGTAAAACTCAACTTCTCCAAAATCGAGCATCCGGTATTTCACTCCGTATTCTTTTAACTTATCATCCAATACCTTCCTGCAGAGCGCATTGAAATCAAACTTTACATACATTTTCATCCTAATCTAAGTGTGTTTATATTTAAAAGTAAATATACAAATTATTTCAATTAAAAGTGATATAGGGTATTAAAAAAAAATTCCTGTATGATTTTGATACAGGAATTAAACACTAAGGATGAAAAAAAATATACTTACTAAAAAGCTAAAAAATGCTTATAACAAAGTATATGTACATTATATTTATATGCGACTTGATACTTGCAAATATGCCAAGATAAACAAATTCACATATTATAGAATTATAGTAAAATGTTATATAATTATCAGTTTTTCAATATATGTTCCATCAGAAAGTCGTCCATAAAAAAATTATTTCCGATATCAAAAACCCCTTCGTCATATACTTTATAACCCTGAGACTCATAAAAATTTCTTGCTGAATTGTATTTATTTACATTCAGAATAATTCTTTCATCTCCGTATTGAGCAACGTTATCATTTAAAAATAACAGTGCTTTTTTCCCAAATCCTTTTCCTTTACTTTCAGGAACAAGATAAATTCTGTGAAGCTTTGTAGTTTTTTCTTCATAGCTGTTTTCATATCCTATAAAGCCTTCATAGGAATCATTATTTTCATCTTTAATCAAAAAATAATGATAATCAGGATTGTGTAAATGGCTGGCAATTTCTTCTTTAGAATACATGGTGTTCAGCATATACTCCATCTGTTTCTTGGAAAGGATTTCTGCGTAAGCATTTTCCCATGATCTTTTGGCCAAATCCTGAATCAAAGGAATATCGTTTTCTGTAGCTTTTATAAATTTCATTTATTTTAATTTTAATGCAAAGTTCGCAAAGATGTTTCACTCAGCAAAACCATAGATTATCAGGAATTAAAAAGGTGAAAAGTACAAAACCTTTCACCTTATAATATGTTTATTGTAACTTTAAAATGTTACTGGAAAATCATATTAAATATTTGCCATTTCAGCTTTGATCTTTGCGTGAAGACTTTCTGAAGCAGCAACTAATGGAAGTCTCAAATAGTTTTTAATAATTCCCATTTCTGCCAAAATCACTTTAACTCCGCAAGGATTTCCTTCTGCAAAAATAAGTCTTGTGATTTCAACTAATTTGTTGTGAATTTCGTAGGCTTCATCAACTTTTCTATCAAAAGCCAACTGCACCATTGTAGAGAATTCTTTCGGATATGCCTGTCCGATCACAGAAATCACTCCGTTTCCACCTGCTAAAGTTACAGGAAGTGTATATTCATCATCTCCGGAAACTAAATTAAATCCTTCTGGTTTTTTTCTTAAGATATCGAAATACTGAAGAATGTTCGGTGCCGCTTCTTTAATCAGGAACAAATTCGGAAATTCTTTTGCCAAACGCAATGTCGTTTCCGCTTCAAGGTTTTGTCCTGTTCTTGAAGGAACGTTATAAATAATGATGTTTTTCCCTGTAGAAGCAAGCACTTTATAATGTTGGTAAAGTCCTTCCTGATTCGGTTTGTTATAGTATGGAGACACAGAAAGTACCGCTTCAAATGCAGAAAGATCTGCTTCTTCTATCTGTTTCTTGACCTCAAGAGTATTATTACCGCCAATTCCTAAAACCAAAGGAACGCGTTTATTATTAACCTTAATGATATGCTCAATCACCTGTTTCTTCTCATCAGCAGAAAGCGTCGCAGCTTCGGCTGTAGTTCCCAAAACAACTAAATAATTGGTTCCGTTCTCGATGTTGTAGTCGACTAATTTTGTTAAACTATCAAAATCTACGGATAAATCTTCATTAAAGGGTGTCACCAATGCAACACCTACTCCTTTTAAAATGCTCATCTGTTAGAATTATTTTTTTCAAATTTAATCATTTACGCTAAGAATTTACAATAAATAATAATGTTTTATTCTACATATAATTATATTTGCATATACTAAAAGATATTATGAAAAATAAATTCATATTACTAGGAATTACTCTGGCAACGTTATCCGCTTGTAAGACGGCTTCTTCGGTCTCTTCTGTACAGCTTGTGGACGTGAAAACCCAGAAAAACATTTCTATTAATAATGAGCTAAAGAATGATGATGAGTTTGTAAAAATTATTGAACCTTATAAGCAGAAATTGGATAAGGAGATGAACCAGAAAATCTCCCACACCAATGTAGACCTTACAAAGCAGGGGGACAACAGTAATTTGGGCAATCTTTTAGCAGACTATACATTCGATGGAGCTAATGAGTGGGCGAAGAAAAATCTTCAAAAAAATGTCGACGCAGCGTTGATTAATATCGGAGGAATCCGAACAACGATCGGTAAAGGAGATATTTTGCTGAAAAGTGTGTTTGAAGTAATGCCTTTCGAAAATGAAGTCATCATTGTAAAAATGAAGGGAGCAGATTTGCAGGGTCTTTATGATTACTATGCAAAAACTCAGGTAAACAATCCTGTTTCTCATTTATACATTGAAACCAATAACGGACAACTGACCAAAACCTTAATCAACGGAAAAGCAGTAAACCCGACTCAGGATTACTATATTGCTACGTCTGATTATCTCGCTTTGGGTGGTGATAATATGAAATTCTTCGGAAAAGGAGAATCTATCCCGACAGGAATTAAATTAAGAGATTTATTTATTGATTATTTTAAGAAAACTCCTGAAGTTGTAGTAAATAATGATGTTCGTTTAAATTTTATCGGTAAGAAATAATGGATAGAAAAAGTTTTTTAAAAGCAATAGGTGGTGGAACTTTAGCAATGGCTCTAGCTCCCAATATGATGATGGCGGAAGAATTGAATATTCTTGATTTAAAGTCTGCAAATAAACTGACTATTCTTCATACCAACGATCAGCACAGCAGAATAGAACCTTTTGATGAAAGTTATACCAAAAATCCTAATCAGGGTGGTTTTGCAAGAAGGGCCAGTTTAATTCAGCAGATTAGAAATCAGGAATCTAATGTTTTACTGCTTGATTCTGGAGATATTTTTCAGGGAACTCCTTATTTTAACTTCTTCGGAGGCGAACTGGAATTTAAATTAATGTCCATGATGAAGTATGATGCTTCAACGATGGGAAATCATGATTTTGACAATAGTCTAGACGGATTTTTAAAGGTTTTACCTAATGCAAAGTTCCCTTTTATTTGTTCAAATTATGATTTTAAAAATACTATTCTTGACGGAAAGACTTCTCAATATAAGATTTTCAATAAAAATGGAATCAAGGTTGGTCTTTTTGGAGTAGGTATTCAATTAGACGGATTGGTGGGTAAAAAACAATATGGAGAGACCGTATATTCAGACCCGATTGATGTTGCTCAACATTATTCCAACTTCCTGAAAAATGAACAGAAATGTGATCTTGTCATCTGCCTTTCTCATATTGGCTATGATTATAAAGACGAACCTAATAAAGTAAGTGATAAAATCTTGGCGGCCAAAACAGAAAATATTGATATTATTTTAGGTGGCCATACCCATACTTTCTTACCGGAACCGCAAACTTTTACTAACAGAGCCGGTAAAAATGTACTGGTGAACCAGGTGGGATGGGCAGGTCTTCTTTTAGGCAGAATAGATTTCTTCTTCGATTCAAATAAAAACGTAAAACATATTTCCTGGAATAATCAGGTAATTGACAGCAGCATAATAGCATAATATGAAAAAACTTTTAATTTCTCTTGGCGTTTTAGCTTCTCTGCATTTTGTACATGCACAAACCATTACTTCAAAAAAATGGCAGGACATCTTCTCCTATAATAATGTTCTCGCGATGAAAGAAGATAACGGAAAAATAGTAGCTGCCACCGAAAACGGAATTTTTTATTATACGATTTCAACAGGAGAAATTACAAAGCTTTCTAAAGCGAATGGTCTTCATGAAGTGAAAATTTCAGCCTTCGACTACAATCCTCAGACAAAAATAGGATTGATAGGCTATCAAAACGGTTCATTAGATGTTATTACACCAGCTGGAATCACCTACGTTGTTGATATTCCTATTGCAACAGGGTATAACGGAAGTAAAAAAATCAACCATATTTCTATCACAGGAGACAAGGCGATTGTTTCTGTAGGATATGGGGTTTCTATTTTTGATCTTAAAAAGAAAGAATTCGGAGATTCTGCGCTTTTCGTTTCAGGAGGCGTTTATCAGGCAAGTAATGAAGCTACGATTTTAAATAACAAAGTGTATGCTGTCACGAATAACGGGCTTAAAACCCATGATTTAAATACAACATTTCCTGTATTTTCAACCTGGGCAACAGAGGTAAACGGATCTTTTACCGATGTAGATTCCGAATCTACCGTTGCATTTTCTTCATCTACAAGTGTACAGTTACTTATTAACAATACCTTTACTACACTTCCCCAAACATTCACAAATGTACAGGATGTTGTTGTGAACGGAGACAATATCGTTGTTGCAGATATTAATAGCGTTTATAGTTATAGCCTTACCGGAGGATTAATTGGAAATGTTTCAATAGGAGAAGAATGTAACACTGCTACACGTATCAATTCGAAAATTTTTACCGGAACTAAACTTTCTGGGATAAAAAATGAAGAACGCAATACCTTCAAACCTGATGGACCTTATTTTAATGATTCTTATAAAGTAAGAATATTTAATGAAAATCAGCTTTTGGTTTCAAGTGGTGCGAGAGTTGGTGGATTTAATGAGTCAATAGACAATCCTAAAAATCCTGGTTTTTATTATTTTAATGGAATGGAATGGGTTTATCCTTCATATTTTAAAGGAAGTAGTACCAAATTTAATGTATTAGATGCAATAGCAGATCCTGCGAATCCAAATGATATTTTTTTTACAAATTACAGCAATTCTCCAGGGCAAGGAATATATAAAATGAAATATAATACGACCAATAAAGATTTTGATTTTACAAAACTTTATACTGTAGGAGCTGATGGAATATTGGATCGACGACCAGTCGGTTTCGCATATGATGATCAGAATAATCTAGTTGCTGATCTTGCCTATTCAGAAGGAAAATATCCTGGAATGGCTTTTTATGATAGAGGGACTGATAATTTTTTAGTAAGAATGGTAACCCTTACAAGTAGTGGAATGCAACAACCTTTATTTAACCAAGGACTTTTTTGGATTCCGTTACCAAGATCTAATGAGTTTTTAGTCTATGATCATAAACAAACCATTAATACTTCAGATGATACTGAATATATAATACATCAATCAAACGGCCTACCGAGTAATTCTGAAGGCACACTCTCTGTTGCCATAGATAAATCTGGAGATGCTTGGATTGGGACTTTTACAGGATTAAGAATTCTTCCTAATGCAGCTACAGAAATAAAAAGCAACCCTCAACTAGAACCAATTGTAATAGAGCAAGGAGGGATAGCAGAAGAGCTCTTTAAAGACTCTCAGATTCTACAAATTGAAGTAGATGCAGGAAATCAAAAATGGGTTTCCGTAGATGGTGGTGGGGTATATTATCTTTCAGCTAGTGGAGAACAGACCCTAAAGCATTTCACTAAAGAGAACTCTCCACTTCCTACAAATAGTGTAACCGACATAAAAGTTGACAAAAAAACCGGTAGAGTTTACTTCGTTACGTATGATGGAATTGTTACCTATCAAGGTGATGTAGGTGATGTTACTTCCGGCTTCGGAAATGTATTGGTATATCCGAATCCTGTTGTCTATTCAAATTTCAAAGGAAAAGTAACCATCAAAGGTCTGGCTGAAAAAACAAATATCAGAATAACCGATGCAGCCGGAAACCTTGTGCATTCAGCTGTAGCCAGATCCGGATATTACGAATGGGATTTGAATAACCAGCGCGGAACAAGAGTAGCCTCCGGAATTTATTTCGTATTAATGACGAATGAGGACGGTTCAGATAAAGCGACTGCAAAAATAGCTGTGGTTAATTAATGAACGCACAGTCGGGATTTCTACTTTCTTATCTGAAATACGGAGAAAACGATGCCATCATTCATGCTTTTACAGAAAATGATGGCTTTCAAAGTTATTTTCTAAAAGGAATTTATACAAAAAAGAACAAAAAGAAAGCATTTCTTCTGCCTTTAAACAAGCTTAATTTTGCTGTTAATATGGCAAGAGGAAATGGCATTCCGACAATTTCAAAATTAGAATTGGATCATTTTTATGATTTATATTCAGATATTAATGCCAATACCGTTGTATTTTTTATTTCAGATTTTTTAAATCAGATTTTAAGGATTGAAAATAAAAACACAGTATTATTTATTGGAATTGATGAATTTCTTCAGGAACTCGACCGTAAAAACTATCAGTCTCATTTAATTCTTTTAATTAAGATTTTAAAAATACTGGGAGTTGCACCTCTGATCAATGAAGGTCAATATCTTAATCCGGAAACAGGAGTTTTTGCCCTTGAAATGGCGCATCATTTTTTTGATGAACACAATTCCCTGATCTGGAAAAATATCCTTTCTTCAGAAAGTCCTTATGAAATAAAAATACCTTCCAAATTCAGAAGAAATTTTTTAGACAGCATTTTGATTTACTACCATTATCATTTTGCAGACTTTAAAACTCCCGGATCTTTGGAAATCATTCAGCAGATTTTTGAATAACATCATGCATTTTTATGTATCCTTTTGTGAGTTTACATTTTCAGGACTTTCAGTCTCTGATTCAGCAATTTCTTTTTTAGAAAATCTCGGCTGAAGAATTTTTGCAATCAAACCGGTCCATCCCGTTTGGTGGGAAGCTCCTACTCCACGACCGTTATCTCCGTGGAAATATTCGTAAAACAAGATATAATCCTTAAAATCAGGATCTGTCTGAAATCTTGGATACTGCCCGTTAACAGGGCGATTTCCATTTTCATCTTTTAAAAATATTTTAGACAATCTTTTGCTGAGAGCATCTGCAATCTCATCCAGGTTTGAATAATTTCCGCTTCCGGTAGGATATTCTACCAAAAAGTCGGGGCTGTAGTAAAAGAAGAACCTTTGAAGACTTTCAATGATTAGAAAATTAATCGGGAACCAGATCGGGCCTCTCCAGTTGCTGTTTCCTCCAAAAAGTCCGCTATCGCTTTCTGCAGGGGTATATTTTACAGAATAATCGGTTTCATTCAGTTTTAAAGTATATACATTCTCCTCGTATTCCTTAGACAGGGCACGAACTCCGTAGTCACTCAAAAATTCATTCGGATTCAGCATTCTGTATAGTAACCTTTTCAGGCGATGCCCACGCAAAAGCGACAGCAAGTGCTTTGAATCCTGACCTTTCACTTCCCAACGGGAAACCAAAGATGCCAATTCGGGTTTATTTTCTAGCACCCATTTCATTCTTTTCTTAAAATTGGGAAGATTTTCTATCATTTCATCATCAATGACCTCAACCGCAAACATCGGAATGAGCCCCACTATGGTTCTTAGTTTTAAATACATATGGCTTCCGTCACTTGCTGAAAGAGCATCATAGAAAAATTCATCTTCTTCATCCCAAAGGCTGAAGTTTTCATCTCCCATTTTATCCAGTGAGTTGGCAATAGCAAGAAAATGATCAAAAAACTTCATGGCCATCTCTTCATACACATTATTATAAAGAGCCAGTTCAAGAGCAATTCTCATCATATTTAAGGCAAACATGGCCATCCAGCTTGTTCCGTCTGCCTGTTCCAGCTGCTCTCCATTCGGAAGGGTTGTATTTCGGTCAAAAACACCAATATTATCCAATCCTAAGAATCCCCCTTCAAAAATATTATTTCCATTATTGTCTTTTTTATTCACCCACCAGGTAAAATTCATAAGCAGTTTTTGAAAGGCACTTTCAAGGAATGCAATATCTGCTTTTTCCTGTATATACTCATCTATTTTAAAAACCCTGAAAACCGCCCATGCGTGAACCGGCGGATTGACATCACTAAGATTCCATTCATAGGCAGGAAGCTGCCCGTTTGGATGCATATACCATTCAAAAAGGAAAAGCTTTAACTGATGTTTTGAAAATTCCGGATCGATCAGTGAAAAACTTATTGTATGAAAAGCAAGATCCCATGTTGCATACCAAGGATATTCCCATTTATCGGGCATTGTAATAATATGACCGTTATTGAGGTGCTTCCAGTCCTGATTTCTAATTTTTTCACGGGAAACGGGTGGTTTTATTTCTGCGGGATCACCTTTCAGCCATTGTTCTACATTGTAATAATAAAACATTTTGTTCCAGAGCATTCCTGCGAAAGCCTGTCTTTGCACCAGTTTTTCATCCTCCGACTGTATTCCTGTCTGAATATCCACATAAAATTCATCAGCTTCCTGCTTTCTTGAATTAAAAATTACATCAAAATCTTTAAAAGGCTGTTCTAAATCTTCATCTGTAAGTCTGAATTCAAAAACTTTGGTTTCTTTTGCAGAAAAATTTTCATCGATCAAAAAAGAAGCTTTAGTTCCGAAATTTTGTGGATTAACAGATTGTGAATCCCCGGTAATTACAAAATTATTGATTCCGTCTTTGCAATATTTATATTCATTTGGAGACTGATAAAGCCGTGAATTATTGGTTTCATTATCACAAAACAATATGGATAAAGACTGTTTTGCATAGAATTTTTTTATTTCAAGATCTTTATGACTAACCTTAATTGATGATGCATCTTCTGTTCTCAATTCAGGTTTGTAATCATCATAGCCCCATTTCCACGTATTTCTGAACCAGATCGTCGGTAAAATAACAATAGTGGCGTCTTTTTCCGATTTATTAACAACCGTAAGCTTAATTAAGATATCATTCTGACTTTCTTTGGCATATTCAATAAAAATATCGAAGTATTCATTCTGATCAAAAATTCCGGTATCTATTAATTCGTATTCAGGCTCGTTTTTATTTCTTGCGGCATTCGTCTGTATAAGATCTTCGTATGGAAAAGCATTCTGAGGATATTTGTACAGCATCTTCATATACGAATGGGTAGGTGTGGAATCCAGATAATAAAAATATTCCTTTACGTCTTCTCCATGGTTTCCCTGTCCATTGGTTAAGCCAAAGAAACGTTCTTTTATCATTTTGTCTTTTTTATTCCAGAAGCCTACAGAAAAAACTAGTTTCTGCACATCATCACAAATCCCGCAAATTCCTTCTTCTCCCCACCTGTACGTTTTTGCTTCGGCATCATTGTGATTGGTGTAGTTCCATGCGTCACCGTTTTCACTGTAATCTTCACGCACAACTCCCCATTCTCTGTTGCTTACGTAAGGTCCCCATTTTTTCCAAGAGACATCTGAAAGTCTTTGCTTTTCTTTCATAGCTTTTCAAATAAATGTTAAAAATGAATTTTAAATGATTTGTTTTCTCACAAAAGAATTTCTGATATATCTAACCACCGGTTGAAAAACTTTCAAAAGTGGTCATTCCGCCATCTATAAAAATACTGCTTCCTGTAATATAATCTGAAAGATCACTGGCTAAAAATGCGGCTAAGTTCCCAATATCTTCAGGCTGCCCGATTCTATTGTAAGGAATCAATGTAAGAAGAGAATTCAAAGCATTATCTGTATTCCATGCATTGGTATTAATCGGTGTCTGAATTGCTCCCGGACAAATGGAATTCACCCTGATCTTGTCTGCTCCATATTCCTGAGCCAACGTCTGCATCAGCATTCTTATGGCTCCTTTACTCGAAGCATAATTGGCATGTCCTGCCCAAGGAATAATTTCATGAACGGAACTGATATGAATGATTTTTCCGCAGGCAACCGAACGTGAAGGATCGATTCCGCGACGGAGAAATTCTTTAATGGCTTCTCTTGCACACAGAAACTGACCTGTCAGATTCACTCCCATTACTGCATTCCATTGATCGATGGTCATTTCAGTAAATTTTGCATCTTTCTGAATTCCGGCATTATTGATCAGAATATCCACCGTTCCCAGCTCTGAAACGATATCCTGAAACATTTTAACCACCTGATCTTCTTTAGAAACATCACACTGGTAGATAATACCTTTTCCTCCGGCATCAATAATTTCTTTAAGAACACTATTTGCCTGTTCCATTGATCCTTCAAAAGGATAATTAACAACGACTGTTGCTCCCGCAGATGCTAAAGATTTTGCCACTCCGGCTCCGATTCCGCTGCTGGCTCCTGTAATCACGGCGACCTGATCTTTAAGTGAGATTTCCATGTTTGATTCGTATTTTATTTACAATCAATGGAAAGAATCAAGCCAAAATGAAAAATTTGGGAATTAAAATTTAATTTACAGTTTTTTATACATCAAAAATTGCGGTCCGCTTCTTCCGTCTCTGATTCTTCCATCATACACATATCCTGTCTTCAAATAAATTTCATAGGCAAGCGTATTATTCTGATTCACGGCAAGAACGATTTCATCACAAGTAAGAAAATATTTTTTCACAAACTCATCGATTACAAACATCACCGATTTTCCGATTCCTTTCCCCTGAAGCTCCGGATTAATTGATAATGACCTCAATAAAACTGAATTTGGATTATCGGTAATATCGAATTTATCAGCTCCAAAATCTAAAACTAAAAAACCCGCCAAAACTGCGTCGTCAAAAACAGAAACAGGAAAGGCAAGACCATCACCTCTTTCTTCTATTCTTTCCAGCGCCTGTGCAGCCGTAGAAGTATACAGGCTTTGCCTTTCGTCTAAAACATAGCTTAGTCCGGCTAAGTCTTTGGAAACAAAAAATTTCAGATGAACCATTGCGAATGTAATTAATGGTGATAAATATCTTCGTACATTACTCCTGCTCTGATCTCAACAGGAAGTTTATTTTCTTCAGGAACAATCGGACAGTTGTAGTCGTAAGCATTGTAGGCACAGTACGGATGATAAGACTGGTTAAAATCTAAAATAATTGAATTTCCTTCAGGAATCTTCAAATCCATGTATTTTCCTCCTCCATAGGTTTCTTTCGTATTGGTGACATCCCGAAAAGGAAGAAAAAGATGATCTTTATATTTTTCCGTTTTCATCAGATCCAAACTCTGGTATACGGTAAGTGTATAAGGCTTTCCGTCAAGTTCAAACGTTGCTTTTCCGAATTCCTGATAAGATTTTGTTTTTCCCGAAGATGTCGGAAGATCAAAAGGTACCGGATTTTCTGTTTTAACAAATTTTGCCCGTACTCTGTATTTTAAATCTATCGGAAAGAAAGGATGTTTTTTAAAGTTTGTGAAATTATCTCCTCTTAAAGGCGTTTCTTTAGGATTCAGATATTCTTCATTCAAATCCTTTTGAAATTTTTTGATGGCTTTAATTTCTTTTGCTTCCTGTTTTGAAGTGACCATAGTTGCTCCATTCTTTTGGGAAAAGCTGAAGAAAGGTATCAGTAAAAGAAGAATTATGATAGAGGGTTTCATTATGATTCGGAGATTTTAATTTTATAGATGTCAGATGAGTTTCTTTTAATTGACTGCACAAAAAAGCCTCCCTCTTCCGGAATCACTTCCTGAAAATCGAAACTTTTACAATCTTTGGGAAGCCCCGAAAATACAAGGGTAAACCAAAAGTCTTTCATAAAAGGCACTGCCGTCCAATTAGGATATATTGAAATATTTTCCGCATGAATCAGGTGACTTTTGTGATCCGAATTATTATCAAAAAGATACGTAGACCTCCAGATTCTGATCAGGTTTCCTAAAAACGGTGATGCCGGAAAACAGCAATGAACAATTACCTGTTTCTCCTCCTCTACTTTGGTTTGAAGAGATTCCAGAATTTCTTTTTCTATAATTGGTTTATTGATTGTTTCAGCCACGTTTATTTTATCGATAATGAGTAATAAATAATGAGTAATCGTTACATTACTCATTATTTATTGTGTTTGTTATTTTAATGTTCTAATTCAAGTTTTTCTTTAGAATAGCTTCGTACTTTTTCTGTCAGTTCAGGATGTTCCGCCAGCTTTTGTCCGTAAGAAGGAATTATCTCTAGCAATTTGTCTTTCCATTCTCCTTCCAGCTTTTCAGGGAAACATTTTTCAAGAACTTTTAACATAGCATATACCGCTGTAGATGCTCCCGGTGAAGCTCCCAATAATGAAGCGATCGTTCCTGCTTTATTCACAACGACTTCAGTTCCGAATTCGAGTTTTCCACCTTCTTTTTCGTCTTTTTTAATGATCTGTACTCTTTGTCCGGCTACTTTCAATTCCCAGTCTTCTTCTTTGGCATCTTTTATAAATTCTCTCAAATGCTGCATTCTCTGCGCTTTGGTCATTGCCACCTGCTGAATCAGATATTTCGTTAAAGGAATATTGTGCCACCAAGCTCCAAACAGAGATCTCAAATTTTTTGTATTTACACTTTCCGGCAAATCAAGGTAACTTCCTTCTTTTAGAAATTTTGTAGAAAATCCTGCAAAAGGACCAAAAAGAAGCGCTTTTTCACCATCAATAATTCTTAAATCCAGGTGAGGAACTGACATTGGCGGCGCATCTACCGTTGCCTGCGTATATACTTTTGCCTGATGTTTTTTCACCAATTCCTGATTGTGGGAAACCAACCATTGTCCGGAAACCGGAAAACCTCCATATCCTTCGCTTTCCTTAATATCCGAACTATCCAATAACGGTAAAGCATATCCTCCCGCTCCGATAAATACAAAATCAGCAACAATCTCCTGTTTGTGGTTATGAATTCTATCCTTCACCTTCATTTCCCATTTTCCGTCATCTCTAGGATCAATGTCTTTTACCTCATGATATAAAAAGACTTCAACATTGGAATCTTCCAATAAATGTCTTCCCATTTTTCTTGTTAAAGTTCCGAAGTTCACATCGGTACCTAAATCCATTTTGGTAGCCGCTAAAACTTCCGATTCATTTCTTTTGCTCATGACCAAAGGAATCCATTCTCTCAACTTGTCATGATCTCTGGAAAATTCCATTCCTTGAAATAAAACCGATTCTGATAATTTCTCATGACGCTTTTTAAGATATTCTGCATCTTTTTCACCAAACACCAAACTCATGTGCGAGCAGGAGTTGATAAAGTCTTTCGGATCATGAATATATCCTTTGCTTACTAAATACGACCAGAACTGTTTTGAAATTTCGAACTGCTCGGCAATACTTTCAGCTTTTGAAATATCTATAGATCCGTCTTCTTTTTCAGGAGTGTAATTAAGTTCACAAAAAGCAGAGTGTCCTGTTCCTGCATTATTCCATGCTGCTGTACTTTCTTTTGCAAATCTGCCTAATCTTTCAAAAATTGCAATTTCGAGATTGGGATCAAATTCATGAAGTAATGTTGCTAAAGTGGCACTCATAATTCCGCCACCTATCAGTACAACGTCATATTTTGGTTTCGGTGTTCTGCTAATAAGCGATTGTGACATAATTTCAAATTTTCTATCAAATTTCGGGAAAACTTATTAAAATTGATTTCATTTTAACATCTTATTTTTGCCTATTTCAACATTTTTTTTCTCGGAAGGAAATACAATGGAAAATATCAATGGATTGAAATTGAATCTATAAATAAAAAGCACCAACAAAATTGCCGGTGCTTTTTTATATTTTTTATAATGATTTCTAATTCAGTTTTGTAGTCAGCTTTTTGAATTGTTTTTCTGCATTTTTTCCTTCATACAGAATTCCGTACACCGTATCAATGATTGGAAGCTTTAAGCCTTTTTCTTTTGAAGTTTTATAAATAGAATCTGCAGCGTAATATCCTTCCGCCACCATGTTCATCGACTGAATTGCAGATTTTACAGTATAGCCCTTTCCTATAAGATTTCCTAAGTTTCTGTTTCTCGAGAATAAAGAATAAGCCGTTACCAGTAAATCTCCTAAATAAGCACTTTCATTCACGTCTCTAGGTGCTTCGTAAATTGCTTCCAGGAAAGTTTCCATTTCACGGATGGCATTGGAAACGAAAACAGCAGTAAAATTGTCTCCATACCCTAATCCGCTTGCAATTCCTGCTCCGATTGCAAAAATATTTTTAAGAATCGCACTGTACTCATTTCCTAAAATATCTTTACTGGAATGAACTTTAATAAAGTCAGAATTAAAAATACTTACGAGTTTTTCTGAAACTTCTTCTTCCACTGTAGCTATGGTAAGATAAGAAAGTCTTTCCATCGCAACTTCTTCTGCGTGACAAGGTCCTGCAATCACGGCCTGATTTCTGAATCCGATTTTGAATTCGTCTCTCAGATAATGGGCAACCACATCATTTACTTTAGGAATAATCCCTTTAATGGCCGAAACGAAGATTTTGTCGGTGTATTCACAACTCATTTTATCCAGCGTATCGGAAAGATAAATGGAAGGGGTTGCTAAAACAACAACATCACAGGCAGAAACCAACTCGTTGATGTCTGTTGTGAGTTTTAGATTTTTAATATTAAAATTGACTGCGGTAAGATAAGTCGGATTATGCCCACGAAGTTCGATGGCTCCTTTCACAAACTCATTTCTTACACACCAATGCACTATTTTGCAGTTTTCCACAAGCATTTTTACAATTGCCGTTGCAAAGCTTCCGCTCCCTACAACGCCTACAGAAACATCTTTTTTATTTTTCTTGGTATTTGAAGATTCTGACATTTTTTTCTTTTTTGCCATAATTGATTGTGAACTGCAAATATATTAAAACAAAGATTGCAGGAGACTTTTCACTACATGATAAAAGCCATTTTTAGATAAAATTAACACTTGTACACAATTAAATATCTAATTAGGCGTTAAATAGATAAAAAACTAAATTTTCACCACAAATATTCTTAAAAAATTATTTTTAATTAAATTTGCAACCTTAAAACCGTTTTTAAATACTAAGAAAAGAAAAATGAAGAGATTTCTAAGCAGCAAAAGGAACGTAAACTTCGTCTTAGGCGGACTTTTATCAGTAGTTTTTGCACAAGGTATATTCATTGCAAAATTATTTTCTGAGAAAGATAACAGAAACTATGAAGTAAATCTTGTAAAAATAAACACTGAAAGAGACAGTGTAGATTATCTGAAAATGAAAACTGATCTTGCATTAGTAGATCAAACCGTAAACGAACTGAATTCCTTCTTACGATCAAAAGATATCAGCAATGGAAAACTGACCGTTCTGAGCAAGGACAGCATTTCGAACTCCATTTACCTTGCAAAACAGGCCAACCGATACAGCCAGTATCTGATGGATCTTCAAAACAAACTGATGCAGGTTCCTCTGGGAATGCCTACTGACGGACATATTTCATCTAATTTCGGGATCAGAAAAAATCCTATTCCTTTCAAAACAGTATATGCTTCGGTAAAATCTAATATTGCGACACCAGCTGCAGCTTCTGCCCCAGCTCCTGAAGTAAAGGCTGTACCTGTAGAAAAAATCGTTGAAGTTACCGACAGCTACGGAAATAAAAGAGAGGTAAAAGTAATGGTAACTCCCAAAGCAGCTCCGGCTGTTGCTGCCAGTTCTACCCCGGCAAAATCTTCTGTTGCCACATCTTCTAAAACAGTCGCTGAACAAAATAATCCTCCTGCCGAAGCAGATCAAATGCAGTTCCATAAAGGATTGGATATTGCAGTGGCATTTGGTTCTGATGTAAAAGCAGCCGCAGCGGGAACTGTGATTTTCTCAGGTCAAAAAGGCGGTTACGGAAATTGCGTGATCGTATCTCACGGAAATGGTCTGGCTACCCTTTACGGACATTTATCCCAGCTTATTGCAAGGGTAAATGATAAAGTAAAAGTTGGAGAAGTCATCGCAAAGTCAGGAAATTCCGGACGTTCTACAGGACCTCACCTTCATTATGAGGTACACAAAAACAATACTCCGGTCAATCCGAAGTTGTTTATGAATTTATAGAAATTATTTAATCAATAAAAATCGGCGGCTCTTTTGGAGCCGCCCGAAGCTATATATACAAGAACTTATTAGTAAGCCGCCGTAAAACGCTCACGGATATGATTATTTTGTTCCAGTTCGTCAACCAAAGCTACCGCAACATCTTCTACAGAAAGTATGCTTCTTCCTTCCTCATTAAATACAGGATTTTCTAAACCGGTTCTGTATTTTCCGGTTCTTACCCCTGCAGTTCCCTGATGCATTTCAATGGCCGGGCTGAAGAACGTCCAGTCTAATGTTTTATTTTCTTTAATTTTGTTCAGATAATCTCTTGCTGCTGTTGCTCCCGGTTTAATTTCTGCCGGAAAATCTGCTCCGTCTACCAACTGGTTCCCATCAATAAACAAACTTCCTGCTCCTCCAACGGTAATGAATCTTTTCACTCCTGATTTTTCCACTGCATTTTCAATATTTACTGAACCGTTTAAGAAATCATCATAAAGATTAAGATTCGTCCATCCCGCGTTGAAAGCGCTGATTACTGCATCATTTCCATTTAAAGCACCTGCTAACTCATCTACATTGTTCACATCAACACTTTTTGCAGATACGTTTTCGTTTTGCTGAACTTTAGAAGCGTCTCTTACAATTGCTTCAACTTTGTACCCCCTGTTTGCCAATTCGTTTACGATCTGTGTTCCCACAAACCCGGTTGCACCGATTACTGCTACTTTTTTCATACTATTTTATTTTAAAATTAAATTGTAATAATTATTATTACATTTATGGTTAAAAAATTTTATTCAAACTGATCACTAAATTCCTGAAGTGATTTATTTCCTAAAAACTTTACAACCAATTCATCTGTTTCTATAAATAAACGGGTCAGATGATTATTGATTTCCTTACCGACACTGCAGGCCGGGTTTGGATTTTGATTTTTCTTTCCTAAAACATCTGTGTTCTTCACTACCGAATAAATTTCAGAAATGGTAATTGATCCGGCATTCTTGGCAAGCTGGCTCCCCCCCTCTTTTCCCTGTTTGCTCACAATAAGCCCCGCTTCCCTTAATACACTTATTTCTTTACGTACAATAGCAGGATTTATATTTATACTGCCTGCAATCCACTCGGAACTTAACCAGTCCTGAGGCGATTTTGCCAGTAATGTCATAATATGTATTGCCGTAGCAAATCTTGTATTGTTCATTTTTACATTGCAAAGATAAACAAATTTTTAAATGTAACAAATTTTATTACATTTAAATTATAAGATTAATTTATCAAGGTCTAAAAGCAGGTAATTAATATTCTGATTAATTGTTCTTGTTGCTGACTGCATTTGGTTGAGCATTGCCGCTCTGTTATGCAGATCATTGGCTCTGTAATATCCTCCGTCACTGAAAATCACAGAATGGTCTGCTGCATTTTTATCATCATCAAACTGGTAATGAAGCCACCGTTCTTTCATACTGCTGATAATCGAATGTTTTTCTTTGTTCGAAAACTTCTTTTCGGTGTACATATACCAGATGAATGGCGGAAAATTGGGAGATTCAAGTTTTTCATTCCAGATATCTCTCAACAGGTTTCTTTGATGAATGAATTCTACTTTTTTTCCTTTAGGATTAAGGGTTGCCAACCCAAAACCTGCTCCTAGAACCCCACCACTTATATCAATCGCATTGCTCCATCCTTCGTTTTTTACAATTCCACCCGCAATAGATGCTGATGCACCTGCAATGATTGAATATAAAATCATTTTATTATTTCTTGAATCATTCAGATTGTCTACATAGTTACCAATTTGTGCCACTCTCTCCCCTTCACAGTCAAATTCTGCGGCTACGGCATCTAGTTCCGTAAGCGCAATGGTGATTCTGCTGTTGATCACGCTTTTAAGTTGCAGTACTTTTACCTGCGAGCTTAAAGAAGAGTCTTTTTTAAGTTTAATAATTTGATGAACCTCATCAAGGTTATTTAAAGCATTTAAAATCAGAATGCTCTGATCAGAGAATATTCCCCTCAATTCTTTGTTGGCCATGATAATGGAATCTGAATTGTAAGAAGGGATTTTAGTCGCATAATTATACTGAAAAGGAGCTTTGCAATAGCTGTCTCTCAGCGTAAGAATATTCTGATTGATCACCTGATTTTTCTTTGAAACGCAGGAAGTCACCAAACCTAAGATTACTAAGCAGCAAAACAAATTTTTCATCTTAAACCATTTTGTATTGTCAGGGAAAAAACTAAACTATACTAATATACTATAAATAAAAAAATCCACCCGAATCCGGATGAATTTTTAATCTATTTTTAAAGAAATTTATTTAATTCCCAATAGCTCCACTTCAAAAACAAGTGTACTGTTCGGTCCTATTTCTTTGCTTATTTCCTGATCTCCGTAAGCTAGATGTGGAGGAAGGATAAGTCTCCATTTACTTCCAACAGGCATTAGCTGAAGTGCTTCTGTCCATCCTGAAATCACTCTGTTTAAAGGAAATGATGCAGGCGTTCCTCTTTTCACAGAGCTGTCGAACACTTTTCCGGTGATCGTCGTTCCGTGATAATGGCATTTTACGGTAGATTTCGGACCCGGTTTTGCACCGTCACCTTCCGTAATGATCTCATACTGCAATCCGCTTGGCAAAGTAACTACGCTTTCTCTTTTGCCATATTCTTCCATGTATTCTTTACCGTCTTTCAGGTTTTTCTCCGCCAGTTCTTTTTTACGCTTAAATAACAAATCTGCTACTCCCATACTTAAATATTTTTACAAAGATAGGATTTTAAGGCGGGAAGAAAGAAACCGGAAACCAGAAGTTTTTTTGAATATAATGGTAAGAAATATAGTAATTAACCAATTTATTATCAAAACATTATAACAGAATAGCATTATCCTTATTTTTTCATCTTCAAAAAGTTCAAATATCTTTAATACTGCGTTAACGTCTTTTCGGAAACTTGGCGTTATAATTGGATTTAAAAACTGAATGCCAGATCCATTAAAATATAATAAGAACTTCGATAAGCTCTCGTATGAGGAAAAACAACTGCTGGAAGAAACGAAGAAAAGTATCGCTGATTTTGTAGAACAATCTCCTTCTATAAGTGATGTAAACTATGCTACCAGAAATGCTCATGCAAAAACTTATGCTGTTCTGTCAGGACGTTTCATTATCGATCCTCTTCTTCCGCAAGATTTAAAATACCTTTTTGATAAGGAACAATATGAAATCGTCGCCAGACTTTCTAACGCCAACCTGAAAATAAAAAGGAATAAAAAAGATATTCCCGCTTATGGTTTTTCCATCAAGATAAAAGATGACTCAGGACGTACGATTTCCAATTATCCTCTGGTAAATTTCCCTTTGTTTCCTACCAATTCCGTTTCTGCATTTTTAAAGATGTTTACGGCCATCAATAAGTTTTATGCCAAGAAATGGGGTAACTGGATGACATTCTTAAAAAATATCTGGAAAATTGCTCCTTCTTTTCTGACATTTTCTTTTATAAAGCACAGTATCGGTCTTTTCCTGAAAAGAAATGATTTTATTTTATCGTTTGATTTTCATTCTGTAGGGGCTTACAGACTAGATGATAAAATGATGAAAATAAAAATAAGCCCGAAAAACATTCAGAAAAAGGTCGGAACGAGAAGGGATGTCAAGAAGTCTGTCAAAAGTTATTTTGAAAGTAATGATTATGAAGCTGAAGTTTTTATTCAGCTGTGCTATGACCTGAAAGATCAGCCGATCAACAGATTAAATATTGAATGGAAAAACTCCCCTTTTATAAAATTAGGCGAGATCAGGTTTGAAAAAGATTCGTTTCAAAATTCTACCAGCTGCGACAATGAATTATTGTCTTTTAATCCTTTTGAAAGTGCCGAAATCTTTCAGCCGGTCGGAAAGATTCAGAAGTTAAGAGATGAAGCCTATAAAGTTTCATTACAGACGAGAAAAAAGATCAACAAGCTTTTAAAGTATAAATAAAAAAAGGCTTTACTGATGTAAAGCCTAAATATTTTCATTTTCTTCTAATTGTTTTTTCATTTTATTATCTGGAAACAGCATCGAGACAATAACGGAAATCACTAAAACTCCTCCCACAATTCCTAAAGAAACCGGAGATGGAATGTGAATCCACGGAGCTATCAGCATTTTTACCCCAATGAAGGATAAAATAATTGCCAAACCATAGGACAATTTGCTAAACATATAAATGAAATTAGCCAATAAGAAATATAGGGATCTAAGTCCTAAAATGGCAAAAATATTCGATGTATAAAGAATAAAAGGATCGTTTGAAATCGCAAATATGGCTGGAATGGAATCTACTGCAAAAAGAACATCCGTAAATTCAATAACGGCAACCACTACCAAAAGCGGAGTCGCCATTTTTATACCGCTCTGAATGGTGAAGAATTTGTCGCCATCATAGGTGGAAGAAACTTTCCAAAAGCTTTTTACAAGTTTTGCACCGGCAGAATCGCTGTAATCTTCGTCTTCCTGATCATCATGTCCTCCCCAGGATTTGATTCCCGCATACACTAGGAACAAACCAAATAAGGTCATTACCACATTAATCTTTACAGGATCTCCAAATACCTCCATTTCCGGAAGGTAGGTCAGATTAATGATTCCTATTCCGGCAAAAATAAATATCGCCCTGAATATTAAAGCCCCGATAATTCCCCAAAACAGCACTTTATGATGAAGATGCTTAGGAACTTTAAAGAATCCGAATACTAAAATAAAAACGAATAGATTATCTACAGAAAGTGCTTTTTCTATCCAATACGCCGCCTGATATTGTGTGAATTTTTCTACGGCAAGCTTGTGTCCTTCAGCTTCATTAAAAACCCAATACACAACGCCAGAAAAAATCATAGATAAAGAAATCCAAACCACCGACCAGATGGTAGCTTCTTTTGAAGAAACTTCATGGCTTTTCTTATTGAAAATTCCTAAGTCTAAAAGCAACATAACCAATACCGTTATGGCAAATCCCCACACCAACGCCGGATGAAGATCTAAAATATTTTGTTTCACTATGTTTTTATATTAAAATATTGTGGCTCGCTTACTGCCAAAGATACCATTTAAATCTAAGACAGCCTATTTATATTCCTGACTCTTCTCATTCGAAATAGATCAAAAAAATCACTTCTCAGGCATCACTTTATACGTCGGATCATCCTGAATATTGACCTCAATAACCGCTTCTGCATTTTTCAGCATTTTCCGACAGTCTTCGCTCAAATGTTTTAAATGCAGCCTTTTATTTTGCTGAGCGTATCTTTTTGATAATTTATCTAAAGCATCAATCGCACTCATATCAACAATCCGGCTTTCCTTAAAATCAATTACCACTTGTTCAGGATCATTGTTCGGATCAAATTTATCTGTAAAAGTGGTTACAGACCCGAAAAATAACGGACCTAAGATTTCATAGTATTTAACTCCGTTTTCGTCAGTATGTTTTCGGGCACGAATTCTTGTCGCATTATCCCAGGCAAAAACCAATGCCGAAATAATCACTCCTACTAAAACCGCCAATGCCAGATTGTGAAGCACAATGGTAATTAAAGCGACCGTCATTCCAACAAAAATATCAGACTTCGGCATTTTGTTGACAATTCTGATAGATACCCACTGAAATGTACTGATGGCCACTACCATCATCACTCCTACCAAAGCAGCCATCGGAATTTTTTCTATAAACGGAGCTCCAACCAGAATAATGATCAGGATCGTGATTGAAGCAATAATTCCCGAAAGTCTAGCTCTTGAACCTGCATTTAAATTCACCAGAGTCTGTGCAACCATCGCGCAACCTCCCATTCCTCCGAAGAAACCATTTGTAATATTGGCTACACCCTGCGCTACAGATTCTTTATTGGCATTTCCTTTTGAATTGGTAATTTCATCAACCATTGATAAGGTCAACAATGATTCAATCAAACCAACTCCGGCCATAATTAAAGCATAAGGAAAAATAATCTGCAACGTTTCTAATGAAAAAGGAATACCCGGAATATGAAAACTTGGTAAACTTCCGCTAATATGAGCAATATCCGCGACCGTTTTTGTATTGATCCCAAATCCTACAACAACTCCAAAAACAATTAAAATAGCCACCAGAGATGCCGGAACCACTTTTGTAATTTTTGGAAAAAAATAAACAATGGCAATCGTTAATGCCGTTAATCCCACCATACTATATAATGAAGTTCCCTGAAGCCAGCTTACAGCTCCATGAGCGTCAGTAAATTTAAACTGTTCGATCTGCGCCATAAAAATAATAACCGCCAAACCGTTCAAAAAACCATACATTACCGGTTGTGGAATTAATCTCACAAATTTTCCGAGTTTGAGGACACCTACCAACAGCTGAAAAATTCCGGCAAGAACAACTGTGGCAAAAAGATATTCGATACCATGAGTTTTTATCAAGGCTATCAAAACAACGATTGTTGCTCCTGCTCCTCCGGAAACCATTCCGGGCCGACCGCCTAAAATGGCAGTAACCAATCCCATCATAAAAGCAGCGTACAATCCTGTAAGAGGGGAAAGCCCGGCAAGAATGGCAAAGGATAAAGATTCAGGAATCATGGTCATTGCGACCGTAAGTCCTGCTAAAATTTCGTTTTTATAATTAATTTTCTTTGAAAAGTCAAACAGTTTAAGAGAATTTTCCATTGGAAAAATTGATTGTTAAGGATTTAAAATTGATTTTTGAAAACAGTATATCCTACCTTTTTCAGGAATTGAAAAAAAACAGGTGGAATAGAAAATCCTTAAAGCGGTGTAACTTCAGAAGAAGTCTTGGTTTTTGTTCTCATAATTTCTGCAAAGATAAAAACTTAAAAGTGGATCTGCAATTCGTCATTTTTAAATCATACACCTGTTTAAAATTTTTATTTAACCACAAAAGGCACAAAAGATTTATATTATACATTTAAAGTTGATCATTAGGCTGAAAAAAGAACGCCCAAGTCTTTAAAAATCTTTGATTTTTTTATCCTTTTGAGTGCTTTCAGTATCTCATAGTATCTGTATCAATAGCTTTTGTCTCTTTTGTGGTTAATTTTAATATGAGTTTAAAACAGACTTCATTTTAAATAAAAAAGACTACAAATTTCTGTAGCCTTTTCTTGGATATTAGTTTTTAAGAACATCTTTTATTCCTTCGAGCCCTTCACTGAACTGGGCAAGCAAAGCAACCACCTGCGCCATTCTGTCGTTCTCTCCGAGACCTTTCAGTGTTTTATTTTTTACAAACGTTTTTTTGATCCCTTCCCAACGTTCTGTTTCACTTTCATTCATCATTCCCATCAGTTCTTTCAGCTTCAGCATATTGGCTTCTGCTCCGGTTGTTAACGTCTGAGATTCATTCTGATAATGATTCAGGACGATCTGCGTCACCTCATCTTCTTTCAAAATCGGCTGGATCTGGGCAATCAGTTTATTCATGTTTCGATAAGATCCTTGTAATTTAAAAGTTGGTTCATTTCTGTATTCATCGGCCATTGCAGCAGAAGAGATATATTGAGCATTTACTTTTAAAACTGTTTCTCTTACTTTCAATGTATTTTCAAGTACTTTTCTGAAATCTGAAATTTCGTTGGAACTAAAGTTTCCAATCAAATCTACATTGGGACTGTTTGAAACGATGCTGTCATACAATTCATACAGGTTTTGCATTCCCGGATTCGTCAGTCTGGTCAAATATTCATTGGACATCAAAGCGTTTTCAATTAAACTTAAATCAAATAAACCTGTTTTGCTGCCTGAAATCTCACCTAAATTATAGGTGTCTGAACGGTTGGCCAACATGTCCGGAATTCTGAATTTCTCACCGCTTTCCGTGTATGGATTTCCTGCCATTACCAGACAGAAACGTTTTGATCTTAAGTCATACGTTTTACTTTCTCCATTGTAGATCCCTTCAATTTTTCTCTGTCCATCCGCTAAAGAAATGAATTTTTGTAAGAATTCAGGATTACAGTGCTGAATATCGTCCAAATACAGCATCACATTATCTCCCATTTCCAAAGCAAGGTTCAGTTTTTCAAGTTCCTGTCTTGCTCCTGCATTTTTAGCTTCATTCGGATCTGTGGAAACGATATCGTGACCGATTGACGGTCCATTGATTTTCATAAAAACCAATCCCATTCGGTCCGCCATATATTCCATTAAGGTTGTTTTACCGTAACCCGGAGGCGAAACCAAAAGCAGCATTCCCATTCTGTCGGTACGTTTGTCATTTCCTACGGTACCTAACTGTTTTGCCAGATTGGCTCCAATCAAAGGAAAATAGACCTCACTGATCAGTTTATTTCTTACAAAAGAACTCAGAACCTGAGACTGGAACGTTTCTATTTTCAGGGCTTTCTTTTTCTCATTTACCCATTTTGTTTTCAGTTCATTCAGATTTCGGAATTTCGGAACGGTGATTTCGCTGTAATGTTTTAAACGTGAGGTGAATTCATAATAATTTAAAATATATTCAGCGTCTTTTTCCAAAGAGCGTAATTCTTTTAAACTCACTTCATACGTTGTGTGGTGAATATTTTTCTCGTCAAAATTCTGAGAAATTAAAAACACCGCCACTTCATTAATGATTCCGTTTTCAGTATTTAATTCTGAATGACTTGCAAATGCTTCCACTGCACTCTCCGCCATTGAAAAGCAGGCAGAAGGATAAAGATGGAGCATTTTCAGCTGATCTGTAAATTCAATATCTTTTCCGTGTTCTTTTAAATCTTTAAAAAACATTTGATACAATATCGCGGCTTTTTCAGAGATTATAAAATGCGGTCGGTTCTCTGTTTTCAGATATTCTGCAGCATTGGAAAAGTCCACCTCCACAAAAATCTGATACTGTTCTGCAAAAGCTTTAATTTCTTCTGACAGTTCAACAGTTAACCGTTCAAATCCATTTTTTGAGGTAAATGATGATGAAATCAGAGAAATAATTTCAAACTGCTTTTGATAATACTCTTTTCTTTCTTCTTTCAAAAAGCTCCAGAGCAACTGTGCTAAAGCTCTTTCATTAGAGGTAAAACGCATCAGTCCCAATTCATTATGAATCTGCTGAAGTTTTGAAACAATCGTCAAAGCATCTTCATCATGAATTCCTTTCACCAATCCTTCTCCGAAATGCTGAGTCATAAACTGCTGTATAAACTCCCGGTTTTGTTGTTCAGGGTAGATATCCTGATGTTTTGAAAAAATATTCCAGGCAAGATATTCAAAACGTTTTACCACATTATTTTCTGAGATAAATTCCTGATTCCAGACTTCTTTATAGTCTGAAAGGGCATCAAATTGAAGTTGCTCATAGAATGCCGTTCCTGTTAAATGATAATAGTACTGTGCATTTCGCATCACCAACGTAAGATCAAGCTTCTGTTGATTGACTGCAAATTTATAATCTCCCAAAGCAATCACATGATCTCCGTCTGCATAGATTTCTTTTTTATCTTTCAGCTTTCTTACCGATTCTTGCTGAGAAGTTTTTAACAAAGTCTGAATTTCTTCTGACTTTGCTGAGTCTTCCATTTCGCTCAGCTGTCTTGAAAGATCACGAACTTTCTCTACCATCAAATCGGTAGCAAAGTATCCATTGATCTCGTTTTCCGAATCAAAGGACTCTGCTTTGGTCTGCACAGATTTTAAAATTCTCTTTGCTGAATCGTACAAACTTTGGGTACGTTTGTTTCTCGACTCGGTAAGCTGAACTCTTTTATTCTGAAAATGTCCGTATACCTCTTCTCTCTTCTCTCCTATTTTCTGAATGAATTCATCAAAATCAACAAACTTTGTTTCCATTTCTTCAAGCTGAATGGAGAGTTTGGTGAGATATTCATCACATTTTTCAGGAGTCTGCGAAAGTTCCAGGAAGTTAATTACCGACTGATCAAACAACATCATCTGCGCCTGAAAATCTGCAGACAGTTCTTTTCCGGAAATTTCTCTTTTACGTTTTGTTAATTCCAGTCTTTCCTGATTCAGCCTTGCAAAAATCACGGAAATATTCTCGATGATCTGGGTTGAATGGGAAGTGTCTTCAATTTTTAAGTTATTGACGATATCCACCAAAAGTTCAAGCTGGCCGGAAAGATTTGTAATCTCTTCATCAATCGTTTTTGCATCGATCGCTTTCTGAAGGTTGATGATATTTTCAGAAATGGTCTGCGCTCTTTGCTGATAGGGAGCCAATGAATTTTCCTGCAAAAGAAAATTCACACAGGCATTCGACAATTCGTCCGAACGCTCTGCCAAAGATTTTTCCAGCTGATCCAGTAGAGGAACTTCTACATATTTTAGTTCTCTTGCACCGGTAATTTCACCACGCAATGCACGGATCTGTGAAAGCATATCGATATAATCGGTAAGCTGAGAATAATTGATCCTTTTGGTATCGTCTAAAATTTTCTCACAAGCAGCTTTGATTTTTTCAACCGCTTCTGCCGTACTTTTCTTCTGCTCTACCACTTTTTCATATTCGTTGATGGCAGAATGGGCTATATTTCTGATTTCTTTTAAAGGAAGATCAAGGTTCTGAACCTCATCATCATTTAAAAAATAGTAAGAATCTAAAATTGCCGTCGAAAGTTTGACGATATCATCATACAATCCGCTGTAAGAATCTTTTTTGTTCAGAAGCGTGATCAGCTCCTGGCTTTCCGCCATCACACGAACGATGTCTTTGTTTCCTATTTTATATAAAAGACTGTCCGATTTATCCAGATTCGGCTGTAATTCCTTAGAATAAGGTGTTTGCCAGATTTGAGCCAAATGATGTTTAGTCGTTTCTACACTTTCACGAAGATAGATGAGTTCTCCATTATTTAAAATCGTATATCCGCTGCAACGGATAGGGGTTTCAATGGTCTGGGTAATGATATTGTATGAGATCAGCTGATAATTATTGGTTTTATCATCGTAGAAAACATACATGAAGTTTTCACCGTTCGGTTCCTGAATGGTTTTCAGATAGTGAAGTCTGTTAATATCCTGAGAAATTACCTTTAAACCTCCCGTCTGCAAAGCATATCCGTTGGAAAATAAAATCCCTTGATTTTCCGGAAGCAAGACTCCCGAATGTTTTAAGGTATCCACTCTGGAAACGTTTTTTTCTTTATGATTATAAATGAAATA
Organism: Chryseobacterium tagetis; assembly: GCF_016735585.2. Lineage (GTDB taxonomy): Bacteria > Bacteroidota > Bacteroidia > Flavobacteriales > Weeksellaceae > Chryseobacterium > Chryseobacterium tagetis. The sequence continues at coordinate 400,791 of NZ_JAERSE020000004.1, forward strand.
ACGTTCCGTTTCCTGATAAGGTCTGATTTTGAAAATCACTAAATTATCCAGATCACAGAAATGAATTTCAGCATCATCCAGATTCTGGTCTTTGTGAATGACATCTTCTGAGTAAATTCCCTTTCCTGTTTCGGTATTGTCTTCAATTTTAATGGTGATATCACCTCCGATGGATTCTACAAAAACTTTATCTGCTAAAGAAACGTGAGGAAATTTTCCGTTTCGCTGCATATCTCTTGTAGCCTTAGTCCATGCAAAACCATGTTGTGGTGGATACGTAACTTCTGAAGCGCTTCTGGAATCAACGTAGATTAACTGATCTTCTTTGATGAGCCATTTGAACGCTTTGATATCGGTTGTACTTTCAGAGAGCTGAAAAACCATATATAAATAGTTTTCAGTGAAGTGAAAGCGCGCGAAGAAGGTATTTCTATAATATTTATAAAGGTTTTTAAATTCATCAATAAATACTTCATCAGTAATCAATGAAGAATCCTGTGGTTCAAAACGGTTGTTATTAATTTTATAAACAGAAAAAACGTCTGTGATGTTAATTTCCGTCTGTAATCCAAGGTGTGCATTAGATCCGAAGATCAGATTGTCTTTTAATGAATAAATATCTTTCGCGACACAATTGTGAGCAGTAGAAATTCTTTCATTGGCAATCAGAGAGAAGTCTACCCCGCCAAAAATATCTTTCCGGTTTTCATTAAGTCGCTGAAGTCGCTGAATAAGATCGTTTTTCTGATCATTCAGACGGTTTTGTATAATTTCGTATGTCCCTGAATTTAATTTTTCTGACATAGTAATGAGATATTAGATTTAGATACAGGATGTTGGATCCGTATCTCTGTTAAAAAAATGCTTTTTAGAAAAACATATATTTTAGAAAAACTCTCAAAGTATGATTAAAAAAGTATACAATGAGAGTTTTACAATATAATTTAGTCGTGTTTTTATCTGATTGGTTTCTGGTCTATTCCCAAATGTTTCGCCATATCCATCGCTCTGTCCAGAAGACCTCTTTCCTGCTGATTGGCCATATTATTCAACTTGAAAATAAGACTTGCAATGCTCATGTTTTTGATGTCTTCGGAAGAAATATTGTATTTATCAACCATTCCCATCACTTTAGAGATCAGGTTTTCTCCATCTCCCAAAAGGTTTTCTTTCACCAACTGAGCATTTTCACTGTGGCTGATAAATTTATCCAGACCTTTTCCTGCAGAAACCTGACGAACCACATTATCGAAGAAGGTATTGTCTCCACCCACAATATCAATTTTTGCAGTTTTGAATGCTTCAGCCAAAACACCAGCCTGAGCTTGTGCAATGTCTTTCTGAATCGAAATCTGAGCCAATTCCACTTCTTTTTCTTTTGCCAACGTCAGACGGAATTCTTCGTGGTCTTTTCCTGCATCGTTCAGCTTCTTCATGGCTTCTGCTTTTTCGGTAATTCCTGCCGCTTCCGCCAACGCTTTTTCTTTGATGACTTCTGCCTGAGCAATTCCTTCTTTTTTGATCGCATCTGCTTTTTTCTCGATCACTATAGCTTCTACAATTCCCTGTCTTTCCTGAGCCTCCGCTTTTGCATGCATTACCTGAGCTTCTGATAAACCTACCGTAGCTTCTTCTTTCGCTTTTGCATCAGCGATGATCTTACGCGCTTCTGCTTCTTTTTCTGCTGCATCTCTTTTTGCCTGTGCTTCGATCACATATTTCTGAGCATCTTTTTCCGCTGCTAATTTTCTTGCTTCGGCCGCTCTTGTTTCTCCGATCAATTTCTTTTCAGCTTCCTGAGTCGCTACCGTAATTTCTACCTGCTTGTTTCTTTCTGCCGTTTTGAAGGCTTCCAAATCTTTGATTCCCTGTTGTTCTTCCACGACGGTTTTTTCCATCGTCAAACGCTCACGAATTGCATCCTGAATACTTTTCTTCTCCAGTTCGATCGCTTTGTCTTTTTCAATCTGTGCCAAAGAAACAATACGTTCTCTTTCTGTTGCTTCCAACATTTTGTCTTTCTGTACTCTTTCTGTTTCTACCAAATCGGCACGTTCTTTATTTTTAGCAGCAATAACAACCTGTCTCTGCTTGTTTTCTTCTGCGATCTGAAGTTTTTCTTCTGTGGCAATACGAACGGTTTCATATTTTAGCCTTTCTTCTTCATCCACTTTTAGAATTTCAGCATTCTCGCGCGCTTTGATATTGGCTACTTCTCTTTTCTGAGATTCTTCTTTTTCAGCTAACTGCTTTTCGAGTTCCAAAATCGCTTCACGGGCTTCAACATTCTGCTTGGTAATTGTTTTTTCCTCGTCTCTACGAACCTGATTGGCTTTAATATTCTGAGTTGCCGTTAATTCGGTAATTTTTTTAATCCCTTCAGAATCAAGAATATTGTCTTTATCTAAGTTGTCAATTGAAGTCTGCTCCAGGTAATCGATAGCACAGTCATCTAAAACATATCCGTTCAGATCTGTTCCGATAATATCTAAAATCTCCTGACGGAATTCACTTCTTGCTTCGTATAATTCAATGAATTCAAATTTTTTACCGACTGTTTTTAAGGCTTCGGAAAATTTAGCTTCAAACAATTCTCTAAGGGTATTGATATCTGAAGCTCTCTGACAACCGATCGTCTGACCAACGTTGACAATATCATCTACGGATTTATTGACTCTGATGAAGAAAGCCACCTGAATATCAGCTCTCATATTGTCTTTACAGATCAAACCTGCTCTTCCTTCTCTGGAAATCTCCAGTTTCTTCACTGAAATATCCATTGATTCCATTCTGTGAATGATCGGGATTACAATTCCCGCGTTGAAAAAGACTTTTGTTCCACCATATCCCGTTCTTAAAATAACGATTCCCTGTACAGTTTTTTTATACATTGAAAGAATCCAGAAAATCAATCCGATAGATGCGATTACCGCAACAACAATTCCTACAATTAAAGGCATATTCATATTGTTATAGTTTATATATTTTAATGTGTTTTTTTATTTAATTTTTTAAAGAAAAAGATCAAGGATAAAATTCAAAATTTCCATGAAAATCATTAGCATTTTATTTTTTTAAAGGTGTAATTCTTTAGCTACATAGTATATTCTTTTATCCGGATCTTCGTCTACAATGACTACACGGTCGCCATGCTCTATCATTTCGCCATCTTTACTTTTCACCATAAGCGTCATAGGATCGCTCCCGATAAAAACTTCCAGTATTCCTGTTTTGGTTCCGTTGATACTGGATTTCATTCTTCCTTCTCTCCCCAAAAAATCATGCGGACGCTCTCCTTTATGATTAATTTCTTTAAAGAAAGGGTTTAACGGTTTGAGAATAATTTTCGTCAATAATATACTTCCGATCAACAGAGGTAATATGATAACGATTCCCAACCAGGTAGGCAATGGTATAAACATCGTAAGATAAACTGAACCCAACCAGGTAAAAAGCAATGTGAGCGTCAGAAAATAAGTCATCGGAACGATATCCAGATTCAAAAACTTCAGAAACTGAACCCACGCCGAAGGATCTTCAGGAATATGAACATGACCATCCGGCGCATCAAAATCGACATCCACATCGGCATCTATCCCAACATCAATATCCAATCCTGTAACAATCGTAAACACCCAGTACAATGCTGACAGAATCAGCAAAACACTAAGAACCGTATTGACCGGAGAAAAAGCTACATTCAAAAATTCCTGAAAATTCATCGTTATTCTTTTTTAAGGGATTCCTTTAATTTTTTTAAAGCATCCTCAGCTTGTGTGTCATCATTTTTCACTACGGCATCAATTTCATCATCAATCGATTTTCCCGCCGTTGAAATATCCAAATACGCTTCTGCCAAAGCTTCCTGCTGTACCACTCTTTCTTTTAATTTCTCCAACATATTCACTGTAGAATGGGTATCGATCTGCGTCATTTTCTTGTTAATATCCTTTGTCGCTTCACTCACCTGAACTCTCGCTTTTAAGGTTTTAAGTTCATTTTCCCATTTAGAAATGTTCGATTTCAGTGTATTGATATTGGTCTGCATCTTTTCACATTCTGCATGAAGTTTTTCATGTTCTTTATTCAGATGTACTGCATTTTCCTGAGCTGCCGTCTGTTTTTTAAGTGCTTCTTTTGCCAAACGATCCGCCTCTTCTGCAGTAATCTCTCCTTTTTCAGCTTTTTGCACCAGAACAATGGCTTTTCCATAATAATCTTTTGCGGTCTGATCTTCTCTTTCCGATTCATTTTTTTTACGGATCGATAGTGCCTTCAGCTGAGCTAAAGCTTCCACACTTTTCGACAACTGCTCTTTCATGTCTCTTATCCCTTGTTCTGTAAGTTTAATCGGATCTTCAAATCCGTCTATGGCTGAATGAATTTCAGCTTTTCCTATATTAAACAATCTTTTAAAAATATTCATATCAATATTTTTTATTTTATTTACTCATATTAATCATTTCCGTATTGAATTCTCCTACAAGAATTCCCAGCGAATTGATGGAAGCCATCACTTCATTCTGTGCCATATTATCTGTGGGAAGCGTATCTCTGAAGATTACTCTTTTCCCAGAACCGTCAAGTACAAAAGCTCCATGCACAATATCCCTGTTCTTCTGCAACAAAGTTCTGTAGATCGATTCTGTCGGGTTTTTAATCTCAAAAAGAAACTGCTCCATAATCAGTATAGAATCTGAAATAATCAAAATCATATTTTTAATTCCATTCGATTCTTTTTCTATAATCAAAATTGACTGGCTCTCATCTTCAAAAGTCACATTGAACTCATAATCCAACAGCCATTCCTTAACTTTTTCAAAATTTTTATTCTTCATATTTGATCCTTTATTCACTATTGTATGATACAAATATAGAATTAAATTTCATGATTGCAAATATTTTTAGCAATTATTTTTAACATTTTCTCTTATCTTTGCAAAAAGGATTAGATAGCTATGAGTTTTTTCGGCGTAAATATCAAAAAAATAAGACAGGTTAAAGGCTTGAGTCAGAAAGCATTTGCAGATCTCTTCGAATTAAATCGAGGAGTCATCAGTGCTTATGAGGAAGGTCGTGCTGAGCCTAAGATAGAAACTGTTTTGAAAGTTGCTCATTATTTTAGCCTGGATCTTGATGACTTTCTCACCAAAACCCTTCAGGTAAATCATTTAGCAAGTCCATCCAATATAGACCGCTTGATGTTTGTAAATGAAACGCATACCTCTTCGGAAACTTCTGTTCAAAAGCAGGAGATTTCTGCAGAAGAAAAAATCATGCAAAAAATTTTAGCAAATTCAGATTCTGTCTATGAATTTACTCTAAGCAGTCCAACTTTTTCACATTATCAAACCGGAGATATCCTTTTTTTAAAACTCGCCAATCCTCAAAACGAAATAGCTCAGACTCTTTATACTTTAAAAAATGAGAATCTGAAAATGGTTACCAATACCGATACAAAAAGTAAAGAGTCTTATTACAAAATCATTGGATACTTTTCCTTCGAACAAAAAAATATCCTTGCCAGTATTTTGGAAAGGATAGAAAATTTAGAGAGAAAATAAAAGGCAATTACCGAAAAAAGTACGGGGCAGCGTTATGCCGGAGTCGAACCGGATAATCTTGTCAGAATTACTGACTGCATTATTCCTCCCCTTCCAATGGTAACGAAGTAACTTTTTTCTACGACACTTTTATTATTTTTAAACAAGGCAACAATCAAAAAGCGCAATGTCGTGCTCTAACCAACTGAGCTACTTTTCCTATTTGAATTTTGTGTTTTAAATGGTGGAAAAGACGGGATTCGAACCCGTGACCCCGTCGTAATGAGCGAAGTAACACTTTTCTACGGCACTTGTTTATATTTTAAAGCAAATAAGGCAACAGGCGAAAAAGGAGTGCTCTTTTCTGAGCACCGCTCTTACCCATTCTGGGCAGTGAGCCGGCAATTCTACATCTACGAGAGACTTACGTTTTCTTACGAAAACTTTTGCCCAGTTGGTTTTCAACCCAACCTCGCTAGTTCGGTCGCCCGAATTACGCTACTTTAGGACCGTTATAGTTACGAAGGATCCCTTCTCTACGACACTTACTTGCATAGATTTTATAAAAAAGAGGCAACAGACGAGAAAACTCTATATATAAATCATTTTCAGATTTATTCTGGAGTCGAACCAACATCATAAGATTAACCGAAGTAAGTTTTCTCTAACGGCACTCTTTTTTAAACCAAGGTAATAATTACAGAATCTTTCGTGCATTTTGCTCTACCGTCTGAGCTACATCTCGTTTACAACAGAAAAGGCAGGAGTCGAACCTGCGACCTAAATGTTTACTCAATCTCGAAGTATGATTCTAAAACGACACTTGATTTTTATTTTCTTATTTCTAAAAGCAAAACTATTGCACTAATGCGCATTCTTTTTACGCAGTTAAAATTTATTTAAAAAATATCGAACCAATAATATCATACAGTTTTACAAGTCCTAAAACAAGAAGTAAAATCATCCCTCCAATCACTAAGTAAAATTTCACTGTATTCAAAAAGCTATCTTTAGATTCTTCCGAAGTTCCTTTTTCTCTTCTTTTTCTTTTAAAATCTGGAATATGTTTTGTCTTTTTATAGCTATCAGATTCCAGTTCTTTTAAAATATTTTTTGCATAATTGGAAAGTTTATCTTTATCTCCACGGAATACAATATCTTTTAAGATAGCATTTCCAGAATTACTGAATGTATTTCTATACATTTCAATCGCTTCTTTCATTTCAAAATTTTCAATTTCGGACAAGATCCAAAACTTTCCTGCTTCATCTTTAAATCCTGAATCATAATAAATTTGTGCTAATTTTTCTCTTAAAGAAATATCATCAGGAAATTCATTGATTAAATTTCTCAATCTGTCACAGGCTTTTTTCTTTCTTCCTGCATTCAAATCTTTTTCGATCCTGTTGAAAATATCTTCCATGATTATTTTTATAATTAAGTCGTTCGTTTTGCCTTGAAGCAAAAGAACCAAAAGTTCAAGACTTGGAAATTCCGGCTAAAAATTTAATGTAACTAACCAAAATATTCATCTTTTGCGAAGAAAGTGATTTGAGTAGTATTTAAATTAATCAACATAAATCCCTCATACAGTCCTTCATCAAACCCGCTCCAATCTGCAAGCTTAAAGATCATACATTTTTTATTATCAAATAAAATGTTAATAAAATCACTAATTATTTTGTTTGTAAATGAATCAGATAAATTCCAGTGTTTATACAAACTTCCCCTTTTTGCAATCTCATATAATTGCTTTTTCAATTGCTTAATATTAATATCAAATATTGGCACCTTTCTGAAATCTTCAAGCGAATTGTATTCTTGAGTAATACTTACAAAGTCATCATCTTTATAAAAACTTAGGTGCAATTTTTTCAAAGATTTGTTTTTTATAAAGTTAAAAATGAAATCTTTCGCATCATCTGTTGCAATTTCAAAAGGTGCTTTCCTTTCAAAACCGCTCCTGTTCTTATTGACTGAATTTAAATATTCTTTTAATCTTAAATTATCAGTTTTGACCGTTTTAACAAAGAAAAATCCATTAAAATTTAAATTAGAATATTCTTTTATAAATTCAGTTTCCTTCAAGTTTATATCTATTTCATTAAACTCAAAATCTGCTAATTCTTTATATTTATTTTCCATTTTTGAAGTATTACTTTCCTAGCCCCGATTGCAACGGCATCCTTTTTCTGTAATGGCTTAAAAAAAGCGTTGGCGAAAAAGATACAGTGAAAAGCGGGATTAAGCTCCTAAATTAAAGTAATAATCCAATCAGAAGATCACTTATCATTTATGATTTATAACTTATATTTTAAAGGAGTGCCTTTTACAACACTACTTTTTTTATCATTTCTACCGCCGATTTTTTGTCTTCCAAAGCATTCAGTACATCGAAAATTTTGTCGGACCAGCCTGCGATAAGGTATATATCATTTTTTCTGATATCCAAAGGCTGTTTTCCGTAACCAGCCAAATCAAAAATATACAGTTTTGCATTTGGATTGAGTTTTTTATACTTATTCCATGAATTTTCAAATGAATTTCTTCCTCTGTTGCTATCCCAAAGCTGAGTGTCTGTAAATAACATTATTTTATCTACATTTTCATTTCTTCTGATCAAATCATCAATCACCAAATATCCGTTTGTAGAATACCCTACCTCACCTTCTCTTTTATAGAAAGCATCCACGTTTCTTAAAATACTGCTTTTAGGCATTGAAACTCTCTTCCAAGTGTCACCAAACATTCCTGAAACCACATTTTTGCATTGTGACTGCAACATCATTGACATTAGTAATCCAATATCATACAACAACACTTTGGATCTTGGAGAAACCGGCTTTTGCATAGAACCTGAGACATCTGCTGCTATTACTACCGAAGTTTCAAAGCCGAAACCTTTGATATTTTTCGCACTTACCATTACCGCATCTTCCAATGCTTCCAAGATTGATGACAAATATTTTGAATCAATCGTTTTCAATTCTCTATATGCTGCCAAAAATCTGAATGGTAATTGCTTTGAGTTTCTCACCGCTTTTTCATCCGACAAATAGCTGCAAATTTTGTTCATGGCTTCCGGAGAAACATCTGCTTCCAAAATATTTCTAAGGTTCCGTAAGGTTGCCATATACCCTAATTTATTACTGAAAATCAATTCTTCCCACTTATTTTTGAACGCTAATTTCCGTGCTGCATCATCGGCAAATTTTGTCTGCCCCAACACAGAAAGCTCAACTTCCCAAGTATATGGAGTTTCCAACGAGTCGTTTACAATTTTGTTGAAAATTTCTTGTTGATTTTCATCTTTTGCTTTTGGATGCACCAGAAACAAAGCATCTTTTAAAGTTACTTCTGCTTTTCTGTTGTATTTAGCGAATTGATATTCATCAAATTTGTTGAATGATTTCACCAATCCTTTTTGAACTTGTTTTGATAGCTTATTCAGTTTTTTCAAATCGGTTCTGTCGTTTGCCAATTGGTAATACGCCAGTAATTCTGTGATTTCGTCTGCTCGTTGAACAACTCCGTCAACAGTTCTGCTTACCAAGTCTGTACCTGAAGTCTGTTTCGCCAATTCGGTTGTCAAAACCAATGGAATTGAACGCAAATACATATCTTTTCTTGCATACACTGCCAGTTTTGCCACGAACTCAGGATCGTTTTTCTCAATCAGAGACTGGATTCTCGCCAATCTGTCATTTCCTTTTTCATAGGTTGTGTTTGATAATCCTGTTGTAACAACAGCACTATATAATTCTTCTGCAGGTGTCATTGTATACGCTTTTGCACCTTCGTAGTTTATTACTACTTTATTTTCTTTTCTTAAAAAATTAAATTTCATGGGTACTGTTTTTAGTTAAACATTTTTAGAGGATTATCATTCCTTCTCTGATTTCTGATGCAAAGTAAGGATAGACTTACGCAATCTTTTTGCGTATTTATTTTTTTGTGAAAAAGTTTTTATTTTTTGATTATATAAGAACAAGACAATATCTTTTAAAGTGTATCAATCTCCACAAAGTTTGTCATTCCGTAGGAATCTAAGCATAGTATTAATATAATTTAGATTCCACGCTATACTTCGTTTCGCTCTGAACGACAAACGAACCGTTAAACAAACAACAACTCTTCACCAAAATAAAATCTATCTATCATTCATTTTATATAAAGGAATTGAAAGAGAAAAGTTTTTCAAAATCCGTTGTCTAGATTTGTTTTATTAAAATTAAAACTATGATCAAAGGATTATATGAAACCCATGTTCAGGTAAGCGATCTGAATACTGCCATAGAATTCTATACTAAAGTCTTGGGATTGGAATTTGCCCATAAAGATGAAACCCGCCCCATTGCATTTTTATGGATTGGAAAAAATAAAGAATCAATGTTGGGTTTGTGGGAACAAAAAGAGAATTTGCAAACGAGACATTTTGCCTTCACTGCTGATACAAAAGATATTTTAAAATATTCCGTTGAGTTTTTAAAAAATAAAGATTTAAAACCTTATAATTTTTTGAAAAACGGAAGTAACCAACCGATGGTTTTTGCCTGGATGCCGGCTTTAGCGATTTACTTTAATGATCCCGACGGAAATCAATTGGAATTTATATCCATTCTGGAAGGCGGTGGAAAACCCGAGTTGGGTGTTCTTTCTTATGAAGAATGGCTGGAAAAAACTAAGTCATAGACAAAAGTTCTTTAATCATTTCAGAAAAAATAACCGTTTCACTAATCCAGGTTTCGTCATAAAAAAAGCAATAGCGATTGGTATAATACGATTCATTCATTAATCTGAAACTCAGTTTATTTTCATGTTCATGATTATTGAGAATTTCACATTTTATTTCATCCGAAAGTAAATCTATGGTTAAATGCGCGTAAATTCCCCTAGCATTAAAATAATCAGTCTCTATTTTGTTGACTGATTTTTTTATATGATAAAAATAAGCTGCCCCAAGCTCATTTGACAATGCTTTGGAAAACCTATCTATTTCCTCCTCATTATCTACAAAATACAAGCATGCAAAACTTCCGCTCCATGCTACTTTTAGATTTGAATTACTCAATAGCAAATGTATTTCAGAATCCCGGTTATCATGTCCTTTATATTTCATGAACTGAGATTCGAAATCAAAAAATGGAAAAGCAGGTTTTTCAGGAACTAAACTGTTAAGACTTTTATAATAATCATTATTTACAGGACTTATATTGTAGAAATAATCATTTTCATACTGTTCTTTAGAATACAGCCTTTCATCAATCCTGTTGTCTATATAATTGATAACTTCCCCGTTTTGATTAAAATTAACTTTCACAGAATAGGTTCCGAACAATGGCGTTATATACGACTCATGCATTTTAAAAGCTGAGATTATTTTCTGAATGGAATAATCTCGGGTTACTTTGGTTACCATCCTCGAATAATTATCAAAAACAGCTGTTCCGGTAAAAATAATCTTATTATAATAATCATAGTCCATCACCAAAAAATCATATACATGGTAATTATTTTCAATCCTGTGATTATAATAAATGATGTTTCCGTTTAAAAAGGAATCAAGCTCCGAAACATTTTTCATATTGTCATGAAAAACCTCTGCACGGCTCATATACGTATTTTCTTCCCGTCCTTTCAGAGATTCTGCTGTACAGATTATTCGTTTTTTGAGTTTTTGATTCTCAAAGATTTCCTGTGTATATTCAAAAAGAGATTTTGCTTCTTTTTCCGGAATATATTTTCCTAAATGATTTTTATAAAGCTCACTATACTCTGTAACCGGATTCTGAATTTCCGGGATTTCCGGTAATCCTGCTGCAAAGTATTTACCATAATCGGTTTCGAAAAATCCTTTCTCTGCAATTTCATCGATTGTATAGCTCCAGCGATCCCATCCGTCTTCGACCTCAATCTCTTTCTGGAGAATATTCCCGTTATCATCATACTCAAAGCCTTCCCAAGCAGAAAACTCTGAGCTATGGTAATAAGCATATTTTTTTGCAGATTCCGGTTTATCTGTAATAGGATCGATCCATTGAGAAAAAACTTTTTTCCCTTTCACATCATATACTTTTATTTTTCTTTTCTGAAGGATATTGCGATCATAGCACTCCACATTCCATTTTGTAAATCCATTCTTTTCTTCAGAAAAACGGTAGATTTCAACTTCATATTCCAGAGATTTCACATTCACTGTTTTATGATCGCGAATGAAATATTTTCTTCTGATTATTTTTCTTTTTTCAAAATAAATAATTTCCTGAAGAATATCTTTTACATAGACTTTTTTAATAAACTCGGGTTCAAAAAAAGCCTGTTGAAGATCAATTTCTGTTTGTCCTTTAAGAACAGAATCTGTAAAATACCGGCTGTTTTCCAATTGATATTCCTCACCCTAAATGATAAAAGGGAAAAAAGAAAGATAGAAGGTTTTTGAAATTTCCAGTACATGAATTTCTGAAAAGACCTCAATTGTTTTAAGAATCTCTGTTTTTTTGAGTAAAGGCTGCCCCGTCGAAAAATACTCGAAACTCAATTTTTCTCCTTTAGCAGAATACACACTTTTTTGTGGTAGTAATCTTCTTTATCAGGATAAAATAATGCGATATTTCTTTTTTCTGAGTCTTCTACTCTAATTTCCTCATTTTGAAGGTTGCATTTTGAATATTTCCGGAAGTGTAATATGCTGTAATCTTCGTATTTCTTAACCCGTATCACAGTAACTGACGAAATAAAAATATTACGAAATAAAATGTCCTCATCAGGAATATTTTCATCAGAGACATATATTTCTAAGCTTAAAAGTTCACCTTTAAAATACGTTTCTACTTTCTGAAGCTCATCATGTTGATAGATATGTTTCTGATACATTCTTTTTCCAGAAAGTTCATCTTCATTCAATATTGTTTTTCGGTCTCTTGCTGTATATACAATTCTTTCTTCCATTCCTGATAAAAGTAATAAAATAATTATCAATATAAAGTCTATTTTATCTCAAAAAATAAGACAGGCTTTGCTTTCACAAAACCCATCTTTATAATAATGGTTATTAATTTACTTTGTAAAAATTTCCTTCAGCTGAGAAACGATATTACTGTTTCCGGAAACGGTGATATCTCCAATTTTGTCGGCGATTTTTTCCATATATTCCATTTCTTTCAGCTTCCAGAGTACTTCATTTTCTTCCATTAATTTCGCTGTATTCAGCAAACTTCTTGTGGAAGCGGTTTCTTCACGTCTCATGATGCTGTTTGCCTGAGCTTTTTTCTCCGCAATCAAAACCTGATTCATGATTTCTTTCATTTCTCCTGTCAAGATCACGTCTCTGATTCCTGCATCAGAAGCTTTCAAACCTAGTTCTTCTGCTTTGTTTCCAAGATTTTCAAGGATTTCTTTTCCTACAGAATCTTTTTTCACGAGCAATTCATCCAACGTTAAAGCTCCAACAAATTCACGCAAAGCCAACTGCATCAGAATATATAACTGCTTATCATATTCTTTGTTTTCCATTAATGCCTTTTCAATATTTTCCACCTGAAAACGCACATAAAAATTGATACGAAGCATCGCTTTATCTTTTGTCAACAATTCCTGACCTGCAATTTCCATTTGCTGCATTCTCATATCGATAGATTTTACATCGATGGAAATTTCGTTATTCCAAAAGTAGTAGGTTCCTGCTTCCAGTATTTTTGCTAATTTCCCGTCAATCAGCAAAAGACCTTTATATTGATTGGTGATAACAAACTTTCTTACGAAATTTTTCAACTTCATATTTTCAAGAATCGTTTTGGAAATTTTTTCCGTGATTTCCACTTTTGTCAAGTCGATTTTTTGAAATTCTCTGTTAAAAATTCCTTTCCAGAAAGCGTATTGCCCTACCGTCAGAACTTCTTTGAAAATTCCGTTTTCATACATCAGAACGATTTCACCGTCTTTTACTTCAACTACTTCCAATAGAGATTTCAGGCTTTCATTTTTCAATAAAAGATGAAGGTCAGTATTCGATTTAAACAAAGATTTCATATCATAAATTTCTACAGATTTGTTTCCAAACATCCAGAAATTACCTTCTCTTAAAATCTCAATAAGGTTTCCGTTTTTGAAAACCAAACCTGTTTCATACGCTTTAATTTGTACATTCTTTATCATCGTTTTAATATTTTAAATGGTTATTAATTTCAATTAAAAAAAGAAAATCCGGAATCTCTTCTTCCAAAAACGGCGGAAGGAAAGTAATTCAGAAAAATTCATTGAGTTCGGAATCTTATTTTCAAATACAGTTTCTAATTATTCAGATTTTGGGCGTGTCCCTCGCTTTGGCTTTACCAGCAACTTGGGTCGCTACGTTCGCTTCTATCTTTTTGCCTGCAAAAAAGGATATCCGTTACCATCGCTCACGCAGAAAATCGTCCTTTTTAGAAATTTAATTGAGAATAATTAATTCTTCGTTCGAATTTCATTTTCAGAAAATATCTTTTCTTACAGGCTTTTTCAAAATGTTGATTCAACAACTGAAAAAATCCCGGACTTTTCCATGAACATTTTTAATGAGAACATTCAAACTCTCTAAAAAAAATAGATTGTAAGTCTACTTTCAAACTACAGTGACAGTGTAGTGCTCTACCCAACTGAGCTATCCCGTGCGTAACGAGAGTGGGAGTCGAACCCACGCATAAAATCTATTGTTCTACCATTTGAACTATATCTCTTTTCAAGAGATAGAAGGATTTGAACCTTCAACCTATAGAGCCGTATGAGATTTTTTTCGGAAAACCCCTAAAACCTTCAGGTCAAGCTGAACAGAATGAAATCATGTCTCTCAACAAATTCTTCTGCAATGGTGATATACTGAAACACCCAACAAGACCCGCCTGATATCTTTACAGAAATACATTTTTAAAATATTTCTTTGATTATTATATGGTCTAAACTAAAATGTAAATATGTAGAAGTACAACAGTCTGAAGTTTCGGTAGCTACCTCATGTCCGTTTTTACAAAGTTTGTTTATTCCGTTTGAGCCTGAGCTTCCACAACAGCCTGAAAATCTTCTAGAATCTGAATGGTCAATTAATTTTTCATCATCGAGATTGGTTAAAACAGCATTTTTCTGATTTAAATAAACAACCACTTCTTTTTCTTCCAGAATATCATATCCCCATTGCCATTTCAATTGAGATTCGGGAACAACATTTAAAACTTCTGTTAATTCCACTTCGCAAAATTTACATAATATCCGGATGTTTTTCATCTTGTTTCGTTTTGATGATGCAAAATAAAAAGAGAATTACGCAATCTTTTTGCGTTGCAATTATTTTTACAAAAAAATAAAATTCTTCATTATTAGCAATCTAAAATTCTATTCAAAATTTAAAACCCAACATTATAATTAATTAAAATTTATATATTTGTACGATTAAAATACTTAACAACTCAAATATTATTCAATGATAAATTCGGATTTATTATTTCTAATTAACCTTAATAAAATACAGTCGGTCATTTCTCGAAAATTTGATTCACTGAGTGTTCACGGACTTAATTTTAATGATTTTGTGATCCTTTATATTCTTTACAATTCATCTGAAAGTAAAATGCGCCGAATTGATTTAGCAGAAAAAATAGGATTAACAGCTTCCGGAGTTACACGTCTTTTAAATCCTTTAGAAAAAATCGGACTGGTTTCCAGAGAAGCCAACGAAAGAGATGCAAGGGTAAGTTATGTCGTGATTACAGAAACCGGAAAGAAGATTTTTGAAGAAGCAAAAACCACCGCAGAAAATATTACGAAAGACATTTTACCCGCGAAAAAAAGCAAATCTCTTCGTGCAATGAATGATCTTTTGTTTGATTTGGGAGGAAATATTCAATAAACATGAAAAATGCACTAAAACAACAGCTTAGAGAAAAAGCAAAAAACCATACAATAACGATTGGAGTTCTTTCTGTAAAAAATAATATGACAGGAAAACAATTAATTCATGGATCTTTAAATCTTGAAGCTTTGGTCAATAAAATGAAATTTCAATTAAATGCCGGTCAGTTCGCAAATTCACAATTACAAAAAGATTGGAAAGAGCTTGGAAGTGAAGCTTTTTCTTTTGAATTTATTTACAATATTGAACCTCTGGAAAATAGTTTCATCAATTTTCGTAAGGAAATTTTGAAAGCAGAGAAAATTCTGGTTTCTGAAATAAAAACAGAATTATACTAATTATGATGAAAAATATTCAGATTAATGGTGTTGATTTATGCTACGAAATATTTGGAGAAAATAATTACGAAACCATTGTTCTTATCTCAGGATTGGGAAGCCAGATGATTCGTTGGGAAAATACATTTTGTGAATTATTGGTTGAAAAAGGTTTTAAAGTCATTCGTTTTGATAACAGAGATTCCGGTTCTACTGTTTTCACCCCTGAAAAAGAAATTAATTTTAATGAAAATATTCAGGAATTTTTTTCATCAATCAAACCAGAAGAAATTCCATATTCTCTGATGGATATGGCAAAAGATGTTATTGCTTTATTCGATTATTTACAAATTGAAAAAGCTCATTTTGTCGGTCGATCAATGGGAGGTATTATTTCGCAATTATTGGGTTCTTACTTTCCTGAAAGGGTTTTATCATTAAATATCATTATGTCAACATCACTAAATCCGACATTACCACCTTCCAGTTCTGAAATAATGACAATGATGATGAAACCACCAATCAATCCTGAAATTAACAGAGAAGGCTTTATTAATGAAAAACTGTTTTTTGCGGAAAAAATTTCCGGTAACAAATTTAAATTTGATAAAAATTCAGAAATCAAAATGATTGAGGAAGAACTTAAACGTTCCGAAACAAAAAATGGAATTTTCAGGCAACTTTTAGCAATGGGAACTTTTCAATACGATATCGAAATGTTAGAAAAAATTAAAGCTCCTACTCTGGTTATTCATGGAAATCAGGATCCGATTTTTCACTCAGATTGTGGAAAAGATATCGCAGATTCTATCCCAAATTCTGAATTTATTTTGATTGACGGAATGGGACATTCTATTCCTCCCGAACTGTCCGAATATATTATGGAAAAAATTATTAGAAATACGAATACATAAAAAACTCCCTTCTGAAAAGGGAGTCATTATTACAAATTGCTAAATTGCCACATTACTGCTGCAAACACCAATGCAAAATCTTCGCAATATTCTTAGCATCATCCACACCTCTGTGATGTGTGCCTTCAAGCTTTAAATTCAGTTCGCCTAAAGCTCTAGCCATTCCAACACTTTTACGAACGGTAGGATGCAGTTCGCCGAATAATGTTTTCACATTGATATGGTCATCACTCAAAGGATAATCGACATGAAATCTTCTTGCCTGATCTTGAAGCATATTCAGATCATAGTTTCCGTAACTTGCCCAAGTCAGATCTTCAGAATCGTATTCCGCTCTCAGAATATCTAAAGCATCTTCCAATAAAACGCCTTCATCATCAAGCATTTGTTGGGTAATGGAAGTAAGTTTCGTACAGAACGGACTCACTTTTGAAAATTGAGGTTTTACCAGAATTCCTTCATTTTGTGAAATCTTACCAGTTGTTGCATTCATAATACAAACTCCGATTTCTATGATCTCGCTTTCCTGACCTCTTGGCGGTCGGTCATTCCAACACGTAGCTTCGAGGTCTATAATTAATATATTGTCTGTTGTTTTCATTTGTTTAAAAAAGTTAATTGTTAATGGATGGAAGATGGATGCGGGAAGATGGAAGTTTTTGCAGTGCGTAATTTACTTCCTGCCTCTAGCTTCTGACTTCCAGCCTAAATTCACAGCAAGATTTCTCTTAAGATCTTAGCGGCATTGTAAGCATCGTCTGCTCCACTGTGATGATGGCCTTCAAAATTCATATTCAGGAACTTTAAAGCTCTTTTCAAGCCCATCATTTTAAAAAGTCCGTTGTATTGTTTGAATTGATACATCACATTGATATAATTTTCGGAAAAAGGATTTTCGATTCCTAGATAATCGCATTGTTCTACGATTTGCTCTTTATCAAAATTTCCAAAACCTGCCCAAGTAAGAGGAGCTGAATGATACTCATCTCTGATTTTCTCACATGCTTCTTCGAAATAGATTCCTTTTTCTTCGATAAGTTGTGGAGTAATTCCGGTCAGTTCTATGCAAAATTTACTAATTTTGGATCTTTCCGGAATTACGTAAATGCTTTGTTTATAGGAAATTGCCTGTGTTGTTCTGTTTAATCTGCAAATTCCTATTTCTATAATATCGACTTTTTGCCCAATCGGAATTCTGTCGTTTTCCCAACATGTAGCTTCTAAATCAATGATTATTATTTCATTCGTTGTTTTCATGTTTATTAATTTTATTCTGCCTGCTTTTATTCATCTGCATTTGGTTCTTTCTGGTTTGAGGAGAAGTGAGAAGAAGTGCCCTAAAGAAGAATTGATGTTGCTGCTAAAGCTTTGCAAAGGTAAAATCAGAAGTACGCATTCTATTTACGCAGTAAAATAATTTTTAAAATTTATTTGGTTTTTATTTTTTATACTGGTCATTCATGATCATTCTGAATGTAGCAAAGTGGAATGAAGAATCTATTTAAATGCTGAGATTCTTCCTACGTCAGAATGACAAAATAGCCAGATAAAATTGTAGATTCGATTTAATACATATTTTTAATTAATTTCCTTGAAACGCTTTATAAAAAGCGGTTTCAATTTCCTGTTTATCGCTTTCAACATATCTTCTTGAAAAATGAATAGGAACTGCTTCTTTCACTTCACATTCATTCATGATTTTTCCAGATGCAGAAGCGAAACTGTGATAGTTGATCTTCGCAAATTCCTGATCTTCATCTTTGTAAAATGTTTCAATATAAACCTTATCTGCCTTTTTGAAAACAGTTTTAATTTTTTCGTAATTGTCTTCACACACGTTATGGTCCATAATTACGCCCAACTTGAAACCTGTATTTCGTATTAAAAAATGGAATAAATCTGAAGCTTTATAAATTGTTTCTTCAATCTGAATATCTTTGTCAGGATCATTATTTTCAAAAGCCGTTTTCAATTCACTGATCCACTTTCCTTTTCTAAATGCAGAATCTTTTTCATTAAAAGTAACCGAATCTTTTTCTTTGAATAAATAAGCGATGGAATCTGTTTTGTGATCGAGAATGGCAAAATCAACATTCACATATTCATCTTCAAAAAGGAAATTCTGCTTTTTTATCAATTCAAGATTCCAATGTGGCGGACGAATTGTATAGATATTAATTTCTTCTTTTGAAACAATCTCTCGGATTTCATATTCAATTGCATTTTCATCTACTAAATTCCAAGTATAAGATTTTAACCTCGCTTCAATTTGTTGATGAATATTTTTTGGTCCGCAAACCATGATTTTTTCACCACTTCCAATCTGATGTCTAAAAATTCCGTCAAAATTTGAAAAGTGATCAATGTGAGTATGACTGATAAAAACTGCCGAAACAGACTGAATTTCTTTTACCGTCAGCAAACTCGCTTCACCGCAATCACACAAATAATGCTTTCCTGAATTTGAAATTTTTATTAATATACTGATGTCTTCTTTTAAAAGACTTTTTATTTCTGCTTGTATCATTTTTTTATTTTTTTTAATTACATTTTATCACCCGAACTATCATTATGAATGTAGCACAATGAAATGAAGGATCTATTTAAATGCTGAGATTCTTCCTTCGTCAGAATGACAAATATCTCGTCAAATTCAAAATGCAAAAAAGCTTCGATAAAATGAATTACCGAAACTTAATCTTTATTTTAAACAATAAGTTCTTTTGACGTTTTTCTACGTACACCAAAATCAGATTTCCTGATCTTGCACATACGGTGATCCGCTGTATGATGGAAAACGATACCTTCCATATTATTCTCAGGATTGCTCAAAAAGTTCTTGATGAATTCAAAATCTAAACTTTCTAAACTAAGAATATTATATCCATGCTTTACCAGTAAATGACCTTTAATATTTTCAGGATTTCCTTGTACTTTCTCACCGATAAGTTCGTAAGTACCGTCTTCTACCCTGCCCGATTCAGCCAAAGCATTGAAGCCTTCCCAGAAGTATTGATCGTCTTTTTTATTGTTATCACATTCTACCCAATGCGGATGATGACCGGTAATAAGATCTGCTTCCTGACACGGAATTGCACCTTCAGGAGCTGTTTTTCCTTTCTTTGCATCGTATCTTTTGTATAATTTACCGTTGATTACTGCACATGCAGAACCATCAAACTTTTGTGTGGCAACAGCTTTTCCGTCAAAAACCCAGTTATTTTCAGGATTAATTTCGTTAATAACTCTTCCTAAATTATGTATATCTTTTTTAAATAGTGTACTTATCTTTTTCATTTTTAATCTGTTTTAACGCAAAAATTTTCATTCATCGGTAACTTACCAAAACTACACTTTTGCGGAAATTAATTCTTCTTTTACAATATCAATCACTAAAGAGTTCAACTTTTTGTTGATTCTTTTTTGTTCTTCCTTTTCTATGGTTTTGAAGACATCTGGAAAATCCTTTTCGAAATCCTCTAAAATATCCTGAGCAAAAAGACCGATCACTTTTCCAATCATTTTAGGCTCAAATTCACCAATTTTGCTGACAACGTTATTCAATCTGTTAACAGTCGTATATTTTTGGATTTCTTCCCAAATATTCTGAGCTTTTTCGCTAAAATTGATTTGTTTTTGAACAGTTTTTTCCTGCTTTCTTACTACTTTAGATTTTTCGATCCATTTTTCATTTTTATTTTTCAAAATGACTCTTGAGCCGTTTCCAAAATATTTGGTCTTCAAAGTTTTAACAATCGTTCCTTCACACCTGTTATTTTCAATTTCGGGTAATCCCAACCAAACCGGAATGTTAGAATCGAAAGTATTCGGATAATTTAAAGCTTCATCCAAAGTTCCTTGAAATAAGATTTTTGCATAGAAAAATCCGGTTTTTTCAAAAATTTGGTTAACAAAATCTGTATCTAAATAGGTAGTTCCATTTAATTTAATATCGAATGCGTAAAATTCGTTGTGAGGTGCATATTCAACACCTTTTTGAACTTTAATTGCATCTTTTACAGGTTCTACTTCTTTATGTTTGTAACCACCTCCGAACAATTCACCGTATATTACCACAGTTTCAACATCTGGATGCATCGTTTTCACTTTTTCGAAAACTTCAATTACATTTTTTCTGTAACGTTCTAAAATCTGATATGCATTGAAGAACTTTTCATCTTTTTCAATGAAAGCGGTTCTTTTCGCAATTTTAATTTCCTTTCCGTCGGTGAAGAAAGAGAAATTAGCGCCATGAACTTTCTCCTGCACAATGAAAACCTCATCGCCAAAACCCTGTATTCTGATCTGATCGATCACGCGGGTTTGGTAAGCGTTTTCTATGGAGTTATATGTTTTGAAAATCATTTTTTTAATTTTTAATAGTTTTTGAAATTCTTTAAAAGGCTTTCAATATTTTGCTTTCCAACAGGATTCATTGAATGGCAATAAAATTTTGGCAAGTCTGCATCATTATCCATACAATACTCTACCAACCATTTTGCACAATCGTAGCCTGTTTTTTCAACAAATTCTTGAGAATTTGGTTCCAGATAATGTTCATCAGCAAGGTCGTGGTCAAAAGAGATCATTTCCGGAAGTCCTTTTTCCAAAATACTGTTGACAAACTGATCGTAATTTCTAACGATATGCCAGTCGTTTCTGAGAAAAATATCCTGTTTGGTATAATGATAAGCCTCAATCGGATATCTTATATCGTCCAGAAACAGTAATCTTTTTGTTATTTCCATTGCTTAGTTTTTATGAATCCATTCTACCACTGTATTCAGAAAATGTAGTCTCACTTCTTCAAATCTTGTGATATCTGGAATATGATTGATTTCTAATAAATGTTTTGTTCCGTCTTTTTGAACGATATAGTCATTGCCAATGATGTCCATTTCTATTTTTTCTTTTAAAGCCAAGGTATCTTCTAAAAGTTCAGCATCGATTTCCATCAATTTTACGTGATCGGGATGAATTGATTTTAACCATGTTTCTCCTTCAAGTTTGATCTGCCATGATCTTTCTCCTATATTTAAAACCCTTACCGCTTCTCCTTCAAAATAAGGTTCTAAAACAGCATTTTCCGAACTTTCCCAACTTCCTGTAAACTTATGTTTATTCTCTCCACAATGCCAATTTCCCCATTTTGCGACCAAATCTGTTTCTGTATTTATATATGCTCCCTCAGAGATAAAACCTCTTGCAGATTTAAATTTTGAATACTTCATAGCTTTTACCAGGCATGAGATTTTTAATCTGCATTCTAACATTCCATAGGCGTTCGGAAAGCATGGACCATTCCATAAGGCCAACCCTGAAATAAAATCCAGATCATTTTCAAAAATTCCGTGATAAATAATTTTATCCACCGGAAGCATTCCTACTCCTTGCATTTTTTCAACATACAAGGTTTTGTTAACTACTTTTATTTTAGGAACCGACTGATGCCAAATAATCAGTCCATCAAAACGTTCACGTATATATTTATATTCCTGTTCATGTAAACCTATGATGGCTATTCTATTGTGAGTCATTTTTTTTAGTTTTTTAATTTGAAATATTTAGATAACGGAAATTGAAAGCAGGAATATTTTAATATTACAATTTCCCGCTTTCAAATTATTACACCATCATATCAGCACAATTTGAACTTGCAAAGGCAAAAGGTTTCGCTTTAAACACATATCCCATTCCCAGAATGTATCCCATTGCATCTTTTAAAGCAACATTGGATTTGAAATCCGGATCGGTGTTAATGTCTGCGTGTACCTCCATTTCCACATCATAAGTTTCCAGAATAGAGCAAATTGCATAAGCGATTTCTACGGATTTGTTCACCTCATTCAGCATTCGCTCTTTGATACTGATATTCTGTATTTCTCTTTCTTTTCTGATAAAGGTAAACGCTCCTTTTCCCTCACGAATAAAGACAACTGCCGTAGCATAATTGATGGCATCCCCGTAAACGTGTGAATCTGAACCCACACATACTTTCAGTCGGTGCCCATTTGCCTGTTCGCGGATGATGGCTTTTTCTACCAGCTGCGTGATAGAATCCTGGAAAATTTTTCCGGTCATGTTCTGCCATATTTGTTGTTGCGTTTCCATTTTTTCTACATGTTTTGTTTTGTCTTTGTTTAAATATTTGTTTTAACGCAAAGTGCGCTAAGTTTTTTTTCCTACTATCTGTTTTTAAGTTCGCAAAGGCGTTTCACTCAGCTAAGAACACAGAGTTTTTTAATGCAAAATTTGTTGATTCATCAGGACTCGAACCTGAACAACAAGAGTCAAAGTCTTGTGTGCTGACCAATTACACTATGAATCAGTTTTAATTATAATTGATAAATGATGAACGATAATTGATTTTATTTTCTGGATTAATCATTGATTATTTATCGACTATATTTCGCGGAACAGACAGGAATCGAACCTGTACCTTTAGTTTTTCAGACTAACGTGCAGACCTGCTACACCACTCTTCCAAGTTTATGAATGATAATTGATAAGTTATACCATTGTTGCTTATATCATTGATGATTTATCAACTATGCTTTTGTACGGGAAGAGGGAGTCGAACCCTCAAAACCTTGAGCCTAAATCAAGTGTGTCTACCATTTCCACCATTCCCGCGGATTTATTATAAATGATAATTGATTAGAGATAAATGATTGTAAACCATTGCCTTTTCATCAATTATAATTTATCGATTATCATTTATAAATTTAGGTCTGAGAAGGCTTGTCGAATTATAAACTATGCCTGTAATGTTTTTGTAAAGATCTTCTACGCTTGACAAAATCCTTCCCGTTCCTATTTAATCTGTACTCTATAAGGGAATCGAACCCTTGTTTTCTGCTCGAAAGGCAGGCGTCCTCACCGTTAGACGAATAGAGCGTTGATTTGTGAATTATCAACAAACTATCTTTAATTCACTTTTTGACCACTAACCAGGATTCGAACCTGAACAACAAGAGTACATTTCCTGCATGCTGCCATTACATTATAAGCGGTGTTGGTGGAAGTAGCAGGATTCGAACCTGCTCAGCAATGAAGCAACAGATTTACAGTCTGCCCCCGACTCTCCAACTTCGGCGTACTTCCCTTTTTATAGATGATAATTGATAAATTATAATTGATGAACATGTCGTGTTCTAAATCATCTAACTTCTTTCTTGTGAAGAAAAACAAAGCCTGTCTTTAATTTTTAGTTTGATATAAGAACTTCTTCGCTCGACAAACTTTTTCTTTTCTTCGGAACTAATCTCATTTTAGTTATTTGAGATGGTTATGGGATTCAAACCCACTCAGCTTACGCAACGGTTTTGCAGACCGCCCCGACTCTTCCACTTCGGCGAACCATCCTTTTTTATTATAATTGA
This sequence comes from Chryseobacterium tagetis, assembly GCF_016735585.2. GTDB lineage: Bacteria > Bacteroidota > Bacteroidia > Flavobacteriales > Weeksellaceae > Chryseobacterium > Chryseobacterium tagetis. Next base: position 424,827 of record NZ_JAERSE020000004.1, read on the forward strand.
TAAGAGATAAATGATAATTGATATTTCTATTCTTTATAATTTCAAGATTTTAAGTAAAAAATAAAGTCTGTCTTAATTTTAGTTTGATATAAGAACTCCTTCGCTTTGACAAACTTTATTTTATCTAAAATTTATATTATGTTTAAAACTTTCTCATCCATTTATAATTATTTTTAATTTTTGAGTTGAGAAAAAGCCTGTCTATATTTTTGTGTTTTTTTGGCGTAAAGATCTTCTGCTCTCGACAGGCCTTTTCTTTCTCTCATTTGAAACAATTAACATTTAGTTATTTGCGATTCCGGAAAGATTCGAACTTTCAACTTCTGGTTTAACAGACCAGTGCTCTACCATTGAGCTACAGAATCGTTTTGTAATTTCGGAAGGACTCGAACCTTCAACCTTCGGTGTATCAGACCGATGCTCTAACCTATTGAACTACGAAATCGTATTTTGTTGTCTGGAAAGCAAGATTCGAACTTGCGACCTCCCGCGTCCAAGACGGGTAAACAACCACCGTTATCTTTCCAGTTTTGCAGATTCACCTTCCATTCATTTCCGAGAGACAGTCGGATCTGATATTTTCAGCGAATCTTTGCGGTCTATGCGAGAATCGAACTCGCAGTGCCCGAGAGACAGTCGGGAAGGTTAGCCATTACCTCAATAGACCTTTTTTGCGGAGAGCAAAGGAATCGAACCTTCACTACTGTCGTAGAACTCATTAGCAGTAAGCCGCAACAATCCAATATTTGCCTACTCTCCTTTTGTGATTCCGACAGGACTCGAACCTGTAACCCTGGGTTTAGAAAACCCATGCTCTATCCATTGAGCCACGGAACCTATTGTAATCCCAGAAAGATTTGAACTTTCAACCCCCGGTTTAAAAGACCGGTGCTCTACCTATTTGAGCTATGAGATTGTTTTTGTAATCGCAGAAGGATTCGAACCTTCACCCTTCGACGTATCAGGTCGATGCTCCAACCTATTGAGCTATACGATTTTACAATTTGGGGTATCTCCGGGGATCGAACCCTGTTCTCCGGTTCCACAGACCGACGCTTTACCAAATAAGCTAAAGAAACCATAAAAAAAGCGCCTCTTTTCGGGAGGCGCTTTATATTTTCAGACGTGTCAGTTCATTAGCTGACCCATGTATATAAGCACCTTTTTTTCACAAATTCACTATCAAGAAGAATAATACAAGCATAATCCTGCCCCATCAGCTCTTGTCCGTGTAATCTTGAATGTGGATTAGATATGTTATTAAATTGCTTCATTGTATTGTTCTTGTTTTAAAAAAGTTTTTTTGAAAGGCTGAAAACTTGTTGCTTTCAATTTTCGGTTGCAAAGTAAGCGTGAAATTTTTTAACTCACAAATTTATTTTTGATTCAACTATTTGAAAATCAGTTAATTAAATTCATTTTTTAGCATAAGAAATTCCTGTCCGCAATATGTTGCAGATGTTTTAAATACCTAAATGACTGTCTCTCATCGGGTTACTTATCACTCCTTATTTTGTTATTAATTGTTCATTTGTTATTAAATAATTTTCATTTTTATGGTTATTTTTTTTCATTCTAAATAATTTCTGCCCTGAAAACACAAAAAACGCCTCGAATATCGAGGCGTTTTTGCGGTATTTTGATTTAATTTTTACGGGTTTACAGTAAATAATTTTCAAAGCAAGCACATTTCGCCTCATCCAACATCATGCATTCATATCCAAACGATCCCTTTAGTACAGGGCGATCGCATAGATTTAAACTGATATGTGCTCTTTGTATTGTCATAATTTTGTCGGGGCAAAGATAAATCTTTTTCTTTGTTTTTTTATAATTTTCACAGTTGAGGGGAATAAAAATGGGTATTGCAACCGTGGTTTTCATTCATTTTCATTTCCTTTTTCTTTATCCAATTCTTCAAGATAATCAAATAAACTTTTCTGATAATCCTCCAGACTTTTATGCTCACTCGTTCTTATAGTTACAATTTCTTTAGCTTCCATTAAAGAAAGAGCAGGTAAAATTTCTCTGAGTTTCTTTACTGCAAACAGTGGAGATTTATATTTCACCATCATCTCATCCACGATTTCGTAGACATTTTTACCTTCATATTTTATAAAAAGATACTTTTTAGTATTATCCATTCTATTTAGGCATTAACTATTTCATTTGTAAATACTATTAATTCCTGAACATTTTATTTCTTCCTGTTTTATACCTCGAGATATCTTTCAAAATCACCTCATCACCTGGATTGAAATGTTTCAGATCATTTACAATTTCGGAACGGCTGTTGATGTTTTCAGCAATAATGCTGTAAGCAATATCCCTTGTTGGTTTCTGTAATCGTTGATCTTTTTTAAATTCAATTTTCATGGCTTCCAGATACATGAGCTTTTTATCGGAAGAGATTTCATTATATAAATGCTGAATTTCTTTTTCGAGTGTATTGATGTCAGAAATATTCAAAAAGTACGTAGTAAGACTGTTTAATGCTTCTTTGTTTTCTCTCCAGCCTTGTAATAAAACCTGTTGAGCCTGTTCGGAAGATTCCATTTTATTTCTATAAATCGAAGATGCTTTTACCATCTGATGGCTCTGCAAATAATCATCAACAACCATCTGGTAAAACAGATATGCATTTTCAAGATCATTAATCTCTTTATACAGATCTCCCACTTTTTCTTTTTGCTGAAGTTCTTTGTAGAGTACAATCGCTTTATCGTATTGTTTTGCTTTTACATAACAGTTCGCTGCATCTACTTTACTTTGTACTTTCCTCAGAAAAACTACCGCCGCTTCATTGTAAAAACCTCCTTGTTCCAATGTTGACGCTGCCCGATAATTATCTTTTAAAAGATTCATATAAACGATAGCCGCTTTTTTATATTCATTATCCTCAATATGCTTTCTGGCAATATCTTCATACATACTTCTCAGTTTATCAAACAATGAAGTATCTATATATGAACCACCGCCGCCTCCATACGTTTTTGTTGACGGAGGAGGTAACGGGTCTTTTTCCTGATTTTGCAAAATCACTATAAGCACAATGGCAATCGCAGCAAAGAATATAAACTTGAATACACTTCCCAGGATATTTTCCAAATTCATTCGGGATGACTGGGCAATAATGGCAATAACCTTAAAAATCACGAGAATAAAAAAGGCCGTCAAAAACTTTTCTAAAAACTTCTGCTTTTTCATTTTTTCCCTGATTTTAAAATGTTTTCATCTTCATTAAACAAACGGTAAAGGAGAATAATCACACCGGCAATCAACAGCCAAACGAGCCAGTTGTACCCGAAAGAATTGATAAGGGGATAGAAAATATACAGTAATGAAACTGCTAAAATAGCAATCAGAATCAGTTTTATCCCGTCTGATACATATTTTCCTCCCATATATAAAGGTTTTTTTCTGACAAAATAGGAGTACACTCCAATGATTCCGATAGCGGCAAGCAACAGCCAAACTACTTCCGAAATTGAAATTTCTCTTTTTACCTGAGCATCCTGTGCTGCTTTTGAGGCATCTCTTCCGGCGTTTTCATTAAAGACGATTTGAGGGTCTGTTTCATGCGAAGTCCCATAAATTCTAGCCAGAGAATCCCTGATCAATCTTTTTCTTATTTCCAGTACGTCATCTGCATAGAGCTCTTTTGATCCTTTGGACATCTTGCTTGAGGAGTCTTTCATGATAGAATCGAGAACTTTCTTATGATAATTCTTTGTTTTGAGCGCTACTACCTGATCTATTTTTTCCAGATAGATTTTTTTTAATGAATCTCTGAATTTCTTTTCTTTGGCTCTGTACTTCTCGATTTCCCTTACCATTTCCTCTTTCCCTTCTTTGGTATTGACCATTCGTTTATAATCACTGATCAGCCAACTCCTTTCATCGCCAAAAAAAACATCAACCTTATTGTCGATCTCTGTAAATCCGGATTCGAAAACCAATCCTTCGCCATTTTCACTATAAGGATTCGTTTCAATAGTATTTTCGCTGGACAGATCCGTAGAAATTTCCTGTTCCTGTCTTGCCTGATTTCTCCCAAAATCAATCGCAAAAATGATAATCACAATCATGGCCAGAAAAAGTGCAAAGCCTTTCTGCGGACCCGTCATTTTACCTATTGAGCCAGTTTCTTGCGGTGTATTTTCAATAGCATCTAATCCTGAACCGCCAAACATTCCCCAATCGAAATTGCCGAAGCCACCCCGCAAAGTGGAATGAATATCTAACGGAATTCCCAGATACACTGCGCGTTCAGGGTATTTTTTTAAATATTCGATGTATTTCAAAATTTCATCAGGATCTCCTGCTTTCAGTTTCGCCATATCAAATGGGAGATTCTTCATCCATTCTTCATCTGTGATGGGATTCAGAAGGCTTTCCAGCAATTCATCATCATTCATATCCACTTTGTAGCTTTTTATCTTTTGTGGAATGAATACTCCGTTTGAGGGCTTTTTTACTCTGGCTTCTGTTTTCGGAGATTCCAGTAATAATGAAATCCAATCTATGGTTTCATTCAGCTTTACCAATCCGAAGTCAGGATGTATGATAATGTATTTAGCTTCTATAGTTTTCCAGTCCTCTGAATTTATTTTAGGATAAAAATCTGTATTTTCAGGAATAAATAATTTGCTGTCAAAACATTGAAAGTAGGAGTTTTTTCCGATTTCTCCCGGAGCATATCCTCCAAAAACAATGAAGCAGCCGTACAGAACGTTCGATTCAAGGGAAGGTATTGGAAATGACTGTACATTAGCAAGATCAATTCCCAATGATTCTATTTCGCGAAGCCAATCCAAAGATGAAGCGCTTCTTATGAGAAGGCCTCTTTTGGGATAATTATTTTTCGGAAACGGTCTAATTTTCAACTCCATATTCCAATACTTGATCTATAAAAGGTTGTAAGTAATCTTCATACATTTCAGCAATTGTTCTTACTTTCAACAGCGTATGATCCGGCAAAAAATATTCTGCCCCGCCAAACTCAGCCTCTGTCGCCAATGCCATAACAGCATTTACGGTAGTCGGCATATAAAATTCCGGAATATTGGAATTAATACTCCTGAAAGTGAGCATTCCACGGGAATCTGCAATGATTTCGCTTCCGTCTGAAAACGTAAATTTATTTTTATTCTGATCGGCTACCAAAAAAAATGGGGATTGGTTTTTAAATAAGGAGATCGAAGTTCCCCAAAATCTCAGTTCATTTTTAGAGACCACCAGATTACGATTTTCATTAATGCCGATATGGATAAAACTACTGATAAAATTATAAGCGTTGTGCTGAAGTTTATCGACCTCAATTTTTACTTTATCCAGATTTTTAGCAATCTCAGGATCGTTTTTCACGGGTTCCAAGGAAACCTCTCCTTCCAGATTGATCTCAAAAATGGTAGGCAAAGCACTTTGATGCAGATAAAAATGTCTGTTAAAATATACCAGTTCCATATTCACAGGCACATCAAAGCCAGAAACATTCAGTTCAGAATATTCTTTTGTTTTGATATTGAGTTTTGAAACTAAGTTTTTATCCGGCTGATACTGACAGAGAATAAATTCCTGCTGTTTATTTTTAGCTAAAGCAAACATTCCCTGGTCTTTCACGGAAATATCTTCAAACAATACTTCACAGCCCTTCAAAATGCTGTACACACTATAGTATTTCTTGTTGTAATAATTATCTGAAAGATAGGTTCTCAACAGTTGTTTTTTACTGCTTACAATAAAAAACTCTCCTTCATACATAAATTTCGCGATCTTCTGCTTCGAAATCGGAAGCAGTAAAGGATAGTTGAGAGGAACTTCTGTTTTCCCGCCTTTGGTATTCCGGCTGATCGTTTTTTTAAATTTCCTGTAAGGAGGATCTGCCCAAAGTTCTTTCAATGGAAGCAGGATTTTCTGGATATGTTTTCTTGCGCCTAAATGATGTTTATAAAAATTCAGCTCTCCATCTGCAGCAGTGGTTACCAAAAATTTTAACCGGTTTCTGTTTTCATGAATGACTTTCTGAAGATGTTCATTAGCCAAATTTTCATGATTTGTGATAAAAAAGACTTCAAGGTCTTTCTCTGAGCGTTCTTTTTTGAAAAATAGATCCAGTGTTTCCGAAACATCCAATGTTCCGCTTACCAGATTCAGGTTTTCAATGACTTCTTCCACCGTATCCAAAGTCATAGCAATACTGGATTGTCCTAACGCATAGACTTTGCATTCGGAATGTGCTTTGGGATGCTTTATCACGGCAAGAGCTGAAGCAAAAGACAACACTTTCGGAGTTCCCCAGTTTTTCAGGGAAGTGTCTATGAGGATAATTCTTTCGAAAACATTTTCTTCAGGTGGTATTTCTCTCTGGATATACAGGGCTTCATTGTTGGCGACACGGTTCATAAAAACCTCATCTTCATTCGCAAATTCTGACAGCAGCATTCTGTGAAGTTCTCCTTTGTTGGCAATATCTGAAACTCCTCCAATCGGCTGTTCTCCGGGAGAGAGATGTTTCATCGGTATTTTAAGCCCGCTCCAGATTCTTTTAATTAAACTTCCTACCTGAAAAGTTTTGGGTTCTTCAATAAGCTCCTGGATAAAATCTTTTTCAGATTCTGTAGTCGTTCTTTCTTCGGTTACCTCTTCTTTTATTTCCGGTTCTTCTACCCAACCCTGCATGATTTTAATGATAGATTCCGTTGTTGGAAACTTATTATGAATATGGGATAAAGTCTCAATATCTTTATAAAAGACATCACTGGTTAATAATAATTGATGAGCTGAATCACCAATTTTCTGCGGACCTCTGTAATACGTAGTCAGAATATATTCAGATTCTTCGGCAGAAACAGAATAAACTGAATCTTTAAAAAGCGTCTGAAAAAGGTTGATCCTGTTCTGTCCTTTCTTCATTGAATTGCCAACTCTGCTAAGATTTTCCAGCAACTGACAGGCATTTGTAATATCCAGATTAAAAGAACTCGTTTCTTCTGTTCTCAGTTTTCTTAAAAAATAAAAAATTCCGTCAAGATTAAGATAACCATCCTGAGTCGCATACATCGTCAGAAGAAAAGGTCCGAAACGCGGAAAACCCTGTGTTTGCAATTCTTTTAAAACTTCAATAATATAGGGTCTGTAACCGATAACCCCCACATTAGGAATCGAAATCAGATTATTTTCAAGGTATCCCGAAGGGTCACGAACATCCTTATCTGTGATCCATTCCCAGAAATAATCTTCGTATGACTGAAAATAACTTACTAAATCCATTCTCTCGCTTTTTGAGTCAGACGGAATGAGCTTACGGATAATTTCCTGAAATCATCTTTATTGATTGGCAGATAACTTCCGCTTTCATCCCACAGCAACCATTTGTCTGAATCTTTGTTATATTTTTTCTGTAATAATGCGCTTAGATTTTTAAATTCAAAATCAAATCCGCTCGGTAAAAGATGATGGTCTTTCATCCAAAACGTTTTTCCCGGAAAACCCAGCAACGGAGTTCCCAGAAACAAAGCGTTATCATCTACAATCATCCAATTCAATTTTTCCAGTTTAAACTTAGGAAGTTCCACAATCTGATTTTTAATATCATCAATAGGGCATAAAAGTGCCGTCGCGGAAGATTCATTGTCTCCTTTTTTGAGATGGACCTCAATCTTTTCATCTGTTGAAAAAAAATTATGATTGGATGGAGGAAATGTTAATCTCAATGCTTTATCGATCGATGACCAAAGCAACGCTGTTCTTACCTTTTTAGTCGGAACCAAAGCATTTCTTTTGAATAAAAGGCCGTTCTTTAATTCATAAATTATAAAGTTAGGAAGCATCTTAACTTCTGTTGAAACCACCTGTTCAAGGGTAAAACCTTTTAGCCAGATACAATCATCATCTGCCGCAATCTGAATATTTTTCCAGTCGCGGACAGCACCTAAAGCGTATTCTTCTTTTCGGGGAATTTCAGCCCAAAATTCTTTTAAGCGCTCTGAAGGATCTTCTGCCATAAGATTTCAATTTCTTTTTGGATAAACTGTTTCTGTTCTGCATTGGCAATCCAGTCGCAACGGGTTTGAAGATACCTTAATTTGTCTTTGATTACATTCTGTTCTTCAAAGCTCAGTCCTCCGATTTCCCACTGATCGATCAGAATTTTCACATCCTTCATCACTTCTTCTGGATTCGGCGTTTTATTCTGTAACGCCTGCGGATGAGATTGAGGGTTGTCTTCTTTTTCAATCGTTCTATTGATGATTCCTTCCAGAATTTCTATTTGTTCTTCGGTATCCCAAATATGCTTCAACACCCATAAATCTGACAGAATTGCTTCGTTTCTTCCGCAAATCAGAGCACTTGCAGCAATCAGGTTCTGCATTTTTACCGCTCTACGATCTGAGATGGTAATTCCTGTATTTCTAAGGCTGATAATCGTATTAAGATATACTTCATAAACCGGTTTCAGATCTACTGTTTTGCATAATGACTGGAGTTCTTTTATTTCATGCGCTAAAATCTCCGGAATTTCCGAATCTGTTGTCGTTTCAAGTTTTCTTCCGGCCAAAAGAACCTGCTGAAGAAGATCAGGATTCACATAATCCACATTGATTCTCACTAAAAAACGGTCGAAAAGGGCATTCAGCGCTTCATCTTCAGGAAGAACATTACTCGCTCCCACGAACATCAATGCAGGAAGATGCTTGGTTTCTTTCCCTCTTTTGAAAATCTTTTCGTTTAAAGCCATTAAAAGGGAATTCAGTATTGCAGAATTGGCATTGAAAATTTCGTCCAGAAAAACTACTGAAGCTTCAGGCATCATTCCGTCTGTATTGGTAAAAAGTTCACCTTCTTTCAGTTTCCGGATATCAAAAGGTCCGAAAATTTCATTCGGTTCTGTAAATCTGGTTAAAAGATATTCGAAGTTCTTTCCGTCTTTTACGGTTTTTGCCAGTGTTCTTACGAGAGCCGATTTTGCGGTTCCGGGAGGACCATATAAAAAGGCATTTTCTCTTGCCAATAAGCAGATTCCCAATAAATCTACCACATCATTTTTACCTACAAATGTATTTTTTACATACGTAAGAACACTGTTTAGTTTTTCAATATTTTGAGTCATTTATTAAGTTTTAAAAATTCCGCCATTTTTTCTTTTTGGCTTTTCTTATGTATTACTCCTTACTAGTTCATTTCTTTTTTTTCTCGTGAAAAAGAAATTCTCTGATAAGGAACGGTAATATCGAAATATATTTCTGATCCGTCTTCTAATGTCAGGACATCCAAATATTTGCCTTCATGTTGCATCAGTCTTTGCTGAGTATATTTTTTTCTCAAATGAAGTTCTAAGAAATCCTTCTCATCAGAAACTCTTGTAACTATATATGGATTCTGTAGTGCTCCGTCTCCGGTTTTTTCTATGCAACTCAAAATATTATGACAGATAAATAGTATCCCTTCTGCTGCTTTTGTATTCCCAATCTGTTTTAGCGAAAAGTATTTTATAAAATGTGCTCTTGGGCTTAGTAACACATTAATTGTAACATAGTAATTCAGCTTATCATATTCTTTATCTTCAAACAGCTTTTCCATGATGTCTAAATCATCAGAATAAGGATCGTAATCAGGATTGGTTATAATTAATTCTCTGGATCTCAGAAAATTTTCTTTCGTTGGATCTTTTACAAAATCAAATACCGTCTCTTGTTTCATTTTCTTGTGCTTTGTTAATTTTTAATTCTTTCCAGAAAATATTTTTATACCATCCGAATTCTGCTGTCAGAAGCCTATTGATATAAGGAATTTCCGCCAGTCTGTAGGTTCTATTTTCTACAATTCTTTCCAGATAGAGTTTTCTGTAGGTTGTATCTTTCAGTTCTTCTTCCCAGTTCAGATGTTCCAGTTCCAAATCGGTTTCCACTCCGGAATAATGGAATTGTTTCAGAATCGTTTCAAGCAATTGGATCAAAGGATCATCTGCATCCACATTTTTGAGAGCAACCACAATCTGCGGCACAAATCTTAATGACAGATCTGCCGACAATTTTGCAGAAAGATCAGGTTTTCCTTTAAAATCAGGGATCAGTTTTACAAGGTCCTTTTCTGTATTTTCGCGAACGAGATAAAGCTGAACGCTATGATACAGGATTTTGGCAGCCCAGACCGCAGCTTCTTTATCAAACGGAATCTGATCGGAAAAAAATTCAAGTCTTTCTTTTTCAAATTCTGTTTCAAAATATTCTGCAGCTTCCTGTTCTTCTTTGGGAGAGATCTGCTTTACATCTGCAAAAATGGTAATGCATTCTTCTTTCCGAAGCAGAAATAAAGTATCTAAAAATGGGGATTGAGTTTGCATGATAAACAAAAATATAATTATTTCTCTGAGAATAAAATTTTTAATTCAATGATTAAGAATTAAATACTATTTTTCATTATAAACAGGCAATAAAATACTAGAAAAAGGACTATATCAATAAAAAATCGGCTCAGATCTTCGATCTGAGCCGAGCCAAAGTAAATAAGTTCACTTTGAGAATTAAAAACTATTTTATAATCTCGATGATATTATTTTCAGGATCAAGAATTACACTTTCGTAGTATCCATCACCGGAAGTTCTCGGTTCTCCGGCTACTTTATAACCATCGTTTCTTAAAATTTCTGTTAATTCATCAACCTTTTCCTTGCTTCCTGTAGAAAATGCAAGGTGAATGATCCCGAATTTCTGAGCTTCAAAAGAATTGTTTCCTTCCTGAATGTCGGGTCTTGTCATGATTTCCAATCGGCTTCCGTTTTCAAAACTCAGGAAATAAGATTCAAAATTCTTTACGGGGTTATGGTATTTTTCATTAGAAACTGCCCCGAAATATTTCTCGTAGAAATCTTTCATCTTTTCCAGATCCTTTACCCAAAAGGCAACGTGTTCTATTTTCATTGAATCTTTTATTTTTTTGATATTAATTTTTTATTTAGCCATTTTCTCACCGGAATATCGTAGAATTTCATAAAACAGTACGCCAAAACTATTGAAACCGCTACCGTAAGCAAACCAAAAATCCAGGATTGAGGTTCTTCCAGTGTATGCTTTCCATTCACAATCCATGCCATATAAACATATACTAACGGAAAATGCGTAATATAAATCGGATAGGAAATATCGCCTAAAAATTTACATAACTGATTGGCTTTTTCACCCACCACTTTTCCTCCCGCACCCAGTAAAATAACAATTGGAAACATTACTATCAAAGTAAAGCATTCATAAAAAGCATTCTGCCAATGGGCTTCAGTTCCTCCTAAACGTGGAAATGCAAATAAAATGATCAGGATAAAACTTGTAGTAAAAAAAGCATTTTTAGTGAATTTTAATTTAGCCAGTCTTGCCAACAATATTCCCATTAAAAAAGGGAAAGCCAGTCTCGTAAATCCAATCCTCAATTGGGTCGCATCATCAATTGACCATCCGCCAATCATGTCTCCATTTGGATTGGTAAAGGCATAATGAATGGTAAATCCTGCCGAAATCAATACTAAAACTCCCAAGACAATCTTGGAAGTTTTTCTTAGAATTAAAGCATAAACAATATTCGCAATGTATTCAAAAAACAGCGACCAAGACGGGCCGTTTAACGGGTGCATTTCATTCCAGCCACGGATATCCAGACTTTTTCCGACAGGAATTACCGTCATCCCTATGAACATTACCAAGAGTAATTTCCAGACCGGAGTCGTAGAAATTCCACCCCATCCTAATCCTTCCGAATGTTGGAAATAAAATAAGACCGCCCCAACCAAAGAACCGATAATAATCATCGGCTGTAACCTCACTAAACGACGGACGAAAAAATCTTTCAGCGTCATCTGATTCCAGCGGTTATCATAGGCATAACTGATCACATATCCGGAAAGCATGAAGAAAAAGTCTACTGCCAAATAGCCGTGGTTAATGATCTGTTTGGTGTGATCTCCATTCGAAAATGTTTCAAAAGCGTGAAAAAAGACAACCATAATAGCAGCAACGCCACGCAATCCGTCAAGGATCTCGTAATGTGGTTTCGATTGGGAAATATTGAAAGTTTGATTCATATTTAACTTAAAAAATTAATGCAAAAATAGAGGGTATTGTCTCAAAAAGATTGTTTTATATTTTTTAATTATTGTCTTATATTTACATTATTCTGATTACATGTATTTAAATGAAGCAAAATTTAAAATATTTCCAAGAGCAAGAACCCATACTTTTCACTTTGATCATGTTCATATCAAGTGGAATCAGCAGGTGCCGCTTCATCAGCAGGAAACGTGGGAACTGTCTTATATTATCACAGGAAGTGGGGCAAGAATCATTGGTGATGTTGTGGAAAACTTTTCGAAAGGAGAAGTTATTTTGATCCCGCCCAATATCCCGCATTGCTGGTCTTTTGACGAATCTGTTCATGACCGTGAAGGCAACATTGAAAATATCACGATTGTTTTTGAAAATGACTTTCTGGAAAGCTGTAAAAATCTTTTTCCCGAACTTTTCAACAGTATTTCTGAGCTCCAAAATAATGAGAATGCCGTGTCTTTTAAAGATGAATTGTTAGAAAAACTTCAGATTTTAATGACTTCAATGATTCATCAAAATGATATTGAAAGGGTTTCTTCTTTTATTCAATTGCTGGAACTGATTTCTTACTGTAAAGACATGCAGATTGTCGGAAGACCCGTCACAGAAAACAAAAGAGAGAAAAAGCTACAGGAAATTTACCTTTTTATTTTAAGCAATTTCCAAAGGAATATCAGCCTGGAAGAAATTTCAAAATCTGCAGGAATGCAGAAATCCTCCTTTTGTGTTTTCTTCAAAAAAATGACCGGAAAATCTTTTTTTACTTATTTAACCGAATTCAGGATCGAATCTTCATGTCAGATGCTGTTAAAGACAAAACTGTCTATTGCTGAAATCTGCATTGCTTCCGGCTTTAATGATATTCCTTATTATAACCGAGTTTTTAAGAAAATTAAAAAAGTAACTCCCACACAATTCAGAAAAAATAATATTGATAAATTTTGCTTAAAAAGTCTTATTCATTAAAAAAAATTCATGAAACCGTAAATTGACAATTCTCTATTCACTTATTTATTATATTTGCTGCTTCAAAATAAAATTATGAGTATTCACATTAGTGCAAAAAAAGGAGAAATTGCTAAAGTAGTGCTACAGCCGGGAGATCCGCTTCGTGCACAATATATTGCTGAAAATTATTTGGAAAATGCAAAATTAGTCAGCAAAACGAGAGGCATTTTCTATTATACAGGACTTTACAAAGGAAAAGAAATCACTGTAGGTGCTAGTGGAATGGGATTTCCAAGCATTGGAATTTATTCTTTTGAACTGTATACAGAGTATGAAGTGGATACGATTATCAGAATCGGAACTTGTGGTGCCTATACAACAGATCTGAAAACATTTGATATTTTAAATGTTGAAAAAGCAGCAAGTGAAAGTACTTACGCCAAGTTTGCATGGGAAATTGAAGATGATATTCTTTCTCATCAGGGAAGTATTTTTGGTACCATCAATGCAACGGCTGGGGAATTATCTTTAACAACAAAAGCTATTAACGTTCACAGTAGTGATATTTTCTACAGAAAAGATCCTGCTGTTCCTGCCATTGCTACAAAATATAACTGTCCTGCAGTAGAAATGGAAGCATTCGGATTATTTGCCAATGCCCAACATTTAGGAAAAAATGCAGCCACCATTCTTACGGTAACAGATATTATCCCTACTCACGAGAAAATTTCTGCCGACGAAAGGGAAACAGCTTTGAAACCTATGATGGAACTGGCTTTGGAAGCGGCTATTAAAAGTTTATAAAAAATAAAGAACGCTAAAAAGCACTTAAAAATATTTAATAAAAAAGAGTTTTACTGTATCTGTAAAACTCTTTTTTATATGCTGAAAAAACTTTCGGCGACTGCTGTCGTTTCGTTGGCGACTTCGGAAATACTGATTTTCTTTAGATGGGCAATCGTTTGGGCAACATAGGGTAAAAATGCAGGTTCATTTCTGCGGTTCTGCGTTCTCGGCATATTTTTCGGCAGCATGAATGGCGCATCGGTTTCAATCATCATCCGGTCGAGAGGAACATATTTAATAACTTCTTCCAAATGTTTGAATCTTTTCTGATCGGTGATCGCTCCGGTAAATCCCAAATAAAATCCTTTATCCAGATACGTTTTTGCCTCTTCTAATGTTCCTGTGAAACAATGAACAACCGCATTCGGTAGTCTGGATAAGTATTCGTCTGTAATTTCGTTAAACCTTTTGAAGGCCGATCGTTCATGCAAGAAAAGCGGTTTATTAACTTCTATGGCCAATTCAAGTTGGGCACGATAACATTTTTCCTGAATGGGTCTTGGAGAAAAATCTCTGTCGAAATCCAATCCGCATTCTCCTACAGAAACAACGTGGTCTTGTTTTAATAATGTTCTTAATTCAGGGATACTTTCGTGATTAAAAGATTTGGCATCGTGCGGATGAATTCCGGCCGTTGAAAAGAGAACATACTCATAATTTGCTGCTATTTCAGCTGATTCTTTACTCCCTTTTACACTTGTTCCTGTAAGGATCATGCAGTGAACTCCACTGGCAAGAGCAAAGTTGACGATTTCAGCGTGTTCATTATTAAACTGTTTGTTGGTAAGATTGATACCAATGTCGATAAATGTGTTCATTTTTTTTCTGTTTTATTTTTTATTAGAAAATATCTTGCTACATGTGCTCTGTTTATAAAGCTTTTAAAAGATTTCTCAGAATAGAAACTTCTGTAATCAGAATGTGTTCTTCCGTTCATTTCTCTTGTTATTTTAGCCCAGATTAATTTTCTTTCTGCTTTTAAAAAATTTGATGGTTTCATTGAGCTGATCTTCTATTGTTGCCTTTTCAGTTCTCCTCCACTTTTTATTTCCGTACTTTTTCAGATAGGGCGGAATCTTCCCCCATTCATAACTTCTGAAAGGGCCTTTGTTATACATATTTTTCATTGAAAAATTATATTTTACTTCGACAAAAGTATGGGAGAAGTGCGCAATGTTTTTACGCAAAAAAAAATTTCAGTAGTATTAATGAATAAAAGAATACGTCATTTATTCATTCATAAAAACTTCAAGAAAACCAATTAAATGCTTCCCTCCGTGACTCCAACGGATTCCGTGGCCTTCTTTTTCGCGTACCTCGAAAACCAGTTCGTGCTTATAATGAAAGAAAACATTCCACCATGTTTTGTTATCTAAAATAAAATTGATTTTCTCCATGACCTTTTCCTGTTTCTCCTGATTGTTTCCTTTTACTTCACCCCAGAACTGATCTTCCATTCTTCCCACATGTTTTTCCCAGGCTCTTTGCGCGATGGTAATTTCTTCATTGAATGGTTTCTGACAGGCTTCAATCAGAGTTTTTCTTAAAGGAGGAACCGCATTTTCATCACGGATACTCGCAGAAGTCAATCTTTGTCCCAAGATATTCAGCCAGTTCTCAAACGGAATTTCTTCCAATTTTTGAATTTTAATTTCTTCAGGTTCTTTACTTTTAAAAATATCCAGAAACAGGTTGAAGCTTTCTTTTCTGTCAATCTTTATTTCTTCATTAAAGTAAGGAAGTTTCCAATCTGAAATTATATGCTGAGAATCCTGAATGTTTTTACTTAAAGCCTCTATATGCTCAGCTTCTAAAATTGCGTGGTATTTTTCTTTCCAGCCTTCAGAAAATAAGGGAATATATTTTTCGAAAAGATTCATTTCTAAAACATTTTTACAAGATTAACGGAAAGCTTTTCTTCATCTATTATATATTGAATCAGATTAAACCAGTTTTTACAATGATCCAGAATCCACGCATCGGAAGAAACCACAATATCAGCATTTTCCACTAAAAATTTGTCCGGATTGAATTCTAGTTCTGCTTCCCAGCTGAAATTATTTTCCGTTGCAACATCAAGAATCATTTGTTTAATTCTCCCGCTATTGGAAACCGGTTTATCAAAGATCCAAACGATCTTTTGAGCTTTGGAATTTTGATAAAATTTAGCAATCAGTTTTATTGCCGAAAAAGTCTGACTGACTCTTTTATAAGTTCCGTGAACTTCTGACAGATCACGAAAAGAACCGTCTAAACCTTCAAAAATATAGGCTTCTGAAAGCAGGCTTTCCAACAGGATCAAAACATTAAAACCATCTAAATAAATGGTAGTATTTTCCAGCTCCGAAACTTCCAGCTGTTTAGATTTTCTATTTTGAATCTGAACCGTTGAAGCAGAAGCTCCACGCACCGACTGAATCTGCCGAGTTTTCAGTCTATATCTGTTTCCTACAAGTTCGGAAGAAGCTTTTTCAGCGTAATCACGGCTCAATAGATACTGCATATCCTGAACTGCTGATTTTAATTTATCTTTCTGCTTTTCTGAACCGAATAATGCATCATCTCCAGTGTTCTTTCCACGGTTTCTGTTGTTCATATTCAAATGTAGAAGTTATTTTTCAATATAGGTGTAATAGTCTGCATGGGAATCGAAAATAACAACAGTATTTTCTTTTATTCCATAAGCAGCCCTATCACTGATATAATCGAAATCCCCCTGCACTATTTCTCCATTGGTTTTCAGAAGATTGTACGTATTGTCTTTTTTAAAAGCACCAATAACATCGGTCTGATAAGCAGGTGTCATGCATTCATAAGGTGATGAGAGCACCCAATTCATTTTATTATTTTGATAGGTATAATAATTCCATGCATTCTTCTCAAACAGCATAATATAGTTTCCTACGAACGCCGCTTTTTCATATTTTATTTTGAAAACTTCATTTCCGTTGGCTTGAAATACACCATACTTATTTTTATTTTTTACAATGAGTAAATTTCTGCCTGAATTTTCTCCGTATAATAAATGATCCTGCGTTATAATAGTATCTACATCAGTTTTAAAGACGGGTTCATTTTTGGAGTTATGCAGATTGTATTTCCCTGTTTTCGTTTTTGTCAAAAAGTAACCGGAAGCTGCTGGTTCTGCACAATAAATAGAACTTTCTTTCCAGAGTCCTGATCCCACATCATACATGACATGCTCATCAAATACTGCATATTTTTCGTACATCGTTAATTTTACTGGGGAAGTTGAATCTGAATAATAAATAAACTTTCCGCTCAGATCGATCAGTCCCCACCGTTCTTTATATTTTACAACCGCTGTTTTTCCCACGAACGGGTAAGCCATTTCAAACCCGTATGGAAATATTCTTTTTTTGGTTCTGATATTGTAAAAATAAAAGTCGTTATCATTGGTGGAATATCCTGCTTTGTATTCGTAAGAATTACTTACAAAAACCGTATCATTGGCTTTGGTAATAAAGTTTTCCAAAATATCCGGATCGAATCGGCCTCTATATTTACCGAGTGGAGCTTGCGAAAAAAAGCTTTCCGAAAAAAGTAAAAAAATAAAAAAAATATATCCTGTTTTTCTCTGTGATTTCATGGTTTTAAAAGCATTGTAAGAATTACAAAACTATTTAAATATCCTGTATAAAAACAGAAATTGTTTTTTCAGGAACATTTTTCGGGGAATTAAAATTGTTCTTCGATCCCTATTATCCGTAAATTATCTTAAAAATAAAATTAAAAATATTCTTTCAATATCCTACAAAATAAAGGAATACACTTACCCTTATCATAAAAAACAAGATATTACAAAAATCCCATTACATATTATATAAAATTATTACATTTAGAGACATTCATTTATTAATAAAACAGCATTTTTAATTCATAAATGATACTGATCAATAAGTAAGTCTTAGAATTTCCAAAAATCATTACGCAGTAAAACATAAATTTTTGGGAAAAATTCGCTTTAAAAATGCAATCGATTGCATTTTAAGATTAAGAAAGAAATTTAAAACAAATTAAAATATAATGGCAATTACAATCGGTAACAAAGAATACTTCAAAGGGATAGGAAAAGTACAGTTTGAGGGAAGAGAATCTGACAATCCTTTGGCTTTTAAATTTTATGATGAGAATAGAATTGTTCGTGGAAAGACCATGAAAGAATATTTCAAATTTGCAACAGCTTACTGGCATACCTTCTGCGCAACCGGCGGAGATCCGTTCGGAGTGGGAACACAGCAATTTGACTGGTTAACCGCAACGGATGCTAAACAAAGAGCGACAGAAAAAATGGATGCTGCTTTTGAGTTTTTCACAAAACTAGGCGTTCCTTATTACTGTTTCCACGATTATGATCTGATCGACGAGGCTGATAATTTTGTGGAATCTACCAAAAGATTAGAGTTCATTACTGATTATGCTAAGGAAAAACAGGCTGCTTCCGATGTAAAATTACTGTGGGGAACTTCCAATTGTTTTTCCAATGCAAGATTCATGAACGGAGCAGCAACCAATCCGTCTTTTGATGTATTGGCTTATGCAGGAGGTCAGGTAAAAAATGCTTTGGATGCGACTATTAAATTAGGCGGAGAAAATTATGTATTCTGGGGCGGCCGTGAAGGGTATATGTCTTTGCTCAATACGGATATGAAACGTGAACAGGAACATATGGCGAAATTTTTACATTTAGCTAAAGATTATGCACGTTCACAAGGTTTTACAGGAACTTTCTTTATTGAACCTAAACCCATGGAACCTACAAAGCACCAGTATGATTTTGATGCTGCAACGTGTTTAAATTTCCTTCGCCAGTATGACTTATTAAATGATTTCAAACTTAATTTGGAAGTTAACCACGCGACTTTGGCTCAACATACTTTTGAACACGAGCTTCAGGTAGCTGCAGATAATAACGTGTTGGGAAGTATTGATGCTAACAGAGGAGATTATCAGAACGGTTGGGATACTGATCAATTTCCGGTTGATCTCTATGAAATGACTCAGGCGATGCTGGTGATCATTCAGGCCGGAGGTTTCCAAGGCGGAGGGGTGAATTTTGATGCTAAAATCAGAAGAAACTCAACGGATCTGGAAGATATTTTTATTGCTCATATCAGTGGAATGGACAATTTTGCCAGAGCATTCCTTACAGCAGATGCTATTTTAGAAAAATCAAAATATTCTGAAATCAGAACCAACAGATATTCTTCTTTTGATAGTGGAAAAGGAAAAGATTTTGAAGAAGGAAAACTTTCTTTAACAGATCTGGCTTCTCATGCGGAAGGTCTTGGAGAAGTGGGACGAGAAAGCGGGAAACAGGAATATTTAGAAAGCCTGATCAATCAGTATTTATAAAATCGTTGACTCATTGTAACTAAAAACACAATCTAACCATACTTAAAACTATATGAAACTATGCAAATAATTGATTCCGGTCCTCAGTATTCTTCAGGAACAAAAGCACAGATCAACATGGTATATGTTACTGTCCTTACTTTGGTTGCGACTTTAGGAGGGCTTTTGTTCGGATATGATACTGCTGTGATTTCAGGAGCTGAAAAATCTATTCAGGAATATCTTATTATTCCTTTAGGTCTGAGTTCTCTGGCACATGGAGCAACCATATCGAGCGCCCTGATCGGCTGCATCATTGGAGGGGCTATTTCAGGATATTTTTCTACTAAATTAGGAAGAAAGAAATCTTTGATGTTGGCTGCCTTTCTATTTTTCATCAGTGCTTTAGGAGCCGCCTATCCTGAATTTTTATTTTTTAAGCAGGGTGAACATTCTATGGGTGTTTTACTGGCTTTCAATTTTTATCGAATTATCGGAGGAATTGGTGTAGGTCTCGCTTCAGCAGTCTGTCCAATGTATATCGGAGAAATTGCTCCTGCTGAAATCCGCGGAAGATTGGTTTCTCTGAATCAGTTTGCCATTATATTCGGAATGCTGGTTGTTTATTTTGTGAATTGGGGAATTGCAAGCGGGCAAACCGTAGAATGGATCAATGAAATCGGATGGAGATATATGTTTTTATCTTTAACGATTCCTGCTGCCTTATTCGGGATTTTATTATTTTTTGTTCCTGAAACTCCCCGTTATCTTACTTTTATTAAAAAAGACGAGGAAGCTCTGCAAATCCTGACAAAAATTAACGGACAGGATCGTGCGAAAGAAATTTTTGCAGAGATCAAAGGAACGGTAGCAGAAGCTAAGAGTGAAATTTTTGCTTTTGGAAAAACGGTCATTGTCATAGGAATATTATTATCAGTTTTCCAACAGTTTGTAGGAATCAACGTGGCATTGTATTATGCTCCGAGAATCTTTGAAAGTATGGGAGTTCACAAAGATGCTTCAATGCTGCAGACTGTTGTGATGGGACTTGTAAATGTAGTTTTCACCGTCATTGCCATTTTTACGGTGGATAAGTGGGGAAGAAAACCTCTTTTGATTGTCGGCTCTATAGGAATGGCCATCGGAATGTTTGCGATTGCCATCTTTTCTTATTTGCATATCATTGGTATTGCGACTCTGATATTTATTATCATTTATACGGCTTCATTCATGATGTCGTGGGGACCGATTTGCTGGGTATTGATCTCTGAAATATTCCCTAATAAAATACGAGGAAGTGCCATTGCCATTGCTGTTGCCGCTCAATGGGCAGCCAATTATCTGATTTCTTCTACATATCCTTTTATGATGGAATTCAGTGGGGCATTCACGTATGGTTTTTACGGTGTAATGAGTGTTCTTTCTTTAGTATTTGTATGGAAATGGGTACCCGAAACTAAAGGAAAATCTCTTGAGCAGATCGAAAAATTCTGGAAAAAGTAATTATTTTTTTCATATAATCATTTACCAAAAGAGCATCAGATTCTGCGTGCTCTTTTTATATTTTCTGATCTTCATTTATTTCTTCAATTTGTTTATTTTTGAAGAAATACTTACCAATAGAAGGGCATGAAATTTCTTTTGACAAACCAAGACACTGAAAGACTAAAATTTAGAAAACTTGAAAATTCCGATTTTGAAATATGGAAAGATTTATTCAAAGATGACACTACCACAAAACTTCTTGGAATGGATGAGTTTAAAACTCCGGAGGAAAGATGTGCAAAATGGTTTGAATGGACTTTTTACAGGTATGAAAATAATCTTGGCGGACAAAATATTTTAGTTTCCAAAGAGCATAATAAAATCATCGGACAAAGTGGGCTTTTGGTTAGAGAAATTGATAATTCCTTTGAACTTGAAATTGCCTATTCGATTCTTCCTCAATACAGAATGCAGGGCTTTGCCTATGAAGCTGCAAAAAAATGCCGGGATTTTGCTTTTGAAAATAGCTTCCATGAAAGACTTGTTTCCATGATCTTTTCTGAAAATGAAAACTCTAAGAAAGTAGCCCTTAAAAATGGTATGAAATTAAACCGAAAAGTGAATTTTAATACTAAAGAAATGGAATTATTTCAAATTACGAGAGAAGAATGGAAATCCATGCAATCTTCCGCAGAATAATTTCTACTATCCGGAAAAAGTAATTATTTTTTTCATATAATCATTTACTTAAAGAGCATCAAATTCTGGTGCTTTTTTTTAATTCTCACAGACCTTAATTTTTTATTAAATTTTCAAATTATTTCTCAAATTTTTAAAAGAAATTTCTTAAACTTGAAAATTATTTAAAACATCCCATTAGCATATGAAAAAAACACTACTTTTTTGTCTTATTGTGTTTTCAGTTTTCAGTTCCAATCTTCTATTTTCGCAAACAAAAGAATTTAAAACCGGTAAATATTGTACCAAAACAGGGCGATACTGCCTGCATATATTGGATGGAAATAAGTTTAAAGAAACATTTTCGTTCGATATAACGACATTGACTACGGGAAACTATCAGATCGGAAATGATGCTTTAACGTTATTATATGAAGGGTCTGAAAAAGAAAACACACCCGACAGAGTATTCAAAATAGTTACGGTTAAAGATGATAAGATTGTTTTAAAAACAGAAAATCCTGAAACAAAGCTTTCTCTTTATAAAAAATAAGAAAAAAGCAGCTTTTCCGCCATCGGTATCATTAATTTGATTAAATTTACGTCTATTCTGAAAGGAGTATTGAAGGGAAATTTAACGTTAGTCCAGAATACCTATGACAAAAAAAAATGCCACTATTTATGATATCTCGAAAAAGCTAAACATAAGTGTAGCAACCGTTTCAAGGGCATTAAACAATCATCCGAGAATCAGCCAGGCAACTAAAGAACTTGTAGTAAAAACCGCAAAGGAAATGAACTACAAGCAAAATAATCTTGCCAAAGCGCTAAAAAGTGGTGAAACTAAAAATGTAGGAATCATTGTTCCGTTCGTAAATACGAATTTCTTTTCGTCGGTGATTCGCGGGATCGAAGAGGAACTTTCTACGTACGGTTATCATGTCATTATCTGTCAGAGCCATGAAGACGTAAATATTGAAAAAAAACATTTAAATACGTTACTGAATGCTCAGGTTGACGGAATCTTCATGTCTGTTTCCCGAACAACCGTAGATACAGAACACATTCAGCATATTTTAAGCACCTCCAATACCCCAATTATATTTTTTGACCGAAAGAAAGATATTCCCGGAATCAGTACGGTAACCGTAGACGATTATAGAGGCGGTTATATGGCCACTGAACATCTGATAAAAGAAGGATATAAAAATATCTGTCATTTTGCAGGGGATCTCAACCTTGAAATTTACCAGAACCGTCTGAATGGCTACAAACAGGCTTTACTTGATCATAATTTACCCGTAAAAGAAGATAATATCATCACTACTGGAAGTTCGATTGATGCAGGAATTGAAGCAATTAAAAAGCTTTGGAGCAAGAAATCAATACCAGATGCTATTTTTTCTTCGAGTGATTTTGCAGCATTGGGTGCCTGTCAGGAATTGAAAAAACGTAAAATAAAGATTCCGGAAGAAGTAGCTGTTATTGGTTTTTCTAATGAACCTTTTACACAGTTTATGGAACTTCCGATGAGTTCTGTTGACCAGACTCCTGTGACGATGGGGCAAATGGCAGGACAAGTGTTTCTAGATCGTATTAAAGATAATTCTTCGGGGGTTTCTATTGAGAAAAAAGTGGTTTTGACGCCACAGATCTATATTAGAAAATCTTCAAAAAGGAAGTAAGCTTTTTAAACAATTTCAAACAAAAGGGAATTATTAGTATATTTAATGCAAATTAATTTCCATGAAAAAAATCTACTCACTCTTCATTTTTTTACTCTTTTTACAATTCAAAGCACAAAGTGTTATTTTTTCACAGCCCCATATAGGCGATTATGGTCCTGCTTTCGCTTCTTACACTACTAATAATGGTGATCTGATAGGTGCAGCAAGCAGTTTCATGCTAACCCAAACCAGTACGATTACCAAAATAAATATATTTGGTTTTCAGTCCCAATCAAATTTGCCTTCCCTATCTAATGGTTTCATATTATATATTTATAATGATAATAGTGATGTCCCTGCAGGTCAGCCTATTCTCCAGACTGGAAGCCCTGTCGCAACAATAAATGTCACTAACAGTTCGCAAGGATATACCATAGTCAATACAAGCGGTACCAATTATGTTTACTCTATCGATGTTCCTGCTCTTGCAGGTACAGTAAATTTACAAGCCAATAAAAAATACTGGCTTTTCTTCGTAGCAAAATTGAACCTTAGTTACATTGACATCTATTCTCCGGAAAAATTTAACTGGTGGGGAGGTTCGGATGGAACTCCGGGATTTATGCGGATTTCTAATTTAACCGGTGCTGCTGGCTATCCTACCTGGACCATTTATTCTTACAATGGTTGTGCTTTTACTATTGAAGGATCAACTTTAGGTACGGATGAAATTGTTTTTGATTCAACAAGTATCAAGGTATATCCTAATCCGACTTCTGACTATATCAATATCGACACTAAGGATAAAATAAGACAGGTATTTCTTTCTGATATGAGTGGAAAAAAAATTTCGGTTACATTAAATAGCAACACAATAGATTTAAGAGCATTACCAACAGGGTCCTATTTCCTTACTTTAGAAACAGAAAAGGGAACTGTTGTGAAAAAGATTATAAAGAAATAAATTCACTACGATCTTTTTATCACAAGTTAATTACAAAAAACATTAGGAACAAAAAGAAACTGCTCCTCACAAAAAGTAAGAAGCAGTTTCAACCCTAATATTTAATATAATAATCCACTACAGCGAGACTCCTCGTCTCCATGGAATGAAGTCATTCTGGTTAAGTTGGTCAGCTTTGGTTTTTACCTCACCACTTGCCACTTTGATGATGAACTCAAGAAGTTCATCTGCAGCTTCAGGAATTGTTTTATCTCCACTGATTACAGTACCTGCATTAAAGTCGATAATATCCGACATTTTTTCTGCCAAAACCGTATTGGAAGAAATCTTCACTACCGGTGAAATGGGATTTCCCATTGGTGTTCCAAGACCGGTTGTAAAAAGAACAACGGTAGCGCCTGATCCTGCTAAAGCCGTAGTACATTCTGCATCATTTCCAGGTGTGCAAAGCAAATTAAGTCCTGGTTTTGTAGCATATTCTGTAAAGTCAAGAACTTCTACAATTGGTGCCGCTCCTCCTTTTTTTGAAGCTCCTGCTGATTTCATCGCATCGGTAATTAAACCGTCTTTGATGTTTCCGGGAGATGGGTTCATATCAAAACCTGATCCCGCTGCCACTACAGATTTTTCGAAATCTTTCATCAGCTTTAGGAATTTCACTCCGTCTTCATCATTGATACAACGGTTGACTAACTCCTGCTCTACCCCGCAAAGTTCCGGAAATTCAGCAAGCATAGTTGTACCGCCTACAGCAGACATAATATCGGAAACCTCTCCCAAAACAGGGTTTGCAGAGATTCCGGAGAATCCGTCTGAACCACCGCATTCTAAGCCAATATTCAGCTTTGTGATGGATGCCGGTTTTCTTTCTATATCGTTCGCTTTTTTAATTTCTTCGTAGGAATCTTTAATCACGCCTGTCAACATTTCATCAATCGTTCCTGATTTTTGCTGTTCGTAAACAACAATCGGTTTTTTATTGTTTGGAGCCAAAGCGTGAAGCGCATCCATGAAAATTTGCACCTGAAGATTCTGACAACCTAAACTTAGAACTGTCGCTCCTGCTACATTCGGGTTGTTTACATATCCTGCAAACAATCTTCCCAATGCTTCTGCATCCTGACGAATTCCACCACAACCGCCTTGGTGTGTGATAAATCTTACATCAATATTTTTAAAAATTCTGGTATCCTCTTCTTCTTCAACGGCAACATCAGAAGTTTCTCCGCCATTCAGTAAGGATCTTAATAATAGTTGATGTTTACTGGCTTTTTCGTGTAATAATTCTTTTTCAAAAATATCTTTCAGTGTTTCAATATTTTTGTTTTCACAAAAAACCAGAGGAAAGAATAGCCATACGTTTTCCGTTCCTACCTGTCCGTCTTCACGGTGATATCCCATGAAAGTACGGTCTTTCCATTTGTCTACATTAGGTGGAGTCCAACCTAGTGTAGCTGTTTTACCTTCTACTTTTGCACTTTGATGTTTTACATTTTCGGTAGTAATCACCTCGCCTTTTTTGATGAATTGATTGGCTTTTCCAACGATCACCCCATACATTATGATGTAATCTCCATCTTCAAAGTCTGTGGCAGCAAATTTATGTTTTGCTTTTATATCTTTGAGAATCGTGTAATCTGCACCGTCAAGATGTACCGATTCTCCTGCAGGTAAGTCCAGTAACGCCACAATAACGTTGTCTTTAGGATTTACTTTCAG
This sequence comes from Chryseobacterium tagetis, assembly GCF_016735585.2. Classification (GTDB taxonomy): domain Bacteria; phylum Bacteroidota; class Bacteroidia; order Flavobacteriales; family Weeksellaceae; genus Chryseobacterium; species Chryseobacterium tagetis. The sequence goes on from NZ_JAERSE020000004.1 coordinate 450,584, forward strand.
TACTTTCTTTTGCATGATTTCTTAAGAATAAGATTGTATAAAATTGTTATATGCAGTTTCTACGCCATTGTTATCAATTTCCCACAACGCTTTTACGACTGCATCTTTCAGTCCGTCAACCTGAATCAGGTCTGTTCCCCAGAAAGTTGTTTCACTTAATGCTAATTCAGCAACTTTCTCATACTCACCGTTTGCCCAGATCTCTTTAAATTTAGCAACAATTGATTCCTCATCGTTGATTGGCAAAGATTTTTCTCCAAAACTTCCTTGGTAGAATCTGATTAAACTTGCTAAAGAAAATGTCAAATTCAATGGTAATTTTTTATTGATCTCAACATATCCCAACAAACTCGGAAGAACTCTTACTTTAAATTTAGAAACAAAATATAAAGCAATACTTGCCTGATAATGCTTGATAAAAGGATTTCTGAATCTGTCAAAAACTTCTTCTGCAAAATCTTTCAATTCGTTTTCATCTAAGCCTAAAGTAGGATTTACCTCATTGAAAATGGTTTCACTTAAGAATTTACCTATAAATGCATCATCAATAGACTCTTTTACCGTTTCTTTTCCGGATAAAACTGCCGGAGCCAACATCAATGTGTGACCGCCATTCAGAATTCTCACTTTCCTTAAACGATACGGCTGAATATCATCAACTACCAAAATCTGTTCGTTGATTTTATTGAATGGAATTCTTTCATTTAAATTTCCAGCTTCCTGAATCACAAAAAGTAAGAAACATTCAGAAACAACCATCATTTTATCCTCATAATCCAACTGATCTTCATAAGATTCTGCGTCGTCTTTTGGATACCCCGGAACAATTCTGTCTACTAATGTATTATGGAAATAATTATTTTGGTTAATCCATTGCACAAATGAATCTTCTAAATTCCAAAGCTGAGCATATTTAATGATAATATCTCTTAATGCAAACGCATTGTTTTCAATTAATTCACAAGGAATAATTCTCAAACCTTTGTCTGATGCTCCGTTGAAATGTTTGAATCTTTCATACAACAAAACCGCAACTTTCGCGGGGAAATTCTTGTGCGGGCCTTCGTAAGAAGTTTCTGTCCCGTCGTAAGCAATTCCTGTTTCTGTTGTATTGGAAAAAATAAATTCTAATTCGTCTTCTTTTGCCAACGCTAAGAATTCATCATAATTTGTATAAGGATTGACTGACTTCTGAATTGCAGAAATTACCTGCTTATCATCATGAATTTCTCCTTTTTTAATTCCTCTTGTAAAAAGCGTATATAAATTGTCCTGCTCTTCTAATTTGTGAACGGAACCATTTGGAGTGGGTTGCACGTTTACAATTCCTGCATTGAATCCTGCTCCTTTATTTAATTTATCAATCACATAATCTGTGAATCCTCTCATGAAATTTCCTCCTCCAAATTGTACAATTTTAATGGGAAGCTTTTCCTGAGAACCGTTTAATTCACGATTTAATTTTTGTTTTATCTGATTTTCCATCTTTCTAACTCGATGATTTTGTTTTTAACGCAAAGGGCGCTAAGATTTTTCTTTTTAAAACTTGATGTATATTTTTAAGTTTGCAAAGGCGTTGCACTTAAATAAGATCACAAAGTTTTAATTCAATTTTACTTTCTATATTTATTTATAACCATTAAGATTTGAATGAAGGAGTTAAGATGATTTAAGAGAAATAAATTTCTTAAGCCTGTTTTCTAATTTGCTTGCAAATTCTGAACAGCCCTTAACTTCCTAATTTTCTTAATAGTTCAAAAATTATTTAATGACTTTATATTTTGGAACCAATGTCTTCATTACAGTCCATGCAATCAGGTAAGCAACCGCACATACTGAAAATATGATCATATATCCTTTATCAATTCCGTCTACGACTACTGCTCCGGATTTTTTCAATTGCTCGAAGAATCCGTCCGGTAATCTTTCGTTGATATATTGCGGATATTTTTCCAATAAAGGAATTCCATCTACTGTTGACCAGGCTTTGTGAGCGTGATCAAATAAGACTCCTGAAGATTTATTGATAATGAATGAACCGATTCCTCCTGCCATTCCTCCGATTCCGGTAATAGTTGCAATGGCTTTTTTCGGGAACATATCGCCTACTGTTGAGAAGATATTTGCTGACCAAGCCTGATGCGCCGCTCCCGCAATACCGATAATTAAAACCGGAATCCAATATGTAACTGAACCTAAAGGTTGTGCTAAAAGCGCTAATAATGGGAAAAATGCGAAAATCAACATCGCTTTCATTCTTCCTGAGTACGCGTTCATTCCTTTCTTTTCCACAAAATATTTTGGCAGCCATCCTCCAATGATTGACAATAAGGTAATCATGTAAAGAACGAATAAGGGCAATGCACTTTGCGTGGAATCCATTTGGTAAACCGAACTTAAATACGCCGGAGTCCAGAATAAAAAGAACCACCAAACACCGTCTGTCATAAATTTACCAAAAGCAAATGCCCATGTCTGTCTGTGACTGAAACATTCTTTGAAGGAGAATTTTCGTTCTTCTGTTTGTGGTGCGTTTTCTTCAACTTGAAAATCTTCCTGATCCTGCTGAATATAGGTTAGCTCGTGTTCGTTTACTTTATGATGTTCGTGAGGTTTTTTATAATAAAATACCCAAAGTCCCATCCAAAGAAAACCTAATGCACCAATAATGATAAATGCCCATTCCCACCCCATTGATTTTGCAATGAAAGGAATCGTAATAGGCGCAGCCAAGGCTCCCACTGTAGCTCCTGCATTCCAGATACTTGTAGATAATGCTCTGTCTTTTTTAGGGAAATATTCAGCAGTCGTTTTAATTGCTGCCGGGAAATTTCCGGCTTCTCCAATTGCCAATACAAAACGTGCAAAAATAAACAGTGAAACACTGGTACTGATAATCGCTGAAGTATTTGAAACTGTTCCTATTAATTCTTTAGAACCATGAAAACCTGCCGACCAACTCCCAGTAAGGATTCCAGATGTTGCAATTCCACAAAATGCATGTAAAATAGCTCCGACAGACCAGATTCCGATTGCCCAAAGAAACCCTTTTTTGGTATCCATCCAATCCACAAATTTTCCTGCGAAAAGCATTCCTACTGCGTAGAAAATAGAAAATAAGGCGGTAATATTTCCGTAGTCATTATTGTTCCAGTGAAATTCCGGAGCAATAAAATCTTTCCATGTCAATGATAAAACCTGACGATCCAGATAGTTGATCGTTGTTGCAATGAACAACAATATACAGATTGTCCATCTGAAATTTGTAGGTTTAGAAGATTTAACTGAACTCATATTAGTTTTAGAATTAGTTCGTTTTTTATTTTTAATAATGAGGTTTGTTTTTAGCGCAAAGGGCGCAAAGATTTTTTTGCAAATAATTCTGTTGACTTTTAAGTTCACAAAGGCGTTTCACTTAGCTAAGAGCAGAAAGTCTTTTTATTCGCGTTATTTTTTCATTATTATTTTAAAGTCTGAATGATTTCCAGCACTTTTTTAGTTTCATTTTCAATCGTTGCATAGTCTTTAGCAAGCATTAATTCTTTGCTTACCAACTTGCTTCCCATTCCGACTGCAGAAACACCGGCTTTGAACCAGCTTTCAATGCTTTCTTTCGTAGTATCAACTCCACCAGTCGGCATAAATTTCAGATTAGGAAAAACATCTTTGATCGCACTCATGAATCCGGTTCCTAAAGCATTCCCAGGGAATAATTTAACAAAAGTTACTCCTGAATTTTCAGCTTCAATAATTTCGGTCGGAGTCATACAACCAGGACTATACAACACATCTTTTGGAATCAGAAATTCTGCTACTTCCGCAACAAAACCCGGACTGATGAAAAAATCTGCACCTGCTTTATAATATTCTTCAGCTTGTGCTACATTTTTTATCGTTCCTATTCCCAGAAGCATATCCTGCATTTCTGCATTACGAACTTCTATCATTTTAGTAAAATTACTCAACGCAGCTTCACCACGGCTTGTATATTCTACAGCACGGATTCCTGCTTTGTAAAGTGATCTTAGTATTTCTAAAGTTACCGTCTCATCAGCATTGTAATACAGAGGCAAAATCCCCTGATTGATGATAGTATTGGTAACAGTTTGAATTTTTGTCATTTTTGTTTAATTATCTTGTTTAAAAATAATTTTTGATAGGGTAAAATCTATCCTTTAGTGTGCTGTATATTTTTAACGCAAAGAGCACAAAGATTTTCTTTTAAAACTGAATGTATATTTTTAAGTTCGCAAAGGCGTTTCACTTAAATAAGGTCACAAAGGTTTTGTATTTTAACTCTAAATAAGTTGCTAAAAACTATCAACTAACAACCATCAACAAAATCTCCTACCTCTTAATTCTTCCTCCGGAATTCCCAGCCATTACTTCCAAAATATCCTCTACGCTGCTGTAATTAATGTCTCCTAAAATGGTATGTTTTATCGCACAGGCTGCGTTGGCAAAATTCAAGGCTTTTTCGTCATCCAAATTAATCAGTCCATAAATTAAGCCTGCTGCAAAAGCATCACCTGTCCCGATTCTATCGACTACAGGATTTACTTCCAACAGTTCAGTTTCAAAATAATTATCATCAACTAAAGCTCTTCCCTGAGTCTGCTGAGAACTTGCCGTAACCCCGATTCTTATTTTGTCGAAAATCTTATGGACAGAAGGAATTTGTTTTTTTAATTCTTTGCAGGCTTCCAAGAAACCTTCTTTATCTGAAGAGAACTGAGTTCCTAAAATTTCATTAATTTCATTCACTCCACCAATGAAAATTGTTGAATAGCCTACCAATTCTTTTAGAACATCATTCCCGTTTTTGCCATATTTCCAGAGATTGGAACGGTAAGCCGGATCGGTTGTCACTTCAATTCCCAGTTCGCGGGCAGTTTGCAAACCTTCTTTTAAGGCTTCATAAGCCGCTTTGGAAATTCCTGGGCTGATTCCTGTCCAGTGAAAATACTCGCAACCTTCAAGTGCTTTTTTCCAGTCAATTTTTTCAGGCTGAATATTAGCGAAAGAACCATTTAATCTGTTGTATGCAATTCTGCTTGCACGAACTGATGATCCTACTTCTAAAAAGTACAAACCTAAAGGATGCTCATTTTTAGAAATAAAATGAGTATCAATTCCGAAACTTTTAACAAAAGAAAGAGCTGATTCTCCTACAAAATCATCTGAAACACTGCTTATATGTTTTACGTCACAACCCATTGTTGCCAATGAAGACGCTACATTAAGCTCTGTTCCTCCGAAAAAAAATTCCATCTCATGGCTTTGCTTCATCGTTCTGTTTCCGGGTGGCGAAAGTCGCATGATGACTTCTCCGAATGTGACTATTTTGTTGCTCATTTTTACAAATGTTCTTAATTTATTGAATATCTGTTTTTTTTAACGCAAACGGCGCAAAGATTTTTTTAATAGAAAAATTACAGATATTTCTTTTTTATTTAAACCGTTAAGATGTATTTAGTAGTTTAGAAAAGTTAAGTAGAGTTTCACTTTAAATTTCTTAATTTTCTTAATGGTTTAAAATTTTATTTTTATCTCTCACAGATTGAGCAAATTTTGCAGATGATTATGTTAAAAAAGATCTGCGTAATCTGCTCAATCTGCAAGAGTTTTTATTTATTTAAAAATCAAAATAATTTTTAGCATTATGATAACAAATATCAGAAATTATTTTTCCAACATGTTCCATATCATCCGGTAATTCCCCGTTCTTCATTTCTTCTCCAAAAAGATTACACAATACTCTTCTGAAATATTCGTGTCTTGGATAAGAAAGGAAACTTCTTGAATCCGTCAGCATTCCAACAAAGCAGCTGATCAATCCCATATTGGAAAGGGCATTCATTTGCTTAATCATTCCGTCTTTCTGATCAAGGAACCACCATCCTGAACCGAATTGTACTTTTCCTTTGATGCTTCCATCATTGAAATTACCGATCATTGTTGCGAAAATTTCATTGTCGGCAGGATTTAAGTTATATAAAATCGTTTTCGTTAATTTATCTTTTCCATCTAAAGTATTTAACAATTTAGACAGCGTTTCAGCCTGAACGAAGTCACCGATTGAATCCCAACCTGTATCCGGACCCAAAATCCTGTGCATTCTTTCGTTATTATTTCTCAAAGCTCCTAAATGAAACTGCTGAACCCAACCGTATTTGTGGTAAGCTTCTCCTAAGAATAATAAAATGGCTGTTTTGAACTGATTTACTTGTTTTTCAGCAATTACTTTTCCTGAAATTTTATCATTGAAAATAGTGCTTACTTCTGCTTCTGAAGCTTCTTCAAAAGAAATATTGTTCAGTCCGTGGTCGCACAGTCTGCATCCGTTTTCGTGGAAATATTCAATTCTTTTGGTTAAAGCATCACACAACGTTTGGTAAGAGTTGATTTCAATTCCTGCAGATTCGCCCAGTTTTGAAATATAATCTGCGAAATTGTGGTTTTCAATTAAAATTGCTTTATCAGGACGGAAAGCAGTACTCACTTTAATAGAGAAATCACTTTTTGCCAAATCCTGGTGATAATTCAAAATATCTGTAGGATCTTCTGTTGTGCACAGCGATTCTACATTCATCATTTTTAATAAACCTCTTGTTGATTTTTCAGGAGTCTGAAGCTGAGATGAAATATTATCGTAAATTTCTGATGCATTGTCTCCATTCAACAATTCATCGATCCCGAAATATCTTTTCAATTCTAAATGTGTCCAGTGATACAAAGGATTTCTCAAGGTATATGGAACTGTTTTTGCCCAGGCTTCAAATTTTTCTTTGTCTGAAGCATCTCCCGTGATGAATTTTTCGTTCACGCCCATGGTACGCATTGCTCTCCATTTGTAGTGGTCACCTGCGATCCAAACCTTTGAAATATTTTCGAAAACAGTATCTTCTGCAATATCTTTAGGAATCAAGTGATTGTGATAATCAATGATCGGTTGTTTTTCTGCGTACTTGAAGTATAGTTCTTCAGCGTATTTATTTTGTAATAAAAAATTATCAGTAATAAAAGGTTTCATTCTAGTCTAATTCTGTTGTTATTCATTAGCAGGTTTCCCGATGGTTGCCAGAATTCCGCCATCAACGTAAATAATCTGTCCGTTGATGAACTTACTTGCATCCGAAGCCAAGAAAATGGCTGTTCCTGCAAGATCTTCCGGATTCCCCCATCTTCCTTCCGGAGTTCTGCTGATGATAAAATCGTTAAAAGGGTTTCCATCCACTCGAATAGGTTCTGTCTGAGAAGTCGCAAAATATCCGGGACCGATCCCGTTCACCTGAATATTGTGTTTTGCCCATTCTGTCGCCAGATTTTTGGTAAGCATTTTGAGACCGCCTTTTGCAGAAGCATACGCTACTACATTGTCACGACCCAGCTCACTCATCATCGAGCAGATGTTGATGATCTTTCCGGATTTTCTTTTAATCATATATTTTCCAACTAATTTGGACATGATAAAAGGTCCTGTAAGATCTACATCGATTACTTTTCTAAAGTCTTCTACTTCCATCTCAATAGCCGGAATACGTTTGATGATTCCTGCGTTATTGACAAGGATGTCTATTTTTCCATGGGTAGCTTCCATTAAAGCTACTTTCTGAGCGGCTTCCAGTTCGTCCGTCACGTCAAAAAGGTATCCGGTTGCTTTATATCCTTTGGAATGATAATAGTTTAAAGCTTCCTCTAATTTTGACGGCGTTGTACTTGTGATCGCCAATTCAGCACCTGCAGCGGCAAGACCTTCTGCCATTGCCATTCCTAATCCGTGAGTACCGCCGGTAACGACCGCTACTTTGCCGGATAAATCAAATAAATTCATTAGAAAAATTACTTTAATTCGTTAGTTTTAACAGCGTCCATATCACCGTAGTCCATATTTTCTCCTGCCATTCCCCAGATAAAGGTGTAGTTGGAAGTTCCAACGCCTGAGTGAATAGACCATTCCGAAGACAATACCGCTTCATTATTTTTCATAAAAATATGACGGGTTTCATTAGGCTGACCTAAGAAATGGCTTACAGCCTGACCTTCCTCCAAATCAAAATAGAAATAAGCTTCCATTCTTCTTGTGTGCGTGTGAGAAGGCATTGTGTTCCAAACGCTTCCTTCGTGCAGCTCGGTCATTCCCATTTGTAGCTGACAAGTTTCTAATACACTGTTTACAATCAGTTTATTGATTGTTCTTCTGTTTGCGTATTTTGTTTCGCCTAATTCTACAATTTCAGCTTCGTTTTTCGTGATTTTCTTTGTAGGGTAAGAATGATGAGCTGGTGCAGAATTGAAATAAAATAAAGTCTGACCTTCATTTCCGTTTTCAAAAACTACATCTTTTGCTCCTTTTCCAATGTATAAAGCTTCTTTATTTCTCAGTTCGAAAACTTCGCCATCTACAGTGACCTTTCCGGCTGCACCTACATTGATGATTCCCAGTTCTCTTCTGTCTAAGAAATTTTCTGCTTTAAGATCGTCTGTTGGTTCCAGTTTCAAAGCGCTTTTTACAGGCATCACTCCTCCAACAATCATTCTGTCGTACATAGAATACACTACATTGATCTGATCTTCATTAAATAAATCATTCATCAAAAACTCCCTTCTCAGTTCTTCAGTTGTATATTTTTTTACATCTTCGGGATGATGGGCGTAACGAAATTCTGATTTTGTCATACTACTTTATACTTTTTCTTTTTGCGGTTTTATCAAACCTGTTAAACATTGCGTAATCGATTGCATAAAATTACACTAAAAAATGATAGAAATACTTGTGGGATAAATATATAATTATTCTTCAATTAGTTAACAAAAAATTAATTTAATTTTTCAACAAAGTGATTATCAGTTAAATAAATTAAAAATCAGAAAAGAAATTAGAAATTTTTCAAGAAAATATTGTGGTTCAGATTAACCAAAATTAATACTCAACTTAAGTTTAAATATAAAATCGTGCCAAAATAAAACACTCAAATTCACAATATTGATTCGATAAAAATAAGTTAAAATTGATCTTTATATTATATACAATAAGATTAATCTTTATTAAGTCTAAAATTTAATCAAAAGCACCACTCTAAAAAGATGACAAAAATCAGGAAAAGAGCAAAAATTTTCTCCTTGGGTATGAATTTGGGGAATTTTTAAGATATAAAAACAATCATTTTTTAAGGAATTTTTAAGTTTTTGAATCTTAAACAACAATTTTTTTTATTTTTTTTCAAAATAATCACAAAGGTTGATATTCAGACACAAATAATTAATTATCAAATATTTAAATCAACCTAACGAACAAACGTTTTGTTTATTTTAAGATTTTAAACAGTCAAATTAATGAAAAAATAACATTTTTTTCTTTGCGTATTGGAAAATAATATTAGTTTAGGAGCCGAGATATTTTATAATAAAAAATTACGCAATCGATTGCACATTAAAATGCGTAAAATTTTATAAAAATATTTACTACTAAAAAACAGGAAAATACTTACAAAATCCACTAAAAAAGCACAAAGACTGAAAAGACTTTCAACCAAAATTAAAACTATAAGGATACAAAATGGATAAAAAAGTACAATCTATAAAATGGTTATATTTAACTGTTTTTCTACTTCCTGTCCTTGCAATGGCTCAACAAAAAGAACCAAAAAAGGAAAAAGAAACCACGATTGATGAAGTGGTTTTGGTAGGCTATACAAAAGTTTCCAAGAAAGATGTGACGAATGCTGTTTCTTCTGTAAAGGCAGACGCAATAAAAGATATGCCTTCTACGAATGCAGCAGAGGCAATTCAGGGAAGAATGGCCGGAGTACAGGTTTCACTAAGTGAAGGTTCGCCAGGTGCTGATGTGGATATCGTCATCAGAGGAGGAAACTCTATTACCGGGAGTAATGCCCCACTTTATATTGTAGACGGAGTTCAGATGGATAATGCACTATCTATCTTATCTCCAAAAGAGATTGAATCTATTGAGGTTTTAAAGGATGCATCTTCTACCAGTATTTTTGGTGCAAGAGGAGCTAACGGTGTTGTTTTGATCACCACAAAAGGAGGTCGTAAAAAAGCGAAGACCTCTATTAATTATAATGGTTTTCTTGGAGTAAGAAAAATCCAAAATACTATTGATGTATTAGATCCATATCAATATGTTCTTTATCAATATGAACTGTACTATAAAAATGGTATTGATACTGATAAGACAATTTTTAATAACCGTTATGGAACCTACGATCAACTGAGTAAATACAAAGATGTAAAAAAGAGAGATTGGCAGGATGAAGTTTTTGGAAGAGAAGCGTTCAACTTTACCCATAATCTTTCTATTACGGGAGGATCGGACAATTCATCTTTCTCATTATCATTAAATAATGTACAGGAAGACGGAATTATGATTGGCTCCGGATTTAAAAGAAACATGGCCAATTTCAAATATGACTATGACTTATCTAAAAAGGTAAGTATGACTTTAAATGCCAGATACAGCAGACAAACTATTTTCGGTGCAGGAACATCTTCTACAGGTTCGCAAGGAACCAACAGATTAAGAAATGCTGTAAGATATCAGCCATTTGAAGGAGGGTCTACTGTAAACGTAGATGATTTTGATCCTTTGTTTGCTAATGAAACCAATCTTGTAAACCCTATTCTTTTAACGAATAATGAGGTAAAAGAAAATGGGAGAAATGATTTGCTTCTTAATGGAATCTTAGAATATAAAATCAATAAAGATTTTACTTTCAGAAGTGTAATTGGATATGTTCAAAGAGATGAATTTGTCAATCAGTTCTCAGGTCCTATTACCAGTCTTGCAAGACAAAACAATGACCAACCTGTTGTTTTCTTAAGCAAAACACAATCCCGAAGAATTACCAATACTAATACATTAAATTTCAGAAAAACACTGGGAAATCATAAATTAGATTTACTAGTGGGGCAAGAAATCGTTAAGACTGATGCTGAATCATTAACAATGAATGTCAAATGGCTTCCTAAATCGATAAGTGCTCAGGAAGCATTTGCTAATATCCAATCTGTTGCAGCTCCTTCAGGAATGGTACAAGATGCTCCAAAAACAAATGTTTTGCCTGATCGAATAGCTTCATTTTTTGGAAGAGCCAATTATATTTTTAAGAATAAATACATCTTAACAGCATCTATGAGAGCCGATGGTTCTAGTGTATTTGGCCCAGGAAATAGATGGGGATATTTCCCGGCAGCATCTTTAGCATGGAAAGTTGCTGAAGAAGAATTTTTAAAGGATAGCAAAGTAATTAGTGAATTAAAACTTCGTGCAGGCTACGGTTTATCGGGAAATAACAGAATCGCAGCTTTCTTATATGATACTTTCTTTATTACATCATCCGATTATGGATATGCATTCGGAACCAATGTAACTCCAGGAGCTACCACTGGAAACATCATGGCAAACCCTGGTGTTAAGTGGGAATCATCATCTTCTAAAAATATAGGTTTAGATTTTGGTTTATTTAAAGGAAAAGTATATGGTACTCTTGATTTCTATCAAACAGATACTAAGGATTTATTACTTATGGCAAGAATTCCTCAGACATCGGGTTATGAATACCAATATCAGAACTCAGGAAGCACGACTAATAAAGGTGTAGAATTCTCAGTAGGAAGTACTATCATCAACAACAAAAATTTCACCTGGAAAATTGATGCCAATATATCTTCAAACAAAAACACGATTAAAAGTTTAGGAAATAGTGCTTCGGCTACTGCTAATTCTTATTTATACCCTTCAGGATGGCAAAACAGTTTAAATGATTTCTTAGTACAAGTTGGTAAACCGGTAGGAACTTATTGGGGATATGTAACAGCCGGAAGGTATGAAATAAGTGACTTTAATTACGACCCAGCTACACAAGTATATACTTTGAAAGCAGGTATAGCAAGCTCCGCGGCAGTGGCTAACGGTGCAAAAGCAGTACAGCCAGGAGATTTAAAACTTCAGGATCTGAACGGAGATGGCGTTATTGATACCAAAGATATGACTGATTTAGGAAATGCTCAGCCTAAATTCTATGGTGGCTTCAACCAGACTTTCCGTTACAAGAACTGGGACATGAGCTTGATGTTCAACTTCTCAGTAGGTAATAAAGTATATAATGCCAACAAGATTGAATATTCTACGCAATATTTGTATAAAGATAACAATATGCTAGCAGAAGTTGCTAACAGATGGAGATGGTTTGATGATGCAGGAAATAAAGTAAATGATCCAACAGCATTAGCAGCTTTAAATGCTAATACAACAGGATGGACCCCACCAGCAGGAGCTTATTTCCTTCATTCATACGCTATCGAAGATGGGTCTTTCTTAAGATTAAACAACGTAACTATAGGGTATTCTCTTAGTAAAGAATTTACTAAACAGTTAGGTCTTTCAAATTTTAGATTGTATTTTACAATGAATAATGTATTCACACTCACAGGATATTCTGGATATGATCCAGAAGCCAACACAAGAAGAAACCCTTTAACACCTGGAGTAGATTATGCAGCTTATCCACGTAGCAGATTTATTTTATCAGGAGTTGATATTACTTTTTAAACCTAAAATTATGAAGAAAAATAAATTTTTAGCAATTATATTTTCCATTACAGGATTAATTTCATTAAATTCATGTGACCAATACTTGGATGTAGAAAGCTTATCGAATACAGCTGAAGCACAGCAATTTGATTCTGCTCCAGATACATTTTCTGCATTAGTAGGAGTTTACAATTCTACTATGGGTGACAATACCTATGGACAGAGAATGAATCTTATCCTGTCACAATCGGGAGACGATTTAAGAACGTCAGGTGACTATAATGCTAATGATAGAAGAGGAATTAGCTGCTTTGGAGCTATTCCTACCAATACAGAGCTTTTAAAACCTTTCCTTGATACTTATGCCGGGATTGAAAGAGCAAATCTTGTCATTAAAAACATTCCAATCTCTCCTGTATATCAGACTGGTTCTGCTGATGACAAAAAACTAATGGACAGATACCTGGGAGAAGCTTTAACATTGAGAGCTTTATTTTATTACGATCTTATCAAGAACTGGGGTGATGTTCCTTTTCAGGATGTTCCTTCAGCAGATCTTCCGAGTGTATATTTAGCGAAAACAGACAGAGACGTTATCTATGAAAAACTTCTGGATGATTTATTAAAAGCTGAAAACCTTGTTCCTTGGAGATCTGAAGGAAATACAACTGCACAGAGAATTTCAAAAGGAGCCGTTAAAGGATTAAGAGCAAGACTTGCTTTGGCAAGAGCGGGCTATTCATTAAGAAGAGCTCCTCAACAGATGTTACAGGGATCTAATCCTCAGAAGTACTATCAGATTGCTTACGATGAGTGTAAAGATATCATCAACTCCGGGCAGCACCAACTGAATCCTAGCTACGAAGGGATGTTCAGAGCATTACATACCAATTCTCAGGATGCGACCAATGAGGTGATCTATGCAATCGGAGCATTTGGAGGAAACTCAAAAACAGATAGTAAAATCGGATATTACAATGGATTGAGACATGATGATACAGACTGGAAATCTTCAGGAGGGATCAGTGCCATTCCGGTATATTTCTATGAATTTTCAAAATATGACCTAAGAAGAGATGTCAATGTTGCTATTTTCAGAGTAAATACTTCAAAACAGGAAGAGCTTCAGACTTCTATCAACTGGAATGACGGAAAATTCAGAAAATCTTGGACGTCTATCACAGGAACTTCTCAGAACCTTGGGATCGATTGGCCAATGCTTAGATATGCAGATATCCTTCTTATGTTTGCAGAAGCTGATAACGAACTTCACAGTGCGCCTTCTCAGGATGCCATCAATGCAGTTTTAGCAGTAAGACAAAGAGCTTATACAGGAAACTTAGGTCAGGTAGGAACTATTCCTACAGATAAAACAGGATTCTTTAATTATATCGTAAAAGAAAGACAATTGGAATTCGGAGGAGAAGGACTTAGAAAGTATGACCTGATCCGTTGGAATTTATTGGAAACTAAAATTAACGAAACAAGAACTAAGCTTACCCAGTTCATGAATGGTACAGGAGCTTACGCGAATGTTCCGGAATATATTTTCTATAAAAAAGTAACCTATACACCTACGAAAACAGCTCAGCAAAACATTACAGACATCGATTTCTATACTGCGACAGGAGTTGCAAAAGCAGACGTTTTCTACAGTTCGAACCAAAGTGTGGCAACACCTTCCGGCTACACAAAAGTAAACTGGAGATTAGCGATGACTCAGCCCTACATCAGTGGTGACCCAATCAAAAGTTATGCATACTATTTTGAGCCTAACAAAAAAGAATTGCTTCCAATAGCTCTAGATGTTATTAACTCTAACTACAATCTTACACAAGATTACGGATACTAGATAAAAATTTTACATTCATATCAAAAAATACAGGCTTCATCCCACAAAGAGAAGTCTGTATTTTAACTAAAAATTTTTCAATGAAAACTTCCACTTTTATTAAAAATTTAACGTCACTTTCAATTTTTTCGATCATCCTGCTAAGTCTTCTTTCTTTTAAAACTGCTGATAAAACAATCGTGGTTTCAAAAGACGGAAAAGGCAACTTTACCACAGTACAGCAAGCCATCGATGCCGTTGAAAATGGTTCTTCCACGAGAACAAAAATTTTAATTAAAGCAGGAACTTACAAAGAAAAAATCACCATTCCTGAAACAAAAGGAGCAATATTACTGGAAGGTGAAAATCCTCAAACTACCATCATCACCTACGATGATTTTGCTTCAAAAAAGAATTCGGAAGGAAAAGACATAGGAACTACAGGCTCTTCGACCATTTTCATCCATTCTAATAATTTCACAGCAAAAAATATTTCATTTGAAAACAGTGCGGGAAGAGTCGGACAAGCGGTTGCTGTATTAACTTCAGGAGACAAAATTGTATTTGAAAACTGCAGACTTCTGGGAAATCAGGACACTTTATACCTAAAAGGAGTTCAGGATTCACCAGACAAAACAAAACCGTCAAGAAATTATTTTAAAAACTGCTATATCGAAGGTACGACTGACTATATTTTCGGAGCGGGAACCGCTGTTTTTGAAAAATGTACAATTTACTCAAAAGAAACTGCAAGCTACGTTACAGCTGCTTCTACTCCACAGGAAAACGAGTTTGGATTTGTTTTTATCAATTCAAAAATCATTGGAAATGCAAAAGAAAATTCAGTGTATTTAGGAAGACCTTGGAGGCCATTTGCTAAAACGGTTTACATCAATTGCGAGATCAGTTCAACTATAAAACCTGAAGGATGGCACAACTGGAGCAAACCCGATGCGGAAAAAACCACTTTTTATGCAGAATTCAATTCTAAAGGAAGCGGATCAGACATTTCAAAAAGAGTACCTTGGTCACATCAGATAACCAAAGAAGAAAGTAAAAAATACACAACACAGAATATTCTGGAAGGAAAAGACAACTGGAACCCTTCAAAAAGTTTAAAATAAATTAAACCTAAAAAACACCAAAGAATTTTCAGTCATGAAAAAACACCTCACAAAGCTCTTCACGATAGGAATTGTATGTGGTATTTCCACATTCATTAACGCTCAGAATGTGTTAAGCTTTCCCGGTGCAGAAGGTTTTGGAAGATATACAACCGGAGGTCGTGGCGGAAAGGTGTATGCAGTGACCAAACTTTCAGATGACGGTTCAGAAGGAACTTTAAGATATGCCTTAGAACAGAAAGGTCCGAGATATATTATATTTAAAACAGGAGGAACCATTTACCTTGAATCTCCTTTAAAAATAAAAGAAGGCAACGTTACCATTGCCGGACAAACCGCTCCCGGAGACGGAATCACGGTTGCCAATTACGAAACTTTTGTCGGCGCAGACAATGTGATTATCCGCTATATGCGTTTCAGAATGGGCGATCAGAAAAATTATGAAGGCGATGCGTTAGGAGCAAGATTCATCAAAGGTTTGATTGTCGATCATTGTTCGATGAGCTGGTCTACAGACGAAACCGTTTCCATTTATGTGAATGAAAATACCACCCTTCAATGGTGTCTGATTGCAGAAAGTCTCAGAAATTCAGCCCATCAGAAAGGCGCTCATGGATATGGCGGAATTGCAGGCGGAAAATTCGCATCCTTTCATCATAATATGTATGCGCATCACGACAGCAGAAACCCCAGATTGGGAGAATACGCAGGAAGCAAATTTGCATTGACCGATCTTACCGATTTCAGAAATAATGTTATTTACAACTGGGGACACAACAACGTATACGGCGGAGAAGGAATGAATGTAAACATTGTGAACAATTACTACAAACCTGGCCCTGCAACAATGACCAGACAACGAATTGTTGCCATCGATAAAAATGA
This sequence comes from Chryseobacterium tagetis, assembly GCF_016735585.2. Classification (GTDB taxonomy): domain Bacteria; phylum Bacteroidota; class Bacteroidia; order Flavobacteriales; family Weeksellaceae; genus Chryseobacterium; species Chryseobacterium tagetis. The sequence continues at coordinate 466,980 of NZ_JAERSE020000004.1, forward strand.
AAAACCTGAAACAGAAGTTTACAATATCTGGGGAAAATATTATATCAGCGGAAATGTAATTGAAGGAAATCCTGAAGTAACAAAAGACAACTGGACGGAAGCCGTTTTTTCACAGATGAAAGCTTCTTATCATTTGACAGACAAAGATAAAAACGAAATAAAGATTAATACCCCTCACGATATTCAGAATAATATAAAAACACACTCACCAAAAGAAGCTTATGATAAGATTTTACAGATTGGAGGAGCAAGTTTGGTAAGAGATGCTGTTGATCTTCATGTATTGAAAGATGTAAAAGACGGAAGCTTCACCTATAAAGGTTCAAAAGGGAGTTCCAACGGGATCATCGATTCTCAGAAAGATGTCGGTGGATTTCCCAACCTGAAGCAGGGAACACCACTTCCCGATTCGGACAACGACGGAATGCCCGATGAATGGGAAATTAAACACCAATTAAATCCCAAAGTTGCCAATGCCAACGGAAGAGATTTACATAAGGACTACGACAATATTGAAGTATATCTCAATGATGTCGTGAAGAAAATAACCGAAAAACAATAATCATGAAAACTCTTTTTTAAAATCGGTTACCCAATGAAAAATAGTATGAAATTGAACGGACTTAGAATATTAGCTGTAGGAGTATTAATATCTTCAAATTTTTCGGCACAGACCTCGGTGATTGAAAACATTAAAAAGAACCCGAAAATGCCTTTTTCTTACGCAGAACTTTCTGTAAAAGAAGGCAGAAAATGGGACGGTAACAAGTACGTTGGCGGAACTTTCAAAAACATTCAGGAACTTACACTTCCCGAATCTCATACCGACCATTCTACCTACATCAGATATGAAGGGATTGGTTTGGAAAATAACCAAATCGCGTACAGATTATATCTGGACTGGAGAAATGCAACAGATATTTTCGGTAAAAAAGTAAATACTCTGGTTCTGCCTGAGGTAGGACAAGACGGATTTGAATCTTATCATCACGATGCAGCTTGGGGACAAGACGTTTTGAAATCCGGTCGCACTATCGGTGTTGGCTCTTACGGAAGATATGACGAGCAAAATGATTTTGTTGAAACCTTCAAGATCGTAAAAAATACAACTGCAAAAGTCGTTAATGAAAAAGATCAATCTTATGCGACCATCAATTACAAAGGATGGAAAACCTGGGGCGATGCGATCGATTTGCAATCTAAACTCACAATCTTCAACAAAGACCGTTTTGTAAAAGTAGATTTAAGTTTAAGCAATACCATTTCTGGTTTATGCACCGGAATTGTTGCCATTAAAAATATTCCGTTAAAACAGGGAATCAGTCAAAATAAAAAATGGGCTTATATTGCTACATACGGTAACCAAACCGAAACCAAAAAAGACGACAATCTGGGAATGGCAGTCTTCTACCCTCTCGAAAACTTTGATAAATATGTGAAAACAAAATCTACCCATACCATCGTTTTCAAGAAAACAAAAAACGTTTCCTATTACTTTTTAGGAGCCTGGTCTTTAGAACCTAATGGATTAACAACCGAAGAATCTTTTTATCAGGATTTAGATAAAAAACTGGAATTTTTAGATAAAAACAACCAACTTTAAAATTAGAACGCATGAATTTCATTAATCATAAAATAAAAGCATACGCTGTTGCAATCTTAGGTTCAGGAATGTTCTTAGCTTGCGCTCAAACAAAATCTGTAGCTACGGCAAAACCAACCACAGAAAATGCAAAATCAGGAAAAGTAGTCCCTACCAATTTGAAATGGTCAGAAAGAATGATGCTTTCCGAAATGCACCGTTTTCCGGAAGCTTGGATGCTTGATTTCAGTAAAAGTCCGAAATGGACCTATCCATCAGCAATTGTTTTGGATGGTGCTGAAAAAATATATGCAAAAACCGGTAAAAAAGAATACTATGATTACATCAGTAATTTTGGGAAAGACCTGATCAAAGAAGACGGTACAATCCTTACCTACGATCTTGATAAGTATAATATCGATATGCTCAACAGTGGAAATGTTCTGCTTTACCTTTACGAAAAAGAGAAAAAAGATAAATACCTGAAAGCGCTTCAAACGCTTCGTTTACAAATTGACGGACAGCCAAGAACCCACGAAGGATCTTTCTGGCACAAAAAAATCTATCCGTATCAGGTTTGGTTAGATGGTCTGTATATGGGAATGCCTTTCTACACGCACTATACTCATGATTTTGTAAAAGGAGCAGACGCTACAAAAGCATACGATGATATTATGTTGCAGTTTGATTCTGTTCACAAAAATCTTTTAGACAAAAAAACAGGATTATTATATCACGCTTGGGACGAAAGTAAGCAGGAAGCTTGGGCCAATAAAGAAACTGGACTTTCGCCAAACTTTTGGGGAAGAGCAATGGGTTGGTACGGAATGGCAATGGTAGATGTATTAGATTATTTACCTAAAGACCATCCGGGAAGAGCAAGATTAATTTCTTACATAAAATCTTACGCAGATGCAGTGATCAAGGTTCAGGATCAAAAATCTGGCCTTTGGTATCAGGTATTGGACAAACCTTTAGAAAAAGGGAATTATGAAGAAGCAACAGCATCATCAATGTTCGTGTATACCATCATCAAATCGGTGAACGAAGGCTACCTTCCAAAATCATATAAAGCCGCAGCAAAAAAAGGCTACGCCGGGATTATCAAGAATTTAATTACTGTTGATGAAAACGGTGTGGTTAACTTAAACAAATGTTGTGCAGTAGCAGGTTTAGGAGGAAAACCTTACAGAGATGGTTCTTTCAAATATTATGTAAATGAAGAAATCCGTTCCAACGACGGAAAAGGAACAGGACCATTCATTTTGGCAAGTTTAGAATTTGAAAAGTAATACTTTAAACCATTAAGAATGGTAAGATTCATTAAGGTTAAAATCTAAGATTTTATTAAGTCAGTTGCTTAAAGCGAAGCTCAACTTAACTATACTAAACTCCTTCATAAAACCTTAATGGTAAAAAATTATTTGCATTTTTTAAACAATTAACCTTTGCTGAGTAGAACGCCTTTGCGAACTTAAAAATATATACATCAAGTTAAAAAAAGAAAATCTTTGCGCACTTAGCGTTAAAAACAAACCAGATTAAAAATCTGATTTATGAAAACGAAAAACATTTTAAATATATTTTCAGTAACCATTTTTTCTATCGCATCAAATTATTTGAACGCACAGGAAAAAAACTACGTTTCCGAAGTCTGGACTGCAGATCAGGGAAACAATTACAAAAACCCTATCCTTTATGCAGACTATTCCGATCCGGACGCTATTCGTGTGGGTGAAGATTATTATATGACCGCTTCCAGTTTTAATGAAACTCCGGGATTACCGATTCTTCATTCAAAAGATATGGTAAACTGGAAATTGGTGAATTATGCCATTCAGGATGTTTTACCTAAAGAACATTTTTCAGTTCCAAGACGTGGAGATGCAGTTTGGGCACCAAGTATCCGTTTTCATAAAGGAGAATTCTACATTTATTGGGGCGATCCTGATTATGGAATTTATATGGTAAAAACCAAAGATCCTTTAGGAAAATGGGAAGAACCCGTTTTGGTCATGGAAGGAAAAGGATTAATCGATTCTTGTCCGTTTTGGGACGAAGACGGAAATGCTTATTTAGTTCATGGTTGGGCAGGAAGCCGCGCCGGAGTGAAAAGTATTCTGACTCTTAATAAAATGAATCCTGAAGGAACAAAAGTTTTGGATAAAGGCATTCATGTTTTTGACGGTCACGAGTCTCATCCAACAGTTGAAGGTCCGAAAATGTATAAAAGAAACGGGTATTACTACATTTTTGCTCCTGCAGGTGGCGTTGCTACAGGTTGGCAATTGGTATTAAGATCAAAAAATATTTATGGTCCTTACGAAGAAAAAGTAGTGCTTGAACAAGGCACAACAAAGATCAACGGGCCTCATCAGGGAGCTTGGGTAGACACCCCTTCAGGGGAAGATTGGTTCTATCATTTTCAGGATGTAGATGCAGGAGGAAGAATTATCCACTTACAGCCGATGAAGTGGGAGAAAGACTGGCCTGTAATGGGAATTGACAATAATAAAAACGGAATCGGAGAACCGGTTTTAACTTATAAAAAACCAAACGTAGGACAAACTTATCCTGTTGTTACTCCGCCGGAAACAGATGAATTTGATGGTGAAAAATTAGGCCTGCAATGGCAGTGGAGCGCGAACGAAAATATCGTTTGGTCTTCCAAACTTCCCGGACAGAAATTTTTAAGGTTATTCTCGATAAAAGTTCCCGAAGGTGAAAAAAACCTGTGGAATGTACCGAATCTATTAACTCAAAAGTTCTCGGCTCCGAATTTTGCAGCTTCAACGAAGGTTAAATTAACTCCGGAAGAAGCTAAAGAAGGAAAAACTGCCGGACTGTTGGTAATGGGATTAGATCATGAATCGATTGTAATTACCAATAAATCCGATGGATTTTATCTTCAGCTAAGAAGAGCCGAAAAAGCAGATAAAGGAGGAGAAGAAAAGATTTTATTTGAAACTAAATTAAAAGGAAACGAAGCCTATCTAAAAGTTAATGTAAACGAACCAAATGGTTTATGCCAGTTCAGCTACAGCGAAAACGGAAAAAGCTTCACAAAAGTAGGTGATGTTTTTCAGGCAAAACCCGGAAAATGGATTGGCGCTAAAGTCGGTTTATACAGTATAAGCACTGCAAAAGTACCTCGTGGAGGATATGCTGATTTCGATTGGTTTAGAATCACTAAAAATTAAATTTTAAAGCTCTCGCAGATTTAGCAGATAACGCATATGATTATGCCTAAATTTTTCATCTGAATTAAAAAAATCTGCTAAATCTGCCAAATCTGCGAGAATATAAAAAGGATTTTGAAATAAACCAATGAACAAAAAAATTTACAATATAGTTTCATTTTTATTCGTCGTTTTGCTGCTGTCTGCATGCCAATCACAAACGAATGCCCAAAAGACGGCGGCAAAGCGCAATAAAAAAATTACCCATATATACCTCATCGGAGACTCAACGATGGCGGATTACACCGGAAATTACGAACCCGGAAAAGACTATATGAAAGTCCGTTATCCGATTACAGGATGGGGACAGGTTTTTCAGCCGTTTTTTGTAAAAGACAGTTTAGCATTTTTACGACCAGCCATTACAACTGATTCTGTTGAGATTATCGACAGAGCACATGGCGGAAGAAGCACAAGAACATTTTTTCAGGAAGGCAGATGGAGATATGTTTACGAACATTTACAGCCAAACGATTATGTCATTATGCAGTTCGGACATAATGACGGTTCAGAAAAAAATCCGGAGCGCTATGTAAATATTGAAGGGTATAAAGAATTTTTAAGATTGTTTGTAACCCAAACCAGACAAAAAGGAGGAAATCCGATTATTCTGACTCCGGTTGCCAGAAATTACCCTTGGAAAGACGGAAAACTGGAAAATGTACACGGAGAATATGGGCAGGCTCCGATAGATATTGCCAAAGAAATGAATGTTCCATATATCGATTTAAACAAACTTTCGATGGAATATTTTACAAAAAAAGGACAGGATTTCACGACCAACCACTACTTCATGAATCTTCCGGAGAATGTGTACGAAGCCTATCCGAAAGGACAAAAAGACAACACGCATTTTCAGCCGGATGGTGCAAAAGCAGTGGCATCAATAGTATATCAGGAATTTAAAAAAGTAATTAAAACTCAAAAAAAATAAAATGAAGAAGTCTCTTAAAGTGATCGGTTTAGTAGCAGCAATGACGTTTTCAGGGCAAATCTATGCTCAGAATCTGGATATTTATAAAAACATTGAGTTTAAAATGCCTCAGGTTACAGAAACGTCATTTGCAGCCAACACGGTTTCCATCACACAATATGGTGGTGTTGCAGGCGGAAATGTAAAAAATACCGAAGCTTTCAAAAAAGCAATTGAAGACCTTAGCAAAAAAGGTGGTGGAAAATTAGTTGTTCCGAGAGGAATGTGGTTAACAGGTCCTATCGAATTAAAAAGCAACATCAATCTTCATGTAGAAGAAGGAGCATTTATCGTTTTCAGTAAAGATAAAAACGATTATCCTTTGGTAGACGTAAGCTTTGAAGGATTAAATACCATCCGTTGCCAATCTCCTATTTCCGCAAAAAATGCAACCAATATTGCCATCACGGGAAAAGGTGTAATCGACGGAAGCGGTGATGCATGGAGAGCCATCAAAAAAAGTAAAGTTTCAGAATCTGAATGGAAAAATATCGTAAAATCTGGCGGAATTCTATCCGCAGACGGTAAAAACTGGTACCCTTCAGAAAGCTATAAAAAAGGATTTGAAAGCAGCTCCAGCTTCAATGTTCCAGATAAAATTTCTAAAGATGAATTAACAACGGTAAAAGATTTCCTTCGTCCGGTAATGGTAAGCTTGGTAGGTTGTGACAAAGTCTTGTTAGACGGACCTACTTTCCAGAACTCTCCCGCTTGGAACCTTCACCCATTGATGTGTTCAAATGTTATTTTAAGAAACCTTACCGTTAGAAACCCTTGGTTCTCTCAAAACGGTGATGGAGTTGATTTAGAATCTTGTAAAAATGTTTTGATCTACGACAATACGTTTGATGTTGGTGACGATGCGATCTGTATTAAATCAGGAAAAGATCAGGACGGAAGAAAAAGAGGAATGCCGACTGAAAATGTAATCATTAAAAACAATGTCGTATACCACGGTCACGGAGGTTTTGTGATCGGAAGCGAAATGTCGGGAGGAGCGAGAAATATTCACGTTTCCGACTGTACTTTTATTGGAACTGATATCGGGCTTCGTTTCAAAACGACTCGTGGAAGAGGGGGAATTGTTGAAAACATTTACATCAAGAATATTGATATGATTAATATTCCGACTCAGGTAATCGGATTTAATATGTTCTATGAAGGCGCTTCACCAGTGTTGGAAGACGGACAAAAACAGGAAGGAAACAAAGCTCCGGAAAAAGTGTATCCTGTAACGGAAGAAACTCCGATTTTCAGAAATATTTACTTTAAAAACATCAGTGCGGTGAATTCTGATGAAGCGATTACTCTATTTGGTTTGGCTGAAATGAACCTTAAAAATATTGTGATTGAAGACTCTCAGTTTGATACAAGAAAAGCTTTAACGATCGTAGATGCAGACGGAATTCAGTTAAAAAATGTAAAACTGCAATATGCTGAAGGAACAGGGGCAACCATTTACAACAGTAAGAATATTAACCTTTCTACTGTAAAATTTGAATCAGCCAATAAACCGGTTGTAAAAGTATTAGGAAACAAAACGGGAGCAGTATTGCTACCGAAAGAAGTAACATCCGATAAAAATTTACTTTCTATCGGAACAGATGTAGCGAAAAATGCAGTTAAATAAAAATTCCATAAGCGAATGATTTTTAACAGAAAACATACTTATATTTCTATTTTTTTTGTGGGGACAATGGCATTCGGACAGGTAAATCGACCGAATGCCACTCCTTACACCAACGAAGGTACGTTTGAAAAATTCAAGAAAAAATATCCTTTCATCACCCCTATTGACCGACCTGTTCCACAAAACATCGGAATCGATAAAGATGTAGAATATGCCAATATCAACGGACTTTCTTTAAAAGCAGATGTTTATTATCCTTCAGACAGATCAAAAAAATATCCCGGAATTGCAATGGTTCACGGTGGTGGCTGGGTTTCAGGAAGTAAGGATAATGAAAAATTCATGGCAATGGAACTCGCTTCAAAAGGGTATGTGGTGATTGCGATCGGTTATCGCTTGGCTGATGTTGCCAAATATCCTGCCGGAGTTGAAGATATTGAAACGGGAATTCAATGGTTAAAGAAAAATCACTCCAAATACTCTTTGAATAAAAAGAAAATGGTGGTTTTGGGAGAATCTGCGGGAGCGCAAATTGCCACCTTAGTCGGTGTTAAGAAAAAGAACAAACTTCAGGCTATTGTAAATGTTGACGGTGTTGTTTCTTTTGTTCATGAAGAATCAGGAAAAGAAGGAACTTACGATGCCTATTGGCTGGGTTATCAGCAAAAAGACAATCCGAAAATCTGGAAAGAAGCTTCTCCACTGGAATATGTGGATAAAAATACACCTCCTACCCTTTTCATCAACAGTTCGCAACCTCGTTTTCATGCAGGGCGTGATGATATGATGAAAAAACTGAAGAGCTATAATATTCCGACAGAGTTTCATGAGATCAAAGATACTCCGCATTCATTCTGGTCAGCAGAGCCTTGGTTTACGAAAACTTTGAATATAACGGTTGACTTTTTAAATAAAGTTTTGAAATAATATTAATTATGATTTTAAACGCAAAGTTTATTAGTAAATATGTTAAACTTTAAGGAGCAAAGATGAATCAACAAATTGATTTGATGAAGTTATCGTCATAGCTTCGCGAAGCAAATTTTATTTGCCTTTGCTTCCTAAAAATTATAAGGTTTTATAAAAATCTTTGCGTCAAAAAAATAATTCAGCCTATGAAAAAATTATTTTTAATTCTCCTCCTTTCAGCAGCAAATTTTCTCTTTGCAGGAAGTGAACCCTACATAAAAATTACCGTTGCCAAAGACGGAAGCGGAGATTTCACCTCGATTCAGAAAGCAATAAACTCCATCAGAGATTTAGGACCGGGAGAAGCACTGGTTTTTATTAAATCCGGAACATATAATGAAAAAGTGATTATTGGTTCTTCAAAACATAAAATCACATTAGAAGGCGAGAATAAAGACAATACCATCATTACCAACAATGATTTTTCAGGAAAAAAAGATTCGTTTAATGAAAAAATGACGACGTTCAATTCCTATACTTTACTGGTAATGGGTGATGATATTAAAATTAATAATTTAACGATTCAAAACTCTTCCTGCAATGAAGGACAGGCGGTTTCTCTCCATGTGGAAGGTGACCGTTTTGCGATTAAAGACTCTAATATTTTAGGTTGTCAGGACACGATTTATTCAGCAACCAATCACAGCAGACAATATTTTGAAAACTGTTATATTGAAGGAACGACAGACTTTATTTTCGGACAAGCCACCGTTGTTTTTAAAAACTGTACCATTAAAAGTTTAGCTGATTCTTATATCACCGCAGCAGCGACAGAAGCGGACAGACAATATGGTTTTGTCTTTTTTGACTGTACATTGATTGCTAAAGAAGGCATCACCAAAGTGTATTTGGGAAGACCGTGGCGACCTTACGCGAAAACAGTTTTCATCAACACCGAAATGGGAAAGCACATTCTTCCCGAAGGCTGGAACCCATGGAAAGGCGACAAAATGTTCCCGGATAAAGAAAAGACCGCTTATTACGCAGAATTTGGAAGTAAAGGAGAAGGTGGAAACGCTTCAAAACGTGTGAGCTGGTCGCATCAATTGACCAAAAAAGATTTGAAAAATTATACTGTTGAAAAAATATTCAACGGCTGGAACCCAAACATGAGTAATTAGTAATAGGCAATAAGTAATTATAACCTCAAGTAAATCGACATAGGAAAATGGAACGTTAAGAAAATTAATTCTGTGAACATTAAGAAAATTCTACTGTTTGAGCACGACCTGCATATTGAACCTGAAAACGGATTAGGAATTCGTGTGAGTTTTAGAATTTTTAGAGAACAGAACTAATTTTTAGTGGAAGTTTCCAAGTCTTGAACTTTTGATTCTTTTGTTTCAAGACAAAAGAATATTAATTAAAAATTTATTTAAAATGAAAAAAATACTTTTAACATTCTGCATTTGTTTAGCAACATTCTTATTCGCACAACAAAAACCAACCCTTTTCCTAATCGGTGATTCCACCATGGCCAACAAAGAAAATCCGGATAAAAATCCCGAACATGGATGGGGACAAGTGTTGCCCCAATTTTTCACTACAGGAATTGAAATTCAGAATCACGCGATGAACGGAAGAAGTTCAAAAAGCTTCAGAACGGAAGGAAGATGGGATAAAGTGGAAAAACAATTGAAGAAAGGAGATTTTGTAATCATTCAGTTTGGACATAACGACCAAAAATTAAAAGATTCAACAAAATTCACCAATCCTTATACACAATACAGAGCCAATCTGGAAAGATATGTAAACGAAGCCAGAGCAAAGGGAGCTATTCCAATTCTAATGACTTCTATTGTAAGAAGAAACTTCAATGAAAACGGGGTTTTAATCGATACGCACAAAGAATATCCTTTGGTGGTAAGAATGGTGGCCAATGATTTGAAAGTTCCGTTTGTCGATATGCAGTTATTAACTGAACAACTGGAAGTTTCTTACGGTCCTGAAAATTCAAAAAAACTGCACCTGCATTACAAAGAAGGAGAAGACCCTTATTATCCGAAAGGAAAAGATGATGATACCCATTTATCAACATTGGGAGCAGAATCTATTGCCAAATTGGCCGTGAAAAATCTGAAGACTTTAAAAATCGGACTGGAGAAGTATATTAAATAGTCGCCCACAAATTGCACAGATTTGCACAGATGACAACTTTAAGAATCAGCGTAATCTGCAAAATCAGCGAGAGAAAAATATTCAGTTTGTCATTCAGAGCGGAACAAAGTGAAGCGTAGAATCTAGGCTAATTAATTCAACAGAGAATTTTCAGAGTCTAGATTCCTACGGAATGACAAACTAAATAAATAATTTAGATTTAAAATTCAAAAACATACAAAAAATGAATTTCAAAAAAGAACCCTTCTTTGACGGCAATTCCGAATGGGAAGATTTAGGAGACGGAGTTTCGAGACAATTTGTCGGGTACAATTCTCAGGTGATGATGGTGATTGTAAAATTTGAAAAAGATGCTGTTGGTGCTTTACATCAGCATTTTCATTCTCAGATTACCTATGTTGCAGAAGGAAAATTTGAAGTAACTGTGGATGGTGAGACGAAAATATTACAAAAGGGTGACGGATTTTTTGCCCAACCTAATATTTTCCATGGTGTAAAATGTCTGGAAGAAGGACAATTGATTGATGCTTTTACGCCATTCAGAGAAGATTTTCTTAAAGACTAATCTAAAAATTAAACCTCATAGATTTTGAAAATCTATGAGGTTTATCTATACTTCACCAAAATTAAAAAGTTATGAAAAAAATTAATTTTCTACTATTAATTTTCCTTTTCATTCAATTATCCGCACAGGAAAAAATGATGGTTTGGCCAAAAGGTCAGATGCCAAATTCTAAAGGATTATCATTAAAGACGGAAGAAAAAGACAACAGAATCACTCAAATAAAAGAAACTGAACTTTTCGCTTTTTTTCCACCCAAAGAAGACAGAAAACCAATGGCAGTTATTATCATTCCCGGAGGCGGATATTATAAACTCACCTATGATCTGAATGGTTTTCAAATCGCAAAATGGTTTAATACATTAGGAATCTCTGCCTTTGTTCTGAATTACAGATTACCAACTTCTCCTGATCTTAAGCAAAGAGAAATTGCGCCATTACAGGATATTCAGGCAGCCATAAAATTGGTCAGAAAAAATGCCGCACAATATGGTATTTCACCAGATCAGGTAGGTGTTATTGGAACTTCCGCAGGTGGACATTTGGCAGCATCTGTAAGTAATATATCCAAAGATTATACAGAATTAAAAGGTGATTGGGAAACCATTTCTACCATTCCGAATTTTGCAATTTTAGTTTCTCCGGTGATTGATTTAGGTGAGTTTGCACACGTTGGAAGCCGCAACAGTTTGCTTGGTGAAAATGCTTCCCCTGAAAAAATCAAAGAATATTCTATGCAAAATCGCGTGACAGAAAAAACGCCACCGACGATTTTGATTCATGCTCAAAATGATAAGACCGTTCCAGTGATGAACAGTATTTTGTACTATCAGGAAATGGTAAAAAATAAAGTAAAAGGGGCTTTATTTATTTTCCCTGAAGGAGAACATAAGATCGGAATTGCCAACAAATCTGAACTGACAGATAACTGGAAAAAACTATGCTCAGACTGGCTTAAAACCATTGGTAATAAGTAATGAGTAATTTTTAAATTTTCATATTATCTAAAAATGCTGAAGATTATTCAACATAAAATATTCTTACTGGCTTGCGGAACCATCATTTCGGTTTCAGTTCACGCACAACAGAATTTAAAACTCACTTACAACAAATCCGCAGAAAACTGGAACGAAGCACTACCGATCGGAAACGGAAAGTTGGGAGCCATGATTTTCGGCGGTGCTTCACAGGAACATCTTCAGCTGAATGAAGAAACGATCTGGGCAGGAGAACCGGGGAATAATGTTCCGAAAAACACCTTCGACAGCATCCAGAAAATCAGAAAACTGTTGAATGAAAGCAAATTTCAGGAAGCTCAGAATGTTTCCAACAGAACGTACCCAAGACAGGCTCCGAAAGATTTAAATTACGGAATGCTTTATCAGACGATGGGTGATTTGTTTTTAGATTTTAAAGGACATGAAAATGTTAAGAATTACAGCAGGACTTTAGATATTGAAAAAGCACTCAGCGCCGTTTCTTATGAAGTAAATGGGGTAACTTTCAAGCGTGAGATCTTCTCCTCTTTTGTGGATAACGTGATTGTCATCAAGCTTTCTTCCAGCAAAAAAGGCAGTTTAAATTTCTCCATCAATGCTTCTACTCCACACTTACAGAAATCTATTTTCACAGAGAAAAACCAGTTAGTTATCAATGGAACCTGCGGTTCTGTGGATAATAAAACCGGAAAAGTTAATTTTAAAACGGTCGCTTTTCCTGTGTTGAAAGGTGGAAAACTAACCTCAACAAAAGATCAATTAGAAATTTCCGGAGCAGATGAAGTGGTCATTTATGTTTCTATTGCAACGAATTTCAAAAAGTATAATGATCTTTCCGGAAATCCTGATGCAAGAGTTTCAGAATATTTACAATCCGCTTTAAATAAAAAATACGATGCAGAGTTAAAAGCTCACATTGAAAAATACCAGAAATACTTCAAACGGGTAAGCTTAGATCTGGGAACTTCTGAACAGGCGAAAAAGACAACCGATATCAGGATCAAAGAATTCGGAACTTCGAGCGATCCGGATTTAGTGGCTTTATATTTCCAGTTCGGACGTTATCTTTTGATTTCTTCTTCACAACAGGGAACTCAGCCCGCCAATCTTCAGGGAATCTGGAATTACCAGTTGAATCCGGCTTGGGACAGTAAATACACCGTAAACATCAACACGGAAATGAATTACTGGCCTGCAGAAAATACAAACCTCAGTGAAATGCATGAACCTTTATTTGATATGATTCAGGATCTTTCGATAACAGGACAGGAATCTGCGAAAGAAATGTATCACGCAAGAGGCTGGAATATGCATCACAATACAGATTTGTGGAGAATTACAGGAATTGTTGACGGTGGTTTCTACGGAATGTGGCCAATGGGCGGAGCCTGGTTAACGCAGCATATCTGGAATCATTATTTATATTCCGGAGACAAAGAATTTTTAAAGAAAAACTACGCCGCTTTAAAGGGTTGCGCTTTGTTTTATCTGGATGTTCTTCAGCAGGATCCTTCCAAACAATACCTTGTTGTTTCCCCATCTATGTCTCCTGAAAACACGTATATGAAAAGCGTTGGAATTACAGCCGGAACAACCATGGATAATCAGTTGGTTTTTGATGTGTTTAACAATTTCATTAATGCTTCTAAAGTTTTAAATGTAGATAAAAATCTTTCGGAGGAAATGAAATCAGCTTTAAGCAAACTTCCGCCTATGCAGATCGGACAGCACGCTCAATTGCAGGAATGGCTGAAAGATATGGACAGAACCGACGATAAACACAGACATATTTCTCATTTGTACGGCCTCTTCCCTTCCGGCCAGATTTCCCCATTCAGAAATCCCGATCTTACGGAAGCTGCAAAAAATTCAATGACCTACAGAGGAGACAAATCTACAGGTTGGTCAATGGGATGGAAAGTGAATTGGTGGGCAAGATTACTGGATGGAAACCGTGCTTTTAAATTAATTTCGGATCAATTGACTCCTGCACCTATGGAAACCAAAGGTCAGTCCGGAGGAACGTATCCGAATCTTCTGGACGCACATCCACCTTTCCAGATCGATGGAAATTTTGGCTGTACTTCAGGTATTGCAGAGATGTTATTGCAAAGCTATGACGGTTATCTTTACATTTTACCGGCACTTCCGGATGCTTTACCCAATGGTTCTGTAAAAGGATTGAAAGCAAGAGGCGGTTTTGAAATTGATATCGACTGGAAAAATTCTAAATTAACAAAATTGGTTGTAAGATCTACTCTGGGAGGAAATGCAAGAATCAGAGTGGCGAAGAATTTAAACTTAAAATCTAAAACAAATTTAATCTCAGCAAAAGGGGAAAATTCAAACGAATACTATCAGGTAAATTCCATTAAAAAACCTTTAGTTTCTGAGAAAGCTCAGTTAAAAGGATATCCCGTTCCAAATACTCAGGTTTTTGATTTTAATACCGAGAAACGAGGAACGTATACTTTTGAAGGTAGATAAAGTTTGGTTTTCCCTAGATGTATATCAACGGAAATAACTTATTCATTTTTAACGCAAAGATTAATATTTAACTCACCTATTATTTTAGAAGGCAAAGGCAAATAAAATTTGCGTCGCGAAGCCTGAAAACAGAGCTTAATCAAATCAACTTGTTGATTATTCTTTGCTCACTTCAGTATATAGTATGAAAAATGAAACTTTGCGTTAAAAAATTAACTCCAATTTAATACAGAGAGAAGAAGAATGTATACTTTTGAGCGGAAATAAAGTTTTTTTCCTAGACGTATATCAACGGAAATAACTTATTTATTTTTAACGCAAAGATTAATATTTAACTCACCTATTATTTTAGAAGGCAAAGGCAAATAAAATTTGCGTCGCGAAGCCTGAAAACAGAGCTTCATCAAATCAACTTGTTGATTATTCTTTGCTCACTTCAGTATATAGTATGAAAAATAAAACTTTGCGTTAAAAAATTAACTCCAATTTTAATACAGAGAGAAGAAGAATGTATACTTTTGAGCGGAAATAAAGTTTTTTTCCTAGACGTATATCAACGGAAATAACTTATTTATTTTTAACGCAAAGATTAATATTTAACTCACCTATTATTTTAGAAGGCAAAGGCAAATAAAATCTGCGTCGCGAAGCCTGAAAACAGAGCTTCATCAAATCAACTTGTTGATTATTCTTTGCTCACTTCAGTATATAGTATGAAAAATAAAACTTTGCGTTAAAAAATTAACTCCAATTTTAATACAGAGAGAAGAGGAATGTATACTTTTGAGCGGAAATAAAGTTTTTTCTCTAGATGTATAGCAACGGAAATACCTTATTTATTTTTGACGTAAAGATTATATTGAATCTGCATTAATTAGAAGGCAAAGGCAAATAAAATCTGCGTCGCGAAGCTTGAAAATAAAGCTTCATCAAATCAACCTGTTGATTATTCTTGGCTCACTTCAATATTTAGTATTAAAAATAAAACTTTGCGTTAAAAAAATTATCCGAGCTTTTTAAAGTACTTAAATCTAAATTCAAAAGTTATTTAATTCCAGCTTATTACTCTACTAAAGTTCTAAATTGACTGAATAAAACATCAAGAGCGTCTTAAATAAATACTATTTAACAAATAATAAAACGTAAATCTCCCACAGATTTCAAAATTACACAAATTATTTTCTGTTAATTCTGAGATTTGTGGGAATTTTATTTACAAAACCTATATTAATTAAATGTTTTAAATAAATAATAAAATGCAACCGATTGAATTAATTAAATAGTTAATATTATAATTATATAAATATTAATATGCTAAAATATAAAACATTTACATATTAAATATATAATTTTACACCTGTATCAAATACAAAAAAATTATTACTATGAAAAAAACAATGAAAGCTGCCTTTCTGACGGTAGCTCTGAGCTCAGTTTTTGCCTTAACCGGATGCGGACAGGAAGACATCAAAAGCGATTTAACAGAAAATCCGAACAGCCTTACGATGAATGACATTCTTGAGGCCAATGCAGTCGTTCCTCTGGCTAATTGTGTCGCTCCGGGATGGGCTTCTCAGAACGGAGGAACAACAGGAGGCGGAACTGCTGCAGAAACAACAGTTACCACGTATGCTCAACTAAAAGCAGCTATTGAAAACACAGCGGTAAAAGTCATCAAAGTAACCGGAACCATTACCATCACGACACGTTTATCATTTCAGGATCAGAGTGGAAAAACAATCTACGGAACAAGTGGTGCAAAATTGGTTTCTACAGATCAGACAAAAGATGGTTCAGGAATTATCAATATTAAAAGATGTGACAACATCGTCATCAGAAATCTGATTTTTGAAGGACCGGGAGCCTATGATACAGATGGCTGGGATAACGCTATTCTGGATGACTGCCGAAATGTTTGGATTGATCACTGTGAATTCAGAGACGGTGTTGACGGAAACTTCGACATCAAAAACAAATCAGATTATATCACGGTTTCCTATACTAAATTCCATTATTTAAAAGCCCCCAAAGCAGGAGGTTCAGGCGGAACAGACGACCACAGATTCTCTAATCTTATCGGTTCCAGCGATTCATCTACAACAGATGCAGGAAAGCTAAATGTAACGTTCGTTCGTTGCTGGTGGGCTCCAGGTTGCAGAGAACGTATGCCAAGAGTAAGATTTGGAAAAATCCATATTGTGAACAGCTACTTCAACAGTTCTGTAAGTAACAAATGTATTGCAGCAGGTGTACAGGCAAACATTCGCGTAGACGGAAACGTTTTTGAAAATGTAAAAGAACCTATCAATTTAATGAGCGGATATACCGCAGTAACCGTGACTTCAAACAACACCTTTACAAATGTTACAGGAAATACAGCAGGAAGCGGAACAGCATTCACTCCGCCTTATTCTATCCCGACTTTATCTTTATCTTCTGTAAAGTCTGATGTAACAGCCAATGCAGGAGCTACTCTTACAGGAAACATCTGTAATTCATTATAATTAAAAATTATAAATAAAAAAGACTGAGAAAATTCTCAGTCTTTTTTTCTTTTAAATACGTTCTTTTTTAAGTAAATATTATCTGAACTTTCTGCGAACCTGAATGACCTAGTTATCAGAAATTTTATTTTTCTCCAGCCATTTCGGATACTCTTTGCCCAGAAGCTTCTCTGCAAAATCGCCATACCAGCTGTATCCGTTTCTTCGTTCTTCCGAAACCTCATTATAGTTATACTTTACACTTCCGTCGCGGTCACCGAAAAGAGGTCTGTTGTTCTCAATATCGTAAAATCTTGCCCAGATCACAGAGTTTTTATCTTCTGTCAACGTTCGCACAGCTTTCCCGTTTACCTTTGAAACATTGTAGCTATAACCTTCAATTTTATTTTGTGTAAACCATTTTACCGCAGATTTTATTGATTTTTCAATTTCAGGAGTAACCGGCTGCACCATCAAAAAACGAACAATCCCCACCGATTCTCCCGTTGCCAACGAAATCGGCTCAAAAGCTCTGGCCTTATCCGGCTGTAAAGTCACTTCATTGTACTGATCTCCCCAAATGGTCGGAATTCCTTTTTGTAAAACCTGAGTTTTTAAAATACAGTCAATTCCTCTTTTAACCGCATCTTTTGATTTTTCTTTTAATTTTGTATTGACAACATCAAAATCATTTTTCCCTTCCGCTACATTATACAACACTGTTAAAGCATTGATCATCGCATTGTCATTGTACGTCACCTGCTTTCTGTACAGTCCTGTATTCGGATAATATTGAGGGAAACCTCCGTTCTTATACTGCATCAGAAGCAGATAACTTATCCCTTTCTCTGCAGCTTTTAAGTATTCAGGATTTTTTGTCGTTGAATACGCCTTAATCAAAGCATTGATTTCCTTCGAAGTGGCATTATTGTCAATCGTTGCATGATCATCACCTGTAGATTTTATCTTTCTTAAAAGATCCTTATCCAGCGGTAAACTGTAATTGACTACAGATTTATCTTCCAGCTGTTTTCCCCAACCTCCGTTCGGAAGCTGATAGATCAACATTTTTTCTGCTAAAGTATCTTTTACCTGAGCGGAAAGGTTAACGGCAGTTAACCCAAAAGCGAATACGTATATTTTTAAATTCATCCTTAAAATATTATTTAACCTTTACCTGTAACGGGCTTGCTATACTCTGAGCCTGTTTTTGCAAGATATTTTCCCAATCTTTTTGCGTTTGAACCTGTCCGCTTTTCTGCCATGCAAATCCCGCATAATAAGTCAGTTTCTTCTGAGGTTTTGTAATGACCAGCAAATTACTCTGATCCGGAATTTCAGATTGAAAAGCCATTGATCTTTCTACGATGTTGGGATCAACAACTATTCCTTCCCCCACGAAAGCATCATCAATTTTTTCCCAATGCAGGTAATACCCGTTTTTATCATTCAGTTTTGCTTCTCCTTCGTTTTTATGAAGGGTAATTCCTATCGTATAATTCGGAACCTGTTTTTCTGACTCAAAAGTCGATTCAAACTTTGAAAAATTAGAACCCAGATCCAGAGAAATTCTCTTTGTTTCCTTCACTCCAAACTCACTCCACGGATTATAAGTTAATTCAAAAACTGTTCTCAACGGACCTTCTGCAATGGTTTTGGAGGTGACGAAGTTTTGCGAAACCTGAAGCTTTCCGTCTTTCCAGATTCCAATTCCCCCTGTTCCACGGCTGTCTCCTACCTGATAAGGGTCATAGCCTTCTCCCCTTGTATCTCTGTGATAGTACATCGGATCCGTCAGATATCCTTTATACCATTCGTTAATGATTGATTTATCAGTTCTTTTCAGCCAGATATCCACTCCACTTGAAAGAGTGCTTCCTTTCACACCTGCCAAAGCCTCCTGCTGTCCTTTCGGGCCATACACACGAAACGCGATCTTATCATTTTCCCAGGTATAATCATCCGCACGCTCAGGAACCAACCTTGAATATGTCGTCACATTACTTACCGGAACCGGAGTTTTCGCATCTGCAACGATAGTATAAAAAACAGTCTTTTTCCCTCCTACTTTTGCCTGAAAAAGCAGTTCATCATTCTTCCCGTCTCCATTATTATCGATCCACTGAATCGTAAGATAATTATTTTGAGCATCCTTAATTCTAAGATCCGACTCTTTATTCTTCCCTAAAAACGACTTCAACTGACTTACCGAAATCGCAACCACCTCATTTCGTGTAAAATCCCGAGTATTTTTCACCTGAATAGAAGTTTGTGCATCTATAAAATTCGCAGCAATGCAAACGATTGCACAGCTTAATCCAAGACTTGATTTTTTATTCATAACTCTAAAACGTTATTTTCTCAAAAATAGAAATAATTCGGATAATGGATCTATTATTTTTCTTAAAAATTTCTTAATTAAATCTGTCTGTTACCGGCATGCTTCCCATTGAGTAATAAGAAGCCTGTCATTTTTTTTTAGAAGCCTACCATTCTTTGATGGGATGCTTCTCATAAACAAAGCGAAACCAATAGAAATATCAGACGGATAACTATATAAATCATCACTTGAAAATAGTTTCGCTAACAGATCCAACAGATGACAAGAATACACTTTTAATGTGTTTGCTTTAAAAACCGGAAACAACTTCCTCCTTACCAGATATGCGTTGTAAACAGTGAAATATCATGCAAAAAATAAGAAGAAATGAAGAAAAACACTCTTCTTTCAAAAGTTTTATTTTTACAATATGGCTGTTTTGATTGGTGCTTTATTCTTCCACAAAATTCTGCGCTGGCTTTACAACTGATATTTTCCCTCCAATGAAGCATGGGCAAGCGGAACTATCTAACAGTTCTTTTTTACCATCAATTTCAAATGGAGAAGTATGCTGCCATTTTACTGGAGCAGGATTACAGGATGATCTTAGAATACGACAAGTACCAAAAGGTTTTATATTAGTGTTGGGCTGTTTATCATCCTCTGTAGCCTGTAGCTTTCCATCAATACACATGAAGGATTGACTGGTTACTGTGATTGGAGTTGGTGAAGTACCTTTATCACATTTTAGCTGGGTTGTATTAGTAATGTACTGAGGCATAAATATCATTTTTTTAAAGATTTTTTACCTGTAGCTCCAGCTATCTTTTTAATAAAGCTATCCAACTCTTTTGACTGATAGAAATCCATACAGTACCAAAAGATATAATTAGCATTGGCATCTTCAAGATTTTCCATAACTCCCCTTTTATAATAATCTCCTGTCGTTTTATCTACGAAAGTATCTATAGAGTTGAGATTATTATAATCAGCTTTTTTAAGCTGAAATATATAAGATGCCGAATAATCATGACTAACAAATGATGGGTCAGCTTTTTTATAATTGCTTGATAAGCATTTATGCAAACTATACTTTTTAAGATTACCTACTTCGGTTTGTGCAGATAGTATAGCGTTAAAAAAAAATAGTAACACTATATTAATTATTTTAGTTCCCATATCCTTATTCTATTTGTTTGTACTAATGTTAATTCTTTTTTTCGATCATTCCATCCATAAGAAAGCATACTAAAATAGTATTTGTCATTACCCAAAGTATCATGTTCAATGCCTCCTGGGTATATAAGATGATTTGTATCCCATAATGTAAAATGCCCTGTTGCATCTCCCCATCCAGAAACATCAAACACAACAATCCCTTTAACACTTTTTATTTTCTTCCATTGGTCTGCTGCCAGCTTTTGCTTTTTAGCTTTTACTTGTTTCCATTCTGTTGGTGTTAAAAATGTTTTCTTCCTATACTGGTCTGGCATTACCAAGTTGGTTAAATTATAATCTATCTCGGGTTTTCCTAAATGAGCAGCAAGATAGGGGCTTAATTCTTTAACTCTAAGCCAATAAGACAAATTTTTATCTCCACTCATTACTCCTCCTTTTGACCCATAGCCCCTATTGCTTTTAGGTAATTTAAAACCACTTAAATTTAATCCCCTACTCATTCTTATAGCACACGAATTTGCTAAATAGGAACTTAGCAACTCTTCATCTGTTTTAAACTTTGGGAATGCACCTCCAATATCACTATATAAATCTTTAGATTTTATAGATGTGTTTGGATAATTCTTAATCATATCTCTCCAACTAGGTCTTAAAATCTGCACAGGTTTTGTTTGTTGGTTTCCACTTGTTGCAATAATACCCCTTTGTTGCTCTAATAGAATTGGTATAAAATTATTAATATTCATGATAGTGTATTTATGTATTTTCTTCTTCTATTTCCTCTTCTTTCATAAGTTCAAGAGTATAGGATTTTAAAGATTCTTTAAAGACGACTATTCCATCCCTGTCTACTGTTCCCGATAAAGTTAACTCATTAAGTTCGTCAGTTAATGGTTCACCATCAACTGACTTTATAGTAACATCAATACTTTCTCCCTCTTCATAATTTCGTGTTTGTACCACTAAACTCATATCAACATAGAACTTTGAGTCATCTATTAATGATGTATTGTCTTCTCCATATGCCCAATACATATTTACAATCTGCTTTCCTTTGCTGTATTCAAACTCGCCATTCTGAGGAACTTTATTCATTTGCGGAGCTTTATACTCAATCTTGTCTTTCGCAGTCAATAAGGAATGGGCTCCATACACATGCATTCTCTCTTTTGCTCCGAACTCTGTCTGTCCATCGGTATAACCTATAAATTTTTCTTTACCATATAAGTCTAAATGAGCTTTTGCCGATATTTCAATATGGGATCCAGCATTGATAATGGTCTTCTTACCACTGTCCTGACTGATTTCTTGTCTTGCAATAATTTTAATATTCTCTCCAACATGGGTATCCATATTATTTCCTGCTTTGGTCTCAATATTTTCCTCAATATCAAACTTCAGATTCTTAGATTTTATAGTAATGGTTTCAGGAGCAGTAATGTTAATATTGCTACCTTTTGTATCAAACCTCAATTCATTACCACTTTTATCAGTCAGTACAATACTTTCATCTTCTGTAAACACCAATCTATGCCCACTTCTGGTGTGTAATGATTTCACTCGGTTGTCCATGCCACCTCCCAAGCCTACACCTCCATGAAACATTCCACCCATAGCAAACGGAAAATCTGGATTATGATATTCAAAACCAACCATGACCTGATCTCCAATCTCAGGAATTGCTACAAAACCTCTGTTTTGAGTAATTGCTCCTGTTCCCCCTGCATCAGGACTCATCATTCTGATAAAATGGGTGGTGTCATTTAACTGCCAGTCAAATTGTACCTGGATTCTTCCCTGATTCAGTGGATCTGCATTAGAAATTACAGTTGCAACCTGTGGCTCGGCTTTAGGTAAGATAAAATCAGGCTTCGGCATGAAGCCCGTTCCCTCAGCGATAGCTTCAAAGCTTCCTTTATAAAAACCTCTTGCATCAACTTCATGGCTTACTTCTGTCATCATCAAGGTCGTAAAGTGAGCGGTCTGGTTACTGTCCTGATTTCTCATATCTAAATCTGCAACACAACCAATGTAGAGGAACGGGACTGTTGTGTTTCCTGAAACAGTAAAAACCTCTACCGCCTTGCTTCCTCTTGCACTTTTCTGGGAATCATCCACATCCAGAAACATATTAGCATTCACAGGGCTTGGATTCAGTGAACGGGTTTTGAAAATATTGTCATTCAGTTCATAGGCTTTTGCGGATAGATTTCCCAAGTGTTTTATATTATCATTTGAACCCAGTATTTTTGTATGATTACTGCTGTTATAACCAAAGTATTCGGGTTTGGTGTGTACTGCTTTTAATTGTACCTGAATATCTGTAACATTGCTTCCGTAAATAAGCTGTATTGGTTTTTCTGACGAGGGGAGTTTTCCGAAGTGCAGTATTTCACCATCATAATAAAACTGCTCTCCGTAAGCTTCTGCAATTCTTGCAAGATAGTTGTAATGGGTTTCGCAGTATTGCGAACTGTAATTGATGTAGCTTTTGTTTTGGGTATCGATTCTAAAATCAAAATCATCTGCTTTTAGTGCTTCTTTGATAATATTGTATGCGATAATAGAAGTATTTACAGGTTGCTTGCCTCCAAAGCTTTGGGTATGGGGAGCTGAATCCATCAAGATAGTAGGACTATATCCTTTGAGGAGGATATTTCCCAGACTCATTTTTTCCTGACTGAATGTCACCTGGGTTACCACTCCTGCAAAAGTTCTTTCGGGACTTTCATTTTCAGCATCTTTATAGTTGAAAACAATGGTCATGCGTTTGCCTAAAAATTGCTGTGCCTGTTCTAAATGATGATTTTGTTCTTCACCCAGAGAATCATGAGCTAGAGTGAGCTCAAAAGAATGGTGTCTTCTGGCACTCTGTTGTAAGCGGAAGTGCTTAAAATGGCTGATCGATTTTCCTTTGACCGTAATGTCAAGCCTAACTAAGCGGTTAATGCCAACAATATGGTTCGCCGAAATCTTCTCAGAATTTGAGATATTTTTTTTCATACTGTTTTGTTTGTGTTTTTGTATTGTTCTATAAAATTAAATGAATTTTTATATAATCTTCATTAAATATTCATTTTTTTTGAAAATTGTAGTAGAACTACGATTGTATTTTTTTAGTCTGAAAAGATTTTGAAGGACTGAAAGTAGTAGGCAATAACCAAGTAAATTATTTGGTTTTGATTGGTTGTCAATTTTAAAAATATTATATAGAGCAGATGTTTATTTTGCATGAATACATTAATGAATTAATAATAAAGCAAAATAAAATACAGCATTTACTCTGTTTATATTTTTTACGGTTTACAGGTAAAAACTCTCATTTAAATCCTTTATAAAAGCAAGTGACCGGTTCTGACTAATTCTGACCGGTTTTGACCGTATTTTACCCCATTTCTTCGGAAGCTCTTCGGGTCTCGTTCGGAAATTCCCCGGAAAATAGGGATTTTTGGAAAGCCGACCCGAACGAGTCTCGAACGAGAGTCGAAGGAAACCCTACCGAAATTGCTAAACCTGCTTCTTATTTTCTACTTTTTCCGTTTACACTTGCTATCGTTTTTTGAGATAAATAATCTATAAGTATTTGCTTTTCTTGCATTTGATCATTTTTTGAGATTTATCATTTAGCTTTAGTATTAGAATAAAAAACAAAGCTACATTTGTAACCATAGTTGATAAGATAACCGCTGAGTAAATAATATCAATATATGTATTTCTCACTTCTATCTGTATTAAAATAAAAAACATAAGAAACACTATTAAGAATAGAAAAGATGTTATATAGAGTAGCTCTTTATTTTTCATCGAATCGTTTTTTGAGATTATTTTTTGTAGTCTATAACATCGACATATTTAAAATTATCAATATCATGTGTGGAATTAAATTTTTTAAATTCATCTACTGCCTTTTTCGCAGAATCTATATTGGGAAAAAGAGTACCTTTTACATTCAGTAGAATTTCAAATCTAAAAGTTTCGTTGTAGTAATCAACAATTTGAACCAATGCAAATTCTTTTCCTTGCTTTTCTGCATATACTCTAATAGGATTACTTTGTTCTAAATTATTACTCATTATATTATTTTTTGCTTTGCATTTTTTTAATTTCATCGTTCATATGATTGTCAAGAATTTTTGCGTAACGATAAAATGTTCCTCTTGTTAGCCCTAGTGGTTTATAAATTTCTTCCGGTGTTTTTGAACTATTGTTTTTTGAGACTGAATTTATGGAATTAGTTTCTTTCATATTTTCTAACCTTTTTAGTAAATCTCAATTTTCCGTTAGCACAAATTCCTTATCAATATAAAAATTATCATTCCAATATTTATTAGAAAACTTTAATCCTTGTTGGTGCTCATTTATTAGTGTTTTGTGACCGGTTTTATATTCACGCTGATATAAACGCGTTGCACAATAAAAATAATTATCAACCTTTTTAACAAAAAAATAATATATATATGCTTTGTTTGTTGTTCTAAATTGCATTTGATAGCGATGTAAATTTTCATCTACAATAAATTTTTGGCTATATACAGTCCATTGCTTTCCCGATAATGTTCCTATATTCCAAAATTTAAGTAAACCATCATAACAAACGGCGGACATAGTAATTTTTTTATCTATTTTAGGTTTACAAAGACTCAACATCTCATCAAAATCTAATAAAATTGCTTGAGCATCATAGATAGGATTATTAGACGGATTTTGAATATCAATTGTAAAAAAGGTTGGTCTAATAGAGCGCAATTTAATATGTGGGAGATCTGCACCTATATTATAATTGATAAATTTTTTTTGCTCATTACTATATTTTTCTGTTACAGATAATAAACTTTCGGTTTTACCGCTAACTTTTTCGTTTAAGTGAATAATAATGTAATTTAGAGAATCAGATTCTTTTTTATTTTGTTTTTGAGCAGAAATAAGCTCAGCATTAAGCTTCAAAATCTGATTTGTTTTATTATCTGCTTTGATCCTTTCTGCTTCCGCTTTTTCCTTTTCATCCTTAGAATCTATGTATTGAAATACTGCTACTATTATGGTAAGAAGAGAAAATATTACAACAGCCAATCTTCTTATTTTAAATTTCCAAGCATTGGACTCGATATCACTGAAAGCTAAAAATCCAGAGATAATTGTTAATACAATTATGGATATAAGTAAGCTCATATTTTCTTTGTTGTTATTAGTTTTTTATTATTTCTGAGTATTGGATTTTCATTATAGTTTTTCTTCCATTACATCGTTTTTTGAGATTTTCCTAAAATATTAATAATATTTTATTTGAAGGCTAGTTGGTAATTGAAGTTGATCTCAAATTTTACTTTTTCATCTAAATCATCATATCGCTTTTTTACTTCTGGAAATTTATTGATAATATTTTTTGTCATAACATTAGTCATTAAATAAGAATAGAAAAGCATTAAATATAAATTTTCTTTCATAAAAGGATGATCCATCAAATGCTTTGACTGTTTTAGCTGGATAGCCATAATTCCTTCAGAATGGGCATATACCGAAGCTATAAAATATATTTTTGAGAACATACCTTTAGAATTGAATTTTGATTCTGACATAATAGTATCCCATGTTTTAAATAGTTTTCCAGATCCATTTTCTAACAAACTTTTCTGCTGTTTCTCACTAAGTGTCTTAAAGGTGGGATTATTTGAAATACTCTTCCTAAAATTATCAATTGCTACTTTTTCATCAGTTAATCTCTCATGATCAGCTTTTTCTGGATCAGAGAAAACTTTGGATCTTAGCATCATTGAAGACATCATCCATGAATCAAAGCGTAATTGGTTCTCTTCCGAAATAGATGAATTTACATATAAATGTTGATACATCAACAACGATTCATATTGTGATCTTACGATAGTGATTACAGAGGAAATATCAAGAAATTTAATGTGCGGTGCCCTATTTTTATAATACTTTGATTTTATTGAATGTCCTTCAGATAAATCGAGCAAGCTTAAATTCTGTAGATGAAACTTTAAGATTAATTGCTCAGAATAAATATCATTTGATTCAAGTTGCACATTTTCTTCAGTTAAAATCTCATGTAAATAAACTAAAAGATCCGTGCTGTTAAATAATTTATTTTTAATATTATCAATATTTTTTGTTACATATAATTTATAAAGCTCTGTAGCCCATAATCTTTCATTGTCCATTAACTTTTTCCTTTTGTTTTTGAATTTATAAAATAAGCTGTTCCTTATTTTAAATAGTTCTATGAAATTAACTTTTATTCTAGTAATAATTTAATTATTTTATAAAATGTAGTTTTACTTCCAGTATTAAAAGTTTTCATAATTTCTTCTACGGAGTTCTTTTGCATCAATTATTCTAAGAGTTTTTTTTATCTTTCAAGTCTTTAATTTTCCACAAACTATAATTAAGCTTGTACATTATTTTAAAAGCTCCTGATAATTTTTGTATCGATGAAGGTATGGAATCAGAAAATTTTGTAGATATTTTGAATTCACCTACGCTACCAGGTAAATATTGTGAATGGCTTTCCGTATGATCAAAAATATATTTACGCAAAATCCTAAATATCATGCTTTTATTTGTTTTAAAAAGTTCAGGAAATTCTTTTCTCCTTTCGTCACGAGTAAATTCATATTCTTCATAAATAAAACCATCAAAATCAGATAGATGTAATAGATTTTTCCAAAATAGATCATCCATGTAACGTAAATTTTCAGAATTGCTTAAATGCATAGAAAGAAACAAGCCTTCGTTATTAATTCCTAAACCGTATGTACAATTAGTCTTTAAAGATTTTATAATTAGCTCTGGACCATTCAAGAAGTCATTAAAATAATTGTAATCCCACTCATCTTTAAATTTTCCAAATGATAAAAATTCTTCAAAAGTCTCTGACAAAGAATCAACACAATTCATCAATTTTCCATGATAAATTTCCGGCTCCAACAATCTCTCTTCGCTATTCAGAGATACTAAATATGTATTAAATGATTTAATCAGTAAATCGACATCAGTTTTTCGTTTTTTCATTAAATTAGTTTTTTCTATTTTATCTTAATTCATAATCATGAATATAAAACGTTGAAACACTATTTGATAAGCAAAATCCCTCAATTGGTTTTCCAATGAATTCATCTATAAGAAAGTTTTCTTTTACTTTTGTTACATCATCAAAACAGAAAAACGTTATATACTTATAAAAGGGAGCACCAGAATAATTCTGTATTGCAAAGCCTAAATCTCTAATAGTATGAACAGGAGTATATTTGTTGATATATTTAATTATTTCATTACAAATTTTAGCTTCACCCAAAGTTAAACTAGTATTCTCACAAGGATAATACATACCAGGAATTTCTAGCTTTTTTGTGTAACTAAAAACGGTGATTGAATGAATACTTTTGTTATCAACAGTAGTTATTTTTAAATTAGCATTTTTTAAAAAATATAAATCTGACATAAACTTTTCAGATTCACCTAACTCATCTTCAAATATCGAAAAATCTTCATAACTTTTATCCGGAGAACCTAGGATTTCCTTAACTTTTAGATAATTTCTTTCCGGATGGAATGTTTCAATAAGTTCATTTGTTAGTATAATATTTGAATTTAAATTCCTTGGAGAATTTCCATTTTTCAGTTCCTTAACTTTATAATACCAATTAATAAGTCGCTCAATTATAATTACAATTACTCCTCCGATTATTCCACTTACAATATTTTCAAACATGTTTTTAAATTTATTTTTTATTTGACATTTCTTTTATTTCTGCATCTGTATGGTTATCTAAAATTTTAGCATATCGATAAAATGTTGCCCTAGTTAATCCAAGTGGTTCATAAATTTCTTTCGGAGCTAAAGTCGGGTTTTTATATATAGATCTCATAACTAAAAGTTTAGATATTGTTTCTTTTGTATACCCTTTTGGTCTGCCTCCCAATCTACCTCTTGCTCTGGCAGATTGCAATCCTGCATTGGTTCTCTCTCTTATCAGTTCCCTCTCATATTCTGACAACGAAGCCATAAGATTTAAAAAAAGACGACCATTGATAGTGGAAGTATCTACACCATCTACAAGACCTTTTATTATTACACCCTTGTCACTAAAACTTAGCACAAGATCAATTATATTTTTCAAGCTTCTACCCAATCGATCTAATCTCCAAACGTAAAGTTCATCACCTTCTCTAAACTGTTCAATCATCTTATCAAGTTCAGGACGATTTTTTGTTGCACCTGAAATTTTCTCCTGAAAAATCTTCTCACAACCTGCTTTTTCTAAGGCTTCAATTTGCAGATCTAAATTTTGATCTTTGGTCGAAACCCGGGCATAACCTATTTTCATATTTTGTTACATTAAACTCATACCGGTTAAATTTATGAAACTTTGTTTAATGATATGAGATTATGAGAAAGTTAATTGAAAAAATAAGATTTTACAACTAAAAAATTCTAAAATCTCAAAATACTACGGAAATTTCCAAACATAAATTTTTAAAGAAGAATCAAATGTCAACTCTAGAAATTTATGAAATTCTTTCCTAATCTTTACACTAATGTTTCGATTTTTCTTTCTTTATGGGTTTAAGACAATATTAGCTAAACAATGACTTTCTAAGACAATGCTGATTTTATAAATTTTTTGGATCAAATTGCATTAGGTAAAAATTAAAAAAAATTATTTGACAAAAATGAACTTTGTAATTCCTGTTTAATTTGGTTCAAACGAATTAAATCATCTATAAAAGTGGTTGAAGATACACTCAGCTTGGTTCTATGACAGGATTATTTAATTCTATAAACCTTTCTAAATCTTCCATTAAATATTTCGAGAACTCTTCTGTTATGGCTAGGATGCCAAATGACACCAACTATCTTTAGTTAATACCATTTATTTTCAAAATCTTTCATAGCCAAATTGTTACACATATTTAAAGTCAAGAGAAGAAAACAATTAAATAAAAAACTGAATGTTAACACATTAAAAAATATATTTTAATAGCTTGACTTTACAAGTCTTGTCAACGTAACAGTAATTTAACCTCGCAAATTTTAATATGGTGAGGTTATATCTATTCTTTGAATATTGAGGCAAAAACTTAAAATTCTTCCTTATTACCAAAATATTAAGACTACCTGATTATTTCATATTTAAAAATTTAAAAACTTTCTGGGACAAAATGAAAGCAAATGAAAAACAAAAAAAACACTTACAAATATGTAAGTGCTTAATTTTAAAAGTGGTCCCACCTGGGCTCGAACCAGGGACATCTGGGTTATCACCCAGTCTCTCTAACCAACTGATTAAATTAATTTTATATATTAATTGCTTACTTATTAATAACTAAAGTAAGCCTATAAGTATGCCTTTTTCTTATATTTGTCCAACCTTATAATAAAATGGACATTGGACATATATTTCCTAATGTGATTATTGTTTACTAATTCTATATGCAAATCATGACTGATAATAATAGTTACTCTGCTTTAAATCTATTCAATTTTGAACATGAAGAACTACCTAAACTTATAGATCCTTTGTTTCCCAAAATAGGACTTGCTTCTTTAGTTGGTTCTTCTGATACTGGCAAAAGTACTTTATTAAGACAATTGGCAATATATGTTTCATTAGGTTTAGATGAATTCATTGGATATAAGCTCTTTCCTCAGCATCAAAATGTAATTTTCATCAGTACAGAAGATGACCCAACTTCTACCAGCATTTCAATTAAGAAACCTATTTCAAAGATTATTCAAGATACCAGTAAGGATATTAATCTATTAAATCATTTAAAGTTTATTTTTGAAGTAGATACCAACCTAACAAATCCTAACAATATTTTCAATATATTAGAAAGGGATTTGAAAAGCAATCCAACAGATTTAATCATAGTTGATGCTTTTACTGATATTTTTAGTGGTGATATAAATTCAAGTACAAAGGTAAGGGAGTTTTTAAACCAGTTTAGTAAAATAGCTAAAACTTACAATTGTCTGATTCTTTTTCTTCATCATACAGGAAAAAAAGCAAATAAATTTTCTGCTTCCAAAGACAATGTTTTGGGTTCACAAGCATTTGAAGCTAAGATGAGAGTAGTACTTGAGTTAAAACCATTTCCAAATGATGAAAACCTAAGAACTTTAACTATTACCAAAGGTAATTATATCTCTTCTAAGCTTAAAAAGTACTCTAAAATTCTTTCTTTTGATGAAAGTACTCTACTATTTTCTGATACAGGTAAAGAAGTTCTAAGTGACTCTCTATCTTCTTTGGCATACGTTAATCCTAAAAAGAATTCTATTCTGCCTATTATCCAAAAATTACATACAGAAGGTAAATCTATAAGGCAGATTGAAACAGAATTAAAAAGTCAAGGATATAGAATAAGTAAATCCTCTGTCTCCAATTATCTGAAAGAGCAAAAAAATGCTAACATAATAGAGAAAGATTTTGAGGATATTGATTATAGTCAAAATGTTGATAATATTGAGTCAGAAGTTTTGTTATAATTATTGTCATTTTCGCTTATTAATTTAGTTGTAGCTCTAACTACTAGCCATGTTTAGATTGGTTTGGTAATAGATTGTTATATCATATATTTTAATTATTTTGTTCATTTAGTATTTTATTTTGATACATTAGAATAGTGTATTTTTTATTCTTCTTTAACACCAACATCAAATAATCTGGTAATAATACATTGATACTGTCTAATTGCTGCTTTATATAGTTAATCAAATCTCCTTTAAACATGAGTTCCACCCTCACTAAAACATCAGCATTAAAGTATAATAATATGTGCTTTGTTTTTTGATGTAGAATCTCAGCTATAGAACCAAAATACTCATAAGGCTCTAATGATAATCCATGTTCAATAATTTCATAAGGTGGTATAGCTATTAGATCAAATTCATAATCTGAATGTTCACTGTTGAGTTTAAAAATTAAGTAGTCATATATGTCTTTTTTCATTTAGTTTATAGTTATAAAAAAGACCACACTAGGTGGTCAATAATCTTATTAAGTTATTTAATGTAATAGTTATTGCTTCTTTTGGTAAATTCTTGAAATAAGTAGATAGCATACACCACTAGTGATAGCAAAGCCACAAAAAAACAGCAAATAATTAAACTTGAAAATTTTTACTGAATCAATATCTGCGTTATTCAAATTGATTCTTCTACCTGTTGGAGTGTAATATTGATTTTCTCCCGTAATATATCCTAAAAGTAAGCCAGCTACTATACCTATTATAGTTATAAGTATTAATTGTTCTTGTTTTGTCATATTCTTTAAATTAAGCCTAAATTTACTTTTATGAGATAGAAACCTATCTATAGTACTTACATCTTGGAAATTAGATAGATTAGTTTGTTGAATAAGATTTCTATTTGCATGATGTAATAATAGAAACTGAGGTATCATAACAACTATTGATAAACCATAGGTTGGAATAATAGGCAAAAGGCAAATAATAATTGAACAAATCAAACACATCAACCATTTTGTTTTAAACTGTTGAAAATTTAACTTACCTTCTTTTCTTAGTTGTATATTTCTGTTCAGGTTATATATTGGTCTAAATAGTAGTCTTAAAACTATATACAAAACTCCAATACTAACTATTGCTCCAATTACTACTGCTATCTTCTCAGAAAAATCTTTATTCTGATATTTTGTTAACTGCATTGCAAAAGCAAGTACAATAAGTATAGCTACCAGTAAGCCAAATAATAACTTACCAATAACCTCTGTCATTTTTCCTAATTTGTTAATATCATTCATATTTATAGTTTTAAAGTTCAAATATAATCAATGTATCATTTATGATAACCATTTAATTATCATAAATGACCACTTTTGGTCACTAATCTAAAAGTGTGGATAAAAAGGAGTTTCAAATTGCTGTTGGTAAAAGAATCAAACAACTTCGTGAGAATAAGAAAATATCACAAGTTGAATTGGCTGCACTATGTAACTTTGAAAAATCCAATATGAGTAGACTTGAGGCTGGCAATACTAATCCTACAGCTTACACATTATATATTATTGCTCAAAAGTTAGAGGTTGAAGTCTATGAAATACTAAACTTTAATAGTAACAGCCTAACTTAGAATTTGGCTATTAATACTAATCTATTCTTATTTTAAAGCTCAGAAAAACTTTAAATATCTGTTAATTAAAGCATAGTTAAACTTACACACTTACTGGTGATTCTCAATTTTTTGCAAATATTCTTCTGACCACCAGTAATGAGCATTTCTATTGTTTGAAAAGCTTAACCAAAAATTCACGGATTTTCCTTTTTTGTATATAAGTAAAAGGGAAAATTCTGCAAAAAAAATCCAAATCATACTCTAATCAATATAAGACTTTACAGTAAAATTTGGATATTTTGCTTTAGTTTTATCAGTTACCAGTAACAAGATTATTCTTTACTGGTTGTTGTTGATGTACATTAGTTTCTTCTTGCTCTTGAGGTACATAAATAAACCCATGTTGAAGAATTACAATTTCTCCAGTATCTTTAATAGTATATTCATAAGGCTCACATTCCTGCTTAATGATACTACCTTGTATTTGAGTACCTATTAATGCTTGACAGGTTAGCTCATCAAATGTTGATGTGATTGAAGCCTTTTTAGATGTGGCATAGAACTGATTGGTGGTTTGGCTCATAACCATTTCAATTCCTCCTTGAACTTCCAAAACAAAGAAGTTTGTTCCATCTTCTTTTTCTCTTTTTTTGTAGTTGATAATTGTTACCATTGTTTTTGATTTTTAAGTTAGAAAAACACTACAAGAATTAAAACTATACAGCACAAATAAACCCAGCTTTCAACTTGAATTTATAATTGTTCCTGCTAGATTTTATTTTAATTCTTTGTGGTGGGGGGGATGTTTCCTTTCCCAAAGATGGGTGGGGGGTTTTATGAGGGGAAAGCACAAATAAACTAAAGTTTAATTTTTTTTAAAAAAAATTTTTTCATAAAAAAGAGCGTAAATACTTTGCGCAGATCTATAATAATTTTGACTAAATTTAATCATTATGCAAAATCAATTAAAGGCTTTTTTAGAGTTAGATAATATAGATGAAAAAACACCTAACGAAATTAATTTAATTCTGGGTACCATATATGAATACTCAAGAGAATTAAATACACTTAAAGATTTAGAAAAAGGGATTAAAATTTCATCAATGGTTAATCTAGATAACTTTACAGATGATGATAAAATGACATTTTATTATAATTTGTCTAATGCTTGGTCTTATAAAAAAATGATGATTCAAAATTTAAATAGTCCAGAGTTTTGGGAATTTGAAAATGAAGAATTAATTCAAGAAATTCTAAATTGCAGAAAAGCTCTACTCCATTCTAAAGATACAAAGAATATCTCTAGAAAATGTGAAGTATTGACAAATTTAGGTAATGATTTAAGTCATTTAGGAAGATTTTCAGAAGCAATAGATGCTTGGCAAAGAGTATTAAGTATTAAAAAAGATTTTCCAATGGCAATAGGAAATCTTGGGTTTGGATTATTTCATTATGCTCAAGTTCTTTATGATGATTCTCACAAAGCTTACTTCTTAAAAGAATCATATAATTACTTAAAGAAAGCAATAATCTCAAATGATATTTATCCTGAAGCTAAAATATCGTTTTCACAAATTGTTTCTTGGATAGAAGAAAAAGTAGATAATACATTTTTAAATTCTGAAAATATTTTTGACAATTATTCTTTAGGAGAAAGTTTAGAAGAAAAAAACTATAGGAAATGGTGTATCAATAATAGCTTATTCCTAAATCCACTAAATGATATTATAAAAGATAACATTGTTGCACAAGACATATTGTGTCTCCCAACAATTATTGTAAAAAAAGCAGATTTAGAGATTTACAATTATCATTCGTTTTTTAATCAAATTAAGCAAGAGTTTTGCTCTGCAAGATATTTATTTTATGATTCTATTACTAATCAAGAACCTCATTTCTCTGATAGAGAAAATACTATTATAGACATTCTTGATTATTCAACATATTCCTATAATCTTGAAAAAAGTAAAATAGCATTTAGAACATTTTATTCTATTTTGGACAAAATTGCCTATTTAATAAATACCTATTTAAAATTAGGTTTTGAATCTAGAGAAGTAAATTATAGAAAAATATGGTATGTGAAAGGAAAACCAAATCCAATAATCATGGAAAGCCAAAATTGGGCATTAAGAGGATTGTTTTGGCTTTACAAAGATTTTTTTGAAAAAGAAGATTTACATTCATTTTTAGAACCAGAAGCTAAAGAGCTATCTACAATTAGAAATTTTATAGAACATAAATCATTTAAGATTGTAGAATTTGAAAACTCAAGAACCCCAAAAGATAATTTTACATATGTTATAGACAGAAATGATTTCATAGATAAAACATTTAAACTAATGAAAACAATTAGAGCTGCAATAATATATACTTCTCTATTCATTAATATCGAAGAAGGTAAAAAGGAATATGACTCTAATGAACTTGGAAGCATGCAATTATTTACTTTAGATGATCAATTTAAAAAATGATGGAAAAAGCTAACCTAAAAGAACTGTACCAAAAACTTGAACTTACTAAGGATATTAATACAAAAGACACTGATTATGTTCTTGAAATTAAGTTTGATGAGATATTAAATGATGAAGAGATAGAACTTATTAAAATTGAAAGAAAAATTCTTTCACTAATGTTCAATAAAGGCAAACTTATAAGTAGATTTTTTAGTCCAGAAATTGTCTTTGATGAATTATTCTCTGATTACGAAACAGATTATATAAAAGAAAGGATTGAAAATACTCAAAACCCTTACATTACAATAAGATACCTTATTATCATTTGGAATAAAACTAAAAATCAAGAATATTCAAAATTGGCATTTGACAAAACTTTTGATATTCTAAAAAAAAGTATTGACTCTAAAAGCATCACATTTATTGATGCCAATGAATTATTGCTTATATGTAGAAACATTGTTGAAAAATCTAAATATAGAAAAGAAGATTTTTTAAATTTTCTTCAAGCTTTTAAACTGTACATTAAAACTCCTTATGATTTTTATTTCTATTTAGAGCAATTAGTTGATAATAAATTGATTTCGTCAGGATTACTAAATATAATAATTTCGGATTATATAGACTATGTAAAATTAGAAATACAATACTATTTTCACAACAAAAATGGATTTGAAACTTTACTTCCTTTAATTCAAAAGGCTAAGCTTTCGGTAAAAGAAGTCTATTCTTTAATGGCTGAGAATGAGAAAATTTTAATTAATCATAGAGAAGAAAATGATTTTATCAAGCTAAATTTATTAAGAAAAAAAGCTGAATATGAAAAGTTGGCTGGAAAAGTTGAAGATAGTGAAAGAACTTTAGAAGAATTAACTAAAATTAAATTTGATATAAATCTTAATAAAACTAACTTCTCCATGTCAAGTGAAGACAGTAAAGAATTGGAGATATTATGGAAAATCATTGACTCCAAAAGCTCGTTTCTTTCAACATTAAGTGCAGAATATATAATTGGATACTTTGCAACTGATTTTAAGAATCTACACACTGTAACAACTGAAAAAGGAAATAAACCATTATTAGATGGTGTTTTCAATACTATATTAATGGACATTAATAATAATACTACTGAAAAGAGAAGTAAGAATAATTTAAGTGAAAATATATCGGCTTACTACAGCTTATTCTTTATGCCAATATTTGAACAGACACTTTATAAATCAATTATTAATGGACATTTAAATTATCAAAACTTTAATGACTTCCTCAAAAATACATGGCTTGGACAACCTACTAAATTTTATAAAGGAAATATAGAAATTGAAGAAAGCTGGCTAACATTGCTTCAACCTGGAATATATAATTTTTTTAGTTTGTTTGAACATCAAGCTATCCATAACAAGCTCAAAACAGATCTTTATATTTTAAGTATTGATTCTTTAACTTTAAAGTTTGAAGGAATTCTTAGAGATTTTATAAGGCTTTTAGGAGGCTCAACAATAAAAATCAAAAATGGAGTTAGTGAAGAAATATTATTAGAAGAAATGCTTGAGCATAAAGTTATAAAAGAGAATTATGAAGAAGCGGAAATAGAATTATTTAAACTTGTTTTTACACGACAAGGCATTAATGTTAGAAATAATATTGCCCATAGTTTCTATAAAACAACTGATTATAATTTCAAAACAATAAGTTTGATAATACTATGTATTCTAAGAATAGGTAGATTTCAATTTGAAATTTGAAAAAAAAAGTTTAAACTTGAATAACAAACTATAACCACGCTAAAAAATGCACATTAAACACATAACTATACAAAACTTTAGAAACTTCAAAAATTTTGAAATTGACTTTTCTGAAGGATTTCAGACTATAATAGGTGAAAATAATATAGGCAAAAGCAATCTATATTGGGCAATAAGATTAGTTCTAGACAAAAACTTATCCTATAACTCAAGAAATTTGGAACTGAAAGACTTTCATGGATTTAGAAATAAATTAAATATCGATGATTATATTCTTGTTAGTATAGAAATGTTTAGTAAAAAGCTTTCTGAATTTCCAACTTTCCATGCATTAAAAACATCAGATGATACAGCAAGAGTCACATTTTTGTTTGCTCACAAATTAAAATTCAATTCAGAATTTGAGATTGGGGAAACTATTGAAATGTCTGATTTTAGATGGCAACTTTTCGGAGGTGGTAATAGCTTAAAAATAGATGATATTTTACAATTAACATCAATAAGAATGTCAGATTTAGAAGGAATTAATTTATACTATTTAAATGCTTTCAGAAATACTAGTACTGACTTACATGGCTCAACTAAATCCCTTTTAAGTAAATTTTGTATATCTAGAGAAAACTCAGATGGAGAACTTCAAGAAGTAAAAGACATATTGAGAAAATCATCTGACAGCCTAAATGAATTATCTTTTATTCCTAAAATTGCTTCTAATATTGAAGAAAAAGGAAAAAATATTGCAGGGGACTATTTTTCCTTTCCTATATCTTTAAGTTTTATTTCAAATTATGACATAGATGCATGGAGCCAACTTAATGTTTATTATAACCCTACAGATGGAGTAAATATTCCTATTCAAACTCTTGGATTAGGACAGAAGAATATACTTTACTTGAGCTTATTTATTGCGGAATTAGAAAACTCAAGTAGTGATTTTGAAATCAATATTTTACTAATAGAGGAACCGGAAGCACATTTGCATCCACAATTACAAAAAGTCTTATTTTCTAATCTTAATCAATTAAAAACTACACAAGTCTTTCTCTCATCACACTCAACTCACATAGCTAGTGATTGTGAATACAAAAATTTGAATATTTTGTATTTAAATTTATTAAAAGAAGTTAAATCTTTTTCTCCTTTCAAGGAAAACTTATTATTAGATAGAGAAAGATTATTATTAAAGAGATATTTGGATGCTACAAGAAGTGAAATTTTCTTCTCATCAGCTATTATATATGTGGAAGGAGTTTCAGAACAATTCATCATTCCTATTATTGCAAAGGAAAAATACAATATTGATCTTACTGAGCATAATATTTCTATTGTTCCAATTCATAGCAGATTTTTTGACCCATATTTAAAACTAGTAAATGATAATAATTTAGAGATACCAGCTGTCGCCATAATAGATGGAGATTTGCACTTAACTGATGAAGAATCAAGTTTTATAGCTACTGCAAAAAAATTAGAAGTTGAAAACAGAGTAATTGTTTGTGAAGGAACAAATACTCTAGAAATAGATATTTTCCCAAATCCTGATACTAATTCAAAATATTTAGAGCAGTGTTTTATCAACTTGGGGCATCCTATATCCTATCAGAATTTATTAGAAATTACAAAATCCAACAAAGATTTGTGGCAAACAGAATTACTTAAGAGGATTGATGGTACAATAAAAAAAGGAAGATTTGCCCAAGAGTTGAGCCTGTTAATTGATAAAGATTTTATAGTTCCTCCATATATTGAAAGAGCTATAAAACATATAATATCATGTAAAAAGCTACAATATGGATTATCTTAATGAGATTCAAAAGCAAGCAGTCAATGAGTATAATAATGGCTTAATTGTAAGTGCTTCACCAGGAACAGGCAAAACAAAAACATTAGTAGCAAGAGCAAATAAAAAACTTACAAATCTACCTAAACATAAAAAATTAGCATTAATAACATATACAAATGCAGCAGCTGATGAAATTGCATCAAGGTTAGACTATAAAGAAAATGATGTATTCGTTGGAACTATTCATAGATTTTGTCTAGAATATATTTTAAGACCTTTTTCATGGATATATAAATGGGACAAACCCAAGATTGCATCCTATAGTGATTTTAAAGAATTTTTAGAAATCAATAAATTATCTACAATTCAACTTGAAGACCTAAACAAAATAAAAAAAAACCTTGATGGCTCTTTAATAATCCCAACTGAATGGCTCCACAAGATTCCATTTGAAGAATTATCAAGAATATATTATGATTTTCTTAAAGAAAGAAAGCTTATTGATTTCAATGAAATACTATTTCGTTCCTATATTATTATTTCAAAGAACTTATTTACTGCTAAATCAGTATCTAATATTTTCATGGAAATATCTGTAGATGAATTTCAGGATACAAATATTTTCCAATATGAAATTTTAAAAAAAATAAAAAATAATGGGAAAACGTCGTTTTTTATTGTTGGAGATGAAAAACAAAAAATTTATAGTTTTGCAGGGGCTTTAAATGAAACCTTCACTATTGCTAAAAAAGATTTTGGTTATGAAATCCTTGATTTAAATTATACTTATAGATCAACTGAAAAGATTGTAACAGGGTATTCAAAATTGTTTTCAGATCATCCAATTTTGATAAACTCATCAAAATATAAAGATATTCCCTTCGATATTAGATTTCATCAAACTAAAAAGGATGACAATAATCTTTATATTAAACAAATTATTGATAGTCTGATAAAAGCCAAAGCACAAGTTGGTAATATTGCAATCTTAACAACATCTTGGTTTGATGCCTATAATATTGGAAGCTACTTGAGAGAGTATTTCAACATTATTGGATTAGGTGCATTACCACATTCTAATATATCTAACACTGTATTTGCTATCTTAAAAACTTTAAGTAGATATTCAGTAGATTCCTCGATTAGGAACTTAAAAATTATAAAAAGAAATATTGAACTTTTAATCTTAGAAAAGAACATTGATTTTAATGATGTAAAAGAAATTGTATTTGCAACAAATAAATTAATAAGTCAATTTCAAAAAATTAATATAAATACAGGCTTAAAAGAATCATTATTACAATATCAAAATATAATATCTCTGATTTTTAAGATTGATGTTCCTGAAGTAGATGAGATCTTGACAATAGTAAATGATGACGAAGCTTCAAATTGGAACTTTAAAAAGTATATAGAAACATTATCTGGCATTAATGGTATAACTATAAACACTATACACCAGGCTAAAGGGCTTGAATATGATTTTGTAATACTGAATGGCATAAATGAAAATAGAATACCATACCAAAGATGTGTAGATCATATAAAATATATTTATGAGGAACTAACAGATGATTCTATTCAAAATGGAAGAACTCTATTATACGTTGGTATGAGTAGAGCAAAAATTGGTTTATTTATTCTACACAATTGGAAGCCTTCAATGTTTATTAATCAGATTAAATTGTAATTAATTTCAGTCAATAAATTATTATATTTATACAATAAGCCTTTTTGTACTTTTTATAGTGATTGTATTTGTAGGTCTTATAATAATGTTATGATTTAGTAATATATCTTCAATTGATTCATCCCTAGGCTTAAAAGATTCACTAAAATCTTCTATCAATGTAGGAAATGAAACTACTCCTGTAACTCTTCTACCTTTCTCTATCAATCCTTTATTTCTAAAATAAGCAACAGTTTCTTTTATTTTTTCAACCATAATATATGGATAGTCATTTTCCTCTCTAAATGCATTTTCAAGACTATGAGAATACTTTGTTTCTACACAAAGAATCCAGTCATTATCATTACCCGCAGTTGGAAATACAATACATTCACATTGCTTACAGCATA
Source organism: Chryseobacterium tagetis (assembly GCF_016735585.2). Classification (GTDB taxonomy): domain Bacteria; phylum Bacteroidota; class Bacteroidia; order Flavobacteriales; family Weeksellaceae; genus Chryseobacterium; species Chryseobacterium tagetis. Next base: position 507,680 of record NZ_JAERSE020000004.1, read on the forward strand.
CACCTGTTGAAACTTCTAGACAGTTTTCACCAAATAAAATAAAATAGCTTTCTATTTTACTTGGGTTATGTAAATGTACAGATGCTACTTCTGGTCTAGTACAACTACATTCTATATCTCCTCCATTAATATTTTTGTAATCAACAATAAAAAAATTTTCACAATCTGATACTTCTAATGAATATTTTGATATTACTCTTGCAATCTTATCCTTCATAAGTAAAGAAACTTAACATATTATAATATTCATCCATAATATCTTTTGTTATTTCATTGAAATAGTGCTTAGTCACAGTATTTGTTCTCTTATCTTTAACAGACATCAACTTTCCTTCTTTTACTTCATATATTGAAACATCATCAGGATTAATCCAAGACTTTATACTTTTAAATGAATTTATTTCATCCTTTTCCAATTCGCCTTTTATATTATATCCCATTAAACAATTATTAATAGAATATAATATATATGGGCTATGAGTAGTGATAATCAAAGAATGTTTTTTACTATTATTAACAATTGTTTTAAGTAAATAATTGATCAAATCTCTTTGAGTTGTTGGAAAAAGATTTTGTTCTGGCTCTTCGATTATAAATTGCGTTTTATGATAATTTACAATATTGTTCACGCTATACTTGGTAAGAAATTTAATAAAATCTGGAGCTATGTTATAATCTTTTAAATCAATATTATCTACTTTATGCTTCTCTAAAAGTTTCACAATATTAGATTGAATTGAATCTAGTTCTCTTACAGAAACAGAATTGTTTGTTTTGTATATTTCTTTTGATAAGTGTTCTACAATGAGAATTAAAGGCAATATTGATTGTATTCCACTTGAACCTTCTTGTAATAAGATTTCTTTATTATTTGATAGTTTTAACAAATCTTGGTCTGCATCAATATTGTTATAATACTTAATCCCAAGATTTAAAATAGAAAGGCTATTTTTATTTGTAAATGATCTTTTTGCCGAATACCAATCATATACAAAACTCATTATATTGTCATTTGTTTCTTTATATTTGCTTAAATTAGGAATAGCAGAAACAAAATTTCTTTCAGAAGGTATATAAATATTTTTAGTTTTCTTATATGATTTTCTAGTCTTCTTTTTTGTGATTCTCTGTGTCAAGCTTTCTCCTGAATATGATATAATCAAAAAATCACTACTATATTCAAAATATGATTCTTTAGTAAAATAATTTTTTCCTAATCTGTGGAATTCCAAAAGCTGTTCTTTTACATCATAGTCATATTTTTCATCAATTAAAAATCTTTTCTCAACCCATTGACAATAACTAATAATTTTAGCAATTGTACTTTTCCCACTACTTTGGGGTCCCATAAATATATTAACTCTTGATAAATAAATATCAACATATTCAATGGGTCCAACATTCTTAATAACTAATTTTTCCATTAATTTAATTTAAAAAATTTTACAAGCCTATGAAGTAAAACCTTCTTAAGCAAAAATAATATTTTAAATCAAGAAATAATAAAACTACCCTATATTTCTATAGGATAGTATTTCTAACTCAAAAACCAATGATAATTTGAATTACCATTAAGTGTCTGTTGAATACCTTTAGTAAAATCAAAAGCATTCAAATTTCTATCTAAAAATGTATCAATATAACTACTCTTGTTAGCTTGTGTAAAAAGATTATAGAGATTCCAAAGGTTTATATCTCCTTCAGTATTCCTACAAAAACTTTCATCTTCATAATAGTCTTTCGTAATTGTATTGATATGACCATCTGTAAATTGTAATAATGGCAAAGTTTGTCTTTCTCTTTTAGGTAAGTGTTGATACAATCTTGTTCTTCCTAACAGTTGAGCAAACTGGTGTTCAGTTAAAAAATAATCTGCAAACTGCTTCATTTCAGACAAGTGCTTTTCTGCATTATAGTTACCTAATATGTTTAATAGTTTAGATTGCAGTTCCTCATAAGAACTTACTTTCAAATCATCAACAAAACCATCACTCCAAACACAGAGATTACAGCATACTTTATTTTGAAAACCTACAAAGAACTTAAACTTTTCAAAGGTTTTCTTATTGTAAAGATTTTCCTGATTATATGCTCTAACTCCACCAACTGTAAGGGCTAACTCATTACCAGTAACAGAGTCTGTAATACTAGGAATCTTAATTATAAAAGCCATCCTTTCAAAATATTGAGTTCTTTCATGGCTTAGTAAGTCTTTTGCATTTTTATAGATAGCATCTGGTGTTCTTCCCTTAATTTGATGTGATACTCTGATTTCAGGATCATTAAAAATCTGATTAGAAAATACTTTAGCAATACAATTTTGTGTAATTTCAATAAATTCCTGATGAGCAATAGTCTTCTCATTATCTTTAGAGAATACAGGAATTATACAATTATTTCTTAAACTGTAAATATCAATCTCTTGTGTATTTGCTTCAATAAAAGGCTTATCTTGATATTGACTTTGAGAATGAACAGACATATCAATTATCTTGGTTACTGGTGATAAATGCTTTACAGGAGAGAGTTGCAATTTTTCACTTTGTTCAATTAAATCAATAGTGTTTTCCATTTGTTGAAAAGTTTTGCGGGTTAGATAGTTTAATTAAGAATGACTTTCTTGTTTCATATTCATTCTTTAGCTCTTCTTGATATTCTGGGTGTTGTTTGTAAATAGCCAAAAGTTCTGCAATAGTATTACTGGTGCTAATTTTATTTAGAATATCCTCTTTAGAAAAGCGAGAGCCACCAGTAAAGGAGTTCTGATTATTTGTTTGTTTAGTTGTAACACCTGAATTACACCATTCCAAAATTAGCTGACCAGTAGCAGAAGTAATTACAAATTCAGGTTTATTCATAAATAATCCAGTTCTATCCTTTGATGCTTTGGCTAAATGGTTTTCATTGATTAATTCAAAATTGATAGTTAATTCATACTCAAAACCATCTCTGGTAATTTCTTTAGTTCCATGCTTTACTACTTGTGTTTTGCCATTGCTACCAATATCTAATGAGTAATCCATCTTCCTTCTTGTAGTGGTAATAATATGACAAGTTGATTGCAGTATCTTATTAATAAAGGATTGGTGTCTTGGTGTGACATTAGCCCAATCTTGAAATCTACCTCCCAGTTTTTCATGAATTTCAAGACACCCACCAGTACCATTCCACTCATGGCTTGCAGAATCAATTATAATTACTTCAATTCCTGATTTCTCACACAGCTCAATTGCCTGTATATATCTTTCAGGTGAGTAAGGAGCTTGTAAATCCAGAACATTGTAATTTCCTAAATCTGAATACAGAGAAGCAGAAGAATTTTCAGTATCTATAACTGCTATTTTGCTCCAGTCCTTTGTCATTCCATAAGCTAATAATAAGGCTGATTTGGTCTTTCCAAATCCAGATGCTCCAGACAATCCTAATCTGAGTTTTACTTGTTGTCTTTGTGATTGTTTTAATTGCATTATTTTAAAATTTAATTGTTAATATTTTTAGTTTATTATTTAATCTTGAAAATGAAAATATAGAATGTAGAGTTTCATAACTTCCTGTAAACAATATGGTACTCCACCATATTATCAATCAACACAAATACCCTTACAACAAACTAAAAATCAACATCATAAATACAAATCATCTAAGCATTTTTTTGTATTTTAAGAAATTATTTTGTATTTTTGTTTAGTGTAAAAGTCATTTTGACAAAACAAGAAGCTTTTGAACATTTTTAGGTCTGTTTGTTGTGATTCTACCTAAAAATTTATCATAGCCTGCCAATAGAAAAGGCAGTCCCTACTTTCAAGGTAGTGGGGCTCATGTTGATAAATAACTCAACACTTGTTACACCATTGAATCACAATGGAAGTGAAATACAACAAAATCCTGACAGTGTAACACAGGTAAAAGGAAATAGAGAATTACCAAAAAAATTATCTCTTTATATTCCGCAAAATTTTGACATTGATAAATTAGTTAAAGACAATCCTCCTACTTTTAAATATCATAGAGATTACTTTATCTATCTAATTCATCTTATTACCGATATTCCTATTAGAAATAAGGATGAGAACATGTTTTATGTTCCTTTTTATAGTTCACTTATACAAAGAAGAGTAAGAGAATATAGAAAGTACCTTGATTACCTGGTAAGTAATAACGTTTTAATAGAAAACAGGCAATACATTGTAGGTAGCAAATCAAGAGGTTTTAGATTTCATATTAACTACCAAACTGAAATCAAGCATATCTACATCACAAAAAGACCTCTAATAAAAAGTATCCTTAAGTTTATTCATCTTGATAAGTTTGATAATAATGAAATAATTATTGAAAATAATGAGGAATTAAGCTATTTATTAAAGTGGTTTAATGGTAAATTAGATATTGATTTTGCAAGTGCAAAAAATTATCTTCAACATCTATATGAAATTGAGAAAAGAAGTCATAATATTTTTACTTCTGATAAGCCCTGTAATGCTATGGGAAGATATAATAGTAGATATATGGTTCTTTTAAAACTTAAAAGACAGGAGTTTTTACATACCATTGATTCAACAGCAGGTAGATTGCATACTATTTTAACACAATTAAAAGGTGACTTAAGACAATTTGTAACTTATGATGGTAAACCATTAGTTGCTGTTGATATAACTAACTCCCAACCATATTTATCTACAGTATTATTTAATGAAGAAAAATTCAAAGAAAATAACATCTTATCTACTGTCAAATTATACAACAAGTCTTATCATTCTAATAACAATAAACAAAACTTTCTACCCTATTATGTTAGTAAAAATGTGAAAAATGCCTATAAATCAGAAAGCACAAATCATTATATAGATATTGTAAAATCTGGTCAGTTATATGAAGAATTTGGAAAAATACTTTTGAGCAAGGGCATAATCACAGATGAAGAGCCTGTAAGAACGCAAGCCAAAACAATTATTTTTAGTTCCATTTTTAGCCCTAACCAATCCATTGCTTATAATCAGTCTATGGTAATTTTCAAGGATTCATTTCCAGATGTCTATGAAATATACAGGCAAATAAAACAAGGTCAACACAGAACTTTAGCTTGTTTATTACAAAATGTTGAAGCTAAATTAGTACTTCATACTGCATGTAAAATTATAGCTGAAAATGAGCCAGAAATACCAATATTTACATTACATGATTCTATTATAACAACTTCTGGTAATGAGCAGTATGTATTCAAAGTATTGTATGATGTATTATTAAATGGTATAGGCATTCCGCCAACTTTAAAATTTGAAAGATGGGAAAAGGTAGCATAAAAACTACCTTTTCAATTTCTTTCCAAGCTTTATCATTTGTTCACTAACTTTCTTATTCACTACTTTAGCATAATGTTCTTGAGTAATGGTAATTTTAGAATGTCCTAAAAGCTCACTTACAATTTCTATAGGCACATCATTATATAATAAAACAGTTGTAGCAAAGGTTTTTCTTGCAATATGATGAGTAAGATTTTTTTGGATACCAATTATCTCTGCAATTTCCTTCAAATAAGAGTTGAATTTCTGATTACTTATTTTAGGTAATATTTTAACTTCATTTCCAATTTCCTGATATTTCTCTATTATGTTAGCACTTTTAGACAGAAGAGGTATAGAGATTTCTTTTTGTGTTTTCTCTCTTATCATCTTAATCCAATAATTTCCATCAAATCCCTTAACAATATGTTTTGCTTCAAGGTTTGACATTTCATTGTATGCCAAACCTGTGTAACAACAGAAAATAAACATATCAGCCACTTGCTGTAATCTAGATTGTGAAAATTGATATTTTTCAAGTGATTCAAGTTCCTCTGTAGTAAGATATACAACCTCTTTCTTTATCAATTTAACTCTATAAAGAATAAAGGGATCTTTATCAATTATTCCTTCTGAAATTGCTATTCTAATCATTCTTCTGAATCTTTGTATTGTTTTGTTAACAGTTGCAAGAGCTAAGTTCTTTTCAGATTTTAGGTAAAACTCATAATCTTGAATAAACTTCAAATTCATATCCTTGAACTGATAATCATTCTTCTGGTACTGGTACTTTAAATAGTCTTTCATCAATTGCATAGCCTGTTTAAATTTCCACAGAGTTCCTATTGTATAATCTTTACCAACCAACTTCTCTAACTTATCATTATGTTCTTTAAAAACTTGAAGCACTGTTTTATTCTTTTTAGGTGCTTCTCCTTTGTATTGTAAAAAAATATCTTCTACATCAAAAATCTTTTCATTAACCTGTAGAAATAAAAAAGCCTGATTAATTTCATTCTTAATCAGGCTTAATTGGGAATTGATAAAAGTATTTCCTTCATTAGGTGGCTTAGCTTTCTGCTGTTTGTTATTCCAATAATTAGGTCTTATGAATAATCCTAAAGAAAACTCTTTCCTATCTTGTTGGAATGTAATCCTACATCTTATAGGGCATTTTCCTTGTTGATTTATTTTTACTTTTTGCAAAAGAAAAAGTATTGATATTTTATTGTTATTCATTGATTTATAATTTAGAATATGGTACACCAAAATAGAAAAATGGTACACCTAATAGAATGCCTTTTAGACAATCAAATTAATTTGAAAATTGATAAAATGTTGAGTATTTAAAAATTCAACTTTATAGTAAACTATTGTAAAATAGCTTTACAATACAAAAAAGCACCTACATTTCTGTAAGTGCTTGATTCTAAAAGTGGTCCCACCTGGGCTCGAACCAGGGACCACCTGATTATGAGTCAGGTGCTCTAACCAACTGAGCTATAGGACCTCAAAACTTGGTTAAATTTTGTGTTTGCAAAAATAGCAAAAATTCCTTCACTACAAAATTTTTTATTGCTTTTCTTGACACAATTCTACCAGTACTCCGTTGGTAGATTTAGGATGAAGGAACACAACTAATTTGTTATCAGCACCTTCTTTCGGTTCTTCAGAGATAAACTGAAAGCCTTCATTTTTCAATCTTTTCACTTCATCGTAGATATTTTCTACTCCGAATGCCAAATGATGGATGCCTTCTCCTTTTTTATCTATGAATTTTGAGATTGGACTTTCCGGATTGCTGGCTTCCAAAAGCTCTATTTTACTTTCTCCGGTTTCATAGAAAGAAGTTACTACCCCTTCCCTTTCCACGGTTTCTTTTTTATAGGATTCTTTTCCCAATAATTTAGCAAAGAGCTCATCTGAAACTCCTAAAGACTTTACGGCTATACCGATATGTTCTAGCTTCATAAATACTAATCAATAATTAAAATTGTAAATTTGATACTGCTTCCGAATTTCAAAGTACCAATTCAAACAAAAGTACTAAATTTGCAGAACTTATGGAAAGTAACAGACAAAGAAAAGTAGCACAGATTATACAGGAAGACTTCGCAGAGCTTTTCCGCAAACAGGCTGCCAACAGCCAGCAAAACATTTTAGTAACCGTTTCTGACGTAAAAGTAACGTCAGATTTGAGTATTGCAAAAATCTATTTAAGTATTTTCCCTCAGGAGCATCGTAATGCCGTTATGAAGGAAATAGAACTGAATAAAGCTCAGTACAGAAATTTCATCGGCCAGAAAATGGCAAAACAAGTGCGTGTAATCCCTCAACTTAATTTTTACCTGGACACTACTCTTGATGATGTAGAAAAACTGGAAAGAGAACTAAGAGGTGAAGGCGACAATCCTGTTTTATAAATCATTTTGAAGAACATTGCATTTTATATCGCATCCCGATACCTTTTAGCTAAAAAAGGGAGTACTGCCGTTACCTTTATTACATGGCTTGCCGTGGGAGCGATGACGGTAGCCGTAACTGCAATGTTCGTCATTATATCCGTTTTTTCCGGACTGGAAGATTTCAACAAAGACCTTATTGCCAACCTGCATGCGGATCTTACGATAAAAAGCAGTTCAGGAAAGACCATTAAGAACTTACAACAGGCTGAAAGTGTTTTAAAAAAGAACAAGGACATTGCAGGTTTTTCTAAAGTTATAGAAGAGAAAGTTTACATTAACTATAATGGCAAAGGTGACATTGCCTATTTACGGGGAGTAGATTCTGCCTATACGAGGGTAAATCCTATTGATAAAAGTATTTTCTACGGCACTTATCCGAACTTTAAATATTCTAATGAGGTGCTTATGGAGCATTCTCTTAAAAACAGACTCTCCATTCCCGTAGATTCTACTTCGGATTTCGCTACGGTTTTTATGCCTAAGCCCGGTACAGGTATTATTAATAAGGAAGAGGACATCTACAATAAAAAGAATATTTTCGTTACAGGGGTTTTTCCGGGAAATGACCAGCTTAACAATTATATTATTGCTCCTATTGAGCTTACAGAAGAACTTTTGGATCTTCCCAAACAATCTGCCTATCAAATTGTGATTAAGCTTAAAAATCCTGAAAACGCAGATCAGGTAAAGCAAAGTCTGGTTTCACAGCTTGGCAAAACTGTTGAAGTAAAAACCAAAGAAGAGGAAAATGCTGCCTTCTGGAAAATGATAAATACTGAAAAACTATTTATCTATCTGATTTTTGCTTTGGTCATCTTTATTACCACTTTCAATCTTGCAGGAGCCATTATCATTCTTCAGCTTGATAAAAAAGAACAGGCCCGTTCATTAATTTCTCTTGGATTTCCTTTAGCTCATTTAAGAAAAACATATTTCTATACTGGAGTTCTTATTGTAGTGTTAGGAATTATTTCCGGATTAATTTTAGGGACTGTCTTATGCTATTTCCAGCAGTATACAGAATTCTTTAAAGCCATAGGAACATTGCCTTTCCCCATTAAGATCGTAGGGAACAATTATATCATTGTAGCGATCACTGCTGCAGTATTTGGTATTCTTATTTCATGGTTCTTCTCAAAAATAAGCAAAGACTATATTACTAAAAGTTAATATATAACACTTCATTTTTTTGTACCTTTACGCCCCCAATTTAAAAAAATGAAACGAATACTATTTTCTTTGTTGTTTTCATTTGCATTTATTAATGCATTTGCGCAAATTCCGACAGGATACTACAACGGAACAACAGGACTTACAGGTGCTGCTTTGAAAAGCAAACTTAATCTGATTATTACCAATGGACACATCGACCATGGGTATGGTGGACTTTGGAGCGGTTACCAAACAACCGATCGTGATTATTATTACGAAAATGACGGAACAATCTTAGACATTTACTCAGAAAATGCGAATGGTACAGATCCCTATACATTTACTTACGGAACGAACCAATGTGGTTCTTACAGTACGGAAGGAAACTGCTATAACAGGGAGCACGTAGTCCCTCAGAGCTTGTTCAACAGTAATTCTCCTATGGTTGCAGACATTCATTTCATCAGACCTACTGATGGAAAGGTAAACGGAATGAGATCTAACTATCCTTACGGAAAAGTAGGTTCTGCTTCTTTCACTTCTTTAAACGGATCTAAACTTGGAACTTCTATTTCTCCCGGATATTCAGGAATTGTTTTTGAACCTGTAGATGCTTTTAAAGGTGATGTTGCAAGAATGATTCTTTATTTTGTAACCCGATACGAAACACAGCTTTCCGGATTCAGTACCGGAAATATGTTGGGAGGTTCAGCTTTCCCGGGACTTCAGACTTGGGAACTTAACCAATTATTGGCATGGAATACATTAGACCCTGTTTCTCCTGCAGAAATCGGAAGAAATAACGCTTCTTATGTATATCAGGGAAACAGAAACCCATATATTGATCACCCGGAATATGTTGATCTGATCTGGGGAACTCCGGTTGTTGACACTCAGGCTCCGACAGCTGCGACAAATTTAGTAGCGAATAACCCTACAAGTAATTCAATTTCTTTAAGCTGGACTGCTGCTACAGACAACATCGGAGTAACAGGTTATGATATTTATTTCTCAAACGGAACATTATACTCTACTGTTACCGGAACAACTGCAACAGTACAAGGATTAACTCCTTTAACGACTTATACATTCTATATTATTGCTAAAGATGCTGCAGGAAATTCATCTGTACAGAGCAATACTGCAACAGAAACTACTTTGGCAGGGCAACCTGGAGGAGCAAGCTGCGGAACTGAAGATTTCAGCAACATTCCGGCTGCTGCTTCAAGTTATGCTACTCAAACGTGGACGAATAACGGAATTACATGGAATGCAACTGATGCAAGAACAGATCAAACGATCACAGGAAAAGCAATTACGATAAGAGACGGTTATTTATTAAGCTCTACTCTTTCAGGAGGTATTCAAAACTTAACGGTAAAAACTCAGCTGAAATTTACAGGTTCAGATAATGCTTTAAACCTTGAAGTAAATGGTGTTCAGGTAGGGACAATTCCTTATGGTGCAACAGCAGGAACATACACGATCAACAACATCAACGTAAGCGGAAATGTTACGATTAAACTTATCAATCCAATTTCAGGAAACAGAGTGGCAATTGATGATTTAAGCTGGACTTGCTATAACAGCAGCTTAGCGACATCAGAAACGTCAAAAGACAAAGCGTTCGGTATCTATCCTAACCCGGTTAAAAATAACGAACTGTTTGTAAAAGGTGAAAATATCAGCAAAATCTCCAAAGCAGAAATTATTGATCTTTCAGGAAAACTGATCCAGGTGATTCACAATCCTTTTAAAAACTCTAACAAAATAAACCTTAAAAACTTATCTAAAGGAGTTTATCTATTAAAAACAGATGTAAGTATCGCTAAATTCATTGTAGAATAAAAAAACAAAATTAATTTATAAAAGACCGAATTTCTCGGTCTTTTTTTTATTTTTGAAGTATGATTTCCAATAAAAAATTAGGCTTAATAGGACGCAATATCTCGTATTCTTTTTCAAAAAAATTCTTTGAAGATAAATTTCAGAAATTAATGCTCAAAGACTTCTCTTACAGCATTTTTGATTTAAACGAGATTCATGAGGTTGAACAGTTATTTTCCACTCCTGATCTTTTAGGATTTAATGTGACCATTCCGTACAAAGAAAAGATTATTGATTATCTGGATGAACTTAGTGATGAAGCACAAAAAATAGGTGCTGTCAACTGTGTTTTAATTCAGGATGGTAAAAAAACAGGCTATAATACTGACGCAGTCGGATTTGAAAAAACATTGCTTCTTCATAAAAAAACGCACCAGAATTCAGCTCTTATTTTAGGAAACGGAGGAGCCGCAAAAGCCGTAGAATATGTTCTTGGTAAACACGGAATTCCTTCTCTTACAGTATCCAGAAGTACGAAAATCAATTTCGATAATTTAGACAAAGAAACGGTTGAAAATCATCCGATCATCATTCAGTGTACACCAGTCGGAACTTTCCCTAATGTAGAAGACTGCCTGAAATTCCCTTTTGACGGGCTTTCTAAAAATCATCTGGTGATTGACTTAATTTACAATCCCAACTACACCCAATTCATCATCAATGCATCTGAAAAAGGAGCAAAAACAGTGAACGGCTATTATATGCTGGAACAACAGGCAGAAAAAGCTTGGGAAATTTGGAATTTTCAAAAAAAATAACATAAATTAGTGTTTTAATTGGCTTTTTGCTATATTTAAAGGATATTAATGCCACTCACATAAAAGACTTGCTATGACTACAGAAAACAATCTTTCTGAAAACGAAGAAAAGAAAAATGCTCAAGAAGTATCTGAACAGAACACATCGGAAGAAACCGTTTCTTCTCATGAGCCTCCTCATGAAGAAGATGCCGAGTCTGTAGAAGATCAGGAAGAAGAAGTTGAAATTTCTTTGGCAGACGCCTTAAAGGAAATGGAAAAAATCATCAACACACCTAATGCTGGTGAAAACTTCAAAAAATTCAACATTTTAAAAGAAAAAGCAAGCCACTACATTCATGATGAGATAGAAGATAAAAAACATGAATATGTAGAAACAGGAAATGCTCCTGAAAATTTCAGCTACGAGCATCCTTCCCAATCTAGACTTTCTGCTTTAGTCAATATCTTCAGAGAGAAGCATGATTCTTACCAAAAAGGTCAGGAAGAAGAGCAAAAGAAAAGTCTTGACCACCGTCAGAATATCATTGAAAGACTTAAAAATCTATATACCAATTCTGAACCGGGAACCAATCTGTTTAAATCAATCCGTGAAATAAAAGAAGAATGGTCTAAAGCCGGGCAGGTTGCTAAATCTGAATTCAAAATTCTTAACAATAATTATTTCCACCATCTGAATCAGTTTTATCAGATGCTGGATTTAAATAAAGAGTTTCTTGAACAGGAATACAGCCACAATCTTGAAAAAAGACAGCACATCATAGAACGTGCAAAAGAACTGGAAAACGAACCTGTAATCCAGAAAGCACTGAACGAGCTTCAGTATCTTCACAAACTTTGGAAAGAAGAAGCTGAACCTGTTGCAGAAGAATTCCGTGAAAAAACCTGGGAAGAATTTAAAGAAATTTCCAATAAAATACACGAAAGAAAATCAGAATTATCAGCTGCCATAGAATCTGAACAAACCATTAATCTGGAAAAGAAAAATCAGATCATTGCTGAAATAAAGAAACTTTCTGAAGCTGCAGAAGCTTCTAACCATAATTACTGGCAAAATGCCATCCGAAAAGTAGAAGATCTTCGTTCTGACTTCCTGAAAACCGGAAGTGTCCCAAGAAAACTATCCAATCAAAACTGGAATGATTTCAAAACGACATTAAGAAATTTCAACACAACGAAGAATAATTACTATAAATCATTAAAAGGTTCTCAGCAGAGTCATCTGGAAGAAAAGCTTAAACTGATTCAGACTGCTAAAGACAATATGAACAATGAAGAATGGGACATTGCTGTACCATTATTTAAGAAGCTTCAGGAAGACTGGAAGAAAATTGGCCACGTTCCAAAAAGTATGACCAATAAGATCTGGGATGAATTCCGTGATGCCTGTAATACATTCTTCAACAACTACAGAGAAAAAAGTAATACTTCTACCGATAACTGGAAAGAAAATTACAAACATAAAAAAGAACTTCTTGAAGAGCTGAAAACCGTTACAGATGAAGATGGCAGCATCGAAAAGATTGAAGCGATTAAAACCGCTTGGAATAATATAGGAAAAGTTCCAAGAGAGAAAATTTCAATCAATTCAGAGTTCAACAAAGCGTTGAGAGAAAAGTTAAAACTGAATAAGATCAACGAACTGGAACTTAAAGAAGAAGGTCTTTCCGAAAACCAGCTTACAGACAAAGCTAGAAAAATCAAGAGCCAGATCTCTGATCTTGAAGCTGAAATTGTAAAATTGGAGAACAACTTAGCATTTTTCAACAAGCCATCAAGAGAAAACCCTCTACTGAAAGATACTTTCGATACGATTGACCAGAAAAAAGCTCATTTAGAAACTTTAAGACAGAATCTTCACAGCATTATTGCCGGAGAATAAACTTATAAAAAAATCTAAAAAGCGGAGCCAAGCCATTTGTCTTCGCTTTTTTCTTTCCTATGCAAGACGAATTTTATATCAGAAGATGTATTGAACTGGCTCAAAAAGCGATCGGCAACACCTACCCCAATCCTTTGGTAGGTAGTATAATTGTTCATAACGGAAAAATTATCGGTGAAGGCTATCATCATAAAGCCGGAGAACCCCATGCCGAGATCAATGCCATCAATTCAGTAAAAGATAAAACCCTGATTCCTGAATCTACCATTTATGTTTCTTTAGAGCCTTGTGCTCATTATGGGAAAACTCCGCCATGTGCCTTAAAGATTAAAGAACTCGGATTCAAAAAAGTAGTTATCGGTGCAATGGATTCTCACGATAAAGTAAACGGAAAAGGTAAAAAGATCATTCAGGATGCAGGTATTGAAGCCGTTTCCGGAATTTTAGAAAAAGAATGTATTGAACTCAACAAACGTTTTTTTACCTATCACGAAAAGAAAAGACCTTATATTATTCTAAAATGGGCAGAATCCGGAGATGGATTTTTAGACAAAGATTTCAAACCCACTTCTATTTCTAATGCCTTAGTCAACCAATTCGTTCATCAGTTAAGAGCAAATGAACATGCTATTTTAGTAGGAACACAAACTGCATTGAATGACAACCCCAGTTTAACGGTAAGAAATGTGCAGGGAACAAATCCTGTAAGGATTTTAATTGATTTTGATTTGAAAGTTCCTCAAGATTTCAGCATTTACAATACTGAAGCTAAAACTTTAGTATTTAATACTACAAAAGAAGAAACCAAAGAGAATATTCATTTCATCAGAATTGAGAAAGAAAATTTCTTATCCGATTTAATGTATGCTTTATACAAGGAACAGATTCAATCCGTCATTATTGAAGGCGGAAGATTTACTTTACAACAATTCATCAATGCGAATCTTTGGGACGAAGCTGTAGTTATTAAAAATGGTCATCTGAAACTCGAAAACGGAACTCAGGCTCCTGATTTAAATTTTAAACCTTATAAAACCGAAAATTTCAGAGACAACTCAATTGAATTTTACAAAAGAGAAGGATAAAACATGCAGTTTGAATATAAAACCATAGCAAGCCCAATAGAAAACACTTTATTAAAAGAAAAAGGAAGCAAATTCATCGGATTCGCCTTCCCTGTTACTAATGAAGAAGAGCTGAAGAATGCTTTAGAAAAAATAAGAACAGAGCATCCAAAAGCAACGCATCATTGTTACGCTTTCAGAATGGGACTGAATGGTGAAAACTATCGTGCAAATGATGACGGAGAACCTTCCGGAAGTGCAGGTTTGCCAATATACAATCAATTACTCGCTCATGAGATCACCAATGTTTTGGTAATTTCTGTCCGCTACTATGGCGGTACAAAACTCGGAGTTTCCGGTTTGGTAAAGGCTTATAAAGAATCTGCAAAAATCACTTTAGAAGAAGCAGATATCATAACTAAAGAACTGGAAACTGATATTGAAATTCTATTTAATTTTAATCAGCAGAATATTATTTTCACTTTGCTGTCTAAATTTGACGCCAGAATCATCAATTTCGATTCACAAGAAAAAGCATCTATTGTAGCGAAAATAAAATTAAAGCATAAAGATGAAATTTCAGAAACTTTAAACAATTTACAGTTCGTAGAATATAAAGTTTAAATTTAACAAATTGCAATTCCGTATTTTTTCGATTTTCAGATAATAAAAACACCTCAGAAATTCTCTAAGGTGATATCTATGTAACTTAATATAAAATCTAGTCTCTTCTTCCGCCCATAAACAGAGATGCCCAGTAAAGAAGCTGCGCCAGTGAACCAATCGCCGCAACTACATAAGTTCTTGCCGCCCATTTTAAACTGTCCTGAACGCCCACATATTCTTCGGAAGTCACTGTTCCTGTATCTTTCAGCCATTTCATTGCTCTGTTGCTTGCGTCATATTCCACCGGAAGTGTTACAAAGGCAAACAATGTAGTAAAAGCAAACATCAGAACACCAATTCCTAATACCAGTCTGTTTCCCGAAGGATTATCAATTGTTCGCGTTGCTGCCATAATCATAATCCCTGCAATAAGAACAAACTGCATCAGATTAGAACTTATACTTACCACAGGAACCAATTTTGAACGTAACTGAAGCATTGAATACCCTTTAGCATGTTGAACGGCGTGACCACATTCATGAGCTGCAACCGCTGCTGCAGCCGCATTTCTCTGCATGTAAACACCTTCAGAAAGATTTACTGTTTTATTTTCAGGATTATAGTGATCTGTTAATTGTCCTGGAACTGAAATTACCTGAACATCCGTAATCCCGTTATCTCTTAACATCTTCTCTGCGACTTCCTTTCCGGAAAGTCCGTTTTGAAGATGCACATTGGAATAATATGCAAATTTTGATTTCAATCTCGATGAAACCCAACAACTTACCAGCATTGAGATACCGATAATAATGTAATAACCAATCATTTTATTAGATTTTAAATGTGTTTTTTTACTATTTTGCTGTAAAAACTATGCCAAAGTATTATATTTAAATATTTATATTTGCTCATTAAATTACCTTCCAAAGCTATGTCTAAAGTTTCAGTCATTGAAGTAAAAAACCAAAAGGAATTAAAACAATTTGTCAAATTTCCTATGGATCTTTATAAAAACAATCCTTATTATGTTCCTTCTTTCATTAAAGACGAATATAAAACCTGGGATGTTAAAGAAAATCCGGCCCTAAATTACTCTGAATCGAAACAATACCTTGCTATAAAAGACAATAAAGTAGTTGGAAGAATTGCTGTAATTATCAATCATAAAGAAGAGAAGGAATTAGGAATCAAAAAAGTACGTTTTGGATGGATTGATTTTATCGATGATAAAGAAGTTTCTAAAGCCTTAATTCAAAAGGCAATAGACTATGCCAAAGAAAACAACATAGACAAAATAGAGGGACCAATGGGTTTCACAAACCTTGACAAAGCAGGAATGCTTACCATGGGGTTTGAAAAACTAGCAACAATGATCGGAATTTACAATCATGAATATTACCCTAAACATCTTGAAGAGCTTGGCTTAACCAAAGAAAAAGAATGGGTAGAGTTTGAAATGAATTTCCCGAAAGTTTTACCGGAAAAAGTTGAAAAATTCAGTGGTTTGATTGCTCAAAAATACAAACTCAAAGTATTGCATTTCAATTCCAAAGAAGAGATCTTACCTTTCGTTGAGCCAATGTTCAAACTATTGGATGAAACTTATAAGCATCTTTCCACCTACACTCCTATTTCTGAAGAACAAATACAGACTTACAAAGAGAAATATTTTCCTTTTATTGACAAAAACTATGTAATCTGTGTAGTTGATGAAAACAATGAGCTTGTTTCTTTCGCCATCACAATGCCTTCTTATTCAAAAGCATTACAGAAGTCAAAAGGGAAATTATTTCCTTTCGGATGGTGGCATTTTTTACAGGCAAGCAAGAAGAACGACCGTGCTAATTTTTATCTTATCGGAATTCACCCTGAATATCAAAGACGTGGCGTAACTGCTATTATCTTTAAAGAAATTTTCGTAAGATTTACAAGCATGGGAATTGATTTTGCCGAGACCAACCCCGAATTAGAAGAAAATAAGAGTGTTCAGGTTCTTTGGCAAGATTACAACCCCGTGAATCATAAAAGAAGAAGAACCTATTCTTTACATATTGGTGATAATTAATAGACAAAACAATCTTTTAATCTCTAGTATCTCTACATGAAACCACATCTTATTATTTTCGCCATTTTAATCGCCGGATTTATTGTTTATAATTTATTTTTCAGGATAGAAGACGACAGAACAAATACTGTAGTTAACATAATGTATGCAAGTGTTTTATTTGGTTATATCTCTTTTATGGCCTTTTCTCTCCTTAAAAAAATGAAAAAATAAACGCTATTTTTATTGATTCTAAATTATCAGTTTTTCCTATTTTCATCCTATTTTAAAGCTGATAAATTTCATGCTTTCTTGTTTATTCGCTAAATTTGCAAATTGAGATAATAATGTAAAAATGAATTTACCTGAAAGTTATATTCCGATCCTTATACAGGCAGGTGTTGCGATAGGATTCGTAGCCGTTTCTTTGCTTGGAGCACATTTTTTAGGTCCAAAACAGAAAAAAGGAAATTCTGTTAAAAACCAAAGCTGGGAATGTGGTGCCCCGGTAGAAGGAAATGCAAGAACACCGTTTTCGATCAAATATTTTTTGACAGCGGTACTATTCGTATTATTCGATATTGAAATCGTATTTTTTTATCCTTATGCAGTCAACTTCAGAGAATTCGGAATGGAAGGATTCTTGGCAGTATTGATGTTCGTAGCAATTTTCTTCATGGCATTTTTCTATGTATGGAAACGCGGCGCACTCGATTGGGATAAATAAGAGAAATTATAAATTTTAAATTACAAATTTTAGATGGTGGTTTTTAATTAAAGTTAAGATTAACAATAATTTAGAATCTAAAATTTAAAATCTAAAATCTACTAAAATGTCAGATAACAAACCAGTAATAAAAACAGATGCACCGGCTCCGGAAGGATTTGAAGGAGAAGGGTTTTTCGCAACGAAACTGAGCAGTGTAATCGGGATGGCCAGAAAGTTTTCACTTTGGCCGTTGCCTTTTGCAACCTCTTGTTGTGGTATCGAGTTTATGGCTACCCTGAACCCGACGTATGATGCTTCAAGATTTGGTATGGAAAGAAACTCTTTCTCACCAAGACAAGCAGATATGCTGATGGTTTGTGGAACTATATCTAAGAAATTAGGACCAGTCCTAAAAGAAGTTTACACTCAGATGGCAGAGCCGAAATGGGTGGTTGCAGTTGGAGCTTGTGCTTCCAGCGGTGGTATTTTTGATACTTATTCTGTATTACAGGGTATCGATAAAATTATCCCTGTAGACGTTTACGTTCCGGGATGTCCTCCAAGACCGGAGCAGATTATCGAAGGTGTAATGCAGGTTCAGGCTTTGGCAGAAAGCGAAAGCATCAGAAGAAGAGACATGCCTGAATATCAAAAATTATTAGATTCTTACAACATTAGCAACTAACGGAAATGACAAACGAATTTGTATTAGAAGCAATCACAAGAGAATTTCCGGAGTCTGTAATCGCGAGTTCAGAGCCTTATGGAATGTTGACTATCGAAGTGAAGAAAGAAGATATCAAGAAGATTATTCATTATCTTAGAGATTCATCACTGGAATTTAATTTCCTTACAGATATTTGTGGAATCCATTACCCGGAATACCCTGAGAAGGAAATCGGTGTGGTTTATCACCTGCATAATATGATGGCTAACTTCAGATTGCGTCTGAAAATCTTTATGTCCAGAGAAAATATCGAGGTAGATTCTTTAGTGGAATTATATGCCGGAGCTAACTGGATGGAAAGAGAAACGTATGATTTCTACGGAATTAAATTTAAAGGACATCCTGATCTTAGACCTATTCTAAATATGGAAGATCTTGGATACCACCCAATGTTGAAAGAATATCGTTTGGAAGACGGAACAAGAACCGACAAGAACGATAGTATGTTCGGAAGATAAAAAATATAAATGATTAATGATAATTGGTTTATTATCAATTATCGCCTATCAATTATCAATTATATATTATGAAAGATAACTCATTATCTAATATACTAAACCAGTACGAAAGTAAGGAACAGATTGACGGTCAGTTATACACCCTCAATTTAGGACCCACTCACCCTGCAACGCACGGGATTTTCCAGAATATCTTAACGATGGACGGAGAAAGAATCCTTCACGCTGAACAGACTGTTGGATACATCCATAGAGCATTTGAGAAAATTTCTGAAAGAAGAAACTACTCTCAGATCACTACCCTTACTGACCGTATGAATTACTGTTCTGCACCTATCAACAACCTAGGTTGGCACATGACAGTTGAGAAGCTAATCGGAGTTAAAGTTCCAAAGCGTGTAGATTATATGCGTGTTATTTTAATGGAATTAGCAAGAATTGGTGATCACCTTATCTGTAACGGTGTAACCGGGATGGACTCGGGAGCAATTACTGGTCTTACTTATATGTTCATCGAAAGAGAACGTATTTATGATATGTATGAACAGATCTGCGGAGCGAGAATGACTACCAATATGGGAAGAATCGGAGGTTTTGAAAGAGATTTCACTCCAAAATTCCATGAGTTATTAAAGGATTTCCTTAAAACTTTCCCAGCAAGATTCAAAGAATTCTGTACTTTACTAGAAAGAAACAGAATTTTCATGGACAGAACCATCGGAGCAGGAGCAATTTCTGCAGAAAGAGCATTAAGCTATGGTTTCACAGGTCCAAACTTACGTGCAGCAGGTGTAGATTATGATGTACGAGTTGCACAGCCTTATTCATCTTACGAAGATTTCGACTTTATCATCCCTGTGGGAACATCAGGAGATACTTACGACCGTTTCATGGTTCGTCAACAGGAAATCTGGGAATCACTTAAAATTATCAACCAAGCATACGACAACCTTCCTGAAGGGCCATTCCATGCGGATGTTCCTGATTTCTATCTTCCTGAAAAGGCAGATGTATATCAGAAAATGGAAGCATTGATTTACCATTTCAAAATCGTAATGGGAGAAACTGATGTGCCGAAAGGTGAAGTTTACCACGCTGTAGAAGGTGGAAACGGAGAATTAGGATTCTATCTAGTGAGTGATGGTGGAAGAAGCCCTTACAGATTACACTTCAGAAGACCATGTTTTATCTACTACCAAGCCTATCCGGAGATGATTACAGGTTCTGTAATTTCTGATGCGATTGTAACCATGTGTAGTATGAATATCATTGCGGGAGAATTAGACGCATAATAGAATAGACAAAAAGAGGAAAGAATAAAGACTTTCTTCAAAATAAATAAAATTGAATTTAGATCACGAATCAAAAAGTCTTTTTCTCTTGATTCTTTGTTCTTTAATCTATAAAATAAAATGAGCGAAACAATAGCTTTTAAACCGGAAAGTTTAGCACAGGTACACAAAATTATCGCAAGATATCCTGAAGGAAGACAAAAATCTGCTCTTCTTCCTGTTCTACACATAGCACAGAAAGAATTCGGAGGATGGTTAGACGTTCCTGTGATGGATTATGTTGCGGGATTATTAAGTATTAAGCCAATTGAAGTATATGAAGTAGCAACTTTCTATACGATGTTCAACATGAAGCCGGTTGGTAAATATGTTTTGGAAGTTTGCAGAACGGGACCTTGTATGGTTTGCGGGAGCGAAAAAATTCTGGATCATATCAGAACCAAACTGAACATTAAGGACGGACAGACTACAGAAGACGGAATGTTTACCTTAAAGCCTGCTGAATGTCTTGGTGCTTGTGGATATGCTCCAATGATGCAGTTAGGAAAATTCTTTCATGAAAATTTAACAATAGAAAAAGTAGACGAAATCCTTGATCTTTGCAGAGAAGGACAGGTTGATTTGGGCTAACAACAATTTAAAATCTCGGATTTTAAGTTAATTTAAATTTTAACAAATAAATGCAAGAAGCCAAAAGCCAATTGCAATAAGCATATTAAAATGAGTAAAAAACTTTTACTTAAAGACGCACATATAGAAGGTATCCGCTACTTTGAAACCTACCGTAAGCAGGGGGGTTATACTGCAGCAGAAAAAGCCTTGAAAATGACACCCGAAGAAATTCTTGAAGAAGTAAAAGTTTCAGGACTTCGTGGACGTGGTGGAGCAGGATTCCCAACGGGAATGAAATGGAGCTTTTTGGCAAAACCGGAAGGCGTTCCAAGACACTTAGTCGTAAATGCCGATGAATCTGAACCGGGAACTTTCAAAGACAGATATCTGATGGAATTTCTTCCTCATTTATTAATTGAAGGAATGTTAATTTCGTCCTATACTTTAGGTTCAAATGTTTCTTATATCTATATCCGTGGAGAATATTCTTGGATTCCGGATATTTTGGAAGAAGCCATTGAAGAAGCTAAGGCAGCAGGATTTTTAGGTAAAAATATTTTAGGAACAGGTTTCGATTGTGAAATTTACGTTCAAAGAGGTGGTGGAGCATATATTTGCGGTGAAGAAACTGCATTGCTTGAATCTCTTGAAGGTAAAAGAGGAAACCCAAGATTAAAACCGCCATTCCCAGCTGTAAAAGGACTTTGGGAAAGACCAACGGTTGTAAATAACGTTGAATCTATCGCGGCAATCGTTCCAATCATTGATATTACAGGAGCAGAATATGCTAAAATCGGAGTGGGAAGATCTACAGGTACGAAATTAATTTCTGCTTGTGGAAACATCAACAAACCGGGAGTCTACGAGATCGACATGACCATTACGGTAGAAGAATTTATTTATTCTGATGAATATTGCGGAGGAATTCCAAACGGTAAAAAGCTGAAAGCTTGTATTCCGGGAGGTAGCTCTGTGCCGATTGTTCCTGCGAATTTATTATTAAGAACCGTAAACGGAGAACCAAGATATATGAACTATGAATCATTAGCAGACGGTGGTTTCGCTACCGGAACAATGATGGGTTCAGGAGGTTTCATCGTTTTGGATGAAGATCAGTGTGTTGTAGAACATACCATGACTTTGGCGAGATTTTACAATCACGAAAGTTGCGGACAATGTACTCCTTGCCGTGAAGGAACGGGATGGATGTACAAGATTTTAAAGAAAATCGAGAAAGGAGAAGGAAAAATGGAAGATATCGATCTGCTTTGGGATATCCAGAGAAAGATTGAAGGAAACACAATTTGTCCATTGGGTGATGCAGCAGCTTGGCCGGTTGCAGCAGCGATTCGTCATTTCAGAGATGAGTTCGAATGGCATATTAAAAACCCTGAATTGTCTCAGACACAAAATTACGGATTGGCACATTATGCAGATCCAATTCCGGCTGTTGAAAATAATGCTTAGAATGAAAAATTTATTGGTAGCCGGTATATTGATGTCGGGGATTGCCTTTGGACAAGTCAAAAAAGATACAGTAGAAAAAGAATATAAATTGGAGGTTACTCCATATAAAGCTGAAAAGAAAGAAAAGCCTCTTCCTTTAAGCAAAAAAGGACAGATGTTCGTTTTCTTTGGTTGGAACAGAGGAGCTTTTAGCAACTCGGATATTCATTTCAGTGGAAACGGTTATGATTTTCAGCTGAATAATGTATCTGCAAGAGATAAGCCTACAAAATTTGGAATTGTTTATTTTGATCCAAGTTGGTTTACCGTAACGCAGTATAATTTCAGAGTCGGATATTTTATTAAAGATGATTTGGCTATTGTGTTAGGAATCGATCACATGAAATATGTAATGAAACAAAACCAGACGGTTGATTTTTCAGGAACAATTTCAGATCCGAAATATGCAGCGATGGTACAGAATGGGCAGGTAAATTTAGCTGATGAACAGTTTCTTACTTTTGAGCATACAGACGGACTTAATTATGAGAACTTAGGTCTTGAAAAATATAAAAATCTGGTTCATAAAAAGAATGTAGATTTGGTATGGTCTTATGGAGCCGGACTTGGGGTAATGTTTCCGAAAAGTAATATCAAGCTTTTTGGAAATGAAAGAAGCGACCGTTTTCATGTTGCCGGGATGGGAGCCGATCTTAGATCAAGTTTAAACTTGGTTTTCTGGAAAAACTGGATGTTGAGAGCAGAAGTAAAAGCAGGATATATCAATATGTGGGATATAAAAACTACATTGAATAATAAGCCGGACAAAGCTCGTCAGGATTTTGTTTTCGGACAAGTTCTTGCAGGAATCGGATATACATTTAATACAAAGAAGTATAATTAAAATATAGCGAAAAGCTTTAACACAGCTTAAGCGAAAGCATAGAATATGAGCGAAGAGGTTAAAAAATTCAAAATAACTATAGACGGACAGACTACCGAAGTTATGCCTGGAACTTCTATTTTGGAAGCTGCCAGACAAATCGGTGGAAAATCTGTACCTCCTGCAATGTGCTACTACAGCAAATTGGAAACCAGTGGAGGAAGATGTAGAACTTGTCTTGTAGAAGTTTCTAAAGGATCAGAAGCAGATCCTCGTCCTATGCCAAAATTGGTTGCAAGCTGCAGAACCAACGTAATGGATGGTATGGAAGTAAAAAATCTTACTTCTGAAAAAGCTCAGGAAGGGAGAAAAGCGGTGACTGAGTTTTTATTGGTCAATCACCCGTTAGACTGCCCTGTTTGTGATCAGGCCGGAGAATGTCATCTTCAGGATTTAGGTTACGAACACGGAAATCTTCAGACAAGAACAGAATTTGAAAGAAATACTTACGAAGCAGATGATCTTGGTCCGCACATCAAACTGAATATGAACCGTTGTATTCTTTGCGCAAGATGTGTATTGGCTGCAAACCAGTTAACTGGTGAAAGAGAGCACGGAATTTTGTTCAGAGGAGATCACGCTGAAATTTCTACTTATTTAAATAAAGCTTTAGACAATGACTTCATTGGAAACGTAATTGACGTTTGTCCGGTTGGAGCATTAACAGACAGAACTTCTCGTTTTGCAAGCAGAGTTTGGTTTACAAAACCAATGAATGCTACTTGTAAATGTGATAAGTGTTCTGGAAAAGCTACGGTTTGGATGAAAGGTGATGAAATTTCAAGAGTTACAGCCAGAAAAGATCAGTGGGGAGAAGTTGAAGAGTTTATCTGTGATACTTGCCGTTTCGAAAGAAAATCATTATCAGACTGGAATATCGAAGGTCCTAGACACATCGACAGACATTCAGTTATTTCATTGAATCACTACGAAAAACCAAAGGATGAGCTAAGAGTTTTAGACAATCCAACGGCTAAAGAAATCAGTGAAAAAGACGAAAAATAATTTGAAAATTTGATAATGAGCTAATTTGAAAATGAAAAGCTTGACTTCCATCTTCAAAATCTCTAATATCTAACATCTATAAAAATAAAAATGGATTTACTTACATTTAAACTTATACTTGTACTAGCGCTTTTCTTGCTTTCGTTAACGATTGCAGCCTACTCTACTTGGGCAGAAAGAAAAGTTGCCTCTATCATGCAGGATAGAATTGGTCCGAACAGAGCAGGGCCTTTCGGATTGCTGCAGCCTCTTGCTGACGGTGGAAAGTTCTTCTTCAAAGAAGATTTCACACCTGCCAATGCAGAAAAGTTCCTTTTCGTATTAGGTCCGGCTTTGGTAATGTTTATTTCATTAATTACAGGAGCGGTTATTCCTTGGGGTAAAACCTTGAATTTTGGTGGAGTTTCTTACGATTTACAAGTAGCAAATATTGATGTTGGGGTACTTTTCATCATCGGAATGGCTTCAATTGGTGTATATGGAATTATGATCGGAGGTTGGGCTTCGAATAACAAATATTCATTATTAGGTGCAATCCGTGCTTCTTCTCAGATGATTTCTTATGAGTTGGCAATGGGATTAGCATTACTTTCTATCATTATGATGACAGGAAGTTTAGATTTAAAAGAAATCACGGAAAGCCAGACCACCGGAAAACTTTGGGGATTCATTCCTTGGGTTTCTGGTCTTAACTGGAACATTTTCTACCAGCCGATTGCTTTCTTAGTTTTCTTTGTAGCGGCTTTAGCAGAAACAAACAGACACCCGTTCGATTTACCGGAATGTGAATCTGAATTGGTAACAGGATATTCTACAGAATATTCATCAATGAAGTTAGGGTTGTATATGTTCGGTGAATATGTAAATATGTTTATTTCTAACGCGTTCATGGTAGTTCTTTTCTTCGGAGGATACAATTACCCTGGAATTGAATGGGTAACTCAGCACTGGGGTGAAAACACTGCAGGTATCTTGAGTATCGTAGCATTCTTAACTAAAACGGTAATCGGAATTTTGATCTTCATGTGGATCAGATGGACGCTTCCAAGATTTAGATATGACCAATTAATGCACTTGGGTTGGAAAACTTTAATTCCAATGGCATTGGTAAACTTATTAATTACTGGTGCTGTAATTTTAGCATTTGGAAATTAATTAGTCCGTATCTAAACCTTACAGGTTTTAAAAATCTATAAGGTTTGTGTGTAAATTGAATATTAAAAATTAAGATAACAGACAAGATTAGTCTAAATCTAATGTCTAACATCTAACATCTATAATTAAATGAAACTTACGAACAGATCAAAAGTTGTTTCTAATAAGGAAATGACCCTTGCTGAAAAAATCTACTTACCTGCAATTTTTACAGGAATGGGGATTACATTTAAGCATGCTGTAAGAACCGTGATAAAAGGTGCTCCCGCAGTATATTCGTATCCGGAAGTATTAAAGCCAAGAGCAGATATCTGGAGAGGTCAGCACGTTTTGAAAAGAGACGAAGAAGGCCGAGAAAGATGTACCGCTTGCGGACTTTGTGCGGTGGCATGTCCTGCAGAAGCAATTACAATGACTGCTGCTGAAAGAACTAAAGAGGAAAAAGATCTTTACAGAGAAGAAAAATACGCCTCAGTATATGAAATCAATATGCTAAGATGTATTTTCTGCGGTATGTGTGAAGAAGCTTGCCCGAAATCTGCCATCTATCTTACAGACAGATTGGTAGACGTAGAAACCAACAGAGGTTCTTTCATTTACGGAAAAGATAAATTGGTTGAAAAAATAAATCAAAGGATTGACATCACTGAAAGACAATCCGAGAAACAAAAAAATGCGGTAAAATAATGGATCAGTTTTTATTTTTCTTGGTGGCGTTTTTAGCAGTGGCGAGTGCCGTGTACTTCGTATTTGCCAGAAATCCTTTATATGCTATTTTGTCATTAATTGTTACGATGTTTTCTATTGCAGGTATGTACATTCTTCTGAATGCACAGTTCCTTGCGATTATTCAGATTATTGTTTACGCCGGAGCAATCATGGTATTATTCCTTTATATCCTGATGATGCTTAACCTTAATAAGCAAGACGAAAGTAAGAAGAACAATACTTTAAAGTTTGTTGGAGTTTTTACAGCCGGTCTTTTATTAATTGGTGTTTTAGGCGTATTCAGAGGAGTTCAGGACAATCATGTTGTTGTTGAAAATGTAGACAGAAGTATTGGTCTTACGAAAAATCTGGGTAGACTTTTGTTTAATGAATATGTTTTACCGTTTGAGCTTGCATCCATCCTTATTTTGGCAGGTATTGTAGGTGCGGTATTAATCGGTAAAAAAGATTTATAAAATTATGGGAGAAGTAAATACATTTATACAAAGCATCCCTCTGAATTATTTCATCATTCTTTCTTCAGTATTGTTCTGTTTGGGAGTGTTGGGAGTATTGCTGAGAAAAAATGCGATTGTTATTTTGGGTTGTGTAGAGCTTATGCTAAATTCTGTAAACCTTTTATTGGCTGCTTTTTCAGCGTACAAAGGGAACGGAGACGGACAACTTTTAGTTTTCTTCATTATGGTGGTTGCAGCTGCGGAAGTGGCGGTAGGTTTGGCAATTATTGCTATGCTTTATAGAAATACCCGTTCTGTTGATGTAAGTATATTTAATAAATTAAGAGGATAAGAATGGAGAATTTAGTATATGCAATAGTACTTTTACCACTTTTAGGGTTTCTTATTAACGGTTTATTCGGGAAAAAACTTCCAAAAATTGTTGTGGGTAGCTTGGCTACGGCAATGGTTTTTGCATCTTTCTGCATCGCAGTAAATATTTTCATGGGTTTCAATTCTGAAAGTCAGCCCGTAATCGTAAAAGCTTTTGAATGGTTTAGAGTAAACGGAGTTCAGATCAATTTCGGATTCCAGATCGATCAGTTATCATTAATGATGGTAATGATCATCACAGGGATCGGTTCTTTAATTCACCTGTACTCTATCGGATATATGAGTCATGATAAAGGTTTCTATAAGTTTTTCACTTATCTGAACTTATTTATCTTCTCAATGTTATTATTAGTAATGGGAAGTAACTACCTGATCTTATTCATCGGATGGGAAGGTGTAGGATTGTGTTCTTATCTACTTATCGGATTCTGGTATACCAACGAAGAATATGGTAAAGCAGCAAGAAAAGCTTTCATCATGAACAGAATTGGTGACCTTGCGTTACTGATCGGTATCTTTATGATTGCTTCTCAGACCAATGCTGTGGACTATCTTACTGTATCACAGAATGCAGGAAAATTTGAATTAGACGGAAGCGTAATTATCTTTATTACAGCGAGTTTATTTATCGGTGCAACTGGTAAATCTGCTCAGGTTCCATTATATACTTGGCTACCGGACGCAATGGCCGGTCCAACTCCGGTTTCTGCGTTGATTCACGCGGCAACAATGGTAACGGCGGGTATTTATTTAGTAGTAAGATCAAACTTCTTATTTACTTTAGCACCAACCGTTCAGGGAGGAATTCTATTCATTGGATTCTTAACGGCTGCTTTGGCAGGGTTCTATGCACTACGTCAGAACGATATCAAAAAAGTATTGGCCTACTCTACTGTTTCACAGCTTGGGTTTATGTTCATTGCTTTAGGACTTGGAGCTTATACAACGGCGATGTTCCATGTAATGACGCACGCTTTCTTCAAAGCATTATTATTCTTAGGTGCTGGTTCTGTAATCCATGCAATGAGCAACGAGCAGGATATGCGTTTCATGGGAGGTTTGAAAAAATACATTCCAATCACTCACGCAACTTTCTTAGTTGGAACATTGGCTATTTCAGGATTCCCTTTATTATCAGGGATGATTTCAAAAGACGAAATTTTAGTAGCAGCTTTCGCTAAAAATCCAATTTATTGGGTAATGTTATTCATTTTAGCGGCTATTACTGCAACGTATATGTTCAGATTGTACTATCTTACTTTCCATGGAGAGTTCAGAGGTACTGAAGATCAAAAACACCACTTACACGAAAGCCCATCTAATATGACATTACCATTGATCGTATTGGCTATTCTTTCTGTTTTGGGTGGTTTAATTAACCTTCCTCACTTCATTGGTCACGGTCATTACGCAAAACTAATGGAATGGCTGAAACCGGTTCTTACTGAGGAAAGCTTTAAACAAATGGAAGCAACTCTTTCCGGAGTTCCATTTGGTACTGAAATGATACTTTTAGGAGCAACAGTTTTAATGTTCTTCTGTGTTTGGTTCATCGTTAAAAATACTTACGTGAACAAGAAAAAACAAGCACTTCCAGAAGAGCAGTACACTGGATGGGAAAAACTGTCTGCTAAAAAATTATATGTTGACGAACTTTACAATGCATTAATTGTAAAAACTGTTGAAGGATTAGGACGCGGAGGAAAGATGTTTGATAAAGGTATTCTTGATCGTTTTGTAGACTTTGTGGGTGAAGGTGCAGAAGATAGCGGAAAAGCTATGAAGCGCATCCAAAACGGAAATGTTGAGACGTACATTTTGATCATGTCTTTAGCTGTGGGAATTATACTGATTGTTAACTTTATATTACAATAATAATGTCTTGTTTATTATTAACATTATTACTATTACCTCTAGTAGGTTCGGGATTAGTTTTTGCCTGGAAGAATAATTCCAGCAAATATTTGGCACTGGGAATTGCATTGGTTCAAATGCTGGTTACGTTCTACATTGCGGCGGATTTTGATTTTAATCCAACGGTAGACAGCGTACTGCAGCACGAGATCAATTACCCTTGGTCACAATTTATGAAGAGTTCTCTTCACTTCGGTATCGATGGGATGAGTTTGCTTCTTTTATTGCTGACGAATATTTTAGCGCCAATCATTATTTTATCTTCTTTTAATGAAAATGTAAGCTACAGAAATACTTTCTACGGTTTGATCCTGCTGATGCAGTTCGGTCTTGTAGGTGTTTTCACTTCGCTTGACGGATTATTGTTCTACATTTTCTGGGAAGTAACTTTGATTCCGATCTGGTTCATTGCCGGACTTTGGGGTCAGGAAAATAAAAGATTTGAATTCACTACGAAATTCTTCGTATATACATTCGTTGGGTCATTATTCATGTTAGCCGGGTTGATTTATGTTTACAACAACTCTGCATCTTTCGCACTGACAGATTTATATAATGCTCAACTTAACGAAACACAACAGACAGTGGTATTCTGGTTCATTTTCTTTGCTTTTGCAGTGAAATTACCGGTATTCCCTTTCCATACCTGGCAACCGGATACGTACACGTATTCACCAACTCAGGGATCGATGCTTTTATCAGGGATCATGCTGAAAATGGCGGTTTATGGAGTTCTTCGTTATTTATTACCAATCACTCCCCTTCCGATTGCAGGAATTTCAGGACAGATTGTAATTATCCTTGCGATTGTAGGAATTGTACATGGTGCATTGATCGCAATCATCCAGACCGATATGAAGAGAATCATTGCGTATTCTTCTTTCTCTCACGTTGGATTGATGGTAGCGGGTATCTTCGCTTCAGCAGTCATTACTTTAAGAGGAACTTTCAACATCGAAGGTGCTGAAGGAGCTTTGGTACAGACTTTCGCTCACGGTATCAACGTGGTGGGTCTATTCTACTGTTGTGATATTTTATACAAGAGATTTAAATCAAGAGACATCAGACAAATGGGAGGTTTGGCGAAAGTTGCACCTAAGTTTGCTGTGTTGTTCCTGATCATTATATTAGGTTCAATGGGAGTTCCATTGACTAATGGGTTCATCGGAGAATTTATCCTGTTGAAATCTGTATATGATTTTAACGGATTGGCAGCGGTAATCGCTGGTCTTACGGTAATTCTTGCTGCGGTCTATTTATTGAGATTCTACGGAAAAGCAATGTTCGGGCAGGGTGATGATGCAGTTTTGAGTACAGTAAAAGATTTATCTGCAGTTGAATTTTCGGTATTGGCAAGTATCGCGGTTTTCGTGATCGTATTTGGTATTTTTCCACAACCGATAATCGAAATGGTGAATAGTTCGTTGAAGTTTATCTACCAATCAATGGTAAGCTAATTTGATATTTTAAAAAATGAGTGTTTTAATTATTGTTTTCCTAACGGCAGTTGTTGCGTTATTTTCAGGAGTTTTTGAACAAGGAAAATTCGCAAGATACATTGGGATTTTGGGATTAATCATCGCATTATGGGTAAGTTTTATGCCTGAATGTGCTTTCTTTGCACAGTACAGACACATGTATGACTATACCGGAAATACTGCATTATTCACAAAAATATCAATTGTAACGACATTATTATTATTCTTTTTGGGAGGTTTTGCATTCAGCAACCACAGAAGCCACCAGTCAGAATTATACGCATTAATGCTTTTTGCATTGTGTGGTGGGATTATCCTTTTCGGATACCAGAATTTAGTAACGCTATTCTTAGGAGTTGAAATCCTTTCTATTCCTTTATATGTAATGGCAGGAGCTAACAAAACAGATCTAAGATCAAATGAAGCTTCAATCAAATATTTCCTGATGGGTGCTTTTGCAACAGGATTCCTGTTGTTCGGTATCGCGTTTATCTACGGAAGTGTCGGAAGTTTTGATTTATATAAAATCCAGAATTTCGGAGTTTCAAATCCTCATGATGCAATGTTCACCTTAGGAGTATTATTGATTCTTTGTGCATTGGCATTCAAAGTAGCATTAGCGCCTTTCCACATGTGGAGTCCTGATGTTTATTATGGAGCGCCTTCATTGATCACCGCTTTCATGGCGAGTGTGGTAAAGATCTCAGGATTCTTTGCTCTATTCAGATTAATGACGATCGGATTTGGTGGTGTTACCGCAGAATGGATCAATGTTTTCGGAGTATTCTTAATTATCACATTGCTTTTGGCAAACGTTATGGGTCTTGCTCAGACGAATGCAAAAAGAATGTTGGCCTACTCTTCAGTTTCTCATGCTGGTTACATCGGGTTGGTGTTCTTCGGAATGACAAGCCTTTCTACTTACAATTTAGCATTCTATTTATTTGCTTATGCTTTGTCTACGGTAGGAGTTTTCATGTGTCTGATCTATGTTGAAAAACTGAAAAGAGAAACGTCCTTCGGAGCTTTCAAAGGACTGGCAAAAACAGAACCTTTATTGGCAACGGTAGCTGCAATTTCTATGCTTTCAATGGCGGGAGTTCCGTTAACAGCCGGTTTCATGGGGAAATTTGCTTTATTCTCTCAGGCAATGAATTCTAACCACGGGGTTTTCCTGGTATTGGTAGCGGTTTTAGGATCTGCAATTTCTATTGCTTACTATTTAAGATTGATCATTTCAATGTTCTTCTTCAAAGAAAGTTCATTCAAATCTTCAGAGAAAGTTACCCTTACTTACAATATCGTTGGAGTATTTGTTATCGCTTCAATAATCATTCTAGGGGTTTTCCCAGATTTATTTGCAAGACTGGTAGAGTTCTAAAAAACTTGAACATCATAAAATTTAAAAACCTTTCAAATTGTTTGAAAGGTTTTTTTGTGATTTTTTTTATAAATTTCATTTCTGAAAATTAAATTTTATAATAATTGATTAGAAAGATTATTATAAAGTAAAAAACACAAACCGTATGATTACCTATATAACACTCCAGGATGATACCTTAGAGAAAATTTCATCTGATCTTAAAATTGAAAACCCAGTATATCTCCGGGAATTCCATAATGCTCATTGTGCGCAACATAAACGATTTCATACGGATTTGAGGCCGGGACAATATCTCCTGCTTCCATTCGGGAACGAAATCACAGAGCTCAACAAAAAGATCATTGAAAACGGAGACGGTTTATATTATCATCCTCCCCACGGGAAAATCCCTTTTCAAATTCCCTTATTAAAAGGAAAATATAAAATCAATCATCAAAAGTTTCTGGATGATGAGCGATTAGCGGATTATCAGTATCAGATAGAACTTGATTATATAAAGTTTGAAAACCTTCATCATATTTTCAGTTTTCAAATGTCAGATTTCAAAAAAGAAGGATCGGAATCTGATACCAAAATTTCCGGATTGGCAAAAGCCTGTATTGAAATTCTGTATCCGCTAGAGATCCGTTTCAATGAAGAAGGGGAACTTAAAGAAGTTCATTTAACAAGTCCGGAGAATTTGCTTAAAGATCATCTGGAAACTTTAAAAAGTTATTTTACAGATCCCTATTCGGCGGATTATATAAATCAAATGAAATCGGTAATTGATGATAAAAAAATACTTTTGGAAAATCTCAAAAATACATTACCCCTTCATCTTCTGACAAGCTCTTTTTATAGAGCATCCTATGGAAACTGGACAGATTCGCAGACTTATCAAGACTTTTTACCCTGGCTTACCAATGCCTCTCCTATCCGGTTTGAACTTCAGAACAGAATTCTGCCTAAAGAAGATGAAGCTCTTTTAAAAATTATCCAGAATGGGAGTTCTTCAGACAGCAGAAGCCTTGATCAGCTGTACGCTAAATCTTTTGTTTCTGAAGATCAATCAACTTCAAAAGAAAAAACTGTTGACTGTGATCATGTTGCAGAATACAGCTTCAACAGAATAGATCTGTCTTTTCTGAAAATAGAAGCCGTTTTCAATGTGTATATTGACGATAGGATTGAAAAGGAAATCTTCAGTATGGAAAAACAACAGGAATAATCAGCTCTATTCTTCTAAGCAAGTAACTGCATTTTACTCAGGAAATCTCTAAAGTTTGAAAATGTAGTAGTTCTACTACTTTATTACGCCTATTTTTTTTATAGTTTTATAACACCAAATCAATACACACAAAATATGTCCGGTTCATCTCCACACGACGGGAAGCATTTCGTCGTACAAAAAGGGAAAGCCCAGTGCAATCAGGGCAATCAGTTTCCTCAGCATAAGGTAACTTCTCACCAAAAACATTATTGGAACAATGAGGAGGGAGACGCTAATTATTTAGCCGTCACAGAAGACGATGTACAATTTACACCTCCCGGTCCTAGTTTTGGGCAATGCAAGCTCAAACCGTCATCAGGTGGATATCTGCCTTGTGCATTTGCACCTTCCGGAAAATGGCAAAAAACCTATGAGCAGGTAAAGATCATGGGAAAATGCTGTGTAACCGAAGTCTCTGAACTGATGTGTACCACCGGCGGAAAAATCACCATAAAAGAACACGGGCAAACAGCCGCCATGAGCAGCAAGAATGTTAAAAATGCAGATCCGCAGGAACAGCATACCATTAATCCTTTTGTCAATTTCAAAGAGTTTCAGGAGGAGCACAACGATAATGAAGCAGATGCCATTTAATCCCAAATTGTAAAGCTATGTCAAAACAAGGCGTTTATAAAATATCCGGAAACACTAAGCCCAAAGTGGGTGAAACTGTCACCTATACCATTGATGAATGGTATCCTGCTACACCCAGAGAAAAAAGAAATCCGGCACTGGTAACCTGGCATCTTTTTAAAAAGGTAAATGGAAGCTTTGTTCCGACAACGATTAAAAAGAAAGGGATCAGCAGCTTTACATTTCAAAATACTGCCTATAAAAATACATACAGAATTGAAGCCTACCTTCATGAACCGGAAGGGAAAGCGCCTATGGCTCTTGAAGTACAGCCACAGCAAGGCGATGTTCCGAGAATAAACGGGATTCAGCTGAAATATGCAGACAATACTCCCGGAAACGTTTTCAGTTTTACTGAAAAACTTATTGCTGAATCACAGTGTACAGGTTTGGAAGGAAAGTATCTCACCTTTACGCTTTGGGAAGATGACATTCAAGGTAATGGACATGATGCAAGAAATATGCAGATAGACCGTAAAAAAGGAAAGGTAATAAGCGGTGTTGCCAAAGCAGAATTTACACTGACCTCAGCCTTGATGAAAAAAGCTATGCAAGGTGAAACCGATGTAAAGCAACTGGAATTTTATGTCACCGTAGAATATTATGAACATAAAAAGCATGCCTCCGGAAATGTACATATAAATACTCCGCAAGAAATCTATATTCCTTCTAATAAACCTAAGCCCAAACCTGCACCTCCCAATTCTCAACCCAAAGTTGAAGGCTCTCCAGCTGAACAAAAAGGACCCAGCCAAAAAGAAAAAAAAGGAATAATAGAAACGACCACAGAAACCATTTCAGGAGTTGTTTCAAAGATTGAAAAAAAAATTTATGATTGGGGTGAAGCGAAAGGAACAGTAAAAAAAGATCAAAAACCTGCACCACCGCCGCCATCTGGTAAAAGCCCGACTGTAGTAAATGCCAATAGTAAGGCTCCGAGTACATGCATTTGTAAAGAGCAGTATAAAGATTTGATATGGGGAGGAAAAGTAAGTTGTGAGTTTAGAAAAAAAGTAGTTGAAGTTGCCAAAAGATTAGAAAAAGATCCAAATTTACTTATGGCTGGAATGGCTTTGGAAACAGGAAAAACATTTTCGCCTACTGCTGGTAAAGGAACAAGTTACGTCGGTTTAATACAATTTGGAGATGCAGCTGCAGAATCTGTCGGTACAACACGAACAGAATTACTAAAAATGACTGCTGTTCAACAATTAGACTATGTGGAAAAGTATTTAGCAAAGAAAAAAGATAAAATAAATACACTTACAGATTTTTATTTATCTATACTAATGCCTGTTGATGTTGGTAAAGGTAACCAGCCAAATCATATCGTTTTTGATAATAAATACCCTCTTGCTTACACTAAAAGTGGAAAATTAACTGATTTAAGTAAGTCTAGACACTATGGCTATCGTCAAAATCCCGCATTCTTTTTTGAAGGAGAGCTACATAAAAATATTAAAGTAAAAAGAAGTAATGGGAAAACTCAAACTTTTCAAGAGTTATACAATGAAAAGAAAGTATGGTTTGAGAATGGAGAAAAACAATATGATGGAGAGGGCAAAACCTATATTTGGGAGATCGAAAAAAGTATTTCTAAATTTTATGAAGAAGGAAAGCTGAATAAAGTAAAATTATTTGAATGCAATAAAAGTGAAACTTCTACTGCAAAACCCACACTAGATAAAGGTACATGGAACGTCATAATAACCGAAAATTATACTGGAAGTAAATGTACACACATAGAAAGAACAGAAGTTAGAAAAAATTGTAGAAGAGGTAAAATTGAAGTGTATGACCATAATCAAAAAATTGTATTAACTTTCAAAGACTGTTTATTAGAAGGAATTGCTGGTGAAGATCACATGAAAACTAATTCAGATGTTCCTTTTGGAGAATTTCAAATAAATCAAAGCACTCCCTTTTATCAGTCTAATAAAGATAATATAAAGTCTTACGGACCAAATCCTAGACTCGTTTTTGAACCCATTGCAGGTAATAAAGATGAAGCAGCAAAAAGTGGAAGATCAGCCATAAGGATTCATGGAGGGCGCCAAGAAGGCTATGAAATTAAAACATTAAAAAGAACTCAGGGTTGTATAAGAGTTTGGGATGATGATGCCAAAGCTCTATATGATTGGTGGGTAGAGTTTAAAAAAAATAACCCCAATGTAAAGCCAGGTAAAGTAACTATAAAAAAATAATATGAAAAGTTTTATTAAATTTTTTCTTATGCTTTTTTTGCCTTTAATAATAAGTTGTAAAGACAAAAATGACAAAATTTCCGAACTCTCAAAAAACAATACAACTCCCATGAATATAAATGACAAATTAAAAGATGGAATAAATATTTCCAATTCATTTATTGAAGATTTAGAATTTAATAAATACAAATATAACGGAGAATATATTGAGCAAATAGAAGTAAATTCTCTAGAAGATCAATCTTTCAGAAACAATTTTTTTCAATTTTTAACCAGTAGAAATTTTGATCAGGGTCAATATGAACAGGTTTTCTTTATAAAACTATTACTTGTTAGAATACAACAATTAGATGATATAAAATCCTATTATTTTTTATCGCTGATCTTTAATGATCAAAACTTAGGATATTATCTGGAAGACTACGAGCTAGATTTATTTCAATTATTTTTATATAAACCCTCTTATTTTATTAAAGGTGAATATAAATATAAACAAAATAAACTTGTTGATTATATCAATCAAAATCTCCCTGCTGCTTATCTGACCAATAAAGAATATTTTGATAAGAATATAGTGGATATCAATTTTCAACAAGATGCAATATTGATCAATGAAGATGTCGTAAATAAATTTTCAATTCCAGACCTAAAAAAACGACTTGAACATTATGAGAAAATTGAAGGGATTTTTTCTCCATCTTATGATACCGGCTGGAAAAATAAAACAATAATTTATTATAATCTATACAAATATATTGATGATAATATTGTGAATAAACTTGATAAAAATGAATTATCACTTTATATGAAGTATAAACCATTTTTTAAATCTTATCTTATTAAGGGAGAAAACACAGAGTATTTTATCCATGACAGTGATGGTTATACCAATCTCAGAAAAGAAAAAAATACATCATCTGAAATTGTAGAAAAAATAAACTCGGGAGAACAAGTCGAAGTTGTAGATACTTCTGGAGATTGGTGGCTTGTAAAAACAAAGACCGGAAAACAAGGCTATGTTCATAAAAGCAGAATAAAATAATATTTTAAGTTTTATCCCAATAAAAAAGCCACCTTTCAGGTGGCTTTCTATAATGAAAAATGATGATTATAATTTATGGTTGACATCATTATATGTTCCCGTAATTGTAGAAGTTCCGTTTTTAGTAACCGTTCCGTTGATGGTGATTGAAGAATTGGTTCCTACAAATTCAATCTTCGAACCTTGATTGATGGTTAGATTTCCTAAGATCGTTACATTTCCTTGTATCTTCCAGTTTGCATTACTATTTAAAATCATGTGTCCGTAAACCGTAAGATCTCCTTTAAGATTTAAAAGCGCTCCGCTGTTGATGTTCAGAGAATTCCATGGGTTGCTTTGCATTCCCTGGTATAATTTTCCATACATATTAAATGTTGCATTGCTGTTGATATTTACCGCTTGAGAAGCTGTAAGTGCACCACACCACGTTAAAGTCTGGTTTACATTGATTCCCTGTAAACTTTTCGTTCCAGAATATTCAAGAGTCTGCCCGGAGTTTACATTTAACCAGTCACTGCCGTTATATACAGGATATGCTGTACAATCTATCGTTCCATTGGTAGGCGCTACTGTTTTAATGATTTTTAATCCACCTGCTCCTGTTGCAACAAAAATATATTCACCTCGGCTTACCACAAAATTTGAAGATCCACTTAAATCAATAGATCCCATTAGTTTAAGATCTGAACTATCCGGCTGATAAACATAAATACCGGCACCGCCGTTTGCTACAAAAACACGATTTTCATTTACAGAAACTGCATTGCTTACAATATCCGATGGATCTACCCCTATAAGGTTGGTAGGAAGAGCCAGCTTCTGAAGTTTTGCTCCAGAAGTCAGATTATAAACCCCTACTCCATTATATCCTTCCGAAACCAATAGTTTACCATCTATAAAATCAATGGTTCTCTTAGCATCAACTACATCTGTAGAGGTTGCAAAAGAAGTGATCAGGTTAAGACCGTTAGCATCATATACCTTTACTCCCTGTGTGCCGCTCAGAACAACGATTTTATTATTATTGTATCCTAAAGCTCTTAAATCATCAATAGAAATAGAAAACTCTATCTGCTGATTACTTTTATTCAATTGTGCCAATACTCCGGTTGCTCCGGTTACTGCATAATATTTAGTTCCGTTGGAAGTTACATCAGTTCCTACTTTACCTGTTAAAAAAGTCTCCTGAAAAGTATTTCCAAGCATTCCGCCATTTAGGGTCATGCTTCCTACGAAAGCAGGGGTAGAAGCTCCGGAAGCATAAATATCTTTTGCACCGGCAATATATAATTTACCATCGTCATAACGTACTGAACTTACATCCGTATTCGGCAGAATAGCCTGCATAACCAACTGAGGTGCATTCGGATTGCTGATATTGATTACCTCAACAGCACCTAAATAAGTTTCACCTTCTGTGTTATAGGAAACATAGGCATAGTTCCCTTCCAACGCTACGTGGGTTGCGCGAAGAGTTTTGCCGTTATAAGTAGGAGGCGCCACCTCAGCAACTAAAACCAAAGGGAAATTACCTGCTACAGTTGTTTTACCTCCCGTACTAGGTTTCATATCAATTACCCCCGAATTTGCAAAACTGATTCTTTTACTTAATGATTGGGCATCAGAATTCAGAATAAGACCTTTTTCCTGGTCATTCTGCTGCTCTGCATCGTCATTTCTACATGCAACTGCAAGAAGCAAAGACGCAGCAGTTAAATAAGATAGTACTTTCCTCATAATAATATAATATGCTTTAAAATCGTAATATTTGATATTATTTTTTGTTAAAAAAGCTTAAAATAAAGACTTTTTCTCAAAAATTTGCACAAAGATACAATTACATTCAGGATAAAAAAGTTTTTTAGCATTTACTTTTATTTAATTTCACTGATTTACTCACTTTAATTTCAAATTCAACAATACCCAATAAATCATATAAAAATAAATAACATCTAGAAAACAAGCCTAATAAAAGAATTTAAAAGTAAACTAATTAGTAAATTCGTGAAAATAATCTATTACACAATTAACAATTAAATACTAAAAAACTATTAAAACAATAAAAAATAAATATTAAAAATAAATTAATTTTTTCCTATCATCTCTTTATTACACTTCTTATTATAATAATAGTATTGTTTTCTTATTATTTTTATAAAATCTGCTTTCCTTTAATTTTCAATATATCTCCAATGTCATATTTCTCTGCCTCTTCCTTCCTCAAAAAATCTATTTTTTTCATAACTTTACTCTAAATTTCAGTTGTTGGCTAACCTTTATAAAAAAGACGCTCCCTTTCAGGTTTATATATCATTCAAAAAATATTTGGATGTACTAGAACATATCCGTTATAATGACAGATTAGAATACCGGGCAAACTATGCAGAATCCCTTATCGAAAAGACCAATAATTTTCAGGAACTGAAAAACGGTTTTCAGGATGTATCTTTATTAGACAAATACGAAGATATCATTCAGCTTCTGCTTGCCGATCTTTTTCCGACAGGTTTAACGAATAATGAAATAAAGGCGGCGAGTATTCCGCTTTCCAATATTACCTTCAACTATACCGAACGTTTCAAAAACATCCTGAAAGAAGCCGGAAAAGACTTTGAAATAGAGCTCAGAAATATTGATGACGAGGAGTTTTATGTATTCTGCTGCTGCCTGATCTTACAGACCTATTTCAAAAGAGATATCAAAACCACGCTTCCGTTTTATTATGATATTCCCAATAAACAGGGAATCATGAAGCATTATAAAATCACGGTGAATTCGGATTTTTCGGAAGTTTATCCGACTCCGGATGCACCAATTCCTGCGGATACAATTATAGATATGCTGCTTGAAAATCTGGATGACACGGCACTCTGGAAGAAATATTTCCCTTCAAAATCCTGGATACTAAGTGGATTTACGATTATTTCCTTGGTAGACTGTACTTCAGAAGTTGCTTTATCGGATCTGAAATCTACCATGATTAAAATTGATCCTGAAAATCTGGTTCCGGATGAGAATTTAAAAGAGATTTTCAAATCGTATTTTGATGTTCCTGAACTCAACTTCGGGTTGATGCTTTTTAATAAGAAGGAAAAAAGACTGGAAAAAGTTCCGATCTACGAAAATGTCTTTACCAATCATATTCTCGATTTCTGGATCAATACTTTTGATCAGGAAGTTAGGGAAAGTACTTTCAATAATTTAAATCACAATTCCAAACCCGTTGTGGTTTCGAATGTAGATCATTTGGATCATGACATCCAAAAACTTCCTTCATTCAGTATTTTAAAAGATAATAATATCAACAGCTTCATGGTGATCCCAATCATGAAAGACAATGAACTCCTTGCTATTATGGAGTTTACCTCTCCTATTGCCTACAGCTTTAATGGATTAAAACTTAAAAAGCTTGAGTTTTTTGCCGATATGATTCTTTTCTCTTTAAGCAGATTCAGTTTTGAAAGAAATAACCAGATTGAAGCGATTATTCAGAGAGAATATACTACGATACACGACAGTGTGGTCTGGAAATTCAGGAATGAAGCTGAAAAGTATTATAATGCATTTTTAGGTAGGAAAATGTATACTTTAAAGCAGATTTCATTTAAAAATCTTACGCCGCTTTTCAGTTTTTCTGATATCCGTTCTTCATCTGAAAAACGGTATAATTTAATGCTTGAAGATCTGAATGAGCAGATAGAAAATCTTCATGATCTTTTTTCTATTATCAATTCAGATTCAGAAAAATATTTACTCGCTTTAGATATTTTTGAAAACGAACTGAATAATGATATAAAAGCTGATACAGAACAGCGTTTCCAAAGGTTGTTAAGAGACGAAATTCATCCTTTCCTTCAGGGAAAACTTGAAATAAAAAGTACAAAAGAAGTAAAATCGAAGATCAAAGATTACTTCTCAAAAGTATTTATTCAGAATCATCTTTTTTACGGTCACAGGAAAAGTCTGGACGAATCTATCACGCTGGTCAACAGAAAACTGGCAGATATTCTGGATGAAAGCCAGGTTAAAGCGCAGCAGATCTTTCCGCATTATTATGAAAGATTCAAATCTGATGGTGTAGAGCACAATCTCTACATTGGCAGCACGATTGCTCCAGAATTGCATTACACGTCAAAAGTGGTTCACAGACTGAGATACTGGCAACTGAAAACAGTCTGTACAATGGAGCAGGAATTCAAAAACTTCAAACCAAACTTACCTGTTCCTTTAGATATTGCCTCTTTGATATTTGTATATAATGAAAAATTAGACATCCGTTTCAGAATGGATGAAAAACGTTTTGATATAGACGGGGCTTACAATTCTTATTACGAAATCATCAAAAAGCGTCTGGATAAAGCTCATATAAAAGATTCTTCCGAAAGAATTACCTGCCCGGGAAAAATTACCATCGTATATTTCGGAATGGAAAATCAGAAAGAATACCTGGAATATATTACCAAATTACAGAATAAAAATATACTTCATCATGATATAGAATTCTTAAAAGTAGAAGATCTTCAAGGAATTACAGGACTTTTAGCTTTAAGGGTTTCTCTTATATAAAATTTAATCTACAAAATACGAATCAGGCTTTTGAAGTTCACCTTGCGGAATTTCAGCCTGCTCAAAAATAGAAAATTCGATAGTTTTGCAAATAGTATTCAAAGCGAGATCATTTTCCTCTTCTCCAAAAGGTTCTCCGATTTCCTGAATAATAGCATCTAAAGCGATGAAGGTATAACTGATCAGACCAACGATCAGAGGCATCATCCAGCCCAATGTATCAACCAATCCGAAAGGCAGCCAGAAGCAATAAAAATACACGGTACGGTGCAGCAATACACTATATGCAAAAGGTAATGGTGTATTCAAAATCCTTTCGCAGCCTCCTGAAATATTCG
The DNA here is from genome assembly GCF_016735585.2 of Chryseobacterium tagetis. GTDB lineage: Bacteria > Bacteroidota > Bacteroidia > Flavobacteriales > Weeksellaceae > Chryseobacterium > Chryseobacterium tagetis. The sequence goes on from NZ_JAERSE020000004.1 coordinate 549,531, forward strand.
AAAACTGATTCAGCTGATGATCGAGCTGCGTCAAAACAATCGTATCTATATTTCCTTTTCTGTGCTGCTCTTGGATCCAGTCGGCAATAAAGCCTAAAATAATACTGGGAATAAATTTTTTACCATTCAGCTTTTCAACCTGCTCCGGAGAAAGCAGTCTTGAAAGATGTTCTGTTCCCTGTTTATTTCTCAACTGATAGTTTAAAGACCAGCAAAAAGCAGAAATCATTTTCACAATTTTTTGTTTTTCCTCTTCTTGAGGTCCATCTATTAATGAGAAGATTTGACGGGTCAGAGATCGGGTTTCAATCACCAATAGTCCCCAAAGCTTTCTTCCTTCCCAATATCGGTCATAGCTCGCTGTATTGCAGAATCCCATAAAGATCGCGAGAGCAAGCCCGATTAAAGTGAAAATCGTAGGATTGAGATGAACTTTATAATCGAAAATTTTTCCTTTGAAATAATAAATCGCCAAAGAAAACAACGTAATGGTAAGAAGCTGAACTATAATTTTCTTTAGTACGGATCCTCTCCATATAAAAAGCATTTTCAGCCAGTTGGTACGCTGTCTTATAATCATTTCTTTATTTTAAATTTAAAAATTTACAGCGTAAGGAAAGCATAAGCAAAAGACAGGACAGAAATGATAATTCCTGCCATGAAAATCTTGTAGGTTATCGATAAAAGCCTGTATTTTCTGTCGAGTACTTTTCCCAAATAATAAAGATCTTTCACCATCGAATCATAAATATAGTCACGGTCTTTGATCAGAATATTCATCGCACTATGATAATCATCGAAAATCATCCTGTTAAAATTCCCGAAGAATAAAAGATTTACTTTTCGGTCCGCAACATCCTGTAAGGTAAATCTTGCTTTTGTAACATTAGGTTTTGTAGATAAAATAGCAAATATGATAGTTAAAACAGCTGATAACAAAAGGATAAAACTCGGAATAATCAAATGTGAATTTTTCGGAGCATCCAGTTTGGGAACCAGCACAGAAAGACAAACTGAAATGATGATCGCATTTACCGATAACAGGATATTCGCTTTACTGTCGGCTATATCGCTAAGTCTTGTATGGTTACTTAGCGTGACTCTGAACAAAGTATCTACACTTCTGTCAGACTTAGGCTCTTTTTCTTTTTTATTTTCAGAGTTTTCTTTCTTACTTTCTTTTCCTTCCTCTTTATCGAGTTTTTTCTCAATTTTCTTGATATTCTTCTCTTTTAAAGGCTGCCAGGCGGTTTTTGCGTAATCTGTATAGAATTTATGCTTGTTCTTCAGCATTTCTAGATTTCCGGCATTCCATTCATCATTGGAAAAGCATCGCACATTGGTAAGCTCCCATTCTTTTCTTAGCGCATCAGAAATATCACTGTAATCGTAGCTTGCAAAGTGGCTGCAATCTGAATCTTTCACTATTTTTTCAAGCAGATTCTGAGGTTCATAAGTAATTTTGGTCGCCAGAATAAGCTTAGCAATATCTTCAATATACGCTTCAGAATAATTTTCTTTTTTCAAAAAGTCTTTCATGATCTCGACTCCTTTTTCTTCATGATTCTGCGCACATTCTATGTACCCTGTATCATGAAACCAAAGAGCAAGCAGCACTTTCTCCTGATCTTCTTCAGAAACCGGAGTATGCTTTAGGATTTCCTCTGCTTTGTTGACCGTATAGGTAGTATGAATAAAATTATGATAAAAATATACCGAAGATAACTTATCTTTGAATAAGATTTCAACATAATCTTTGGCTTTTTGTAAAATGCTCATCACTGAAATTTTGTTATTGTAAATTTATGAATTTATCCTTGAAAACGCATCTAAAAAATACGTCCGTTGTCGTAAGAACGGTATTATCTGCAGGAGTACTCTATTCCTGCGCAACATACAACGTAAAAAAGGGTAAAAACTTATCTGAAATACAACATTCTGAAAGTAAAGCGGAAAACGATTTCAAACTTTTCCTGATAGGTGATGCAGGAAATGCTGATGAACCTCAGGCTCAACAAACCTTACATTTATTGAAATCAAAGCTGGATTCTGCTGATAAAAACTCAATGCTGATTTTTTTAGGGGATAATATTTATCCTAGCGGAATGCCAAAGAAATCTGATAAAGAGTACGCCTTGGCAAAGCAGAAGCTGGAAAACCAATTGAATATTACCAAAAATTTCAAAGGAAAAACACTGGTTATTCCCGGAAATCATGATTGGTATAGCGGTCTGGATGGTTTAAAAGCGCAGGAAGAGCTGGTAAAAGATTACTTTGATGATAAAAAAGCCTTTCTTCCTAAAAACTCCTGCCCTATTGATGATATCAGCTTAACAAAAGATATCAAATTAATCGTGATTGATACAGAATGGGCATTGGCAAACTGGGACAATTATCCGGGAATCAATAAAAACTGTGATATCAAAACGCGTGAAGATCTTTTTGTTGAGTTCAAAGATCTGGTCAATAAAAATCAGGATAAAAGGATTATTGTTGCTTTGCATCACCCAATTATCAGTACAGGAACTCATGCAGGGTACAACTCTGCAGCCTCTCATCTTTTTCCTTTAAACACGAAGGTTCCCCTTCCCGGAATTGGAAGCGTCATCAATATTTTAAGAAGTTCTTCGGGAGCCAATCCTGAAGATATAAATAATAAACACTATGCCGATTTAGCTAATCGTTTAAAAAGTATCGTTCAGGAGAAGGAAAACATCATTTTTGTTTCTGGGCATGATCATAATCTTCAGTATCACGAAGAAAGAAATATCAGACAGATCATCAGCGGAGCCGGTTCAAAAGTAGATCCTGCAACCATCGGCTCAAGAACAGATTTTTCCTACGGAGGAAGTGGTTTTGCCGTATTGAACATCAGAAAAGACCAGAGCTCGGATATCGAATATTTTTCAACAAAAGATAATACGCTTCAAAAGCTCACTCATGTTCAGGTGATTGAGAAACCTAAAGAATTCATCAATAACTATCCAAACTCCTTTCCTTCTACCATTACTTCTACCATTTATCCTAAGAAGTTAACAGAAAAAGGGTCCGTTTACAGATGGCTTTGGGGCGAACATTACAGAAAATATTACGGGATGCCGATTGAAGCGCCCACTGCCAACATTTCAACGCTTGACGGAGGATATACGCCTTTCAGAGAAGGAGGCGGAAACCAATCTAACAGTTTACGTCTGAAAGCTCAGGACGGGCAGGAATTCGTTATGAGAGGTGTTAAAAAAAGTGCTGTCCGTTTTCTGAATAATATGGCTTTCAAGAAAAGCACTTTCGGAAATGAACTGAACAACACATTCCCAGATAAATTCTTACTGGATTTTTATACGACCAATCATCCTTTCACGCCTTTTTCTGTCGGAAATATGGCTGAGAAACTTAATATTCCTCATTCCAACCCAAGGTTATATTATATTCCTAAACAACAGGCTTTAGGTGAATATAACCAATCGTATGGAGATGAAATGTATATGATTGAAGAGCGTTTTTCTTCAGATCCGAAAACATTGGCGTCACTTGACAATGCAAAAGACATCCTTTCTACGGATGATGTGCTGAAAAATTTAAATAAAAATTATAAATATTCCATCGATAAAGAATCTTACATCCGTGCAAGAATCTTCGATATGCTTATCGGCGACTGGGACAGACATTCCGACCAATGGAAATGGGCGGAATATAAAGATGGCGATAAGGTCATTTACAAACCGATCCCGAAAGACAGAGATCAGGCTTTCAGTAAATATGACGGAGCAGCATTCAAGATTATCATGAATATTCCGGCGATCCGTCACATGAAAACCTTTAAAGATGATATTAAAAATGTAAAATGGATGAATATGGAACCTTATCCGTTAGATTTAATATTCTTAAAAGGCGCAACTCAGGAAGACTGGATTTCTCAGGCCAAATACATTCAGGAACATCTTACAGATAAAAATATTGACGAGGCCTTTACCAATCTTCCAAAAGAGGTACAGGATGAAACACTTGCCGATATCCAGCGAAAATTAAAATCCAGAAAAACAAAACTGCAGGATTACGCCACTCAATATTATAATGTTTTACAGGAAAAAGTATCGTTGGCAGGAACCGTAAATCCTGATAAATTCGTTATTACGAAAAACGGACATTCGGTCCTTGTACAGCAGTATAAGCTTGATAAAAACAAAGAAAATCCGGAGCTTGTATTCGAAAAAACCTACGAGGATTCAAAAACAAAAGAACTCTGGATCTATGGACTGGAAGATGATGACATCTATGAAGTTTCCGGAGAAGGGCGTCCTAAAATGAACATCAGATTAATCGGAGGGTATAATCATGACACGTATACTGTTACCAACGGAAGTAAAGTAAAAATCTACGATTTCAAGTCACAGAAAAATACGTATAACGGAGGAGGAACAAAGAAAATCACGGATGATTATGATATCAATACCTACAATTACAAGCATCCGAAATATAATTTTGTAGCGGGATATCCTAATGCAGATTACAACCCTGATGACGGAGTGATCATTGGTGCATTGGTGAATTACACCGTCAATAATTTCATTCGTGATCCTTACACACAGAAACACAGCTTAAAAGCGAACTTTTATACCGCTACAGGCGGTTTTAATCTTGCTTATAAAGGAATTTTCAAAAAAGCGATTGCCGGTTGGGATTTTAATATCGATGCGTTATATACGACTCCACGCTTCTCTGAAAACTTTTTCGGATTATCGAATGAAAGTCCGTATGACAAAGAGAATACAGAACGAAAATACAACAGAGCGAGAATCTCAAAACTTAATTTTGCGCCTTCTATTTCTAAAAAAAGCTGGATGAATCTTCAACATCAGTTTCAGCTTACTTTTGAAAACAATAAAGTACAGAGAAAGGGAAATCGTTTCGTAGATGTTTCGCCGGATGTGAATCAAGAAGTTTTCAACAGCCAGCAATTTGCGGGCGCTAATTATACATTCAGCTACAAAAATTTAGACAACGAAGCCTTTCCAACATTAGGAATGGAGTTTGTTCTGAATGCAGACTGGAAAGCCAACCTTACGAATACCGATAAAAATTTCCTGACGTTAAACGGAACTCTTTCCATTGATCACCGATTGGATAAAAGAGGAAACTTTGTATTGGCCAATTCTACCAACGCAATGTGGATCAACAATAACAATTTTGAATTCTACCAGGCTGCAAGCATTGGAGGCAACAACGGAATGAGAGCATTCAGAAACGACAGGTTTTCAGGAAAGTCTTATTTTACCAACAACTCTGAAATCCGTTGGGATTTCGGAAGAGTAAGAAATCCTATTGTTCCTGCCAATATGGGAATTCTGATCGGGTATGACATCGGTAGAGTCTGGAATGACCATGAGGATTCAAGAAAATGGCACCAATCTGTAGGGGGCGGATTCTGGATGAGCATTGTGGAAACATTCTCAGCAAGACTTAATTATTTTACAGGTTCCGATGGCGGAAGAATTTCCGGAGGAGTAGGAATGACTTTTTAAAACATAAAAAATCCGCAGAGAATTTCTGCGGATTTTGTTTTTTATTTCAGATCAAATCTATACACATTTCCTCCTGTGTCTTTATCTTTCTCATCAGCAATCAACAGTGTTTTGTCATCAAGAAAAACAACTGATTCTTTTTGAGAATTATGATTCAGTGAAACTTTCTTACTTTTTGCGGTATTAAAGTCATTGGCTGTAAATCCGGAAAGGATACGAATATTTTTGTGGTTCAATAAGACAATTTTATCTTTTGTACTGTTGATCGCAGCAGAAGTTATCGCCGCATCACTGTATTTACCATCAAGCTTTAATCTTCCTATTAATTTCGCTTCAAAATCTCCTTCTTTATTAGGAACCTTAAAAACTAAAAAAGTACCGTCAAAACCTTTACTTCTGTTCTTTGTGAAAAGGTAAAAATTCCCGTTCATTTCTACAAAAGCTTCACAGTCATACAATAATTTCGATTTTTTTGGGGGAAATTCAGTTTGGCCTTCGTAATGAAACTTTGTCGTCTGTACAACTCTTGTTGTTGTCTGAGATGGTGTTTTTAAATCTAATTTTAAAATGGAAAGATTCTGCCGGTCATTGTCATTATTTCCGAAATCGCCTACATAAATATTCCCATGAACATCTTTTGTAATATCTTCCCAGTCATTGTTTTCAGCATTTTCTACCAGAACATCCTTCACAAGATTCCCCTGCATATCCAATCCGTATACTACATTTTTATTTCCCTGATCCTCGATAGCCCAAATTGTTTTTTTATCCTGAGACAAAGCAATCCCGGAAACTTCTTTCAGCTTTTTAGGCAGAGAAAATTCAACTTTGAGTTCGTTCGTTTGAGTTGAATCCTGTGCTTTCGGATTACAGCTCCACAATAAAAATGCTGATAAAGCAATAACGCGTAACATATTTATTTTTTTAATTTTTTAAACTGAAAATAAGAAAACCTTATATTTTTCTCTAAGTTATTAATAATCTGCTGATGGTGAAGAAAAAATCCGGCAGCTAAACCTATTAAGCTTCCTATAATGGTATCTATCAGTCTTGCATGCATCAGCTTTTCAAGATCATGGTGAATCTCACTTCCTGTTTCCGCCAGAAGAATCGTTAGTGGCGTAATAAAAATCACAGCAAAACCATAATTTCTTACGATCAATAATTCAATCAGAAACTGTAAAACCGTGATAATAATGATCATGACAATTTTTTCAGGTTCAAATAAAAGAATCAGCCAAGCAAAACCAATTCCGATAAAAGTTCCTAAAATCCTGTGCATATTTCTTTGTCGTACGTGTTCAAAATTCCGTCCTTGAATCACCGCAACAGCAGCAATAGAAATCCAATAGGTATTTTCAAACTTCAAAAGATGCCCAATAATTAAAGTCAAAGCCATGAAAAATCCAATAATCGCACTCTCTACAAACTTCGTATATCTTCTTTTATTGAACGCTCTTCTGGGAACAGTCACTACTTTGCTTTTTTCAATAAAAACCGAATAGAGAAAAGCTAATGAACATGATAAAATCTCTCCCATCGCAACAAGTCCCACTCTGGTCGGAATGAAATCCAAATCGAATTTATAGGTACTTGCCATTGCCGCAACCATGATAAAGAAAAAATTTCCCGGGGGCGGAATTTTAAAATAAGAAGAAATAAAATGTGCTAAAAATGAAACAGTTCCCAATGATATTGCAGCAAAATAAGCATTAAAGCTGAAAAATGAACTGACCGTAAATGAGAATACAATTCCGAAAGCACAAACTATCAAATGAATCATTCTCTGCATAATGGGAGCTGATGTAAAATATAAAATCGTTAATGCTCCCAAACTGGAAAGAGCTCCATAATTAGGTTTTCCCAGAAAATATCCGATAAGAAGACAGCTTCCGATACACAACGCCGCAAGAAAAGGAAAATGCCATTTCCTTTCCGTTTGTTTGAATTCCAATAAATATTGAAATCGATGTTGTGTAGGATTTTCTACCTTCATTTATTGTAAAAGTTTAGCTTTTTCCCATAAAACATCCATTTCTTCCAGCGACATATCGGCAAGATTTAAGTTTTGTTCTGAAGCTATATTTTCCATGGTCTGGAATCTTGAAATAAATTTCAAATTGGTTCTTTCTAATGCTGAATCCGGATTGATCCCGGAAATCCTTGCATAATTGATTAATGAGAAAAATACATCTCCCAATTCCTGCTCTTTTTTATCCAGATCCGTTTCTGCATGAAACTCCTGAATTTCTTCATCTACCTTTTTCCAGGCATCTTCCGCATCGTGAAATTCAAAACCGATTCCTTTTACTTTATCCTGAATTCTGTAAGCTTTCACCAAGCTTGGTAAACTTTTAGGAACTCCTCCCAAAATAGATTTGTTACCTTCTTTCAGTTTCAGTTTCTCCCAGTTCTGCTTTACTTCTTCTTCATCTTTTACTTCTACATCTCCGTAAATATGAGGATGGCGGAAAATCAGTTTTTCATTCAGTGAATTAATCACATCTGCAATATCAAAACTTTCTTTTTCTGAACCAATTTTAGCATAAAAAACCAAATGCAGCAGAACATCTCCAAGCTCTTTTTTGATTTCCTGCAGATCTTCCTGCAAGATCGCATCCGAAAGTTCATAGGTTTCTTCCAACGTTAAATGACGGAGTGATTGCAACGTCTGTTTCTGATCCCACGGACATTTTTCGCGCAAATCATCCATAATATCTAATAATCTTCCGAAAGCTTCCAGTTTTTCCTGTTTGGTATTCATAGTTTGAAAATTCAAAGTGATACAAATTTAAGGTAAATCTTTTTGAATGTTCTTTTGTCTTGAAACAAAAGAACGAAAAATTCAAGACTGGGAAACTTCCGCTAAGAATTAAAATTTACTCCTAAAATCCCCAAAACTTGCGCGAATTCAAAATTCGTTCTTATCTCAATATCTTTCTCGCGCTTCGAACAGTGGGAATTTTTTAACGGACTAAATTTTAATTTTCTTAACGCTCCATTTTCCTATGTCAATTAATCATCAAAAAACAAAAAACCTCGCCGTTTCGGGCGAGGTCTGTATTTTAAATTCAAAGATTGAATTATCCTTGTTTTCTGTGTGTACTTTTTGGAGCCGCTTTCGCTGCAGCAGTCGCTTTTACTTTTGGAGTTGCTGGCTTTTCTGCTTTGGGAGCTGCTTTTTTAGGAGCTTCTTTTTCTATGCTTACTTCTTCTGCTGCTTCACCTTCTAACGTTTCAGGCTCTGCTTTCACAAAGCTGTCAGGAGTGATATATCCTGCTTTCTGAAGAATGTTATACCACTGAGCCAATTTCTTGATATCAGAAGCGTATACTCTTTCCGTATCGTAGTTTGGAAGAGAAGCCGTCATGAATTCTTTTAATTCTGCATCAGAAGATTTGTGAGCAATAGCTTCTTTATAATCATAGTTTTTAGCAATATTTTCAAAAACTTCGAACAAAGGAACTTCTTTATCAAAAGTAAACATGGCGATATTGTCTAGCAAACTTACCTGGCTAGAGTTACCGATACTTACTTTTTTCTTAGAGGTAACATCTTCAATAATGAATCCGTTTCTTAATTGAGAAACTAATTTGAAAAGTCCTGGTTTTCCAGAGATTGAAATTATTTTTTCTAACAGCATAACTTTATTTTTTGTGAATATAGCAGTCTGCTCAAGGCTTTCTGCTGTTTAATATTTCTTTTTGTTTTTATTTAAATTATTTAGGGAATCTCATTTTATAATTGATACTTACATCTCCCTGAGTGATTTTTGTAAGCTTCCCTTTTACCAATTTCTTTTTCAAAGCACTCAAATGATCTGTAAACAATGTACCTTCTATATGATCATATTCATGCTGAATTACGCGGGCTCTAATATCGGAAAAAGTTTCTGTATGCTTAACGAAATTTTCGTCATAATATTCGATAAGAATTGTACTTTTTCTTTTTACATCTTCTCTCACATCAGGAATTGAAAGACATCCTTCGTTGAATTTCCATTCTTCACCGGATTCTTCAAGAATTTTAGCATTGATAAAAACTTTTTTGAATTCTGCCAGTTCATCCTTAATATCTTCATAATCTTCATCTTCCGCCAAAGGAGTAACGTCAATGACAAACAAACGAATATCCAGCCCGATTTGCTCTGCAGCCAAACCGATTCCGTTTGCACTGTACATAGTTTCGAACATATTATCTATCAACTCTTGTAACTCGGGATAATCTTTATCTATCTCCTTACCTACTTTTCTCAAAACAGGATCCCCAAAGGCTCTTATCGGTAAAATCATCTTGTTCTTTGTTCTAAAAAATTCTGCAATATGATGGTTGCACTTACTTTATCTATTAATCCTTTTTCCTGTCTTTGCTTTTTGCTTTTTCCGCTTTGGGAAATAAAAAACGAAGCCATCTTGGATGTAAATCTTTCATCGAAGCGGTTTACTTTTATCATTGGAAATTCTTTTTCAAAAACTTCTATGAATTTCAAAATATCGGTTTCCACTTCGGAAATATTTCCTTTCAAATCTACAGGAAGTCCTACTACCACTTCATCCACTCTGTTCTCATTAAAATATTTTTTCAAAAATTCAATCAAAACAGAAGTCTGAACAGTATTCAAACCACTCGCAATAATTTGCATATCATCCGTTGCAGCAATACCACAACGAGCCTTTCCATAGTCTATTGCAAGGATTTGTCCCATAAGTTTGCAAATTTAGTAAATTTTAATGATTTTATTCCACACACAGTTTTTTTTATAAATCATGTTTTAATTCCATTATTTTTTTTATAATTTTATTCTTCCAAACTACTTAAATTATGAAAAAAATCATACTCGTAAGACATGCGAAGAGCGACTGGCCGGAGGAAACAGAGGATTTTGACAGACCTTTGGCAGATAAAGGATTGGAAGATGCTATGAATATGTCCCGGTTTTTAAAAACCAATAATATCTCTATAGACTATCTGGTTTCCAGCCCCGCTGTAAGAGCATTGAATACATGTAAGATTTTTAATCAGACTTATCAAATTAATTTTAATACCGATGAGAAATTATACAATCCTTCGGAAAGCAATTTTGAGTCTGTGATCTATGATTTGGACAACAGTCACAATTCGGTAGCTTTTTTTTCTCATAATAACGGAATTTCAAATTTTGCTAATTCTATTTCCGAAGATATTTTCCATTTTCCAACCTGTGGTGTAGCTGGCTTTGAAATTGATTGTGATTCCTGGACTGATTTTGACGGAGCCAATAAAAAGCTTTTATTTTTTTATGAGCCTGGAAAGATTTAATAAAATATTTTAATTAAACTAACTTTAAATTCAATCACAAAAGTCACAAAAGCTATTTATAAGAATTCTATTCAATAATAAAGTTCTCAAAAGATTAAAATCAAAGATTTTTAAAAATGTACACACTCTTTTTAGTTTAATAATAAACTTTAAATGCATTATTTAAATCTTTTGTGACTTTTGTGGTTAAAGAAAATCTTAAGTAAGTTTCATATAAAAAGCTCCAACAATGTTGGAGCTTTTCTTTTTATTTTCTTTTCAAATCTAAATCATCAAAATCAAAACTGAAATCAGTAACATCTGAAATCGGTTTTAATCTTGCAGATTCAGCTTTTCCTGTTTCATCATAATTAAAAATAATATAGGAATCCGCATCGTAGCTTCTGTCGTCCCATTTAATGATGAAAGAATTATTTGAATAAGGCAGTAATTCGCCTTTCAGCCTTGGAGAGTTTTTACACAAAATTCTATAGGTATTTCCCTGTTGAGAAACTTCCACATCTCCAAACCATCTGTCATTATAAGTTCCAACAAATTGTTCTGATTTCGGCTGCAGATTTTTATCTTTTTTGAAAGCTTCTGATTTTGCAAAAGCCTCTTTCTTTTGTTTATCGAAAACTTCTTCCATTTTTTTCATTCGGTCACCATAAGTTTTCAGCCAGTTTCTGTCTGCAATTCCCAAATAAGAATCTTTAACGGTGTTCGTAATCGTATTGAAAGCCGCTCCGGATTGTTGATTGGTCAAAACCACAATTCCCAGTTTCATATCCGGAATTAAAGTAAACTGAGTTACTGTTCCGATCAGTCCTCCCGTATGCTGAATCTGTTTGTGACCTTTCACATCACTTAAAAACCATCCCATTCCATATCCGTAAAAACTTGTATCGTAAGGATTTTTTGCCGCTACTCCACTTGGAATCTGGAGACTCCAAAGCTGCTGAACATTTTTATCTGAAACTAATTTCTTCCCGTCTTTTGTCGTGAAATTATTTAAAAGACATTCTGCCCAAAGCGTCATATCTTTAATATTACTCATAATTCCTCCTGCTGCATTGGCTGTTTCATTCCAGTCATGAGGAACAGCAACCGCTTTTCCGTCTACAGGAGCATGCGCATCAATTTTATTGGCCACCGCTTTTGCTCTGTTGTAGCTTCCGAAACTTGAGGTCATTCCTACAGGCTTCATAATTCTCTGTTCAATAAATTCTGCCCAGCTCAATCCGGAAACTCTGTGAATCACCTCTCCTGCAATGATGAACATGATATTATTGTAATCTAAAGTCGTTCTGAAAGGATTTTCAGGCTTTAAATATCTTACATTATGAACAATATCATTTACCGTTAAATTTCCGCCTTCCGGAAAAAACATCAGATCTCCCTGTCCTAAACCTAATCCCGCTCTGTGCGTCACCAAATCTTTAATGGTAATATTTTGGGAAACATAAGGATCATACATTTGGAATTCAGGAATATATTTTGAAACGCTGTCATCCCAGTTCAGTTTTCCTTCATCCGCTAAAATGGCCAGTGCTGTACACGTAAAACCTTTTGAATTGGATGCAATCCCCACCAAAGTAGTATCATCCATCGGTTGTTTTGTTGTTAATGAACGTACTCCAAAACCTTTTGAATAAATTAATTTTCCGTCTTTGATAATTCCTACGGACATTCCCGGAACATCAAATGTTTTTAACGTATTTTGGACCAATTCATCCAATTTTTTCTCTTCAACCTGTGCATTTGCGATTCCAACACTCAAAAGAAAAAGGAAAAAAGAAAGTTTTTGTTTCATTTTTTTAATTTTTCCAAATTTACTAAATATTAAGATTTTTATTTAACTGTTATATTTGCAAAAAGTTTTAATCATAAAAAAAATGACACTAAAAAAATTACTGGCCGCATTTTTATTCATTATAAGCTTCAACATCTGTTTTTCTCAGGAAGTTGTTATTAAAAATGACAAAGTTTTACTTGACGGTAAACAGATTCTGAAAGCAGAAAAAATAAATGTTGCCCAGTATTCTTTCTTTACGATGAAGAATGATGATGAAATCCTGATGTATAGATATATGGATAATGAAACGCCAGTATATCAGGATGATGATTATTTCATTTTAAATTTTTTATCTGAAAAAACAAAAGTAGAGTCTAAGGATTTTACGAAAATTGCTAATTTCATGAATTCCAGAAAAGGAATGGAAAAGCTGATCAAATGGTTGTTAAAAGAAAGGGTAATCACTGCTGAAGGCGATCTGAATCCTGACAGAGTACAGGTTTTTAAGGATAAATACGACGAAAACATCACAGAAAGAACACTTAGATAATGACAAAAATCCTTCTTCTCTCCGATTCCCATTCCTACATCGATGACCGAATTCTGGAATACGCTCAGCAAGCTGATGAAATTTGGCATGGCGGAGATTTCGGAAGTATGGAAGTCATCGAACAGCTTGAAAAAATCAAGCCTTTAAAAGGAGTTTATGGAAATATCGACAATCCAAAAATCAGTTCTGAATTTCCTGAAGTGAATCGTTTTTTTTGCGAAAATGTAGAAGTTTTAATGATTCATATTGGTGGATATCCCGGAAAGTATACTCCTTTGGCAAAAAAGGAAATTTCTGAAAAGGCACCCAATTTATTTATTTCCGGACATTCTCACATTTTGAAGGCGATGTTTGACAAAAAAAATAATCTGCTCCACCTGAATCCCGGAGCCTGCGGAAAACAAGGTTGGCATAAAATGAGAACCATGATGCGTTTTGTAATCGATGATACGGAAATAAAGGATCTGGAAGTGATTGAATTGGGACCTAAATAAAATGTAATAAAATGAAGATTGGAGACAAAGTTTCTGTGGTAGACGAAGACTTAAACGGAGTAATCACTTCCGTTCATGGAAATATTGTTGTGTTTAAGGATGAATACGGCTTTACCCATCAATATCCAAAGGAAAAATTAGTTCCAAAAATTTCTGATTTTTACGAAAATATTAAAGTCGTAAAAAAGGCAGAACCCCAAAAAACAATCTCAAAAAAACATCACAAAAATCTGTTGGTTTTAGATCTTCATTTTGAAAATTTAGTCAAAAACCCACATGATTATGATAGTTTTGAAAGACTTTTCATTCAGAAAGAAAAATTATTGAACGTGATTGCCTTTTGCAGGAAAAACCATCTCAAAAGGCTGGAAATTGTACACGGAATTGGTGATGGCACGTTACAAAAAATGGTTTGGGACACTTTGGAAAGTCAGACCAATCTCGATTTTTACAATAAGGAAATACTTCATCATCAATCGGGTGCAGTAATGGTAGAATTTCACTAAATTTGCAGGAATTGAAATATGAACGTACTTAATTTACTTTTTACCAAAGACGGATTGATCTCACAAATTGCTAAGAATAAAAGCATTGTGGAGGAGAAATCTTATTTCGTAGACGAAGAAACTCCGGAAAATTTCATCTCACAAAAGCTGGATGAAGTGTTGGGTAAACAAAAATTTGATGAAATTCAGGTAATTTCAGCATTGAATCATTTTACCTTAATGCCGGAAGGATTTCCCGAGCATGATGCCGGCTTTGACTTAATTTCTTTTAATGCTCCCGTTGATAAGGAAAATGAAGAATTGATGCTTTCTGTCAACAAAAAGTTTAAAGTTCAGTTTTATTATACTTTTCCTAAGAATTTTTATCAAAAAATAAAGAGCTTAGACATTCCTGTTCATTTCAATTTTTCAGGAGAACGGTTTTTAAACTCTATCAATAATAAGAACAATAAAGAAATTCACATCAATTTGTACCACCACCAATGTGAGTTTTTTGCGATTGACGATAAAAAAATTATCTTATATAATAATCTGGATGTCAATTCAGAAGTTGACTTTCTTTATTTTGTGATGTTCACATTAAGCAAAATAGGTTTCGGAATCAATGAAACCAGCTTTTTTGCCTACGGAGAAACAACAGAAAACGAAACCTTCATTTCAGAGCTACAGAAATTTGTTAAGAATCTGAAAATTGTATTTGATAATATTCCTAATAAAAATTTTATACTTAATTAGGTTGCAGAGCGCAGATTACAGGCTTTAGTTCTTAGCTGCAATCTATTACCTTCAATCTAAAACCTAAATAAATATGTACAGAATAATCTCAGGCAAATGGAAAGCCAAGAAAATAGCCGCTCCAAAGAATTTTGATGTAAGACCTACGACGGATTTTGCGAAGGAAGCATTGTTCAGTATTTTGGAAAACAAATACGATATGCAGTCAATTTCTGTGTTGGATCTTTTTGCGGGAATTGGTTCTATCACCTTTGAATTTGCTTCCAGAGGCTGTCAGGATATCACTTCTGTAGAAATGAATCCGAAACATACCAGTTTTCTAAATTCCACCGCTTCGGAATTAGGATTTAATTTGCAAGTAAATGTTCAGAGGGGAGATGTTTTTGACTGGTTGAAAAAATTCAGAAACAAAAAATCTTTTGAACTGGTCTTTTCTGATGCTCCTTTTGAGATGGAAGAAAAAAAATATTATGAACTAATTTCTTTAGTTTTAAATAATAAATATTTAAAAGAAAACGGAACGCTGATCGTAGAGCACCAAAGCCGAATGAAATTTGATCATCCTAACCTGATCGATACCAGAAAATACGGAAACGTAAGTTTCAGCTTTTTTGAGCCCAATAAAGAAGTCAATACAGAAATAACAGAATAATCAGGATTTTTTCCTGATTATTTTTTTTTGAATTTTTCAGAAGCTTCAATCCCCCATTTTGTAATTTCTTCCAGAACAGGAAGCAATGTTTTCCCAAAATCCGTCAATGTATATTCTACCATTAGCGGAGGTTTTTCTGTAAAAACTTTTCGGTCAATAATATGGTCTTCTTCCAATTGTTTCAGCTGTAAACTTAACGTTCTTTCTGTAATCGTAGGAATCAGTTTTCTCACTTCGTTGTATCTTTTGGGGCCATCCTTAAGATGAACTAAAATTACTGCTTTCCATTTCCCTCCTATGAATTTCATCGTCACGCTTGTACAGCACGGATAAGATTTGTTGTTTATTGTATACATTTTATACTATCCTTTTTTACCGTTATTGCAAATGTATTAAACTTAAATTAGTTTTGCAACTATAAAAAATATAGTTTAAAATTATGAGCTTTTTAGAAAAAATGAAATCGAGATATACTGTGAAAAAGTATAATCCTCAAGGAACGATAAGTGAAGAAAAAATTCAACAGTTAAAAGATATTTTACAACTGAGCCCTTCTTCCATCAACAGCCAACCATGGAATTTTGTTTTTGTCAATAATTCTTCTGCATTAAAACAACCTTTGGCCGAAGCTTCTTATTGGAATAAGGAAAAAGTTTTGGACAGCAACTATTTAATTGTATTTCAGGTCATGAAAAATCCTGATGATTTTGAAAGTAAGATTGAGGGGTATCTTCCGGAAGGCAGTCTGAATTATTATAAAAATTTTGTAAAACCAAAAGGTAATGATGTTATAAAATCCTGGTTGGGTCATCAGGTTTATCTTTCATTAGGAGTTTTCCTTTCAGCATGTGCAGAGCTCAGAATTGATTCTACACCAATGGAAGGAATTGAGCCTGAAAAATATGATGCAATTTTGAATAACACAAAATATGAAACCCTATTTGCCGTTACAATTGGCGTAAGAGCAGAGGAAGACAGCAATCAGCCTACTATTACTCCTAAAACAAGGCACGAAAAGCAAGAAGTCATTCTGGAAGTATAAAATAAAAAGACTCATTACTGAGTCTTTTTTGTTATTTATTTTACAATACTTTCAATTCCAGATCGATTGTTTTCCCGAAGAATTTTTTTGAAATTTTCTCGAAGTTCTTAGTCAAATCTGAAAGGTAGAAATGGTAATTCGGTTTCGGGTTGTTATCATTCAGAAGGTTATATTTATCTAAAATGATTTTTAAATGATTAGCTACAATATTAGGCGAATCAATCACACGCACACGGTTTCCGTAATATTGTTTGATCTCATCTATTAATAAAGGATAATGCGTACATCCTAAAATCAGTGTCTCAATATTTTTCAACTTACTATTGCTTAAATAATTATAAATAATAGCATGGGTAATCGGATGGTTTTTAAATCCTTCTTCAATAGCAGGAACTAACAACGGAGTTGCTAATTCGTCTACTTTAATCCACTTATTATGTTTACGAATACTTTTTTTGTATAGTCCTGAATTCACCGTCGCTTTTGTTGCGATAACTCCAACGTTATTGTGAATTTCATAGGAAACTTTTTCCGCTACAGGATTAATAACATCAATAACAGGAACTCTTCCTGCCACAGATTGCATCACTTCATTCAACGCATTTGCTGTTGCGGTATTACACGCAATTACAATCGCTTTACAATTCTGCGCCAATAAAAAATTGGTAATCTTAGTAGAATATTCAATGATGGCTTCTTTAGATTTTTCACCATATGGAAGATGCTTTGTATCTCCAAAGTAAATTAAATCTTCGTGGGGAAGAAGCCTTTTTATCTCTTTAGCAACCGTCAAACCTCCTACGCCACTATCGAAAATACCAATAGGCTGGCTGGATGAAAGATGCGAATAGTCTGGTTTTTTATTCTTCAAAACGAGCTGAAATTTTATACAAAAATAAGGAATAGAATTGTAATTAATTAAGATTACTGATCGAATAATCTTTTGGATATCTTACTTTGTAGCTTACCCTTATTTTTTTAGTTTCGTTTGAAGGAATTTTCAAATTCCAGGTCAAAAATCCTTTCTCTTTATCTATTTCTGCTTTATCAGCTTGTAACAATTCAATTTTTACCGCTTCATCTTTACTTAAAGGAAACTGATCTTTAATTTCAATATCAATTGCTTCTTTTTTATTATTTCTGACAATGAGATCATAGGTAAAAGTTTTTTCCTGATAGGAAGAAAAGAATTTCACACTGGCTTTATCATCAACAATTTCCTTACGAACACTTATTTTTTTGTCGTCTCCAAGGGTAATATTCAATTCATCTGCCACCTGATTCGGGTTAATTCTCGTCTCTCCGATAAACATATTTTCAAAAATGATACTGGCAGAACCTGAAATCAAATTATACTTATTGAAATCCTTAACGGTAGCAATTAAATACGCATCCTTTCCGGCTTTAGGTGCAGTATAATATTTATAGTCAGCAGGTATTTTGATTTGCTTAAGATTAATAAAATGATCTTGGTTATTGGAAAGAATATCATAAGGAACATCTGTATCAAAGCTCATGTTCAGTTGATTTTCGTTTATTGTTGCACTGTATCCCATTACTACAACTTCATCAATTCTTTGCTCTCTAGAAATTGTATCATAAACTCTTCTTCCCGAATTCATAACATCTTCATACTTTTGAGATTGTAAAAACCATGGATTAAGAACCGGAGCCGTATTATTTCTTGAAGACCTGGAATTAATTAATGATAATTTCACGCCTTTCCAGTCTAATCCTGTACCTTGTCTCAACTTCGCTTTAAAAGTTAAATCTAATGGTTCAGAAATTTTATTCCCTCTTACTTCATAAAACGGTTCCCAGGAAACATTTGCTGCAAGATAACCAATATCAAGTTTGGCATTTGAAGCGGCACTGCTTATTACTTTTAAAATCAAAACTCCATCAGAAAGATTTTCTTCCATTTCGGAATTGATTTTAAGACTGCTTCTTAATCTGTTCAGTTTCTTCTGCAGATCCGTAGTTTTTTTATTAATTGATGAAATCACTTCGCTTATTTCAACTCTTTTATTTTTATAATAATCTGTGAGTTGCATAAGTTGAGCTACATTGGAAGTATTGCTCCCTACCAAAACAGTCTGGTTTTTATCTAAAAGTTCAAGCGTTTTATTGTTTGCATCCAGTTCAATAGTTGTTTTTGCCAAAAGATTTTCTACAATAGCAATACTATCTGTCGCTTTTTTGATTCTAGGATTTGTTTTATCCATATCATATTCAGAGACATAATTATCTGTATATTGAGCGGAAAGAATTGCAATATTTTTGTTATTAAAATTGATTTGAAGTGATCTCTCATTTATCTCATTAGAAATATTGGTCACCACAATTTCTGATGTTCCTGCCGGTAAAGATACGTTCACAGAGCTTTGTAGTTCTGCTGAATTTCGATAAACATTTACAACATTCACTTTCGCCTTTACAAAAATAGGTTTCTGGGCATACGCAAAAATCCCAACAAAAAACAGGAAGAAAAATAATTTTAGTTTCATAGTTCTATTTGTAGTCTTTATTTTCTGATATTCAATTTAAACAAAAAAAAGATCCGAAGCAATTCCATCGGCCATAAACCAATGTTTTTCGGGAATTTTTAAATGGTTATTATCAATGATTATAATTCCTTCTTCAAGTTTTGATTTAATTTCATTTTGAAAATGTTCAAGAATCTTATCGCTGAATTTTTCTTTCAAACTTGAAAGATCAACTCCCCAAATTGTCCTTAATCCAATCATGATCATTTCATTAAACTGATCTTCCTGCGAAAGAATTTCTTCTTCTTTAGCCAAAAGATTTGAATTTATTTTTTTAATATACTGCTGATTATTGGCAACATTCCAACTTCTGATATCAAAACCATTGTAAGAATGTGAAGAGGGCCCAATTCCTAAATATTCTTTATATTTCCAATATGCAGAATTGTGTCTCGAATAAAATTCAGGTTTCGCAAAATTGGAAACTTCATAATGTTCAAAACCATTATCTTTTAAAAAGTCTGACAAATAATAGAATTCTCTGTTTTGTTCTTCTTCTTTTGGACTGAGTACTTTTCCTTTCGAAATCCAGTTTTCCAAAGCCGTTTTGGGCTCCACAGTCAAAGCATAGGAAGAAATATGAGGTACTTCAAGCGCAATTGTTTTATTGAGATTTTCTTTCCAGATTTCCAGATTGGAAGTCGGCGAACCGTAAATTAAATCGATGCTCAGGTTTTCAAAACCAAAATCCTGTGCTCTTTTGATAGAACCTTCTGCTTCCGATGCTGTATGCGCACGATTCATTAATTTTAAATCTTCTTCAAAGAAACTCTGAGTTCCTATTGACAGTCTATTTACAGGAGAATTCGACAAACCTTTCAAAAAATCTTTATCTAAATCATCCGGATTAGCTTCTAACGTAATTTCAATATCTTTTTCAAAACTAAAATGTTTTAACACTTCATCTATTAAAGTCTTGATTTCATCGGGAGAAAGAATTGAAGGGGTTCCGCCACCAAAATAAAGGGATTGCAAATTTTTGTTTTGTAATTCATCTTTTCGCAAGAAGATTTCTTTCTTCATAGCAGCCAACATTTCATCTTTAAAATTTAAAGAGGTAGAAAAGTGAAAATTACAGTAACTGCATTTTTGCTTACAAAACGGAATATGTATATAAATCATAAAAAAAGCTCTGAAAAAATCCAGAGCTCAAATTTATTTAAATTAAATTGATTAATATCTATATCCTCTACGGTTAATGAAGTTATCAAAGTTATAACCTACACTTAGCATAAAGCTGTTTCCTCCATAATCCTGAATATCAGACAATCCTAAGTTATAAGTTGCACCCACCATAAATTTATTAAATTTAACTTTAACAACCGGAGCGATCTGTAACTGTTGGTTATCAAATCTATTCTGAGCAGCTCTGTAGCTTACCCCGAAAGAGAAAGAGTTGATGTCATTAAAGAAAGTAGCCATCAAGTTATAATCGATAAGTCTTGTAGAGTTGGTATTCAAGTTTACCAATACTGACGGAGTGAAAAATATATTATCTCCTACATGCCAGTCATATCCTAAGTTTAAGAAAAACTTGATCGGAGACGGCTCATAGTTATTAACGATAGATTGGTCATTACTCAAAGCAATATCGTTTACTGATACTCCCCCGAATAAGTTTCTATAAGTAGCTGCTAAACCGAAGTTAGCATACACCATGAAAATGTTGCTTTCGTTTCCTTGCAACAAAGGATCATAACCTTCTTCTGTATTAATTTTTGAATAATCAAAATTCATATTGTAAAAATTAACACTAGTACCGAAAGAGAACTGGTCTTTTCTGTCTCCCTCACTACTTAAAGGAATAAAATAAGAAGCCCCCGCCGTGATCCCACCTGCAGAAATAGGGCCATTGCTATCTCTAAACACAGAAATACCTGCACCTACTCTATCAAAGATATTCGCGTTGATCCCCACTGATTGTACATTGGGAGACTCGCTGAACTTTGAAAATTGTTGTTGGTAGTTGAGATTAAGTTGAACTTCATCCGTTTTTCCATACTGAGCAGGGTTGAACAGGAAATCACCATCCAAAAGGTATTGTTGATAATATGGAAGTGATTCTTGTGCTTTGTATGCATTCGACAAAAGAGCTAAACATACGATAGCATATAGTTTTCTCATAACAAATCTTGATTTCAATTCAACAAATATAAAAAAATTCTCAATATATTTTTAGTTTTCTAAATAATTTCTCCATTTTTTTACAGCATCCGCCATATCTTTCGGCATTGGGCTCTCAAAATATAATTCTTTCTTCGTCGTCGGATGTATAAATCCTAATGTATGGGCATGAAGCGCATGTCTAGGCAAAATTTCAAATACATTTTTTATAAACTGCTTATACTTAGGAAGATTCACTCCACGAAGAGGGGTATGACCTTCATATCTTTCATCATTAAACAGGGTATGACCGATATGTTTGAAGTGTGCTCTGATCTGGTGAGTCCTTCCGGTTTCCAGTTTACACTCTACCCAGGTCATATATTTAAATCTTTCCAATACTTTATAGTGCGTTACTGCATGTTTCCCCTGGCTTCCGTCTTCATAGGTATGCATCTGCATTCTGTTTTTAGGATGTCGGCCGATATGACCTCGTATGGTCCCTTCATCATCCTGCACATTCCCCCATACAAAAGCCCAATACAGTCTCTTTGTTTTTCTGTCAAAAAACTGTTTTGCCAAAAAGCTTAACGCGTATTCATTTTTGGCTATCACCAATAACCCTGAAGTATCTTTATCTATTCTATGTACCAATCCTACTCTGTCAAGATCAGATTTAGCGCCGTTCTTTTCAAAATGAAAAGCCAGTGCATTCACTAATGTTCCGTCCCAGTTTCCAAATCCGGGATGAACTACCATTCCTGGATCCTTATCTACTACCACAAGGTCATCATCTTCATAAACGATATTAATCGGAATATCTTGTGGAATAATTACATTTTGTCTCGGAGGATGCGCCAACAATACTGAAATCTGATCTCCCGGTTTTACACGGTAGTTCTGTTTTACAGCAACTCCGTTTACAATAACGTTTCCGGCTCTACAGGTCTGGGAAATTTTATTTCTTGAAGAATTCTGACGAAAAATTAATAAAAACTTATCAATCCTTAATGGTTCCTGACTTTTATCAACAGTGAGATTAAGATGCTCATATAATCCTTTATTTTCTTCATCAATATCGATATTATCAATACTGTCGGTATTCAATAATTCTTCATCTAAAAAATCTTCGTTATCTTCTGTCATTGTTTTATATTTTTTACGCAAAAGGCCTCAACATGGTAAAGTTGAAGCCTATAATTTTATAATAATAGTACTATTATTGAATAATTACATTTTTAGCCTTTGGTTTTTCAGCAGGTTTCTGTGTCGTTCCTTTGGTATTACTTCCTGCTGCTTTTGTTTTATCTTCAGTAGAAGTTGTCGAAGGCTTTACATTCGTAGTCTTTTGAGGCTCAGTTTTAGCAGGCTCCGGTTTAGGAGTTTCTTTTTTAGGAGCCGGAGGAGCCTGTTCTTCTAAATGAGGAGGATCTACAGTTACTTCTTCATATCTTACAGGAGGAAGAGCCGTATCTACCTTCATACGATACATAGAATTAAGCTGGTCTATTTTACTTCTCAATTCAGCAGGTGTTCTTTTACTTGCCCAAAGATCGATCTGCATTCCCTGATCCCGTACATCGCCTGCACCCGGATCCTGATAATAAACAATATCGGATTCGTCTTTCCCTCCGTCTTCATATTCTACTACACCTACTTCAAATTTGCTTCTTATGATAAGTGCTTTTGCTTCTTTTACCGTTAAACCAACAACACTAGGAATTCCAATGTTTCTCATCGGTCCGGAACCAATCACTACATCTACGATAGAAAATCTTGGAAGTTTCGTTTTAGGCTTTACTTCTACTCCTTTAAATAAAACTCTAAGAACCGCATCTTTCTGGATACTTGGTTCATATATCGTATCTCCTACTTTTAATCCTACCTGTTCCAATCTTTGGAAAGCCAGTCCGGAGTATTTATTGATTACATCAGGAAGAGCAATTGCCGCCCAGGTTTTAGGATTAACTTTCAATCTTACCGTTCTTCCGTCTTTTACGCGGGAACCTGGTGAAGGAAATACCTGAAGTACCTGAAAAGGTCTGAACTTAGGATCATACTTAGAACTGTCTACTTCATATTCCAATCCTGTATCATCCAATATTTTGATTGCTTCGTGCACTGTTTTATTAACCACGTTTGGAACAGGAATTTCCTGCCCATGATTAGTATGATATTCTAACCAACGGAAGGTAAGCCACACCAACCCCACAAAAACGCCGATGGCTACTAATAAATTCACTAAAACTTTCCAATTGAAAAGTGATTTAAACATACTTAAAATGACTTTAATTATAACGGCAAATATAGCTAATAATTTTAGAATGTACTTTTATTTAACACAATTCATTCAGATTTTAAAATTTCTTATTTTCCCGAATTAGATTCCATAAAATCATTAAATTTGCTTCATTGATACTATATAGATATGAGCAAAAAAAACGTTGCCGTAGTCATGGGTGGCTATTCTGATGAATATGTTGTGTCCCTGAAAAGCGGTCAATTGATCTATGATTCTTTAGACAGAAACTTATACAATGTATATAAAGTAGTCATTCTTAAAAATGAATGGTATTTTTTGGATGAAAATGATAAAAAATACAGCATTAACAAAGGTGATTTTTCAGTCTCATTAGATAATAATGAAACATTACAATTTGATGTCTGCTTTAATATCATTCACGGAACTCCGGGCGAAAACGGAATTCTTCAGGCGTACTGGGACGCTATCGGACAAAGATATACCGGTTGTGATTTTTACCAAAGTGCCTTAACATTCAATAAAAAAGACACCTTAGCGGTACTTTCAAAATACGGAATTCCTTCCGCAAAAAGTGTTTATTTAAGAAAAGGAGAAGAAATCAACGTTGACGAAATCGTGGAAAACCTTGGGCTTCCAGTTTTTGTTAAGCCCAACCAATCCGGATCTTCTTTAGGAATTTCAAAAGTTAAAGAAAAGTCTGAGCTGATTGCAGCAACCGAAATTGCTTTTAAAGAAGATGATGAAATCTTAATTGAAAGTTTCCTAGACGGAATGGAAGTGTCTGTGGGAGTTATTGATTACAAAGGAGAAACCATCGTTTTAGGAATTACAGAAATCGTTCCTCAAAATGAATTTTTCGATTATGAAGCAAAATACGAAGGCGCTTCCGAAGAAATTACTCCGGCAAGAATTGATGACGAAACAAGACTCAGAGTAGAAGAAATTTCAAAAAGAGCTTACAATTCACTGGGAATGAGCGGCTTCTCAAGAAGTGAATATATCTTAATGAACGGTATTCCTTATATGCTGGAAATGAATACAAACCCAGGATTCTCTCCTGCAAGTATTCTTCCTCAACAGGCAAAAATCTACGGGATCTCTATTACCGATCTTTGTGGAAATGAAGTTGAAAAGGCACTTAGCAAATAGAAATAATGAAGAATTTTTCAATAATTTTATTTTTAATACCTTTTTGGGGAATTTCTCAAAATGTAGAAACCCTTAAATTAAATATTCCTAAAACGAATCTTGAACCTAAAGATATTAGCTTTAAAGAAGATGCTATTTATTTAGATAAAAAAAAGTGTTTTGGATATGTTATGAAACACGACATTACAATTGACAATGAAATAGCACCAAATTACTTTGAGATTACCTCTCAGGATAATGCTGTTTTATTTTCAGGAATTATTAAAAAAGATGAATCTGGAAATTTTGAAAACATTATTAATTTCAGACCAATTGAAAAATTGTATAAAAATTCAAAAATTATAGGAAGAAATAAATTAATTTTAAACTTATCTTCCAATCAAGTTTTAAATAATGATTGTACCTTAAATATTGATAATTTGAGGTTATTTTACGAAAAATCAAACGAAAACAACTAAGAATATGAAAGTTGCTGTTTTCCCGGGATCTTTTGATCCTATTACTCTAGGACATTACGACATTATAGAAAGAGCGGCTCCGCTTTTCGATAAATTAATCATTGCAATCGGGCAGAATTCTCAGAAAAAATATATGTTTCCTCTGGAAAAAAGGATAGAATTCATTCAAAATTCCGTGGCAGAATTCCCCAACGTGGAAGTCGATTTTTTTGAAGGCTTAACCGTTGATTATTGTTTTGAAAAAAATGCGCAATACATCATCAGAGGTTTAAGAAATCCCGCAGATTTCGAATTTGAAAAAGCCATTGCCCATACCAACAGAACACTGGCTCATAAAAAACTGGAAACTGTATTTTTATTAACTTCATCAGGAAAATCCTTTATCAGCAGTAGTATTGTAAGAGAAATCATCAACCATGGCGGAGAATATGAACTCTTGGTTCCCGATTCTGTAAGAGTTGAAAAAGAAAAATAAAAAATTTCAATAAGCTTTAAATGATAGTTGAAGAATGGTAGAAAATTTGCTTAAGAAGAAATCATTCATCAACTATCATTTATTTTTTATAAAACATGCACGAACAGTTCAATTTTGCCATAGAAGTACTGGGAACCATTTCCTTTTCAATGTCGGGAAGCTTTGCCGCCATGCAGAAACGTCTTGATCCTTTCGGTGTGCTTATTATTGCCTTTGTCACATCTGTTGGTGGCGGAACTGTGAGAGACCTTTTATTGGATATTCCGGTTTTCTGGATGCACGATCTTCTTACCTGTGCGTTAATTATCCTGACCAGTATTTTCACCATGATTTTTAAATCTTTGGAAAAAAACTTTCAGGTCACTTTATTTATTTTTGACAGTTTCGGACTAGGGTTGTTTACAATAATTGGGATTCAAAAAGGATTGAATGCAGATATCCATCCATTAATTTGTGTTGGTTTAGGAACCATTACAGGCTGTTTCGGAGGTATTATACGGGATATTTTACTCAATCGAATTCCATTGATCTTTAGAAAAGAAATTTATGCCACGGCTTGTATTGTAGGCGGTTCTATATTCTTGCTCTTAACAAAATTCACTCCTCTTTCTTTTACCGTAATCCAGATTTTTACGATTTTATTAATTGTAGCCATCAGAACATTAGCTGTAAAATACCATTGGCAAATTCCTAAATTTTATGGGTATGATCATAATAATTCTGAAATGTAATTTAAAATCAAACCTAATATATCAATAAAGCTTCATCAGATCAACAAATTGATTCTTATTTGCTCAGTTTTCCAATATATTTTAAATTAATCTTTGCGTCAAAAATTCTCCCGCAGATTTTGCAGATCGCACAGATGTTTGTGTTTAAAATTTATATGATATTTTTAAATCTGCTCAATTAGCGATATCTGCGAGACAAAAGATTTTGTCTTATCATTTGTGAGAAACAAGTTCCGATTTTTTATATTCTCCCGCAGATTTTGCAGATCGCACAGATGTTTGTGTTTAAAATTTATATGATGTTTTTAAATCTACTCAATTAGCGAGATCTGCGAGACAAAAGATTTTGTCTTATCATTTGTGAGAAACAAGTTTCGATTTTTTTATTCTCTCGCAGATTTTTCAGATCATGCAGATGTCTGTGTTTTATTGTTCGTATTTATTTTTAAAACAATATTGCTATCAAAAGTACAAACAACAAAAGCACCTAAATTAGATGCTTTTATTTTATAAATCGATTCCGAAATTTCTCTCAATTAAAAGAATTTCCCTCTGTTTCTCATATTAGGATTATGCATATGTTTCTGCATTGTTGGCATTTTCAGCTGGTCTTTCATCATTTTGATCTGATCCGTCATCATTCCTGCACTGTCCAATCTCTTTGCTTCGTCCAGTAGTTTTTGACCTTCCTGTTTTCTTCCTTTAGAGATTGCAGCCGCTGCCAAATTCAATGTTGCCATTGCTCTGTCATGTTTCATATTCAAACCATAATCCAACGCTTTTCTCATTAAAGGCTCCACTTTTGTCGGGTGATCCTGAGCTTGTGTCAATCCCAATAAATAATGGAAATATCCATATTGAGATTTATGAAGCTGAGTTTTGTAGTTAGTAATGCTTTGTAACCAAACAGCCGCTTTTTCCATATTTTGTTTTCTCAATTGCCAGAAAGCCAACAAAATATATTCGTTTTTAAAGAAAAGTAAAACAGGCGCAGCAGCAATAACAACCAAAACAATTCCCCACCCGATGTTTCTGTTCATCATCAGATAAACTGCTACTGCAAGAATAATTGCAGAGATTACAAACTTTATGTATTTATTCATTATTAAATTTTAGAAGTGCAAAGATAAAACATTTAAATATTAGATGCTAGAAGTAAGAAGCCAGAATTCTCACAACTATTCACTCTTAATTTTTTCGTAGGTCTGAAAACAAAAATCATATTGATTTTTTTCATCCTTCTCATGGCAAACCTCCCCTACTTTTTTCCAGACTTTTGGATCAATTTTCGGGAAATAGGTATCTGCTTTTAAATCTGCTTTTACTAAAGTTACTTCCAGCTTATCAACAACATCCATGGTCTGCTCATAAATATTTCCGCCACCGATAATGAAAACCTCTTCATCAATCTTTTTGGCAAATTTCACAGCTTCTTTAATACTTCCTACAATTAAAATTCCTTCCTCAAACCAGTCTTTTTTTCTGGATACAACAATATTCGTACGGTTAGGAAGAGGTTTTCCAATACTTTCGTATGTTTTTCTTCCCATGATAATCGGATGTCCCGAAGTCAGGTCTTTAAAATGTTTTAAATCTTTCGGAAGATGCCAAAGTAACTGGTTTTCAAAACCAATCTCGTTCTTCTCTCCCATTGCCACCACTATTGTTGTCATTCAAATTAATTTTCCACAAAATTAGCACATAATTTGTATATTTGGTTAGAACAAGAATTTAAAAAAATTAAACATGAAAAACAAGGGCTGTCTGAGCGCCGGAACTATCGGTATTGCTCTTCTAGTAATCGTTGCTATTCTTTTTTTCTGGGGTAAAAACGGATATAATAATTTCGTAGCTCAGGAGCAGGAAGTCATCACCAAATGGGCGAATGTAGAAACCGTTTATCAGAAAAGAGCGAATCTTATCCCGAATTTGGAAAGAACGGTAAAATCATATTCAAAATTTGAACAGGAAACCCTTACAAAAGTAGTTGAAGCCCGTTCAAAAGCGACATCTATTAATATCGATCCAAGCAATATGACAGAACAGGATCTGGCAAGATTCCAGGCTGCACAAGGAGAATTATCCGGATCTTTAAGCCGTTTAATGGCCGTTGTAGAACAATACCCGAATCTAAAAGCCGATCAGCAATACATTAACTTCCAGAGAGAATATACTGCTATAGAAAATAGTATCAGAACTGAAACGGTTTATTACAACCAGGCAGTACAGAAATACAATACTTCTATTAAGCAGTTCCCTAACAATATTCTGGCAAACTTTACCAATTTCAAAGAAAAGCCAGCATTCAAGGCTGAAGCAGGAGCAGAAAAAGCACCTGAAGCATTCTCAGAATAATGAAAAGTTTCCTTACAGATCAGCAAATAGCTTCCCTAGTGGAAGCTATTCAATCAGCAGAAGAACACTCTACGGGTGAGATCAGAGTGCATGTCGATTCGAATACTGAAAATGACAATGCTAAAACAGCGTTTAAGATTTTCGAAAAACTATGCCTCAATAAAACCACTGAGAAAAATGCTGTGCTTTTCCATGTAAATTTCGAACAAAAATACCTTACCATTATTGGTGACACGGGAATTCACGAGAAAGTACAGCAATCCTATTGGGATCGTCTGCATGATTATATTACCACTGAATTTGCCAAAGGAAATTATTATAAAGCATTAAAAAGTGCAATTCTGGAAACAGGGCTTGAACTTAAAAAACATTTTCCGGTAACAGGAGAAAACCCCAACCAATTACCCAATGAAATTACGTTCTCTTAAAATAGTATTTTCATTTTTATTGCTATGCTTTTACAATTTTGTATCAGCACAATACACGATTCCTGAAAAACCAGCGATCCTTTATCCTGTCTATGACAAAGCCAATTTATTAAGCCAACAGGAAAAAGACAAACTGAACGATAAACTCATCAAATTTGCAGATTCTACCTCAACAGAAATTGAAGTGATCATTATTCCCTCTACAAAAGGGGAAGATGTAAACTTCTTAGCCACCATGTTCGGTGAAAAATGGGGAATCGGAAAAAAAGACGTTGACAACGGAATTGTTTTTCTGATTGCAACAGAAGATCACACCATGGCGATTCAGCAAGGACGGGCTGTTGAACAATACTTAACCGCATCAGTGGCGGGGCAAATCTTAGATTATATTGTTACTCCTCATTTCAAAAAAGGGGAATGGTACGAAGGAATCAATAGAGGAACTTCAGCATTGATGGAAGCGGTTCAGGGAAAATTCAAACCTATCGCCAATCAGGAAAGCGGTGACGGAAGTGTTTTAAAAATACTGCTTATAGCTTTTGTTATCTTTATTGTTCTTGCCATCCTTTTCGGAAACAGAGGCGGCGGCGGAAATGGCGGAAATTCCGACGATGACGACGTACTTATTACAAGAAGAGGAAGAAGAAATTATCCTGGCGGATTTTTCCCTTTCCCAGGCAGCTTCGGCGGCGGTGGATTTGGTGGTGGCTCCGGTGGGGGTGGATTTGGAGGTTTTGGTGGCGGCGGAAGCTTTGGCGGCGGTGGTGCATCAGGAGGATGGTAATCTATTTGTAAACGAATCTCTTTTCCTGTGAAATTTTCTATATTCTCTATACTATTAAGCATATTCGTCTTGTTTTTTTCTATCAGAATTAATATGTTCATCTTGAATGATTATTTAAATGCTGATGGAAAAACACAAGCCTTTCATGCCTTTTTAGAATTAAAATATGTATATAAATACTATCTTATATTAATTCCACTTCTATCAGCATTCTTTTTATTTCTCGCCCACAAAAGAAATGAATCAAGATATTTTAAAATCATAGCATTACTTCTTTTATTATTAGGAATAACATCTGTATTTTTAGAAATATGGAAGTGGTTTATTTAATAATATCTAAAATAATCTTAAGCTCAAATTTTCAATCTTCAGAAATATAAGACAGAAAATTACTAATGTAGTATATCATAATTTTGATTTAAAACTCAAAATAGTTCTGTTTTTTTTACTTTTTTTAACATAAAATTCAATTTTTAATATTAAAAAATTAATAAAACCACCTAAAACCTGCCTTTAATTTATTTTTTTTTCATTAAATTTACTGAAAACAGGTTTATGAAGAAGACGTTGGTAGTATTTGCACATCCTTATCTGGAGCACTCAAACTCGAATGTAGAGCTCATTAATTTCTATGTGCGTCATCAGCATTTCACGCTCAGAGACCTTTACGAAGAATATCCTGATTTTCATATTGCCGCTTTTAGGGAAAGAAAAAGATTAAAGAATTATGACCGTTTTGTTTTTCAGTTTCCTTTGATCTGGTTCGGAATCCCTCCTTTGCTAAGACTTTGGATTGATGAAGTTTTTGACCGGGACTGGTTAAAAGAGGGAGAATACAATCCTTTAGAGAACAAAGAAGTTTATATTCTGGTAACAACCGGCGGGAAAGAGAGATCTTTCAGCAGACACGGCACTTATAAATATACTGTAGAAGAACTTATCAGCAGCCTTATTGTTTCACTGAATGTTTTTAAAGCCAATCTGAAAAATATAAAGATCGTTTACGAAGCTAATAAATTATCCAAAAAAGATATCATTTTACATAAACAGAAATTCACAGAACTTTTGAATCAATAATATATGGAATCCAGCTTAGCAATGAACACCCTTATTTTTTTAGGCGTTGCCATCATTATGGTTCCGCTGGTAAGAAAGTTTGGGTTAAGTTCTGTCATCGGATATCTTGGAGGAGGTATCATTATTGGTCCTTATGTTTTGAAACTCACAGGTAAAGATGTGAACGACATTATGCATGCCAGTGAATTCGGAGTGATTATGCTTTTGTTCCTGGTGGGATTAGAACTGGAACCCAGAAAGTTCTGGGAAATGCGGAAGAAAATCATCGGACTGGGTCTCACCCAAATGCTTTTGACCACTTCACTACTCTTTCTGGTATTTATTTGGGCTGACTGGAAAATCGACAAAGCTTTCGCCATTGCGATGTGTTTCGCCCTATCCTCTACTGCTATAGTTTTGCAGACTTTACAGGAAAAAAATAATTTAAAAACATTAGCCGGAGAAGCTTCATTCTCTACGCTTTTGTTTCAGGATATTGCAGTAATTCCTATTCTGGCGATTCTTCCGATTATTGCCAATTATAAAGCAAGACATAATGATAACGAAATTCAGGTGCTCATTCAGACTCTTCCGGAATGGATGCAGTTTGCCACGGTAATCTTAGGGGTTGTCATCTTAATTTTATTGGGAAGATATGTTTTTGTTCCTTTTTTAAGATATGTTTCAAAGTCGGGAATGACGGAACTTCTTACAGCCTCTTCCTTATTTCTTGTGATCGGTGTTTCGGAACTGATGGTTGCGATCGGACTGTCTCCTGCTTTAGGCGCTTTCCTTGCAGGTGTTATGCTCGCCAACAGTGAATTCCGTCATGAACTGGAAGCACAGATTGATCCTTTCAAAGGATTATTACTTGCCGTTTTTTTTGTAAGCGTAGGTTCTACGATGAATTTTGAGATTATTCAAAAAGATCCCGTTTTTATCTTCAGTACTGTTTTTGCTGTTTTAAGTATAAAGTTTATTGTTTTATTTAGCATCGGGAAATTTTTCAAAATAGACAATCCACAAAGCTTGTTCTATGCTTTTGCCCTTTCTCAGGTAGGAGAATTCGCTTTTGTATTGATCAATTATGCATCAAGTCTTTATTTAATAAGTCCGGAACTCAATGCACAAATGATGGCGGTAACAGCAATTACCATGTGCATTACCCCATTCCTTTTAATTATTAATGATAAGATCATCACTCCTAAATTCATCAAAGAAATCCCTGAGCAGGACAATGATTTTAATATTCTGGATAATACCGTTTCTCAGAAAAAAATTATAATTGTCGGGTTTGGACATTTTGGAAGCACAGTAGGACGATTACTTAAAGCCAATAAAATAACGGCAACCGTTTTGGACAGGGATTCGGATCGTGTCAAATTATTAAGAAGCTATGGCTTTAAAGTCTATTACGGAGATGCTACAAGAATCCCTATTCTGAGAGCAGCAGGAATTGAAGATGCAGAAATTTTAATCCTTTGTCTTGATGATCCTGATGACAACAAATTCATTGCAGAGCTTGTACGGGAACATTATCCCAACGTGAAAATCTTCGTCAGAGCAAAAAACAGAATTGATGCGTACAGTTATCTTAACAACGGAATTGAAAATATCTACCGTGAAACGCTGGGAACTGCCGTTGATATGGCTGTAGATGTTCTACACGAAACCGGAATGAGAAAATATGCAGCCAGAAGACTTGGGCAGAGATTCATGGCCATAGATAAAGCTTCGGTAAGAAAACTGGCTAAAATAAAAGAAGAAGGAGATGATCTTAATCTTTTTACCACCAAAGAAATCCTCCAGCGGGAAGAAGAATTATTAGCCTACGACAATCTTAGTTTTGATACACTGAATTGGGAAGATTCTTCATCAAACGAAGACGATGAAGATTAAATTTTCTTTTCTATAAGCTCTTATTAAGAGATCTAAAAGCAACCATTAAAAAAATTCATACCTTTGAAAAACAGTTACAGTTTTCAAAAATGAGTGTAAACAAAGGAGTTTTAGAGAAAAAATCAGATCAGGAATTAGTACAGTATATTCTACCCCAAAGCAAATTTGTAGACGATGCAAAAATGTATGCTTTTGATATACTGAAATCAAGAGGCTACGAATTTAGCCCCGAAGAAATTGAAAGAAATCAGAAACTGATAAATGCTAAGACAGAAAACAAAAATGTAATTGTTCATCCCAATTATAAAAGATCAGCAGAGCTTATTTACTTGTCTGCAGCATTAGGAATTGGAAATATAATTTGGAAGTACGAAACACTGGACAGCGTAATGAAAATATTCATTGTCTTTGTTTCTCTAGCTGTTATATTTGGTATTGGATATTTAGTCAGTAAAGGAAATGAGTGGATTAAGTATGTACTTTTGGTATTATTCGCTCTGGGACTTATCAGCATTATTTTTGTCATTGCTAATCTGGCAAAAGATCCTTTCACCGGCATTATAAATATTGTACAAACAATATTACAGATCTGGGCTTTGGTCTTATTATTTAAAGTTCCTAATAAAAAAGAGAGTCTATAGATTACATAATATAAAAATCCTTCGCTGAAATTAATAGCGAAGGATTTGTTTATCATAAAGAATAATTGTTCTTACTCAATAGTAACACTTCCACCACTGCTCTCATCTTTCGTTACAGAAGTTACATTTCCTTTCTTATACACATTCACACTTCCTCCTGAAGAAGCTTCAGCTTTAATAGATGAAGAAGCACTGATCTGTACGTTTGCCCCGCTTGATGCATCTGCTTTTACATGATCAGCGATAAGTTCCTTAGCAGAAACACTACTTCCAGAAGAAGAACTCACCTCAGCGTTTTTAGCTTTTCCCGAAATATCAAGACTTGCTCCTGAAGAAGCTTCAATATCCAGATCTACCGCCCATATTTTTCCGCTGAAATTACTGCTGCTGCCTACAGAAAGATTAAAATCATTTGCTTCAAGATTTCCGGAAATACTTCCTGCACTGGAAGTTTCCACATGCACCTTTTCCTGAACAAACTTATCTTTTACAGCAATACTCGCTGCCGAATTTGCATTAAGCTTTGAAAAATCCTTAGCATAAATTTTTGCAGAAACATTGTGAGAGTTCATCACTCTGATTCCTTTTTTATAATGAATATGCAGACTGCCGCCGTCGTTGTCTACCAAAACCTCATCAATAATACTTTGAGGCGCAGAAATCACCACTTTTTCTACATCAGATTTTATAATTTCAGCATCAATGGCCTGAGAAACTTCAATTTCGTCAAAATCGCCGGTGATTTCCCTTTGTTTCATTGGTCCGTTATCGGTGGTAACAACCTTTTCCACCCAGCTGCTTTTTTCGTTGTCTCCATTTCTTCGTTCATGCTTGTCGCAAGAAGCTAATAACAGGAAGGCCGAAAAAATAAAAATAGTTTGTGATTTCATGTTTGGTTCTTTTATAAATTTTAGTTTTAATATCTTTATACTTTTAATAACAACTAATTTATGAAAAATATTACATCGGTATTATTAATTTCTGCATTAGCATTTAACTACTCTTGTACTACAATGAAAAAAGCCGATACTCAACAGGAAATTCTTATTCCTGCCGCACTCGCATCAAACCCCTTCATGAAGAAAAGCAAACTTCAGTATGAAGCTCCTGAGTTTGATAAAATTAAGAATGAACATTTTAAACCCGCTTTTGATTTCGGACTCAAGCAACATGATTCTCAGATCTTAGGCATCGCCGATAATCCTGATGCTCCTACTTTTGAAAACACGATCGTGGCTTTAGAAAAAAGCGGCGAAATTTTAAAAAGAGCGGTCATTGTATTCTCAAACCTTACAAGCGCGAATACCAATCCTACTTTACAGGCTTTAGATGAAGAATATGCTCCTATTTTTGCGGCTCATTCGGATAAAATGTACCTGAATGAAAATCTTTACAAAAGAATCAAAGCGATTTCTGAAAATGGTTTAGATGCCGAAAGTAAAAAACTATTACAATATTATAAACAAAACTTTGAGATTGCTGGTGCAAACCTTTCTTCTGCCGACAAAGAGAAATTAAAGCAGATCAATCAAGAACTGGCTTCTCTTTCTACGCAATATTCTAATAAATTATTGGAAGCAAGAAAGCAGGGCGGTGTTTTCTTTACCGATGCCAAAGAACTGGACGGACTTTCTGCAGATGACATTGCCGCTGCTGCAAGTGATGCTAAAAATGCAGGAAAACCGGGTCAATATTTATTAGCTTTACAAAATACTACACAGCAACCTCTTTTGCAAAGTCTTAAAAACAGAGCTACCAGAGAAAAATTATTCAAAGCATCTTGGCTGAGAGCTGAAAAAGGAGACGGAAATGATACAAGAGAAACCATTGAAAAATTAGCCAACCTAAGACTTAAAAAAGCACAGGTATTGGGTAAAAAGAGCTTTGCAGACTGGAAATTGCAGGATCAGATGGCAAAAACACCTGAAGCAGCAACAAAATTAATGAATCAGATTGCAACTCCGGCTGTAGAAACAGCAAGACGTGAAGCTAAAGATATTCAGGATCTGATCGATCAGCAGAAAGGAGGGTTCAAAGTTGAACCTTGGGACTGGAATTTTTATGCAGAACAGGTAAGAAAAGCAAAATTCGATCTTGACGAAAGCGAAATAAAACCTTACTTTGAAATCACAACTGTTTTGGAAAAAGGAGTGTTCTTCGCTGCTGAAAAATTCTACGGACTGACTTTCAAAAAGAGAACAGACCTTCCTGTTTATCATCCAGATGTAGTTACTTACGAAGTTTTCGATCATGACGGAAAATCTATTGCGATCTATTATCTGGATTTCTATACAAGAGATTCTAAAAACGGAGGAGCTTGGATGAGCAATTTCGTGGAACAGTCTTATCTTTTAGGGACAAAACCTGTCATTGTAAACTGCTACAATTATCAGAAACCTGCTCCGGGAAAACCTTCATTAATCAGTTATGATGATGTTACAACAATTTTCCACGAATTCGGACACTCAATTCACGGAATGTTTGCAAGTCAGAAATATCCTTCACTTTCAGGTACCAATGTACCTAGAGACTTTGTAGAATTCCCTTCGCAAATCAACGAACACTGGGCGCTGGATCCTGTAGTTCTGAAAAACTATGCACTTCATTACCAGACTAAACAGCCGATTCCTCAGGCATTGGTTGATAAAATTAAAAAAGCAGCAACCTTCAATCAGGGATATATGACAACCGAATTGGTTTCTGCGGCCGAACTGGATATGGACTGGCATACGGTAACCAATGAAAGCGAATTAATTCCTGTTTTAGATTTTGAAAAACAATCGCTGGCAAAACACGGCTTCACTTTAGCGACCGTTCCACCGAGATATCACACCCCTTATTTTGCACATATCTGGGGAGGTGGTTATTCTGCAGGATACTACGCTTATTTATGGTCAGAAACATTGGATAACGACGCTTGGGAATGGATTTCTAAAAACGGAGGTTTAACAAGAGAAAACGGAGACCGTTTCAGAAAATATATTCTTTCCGTAGGAAATTCTGTTGATCTGAATCAGGCATTCAGAGATTTCACAGGACACGATCCGGATATTAAGCCTTTATTGAGAAACAGAGGATTTATTAAATAAATTTTTAAAAGCATTCATTTTTTTGGATGCTTTTTTTATTTAAATATTGATGACATGATATATCTTATTTCCCTCAGATCACACTAATTACACAGATTTTATAGGATCATATAAATTTTAAACACAAACATCTGCACGATCTGTGGGATAATATAAAACCCGAAACTTATTTCTCACAAATGATAAGACAAAATCTTTTGTCTCGCAGATCTCGCTAATTACACAGATTTAAAAGCATCCTATAAATTTTAAACACAAACATCTGCGCGATCTGCAAAATCTGCGGGATAATATAAAAACCAAAATTTCTGAAAAAATATTCGTGTAAATTTGCATTTTAAAATCCAGAAAAAATGAATTGTCCCTGCTGCTCAGGAAAATCCTACGAAGATTGCTGTAAACCTTATCATACCGGAGAAAAAAATGCTCCGACCGCAGAAGCATTAATGCGTTCGAGATTTTCCGCATTTGCTATTCCGAACGGAAAATATCTAATGGAAACCACTTCTCCCGGAAAAAGGCAATTTCACAATACCAAAGATTTACAGGAATGGGGAGAAATCAATGAGTGGACAAAACTGGAAATCGTGAGCAAGCCCTCGATGAATAAAGTAGAATTTAAAGCATTTTATACTGACGAAGACGGAAACCAACAGGTTCATCATGAGCTGTCGCAGTTCAAAATGATTCAGAACCGCTGGTATTATGTGAGTGGCGAACTTTTAGATTAATGTATTAACCATAAAAGTTACAAAAGATATGTAACCTGTATATTAAAGTGAATAATTTTCAAAATACAGGTTCACAACAAAATCTTTTTATGCCTTTTGTAGTAAAAATAATTTACAGTACAAAACAAAAAATGTCCGGCTTTTTCAGCCGGACATTATATTTATAAAAAGAATCTCTTAGTGAGCTTCGTTTCCGTCAATTCCGTGAGCGTGACCATGTGACAACTCTTCTTCAGTTGCAGGACGCGTGTTTAAAATTTCTACCTGGAAGTCCAAAGTCTTCCCTGCCATTGGGTGATTAAGATCCGCCACAACAGCTTCAGGAGTTACTTCTACTACAATTGCCTGAAAATTGTTCCCTTGGTTATCAGATAAAGGCAAAATAGCTCCTACTGGCGGAACACCTGCTTCATTGAACATATCAAGAGGCAATTGCGCAATTGAGTCAGCGTGTCTTTCTCCGTACGCTTCTTCCGGCTGAATTGCAAAAGCAGCTTTATCTCCTGCTTTCAAACCAAGAATATTCTCTTCAAATTTAGGAATCATCATTCCTACACCATACAAAAATGTAAGTGGATTTTCTTCTGTTGTTTCTTCTACAAGAATTTTGCTTCCGTCCTCTTCGATAGTGTGAAGTATGTACTTTACAGCTACAACATGATTGTTTTCGATTGTCATATTTTTTCTTTTTTTCGTGATCTGCTCACGATTAATTTTTGACAAATATAGTCTTTTTGAAATGATTGATTCTGATAAAATATTGTAAAAAAATCCAAGAAAATTTACTTCTATTTTAATTCCCTTTATCTCTTTCCTGTTTCTTTTTCTGTCTTAATACAAAGAGATATAAACTCTCCACTTTGGTTCTTGCCCAAGGTGTTTTTCTCAGAAACTTCAATGATGAACTGATGCTCGGATTATCTGTAAAGCATTTGATGTTGATCTGCTCACCCAGTTTTTCAAAACCCTGATAATATTCTACCAGTTCTTCAAGAATGGCATCCAGCCTTTTTCCGTGAAGCGGATCTTTAGACGGTTGTTGCATATTTTTTTAATAGTTATTTATTTTAAGAAATCTTATTAAAAGACTACTTTTCCGTTTCTTCGGATTTTGATTTTTCATCTTTGTTTTTAAGAATATTTTCCGCCATATTTTTAAAGTTTTCACTTTTCATAATTACAAGCTTGTTATTTGAATTCCATATGCTAACAAATTTTTTAGAAACTGTGGTATAAGTTCCCCAATCTGTAAATTTCTGATATAACATCAATGTACAAATATCGGTAGGAGTTATGGTTTGCCAGTTTTTAATGACATGACTATGAATTCCACTTATAGTTTTTCCTACTTTTTCATCATGAATATTTTGAGCAATCATACTATTATGAAGTTTTTCAACATTCTTCACCTCATCTTTGTTATCAAAAGTAATCAGATAATCATTTCCGAATATAACAACATTATTTACAGAAGGACCTGTAAGTACATACACTTTTTTTACTTTATTCTTAATAAGCGGAACAATATTAAGATTTGTATTTTTATATACTTTAAAAATTGTATCATTCTGAATTCTTTTTAAGGCATTCTGTCTGATCGTAAAATATTCTGTTTCTAATGGTGTAAAATTTCTTTCTTTTAAATCAAGACTAGCATCCTTTGGGTCATAATTTGTAGGAAACGAAATAGTGCCAATCACTTTTTGATCTTTTGAGAAAAAAATACACTTTGGAACATCATCAATGTATGAAAAATAACCTCCGATATTTTCCTTTTTCTCATAATTAGCAATAAAGAGGTCTGTTCCATACCAACTTGCCATTTCACTTCGGTACAAAGCAATTCCTTCATCATTAATTTCTTTCGAAAGTTTTTCCAGATTTTGAGCATTAAATAAAACTCCAAACAAAATAAAAAGTACGGCTAAATTTTTTTTCATAAAATTAGTTTTTTCCAAAAATAGCGAATAACATTTTCAATCGGAAATTTCACTTTGCCTTTTTAGTTTCTTACATTTACCCTGTGAAATCGATGAGGTTACATATTCTATTTTTACCATTCATCCAAAACCAGTTATAATGAGTAGAAACACAGATGCCAACAGAAAACAGCATAAAAAGAAAATCGACAATAAAAAACGTAAAATACAGAATGCGGAAGCTGAAAGAAAAGCACGTTTAAAACAGATTCGGGAAGACTTTAAAGCAAGAGAAGACAATAGCGCAGTATGAAAATCCTACACACCGCCGACTGGCATTTGGGGAAGCGTCTCGACCGTTTTTCAAGACTGGAAGAACAGGTTCTGATCATGAACGAAATTGCCGAAATTGCCGATGAGCACAACGTTGATCTGGTTCTGATTGCCGGAGACCTGTTTGATAATTTCAATCCTTCAACCGAAGCTGTTGAGCTTTTTTATAAAACATTAAAAAGACTTTCAAATAATGGGAAACGTCCTGTGATTGCTATTTCCGGAAATCATGATTCACCGAACTTTATTGATGCTCCAGATCCTCTGGCAAGGGAATGCGGAATTATCCTGATCGGTTATCCCAAAGCTAAAATTACTCCTTTTGCACTGGAAGATTTCAAAATTTCAAAATCTGCAGCAGGTTTTTTAGAACTGGAATTAAAAGGACACTCTTTTCCGGTACGTTTACTTCATACTCCTTATGCCAACGAAATCCGTCTCAAAGAATATTTCGGAGAGGATAAAGAAGCTGAGCTGAACAATATACTTGCCAACCACTGGAAAGAAACTGCGGATGAATTTTGTGATGAAAACGGGATCAATCTATTGATGACCCATTTGTATATGAATAAAAAAGGAGCGCCTCTTCTTGAAGAACCAGAAGGGGAAAAACCTATTAAAATAGGAAATGCCGATCTTGTTTTTTCGGATATCATTCCTGATCAGATTCAGTATACCGCTTTGGGGCATCTTCATGGTTTTAAAAATATCGGAACTGAGGAAAAACCTGTTGTTTATTCATCTTCTCCTTTGTGTTACAGTTTCAGTGAAGCCGGACAGTCGAAATATGTATCCATCATTAATGCTGAACCTAATCAGCCGGTTTCTTATGAAAGAATTGCTTTAAAAAACGGAAAACCACTGGTAAGAAAAACATTTCAAAGCGTGGAAACTGCCGTAGAATGGCTGAATGAAAATCAAAATTCTCTGGTAGAGCTTACTTTAGAAAGCGAAACGTATTTAAAAGCTGAAGAAAGAAAACTGCTCTATCAGTCTCATAACGGAATTATCTATCTGATCCCTAAAGTGAAAAATCAGGAAACGGATGAAAACAGTCTTGCAGATATCAATCTCAATCAGGATATCCAGACATTGTTCAGGGATTATTTTAAATCTAAAAATGGCGGACAGGATGCTAATGAAGACCTCATCAATTTGTTTAACGAAATCCTTAATCCGTAGAAAATGATTCCTATTCAACTTACTTTAGAAGGTCTTTATTCTTATCAGGAACGTCAGAAAATCGATTTCCAAAACCTTACGGAAGCGGGTCTTTTCGGGATCTTCGGTTCGGTGGGTTCCGGAAAATCCTCTATTCTGGAAGCGATTTCTTTTGCCTTGTACGGAGAAACAGAAAGGCTGAATGCAAGAGACAAGCGTACCTACAACATGATGAATTTAAAATCAAACAGGTCTTACATCGAGTTTGATTTTATTAATTATGAAAATAAAAAATACCGCGCCACAAGAGAATTCAGACGGAATTCTAAAAATTTTGAAGATGTAAAAACCTCGAATGTGGTATTTTATGAATGGAAAAACGAAAACTGGATTCCGTTGGAACATTCCAATTCGGAGGCACTGATCGGATTGAGTTATGCCAACTTTAAACGTACGATCATCATTCCGCAAGGTCAGTTCAAAGAATTTCTGGAACTCGGAGCTACGGAACGCACAAATATGATGAAGGAAATCTTCAGTCTTCAGCGCTTTGATCTTCAGAATAATGTTTCAACTTTAAATATTAAAAACAGATCGGAGTTGGATCAGCTGGAAGGTCAGCTTAAAGGCTTTGAGGAAGTAAATGAAGAACAGATTTCCGTTCAAAAAGAACTTTTAAAAGTAGAACAGCAAAAGTTTGAGGATACTCAAAAAGTCTTTAAAGAAACCGAAGAAAAATATTCAAAACTGAAAAACCTTAAAGATGAGGTTGAACTTTTACGTCAGAAGAAAATAAATTTTGAACAACTGACCCAACAGAAGGTAGAAATTGATCTTTTAGCTACCAAAACCGAAACTTACGACCGGACTTTCAGAATGTTCACCCCCCTAGTTTCTGAAAAGAACAAGGTTGAA
The DNA here is from genome assembly GCF_016735585.2 of Chryseobacterium tagetis. Taxonomy (GTDB): domain Bacteria; phylum Bacteroidota; class Bacteroidia; order Flavobacteriales; family Weeksellaceae; genus Chryseobacterium; species Chryseobacterium tagetis. The sequence continues at coordinate 591,138 of NZ_JAERSE020000004.1, forward strand.
AAAGAAATCTCGGATCAGCAGAACAATAAAGAAGATCAGTCTAAAATTTTACAGCAAACTGAAATTCAGTCTGAAAATATAAAGCATAAGCTTGTAGCCATTCAGCCTAAATATGATTCTTTATCTGAATCTAAAATTCAGGAGAACGATTTGAGTTTACTCCTTCAAATGATGAAATTCTCAGAAGAAATTGAGATATTGAAAGAACGGACTGAAAAAGGATCAAAGAAAGTAAAGGAAGTTGAAGCCCAGCAAAAATCAATTCAGCAAAATATTGAGGAACTTTCAAAAAACGCTGAACGATTAAAACCGAAAAAACTGGATTCCAATTTATTATTACATGTAGGAAACTGGTTTCTGGAAAGAAAAAAACTGGATGAAACGTTGAAACTGCAATTGGAAAAAGTAGCTTTAAAGAAAACCGAAACTGAAAAAATTTCAGAAGAATTACGACCTTTCAACATTAATCCTGAAACCTTCAGAAATGATTTTGAGGTTCAGGCAGAAGCTTTAGAACAGCAGAAAAAAGGGCTTTCAGAGAAAAGAAATCATCTTGAAGTTCAGCAAAAACTGGCTCATTTTGCCAATGAATTACATGACGGAGAATCTTGTCCGCTTTGTGGAGCTTTAGAACATCCTAATATTGTGGAATTTGATGATGTAAATTCAGAATTAAACGAAATTCAGAAACAGATCGGGCAAATTGAAATCCAGAAAGAAAACCTCCAAAAACAGTCTTTAGAAATTGAAAAAATTCTTGACAGGAAGAAGATCTTTGAGGAACAGCTGAAATCGGAAGAAGAAAGTTTACAACAGATTAAGAATACGGTTGAAGAACATATCAAAAGTTTTAGCTGGAAGGAATTCGATGCTGAAAACCCAGGTGATTTTGAAGAGAAACGCCAACAGTCTTTTTCAATTGAAAAACAGATGGATGAACTGAATCAGCAAATCGGTCTGGAACAAAAAAATCTTGATAAGGAAAGGGAAAACCTCGACAGTTATAATAAAGCTTTAGAGAAATTCAGGCTTGACGAAGCTAAAAAAGGAGAACAAATCAAAACGAACGAAGCCAATTTAAAGGCTTTACAATGGATTGATTATCAGAAAAAATCTATTATAGAAGTTGAAGAAATTTTCACTCAGCTTTCCCAATCCAACCTTGCAACTGAACAGAATTATCAACAGTTTATTAAAGAAGAAAAAGAGATTTCGCCAAAACTTGCAGAACAGAAAACGATGGTTTCTCAACTTGAAAAAAGAATTTCTGAACTTGAGAAAGAGATTGCTGATAATAAAGATCTAATTGAAAAGGCTTTGTCAGAACAGCAATTCAATACTTTGGATGAGGCTCGTCAGATTCTTGTACAGGAAATTAATGTTCAGGACACAAGAAATACTATTCAGCAGTTCAGAATTCAATTTGAAACAGTAAAGAACAGTATCCTTGAACTTGAAGGGAAACTACAAGATTTTTCTTTCAATGAAGAGGAATTTGCAACGGTTGAACAGCAATTCAGGTCTTATGAGAATGATTTAAAGGTGGTCAATAATTCAGTAGTAAAGATCTCTACAGAAATTGAACGGCTGGAAAAAGAGTTTAAGAAAAAAGAAGATCTTTTAAAAAATTTACTCCAGCTTCAGAAACGTGCAGAAAATTTAAAAACCATGACGAACCTCTTTAAAGGAGCAGGTTTTGTACAGTATGTTTCATCGATTTATCTGCGACAGTTATGCGATCACGCCAATGTGCGTTTCCACCGGATGACGAGAAATCAGCTGAGTCTGCAACTGAATGAAAATAATGATTTTGAAATTATCGATTACCTAAATGAAGGCAGAAGCCGAAGTGTAAAAACGCTTTCAGGAGGACAGGCTTTCCAGGTTTCTTTAAGTCTTGCATTGGCATTGGCAGAAAGTGTACAGAGTAATGCACAGTCAGCATCCAATTTCTTTTTCATTGATGAAGGTTTCGGAACCCAAGATCTGGAATCGGTGAATGTTGTCTTTGAAACCTTAATGAATCTGCAGAAGGAAAACAGAGTTGTGGGAATTATTTCGCACGTGGAAGAACTGAAAGAAAAAATTCCTGTTGCACTGAATATTCGAAAAGATGAAGAACGCGGAAGTTTAATTGAGCTGATGTAAGAGGTTTTCGGAAAGGGGTAAAAGTATAATCTAACCACAAAAGGCACAAAAGATTTATATAAACATTTAAAGTTTATGATTAAACCGAAAAAAGAACACGTCAGTCTTTAAAAATCTTTGATTTTTATTCTTTTGAGTGATTTTAGGATTTGTAGAAATAGCTTTTGTGTCTTTTGTGGTTAATTTTAATATTAGTTTAAAGGGATCTGCCATTTAAACTTCTTTTTTATACATTTGAATTATTAAAATCTACCATGCAAAATTTACCTATTATTTTAAGACCCGGAAAAATAAAAAATATCATCCTGATTCTCATCAGCATTGCATTTATCTGCATGGGAATTTCACTGATCGAAAAAAATATCTGGATTGCTATTCTTACTATTTTCCTGTTTGGGATCAGTTTCATTATTTTTTCTATTAATCTGATTCCCAATACGTCTTATCTGAAGGTCAGCGAACAAGGTCTTGAAATGAAAAGTCTTTTCAGAAAGACATTCATTCCGTGGCAGGTAGTAAGTGATTTTACGACAAAGCAGATTTTTTTGAACAAAATCGTTATGTTCAACATTGATGAAAATTTTCTAAGAATTTCTAAATTGAAATCTAAACAAGGGGCATTTCCCGATACTTACGGAATGTCTGCAAAAAAACTCGCAGCACTTTTAAACGATTATAAAAGTCAACTGAATAACCGTTAAAAATATTTTGTGAAAAAACTTTGGCCTCATATTATCCTGATCCCTTTACTGCTCACAATCCCGATTGTTTCTTCACCGGATTTTGACGGAACGTTATCGGTTTTTAAGGTATCTCCGTTTCAGAGAGAATTTATCCGTTTTGTATTGGTCATCATATTTTTTTATCTGAATCTTAATATTTTCCTGCCCAAGTTTTACAGCAAAAAGAAATATCTTCCATTTACCGTTTGTATCCTGATCTGTTTCGGGATTATGGTTTTTGTTCCTAATTATCTGAGCTCTGAACACATTCTTTCGGCTCAGCCTTCTCACATGGAGATGCGACCGCCACAAATGCATCCTCATGATAATTTTCCGCCACCTCCAATGGAAAGAAAACCTCCGTTTGAAAATTTCGGGCCGAGAAATGAAGCTTCTTACCGACAGATGATCTTTTCTTCTGTCCTCCCCTTTCTTTTCTCGTTTTTGTCTTCCCTTTTTATTTTCAGGAATAATGAGAAAAAGGAACTGGAACGTTCAAAAGCCAAAGCAGAATTATTAAACCTGAAATATCAGCTTCAGCCGCATTTCTTATTTAATATTTTAAACTCCATTTATTCTTTAGCCTTATTAAAATCCGACGATACCCCAAATGGAATTTTAAAGCTGTCGAATGTGATGCGCTATGTGGTTCAGGAAAGCAGTAAAGATTTTGTTGAGCTCGATAAAGAAATTGAATACCTGAAAGATTATATCGCCCTACAGCTGGTAAGAACGGACAGCAGTTTAGATTTTTCTTATACAGAGATCGGTGAAAAGAAAGATCTGCAGATTGCTCCTTTTATTTTGGTTAATTTTATTGAAAATGCTTTTAAATATGGCTTCAATGCAGAGAAAAATTCAAAAATATCCGTAAAGATCATTATCCAGGAAGAGATTTTAAATTTCCAGGTTTTTAATAATATTGTAAATCAAAATATTACGGATGAAAGCAGCTTAAAAATTGGGTTAAAAAATACCATCGAGCATTTACAGCAGGTTTATCCTGATAAACACAGTCTGAAAATGACCAATACCGGAGAAACTTTTGAAGTAAATTTAAAAATTAATTTAATATGATAAGAGCGATTGCTTTGGACGACGAAATTCTTGCGTTAAGAATTATTGAGAATTATGCCGAAAAAATTGAAAACCTTTCTCTTGAAAAAACGTTCAATATCCAGAGTGATGCCCAAAAATACCTCAACAAATTTCCTGTAGACCTCATCTTTTTAGATATAGAAATGCCTTCTAAAAACGGCATGGATTTCTACAAAAACATTTCACAGAATACAAAGGTAATTTTCACAACAGCTTATTCCGAATATGCTGTGGATGCGTTCAGTATTAATGCAATAGATTATCTGCTGAAACCTTTTTCTTTTGAAAGATTTAAAGCTGCCGTAGAAAAAGTAAAGATCAATACTGAAACCGATGAGGTAACCTATCTTTCAATTCGCGCCGATTATAAACTTCATAAAATTAATTTCAACGATATTCTTCTGATTGAAGGTTTGGATGATTATATTCAGATTCACCTGATCGATCATTCTAAAATCATCGCCCGTTCTTCCATGAAAAGTATTCTGGAAAAGCTTTCTGAAAAAGATTTTGTTCGTGTTCACCGTTCTTACATTGTTCCTGTCAACAATATCAAAACCATTGTCAACCGTAATATTCATATCGGAGAATTTATTATTCCCATCGGAGAAACCTATAAAGATACGGTGATGAAAATTCTGAACAGATAACAAAGAAAAACCGTCAGCGAAACCATTTAACCAACACTATTTTATAACGCTCTTATTTGTTAATTTCCTCCTAATTTTTCATTAAAAAAATCAAATTTACCGACACATTCACATCGTTTACCTCAAAAATTTCCGAAGACCGTTTTTTGAAAATACATTTGATACAGGAAATTCAAGCAGATGAATATTCATCCTGACTGAGTTTCAGTATTAACCTTAAAAACCCCGTATTATGAAAACGATGTCAAGAAAAGGATTTTTGAAAAATCTGGGTTTAGCAGGTGTGACAGCAGTTGCAGCCCCTATTTTAATCCATTGTGGAAGCGATGATGATATCCTGGATTCATCTACCACAGCTTCAGGATCAGGCACAAGTTCCGGGTCATCTTCAACAGGGTGTTCGGTGACCAATTCTGAAACTGAAGGTCCGTTTCCTACAAAATCACCTTCAAGCTTAGTTCAGAGCAACATTGTGAGTGACAGAACCGGAGTTGCTTTTACGATTGCAATCACGGTTCAGAATGTAAATGCCAGTTGTGCAAATTTACAAGGCGCTATTGTGGATATATGGCATTGTGACAAAGACGGGAATTATTCTGAATATGGAGGAACTTCAATGCAGTCCACCAATTATACATCAGTACATTTTCTGAGAGGAAGACAAACTACGGATGCCAACGGACAAGTGAACTTCACTTCTATTTTTCCGGGTTGGTACAGCGGCAGAGCAACTCATATTCATGTACATATTTATAATGCTTCCGGGCAATCACTTTTGGTAACACAGATTGCTTTTCCGGAAGGAACTGACAGTGCTGTCGCTCTTGTTGCAGCAAGTACAGGATATAAAGGGATGAGCGGTTATACTTATAATGCGAATGATAACGTGTTCAGTGACGGAACCTCCAATGAAATGTCCAGTATTTCAGGAAGCGTAAGCGGAGGTTTTGCACTGACCCACACTATAAAAGTTTCGGCTTAAGTTTAAAAAGAGAGGTTATTTAATATTAGTCGTTTCCACAAAAGCACAGGTTCATACGAGTAAAAGCTAAGAGTGAGTGTTAAATAAAAAGCAATGTATTGATCTGTGTGATGTGGGAATTTAAAACCCGGAAATTATGTTAGTTCAAAGCCCATCAAGAATTTTTAAATCTGATTTTTCAGTCTGGAAGGAAGAAAACTCATGTGCTGTAAATAATTTCTTTCTCGGTGAAGAGTCTCTGAAACTAAGAAAGGCTTTAGAAGTTGTTTTGCCGGAAAACGGAAGTTATGAGTTTGTTCATCAGGAAGAGACAAGTCTTCTGATCATTGTGCTGTATGGTGAGATTTTAATTAATGATTTTGAAAAAGCCATTTTATCTGAGCAGATCTTCACATTACAGTCTGTTGAAAATAACGTGGTAACGATTACCAATAATCTTCCGAACGAAAAAGCTGATGTTCTTATTTTAGAGTTTAAAAATAAAAATCCTGAGAACTCTTTTACTATTGAAGAGCTGGATATAAATGAAAAAAATGTTCTTCTTCCCATTACCAACCATCTGAAGATCCCCAATTTTATAGGGCTTTATGACGGAAGAAAAGAACAGGAATATGCTGTTCATATTCAGGGAAATTCCATTTTCGGAATGGTGATTAACGGTGCTTTTGAGTTTCAGAACAGACTTCTGGAAACCCGGGATGCCATTCTTCTTTCCGAAATTGATCGATTAGAATTTGAAGCATTGAGTGAAAATGCGCTTTTACTTTTCTTAGAAATTTAGTTACACAAAAACAAAAAATAATGGACAGAAAAAACTTTTTAAGAAACTCCTTAGGATTAGCAGGAGTTGCCGTTGCTGTTCCCAGCATCCTTCGATCGGAAATGTTTTCGGAAGAAAAACCTGTAATTAATGTATTAAAAAATACGTTAAGCTGTTCAGTAACCAATTCTGAAACAGAAGGCCCTTTTCCTACTCACACTCCTTCGAGTCTTGTACAGAGTAATATTGTCAGCGACAGAACGGGAGTAGCTTTTACCATGAATATTTATATCAAGAATACCAACGGAAACTGTGCGGCTTATCAGGGAGTTTTGGTAGATGTATGGCATTGTGATAAAGACGGAAATTATTCTGAATACGGAGGAACTTCTATGCAGTCTGCCAATTATACGAATTATCATTTTCTTCGTGGCAGACAAACTACAGATGCCAATGGTCTTGTAACTTTTACCAGTATTTTTCCGGGATGGTACCAAAGCAGGGCAACGCATATTCATGTTCATGTCTATAAAGCTGACGGAACTTCTCTTTTGGTGACTCAGATCGCATTTCCGGAAGGAACAAGCAGTGCTGTGTATGATGTAAATGTAAACGGTACTTCTTACGGATATACAAAAGGTATGACCGGATATACGTATAACAGTACCGACAATGTATTTTCTGACGGAACCAGCAATGAAATGAGCACTGTAACAGGTTCTTTATCGGCTGGTTATATATTAACCCATACGATATATGTTGCAGGAGCATTTCTTGGAACACAGGAAACTTCAAATCCCAAAAATTTTCAAGTGGAACAAAATTATCCCAACCCTTTCCGTGAAGAAACGGTCTTCCCTATCAATCTTGATGAGAGATCGACAGTAAGTATAGATTTATTTGATGCTAGTGGAAGAAAGGTTTTAGATGTGATAGATCATCAACAACTTACCGCTGGAAAACAGGAAATAAAAATGAGCAGAAATCAGCTAAAATCAGGAATGTATGTAGCAAAAATTACTATTGACAATTCAAAAGGAACATTCATAGAGAATCTTAAGGTTCTCGTTCATTAATACTTTTTTAGTATTAAATAATTCATATCATTTTGTTTAAGAGTCAGGGTAGGATGAAAAAACTGCCCTGTTTATTTAAAATTCTATCTTATGAAGGCGAAAATAAAACTGGCATTTCGAATCGTGATCGATCAGAATTCCACTATGGTTTGGGACAAATATGTTTTTGAAGATACTTTCTTTGAATATAAAGTTCAGCATCAGGTTTTTGATGATAAAGAAAATCCGGTAAAAAATTATTGGGAGCTTTTGGCAAAAAATTCACATGCGGAAAGGATTCCGTTTTTGCTGAGCGCTTCGGCAACGAATTATATTTCTCAATTGAATGGAGAGATCAAAAGCCTACCCGATGTTTTAGGAGATACATTTTTTCCTATTGAAAGTTTTAAACTCGACCTCATCAGTTCCAACATAGAAGATCCTTCAAAACATAAAATAGGACTTACCTTCTACACGCCGCAATTGTTGCTGATCGATATTATTGATAACAAATACCTTTTAAGCAAAAATATTTCAGGTGAAAATTTTGAAACGTTTATGTTTGCTTTTCACCCGCAAGTTGCGATTGCGACTTACGAAACCATTTGAAATTTTTTCATTTTATAAATACTATTGAGTTTTTTTAGAGAGAACCGCCGCTGAAAGTTTCAGCGGCGGTTTATTTTTATAAGTTTTTAATGAGTGGTTTCACATCATTACCAAACAATTCGATAGATTTCATCATGATATCGTGTGAAGGATCTCCCACATCCATATGACCGATAAATCTCGTAATCCCGAAGATTTCTTTCATATAAGCGATTTTATCGGCTACTTCTGCTGCACTTCCGATAAATAATGCTCCATCTCTGCTTTTTCCTCCGTCATACTGCATTTTTGTGTAAGGCGCCCAACCTCTGGAAGCTCCAATTCTGTCCATCTGAGATTTATAATTATGGAAATATCCGTCCACCACTTTTTGGTCATCACTTACAAAAGTATGTGAGTGAATGGCAATCTGCATTTTATCTGCATCATGGCCTGCTTTTATATATTCCTGCTTATAAAATTCAATTAAATTTTTAAACTGGATCGGCATTCCGCCAATAATCGCAACCACCAAAGGCATCCCCAATTGTGCTGCACTCAAAACGGATTGTGGAGTTCCTCCGACAGCTCTCCAAATCGATATTTTACCGTCATTTTTTGCTCTAGGATAAACCGTTTGATTTTGCATCGGTGCGCGTAATTTTCCTGACCATGAAACATTTTCTTCTGAATTTATCTTTAGCAATAATTCTAATTTCTCATCAAAAAGCTGTTCATAATCATTCAGAGAATATCCATATAAAGGAAAAGATTCTATAAAACTTCCTCTTCCCACAAAGATCTCTGCACGACCGTCAGAAATCAAATCTAAAGTCGAAAAGTCTTCATATACTTTCACAGGTTCGGATGAACTTAAAACAGTAACACCACTTGCCAGTTTTATATTTTTCGTAATGCTTGCTGCTGCTGCCAACACAATTTCAGGTGACGAAACCGCATAGTCGGGACGGTGATGTTCTCCCATTGCGAAAACATCGATTCCCACCTCATCCATGAATTTTACCTGTTCAAGGATTTCATGAATCTTTACTCCTGCATCTCTGTATTTTCCGGTTGTCTGATCTAGTGAAAGATCTCCAAACATTCCTATTCCTAATTCCATATTGTTGATTTTAGTTATACAAAAGTAGGCTTCTTATCACTCAGGTGCATTGATCTTTGATAAGAACGGAGATTGATTTTCTTAGTTTTTAAATTTACAGGTTTTCTGTCATTCCGTAGGAATCTAAACTTAGTTTTGAAATACTTTGCTCAGATTCCTACGGAATGACAAATTTCAAGATCAAGATTCTTTTCAACAAAAAATCCAGCCTTATCGACTGGATTTTGAATATTTATTTCTTTAAGTTCTGATCAAAATAATCGGTGATCTTCTGCATCAAATGTACTCTGTCTTTTCCGATCACATTATGTGGATGTCCCGGATATACAAAATAATCTAACTGAACCCCATTGTCTACTGCAGCTTTAATGAATTTAACTGAATGCTGCCAAACTACCACATCATCCTGTGCTCCGTGAATCATTAACAATTTTCCTTTTAAGTTCTGAACTTTATCCAAAAGATTGGCCGCAGCATATCCTTGCGGATTCTCCTGTGGAGTATCCATATATCTTTCTCCGTACATGATTTCGTACATGCTCCAGTCGATTACTGGTCCTCCTGCAACTCCTACTTTAAATACATCCGGTTTACGAAGCATAAAACTTGTCGTCATAAATCCTCCAAAGCTCCAACCGTGAATTCCCATTTTCTCTGAATCTACATAAGGAAGTGACTGTAAATATTCCACTCCTTTCATCTGGTCATTCATTTCCGTTGTTCCTAAGTTTCTGAATACCGCCTGCTCAAACTTCAATCCTCGGTTGGCAGAACCTCTTCCGTCCATTGTGAAAATGATATATCCGTTTTGAGCCATATATTCATACCAAAGGTTTCCGGAAGCCGGGAATGTATTGGTAATTAACTGCAAATGCGGCCCGTTGTATAGATAAACAATTGCCGGATATTTTTTATTCGCATCAAAATCTGTAGGAAGAATCATTTTTCCATACAGGATCGTACCGTCATCCGCTTTGAAGTTTACACTTTTGATCTCTGGTCTCTGATAATTTTTTAATGTATTTTCAGCAGTAAGAAGATTCGTTGATTTTAATGTATTTGTATTAATAACATTTACAACTCTTGGTGTAGTTGCATTGCTGTAAGAGTCGTACAAATAATTTCCGTCGCTGCTTAAAATTCCTGCGTGAACTCCATCTGCATTATCCATTCGCTGCATTTTGAAGTTCGTCCAGTTAATTCTGTATAAATGTTTTTCTAAAGGAGTTTCTTTCGTAGAAGTGAAATAAATTTCCTTTTTATTTTCATTAAATCCTAAAATATCTGTTACCAACCAATCCCCTTTTGTGATCTGAGCAACTAATCCTTTTTCTAAACTATAATGGAATAAGTGATTGTACCCTGTTCTCTGACTCTGCCAGATAAAATCTGTATTGGAATTTGGGAAGAACGTTAACGGATGTTGTGGCTCAACATATTTATCGTTGGTTTCTTCAAATAAAGTTTTCACTAAATTTCCGGTCTCCGCATCATACTGGTTCATTTTCATATGATTCTGACCTCTGTTCAATACGGCAACAAAGATATATTTTGAATCAGGGCTCCATGTAACTGCCGTTAAATACTGATCTTTTTCTCCTTCAATATTTAAGAACGTTGTTGACTGGGTTTTGATGTTGAAAACTCCTAACGTTACCTGATGCGAAGTCCGTCCTGCCATCGGATATTTAATGTTATGATTCACAGCTGGAGTTACCGACCAGTCGATGATCGGATAATCAGCAACCATCGTCTGATCCATTCTGTAGAATGCTACACTTTCTGAATTGGGAGCAGGGAAAATTCCGGTATCAATTCCGAATTCGTTTCTGTGAACATTGGAAGCACCGTTCAGAATGTTTTCATTAGCATCATTTGTTACAGCGATTGTTTTTCCGTCCTTATTAATAAATAAGTTGTTCTTTACCGTAAATGCAAAAGTTTTGTTATCTCCAAAGATTTTGATATTGGAAGCATCTTTATCTACTGTGGCAGAGTTTTTCACTTTCCAGTCATTTCCTGATTTCTCAACCCAGATCATCTGATCATTAGAATTGAAATATCCGTTAGAATTGCTGACAAATTTAATTTGTGGAATTGCCTTTAGCTTATTATTCTCCAGATTTTTGTTCAGTTGAGACAAAGACACCAAAGTATCCTGTTTGTTTGTTTTTAAATCTGTGATCAGATATCCGCCTTTCACTGCCTGAATGTATGATTTCCCGTCATTCGACCACGAAAACTGAGAAATATTTTTCACGGCAAGATTGCTTCTTAAACCATTAACAGCCTCCGCCATCGTAAATTTTTGGGTCTGCGCAAATGCCGAACTTCCCAAAACCAGCATCAATAAAGAAAACTTATGTAATTTCATTGTAAAAAATTGAATCCACCAAAAATAAGAAATAAAACTCACACGTTAAGAAACGTTAAAATAAAAGATTGTAAAAGTATAATAACAAAATGATTAGGATTAATTTCTTACCTTAATAGTAAGTTTTTAATAAAAAATAAAACAGAAATCATTTCTTATCCTATATCAATGATTTGTACCTGTCTCTTGATATAAATTTGCATTATAAATAACAAAATAAAAACAGTATTACAATGGCAACAAAATGGAACCTAGACCCAGCGCATAGTGAAATTACTTTCAAAGTAAAACACATGATGATTTCTAATATCAAAGGAAACTTCACCAACTTCAACGCAGAAATCGAAGCTGATGATGATACTTTCGAAAATGCAAAAACAACAGCAACAATTCAGACGGCTTCTATCTCAACACATAATACAGACAGAGATAATCACCTGAAATCTGCAGAATTCTTCAATGCTGAAGCAAATCCTACAATTTCTTTTGATGCTCAGGCTTTGAACGGAAACGTTACAGGAAACCTTACGATCAACGGAATTACAAAACCTGTAAGCCTTGATGTAGATTTCAACGGAATCAATGTTGACCCATGGGGAAATACAAAAGCAGGATTCTCTTTTGAAGGAAAAATCAACAGAAAAGATTTCGGACTGAACTGGAATGCTGCTCTTGAAGCAGGAGGTGTAATGGTAAGTGATGAAGTAAAATTGGCAGGTGAACTACAGTTCGTAAAACAAGCATAATTTTTAACAAATATCTTAAAAGGTTCGGGGATTTTTCTAAAGCCTTGAACCTTTTGTCTTTCTATACAATCAATAAAAATGAACCTAAACGATTTACAAAACATAAGCGAAAACTTTGGTAATACCCAGAGAATGCCTGTTCTTTTTCTTGGGCACGGCTCACCGATGAACGCGATTGAAGAAAATCAGTTTGTACAAGGTTTCAGAAAAGCAGCCACTGAAATTCCGAAACCGAATGCAATTTTGTGTATTTCTGCACACTGGTTTACACAGGGAACGAAAGTAACTGCGATGGATATGCCAAGAACAATTCATGATTTTGGTGGTTTTCCGCAGGCCTTGTTTGATGTTCAGTATCCTGCTCCCGGAGATCCTGAATTGGCAAAAGAAACGGCAGAATTATTGGCTCCTGTCATGGCAGAAGAAGATCACAATTGGGGATTGGATCACGGAGCATGGTCGGTCATTAAACACATGTATCCGAATGCAGATATTCCGGTGATTCAGATGAGTATTGATTATACGAAACCTTCACAGTATCATTTTGATCTGGCTAAAAGATTAAATAAGCTTCGTGAAAAAGGAATTCTAATTATAGGAAGCGGAAATATTGTTCATAACCTTCGACTGATCGACTGGAGAAACATCAATACAGTTGGAGCAGGCTGGGATTGGGCGATTGAAGCTCGCGAAAAAACCAACAACTGGCTGTTGGACGGAAACTTCCAGAATATCATTGATTATCAAAAGCAGGGAACTTCATTGCAATATGCAGTTCCTACACCTGATCACTATTTTCCTTTGATCTATACATTAGGACTGAAAGATAAATCTGAAAACTTAACTTTATTTAATGATGAATTAATCGGAGGTTCTTTAAGCATGACGAGTGTGAGAATTGGATAACAACTTGTTATTCACTATTTTTTTATCACTAAAAATTTAGTAATATTGTTTACCATGAAAAAAACAGTATTACTTTTTTTATTTCTGCTTCCGTTTTCCTTATCCATTGCTCAAATGATACAAGGAACCGTAGTGAATGATGTGGAACAAAAAATCCCTAATGTTTCTATTTATATTGATGGAACAAAAATCGGAACAACTTCTAAAGAAGACGGAAGCTTCAGCCTGAACTTGCCTTCTAAAAATATCGGGAATATTATTTTTCAGAAAGAGGATTATGAAACTTTTGCAACACCTATTTCGGAAGTTTTAAATAAAAAATTAAAAGTTGTCTTACTGAAAACCAATACGATTGAAGAAGTAAGAATTATTCCTTATACCGAAGAAGCATATAAAAATTACATCGGTTATTTTCTTAACAGCTTTATCGGCAATGATCAGGAAAATGTAAAAATTAAAAATCAGAAATCTTTAAAATTTGCCTACGATAAAAAGAATAAAACGCTAAAGGTAAAAGCCCCGAAAACTTTAATTATAGAAAATAAAAATCTGGGGTACGAGATAGAATATAACCTCATGAGCTTTTCTACCGATTTCAACTCCAATATGGTGAATTACACAGGGACAAGCTTTTTTAAAGAAACTAAAAATTCAGATAAAGTAAAGCTCAATAGAATGAACGCTTATGATGGAAGTTCGCTTCATTTTTTCAGAAGTATTTACAATAATACTATTTCAGAAGATAAATTTGTGGTTAATCATGTTGTACAGGTTCCGAATCCGAAATATCCTACAGAAGAAGAGCTGAATATCCTGAAGAACTTTATGGAAGTTTCCAGAGCTTCGAAAACACTGTTTAAAATTCCGGAGGAAATTAGTGATATCTCACACAGGAAAACCAGCCAAAAACCTTATGCTTTGGCGATTACCAAAACCATGATCCCGGATTCTGATTATGTGAAAAGAGACGGAAAGAAAGTTTTTTTCAGTTTCAAAGATATGCTACAGGTGAATTATTCTAAGTACTACTATGAACTGAAAGGAAAGCAGTTTATAAAAAGTACAATTCCTGTTGTGATATCATCCTATCTACATCCTGAAGGTGAAACTTTTGAAGTATCAAAAGACGGAAACATTTCTAATCCTGATCTGCTGATTACCGAAGGGGAATTCTCAAAAAACAAAATTGAAAATATGCTTCCTTTAGATTACCAGCTTGGAGATTAATCTGAAATATTTCCGCCTTCTTAAAATATTTTTTAGTTTACTATTTTATTGTACAGCCTGTAAAACATTAATATTTCCGTATCCGTAATCTGAGTTCGGAGTTGGATAATAGGTTGCCGACTGTCTCATTTTATTCAGAACCTGATCTCTTGTCCATGATGGATTTTTAGCCCAGACCAAAGCTGCGATTCCTGCTGTAGATGCTGTTGCCACAGAAGAACCGCCTACATAATCGGTTTGTCCGTTGTAATAACTCAGCACCGGAATACTGTTTCCTGAAGCTCTTTCCATCTGATAGGTAAAATCAATTTCCGCTCCTGAGTGGCATACGTCACATCTTTGGTTGGAAGTATTTTCTTTTACTCCGGTGATTGCTTGTGTTTCAGGCATCCATGCCGGGAAAATTACCCCCACAAAATTCGTAAAGCTTGTGGAAGTTCCTCCTGCACAGAAAATCAATTTTCCTTTTGAATACGCGTATTTTACTCCATCTTCAATTTTTCCTACTGAGAAAATATGTCCCATCGACATTGAAATGATTTTGACACTGGTATTATTTCCTAATTCTGTAAAGGCAATCTTTACTCCGTTTTGTTCGTGATATCCATCCAGCACAACGTTTGAAGCCGCTCTGTACGTTACCAAATTCGCATTATAAGCAACCCCAACCGGTTGTCCTTGATTATTTCTCGGAGAAGCCACCGCCGAAGCCATACTCGTCCCGTGACCGCATTGATCCGCAGAACCATCGTAACCTGTACTCCATGGCCAGATTGAATCTACATAAACTCCATTTTTACTGATGGTTCTTCCTGATGAAAGTCCGTTATTGAAACTGCTTCCCAATAAAGTTTGTTCAGGAGAAACACCGCTGTCAATCACACCAATGGTCACTCCTGCTCCTGTGCTGTAGCTCCATGCGTTAATGATATTGTGTTTGGTGAAAGACCAAGGCGCTTTTGCATTAGGGGTCACCGTTGTATAATCTGATGTACTTAAAGCTGTTGATTCAAATCCGCATCCTGATGAACCACTTGATTTTGAAGTAGCTCCATATTTTTGTTCATTTTCAAAATAGCGGTAATCTGCAGGCTCCAGATAACGGATATTTTTCATTTTTCTAAGAGCAATTACCGTTTCCTGTTTTTCTATCGTAACATCAATTTGATTTAAATATTGATCTGAAGATAACAGGGTTCTTTCTGTTTTTCCTTCGTATTGCTCAATTACCTTTAAAATTTCGGCCTCAATTGCTTTATTATCCGGTGTCAAACTTCTGTCAAAAGAAGAACCGAATCCGATAGAAGCAATTTTATTTCCCTGAAAAACGGCACTCCACACAAAATGATCAGAAGATTCGTTCCAGGAAAATCTTCCTTTCGTTTTAATGGTTTCATTAATTTTTTCATTGATTTGTTTAGCCGTCAAAGGATCTTTCTGGGCAACTTCAATGTTTTCTGAATTGTTTTGAAGATCTTCTCTGCTACAGGCAGTGAAAACAAAAAACAATAAGAGTAGATAAAAGACATTCTTTTTCATATAAAATAATATTTGATTGGTATCACCAAGATATCACTTTACATTGAATTAGAAATATTTAGAATTTAATTTACTGTTAATTTTACTATGCTAGAAATAGTATTAACTTCATGAATTACAGCTCCTTTTTATAACAGACACTATTCTCAATATCAATATATTGTCCGTAATTAGGGATCAAATTGTATCCATTTTTCTTATATAACGCAATTGCTTCCGGCTGTTTAAGTCCTGTTTCCAAAACACCATATTGAAAACCTTCATTTTTTGCCCAGATTTCAAGTTCTGCAAGTACTTTGGATGCGTAACCGTTTCCTCTATATTCAGGCAGTACAAACATCCTTTTGATTTCTACAGTATCATTCTCAAATTTTTTAAATGCTCCGCAAGCAACAGGTTTTTCATTTTCATAGAAAAGAACACAGTTTTTCAACTGGTCAATCAAATTAAACTGATGATAAAATGCATGTTCATCCCCATCACGAACGGCTAAATCCTGATCTAAGAATTGTACTAAATATTGAAAATCCGGGTTGGACGAATCTGTTCTTTTTATGGCCATTACACTCGTATTACACAACAAATTTAATTATTTAAGATGATTTTCTCTTCTCTTTATATTATTTAATGTATTAAAAAAGCTCCCATTTCTGGAAGCTTTGATATTTTTTATTTTATTTACGCATAGGAGGTTCCGGACCTGATTCCATAGGAGGTGGCGATTGTAAATACCCCATTTTTTCTAAATCCCCATCAATTGTCTCAGTAACTTTCTGAGCCCAATTACTAGTTGCAGTCTGAATTTCAGTCATAATGCTCGGTGTATTTTGAATCACTTTCTTTCCAAAATCTGATTTATAAAAAATAAGCAATTGATCAATTTCTTTTTCAGTAAACTTATTTCCGTAAATCCCTACTACTTCATTGATAAGATCGTCAATATTCACTTTCATTTCAATAGGTTCCCAAGCAGAATCTGGAACAGTATTATATTTTTTTTTGTAATTAGCGATTAAATTCTTTTCTGCCTGTTTAGTAACCGGAAAAGCACCACTTAAAGAAAGCAATTCTTTTACTTTATCCTGTTTTGCCTGAGAATAAGAAAATACTCCAAATCCAATCATTGCTATGCAAAAAACTTTTTTCATCCTGATTGACAGTTAGTTTACTACAAATTTTCTTTCATTAATCAGCTCTGCAATCGCCAACATATCTTCTCCGATCAATCGGTCATCTTCAAGCTTAGCAACTTTCGAACGAAGAATCGCATAGTTTTCTTCAATGATTTTTGAACATTTTGAAGGTCTTCTGAATTCTAATCCCTGTGCAGCAAACATTAATTCAACCGATAATATATTAACCAGGTTTCCTAAAACCTGATTGAATTTTCTTCCGGAAATGCTTCCCATAGAAACGTGGTCTTCCTGTCCTAAACTTGTAGGAATAGAATCTGCCGAAGCAGGGAAACACAATGTTTTATTTTCTGTTACTAACGCCGCAGAAGTATATTGAGGAATCATAAATCCTGAATTTAAACCAGAGCTTTCTGTTAGCAATCTTGGTAAGCCATATTTTCCTTCCAATAATAAATAACTTCTTCTGTCAGAAATATTTCCTAATTCAGCAGCAGCCAACGTTGCATAATCTAACGGTAAAGCCATCAACTGACCATGGAAGTTTCCTCCTGAAATCGATTCTTCAGCACTTAAAACAATTGGATTGTCTGTTACAGAATTCAATTCCGTTTCTGCCATCATTTTCAGATGTTCAAAAGCATTTCTACTCGCCCCGTGAACCTGTGGAACACATCTCATGGAATACGGATCCTGAACTCTCTCACAGTCTTCGTGAGCTTTCATATTTTCTGAACCTTTCAGGAATTTCAGCATTCTTGCAGCCACTTTTTTACTTCCTTCAAATGGTCTGATCTCGTGCAGTTCTTTTTTAAACGGACTTGCCGATCCTCTGTATGCTTCAAGACTCATTGCAGCCGTCATATCAGCAAGATCTAATAAATATTCAAATTTTTCTAAGCCTTTTATTGCATGAGCCAAAATAAATTGAGTGCCGTTAATTAATCCCAAGCCTTCTTTTGGTCCTAAAGTCAATGGTTTAAGATCATTTTTTTCTAATACTTCAGTCGTTTCAAAAATCTCGTTTCCAACCCAAACTTTTCCAAGTCCTAAAAGAGGCAAAACAAGGTGTGACAAAGGCGCTAAATCTCCTGAAGCTCCCACCGAACCTTGCTCAGGAACAACCGGAATAATATCTTTTTCTAACATGAGAATCATTCTCTCGATCACTTCTAAAGAAACTCCCGAAAATCCTTTTGACAAAGCATGAACTTTAGCAATGATCATAATTTTTGAAAGTTCTTTATCTATCGGTTTTCCCACCCCTACTGCGTGAGAAATGATCAGATTATATTGTAACTGCGCTGTTTCATCAGCAGAAATTTTTGTATCACAAAGAGGCCCGAATCCTGTATTTATTCCATACACACAACGATCTGAATCTACAATCTTCTGAACATTCTTCTGCGATTTTAAGATTTGGTCTTTCGCAGCTTTGTTCAGTTTCGCTTTATTTGGAGCTTTACAGATTTCCAAAACATCATGGAAACTGAAAACATCTACACCGTATATCATTCTCTAAATTTTGTCTTAAAATTACACATTTAACAATAATTGGAAAAACTAATTTTTCAACGTCAGATTTTTCTCAGAATAAGCCATTTAATTTGCTATTTTTACCGCCGTAAATAAAAAAATAATAACCTTATGAAACTTAAATCTATGCTGCTTGCATTGTTTCTTGTAAGCACTGCATCTTTCGCTCAGAAAGTAAAATACTCTAAAGAAGAGATCAAAAAGATGGAACAATACCTTTTTAATGAAGGGTTCAATTCCCCATCTCCAAAAAAAACATCAACTGTTACTTTAAAGGACGGTACAATCGTAAAAGGGTTCTGCAATAAAATTGATACTAAAAAAGGTCAGATTTTTGAAGTATCCATTAAAGACAGTATTACTAAAAAACCTAGTGTTTTGGAGGCTGATAACATCAGTGAAATGTATGTATTCCCCAACGAGGCTGAGAAATTTATGAAAGTTGCAAAATATATGGGTAACATCAGAAATTATCAGACAAAAAAATTAAAGAATACAACAACAAATGGTCGTATTCACTTTGTAAACCAAACGGTTTCTTTAAAAAATAAAAAGGATGACAAAGAATTTCTGATGCAGGTTATTAATCCTGAATTTGATGATATTATCTCTGTTTATCATGATCCGAGAGCTAAAGAAACGACAGGTTTTTCAGTGATGGGTTCTCCCCAATTAGGTGGTGGTGTTATCAAATCTTATTATGTAAAGAAAGGAGATAAAGTAATGTGGCTTCACAAAGATGATTTTGAAGATAATTATGATTTTCTTTTCGGAGACAATGCCGAATTCATGAAAAAGTATCCTAAAAACTCTGTGGAATGGGACTATTTCAGCTTCTTGGTGTATCAGTACACTGAAATGAGCAACGGATAAAATTGAATATTAACATATATTATAAAGCTGTAGAGATTCTGCAGCTTTTTTTGTGGTTTTAAATTCCTTAATTTTGTTATATGAATCCTTCTTTAGAACTGCAGCTTAAAACTTTACCTTCCGAACCCGGTGTTTATCGTTACTATGATAAAAACGAACAGCTTTTATATGTAGGAAAGGCTAAAAATTTAAAGAAAAGGGTTCTTTCTTATTTCAACAAAAACCTTTCTGGATACCGTATCAAAATTATGGTCGGGAAAATCCAACGCTTGGAAACCACCATTGTAAACAGTGAATATGATGCACTTTTATTAGAAAATAACCTGATCAAAGAACATCAGCCGTTTTACAATGTGATGCTGAAAGATGACAAAACCTATCCATGGATTTGTATCAAAAATGAAGATTTTCCACGAATTTTTCTGACAAGAAATGTGATCAAAGATGGCTCTGAATATTATGGTCCTTACGCAAAAGTACGTCCTGCCAAAATTCTTTTAGATACAATCAAACATATTTACAAACTCAGAACCTGTAATCTTAATCTTGCTCCTAATAAAATCGATGATGGAAAATATAAGGTCTGTCTTGAGTATCACATTAAAAATTGTGAAGGACCTTGTGAAGGACTTGAAAGCAAAGAAGATTACGACGAAAAAATTGATGCTATCCGGGGAATCATTAAAGGAGATTTCCGAAAAGCAAAAGAATATCTGGTTCATCAGATGATGAAGTATGCAGAAAATTTGCAGTTTGAACAGGCCCAATTAATTAAGGAAAGACTTGACATCCTTGAAGATTATCAGGCTAAAAACACGGTTGTGAACCCGAATATCGATGATGTAGATGTATTTGGCATGACCAGTGATGAGACCGCAGCTTATGTGAATTTCTTTAAGATCAGAAATGGAAATATTATTCAGAGTTTTACCACCGAAATTAAAAAGATTCTTGAAGAATCTGATGAAGACATTATGGAAGAAGCTTTAATTGAAATCAGACAAAAGTTTAGTTCAGATTCAAAAGAAGTACTTCTCCCTTTCCATTTATCTGTTGAAATTCCGAATGTGAAACTGATCGTTCCGAAAGTAGGTGATAAAAAACGTATCGTAGAACTTTCTGAAAAAAATGCGAAAGAATACCGTTTAGAAAAATTAAAACAGGTTCAGATCATCGATCCGGAAAGACATACCAACAGAATCATGGCAGAAATGCAGAAATTGCTGAGAATGCCTGTTGAACCACGACATATCGAAGGTTTTGATAACTCGAATATTCAGGGAACAAATCCTGTTTCTGCCTGTGTCGTTTTTAAAGATGGAAAACCAAGCAAAGCTGATTACAGAATTTTTCATCCAAAAACAGTAGAAGGACCGAATGATTTTGCCACTATGGAAGAGGTAATCTATCGTCGTTATAAAAGAATGTTGGATGAAGGAGAAAACCTTCCTCAATTGATTTTGATTGACGGAGGAAAAGGACAATTATCTTCGGCTGTAAAAAGTTTGCGTTTACTGGGATTATACGGTAAAATTACCATCGTCGGAATCGCAAAAAGGCTGGAAGAAATTTTCTTTCCTGAAGATCCTATTCCTTTGTATCTGGATAAAAAATCGGAAACCTTAAAAATTCTTCAACGAGTAAGAGATGAAGCCCACCGCTTCGGAGTAAAGCATCACAGAACAAGAAGAAAAAATTCTACCATAAAATCTGAACTGGAGGAAATTCCGGGAGTTGGAGAAAAAACAATTGAATTATTGCTTTCAAAATTAAAATCTGTGAAACGCATAAAAGAATCCAATCTGGAAACTTTAGAAGAGATATTGGGGAAAAGTAAAGCGAAAGTAATTCATGATTTTTTTAATAAATAATTTAAACAAAAACAATTACTTTTAATTTTTAATACATAATATTTCATAATTAATGTTTTTTTAATAATTTAGCTTAAACATTTAATTACCAAATATTATATTTTATGAAAAAGAACTACTTTTTAGCAAAGTTATTTGCAGGAATCATTACGTTTACACTTACCAATTTTTTTAACGCACAAACATATTGCAATCCTAGTTATTCCAGTGGATGTACAAGCTGGAGAATTACCCAAGTGACAATTCCTTCCGCAAGTTTTGATAATTCATTTGCATCCGGCACCTGTACAACTGGAAGAGATCGTACTGCTGTAACAGTAAACTTGAGCCCAGGAACTTCTTATGCCATCAATATAACAACTATGGGATGGATTTCTTGTGGAATGGCAATAGACTTCAATAAAGACGGAGACTTTGATGATGCAGGGGAAGCTCTATTTTTACCAAGTTATATTGCAAGTGACACGCAAACTTATTCCGGAAATTTCACCATTCCATCTTCCGTAACTGCAGGAAATTACAGAATGAGAGTGTGGAATCGATTAGCCAATTCAGCAAATGGTACGCCTGCAGATTCTCCGTGTGGAACGTACAACTACGGAACCTGGACAGATTATACAGCAACTATCGGAACATTGGCTACTTCTGAAGTTTCAAAAGTTTCAGCAAAGGTTTATCCTAACCCTGTTTCTGATTTTTTAAATATAGAAGCTAAAAATACAATTGAGTCAGTTGAGATTTATGATATGAACGGGAAATTAATTAAAACCGTTTCATCAAAAAGTGATGCGGTTTCAGTTAAATTATCTGATCTCGCTCCTGGGACTTATTTTGCGAAATTGAATGATCGTAAAACCAATCAAACAATTAAATTTATAAAGAAATAAGTTATTGACTGTTAATCATAAAAAAGCCCTCAAAATTGAGGGCTTTAGGTTTTATTTTTTTGAAAATACTTCTTTAGTATATTCTCCATTCGTTTGTGGAATTTCAATTACTATATTTCCATTTTCAAAATATCCAAGTGTAGATTCTCCATTTTGTAACTTTACTCTGAAAACATCATTCTTGGTTGTTGTTTTAAAAGTAGCAAAAGGTGATGAGCTGTTTGGGTTCGCCAGAATGAATTGGCTTCTATCAATCTGAATTTTCTGAAGATCAATTTTACCATTGCTAAAATTCTGTGCAGAATTATTTTCTGATACCAAACTGTTATTGCTTGTAATTTTCTCTTCTGTAGCATTAACTGTTTTCGTTACAATCTGATTATGATCAATAGATTTCGTTGGAGAAATTAATGAATACGTTTGCTTCAAAGCATCCTGATATCCTTCTTTATATTCTTTAATGTTAGAAGTACCTTTTATCGATTGTATTTCTTTATCATTACAGTCCTTGAATGTTACTACTATCTTATTTCTTAAAAAACTGCTATCATTAATAATATCTGCCAATAAAACATTACAGGGATTATCTTTTGCTTCTGATGGCCATTGTAATTTATCAGTAGGAACAATAATATAATTTTTGTTTTTTAATGTTTTTGCTAACAATTCGCCCAAACCAAAGTCTTCTTTAAAACTTGTAAATTTAGCCGGAAGTGAAATATATCTATAATCAGAAGTTTTTTGCCCGAACATGAACATAGAACTAACTGTTAATACAACAAGTGAAAGCTTTTTCATTTTCATTAAATTTTAATCATTTCTAAATTCTCCCATATCCAGTTTCAATGAGAAGAAATTCGAGTAAAAATTGGATCCTCCAATTCCTGAGTTGCTAATTGCATAATCAAGGGTAAGACCTCTGTATCTGATCCCTATACCTGCACTTGGCTGAAAAGAAACCTTTCTTTTCAAATCTTCAATATCTGTAATGGATTGAAATCTGTTAACCCCCAATCGTACAAAGATCATTTTCTGATATCCTAATTCCGCTCCCGCATAAGGAGTAATACTTGCAATATCAGAAGAAATAAGAGCCGCCGTTTTAGCGAAGTCTACATTGATACCAGCTTCAGGTAAAACATATACGCTGCTGTTGATTTCAAATACTTTACTTGCTCCCAAATTCAATTTAGGCATAGTAAGCTCCATTTTATCTGAAGGAGCAGGGTTGAATTCCTCTCCATTTACAACTGTTGATAATTCCTTTTGATTAATACTCCAAAAGTTGACTGTTGTTGTCGCATCACGAAGCATCCCACCAAACTTCCATCCGTTATCTCCTTTATAGATCGCTCCTACATCAAAACCAAAACCATAACCATTTGCAAATTTTCCGACATTTCTATAAACGATTTTAGCATTTACCCCCACATCTAATCTAGGATTTCCTCCTGGGTGAAAAGCATAAGAAAGTAATGCTGCATAATCGGATTGAGAAAACTTAGTAATTTTATCATAATCAATGTTCCCTTCTGCATCGATCATTTGAGTCGTATTCAATATATTATCAACCCCCAATCTTACAATGGAAACTCCAAAAACACCTTCTTCCAGTACTTTAGCATATGCTAAATAATCATATTTGGCAATAGATTCAAAGTATTCTGCGTGCATGGCTGCTCCCTGCCAATCTTTTTCAATAGATAAGAGACCTGCCGGGTTCCACATCGGGGAATATACATCATCCTGATTAGAGATTACTGCTCCTCCCATAGCCAATCCTCTTGCTCCTGCACCAATATTTAAAAATTCGTTGGAATATTTTCTGATAATCTGAGACTGGGAAAGTCCAAAAGCCAGGGAAAATACTACTAAAAGGTATTTTTTCATCATAATCTAGGCGATGCTTAATTAAGTTTTTTTTGTTTTCTTGCTTTTATTAAACCATTAATAATAATTGCCAATATCATTATAAATGATGCTACATAAAAAATAGGGCTCATATGCTCCGATTCTCCAAAGATAAAAAAAGCTAATATAATTCCGTAAACTGGTTCTAAATTAACTGTTAAAATTAAAGTAAAGGGTGAAATATATTTCATCAGCTTTACAGATTCTAACATGGGAAAAGCAGTAAAGACACTGCCCAACAAGCATATTAACGCAATATCTCTATAACTTATTTCATTCATATGAAAAATTTGTCCTGAGAACAAATAAATCACCATCAGCATAAACCATCCACAAAAAATCTCGTAAAAAATAATATTTCCGGAACTTGTTTTTCCAAACATTTTCCCATTAAAAACCGAAAATATGGTTCCAAATACAGCGCATAATATTCCGTAAAAAATTCCTTCTTTATACTGGAACTCGGTTTTAAATATTAATAATATACAGGCTACGATCACCAATCCCATTACTACTTCAGAAACATCCACCTTCCTTTTAAAGATGATAGGCTCCAAAATGGAAGCAAATAATGTAGACAGTGAAAGGCAGCTCAAGGCTATTGAAACATTCGACACTTTAATCGAATAAAAAAAACAATACCAGTGAAGCGCCATGGCAAAACCAATTGCAGCCAGCTGAAAAAATATTTTTTTCGAAACCTTTATACTTTCTTTCTTATAAATTCTGATAAAGGCATACAGAAAAACCGCTGCGAACAGCATTCTGTAAAAAACCAGAATCTGTGCATTTGCATGAATAAGTTTTCCCAAAATTGCCGTAAATCCCCATAAAAAAACAATTAAATGCAATCTAAACAGTGCCAACTTATGCATACCCTACTTCTTTTTAATTTTAATAGGCAAATTTACAAATCGCTTTAACATATCGGGCAGATTTATTCATTTTTTACAAAAAAAACCCTGAAAATTTATTCAACTTTCAGGGCTTTCAAATAATAAACTATTAAAAAAATAAACTAGGAACTTAGAGTATTTTTCAGAGAATATACCTCCAATACTCTTATGTAAAGTTAAAAAAAATCTCAATAATATAAAAATATTCCGATGTTAAAAATTTCACAATTTTCTGAAAACCAATATTTTAAACACTTGTTTTAATTCAGTTTAAATTCCTTTGAAAAATAGTATCTTTAGCACTATATAAAATGAATTTATTTTTATGGACCTTGAATTCAACAAAAGAGAAGATCAAAACAGATTAAAATTATCAGAGATCAATCGCCTGCTTGCCGAAATAAAAAAAGGGGGTGGTGAAAAAAGACTTCAAAAACTTCGTGATGAAGGAAAAATGACAGCAAGAGAAAGAATTGAATATCTTCTCGATAAAAATACGGATTCAATAGAAGTGGGTGCATTTGCCGGATTTGAAATGTACGAGGAACATGGAGGATGCCCAAGTGGAGGTGTTGTAGTAGTCATAGGATATGTTTCCGGAAGACAATGTATTGTTGTTGCCAATGATGCT
The DNA here is from genome assembly GCF_016735585.2 of Chryseobacterium tagetis. Taxonomy (GTDB): domain Bacteria; phylum Bacteroidota; class Bacteroidia; order Flavobacteriales; family Weeksellaceae; genus Chryseobacterium; species Chryseobacterium tagetis. The sequence continues at coordinate 616,794 of NZ_JAERSE020000004.1, forward strand.
TCTGTAAAAGCCGGAGCTTGGTTTCCAATCACCGGAAAGAAAAATCTTAGAGCACAGGAAATTGCTATGGAGAATAAACTTCCTATCATCTATCTAGTAGATTCTGCCGGTGTTTATTTACCAATGCAAGACGAAATTTTCCCGGATAAAGAACATTTCGGAAGAATTTTCAGAAACAATGCGAAAATGAGTTCTATGGGAATTATACAGATCTCAGCAGTAATGGGAAGTTGTGTTGCAGGTGGAGCATATTTACCGATCATGAGTGACGAAGCAATGATTGTTGATAAAACCGGTTCTATTTTTCTTGCAGGAAGCTATCTTGTAAAAGCTGCAATTGGGGAAAGTATTGATAATGAAACTTTAGGCGGAGCAACTACACACTGCTCTATTTCCGGTGTTACTGATTATAAAGCTAAAGACGATAAAGATGCTTTAGATAGAATCAAAAACATTATGAAATCTATCGGAAGTACTGAAAAAGCAGGTTTTGACAGAATTGAAAGTTTTCCACCAAAAGAAAATCCTGATAACATTTTTGGAATTATGCCTGTTTCAAGAGCAGAGCAATATGATACTTATGAGATCATAAAATGTTTAGTTGATAATTCTGAATATGAAGAATACAAACCTGACTATGGTAAAACTATTGTTTGTGCCACAGCAAGAATCGATGGCTGGTCTGTAGGAATTGTTGCCAACCAAAGAAAACTGGTGAAAAGCGGTAAAGGAGAAATGCAATTTGGTGGAGTTATCTATTCTGATTCTGCTGATAAAGCAACAAGATTTATTGCCAACTGTAATCAAAGAAAAATTCCTTTGATCTTCTTACAGGACGTTACAGGTTTCATGGTAGGTTCAAAATCAGAACATGGAGGGATCATTAAAGACGGAGCAAAAATGGTGAATGCAGTTTCTAATTCTGTTGTCCCTAAATTTACCATTATCACAGGAAACTCTTACGGAGCTGGTAATTATGCCATGTGTGGCAAGGCTTATGACCCGAGATTAATTGTTGCTTGGCCATGGGCTGATTTAGCGGTAATGGGAGGAGCTCAAGCTGCAAAAGTATTGGCACAAATTCAGGAATCTACATTGAAAAAACAAGGAAAAGAAATTTCTGAAGAAGAGCATAATGAAATTTTAGAGACCATCTCAAAAAAATATCAAAAACAAACTGAAGCAACTTATGCTGCTTCCAGACTTTGGACAGATGCTATCATTAATCCCACTGATACAAGAAAATGGATTTCTATGGGCATTGAAGCTGCTAATAATGCTCCTATTACTGAAAAATTCAATTTAGGAGTTATTCAAGTATAATTTTATAAAAACATAATTATGAAAAAACAATTATTAATTCTATTGGGTATTTTAGCTTACGGTTCGTTGTTCTCACAATGTACCATAAATGGAAAATCAATATTAAAAGTACAGGATGAAGAAACTTACAGCCTCTCTCCTGAAATAGGGCAATGTAAAGACTGTCATTTGTGGTCTAATTACGGAAAAAATGCTACAATAATTGGTGATAATAAACTTAGCAGTATTAAGTTAAAAGCAAATGAAATAGGTCGTCAATTAATTTCAATTTCAGCTCTTACTACACAAGGAATGGTTCAGTGTAGTAAAACAATTGAAATATTGGATGGTAAAAACTATGAGGAAGTAATCAATGGAACATCAACTGATATAAAGCAAAATACTAACACAAGTAAAAATTGTGATATTGAAGTAACAGATTTTAAGCAAGGTAAATTTGGTGACGGAATTGTCAACTTCTTCCCCAATGTTTCTAATAATGAATATAAATATGGATGGACAGTCACTTATTCTGACGGCAGCGTCATGAAATCTGCAGATAAGACTCCTCAATTTCCATATACTAAGGAAAAAGGTATTAGTGTCGTAAAACTTCAGATCTTCTCTAAAAACTGTATTAAAGACCTTTCCAGATCTTACGAACCTATTTTCTGGGAACATTTTTAGATATAATCTTTATATTAAATAAAAAACTCCGAAGAAAATTCTTCGGAGTCTTTATTGTTATCCTATTTAAATCCTATATTAATTACAATAAATTTCACTATAAAACTCTTATTTATTACAGCATTATCCTTTTATATATAAATATGCACTCAGCAATTCAATATTTGGATTTGCTATTAATTCGATTTGCTCTTAATAGCAACCTCCCTCCTTCAGGTAAATGAATACGGTTTGTATTGTGGGATTTGTTTTTAGGGTGTATTTCTTTTGGATTTAGTTTGATTTGGAATAGGAATATGTTAATATAGGTATATACCAAAAAAAGTCTCATAGAACTTAATCTATGAGACTTTAAAATAAAAACTGGCGGCGACCTACTCTCCCGCTTTCGCAGTACCATCGGCGCTGGTGGGCTTAACTTCTGTGTTCGGAATGGG
>NZ_JAERSE020000005.1 GCF_016735585.2 Chryseobacterium tagetis
GCTTCAGAGTTTAAAAACAAAGAATAAGGTAACGAAGATCAATACGCAACCTCTGATACAGGGGGCTTACCTGATTACGATAAAAACAGATACGAACAAAACGGCGAATGCTAAACTGATTAAGAAATAAATATGATGAAAAGAATACATTACATACCATTACTTCTATTTATTTTATGTGCCGGGCGGTTGGCTTCCCAGACCGGAGAAAGCTATATGGCGGCGCCTTCGGCAGCTTCGGTCACAAGCTTTGTGAATGCCCCAGTTTCTTTATCCACAGGGATTCCGGATATCAATATCCCGTTTTTTTCATTACCGGCCCGCAATCCGTCGGTAGGGATCAATATCGGAATTTCCTATCACCCCAATAATTCCTTCAAGGGAAGTAAGGCAACAGATGTAGGATCAGGATGGTCTTTATATGGGGGAAGCTGCCTGATATACAGGGAAACCAATCCTTACAACGGTATTCCTACCGATGCCTACTATTATAGCTTTATGGGTAGAAATGGGAAATTTTTGCTAAAACCTGATGATCAGGGAGTGAAGACCGTTTTTCCTCTTACGTATGATAAACTCCAGATTACCTATACAGAAGCCAGCAACAGTTTTCGAATTATAGATCCGTCAGGAAATGAGTTTTTATTTGATAAGGTGGATAAAGCCTATTCGGGAAGCCAGTCTACCCCTACCTATTATACCTCTGCTTATTATTTATCTAAAGTGAAAGATGTGCAGCAGGCTGATATTTTAACATTTGATTATATTGAAGATAATTACCTTCTGAATCCCGCTTCATTAATAAGAGTAAAAAGTCTGAAGCTGAGTAAGATCACTTCACCCGACTATGGTTCTATTGAATTGACGTACAACCTGGACACCTCTTTACGTAAGAAGATGTCTGATCCTTTTTGGCTGCAACGCGTTGATCTGAAAAACAAAGCCGGAAAAACCATTCAGAAATATACCCTTCAGAATGAGCTTGGAAGCTATATATACCATGACCTCAGTATTTCTTCCTGTGTACCGGAGAGCTCCGATACCGGATTGTACGAGAAAAGAATCCTGCGTTCGGTAAGAAAATATGGTACGGGTGATCTCTTTGAACAAACCAGTTTTGAGTACAACACAAGCTCTTTTAGCCAGAATTACTGGTCATATCTTGCATGCAACTGCTTACCCAATGAAGATGAAAACCCAAAATATCTGAGGATCGGCTTACTCAGTACCATACAGTATCCTACAGGTGGAAAGACCCGGTATGAATTTGAGCCCAATACCTATGGCGTGAAAAAAACCAATATCTTTGATCCCTTTACACTGGATTGGAGTACCAATTATATTCCGCCCTACACTTTACAGGACCGCGATGCGCAGATTCTGGAAGATGTGGGAACATTCAGTTTCGACAGTCATAATGGCTACAGCGGTACGTTCCAGCTGAGTGCCAATCCGGATGATGCACAGGGCGCGAGCTACCTGATGTACTGTGTGAATGTGGATGTTCTGTATACCGATAGCCCAGCGTGGGATCCAGGTATGACTCCCACCGCAGATGTAAAATTGGTTTCAGGGGTTTATGACAATGCAGGTAACGAGATCTTTATGCCGGGCACCAATACCTACCAGTTCATAGGAACGGGAGGGGCAGGTACGGTGAACGTAAAGAGAATACGTTATAAATCTCTTCCTTTACCCAATTACAGCACAGGAAACGGAGTCCGTATAAAAAAGATTGAATTTCTGGATCATGAGGTCGTTATTCCTACCGAAACCAGAAGCTACTCTTATCAGCTGTTTGATAATACCAGCCTGACCAGCGGAAGGCTCTACAACCTGGAGGGGGATAACCCGGTTGTTTATAAAAACGTAACAGAAACGGTAGGTACCAATAAAGGCTATACACAATATTATTTTAAAAGACTGGAAGACGTTCCTGAAAACGTAGATGTGGACGGTAATTTTACCGGGGATAATATTGCGCATTACAACACTTTGAGATATGGGCTTCTGGAGAAAAGAGAAATGTATGATGCTGCCCATACAAAGGTAGCACAGGAAGAAAATACCTTTGAATATTATCCTGTGGGAGACTTTTATCTGCTCAATAATTATTCTTCCAGCACTCAGGTAAAAAATTCAGTGATCAGAAAGCAGGTGAATCTTTCCACCTCATTTGCAGGAGCAGACCAGATTGCTACTACCGTAGAATCTACAAGAGATATTAAAGATCTTAATATTATCAACAAAAAAACCACCACTCCCGAAGGAGATGTAATGGAAGAGAATTACACCTACTCCAAAGCAAGTGATCTTCGGCTTTGGATGGCCAATGTAAGAGACAGGGTCATTACTTCCGAGACCAAGAAAAACGGAGTGGTGATTGCTAAGGGTAAAACCCTGTATGAAGATACCTCACACTTTTATCCTACCTCTCAGATAAGCTACCTGCCGGATGATCTTTCGCAGTCTGTGAAAAACATCTCGTATGATCTTTATGATGATAAAGGGAACCCGGTTCAGTACACCTCATTTCCGGAAGTAGGCTCTACGGGAGTCCCGACAACAATTATTTATGGATATAATAAAACGTTGCCTATTGCGAAAATAGAAGGCGCTAAGCTTTCGGATATTCCTACGGCGCTTATCACAGCTATCGTGAATGCTTCCAATGAAGATGGGGATGCATTACCAGCAACAGAAGAAGCAAAGGAGAATGCCCTGATCGGTGCCTTGAATACCTTTAAAAGTGATGCTTCACTTCAGAATTTTATGGTGACATGTTATACCCATAATCCATTAATAGGAATTACGACGGCTATACCGCCTAACGGAATCATGGAGCTTTACAAATACGACTCGTACAACAGGCTGCTGAAGACAGTAGATGTCAACGGAAACATCATAAAAGAATATCAGTATAACTACAAACAATAACCATCATCATGAAAAAATTAATTCTATTCCTTTTGTTGTTTGTAGCACAAAGCATTTGGGCACAGATACCAACAGCCAGCGAAAATTATGTTTCTACAAAAGTATATCTTTCTGCAGACGGTAGTAAAAAAACAGAAACCGTACAGTATTTTGACGGGTTGGGAAGAGCCAAAGAAGTCATTCAGGTAAAAGCAACCCCTCTGGGAAAAGATTTGGTAGTACCTGTAGTGTATGACCAACAGGGAAGGGCTACCAAAACTTTGTTACCCGTTCCAGTGGCTACTGCCAATTCGGGCATACATGGCACAGATGAAAATACGGTGAACAGTTATTACGGAGGTGCCAATGCATTTTCTGATCAAAAGCTGGAAAGCTCTCCTTTGGCCAGGGTACTCGAAGTAGCCGGTCCCGGAACTGAATGGGCGATGGCAACGGGACATACTACCAAGATGCAGTATCTCACCAATACAACAGGGGATCAGGTAAAGAAATACAACACCTCGGTGTCCTGGAGCAATGCTACCCTTACCACCAATATTAGCAATGTCTCTTATTATAATGCCAATCAGCTTTCTAAGAACAGAGTAACCGATGAAAACGGAAACATCACCACAGACTTTAAAAATTCTGAAGGGAAAACCATCTTATTGAGAAAAGGAGAGGGAGCCGATAAGTTAGATACATATTACATCTATAATAATTACGGGCAGCTTGCTTTTGTGATCTCTCCCAAGGCCGATCAACAGATCACAATAAACAGCAATACCATAACAGGTCAGATTTTGGATGATCTCTGCTACCGATATGTGTATGATAATAAATTCAGGCTCGTAGAAAAAAAGCTTCCGGGCAAAGGCTGGGAATATATGGTCTATGACCGTCAGAACCGTCTGGTAGCCTCTCAGGATACCAATATGAGAAATAATCCTGCTCATCCTAACACATGGCTGTTTACCCGTTATGATAAATATGGAAGGGTAGTGTATACCGGGCAGTTTACAGGAAGTACAAGATTGCAGGAGCAAAGTAATGCCAATGCAAAAGAACTGAATAATGAAAGCAGAAGTACGACTGCTTTCACCCTGAACGGGCAGGAGATCTTTTATACCAATACCGCTTATCCTTCTGCAGTATTTACTCCTTATTCAGTTAATTATTACGATACATATCCTTTCAGCGGCCTGGGAGGAGGTAACTATCCTTTACTTACGGAAGTATTATCGTTTTACATGACGAATACTACGCAGTCATTTTCCAGTAATGGAGTGAATAGTATGAGGAACCTGAAGTTGATGCCGACTTCATCCTATGTTAAAAATCTGGATGATGACAGCTGGTCTGCTTCCCATATCTGGTACGATGCCTTGCTGAGACCCATTGGAAGTAAGAATATTAACTATTTAGGAGGCTATACCAACACCGAAAAAGAGCTTGATTTTTCAGGAGCGGTATTGCGTGCCAATACCTTTCATAAAAAAACAAATGCAAGTAATGAAACCGTTATCAAAGAAAGGTTTACCTATGACGATCAGTACAGAGTAAGACAGCACTACCATCAGGTCAACGGCAACAACGAAGAGCTTCTTGCGGAATATACATATAACGAACTTGGGCAGGTTTCCAAAAAATCAGTAGGTAACGGGATTCAGGATGTTGAATATACTTACAATATCAGAGGGACGGTAACCAAGGTTAATGACCCTTCCAATTTGAATGGTAAGCTTTTCGGGTACGAGTTGAAATTTGCTTCTACTTCCGATGCATCAGTGGCGCCTGCCAATTACAATGGGAACATCACCGAAATGATCTGGAAAAGTACCAATGATAACCTCCTGAAAAAATACAGCTATCGCTATGATCAGTACAACAGATTATTGGCAGGATTGTACCAGGAACCTGAAACCACGATTCCTCAGAATGGTTTCTACAATGAAACCATGAGCTATGATGCCAACGGAAATATTGCTGGTCTTCAGAGAAACCAGAAAAACTCTGGTGGTTTTGCCCAGCAAATTGATAACCTTACCTATGCTTATGCAGGAAACAGGCTTCTGACGGTAACCGACAGTTCCAAAAACTATGCAGGCTATCCCGATGTCTCAGGAAATACCATTGCGTATGATGACAACGGAAATATGAAAGATCATATTGATAAAGGGATATTACAGATTGATTATAATCTTCTGAATCTTCCGAAATATGTTAAGTTCAATCAGGCTGTGGCAAGCCGAGGAGGAGCATTATATGTGAATTCTACCTTTTTATACAGGGCAGATGGGGTGAAACTGAAAAAACTGCATCAATATAAAGATGGAACTAATGAATATCTGGCTACAAAAACTACAGATTATCTGGATGGTTTTCAATACGAAGGAGATGCTACCTTGGCGAATCCTATGGCAGTAGCTTCTTTAAAGTTTGTTCCCACTTCGGAGGGCTATTATAATTTTGAAAATAATAAGTATATTTACAGCTATACCGACCATTTGGGGAATGTACGTGTTAGTTACACTCGAAATACAACGAGTGGCAGCGCAGAAGCTCTTGAAGAAAACAATTACTATCCTTTTGGCTTAAGACAAACACCTGCCATTGGAGTAGGAAATCCTGCTTATAAATACCAGTACAACGGTAAAGAATTGCAGGGAGAAACCGGCTGGAGTGATTACGGGGCAAGAATGTATATGTCTGACATCGGAAGATGGGGGGGTATTGATCCTCTGGCAGAAAAGGCAAGAAGGTTCACTCCATACCATTATGGGAATAATAACCCGATACGATTTACAGATCCTGATGGGATGCAATCTTGGGATAATCTAAGTACCTACAACGCCGGTAGTTCTGTAGCAAGTTTTTTACAAAGATCCGGAGTAGATGAAGAATACATGCCGAAGTTATATGCAGATAGCAGCGGAATGATGATTGTGAATACGGGGTTAGGTAACGATGGTGAAGGCGGCGGAGGCGGAGCAACTATTGGTGAACTTATGGATAATTTAGGAATTACAGCAGGTAGTATTGAGTCTTATATGCAAGCTGGATTTGTTTTAAGTTTAAAACAACAACTAATAGATGCGGGATGGGACGATCCTGCCCATACTAAAGCTAAATTTGATGATATTTATGAACTAGTTAAAAAAGTACCTGAGTTAAAAAGGTTATTCGAAAAATTTACAACTGAAAGATCTATTAAATTTCAAAACGGGGGTACTCAATTTCCAGGTGAATATTTACAAGGAACTAATATAGTTGCTTTTGATATGAAACAAATATCTAATATATTACAGCTTGCCTTTACTGGAGGACATGAAATGTTGCACTTACATGATGCTTACTATATTAATAGAAGTTTACGAGATGTTTTTGGTATAACTACTGTTGGTACGGCAGCTATTTCATTGTATGGTGAATATCGTTCTTATACATGGATGAATAATGTAGGGTATCAAGATGCGAAAGGGAATAGTGTAAATGTTTTAGGAGTTGTTAAATATTACTCAGAAAGATTAAATGTGGAAACTAAAAGTAATATTGGAACAAGAGCTTATGAAATGTTATTGAAAAATTTAAATATGTTAAATAATAAATACAAAATACCATGAGAATAGTCAAAAAAATTTATTGGGTAATTATTCTGCTGACTATAAATATATATTCACAGAGTACTCTATCACTAAAACTTACAGATGGGGAATATCTTACTAAAAATATTGAAATTGAATTAGTAAATAATACAAATAAAAAATGTGTAATTCCCATTGATAAAACAGACTTTCAACCTTATTCTTCAAAGAGGGTAACTTCTTTAAAACCATTGATAGAAGTTAAACAAAATGGTCGGCAAGTAAAATTTACAAATAGATTTGCAGAATTAAAAGAAAATGAAATTCAAATTATAAATGAAGGAAAAAAACTTTCGGGTTATATAGAAAAAAATGAGATTATTGAAATTAAACCAATGGAAGTTTTTAAAATTGTAATTCCTTTTAACCCTTTTTCATTTAATGTTAAAAACTATATATATAATTCATATCAGATTTTATTTGATAAGGACTATGAATTAAAAATTTATTTAAAAACAAAAAAAAGCACTTGTTTTGGTAAAATAATTGAAAGTAATGTTGTTACTACTCGTTGGAAACAATAAAAATAGATACAATGCTTCAGAATAGTATTGACATTTTTATATGACCAATCTATTGATGGTCTTAATTTAAATAAATCAGATTTTATCACGAATGAAGAATTCAATAAAGTTTGGAATAATTAAAAAAAGCCCCGTGTCGGGGCTTTTTTTATTAATCATTTTGATGTTTTTCTACAATGCCAAACAAAGACACCTAATACAAATATTTTAACTGCTGTAAAATGGACAAGTATTTTGAGGTTTTCTAAAACATCAAAATGAAAACCTCCATCAATTTCAAAGCAGTAAAATCCGATTCCGAAGCCCACAACTTTCGAAGAAAAACCTTTGATTATATCCGAAAAGATTTAACAGGAAAAAACGAATACTGGTCGGAAGAAAAACTTTCAGGTAGACTTCATAAAATAGAAGCCTACTGCAAAGAAAAATCGGGTAGAAAATTACAGAAAAACGCAATGCCAATTCGTGAAGCGGTGGTTGTCATTAAAGAAAATACGACCATGCAGGATTTGCATAAACTTTCCAAAAGATTGGAAGAAGAACTCAGCATCAGAATTTTTCAGATTGCAATCCATAAGGACGAAGGACATTTTGATAGGGGAACTAAAGAATGGAAAGCAAATTACCATGCTCATTTAGTAGCTGACTGGCAGGATTTAGAAACAGGGAAAACATTAAAACATCAGTCCTTCCATTATTCAAAAATGCAGGATATTACGGCTGAATGTTTGGATATGGAAAGAGGAGTGGAAGGATCAAAAGGAAGACTTGAAGCTATTGAATTTAAAATTCAAAAAAAGGAAGAAGAATATCTTCAGTTACAAGATAAAATCAAGGATTTGAAAACTGAAATAGATTCCAAAAAATTTGAAGATCTTATCGTGAAGGAAAATGATTTTTTGGGATTTAACAGAATTAAAACAGATAAAACAATTGATAATTATGAGAAAGTTTTTAAATCATATATGATTCAATTGATGAAGGCTAAAGAAATCTTACAGTCAAAAAACAAACTCATTTCAGAATTACAGGAAAGAAATGCAAGTCTTAAAAAAGAAATAGCAGGACTCAAGAATAAATTATCCAATGTACTTTCCAGTACTGCCATTAACCTTTCCGAAAGAGAGCAATATTTACGGTCAGTAAAAGACACTTTGATAAAAGCTCTGCAATTTGAAAAGCTGAAACAGCCACAACTATTTAAAACGAGCAAAGAAAATATGATTGGACTGGTTGATACAATCTGTCAAAAAGTTTCTGTAGAAAACCAAATTCCTCTCTCTGCTTTTGAAGAACTTTTAAAAGAAAAGGATATGGTAAACGAAGTATTTTCCTTATTTAATTTTGATCATAATCTTACTTACAATCATTCTGATGAAATCATCCTTCCGGAAAAGAAGAAAAAGAGAAGACGGTTATAAATCAGACGAACAAAAAATCATAAAAAGAAATCAAAGGTATAGTTTCATATTTTGAAAAAGACAAGTTCAAGTCCTGAAGGATATGCTAAAAAATCTCCACCTTGCAGGTCGTATTTTTCATCATAAACTTGCTTTTGAAAATCTTACACAATAGAAAATGGACTTTCTTTTTTCTCTTTTTTTCTTTTGAAATAACTATTCCTTTCAGTCATTCATACAGCAATAAACAAATACGGCTCAACCATCATAGTTGAGCCGTATCAAGGAAAAAGTAATTATCCCAAATTACTCATTTTTTTATTTGTTGATTAACTTTTCAAGTCTTGCCATCATTTCATCTTTCTCCTTTAACATTCTTTCATACAAAGCAATCTTTTCTTCGTGAAGTTTGATAATTTCCTGTACTGGGTTGATATTGAATGTTCCTCCAGAATTACCAATGAAAGCTTCGTCATGAAAAGTATTAGAAATAATATTGATAGCTTGTTCCTCATCAAAATTCTGAAAAGCCTCTACAGGAATTTTCAGCGCATTAGAAATTGCCTTTAGAAGATCTTCTTCGATGACATCTTTCTGTTCCAACAGAGAAATTTTCTTTTGATTCCAGTCTTCTCCCAGATCAAAAGCCAATGCTTCCTGCTTAATCCCCAGCATTTCTCTGAATCTTTTCACATTTCTTCCCTGATGTATTTTGTGTTCCATGAGTAGTCAAATTTTTGAAGGCTTAAAGATAGAGCCATTCTGTTACAATGTTTGAAGAGTAAAGTTAAAAAAATATCCGGTAAAATATCCCTTTTTAAAGATATAATATGCGGTTTCTGTATAGATTATCTGTTTTTGATGACTGTAATTCGTGATCATATAAATGTATGCATCATGAAAAAGACTATCATAGATTTTGAATCCCAGTTTTGGGCAGGGTATAGAAAGTACAATTGCTTGCAATTAATAGATGAATTTTTCAAGATAGATAATGTGAGCGCAGTGAAAAACTATTTGTTTCTGGTGATGGATTATTCAGGAAAAAATAAAGTTTTGATGGTAGAAGATCCATCCGTTATTTTTTACTTTTATCTTTCCCTCCGTTCATTTCTTCGGGCAAGTTATCTGTTGCAGCTAAAAAAGAAAAAACTCAAACTTAATGAAGCTCCTGAGTCCGGATCATACTTGTTACTAGGAGTACTATCTGATGAAGAATACAATAACCCTCTACTGGTTTTTCAAAAGGCTTTCAAAGAATTTACGTTGAATGAGTTTGAAAACTTTCTCACAACTATTATTTATTTCTCGATGGGAGCATATTCCGACGACTCGCAAGAAAATATGGTCACTCCTTTTATCCATATCCTCAAAATGCTTGATGCTGCACAAATGATCAGAGAAAGAAGAATCGAAGAAACTAAATACTAAACCTTTCAAGGTGAGCATAATATATCCCTCTGAGGAATAGATTATCCCTTATTCCTTTTTCAACTTTACTAAAGATAAAATTTTTGATATGAAAAATAGAACACACTTTAGTAAGGAGAAACCGCTTGTAAAAACAAAAGAGCAGGCTGAGATGGCTTTACATATTCTGGTTCGGAATTCTCAAAAAGAAGATCTGGAACTTGGAATATTCCGACTTCGAGACCAACTGAATAATCCCAACCTTACAGAACTACTCGAAAACTATCCCGATCTGATTCAGGAGTACCCATTAGAAAAGCTGCTATCAGGAAAGATTGCGATCAATAATGCAAGTGAGCAGGATGTCAAGACGGCAGGACTGCTGTCCTGCCTGTTATTACTCATTCATTTTTACTTTGATTATGATAATGGTAATTTGAGCCAATCCAAAGTTGATGATTTGAATCAATTTGACAGTATCAAATACATAGTAAATGCAATCACTTCCGAGGAATGTATCTATGAACTGTTTCTTTTAGTGCTATCAATAGTAGGGATAAATTACTTTGAGAAGTATCAGGAAAAGATGAAAGACCCTGATTTTGTATTGAAACAGACTATAGGATTTGACAATGATCCTGAAATGGATGAGCATATCGATATGATGGTCTGGTTTGTCTTGGCTCGCTTATTTATTGAAGCGATCTTTATATATTACCATAGAAGTTATGAATCTAAAAATAATCAGCCATGAAAACGCAAAAAAAATCTCCATTTTCAGTTCTTGCCAATGAATTTTTGGAAAATACATTAGATCAGCTTGTAAAAGATTATTCCATTGTTCAGGTATACTATAAAAAAGAAAAGAAATCCACTCAATCACATATTCTGGTTCAGGTCTATAAATATGCAGATGTAGTGAAATTACAAGCTAAAAAATGGGTCGCCGAATTTAGGGAACAATATCAAGTATATATTTATTTTATTGATTATTCCAGAATCGACTATCAATTTTCCAAAGGTCATCCGTTTATCGAATACCATTGTCATCAATCATCATTGATCTATCAGCATGAAGAATCAAGTTCACCACTAGTGATCGAGAGAGGCTGGAAAAAATACCATAAAAAGTTCAATCAATATGAAGATTCTTTCCATCACGATCACGAGATTCGTCGGGTGCAGATCGAAAGACTGATTTCTGAAGATTCGTACAACAGTATCTTCACTTCATTTGAAAAACTGATCGAATATGACCTTGAATATTTGGAGGAATTATATACCGGAAACAGGACAAGTGACATCAATCTGAATCAAAGAATAAATAACTTGTTGATTTATATTCCAGAACTCAAATCCTATTTTGTCAAGAAGAATAGTCATCAATACTTTATAACCGAACTTTTCGCCAAAGCCAAAAAAGCAATTGAAGGAGATGATTTGATTTACGATACCGAAATGTATGAATCATTACGCATCATTGAAGATTCTTTGTTTACATTCATTGAAGCTCGATTCTATGAGCTGAAACATTTGATCAAAAAGCAGTATGGAAAAATATACAAGGTTGATCAGGATGTATTTCCAATAAAAGAATATCCCAACGATGAAATACTTGATAAGGCGATAGAGAGAATTCTCACGTTCACCGAACTCGAACAAATCTATTTATTTCATCAAACAACATACGGAGAAGTAAAAACCTATTACCTACTTTTAATTGGTTCAAATGTGAATAATGAAAAACTAAAATCCATTACCCAATCCTTGAAAAGCAGGTTTGGAGATCAATATGGTTTTTTACTGCTTGGTCATGATCGGTATTGGATTCAAATGAATCTATACCAATACCAAAGCTTCTTTGTTTTCATTATGCAAACCAAACATCTGATGTATTCTTCAGATCAATACCATCCCGAGCCGCATTGGCAAATGCCTCACCATCCACAACACAATGAACTGTATTTTCACTGCAAAAATACCCTTGAAAGCGTAGTGCAATTTTACAAGCTGTTGGAAGGGGAGAAAGAAAACTATCAAGGCATATCCAATCTATTCTCATTGTTTTTCCTGTCTTTTTGCAGAACCTACATATTGGTTAAAACTTTCTATCTGCCTAATTATTTGACGAGCGAAGCCCTTTGGCAATTATGTATCTACGCTAATAAGGACATCTATAAGTTCAACTATCTTTTTGAGCAATTTTATACCAATCCATTTTCTTTTGCTGATTATAATATGAGCGTACATCACAGCCTTGCAAAAATTGATACAGAGAAGGTAAACCAAATGAAGATGATTGTTGAAAAGCTAATGAACGAACTGAAAGAGGTTGTGATAGGTGGTCAACTATTAGACGATTTTGAGTTGGATTTAATAGCTGAAAAAACCGATCATCCAATTGTTTACACAAACTGATAACAGCATTACAATATAATATCTATCAAAATTTAGACATTTGGTGCCTAATAGGGCAGTAAGGTACTTACAACCGATTAACTGGGATTTCTCTGAATTATATTTAGAGAAATTCTGCCTATATGTCTCAACCGAAAGAAATCAAAAAAATACCAATCGAAGAAGTAATGGAATATTTCCGATCTGAAGGTATGGAAGTGACCCAAGAAGAAGCTGAATTGATAATGGAATTTTTGTACAATCTTACATGGATGGTGATCAAAAAAAATTTCACTCCTAATCAAGACTGATTGATATTCTTACATCGAAAATCACATACATAAATATATACATACAATTTCTTCTTTGGCTGGGTTGAGCATATTTTAGCATTGCATTACAAAATTAATCTATTACATTATGAAAACAGCAGACTTATATATTCGTGTATCTACAGACGAACAAGCAGACAAAGGATACTCCCAAAGAGATCAGGAAGAACGTCTCAGACGTTTCTGCTTCCAGAATAATTATATCATTGGAAATGTTATTTATGAAGATCATTCCGCTAAATCTTTTAATCGTCCCGAGTGGACAAAATTATTGGCTGAGCTTAAAAAAAAGAGTTCAAAGACCAATGTAATTTTGTTTACAAAATGGGATAGATTCAGCAGAAATGCTGGTGATGCCTATCAGATGATAAGCATTCTTTCAAAAATAGGAGTAGATCTACAAGCGGTTGAGCAACCTCTTGATCTTTCGATCCCGGAAAATAAAATGATGCTCGCAATATATCTTGCAGCACCGGAGGTTGAAAATGACAGAAGAGCACTCAATGTTTTTTATGGAATGAGAAGAGCCGTGAAAGAAGGTCGTGTTATGGGGAAAGCTCCATTTGGTTATGCGAACAAGATGACAGAAAATGGTAAAAAATATATAGCAGTAAAAGAACCTGAAGCAACAAAAATGAAATGGGCATTTAATGAATTAGCAAAAGGGATCTATGCGAGCAATTCCGTTAGAATTAAAATTAATGAGTCCTTAAGAAAAGGGATTAGCAGAACATCTTTTCACTTGGCTATTCGTAATCCTATTTACTGTGGTAAAGTCTTTGTTCCAAAACATAAAGACGAAGAAGCTTGTTTTGTTGAAGGTCAGCATGAAGCTTTAATCAATGAAGAACTTTTTGATCGCGTACAGGAAATCTTGGATGGTAAAAAACGACCTCAAAGACCCAATACAAAAATACGTGTTCAGGAAAACTTTCCTCTTCGTGGGTTTCTGACCTGTCCCAACTGTGCTAAGACCCTTACCGCCAGTGCTTCAAAAGGTAGAAATAATAGATACTACTATTACCATTGCAATTCAACCTGTGGATTTAGGGAAAGAGCAGAATTGGTCAACAAAGTTTTTGAAGAAGGATTAATGACATTGGAAATGCATGACCCTATCAAAAAATATCTTAAAAAGATTTTAACGGATAATTATAAGGATTTCATTGATGATCCGCTGAGAGAGAAAAAGAAAATATCAGACGAGATTGATACATTAAATAACAGGCTATCCTTTGCCCGAAACAAATTTCTTTCAGAGATAATTGACGATGATGAATATTTGGTGATTAAAAGAGAATGCAAAGAGCAAATTTCCAAGTTGGAAGAAGACTTAAATAAAAATTTAGTTCCTCAAATCAGCAATATAGATAAACTGTTCGAACAAGCTTTGGAAACACTTCAAAATATCGGAAAACACTACTTAGCAGGAGGAATTGAAACAAAACGGGCAATAATTGGTTCGATATTTCCTGAAAAATTGGAATTTGACGGAAAACATTATCGAACCACCCGAATCAACTCCATAGCATATCATATCTTTCAGATTAATAATGAGTTAGTACATAACAAAAAAAAGAGAAACAATCATTTTGATCATTTCTCCTTGAATGTAGACCCACAGGGATTCGAACCCCGACTGACGGTACCAAAAACCGGAGTGCTACCGTTACACTATAGGTCTATGTTGTTTTTGGTGATGCAAATTTACAGCTTTTTTCATTAGATGCAAGAACTTTTTAAACTTTTTTTTAAATTTACTGTACTTTTTATGCCCGCTTATTATGCTGATAGACTTCAATAATCTCAATATTAATCAATTATCTTTTGAAACCGAATTTGAAATTAAAATTAAAAAATTTTTAGAAGAATGGTTTTCAGATTCCGAGACGGTAAAAGTGCAGACTTCGGGTTCTACAGGCATCCCGAAGATCTTTGATATTGAGAAAAAGAAAATGATTAATTCCGCAGAAATGACCTGTAATTTTTTAGGATTACAGGAAGGAGATACTGCTTTAATCTGTTTACCTGTTGAATATATTTCAGGAAAAATGATGCTTGTTCGGTCTATCATTAGAAAATTTAAATTAATGATCGTCGATCCTTCTACAAAACCGGTTGAACATTTGAATGAGAAAATTGATTTTTGCGCCATGACGCCGCTTCAGGTAGAAAATTCTTTGGATCAGTTACATTTAATTAAAAATTTAATCATTGGAGGAGCGGCAGTTTCAGAAAGTTTAAAAAAGAAAATTATTCAAATGCTTAAACTTTCAAATTCCACAACTAAGATATTTGAAACGTATGGAATGTCAGAAACGCTTTCTCATATCGGGCTGAAGCAGGTGGCTCCAAATTCAGAAGATTTCTTTACCGTTTTTGAAAATGTTGAGATTTCGAAAGATGAAAGAGGATGCTTGAAAATTTTTGCTCCCAAAGTCAATGCTGAGGTATTGAAAACTAATGATTTAGTTGAAATTAAAGATGGAAATATGTTCAGGTTTTTAGGGAGAATAGATCATGTTATCAATTCCGGAGGGGCAAAGATTTTTCCTGAACAGTTGGAAGCTTTAGTCAAAAAAGAAATTCCAAATGAGGTAGTTTTTTTAGGAATTGATGATGAAAGTTTAGGACAAAAATTGATTTTGGTTGTTGAAGGAGAAGAATCAGAAGTTTTGATAGACAAAATTTCAAATATTCCGTTTGAGAAAAATTTTCATAGGCCTAAAGAAATTCTTTTCCTTGAAAAAATTCCGAGAACGGCTAACGGAAAAGTAAGTAGAATTGAATTAAAAAATGGATTGTAACGGTTATATCTAACCATCAATTTTAAATTAGAATGAAAGATTTTTCAAAAGAACTTAGTTTCAAAACCTCCCGAAGCAGTGGAGCAGGAGGTCAGAATGTGAATAAAGTCGAGACCTCTGTTACAGTTCTTTGGAAAGTTGCTGCCTCAGAATTTTTTACTGATGAGCAGAAAGATTTAATTCAAAATAAACTGAAGAACAGAATCAATGCAGATGGTTTTTTATTCTTAACCGTTTCTGAAAGCAGGATGCAGCTGATGAATAAAAATAAAGCGATTGAGAAGATCTTGGAAATTGTCGATCAATCTTTATGGATTCCTAAAAAACGGATAGCCACAAAACCGTCTAAAGCGAAGAAACAGAAAAGATTAGATACCAAAAAGAAACTTTCGGATAAAAAGGAAAGCAGAAGGTTTAAGTTTTAAGAATTCTTATAACTTCCGGCTTCCATCTTACAACCCAAAATTCTTATCTTTGCAAAAATTAAAAAAATGAGCAAACCGATTACTGAATTCATAGAAAAATATTACCTTCACTTTAATGCAGCTGCATTGGTGGATGCTTCTAAAGGATATGTTGCACACCTTAAAGAGGGCGGGAAAATGATGATTACTTTGGCAGGGGCAATGTCTACTGCTGAGTTGGGGAAAATTCTTGCTGAAATGATCCGCCAGGATAAAGTAGATTTTATCTCTTGTACAGGAGCAAACCTTGAGGAAGATCTTATGAATCTTGTAGCGCATTCTCATTATGAAAGAGTTCCTCATTACAGAGATTTGACAGCTCAGGATGAGTGGGATCTTTTGGAAAGAGGGCTGAACAGAGTTACAGATACTTGTATTCCTGAAGAAGAGGCTTTCAGAAGATTGCAGAAACATATCGTTGAGATCTGGAAAGATGCTGAAGCAAAAGGTGAAAGATATTTCCCGCATGAATTCATGTATAAAATGATTCTTTCAGGAGTATTGGAGCAGTATTATGAAATTCCTAGAGAAAATTCTTGGATGATTGCTGCGGCTGAGAAAAATTTACCAATCGTAGTTCCGGGATGGGAAGATTCTACAATGGGTAATATTTTTGCTTCTTATTGTATCAAAGGTGAATTGAAGGCTACGACAATGAAATCAGGGATCGAATATATGACGTATTTAGCAGATTGGTACACTAAGAATTCAGGTGGAAAAGGAGTTGGATTCTTCCAGATTGGTGGAGGTATCGCAGGAGATTTCCCAATTTGTGTAGTACCGATGCTGTATCAGGATATGGAAATGCATGATATTCCGTTCTGGTCTTATTTCTGCCAGATTTCAGATTCTACCACTTCTTATGGATCATATTCAGGAGCAGTTCCAAATGAGAAAATTACTTGGGGTAAATTAGATATCACAACACCGAAATTTATCGTAGAGAGTGATGCTACCATTTGTGCACCATTGATGTTCTCTTATATTTTAGAGAATTAATTCTTAACAGAAATAATAATAAATTATAGATAAAAGGCTTATCAAATAAGCCTTTTATTTTTTTAAGTATTTTGGATAATCTAAAGAAAAATACATTCGAAGCTCTCACTGGAATGCGAGCCATTGCAGCGATTATGGTATTTGTGTATCATAACCGTAAATATTGGCGCAATGATCTACCTTTTCCAATTATGCGCTTCATTAGTGAATGGCATATCGGAGTGACGGTTTTCTTTGTTTTGAGCGGTTTTTTGTTGGCGTATCGCTATGAAGATTCACCTTTAGAATCCAAAAAATCTTATTTAAAATATATTCTGCTCCGTATCGCGAGAATTTTTCCACTGTATTGGATTTTGCTGAGTTTTTTCTTTTTTGATACTGCATATTCTCGAAATGTAGATACTTATTTCCTGCAGTATTCACTTTTGTATTCTTTGTTTGAAAAATATTCGGTTTCAGGAATTGTACAGGCGTGGTCGCTTCAGGTTGAATTCTTTTTTTACTTATTATCGCCCTTTTTATTTTTATTGCTGAAAAAAAGCTGGAAATACTGTATTTCATTTTTAATAGGGCTTTTTCTCCTGAGTTGTGCAATAGGATATGGTTTACATGGGTACAATGGCAATCCTGAAGGCTTTTTATATCCGTTAAAGTTTATGATGGGCAATACTTTTTTCGCAAGAAGTTTAGAGTTCTTTTCCGGAATGTTATTAGCTTATCTGATGAAAAAAGAAAGGGGAGTAGAAATTTTGAAACGCTTAAAAAATCCGACTTTATACGGAGGAATTGGAATTATTATTTTTACAATTTCGATTGCACTTTTTGCCAGAAATAATTTCGTACATGGAGTAGAACGATGGGAGGGAAGGTTAATTCACGAATTGTTTTTACCCGTTGCTATTGCTGTTTTTTTCTGGGGATTGATGTCAGAAAAAACAATCGTATCCAAAGTGCTCTCTACAAAATTTTTGATTCTTTTAGGAAACGCTTCTTTTGTTTTCTATCTTATCCATATCAGTTATTTCAATCTAAAGTTAAAGGAATACATCTATTTACCTGACCGTAATTTTGTTTTGCTATGGATTTGTTCCATTATTATTTATTTGCTGATTGAGAAACCGCTCTATGAATTCTGCAGAAAATTAATTGCTAAAATCAGATAAGATTTTGCATTTTAATCTAAAGAATTAACCAGTATAAAATAACGATACGCCAGAATTCCCTTCTGAATCTTTGTCAGTGTATTGGGATCCTTATTACTCAGTTTTGGAAGAACCACTTTATTGATTCTGTTCAAAAATTTGAAAAATGATTTTTTCATGATAAAATATTTTAGTGGTTGTTAATAGCATTCAAAAAGTATGCGGTTTTGTTTAAAATAAAAACTGCCTATCATTTCGACAGGCAATTTTCTCACTAACATATTAAATGTATTTATTGCATTATCTTATTTATGGATTTCCATACATATTCGATTCTCCTCCGTCAATAGCAATTACCTGTCCGGAAACATATCCGTTTTCATCACTTAATAAATAGGCAACCAAATGCCCTACATCCATCGGATCTCCCAGTCTTCTGGTAGGATTTCGCGATGCGTATTCTTTTTCAGCAGTTTTCGGATCATTTGGATTAACCTGCTTGAAAGCTTCCGCCACCATTGGAGTCAGAATCGCTCCGGGAGCAATAGCATTGGTTAAAATATTATCTTTACCATATTCCAAAGCGGCATTTTTTGTCATTCCGGCTACGGCGTGTTTTGTTGCAACATAAGCAGTTTGATTTGAAACCCCTCTGATTCCGCCGACAGAAGCTACGTTTACGATTCTTCCGCCTCCGTTTTTCTGTAATTCAGGAATCACATATTTCATTCCGTAATAGACGCCTAAAAGATTAATATCGATTACTTTTTTGAAAATATTGATATCATAATCGATTAAAGGAGCTTGTTTTCCTTCAATTCCGGCATTGTTATATAATCCATCTACCTTTCCAAATGTCTTAACAGTTTCATCAACATAATTTTTCACATTTTCTTCCACAGAAACGTCTGCAGTTACTGTTAAGAATTTACTTTCCGGATATTTTGACTGTAGATCTGCCTTCGTTTTATCTAAAGCTTCAGCATTATAATCTACCAATGTCAAATCGGCTCCTTTAGAAGCTAATACATCTGCTGCAGCCAGACCAAGTCCCATTGCTGCTCCTGTTACAATGATTACTTTTCCTTTTAAATTTGCCATAATTTTTTTAGAATTAGTTATATCTAAATGTACGGATTATAAAAATTTTACATCTTGATCTATGGTAAGAAACCGATTGCAATACAGAAAATTCACAATATTTGAAAACAAATTTTTTGGTCTTGAAATTATGTTTACCTTTATTCTATCAGCTATTTTTATGGACGAGATATTTAAACAACAGGTTTGGGAAATTACAAAATTAGTTCCCAAAGGAAGAGTAACAAGCTATGGAGCTATTGCAAAGGCGGTTGGTTATCCCAATCATTCACGTCACGTAGGAAAAGCGATGGGAGGTTGTCCGAAAGATGTTCCTGCGCATCGCGTGATTTCGAGTTCTGGAACCTTGTCAGTTCCTGAATTTCAGGTGAAACTGGAAGCGGAAGGAATTGAGGTAGAAAATTTTAGGATCAAGAACTTTAAGAAACTGTTTTGGAATCCTCTAGAAGAATTATAAATTTCGAAAATATAAAAAAGAGACAATGTAAAAATGATTGAAAATCAACAAGTTTTAAATAGTTTTGAGCACTTGCGTTTTTATATAAAAAAGTGGACGGAAAATCCAAATTATAAAGATGGAGATATAAGAAATATGTTTATCAACCAGATTGATCGAATTTTGATTTATCATAATTTAAATTCTCACTATTTCATCAGAATATTACAAAATAAAAATGACTTTGATAAAATTTTAAAGACAGAAACTATTGAAGATCATTATTCAATATTAGAGACTTATCAAACTCAAGCAAAAAATGCGTTGATTTTTCAACTTTCAAGTATATTAGAGAGATTTTTAAGAGTAATATTGGGATATTTTAAACCTGATACGAATTCTAATAAGCAATTTTATGCTGTTAGAGAAGAGGTTTTTGATTTATTTCATTTCGATAAAAATGATGAATGGAAAGCTATTTCAATTTTATCAAATATTCGTAATACCTTTCACAATAATGGTATTCACACTTCTGACGCTATTTCCTCAATTACTTATAGAGAACGAAATTACAGTTTCGTCAAAAATGAGCTCCATAATAATGCGGATTATTATACATTATTTATGATTACACAAGATATTATAAGATTATATGGTAATATTTGTAACAGTAGTTTGAGTCAAGAAAACGATCTTATTTTGGGATAATTTTTAGCATCAATAATTCTTGAGACAATTTAGTAATGTAATATAAAATAAAAGGTTTCGGCGCGGCAAAGCCGCGCCGAAACCAATAAATTTCCTTAATATAAAATCTCTTATTTCAATAAAGATTCAATACTTTTCACAACTTCGGCAGGTTTCTCTTTTATGGCTTCTAAGTGATCGGCTGTAAATTCTAAGAAGTGTTTCGGTTCAGATGCGTTAGCGTAAATTTCCTGACCTTGAGCATAAGGAACGGTCTTATCATTTTTACTGTAGATAAAAAGAGAAGGAAGTCCTTTTATATACTGAATATCTTCTTTGGCAGAATATACAGAAGCCAGCATTTGTTGAAGCATAGCTTTGTAATCAGGAGCGAAAACAGCTGCGATATCTGCAAATGAAGACATTCCTCCATCGATGATTAATCCTGAGATTTTATCTTTATTGGTTCTTGCTAAGTGTGTTGCAATCTGAGAACCCAAAGAAGCTCCGTATAACAATATTTTTGTGTTTTTCACGTCATTTCTTTGAGTAATAACATCGAAAAACTTTTGTCCGTCTTCAGAAACATTTTGATGGGTTGGTTTTCCTGTTGATTTTCCGTATCCTCTGAAATCGACCATTACTACTTGAAATCCGTTGTCAACTAAAGGCTTAGTCATGAAAGTATAGGTAGTTACATTTCCTCCTGCTCCATGAAAAAACAGAATCGTAGCTTTTGGTTTTGCGGCTTTAGGCTTAAGGAAAATTGCTGTGATCGTATCCTGAGTTACGGGTAAACTGATTTCTTCGTATTTTAAATTTTCAATTGGCTTTAATTCTTTTTTAGGCTGATAAAATTTATCGTCAAGCTGAGCGTTGTAAAATTGAAGAGCCAGTACAAAGAAAAATGTGATAATTGCTTTAGTTTTCATAGTAATTGTTTTTAATGATGAAGCAAAGATATTGTGCATATATATCTTTTGAAAAAATAGATGACCGAACCGTTATTTTTAACGACTAAAACGTATTTTTTTAAGATTAAGATTAAAATTAAGTGGAAATAAAAAATCGGAACCACTTTCGCAGTCCCGATTTCTCAATATAAAATAGTCAATTTATTTGTTTAGATGCTGATAACTTTTTTGGATGAAATCAGTCAGATCTTTTCCTTTCAATAGATTCTGAGAAAGTTTTGCCAAGTCTAAAGCATACTTAATCAAACCTTCTTTTTCTTCCGTATTTTCTGTCTGCAATACCTGATTGGCAAATTCGCTGTTGGAATTTACTACCAGATTGTACATTTCAGGGAATCCTCCCATTCCGAACATTCCGCCACCACCGGTTGTCTGCATATCTTTCATTCTTCTCATGAATTCTGGCTGGGTAATGGTAAACGGAGCATCATTGCTGTCTAAATCTTCCAACTGAACTGTGAATTTTGCATCGCTGATTGCCTCTTCAACATTTTTCTTCAACGATTCTTTTTCCGTTTCATTTAATTTAGAAATGATCGGCTCATCTTTTTTAATCAGATTATTGATATGATCTGAATCTACTCTTACAAAAGAGATTTTCTCTTTTGAAGTTTCCAGCTTTTGGATAACGTGAGGAATAATATGAGAATCTAATAGGAGAACTTCATATCCTTTATCTTTTGCAGACTGAATATAACTGTGTTGTTCATCGGCGTTGGAAGCATAAAGAACCACTAAATTTCCATCCTTATCAGTTTGGGTCAATTTAATTTTTTCTTCCAGTTCATTCCACAAGAAATATTTCCCATCAGTTGTCGGATATAATGTGAACTTATCTGCTTTCTCAGCAAACTTTTCTTCCGTTACAATACCATATTCGATTACGATTTTAATGTCATTCCATTTTTTCTCATAATCTTCACGGTTTTCGTTGATTAAAGAAGACATTTTGTCGGCAACTTTTTTCGTAATATAAGAAGAGATTTTCTTCACTGCACCATCTGCCTGTAAATACGAACGGGAAACGTTCAACGGAATATCCGGAGAATCAATGACTCCGCGAAGAAGCATTAAGAAATCCGGAACGATCCCTTTTACTTCATCCGTTACAAATACCTGATTTTGATATAACTGGATTTTATCTTTTTCAATATTTAAATTATTGCTCAGTTTCGGAAAGAATAAAACTCCGGTTAAATTGAACGGATAATCAACATTCAAATGAATATTAAATAAAGGCTCCTCAAACTGCATTGGATACAATTCGTGGTAGAATTTCATATAATCTTCATTCGTCAATTCACTTGGAGCGATCGTCCAAGCCGGAGTTGGATTGTTGATGATATTGTCAACTTCTTCAGTTTCTGCAACCGCATCTTCAGGAGCATCTTCCGGTAAAGGTAAAGTATGGGTTTTAGTTCCAAATTTAATCGGAACAGGCATAAACTTGTTATATTTCAACAACAGTTCACGGATTTTTCCTTCTTCTAAAAATTCTATTGAATCTTCTGCTATATGAAGAATAATTTCAGTTCCTCTGTCGGTTTTATCAGTCGTTTCTTCTAAAGTAAATTCCGGACTTCCGTCACAGATCCAACGAACTGCAGGTTCATCTTTGTAAGATTTTGTTAAGATCTCAACTTTCTCAGCAACCATGAATGCAGAGTAAAATCCAAGTCCGAAATGTCCGATAATTCCTGAATCTTTCGCAGTGTCTTTGTATTTTTCCAAAAACTCTTCAGCTCCTGAAAAAGCAACTTGATTGATGTATTTTTCAACTTCTTCACCCGTCATCCCGATTCCCTGATCGATGATGCGAAGTGTTTTATTTTCTTTATCGATTTTAACTTCCAGCTTCGGATTTCCGTACTCAACTTTTGCTTCCCCGATGCTCGTTAAATGCTTTAACTTTAAAGTCGCATCTGTTGCATTGGAAATCAATTCTCTTAAAAAGATTTCGTGATCACTGTATAAGAATTTTTTGATCAACGGGAAAATATTTTCCACGGATACATTGATATTTCCTTTCGTCATAATATTTTAGTTTTAATTTTTTCTTCCAAATCTTTCTCAAAAAAAATACCGTTTGATGAAAAGTGACATTTTGACACTCATGTAATGAAGTGATGGGTTGCAAAAGGTTTTATCAAAGAAATATCTTACTTTTAAACTTTAAAAGTATTTAAAAATGAAGTTGAGAAGTACAGTTTTTATTCTGTTCCTCATGAGTTATTTCGTGTGTGGACAGAAAAAGCCTTTAGATCATTCAGTCTATGATAACTGGCAAAGTATCGGAGCAAGAAAAATTTCCAATGACGGAAAATGGATTTCCTATTCTGTGGATGCGCAGGAAGGAAATTCTACTCTTTTTCTATATTCCGCTAAAAATAAAATTTCAAAACAGTTTGCAAGAGCCACCAAATCTGATTTTACAAATGATTCTAGGTTCGCGGTTTTTCAGATCCGCCCATTATATAAAGATATAAAAGCGGTAAAAGATAAAAAACTGAAACAGGATAAATTGACAAAAGACAGTCTTGCAATAGTTAATCTTTCCAGTGGTACAACAGAAAAAATTCCGAATGTAAAAGGATTTAAAATTCCTGAAAAAGGAGGTTCGTATGTTGCTTATCTGTTGGAAAATATGAAAGATAAATCGAACGGTACTTCGGATAAAGAAGATGGTGATGATAAGAAAGATGATGATAAGAATGCAAAACCTTTGCAGTTGGTCGTTCGAAATCTTCTGGATGGGAAAAGTACAACGTATGATAATGTAATCCGCTATGAATTCAGTAAAAACGGTAAACAGCTGGTTTTTGTAACCAAGAAACCGGAAGAGAAGAAAAGTAAGGATAAGAAAGAGGAGAAGGATTCCGGAGATGAAAAAGTTGCAGAGAAAAAGGATAATGACAAATCGAAGCCGAAGAAATACGCGCTTGAGACTGTGCAAGTTGTTGATTTTCAAAAAGGATCGGTAACTAAAATTTCTGAAATGGAAGGCGATTTTTCACAATTGTCATTTGACGAAGAAGGAAATCAGTTAGCATTCGTGGGAACTTCTTCTGCGCAGAATGATCTGGTGAAATTGTATCAGTTATATTATTTTAATGTTAAAACGAATAAAAAAGAAATCGTAACCAATGAAAATGCCCAAATGAGAAAGAATTGGGTAATTTCTGAAAACCGTTTCCCGATTTTCAGTAAGAATGGAAAGCAATTGTATTTTGGTGTCGCTCCGAAACCTGTTGCCAAAGATACTGCCATGATTGCGAATGATCATGCTGTAGTGGATATCTGGAACTATAAAGATGATTATCTGCAAACCGTACAGCTGAAGGAACTTAAAAATGATTTGAAAAAATCTTATGCTGCAGTCATGCAAACAGAAAAACCTGATTTCTTTAGAAATATTGATGGGGAAGATTTGGATACGTTACGATTGGTAAATGATGGGAATGCCGATTTTGTCATCGGTATGACAAGTTTAAATAACCGTATTTCTTCTCAATGGGAAGGTTCAACAAAGAAAACGTATTTCCTTATTGATAATAAAACAGGAAGCAGAACGGAAATTATTCGAAATCTGGATGGTTCGGTTGCAGTTTCTCCGCTCGGGAAATTTGTAGTTATTTTTGACAGAGAAAAAGGAGCTTGGTTAAGCTATAATGTTAAAACGAAACAAACACTTCCATTGAATAGCGGATTGCCAGTTTCTTTTGTGGATGAGGAATTTGATATGCCAGATTTCCCGAATGCGTATGGTATCGCATCCTGGACGGATAATGATGAGTCGGTGATTATTAAAGACCGTTATGATCTTTGGGAATTTTTCCTGAACAGTTTTAAAAAGCCAAGAAATATGACGAATGGCTTTGGACGCAAAAATAAAATAACATTTGATACGTATGATTTAGATAAAGATATTAAAAGTTTGAACCGTAAAACTTCTATTTATTTATCAGCATTTGACAATACATCCAAAGCAAACGGAATTTTTAAAACGGCTATCCAGTCGAATTCTGATCCGGTGAAAATTCAAATGGAAAATGTCTGGGGATACAGGAGTCTTCAGAAAGCAAAAAATGCAGATGAGTATATCTTGGTAAAAGAATCGTATACAGACTCACCGAATATTTTCGCCACATCCAATTTCTCTGAACAACAAAAGCTAAGTAGCACCAATCCGCAACAAAGCAGTTATAATTGGGGAACAAGTGAACTGGTAAGCTGGACAACTTCAAAAGGGAATTCATCTACAGGAGTATTGTATAAACCAGAAAATTTCGATGCGAATAAAAAATACCCAATGATTGTGTATTTCTATGAAAAACTTTCAGACAACCTGAATCGTTATGTGGCGCCTGCTCCAACCCCTTCAAGACTGAATATTTCTTATTTCGTCAGCAATGGATATTTGGTTTTTACACCGGATATTTCATATGTCGATGGTCTTCCCGGAGAATCAGCAATGGAGTATATCAATTCAGGAGTAGAAAAATTGAAGCAGAATTCATGGGTTGATGGAACTAAAATAGGAATTCAGGGGCAAAGCTGGGGAGGTTATCAGGTGGCATATTTAATTGCTCATACGGATATGTATGCAGCAGCGTGGAGTGGTGCTCCTGTCGTAAATATGACTTCTGCATATGGCGGAATCCGATGGTCTTCAGGAATGAACCGTCAATTCCAATATGAAAAATCGCAGAGTAGGTTAGGGAAAAATCTATGGGAAGCACCGGAACTGTACATTAAGAATTCACCATTGTTTACCATAGATCAGGTAAAAACTCCGGTGGTGATTATGAGTAATGATAAAGATGGAGCTGTGCCTTGGTATCAGGGAATTGAAATGTTTACGGCATTGAGACGTCTTGGAAAACCGGTATGGCTTCTGAATTATAACGGAGACGATCATAATTTGATAAAGCGTCAGAACAGAAAGGATATTCAAATCCGCGAACAGCAGTTTTTTGATTATTATTTGAAAGGGGCTAAAGCTCCGGTTTGGATGACAAAAGGTGTTCCTGCAACCCAAAAAGGGAAAGATTGGGGATTTGAATTAACGGAGGATAAACCTTAATGGAATTTTTATTTTCGGCGGCAGAGCCGCCGAAAATAAAAAATGATAAAAAAGCTCGGCGGGACCTTTGGTCCCGCCGAGCTTTTTTATCCAAACAAATTACTATTTTTTATTAGCAATCTCTTCTTTAATTTTATTTTCCAGTTCTTCAGAAAGTTCAGGATTATCTTTCAATACATCTTTTACGGCATCACGACCTTGTCCTAATTTTGTTTCTTCGTAGCTGAACCAAGAACCGCTTTTCTTTACAATTCCTTGCTCTACAGCCTGATCCAGAATTTCTCCGGTTTTAGAAACTCCTTCACCGTACATGATGTCGAATTCAGCTTGTTTGAAAGGTGGAGCTACTTTGTTTTTTACAATTTTCACTTTTACACGGCTTCCGATAGCTTCATCTCCGTTTTTAATAGGAGCAGATGCTTTTCTGATATCAATTCTTACAGAAGCGTAAAATTTCAAAGCGTTACCACCTGTAGTTGTTTCAGGATTTCCGAACATTACTCCGATTTTTTCTCTCAACTGGTTGATGAATATTACCGTACATTTTGTTCTTGAAATCGTAGCGGTTAATTTTCTTAACGCCTGAGACATCAATCTTGCATGAAGACCCATTTTAGAATCTCCCATTTCCCCTTCAATTTCTGCTTTTGGAGTAAGAGCAGCTACAGAGTCGATTACTACAATATCGATCGCTCCGGAACGGATAAGGTTATCAGCAATTTCTAATGCCTGTTCTCCATTATCTGGCTGAGAAATAATCAAGTTTTCTAAATCGATTCCTAGCTTTGCAGCATAGGTTCTGTCGAATGCATGTTCAGCATCAATGAAAGCGGCAATTCCTCCTGCTTTTTGAGCTTCTGCAATCGCGTGAAGTGTTAAAGTGGTTTTACCTGAAGATTCCGGACCGTAGATTTCAATGATTCTTCCTCGTGGATAACCACCCACTCCTAGAGCGATGTCTAATCCTAAAGATCCTGATGGAATCACCTCAATCGTATTATCTACAGAACTGTCTCCTAAGGTCATTACAGTTCCTTTTCCGTATGTTTTATCTAGTTTTTCAAGCACTAATGCAAGTGCTTTCTTTTTATCGTCTGCGTTGCTCATCTGTATAATTATAATTTCTCAAAAATACATAAATTATAGTTGAAAAGCTAATATTATTTATGAAGGTAAATCATTTTTTAAACTATAAAAATATAATGTATTCATACTTAACTTGTTCAAAATTAAAAGAATGTGTTAATGTTACTTTTAATAGCTTTAATGAAAATTTGAATTGTGAGTGATCTTTAAATAATCGCTCAATACCTTCATTTGATCCTTATTTCCTTTGTTGATTCTGGCTTGTCGACTTACTGTTTTGTCATAGATTTTATTGATCAGCCATTTTGTTCTTGGGAAAGCTTTCTTGTTAGAAACATCCGGAATTTGTAGTCTCTTGCAAACTTCATCATCCAATAAAAACCACGTGCAGCAAATATGAAGATAGCGTAAATTTTTTCTTTGAAACTGATATTTCAGAATAGGATTCTCCAACGATTCGTCCAGAAGAGAATGGGCTAGAAGTACAGAATCTTTATCAGCCGGAGGTTGAACAGAAGTCCATAAGTAAAAATATTCTGTAGCCTGCTTTTTATCATTAGGAAGAAGATCTTCAGGGATTCCCAGTAAATACCCAACATATTTCCAAAGATGAAAAAGTCCTTTTTCTTCTTTCTCGGAGAAAGTATTTCCTAATTTATGAAGACTGTGTAAAAAAACGAGACTGAAACCAATATAAGTGGCCATCATATCCCAGGAATTGATAGGTTCGCCCCAGTTTTCCGTATCCCATTTTTTGTAATACTTTTTTAAAGAAACTCTGGCGTAAGAATGAATTAATCTTGTTTTTATGGCAAATTCATATCCTTTTTTATGAACTTCCAATGCATCATATCTTGTGGCATTTACCCAAAAGTCCAACGTTTCGGAAAGACGTTTTACGGCGCCTTTTTTCAGGGCTTCAGTTGCGATCAGGGGTTTGTTGAGGTAAGCATAATCGTAACCACCAATCAGACAATAATCTCTCAAAGAAATCAGAGCGTCGAGATTGCTTCTCATGCAGAGTTCTGCACCAGATTTAATTAAATCATAATCAAGCCAGTCAGGAATTCTTTGTGTTTGCAGGAAAAGTTCTTTTACACTTTCTGGAACATCATCATTTTCAGAAACCCCATTTCGGATGTAATGTTCAATTTCTTTAGAAGCTTCATGGAATTTTTTTGTGAGGTAGACATCTTTTACAACCTGATCTCCAATTTCATCAACATGATAAAAATAAGGCGCGAATTTTTCAAACTCATTAAAATTGACTTCTGCTCCGGAAAATTCAATGAGCTGCTTTCCGTTGCCTTTTGTCCAAAAATCTTTGAAGTGAGATGAATCCTTAAATCGTGGTTGTAAAATTCGGTTTTCCATTCCTATAAAAATACAGATTTTCCATTTAAATAATTTGTGAGATTTGTCAGTTTAGCGAAAAGATAGTGGCACTTTTTATTTTATTAAAATCACACAAACGGGTAATTTTTTCGTGCTCATGGATTTTTAAAATTTGTATTAAAAATTGATTACCATGAAAACAAATTTATTATTGCTATTTCTGCTGGGTTGGTCAGGAATAGTTTTCGGACAAAAGCAGATAGATGGGAAAGTAGATGTTAATGCAAATAGCATTTTTAGTTTAAGTTTCGAGTCAGATACGATAAAAGTAGAAAAAGCATCAAAAGACGGATATATTTCAATTCCTCTTAAAGTTGATATTGTGAATCCACAAACATGGGAAGACTATAAATTTTATATTGAAGTTGATAAAGAGAAAAGTTCTTTGCCTGTTTCAGATTATGAGTTTGAAGATAATACTTTTAATTTTTCTGATTTAAAAAAGAGTAAAGTCATTACTATTAAATTAAAAAAAGATACTCTTTGGGATAGAGAAAGAAAAATCGTTTTAAGTTTAAAAACATCCAAGAATACTGATGACATAGATAAAAGAAATATTGGTTTAAAGAAAAAAATAATCGTTATTGTGGGTGATGGAAAAGATCATGTTAATCTTTTTCATGAGTATAATATTCTGGCTTACGTGGGAACAAATTTTGATATTGTAGAAAGTAAGACAAAAGCCAAAAATCTGTTTTTTGCCACAAATATTTTTATACCTCCTGTCGAGAGAAGGAATAAAGTAGGTTTTTATTTTAGTTTATACGGAAATAGAACTATGAGTGATATTGATTCTACAGGCAATGTGAGTAGAGTATATAAGATTGAACCCGTTTCAGGAACTCAGCACAATGAATATAGAGCACAATATAAAATGGTGACCTCAAGAGTTTCAGATAATATAGGCGCATATATCAGTCCATTATTTAGACTTATAAAATCATCAAATAAACACTTGAGTTTGTATTACTCGCCATCTTTAGAATTTATTTGGAGAAAGTCAACAATTACAAGAGATTTTAAAGATCAGAAAAATTCAGAAGTATCCCTTGTTGATGGGTTTGTGCCCGGAACTGTCATGATGGATAATGTTTCAAGAAAAATACAGAATGAATATGTTTTTAATGTTGGAGGGGCAGGTTTTTTTCTTGCTTATCAAACAGCAGATGTCAGCTTTAGAGCACATGCATCTGTTGGGTACTCATCCTATTTTTATCCGAGTAATTATTTAGTGGAAGGAAATACTACAGAAGTTAAAAGAATGCATGATGTATTTTTTTTAGGAAGAGTCTGGTTAACAGAGGCAAAAACAGGGATAACTTTGCAGGCAGAAATTATGAATACAGCAATTAATCCTCGTCCGTTTTTTGGAGTTACGCTTTCAAAAGCAATTAAATTAGATAAATTAGGAAGTATTTTTACACCATTAACTGATCGCTCAAAATAATTTAAACAAAAAACAACCTCCTATTAGGAGGTTGCTTTTATATTACTTGATGCTTATTTATTACAAAGAAGCAGCGTGTACCAACATATCAACTAACTTGTTAGAATACCCCATTTCGTTGTCATACCAAGAAACAAGTTTTACGAAGTTAGGAGAAAGCATAATACCAGCATCCTTATCGAAGATTGAAGTTCTCTTATCTCCTACGAAATCCTGAGAAACTACAGCATCTTCAGTGTATCCAAGAATACCTTTCAATTCACCTTCAGAAGCAGCTTTTACTACGGCACAGATTTCTTCGTAAGAAGCAGCTTTTTCAATTCTTACCGTTAAATCTACTACAGAAACGTCAACAGTTGGTACTCTGAAAGACATACCTGTTAATTTTCCGTTTAATGAAGGGATTACTTTTCCTACCGCTTTAGCAGCACCTGTAGAAGAAGGAATAATATTGTTTAGAGCAGCTCTACCACCTCTCCAGTCTTTCATTGAAGGACCGTCAACAGTTTTTTGAGTTGCAGTAGTAGCGTGTACAGTGGTCATCAAACCTTCTACGATTCCGAAGTTATCGTGAATTACTTTAGCCAAAGGAGCTAAACAGTTTGTTGTACAAGAAGCGTTTGATAAGATTTTGATATCGTCAGTAAGTTCAGTGTGGTTTACACCCATTACGAACATTGGAGTATCATCTTTAGAAGGAGCAGAAAGAATTACTTTCTTAGCACCAGCGTTGATGTGCTTTGCAGCATTTTCTTTATCTAAGAATAAACCTGTAGATTCAACGATATAATCAGCTCCGATTTCGTTCCATTTCAAGTTGTTAGGATCTCTTTCAGCTGTTACTCTGATTCTTTTTCCGTTTACAACAAGGTCGTTTCCTTCTACAGAAACCTCACCTGGGAAAATCCCGTGTACAGAATCATATTTAAGCATATAAGCCATGTATGTAGCATCGATAAGGTCATTGATTCCTACTACTTCGATGTTGTCTCTTTCAGTCATTGCTCTGAAAACAAGACGCCCAATTCTACCAAACCCGTTGATACCTACTTTGATTGTTGACATAATAGTTTGTTTTAAATTATATTAAAAATATTAGATTGCTAAAATTTCTGAAATCAATAAAAGATCCTGATTGATTTCGTTATGCTTTTTAATGGCTTCTTCGATAGGCGTATAAACGACATCGTTAGAACGCATTCCTGCCATTACATTTGTTTTTCCTTCCATTAATCCTGTTACGGCTCCGTATCCTAGTCTGCTTGCCAAAACTCTGTCGGCACAGCTTGGAGAACCTCCTCTTTGCATATGACCCAGAATGGCTACACGAATGTCATAATCAGGGAAAGATACCTTTGTTTTTTCAGCCAGTTCGTAAACATTAGCCAGTTTTTCGCCTTCTGCTACGACTACAATACTTGAAGACTTTCCTGATTTTTCAGCCGTTCTGAAGTTGGCAAAAAGCTCGTCGATGCTATCTTTTTTCTCAGGAATTAAAATATCCAGCGCTCCGGTTGCCAATCCGCTGTTTAAAGCGATAAAACCGGCATCACGCCCCATTACCTCAACAAAGAAAACTCTGTTGTGAGAAGTTGCCGTATCACGGATTTTGTCGATGGCATCCATTGCAGTATTTAATGCAGTATCATAGCCGATCGTGTTATCGGTTCCGAAAATATCATTATCAATCGTTCCAGGTACACCAATAACACGGATTCCGAATTCTTCATTAAAGATTTTCGCTCCCGTAAAAGTTCCGTCTCCACCAATACAAACCAAACCGTCAATCCCGTATTTTACGCAATTGTCATACGCCTGTTGGCGACCTTCTTTGGTTCTAAATTCAGTGGATCTGGCAGATTTTAGAATAGTTCCGCCTTGATTGATTATATTTTTTACGGAACGAGGACCCATTTTCAGGAAATCATCGTGGATTAAGCCATTGTAGCCCTCTCTTACTCCGTAGCATTCGATATTATAGTAATTTGCGGTTCTTACTACCGCCCTTAATGCTGCATTCATACCCGGAGAATCTCCTCCTGAAGTAAGAACTGCAATTTTTTTTACAGCACTCTCTTTCATCTAGTAAAAAATTTCGAACACAAATCTACAAAAACAAGTTCAGATAATGGTAGTAACTTTATAAGAGTTTTGAATATAAATTATTAAACTTATCTAAAATTTGAGGTTTTGAAAATAAGGTCTTTTGTTTTTGTCTCAAAATAGGTCAATAAGCAAATTGAAATTAATGTTTTTCAGTAAGATATTTCCAATAGCGTTTAGGAACATGCTGAATATGAAGTTTCAAATTTTTTCTTTCCATAATGTTGGTTTTTGTGAAATACCGCTGCCAAAGGGTTTGGTAATTCTTTTCTTCATCATGAAACTTCTGCTCATACTTATTTAAGTTCAGTTTTTCATCTGGATAAAAGAAATCACAAGTTTCCATATCGTATAAGACTCCATAATTTCTCCTCAAATCATAAATCATCCATTTCTGATCCTGATAACGGTCTTTAAAATGTTTCCGAATTAAAGGAATTACATTAAAATCAGGATCGATTTTAGCAAAGAAAACATCATCCTGCATTTTTTCAAAACGGACAAAAGCGGTCATTCGATGTCTTTCACGACTTACGGATTTACATATTTTTGAAATTTTTAAAATATCCTGATCGGCATAATTCTGTAAAATATTTTCATTCAGATGCTGCACAGATTGTTGTATCGCTGAAAAAATAAGGTGTTCCAGTTCCGGATCTTCTGATAAATACACTTTTAATAATTCATGGATTCCCGACTTTCCAATGTTTTGTTCTAATTTCTTAAAAACCCTTTCCGCTTTATCATTTTGAGTAATCACCTCATGGATTTCTGCAAAAATATTTTCCTGATGAAATCTTTCTCTGCTTACAATTTCCATGTCTTTATAACGGTATTCGAAAACTTCAAATATCGCGGTTAAAAGTCCGTCGAAACTGCCGTCGTAGAGTAGGGTAGTCATATTTAATTTGAATGAGGTAATTTGAAAATTAGTTAATGTTATATGGTTAGATTGTCATTCTGACGAAGGAAGAATCTCTGCATTTTTTGAGATTCTTCACTGTATTTCATTTTGTTCAGAATGACAGACAAGTAATCTACTCATGCAGTTTATATTTAAAAAAGAGTCAATTGTTGTGAAAACTGATTGTGGAATTTTGAAGAACTGCCTCCAATCAATAGTTTTCTGAGGTTTTTATCAGTTAAATACCTTAAAAAAGCATTTCCGGCATTAAAGTCAATAAAATATTTAGCTCGATTTACAGCGGCTCCCAGTTTTTTCAAATGATCTATATTCAATACCTGAAAACGTCTTGCGCTCACAATTTTTTGTGCTGTTTTTACTCCAATTCCCGGAATTCTTAAAATCATCTGATAATCTGCGGTCTGTAAATTAACAGGGAACTGATCAAGATGGCGCAATGCCCAGCTTAACTTTGGATCAACTTCTAAATCTAAAAACGGGATATTGGGATCTAAAATTTCTTCAGCTTTAAAACCATAAAAACGCATCAGCCAATCAGATTGGTATAAACGGTTTTCACGAAGCATTGGAACTTCCGTCGTCAAAGAAGGCAGTCTTTTATCCTCCAAAACAGGAACATATCCGGAATAATAGACTCTCTTTAAACTGAAGTTTTTATAAAAATGATCGGCAACTTTGATGATCTGTAAATCGTTTTCATTCGTTGCACCCACAATCATCTGAGTAGACTGACCGGCAGGAGCGAACTTTGGCGTTTTTCTGAAAATTTTCTTTTCATCTTTATACTGTGCAATTCCATTCTGAATATATTTCATCGGATTCAGCATATCCTGTCTGTTTTTTTCAGGAGCCAGTAATTTCAAACCGCTTTCCGTAGGAATTTCAAGATTAATAGATAATCGGTCGGCGTATAAAGCAGCTTCCTGCATCAGTTCGTCACTTGCTCCCGGAATCGATTTTAAATGAATATATCCGTTAAAATTTTCTTCTAAACGTAATTTTTTCGCCACACGAACCAGACGTTCCATGGTGGTGTCCGCATTTTTGAAAATTCCTGAGCTTAAAAATAATCCTTCAATATAGTTTCTGCGATAAAAATTGATGGTTAAATCAACCACTTCTTCCACCGTAAAAGCAGCTCTTTTTATATCATTAGAACTTCTGGAAACACAGTAGGCGCAATCATAAATACAATGATTGGTCAAAAGAATTTTGAGAAGCGAAACACATCGTCCGTCTTCTGTATAGGTATGACAGATTCCGCTTACGGAACTGTCTCCTAAAGCACCTTTTTTATTCTTTCTCGTTCCTCCGCTTGATGAGCAGGAAACGTCATATTTCGCTGCATCGGCAAGGATTTCAAGTTTTTCTTTCAGGCGGTCAAAATTCATTCTTATTCTCTTTTTTACCAATTAAAGATTCTATTTTTTTAACACATAAGTCACATAAGTTTTCAATGAAATATATTGAGAATACTTAGATCTTATTAAGAAAAAAAATCTCTGATTTTCAAAAACTGATGTCTTCTTATTTACAGTTTGTTTTAAATCTCATGTGACTTATGTGTTAAAAAAATAAGCCTTTTGTGGTTTGAAATTCTATATTTTCTATTCAAATGTAGTTCCAAAATTGATAAATATCAACTGTTTTTGATTGAAGTTATCCACAGTTTACAGAGACAAAATTAGTATATTTACGGACATTAATTTATGAGTGTAATCGTAAAACCGCATTACATTACTGTATAAAATCGCTTACTTATGAATCATAAACCGGTAGAAGGTTTTTCTAAATTGACAAAACAGGGAAAAATCGATTGGCTAGTTAACGAATACCTTGAAGGAAACTCAGAATATCAACATATATTAAATCAATACTGGAACGAAAATGCTGATTTGCAGAAACTTCATGATGAGTTTTCTGAAAACACAATTTCCAATTTTTATATGCCTTACGGAATTGCTCCGAATTTTTTAATTGACGGAAAATTATTTGCTCTTCCAATGGCGGTTGAAGAAAGTTCTGTAGTCGCGGCAGCTTCAAAAGCTGCAAAATTCTGGATTGATAAAGGCGGTTTTAAAACAACAATTATCAATAATGAAAAATTGGGACACACTCACTTTATTTTTAATGTTGAATCTCACAAACTGCTTCATTTCTTTAACTTTAATTTAAAGAAAAAATTAATTGAATCAACAAACGATATTACCGCCAACATGAGAAATCGTGGGGGAGGAATTTTAGATATTAAGTTAATTGATAAAACTTCCGAAATGCCCAATTACTACCAGTTGAAAGCAAGTTTCGATACGGTAGATTCGATGGGAGCTAATTTCATTAATTCCTGTCTGGAACAGTTTGGGAAAACATTGAAACAGGAAGTAGCTGTAAGTGAAGATTTTTCTCAGGAGGAAAAAAACTCTTTACAGATTGTTATGAATATTCTTTCCAATTTTACTCCTGATTGTCTTGTAAGAGCTGAGGTTTCTTGTAAAATTGAAGACTTAAAAGACGATAGCGGTATTTCTAACGAAGAATTTGCTTCAAAATTCAAACAAGCCGTTACGATTGCTGAAATTGAACCTTTCCGTGCAACTACTCATAATAAAGGAATTATGAATGGAGTAGATGCAGTGGTCATTGCTACAGGAAATGACTTTAGAGCAACAGAAGCTTGTGCGCATGCATATGCGGCAAGAAACGGAAAATATTCTTCTTTAACCCATTGTACAACAGATAACGGAATTTTCAGATTCTGGATTGATCTTCCTATTTCTGTAGGAGTTGTAGGTGGTTTAACGAATCTTCACCCATTGGTAAAATTCTCTTTGGCACTTCTTGGAAAACCTTCTGCTCAAGAATTGATGAGTATTTTGGCGGTTTCCGGCTTAGCACAGAACTTTGGGGCTTTGCGTTCTTTGGTGACAACTGGAATTCAGAAAGGGCACATGAAAATGCATTTACTGAATATTTTAAACCAAATGGGAGCAACAGAAGAGGAAAAACAACATTTTGTGACGTATTTCAAAGATAAAACGGTCACTCACCATGAAGTTATTAATGAATTTAACAGATTAAGAGGTCAATAATGATACAGATTATTCTAGCCATTATCATCTTGCTTTTCGGATTCTTTTTAAAGAAAACCAATCATCCTGGATTCAGGAGTTCTAAAAGGTTTGCCATTATGTTTATTATTTTGGGAGGTGCGGTATTGATTGGCAAGCTGGTTTCCTATTTTTTACATCCTGCATAGTGAAAAGGAAAATTGTATTTTTTCTGTTGATCTCCGGTTTAAGTTTTTCACAGCAGAAAACCTTAACCATAAAAGATTTGATGCCGAAATCTGAGGATTCTGTGTTTCCGGTAATTTCCTATTCAGAGAATTCAAGAGTGGAAAATAAAATCAATACCTTTTTACAGGTTGATCAGCTGGAATACATTCCCGGATCAGCGGGAAATCCATTTAAACTGGTTTCTACGGGAAAAACGTCCTACTCCAATTATGTTTATTTTTACAGTTGGGAAAAGTTGGAAACGCCTAAAAATATTCTGAGCCTTGCATTAGACGGGGAAGCTTCAGGAGCTTATCCGGAAGGTTTTTCCATCTGGAAGAATTTTGATCTGAGAACCGGAAATTTTATTAATGCAAAAGATTTATTTCAGCCCAATTCAGCAAAAACGGTTGAAAATTTAATTCAGAAAAGCATAAAAAAAGAGGTAAATGATTTTCTTACACAGTTAAAATCTGAGAAGAATCCTTCAGAAGAAGTTGTAGACCAGATTTCTATTTATGAAGATTGTTTTACGGATTTTACCTTAGATGGGATTGAATATTATTTCGGGAAAGATAAAATCAGATTTATTGCAGGGAGATGCTCCAATCATGCGATGAGAGCATTGGATGAACTCGATCGTCATGTGGTTGAGTTTCCTTATAAGGATCTGGAAAAATACTGGAGTCCTTATGCGAAAAATTTGTTGTCTGGTTCTGAAAAAATTGATAGAACAAGTTTTAGCCATAAATTATATAAAGGAAAAATCGATGGGAAATACCCAATCACGATGTTGATCAATCAGGTTTATGATGACGGTTCTTTTTCTGCGAAATACTGGTACGATAAAAATAAAAAGCTGATTGAATGGAATGGCAAGTTGAAAGGAAACCATATTTCTATTATAGAAAATGATTACTATAGCGAAGAAACCAATCAATGGATTTTCAGAGCTTTAGTAGAAGCAGAACTGAAAGACAATAAAATTATTGGAACTTGGCAGGATTACAATACAAAAAAATATTTAAATCTAGAATTAGAAGAATTATAAAATGAAAACAATTACTTTAGTTTTTGGAGCGGTTTACGGAATGTTATCTGTAATTTTAGGAGCATTCGGAGCGCACGCTTTAAAGAAAATTTTGTCTGTAGAAAGACTGGAGAGTTTTGAAACAGGAGTGAGGTATCAGATGTACGCTGCATTCTTTTTATTAATTATCGGCTACATTTTGAAGTTTGAGACTTCATCAGAAAAATGGACTTCAATTTTAATGATTGCGGGAACATTTTTATTCTCAGTAAGCATTTATTTCCTGAGTTTACAGGATTATTTGGGAGCAAATCTAAAATTTTTAGGACCGATCACTCCACTTGGAGGATTATTGATGATCCTAAGCTGGTTGATGCTTATTTTTCATTTTGCTAAAGGCAGAATTTAAACTGTTTATAAACCGGTGTTGTGTTCCCTTTTTCCGATACTATTAAAACAAATGATGAAACTTCCTTTTAATATGTAATACATCAAAAATGAGAATTAATAGAAGGCGAAGGCTCATCAAAACTTTTGATCTTTTGGATCAGCCCATCAGATTCAATCCCTTTGTATTTAGCCGTACTTTTTTCATGTGGGCGATTACAGGTTTGGTTGGTGGAATTATCGCCGGACTGTACTGGATCGTTCTTGAGCATTTCACAGAGTTTTTAGCGGAATTTCAAGGATGGATGGTGATTCCGACAATGGCAATTTCGGGACTTTTGGCGGGTTTAGTAATCCATTTTATTGGTGATCCTGGAGAAATTCATTTGATTGTTAATAACATTCGATTTAATAAAGGGAAACTGGAGCCGAAAAATAATCCATCCATGATTTTATCTTCACTTTTTTGTGTAGCATCAGGAGGAAGTTTAGGGCCCGAAGCACCTT
Source organism: Chryseobacterium tagetis (assembly GCF_016735585.2). Classification (GTDB taxonomy): domain Bacteria; phylum Bacteroidota; class Bacteroidia; order Flavobacteriales; family Weeksellaceae; genus Chryseobacterium; species Chryseobacterium tagetis. Next base: position 38,472 of record NZ_JAERSE020000005.1, read on the forward strand.
TAGTTCAGGTGACGGGTTCTACGGGAACCTGGCTCGGCAAAATATTTAGATTAAAAGGGGAGGAGTTGCGTTCTTTGAGTATTGCCGGAATGGCTTCCGGTTTTACTGCACTTTTCGGAGCTCCTCTTGGCGGAAGTTTATTTTCGTTGGAAATTCTTCATCATAAACATGCTGTAGAATATTATAAGGCGATCATTCCTGCGTTGGTGGCAAGCTGTTTCAGTTACGTTATGTTTGCTTTAATTATTCATTTAGGAATAGGAGCAACATGGGATCTGAAGGCTTATCATTATACAGGAGTTTATGATTTTGCTTATGCGGCAGCTTTTGGAGCTGTAGGAACTTTATTTGGCTGGATTTTTATTTTCGTGGTAAAGTTCTTCAAAAAGGTTTTTGAATACAGAAAATTTCCGATTTATATTAAAACTTTAGTAGGCGGAATTATATTAGGAGTCATCGCTTACTATTTTCCGATTACGAGATATTTCGGTCATAATGAGATCAATCAGTTGATCAACGGAAATTTTGCCCTGAATTTTTTAATCATTGTTTTAATTTTCAAAATTTTAGCCATAGCGATTACCGTAACTTCGGGATGGAGAGGTGGTTTTATCATTCCACTTTTCTTTGTGGGAACGACTTTGGGGCTAATTATTCATAACTTATTTCCGACAGTTGATACTACATTAGCGATTGTAAGCTGTATGGCCGCTATTAATGCCTGTGTCACAAGAACTCCGATGAGTACCACGATTATTTTGGGAACTTTAACCGGTTTTACCTATTTTGTTCCGATACTTTTTGCAAGTTTAACGGGGTATTTCCTTGCTCCGAAAATCCCGTTTATCGGTTCACAGTCAGAAAAATTATCCGAAGAATAAAGAAAATTTAAAAGACATGTTAAAAATCAATTCAAATGGACTTTAATTTTTAGGTCAATAAACTTGAACTTCCGTGTCTTTTTAGTAAATTTGTCAACCTTTAAATTTTAAAATAAAATAATAAAAATAATATGAATCTTCACGAGTATCAATCAAAAGAGATTTTATCAAAGTATGGAGTAGCTATCCAACGTGGTTACGTAGCAAACAACGTAGACGAGGCTGTAGCTGCTGCTGAAAAACTAACTGCTGAAACAGGAGCTCAAGGCTGGGTTGTAAAAGCACAGATTCACGCAGGTGGTCGTGGTAAAGGTGGGGGTGTTAAGTTTTCTCCAAACATGGATAAGCTTAAAGAAAACGCTCAGAATATCATCGGAATGCAGTTGATCACTCCACAAACTTCTGCTGAAGGTAAGTTGGTAAATTCTGTATTGGTTGCAGAGGATGTATATTATCCTGGAGAAACTGAAACTAAAGAATTTTATGTTTCTATTCTTTTAGACAGAGCTGAAGGTAAAAATACAATCGTATATTCTACTGAAGGAGGTATGGATATTGAGCACGTTGCTGAAGTAACTCCTCATTTGATCCACAACGAATTGATCGATCCTGCTTTGGGTCTTCAAGGTTTCCAGGCTAGAAAAATTGCTTTCAACCTAGGTCTTGAAGGGAATGCTTTCAAAGAATTCGTAAAATTCATCTCTTCTTTATATAATGCTTATACAGGAATTGATGCTTCTCTTTTCGAAATCAACCCTGTGTTGAAAACTTCTGATAACAAAATTATCGCTGTAGATGCTAAAGTAACATTGGATGGTAACTCATTGTTCCGTCACAAAGATCTTGAAGCACTTAGAGATACAAGAGAAGAAGATCCTATCGATGTTGAAGCTGGTGAAGCTGGTCTTAACTTCGTAAAACTAGACGGTAACGTTGCTTGTATGGTGAACGGAGCTGGTCTTGCTATGGCAACTATGGATATCATCAAATTATCAGGTGGTAACCCTGCAAACTTCCTAGACGTTGGTGGAACTGCTGATGCTCAGAGAGTACAGACTGCTTTCGGAATCATCTTGAGAGATCCAAACGTAAAAGCAATCTTGATCAACATCTTCGGAGGTATCGTAAGATGTGACAGAGTTGCTCAAGGAGTTGTAGATGCTTACAAAGCGATGGGTAGCCTTCCGGTTCCATTGATCGTAAGACTACAGGGAACTAACGCTGTTGAAGCTAAAAAATTGATTGATGAATCTGGTCTTCCGGTTCACTCTGCAATTACTTTAGAAGAAGCTGCAAACAAAGTAAAAGAAGTTTTAGCTTAATCTAAAATTTTTATATAAAACTTAAAACCGTTTCATTTTTGGAACGGTTTTTTAATGCTTTGTAGGAAAATAATATATTCATGAAAAACCTATACATTCCAGAGCCCTGTTCAGAAAATTGGGAAATGATGTCTCCTCAGGAAAAAGGGAGATTTTGTTCTGTTTGTAATAAATGTGTGATTGATTTTACACAAAAACAATCTGAAGAAATTTTCCAAATCATTAATGAAAAGAAAGACGGAGAAGTTTGTGGAAGGTTTTATAATTATCAACTTAGTAATAAAGAAAGTAAATCTGAGAAGTTAAAAACTAAACTTTTCAAAAATATCCCATCTTCTATTCAAAATAACAGAATAATACTGGCTGTTTTTTCTTTTATTCTGTTTTTAACGGGCTGCTCAAAGCAAAAAGAAGAATCGTGTACAATGACTACTGGTGTTCTTGTATCCGATATTGAAATGGATACTGTAAAAAATAAAAGCTACGTAATGGGAGAAGCTGTAATTCCTGAAGATCAGCAAACAACAAAAATTCATAAAAAAGACAGTGTTGCTTTAAAAGGTAAATTGCTAAAAAAATAGTCCATTAATTTCTGTAATGGTTTTTTGTTAAAATGTAACATATTCATTTTAAAATTATTATTTTTACAATAATTAGGTTTTAAAATGAAAATACATCTATGCTTTTTTCTTTTTTTATTTCTTAATTGTCAATCTCAGATTGTCAGCAGTAATGGAGTGTTCAAAAGAAAGGAAATTCAATTTGAAGACAAGTATCATTATTCTTTTACGATAACTTCCAAAAATTTTCTTCTTATTAATTCTCAGCAAAAAATGGATGAGGTATTTAAGTGCATTCATAACAATAATAAAGGAAACCGGTTTTCTCCAATTCCTGTACTTGTTGAAAATGAAACTTATCTAATTATTAAACCTCCTTTAAAAGATTCTAATGATGTTTCAATTGAAAAGGTAAGTTTGGATAACAATATACTTTACATAAAAGTTACGGAATTTGATAATCCCGATTTCAATAAAACAAATAGAGTATCACCCAATATTTTATTAAAATTAACAGGAAAGATCACCTTTAAAAATATCACCATTACATACTAATATATTAAAATTACCCCTCATGAAAACTAAACCATTTATTGTCTCGTGCCTGTTGATGGCCGTGCAGGGATTTGGCCAGCAGAATTACTGGTCAAAACTTAAAGATCAAAACGTAAGTAGAGAAAATTTGAGTCCGAGATGGACAACTCCGAATACTTTTTCTTTATACCAACTAGATTTAGACAAAATTAAAGCAGATCTTAAAACAGCTCCGCAACGTTTTTCAAAAGATGAAAGTTTAATCATTAAATTTCCTGATTCAGATGGGAAAACAAGAGATTATATTGTTCAGGAAGCATCTGTGATGGAACCAGAATTGCAGGCAAAATTCCCTGAGATCCGCTCGTATGTTGGTTGGCAAAAAAATCATCCGGAAAATTCGATCCGTTTCAGTGTGACTCCGCAAACAGGAATTAGTGTGATGTATTTTGATAATTGGGAAGTAAGCTATCTGGACACTTATGCAAAAGATCATTCCTCTTTCATTCTTTACAAAAGAAAAGATCTGCCTAAAAATGATCGTCTTTTTGAATGTCATGTAGAAAATGAATTAGATAATTTAAAGAATAATGGGTCTACGAATAAAGCCCCTTTGGTTTCTGACGGTCAGTTCAGAACATACAGATTAGCTTTAGCTGCGACAGGAGAATATACGACTTTCCATGGTGGAACGATCGCGGGAGCACTTGCTGCAATGGCAACTACAATGACGAGAGTAAATGGAGTCTACGAAAAGACTATTTCCTCTACAATGGTAATGATAGCCAACAATAATTTAATCATTTATACTAATGCTACTACAGATCCTTATACAAATAATAATGGATCTACGATGTTAGGCGAAAATCAGACGAATATTAATACCGTCATTGGAACGGCTAATTATGATATTGGCCATGTTTTCAGCACGGGAGGTGGCGGTGTTGCCTATTTAGGATCAATATGTACAACCAATAAAGCAAGAGGAGTTACAGGTTCAGGAGCTCCGGTTGGAGATCCTTTTGATATCGATTATGTAGCTCATGAAATGGGGCATCAGTTTGGAGGAAACCATACTTTCAGAGCCAATACAGGTTCATGTAGCGGAAATGCAAATAATTCTACAGCATATGAACCAGGGAGTGGGACTACCATTATGGCTTATGCAGGAATTTGTGGAGCAGCAAACAATGTTCAAAACAACAGTGATGCGTACTTTCATGCTGCCAATGTGCAGGAAATGTATGCTGTCTTACAAAGATCATCGGATTGCTCTGTGAAAACTCCGAATAATAATTTAGTTCCCACTGCAGATGCAGGAGCAGATTATAGTATTCCTAATGGGACGGCTTTTGTTTTAACAGGCACGGGAACCGATCCTAATGGAGATCCGATCACGTATTTATGGGAGCAGTATGATAATACTTCAAATACACAGCCTCCGGTTTCTACGGCAACAGTAGGTCCTGTGTATCGTTCTTTGTCTCCGACAGTTTCTCCTTCAAGATATTTTCCGGTGCTAAGTTCAGTTGTTGCTAATAATCTGATTCCAAAATGGGAAGTTACCCCAAGTGTTGCAAGAACGCTGAATTTCTCATTACTTGTCAATGATAATAAAGCAACAGGAAACCAGGCTGCAAGAGATGCGATGGTAGTAACCGTTACAAGTGATGGTCCTTTCACGGTATCTTCACATATAAGTAATATTAATTATACTGGAGGTACAACGACTAATGTCACTTGGAATGTGGCAGGAACAAACACAGGAACGATCAATACCCAAAATGTTACGATTTTACTTTCGAAAGATGGTGGTTTAACTTTTAATACAGTTCTGGCTGCAAGTGTTCCGAATAACGGTTCTGCAACGGTGAATTTACCTAATGAGAATATTGCTTCAGCAAGAATAATGGTAAAAGCGCTGAATAACATTTATTATGCATTGAATTCTTCAAGCTTTTCAATCACCCAGTCATTGGGAACTTCAGAATCTGAAATTAAGGGCAGTTTCTCAATCTATCCTAACCCATCCCATGATGTGGTTAATATTAAATTGAAAAACCAGTCACAAAAAGCAGACTATTCATTATTTGATGCTTCAGGAAGACTGGTGAAAAACGGAAGCTTTAAAGGCGAAACAAAAGTGAAAGTTAACGATCTGACCAATGGAAATTATTTGATCTCGATTGCTTTGGAAAACGGTGAGAGGGTAACTGAAAAATTAATTATAGGAAAATAATTATAAAGTTTATTAAATACAAAAGCAGTCGTTTTGACTGCTTTTTTTATTAATCGTGATTTTCATTGATGCCGATTTCTCCATTTGTAATGCTTATACTTGTTGGCGTTACCAGCTGAATCCCGTCTGCATCAAAACGCTGTTTTATTTTTAATAAAGCTTCACTTTTTAACTGTACCATATTGGCTCCTATTTTCATCCAGAATTTAGCCTGTAAATTAAAAACGCCTTGTTTCAAATCGGTGAAGATAACTTCCACATTATCCAGCCGATCAACATTATCTAGGCTTGTTATAATTTCTAAAATTCCCTTTTGAGCTTTGCTGATATCTTCATCTGCGGGAATTTCAAAATTTAAAATAATTCTTCGTTGAGGAGATGCGGTAATATTGTAAAATGGAGCATTAAAAACGACCTGATTGGGAATATAAGCTTTTTTTCCATCATCCGTAAGGATTTTTGTCGTTAGAAAACCAATTTCCTGTACCGTTCCGGAGTGGTTTCCTATAGTAATATAATCACCAACTTTGTATGCTTTATCAATTCCGATCAGCATTCCTGAAAATATACTGGAAACCAGATCTTTCAATGCAACCCCGGCAATTACCCCGGCAACTCCCAAACTTCCGATGAATTTCCAGAGAAAACCGCTGAAGCCCATGATTTCTAATGAGATAAATGTTCCCATGATCATGATTAAAAATCTGAAAACACCAATTAAAGTTACCAATGAGCTTTCTTTTTTACTTTTTGGGAAAAATTTATGAAAAAGCTTTACCGCGATTTGGCTGAGATATTTACTTGTGAACAGAAAAAAAGAAAATACAATAATTCCCACCACCAGTTTTGGGGTGAGTTCAGCAAAAGTTAAATACCAGTTTTCTAAAACTTTGTACACAACATCTATATATCTTAAGCCTGTTTTCTCCATAAAATTTTAAAATTAAATTTTTTTATAATTTTTAAACAAAAATTTTGCCAGTCTCAAAAAGTCTACTAAATTTGTAGACTAATAAAACAAATGAATATGTCAATTAAACTAGGAGATACAGCACCAGATTTTAATGCAGAGTCTACATCCGGAAATTTGAATTTCTATGATTTTCTTGGAAATTCATGGGGGATTTTATTTTCCCATCCCGCAGATTATACCCCGGTATGTACTACAGAACTTGGCTATACTGCAAAGCTGAAGTCTGAATTTGAACAAAGAAATACAAAAGCAATTGCTTTAAGTGTAGATGAAGTAGAAGACCATCACAACTGGATAAAAGATATTAATGAAACTCAAAATACAAAGGTAGAGTTTCCTATAATTGCTGATAAAGACAGGAAAATTTCGGAATTATATGATTTTATTCATCCGAATGCTTCTGCAACAGCTACCGTTCGTTCTTTATTGATTATTGATCCTGAGAAAAAAGTGAGATTGATTATTACTTATCCGGCATCTACAGGAAGAAACTTTAATGAGATCATAAGAGTTTTAGATTCTTTACAATTGGTAGATTCTCATAAAATCGCGACTCCTGTCAATTGGAAAAATGGTGAAGATGTTATTATTCCACCGGCAGTTTCTACCGAAGATGCTAAAAAAATATTCCCTAAAGGAGTAAGAGAAATAAAGCCGTATCTGAGATATACGCCTCAACCCAACATTTAATTTATTTGATTTTTTATAGTTTAGTTTTAATTTGTACGAAAAGCGGCCCGGAAATTTCCGGGCCGCTTTTACTATTTTTTAATACAGAAGATTCTAGTTTGCTTCTCTGATTACCTGTTTTGCTTTCGCTGTCGGAATATAAATACTGAACCCTACATTGAATGTAATATTAGAATTTAATCCTTCACTTCCAAATCCTGCTTGTCCTTGGTATTTTACTAAACCTTCCAATCCGATGTTAGGAGTAATGAAGTAAGAATATCCAGGTCCTACTCCAAAATCAAGACCTGTCGTAGAATTTCCGTTTTCTACAGAAGATCCACCGATCCCTACATTTCCTTCAAAAAACCATCTTCCGTGGTTTAATAAATTATCAACTCCTTTTTCTCCCGGTGATAAATAATAACGTCCTAAACCTCCTACTGCATAATCAAATCTTGTAGGGCTTCCGTTGGTTACCTTGCTGATCCCAAGATTTACATATCCACCAACTGCTACATTATCATCAATAAAATAAGCTCCTTTTGGCTGAATTGCAATATTATAACCACCTCCTGTATTTAATCCGAAGTTACTGGAAAGAAGGCTGCTTCCTACTAACCAATTCCCTTTCTGTATCTGAGCATTTGCAGTTGCGGTTAATCCACCGATCGCAAATATTCCTGCTAAAATTAGTTTTTTCATACTTTATCGTTTTAATAATTAATGTTTATTATTCTAATAATTGTTAAAAAACAATAAATATGCCATGTAACTCATTTTAAAGTGATTTTTTATGATTTACTTCAGTTCAAGTAAAAATAGGATGCAATTTTTTGATCACTTTTTTATTGATTTTACAATTTATATGAAAACAAGAATGATAGAAACGATAAGTCCTACAATGGTAAATACCATTCCACGTTTGAATGCTTTTGTTTTAGGATTGAACATCCAGAAACTTGAAATCACAAAGAAAAACAAAGCGATTCCAAAGAAGGTATTTAATGGAGAAAGAGTATCTTTAGACTGGGATTTGTGAAGTTTTGTCATTTTATCCAACACAAAAGGAAGTTCTTTTTTTGTGTATTTTGCCTGACCTGTTGCTGCATCGTACGTTCCCTGTTTGAATCTCAAAACGCTACCTTCAGTTTTTTCCACTTCTAGGTTTTTCATTTTTAATTCTTTTCCTAATTCCTTTTCAGAAAGATTTTTAGCGATTACTTTATCAATTTTCTTTTCTTTTTTCAGAAAATCGGTATCTCTGTAAATCAATAAAACTCCACTTACTGCATATACCGCCATAATACCTGCAAGGAAAAACCCTAAATAGCGGTGCGTAATTCTCATAAAACTTCTTGTGTCTTTAATCTTATCCATATCTTAATTATTTTTTGTTTTATAAAGTTAAAAGTGGAAACTGCAAAAATGCAACTTCCACTTTGATTTGAAAAATTATTTAATCTTAAAGTTTATATGTTAATGTGAAATAGAAATTTCTTGGTGTAATCGGGTTTACAGAATAGTTTTCGTGAACGTTATAGTTTACAGTATCAAACAGGTTTCCCACTTTTCCTTGAATTGAGAATTTCTTCCAGTCGTAGCCTGCGCTGAAATCTACTGTTGTGAAGCCATTCACATCAATCATCCTTGTGACTTGTGTTTGATTTTTCGTATCATTCCAACCAGCTTTTCTATCTCCTGTATAAAATACTGTTGTTCCAATTTTAAGACCTTTAGCAAAATTTGTAAATGTATAGAAAGCTGAAATATTTGTTGTAACAGCAGGAGTTCTTACTAATCTTTGATCTTCTACATAACCATAAATATCTGGAGTTTTTGTATAAACAGCATTGTTGTATGAAATACCTCCGATTAATGATAGATTAGTTAATGGGTTTCCTGTAATATCTAATTCTATACCACGACTTCTTACTTTTCCTGCAAATTCTTTCAAATTAGAATCTGAGTTTTGAGTAACTCCATCGGCTTTAAATCTTGCAGTCGTGTAATTATTGTTGTTAACAATTTGATATGCTGTTAAGTTAATTGCAACTGCATTATTAAAGATATTCTTTTTAATCCCAATTTCATACTGATCTACAGTGGAAGGTTTCAATGATTCAAAATTTACAGTGGTTCCTGTATTTGGAACAAATGAATTGGTGTATGTCGCGAATACTGAAATATTTTCATCAGGATTGTAAATAATACCTACTTTTGGTGAGAATGCGTGATCTTCTGTTTTTGCACTTGCTACTGGAATTACATATCCAGGTATAAATATATTGTCTGAAGATTCACCATTAGTTAAATAAGAATAACGAACTCCAGCTAAAACTTTTAAAGATTTTGTTAATTCAACTAGATCTTGGGCATAAACTCCAAATCTTCTTGTCGGAATTCTTCTTCTGTAAGCTTTATCTGCGGTTGGCATTGTTCCATCATTTGTCCAAGTTGAAGGATCATTTAAAAGAAATGTACCTAAAGTTGTACTGCTTAATTTAAAAGTGTAAGAATCAGCTACTCCATAATCTCCATCAGTACCGACCAATAGTTTGTGATTAATATTTCCAGTCTTAAACTCTCCATTTAAATTAATCTGTAATGAAGTATAATTTTGCTCATTGTAAGTTCTACCTACCGGTCTTGTCCAACTTGGATTTAAATTATTCGTTTTTGAATTATAAGCCCACTGAACTCTTTCCGTAGAAAAATAATCTTTTGTATAATTTTGATAAGAAGCGACAGCATTTAATGACCAATTATTATTAAATCTATGATTTAAAATAATATCAGTTGTAGCTTGTTGATTGGTTTGGTATTGCCAATTTGTTCCAAAGAATTGATTTCTGCTAACTTCAGTTGCTAATCTAGAAACTCCTGTTGCATTATCTGTAACACTTCCAATTCCAAAATCTGGTGTGAAAGTATGATATAAATAATCTCCTTCTACGATAAGCTGAGTATTTTCACTAAGGTTAAAGAGAAAAGACGGATTGAAATAATTTTTTTTAGATTCTACTAAGTCTCTGAAACTTTCAGCATATTCATAAGTTCCGTTTACTCGGAATGCAATATTCTTTGAAAGAGGTCCATAGATATCTACAGTTGGTTTATATGAGTTCCAGCTTCCCGCACTGAATCCAACTGAACCTCCGAAATTAAATTTTGGTTTTTTGGTAATCAAGTTTACAATTCCACCAGGACCAACATTTCCATAAAGCATGGCGTTTGCTCCTTTTAGTACTTCAACTCTTTCAAGTCCGCTTACTTCGGGAAATACTCCGCTATTAATTTTGGCTCCATTTTTGAATATATTATCATTTCCAAAAGTAAAACCTCTTCCTCCGAAACTATCCTGAGAGCCTCCTCTTGCAGAAGTAAGGTAAATTCCGTTTACGTTTTTTATAACATCGCTAAGCTGCTTTGCCTGTTGCTGTTCAATGATTTCGTGAGTAACGATTGCAATTGGTTGAGGAGTTTCCATTACTGTCAGATTTGACTTTGTAGATAATGGTTTTGCCTTATTAGGGTTTCCTGTTTTATAAAGGTTTACGTCTTCAATAGTCTGAATTTTGATGGTATCAGATTCAGTTTTTTTCATTTGTGCACCTATAGATACAGCTGTAAACAGCAATCCTAAAGTTACCAGTTGCTTTTTCATTTTTATTTTTATTTAGAGTGGTTTTAAATAAGGTGCAAAGCTAATTATTTATTTGTCTTTATTTAGATTTATTAAAAATAATATTGCTGATTTTTATCATAACAAATGTTAAAATTTACATTCAGGCAATCTTATTAAAATGTATTTATAAATATCTTTGTTAAAAATATTAGTATGCAATTGGTAAAAGTTGGGCTATGTGCCTTTGGAATGAGTGGGAAGGTTTTTCATGCTCCGTTTTTGAAAGAACATCCAGGTTTTTTTATGTCTGCGGTAGTAGAGAGAAGTAAAGAAGAATCTAAAGAAAAATATCCTGATGCAGTTATTTATCGATCTGTTGAAGAAATGTTAAACAATTCAGATGTTGAATTAGTAGTCGTGAATACACCGGTTCAGACTCATTTTGAATATGCGAAAATGGCTTTGAATGCGGGTAAAAATGTAATAGTAGAAAAACCTTTTACGGTGACTTTGGCAGAAGCAGAAGCCTTAGTGAAATTGGCTGATGAAAAAGGATTGTTTCTGAGTGTATATCAAAACAGAAGGTTTGACAGAGATTATCTGCAGGTTCAGAAAATTATCCAGGATAAAAAAATAGGAAATCTGAAAGAAGTTGAGATACGATTTGACCGTTTCAGAACTGAAGCAAGTGGAAAACAGCATAAAGAAAACCCTGAGCAAACAGGATCTGGTTCTCTGCATGATTTAGGATCACATCTTATAGATCAGGCAACACAGTTTTTTGGTTCTCCTCAAAAATTATTTGCCGATATTTTTTCAATGAAAGGAAAAGAATTTGCGAATGATTATTTTGAGATCCTTTTATTTTATCCTAATGAACTCAGAGTACGGTTGAAGTCTTCGGTTTTTAGCAAAGAAGCTCATTATGCTTATATTTTCCATGGAGATAAAGGAAGCTTTTTACAGGAAAGAACTGATGATCAGGAAAATGAATTGGTAGCAGGAGCCATTCCTGAGTATGGAAAAGAATGGACAAAACCTTTACAGGAAGCCGATGGAATTTTAAACTTCATCAATGAAAATTCAGAAACAGAAAGAATTCTTACGTACAGTGAAGCTGGTAATTATATGAATTATTACCAACAAATTTACGAGTATATGGTTTTTGGATATGCTTTGCCGTCACCGGGACAAGAGGTGATTCAGAATATGAAAATCATTGAAGCAGCAGAGGAAAGTGCAAAAGAAGGGAAGATTATTAACTTAGCTTAAAATTATGCTTAATAACTAACCACAAAAGAAACAAAAGCTATTTGAAATTTTTAGGTAAATAAAGTTCTTAAAAAATAGATGTGATTAATTCTTTTGTGGTTAAATAAAAAAGAAAAAGGTTCATGAATTTTTCATGAACCTTTAATTTTATGCTTCTCCTAGAATTTCTTGAAGTTCCAGCCATCTCATTTCGTGGTTTTCCAATTTTTCGGAAATCGTTTCTAAATCGGCAGAAAGTTTGGAAATTTTTTCATAATCAGCTTCGTTGTTCAGCTGATCCAATATTTTTCCTCTCTGTTCTTCCAGTTCGGGCATTTCTTTTTCAATTGATTCCAGTTCTCTTTGTTCCTTAAAAGAAAGTTTTTTCTTTTTCGTTGAATTTTGAGATGGAGTGGGTGCTGAAATATTTTCTTTTACAGCTTCCTGTTTCTGAATCGTATTTTTTTCTAAAGATTCTTCACGACTCTTCGCTTCTCTGTATTCTGAGAAATTCCCGACAAAATCTTTTATTTTTCCGTCTCCTTCAAATGCCAGAATATGATCCACAATTCTGTCCATAAAATATCTGTCGTGGGAAACAATAATCAATGAACCTTGGAACATTTGCAGAAAATTTTCAAGAACGGTTAATGTAGGAAGATCAAGATCATTCGTAGGCTCATCGAAAATCAAGAAATTTGGATTCTGATACAGAATATACATCAGATGCAGTCTTCTTTTTTCTCCTCCTGAAAGTTTTGAAATGGGAGAATATTGAGATTGATCGTCGAATAAGAACAATCTTAAAAACTGAGAAGCTGAAAGACTTTTGCCATTGGCTAAAGGATAAAATTCGGCAATTTCTTTAATGAAATCTATTACTCTCTCATCTTCTTTATACGTTAAGCCTTTTTGGGAAAAATATCCGAAAGAAATCGTTTCTCCGGTTTCTATTTCACCTTTATCAGCTTTTTCAAATCCCTGAATGATGTTCAGAAGCGTAGATTTTCCGGCCCCGTTTTTACCTACGATTCCTATTTTTTCTCCTCTCTGAAACTGATAGCTGAAATCTTTAAATAAAACTTTATCTCCAAAGCTTTTATCAATATGATGAAGTTCAAGGATTTTGCTCCCTAACCTTTTCATTTCAAAATCGAGTTCCAGCCCTTGTTTTCTCGTATCTGTTTTGGCTACTTTTTCGGTTTCGTAAAAAGAATCAATTCTCGATTTAGATTTTGTCGTTCTTGCTTTAGGCTGTCTTCGCATCCATTCTAGTTCTTTTCTGTAAAGATTGTTGGCTTTATCTATGGTTGCGTTCATATTATCTTCACGAATCATTTTATTTTCAAGGTAGGTTGCATACGAACCATTATGAAAATAAAGATTTTTATCTTCCATTTCCCAGATAATATCACAAACGCTGTCTAAGAAATATCGGTCGTGAGTGACTAATAATAAAGTGATTTTGGCTTTATTTAAATAATTCTCAAGCCATTCCACCATTTCTACATCCAGGTGATTGGTCGGCTCATCCATGATCAGCAATGTATGGCGGTGTTCAGCTCTGGTTTCAGTTAATAACTTTGCCAGTGCTACACGTTTGATCTGTCCTCCTGAAAGTGTTCCCATTTTAGCCTCAAGATTGGTGATTTTAAGCTGAGACAGAATCTGTTTCATTTCATTCTCAAGATCCCATGCTTTGTGAACTTCCATTTCAGCTAATGCTTTTTCGATGAAATCATTGTCAGTAGAATGGAGGGATTTATGATAGTTTTTAAGCGCTGCAATCGGAGCAGAATCTAACGTCATCATGAACTCATCTACGGTAAGATTCGAATCAAAATCTATTTCCTGATCAAATAAAACGACCTGAATATCTTTATTGATGATTACATTTCCGCTGTCTGCAATCTCTTTTCCCATCAGAATTTTCAGAAGAGTAGATTTTCCGCTTCCGTTTTTGGCTACAATGGCAATTTTATCTCCTTCATTGATGTTAAAAGAAATATTTTCAAATAAAACTTTTATTCCGTAGGATTTGGTAAGGTTTTCAGCAGCAACGTAATTCATTTCTATAAAAATTTGTAGCGCGAAAATACAAAAATATAAAGCGTTACAAGAGAGAAAATAGATTTTGCTGCGGAAAGATTTTTAAATGTTTTTAATAATTGATTTCACTTTTGTGTGATGATTTAGAATAAATTTAACAATTCTAAGATCAAATTTAATAAGCCGTTATGAGCTTTTGATAAAATTAATAAAGAATTTTGCTTCAAATTTTTACCATGAAAAAACTTACAATTTTACTTCTTTCCTTTGTTGCGGTTTCCTTCCATGCACAGGTGATTTCGGCAACGGTATTTTCTAAAGATGAAAACAAGCCGATTCCTTATGTAAAAGTAGGTGCTGAAAAAGAAAAAACCGGAGTGATTTCTGACGAGAACGGACGTTTTTCCATTGATCTTTCAAATTTTAATTCTACCAAACCTATTTTGATAGAAGTTCCCGGATATGAAAAATATTCTCAGTCTGTTCAGAACTTTAAGAATTTAGACGGACAAAAAATATTCCTGAAAGAAAAGGTGAAAAATATTGATGAGGTAAAGATTAAACCTAAAAAACTCGTAGATAAAAATTGGGGTGTAAATACCAAAACAAAGAGCGTCATGTATTCTGTAAACCCGGATTTTAAAAACGAAAATTTTTTGGGCGAGACGGCTTTAGAATTTAACACGAGCAGGAAGTCCAAAATTAAAAATATCAATCTGAATATCTCAAGTTATACTTCAGATCAGCCTGTTATTATGCGTTACAGTATTTATTCGGAGAAAAACGGTTTTCCGGATAAGAATATTTTAGATGAAGAGATTACGGTTGAGCTGACGAAAGATATGATAAAAGACGGTACCTTTACTTTAGATGTCAATGATCGTAATATCTGGGTTCAAGGGAAGTTTTTTGTTGGAATACAGTTTTTGAAAAGATTTCAGGGTAGAATTACCATTAGTGCTGCGCTGTTCAGAACCGGATATATCAGGGAGTTTTATGGAGACTGGAAAAAGATGACTATTGCAGCACCGGCAATTAATATTGATGTGAAAGTGGATAAAAACGGTAAAAATACCAAAGACGAAGTAAGAGATAACAACGATAAAGTTTCAATGTTAGCTCCGGATCTCAGTCAGTATAATATGGAGTCTGAAAATTCTATATATGGAAAAAATGATGTGGCCGGAAATACTCTGAAATTAAATGATACCGAACTGTATTATGAAACCTACGGCGAAGGAGAACCGCTTGTGTTACTTCATGGAAATGGAGGAAGCATTAAAGAATTTTACAAACAGATTCCCGAACTTTCAAAACAGTTTAAAGTCATTGCTGTCGATACAAGAGCTCAGGGAAAAAGTAAAGATTTTACGAAAGGGGAGCTGAACTACAAAATTTTTGCAGATGATCTGAAAAATTTAATGGATCATTTAAATATTCCGAAAGCTTATATTTTAGGATGGAGCGATGGTGGAAATACAGGATTGGAATTTGCTTTAAAATATCCACAAAATCTTAATAAATTAATCATTATTGGAGCCAATGCATTTCCGGAAGGTGTAGATGATGATCTGCTGAAGAACTTTAAAAGTAAAGTTCATATCATGCAGCTTGCTAATCAGCCGGAAAATGAAACTGAAAAAAGATTGCTGAACTTAATGCTGAAAGAGCCCAATATCAGTAAAAAATCGTTACATCAAATTCAAAATCCGACGCTGGTTCTTGCCGGAGAAAATGATGTGATTAAAAAAGAGCATACAGAAATGATTGCCCGGGAAATTCCAAATGCTAAACTTAAAATTTATCCTAAAGCAAGCCACTATCTTCCTTTCGAAATTGCAGAAGATCTAAATAAAGATGTGATTGATTTCCTGAAGAATTAATCTAGAGTCAGTCTTTTTAAAGACCATGAATTTCCATTGTAGATATCCAGATCCACTTTGGTATTGATACCGTGTACAATTCCGTTTTCCGTAAACTGCCAGAAATCCCAGTTGTCATCGGGAGACGGAGCGGGAACATCATTGTAATTGGCAAGCCAGAGTGGATACTCATCAAATTCACCTTTTAAAAAGTCTTTGTAATAGTGATAATAGGTGTAGATGATGGGTTTCTCACCATATCTTTCTTTCACAATTTTGCACCAGACTTTTAAGTCTTCGATCAGTTTTTGGTTGGATTTTCTTCTGGGAATTTTTTCAATATCTAAAATAGGAGGTAAGTCACCTTCTTCCAGCTGTACATTGGCCAGGAAATTATTGGCCTGAATCACAGGATCTTCATCAGCTCTGTAAAAATGATAAGCTCCGCGTATCAGTTCATGTTTTTTTGCCTGTTGCCAAAACTCATCAAAATGTTTATCCGCATTGCGGTTTCCCATCGTTGCACGCATCACTACAAATTCTAAAGGAATGGTCTTGTTGCCGATACTTAAACTGTCCCAGCTGATGTCTTCCTTATTCTGATAATGAGAAACATCAAAACCATACGTTTTATCGAGATTATCCGAGAGTATTTTTTGGATTCTTAAAGCTTCTGTTTCAGAGTTATGAAGTTTTTTATGCTTAAATTTATTAAAATACAAAGCATAGTAATAGTTTATAGAGTGTTTTAAATACAATCCGGTTCCGATAAGAGCAATGAAAAGCAGTGCCAATAGAATCTTGCGACGGAAAAAATAGTTCTTCCGCCGGCTTTTATGAATCTTTTTGGCAGTCTTTTTGGTGTACTTTTTAGGGCTCATAAAGTTTTGCAAAACTAACTTTTTAAGCGAAAAAATACTAAATAAAATAAGTAAATTTGTGTAATATGGAAACACGCGAAAAGATCATCATTATAGGAGGCGGCTTTGCGGGACTACAGCTTGCAAAAACTTTGAACAATAAAAATAAAAAAGTTATTGTTCTCGACAGAGTAAACCATCATATGTTTCAGCCGCTTTTTTATCAGGTGGCGTGTGGTAGGATAGAACCTTCCAATATTTCCTTCCCGTTCAGAAAAATCTTTCAGCAATCCAGAAATACACAGTTTCGTCTGACCGAGGTTAAAGAGATCGATCCGGTTCATAATAAAGTGATAACAGACGAAGCGGAATTTACCTATGATAAATTAATCATCGCAACAGGCTGTAAAACCAATTTCTTTGGCAATAAAGATATGGAGTCCAAAGCTTTCGGGATGAAAAATACACAGGAAGCCATCAGTATCAGAAACCATGTTTTAATGACGTTTGAAAAGCTTATCTTAGAAAAAAGTAGAAGTGATGACGGAAACTGGAATATCGTGATCGTAGGAAGCGGACCGACCGGGGTGGAGCTTGCAGGAGCTTTTGCAGAAATGAAAAAAGAGATTCTCCCAAGAGATTATCCGTATATGAACTTTGATCATCTTAAAATCATACTGATAAGTTCTACAGAAAAACCGCTTGCTGTGATGAGTAACGAATCTCAGGATAAATCTGAAGAATATTTAAAAGATTTAGGTGTAACTTTCCTTAGTGAAGAATATGTAACAGAGTACGACGGTGATAAGGTGTATATGAAAAGCGGAAAAGAAATTCCTTCAAATAACGTGATCTGGGCAGCAGGAGTTACCGGAAATGTGATTGATGGCTTTCCAGCTGAAAACCTTATGAGAAACCGATACATTGTAGATCGTTACAATAAAATAAAAGGCTATAATAATATTTACGCAATAGGAGATATTGCCTATATGGAAACCCCGAAATATCCTCAAGGTCATCCGCAGGTGGCCAATGTAGCCATAAATCAGGCTAAAAATCTTGGGAAAAATTTTCTGAAGAAAAATGTAAGCGAATGGAATGAGTATGAATATGATGACAAAGGCTCATTAGCAACAATAGGTAAACATAGAGCCGTTGTTGATTTACCATTTATAAAATTTCAGGGATTCATTGCGTGGTATTTTTGGATGTTCCTTCACTTAATGTTAATTTTGAGCGTTCGAAATAAGCTTGCCGTCTTTTTTAATTGGATGTGGAGTTATTTCAACAAAGATTCAGCATTAAGATTAATTATTTTACCTAATAAGAAAAACGGAACATTACAATGAGAATTGATATCATAAGCGTACTTCCAGAATTGATGGAAAGTCCATTTCAAACTTCTATTTTGAAAAGAGCAATGGATAAAGGACTGGCAGAAGTGCATTTTCATCATCTTAGAGATTGGGCAATCAATAAACACAGGCAAATAGATGATGAGCCTTATGGAGGAGGTGCAGGAATGGTAATGATGGTAGAACCATTGGATAAATGTATTTCTGAGCTTAAATCACAAAGAGAATATGATGAGGTAATTTACTTAACACCGGATGGCGTTACTTTAAATCAGAAAATTGCCAATACTTTGTCTATAAAAAATAACTTGATCTTCCTTTGTGGCCATTATAAAGGTATTGATCAGAGGGTAAGAGATCTGCATGTCACTAAAGAAATATCAATAGGGGACTATGTTTTAACGGGAGGAGAGCTTGCGGCATGTGTGCTTGCTGATTCTGTCATCCGTCTTTTGCCGGGAGTTTTGAATGATGAACAAAGTGCTTTGACGGATAGTTTTCAGGATGATCTTCTTTCACCGCCTATCTATACAAGACCAGAAGTATATAAAGGATTAGAAGTCCCAAAAATATTGCTGAGTGGCAATTTTGGTAAAATTGAGGAATGGCGACATGATGAAGCCGTAAGAATAACGAAAGAAAAAAGGCCGGATTTATTATAAATCCGGTTTTTTATTGGAATAAATTCTAAAAAACTCTAAGAAAAAAGAGTTAAAATTTTAATATTATCGAAAAAATATAAAATAATCCCGTTTTACAGACGGGATTTAGATTAAAAAACCACAAAATTAGGTATTGTTAGGTAGAATTTGTGATTTTTTTACGAAATTTATGCGCGGTCAAAATAGAGTAGAATTTCTCTTGGTCTGAAGAAAAAATAATTTAAAATTTAAATATTTTACAGTAAAATTTAAATCTATATTGATGATTGAATTGTTAATTTTCATATTATGTGGATTTGGTTTTTGAGTTTCTCGTAAAATAATTGTGAAATAAGTAATAATATTTGTAAAAAAGTGATAAATTTACATTCGGAACTTAAGGTGGAGAAACCGCGCTTTGAAAATAAATGTTGATGGAATTATTAGCTTTTTATAATGTAGAAAATTTATTTTTACCTGATCCGAAGCCCACACATAAGCTTGATCCTACTCATTCTGGATTGAGAAACTGGGACGACCGAAAATATAAGAATAAGCTACACAAAATTTCTCATGTTTTTCAACTTATAGAAGATAAGAAAGGTACCCTGCCATTCCTCATTGGTTTGTCTGAAATTTCGGGAAGAAAAGTTTTAGAAGAACTTGTACAGATGCAGCCCTTTTATTCAGAATACGGAATTGTTCACTACAATTCTATGGATGAAAGGAAAGTAGATGTAGCCTTGCTGTATGACAAATCAAAAGTGGAAATTTTAGATTCCGAAGCCATTACTTTTTTTTTTGAAAGAGGAAATCCTGATAAAGAGGATTATGATACTACAAGAGATGTCCTTTTTTCGAAAATAAAATGTAATGATGAAATTATAAACGTCTTTGTTGCTCATTTACCCTCCAAAAGAGAAAAAGACGTCAATAAGCCTAAAAGAGATTTTATTCTCAAAGAAATTAAAGAAAAAATTCTTGGAATTGTTACCAATAGTAGCGAATCTGTGATTTTGTTTGGTGATTTTAATGAGAATCCTGATGAAGAGAATTTAGTAGAAATGCTATCTGATTCGCATTCAGGAAAAATTTTAGAAAATCCCTTTAGGCAGTTATTTACAAATAAAAAATACTCCACGTACCATTATAAATCTGGGCTTTTATTTGATCAGATCATATTGTCTGCATCATTTTTTAATGAAAGCGCGGGATTTTGTTTTGAAGAAGCTTCTGTTTTTAATGCGGAAGAAATCAGCAGCCGCGATAAGATGTTTAGTGGGAGGCCTTTCAGAACGTATGCAGGAACCCGTTATTTGGGTGGTTACAGCGATCATTTTCCTGTAATTGTAGAATTAAGAAAACATAATAATAAAAAATAAAGTAAAAAAGTAAAAAGTTTAACAAAAATGAAAGACGCGGAAAACACAACCTACCATTTAGACTCCATTGACAAGCAGATTATCCATATGTTGATGGATAATGCGAAGACTTCTTTAGCACATATTTCAAAAAATGTGGGGATTTCTACAACGGCAGTGCATCAAAGGATCAAAAAATTGGAGCAGGCAGAAGTTATTGAAAATTCAATATCTTTTTTGAATCCTAAAAAGATAGGGTATAAAGTAATTTCTTACATTGGTGTTTTCTTAGATCAGCCAAGTCATTATCCGGATATGGTAAAAGCTTTGAGAGATATTAATGAAGTCGTAGAAGCGCATTATACAACCGGAAACTATACTATCTTCTTAAAAGTATTGTGTAAAGATAATGATCATCTGATGCAGATCCTTAGCAAAATTCAGAAGCTAAAAGGAGTAACCAGAACAGAAACTTTCATATCTTTGGAACAAGGTATTTACAGACAACTGAAAGTATAACAGATTATGAACATTGCACAATATTTGGATTCCACTTATTTGAAAACTCCGACACAGTCAGGGCTTTCAGATGAAGAGACTTTACAGAAAGATATAGAACTGACACAGGAAGCGATTGACAACGGAATTTTCGCTGTCATGATTCGTCCGGATTATGTGTCTGAGATCAAAAAATATATTCAGGAAAGACAATCCAATGTTGTGGTAGGAACTGTCATTGGTTTTCACGAAGGAACCTATTCCGTTGATGAAAAACTGGCAGAAGCTACAAAAGCAATTGCAGACGGAGCCGATGAACTGGACTTTGTTATTAATTACAATGCGTATGTAAAAGGAGACTTGAATCTAGTAAAGGATGAATTTGTACAATGTACAAAACTGTCTCTTGAGCATCATAAAATTGCAAAATGGATTATCGAGATTGCAGCTTTAACAGATGCTCAGATTGCAGATCTTACCAAGAATATTTCTAACTGGGCAGAAGAAAATTTCCCTGAAAATGAGCTATCAAAAATTTTCGTAAAATCTTCAACAGGTTTTTATGAAACTGAAAATGGAAAACCTAACGGAGCAACATTTGAAGGAATAAAAATTATGCTGGACAATGCAGGGAGACTTCCTGTAAAAGCAGCAGGAGGAGTAAGAACTCCGGAAGATGCCGAAAAAATGATTAATCTTGGTGTAAAGAGAATAGGAACTTCTTCAGCATTGGCTTTAATTAAAAATCAGTCTGCTTCAGAAGGATATTAATAAAATTAAGTGATATCAAAAAGAAAACCCATCAATTTTGATGGGTTTTTATTTTATGCTTGCTGAGCCAAATATTCTGTGTAAAATGCTTGGGTTTCTTTAATCAAAGCATCCATCTCCTCTAAAGTAAAGACTTCTAAGAATTTTTTTCTGAAATCTTTGAAATGAGGAACTCCACGGAAATAATTGCTGTAATGCTGTCTCATTTCAACCAAACCTAATCTTTCACCTTTCCATTCTGCGCTCCATTCTGCGTGCTGACGAACAGCCAATAATCTGTCTTCAATAGTTGGTGCAGGTAAATGTTCTCCGGTTTTAAAGAAATGTTTGATTTCGTTAAAGATCCAAGGATAGCCAATCGCTGCACGACCGATCATGATTCCGTCGCAAGCGTATTTTTGTTTGTATTCCAATGCTTTTTCAGGAGAATCGATATCTCCGTTTCCAAAGATTGGAATTTCAATATTTGGATTTTGTTTAATTCTTGAAATATGTTCCCAATCTGCCTCTCCTTTATACATCTGAGCGCGCGTTCTTGCGTGAATTGTTAAGGCTTTGATACCGGTTTCCTGAAGACGCTCTGCAACTTCATCAATATTAATGGAAGTACTGTCCCATCCTAAACGGGTTTTTACCGTTACGGGAAGATGAGTAGAGCTTACTACGGCTTTTGTCAGACGAACCATAAGATCAATATCTTTCAAAACACCTGCTCCCGCTCCTTTACAAACGACTTTTTTTACAGGACATCCGAAATTTATATCAACCAAATCAGGGTTTACGGTTTCTACAATTCTGGCAGACATGGCCATTGCTTCTTCATCACCCCCAAAAATCTGAATTCCGACAGGTCTTTCATAATCGAAAATATCAAGCTTCTTTCTGCTCTTGATGGCATCACGTATCAAGCCCTCAGAAGAAATAAATTCTGAATACATTAAATCTGCACCATGCATTTTGCATAACCTTCTGAACGGAGGGTCACTTACATCTTCCATCGGAGCCAGCAAAAGCGGGAATTCCGGCAGTTCTATATTGCCTATTTTTATCATGGTGCAAATTTACAAAATTCTATTTTATGTCTTGATAGAGTTTATAAGTAGATCATATTTGAATTTATTTATTTTTTGTAAAAGCTCTATTTTGCTGATGTTTTTGTTGTTCTGTTGATGTTTTAGTGTTTTATTTTTATTTTAATCAAATATTTGTTAAATATTTTGTATATATTTAAGATAGAAAAATAATACCATATGAGAAAACTTTTATTTTGCTTAATGACGGGCTTTGCCGTCATGAGTATTCACGCACAAGTAAATGTTGCTGCTACAAGTGGTACAGCAACTGGAACTTATACGACATTAAAAGGGGCTTTCGATGCCATTAATGCCGGAACACATCAAGGAGCTATCAATATCAGCATAACAGCAAATACAACAGAAACAGCAACAGCAGTTTTAAATGCGAGTGGAGGTACTACAAGCTATACATCTATAGTTGTAAAACCGGCAGCAGCTACAACTCCTACTGTTTCAGGAAGTATTGCGAGTGCAGCATTGGTAAGAATTCTTGGGAGTAACGTTACACTGGACGGAAGTAATACCGCTTCCGGTACAACGAGAGATCTTACATTTACGAATACATCGACTACTGGTCCACAGGTTATTACTTTTATTGCAACAAGTGCAGCTACAGCCAATACCAATATTGTTGTTAAAAACCTGAATATCGTAAATGGTATCAATACATCATCCGGATTCATCATGTATGACGGAAATACGACCCCTACTGGAGGATATTTTAATAATGTTACCATTCAAAACAATTCTATTAAAAAATCTTACATTGGATTGTATTTATTTACAGCAATCGCATTAGGAAACGGGGCGAATACTTTAGTTACGGGCAATGATTTCAGTGCTTCCGGAACTGATGCCAACAGACTTGTCGGGATTTATCTGCAAGGTCTGGATGGAGCAACAGTAAGTAATAATACGATCGGGAATTTTGAAACTACTAATGCTGAAATCAAAAGAGGAATCTGGCTAGCCACAGGAACTGTAAATACTACTATTTCATCCAACACAATTACAAATATTGGATATAGCGGAACAGGTGCAGGTGGTGCAACAGGTATATCTGTAACATCCGGTAATACAGGAGCAGCACCAGTTGCAGGAGTTATCATAAGAGGTAACAATATTAATAACTTTACTTCTAGCGGAACAGGAACTTTATTTAGCGGAATTTATATTGCAGGAACTTTGACTAACGGTGTTATTGTTGATAGAAATAAAATTACCTCCATTAAAAATACCAATACAAGCGGATATGGTGCACAAGGAATTTATTTAGCATCAACGAGTACTGCCGCAAATACTTTAATTGCAAATAATATTGTAAGTGGAGTAGCAGGATATGGATATCTTACAACGGGAGGAGTAAATGATAATGGAAACGGAATTGTAGTAGGAACAGGTGCCGGTTACAAAATTTATTACAATACAGTTGTAATGGATGCAAACCAAACCGTTTCGGGAAGACCTTCTGCATTGAATGTATTGTCTACAATTACGACAGCAGGTGCTATCGATCTGAGAAATAATATTTTTGTAAATACTCAGACACAGGCTGGAGATAAATATACAATCTATTCCAGTGCAGCCAATACTGTTTTTTCTAATATTAATTATAATAACTATTATTCTTCAGGAGCAAATCTTGGATATATCGGTTCTGCACTAACTGCCATAACTGATATTCAGACTGGTTTTGGAGGAAATGCGAATTCCATTAATGTTTTACCTGTGTTTGTTTCTGCAACGGATTTTCATTTGGCAGCATCAGGGAATTCAGCGCTTGATAATAAAGGTACACCGGTCGCAGATGTTACTGTAGATGCGGATAATAATCCGAGAAGTGCAACAACACCTGATTTAGGAGGATATGAATTTACAAATGTTGTTTTGGCAACCCAGGATATTAGCAGTAAAGACAGCAAAATCAGTTATTATCCAAATCCGGTTGTTGATTATTTAAATATCATAAACGACAGCAAGATTACCAATATAGAAATCTATAATGCTGGAGGACAAAGAGTAATGAGTGAAACAATAAATGCGGAAAAAGGTTCTGTAGATGTGAGGAAACTATCTCCGGGAATGTACATTTTAAAAATAAATTCAGACAAATCATCTGAGTCACTTAAGATTCTTAAAAGATAAATCTTAATATTTGAATTTAAATATAAATCCCTGATGCATAATGAATCAGGGATTTTTTTAATGATTAAATTGTGACACTCAGTGAGTATGGAATTTGAATATTTATTTTATCAAAAATTTAAGTTAGAAACTTGCTTTCACCTGCATACTACCAATGTGAATCGTTCTGTCTCCTGAATTTCTTCCTTCATACGTTAAATTCAACTGAAGGAAAGAGTTGATCGCCTGTTGGATGAATACACTCCATACCTGGTTTTTACCTGGTTTTAACCCATCAAGCATCTGATTTCCTACAATACTGAAATTATTTCCGGTGAAATCATTATTAATGAATGAGAAATTACCTCTGATAGACGTTTTTTTACGCTCCCATTGTATGGTTCCGGTAATATCGAAGGCTTTTAATAATTCTTCGCCGTCCACTCTCTGCTTTTCTCTGTAAGCAGAAGAAAGTTCAGCCTGTATGGCATCTGTGAATTTATAGGTTGCTTTAGGTTTTGTTTCAAAATTATTTAAACGGTAATCCCTTGTTGCGAACAATTGAGAAGAATTTTTAATATCATGAACTGAGTTTTCCCAGTCTATCCTGAATTCCTTATTAAACCAGTATCCGATATTTAGGAAATGTGAGGTTTGCTCTCTTTCTTCATTACTGAAATTGGCATTGATGAGGTTGTCATTCGATATAAAACGATAGTTACCATTCCAACCTGATTTTTCGGTAGGATTGAACTGTACGGAAGTTAATATATTTTGATTTTTAAGAATCTGATTATCGCTTTTTTCAAAAGGATTTAATACCAGTACTTTGTCTTTTTTATAAAATGAATTTTGCGAATTCAGGGAAATATTAAAATTCCATCGTTTTAAAAATTTATTTTCGGAATTAAAAATAATAGCAGGATTTACGAATAATGCTAACTGAAGTTTATTTTTATTGGAAGGAAGATAACGTACGGAATTGGTGTATACTCTGATATATTGAGCCAAATCCGAATATTCTGCAATCTCGAATTCATCAAGCTGCTGAACTCCATCACCGTTATAATCGGTCCATTTGTAAATACCCTGTCCGTCGGTTACCTTTATATATTGGAATTCTCTTTGAGCTTCCTGTCCGTTTCCTAGTTCGTAAAATGCTTGTAAACGCATCCCGTTTCTGAAAAGCTGCTGATTGTAAAGAATATTTCCAACAACGAAATCATTATTTTGAGTGGCATCCGCATCCTGATTCTGGTAGAAGAACTTTCTGTAATGAAGCAAAGCATTCAAGGTAGTTTTCTCTGTTTTGATGATCTGACTTTCGACCATGAATCCTAAAATATTATTCATACTTTGAAGACGGTTATCACGTACAGAGTCATTATCTCTCATGTATACTTTTGCCAATAATTTGGTTCTGGTACTGTCTCCGATTTTCTTCTGAACAAAAAGCTCTCGCCAGCTAAAACTGGTGACATCCATAAGCTGAGTGTCATTGTAGGTTTTTTCGTTATGCTCCATACTTCCTCCTACAGCCCAGCTTCCTTTTTGTCCAGTGAATTCTGTGGAAGCTCCTCCTCTTATGAATTTTGTGTTTTGAAGCGTTGCTTTTGTATCTAAATAAGATAAATTCCCTTTTGTTAAAAATTTACCTTTAGTCCAGGCAAAATCCAGATCGTTTTTAATTCCCTTATAAGAATCCTGCTCGTCCAGATAATTGACACGGTAATTTAAAGTCGATTTATTGTTCCATTTGTTTAAAAAGCTGAAAATAAATCTGTTTTGCGTTCTTCCGCTGAATTCCTGAGCCAAGTTGAAATCTCTGGAAAATTCCACATCATTAATACGGTCTAAAATATGGAATTGCTTATCAATATATTGATATTCAAAAGTGGGGGTACCGCTCCAGCTGTTTTTCTTGAAAACTTTGTTTCCGAAAATACGCCATGCATATCCCGTATTCAGCCTCGAGTCTTTTGAAGAGAATAAGTTGACATCATAGTTGCTTAAAGAGAAATCAGCTCCAATTTTACCATCTTTAAGCGCATATTCAGAATTTATCGAGTACACCTGAGACTTTTCGGGAGAAGGCAATTTTCTTACCGCTTTATAATCTCCCAAATTCGTTCCTACATATTCAAAAACACGTCCATTATTTGTGGTTTGGGTAAGTTTATAATCTCCCAAATTTGTTCCGAAGTAGGTGAAAGATACCTGATAAAGAGTTTCGTTGGCGTCTGTTGAAAATTCGTAATAATTTCCATTAGGATTCAGTCGGTACAGGATTTTATTTACATCATATTCGGTAATAACTCCGGATGGCGCATACATTAAATCAGGATTATTACCTGCATTTGCTAAGATTTGTTCATCTTCTTTAGAAAGATTGAGCGCAAGAGGAGCATTCTTATTGTCATTTTCCATAAACCAGTTTAATCCTAGTTTAAGTTTTTCTCTTGCGTGTTCAATTTTTCCTGTAAATAAATATCTTGAATAGTTTCTATTTGTATAATTATAAGATATGGTGATAAAATTTTGCTGGAAAATAGGACGGAAACTGGTGAAAGTAACTTCTCCAGTATTGTAATTAATAATATAATCCTGGTTTTCTCCTCTTTTCATCAAAATACCATCAATGAAAACTTGTTCGGAACCTGAAATAAGCGTAATGAACTGCTCGCCGTTTTTACCAGTCAGTCGATAGGGCCCCTGATTTCCTTCCACCCCTTGAAAACGGACTCTGTAGAATTCACTTCGGGCAACCCCCATAGAAACATCTACGAAAGTTTTATTTTCCTTACCCATTTCCGTCTGGAATTGAAGTCCCATGCTTCTCCTTTGGTATTTGGCAAAATAATTTTTTGTTTCGGCTAAATCCAGATGTCCTGCTCTAAGGATAGATTTATCCTTTATATTAAGCTGCATATAGATTTTATCAAACTCTTCCAGGGTTTGGGTATATCCATCAGCTTGAATAGGGAGATTGTGATCAGAAATACTGGCTAAAATTGTTACATCTTTAGACAGTCTTCCGGAGATCTGAAGATCCATTGAGCTTTGTACAGACTGCCCTTGGTTATTCCCAAAAGTAATCCCGCGAATAATAGATCCTTTGGAATTTAGCTCTCCTAAAAATCTTTTTTTATCATTTTTAGCTAAAACGGCTTCATCTACAATAATTCTGTTGCTGGTCTTTACAAAATCCAAAGTATCTTTTGTGAAAATATCCTGTTCCAGCTTTGCAGCAATGATACTATCCTTTTTTGCGGAAAAAATACTGTCCTTTTTTAAGGTGTCTTTAGGAAGGTTGGGATTCTTCCATGAGAAAACCTGAGCATTACTTAAAAATACGCCCATAAAAAACAATACGAATATTAAAAGATAATTCCGCAATTCCTTAAAAATAATTGGTAAAAATAGCTAAAAAAATACTTACACTTGGGGTTTTAGTACTATTAACAAAAAATTAATGCAATTATTGCTTTTGATTAAAAAAATGACGTAATTTTGCCCTATAAATTATAAATAATTAAAAATTTAAGTTATGAGAAAAATATTTACTGTTTTAGGGATTGTTGCGGTGTCTGCAGTAGCGAACGCACAACAGACGATTGTTTTATCTGAGGATTTTGCTACTTACACAGATGGAGGGAATACAGCTTCAACAGGTACTGGTGCTCCAAGTGGAACTGATATCTATAATCCAGGGTCAGCTACTAATCCAATTGCTCCTGTTACAAACTTTCCTACAGGTTCTAAAGTTTATAGTGCAGGTGGAATGGCTAAGTTAGGGACGGCATCATTAATTGGAACTATGACTTCTAAAACTTTAGATTTATCTAGTAATGGAGGAAATGTAGTGATTACTTTTGATGTAAAAGGTTGGACAGCTACTCCTAGTACAATACTTGTAAAAGTGACGAACTTGGCAGATCAAACTGTTTCTTATTCAGCTGTAATGAGCGGAAGTACAGAATCGAAAACTGTTACATTTACTGGAGGGCAAGCAAACTCTACTGTGACTTTTGAGACACCAACAACGGCGTTCAGAGCTTATTTAGATAACATTGTAATTAAAACTGTTGCTAGTGGTTCATTAGCTGTTGCAGATTTCGGAAAAACAAAATCTCTTTTTGTAAAAAATACTTTTGTAAAGAATAATGAGATTGCTTTCGGAGCTGATGCAAAAAATGTAAAAGTTTACAATATGTTCGGACAAGTAGTAAAAACAGCATCTGTAAAAGCTGACGGAACTTTAAATGTAGCTGATTTAGCAAAAGGAAACTATATCGTTACAGGTACTGTAAACAACGAAGCGGTTTCTCAGAAGATTTTGAAAGATTAATTTTAAAAGAAATTATATTAGAAAAGAGTTGTCATTTGGCAGCTCTTTTTTTGTTGGTAATAAAAAATTCACATAATTTAGAAAAAATAAATAACCATATAAATTAAAATTATCATGAAGAAAAAATTAGCTTTAATAGCAGTGTTGAGTGGACTATTTATAAACGCCCAAAATAGTTGGTCATTAACAGGGAATTCTGGAACAACTCCCGGAACAAACTTTATTGGGACTACAGATAATCAGAATTTGATATTTAAAACAAATAATCTAAATCGAATTGTAATTGGTGACAATGGAAAGATGAGATTTGGAACAGGCTCCGCTATTAATCCAAATTATGATTTTTCATTTTGGGGAAATCCTATTTTTAGTGTAGATGATATGGCAACATCCGTATTCCAAATTTACAATAACCCTAATGACTATATTCATTTTAGAGTGGATGGGTATAATATGATAGATTATTTACAGGAAGATTATGGTAAAGTTGTTATAGGCTCTAAAACTTTAGCTAATTGTTCTGATTGTAATAATTATAAACTTTTTGTAAAAGGAGGCATCCGAACAGAGCAGGTAAAAGTAGATGTCGCAGTTAGCAACGGTTGGGCAGATTATGTATTCAAAAAAGATTATCAACTGATGCCATTAAAAGAAGTAGAACATTTTATTACTAATAATGGTCATCTTCCGGAAGTTCCTTCCACTGAAGAAGCAATAAAAAATGGTATTGAGCTTAAGGAAATGAACATTCTTTTACTGAAAAAAATAGAAGAACTTACATTATATACTATTGAACAGCAAAAGAGAATCGAGGCTCTAGAAAAAAAAGTAAAATAATAATTATATAAAACTGAAAACCATGAGACGATTTTATATGACTTTTTTATTTGTGTTGCCATTATTATTGTTTTCGCAAGGTGAGAATGATAATTGGTATTTTGGAGATAAAGCAGCTGTAAACTTTTCTTCGTATATATCGCCAACAAATCTTAACAATAGCCAGATGACAAGTGCTGTTGAAGCATGTGGAACGGTGAGTGATGCCAATGGAAAATTGCTTTTTTATACTAACGGAAGTGAAATATGGAATAGGGATCACCAAATTATGCAAAATGGAGCAGGATTAACAGGGTGGTGGTCAAGCGAGCAATTAGTAATAGTTAAACATCCAGGGAATCAAAATCAATATTACATATTTACAACAGGGTTTATTAATGCCACTTCAACTTCAAAAATAGCTTATACAGTTGTAGATATGTCACAAGGAAGTTTAGGAATGGATGGATTACCTTTGGGAAAAGTTGTGGATGGTTTCAAAAATGTTCCTGTAATAGATAACAACGGTAATTTTTTTAAAACCGAAGCAATAGCAGTGGCCCCAACATCATCAGGAGATTTTTGGATTCTCATCCCTAATGGATTGCATTTGTATAGCTATTTGTTTAGCGATATTTTAGGCTTTAATAACGGAAATCCTGTTATAAGTGATTTAAACTTTCCGGCATCATTATCCGAAACGGATTTAAATCATTTTGGAATCAAAGTATCCCCAAGACTAAATTCTAGTTATAATTTTTCAAATTATATATGCGTTAGTTCAGTCTATAATCCGGATTCTAAAAATGTTGTCTATTCTTTTAATAATTCAACTGGAAAGATAACAACTGATTATAGACTTAATGTATATAGTATTAATTCTTATATTCCAGAATTTAATAAAGATTCATCAGTACTATTTTTAGGGTACAATAAACTTTATGCTGTTAATTTGGTAACATCAACTTCAGCTAGCCCAGTGTTTTCTCAAGTATATGATTTTGGTACTAATACTATTGTCGGTTCAATTCAACGGAATAAATACAACGATATTTATTTTAGTGTTCCTGTAAATGGTAATTACTTGGGTAAAATTAATAATCCTAATGTTTATGGTTCGGGTATTACTGTAAATATGAACTATTTTAATTTAGGGGTGAACAATGGCGTACAAAATTTGGCGAAATATGGGCTACCTCAGTTGATTGAACCTCGTGTTTTTGAATCAAGATGTGTCCAAGATATAACATTAACGTCTCCCGAAACCTCCACTTCCTATGTTTATCGAGCTCCAAATACTATAAAAACAGAAAACAATTATCAAGTTAGTCCTTCAAGCCAAAATATAGCTTTTAAAGCTGGTAATAATATAACTCTTTATCCAAATACTCATATTCAGTTAGGAGCATTTTTTTCTGCAAAGATTGAAGATTGTTTAGATGAAAATGGGCAAAGACTTAGAAGTCGTGATAATCAAAAATCAATATCAATATATTTGGATGAAGAAAAAAGTAAGGACGATATAAGTATCTTCCCTAATCCAACTTCTGATATCTTAAACATTAAGACAGATTTTAAAATTAATAATGTTTCTGTTGTTGATGTGACAGGAAGAAAGATAAATGTAAAATTAGAGAATAATAAATTAGATGTTAAAAGTCTTGCAACAGGAACTTACCTTATCAGTATTGAGACTGAGGGTGGTATTTCCTCTCAAAAATTTATTAAAAAATAAGGTAATTATATACAATTTTACATTAATCCTGCTATCTTAATTATTATGACTCTGTCATTCTGAATGTAATGCAGTGAAATGAAGAATCTATGCTATAGTAAGATTCTTCCTTCGTCAGAATGATAATGGTGTAAAATTCTATATAGTTGTCAAAAATAATTTTTAGAAAATCAGAAGAAAACAGCTGCAATCCGCAGCTGTTTTTTTATTATAAAATTAATACCAACCTCTTCTGGCAGCATTAATAATAGATCCAAGATTCAGAACCAGAGTATATCTAATACGTCTTGCATAATCCTTAAAAGATGGCTCAAAGCCTAGCGAAGACTGTACAGGGAAATACACCTCAAGAAAATCAGGAATAACCCTCACTTTTATTCCACTGTCCCAGATAAACTGAGTTGGATGATTTTTATTTTTATAAAATCCGGCATCTGCATATACATGGAAAATTTTCCAGACACTGGAATCTACATTGAAAGAAGTAATCCATTGGTTGACGCTTCCCGGTAAGAAAGATTTGAAACCTCCGTCAGCCAAAATAAACTGTTGAGATAAAATTCCGCTACTGGCACTTTCTCCCAATAAAGTATAAGAAAATGAATAATTCGAAACCCTTGAAATTCCGTAGTTGAACGTACTGTTTCGCGTATCGTTTCTTATAAAATATCCTGCAAATAATCGTAAGCTTAATTTTTGCTTAGGAGCAAATTCCCATCTGTAAAACCCTTCCGCATTTATTTTATTGAAATCTTCCATTCCCTGAGTACTAATGCTTAAACTCTTCTCATGAATCATTTGACTATCGCTGTATCCATATCCCAGACTCCAAAGATTGTACTTGCCGTAGTCTTTGTTGGCAATTCTCGCAGGGCTAAGATCTCTTTCAAAATAATTATATGAAAAAGCTAGACTTCTTCCTACCGTACTTCTTGGATTCTTTCTGAAATTAATATTGGAGAAGGCAGATAACTTACGATATGCAAGATTGTAATCATAATGAAAATACGATCCCGAAACTCCGAAGGTCAGACTTCGGATAATACTTTCTGCAGGCAGAAAAGAGTAGGAGATAGCTCCTGATCCGGTCATTTTTCCGGTTCCGGAACTATACATCGGTGTAAATGAATACAGGAATTTCTGATCAAAGAATGACTGATTTTTAAAATTAACACCAAACAAAAATTTATCGTAGGTATTGTTAAATCTGATTTTTGGACTTATATATATTTCATTGAACTCAGGATTGGGAATATCTTTTATGAATTTGAATTTAATCTTCTTCGTATTAGAGAAAAAACCTTTGGCATACAGATAATTGTCTCTGTATTTAGACTCCGGAAAGATATAATCTTCATTCAGGGTAATTTTGTAAATATCATCTGCAGGCAGTGGAAAAATCTTTGTTTTTTCATTCTCTTCACCTTCTACCCAGTATTCTTGTTTATTTCCTTCTTTATCTTCCGTTTTTAACTTTACGGGAATATTTGAAAATGTATTTTTTTGAATTTTAATATTCAGTGTATCATTTTCTTTCTGTAATCTTTTTAATTTAAAATTTACCCGGTTTTTGTGTTCAAGGAAATCTGCCAGATATTCTGTTCTCTTATCTTTTTCTGAAAGCTCTTTTAAAAAGTCTCTCGGATTGATGTTTTGATGTGAATTTTTTACAATAAAATCTTTTAACAGACTGTTGAAATTCTCGTATCCCATTTTATTGGCAGAATAGTTGAACAAGCTTCCGGTTTCAAAACTGCTGATCGCCATATCATTGAAGTTGCTCAAAACTGTGAATTTTTCATCAACCTTCTGGTCAAGATTCTGAGACATGATGTATTGATAAGCCAGTCCATACCGGTCAATTAATTTCACTTTGGAAGCATGAAACAACTTTAAAGGTTTTACTCCAAAAATTTTAGCTTCCGGAAGAGTTCCTAAAAGTTTGGTGTCTTTATAAAATTTATTCAGATACTGGATTTCTAAATACGATTTCAACCCATTTTTGAACCAGTGATTGTCCTGTTTGCTGGTAATGATACTTTCATCAAGGATTTTTTTGGCAATAATTCCGAAATAGTCCAGATCTATTTTTTCGGCATCTGTAAAAAGAGGAAAGTTAAACTTCCAGACATTGATGTCATTATTGCCGAAAAAGTCTTCCTTATTCCTGAATTTCTCAGAAATAAAAAGCGTTTCAGGAACAAATCCCAATTTGTCTTTAATAAATCTTAAATGAAGAGGTAAGAAAAATTCCAGATTTTCTTTTTCCTGAGGATTCAGAGGATATCCGAATTTTATTTCTGTGTTGAGGTCCTCAGAACTTATTTTTATCACAGGAAACTCCTTTTTAGAAAGAATAAACTCCGGCTCGGAATCTAAATCACCCATGAAATTTCCGTCTGCTGACTGGGAAACATTACTTTGAATATAATATTTTGTATCAGTAATAAGATGGATATTCCAAAAAGTATTGAAGTTCACAGATTCCTCAATATCATGATATTTTTTTGAAGAAATATTATCCGGATCAAAATGATCAGGAACAATAAAGAAATATTTTAAAGCTACACTGTTATCAGAAGTGCCATATCCTGTAAATCTCTGATCAGGAAGCTGCATCTGATAATGCAGTTGTAATTTTATTTTCTCTCCCGGCTTCAGTATTTGCTGTAAAGGCAGGAAAAGATTTTCATCAGAAAGGTTTTGAACGGGGATTTCCTGATCGGAACTTTTAATTTGTAAATTTAAAAGCTTTCCCAACTGTTCATCTTTGGCAAAATGAAGATCGGTATTCCGGTCTTCCAGTTTTCGGTAGGCTAAAGAAGTTCCTCTTTTATGATAAGCAGAAATCCAGTTTAACAATTTGATAGTGTTCAGGTCTTTCTCGGAATGGTTGTAATACACCAGTTCCTGATTCACTGTGATCGTTTTCTTGTCCGAAGACAATTTTGCTTCAATAGAGATACTGTCTTTCTGTGCAGAAACCTCTGCAACACCTAAAAATAAAATAAGACAAATACTAATCCTTTTCAATATTCCTGATAAAGTATCAAATATAACTTATTTTGAATAGATTTCGTAAAGATTTGAGCAAGGAGTTGATAAAAAATTAACCACAAAAGAGATAAAAGACTCAAATGAGTTCTTTTATCCCTTTTGTGGTTTTAAAAAAAATATATTGAATTGTTTTTTACAAAGAATTCAAATAAGCTTTCCAGCCTTCATTTTTATAAGAGATGGCAGCTTGCTCAGCATTTTCAGCTTTATAAATTCCTCTTCCTACGATAATGAAATCAGTATGAAGAGTTTTGAATACGTGTTCCGGAGTATTGTACTGTTGTCCTTTTCCGTCACCAGAATCAGCAAGATTCACACCCGGAGTAAATAATAACAGTTCTTCAGGAAGTGTATTTTGAGAAACGCCTCCAATTACATTCGGATGAGATAAAGCCACTTTTAAAGCTTCTTCTCTGTAGCTGCTCGTCGTTAAAGTTCCTTTAGAAGACATTCCTATGATAGCGACTACACCTACGTTTTTGAAGCAGTCTAAAGATTCAAAACCACCAATTACCTGTGAAGTCACAAAATCTGCCCAGTCTGTAATTTTGAAAACTCCGCTCGTAAACTGAAGTTCCTGAGTATTTCCGATATCAGCAAATTTTCTGTCTTCCATCAATAGGAAATTGTGTTTTGCAGCCAATGCTTTTAAAGGAGTAATTGTTTTTTCGTATTCAAAATCAGAAATAACGTCGATGTGAGTTTTTAATGCAATGACGTGTGGACCCACTTTATCAGCAAGATCTAATAATTCCTGCGTTGTAGTAACATCAGCAGAAGCAATTAAATTTGATTGTTTTGCGATAGCAGTCTCTAATAATTTTTTAGAAACAGAATGTTGTGTAGTGCTTAGTTTTTGTTCGTAAGAAGACTTTGTTTTTTCTTCAAACTGAATATGGTTCCCTTGTAAGAAATCCTGAATTCTTTTTACCTCTTCATCAGATAATTCTCCGTTTTCCTGAAGAATTTCGCAAACTTCTGAAATATTGAAAAGCGTGTGTACTTTATAACCTTTACTTTCCAAAAGCTGTTTTCCGCCTTGCTCTCTGTCAAGAACGACAACGATGTCTGCAACTTTAAGATCTTCTTGTTCTACCTCTGCAATAGTTTCGATCAAAGATTTTCCTGAAGTGATAACGTCTTCTACCAAAAGACAGTTTTGTCCTTTCTGGTAAATTCCTTCAATCAGTTTCTTGGTACCGTAGCTTTTTGCTTCTTTTCTTTTAATAATTAACGGAATATAGCTTTCCAAAGACATTGCTGTAGCCATAGGAAGTGCAGCATAAGGAACACCGCAGATCAAATCGAAATTATCCAGAGGGAGCATTTCCAATAAATAATTGGCCAGGCTTTTCAAAATTTTAGGATCTGAAGCCAGAGGTCTTAAATCTACATAAAACGGACTTTCAATACCGCTTTTTAATGTAAATCTTCCGAATTTAATGATGCCCAGTTTGTAGCACTCCAAAAAGAATTCTTTTTTACTTTCCATTATTTTTTATTAGATGGTGCAAATTTAAGGATTTGAAAACAAAATGGGAAAAAACTCAAATATCAATTTTACCTCATAGCTAATATCTGTTTAAACTTTTTATTTAACCACAAAAGACACAGAAGACTTATATACTGTATTGAAAGTTTATTATTAAACTGAAAGTAAGAACGCACAATTCTTTAAAAATCTTTGATTTTTATTCTTTTGATTGCTTTTAATATCCGAGTATAGCTGTAGAAATAGCTTTTGTCTCTTTGTGGTTAATTTTAAACATCAGAACAAACAATGATTTGTTGTTCACAAAAAAAACATTCCCAATCGGGAATGTTTTCTATTTTATTATTTCTGCGTCAATAATCTTTGTTTCTCCTGTGCTGTACTTCTGTTGGGTTTCCCAAAGTAAAAACTTATCTACTTCTTTTATCAGTTTAGGAATGACCAGGTACAAAACCGCAAGATCATCCATGACTCCTAAAACAGGTATTGCTACTTCAGGAATAAGATCGATGGGAGAAAGCACATACAGAATTCCCAATAAAGGAAGAATGATATCTATAGACTTCATGGGATATTGCCCTTTCCGCCACATTTTTATCATTCTGAAAATATCAGGAATCTTTCTGATGAAACCTTTGTGGTTGATGGCTTCTTTTGCCAGACTCAATTTTGAATATTTCATTTTGTGTTTATTTTAAAATAATTTTTAACACATTAAATTTCACAAACTTTGTACCAAATATTTATAAAATTTAGTTAAAATATTATTTAACGGTGCTGTCAATGAACTGATGTACAGATTCTGAATTCCAGTCTCTTGAAGCATCTTCTTTAATGATGATTCTTCCGTTTTTATTCAACAGATAAGTTGTAGGAAATACTTTCGGAAGTATTTTTTCTGAAATAGGACTTTGTGCAATATAAACAGGAACGTTGTAATTATTTTCCTTTAAAAATTTTCTTACTGCGTCTTCCTGGTCATTCATTGCGATTAAAACAAAATCTACTTTGTCCTTTCTTCCTTCATATAATTTTTGAATTGAAGGCCATTCTTTTCTGCATGGTGGACACCATGTTCCCCAGAAATTAAGGAAAACCGCTTTGTCTTTGAAAGCTTTAAGGTTGGTACTCGGAACATTAATGCCCTGTAAATCGATATCATAATCTTCATCACTTATATGTACGGCATTTTCAATAGTAGCGATCGGTAAAAATGTGTCCTGCAATTTTTCCTTGACTCCCGGAACGAAAGCGATAACACCAATAATGACGATTAATACAAGATAAATTATGTTTTTTTTCATGAATTTTAAATATTTATTTTATCCCAATATACTCAAAGCAATTACTGTTGAGCTGATATACCAAAAACTTTTTGCTAACGGTTCCTTTTTCGTCCACAACAGGAATATACAGTTTATTCTGATCAAACTTAATTAATTTTAAAGGACGTTCCGGCCGGTCAACAACACTGAAGAAATCAAATTCTGCTTCAATTTTATTAAGCATTTTTGTTTTCGTTTTAAAGATTTTATCCGTATCAATCAGTTGATCATTTTTGATGGTAAATGCCTGAACAGCCTGTGCCTGATCTTTATTAGAAAAAATTCCGTTCGAAATAACAAGATAATAAGTCTGGTTACGAATTGAAGTCTTTATAATTTCGGATACAAAATAAGGAGTGTCGGAATTGTAAATGGTTTTTACTTTTCCGTTGGATGAATACTGGATCATTTGATCAAAACTTACCATCGTTCCTCCCATTCCTGTATCCCAGACATAAAATCTTAGTTTCTTATCTTCGGAAGTGATGATGTATAGCTTATCTTTTAATTTTTTGAAATCATAAGCAAGCGTTTCTGGATTTCCGGAAATGAATTTTTTAAACTCTTCTGAAAATTTAGCAGACTGAGCTTGTTTACTGTCATAATCCTCACTTTCTGAAAACTTTGTATACACTTTTAAAAACTCTGCTTCTTTACTTTCAAATTTTCCTTTTTGAGCATACGAAACGTTTGAAATAAAGAAAAGGAGCAGAAAAAATCTAAAAAACCGTGACATTCTAAAGAAGATCTAAAATTTCCTGAACGGCATCTTTACCTCTGTTTTTTGCGTAATACAGCTGCAGATCATTATAAAACTGATCTTTTGGATATCCTTCCGGATCGGCTTTATGTTTCATCAGTAATTCTTTTCCGTGTTGTGGACGCGGTCCCCAAGAATCTTTTACGTTAAAATCTTCATCTAAAATAATAACTTTAGGAATAGATTCTGTTCCGTTGGTCAAAAACTGATTGATTAAGCTTTTATCACTATCTCTAAGGAAGATTTTTACCTCATTATGACCTTTGAAAAATGTAACCAAAGCAGGAACTGTTGCACTCGCATCACCACACCAAGCTTCGGAAATAATTAAAATCTTTCCGTCAAAATTCTTCGCAGCCAGCTCTTTCAATTGTTCTTCATCAGGAACATACTTTTTTAAAGTTCTGTCCATTCTCTGAAGTCCCAGTTCGTAATATTGTTTATAATCTATTTCCTGTTGATTGGAAGGATGTTCTAATCTTTCTTTTGCAATCTGAATATACTCTTCAAAAGAAATTCCTTGAGCCCAGTAATTTTCCATTACTTTATTTATATTTTAAAAATTATTGATGTTTCTTGTTTTGTTAATCAAAAATAAATCCGCTAAAGCAAAAGCTGCCAAACTTTCCACTACCGGAACTGCTCTTGGAAGAACACAAGGATCGTGGCGTCCTTTTCCTTCTACAATTGCAGGGTTACCATATTTATCAACACTTTCCTGAGGCCTTAAAATGGTTGCTACAGGCTTGAAAGCCACACGGAAATAAATATCCATTCCGTTTGAAATCCCACCTTGAATTCCACCGGAAAGGTTAGATTTTGTCGTGAAATCTTCATTGAAAAGATCGTTGTGTTCTTTCCCTGTCATTTTTGCACCACAGAATCCGCTTCCGTACTCAAAACCTTTTGCAGCATTGATGTTAAGCATTGCTTTTCCCAATTCAGCTTGCAATTTTGAGAAAACCGGTTCACCGATTCCTACAGGAACATTTTTGATCACACAGGTAATCGTTCCGCCAATCGTATTGCCTTCTTTTTTGATTTCTTTGATTCTTTCGATCATTCTTTCTGCTGTCTCAGCATCCGGACAACGCACTTCATTGCTTTCCGTTTTGGAAAAATCCAAAGCCTGATAAGGTTTTTCACAGAAAATTTCGCCTACGGAAGATACGTAAGCATTGATCTCTATATTTGATAAGAACTGTTTTGCCAAAGCTCCGGCAACTACCCAGTTCATGGTTTCTCTCGCAGATGATTTTCCACCCCCGCGATAATCTCTCAGACCATATTTCTGATCATACGTGAAATCTGCATGACTCGGGCGATACGAGTTCGCAATATGATCATAATCTTTTGATTTCTGATTTTCGTTTTCGATAATAAAACCAATGGGAGTTCCGGTTGTTTTTCCTTCAAAAATTCCTGAAAGAAACTGTACCGTGTCACTTTCCTTTCTTTGGGTTACGATTGCAGATTGACCTGGTTTTCTTCGATCCAATTCGTATTGAATTTTATCGAAATCAACCGTTAAACCTGCCGGAAAATTATTGATGATTCCACCGTAAGCCAAACCATGACTTTCTCCAAATGTTGTAAGACTGAGAAGATTACCTAAAGTATTTAACATGATACAAATTTACGGCTTTTTCTTCAGATAAAGGAGCTCATAAATTACTTCTGTTTATACAGATTGTTGATAGAATTGATCACGTTTTGTGCTTCTTTTTTTTCTTCCGGATTCATGGTTTTCCAAATAAATCCTTTTTTCATATCTGTTTTATCAATGAGTTGAGGGAAAATTCCGGCATTGATGTGCTCAAAAACATAGCCTTCTGAAATGGCGGGGAGAGGAGTTTCATAACTAAGCGGATATTTCTTGGCAACATTGAAATTAAGATTTCCGATTTTGTAAGAATTAAAGTCAATGGTTTTATAAACGGCCGGTTTGTAAAACTGTTCCATTTTAGCTTCTTTCATAAAATTTCCCAGATAGAAACTCTGAAAATGTTTTTTAACAAGTTGGGGAATGGATATGAATCCGACGAAAAATAAACTGAAAACAGAAAATACAATCAGTGATTTTTTCTTGTCAAAATAAGGAATGAACACCACAAAAAAGATGACAAAAAATACATCGATGAAAAATCTGTACTGCGCTGAAAATAAAATGACCAAAATGCTTTTAATAAGTATTGAAATACAAATCAAAGTAGTGATTTTATCTTTTTTCCTGAATGTAAAAGCAGTAAATACGAATAAGCTTATAACAAATAGAATATTGATTTTAGATTTTATACCATGTAAGAAAAACCAGTTTTTTATATAATCCAACCATGAAAACTGCTGAATCTGCGCGTAAGTATATTGCATATCATAGGTTTTCCGAATGGCAATTTGCGATGAAATTTTTAAAACTTCAGCATTGGGTTTCCAGCTGACTCCGATATCGCCAATTGAAACGGGAAAAACAGGATAACCAAAAGTGTAAATGTTTTTAATACAAAATAAGACAACGACTAGAATTCCCAGAATTAAGTTTTTAAAACTTGATTTGATGATAAAAACTGAATACAGAAAACTTAAAATGGGAACCCAGATCATGGTCGGCTTTATCGCAAAAACAAAAACGGAATAAATGAACAGGAAAGAAATATTTTTGTTTCCCTGTAAAATCTCGTTTAAAATAAGCAAGGAAAAAATAATGACCGGTAAATCCGGACTTGGAGATTGAGAAAATAGTAATAAAATAGGAAGAAAACATAGGTGAATCCAGCTTTTTCTTTCTATGATATATAAAGCATAAATAATTAATACAATTGAATTTATCCTTAAAAACGGATCGGAAAAATTGGAAAATCCGGCCTGAAAAATATGCCAGATAGACATTTGGCCAAGTATAAGGTTGAGATTTGAAATCCCTTTAACTAACCCGAATTCTGTCAACCATTTAATGGTGGGAACATAATACCCAAAATGGTCTATCATATATGGATAAAATGATCCGCAAAATAAAACGATCAGTGAAATGTTCAAGAGTAATAGATAATCTTTTTTTGAGAAAACAGAAAACTCCTGATACAATTTATCTTTTATAAAGAAGAAAATCCCTACTAGAATTGTCGGAATTTCCATATAAATATTCAACGGAATGAAAAAGGAGAGAACTGTCCATATTAAACTGATGATTAAAATTCCAGAAAATATTTTCCCTGAAATTCCTTTTAATGAAGAACCTAAAAAATATTCTGAAATTTTTCCCCAACCGATTAAAGTTGGAATGAGTAAGATTGTCGAAAGTAAAATTAAAATCATAAAAAAAGATTGCCTAAAAATAAGCAATCTTTTAGTGTTATTCGTGAAAATACTAATTATTTTGGCTGAACCCGTCCATCTTTTCTGTCTCCGGATCTACCGATTGTATAACCGGTTGCGCCACCTACAACACCACCAATTACAGCACCAAGTCCTCTGTTTTTCTTAGCGATAATCGCGCCTGCTGCTGCACCACCTACAGCACCAATAATGGTACCTTTTGCGGCTTTACTCATTCCTTTTTTCTGAGTTGTCCCTTGTGAAGTAGTAGTGCTGCTTGTGTTATTGGCATAGGTTCCGTTTGAACCAGAGCTTTCTCTATAGATGGTTTTTTCTCTTATTACCTGTGGTCTTGAATTATTTGAAGTGGCTTCTTTTGCTTTTTTAGCTTCAACAATGCTGTCTGCCTGTTTTTGAGCTTCATAGGCCATTTTTTCTTTTTCAATAGCTAATTTCTGTTTTTCAATCTCAAGCTGTCTCATTTGAAATTCCATTTTCTGTTGTTCCAATGATTTTTCAGCTACTTGATTATCTTTTTTACAAGCTGTCATTAAAAATACTGACAAAAAACTTGCTAACACTATCTTTTTCATAATTCAAATTTTTATTGACAAAATTTGTCAATTATTATAAACATAATTTCAATTATAAAGCCAAAATAAAGTTAATAAATGTTAAAATTGAAAAAGAGGTGAAAATAACGATTTAAAGTTTTTAGATAAAAATGGAAATTTTAGATTGTAAAATGGTTTGAATATTCCTTGTTCAGACTAATCGTTAAGGATATTAATAATCTCTATAGGAAAGTATAAGTGATAAGAATATAAAGAAATAAATGATAAAGATTTCTGAATTTTCTTTATTGGTAATTCTAATATTTAGATCAATGTTATTTAAATAAAAAAACTCTAATCCTAGGATTAGAGTTTTTGGAGGTGCCTAGCGGATTCGAACCGCTGTAGATGGTGTTGCAGACCACTGCCTAGCCGCTCGGCCAAAGCACCGTTTTTTACCATTTTTGAGGTGTGCAAATATAGTAAAATATATTATTCAACAAAAATTTTATGCTATATTTCTGTGTTGATCATTCTTTTTATCTTGTTTATCAATGGGATAAATTTATAAAAAATGACTTATTGCAAGTAGAGGTTATATTAAATTCCGGCAAGAGTGAGTTTTAACGAAGCATTTGTATCGATAACAGCCGTAATCGCCGATGATGTTAGAAAAATTTTTGTTGGTTTAAGATTAAAAACTCTTCCGCTCATTTTTAATCCTTTGTAATATTCTTTGTTGAAAGCTTCTTCAATGCTTTTTTTCGAACTGTTTTCAAGATCCTGTGTAGGAATACCGTATTCTTCCTCAATCATTTTTACAATTTTTCCCTGAAATAAGACAGAGGCTGTTTTTTGTAAGAAATTGGATGTTTTAAGTTTGAATTTGGTCTGTGAAAGAACAATTTTCTTTTTCGTTTCATCATACACCGGAATTCCGGAAATAATAGTTGTCCCTTTTATATATCCTTCTGTTTGGGCTTCGATCATAATTTTATCATCGATTCCGTACACCCGAATATCAGTAATTTTCACTTTTGAATCTCGGATATCAAACTCTTTATTCAAAAACGTTTTTCTTGCAATATTACTGGCTTCTGTATAAGGAATATTTGCAGTGGTCTGTAACAAGAAATTATCAGCCAAATTTGGTGAAAAGTTAAAATTTGAAGCTGTCTTTATAGGTTGTGAAGCTTCCGGTTTTGTTCCTGTAAAGGTTTCGGAATAAATATCAATTCCGATATTGGTATTGATCTGATTGGCATAAAACTTTAAAGGTGTGATGTTTACTGTAATAGGAGAGACTTTCAGCCATGTATTATATTCTTCAGAAATATTGAACGGATTCGAAAAAACATTCCATGCCATCACTGCATATTGCTGAAAGTTAAGCTGTGTAGCCATTTGCTGATCAATGGTTTTGCAGAATTTTTGCTGTTGCTCAACCAGACTTTTTTCTACCAAAGAGGTAATAGGAATCTGAATTCTGCCGTAATCTAAAACAGGTTTTGTTACCCATTTGAAACCATTCGGCTTTGTACTCGTAGCGATTGTCCAGTTATTTTGAAAATTTAAGGTGGTATTAAAGTACATCACGGTTTCAAAAGTCGTTTCCTGATACGTGTAAACTCCCAGTGTTCCAATCCCTTTTTCTGCC
Organism: Chryseobacterium tagetis; assembly: GCF_016735585.2. Lineage (GTDB taxonomy): Bacteria > Bacteroidota > Bacteroidia > Flavobacteriales > Weeksellaceae > Chryseobacterium > Chryseobacterium tagetis. The sequence continues at coordinate 82,182 of NZ_JAERSE020000005.1, forward strand.
CATATTTTTAAAGGAACTTCAATTAAAATATTTTGATTGGCTCCTCCTACTAATCGTATAGGACGGGTTTTCCAGACTTTTACTTTAAACTGGTCGTTGTTGTTATCCGTATAAGAATCATCCTGATAAATAAGTTCTTTTACAGAAGCATTGATCATATTGCTGATTTCCGAAAGAGGAATCGTTACAGGCATTGTAATATTAGACTTTATCTTCGGAAAATTGTAAGCTACCGGCTGGTTCTCGACATTTGTTTGTCCAAAAGTACTGATGAAAGCCAGTAAAAATAATATTTTGATGAATTTCAAGTGTTTCAATTTTAGAAAGTAAAATTAGGAAATAAATTAATTTTCAGGCTTAAAGCTTTTTTCCAGTTCGATACTTGCGCCTTTCATTTCGCCCTGCATAGGAGGAGCTGTTTTTGTAATCTTTAATTTGATATAGTCGATCTGTGAAAATTTATCATGGATTTTATAAATGATTCGTCCGGCTACATGTTCTAATAATTTAGATTTGATCTTCATTTCATCATGGATGATCTGGTTAATATCTGCATAACTTATCGTATCGTTCAAATCATCGGATTCTGCAGCTTTCCATAAATCGGTGTGAAGCTCCACATTGAGAAGGTAATACGTTCCAATGATATTCTCTTCTGGAAGAACACCGTGATAGGCATATATTTTTACGTTTTCAAGATAAATCTTGCTCATGTTTTTCTAATTTTTATTCAGCAAAAATCGTTTTAATTCAGCAAAATCCGGTTGTATTTCGGTACTTTTTTTCTCCTTCTTCATTAAATTTTCTAAAGATTCAGGAAGGTCAATTTTAATTGAGACTGCCTTCTCCACTGCATCAGGAAATTTTACAGGATGCGCTGTTCCCAAAATAAACCCTTTTTTACCCTGATTTTCTTTCAAATATTGTTCCATTGCGGTGTAAGCAACGGCACTGTGAGGTTCGAGCAGGTAATTGTATTTCAAATAAACTTCTTTGATGGTTTGTAACGTTTTCTCATCATCGATAGAGTAGCCTGTAATTTTATTTTTTAAATCTTCAAAATGATGGTCAAAAAGCTCGAGAACTCTGATGAAATTGCTCGGATTTCCCACATCCATCGCATTAGAAAGGGTTGCAACTGTTTCTTTTAATTCCATTTTTTGCGTCTTTAAATAATTCGGAACAACATCATTTTCGTTACAGGCAGCAATGAAATGTTCAACAGGAAGTCCTCGAAAATGGGTTAGAATTCCTGCGCAAATATTTCCAAAATTTCCACTGGGAACACAAATGACAGGATTCTCTTTTTCAAATTTCTGCCATTGTTTTAAAGCTAATAAATAATAAATCTGCTGAGGAAGCCATCTCGCTACATTAATAGAATTCGCCGAAGTCAAAAATAAAGCAGAATGTATTTCTTCATCTGAAAAAGCCTGTTTTACCAAATTCTGGCAATCATCAAAACTGCCGTCAACTTCCAGCGCAGAAATATTCTCACCCCAAGCTGTCAATTGTTGTTCCTGAACTTCACTCACCCGGTTTTTTGGATAAAGAATAACCACATCAATATTTTCAGCGTTGTAAAACCCATGAGAAACTGCACCTCCCGTGTCTCCGGAAGTGGCTACCAAAACCGTTACTTTTTTATTTTCATCTTTCAGAAAATAAGAGAGACAGCGGCTCATGAATCTTGCGCCAATATCTTTAAAAGCTAAAGTTGGGCCATGAAAAAGTTCTAATGAATATATATTTTCATTGATTTTTTTCAAAGGAATTTTAAAGTTGATGGTTTCCGAAACGATTTCCTTTAAAATATCAAACGGAATTTCATCTCCAACAAAATCTTTCATGCATCGAAAAGCTATTTCTTCATCGGAATATTGTGGTAGGTTTTCTATAAATTCCAGATCAAACTGTGGAATAAATTCAGGAAAGAACAACCCTTTTTCTTTTCCCTGTCCTTGTATGGTAGCTGTTTTAAAATCAACAACTTCTGTTTTATCTTTTAAATTATAATATTTCATTAGTTTATATTTTGTGAATAATTTTTTAACATTGAGATTGAAAATTCTTAATGTTGAGATGAATTTGAGATACTCTTAATCTTCAATGATTTTAATTCCTGATGGGTTTATTTTTGAAACATAGACGAAACTCTCTATGTCGATTTCATTATAAACAGATTTCATCATTTCTGCAATGTTATGTGAAATTTCTTCTTTTTCCGAAAGCATAAAAATCGATGGTCCTGAACCTGAAATTCCGCCACCTAAAGCACCCAGTTTTAAACTTTTTTCCTTGATCTCACTAAACTTCGGAATCAAAATACTTCTTACAGGTTCTACGATAACATCGTTCAGACTTCTGCCGATCAATTTAAAATCATTATTCTGAATTCCTGCAACCAGTCCTGCAATATTTCCCCATTGTTCTATTGCATCTTTCAACAGAATATTTTTCTTTAAAATCTGTCTTGCGTCGGAAGTTTTTACTTCAACCTGCGGATGAACAGCAGTTACAAATAAATCAGGAGAATTCAGCGGAATAATATCAATCGGATTTGAAGATTTAACTAAAGTTATTCCACCAAAAATGCAGGGAGCAATATTATCAGCATGTTTCACCCCTGAAGCTAATTCTTCTCCAAACATTGCAAAATGTACAAGTTCTTCTCTGGTGAAAATATTTCCTAATAATTTATTGGCTCCAACAGCGGCTCCGGCTGCACTTGCCGCACTGGAACCCAGTCCGCTTCCCGGTTTTATTTTTTTATTAATGATGACTTCAAAACCGTTTTTCAAGTTCAAATACTCCTGAATTTTTAATAAAACGACTCCGGCAACATTTTGTGAGGGTTCTTCCGGTAATTTGAAATGGTCTGTATGTTTGATGATAATTTCAGGAGTTTCCAGTAATCGTAATTCCATTTTATCAAACGGTTCATGGATGGGCATTCCTAAAATATCGAATCCGCAAACCAGATTGGCAACTGTTGCAGGAACTTGTAATTTTACTTTTTTCATAATTAAAAATTTAAATGGAACGTACAATATCAGCGAAAACTCCGCTTGCGGTAACTTCTGCACCGGCTCCTGCGCCTTTCACAACTAAAGGCTGTTCAGAATATCTTGATGTTTTAAAAATCACAATATTATCTTTTCCATACAAATGAAAAAGGTCACTTTCCGGAGCAATGTGCTGTAATCCAACCTTTGCTTTTCCGTTTTTAAATTCAGCAACATATTTTAAAATTTTTCCGTCATTTTTAGCTTTTTCCAATACATTTTTAAAATGACTTTCATATTTAAACAAGGCTTTGTAAAAATCTTCTACATTGCCTTTCATGCATTCTTCAGGAAGGAAACTTTCGTTTTCAATTTCATTAAATTCAAGGGCGTATCCTGCTTCTCTGGCTAGAATTAAAATTTTTCGGGCAACGTCTGTTCCTGCTAAATCCAGTCTTGGATCGGGTTCCGTGTACCCTTCTTTTTGTGCCTGCGCAACGATTTCAGAAAATGGTTGGCTTCCATCATAATTATTAAAAACAAAATTCAGAGTTCCGCTCAAAACTGCCTGAATCGAAGTAATCTTATCGCCACTTCTTATCAGATCATTAATCGTTCCGATGATGGGAAGTCCGGCTCCGACATTGGTTTCAAAGAAAAATCTGCAGCTGTGATTTCGGGCAATGTTTTTTAAATTTTTATAGTTTTCAAAATCTGAAGAAGCGGCAATTTTATTGCAGGCCACAATATTTACACTCTTTTTTAGCAGTTTTTCATAAATATTCGGAACTTCAGAACTTGCGGTAACATCTACAAAAACAGAGTTTCTTAAATTTCGTGAAATAATTTCCTGAGCAAATTTCTCAGCAGAAGCTTCTTCGCTATTTTGATTGAAGTCCTCAAATTCGTTTTCTAAAATTCCTTGATCTGAGAAAATCATGTTACGGCTATTGGAAAGTCCGGCAATTCTTAAATTCACCAAAAGATTTTCTTTTAGATATTCGTTCTGATCATAGATCTGCTGAATCAATTTCTTCCCGACATTTCCTGTTCCGCAGATGTAAAGATGAACCTGTTTTATTTCCGACTCGAAAAATTCTTCATGCAAAACATTGACTGCTTTTTTGATGTCTTTTTCGGAAATAACAATGCTGATGTTTTTCTCTGAAGAACCCTGCGCAATTGCACGGATATTGATTCCATTATTTCCCAGACAGCCAAACATTTTTGCACTTACACCGCTTCTGCTTTTCATATTTTCTCCTACTAAAGCGACGATGGCAAGATGGTTTTCAATTTTTACCGGTTCAACTTTTTTTAATTTTAAATCATCTTCAAAAGCGAGATCAATAGCATTTTTTGCTTTAAAAATATCCTTTTCATGAATGGCAACCGTGATGGAATGTTCAGAAGAGCTTTGTGTAATGAGAATAACATTCACCTTTTCATTGCTTAAGCATTGAAATAATTTTGCTGAAAATCCCGGAATTCCAATCATTCCGCTTCCTTCTAATGTCAATAATGTAATGTGACTCATATTTGAAATTCCAACAGCAATCTGTTGATTTTCAGGATTTATTTTTTCTAATTGATGAGAAATTAATGTTCCTGTTGCTTCCGGATCAAAAGTATTTTTAATTCTTAAATCAATATTTTTCACCATGACCGGTTGAATAGTAGGCGGATACAGAACTTTTGCTCCAAAATGAGAAAGTTCCATGGCTTCAGCATACGAAATTTCAGGAATTGGTTTTGCATTAGAAACCAATCGCGGATCGGAAGTCATCATTCCGCTTACATCTGTCCAGATCTGAAGTTCATCCGCGTCAATTGCCGAAGCAATGATAGCTGCAGTATAGTCCGAACCGCCTCGTCCCAACGTTGTAGAATTGCCTTTTTCATCTTTAGCAATAAATCCGGGAGCGATGATCATTTGATTTTTATTTTCGTTTAAAAATTGTAAAAGATTCTTTTCTGTAGCTTCAAAATTTACTTTTGCATGGGTGTAATTACTATTAGTGATAATATTTTCGGAAGAGTTCATCCAAACGGCATCAAGTCCTTCGAATTGTAATCTTGCTGCGATGATGTTTGAGGATAGAAATTCGCCGTAAGAAGTTATTTTGTCTTTAATTTTATCCGTAAATTCTCCCAAGACGAAAATTCCGTTGCAGATATCTTCGATGTCATTAAAATGTTTTTTAACAAAGCTCAACCATGAACTTTGATCTAAAATAGGAATCAATTCTTTGACTAAATCTAAATGTTTTTCTTCAAGGTTTTTAATAATTTGAAGATAGTTTTCATTGTTTTGAGAAGCTGATTCTGCTGCTTTTATCAATTGATCTGTTACACCATGAAGTGCAGAAACTACGACAATGACCCTATTTTTCAGAGATTCTTTTTTTACAATATCTTCGACCTTCAATATATTTTTGGTATTGGAGACAGAAGTTCCGCCAAATTTTAAAACTTTCATTATGTTTTATTTTAAGTTATGGAAAATGAAATTTTACTCTTCAGAAAAAGAGTACACGCGCGTGAATGATATGTGAAAATTTACCCCGTTATGGGGTAGTCGTAGTTGTAGTTGTTGTAGCAATAATAGAAACAAAATTTCCTTCCGAAATAGAGAAATTCGGAGTAGAAATATCAGATATGTTTCTTAAATAATTCATTGCTGCTTGAACAAATGTACAAATTATTTTGAAACATGAATTAAGTTTTGTATCAAATAGTATTTATTGAATACAATTTAACATAAAATAATATTTATCAATAGGTTGTGATTTAATTAGTTTAATTGTCTATTTTTAAATAAGTTAAACCAATAAAATAAAATACTATGAAAAATCTAAAAAAATTGGACAGACAAAACTTAAAAACAATTAACGGAGCAGGAACCTGCAATTATACTTGTCCTCCCGGACCTTATGGTCCCGGTTTTCCAAAATCCTGTGCAGACTATGATGCTTTGCCAGAATGTTGTAAGTCTAAAGTGTTGCTAAGCTACGAATGTTCTCTTGATTAAGATTTATACTGTAACCATCAAAAACTATTTACTATGAAAAATTTTAAAAAAATGAACAGAGAGAATCTAAAAGAGATTTTGGGAGGAGTGAATCACGAATGTAATATTGATTCTGATTGTGCTACGATTCCTGGATGTGGTATTTGCACTTTGTTTATGAAAAAACGAGTTTGTATTATGTTTTCTTATGATCCTGTAACTAATAGTTGTCCAGGATAAAATAAAATTAAACGACTATGAAAAATTTACAAAAATTAAGCAGACGAAATTTAGAACAGATCAACGGGGCAGGAATTCCTCCAATTTCACATTGTAATGGATGTCCGACAGGAGCTTTTGGCCCCGGAAGTAACCATTCTTATTCTTGTGAAGCCTATTGGAATCTCCATGAAACCTGTAGAAATTGTGTGTTGGTAAGTATGGAATGTTTTGAAATCATTAAAGAATAAAATAAATATGAAAAAATTAACAAGATCAGCATTAAAGAATATCAAAGGTGCTTTAACCTGTTCAGGCTGTCCTGTCGGAAATAATTACGGAACGGGTCCTGAATATTCCAATACCTGTGCGCAATATTTTGCACTGTCTTACAATTGTCAGATGTGCGTAGATGTAAGTGCAGACTGTTTTGAAAATTAATTTTGGCGACTCTATACAATTTCACACCATTGTCATTCCGACGAAAGAAGAACCTCATGATAGCTTAGATTCTTCATTTCACTGCGTTACATTCAGAATGACAGAGTCATCATAATTAAGACAGCAGAATTCATGTAAAATTGTATATAATTACCTTAATTTAAAAAAAAAGCACTGTGAAAAACAGTGCTTTTGATTTATTTTATGCTTTTTGAAAGATCAAGCATAGCTTCGATTGGTTTTAATGCTCTTAGTCTTAAATCTTCATCGATCAGAATCTCAGGGAGTTCATATTTCATACATAAGTACAGCTTTTCCATTGTATTACGCTTCATGTAGAAACATTCTGAACAGTTACAGGTTTCGTCAAAAACCAAAGCTGGAATCAATTCTTTATGGGGTGCACGTTTTTTCATTTCGTGCAGAATTCCTTCTTCTGTTGCAATGATAAATCTCTGACAGTCATCTTTTTGTACGTAATCCAGTAATGCAGAAGTCGAACCTATAAAGTGAGCTAATTTCAAAACAGATTCTTCACTTTCCGGGTGTGCAATCAATTTAGCATCCGGATTGTCTGCCAATTGTTTTGCGATTCTTTCCATTGAAAATGCTTCGTGAACGATGCAGCTTCCGTCCCAAAGAATCATATCACGTCCTGTTTTTTGAGATAGATATCTTCCTAAATTTTTATCAGGAGCGAAAATAATCGGTCTGTCTTTTGGAAGTGCTTCAATTACGGTTTCAGCATTTGAACTGGTAACGATGATGTCACTTTCAGCTTTTGTTTCTGCATTACAGTTGATGTAAGTTGCCACTAAAGCGTTCGGATGCTGTTCTCGCATTTTTCTTAAGCCTTCTCCTGAGCAACCGTCTGCTAAAGAGCATCCTGCCATTGTATCGGGAAGAACAACTTTTTTGGTAGGATTCAGAATTTTTGCTGCTTCAGCCATGAAATGGACTCCGCAGAAAACAATCATATCGGCATTTGTATCTTTTGCCTGTCTTGCCAGTTGCAGGGAATCTCCCAGAAAATCGGCAATATCTTGAATTTCTCCAGGTTGGTAATAATGCGCTAAGATCACCGCATTTTTTTCTTCTTTCAATTTAAGAATTGCTTGTACAAGCTCTTCTCCTTGAGGAATTACCAAATCTTTAATATCCAGAAATCCTTTTACAGGAATGGTAGATTTAGCTTTTTCTAATGTTTCGGTACTCATATCAACCTCAATGTTTTAGAATTAGAAATTAGAAGTGAGAAATTAGAAGTGAGAAGTTGAAATGTTTGAATTATATACTGTCATCAAACTTTCATCATCCAGCTTCAGTCTCCCAGCTAATTAATTTCCAATAAAATTTTTTATTAAACTTTCTATTTCTCTTTTTGCTTCATCTAAATCTGTGTTGATGACGATTTTGTCAAATTCATCAGCATAAGACATTTCTTCTTCTGCTTTTGCTACACGGGTTTTGATGGTTTCTGCATCATCTGTGTTTCTTGAAATCAATCTTCGTTCCAACTCTTCAATGGAAGGCGGTTCAATGAAAATTGACAGTGCTTTTTCTCCAAAATATTTTTTCAGGGAAATTCCGCCTTTCACATCTACATCGAAAATTACTACTTTTCCTTGGCTCCAGATCTTTTCAACTTCTGATTTTAAAGTACCGTAATATTTATCAGTATATACCTCTTCAAATTCTACAAAAGCATCTTCCGCTATTTTTTCTCTGAATTCATCGGGCGTTAAAAAATGATAATCTACAGCATGCATTTCACTTCCTCTCGGCTGTCTCGTCGTGCAGGAAATTGAGAACTGCAGTTCATCAAAAACCTCCAAAGAATGTTTTACTAATGTAGTTTTTCCGCTTCCAGACGGTGCTGAAAATATGATAACTTTATCCATATGGTTGTTGGTTGTCTGTTTCTGGTTGATAGCTTTAAAACAAACAACAATCAACCAAAAACAAACAACTAATTATAATACGTTTAACGTTTGTTCTTTAATTTTTTCCAAATCGTCTTTCATCATCACTACCAGTTTCTGGATTTGGGCATGATTGGCTTTTGAACCTAAAGTATTGATTTCACGACCGATCTCCTGAGAAATAAAACCAAGTTTTTTCCCGTTGAAATCTTCATTATCCATTACTTCCTGATAATATTTCAGGTGCTGAGTCAGTCTTACTTTTTCCTCAGAAATATCTAATTTTTCTGTGAAATAGGCCATTTCCTGATAAAAACGGGTTTCATCCACATTTTCAAATTCTTTTAACGTTTTCTGATAACGTTCTCTTACAGAACCAATTCTTTCTTCTTCAAAAGGAATGACTTCAGCCAGGTTTTTATCAATATTTTTAATATTTCTTTCTAATTCTTCGTGCAGAATTTTACCTTCTGTTTTTCTGAATTCCTCGAAACGATTCACTGCATTATTAACAATTTTTGCCAGTGCTTCCCATTCACCTTCCGACAATTCGTCTGGTCTGGAAGTGATCGCATCCGGAAGTCTTACCGCCATTTTTAGATATTCGAAATCTGGTCCGTCAGAAGCAATATTTCGAAGTTCATTGATATAAGACTCGATTAAACCTTTATTGATTTTTACATCATTGGTCTCCTCAAGATTTTCTATATTGATGTAGCAGTCTACTTTTCCACGGATTATTCTATCATTAAGAATTTTTCTGATTTCAAATTCTTTTTCTTTATAACGCAAAGGAATTTTAATATTCAAATCAAAGCTTTTGCTGTTCAGTGATTTGATATCTATTGAAATTTTTTTTCCTTCAAAAACGTCTTCGGCTCTACCAAAGCCTGTCATTGATAAAATCATAGTTTTTTATTGTCGTACAAAGATAAACATTTAAGTGTATAGTTTGACTAATGTTGAATGGTTGGAAGTAGGATGCGGGAAGCGAGAAGATTGTCATGGATATAAACTATGTCGAGTTTTAACTTCTATCTTCAGACTTCCATCTTACAGCAAATTAAATAAACTCATTTTCGTAATTTAGCGCTGTGAAAAAGAAAAATTTGATTTCTGTAGTAGGACCCACTGGAATTGGTAAAACGAGATTGGCAATTGATTTGGCAAAACATTTCAATACAGAGATTATTTCCTGTGATTCCCGACAGTTTTTTAGAGGAATGGAAATCGGTACTGCAGCACCTTCAGCAGAAGAATTGGCGGAAGCACCTCATCATTTTATAGGAAACCTTTCTGTTCAGGAATATTATTCTATCGGGCAATATGAGGAAGATGCTTTAAAAAAGCTCCATGAACTTTTTGAAAATCACGATACGGTCATTTTGGTGGGAGGAAGTATGATGTATGAAAAAGCGTTAATTGAAGGGTTAAATGATTTGCCGGAAGCTGATGAAGAAAACCAGAAAAAACTACATGCGATTCTTGAAAACGAAGGAATTGAAAAACTTCAGGAAATCCTGAAAGAACTCGATCCTGAGTATTTTGCTGTTGTCGATTTTCATAATCACAGAAGACTTCTAAGAGCTATTGATGTCATTTGGCAGACGAATAAAAAATATTCTCAACAAATTGCGGTTTCACAAGATTCCAGAGATTTTAATTCTATCCGAATTGGAATTGAAGCACCCAGAGAAGAATTGTATGACAGAATCAACAGGAGAGTGGATATTATGATGGAAAAAGGCTTGTTGGAAGAAGCGAAAGGTCTTGAGGAATTTAAAGATTTAACTGCTTTGAAAACGGTTGGGTATTCAGAACTATTCAAATATTTTGATGGGGAATGGGATTTGGATTTTGCGGTTTCCGAGATTAAGAAAAACAGCAGAAGATATGCAAAACGTCAGTTGACTTGGTACCGAAAGGCGGATGATATTCATTATTTGCAACTGGGATATTCTCAGGAAGATTTTGATGGGCTGGTTGAGTATATTGATGAAAAGACTTTGCTGTAATTTTATTTCCCACAGATTTTTTTCTCTAAACCATTAAGATTTTTATTTAGGAGTTCAGATTATTAAGATGAGCTTTGCTTTTAAGGTAATGCTTATTAAAAATCTATCTGATTTTTCTTAATGAACTTAATACCTTAAATATTCTTAATGGTTGAAAAGGTTCAAGTATTGTCATTCTGACGAAGGAAGAATCTCTGCAAATATTTTATAAATTCTTCACTTTGTTCCGTTCAGAATAACAGAAAGGTAAAATCGTATTTCAACAAAAAAATGCGATCCCGAAAGACCGCATTCCATTAACAATATAATTTTAATTTACTACTTCCAACCGCCTCCTAACGCTCGGTACAAGTCTACAATACTGCTTAATCTCTGTCTTTTTACGGATGCAAGATTCAGCTCTGCCTGCAGAGAATTTCCCTGAGCTGTTATTACTTCTAAATAATTTGCCATTCCACCTTTGTATAGCATTTCGGCACTTTTAATTCCATTTTTTAAAGTGGCAACTTGTTCGGTTGCTTTTTGTTCCTGAACTTTTAAACTTTCATTAGAAACCAAAGCGTCAGAAACTTCACCCACTGCATTCAAAACAGACTGACGGAACGCCAAAACGTTTTTCTCTCTCTGGATTTTAGCCATATTTAAATCGGTTTTCAATTGTCTTTTCTGGAAAATAGGTTGAGTCAATCCTCCCAAAACAGATCCGAACAATGAAGCCGGAATCTGGAACCAGTTATCAATTTTAAATGAATTCACACCTCCGTTTGCTGTAATTTTCAACGAAGGATACATATTTGCCTGAGCAATTCCCACTACTGAATTTGATTCCAATAATACCAATTCCTGTTGGCGAACATCCGGACGACGGCTTACCATTGCTGCAGGAAGTCCTGCAGAAATATCTTGTGGTAAAGAAGTATCTGCCATTTCAATTGTTCTGGTGATTTTGTTTGGGTTTTCTCCAATTAAAATACTTAATGCATTTTCCTGAATCGCAATATTTTGTTCCAATTGAGTGATCAGAAGTTCTGTAGACTGCTTTTGAGCTGTTGCCTGCTGAACGCCTAAAGAAGTTGTATCGCCACTTTTCCACAATTTTTCTGTTAAAGAAAGAGTATTTGTGCTTAATTCTAAATTAGATTTTGCAATCTGGAGTTGTTTATCAAGCATCAATAAATTGTAGTAGCCTTGAGCAATAGCCGCAACTACCTGTGTCTGAATTGCTTTTGTTGCTTCATAAGTTTGCAGGTATTGCATTTTTGAAACTTCCTGCTGGTTTTTTATTTTTCCCCAAATATCAGCTTCCCAAGACAGGTTGAAAGCTGCATTATAATCTTCAACATAGCTTTTTCCTAAAAATAAGTTTAAGCTTTGCCCATTCATGCTGTTTTTTGAAGGCTTTGAAATCTGTGCAGAAACTCCGAAGCCAACATCCGGATATTGAAGGTATTTTGCCTGTTTCAGTTTTTCCTGTGAAGAAGCAACCTGTTTTAAGGCAATCTGTAAATCGTAATTGTTTTTAATCCCTTTTTCGATCAGATTTTGCAGCATAGGATCGCTGAAAAATTCTTTCCATTCGAGATTGGCAACGCTTGCTGTATCGGCGGTTGCCGTATAGTTGAACGTTTCGGGAAGGTCGAGTTCAGGCTCCTTGTATGCCAGTTTCGACACACAGGAGACGGAACCTAAAGCCAGTCCGAAAGCGATGATACCATTTATTATTCTTTTCATAATTTTTTTAATAAGCTTTTAATTGATAACAAAACTTTGAGAAGCTGTTGCAAAGAAATCTTTAGTAGGAGAAAATGCTTTGCTTATATGTAATAGTTTGAATAGTTTCTTCTCTATTTTTTATTCTGAAATTTTTTAATGCAAAGAAACATTTTAAGGTGAAAAATATTTGAGTGAGCAAAGTTGTAATCTATTCAATTGATTTTTAAGAAGTGAACTTTTTAAATCATTCAGCTTCATTAGCGATTTGTCGCTTTCTTTGCTCCTTTACAATATTTGGATCTAATAAATAAATCTTTGCGTTTAAAATCTTAGTTTAAATTAAAATCTCTCAAAGTTTTGTCAATCATTTTATTAATGAGCCGGACTTAAAAGTTCTTGCTCCAGTTTTTGTCTTTGAAGTCTTTTCTTTTTTCTGCTCGGCATTTTTTCGTGCAGGTATTGGAAAATCACAAACATTACAGGAATAATGAAAATCCCGAATACAACCCCTGTAAACATCCCACCAACAGTACTGATACCGATAGAATGGTTACCTTTTGCAGCCGCACCCTGTGACCAAACCAATGGTAACATTCCCACGATGAAGGCAAATGAAGTCATCAGAATCGGTCTTAAACGTAATCTTGATGCCTGTAGTGCTGCTTCAAGTAAAGTTCTTCCCGCATTTCTTCTCTGAACGGCAAATTCTACAATCAGAATCGCGTTTTTGGCGAGTAATCCGACGAGCATAATTAAACCAACCTGAACGTAAATATTATTATCAATTCCAGCTAATCCTGTGAAAGCAAATACTCCGAAAATCCCAGTAGGAATCGTTAAAATAACCGCAAACGGAAGAATATAACTTTCGTATTGCGCTGCCAATAAGAAATACACAAACAAGATACTCAGTGCAAAGATGAATGTGGTCTGTCCGCTTGTTTTGATTTCCTCACGGGTAATTCCTGTCCATTCATATCCGAAACCTCTTGGCAATGATTTCTGAGCCGTTTCTTCTACCGCTTTGATCGCATCTCCGGTACTGTAACCAGGTTTTGGTGTTCCGTTGATCGTAACAGCGTTGAACAAGTTGTTTCTTGTCACTGTTTCAGGTCCGAAAGTTCTTTTTAAAGTAACTAATGTTTTCACTGGCACCATTTCGCCGGATTTATTTTTAACATAAATTCCTTCCAGAGAATTTGCATCCGTACGATAAGGAATATCTGCCTGAGCCATTACTCTGTAATATTTTCCGAATCTGTTGAAATCTGAAACGAAACTACTTCCATAATAGATCTGCATGGTCTGCATTAATTCTGTGATAGAAACCCCAAGCTGATTGGCTTTGTCTGAATCTACATCAATTGTATATTGTGGGTTTCCGGCTGCATAGGTTGTAAAGGCAAATGCAATTTCCGGACGCTTCATCAGTTCTCCAATAAATGCCTGAGTGGTAGTTCCCAATTGCTCAAAAGATCCGTTGGTTTTATCCTGAAGCATAAATTCAAAACCGGAAACGTTACCAAATCCCTGTACAGTAGGGAAGTTGAAGAAAAAGGCATTGGCATCTTTTACCTGAGCAACTTTTCCTGTTAATCCTGCTGCAATCTGATCCGGATCGGTTATTTCACCACGTTTGTCATAGTCTTTCAATTTAATGAAACCTGCTGCATACGGAGAAGCATTGGAATTACTGATGAAGTTCATTCCATCGGCTACCCAAAGGTGATTTTTTGCTTTTTCCCCATTGATGATTTTATCAATCTGCTCTGTTGCTCTGTGTGTTCTGTCTAATGAACTTCCCGGAGGCGTATTCACTGCATACAAAACGAAACCTTGATCTTCAGTCGGAATAAATCCTGACGGAGCTTTATTGATTAAGAAAACACTACTTGCAATTAAAAGTGCTAAACCTCCGATGGCAACCCATTTGTTTTTAATTAAAAATTTTAAACTGTAAATGTATTTTCTTGTCATCTTGTTGAAGCTCGCATTGAATGCGTTGAAGAATCTTGCTCCAAAACCAGTCTTTTTACCATGTTCTCCATGCTGACCTTGAGGATCATTTAAAAGCATTGCACATAAAGCCGGACTTAACGTTAATGCATTAATCGCGGAAATCATGATTGCAATTGCCAGTGTAAAGGCAAACTGTCTGTAGAAAACTCCCGCAGGACCCTGCATAAAGCCAACCGGAATAAATACGGCACACATGACCAATGTAATAGAAATGATCGCACCGGAAATTTCACTCATCGAGCTCATGGTAGCATGCTCTACAGGCATTCCTGTATGTTCCATCTTGGAGTGAACGGCTTCTACCACAACGATGGCATCATCTACAACAATACCAATGGCGAGTACCAATGCAAACAAAGTCAACATATTAATACTGAACCCAAATAGCTGAAGGAAGAAGAAGGTACCGATAATCGCTACCGGAACGGCAATCGCAGGAATTAAAGTAGATCTGAAATCCTGAAGGAAAATATACACTACAATAAATACCAAGATAAAGGCAATCACTAAAGTTTCAACCACCTGATGAATAGATGCATCCAGGAAATCTTTTGAATTGTACATGATGATCGGTTCAACTCCTTTTGGAAGAGTCGTTTTCATCTGTTCAACCTGTTTTTCAATTTCAGTTAAGATTTCATTAGCGTTTGATCCTGCAGTTTGAAGGATCGCAAATCCCGCAACAGGTTTACCATCCACTCTGTTAGCAGCTGTGTACGTATAAGAACCGAATTCTACTCTTGCCACATCTTTCAGTCTTAGGAAAGAACCGTCGCTGTTTGCTTTGATGGCAATGTTTTCGTAGTCCTCGTTCTTGTTTAATTTCCCTTTATACTTTAAGATATATTCATAAGTTTCCTTACTTCCCTGTCCCAAACGGCCGGGAGCGGCTTCCAGGTTATGATCTTTCACGGCATTCAAAACTTCCTGTGGAGAAAGTCCGTTTGCTGCTAATCTATCTGGTTTCAGCCAAAGTCTCATTGAGTAATCTCTTGTTCCGAAAACCTGCGCCTGAGCAACACCCGGAATACGCTGGATCTGTGGAATTACGTTGATTTTCAGATAATTTTGCAGGAAAAGTTCATCATATTGTTTTGGGTCATCACTTGATAATCCCATGAACATAATCATACTGTTCTGAACTTTCTGCGTGGAAATTCCCGCCTGCACAACTTCCTGAGGAAGCTGGCTCATGGCTTTGGATACACGGTTCTGAACATTTACCGCTGCATTATCCGCATCTGAACCCTGTTTGAAAAATACAGTCAGAGACATGGTTCCGTCGTTACTCGAATTTGAGGTCATATACGTCATGTTCTCAACTCCGTTTACCGCTTCCTCGATAGGCGTTGCAACCGAACGGGCTACAACTTCCGCATTCGCCCCCGGATAAAAAGCCGTTACCTGAACGCTCGGTGGAGCAATATCCGGAAAGAGGGCAATCGGTAAATTAAAGAGGGACAGCGCTCCCAATAATAAGAGTATTATGGAGATGACCGTTGAAAGTACCGGTCTTTCTATAAATTGTTTTAACATAAGAAGTTTATTTTTTTAAGTCTTCTGTATTCTGAAAAGAATTACAAAGGTTTTGCTTTCAGTAAGCTGTCAGAAGAAATAGCTTTTGGTTTGATGGAAGCACCATCTTTTAAGCTGCCCAATCCTGTGAATACGATTTTTTCTCCAGGTTGCAGTCCTTCAGAAATAAAGTAATAGCTATCAGTTTTTCCTGAGATTTTAATGGGTTTGCTGGTTACTTTTTGATCTTTTCCAACGATATAGACATACGTTTTATCCTGTATTTCAAAAGTAGCTTCCTGTGGAATAACCACTGCATTTGACATAAGTTGCGGCATACGAACACGCCCTGTATTTCCTGTTCTCAATGCTCCGTTTGCATTTGGGAAAACGGCACGAACGCTGATTGCTCCTGTAGTTTTATCAAACTGTCCGTCAACAATACTCATTTTTCCTTTTTGTGGATAAATGCTGTTGTCTGCAATCACCAAATCAACCATTGGCATATTTTTTAGTTTTTGGTCTAAAGTGGCTCCTTCATATTTATTTTGGAAAGCAATAAAATCAAGTTCACTTAAAGAGAAATAGGCATAGATCTCACTGATGTCAGATAATAAAGTCAATGGACTCGCATCTGTTCTTGAAATAAGACTTCCTTTTTTGTAAGGAATTCTTCCGATGTATCCGCTTACCGGTGCTGTGATGGTTGTGAATCCAACATTGATTTTTGCACTGCCTACTGAAGCTTTTGCCTGTGAAGCGGCTGCAACAGCAGCTGCGTAATTGGCTTTTGCGGTTCTCAGCTGTACATCCGAAACTACTTTTGCCGCAACAAGAGGTTCCAGTCTGTCAACTTCTACTTTTGCTTTTTGGATGTTGGCATTGGCAGCCTGTAAATTGGCACTTGCCATATTCATTTGCTCTCCGTATGCTCTTGAATCTATTTTAAATAAAGGTTGTCCGGCTCTCACATAAGCGCCTTCTTCCACATAAATTTTATCTAAATAACCGTCCACCTGCGATCTGATTTCCACGTTGTTTTTTCCTTCCAAAGCGGTTGGAAATTCCTGATATGTAGTAGCTGGAGACGTAATTACGGTATAAACAGGCAGTTCTGGAGCTGGAGGAGCCATATTTGATCCTTCAGCAGCTTTTGTGCAGTTTTGTAAAAGGATAATACTTGATATAAGTACAATGAACCTTATTTTTCCAGGTATTTTCATTTTGAGTTTAAATTTTTAATGAAGTGTTAAATTAAATAATGTTGTTTTTAAATTGAATTCTGTTATATTTCCTAACAGTGTTAATGATTTGTTCAAAAAAAATTTCAGAATTCTTAATCTGGCTTAAATTGTTGTTTACATGATTACAATTTTAAATGTTTTTGGTTTGGATGTTTTTGCGTGTTATTTTTCTGAACAGTGTTAATGATAAGGAAATAAAATCGCAAGAATTAAGGTGAAAAAATCATATTTCATAATAGAAAATTGTTTTTAATGTTGATGTAAGTATAAGTAAGATGAGGTGTCTAAATTGTGTTATTTTTACTAACAGTGTTAATTATTGAGATAAAAAAAATTGCTTGTCAATAATTAGTTTTAAAATTTTACATTTCTTTTAATTCGTTTTTAATGAATGGTTTAAATTAATTAAGTGTTAATAATCCTAACGGTGTTAATTTTTAGTTCAAAAAAAATTTACAAAGACTTAATGAAAGCAGAAACTGTTTCATCCAAAGTCGTCTTGTTCATCGTAGAAGGAATATCGTCGTTACGCATCATCATAATAGAGATCAATCCGTGTACCGCTGAAAACAGCGCATGAGACATATGACAGGCATTGTCAGGATTTGATCCGCTTTTTTTAATAATTTCATACGTGCAATCGTAAAGCATATCCTGAAAAGATGAAAATTCTTCTTTCATCATTCCTTTTCCGCTACATTGCATTCCCAATCCGAACATCAATTGATAATACTCTTTGTTTTTAAATGCAAATTTCCAATAGGCATCTACAATAGCTTTCAATTGTTCATCCGGAGCGTCGTGTTCTCTCTGGGCTTTTAACAATTCTATGTGCAAACAATTGAAACCATTCAACGAGATCTCGTATAAAATAGCTTCTTTGTTTTCAAAATAATCATAAACTACCGGTGCACTATATTCAATGGCATCGGCAATTTTTCTCATGGAAAGTGAAGCCCACCCTTCGGTTTTTGCTAAAGAGAAAGCCGCATCCAAAATATTGGTACGTATATTTTCTTTTTCTCTTTGTCGACGTTCATGTAGACCCATGATTTTTTATTACTAACAGTGTTAGCAAAACTACAAACTTTTGATCATAACTTCCAAACAAATTTTAAAGTTTAACTTTTAAAGCAAGGTTTTTGAGAGCTAGTGTAGTTGGACTGGATGTCGTAAGAATGGGAGCTGAAAGTAGTTTTAAGTTGTCAATTGTTGAAATTATTGTAAAAATAAATGAAGTTTATAGCCAGGCTCAATTAAATGATAAATGTATAACTTCCATCTTCCTGCTTTACGCTTGCTTACTTATATAATCAAAGAAAATCTATATCTTTGTGATCAAATAAAAAAGTTATGAATACTCCCTCAAATATGATTGATTTGGGTACAAAAGCACCGTTTTTTGAGCTTCCGAACCCGTCAAAAACTAACGAAATTCAGTCATTGGATGATCTGAAAGGAGAAAATGGTACGTTGGTGATCTTCATGTGCAACCATTGTCCGTTCGTTCTTCATGTGATTGATAAACTGAACGAATTGTATGAAGATTATAATGAAAGAGGGATTGAGTTTATTGCTATCAACTCGAATAATGTAGAGAAATATCCTGATGATGCTCCGGAAAAAATGATCGAATTCCAGATTGAAAGAAAATTTGATTTTCCTTATTTATATGATGAGAGCCAGGCAATCGCAAAAGCATATAATGCAGCATGTACACCAGATTTCTTTTTCTTTGATGAAAAGCTGGATCTTGTCTACAGAGGGCAGATGGATGATTCAAGACCGGGAAATAATAAAGATGTAACAGGAGAAGATTTAATTATTGCTTTTGAAAATCTTTTGTTGGGTGAACCACAGGAAGAAATTCAAAGACCGAGTATGGGATGTAATATTAAATGGAAGTAAGATGAGTAAATCATTATAAAATAAAAGCCGTCATTATTGACGGCTTTTTAATTATTTAAGGAAAGGATTATGCTGTTTTTCAAATCCGATGGTGGTAGAATTTCCATGTCCGGAAAAAACTTGAGTTTCATCATCAAGGATAAAAAGCTTGGTTTTGATCCCATCTATTAATTGCTCGTAGTTTCCTTTGTATAGATCTGTTCTTCCTATACTTCCTTCAAAAAGAACATCGCCGGAGATCATGAACTTTCGCTCATCATTATGATAGACTACACTTCCAGGAGAATGTCCCGGAACATGGTAGATTTTAAATTTCTCTCCGTCAAGATCAAGTTCGTCACCTTCATTTACATAGGTAGTTTCCACGGCAACCGGAGGTACCTGAAATCCAAATCTTGCGCCACTTGCCGAAAGCATATCTAAAACTTCCTGATCGTCTTTGTGTAAAATAACAGGAACCTTATAAGTATCAAAAGCCCATTGTAGTCCTAAAACATGATCTATATGAGCGTGTGTTAAAAGAATTTTCTGAATATTTAATTTATTTTCAGTGATAAAATTGCTGATCACATGGGTTTCCTGCTCATTCATGTTTCCCGGATCAATAATCCATGCATTTTTACTGTCGTTGTAAAGGATATACGTATTTTCACTTGCAAAATTGAACACGAATCTCTGAATATGAAGCATAATTGAATTTTTTTTCAAAAATACGATATTATGGAGAAAGTGTGTATTTTTCGTTATCTTCGTTATAATGAAAACTTTGCAATTATTTTTATTTTCTCTTGGGGGACTGGTGTTTGGACAAAATATCCAGAGCATTCAGCTTTTTAATCCTCAAACCAACGATGAGACGCCGGTAATCAAAATGAATGAAACTTTGGTTTTAAGTTTTGATGATCTTACCAACAGGAACGAAATCTACAGATATACCATTAAACATTATGACCGAAACTGGGAAGATGATAATCTTTTCTTTACTGAATTTGCTAATGGAAGTTTGAATGGGCTTTTAGATAATTTTCAATATTCATTTAATACGTTACAAGCGTATACTCATTACAAGCTTGTTTTTCCAAATGATAAGATACAGCCTAAAATCTCCGGTAATTTTGAATTGATCGTTTACAAAGATTCTGCTGAAAAGCCTCTTCTAAAAAAAAGGTTTTATGTGGTGGAAGATAATGTCAGTGTCGCTTTGGATATTTCAAGATTTGCTGACAAAAATCCGAATCTCAACCAGAGAGTGGAAGTGCAGGTGCTTCCGAAAGGAGGGGATATCACATCAAATGTCAACTCTATGACTCTGAATGTAATGCAGAATAATAATCCTAATATGGTCATCAAGAGTTTAAAACCGAGTATTACTTTAGGAAATAAACTGCTTTTTCAACAGCTGAATCTTGCTTTTCCGGGAAATAACGAATTCTATTATTTTGATAATAAGAGTATGAATATAGCGGCCGATATGGTTCGTGCAACAGAGGTTAAAGACGGAGTGAATAATACGTATCTTCATCCGGTTTGGGCTTATCCTTTAAATTATCAGTATCAGCCTGATGTAAATGGAGCTTGGTATTACAGAAGGAGCGATTTAGGAATTGAAAGAGATGCGGAAAGAGAAGCTGATTATTCTTGGGTATATTTTTCAATAGAATCAGATCCTATGGATAAGGAGTTGTATGTTTTGGGAGGGTTCAATAATTTTAATCCGTCTAAAGAATATCAGATGCAATATGATGAGACTTCTAAAAAATATGTAGCGAAAATATATCTGAAACAAGGTTTTTATAATTATATCCTGGCAACGAAAGATGCAAATGGAGTGGTAAATTTAGGAGAAATTAACGGAAACTTCTGGCAGACCGAAAACCTTTATCAGGGCTTTTTGTATTATGCTCCTTTTGGGAGAAATTATGATGGTTTGATGGGGTATGGTGAATTTAGGACACCAGTAAGATAGTCAAAAGATACATAGTTTTAAAATAAAAACCCTTATAGAAATTTCTGTAAGGGTTTACATATAATAATAGCTTAGGAATTCCTTTTTCAGACTTTGAAAATAGCCGTTACCAATAAATTTTCGTTATCCTCAAATATGTAATGAATATTTACAGGGAAATTTTGCATGGTATTGACGGTAACTTCCTTATATTTTGTTTCATGGTTTTTGTTGTGGTGTAGGATTTCGCCGATTGATACTTTTAAATCTTCGAGAAAATCTATTCCTTTATTTTTTTTTTCCGCATTAAATACCCGCATAAGAAGCCTTATGTCGTTTTTGGCAATGGAAGACAGGAGAACGTTCATTTTATGCGCAATTCTTTTTCAGCTCGGAAATATTTTCGTAAAAATCTAGTTTTGTTGTTGGATTCTCATTGTGAAACTGAATTCTGTACAAAACTTCATCCAGGTGAAATTGAGAAATCGCAGGTTTGTTGTTTACTTCAAAACTTTCTACCATTTTAGCAAATGCTTCTAGAGTTTCCGGGCTGAAGTTTTCGATCTTTGCTTTTAAAATTTCGGCAGTTGCATTCATCATTTTAAAATTTTAAGGTTGGTGATGTTATTTTGATGGGGTAAAGGTATGAAAAATATTTAAATTTTACATTTTTATTTAAAAATAATAGGGGTGTTTCAAAATAAAATATATTTTATTTTGAAATTGTATTTAAAAATTAGGGGGTGTTGTTTTTAAAATCTTTTTTTATAAAAAAAATAACCTCCGTTTCCGAAGGTTACTATTTTAAACTAAATAAAATTCATTGAGCTTTTCCTCACAAAGAGTTTTTACTACTTCAATCCATCGGTCCTCATCGTTCAGACATGGAATATAATGGAAGTTTTCTCCACCACCGTGTAAAAACTGTTCTTTGCCTTCCACTGAAATTTCTTCCAGAGTTTCCAGACAGTCTGAAACGAAAGCTGGACAAACAATTGCCAGATTTTTAATTCCTTTTTTGCCAATACTTTCAAGAGTTTCATCTGTGTAAGGCTCCATCCATTTGTCTTTTCCTAATCTGGATTGGAAAGTAACCATTACTTTTTCTTTTGGCAATCCTAATTTTTTAATGACAGAATTGGTGACATCAAAACATTGATGACGATAACAAAACTGATGACTCGGATTACTCTCACGCGAACAGCAATCGTTTAAATTACATGTTTTCGTAGGATCGGTTTTGTATATATGTCTTTCCGGAACTCCGTGATAAGAAAACTGTAAAGCATCAAAATTCTCAGGAAGTTTTTCTTTAATGCTTTCCGCAAGACATTCTATATAAATATCTCTATTGTAAAAAGGCTGAATATAATTGATTTTTACATCCGGGAATTTGGCTTTTCTTACTTCCTCGGCTTTTTCAATTACCGTTTCCGTTGTGCTCATCGCATATTGTGGATACAACGGGAAAAGTACGATTTCAGTAACGCCTTTCTCTGTTAATTTTCTGATCCCTGTTTCAATGCTTGGTTCTGCATATCTCATTCCGATTTCTACCGGAACATCCACAAGTTTCTGAAGTTTTTTCTGAATTTTTTCTGTAATGACAATCAGAGGTGATCCTTCATCTGTCCAGACTGTTTTGTAAGCTTCTGCAGATTTTGCAGGTCTTGTATTTAAAATAATTCCACGAACCAAAAGTGCACGGAAAATCCAGCGATAGTCAATCACTCTTTCATCCATCAGGAATTCATCCAGATATTCTTTTACATCATTTACTGCTGTGGATTTTGGTGAACCAAGATTTACCAGTAAAATTCCTTTTTTAGCCAAAATTTTTAATTTTAATTATCAATAGACTTTTCAAAATTCATCATAAATTTTGAAATTTGGGTAAAGGTATCGTTTTCTATTGAGCTGTTTTTATCAAATTTGCCCTTTATACCTTTTATCAGCAGTTGGTGGTCATCAACTTTTGCGCCAAGAGTCTTCAGGATTAATAATAATTCTTCATGCCCTTTTTCTCCATTGGCAGAAGCTGTTACAACTCCAACAGGTTTTTCACTAAAAATAGTGGTGGAAACACACCATTCCAATAAATTTTTTACTCTACTCGGAATACTGAAAATATATTCCGGCGTAGAAAAAAGTACACCTGCTGAAGTATAGATATCTTCGCGGATTTTCAATACTTCAGCAGGTGTATTATTATTGGTAAGTTCTGTATCAAAATGCGGGAGGATAGAAAGGTTATCATAGAGCACGAAATCAACATTGGTTCTTGTCTCCAATGCTTGTTCCATTAATTTTAAATTGCTGGAATTTTTCGTAGCGCTTCCAATAATGATGATGATCTTCTTTCTATCAGACATTTTGTAGAAAATTATCCGTTTACAGCTTCCACTCTTTCTACCAAATCAGGTACGAATTGTTTTAAAATATTTTCAATCCCGCCTTTTAATGTAGCTGTTGAACTTGGGCACCCTGAACAAGCACCCTGTAAAAGCATTTTTGCCGTTTTATGTTCCTTATCGTATTCCATCAAAGAAATCTTTCCGCCATCGTTTTCTACTGCAGGCGCAACATATTCATTTAAGATGTCAGAAATTTTCTGTTCGTCGTCCGTATATTCTCTGTTGATGATTTTTTCTACAGGATTTTCGTGTTTCTGAGCTTCAATAGTAGAAATTTCACCTCCGTTTTGAAGGTATTCAGCGATAAAACCGCGAACAGCCATCATGACTTGGTGCCATTCTACAGAATTATCTCTTGTTACCGCTACGAAATTATCAGAAATAAAAACCTCAGTAGTAAAATCGAACTCTTTGAAAATTCCCTGAGCCAAAGGAACTCCTTCTGCTTCATCTCTGGATTTTACTTCTACGAAACCGTCTATTAATAATTTGCTGGAAACGAACTTCATCACATTCGGATTTGGAGTCATTTCCGCGTAAATCTGATACATTTCTTTTCTTTTCTGAAGATAAATTCTCGGGTTGGCCAACAATTCGTCTTCCACTATGTTTTTCAGACTTTCAGCTACGTGCTCCCATTCTACAGTATCTTGCTTTGCAACGGCTACAAAATTAGCCGTAATGAAAATTCTTTCTACAAACGGATAGTTGAAAAGTTCCTGTGCTAAAGGAATTTCTGAAATATCTGAGTCTCTGTCCAACTCCAAAGATCCCGGGATCAGGTTGTAATCCGCGACAAATTTCATCACTTTCGGGTTTTCGGTTGGTTCTATAAGGATAGTATGCATTTTTTCGTTAAATTTGAGATACAAAAATACGGAATTAGAAATTAGAAGTTAGAAGCAGGAAGTTAGATTTTCGCTATCGGTATCATTTTAAAATTGTGAGATCTAAAATTTAATTTCCCAATGAGCTCATTATCAAATTTTCAAATTAAAAATATGGCACTTATAAAAGAACTTTTAGGCAAAGCACCACAAATAGGAGAAAATGCATTTTTGGCTGAGACAGCTACTATTATTGGAGACGTTACGATGGGAACAGATTGTAGCATCTGGTACAATGCGGTGATCAGAGGAGATGTTCATTACATCAAAATGGGAAATAAAGTGAATGTTCAGGATAATGCAATGCTTCATTGTACCTATCAGAAACATCCTTTAAACATAGGAAACAATGTATCGATTGGTCACAATGCAATTGTTCACGGATGCACCATTCATGACAATGTTTTGATCGGAATGGGAGCGATTGTAATGGATGAATGTCTGGTGGAAGAGAATTCTATCGTAGGCGCGGGTTCTGTGGTAACACAGGGAACTCATATCAAATCCGGAGAAGTTTGGGGAGGAGTTCCTGCAAGAAAAATTAAGGATATTAATGCACAGTTACTGGAAGGAGAAGTAAACAGAATTGCAGATAATTATGTGAAATATTCTTCCTGGTATAAAGAAAACGTAAAGCATGTTGAAGGATAGTAGTATCAACTGTCTTCAAGGAAATTAATAGAAAAGTTCTCTCAATGTAAATTGGGAGAACTTTTTATTTTAAATGATATGATATTAATAAACTAAGACTGCTTTTCCGTTTTCACATTTCACTCCCGTAGGTTCGGCAGGCATCATACAGTCAGAAGTGATGTTGTATTTTTTATTGTATTCGGACATTGCGTTTTTATAAAATTCGATTTTAGGAAGCAATGTGCTTTCTATTTTTTTTGGATAAGCGATATAGGAAACGGGGCCACCACAGGCTTTTGATCCTATAGGAGAAAACGTCCAGTCTGTGGCATTTGTGCATTCTTCTTTTGCGATTTCTTCATGAATAGCAGACTCTATGGCTTCTAATCTTGCCTGATCATACTTTTGGCTGTTTTCATCGGCAGGTCTTTCGGAAATATCTTTTGGAAGGTTTGAGTCATCATTGACGACTGTTTTACATGATACGGCAAAAAGGGATAAGCAAAATGTAATGACGGATATTTTTAGCAGCTGGTTTTTCATAAATTTTTTTTAACTAGAATCAAAGTTTATGCCTTAACAACATTTTCCGTAATTTTGACAACGATGAACAATCATTTTTTTGACTTAATAGAACATACCAACCGAAGTATATTTTTAACGGGGAAAGCGGGAACAGGAAAGACGACTTTCCTCAATGATTTTGTAAGACGGACACGTAAAAAACACATTGTAGTTGCTCCTACGGGAATTGCAGCGATCAATGCAGGCGGTGTTACCATTCATTCAATGTTTGGATTGCCGCTGAGAACTTTTTTACCCACTACCGATAGAATTGACACCAGTTTGGCAAATAATATTGCCGATCTGATGCCCCATTTTAAATATCGAAAAGACAAACTAAAACTTTTAAGAGAAGTTGAGGTTATCATTATTGATGAGGTTTCGATGCTTCGTTCCGATGTACTGGATATGATGGATTTTTCTTTACGGTTTATCCGTAGAAATAATCAGCGTTTTGGTGGGGTTCAGATGTTGTTCATCGGGGATCTGTATCAGCTTCCGCCGGTAGTGAGAGATGAGCATATTCTGAAAATGTATTACAATTCTCCTTTCTTTTTCGACAGTTTGGCGATCAAGGAAATTCCTTTAATTACCATTGAACTCACAAAAGTCTACCGTCAGTCTGACGAAGAATTTTTGGAGATCTTAAATGCGATCCGTGACGGTGATGTTGCCAATATCGATTTTGATCATCTGAATAAAAGATATGATCCGGATTTTGATATGGGGAAAGAATCTTACGTTTATTTGTGTTCACACAATAAAATGGCAGATGAAATCAATCAGGAAAAGCTAACGGAAATAAAAGTTGATGCTAAAACTTATGAAGCCAAGCTTTTTGGAGAATTTAAGGAGAATCAGTTTCCCAACGAACAGTTTTTAGAACTGAAAGTCGGAGCGCAGGTTATGTTTATCCGCAATGATATTTCCGGAGAAAAAAAATATTTCAACGGAAAGCTGGGTGAAATTTCCGCAGTGGATGAAAACGAAATTAAAGTCGTTCTTGAAGGAAGTGAAAGGGAAATTGTTGTAAAACGTGAAGTCTGGGAACAGAAAAAATATTTTCTGGATACTGATAAAACCATCAAGGAAGAAGTGTTGGGAAGTTTCGAGCAGTTTCCGATAAAGTTGGCTTGGGCGGTTACGATTCATAAAAGTCAGGGACTGACGTTTGATAAGGTAATTATTGATGCCGGAAAAAGTTTTACCGCAGGACAGGTGTATGTGGCATTGTCACGTTGCCGAACACTGGAAGGAATTATTTTAAAATCTAAAATTACACCTGAAGTTATTTTTAAAGATAACCGGATTCTGAAATTTCAGGGGGAAACTCACGCCAATGATAATGTGGAAGCCATTTTAAACCAAGAAAAATATGATTACAGCATCAGAAAAGTTCTTCGTACCGTAGATTCTCAATGGCTGCTGAATGAAGTTGAAGAATGGAATAAACTGTCAATTGCGGCCAAAAGTATTGATAAGGTAAAGACCAATCAGTTGTATCTTCAGTTGAAGCATGAGATCATTAATCTTGGAAAGATCTTCGAAAAACTGGAAAGAGTCATTTCTCAAAAAGTCAATAATTTTATTGAACAGAAAGAAGAATGGTCTGAAATTGAAAATAAAACCAAAGGCGCGGTTAATTTCTTCTTTACGGAGATCAGAGATAAAGTTTTTAATCCTCTGAAAGAATTCTATGCCGAAATAAAAGGGGTAAAAGGTCTGAAACAATACAATGAAGAATTTAGAAGCTGGCTGGAAGATGTGGAAGAATATCTGAACAGTTTAAAAGAAATTCATTTATTGGACACCAAATTATTGGATGAGAAAAATGATAAGGAAATCAGCATGAAAATTGCTAAAGTTCCGTCTCAGGTTCTTACCTTCCAATTATTTGAACAGGGAAAAACAATTGCAGAAGTTGCGTTGGAAAGAGGATTGGTGAAAGAAACGGTCATTGGTCATCTGGCGAAATTTGCAGAGCAGGGTTTACTGGATATTTCTAGAGTGATTACTTCAGATAAAATAAAAACGTTTGAAAATGTGTTCTATGAAAATCCAAAAGAAACGTTGACCGAATGGAAGAATGCATTGCCTAATGATTTTGAATTTAATGAAATCAGAATTCTTATTAATCACTTTACTTATTTAAAAGAGAAAGGAAAATAAAATAAAAAAGGTTTTAGAATTACTAAAACCTTTTTTATATCTATTTATTTAATAAATCCTGATTGATATGGTATCCTACAATTTTGATGTTACCTTCTTTATCTTTTTGTAAAGTAAAAGTTTCATGGGTCGTTTCATTGCCTCTTTTTACATCATAAGTGAACAGATATTCACTTTTCGGATCGGTTCCTTTTACAACCAGAGTTTCCCATTTTGAAAGATTGTATTCCTCGACAGGTCCGATTTTAGTGACCATGCTCAATAATTCTTCAAGTTTTGCCTTATCTGTTACTTCGAAAAATTTTTCGCCAAATAACTTGTGAACATTATCCTGATTAGTTCCATATTGAAGTTCCCAGTAAAATTTTTGAGGAATTTTTTCGCCATCTGCTTTGTCGGATTCCCGATCTTTATAAAATTGATTGAAATTGCAGCTTAGCAGAAGAAATAATGTGATCAGTAAGTAAGCTATTTTTGATTTCATGGTTTTGAAAATTAGTAGAACGATATTAATAATTTTAAGCCTAAAATAATCTGATCTTTGATGAGTTAGTCTTCATATTCTGAATTAAATTAAAATAATTACATGTTATTGTTTTGATAATCAATATTTAAAATATTTTTTTATATTTTTATACTAAACATTAATATCATGAAATATCTTTTTATAACATTATTCTTATTCTTTCTGAATGCTGATAAAAAAGTAGAATTTAATTATAATTTATTAATAGGTTCCTGGTCACAGAAATCAATTGCCAATACTACTTCTACGGGAGTTTTCACCTTTAAAAAAGACAGTATGGCCGGCCTAGAAATGAGAAATGGGAAAACCGACGCCATGATTGGCGGTATGACGGGACCTTATTCTTTAAAAAGATCAAAAGGAATTTTGAAAATGTCTTTAATGGGAAAAGAAAAAGAATTTGAAATTCAGGAACTGACTTCCGATGTTTTAGTCATTCAAAATAAAAAAGAAGGGAAGGAAAAGCAGGTTTTTAATAGATTGGTTGAAAAATAAAAATTTAAATACTTAATTATATACCACGAGTTTCTTTTTGTTATTTTCCCAATAACTTTCCCGGCGACTTATGTTTTTATACTGAGGTTCTTTATTTTCCCTTTCATGAAATTTATTTTTATCAGTCTCAATACATTCAATGACTGTAAAATAATTTTCATCAAGAGTATTGAAATTAACCAGCTTTAGATAAGCATCAATAGAATTTTTGTCAATCATAATCTTTCCGCCTCCGCACCAATGTCTGTTTTGTCCGTTTTTCTTCACACCCGAAACCCAATATTCTTCCCCAGTTTCTATGTCAAAATGGTTTCCTGAAATTCCGGTATTTTTGAGTTTTTTTAATGCTTTTCCATTAAAATAAATTGTTTGTCCAGATTTTGAAAACTCAACAAAGCCTATCCATGCAGGTCCGTTATGACCAAAGGATTTGTTTTCGATGTACATTATTTTTGATTTCATACTTTCTATTGGTTAATTTTTAGGTCAGTGAAATGAGAATTTTATTTTTTTTCAAAATCATACAGTGTGATGTAGTCAATTTTACGTTGCCATATTTCAGTCATGGACGCGTGTGGAAATGCTCCGGATATTGATGTATTCTCAAATTCATTTTTATAATAATATTTTATATCTGCTTTATAGCTTAATGAAACATCTAGATTGCTTCTTAAGTTAAGTACAGTTTTCCAATCCTTATCTTCTTTTCCTTCCTTATAATATGCCCCCATAAAGAATAATTCAATTGTTTTTTCTTTAGGATTTTCAGAAAAAAGTTTTTCCCGTTTGTCTAATGAATAATATTTTTCGTAAGGTTCAATATTCAAAACACGATATTCATACTTATCTCCTTTTTCTCTTAATTCAAGAGTGATTTTTGAACCTAGAGGAAATGTGAAGACACCATAATCAGTTGGAAACTTGGTAGGAATATTTAAACGTTCCTGAGAAATTAATCTGTTGCTAAATATTAGAACTGTAAAAAGTAATAAAATTTTTTTCATTGTAAATTACTGTAAAGAAATTAAGGATAAGTGTTTTTCCAAATATATAAAAAGAATTTTTCCTACGAAAAAGTATATAATTATAATATTAATTTCCAATAGTTTTTTCCTGAACTACCCAATCCATTCTATCGATTACAAAAAGTAACTAATGCAATTTATTAGTCTTAAATTTGCTTGATTTTTATACCTGAAATTTAGAACATGAAATCGACAAAGGAAATTCTCTATTTCCTTTAAAAAAATAAATATCTCAATATGAAAAATTTTGAAATATCGGTACTTGATCTTGCGCCTGTAAAGCAGGAGAAAAGTATTCACGATACTTTTCAGGACAGTTTGTCTTTAGCAAATTACACTGAAAATTTAGATTATAAAAGATTCTGGCTTGCAGAACATCATAATATGGAAAGCATTGCCAGTTCTGCAACTTCGGTTTTAATTGGTTTTATTGCCAACGGAACAAAAAAAATAAGAGTAGGTTCTGGGGGAATTATGCTTCCCAATCACAGTTCATTAGTGATTGCCGAACAATTCGGTACACTGGAATCTCTTTTTCCCGGAAGAATTGATCTTGGGTTGGGTAGAGCTCCCGGAACAGATGGATTGACGGCTCAAGCGTTGGGAAGAAATCCGGCAATCATCAATCAGCAGTTTCCAAGACAAATTCTTGAATTACAAAAATATTTCTCTAAAGAAAATCGTGATGCTTTGGTGCGTGCGATTCCCGGAGAAGGATTGGATATTCCGTTGTATATTTTAGGATCAAGTACAGATAGTGCTTTTTTGGCAGCAGAATTGGGACTTCCATATGCATTTGCCGGACATTTTGCTCCTGAACAAATGGAAATGGCGTTTAATATTTATAAAGAGCATTTCGAGCCTTCAAAATATTTAGATCAACCGTATATCATCGCCTGTGTAAACGGAGTTGCGGCTGAAACTTCTGAGGAAGCACATAAAATTTCGACCACGCTGTTTCAGGCTTTCATTAATATTATAAGAAACGACAGGAAACCTTTTGCGCCGCCTGTTGATGATATGGATGAAATCTGGTCTTCTATGGAAAAAACAATGGTGTTACAGAAACTAAAATATACTTTAATAGGAGATCAAAAGGAGATCGAAGAAAAGCTGAAAAGTTTTCAGGAAAAATTCAATGTGGATGAATTAATGATTAACTCCCATATTTACGATCATCAGAAAAGATTGGAGTCTTATCATATTTTCAGAAATGCCAAAAACTCAATATTCAAAGCATAAGATTAATTGGAAGATGCCTTTTTTTATGAGTATCTTTGCATAAATTTAAAAAGTAAAAATGTCTGATATTAAATTAAATACTATTCCAGAGGCTATTGAAGACCTTAAAAATGGTAAAATAATCATAGTAGTAGATGATGAAGACAGAGAAAACGAGGGTGATTTTCTTTGTGCAGCTGAATTGACAACACCGGAAATCATCAATTTCATGGCACTTCACGGAAGAGGATTAATCTGTATGCCGCTTCCTGAAAAAAGATGTGATGAACTAGGTTTGGAAGTAATGGTAAGCAGAAGCAGCGACCCGAAAGAAACTGCTTTCACAGTATCGGTTGACCTTCTTGGAAACGGAACTTCTACAGGAATTTCTGCAGGAGACAGAGCGAAAACAATTTTAGCTTTGATGGATGAAAAATCTAAACCAACAGATTTCATGAGACCTGGACACATTTTCCCACTTCGTGCAAGAAAAGGTGGAGTTCTAAAAAGAGCAGGCCATACAGAAGCTGCAATCGATCTTACCCATTTAGCTGGTTTGAAAGAAGGTGGTGTAATCTGTGAGATTATGAATGAAGACGGATCAATGTCCCGTTTACCAGACCTACACGTTTTTGCTCAGAAGCATGATATGAAAATCGTTTCTATTGAAGATTTGATTCACTATCAGCTTAAAAAAGGAAACCTGATCGAAAGATTGGAAGAAAGAAAAGTAAAAACAGCTTATGGAGAATTTGATTTCTTCGCTTTCAGAGAAACTTCAAATGATCAGATCCATTTTGCTTTGACGAAAGGAGCTTGGACTGTTGACGAGCCCGTTTTGGTGAGAGTTCAGTCTTCTGATTCTTATTTTGATGTATTGACAAGATTGAATAACGGTGAAAAACCTTTATTGGAGAAAGTAACCAATATGGTAAATGAAGCTGGAAAAGGAGCTGTTATTTTCATCAATAACGTTTCAAATTCTGAAAATACATTAAGAAAGCTACAGCAGTTCTTAAACTATCAGGACGGTCAGGAACAACGTCCTACGTTAGCATACAATTACAGAGATTACGGAATCGGAACTCAGATTCTGAAAAATCTGGGAATTAATAAGTTTAAAGTAATCACTCAGAATCCTAATATCAAACCTCAGGTTGGAGGATATGATGTTGAGGTGACGGAGTTGGTTCAATTATAAAAAAGAAAATGGCTTGATTGTATCAAGCCATTTTTATTTCGTCGAAGTTTCTGAAACCATTCAGAAAATCCTTTATATTCATTCTTTTCTTTCCTTCCAGTTGTAATTCTAAAGGAAAATAGACACCGTCTTTCGTGTAGATTTTAAATTCATTTTTCGAAATATCTAAACTCCCGACAGCTTTTCCATGATTGGAAAGTTCAAATTTTCCACCGAATATTTTTAATCCTTTTTCTTCTTCTCCAATTTTCAATGTGGTGAAAGCAGCCGGATAAGGTGACATTCCCAACACAAACTGATGAACTTCTTTTGAGGTTTTGGTCCAGTCGATTTTTGTATCTTCTTTAAAGATTTTATAAGCATTTTTTGGATGCTCAACATTCGGTTGAGGTTTTTCTATGATTGAATTTTCTGCCAATCCATCCAATGTTTTTACCACCAATTTTGAACCCATTTCCATTAATCGGTCATGAAGGCTTCCTGCATTTTCATCCGGTAAAATAGCTAATTCTTCCTGTAACAGAATATTTCCCTCATCAATTTTTTCATTGATAAAAAATGTAGTTGCTCCGGATTTTTCTTCGCCATTAATGACTGCATAATTAATCGGAGCGGCCCCTCTGTAATCAGGAAGTAGGGAAGCATGCAGATTGAAAGTTCCCATTTTAGGCATGTCAAATAATATTTTAGGCATCATTCTGAACGCTACCACCACAAAAACATCAGCATCAAGTTTTCTTAATTCTTCCAAAAATTCCGGATTTCTCAGTTTTTCAGGTTGAAAAACGGGAAGATTATTTTCTACAGCAAAAACTTTTACAGGAGACTGATTGATTTTTTGTCCGCGCCCGCTTGCTTTATCTGCAACAGTTACAACGCCTACAACTTCGTGATGAGATTGATGAATGGCTTCCAGTGAAGTCTTCGCAAACTCAGGAGTGCCTAAAAAAACTACTTTCAATGATTTCATGGTGCAAAGATAAACTTTGTTGATTTAAAAAATTAAGGATATATCAAATATCATCCATCACCTATGCCAAGGCGTAGGTTCTAAAATTCAGCATTTTTACCTTCCCCGAATCCAAAAGATAAATAAGATTTTCCAGAATGTTGTCTTTCGGGTGATAAGTCAGTTGTATCGATAAGTCCTCTATTGTTGCCGGTTTTTTAGCTAAAATATTAATGATTTCCAGAGAAATGTTTTGTCCGAAAACAGATCGTTTCTTTTTTTCACAAACAGAACAATTACCACAGTTTTTTGCATCCTTTTCTCCAAAATAAGAAAGGATCAGCTTCATTTTGCAATGTCGGTTGTCTTCAAGATAGAATTTCATTTCTTCCCATTTTTGGATTTTGTTTTTTTGAATGTGTTCAAAAAGTTTCCAGTAGGAGCTGTTGATCACTCTTTCGTCTCTGGGTTTTAAAAATTTAATGCTGGAAAGTGCTCCGTCAATATATTCAACATAATTTTTTTGCTGCAGTTCTTTTAATCTTTCTTTTATTAAATGAACACTCACCTCAATTTTATTGCTTACCTGCTGTTCACTGAACATTACTTTGTGCGTAGCAATTCCTGAAACGGTTCTTAGTAGGAGCTCAATAAAATAAGCATCTTTCTGAGGTAGCTGATCAATTTCATCAGGTTTCATCAGTAGTTGAAGAGAAGAGAGGCTTTTATTATTATTAAAATAAATAATTTCCTGATTGTGCAGAAAGCCTAATACATTATTAATTTTTGCTTTTGATAACCTTGTGAAATTCTGAATTCCTGCTATATTTAGTTGGAAAACCTTTTCAGGTAGTTCGTATTCTGCAACCTGAAAGATAGAGTAGAGGTAAGAAATTATTTTTAAAAACTCGGCTTTATTCGGAATCTGGTTTTTTAAGATCTGATCAAAATTTGAAAGTTCCTGCTTGTCCCAAAGCAAAAATGCAAAACTTTTTTTACCATCTCTTCCTGTTCTACCTATTTCCTGATAATAATTTTCAATAGAAGGAGCAGGAGAGAAGTGAATAACGAAGCGAACATTATCTTTGTCGATTCCCATTCCGAAAGCATTGGTAGATATTAAAACATGCTGGTCGCTTCTGTTCCAAATATTTTGCCTTGTATTTTTTTCTTTTGTTGTTAATCCAGCATGAAAGAAATCAACATTTTTTAATTGATTTTTATGAAGAAATTCGGTAAGCTGTTCCGCATCTTTTCTTGTTCTTACATATATAATTCCTGATTTTGTAGCATATTTTAAAATGTCAAAAACTCTTTGATATTTATCTGAAATTTCTTCTGAAAATATTTTGATATTATCTCTTTTGAAACTTTTCTGAAATACAGTAGGATTCTTTAATTCAAGTTTTGCTTTTATTTCATCTAAAACTTTTGGTGTAGCTGTTGCTGTTAAAGCTAAACAGGCTATTCCGGGATGGTTTTTTCGAAATTCTTTAATATTCTGATAACTGGGTCTGAAATCTTGTCCCCATTCTGAAATACAGTGCGCTTCATCTACAGCAATAAAGGATAGCTGAATTTCTTCAATATTTTGTAAGAATTGAGTATTCGTCAATCTTTCCGGAGAAACGTACAATAATTTTGTAAGTCCGTCCTTGCATCTGTTATAAATAACTTCTGAATCAAATTCATCCAGTTCTGAAGATAAATATTCTGCTTCAATCTGATGGCTTTTCAGTTGATTAACCTGATCTTTCATAAGTGCAAGTAATGGTGAAATGACCAAACATACACCTTCCCGAAGAAGTGCAGGCAATTGATAACAAAGCGATTTCCCTGCTCCTGTAGGTAATAATGCCAGTGTGTCTTTAGAATGCAGCACAGAATCTATTATTTCTTCCTGAGAATCCCTGAAAGTATCATAGCTCCAAAAATACTTTAGAGTGTCGAATTTTAATTTTTGAAGGTCTTGTGGAGAAATCATAGGGTAAAAATAAGGAAAGTATCAACACAAAAAAAGTCACGCATTGCGTGACTTTTAAATATAATAGAAAGTTTACTATTTAGCTTCGAAATAAACCCTTCTGTTTGCTCTGTTTTTCCATTCTGGACATTTTGTAGCAGGATCACATTCAGGATATTTTAAGTCTTTTTTACCTTTACCGATAGCATTTAATTTTCCAGACTCTACTCCATTTTTAATTAAGTAGTCTTTTACATTATTTGCTCTTCTTTCAGATAATTTTTGGTTGTAAGCATCAGTACCTCTTGTATCTGTTGCACCTACCACTGTATATGTACCAGTAGATGAGTTGATATAATTTACAGCGTTGTTAAGGATAGGTGTGTTAGATGGCAAGATTCTATCTGAGTTAAGATCAAATTCGATTCCTTCAAGCGTTCTTGTATCATCTGTTACAGGCCCGGTTGTAGCAGGTGCAATAGGGCAACCAGCATTTTCAACAGGTCCAGGAACAGTTACACATTTATCGTAAAGGTCGATTACTCCGTCTAGGTCTGTATCAAGTGCAACTCCGGCTCCGTCAACTCTTGCACCAGCAGGAGTATCAAGCTGTCTGTCCCAATCGTCACAAACACCATCATTATCTAAGTCACCTTTTTTACAAACTTCAATATCTTGGTTTTTATTAGCTAAAACATCTAGTTTGTAATATACTTCCTGAAGTGGGTCATGCCACATCAAGTGAGATTCGTGTTTTCCTAATTTTAAGCTTACCCCTAAAGTAGCATTAAAGAAGTTGTCAGAAACTTGCTCTTCACGTTGGTTGATTGGACTATACTTGTTACCTCCACCATCAAATTCATCATCACCAGTGATTACATACATTAATCTACCTTCAATATCAATTCTTCTGTTAACTTTAAATTTAACACCGGCACCAGCTTGAGCAAACATAGAACCTAATTTAAAAGGTTTTTCTTCTGTAACCAATCTTTGCCCCATCTCATCTTTCTGATAAGCTCTGTAAGCTAATGTACCAACACCTCCATAAGCGT
This sequence comes from Chryseobacterium tagetis, assembly GCF_016735585.2. Lineage (GTDB taxonomy): Bacteria > Bacteroidota > Bacteroidia > Flavobacteriales > Weeksellaceae > Chryseobacterium > Chryseobacterium tagetis. The sequence goes on from NZ_JAERSE020000005.1 coordinate 118,240, forward strand.
GTAAAGCCCATCTGTAAGGAGACTTGTTGTCTACTCTTCTTAATAGGTTTGAAATATTAAGATCCCCGATTAAAGAGATCGCATCATATTGAGTTCTTGCTCCTACATGCTGAGTCGAAGATGCATCTGCGGGAGCTGCTTTTTTAGTACTGAACCATCCTTGTCTGGTTTCTCCTCTGTCATATTGTAAATTAATACCAAAAGCATGAGTAATCGCTTTATCAATACTTACATATGCAGAATATCCGAAAAGGTTTTTACCGTTACCATTTTTTATTGATGTCAAATCTGCCGATTGCATTAATGGCACACCAACCCCAGCTGAAATAGCCCAATCATTAAATCTTTTAGATTTGTTAGTGAAAGGAGAAACGTTAGCTGAACCTGATGAAAAAGTATTAGGATATTTTTCTGCAGCCGAAACTGCTGTTGAGTCTTGTGCAAAGCTTACGGCAGGAACGGCCAGTGCTAATGCTACAATTGCTAAACTTATTTTCATAGTGTATTTTTATTATTTAGTTAATTAAATGATTTTATTTATTTAGGACAACCAGCATTTTCAACTGGTCCCGGTACAGTTACGCATTTATCGTAAAGATCAATCACACCGTCAAGATCCATATCAAGGGCAACACCGGCTCCGTCAACTCTTGCACCAGCAGGAGTATCAAGTTGTCTGTCCCAATCATCGCAAACTCCGTCATTGTCTTGGTCTCCTTTTTCACAAACAACAAAATCTACATTTGTATTTTCTAATGTATGAATTCTAGCATACGTTTCTTGTAATGGGTCATGCCAAGCTAAGTGAGATAGATGCTTTCCTAATTTGAAAGATACTCCTAAGTTAACAGTCCAAGCATTGTCAGATCTTCTTTTGTTGATCATGTTATACTTAGAAACATTAGATGTCGGATCGTAATCTGCAGGTCCTGCATTTCCTCCTCCGTCAAATTCATCATCCCCACTCATAATATACATCGTTCTTGCTTCTACATCAATAAGCCTTGAAACATTATATTTCAATCCAATACCAAACTGGTAATAGATTGAATTAAGATCCATTTTTTGCTTAATAAATAAAGGAACTCTTGCTGGAGTAGTACTCCACCTGAATTCATTATTATCATGTAAAGATGTATTATAACTCATTAAACCAACACCGGCATAACCATGGAACGCCCATCTGTAAGGAGAAAGGTTGTCTACTCTTCTCAAAAGATTTGAAAAGTTAACATCTCCCATTAAGGCAATCTGATTAAATTTAGTGTTAGCTTCCGCAATTCCTGCGGCAATACCAGCAGCTCCTTCAAGCTGTGCTTTCTGTGTCGTTTCACCTCTTTGGTAAATAACGCTAAGTCCCATAAAATGGGTGATTTGTTTGTCAATACTCACGTAAGCGTTATATCCCCAGTTGACCTTTTTATCGGTAATCGATTTCAGATCAGAGTGAACCATGAAAGCAGCACCTCCCCCAACTGAAATAGACCAGTCATTGAATTTTCTGGCTTTGTTGTTGAAAGGCTGTACATTGGCAGAACCAGAGGAGAACGTATTAGGGTATTCATCGTAGGAACTAACAGCAATACTGTCCTGTGCATATGTTGCAATAGGCAATGCAGCTAATAATAATAAACCTAATTTCATACAATATGTTTTATGTTTTAGATAAAGTCTTTTAAAATTATCTTAGAGAATTCCCTTTCAAAAAGATGCTTCTGATGAGGGATTTCTAGCTTTTCTGACACAAATTTCAGGTTGTCAAACTTTACAATATCAATATCTATTACTCTGTCTGTATAGCCTCCAAGGGTGCTAGAATCCTGAGTTCTTCCCATCTCAACTTCAATTCTTTTGATCTGTTTAAGTAGTTGAATAGGTGAAAAATGTGTGCATATTACTAGTGCAATATTACAAAAAATATTACAACTAGCAAATTCTACGGGTTCAGTAATTAAAAATTCACTAAGGGCTGTCACTTTTCCTACTTCCTGATTAAGCTTTTGAATGGATAACTCTATATTTTTTTTTTTATCACCAAGGTTACTTCCGAGTAACAAAACGACATGATGTTGCGACATATTGTTTAAAATAAATTTTATGAAGAGTTTCTTTAAAAATGTATTGGCAAATATAGTTGCATTTGTAATACTATCTGCCGTGTTTTTTTTCTTTTTTATAGTCGTTATTTTCTTCAGTGCGATGAGTGGAGAAAAGTCTGTTGTAGTAAAAAAGAATTCAGTTTTAACAATTAATTTGAAGACGGATATTATAGATAGTCCTACAGAAGAACAAGCAAGTATATTCAGTGTAAATAATAAGAATAAGAGTGTATTATTATATGATGTTTTAGAAGCAATTAAAAATGCTAAAACAGATGATAATATTAAAGGAATCAGTATTGAAACGGATCAATTAAATGCAGGTATTACTCAGCTTGATGATATTAGAGCTGCTTTAGAAGATTTTAAGAAAAGTGGGAAATTCGTATATGCGTATGGGAATGGAGTTTCCCAGTCTACTTATTATTTAGGATCTGTGGCAGATCAGTATTTTTTAAATCCTTCAGGAATGATCGATTTAAAAGGCCTGTCTACAGAGGTTACTTTCTTTAAAGAATTTGCTGATAAATATGGTATCGGAATAGAAGTGATCAGACATGGTAAATTTAAATCGGCTGTAGAACCTTTTATAAGAAATGATATCTCTGATGAAAACAGAGAGCAGTTAAGTACTTTGCTTAATGATATCTGGGGGAATACGGCTGCGAAAATATCAGCTTCGAGAAAAATAGATGCAGGTCAGTTCAAAACTGCTGTAGACAGTCTTTACGGGATGATCCCTGAGCAAAGCTTGAAATATAAATTAGTAGATAAATTAGTTCAGAAATCAGAATACGATGATTTTATCAAATCTAAAGTAGGAACTTCTAAAGATGATAAACTGAATAAGGTATCTATCACAAACTATATCACTTCATATTCAGATAAAAATAAATCAGGAGATGGAGTAGCGATATTATATGCTTCGGGTTCTATTAATAACGGAGATAAATATGGAGATATCTATTCTGAAAAATATGTAAAATATATTCAGGAGCTTAAGAAAGACGATAAAGTAAAAGCGGTTGTTTTCAGAATCAATTCTCCGGGAGGGAGCGCAAATGCATCAGACGAAATTTTATATGAACTTCAACAGCTTAAAAAAGTAAAACCAGTTGTAGTGTCATTTGGAGATTATGCGGCTTCAGGAGGATATTATATTGCGATGTCTGCAGATAAGATTTATTCTGAACCGAATACACTTACAGGTTCAATAGGCGTTTTTGGAGTGATGCCTTATTATAAAGAGATTGCTAATAAAAACGGGATCCGTTCAGATATTGTTGCTACAAATGCTAATTCAGCCTATTATTCAGCCTTAAACGGACTTACGCCCTATGGAGTTGCGCAAGTGACGAGAAGTGTAGAAGGAACTTATAAAAGATTCGTTCATTTTGTAACGCAAAACAGAAAACAAACATTTGAGCAGATTGATAATGTAGGTGGAGGAAGAGTATGGAGTGGAGTACGTGCTAAGCAGATTGGATTGGTAGACGATTTGGGAACGCTTGATGATGCTGTAAAATTCGCTGCACAAAAAGCAGGATTGAAATCTTATGGCGTAACTTCATATCCGAAGAAAAAGACTGCATTTGAACAAATTTTCGATGACATGAATGAAGATGAAATTTCTGCAAGAATTATCAAAAGCAAAATAGGGAAGACGAATTATGATATTCTAGAGCAGGTAACCAATGAGAAACTGAGATCTGAAGTGAAAATGGAAATGCCATATCAGATAAAAATTAACTAAATTATATATTGTACAGAAACGGCGGATTTGAATATTCAAATCCGCCGTTTTATTTTTATACTAATTTATCTAGCTGCTTTTCTTCGTTGCCATTCCGTAGATCCAGAGGATGATTAAAGCGCCTCCAATTGCCAGAATCCAGCTTCTGGGATTCCAGAAAGAGGTAACATCACCCCAGTGTAAAATATACACTCCAATAGCTCCACCTACGAAAGCTCCTATGATTCCCAAAATGATGGTGATCAGCCATCCTCCTCCCTGAGTTCCGGGCATGATCATTTTTGCGATTGCTCCAGCAATAAGTCCGAATAAAATCCATGTTAAAATTCCCATAGTTGCAAATTTTTAAATTGTTAATATTTATGAAATTGTGATACTACTAATGAAGGGAAAACATGATAAATATCATCTTTTCTTGAAGAACGAATCAACAAATTCCGTACCATTGAATAATTGGAGGTCCTGCATTTTTTCGCCGACTCCAATATATTTTACAGGAATTTGGAACTGATCGGAAATACCAATCACAACCCCGCCTTTTGCGGTTCCGTCAAGTTTTGTTACAGCCAAAGCATTTACTTCTGTTGCTGCAGTGAACTGTTTTGCCTGTTCGAAAGCATTCTGACCTGTAGACCCATCCAATACCAATAAAATCTCATGAGGAGCATCCGGAATAACCTTTTGCATTACTCTTTTGATTTTAGAAAGTTCATTCATTAAGTTGATCTTATTGTGAAGTCTTCCTGCTGTATCAATGATCACAACATCCGCATTTTGAGCAACAGCACTTTGTACGGTGTCAAAAGCAACAGAAGCAGGATCTGATCCCATTTCCTGTTTTACGATAGGAACTCCCACTCTTTCACTCCAAATTACTAACTGGTCTACAGCAGCAGCTCTAAAGGTATCTGCAGCTCCCAGAACCACTTTTTTTCCTTCTGTCGTAAATTGATGTGCTAATTTCCCGATGGTGGTTGTTTTTCCAACTCCATTTACTCCTACTACCATAATAACGTATGGTTTTTTAGAAGCGTCGATATTTCCTGTTCCTGCATGAGGGTTTTCAAGCAGGAGACCTGAAATTTCTTCACGGAGAATTTTATCTAATTCACTTATGCTAACATATTTGTCCCGAGCAACACGTTCCTCAATTCTTCCTATGATTTTGATGGTTGTAGAGGCGCCTACGTCGGATGCGATAAGTATTTCTTCCAGATCATCCAGGACTTCATCATCTACTTTGCTTTTACCGACTACGGCTTTCGTCATTTTTTCAAAGAAACCCTGACTGGATTTTTCCAATCCTTTGTCTAAAGTTTCTTTTTCTTCTTTCTTAAAAATATTTTTAAACCAACTCATAGAATTCTATATAAGATGTTGTGTTATCTGTCTTTAGGACAAAGATAACAAAAAAACTACCCAAAAGCTGAGTAGTTTTTTATATTGTAAATAAAGCGTAGATTATTTTTTCAAATAACCGTCTACTTCGTCTGCATTCATTACTTTTTCTTCGAAAACGTAAGCACCTGACTTAGATGACTTAACCATTTTCACAACTTTAGTCATTTTTTTAGACCCAGTTTGTAGGGTTGCTACTACTTTCTTTGCCATGGTAAATTATATTTGATAAATTACTTAATTTCTTTGTGAACGGTAACTTTTTTAAGAACTGGATTGTACTTCTTAAGCTCCAATCTCTCTGTAGTGTTCTTTTTGTTTTTAGTAGTGATGTATCTAGACATTCCTGCTACTCCGCTTTCTTTATGCTCTGTGCATTCAAGGATTACTTGAACTCTATTTCCTTTTTTTGCCATGATTTATTAATTCTTTTTAATCAATCCGTTTCTAGTAGCTCTTTCAATAGCTTCTTCGATTCCAATCTTGTTAATCACTCTCAATCCATGAGCTGATACTTTCAGTGTTACGTGCTTATCTTGCTCCGGAAGGTAAAACTTCTTCTCCAATAAGTTAATTTCAAAACGACGCTTCGTTTTGTTATTAGCGTGAGAAACGTTGTTACCAACCATTGCACGCTTTCCTGTTATTTGGCAAATTCTTGACATATCTCGATGTTCTTATTTGTATAATATTTGAGGTTGCAAAATAACGAAGAATTTTTTAGATAGACAAATGTTTTAAAATTTATTTTTCAATTAGTTATAATATTTTTTCAGAAATATGGCCACTAAGCCTTTTGTTTAGCCATCTTTTTCTGAATACGTTTTATCATAAAATAAAATAATAAAAATCCTAACGCAAATAAAGAGAATCGGGTGAGGAGATCTCCGGCCTTTACATAGAAAGTCTGGTTTTCATATAAATTGATTTTTGCGAAAAGTGCAGTTTTGTCTCCATAAAAAGTATCTTCTACAATCTCTCCTTTAGCATTGATGTGGGCAGAAATACCACTGTTTGCTGCACGTGCAATTTCTCTTCGGGTTTCTATGGCTCTTAATTTCGCATAGGAGAGAAGCTGTTTGTGTCCTTCTGAAACGCCCCACCAGGAATCATTGGTCATAATTCCTAAAAAGTTGGCACCTTTTTTTACATATTCTGTTACGAATTCTCCATAGATGCTTTCGTAGCAGATAATAGGGGCAATTTTTCCTTTGTTGTAAGGATTTGAAAAAGCAACCCTTTCTTTATCTGTTCCCAACGAGGCAACAGTTCCCCCCAGATTGATCATAGCATTGCCCAAAAGAGGCTTTAAATAGTTCATATAAGGGAAAATTTCCACTCCAGGAACCAATTTGCCTTTATGATACACCTGTACGTTCTGATTAGGCGTAACCTGTATTGCCGTATTAAAGCTTTCAACCCAAAGTCCCTGATTGATCTGATAAGCTTCTTTAGGCAGGTTTTCCTGACTGGTGTAAAATTTATGAGAAGAAATTCCTGTTGAAAAAACGGAGCCAGGATGTTTTGCTAAGAAATCTTTAAGGTTATTTAAAATAACACTTTTCTCAAAGGCGGTTTCAGAGATGGAACCTCTTCCCGGAAGTGCGGTTTCAGGAGCAATATAATAATCAATCTTTCCTTTTGTGTTTTTTTCGGCAAGATCCAAAAGTTCCTGTTCAATTGTTAAACTGTCTTTGGAGTATTTTTCACCATAAGGGTTAAGATCAGGTTGAAGCATTAAAACATTGACGGATCCGATAGGTTTTTCATCGAAGTTATTGTATTTTATTACTGAAATAATCATTGGGATAATGATGAGGGCGGCAAGAATAGACGAGTTTTTAATTAAATCTTTTCTCTTTCTTCCGGCTTCCCAGGTTCTTATGGTATAAAACAATAAAACATTGATTAATAAAATCCAGAAACTTCCGCCTGTTGCGCCTAAGGTATCATACCACTGAACTAGTTTTGGATATTCTGAAAATGAATTTCCTAAATTCAACCATGGCCATGTCAGTTCCCAATTCAAATGGAATTTTTCAAAGCTCATCCAGATCGCCACGAAAAAAGCCAGTCCCCAATACGTTCCCTGTGCATTTTTGTACCAGTGGTAGCATTGAAATACTAATGAATATAGCAGAGAATTGACTAAAACAGGGAATAAAACAGCCATTAAAGAATGACTTCCGTCAGGGTTTTTCGAACCATACAGCCAGCCTGTCGTTACGATATTCCAGATGACAAAACATAAGTAGGAGAGCCCGAAAACAACCCAGCTTTTTCTTTTGTAATCTGAAAATTTAGAAACTCCATGTTCCATCATTAAAAGTGGAACAAGGGCCGTAAATATGAAAAACGGAACTCCGTAAGTAGGCCATGAGATGGACAGCAACATCGCTGATATCAGCGTAAGTAAAATGTATTTCATTAAAAACAATTAACATACAAATTTACTGTTTTTAATGAAATAGTTTGGGTAAATGATAGCAACGAAATTTTATAGATTTTCTGAGCTGTCTTGAACCGCTTTTAGCTTAAAAACTTTCGCACTTATTCAACCGGGAATTCAGGTCTTCTCATCTTGAATTTTGTTCCTGAAAGCGCTTCTAAAAATGAAACCAAAGCTTTCTTTTCTTCAGCGGTTAATTTCAATGGTTTTAATAAGGGATCTGTGACCGGATAAAGGGGATCTTGTTGTTTTTTCTCGGGAGAAGGGTCGATCATGTGCATTCCGCTATCGTACATATTTACAACGCCGTCAAGATCGTTGAAAAGTCCATTGTGCATCCACGGTTGGGTAAGCATAAGATCTCTGAGTTGCGGGGTTCTGAATTTGCCCACATCTTCAGATTTTTTGGTTATATTATATAGGCCGAGATCTTCGTATTTCTTTTTGTAATAGGTAAGCCCAATGTTGTGAAAAGATTCATCCGTAAGGTTTTTACCGTTGTGGCAGTTCATGCAACGGGCCTTTGTTCTGAAAATATGCATTCCGTAGATTTCTTCATCGGAAAGAGCGTTGTATTTTCCTTCCATGAATTTATCAAATCGGCTTGGCTGGCTTTTTATGGTTTTCTGAAAATCAGCAATGGCTTTTACAATTCTTGCATAGGTAACTTTCTGATCTCCATAAGCATTTTTAAAAAGCTGCTGATAACCTTTTACAGCCTGAATTTTTGCAGGTAATGTTTTTACATCCATTGCCATTTCATGGTGGGCTCCAAGAGGTCCTGCAGCTTGTTCTTCAAGGGTTTTTGCTCTTCCGTCCCAGAAAAAAGATGTACGTTCTGCAATATTGTACAGAGAAATGGTATTTCTGTTTCCTAATAAGTGATCGTTTCCTAATGCCACTCTTCTCCTGTCTGACCAACCCATTTCCGGGTCGTGACAGGAACTGCAGGAAACCTGATTTGATTTTGATAGTTTAGGATCAAAAAAGAGCATTTTTCCTAAGATAACATTGGGTTTGTCCTGCTCTGTAAAGTAAGCGGAATCACTTTTTATGGGAGCAAATTCTTTCCATTGTACTCCGTAGTCAATATTAGGTTTTGGCCAGTCTGTAATTGCTTTTTTATAGCTTTTTACAATTTCTTCTATGGTTGGATCTTCAATTTCAATCAGATCACGGCTCACTTTTGGTGTAAAGCTTAATAGAATAAATAAAACAGTTCCTAAAACCCAAAATATACCTCTTTTCATTACTTAAAACGTTATCCCTAAAGTTGCACCTACAAAATTATTGTTTTTTTTCTGAATTTTCTGGGATTGGTATTCTGCACTTACAAAAAATGTAGGTAGTTTTTCTAATTTGAAATCATATCTTAAAGACATTCCTACTGTGAAAATATCACTTGCCTGGAAGTTATAATCCTGAAGAAGCCACTCGTCTACAGCAGCATTTCCTGTACTTGTGATGGCATTGATCGATTTATTAACCATTCTTTGCGAGAAATAAGGCTGAATGCTCAGAATTTGATTTTCTTTGATCTGTTGTTTGTAATCGAAGTTGATCCCAAAGTAAGAGTACACAAATTTTTGCCCTGAATTTGGGAAAAGTCTTCTTTCTTTCATTTCCTGATATCCGAAAAACGGAGTGGCAGCAAATGTAAAGTGATCTTGATTGTACTGATAGAAACCTTTTACCATAGTTATATAGTCTTCTTTTCTATACGATTTTCTTTTAAAAATCTGAGTCATACTCGTCGTGTTCAGAGAATATCCGAATTCAGAACCTGTTTTTACATACCCTGTATAGTTCGCTAAAAGTCCGATACGATGTTTCTCATTTAAGCTAAAGAACTTGGCTCCTTCAAACTCAAAGCTTTTATTCTCCAGATCAGATAAGTCAAAGAATGTGCTTGAATCGTTATAACTTTTAAGGTTTTTAGATCTTCCCACGGTTGCCTGAAGATAAAAATCTTTTCCTTGTTTGTTTGAAATTTGAGCTCCTCCTTTATATCCAAACTCTTCGTAAGTTGCCGCCGGATTGGTTCCTCCGTTAAATAAATAATTGGAATATCCGAATCCCGTCATCTGATAGACATAAGGTCTTCCCAGTAGACTTTGAAATTTAATGGAATTATTTTGCGTGTATTTATTGAATTCACCAAAAACACCTACTTCATATTCTTTGAAAACATTGTAGTTAAGCCCTGCATTTATTTTTAAGTCAGATGTGGTGCTTCTTAATCTGGGATCTCTTGAGCGATACCCAAGCTGAGCCAGATAATCGATTTGTCCGGAAAGAGTCCATCGATTCATTTTTTGAAGGTAACCACCGGAAAACTGATAGCGCTCCAGATTTAATTTGCCTCCCACTGAATCTGCGGTTAAATAAGGAGTTGTACGGTCGTAATCTAATGTTTCATTCCATTTTACGTGACCGGTTTTTAAATTCTGGTAACTGGCGCTTCCCCATACAAAACGGCCGGGTTTTAGCTTTTGAAATGATTTTGCTTCAACTGTAAGTCCTTGATCTCCGTCTCCAAGCTGTTGACGGTATATTTTTTCATTTCGGGAATGGTATCCAACTTCGAATTCCGAAAATGAAGCAGAACTATAACCCGACATAGAAGCCGGGTTATAGTAATATTGAGTTTTAAAATTTCTTTCTACATTGTACTGATTAGCTATTTTTTTGTACAAGCTAAGACTATCCTGAGCATACGCACTCAATGAACTTAAGCTTAATAATAGCAGATAGAAAGACTTTTTTGTAGTTAGCATAATTTTAGTGTGTAATACCGTCTTTTAAACTTGGCTGCGAGTCTTTTACAAAGTCATTAGACGAATTATTGGTATCTGAATATAATGTTTTACCATTTTGCATTTTTCCTAAAACTTTACGTCTTACAGATTTTCCGTAACGGGTTGCGTCGTTGTCTATTGTTCCGGCAGATGTCCATCCTGCATCAATACTTGCTGAAGTTAAAGTATGAACGAATTTGGTAGGAATACTGTTGTTTACCGCATCAATAATCCATGAGTTTGGAATAGCGTAAGCACTTTTTGATGTTACTGTTCCTGCACTGTTTTGGTAAGTGTAATTGTATTTTTGATTTTGTAAGAATGTGCTTTTATCTTGTCCTGCAGGGAAACGTGCAATAACATAGCTCTCGAATCCTCTGTTGTGTAAGAAGAACATATTGTACGTCATCTGAGTATAGATTACTTCTACATTAGGTACTGAAGGATTATCTACCTGTCCTAAAGAAGGATTGGTTGAAGGGAATTCAAAATCTGCATTGTGCAGATCGTAAGCTGTACTCGTATTATTTTTATGATTGATTGCATTGTCAGCAATAACGATGAAATCTCCTGGCTGTACCGGATACTGAACTCCGCTTCCAGGTAGTACCATTACCCCTTTTACCGCAAAATACTGGTTTACATCGTATGGAGTAGGGTTCTTGTCATCTGTTGTAAGGAACTCAGATTGACCAAGGATCAATCCGTCTGCATAAAGAACTTGATCTGTATTGTTGGTCAGCTTGAAGTAACGGCTTGAATTATAATTTTTACCTTCAGTAGTTTGAACGCCTGTAAAGAAAACCTCTTCTATAATAAAATCATTATGGAAAGATTTGAAATATAAAGGAATTTCCAGATTAGTAGCCAATGCTGTAATATCTGTCTGTCCTAATCCTCCTGCTGAAACCTCTTCCTGTGAAGATGTGATAACCTGACCATTTACAATAATTTTATAAGATCCGTAAGGGACTTCAATCGAAGTTACATTGTTGTTATCAACAGTTTTTTTGATAATAGCATTAGTATTTACTTCACGTATCTCTATTTCTAAAGTTTTAAACGAAGAAATATTTTCACCCGTAAATTTTAATGTCAAAACACCATTTTGAGTGGCAGTCACTCCAAAATCATCATCACTTGAGCATGATGTTACTGAGAATGTTGCCGACATCATGGCTACTAAACTTAATAGTAAAACTCTTTTTTTCATAATATTTTCTTAGTATTTAAAAATTATAATTTAATTCCATTCCGAAGTAAGGCGTATTGGTTCCTCTTCTGTACACTGTTACATTATTAAATGTATAAGGTGCACTGTAGTTAAAAAGTCTGTTGACAAATAATGAGGTACGCAGTGCTTTGTAAATGTTTTTTGTTACTTTAATATTTCCGTTTAAGGTAAATGTGTATAGAGTAGGTAGGTTATCTGATACAGAAACATTTCTTACCAGCCATTGTTTATAAGTGTCTGTTTTGTCTGCTTCGGTAAACGGATGTATGACTCCGTCCATTCCGTAATAAGAGATAGGTTCTGCTATTCTCTGGTCGTTCTTTCTGTGATCAAACAGACTTCCCTGTAAAGACGCTGAAATAATCAAATCCAGACTTGGTAAATAGGTGTCGATCAGTAAATTGTAATTCATATTCGAATTAACATATCCATAATCGTTTTGGTAAATTCCGTAATAAGGGAAAGGCTCTGTACCGATAGAAACCGTTGGTTTATAAATGATAGGAACAGTATTTCTATACTGAGTTTTAAAATAAGCTCCTGTAAATGTAAATCGTGTATTAATCGCCTTGATTCTTGGAGAGCTGTAGCCAAACTCAATTCCTTGTTTTAGCGTTGCGCTTCCGTTTTCGGTAATTTCATAGTTGGCAAAAATATTTTTGATCTGGTAAGGAACATTAGATAGATCCGGTCCGTTAGCAGTCCACTGAGTAAGATCAACCTGTGTGGCATCATATTGTTTATAAGTATGAACCGTTGAATGCCCCATACTACGGAAACCGTTTGTCATATCTTCTTTGAAGTAAGTAAGGAAGAAATCGTGATTTCTATAACTTAAATCTAACCTGATTTCCTTTTTTATGCTTTTTGCTGCTTCAAGATCCTTGTTTTCTCTTGATTGTACATAAGTCATGAAATTCACATAACGGTACTGAGCATCGTTGTGATAATAATTCAGCTGCGTATAATCCCAATATTCCTTGTTAGGATAAAGCATTAGTAAAGTCGGTTGCTTATAAAATAAACCGTATCCTAAAGTAACATCTGTTTTCAACGGATAATTGTTGATCATCAGATGAGGTAAGCTATACTGGAAGTTCAGTCTGGGCTCTGTAAATACCTTTTTGCTTATAGCATAAGACTCATCCATTCCCATATTTTTTGAGAATCTTAAACCTGCATACAATGTAAATTTGTGCTGATTGATCGCATAGCTCATCTGGTCTCCTACAAAAGCTGCCAATAAACTGGAAGCCGGAATATCACTGAAAGATCGTGGTCTTGCGATTCCTGAACTTGCAGAAGGAGGTGTTTTCATATCATAAACCAGCCCGTCTCCGTTGTTTTTTGAGAATCTCCAGTCAAGACCTGTTTCGTAAGTATGCGTTATACCACCAGTTTTTTTTGTTCCATTCAGTTGGAAAAGAGCAGTAATATCCAAAGGTTTTCCTTCCGTTGAAAAATCTGTTACATAACGAAGATCAGGAAAGAAACCAATATTTTCTCCTTGATCGTAAGCTAAAGAGAAAGAACGGGGTCCTGATAACTGTACCAGTTTTGTCTGTTCTATCTTTTCGAATCCGGCACGAATAGAGGTATTTAAAGTTACCTTATTAAAGAATGAGCTTTGATCTAACTGATACGTGAAATTGTTGGCAATACTGATCTTTTTATTGTTAGATTCATATTTATCCGTTGAAGGATACCCGTTATCCGGATCGTATTTTTTGTTGTCTATGTTGGTGGAAAAATCAAGATTAGATCTCCATTCCAATGGTTTTGACCATAGTGTAGATATTTTTTTTGAACGAAGCGAGGCTGTTATACGCTGATAATTCTCAAAAGAATCTGTAGGATCAGATTTTGAATCAAGGAAATCTGCACTTGCGCTTAACTGCCATTTGTCATTGATTTTAAATCCTTTGCCTACATAATATTGCTTGCTGTATCCGTCTGCTTTAAATCTCGCTTGTAAAGGAGATTGTCCGATTTTACGCTCAATTTTAATCAATCCGGAAGTAAGATCACCATAAGCTGCTGAAGGAATTCCTCGTATAACTTCTACCTTTTCAATATCGTTGGTAGAAATAGTTCTCATATCAACTCCGGAATAGGCTGTTTCTCTGGACTGTGGTGCCGAGCTAAATTGATTTTTGTCCACCGAAATCTGCATATCAGCATTAGAATTGATGATATTGTCATCAATCATAAACTGGACTCCTAGAGAAGAAGTTTTGTAATCGTCACTTGTCAGGCTGCCGGGATTTTCACGAAGGAAAGCTCTGTTTGCAGAATTTAGATTCGGTGCTTTTGCCAATCCTCCGGGAAGTAATTCCATCAGATCTGTAAAGCTGGAAGGCTGCAAATGCTGCATAGCCTGTCGGTTGATAATAGATTTGGTTGTCAGACCTTTACTTTCCTTTGAAAAAACAATGACCTCTTCAAGTTTACTCAGAGGTTGTAACTGAATCGTTATATTTTGCTGAGAATCTAATGTAATATTAAGTTCCTTTTCCTGATAATTAGGATGGGTGATTTTTAAATGATGTTTCCCGTTCAATAATAGAATATTGGCATTCCCATTATTATCTGTTGTGATTGAATTGTTTCCTGTAGTAATAGATACACCACTGAGTTCTTTTTGATCGCTGTTGTAAACGGTAATGTTCAGTTGAGATTTTCCTTCCTGAGCATTGATAAGCTGAGTGGTGAAAATAAAGAAGAATACAAAAGATAAAAATCTGATCATTATTGTTTTTAATTTTTCTAAATAAAATCGAACGCAAATATATTCAATATAATTGCATCTCGAAAGGTTTATTTAGAATAAATCAAAATAACTAACAAAAATCAGGAAAAAAACTACAGAAGAATTACAAGATTTTCCTGTAAACTTATATAATATTCACTTCTCTTTCCAGCTCAATTCCATATTTTTCTTTTATAGAATTAATCACTGCGGTAGAGAAATCAAAAATCTCTTTTCCGGTTGCATTTCCTGTCGCATTGATGAGTACTAATGCCTGAAGTTTATGAGACGCAACATTGCCGATCTGTTTTCCTTTCCAGCCGGATTGTTCGATCAGCCAGCCCGCAGGAACTTTTACAACTTCGCCGTTAGGATAACCAGGAATATTATTAAATTTTTCTTTTAATATTTCGAACTGAGCTAAAGGAATAGTCGGGTTTTTAAAAAAGCTTCCTGCGTTTCCGGTCTCTTTTGGATCGGGAAGTTTGCTTTGTCGGATGTTGATTACCGCTTTAGAAACATCCTGAATGGTTACATTGTCATTAATACCTAAGTTTTCCAATTCAGATTGGATGGCTCCGTATTCCGTTTTAATGTGATGATTTTTTGTAGTAAGCTTAAATGTAACTTCCAAAATCACATATTTTCCTTTTCCTTCCTGCTTGAAAATAGAATCTCTGTATCCGAATCTGCATTCTTCAAGATTGAATGTTTTGAGTTCTGAATTCTCTAAATCCAGAACTTTGCAGCTTACGAAAACGTCTTTTATCTCTGTTCCGTATGCTCCGATATTTTGCATCGGTGAAGTTCCTACATTGCCGGGAATTAAAGAAAGATTTTCCAGACCCCCGTAATTTTTTTTCAAACAATGAATAACGAAATTGTGCCAGTTTTCACCTGCTTTTGCAGTGACCAGAACTTCATTTTCATTGATGCTTTCTTCAGAAATCCCCTGTAAATTCAATTTAATGGCAAGTCCGTCAAAATCCTGAGTGAATAAAATATTACTTCCGCCTCCAAGAAACAGGATTGGAAGCTTCGGGGTATTCGAATTTGCAAAATGAAGAACTTCTTTTAATTCTTCTACGCAGGTAACCTCAGTGAAGTATTTTGCCTTAGCTTCTACGCTAAAAGTATTGAAAGGTTTTAGGGAAAAATTTTCTTGCATGAGCTATTTGTATTCTTTAGGAAGAATTTTTTCGAGTTCGGTTTTCACTTTTTGTAGTTGTCTATAATGAATAGTATCATTGTAGGCATTTACATATACATGAGATTTTTTTTTGGTTTTGATCTGAAAAGTTTCGTCAGTTCCATCTACTGATTGAGTGCTCGGTGAGCTTTTAATAAGATCTAAGGTTTTTATATCGACAGGAGAAATGAGATTTTTCCATACGAGATTATTGATGGCAACCCTTTGCTCATTATGCATGTTTTTTGCAGCAACACCCTTTTCTAGATAGAGTGAATCTTTTTTGACCTTTATGATCTTGTAATTTCCAGAGTCTCCTCCTACATACGATAGAATAATATAGTCAATTTCTTCAGGTGGATTGTCTGTTTTTTTTTCTTCTTTCGAAGAACAGGAAAAAAATATCAGCAATAAAAATGTTGAAAAGAATAGTTTCCAAGAATTATTTTTTATTGCTGACATTGTATTGTATTAAAGGTTGAACTCTAATCTGTATTGCTGTAATGCACCTTTTAGAATTTCTGCACTTCTTCTTAAATCTTCTTCTTTAAGAACATAGGCGATTCTTACTTGTTTTTTTCCCAGTTCAGGATTGCTGTAGAATCCTCCTGCAGGCGCAACCATAATTGTTTCGTTATTGTCGGTGTATTTTTCCAGCAGCCATTGAGCGAATTTCTCCGTATCATCCACAGGAAGCTCTGCTACACAATAGAAAGCACCTTTTGGTTTTGGACAAATTACTCCCGGAATAGCATTCAGTAAATCTACCAACACATTTCTTCTGTGAGTATATTCTTCTCTTACTGCTCTGATGTAAGCTCCGTCATTTTGATGTGCGGCAGTCGCTGCAATTTGACCCAAAAGAACCGGACTCAGTCTTGCCTGAGCAAAAAGCATGGCTGCATCGTGAATTTTTTTAGATCGGGTAATCAGACATCCGATTCTTACTCCACACATAGAGTAACGCTTAGATTCTGAATCGATAATAATGCAGTTTTCGCTTAATTCAGGGAAAGCAAGCATTGAGATTTGTTGTTTTCCATCATATACATACTCTCTGTATACTTCATCAGAGATAACAACGATGTCATATTTTAAAGCAATTTCTGCTAATTTTTGTAATTCTTCACGAGTGTAAAGATATCCTGTAGGATTTCCTGGGTTACAGATAACAATCGCTCTTGTTTTTTCTGTGATTTTCTTTTCAAACTCTTCAATAGGAGGAAGTGCAAAACCTGTCTCTATTGTTGAAGGAACTGCTACTACATGTACATTGAAAGTACTCGTGAATCCGTTGTAATTCGCATAATAAGGTTCCGGGATGATAACTTCGTCTCCGTCGTCACAAAGTGTTGAAATGGCAAAATTTAAAGCTTCAGAACCACCGTTGGTTACAATGAAATTGTCAGGCGTAAGATCTGTAAAATCTAAAGAATGGTAATATTCTGTAAGAGCTTTTCTGTATTCTATATTTCCTTCAGAAAGAGCATATTCTAATACTTTTAAATCAATGTTTTTTAAAGCATTCAGGGCTGTTTCGGGAGTTTCAATATCCGGTTGCCCGATATTAAGGTGGTATACTTTTGTTCCTTTCTGTTTTGCTTTTAATGCAAAAGGGACTAGTTTTCTCACCGGTGAAGGCGGCATCTGCTGTGCTCTGTTTGAAATATTAGGCATTGTTTTTTATCTAAAATTGATTGCACAAAAATAACAAAATATTTTATCTAAGGGTGAAATACTAAGGACTAAATCTAATATATTATGCTTTAAATAATAATTATGATATGTTTTGTGTTTTCTTTTATTCCGTACGTTTTTCTGGTAATTAAACGTTTGTTTATTATGTAATTTATTTAGTTTTTGTTTAAATGTTGAAAAATAATCAAAATATGTATTGTGGTTTTAGATTAAATTCATAGTTTTACGCATACTAATAAAAAAATTTATGAGAAAAAATCAACAAGCTCTTGTGCTTGGAGCATTAGGACTGTTTGTAAGTTCTTTTGCGTTGGCACAAAATTATCAGAAAATGCCTATTCAGTCAGGTTTTAATGAAGATGTGATAGCAAATGGGATTGGCACTTCATTGAGCTCTACTACAGGTATTTTAGATGGAGATTCTTATGTTTTTGTTTCGAAAGATTTTCAGGCAACTGCAACCAGTACTCCTATTACTTATGGTGTGCCTACAGATGGTATTATTAATTCGGTAGTGACAACTACACCAGGATTAAGTTATCAGCTGGGAAATCTTAGTGGACCGAATTCTTTAAGGCTTTCTAATGCCATTCCTACGGCGACAATGACTTTTGCAACTCCTAAAGCGGCTTTTACATTATATATGTTGGCTACAGGAGGAAGTGGTGCTTCAACACTCACAGTAACGGTGAATTTTTCGGATGGAACAAATCAACAGTTTACAGGAGTTTCTGTAGCTGACTGGTATAATGCAACAGGTTTTGCGGTTCAGGGATTAGGTAGAATTAATAGAACTAATGATACTTTAGATGCAGCTAGTGGTACTAACCCTAGAATGTATCAAATACCTTTAGCCATTGATGCAGCTAATCAGGCGAAATTAATTCAAAGTGTTACGCTTACAAAAACAACGACAACGGCAGCATTTCCAAATATTTTCGCTTTTTCGGCAGATGCGTATTCCACTTGTGTACCGCCTACATTACAAGCGGTGGGAACAATTACAGCGAATTCAGCAGCAATTTCGTGGACAGCTCCTACAGGATCTACACCGGCAAGTTACGATATTTACTACAGTACTTCGAATACCATTCCGGCAAGTACAGCAACACCTAATTTTCCTGGGGTAACATCTACTTCTTACACTATTCCTAGTTTGACTTCAAATACAATCTATTATTATTGGGTAAGATCAAACTGTAGTACGGGAACAAGCCAGAGTGCGTGGTCTTTTGGAGGAACGTTTAAAACAGCTTGTTCTATTTTTACCGTTCCGTATACAGAGAATTTTGATACTACAAGTACCGGTTCTTCAACAAACCTTACGGTACCAAGCTGTTGGTCATATTTAGAAACTGCTTCATCTGCAGGTTACGGGTATGTGACAACAACTTATCCTAATTCTTCGCCTAATTCTTATTATCTGTATAATTCATCTGATAATACAGGTAGCCAGATGTTGGTTTCACCTCCAACTACAAATCTTTCAAGTGGTACGAAACGAGTGAGATTTTACGCAAGAGGTAGTTCAGCGGGGTATTCATTAGTGGTAGGTACTTTATCAAATGCTGCAGATCCTACTACTTTTACACCAATTGGTTCTGCTATTACATTAACGGCTGCTCAGACACAATATACTGTTAATATTCCTTCAGGTACTAATACGCAATTGGCATTTAAACATGGTTTAGGAGGAACATATCGTGCGATTTATCTTGATGATATTACGGTTCAGGAAATCCCTTCTTGTCTTGAGCCAACTGCACTTACGTCATCGAATTTAGCTGCGTTTTCTGCTACAGTGGGTTGGACGGCTCCATCAACTGCACCTGCACTTGGATATGATGTCTATTATAGCACTTCTAACGTAGCACCTAGTTCAAGTACCGTTTTAAATAGTACTAATTCTGCGGCTTCTACGACTCTTTCTGCTCAATTAACAGGATTAGCTTCTAGTACAACTTATTATACTTGGGTTAGATCTAATTGTAGTTCTACCGATAAGAGTTCTTGGACGGGATCAATTTCTTTTACCACTCCATCATTCTGTCCTACCGTAACAGCACCTGCTGCTGGAGCAACGGGAGTTTCTGTAACGCCATCAATTACTTGGAATGCTGTAACTGGAGCAGCAGGATATAAATTGACAGTAGGTACTACTGCTGGAGGAACAGATGTCTTGAATAACGTTGATGTTGGAAACGTTACTACTTATCCATTCACTACTTCTTTAGCATTTAATACCAAGTATTATTATACTGTTAATGCTTATGTTGGAGGACAGACTTCATCATCTTGTACAGAAAATAACTTTACTACAGTATGTACAAGTACGGGTGCACCTTACCTTTTAGATTTTGAAAGTGTAACTACACCTGCGCTTCCGGGATGTACATCTAATTTGAATGCAGGAACAGGAAATAATTGGACAACAGCGGATGCTCCTACTGATTGCCCAGGATTGACCACTAAGGTATTGAGATATGCTTGGAACGGTTCAAATGCTGCGAATGCTTGGTTCTTTACTCAAGGATTGAGTTTAACGGCTGGAACTCAGTATACGATTTCTTATAAGTATGGAAATAACTCTACATCATATACGGAAAAATTAAAAGTAGCATTCGGTACTTCAGCAACTGCAGCTGCAATGGTTAATCCTATAGGAGATTATCCTACTATTAATGATAAGACTGCTCATACGGTATCTGTTAACTTTACAGTACCTACAACAGGAGTTTACTACTTCGGATTTAATGCTTATTCTGCGGCAAACCAATATTATTTATATGTTGATGATATTAATGTTACTAACTCAAGTTTAGCTACTTCAGAAACATCAGTTAAGAAAAATGAGATTAATGCATATCCAAATCCATTTACAGATGTTTTAAATATTTCTGACATCAAAAATGTAAAATCTATTTCTATTGTGGATATTGCAGGAAGATTGATTAAAAACATTGAAAGTCCTTCTTCAACGCTTCACTTAGGAGATTTGAAACAAGGAGTGTATTTGGTTGTGCTGAATATGAACGATGGTTCTAAGCAGACAATCAAAGCAATTAAAAAATAACATTTTATTTTAATTATTTAAGCGGCTTTACTTTTTGTAAAGTCGCTTTTGTTTTTACGCTTAATATAAAAATGGTTAATTTTAAACCGTTAAAAATTATACTTATATGCAAATTCCTGCAATTTCAATAGATGATTATGTCTCAAAGATTCCTGAGGAAAGACAAGAAGGTTTTAAGAAGCTTTTCGATGCTGTAAATGATAATTTACCAGAAGGTTTCTCAGGAAATATCAGTTACGGAATGATTGGTTGGGCGGTTCCGCTTGAAACCTATCCCCCGGGATATCACTGTACTCCAAATACGCCGCTTCCTTTTATCAGTTTGGCGTCTCAGAAAAACTTCATTGCATTGTATCATATGGGAATTTATTCTAAACCGGAATTGTTGAATTGGTTTGTGGAAGAATTTCCTAAATATTCAAAAAGAAAACTGGATATGGGGAAATCCTGCATTCGCTTTAAGAAAGTTGAGGATATTCCTCTGGAACTGATTGCGGAATTAAGTAAAAAAATAACTGTAGACGAATGGATTGAGACCTATGAAAAGAATTATAAAAAATAAAACCCTTACTTCGTTTTTGTTTCTTTGTATCGTTCTGCTTATTATTTCAGGATGTGCGGGAGTTAAAAGTTCAGGGTTGAAAAATGGAGATTTGCTTTTCGTTACTGCAAAAAATTCAGGATTATCCGGAGCGATTAATAATGTCACGCAAAAAGAGAAGAATGCTTCCTTTGATCATATTGGAATTGTAGAAAAAGAGAATGGGGATTATTTCGTACTTCATGCTTCTCCCAAAAGAGGATCAAACAAACAGAAACTTAAAGATTTTGTGGAAGATGAAAAAAAAGACGGACAGGGTATTTTTGTATATAGACTGAAACCTGAATATCAAAGTGCAATTCCTGATGCTATTGCTAAAGCAAATTCAATGTTGGGAAAACCTTATAATTTTAATTATATCCTGAATGAAGATTCATACTATTGTTCGGACTTTATAGAGAGAATTTTTAGAAAAGATCATATTTTTAAACTGGATCCCATGACTTTTATTGATCCGAAAACAGGTAAAACCAATGAGTTCTGGCAAAAGTTTTATCAGGAGAAAAACCTTAAAGTTCCCGAAGGCGAATTGGGCTGTAATCCGAACGGTTTAGCAGGATCGCCCAAAATAGAAAGAATAAAACAACTTAAATAACACTAAAGAAGCAATACTGCTTCTTTTTTTTATGGAAATAAATTTTAAAAAATATTAGTCTATTAATTTGGTAGACTAATATTTTTTTATATTTTTGTCCTGTATTTAATAACCGATAACAGTATGTATTTCAGAAAATAACTTTAATCAAAAACCTAGATGTTATGATAACAAATTTGCAGACACTGCCCAATAACGTAAACCTTATCAAAAAAGAACTGATTGTAGAAGTAGAATTGAACGGGAAAATGAAATTTGATCATTTGCTCAATATTATCTATCAGCAGATGGGGATGTGTTACAAGCTTTTGAATGCAGATGTAGAATACATCAACGGAAATGATTTCGGCTCATTTCAATTATACCTTAATGCAACTTCAGAAGATTTTCATCAATTGGAATTTTTTCTGAATAAAAATAAACTTTTGAATACCACTGTAGAATATGTCTGCAGGAAGTACTCTTAGTTGTGTAGATCCATATAGTTTGAGAAGCGTTCATTTATTGAGCGCTTTTTTTATTTCCTTTCCGGTAAAAAGACTATTTTTATCCTAATTAAAAAAATCACAAAATTATGGTTACCCTTATTATTATCGGTGTTGTAGCAATTTTTCTTCTGTATGCGGTTTCTATTTATAACCGCTTGGTAAAGCTTAAAAATCTGGTTCAGGAAGCTTGGAGTAGTATCGATGTGATGCTGAAGAAACGTCATGACCTTATTCCTAACCTTGTAGAAACAGTGAAAGGATATGCAACTCATGAACGTGAAACCCTTGAAAACGTTACAAGAGCAAGAAATCTGGCGGTAGGAGCCAATTCCTTAGAAGCTAAAGAAGCTGCCGAGAAAAGCCTTAATCAGGCGATGGTGAATCTTTTTGCTGTGGCAGAGCAATACCCTGATCTGAAAGCAAACGCCAATTTCCAACAGTTACAATCAGAATTAACCTCTATTGAAAATGATATTGAAAAATCAAGGAGATATTATAATGGAACTGCCCGTGAAAACAATACACTGGTAGAATCTTTTCCAAGCAATATAGTCGCTAATATGTATAAATTCGAAAAAGTTTCCTATTTCGAGCTGGATAATATTGCAGAACGGGAAGTTCCAACCGTAAAGTTTTAACGATGAAGAAATTTCTGCAATTTCTCTTTCTTCTGTGCTTTGTCCTTGGTTTTGCTCAGGAAGATAATTCGTTAAATGAAGATCTCTCCAGAACGGAAAGAATCTTATCCTTTCATTCAGATATTAATGTTGATACCCATTCTGGGCTCGATGTTACTGAAAAGATTAAAGTTCACAGTCTTGGAGATCAAATTCGAAGAGGGATTTTCCGTACGTTGCCTTTATCGAGAAATCTGAATAACAGAACCCAGAAGGTAAAATATGAGATCATTTCCATAAAGAAAAACGGGGAAGAAGAAGATTATCATGAAGAAATAGAAGACGGATTTCTTAAAATCTATATCGGAAATAAAGATATAATCCTCCAACCCGGAAATTATAACTATGAAATCCACTACAAAACAGAAAATCAAATCGGTTTTTTTGATAAATATGATGAACTGTACTGGAATGTAAACGGAAATTATTGGGATTTTCCTGTTGATACGATTTCTGCTACCGTAAACCTTCCACAAGGAGCAAACATTTTGCAAAATTCATGCTATACAGGTTTTGCAGGAAGTACGGAGAAAAACTGCAATTCAAAACTCCTTTCAGTTCATTCAATCGAATGGAATGCTTCAGGTTTTCAGGCCAATGACGGTCTTACAATAGCAGTCGGATTTAAAAAAGGAATCATGATTCCGCCGCCGCCGCCAAGTTTTTTAGAAAAATTCGGAATATTGATCGGAGGTTTTCTGGTATTTCTGGGATTGTTATATTATTACTATTCAACCTGGAGAAAGTATGGGGTAGATCCTGAAAAACCGATTGTATATCCTCAGTTTAATTCTCCAAACGATCTTTCGCCAGCATCTTTAGGATATTTAAAAACGGAAACTTTTAAAAATAAATATATAACAGCGGCATTGGTAAATCTTGCAATAAAAGGATATATCCAAATTATTGAAAAAGAAAATGACGGTCTTTTGGGCTTTTTTAAATCAACATATTATACCGTTAAAAAATTAAAACCATCCGATGATAAACTTCCCAAAGAAGAAAAAAAGCTGATGGATCATCTTTTGCCAAGCTCTCGCGAAACAATTGATTTTGATGGTAAATATGACTCTAAAATAGAACAGGCGGTGTTGAATTGTAAAGAATCGTTGAAGTTTCAGCACGATGCCTTTTTAAATGAAGGAAATAATGCCAAGAAACTTATCCTGCCTTCTTTGCTTATTACCTTTGTGTATCTTGCAGGCTTACTTTTGAGTTTCAGGATGTTCCCTGAATTTGAAAAAGTTTTTATCGGACTGATCTTATATGTAGTTCTGTTCGTTGCATTTTTTATTGCGGCCTTATTATTTAAATATTTTCCGGGGCTCTTTAAGATCTTCTTAGCATTTCCGGTCATTATTTTTATAGGTATAGGGTTATTTATTCATAAAAGCAGCGATTTTACCATTGATAACAATTTTAATATCTGTTATATTTTTATTGTATTAGGATTTACATCACTTGTGATCTATGAATTTTTAATCAAAAGACCTTCCGAAGAAAAATTAAAAATAAAATCTCTTATAGAAGGCTTTCAGATGTATATGGGAGCTGCAGAAAATGAACAGCTTAAATTTCATAATCCTCCGGAAATGACTCCGCAGGTTTTTGAAAAATACCTTCCGTTTGCAATGGTGTTGGGCGTAGATGAAATTTGGGGGCAAAAATTTGATGCAATGCTTTCGAAAATGTCAACTGAATATCACAGTAATTGGTATGTAGGTTCTACTTTAAACCGTTATGCTTTTGCGAGTACACTTAATTCAAGTCTTACTAGCTCAATACAGTCTTCATCAACGCAACCTTCCAATAATTCCAGCAGTGGTTCTGGTTCAGGAGGGGGTGGTTTCTCCGGTGGCGGAGGTGGCGGAGGCGGCGGAGGCGGTTGGTAGGCCTGTTTCCATACTTAATAAATAAAAAAAGCGTTCAGAAATCCTGAACGCTTTTTTATTGTATATGTTTAATGATAAACAATTAAATTCTTTCAATATCAGCACCAATAGCTTTTAATCTTCCATCAATATTCTCATATCCTCTGTCGATTTGTTCGATATTATGGATAATAGATTTTCCTTCAGCAGAAAGTGCAGCGATAAGAAGTGCGTTTCCGGCTCTGATATCCGGAGAAACCATTGTTGTTCCTCTTAATGGTGTTTCCTGATTTAATCCAATTACAGTGGCTCTGTGCGGATCACACAAGATAATCTGTGCTCCCATATCGATTAATTTATCAACAAAGAACAATCTCGATTCAAACATTTTCTGATGTACCAGAATACTTCCTTTAGCCTGAGTGGCAACCACTAAAATAATAGAAAGCAAATCCGGAGTGAATCCCGGCCAAGGAGCATCTGAAATCGTAAGAATAGAACCATCTATGAATTTCTGGATCTTATAATTTTCCTGTGAAGGAATGTAGATATCATCACCGCTTTGCTCCAGTTGGATACCAAGCTTTCTGAAGGTATTTGGAATTACCCCAAGTTGATTCCAGTTGACATTTTTAATCGTGATTTCAGACTTAGTCATAGCAGCAAGACCGATCCACGATCCGATCTCTACCATGTCAGGAAGCATTGTGTGTTCAGTTCCTCTAAGGTGAGTCACTCCTTCAATCGTTAGAAGGTTTGAACCGATTCCTGAGATATTTGCTCCCATTCTGTTCAGCATTTTACAAAGCTGTTGCAGGTAAGGCTCACATGCTGCGTTATAAATTCTTGTTTTTCCTTTTGCTAAAACGGCTGCCATTACAATATTTGCAGTTCCGGTTACAGAAGCCTCTTCCAGAAGAATGAATTTCCCGTTTAGCTCTTTAGCTTTTAGAGAGTAGAAATATTGCTCTTCATCATAATTGAATTCAGCACCCAGTTCTACCAATCCCTGGAAGTGGGTATCCAATCTTCTTCTTCCGATTTTGTCTCCGCCCGGAGTCGGCATATAAGCTTCTCCGTATCTTGCAAGCATCGGTCCCATCAGCATGATAGATCCTCTTAGTTTGGCACCGTCTTTTTTGAATTCCTCAGATTTTACATAATCGAAGTTAACAGAATCAGCCTTAAACGTGTAATCACCGTGGCCGTTTTTCGTCACCTTTACCCCAAAATCAGCTAAAATTTCGATCAGTCTGTTGACGTCATGAATGTCTGGAATATTTTTTATCCTTACTTCTTCATCTGTTAACAAAACCGCACACAAAATCTGTAAAGCTTCATTTTTTGCTCCTTGTGGGGTGATTTCACCTTGCAGTCTTTTCCCTCCTCTTATTTGAAATGTTCCACTCATTATTTTCTGTTCTTGTGATTATTGTTATGCCTTCTCTTGTTAGGTTGATTGTTTTTATTATTGTTGTTATTACCGCCTTTACTGTTACGGTTATTTCCTGTATAATAAATCTTACTTTTCTCCAGTGTTTCAATTCCGGTAAGATCCAGTCTGTTTTCAGAAAGCTCTTTCAAATGACGGAAAATAACATCATCAGTTACGTGTTCCTTATTGTAAACATTATAAGACTTTTTCATATTGTTGGCAATAACCTCGATCAGAGCTTCTTTTTCATCTCCGGCTTCAAGTTCAATTGCTTTTTCTATCAATTGAAGGATACTTTTTCCGTAAAATTTGAAATCTCCCTGTAGTTTAGGGTATTCCATTTTTTTAGGTTTTTCGGCAAGTTCTTCTCTTGTTGGGAACGGATAAGGTGAATCAACATCCAGTTCATAATTCGCTAAAATAAAAAGATGATCCCAAAGTTTATGTTTATAATTTTCTTCGTCGCGGAGTTGTGGGTTTCTCTGACCCATAAAATCAATAATGGCCATTGCCATTTCGCTTCTTTCTTCTTTTGTAGAAAGCTCTTTGCAACGCTCAACCAACTGTTGTATGATTCTACCGTATTCCGGTAAATGAAGCTGTGTTTTTTGGGTATTATATTCCATAGTTTGCAAATATATGCATTAAAAGAAAAATCGTTCCGAAAAACTTTATTCTTTATAAATATTTAATGATAAATGTTGAAGCTTGTTTTATATTTCTATGAATTTCTTTTTCTGATGTGCGTCGGGTAGAAAACATTTTTGAGCAGAAAGCTTCATTCTGTTTTTAGAAATAAGATCATAAATCGTATTACTTAAAAAGGTAGGAGAAACTTTTCCGAATACACTTAATAGTTTATAAAAACCTCCTAAAATATCCGTTATTTTTAATACTGCTTTAGATTTTATCAGATAATATTGCTGAGGTTTCCAAAGATAAAGCGTGTTGAATTGCTTGGTTTCAAGCCCCCGTTCTGTAAGAAATCTCTGTCCGAAATCTGATTGAAGTGATGCAAACATGAACTCATCATTTTTATCTTTCTCCAAAATCCATTGAACCCAAAAATTACAGACACCACATTCTCCATCAAAAAAAACAATGTGTTTATGTTGTATGTCCTCTCGCATAATTCAGTTTTTGATATTTAAAAATTCTATAACAAATAAAGATAGTGAATTTTTAATTAATCATAATAAAGAAGCTAATAGTTTCATTAATAGTAATTTGAATAATTCTAAATAGGTTGATTCTATTTAAATTTTTAATAAAATACAATGAAATTTTTCTAACTTAATTGCAGGATAATGTAATTTGATTTCTGGAGGTGTATAAAAATGTATTTAAAACTTATTTATAGTTTTTAACTATTGTAAAAATATTTTTGATAGATTGTATTTATATATTAACTGTTGTAAGTTTGTCCTGTCTTTAAACAAAGAAAATTTAAAATAATCAATATAAAAAAATTTAAACAGCAATGGAAAACGATTCAAATGACATCAGTAAATGTCCGTTCCATAACGGAACAATGGAAAAACAAAGTGTTGCAGGTGAAGGTACAAAGAACTTAGATTGGTGGCCCGATCAGTTGAGGGTAGATATTCTTCGTCAGCATTCTTCCCTGTCAGATCCAATGGGTAAAGATTTTGATTATGCTGAAGCATTTAAAAGTCTTGATCTTGATGCTGTGAAAAAAGATCTGCATGCATTAATGACCGATTCTCAGGATTGGTGGCCTGCGGATTTTGGACATTATGGTCCTTTGTTTATCCGTATGGCATGGCACAGTGCTGGAACTTACCGTGTAGGAGATGGGAGAGGAGGAGCCGGAGCAGGACAGCAGCGTTTTGCACCATTGAACAGCTGGCCGGATAATGTAAGTTTGGATAAAGCGCGAAGATTGCTTTGGCCTATCAAACAAAAATACGGAAACAAAATATCTTGGGCAGATTTGCTGATTCTTACGGGAAATGTTGCACTGGAATCTATGGGCTTTAAAACATTTGGTTTTGCCGGAGGGAGAGAAGATGTCTGGGAGCCGGATATGGATGTATATTGGGGATCTGAAAAAGTATGGCTGGAACTAAGTGGAGGAAATAATAGTCGTTATTCAGGAGACCGCGATTTGGAAAATCCTTTGGCAGCTGTGCAGATGGGATTGATTTATGTAAATCCTGAAGGACCGGATGGAAATCCTGATCCGATTGCAGCGGCAAAAGATATTCGTGATACCTTTGGAAGAATGGCGATGGATGATGAAGAAACCGTTGCTTTAATTGCTGGAGGACATACTTTTGGAAAAACACACGGAGCGGGGCCTGCAGATCATGTAGGAAAAGAGCCTGAAGCAGCAGGAATTGAACTTCAGGGATTAGGATGGAACAGTTCTTTCAACTCAGGAGTGGGTAAAGATGCAATTACCAGCGGATTGGAAGTTACATGGACAGAAACTCCGACACAATGGAGTAACTATTTCTTCAAAAATCTTTTTGAAAATGAATGGGAACTTACAAAAAGTCCGGCGGGAGCTCATCAATGGGTGGCGAAAAACGGAGAAGAAATTATTCCTGATGCATTCGATTCCTCTAAAAAACATAAACCTACAATGCTTACGACCGATTTGTCGTTGAAGCTTGATCCTGTTTATGAAAAAATTTCAAGAAAATTTTATGAAAATCCTGATGCGTTTGCTGATGCATTTGCCAGAGCTTGGTTTAAATTAACGCATAGAGATATGGGACCTAGAGCTCGCTATTTAGGCCCGGATGTTCCTGCGGAAGAACTGATTTGGCAGGATCCTATTCCTGAAGTGGATCATGTATTGATTAATAATTCTGATGTTGAAGCTTTAAAGTCAAAAATATTAAATTCTGGATTAAGTATCTCTGAATTGGTTTCTACCGCTTGGGCGTCTGCTTCTACGTTCAGAGGAAGTGATAAAAGAGGAGGTGCAAACGGAGCGAGAATCCGTTTAGCTCCACAAAAATACTGGGAGGTGAATAATCCAACTCAGCTTCAGAAAGTTTTATCTGTATTGGAAAATATCCAGAAAGAATTTAACGAAAGTCAGACAGGAGGGAAAAAAGTTTCCCTGGCAGATTTGATCGTTTTGGCAGGAAGTGCCGCAGTAGAAAAAGCCGCTAAAAATGCAGGACATAATCTGATCGTACCATTTGCGCCGGGAAGAATGGATGCTTCTCAGGAGCAGACCGATGTAGAATCTATGGGGTATCTTGAACCTGCTGCAGACGGTTTCAGAAATTATTTGAAGAAAAAATTCTCTGTTTCTACAGAATCCTTATTGATTAACAAAGCACAGTTATTGAATCTTACAGCTCCGGAATTATCCGTATTGGTTGGAGGATTGAGAGCTTTAAATGCGAACTTTGATGGCTCATCTCATGGGATTTTTACTAACAATACAGAGGTTCTTTCCAATGATTTCTTCGTCAATCTTTTAGATATGAATACACAATGGAAAGCAGCTTCTAATGATAATGAACTGTATGAAGGTACAGATCGTAAAACCGGAGAAAAAAAATGGACAGCAACCCGTGCAGATTTGGTATTCGGTTCAAATTCTGAATTGAGAGCCGTTGCCGAAGTTTATGCAAGTTCAGATGCGAAAGAAAAATTTGTAAATGATTTCGTTTCTGCCTGGGTAAAAGTAATGAATGCAGATCGATTTGATTTGAAATAGTTATAATATCTGATTCAATATAAATGAAAACCATCCTTGATGTAAGGATGGTTTTTGTTTTTATGCAAGAAATTATTTCCAAAAAAAGTAAAGTTTTTAAAAGAGTAAAATGCTATTAATAGAGCTAATACAATACAGATTAAAGAGACTGCCATATTTTAAATTATCCTTTTTTTGTAGTAAATGATATTTGAAAAATAATAAAGCCAAGCATTAGTTAAATAAAAAAATCTCCTAATAATTATTAGGAGATTGCTTGAATGTAGACCCACAGGATATAACATCTTTCATTTGTTTATATCTGGTTGAGTAAATTTTATTGCTTGTATTGTTGATTAATAGATGATTAAATTTTATTGAATGTAAATAAATCTAAATGTATTCAAAATTTACAGTGACCAAAATAGTGACCAAAATAGAAATATTCGTATATTTGTTATGGAGATATTTTTATTTTATGGCACAGTATAACAACGAAACAGGAAGCGTAAATTTCAGGCTGAAAGAACCAAAATCGGACATCTCCCGAATAATGGGAAGATATTCGTTCAAAGGCTTACAGACGGATTTTTCTACAGGTTTAAAAGTTATTCCGAGTAGTTG
Organism: Chryseobacterium tagetis; assembly: GCF_016735585.2. GTDB lineage: Bacteria > Bacteroidota > Bacteroidia > Flavobacteriales > Weeksellaceae > Chryseobacterium > Chryseobacterium tagetis. The sequence continues at coordinate 148,653 of NZ_JAERSE020000005.1, forward strand.
GGATAGTGAGACTAAAACGGTTACTTCGGGAACCGATAAAAGAGAAATCAACCAAAAGCTAGGCAAATTCAAAACTTCTATTGTAGATGGTCATAAAAATTTCAATGAACATTACAACCGTGTGCCGACCAAAGAAGAACTAAAGACAATTGTTGATAATGCGGTAGAGGGAAAAGAACTCAACACCGTGCAAAAGAACAAGAAATCTTTTGATGATGTATTTCAGGAGTTCATGAGATTGATTGAACTTAAAATTAAACGTGCTATTGCATCAGGACAAAAACCATTACATAAAAGTTATGTATCATCTTTCAATGTGATGTATCGAGATTTAAAAGATTTTGCCTTAGATAATAATATTTTTCTGGATATTGATAAATTTGATGAAACACAGTGTTTGGAATTTCAGAACTGGCTTTTGGGTACTGAAAGGGTAGGAGAGCTGAGTACACTCAGAACCCGAATTAAAAGATTATCTGCTGTACTTAAACGAGGATTTGAAAAAGGCTATACAGAGAATAGAAGCTATATGCAGGATGAGTTTAGCGTTAAAGTTCCCCCAAGTTTCCATACAGTACTAACAGAACCTGAAATCAAAATATTGTATGAACATGATTTTTCTAATTCTCCGAGATTGGAGAGAGTTCGTGATTTGTTTGTTCTCGGCTGTCATTGCTCACTCAGGTTCGGAGATATAACAAGAATTGAAAACGGACATATTGATATTAGTTCAGGAACTCTGAGTATATTATTGAATAAAGGTTCTCGAATTGATAAATATAAAACTGTCAATTTTCCAATCTTTGGTTATGTAGGAGAGATTTTGAGCAAATATGACAACAATATTAAAAGCATTGCTATATCTAATCAAAACACTAATGAGTACCTGAAAGAATTGTTTAGAGAGATTCCGTATTTCAATGAAAAGGTGATTACCCGTGAACGTCCAACCAATGAGGGAGTAGTATTTGAAACAATCAATTTTGCGGACAAAATAGCGTTTCACGATTCTAGGAGAAGTTTCTGTACCAACCGATATATTGAGGGATGGGACTTACTAGAGATATGGCAGTACACGGGTCACACAGATGAATCTGTTTTCAAAACCTATTTCAAACCGACCTTTGAACATGAGCAAATAAGAAAGGAAAGTATCATAGCAAGAAATGAAAAACTTCAAAAGGCTGATTTACAAACTAAAGAAATTGAGGAACTAAAAGCCCAAATGCAGAAAATGCAAGAACTTATTGAGAGTGGAAACATTGAGCAATTGGCTGAAATCATAAATTTGAAGAATATTGGCTAGCAATGAGAGATTATACAGAATTTAAATATCATAAGCATTTTTTTGAATCCGAAAGGTTATTAAACAATTTGATTATTCAAATATTTCCAGAATTTTCATGGAGATATTATAAATGTAATGAAACCGTATTACTTGATAATGGATTTTTAGATTTTAGTAATTCTGCTCTTACTGAAATAAGTGAAGAAGAATACAAATCGGGAAAATCGATTAAGTACCAAACATTGAATTATGAGATTCAAGATGAAATTATGCAATCTAAAAACTTTTCTCAGAAGGTTAATAGCTTTATGAAATTTCTTTTAGTTGAATTTCAACATTATACTCATAAAGTTTATAAAGAAACTGAAAATAGAAATAAAGATTATTTATTTAGGAATATTTTTAAAGTTATTGAGGAATCAACTGATTATTATAAAAGTCTTTTGGATAGCTCTAATATCAATGAACTACAAAGAATAATTATCCAAAGTCTTATTAAGGAAAATCAAATAAAATTGGAATTAATTAAAAAAGAGTTTTCTGATTTAGTTTCCTATGTTCATAATTATTTGGTAACAAATTTATCTTCACAAACATTCAAAATAAAGTTAGAACAGCCACAAAACTTTCACAATATTTTTGTTTCTAAAGATGCAGAGAGTTGGTTTATTCATGCAATGGAACAACTTAATTGGCTTAATCAATTTGATAAGAGAGGTTTTCAGGCTAAGGTTCTTGCTTTTTTTGATTTACCCGAAAGCAGAAAGAAAATATTCAAAGCAACTGTTTACAAGAAAGACTTTGTTGACTTTTTAAATCTGTATTACGAAAAAGAAGTTATTAAACCAGCAAAAAATTACTCAAAATCTGACAATGCCCAAGTGGACTTAAAAAAGCATATTTCAGCTTTCCCTTTTCCTATCTAATAAAAATCTAACAAATTCAAATTTTATCCCTATAACCAATTTCAGTCCTTTGCATAATTAATTAAACAAATAAAAATTAATTATGGATTATTTTAAAGATTTTTTCAAAAAAATTGAAGATTTAATTAATGATAAATTAAATCAATTTGAAAGTAAACTGGCGGAAATGTATAAGCCAGAGGATAAAGAAATAATGACGAGAAAAGAAACAGCGGAGTATTTCGGAGTTTCGCTCGGAACATTAAACAATTGGGCGAAAAGCGGGGTATTAGTTCCTATCGACTTCGGCGGTAGGGTCTACTATACCCGCAATGAAATTCAAGTAAAATTAAGATTGGCTTCTTAACAATCTTTTCCAGTTGTACATGTGTGGTTTGATTACGTATAAGGACCCACTGTACACAAACGTCCTTTTTTAATCTCCAAAAATTTTAACGAATTGAGGTCTAGCCGTAGTAAAGGTACTATGGAGAGCTATTGCTATGCCTTTTTATAAAGAAATTATGAAGAATAATAAAAGAAGAATTAAAAATTACAATACAAAAACAACTAGATTTAAAACTAATGTAGCTACTTTTTATCATGAAGGTTTTAATTGGAAAGTAATATTACCCACTATAGTTTATAATTATTTATTAGAAAAAATAGAGGAGCAACCCCCATTCAAAGAATTTAAGATAGACATTGCAATGTATTATCTAAGTTTGATTATAAGCATTCCAGCTCGAAAAAAAGATAAAATTTATAAATGGGGATTTGTTCCCTTGAATTCTAAATTGTTAGAGAAAATATATTATAAATATAACTGGTATTTTGATTATTTTATTGACATCCAGATTTTAGAAAAGAAAAATCATTCAAGTACATATCATAAATGCACGAGCTATAGATATAATTATTCAGCTATTAAGATTAAAGGAGAAGAATGTATAGATTTTACGGCTTATGAAATTAATGATAGGGTAGGTAAAAAGATTCAGGAAGAAAATTTCAATAATGACTGCGCACACTTATCAAAGTGGCTTAATGAAAACCTTATTATTGATTTTGATAGTTTAATTCAAAGCTTACAAGATGAATTTTGCTATAATAAATACAATTTAGGCTATGATAAATTTAATCCTATCAAATCAAAAGCATATAATTATTGGTATTGTGCACTTACGTTAAAAAATCAATGTTACAGAGCAACCCGAAATCATGATGCAGATAGTAGATTGCATACTAATCTTACGAACTTACCATCGATTTTTAGACCTTATATAAACTATGATGGAGAAAATATTATAAGTTTAGATATAAAGAATTCTCAGCCATATTTCCTGGTCCTTTTATTAGAAAGATATAATGATGAAAGAATACATAAAATCATAAAAAAAGTATTTGGTAGAAAAACAAAAACAATTCTAGAAAAATTGGAACGAATCATTGAAACTGATTCATTTCAGGATGAATTTCGAGCAATTAAAGAATCAATATTGTCCGGGACTTTTTATGAATATTTAGGCGAAATTTTTCAAGATATTAAACCTTTTAAGGTTGAATGTGATAAAGAGACAGGAGAAGAAATAGAATATTATAAGGCTCGCTTTTATAATCCTGATGCCGAATTTTCTGAACTCAAAGTTTTTGAAGGTAAAAGAAACTTGATGAAAAAACTAACATTACAGATTCTTTACACACCGCTTAAAAAACCATCAAAAGAATACAAGATATTTAAAGCGCATTTTCCATTGTTGTGTGAATGTATGGAAATTTTTAAAACTCAATCAGAAAGTGAAGATGCTTTTAAGTTGTTCCCTAAGCTTTTACAACATATTGAGTCTGATTGCGTTCTAGACGTTATTACAAGAACATTAGCTGATTACTATCCTGAAATGCCCCTCTGGACAATCCATGATTCTATCTGTACAACACAAAGCTGGTTTTACCTGATGGAAGATACTGTAAATACATTGTTTTTAAGCTATTCTGTAGGTGTTGTTCCTAGTTTTAAAGCCGAATGCTGGACGCATACAAAAGATTGTTTAAATGCTGCTTAAAACAGCTTTTTTGATTAAGTCCTCATTGATTGGGGACTTTTTTTTTTTTGTCCTCTTTCCCTGTTTTAATAATATATAAAGAGAAATAAGAAAGAAATTAAAAAGTAAAATAATAAAAGAAGTATTCAGAATAAAATTTAGTATAATGGGTATAATGTTCGAGATTTTATAACAATCTTTTTATTCGTGGTGGTTTCGGAGAATTTTTATATGTTTTAAATTAAAATCCCCATGTTTATACTTCATTACTGTTTGATTATAAAAAAATCTGATGTAGACAAAATTTATGGATTGATATACGAAATATTTATCCGTTAGATTGGCTATGCTCCAAATATGACCCAAAAGTTTGGAGCTAATATTATAAAATGTGGTTTCCCATAAAAAGGGTATAGGTTAAATTTTTATATTTGAGTTTAAAAAACTAATAACAATGGTAGACTTTAAGAAAAGGTTAAATAAACCTGATATTGAAAAAAGAACAAATCCAATAGAGATATATTCAACTCTTGATAGACAAAGTATTGCGGGGCCTTTAAGGCCTGCTCAATATAAAGTTTTGACAGAATGGTTTGAAAAAAGATTAAATGATAGAGATTTAATTATTAAGCTACATACAGGGGAAGGGAAAACTTTAATTGGACTGCTAATTTTAATGTCAAAAATTAATTCTGGTAAAGGTCCTTGCTTGTATATATGTCCGAATTTATATCTTGTACATCAGGTAAAAAAAGATGCGAAAAAATTTGGTATTCCTTTTTGCTCAATTGAAGAAGATGGGTCATTACCTAACGACTTTATTGAAGGAAATAAGATATTGATAACGCATGTCCAGAAAGTTTTCAATGGTAAAACGATATTTGGATTAGGAAATGATTACATACATGTTAATACTATAATTTTAGATGACTCTCATGCTTGTATAGATTCTATTAAAGACTCTTTCACAATTTCAATCAGTAAAAGTCATACAGTTTATAAAAGAATATTTAATCTGTTTAGTGATAGTTTACCTGAGCAAGGGCATGGTACATTTCTAGAAATTGAAAATGGTGATTATAATTCCTTTTTACCCATCCCCTATTGGAATTGGATTGATAAATCCGATGAAATTTTACAAATTTTATCGGAAAATAGAGATGATAATAAAATAAAATTTGCTTGGTCATTTATTAAAGATAATATTACTAATTGTCAAGCATTTATTTCGGGGCAAGTATTAGAAATTAGTCCTATGCACATACCAATAGAAAAGTTCTCTTCTTTTCATAAAGCAGAGCAGAGAATATTGATGTCTGCTACTACGCAAGACGATTCTTTTTTCATTAAAGGCTTAGGTTTTGATATTGATGCAGTAAAAAAACCTCTTGAAAATCGTGAACAAAAGTGGTCTGGAGAAAAAATGCTCTTAATTCCCTCATTAATGGATGATTCTCTTGATTATACTACAATTGTCAATGGTTTAATACCTCCATTTAAGAGAAATTATGGAATTGTATCTTTAGTATCTTCTTTTTCTAAGACAACAACATATAGAGATTTAGGAGCTATATCTCCCGAAAGTGAAGAAATTGAGGAGGTTGTTAAAGATTTAAAAAAAGGTCATTTTGAAAATTCTGTTGTTTTTGCAAATAGATATGATGGAATTGATTTGCCTGATGAAGTGTGTAGAGTTTTATTAATAGATGGGAAACCATATTTTTATTCCTTATCTGATAGGTATGAGGAATCAAACAGAATTACCAGTGACTTAGTAAATATAAAGGTTGCTCAAAAAATAGAACAAGGTTTAGGCAGAAGTGTTAGAGGAGAAAAAGACTATAGTATTATAATTATTATTGGCGCGGATTTAGTGAAATTTATAAAAAGTTCAAGAACTAGCAAATACTTTTCAGCCCAAACAAGAAAACAAATAGAAATAGGCTTTGATATTGCTCAAATGGCAATTGAAGATATTTCAAATAATACTAAGCCTATTGATGCTTTAAAGGGGCTAATGCTACAAAGTCTACAACGGGATGAAGGATGGAAAGAGTTTTATTTGGAGGAGATGAATAAGGTAATTGATTCTCAAGAAAATATTAATATTTATGAGATGCTTGTTCTTGAAAGAGATGCATATCTTGCAGGGTTTATTGGAGACTATGAAAGAGCAGCAAGCAAAATTCAAAAAATAGTAGATGATTTTTGTTTTGACGATAGTGAAAGAGGGTGGTATCTCCAGATTATGGCACGCTATAAATATTTTACTAGTAAGGTTGAGTCAAATAATCTACAGAAATCAGCATTTTTAAAAAATCATGAATTATTAAAACCTAAAGAAGGAATAACTTATAAAAAAATAAATTTTATTAATGAAGACAGGATAGTAAGAATTAAAAATTATTTATCTGACTTTGAAAGCTACCAAGACTTAATGATTTCAGTAGATGGAGTATTGTCCGATTTAGAGTTCGGTACAGATTCTGATAAGTTTGAAGCTGCATTTAGAGAGTTGGGTTTAATGCTAGGTTTTTTAAGCGAAAGGCCAGACAAAGAGTTTAAAACGGGTCCAGATAATTTATGGTGTGGGGTAGGTAATAAATATTTTATTTTTGAATGTAAAAGTGAGGTTGATGGAGGTAGGCAAGAGATTAATAAAAGTGAAGCTAGTCAGATGAATTCTCATTGTGGATGGTTTCAAGATATTTATGGTGATGCAGTTGTCAAAAGAATTTTGATAATACCAACAAAGAATTTGGCTTTTAATGCTAATTTTACTCATGATGTCGAGATTTTACGAAAAGGAAAGCTTAGATTTCTGAGAACTAATGTAAAATCATTCTTTAAAGAGTTTTCAAATTATGACCTTCAATCACTTACTGATTTGAAGATAAACAGTTTCTTGGATTCTCATAAGCTAGATTTAAATTCTTTGTGGACTGAATATTCAGAGACTTATTATAAGAAAAAATAGTCAATAAGATATCTTGTTAAAAAGAATTAGTTTCACAATTCAATTATGTGAGTCGTGAATCATTCAAATGAAAACCATTCTGATAGAAGGTTGAAAAATTATAAAATAAGTCCGTTTTCACTAGCTGTGATACGGACTCTTTATTATTTAAGAGATAATTTATAAAGTATGTAGATACAGTGCGTAATCGTGTAGTATTTTTGATTAAATCTAAATTTTTATGAAAAATATGTTAAAAACTTTTTTAGAGTTAGATAATATAAATGAAAAAACACCCAATGAAATTAATCTAATTTTAGGTACTATTTATGAATACTCAAGAGAACTAAATGCCATTAAGGATTTAGAAAGAGGGATTGAAATATCGTCTACGATTATTCTAGATAATTTTACAGATGATGATAAAATGACATTTTATTATAATTTATCAAATGCTTGGTCTTATAAAAAAATGATGATTCAAAATTTAAATTCTCCAGAATTTTGGGAGTTTGAAAACGAAGAGTTAATTCAAGAAATTCTAAATTGCAGAAAGGCTTTATTGTATTCTATAGATACAGAAAATATATATAGAAAATGTGAAATACTAACAAACTTAGGAAATGATTTAAGTCATTTAGGAAGATTCTCAGAAGCAATAGATTCTTGGCAAAGAGCATTAGATATAAAAGAAGATTTCTCAATGGCAACAGGGAATCTTGGATTTGGATTATTTCATTATGCACAAGTTCTCTATGATGATTCTCACAAAGCTTACTTCTTAAAAGAATCATATAATTACTTAAAGAAAGCAATAATGTTAAATGATATTTATCCTGAAGCTAAAATGTCGTTTTCACAAATTGTTTCTTGGATAGAAGAAAAAGTAGATAATACATTTTTAAATTCTGAAAATATTTTTGACAATTATTCTTTAGGAGAAAGTTTAGAAGAAAAAAACTATAGGAAATGGTGTATCAATAATAGTTTATTCTTAAATCCACTAAATGATATTATAAATGATGACATTGTTGCGCAAGACATATTGTGTCTCCCAACAATTATTGTAAAAAAAGCAGATTTAGAGATTTACAATTATCATTCGTTTTTTAATCAAATTAAGCAAGAGTTTTGTTCTGCAAGATATTTATTTTATGATTCTATTACTAATCAAGAACCTCATTTCTCTGATAGAGAAAATGCTATCATAGATATTCTTGATTATTCAACATATTCTTATAACCTTGAAAAAAGTAAAATAGCATTTAGAACATTTTATTCTATTTTAGACAAAATAGCCTATTTAATAAATACCTATTTAAAATTAGGTTTTGAATCTAGAGAGGTAAATTATAGAAAAATATGGTATGTGAAAGGAAAGCCAAATCCAATAATCATGGAAAGTCAAAATTGGGCGTTAAGAGGATTGTTTTGGCTTTATAAAGACTTTTTTGAAAAAGAAGATTTACATTCATTTCTAGAACCAGAAGCTAAAGAGCTATCTACAATTAGAAATTTTATAGAACATAAATCATTTAAGATTGTAGAGTTTGAAAACTCAAGAACCCCAAAAGATAATTTTACATACGTTATAGACAGAAATGACTTCATAGATAAAACATTTAAACTAATGAAAACAATTAGAGCTGCAATAATATATACTTCTCTATTCATTAATATCGAGGAAGGTAAGAAGGAATATAACTCTAATGAACTTGGAAGCATGCAATTATTTACTTTAGATGACCAATTTAAAAAATGATGGAAAAAGCTAACCTAAAAGAACTGTATCAAAAACTTGAACTTACTAAGGATATTAATGCAAAAGACACTGATTATGTTCTTGAAATTAAGTTTGGTGAGATATTAAATGATGAAGAGATAGAACTTATTAAAATTGAAAGAAAAATTCTTTCACTAATGTTCAATAAAGGCAAACTTATAAGTAGATTTTTTACTCCCGAAATTGTCTTTGATGAATTATTCTCTGATTATGAAACAGATTATATAAAAGAAAGGATTGAAAATACTCAAAACACTTACATTACAATAAGATACCTTATTATCCTTTGGAATAAGACTAAAAATCAAGAATATTCAAAAATAGCATTTGACAAAACTTTTAATATCTTAAAAAAAGAAATTAAATCTAAAAATATAACATTTGGAGATGCAAATGAATTATTTCTGATTTGTAGAAAAATTGTAGAAAAAACTAAATATAGAAAAGAAGAATACTTAAATTATCTCCAGAATTTTAAAAATAATATCTCAACTCCTTATGATTTTTATTCCTATTTAGAACAATTAGTCGATAATAAACTGATTTCATCGATATTATTAAAAACATTACTTTCAGACTATAGGGATTATATAAAATTTGAGATACAATATTATTTTCCAAACCAATACGGATTTGAGATATTGATTCCATTAATTCAGAAAGCAAAACTACCTATCAAAGAATTATATTCACTGATGGCTGAAAATGAAAACGTCTTAATTAATCATAGAAAAGAAAATGATTTTGTTAAGCTCAATTTATTAAGAAAAAAAGCTGATTATGAAAAGCTAGCAGGAAAGACTGTTGATAGTGAACAAACTTTAGAAGAATTAACTAAAATCAAATTCGATGTAAATCTTAATAAAGTTGATTTTTCAATGTCCAGTGAAACTAATAAAGGTTTGGAAATATTATGGGAAATCATTGATTCTAAAAGTAGTTTTCTTTCAACATTAAGTGCAGAATATATCATTGGATATTTTGCAACTCAATTTGATAATCTACATACAGTAACAACAGAAAAAGGGAATAAATCTTTGTTTGATGGTCATTTCACAACAATATTGATGGATATAAATAATAATGCTAATGAAAAGAAAAGTAGAAATAGTCTCAGTGAAAATATTTCAACTTATTATAGTTTATTTTTTATGCCAATCTTTGAACAAACACTTTATAAATCAATTCTCAATGGGCATTTAAATTATCAAAATTTCAGTAATTTTCTCAAAGGAACATGGATAGGCCAACCGACCAAATTTTACAAAGGGGATATTGAAATTGAAGAAAGTTGGTTAACCTTACTTCAACCTGGTTTGTATAATTTTTTTAGTTTGTTTGAATATCAGACTATTCATAATAAACTTAAAACTGATTCATTTATATTGAGTATTGATTCTTTGACATTAAAATTTGAAGGTATTCTCAGAGACTTTATAAGATTATGTGGCGGAACAACAATAAAAATAAAAAATGGAATTAGTGAAGAAATTTTGTTAGAAGAAATGCTGGAACATAAAGTGATAAAAGAAACTTATGAAGAAGCTGAGATAGAATTGTTTAAATTAGTTTTTACAAGGCAAGGTCTTAATATTAGAAATGATATAGCCCATGGTTTTTATAAATTATCTGATTATAATTTGAAAAAAATAAGTTTGATTTTGTTATGCATTTTAAGAATAAGTCGGTTTGAATTTGGCGTAGAACAGTGATTATTTTAAATAAAGTTAAATGTTATTTCAATGATTTATAATAATCAATAATTCAATTTCATATATTTGATTATTAGAGCTTTTCGTTGATTTGAATTGTGATAAAATATAAATATTTAGAATAAAAAATATATGGGAGCTACAAAAAAAATAATGGATGATAATGAACTGAACAATTTGCTAAATGATTTAATTGTTGATGACAATGAATTTATTGTTGATAAATTTAATCGACAGCTACTAACTTCAATTAGTATTCCTGAACAAGGATTAAATTTCAATAATAAAGGAGAGTTAATAGCATATCAAGATGGGGACCAGAAAAGACTAGTAATTCAATATCTTGTTTCGGAATATCCTTTAATCTATGAGTCAAAATTGTTCAATTATAAGAAAAAATAATTTTAATAAACTAATTAACATGTTAATCAAATGTATAAAACACCTTTTGGCTCAGAAAATATTATTACTCACAAAATAAATGAGGTAGACTTTAGTACGTTTTTAGTAGGTTTTGATTTAGATGATAATGGTGGGAAAGTATATAGACTCAAGCCATTAGTTAAAAAATTAACCGAAGTGATACATGAATTTGCTTTCGGCTTTCATGAAGACACACAAACGGATAATACCCAAACACTAAATAAACTTACTGATGCTGCTATATCAATTTACAAGATAGACGCATTTCAGAAAGTTAAAGATATTTATGATAATGGTGGAGAAATTGATGACGATTTAGAGGATAAATATTTAAAACGTGGGGAATTTGGGGAGCTCATACTTCATCTATTATTACGGGATTTTTATAAAACCGTACCACTTTTATCAAAAATTTATTTTAAAGACTCTCTTGGTCATGCTGTACATGGATTTGATTCTGTGCATATCCAAGAAGATAATGGGACATTGTGGTTAGGAGAATCTAAACTTTACACTAATAGTAAAAAAGGGATTAAGGAATTAATTAATGATATCAAAGAACATTTTAAATCAGATTATTTAAAATCGGAGTTTATTTTAATATCTAAAAAATTAAAACACTTAAATAATATTCCTAATATGGATTATTGGCTTAACACTCTTACTAATTCTGGAGCTCTTATTGAAAAACTAAAAACTATTAATATTCCTTTATTATGTACATACCAGTGTGATTTATTTTCAAAATATGACGACGAAATATTAGATGAATTTGTAACTGAATATTTAGAAGAAATGAATTCCTTAAAAAAATATTTTGATGATAATAATGACCATCCTTTTAAAACAAATCTTAATATTATTCTAATATTATTTCCTATACAGAATAAGAAAGAGATGGTAAAAGCATTACATCATAAATTATCTTTATTACAATCTATTGGAGAATAATGGAGGATATAATTAATTATATAGAAACGCAGGAGCTTATTGATTTTGAAAATACTTTTAAAATTTTCAAAATAATTTCTGATTTAATCACAACAGATGAAAGTAGTTCGCAAAAACTTCTAGTTAATGTTTTAGCTAATCTATCTAAATTCGACAGTTCACTTAATCCAATATTAGCTGACTTGATAGAAGGAATTGGATTTTATCCATATATATCTAAAGAAAATTTAGAATTAACATCTACAGATGCGCTGATACGAAATGCATATCATTCCTCCTCTAATATTGGAAAGGTACTACACGAAGACCAAAAATATTTATTATCACTTCTAAACAATACTCAAAATATTATAGTAAGTGCACCTACTAGTTTTGGCAAAAGTCTTTTAATTGAAGAAATTGTAGCAACTTTAAAGTATAAAAATATTATAATTATTCAACCTACTTTAGCTCTACTAGATGAAACAAGAAAAAAGCTTTTAAAATATAGAGAAAATTATAAAATAATTGTACGCACTACACAAACTCCTAGTGCTGATAAAAAAAACTTATTCTTATTAACTGCGGAAAGAGTCAATGAATATAGACAGTTTACTAATGTTGATTTAATCATAATAGATGAATTTTATAAATTAAGTGCAAAAAGAGACGATGAACGTGCAGATTCATTAAATAATGCTTTTAATTATATACTAAAAACATTCAATCCGAAATTTTATCTTCTAGGGCCGAATATTGATTCTATTTCAGAAGGATTTGCTGAAAAATATAATGCAATATTTTATCGAACAAAATCTTCATTAGTTGACACTAAAGTTATTGATATGTATAAACCTCAGAAAGACTTTTTTGACAAGCCAATTAAATATAAGGAATACAAAGAAAATGTGCTATTTGAGTTATTATTATCACTACAAAATGAACAATCTATAATATACTGCTCATCACCTGCTAGAGTAAGATATTTATCATTAAAATTTCTTGAGTTTTTATTAAAGAACCAAGTAAATTTAAATCAATATGTAGAAATTGATTTGATTGAATGGATTGAAATTAATATTTCAACAGAATGGTCATTAATTGATTTACTTAACAATCAAATTGGTATCCATGATGGGGCTTTACAAAAACATATAACAAATACTATTATAGAATATTTTAACGAAAATAAACTAAAGTTTCTTTTTTGTACGAGCACCATTATTGAAGGGGTTAATACTAGTGCTAAAAATATAATTTATTTTGATAAAACTAAAGGTAATAATGTTGAAATCGACTTTTTTGATTACTCTAATATAAAAGGACGTGCTGGCAGACTGATGATTCACTATATTGGTAAGATTTTTAATTTTAATTTAGTTCCAGAAGATGAAAAAGTAATTGTAGATATACCATTTTACGAGCAGAACCCTATATCTGATGAAATTTTGATAAATTTAGAATACAATGAAGTTAAAGATGAAAATCTTAAACAATATTCTATTATTTTAGAAATTCCCGAAAACGAAAGAAATATAATAAGAGATAATGGGGTACTGGTTTTTGGTCAAAAAAATATTTTTGAGGAAATAAGAGTTAACTTTAAAAATGTTTACCCACTAATTAGCTGGACAAGATATCCAAATTACGAACAATTAAAATATTGTTTGACATTAGGATGGAATTACTTAATGAAAAAAACAGAATCAAAAAGTTTAGGAATAGGAAGGTTAGTTAATAAAACATTTGGTTATGGGAATCATAATAGTATAAAAGTCTTAATTAATAATGATATTGATTATGTTATAGAATGCATTAATTTTTATGAAGACAATAAAGATAAGAGTAAAGATGAAATTGAGGAAATAAGAAAGTTCAATTACGGAAAAAAGTATTCGTCAAAAAGTAATTTTGAAATTGAGGAGGAATTTATTCTTATGAACTTTCAAATTCAAAAACACTGGTTTGAATATAAAATTCCTAAATGGTTATCAGTAATAAATTCAATTCAGGAATGCATTTGTAATGAATATGGAGTTAGACCAGGAAATTACAACTATTACAGTAATCAGATAGAGAATGATTTTTTACGGGAAAACCTATCATTATTAAGTGAATTTGGAATTCCTTCTTCTGCTTTAAAAAAAATAGAAAAATTAATTCCACCAGATTTAAATGAAGAACAAGTTATTGATTATATTAGAAATGAAAAGATATATACTAATGATATTTTCATAAATTATGAAAAAAAGAAATTTAAAGAAATTTAGATTTTACCTATTAATTTGAATTAGCCAATACTTAATCTGACTGTTACTTTATTGAAACATTGTATTGGCTGACTTAATTTTCTTTAAAAATATTTTTTTATTAATTTGCTGTAAGCTTTTCCAAAAATGTTGATAAAATTTCTTGTATCTCTCTTTTTTAGGAGCATTTTGTTTTTCTTTATACATGAAAAATTTTCAATTTCATTATAAAATATATTTTCAAAAACACAAGAATATAAGTCTAACATAATCAATGCTCGATGACATATTAAAAATGTTTTCTCTCTAGACCGTAGAATCACTCCAGACTCCTTTTCATCTTTAAGATTGACATAATAATGGTTTGCGAATTGTGAAGAATCAATATGAGTTTTTGAACTAAGTTCTCCATAAAGAATGCCAATACTTGGATAGAATTCTTTTAATTTAGAAATTGATTTTGTTGGTGATTGAAAATCTTTTATTTCATTTCTAAATTGTGTATCATATGCAAAAGCTATTTGTTCAATCATCTGTCGAATTATCGCATAACATTCATAAATATAATCATACTTAATCAACATTCTTAGTGCGCTGAAATTACTATCAAGCTTTTTATAAATTAAACCACAATGAAAATATGCAACGCTTTTTTTCTCAAAGTTGATATTATATAATATTTGTTTGTATTTAAGATATATTTTTTCTTGAAATTCAAAAAAAGTATTTCTCAAATCATCATATTCTTTAAGGTCACTTTCTTCATAATTCCTTTTATTTTGAAGCATGATTTCAACATTATCTTTAAAATAACTACTTTTTAAAATATTATCAACCGAAGTATTTCCATAAAATAAAGTTCTTAATGCAGCTTTTATATATTTTTCTTGTTCAAACGTTAGTGTTTCAGGTACAATTAATGGCATGTCAGCAAACCAAATTACTTTGGTTTTAGCAAAATCAATGGAATAAATGTTTTGTTCAATATACATAGCAATTAGTGAATAAAATAATTTAATGATTCTTTTTTATTTATCAATAATAACCTCCCAAATAATTAACCGAGTTTCTTTTTTTATATTTATAGCTTTAAGTTTTTCATTATAGACAATATTGGATTTTATATTTTTATTTAATGGAGAAAAAACAGCTAAAAATCTACTGTCAATTTTATTTGTTTTTTGCTTCAACTGATGTGTAATAAAATCCTTTGTTATGAGATAATCAGATGGAAATTTATCAATAAAGTCATTTTGCATTTTGTGTCCAATCATTTTATAATCTGCAACACAAATGAAAAAGCCTCTGCTATTTTCAAATTTTGAATGCAAAGAAGCTCTAATCATGTCATTTACCATTTTTATAGTTCTTGCTGTTTTATTTATTGTGCCCTCTTCATTAGTGTTCTGTCTAAATAAACCAAATTCAGCACAAATCTTTAACGTTGGTGTGTTTAGAATTAAATCAATCAGTGGCTTTTCATTTCTTTTAGATTTTTCATTTAAATAAGGTACGAAGCATTTTGAATTAAGGGCAGTTTCTACTTCAATTTGATACGGCTCTAGATTATATGTTTTCAATAAGGCAATAAAAAAATCATATCTAATGCTGTCTTCTCCAATTGATAATAACGTTTTGTGATTTAATCTTGCTTCGAGTAAATTTTTATAATTTTCAAAAAGTATTTTCATGGCAAGCTGTACTATTCCTCTTTTTCAATCAATTTATCTAATTCTTCATCAGTGATATCATCATCTCCATACCAACTTGAAGTATCTACATCAAAGGAATCGACTTCATATTCATCGGATGGAAATCTATCAGAAATTTTATATCTTATTTGAGTTTCGTATGGAAAACTTTCACCAATATCTAAACCATCACCAATAGCACGTTCACTTCTGGAGCCATATTCAAGTGTTACAGATAATGAGCCAAAAACATCTACAATAATTTCCCTATCATTTATTTCGCTGATATGATATTCATACACTTCACTATACTCCAAAGAATAATGTGGTGCTAATGAATCTATATTTTCATATGAATTATAAATAACTGTATCAATCATATGGTCTTCAATTTTACCATCTAAGAAATCTTTTAAGGTTTCCCGATAATTATCAATTGTCTCAACAAAAGCTTCAAAAGTTTCTAAAACCTTTTGACTATTTGACTCAATTTCATTTTCTGTTAAATTGAAACTTTCGGGATTCACATGTGTGTATTTGCTCAATGAATCAATAGTAGTTTTAACTTCTTTAATAGTAGATTTCAATTCATCTATATCAAAGTTCATATTTATAAGATTTTCATCGGTTAAACCTCCTTGAATTGCATATTTTATTTTTTGCCCCCTTGTTGGCTTCCCATTGTCGGTTTCAACTTTAAACCAGCTACAATCTAATATACGTTCTTCTGGAGCTAATGAATTTAAAAAATGTCTTGATAGCTCTCTTATACTATAGGAAAAATTATGATATCTAAGTTTATTATTCTTGTCTTCTAGATTTTTTAAACTGGCGTCAAAAAGCTCGTTTTCAAATTCTGATTTTAGAATCTTTTTAATTTTTTCAATTGTTGTAGTCATGGTTATATTATATATTAATTATATCTTAAACTTATTTTTTGATAGAAAAGTTTATAAATTGATATTTGTAAGAACAATAACTGTTTTCGAATTCAAACAAATAATTTAAATCCAGTTAGGTTTTTAAATTATTAACAATATTGTTATTTTTGATTTGTAAAACTATCTTATTACTTGTCCACCTACAGTTACACTTCTATTTCTAAGATTACCTTCTGAAGTTAATGTAGCAATAATAAAAGAAATTTTAAAATTTTGAAGAAATATTAGCCCTGCAGATAGCTGACCAAATGTAAAATTATTATTTAAAATACCTAGATTATCCCTAAATGTATTCGTTCCAAAATACATGTTCATATTAAAGTTAGCAAAAAAACTTATTTCATTTTTATTGGTCGTTGCCTCTCCATATAAATTTAATCCAAATGAACCACTTCCAGCCCATTTTGAAGTACTTGTTCCAAAAGCTGGTATGTCTGCCGTACCTTTGGTATTAAAAGTTGTTATAAAATTATATTTATTGTTCTTAGAATGTATATATATTAAGGGATATTCAAAATTTAGCACAGTGTTACCCCCATTGCTAATCAGTCTTTGATAAGCTTCATTATTTTTCACAGCTATACTATCTTTATTTGAACTTTTGGCAATCATCGCTCCTAAACTCACCCTCATCACACCCAAGTTTGCACTTACAATTTCTGAATATAATGATGCAGTTTCATTTCCAAAGTTTAATCCTGTATTTCCAAGTGCTCTAAAAGTTTTCCCTGTATTTCCATGTACAACATCAAAAAAGGCTTGGGATTTTTTAACCCCAAAATTTAAAAAATTTACATTCTTAGTAGCCATAAATTCTTTAGTATAAATCATATAAAGACTGTCTTGTGTATTTTCAATTTTTGAAATCTCAGTTTCTAATATTTTTATACTATCCGCCTTAGCTTTTATCTTTGCTTTATCAAATTTATTAGAGGTACTTGCTTTAGAATCAATATATAATTCATCAGTTATTTTTGTCAAAAGTTTTTTTTTATTTTCTTTTTCTTTGGAATAATAATTATACTCAATAATTTCTATAGTTTTATATACATTTTTATTTTTCCCATTTAAATTGACTGATTCGGTAGTTTCAACACTTAATGCTTGGATTGAATTACTTGGATTAATTTTAAAACTAGAAATTTGAGCAGTTGCAGTATAGAACAACAATACAGTAAATAAGATGCTTAAAATTGTTTTCATGGCGTTTTTTATTAGTTTCCTATGAAATTACGAATTTATTTTAATAAATTATTTAATATTTAATTTTGATTTTTCTTCAAATAAAGAAGGGATATAAAACAAGCCTCAACCATTATGGTCAAGGCTAATGCTATAATTAATATTTGCTATAAATGTGCTTCCAATTGTTATATCTAAGATTGATTATGAAGCCTATACCTAACTGTCAATATATTGTATTGGTTTGAAATCAAGGATTTTGTATGTTTTCTACGAATCTGAATTATAATTCCTTGTCCATAGGTATTAGTGGCTATTATAATTAATATTTTCTTTAATATACACGATTCGGTTCAATATCTGCCTACATTTGGCATACTCTGTTCTTATCTGGAATTTTGCACGAAATATATTGCAGATAAAATAAGTAATACAACAAATAAGAGGCTTCTCATTGTTAATTATTTTTAAAAGGATTATTACCTTCACGCATAAAAACCGTTCCTATCTTTTGATACTTAATAGGCTTTCCTTTTACACAAGCCGTATAGATTCCACTACCTAGGCCGTTTTGGGCTCTGATAATGATTACTTCTTTTTCTTCAACTCCGTTGTCAATTGCCACGAACTTTTTTAATCTGTTATTTTTAATTGGCTCTTTGAAATCTTTAGGCAAATCACATTCTTTTGCAGTTTCTTTCGGTTTTTCTTCCTGCGCAAAAAATAATACTGGTGTTATTGCTAGTAGTAGTGTAAAAAATAGTTTTTTCATAATTGATTTATTTTTGAGATTAATTGTAGTTTCTTTTTTGTTCATTTTCCCAGATTTCATATTCGGTTTGCATTCTTTCAGCTTCTTTATGTTCTTCAGGTGTTATGCTTTTCCAATCTTTGATTATTTGCTCCTGTTCTTCTTTGGTCAAGGTTTTGGGTGACCATTTTTCTTTTGCGGAAGCTTGACTAGTTGTGGTATTGCGGATGTTAGAGATTCGTTCTTTTTCCTGACTTGCTTCTGCATAGCTGTCAAATCTCATCATGTATCTCTCAATAATGTTTTTGTCGAACAAATAAGCGTGGCATTTAGCCTGTGTATCATCTAAAATCATGTATTCCTTATCCTCGCTAATATTATAAGGTGTGTTAAAAATTCCTGTTACAATTACAGATTCTTTCCCAAAGTATTTATCTTTTACTTTGAAGACTACAAACGAGTGTTTTATTGCTGTTTTAAGCGTGTTTTGAGGTATTGTCGTATGGTCGTTGTTTGCATTGGTTTTTGCCGTGTCTATGGGTCTTATACAGCTTCCAATTGGTTCTTGTTTAGTTTTGTCACAACTCATACTTAAAGTTGGCAGTATCAGAATCAAAACCTTTAAGCGGTATTTTTTGAAAAACAGGATAATAAGAGTATATGCTAACCAAAATAGCAGGAGATATTTATAATCACTAAAAACAGATTTTGCATACAATACTCCTTTATTGGAATAACTTTTAAACTCAGAATCATACATTAGCTCACTGCACATCATGCCGTTTGTCGGGAGGTTTATTTTTGTTCCAAAAGGTGTTGTTTGATGTAATGTAGCTACTGGTGTTGTGGTCGGGTCATATGTTCCACTTAAAATAATCTTTCCGCTACTATCAGTAGTTGGTATATTCAAATTGGGGATATATGAAAATGTACTAAAATGCTCTACTGCAAAAACAGTCAAAAAAGCTAATACAAAACCTATCAATATTGATTTAGGTATGTTTTTGTCTACTTGAATAGTTTTCTTTTCCATGATTATCTCACTCTTATATAGTTAGAATTGTTTTCTAAGTGGGAAATCATTTTTAAGAATATCTGGAAGTAATCATAATCATTCATAAATACTTCTCGGGATATATTTTGGATGTTGTCACGATACAGTTTGTAACTGTTCTCAGTACCGAATTTATGGTCTTGATATGCTGCGTCAATACATATCTGTCTCAAACTACTTTCGTTAAATGTCTTTGAAATTAATACTGGAATTACTTCATCACCATTTTTGAACTTGTATTTAAGTCCGTATTCTCGTAACTGATAATACTTGTTGAGATAATTTGTTTTACAAAGATTGTTGCAATCAAATTTTTCCTGTGAGAATACTGTTATACCCACGAACAGCAGGAGAGAAATAAAAAGTTTCTTCATAAGTGATTTGTCAACTCACTCAGCCCCTAAAGTGAAGGTTAATAAATGCAAAAAGCGTGAAGGACTAAACTCAATTTGCAAACAGAGGTTCTGACAAAACCTAATAGCACAAACAAGTAATTGCCCAACACGCCAGACGTGGGGCATCAACTGTTTATTCTGTGCTATAATTGAAACTGTCAGATTTCTGTTTACAGAATAAAAGCTAACGCTTTATATTTTTCGATAAAATTCTAAGCACAAATATATAAAAAAATGAATTCTTAATTCAGAAGATAGTTATAGTTCTTTTAAGCCATTGAATATTTCTTTAATTATTACATCTTCGTTTAAGTTATCTGTAAAATAATCATCACTTTTCATGTTACTTGTAATATCTATTTCATGATTGATGTAGCTGTCGAATTGGGCTGATAATATCTCAATTTCGTTTATGTGATTTTCTAAACCTAAATTATATTTTGCATTAACTGTTTCTAACGTAGCTTTGTAATAGATAGTTTCTTCATCCTTGATATTTTCTTCCAGTATTAATCTATGGGCTAATGCAAAAAAACGAGTTGAATTAATATATTCTTGATATTTTTCTGGAAAAATAGAAAAAAAGCTTTCAAATAATTCTAAATGATAAATTGAATAACTGTAAATGAGAAAGGAATCTAAAATTAGATATTTATCAATCTTAAATTTTGACAATTCAAGTGTTCCTAATAGGTTTAAATAATCTGAATGATAACTGTAGCCTGTAAAAATTAGTCGTTGATTAAAACTATTATAAATAAATTCTTTTATTTTTCTATTATATATGGAATAATGAGTATTTAGATAGTTAATAAATCCATATATATAATCATAATTTTTAGTAAATTGTAAACCATTAACTTCAATTTTGTAAATTCTACAGGTTTTGTAGTTGTTTTCTAGCTCTATTAATTTATCTGCTAGACTATCTATTAATTCTTGCTTTAATCTTATCTTACCAAATAATTCTTGTCCAGAAAATATTGTTTGAAATTGGTCCACAAAAATAAAAGAAGTTATTAAATCATCTATTATTTTATTCTTGTCCTTTAAATAATTTACCAAAAAATCATAGATAGAAGGATTTTGATACTCAATAACAATGTCCCCTTTTTTGTCTAGAATTGTTTTTATAAAAGTATTTTCTAATTCTCTTATTGATTTGGAAAAAGTCAACGAATCAAAATTAATTCCTAATTTAGAATTTTTCAATAGAAAACTTTCTACAGCTATTTCCAAATCTGTCAATAATACTGGATTTCCAAGTGTTGATAGAACTAGAAGTGTATATTGAGAAAACTTATCTAAAGAGTTTTCAAAACTGTACAACCAGACACTTTGAGGATTGTCGAAATACCCTTTAATAGTGTTAAAAAAAAGTACTGGCTTACAATTATTCCAAATCTTTTGCTTAATAAAAGTTTCGATTATTCTAGGATTATAATTGGTGTGATTAATTAGTTTCTTATAATTATCAAATTCAAGTAAATTGTTGAGGTATTCTTCAGGTATTTGTCCATGAAATAGATGGTTATATAAAATTTTCGCTTTAATTATTTTTGTATATGTTGATAAATCAATTATACATTTTGCAATTTCTATATCATGTATTTTAAATGCCTCATAAACTTCTTTAGCTTGATTTAATATATATTCTCTTGTAGCTAATATTAATATTTTATCAGGAGAGTCTTTAATCTTATTAATGAATTTTACTATTTTATCATCATTCTTTTGGAGACTTTTTGCCTCAAAAAAATTTTTACCAAGGAAATCATCAAATAAAAACACTTGTTTTTTATCCTCTTTAAAGTAAGTATAGCCATCATCAATCTTATCACTTAAATAAATAAATTCATCATATCCATTTGAAAGAAGATATTGTGTTAAAATTCTGGATAATGTTGTTTTTCCAATTCCAGGTATTCCCGAAATTATAATGTAACGATATTTATCTAATATTTTTAATGCTTCATGAAAACTTTCGTTTTGAACAAATAATTTTGTTTGGTTTTTAATTTCTTGTAGTTCAAATTGTGATTGGTTATAGATTTTGTTATGGATTACTTTTTCTAGTATTGTGGTACTAGCAATCCATAACTTATAATATTTTTCTTCAATTTTTTTATTTTGGGCTAGAATATTTAATAAATCATCTTTTCCATATATATTTTCTGTTGATTCTATATAGGGTTCAAAAAGTTTTTTAATTTCCTCTTTATTATAGGGAGATAGTCCAATACTAGTTGTAATTATATAAGATGAGGGATTCAGTTTTTTTACTTTTGGAACTTCTTTTTTCAGATTGTTTTTTAAAGATGTGATGTCCTTATATCTTTTAGATTGAATAATAACATTTTTATTTTCAGGAGTTGAAAATCTTAAATCTATACCGCCATCCTTTCCTGTTTTAAATGATTCTATAAATATATTTAGTTTGACCTGTAATATATCTCTGCAGAATTCTTCAAATTCACTTGGAGAAAAGATGTTTAAATCGTATTGTGTCATTTTAAAATTAAAATAATATTAAGATAAGATACAACTTTAAAGTTACTAGTGAACATTCTTTTGTTGTTATTTGGGTTCTTAATTATTTCTTACTAATATTAGTCGTTTTTTATATAATATTTATAGTCTTATTTACCCAAATCTATATATAAAATCTCCTGTAGTCAAATCTAAAAATTTTTGTAAAGATTTGGAGTAGCTACCTACTATATCCTTTTCCCACCCCTTACCATAGATTTTTTTTAATATACCCCCTATTTTAAAGTTATCATTTTTTGGTTACTATTTTTATTTTTCTACGCTCGGAGAGATTAGAAAGTTTTAAAAGGCGTTGGTATTTTGGTTAAAAAGTGTTGTAAATACTTGTATTTATGGGCTTTTTGTTGTATATTTATTACTGCTTTTGTGAGCGGCTTTTTACAAAAAAATGCCTAGAAGTATTGGCGTACTGCTAGGCGAATCAATAAATTTTAACGTATCTAAAACTTATCAACATGACAAAGTTAACAAATTGTCTCGATACTGCTAGTATCTATTGTGGCACGTATGCCAAGTATAACAACGGAAGCCTTTACGGTAAATGGTTAAATCTTTCAGATTATTCGGATTATGACGAATTACTTACTGCAATGTATGATTTACACAGTGACGAATCCGCCCCTGAGTTTATGTTTCAGGATTACGAATGTCCTTTTCTTGAAAAAATGGGATTGTTGAGCGAATGCCACATATCTAAAGACATTTACGAAATAATTGAACAAATCAATGATTCAGGTCATGACCTAGAGGTTTACGAAGCGTGTTTGGATAATCTCGGGAAAATGGACTTCCAAAGTCTGCATGAGTATGTAAACAATTATTATTACGGCGAGTATTCGAGTGATGAAGATTTTGTACAGGAATTATACGAAAATGATATTCCTTTTGGTCTTCCTAACTTCGTTGTGATTGATTGGGAAGCCACAGCACGTAACATTATGTATGATTATTTCGAGTCTAACGGACATTACTTCGGTGCTTAAAAATACAATCAGATTCAAATAGATTCAATTAGGTTTACTCAGGGCGGTTTTTAGAAAAACAGTGACCAAAATCGTGACCAAGTGACCGAAAGTGACCAAAATAAAAAAGCAACTTGCTGTAAATCAGTAAGTTGCTTTTGTTTGGTTGTAGACCCACAGGGATTCGAACCCCGAATGACGGTACCAAAAACCGGAGTGTTACCGTTACACTATAGGTCTGTATTTTGATGAGGCAAATTTATAAAGTTTATTTTAAATATGAAAATAAAAATTAAAGATTAGTTCATGAAAAATGCTTGTGAATACTTTATTTATTGATAGTCAAAGAATTATTTTTTATAAAATTTTTGTGATATATTAATTCGACCGATAGGCGATTTGGGTTTTGAACTTGATGGCACAAAATATTGAAGTTAAATAAAAACCTTATCTTTGCAAAAAATTGGGCTCCAAAAGTTGGAGAAACCCATTAATAATCATATTATTAAACATTTTTATGTCGAATATTGTCGCAATCGTTGGGCGTCCCAACGTAGGAAAATCCACACTTTTTAATCGTTTACTGGAAAGAAGAGAAGCTATCGTAGATTCTACTGCCGGTGTTACCAGAGACCGTCATTACGGGAAATCTGACTGGAATGGAGTAGACTTTACTGTAATTGATACGGGAGGATACGATGTAAATAATGATGATGTTTTCCAGGGAGAAATTTCTAAGCAGGTTCAGTTGGCGATTGATGAAGCTACATCTATCATTTTTATGTTAAATGTGGAGGAAGGTCTTACTGATACGGATTTCGAAATCCACGAGATGTTAAGAAGATCAAACAAACCAACTTACATTGTTATCAATAAAGTGGATTCTGCTAAAGAAGAAATTGATGCTACAGAATTTTACCAGTTAGGAATCGACAAGTATTATACTATTTCTTCTGCAACAGGTTCTGGAACAGGTGAGATTTTGGATGATATTGTAAGAGATTTCCCGACTACAGATTATAAAGATCCTTTTGAAGGATTGCCAAAAATTACAATTGCAGGTCGTCCCAATGTAGGAAAGTCTACACTTACAAACGCTTTGCTTGATACTGAGAGAAATATCGTTACAGATGTTGCGGGAACGACAAGAGACAGTATTCAGACGCTTTATAATAAATTCGGACACGAGTTTGTATTGGTAGATACTGCGGGAATGAGAAGAAAATCTAAAGTAAATGAAGATTTGGAATTCTATTCTGTAATGCGTTCTATCCGTTCTATCGAATATTCTGATGTGGTGATCATCATGGTAGATGCAACACAGGGATGGGAATCTCAGGATATGAACATCTTCGGATTGGCTCAGAAAAACAGAAAAGGAATCGTGATCTTGGTGAACAAGTGGGATTTGATCGAAGACAAGGAAACCAACACAATACGTGATTTCGAAAAATCAATTAAAGATAAAATAGGGCAATTCCAGGATATTCCAATTTTATTCGTTTCGGCATTGACAAAACAGAGAATTTTAAAAGCTGTTGATATGGCAATGCAGGTTTACGAAGACCGTAAAAAGAAGATCAAAACTTCAAAATTAAATGAAGTGATGCTTCCGATTTTCGAGGGAACTCCGCCACCGGCAAATAAAGGAAAATACATCAAGATCAAATATTGTGTACAGCTTCCAACGCCGTCGCCACAGTTCGTGTTCTTTTGTAATTTACCACAATATGTAAAAGAACCTTATAAGAGATTTACTGAAAACCAGCTGAGAAAAGAGTTCGGATTTACCGGAGTTCCGATCGAAGTGTATTTCAGACAAAAATAAAATCATTCATGGAAGTTTGGGTAGCATACAGTTTCCTGAATAAAAATAATTCTGAAAAAGTAGAAGAATTATTTTCAAAGCTTCCTGAAAACCTTGTGAAATCTGTCATTCAGTATCAGGATAACGACAGAAAATCAAGAATGATTTCAAAATTATTATTAGAAATTCTGGTTAGGAAAATGAATCCTGACCAGAATTTTTTTTGGAATTTATATCAGAAAGATTCTTTTTCCAGACCCTATTTTAAAGATGTGGAAATGAATTTCAGCACTTCCCATCATGAAGGTTTTTCCGTTGTTTGTGCAACAAGAAAAGCTAAATGTGGAATTGATTCTGAATTAATAAAACCTTTACATATTGAGGTATACAATGATTTTCTGCATCCGGAGGAAAAACAGTTTATTAATCAGCAAATCAATCCACAAACTTCTTTTTATGAAATCTGGACTAAAAAAGAGGCTGTTTTAAAAGCATCAGGTTTAGGAATTTCTCAGGAGCTACAATCATTTGATGTACATGGCGATATAATTCAGATTAACGGTGAAAAATATAGTACTGAAGAACTAAATCTGTCAGAAAATTCGATAACTTATATTGCTACGGATCAGAAAATAACGCAATTAAATTTAGAGGAGATTGTTTTTTAATTATATCCATTTTTCATAAACAATTCTCACCGGTCTGTATCCTTGCCTGTCAAGCCAGCTTTGCATCGTATGATTGTTGCAGAGTGTATAGCGGTAAATTTTTCTGATGTTGTAGTCTTTGTAAGTTTCCTCAAAAGCTTGATTAAGTGCTGTGTAAATCCCATGTTTCCTGAATTCTTTTTTTACATATCCTTCGGAAACGTACAGATCATCAGCATCGCCAAGTTCAAAATTACTGTCGTCTTTTTCATCAATATATCCGAAAATAAAGCCAATAGCTTTTCTGTCTACTTCAGCAATCAGGAAAGTTCCGTCGTTTTCCTCTTCACAATCAGATAGGAAACGCAGATAATTTTCGCGGATTAAACTCCAGTCAGCGGTTTTTTCATTCATTTCTTTTTCTGAAATATGAAGTTCTCCCACCAGTTCATCTGCAATGCTGAGGTTTTCTGAGATTTTTATTTTTCGAATCGTATAATTCATGATATATATTTTAAAACTGAATTAAAGCAATGATTATTTTCCTCTCACCGGACTTCCATACCATGAAGTTTCATCAGATAAAATTTCTCCTTTCATAATAAGTGAAAGAGCATCCACATTTACATGATCTCCAATTTCAGTATCATACAAAATAATGGTTCTTGAATTGATAGTTGTCTGTTTCCCGATTTTCACGCTTCCGATTTTCATAATCCGGTCTTCGAAAAGATGGGTTTGAGGTCCGCAGTCTTCATTGAGCATAGCTTCATCACCAATGGTTACCATATCATATTCTGTAATGTCTGTGGTATTTAACCAAACTTTCTTACCGATTTTCACGCCTAAAAATCTCATAAAGAAAGGAAGCCACATTGTTCCTCTCAAAAAATCAAGGAAAAACTGAACGGGAAGTGCTTCGTAAAGCGTGGTGATTCCTTCACTGAGCCATACTTTTACACTGTACATTGGCATTTCTGTTTTTTTATACTTTCCAACAAAAATCCATTTTAGTAAAACGGTAAAGAAAAAAGAGGGAAGTGCTACAATTACTAAGTAATAGAAGGGTGAAAATAATAAAAGATGATGAATTTTACCTTCCATATATTTGCTGGTGTACGCGATATAAAGGACGCTACAGATAATTACAACGGTTTGTGGAAGAATAATTCTAATTCCTTCTACCAAACCTCTTGCAATTTTTAGCCTTAAAGGAGGATTAAAAGTAAGGCTGTCTTTAAAAACATCAGATTTTTGTCTTGTCGGAAGACCAATTGGTGGAGAACCAAACCAGTCTTTCTCCGTTGAATTTTCAAGTTGCTCCTCAGTTGGAGCTTTACTCAAAACGCCAATCAGCATATTATCTCCAAGTTCATATCCTTGAGGAATCAAACCGCTGTTTCCTACGAAGCTGTTGTTTCCGATTTTGGTTTTAGCCAGAATCAATTTTTCGTTTCTTACATCGTGCTCTCCCAAAATTACAGCATCGGCAATAAATGAACCTTCGCCAATTTCTAATAAATGATGTGAAACATCACTCGCCGTGGAAATTTCTGAATTCTTACCTACCTTAGCGCCCATCATTCTGTAAAATTTACTGATATAAATTGAAGCAAAAAGCGGATGAACAACAATCAATGACAAATTGAAAATCTGATCTTTCATCCATTTTCGGTAGTAGGTGAAACTGTAAACAGGATAAATGCCGGGTTTCATTTTGTATTGTAAGATTCTGGAGATCATACTTACAATTAAAATAAACAGTAAAATATACACTGTAGAAAGTATCGGAGCCTGCCATAAATAAGAGAAACTGTAATCCGCAGCACGCTCATCCAGATAATATAAAGTATATAAAGTCGGAGCCAACGGCAAGACAATCAGTAACGGAAAAAAGAAAAGAGAACATAGGTAAATGAATGCAAATCTGTTTCTTTTTGAAGCAGAACTTAATGTTGGTGTTTCTAGTTCCTTGCCTTCCTTTATTCTGAGTTTTTCGGCAGGACTTCCGTTCCATATTTCTCCGTAGCCGATTCTTTCACCTTCATTAAGACAGCTTAGATCCTGTAATTCTCCGAATTCTTCAATAACTGTATTACCACATACAATTGCCGAAGAACCTAAATAAGCATGCGCTTTGATGTGAACTTTTCTGATTTTCAAAAATCCGTTTTCTACTGAAGCATTATCTATACTACAGCCTGAACTTGTGTTCACATTTTCATCAATGGTGACCAAATCTTCTGCGGCAATAGGTAACAAGCTCAGTTGTGCGCTCGGATGAACTTTTACACCCAATAATTTCAGATATTTCGGATATAAAGGTGTTTCTACGATAAATTCAGAAGGCATCAGTCTTTTAACGGTTTTCCATAGCCACCATCTGAAATAATACCAACCCCAAAGCGGATAATCTCCTTCTTTAATTTTTCCGATAACCAGCCATTTTGTTAATAAAATAATGATTGAATATACAGGTGGAATCAGAGTATATAAAAGAATGGCACTCAGCAATGCGAAAGAAGTTCCGTAACCGTTATCCTGAAAATAATAATAACTTAAATAAGGAAAGAAAATCTGTAAGCTTAATAAGGAAAAAACAACTAATAAACTCACGGTCTGAGCTGCATTACACAAATAATACTGTAAAGTGGAAACCCTTTGAAAAGGTTCCTGCTCTTTTGTTTGTTCCTGTTTATTCTTTAAACATTCTGCATAGGAGGCAATCGGGCGGTTTTCATAAATGTCTTTCAGGGAAGCATAAGGAATTCCTGCTTTTTGTCTTAAATGGGAAACTAAAGTTGCCGCTAACAAAGAATGTCCCCCAAGATCTGTGAAAAAATCCTGATTCAGATGAATCTCTTTACCCGGAAAAACCCACTGCAAAACTTGTAAAAGTTTGTCTTCTACAGAAGCATTCTTATCAATTGTAA
Source organism: Chryseobacterium tagetis (assembly GCF_016735585.2). Lineage (GTDB taxonomy): Bacteria > Bacteroidota > Bacteroidia > Flavobacteriales > Weeksellaceae > Chryseobacterium > Chryseobacterium tagetis. The sequence continues at coordinate 177,854 of NZ_JAERSE020000005.1, forward strand.
TCTCCTCACTGCTTTCATGAGCTGTAAAACTTTCAGGAATAGGAAGTCTTTTTCTATCGATCTTTCCGCTCGGCATTCTCGGCATTTCCTTCATTTTAACAATCGAAATCGGAACCATATAAGGCGCTAAAAATTTTGCCAGCTCTTTTCTCATTTCGTTTTCATCGAAAGCCTCTTCATCATTCATTACAGTATAGCCAACCAATTGTCCTTGCTCGTTAGAATCCTCCTTTACAGCGACTGCTGCAGAAGAAACGTGTGCAAGTTGATTCAGTCTGGATTCAATTTCGCCCAATTCAATTCTGTAACCGCGAAGTTTGATCTGATCATCAATTCTCCCTTGAAAATCAATAAAACCATTCTCCCGGATGACAACAGCATCGCCTGTTTTATAGATTGTATCTCCAGGAAGATCCTCAAAAGGATTGTGAAGGAATTTCTGTTCAGTAAGCTCCGGAAGATTGAAATATCCTTTGCTTACTCCCGGTCCGGAAATGATCATTTCGCCTCGTTCACCCCGCGGAACGATATTCATATTCTCATCAACTACAGCAAGATGATAATTAGGCAGAGGTCCGCCGATGGTCAGTTCTTCCTGACGGTTTAGAATCGCCATATTTGAAGAAACCGTGGTTTCAGTCGGCCCATAACTATTGATGAAAATTCTGTAAGGTTGTGCCCATTTTTCCTGAACCTGCTTTGTACAGGCTTCTCCGCCCGTATTGATCAGCCGAATAGAAGGAACTTCGTCAATAATCGCCAAAATACTTGGAACAGCATGCAGAATCGTGATTTTATTCTTAGTTAAAACATCACTCAGTTCATCAATAGCCTTCACAGTCAATGCATCAGAAATCCAAATAGTTGCTCCGGAAAAAAGACTGATCCAGACTTCTTCGCACCACATATCAAAAGAAACCGAAAACCCCTGATAAACAATATCGGTGTCTTGTATTTGAAGAAAATCTTCTTCGGATCTAATTAAATGACAGATATTTCGGTGGGAAATAGGAATTCCTTTAGGATTTCCAGTGCTTCCGGATGTAAATAAAACATAGGCCCAGTTGTCAGGCGAAATTTTTATTGATAGCGCATCGACTGTATTTTCAGGTTGAGGTGAAATTGATAAAGGCTCACAATGAATATGCGCATCGGTATCCGAAAAATAAGTCTTAACATTAATATCTGTAAAAACTTTTTTTATTCTGTCTTCAGGCATTTCTCTGTCAAGCGGGACATAGCTTGCTCCGGCTTTCAGGATTCCAAGAATAGCAACAGGAAGCTCAATGCTTCTGGGATACCATATTCCTACGCAATCCCCCGGTTTTACACCTTCATTTTGGAGTTGTGCAGCAATGGCATTGCTCCAGCTATCTAATTCCTGATAGGTAAGTTTTTTTTCTCCGAAAATGAATGCTGTTTTATCTTTGTGTCTGTTGAAAGTAGGTGTTAGAAGTTCGGGAAGCGTTTCATCTTTAATAAATTCAGGCGCTATTTTGCCCATAATAAGGCTTTTCATCTTTGCTTAAATATTTTGTTTTTGTGGTTGTAGAGTTTCTATAAATATAATTTATTTCTCATTATTTTCAATATCAAATTTGTAATTTTGCAGCGATTTAACGTAATTATTTCCCTTAAAATAAAATTAAATATTCATGCTTACTATTTTATCACACAACTTTTCTTTGGTGAATTCCTGGATCAATGAACTTAGAAATGTAGAAATCCAGCACGATCGAATGAGATTCCGTAGAAATATGGAGAGAATCGGGGAAATAGCAGCATTTGAGATCAGTAAAGGTTTAGAACAGAAAGAAGTTGAAATTCAGACTCCTTTAGATACGATTACAGTAAAAGAAATTGCAGTTCAGCCGGTTATTACAACGATTCTGAGAGCTGGAGTTCCTTTATTTGAGGGAATTTTAAATTATTTTGACAAAGCCGATTGCGGATTCGTGGCTGCCTATAGAAAACACGATGCCAATGACTATTTTTCTATTAAACAGGATTATTTAACTTGTCCAAACATTGAAGGAAGACCATTGATCGTTGGAGATCCCATGTTGGCAACCGGAGCTTCTTTAATTGAAGCAATCAAAGATTTGTTGACTAACGGAAATCCTAGTCAGCTTCATATTGTTGCAGCCATTGCTTCAAGACAAGGGGTTGAAACAATAGAAAAAGCATATCCTAATGCCAAAATATGGGTAGGAGCAATTGATGAGGAATTAACATCGAAAGGCTACATCACACCGGGATTGGGAGATGCAGGAGATTTAAGCTACGGAGAAAAACTTCAGAGATAATTTTTATTAAAGATTTAACACTCTGTGTTCTTATTTAAGTGAAACGCCTTTGCAAAATTAAAAATCAACATTTTATTAATAAAAAATCTTTGCTTTTTTGCGTTAAAAAAATTAAGAGAGATTCCAAAAATCTTTCATCAGATTCAATAATAATTTTGGTCGTACTTTATCCATAGGATGCTTTGTGTCGGGAAGTACGGCCAATTTTGCGTTCGGAAGACTTCTGTATACTTTCATACTTTCTTCAAGGGTTACCATATTATCTTTGTCTCCAACCATGATCTGGACAGGAATGTTGATAGTAGATAAATTATTTTTCAAAGGTGGGTTTTTACCTAAAGAAATCATCATATCTGCAATTGCAGGAAGTAAATGTTTCCATTTTGCACCATGTTGCTTTTCCAGTAATTCTGCATATTTTGGAACTTTTTCTGCAATCACATCAGGATTAAGCATTTTACTTTCTTTCAGAGCCTGTTCCTCTGTCCAGTCAAATTTTGTTCCCAGTGTCATAATGGAATCTAGACTTGAAGGGTTTTCTAAAGCATAACAAAGCGCAACATAACCTCCCATACTGTGTCCGAAAATTGAAACATTGTTCAGTTTCTCTTTTTCAATAAACTCTTTTAGTTCCTGAGAGTATTGTTCAGTAGTAATCCCGTTTTTCGGAATCTCTGTATTTCCATGTCCTGAAAACAAAGGCGTATGAATGGTAAAATATTTTGAAAGCTCTTCTTTAAAAGGATCAAAAACTTCGCTGTGACCTAAAGCTCCATGTAATAAAATAAGATTGGGCATTATCATTAGTTTGACGGAAAATTATGAAAAAGATTTCAATAAATATAATTGAAAAGTTTCCAGTCAAGAATATTAGAGTCGTCACTTCGAGTAGATTTTGAAAAAATCGTATCGAGAAGTTATTTCTAAATAAAAATCGTCTTAACTCCAATCGATAAAACAATTCAAAACCCGAATCCGGCATCTCGAAACCCGTATCCCGAAACTCAAAACATCAAACATCAATCGCCATCACTAAAACACTTACTTTGTTATCTCCTGCGTTTAAAATTTCCCAGGCAATAGTCGATAAAGTATTTCCGGTGGTAAAAACATCATCGATCAGTAAAATATGCTTTCCTGAAATATGTTGGCTAATAGAAAAAGTATTTTCTGTTGCCAAACGGTGTTGCTTGTCTTTCAAAGCCTGCGCTTTCGAATAATGATTTCTTTTAATTAGATCATGACTGAAAGGAATATTGTAAAACTTTGATAATGTTTCGGTAAATAAATGCAACTGATTGTAACCTCTTTCTTTCAATTTTTTTGGATGTAATGGAACGGAAACGAATAAATCGGGTTTTTCGTTTTTAAAATCTAATCGTTCACTTGTCCAGTTGGCAATAATTTTTCCAGCTTTTTCCCGGCTTTTATATTTCAGTTCATGAACAATTTTCCGGCTTAAATTTTCTTTTTCGAACTGCATTAAAGCAAAAGCGTTTTTAACAGGAAAAAGCAATTTGCATTTTTCTTTGATATAATTGTTTTCGAGATAATTAGAATGAGTAAACTTGATCTGTTCGAAACAGAGATTGCAAACAAGTAAATTGCCGTCGATAATCCGGTTGCAGTGTATGCAACGATTTGGAAATAAAATATCTAAAATCATTTGTGTGTTTTGAAAGACTAAAATATAAATTTTAAACAAAACACAGAAACGAAAAAACTACAAAATATCTTTCCTTACTCTTTCAATAGAATTTTTCATACTGGAATTGAAGTGTTCCTTTTCCAAACGGGTTGGAGGAGCCTGTCTTACTTCACAATCGGCAATGCTGCATGATTCACAGGTAACTCCTACATTGATTGTTTTTAAAGCGGAAGACTTAATGAAATTGATTTTCTTAATCGTTTGAGAATTCAGTAAAATCCCTAAACAGTAACTTCTGTTGCTTCCGTCAGAAAACGGGTTTTTTTGGGAAGTAGAAATTACAAGATAGCTGAAACCCTGATCTTTGTAATGCGAAATCTGAGCATCGGTCAATGTTTCATTTTCCTTTAAAAGATGCAGATTTTTTACTGCGATCCACCTTCTGCAATAATGTTCGTTGGTTGCGTTAGCATGTGGTGCTTGTTGATGATTCAAATGCAGTTCCTTTAAAATCTGAATTTTATCAGAATCTTTCTTTTTAACCAAGCATAAATAAAACAGATCCTTAATTCCCAATTCAGAAGAAAGAATGTTTGTTAATCGATAATAAAAAGTTTCAGGAGAGTTGGTGAAACTTTCAATTAGATTTTCAAAACTTTTAGGTTTCCAGTTATTTTCTAAGAAAAATTCAGAAGTCTTCTCAATGGTTTTTTCTTTTGAGATCAGTAAAGCTCCTGCGAAATAAGAAGCATAAAAATTATTCAGAATTTCTTCAAAACTTCCAAAATCCAGCCATGAATACGTATTCGGACGATTTTTCAGTTCCAAAACATTAAAACCGATTTCCTTAGCAAGAATAAAGGTTTTCTGATCCGGTTCTAATTTTCTGTTCAAAAGCAATAATTTTTTCTCAGGAACAAACAAAGAACGAAGTTTATCTAAAGTTTCATATTGCTCAAAATCTTCTGATTGAATTCTGTAATTGAATTTCTCAGTCAAAATATCTTCTAAAATATCTGACTGTAAATTCTTACTGATCTCCAATTGATTTTCTTCTGCAAACAGCACAACTTTTTCCTCAATTTCCGGAAAATAATTGTCATATAATTCCTGGAAAGATCGCATGACGGCAAAATAAAAACGTTCCTTTCCTAAATTATAATTCTGTGAAATCTCAATTAAAGCATTGATAAAAGCAGTTACCTTCTTAGGAGCATCGCTAATGATGCTGATAAGATTATTTTTATTGATCCCAAAAAGGTCAAGCGGAATTTCTTTAAAAAAATCTGACTGTAGAATTTCATTAAACGGAGCTAAACTTTTGTCCAGTTTTGTAGAAACCAGATCATCAAAAGTACAGTTCAGCGCTTCCGAAAGTTGAATAATCTTATCATGTTTCGGATATTTTTTTCCGTTCTCGATTTCATTAAGATACGACTTGGACAATCCGGTTTTCACGGCAAGGTCTTGCAAAGACCAGTTTTTCTTTTGTCTCTGCTGTTTTAGTTTCAGTCCGAAAACCGTTTTAATAAAGTCGCTGTCAGAATTCATAATTCAAATATAAGAGTTAGAAGCGATTTTTCGCATAATAATTTTTTAAATAAAATTAGCGAACGTTCGCTAATTGTGAAAATTTTTATTTATGTTTGTACTATCAAATCACAAAATCAACAAGTTATGGAAACCAAAACTCAATTAAAAATAAAGCCACAGCAGCGGTTTGAAGAAATTTTCACCAATGATTTAATCGATTTTTTGGTAGAGCTTCATCAAAACTTTAATCCCAAAAGACTAGAACTTTTAGAAGAAAGAAAAAAAACTCAGCAGGAATTTGATCAGGGAATTCTTCCGAAATTTTTATCGGAAACTGAAGAAATCAGAAATGGAAGCTGGATTTGTGCTCCGCTTCCTGAAGATTTACTGGACAGGAGAGTGGAAATTACTGGACCTGTTGATAGAAAAATGATTATTAATGCGCTCAATTCAGAGGCTTCAACCTTTATGGCGGATTTTGAAGACAGTAATTCTCCAACCTGGAAAAATTGTATGGAAGGACAGATGAATCTTTCAGATGCCATCAACAGAAAAATTGATTTTACAAATGAGCAGGGAAAATCGTATGAGCTGAATAAAAAAACGGCGGTTTTACTGGTTCGTCCGCGAGGATTGCATTTAAATGAAAAACATATCGAGATCAATGAAGAACAAACTTCAGCTTCGTTGATTGATTTTGGAATCTACTTTTTTAGAAACGCAAAGAACTTGTTGGAAAATGGAAGTGGCCCTTATTTCTATCTTCCAAAATTAGAACACTATAAAGAAGCCCGTTGGTGGAATGAGGTCTTTGTTTTTTCTCAAAATTACTTGGGAATTCCACAGGGGACCATTAAAGCAACAGTATTAATTGAAACCATCACAGCTTCATTTCAGATCGATGAAATTTTATTTGAATTAAAAGAACATAGTTCAGGTTTGAATTGCGGACGTTGGGATTACATTTTTTCATACATTAAAAAATTCAGAAACCTTCCCGGGTTTATTGTTCCGGACAGAGATCAGGTAACGATGACTTCTCCTTTTATGAGCGCCTATTCAAAAAGAGTGATTGAAGTCTGTCATAAAAGAAATGTTCATGCAATCGGCGGAATGGCGGCTCAAATTCCGATTAAAAATGACTACGAAGCCAACAGCATTGCTTTCGGAAAAGTAAGAAGTGATAAAGAAAGGGAAGCAAAAAATGGTCACGACGGAACCTGGGTGGCACATCCTGCTTTGGTTTCTGTCGCCAAGAGTATTTTCGATCAGGTGATGCCTTCTCAGAATCAGATTGATAAAAAGTTTGATTATCAGATTACAGAAAATGAATTGCTTGAAGTTCCAAAAGGAGAAATTACAGAAAAAGGAGTTCGTAAAAATATCAATGTCGGAATCCTTTATATCGAATCCTGGTTGATGGGAATTGGTGCTGCAGCAATTTATAATTTAATGGAAGATGCGGCAACAGCGGAAATATCAAGAACTCAGGTTTGGCAATGGCTGAAAAATGAGGCAGTGCTAAGCGATGACAGAACTTTAACAAGAGAAATGATTCTTCAATGGGAATTTGAAGAACTGGAACGTATTGAGAAATATGTCGGTTCAGAACGATTTAAAAATGGGAAATTCAGTTTGGCAAAAGAACTTTTTAATGAGCTGATCTTCTGTGAAAACTTTACAGAATTTCTGACTCTGAAAGCATATCCTTTTATATAGGTTGATAAGACGAGATATTTTCCCACCGTCAGTTCGAGTAAAAATTATTTATAAGAATAATTTTTACTCGAACTGACGAAGCGAAGTAAAACTCGAATCTCATATCTCGAAACAGGAACCCCGAACCCCGAACCTCAAAATCATAAACTTTAAATCCAAAATAAAATGAAAACAAAACAAGAACAAATCCAGGAAATAGAAAAAGACTGGCTTGAAAACCAACGTTGGAAAGGTGTAAAAAGACCTTATACAGCAGAAGAAGTGCTGAAACTTCGTGGCTCTTATAAATTAGATTATACGATTGCGACGGAAATGTCAAAGAAATTCTGGAACAAATTGAATACTCAGGATTTTGTTGCAGGATTAGGTGCTTTAACTGGAAATCAGGCGGTGCAGGAAGTAGATGCAGGATTGGAGGCTATTTATCTTTCAGGATGGCAGGTTGCCGCAGATGCCAATCTTTCAGGAGAAATGTATCCTGATCAGTCGTTATATCCTGCGAACTCCGTGCCTTCTGTGGTGAAAAAAATAAATAATGCTTTGATAAGGGCAGATCAGGTTCAATCCGTAAATGGTGGTAGTGAAAAAGAATATCTGGTTCCGATCATTGCGGATGCAGAAGCAGGATTTGGAGGGAATTTGAATGCTTATGAACTGATGAAACAAATGATTGAAGCCGGAGCGGCTGCGGTACATTTTGAAGATCAATTATCATCGGCGAAAAAATGCGGTCATTTGGGAGGAAAAGTGTTGGTTCCGACTCAGGAAGCAATCAATAAATTAATTTCAGCCCGTTTGGCAGCAGATGTTTTAGGGGTTCCGACTTTAATTATTGCAAGAACGGATGCGGATGCAGCAGATCTGTTAACCTCAGATATTGATGACAGAGATAAAAAATTTGTAACAGGTGAGAGAACTTCCGAAGGATTTTATGTAGTAAAAAATGGAGTAGAGCAGGGAATCGACAGAGGGTTGTCTTACGCTCCGTATGCAGATTTGATCTGGATGGAAACTTCAAACCCCGATTTAGAACAGGCGAAAAGATTTGCAGAAGGAATTCATGCAAAATTCCCGGATAAAATGTTGGCATATAATTGTTCTCCATCATTTAACTGGGCAGCAAGACTAAGTGTTGATGAAATGCTTAATTTCAGAGAGGAGCTGGCAAAAATGGGCTATAAGTTCCAGTTTATCACATTGGCAGGTTTCCATGCGTTGAATACAGCCATGTTTGAATTGGCTTTAGCATACAAAGAAAAAGGAATGGCTGGATATTCCGAATTGCAGGAGCGTGAATTTGCATTGCAAAAACGAGGGTTCAGAGCCGTGAAACATCAGTCTTTTGTAGGGACAGGATATTTCGATGAGGTTCAGAATATTGTAACCAATGGCGCTTCGGCGACAGTGGCGATGAAAGATTCTACAGAGACGGCGCAATTTCATTAAAAAGTCCCGATTTAAATCCATTTTATGGTCAAGACCTTCTCTGTTTTGGGAAGGTTTTGCTTTTTAAGTCCTATTTTTGAATAAATATTTGAAGAAGATGAGTTTGATTTTTGAAAAACAAATACAGGTTACTGAGCAGCATATTGATGGGAATAACCACGTAAACAATGTTCAGTATGTACATTGGGTGGAAGAAATTGCCGGAGAACATTGGGATTTTGTGAAGCATAAAACCGAGTTTTCAGAATTTGTGTGGATGCTTCTTGATCATCATATTCAGTATAAAAAACAGGTGTATCTCAATGATATTATTACGATAAAAACCTATCCGAAAGCGCCTGAAGGAATCCGACAGCCGAGAAAAGTTGAATTTTACTGTAACAATCAGTTAGTGGTGGATTCAAGTACACTTTGGGTGTTGGTGGATGTGGAAACACAGAGAATTAAAAGATTGGAAAGCGATTGGCTGGATAAACTTTAAGAACTATTCTTTCGTAGATGATAAGGTAAATTCAAAACCCAAATTCCTTATCTTTGCAACATGATACGTATTACAAAAATTTTTACATTCGAAACAGCGCATGTGCTGTACAATTACGACGGAAAATGTAAAAATATGCACGGACATTCTTACAAGCTGTTTGTAACAGTGAAAGGAAAGCCGATTAATGATATTGAAAACCCGAAAAACGGGATGGTGGTAGACTTTGGCGATATTAAAACCATTGTAAAATCTGAAATTGTGGATGTTTGGGATCATGCAGTGATGATCAATGCACTTTCACCTCATAAAGAACTGGGAGAAGGTCTGGAAAATCAGGGACATAAAGTGATTTATTGTACGTTTCAGCCGACCTGCGAAAATATGTTATACGCTATTGCAGCAAAAATAAAGTCAAGACTTCCCGAAGGAATTTCTTTGGCCTATCTTAAACTTCACGAAACGGAAAACTCTTACGGAGAGTGGTTTGCAGAAGATAATCAATAATCTAAAACTAAAACGGTGTTAAAAACGACCATCAATTTAGAACCTGGAAAAAAAGTATATTTCGCTTCAGATCAGCATTTTGGTGCGCCCAATCCTAAGGACAGCAAAGTGCGTGAAGAGCGATTTATTCGTTGGATGGATGAGATTAAACATGATGCTCAGGTGTTGTTTTTAATGGGAGATCTTTTCGATTTCTGGCACGAATGGAAGCATGTAATTCCAAAAGGTTACGTGCGTGTTTTAGGAAAAATAGCAGAACTCAAAGATCGTGGAATTCACATTTATTTCTTTGTAGGTAATCACGATCTGTGGATGAAAGATTATCTGGAAGAAGAAATAGGATGCACGGTTTTTTATAAAAAACAATACTTTGAAATGGGCGGAAAGCAGTTTCTTTTAGCCCACGGAGATGGTTTGGGACCGGGAGATAAAGGATATAAAAGAATGAAAAAAGTCTTTACAAATCCAGTGGCTCAGTGGTTTTTTAAATGGCTTCATCCCGATATTGCAATGAAAATCGCATTGTATATGTCACAGAAAAATAAAATGATCTCAGGAGATGAAGACAAAGAATTTTTAGGAGAAGACAAAGAGTTTTTGATTATCTATTCTAAAAAGAAACTCGAAACCGAAAATATAGATTACTTCATTTACGGTCACCGTCACCTTCCTATGGTTTTGGATCTGCAGGGGAAAGCGAAGTATATTAATCTCGGAGACTGGATTTCGTATTTCACTTATGGTGTTTTTGAAAAAGACTTTGAACTAAAAACATTTGAGAAGTAAACAAAAAAAATTACCCCATATTGAGGTAATCTTCGGATCGAAAATTAATTCTATCCTGTTTTTAATCCATATTCCGGTGAATTAATTGCAAGAATTTTACCAAAACTTGCTTTTAATATTAAGAAATAATTAAAATTGGTTATTTATTAGATAAGTGTCTCGTTTTGAGTTAATAATAAATTGAAAAAAATTGAGTACAATATTTGACATACAGACAGAACAAGACTTTTTGGCTGAATCATTGAAGGTTTTCCGCTACCAATATGAAAATATAGAGGTGTACAGAAATTTTGTCAGCTATCTCAAGATAATACCTGATGAGGTGACAACGCTGGAGAAAATTCCGTTTCTTCCCATAGAAATGTTTAAAAATCATAAAGTTATTGATAGAAATGTAACGGCTGATCTTTTTTTTCAGAGCTCCGGAACCACTCAGATGAATTTATCAAAACATTTCATTGCCGACGAAAATATATATCAGGAAAGTATTTATAAAAGCTTCGAACAGTTTATCGGAAAACCCGAAGATTTCATATTTTTAGGATTGCTGCCAAGTTACCTTGAAAGACAAAACTCATCATTGATTTATATGGTAGATTATCTGATGAAAAAATCTGCCAAACCCGAAAACGGCTATTTCCTTTACAACCATTCAGATTTATTTGAATTATTAAATACTATACAAGATAAAAAAGTGATTCTTTTCGGGGTTTCCTTTGCTTTATTGGATTTCCTTGATTATTGTCATTCCGAACGAAGTGAAGAATCTCTGAATTTTCTTGAAAATCTCATTGTCATTGAAACCGGCGGAATGAAAGGACGAAAAGAAGAAATGACAAAAGATGAACTGCTTGAAATTTTAAAAAATGGTTTCAAAACAGATAAGATCTACTCGGAATATTCTATGACTGAACTTCTTTCTCAGGCATATTCATTAGGTAATAACGAATATGATTGCCCCAATTGGATGAAAGTGATGATTAGAAATGCTGAAGATCCCTTCGCTTATGAAAAAGAAGGAAGAACAGGAGCTATTAATATCATTGATCTGGCAAATATTCATTCGTGTTCATTCATAGCCACTCAGGATTTAGGAAAAATAGTTGGGAGTAAATTTCAGGTCTTAGGAAGAATCGATCATTCAGATATTCGGGGATGCAGCCTTCTTGTTTCTTAAATAGTAAAGTATAAAAAATAAAAATCCTGTTAGTTAATAACAGGATTTTTTATGTGTTGAGAAGTTGTTGTTTAATGGGCAAGTTCCTCTTCCTGATTTCTCTGAAGCAAGAATTTGTAGATCAATCCGCCAACAATACCACCTAAAATAGGAGCAACCCAGAATAACCACAACTGGGATAATGCATGACCTCCTACGAAAACAGCCTGAGAAAGGGATCTTGCAGGATTTACTGAAGTGTTGGTAATAGGAATTGAAATCAAATGAATTAAAGTAAGAGCCAGACCAATTGCAATACCTGCAAATTTTCCGTTGGCATACTTATCCGTTGCTCCCATAATGATGATAAGGAAAAACGCCGTTAAGATAAACTCTGCAAGAAAAGCAGCTCCCATAGAATAACCTTTCCCAAAATAGACGGCATCCCCGTAAAAATTGGTGGCAAAAGCTCCGGGACCGGAAAAATCGGGTTCACCTGAGCCGCTTAAAATAGTGTATAATGCTCCTGCTGCAACGATAGCGCCTAAACACTGTGCAACAACGTAAGAAATAAGATCTTTGGCAGGAAATCTTCCGCCGGCTAAAAGACCAAATGAAACAGCAGGATTAAAATGTCCTCCCGAAATATGACCGACAGCATAAGCCATCGTAAGTACAGTAAGCCCGAATGCTAAAGCCACCCCTACGAGAAGGATGCCCATTTGACCGGTAGAAGCCGGAGCAATCTGAGAAGCGAAAATTGCACTTCCACAACCTCCGAAAACAAGCCAGAACGTGCCGAAAAATTCAGCGAAAAGTTTTTTTATCATATGATTATTTTGTAAGTTATCTCAAATTTATAATTAAAATATTGAATTTTAAGATAATTTTTAAAAATATTTATAGGTAATTTCATGTAATGTTTTTAATTTAATAAAATTATTAGAAAGAGTAACAAAACAACGATAGCACGGTATTTGAAGGGTATGGAATAAGGTAATTTTCGATTATAAATTCAAAAATCATTTTAATGAAAAAGTATATAGGTCTGTTCTTTTTATCTTTTAGTTTTTGTATTTATTCTGCTCAGGTTGCAAGAAAAGCTTTCCCATGCTACGATCTGAGTCAGGTGATGAGAGTAGAACCTACACCTCTATATAAACCTCATCTGGATGCTTCCAAAAGTTTCGGGATAAAGCTTCTTGAAGATTCTAAAGCTGTTCAGAAGTATATCAATAACGGGAAATTTCATAAAATAAAAAAATCAGGAAAAGGCTATCACGTACAAAAATTAGATTACAGCAGGGCCTGGATGGTTTCAAAAGGAAAATCAATGCTGGAAAAAATAGGAGCGCGCTTTAGCAAAGAAACAAAAGGACACACATTTACAGTTTCATCAATTACCAGAACGCTGGAAGATCAATGCCGTCTAAGAAGGGTGAATTCTAATGCCGCATTGGGCATCAGTTCTCATAACTACGGAAACTCTTTTGATATTTCTTACGTAAGGTTTAATAATGTACTCAGATACAATCCTAAAATGGAGCTGGCTTTAGAGAAAATATTAAAATATTACTATGATTTAGGAAAAATCTATTACATTAAAGAAAGGCAACAAAGCTGTTTTCATGTTACCGTAAAAAACTATTGATATTTAAAGGAATTATCAAGAAATTTTTCTTTTCATTAAATTCATTTCTTTTTCCGTATTTTTGCACCCTGAAAATTCATTATTCACTATTAATCATTATTTAACATGCTTTCGGTTCAAGGTCTAGGATTACATCATTCAGGAACATATTTGTTTCAAAACGTGAATTTCACGATTAAAAAGGATGATAAAATTGGTTTGGTTGGTAAAAATGGAGCGGGGAAATCCACTTTATTGAAAATGCTTTCCGGGGAAATTACTTTCTACGAAGGAAACGTGGTTCCGGAAGGAAACATCACGATCGGTTTCCTGAAACAGGATCTTGATTTCGTAAAAGGGAGAACGGTTTGGGACGAAACCATGCAGGCTTTTGAGCAGATCAATGCCTGGAAAAATGAGCTTGAAGATGTAAATCATCAGATGACAACAAGAACCGACTATGAAAGCGATTCTTATACGGATCTGATTAATAAAATGACCGAACTGAATGATCTTTTAATGAACCACGATGCCTACAATCTTGAAGGTGACATGGAAAAAGTATTGTTTGGTCTTGGTTTTAAAGCCGATGATTTCCAGAAAATCACCGATGAATTTTCAGGAGGCTGGAGAATGAGAATCGAATTGGCCAAACTGCTTCTTCAGAAGAATGACATCATGCTTCTCGATGAGCCTACCAACCACTTGGATATGGAATCAATTATGTGGCTGGAAAACTTCCTGAAAGACTATCCTGGAGCGATTGTTTTGGTAAGTCACGATAAGCAGTTCATGACTGCTGTTTGCAACAGAACATTTGATGTGAACAACAGAAAAGTTGATGATTATAAAGCAGATTATTCCAAATATCTGATCATGCGTGAAGACCGCCGTGAAAAACTGATTCAGGCTAAAAAGAATCAGGATGCGGAGATCAAGCAAATGGAAGACAATATTAATAAGTTCCGTGCAAGTGCTACCAAAGCATCTTTTGCGCAGTCGCTTATTAAAAAATTAGATAAAATAGAACGTATTGAAGTGGATAACGAAGACGTTTCAAAATTCAATATTCGTTTCGTTCAGTCACAGGTTCCCGGAAAAATTATTTTCGAAGCGGAAAACTTAGGAAAAGCTTACGGCGAAAAACAAATCTTTGATGATGTAGACTTTATCGTTCAGAGAGGAGACAGAATTGCGCTTCTGGGACAGAACGGTCAGGGAAAAACAACGTTGGCAAAAATTCTTGCTGGAGATATCAAAGATCACTCAGGTTCCTGGAATCTTGGGCATAATGTGAATATCGGTTACTTCGCCCAAAATCAGGAAGAAGTTCTTACTCCGAATAAAACAGTTCAGGAAGAAGCGGAAGACGCAGCAACAGAAGAAACAAGACCTAGAGTTCGTGATTTGTTAGGATCTTTCCTTTTCCAGGGAGAAGCGGTGAACAAAAAAACAAAAGTACTTTCCGGAGGGGAGAGAAACCGTTTGGCGCTTTGTAAACTGCTTTTACGTCCGTTCAATACGTTGATCATGGATGAGCCTACGAACCACTTGGATATTCAGTCTAAGGAGATTATCAAATTAGCACTTCAGAAGTTTGAAGGAACATTGATCGTAATTTCGCACGACAGGGAATTCTTACAGGGGCTTTGTGATAAGATCTATGAATTCCGTGACGGAAAAATGAAAGAATTCTTAGGAGATATCAATGAATATCTTGAATTCAGACAAAAAGAATCGATCAGAGAAATTTCTGCAGAAAAAGCAAAACTTCACAGTGAAGCACCGAAAGTTGAGGAGAAAAAGGTGGAAGAAAAACCGGTAGTCAACACTCAGTCGAATGTGATCCTAAGCAAAGAGCAGAAGAACATTCAGAATAAAATTAAGAAAGTAGAAGAAAAAATTAGCGAACTGGAAACCAAAGTAGAAGAATTCGAAACTTCTTTTACCAACGAGAACCCATCTGACGAGACTTTAGAAAAATACAATAAAACTAAAGAAGAATTGGAACTTGCTCTGCAGGAATGGGAATATTTGGGAACTCAGCTGGATTAATTTTATAGTAAAAAATAACCGTCCAATATGTCATTCCGTAGGAATCTAGGTTCAGTCAAAGACTTGTTTACTTTGCTGAGATTCCTCCGGAATGACAAACGGATGTAAAATATAAGCTGTTTATTGTTCCTGTTTTATTTTTTTAATCATAAAACTGTAACAAAACCGCAATCATTTCTACCTATCTGTTATAGTGATTAAAATATTTTAATAAAACTTTAATCCCAAAGCTTAAATTATTTTTATAATTTTGACGAATGATTTTTAAAGAAAGCAGAAATCTGAAGAATTTTATTTCCAAACTCTTGTTTGGGATCTATTTTCTTGCGCTGTTTTCTCAAAACTTTCACAGTCACAGTTCTGAAGAGGTTTTTAAAAATTTCAGCTTTAAAAAATCAGAAAATACCGTTACCAAAAACATAGCAAAAGAAAAAGCAGCCGACTGTTTGGCCTGTCATTTCCTGGCTACAGGACATACCTTAGTGCCGGAAGAATTCAGTTTTTCTTTTGAAAACTATACACACGAAGTAGAGCAGATTCTTACTGTTCAGGAAAAAATATGGTCCCAGACTAAATTTACCTTTCAGCTTCGCGGTCCCCCCGCAATTTCATAATTCATAGATTCTTTTATTGGCTTTAATTAGGTTTAAGGTTCAATCGTATGGGCGTAATGTATAAAATCTGATATTCGGATTTTAACGGGAAAATTCCTGCACATTATTACTTTTTACATTGTTCGTTAAATACAAACTAATCAGTCAGTATTTTAAATTTTTTTTCGAAAAATGTACTTTATAACAAGTACGCAATCAATCTATTTAACAATGAAATTGATATATAGCTTTATGCTGATCCTTTGTGGATTTGCATTGACAAACGCACAGCAGACTTACGCAGTACAGGGGACTGTTCAGGATTTTCATGATAAAACAATGCTGGAAAATGCAGTCGTGAAAATAGGAGACTTTTCTGCAAAAACCGATAAAACCGGTAAGTTTTCATTTAATAAAATTCCTGCAGGAAAATATATACTCATTGCTAAACATCCTGATTGTAATGATTATACTGAAAATGTAGGAGTTACTCAGGATTTGCATTTAACAATTACTCTTGAACACCATATTCAGGATATTGAAACGGTGACCATTCATGGAAGCCATAAAAGTAATGGTTCTTTGGTGGTGAAGACGCTCGATAAATCTGAAATAGACAGAAATTCTACAGATAACCTGGGAAATCTGTTGACCAAAATTTCGGGAGTAAGTGCACTCAAAACAGGAAATAATATTTCAAAACCAATCATTCACGGGCTGTATGGAAGCCGTATTTCTATTCTGAACAACGGGGTAAAACTTGCAGAGCAGGAATGGGGAGTGGAGCATGCACCGAATGTTGATATTAATAACTTTCAGCATATTGATGTTATAAAAGGTGCTTCTGCATTGAAGTACGGAAGTGATGCCATTGGTGGGGTTGTTGTATTGGAGCCCGAAATTTTCCCTAAAAAAGATACCATTAAAGGTTCGGTAAATCTTTCAGGAATTTCCAACGGAAGAGGTCTTGGATTGGATGCAGATATTGCTAAAGTCTGGAAAAACGGATGGGCTGTGAAAACCGGAGGAAGCATCAAGAAATTAGGAGATCAGAGTGCTCCTGATTATAATCTGATGAATACGGGAATGGATTTTTCTTCCTTCAACTTTACAGTTCAGAATAATACCTATGAAAGAGGAATTTCATTTGACTATTATTTAACCAACCAGAATATTGGAATTTACAGAGGTTCTCACGTAGGAAACAACGAAGATTTCTACAATGCAACTACATCGAAAATTCCGGTATATACAGGAAATTTCAGTTATGATATTGATAATCCTAGACAGGTCATAGAGCATCATATTGCAAAAGTTTCCGCTTTCAAAAGATTTGAAAATTTAGGGAAAGTTTCTGCAACCTATAGCTATCAGTTCAACCACAGACAGGAATATGACATTAGAAGAGGTGAGTTGAAAGATACCCCTTCTCTTGATCTGGAATTAATGACCCATCAGTTCAACCTTAATGATTTGCTGGAAAGAGGGAAATTCTCTCTGGAAACGGGAATTGATGCGAGCTTCCAGAATAATTATTCAGATCCTGCTACCAAAGCAAGACGTCTGATCCCGAACTATGATAAATATGCTGCAGGATTATATTCGATTTTTAAATATAAAATCTCTCATGATTTTAATGTGGAAGTCGGGGCAAGATATGATTTTACACGATATGACGTGACGAAATGGTATGATAAAAGCGATTGGGAAAGCCGATATGCAGATTCTTATCCTCAGTTTTATGTGAAAACAGATCAGAACAGAATCCTTACGCGCCCTCAATTGAATTACCAGAACATTTCGTTCAATGCAGGATTGGAATATCGCCCCAATTCAAATTTTGATCTGAAATTTAACTATGCAAAAGTGGGAAGAACTCCGAATATCGCTGAATTATTTTCAGACGGGCTGCATCATTCGGCTTCTGTGATCGAAATTGGGGATATGGGATTGAAGAATGAACAGGGACATCAGTTTAACTTAACGGTTGATTCAAAATTCAATGTATTGAAAGGGTTGAATGTTTCTGTAAACCCTTACTTCTTTATCACCAAAAATTTCATCAACGAAGTTCCTACCGGAGTACAGAATACGATCAGAGGAGTATTTCCTGTGTGGTCTTATCAGCAGATCGATGCGAAAATGTATGGGATAGATCTGGATGTTAATTTTAAACTTACGGATAATCTTACCTATGTCGGAAAAGGAAGCTACGTGCATGGGCAGGACGATACACACGGTGTTCCTTTGATCCTGATGATGCCGCCGAATTTTTCAAATGCATTACAATTCAATAAAGAAAACTGGAATCATTTTTATTTTACCTTAGAAAACCAGACGTTTCTAAAACAAACCAGATTTCCGGTTTATAACGCAACCATTCCTATTTATATCAATGGAGATGAAGTGCAAAAAGAAGTTGATTTGAGCACTCCGCCAAACGGCTATTCTCTTTGGAATATCCAGACGGGGATCAACATCAGCAAAAATCTTTCTGCGGGTCTTATCGTGAACAATCTTTTCAATGTTTCGTACAGAGATTATCTGAACCGTATGAGGTTCTTCGCAGATGAGGCAGGAAGAAACTTTATTTTAAACTTTAGATACAGATTCTAAAGGACTCAAATTATTTTAAACAAAATTTACAACCTTAAAATTTTAAAAAATGAAAGTATTCAATACTAAAAATATATTCAAATTATTAGCTGTTTTATTCATCGCAGGTACAGTCGTTTCTTGTCAGAGAGACGGGTCTGCAGCTGAAGACGATCTTCCGCAGGAGGATCTTACCAATATTCTTTTATTGGTGACTGAAGATGTGCCCAATGCAGTAACTAAAACCTATAATTATAGTATGGGAGCGGGAGGAAATCCTACTATCCAGGTACAAGACGGAAAGACTTACAATGTAGAGGTGCAATTTAAAAACGGAAATGAAGATGC
Source organism: Chryseobacterium tagetis (assembly GCF_016735585.2). Taxonomy (GTDB): domain Bacteria; phylum Bacteroidota; class Bacteroidia; order Flavobacteriales; family Weeksellaceae; genus Chryseobacterium; species Chryseobacterium tagetis. The sequence continues at coordinate 196,657 of NZ_JAERSE020000005.1, forward strand.
TACTCAGGAAATAAAAGATGCAAAAGAAGAGCATTTCCTTGTATATAATTTTCCGAACTCTGATATTACATTAACCCGTACAGATGATTCTTCTTCTACATATAACGGGATACATGTAGGTTTAAAAACTAAATGGGTTGTTAACAAAGCAATAAATAATGCTTCATCAGCCAGTCAATTAATTCTTACCCTATTCCATGAGCCTGCAAGTGTAACCGAAGCTGCTACTGTAAGCGGAAACGGAGTGACTTACGGAACTCATGTAGGAGGAGAGACAGATGCTCAGGCAAGCTATAATATTACTAATTAATATATCCTTTAATCTTGTTAACAAAACCACCGGAAAATCCGGTGGTTTTGTATTTAACACTATTTGGCTTTTTAAGTTGATTTTAAATGAGTGATTTTCATAAAATTTTCATATTTTTGCAACCTAAAATTTTAATCAATAATGAAGGTTACTGCAAAAAACCATGATGATGTAAGTGCATTGCTTACAGTGACATTGGAAAAATCTGACTATAAGGAAAAAGTTGAGAAACAATTGATTAATTATGCTAAAAATGCACAAGTTCCTGGATTCAGAAAAGGAAAAGTGCCTTTGAGTATGGTTAGAAAACAATATGAAGCAGGGATTGCTTTTGAAGAGATCAACAAGCAGGTTTCTGATGCTTTGAACGGGTACGTGAACGAAAACAAACTAAGATTAGTAGGTCAGCCTGTTCCTCAGCCAGTAAACGAATTCGATTACAATGCTGATCAGCTTGAAGTTGCTTTTGAAGTAGGGTACGAGCCTGAATTCACAATCGACTTGGCTAAATATGAAGCTCCTCACTACAAAGTAGAGGCTTCTGAAAAAGAAATCAACAAGAGTATTGAGAACATGCAGAAGCGTTTCGCTGAGCAGGCTCCTCAAGACAAAATCAATAAAGATTCTTACATCGCTTTAGAAGTTTCTCAGGTTGTTGAAGAAGATGCAGAAGGAGAGCACCACCACCATCCAAAGAACGTTACCATTACAGCTGAAAACAAAGAAGCTTTCAAATTGGTAAAATCTTTGAAAATGGACGGATCTGTAAAAGTTTCTAAAGAAACATTGGCAGGTAGCGAAGAATTGGCTAAAGAATTAGGATTCTCTAAAGAAGAAGTTGAGCACTTGCACCACGCTGAAGTAGAAGTGAAAGTAAAAGATTTCTATGGTCTTAACTTAGCTGAGCTTAATCAGGAACTTTTCGATAAAGTATACGGAGAAGGAACAATCAGTTCTGAAGAAGAATTGAAAGAAAAAGTAAAATCTGAATTGGATGAGTACTTCCAGCAAAATGCTGATGTTCACTTTGTGAATAAAGTATTGGAGCAGGTTTCTGAAAAAGAAGAAGTAACACTTCCTGAAACATTCTTGGTAAAATGGTTACAGTTCTCTAACCAAAACATTCAGTCTGAAGAGCAGGCTAAGGAAATCCTTGAAGCAGAGAAAAACCAGTTGAAATACCAGATCATCGAAGGAAAATTGATGACTGACAACGAAATCCAGTTAGACTATGCTGATGTTTTGGCACAGGCTGAGCAATTGGTAAGAAACCAATTGGCAATCTACGGAATCCACCACCTAGGTGATGAGGAGATCCAGAAATATGCTGTTGAAATGCTGAAAGATCAGGAACAAGTAAGACAAATCTCTTCTGAAGTAGCGATGGCGAAACTGAAAGATGTAATTCTTGAAAAAGCAACTAAGAAAGAAACTGCTATTTCTCACGACGAGTTCTTGGAAGAACTTAAGAAGTAATTCTTTAAGTCTTAAATAATATATAAAAAGCCACCAATATTTTGGTGGCTTTTGTATTGATATCTGTTTTTTATAGCTAGTGAAAATTTATAAATGAGTCACCGTTATTGTTTTACTGTTTTGTAAAAAAACATTTCTAAAGGAAAAGTATTTTACGGATAAATCATAGTTGATGTTTTCCCAATATGGTAATTTTCTTTTCCTAACCTCTTACAAAAATGCAATTTCAGAAAACAAATGCCTTAGTTATTACTGCATATTTTTTCTTTTTTTTAAGTTATAAAGGGCAGTTTTCTTTTTTCACTGTGCCGTCAGTATCTAATATTAGTTTTCCCCATGTTGTACCATCTCTACGGTACAAGCTTTTTCCATTACCGAAGCTCTGAGCAACTTTATCTTTCATCCTATATAATATTATTCCTTTTCAAATTCATTTTTCATATATTTTAAAATCCTTCCAAAAATTGAAAGGATTTTATTTTTATTGTTTGGTTAGGTTTATTGTTTTCTTATATGGTATTGTGGGCTGAAAGTTTGACGGGCAATCTCCCTCTTCTGTAGTATCATTATCTGGAATCATAATAATACTCATTTGATTTGGTGTTGCAGGCTGTATTATTAAGTAAACATCCCCAGCTTCTGCGCATCCTATACTGTTTCCAACAAAATACATAACATAGGCTTTTAAATCAGGCTGGAAATTTTTCCCCCAGAATTTAGTTTTATCATCATCCAATTCAGTAGTACTGTCATAAAATATAACACCAAAAGAATTTGTAATCCTAAATCTTCCAACTATAAAGTCCCAATTGACATCATAGCCTCCCACATTTTCTTTTTTTATAAAACTAAATTCATAAATTTTGCCATTTAGACTACCTTTCCAATTTCCGGTATATTTATTAAGAGAATTATTTATGTCCTTCACGTAAATTGTATTTAAAGGTAACATTCTCCCATCTGGTTGTTCAGGATAAACGGCAGCTTCTTCAAGACTTATGGTGCTTTGAGCATTGCACGATATAGCTGTAAGTATAAAAATGTTCAATATTAAGAATATATTTTTCATATAAGAAGTTTTTATTGTGGACAGTTAGTTTCGCTTGTATCTGTTTTGTCTGCATTTAATTTGATTTCTGTGACAGTGTCATCAGAATTCATTCTAAATAATGAGATCCCCTTTAAATTCATTTTGTCATCATATATTTTAAAATCCTTCCAAAAATTGAAAGGATTTTATTTTTATTGTTTGGTTAGGTTTATTGTTTTCTTATATGGTATTGTGGGTTGAAAATTTGACGGGCAATCTCCCTCTTCTGTAGTATCATTATCTGGAATCATAATAACACTCATTTGATTTGGTGTTGCAGGCTGTATTATTAAGTAAACATCCCCAGCTTCTGCGCATCCTATACTGTTTCCAACAAAATACATAACATAGGCTTTTAAATCAGGCTGAAAATTATCTCCTTTAAATTTGGTTTTTAAATCATCTAATTCAGTAGTACTATCATAAAATATCACACCAAAAGAATTTGTAACTCTAAGTCTGCCTATAAGCCTATCTCGTTTTATATTTCCATCTAAACTACTATAATTAATTTGTTTTATAAAGTTGAATTCATAAAATTTATTATTATATGTTCCCTTCCAATTTCCGGTATATTTATTAAGAGAATTATTAATATCTTTTATATAGGTAGTGTTTTGTGGGATATTTCCTGTTTGTTCATAGATTACAGCTTGTTCTAAAGAAATAATCTGAGATTTGCATGAAATACTTGAGAATAAAAATATTATAAGAATCAAAATTATATTTTTCATAAGATTTATTTATTAGTTATGGGCAAGTAATTTCAACTAAATCTGTTTTGTCTGCATTTAGTTTTATTTCTGCTGTAGTTCCATCAGAATTCAATCTATATAAAGAAACTCCTTTTGTATTCATTGACTCATCTATAAATTTTAGGAATTTTAGTTCTAAGCTCATTTTTTTGTTTTTAGACATATACTTGATGAAGGTTTCTCTAAAAGTCTCTTTTTGATCGGCAGTAAAAGTTTTAATTTGATATTGATTTCCGGTAAACCTGATCTGGTAATTCTTTAATGAAGATACTAAAACTGCATATACATCTCCTAAAGGTCGTCCTGCATCCTGTGCATTTTTTATCATCGTCATAAAATAAGATATATCTGCCGGAGAAAAAATTTTAAAACCTTTCTTGGTTATCGTTATCACAGGGTTTTCAGGATCATAATATTCATAGTCATCCACATGGGTATGAAGGTACGCAATAATATCTTGATTTGCGGGTTCTTCAGCTGTAGGCAGAGATAGTTCATTTGCCTGGTTAGTCGCAGAAGCATTGTCCTTATAAGTATATTCACCATTGGCTCGTTGAATGTACCCTGTTTCTTTTTTTAATCTGGTTTTTCCTTGCAGATCGGCTATTTTGTTTTGAAAGTTTATATCTGCTCTTTGTGCTTTTATTTTCTCACAAGGATTATTATTACCTTTACTCGGTGGCAGGTTCGGTTTTGTTGGGATCTCCGGTTCTTCATTTCCTCCACCCAGTCCTCCACCAGATCCAGGAGTTCCGCCACCACCCCCTGTTCCGTCATCTCCTAAAGCTGTCGAGGCAATAAGCTTACATCGGTGTACTACATTGATAACAAGCTGTGACTGTACATTTGCCTTACATGGGCCTCCCTGTGAGATAGAAGCTTCCCCGTTGAAGTGCTCGTTACTGCTACAGGCTGTAAAGTATGATTCTTCTACCCATTCACAGGATATTTCAGACTCAGTCATCATTCCATCGTTATTATAAGTACCCTGTTGAAGTTCGGATATATATACTTTCCCTTTGACATCTACAGTAATGCCATTTTTTAGCTTCTGCTTTTCGGCAGGGGAAAAAGATAATAAGAAACAAGAAACTCCCTGTAGGTGCCATCAGGAAGAGGGCTTAGTAGCAGATTCTCTACCGGAGCATCTTCAGAAGCGTTTTCCCTATTAATGTGGAAAGTATATGAATGAATATCCGGCCCTTTCTCAATATAAATGACATCATCCGTATCTATAGAAACGCCGTTTCCGTAGCTTATCACTTTACCATTTATGTTGCTTATCACTTTAGCCTTGATCTTGGCCTCAGCCTTATTCAGCTCAGGAATAAGTTTTGCCTTGTGTTTAGCCTCATTCAGAGAGATCCTCCTTGAGGTAAGCTGAAATTTTGAAGCGTTGCTATAGCTTTCAGCCTGATCTTGTAAATAATCGTTCCTGCAGGAATGCAGAAAAAGAAGCATGGCTGCCAGGAGCAACAGCCCCAGTGCATAGTTTTTTTTCATAATGTGTTTTTTTTAAGTTCGTTAAAAATATAAAATCATTTTGCAATCACAATATTGTGAATAACATTTTTCAAAAATAAATATTTAAAAACTTTTCATTTTAAGTTACATTATGTGATTTAATTGCATAATGTTAGCGGAACATTTTAAAATTAGCCACCTCATTAATAAGGCGGCTAATTTTTATTATCTATAAACAATTATATCTTTTATTATTTTACTTCCATAAAAAATTCTTTCTTCATTGGTAAAATAAAAATCATTTTTCTGTTCATAATATTTTGTCTGATCCCTAGGAATTGGATCTTGCCATTCGATAAGTAAAGTAATGCTATTATGAAAGCTTAATTCCATATTACAAAACTTAAAACTTGTACCAGGAGTTATTGTTTTTTTTCTATGTGTTGTTGGCCAAGCGGTTTTAGGTTGTATCTGCGTCATATCATTTAACAATACAGACAACGGTTTATTAATATAATTCGCTTTATTGGCTTCAAATTGTTTGAGGTATGCCAAAGTATCGAACTTTGGTTTTTTCATATGACAATTTAAAATAATATAAGTTTCACCGTTTTTACTTTTCACAACTTCCTGCGCATATGAAAAAGCAAAAGATATAATTAAAATTATTGAAAGTTGATAGCTCCTTATCATCGGTAAACAACAATATTTTTTATTATTTTACTTCCATAAAAAATTCTTTCTTCATTGGTAAAATAAAAATCATTTTTCTGTTCATAATATTTTGTCTGATCCCTAGGAATTGGATCTTGCCATTCGATAAGTAATGTAATGACATTATGAAAACTTAATTCCATATCACAAAACTTAAATCTTGTACCAGGAGTTATCGTTTTTTTACGGTGTGTTGCTGACCAAGCGGTTTTAGGTTGTATCTGCGTCATATCATTTAGCAATACAGACAACGGTTTATTGATATAATTAGCTTTATTAGCTTCAAATTGTTTAAGATAGTTTAAGGTATCAAGTTGTGCTTTTGCTGATGATACTCCTAATATCAATAGCACAAAAGCAAATAAAAATTTAAAATTTTTCATCTTCTTTATTTTAAATTACACTTTGTGGTTTGGGTATAGATTGTTAATGGAACATTTATTCCTGATATGCTTATATTGATTATATTTTCTTCTATAAAGATAGAATTAAAATTCCCTGTAGCATCTTGTTGACTTAATGTCGCTCCCATATCATATTTATTTAGTACAAATGCTACTGCATTGGCATAAGCATCATCATCTGATAAACCTTGCTTCACAAATCTATCTTTTAAATTCTCTGAATCAGAATATATAGGTGAAGTTGATTTCCAATATGATGTCGACATATCTAGATGATTCCCAGCAGGATAATTAGCTACAAAATTAGCATATTTTACGGGATCTGTAATCGTCAACGCATAAACTACCCCGCCATTGGCAAAAACAAAAAATGTTTTAAAATTTGAATTTAAGGAATTAGCTCCCTGAAGTGAATAAATATCTCCGGAAGAAAAAGAATTATATAAATCAATTGTGTGGGTATGTGCTCCTCCTTCTATAGTAAGACCTGGGTAAGTAACCAGTAAACCTACTTGATTTCCGGCAGTTGTAGTTTTAATAGGCGTTGTATCATAATCACCAATAGCATCTTTGCCAAATGAAAAAGATTTTTCGTTTGTATCAGTAGCTAGAGTAGCAGTAAGCTGAGTTTGTGCCTTTGCAATTTTTATTTTTGTTAAGAGTTCTTTTGAATTTAAATTATTATTAATAGCTTTCTGGCAAGGAGTTGTTTTAGGTGGTAATGGTAAAGTAGGCTGGGTAGGTATACTATTTCCACATCCACCATCACTGATGTCATAGCTTGGTGTTTGAGGTGCGGTAAGTCCACCATTACAGTCTCCCGGTTCATTTGCTGGAGATCCTGTATTTCCACTTCCGTCATCTTTGTTTCCTAAGCCGCCACCACCAGCACCGGGAGAGGCAGATCCGGAACCGCCGGATGATCCTCCTCCCTCACCATCATCTCCCAGGCTGGTATCTGCACCGCAAACCAGCGCTACCATTGTAAGAGTTCTGGGGCCATCATCCCCGGAATATATGCATTGTTGCCCCGGCATATGCAGTCCTTCCACACATGAAAGATTGAGTGTAACGGTTTGATAAGAGCAGGAGAGTTTCCCTGTCTGTGAAAAACTTCCGCTATAAGTTCCGGGGGTAAGCTCCGTCACGGTTGTTTTCCCGGTAGTATTGATATAGCCCCCATTCATCAGAATTTGTTTTTCCTGAATACTGAGATCGTAGGTCACCAGAAGTTCTCTGTAGGTACCATCCGTAAGAGGGCTCAGTACCAGATTCTCTACCGGAGCATCTTCAGAAGCATTTTCGTGTCTTATATTGAAGGTATACGTATGGTAGTTGGGGCCGTTCTCAATATAGATCACTTCATCCGTATCTATAGAAACGCCGTTTCCGTAGCTTATCACTTTACCATTTATGTTGCTTATCACTTTAGCCTTGATCTTGGCCTCAGCCTTATTAAGCTCAGGAATAAGTTTTGCCTTGTGTTTAGCCTCATTCAGAGAGATCCTTTTCGAGGTAAGCTGAAATCCTGAGGTGTTGCTGTGTGATTCCTGTTCAGCGAACTGGTCTGTTCGGCAGGCGTGTAGTACGGTGAGAAAGACTGCCAGTAACGACAGCCTGAGAAATAAATTTTTCTTCATAGTTATTTGGTGTTTTTGTTGGGTTAAATATATAATTTTTTTATAACCCTGCAAATATTCAAATAAAAAATAAAAAAACATTACGGGTTTCCCCAAATGAAAAATTTATGTATTTTTGAAAAAGATACTTCGGGTATAGTACTGGGGCACAGTGCCTCCGGAAACTGAAATGCCGGGTATTGAAAAAATAAAGCAGAAGGCACTCACCAGCTTTCTGTCTTTCCGGACGGTCTGTTTCTCCCTCGCTACAGGTTTTCCGGTCACCGGGAAAGTAGGCTGCACCCCTGCGACAGACTTTCCGGAAACAGGGAAAACTCCTTGCTCCCCTCATTTGGATGCTCCCTGAAAAGAAAACACAATTTTTTTTAAAATATGAACACAATCGAATTAAAATTACTTCGTAATGCAGAATACCTGCAGTACGTGAAAGACTTTGAGGGAATCATCAATCTGAACAATCCCGCAACACTGCAGATCGACACCAAGCTTGCCGCTTTTTCTGCAAAGATTACTGAATTGGAATCTTTATACAAAAAGGCCATGGCGAGTGAAATTACCCAGGAACTTATTGCGCTGGATGAGAGAAGAGACAATGCCGTCAACGGGATGTACTACTTCCTGATGGCCCAGACCTATCATTATGAAGAAAGCAGATGCACCAGAGCACAGTTGCTTCTCGATAATATGGCGCTCTACGGCAGCGGTATTGCCCGCCTCAACTACCAGGCAGAGACAGCCGTTCTCAGCAACCTGATCCGCGACTGGGAAAACAAACCCGAGCTGGGTACCGTGATCACAGATTTTGACCTTTCGGGCTGGCTTGCCGAGCTGAAGGAAGCCAATGACCTGTTCAACGGGAAATACCTTTCGCGTACCCAGGAATACGGAGATGCCAATCCGGAGACCATCAAGCTGAAAAGAGAAGAGGCCAATGCAGCCTATTATGCTTTAAGAGACCGGATCGATGCGCTTCATCTGCTGGTAGAAGTGCCGCCTTCGCCTTATGCAACGGTGATCAACCAGCTCAATGCCCTTACGGCACAGTATAATGTACTGCTGGTGAACAGGCAGAATACTCCGCCGGCTCCCGAAAAGGGAACTGATCCTGCTGTTTAATACCTTCCGAGGCTTCATAGGACTCATAATGTAAAAGGTTTGAAGATTGTATTGCGTTTTATGAATTGAGAATGACATTTTTGATAATTGTTGCCTTTATAAAAACGTATTCATTCAATTATTCCTATATTTACGTCTTTAAAATAAATATATGAAAAAGATTATAATTCCGTTTTTCTGCGCAGTACTTTTTTCTACTTCAGTAGCTGCTCAGCAAAAAGCAGCTCCCGTAAAGGCAGCGGCTGCAAAGTCTTCACTTACTTCTAAGCAGGTGATCGATAACTATCTTCAGGCTTTAGGAGGAAAAGCAAAATTAGAAGCTGTAAAAAGTTCGGTGATAGACAATACCCTTTCTGTACAGGGAATGGAGGTTGCGATGACGACTAAGAAAATGGGAAACAAATTCAGATCTGAGCAATCGGTGATGGGACAGAAAATGGTTCAGGTTTTTGACGGTGAAAAAGGATATATGGATCAGATGGGACAAAAAATGGATATTCCTGCTGATAAAATTGCTGAGCTTAAAAAGAGCAAGGTGATGGATGCATTAGGATATGATGCAGCTACCTTCACTACAGTAAATGTAGAAAAAATTGACGGTAAAGATTACAATGTATTGAGCTCAGATAAAGGTAAGTTTTACTTTGATGCTGCTACAGGTTTATTATATAAGTCTGAAACAAAAGAAGGAAACGCATTTGTAAAAAGCTATATGACAGTTGACGGAATTCAGTTCCCGGCTGACATTGAAGCTGAAGGAGGAGGTCAGAAAGTGGCCATCAAAACCACAAAGGTAGTTCTTAATTCAGGAGTTACTGACGCTGATTTTAAATAATACAATTGTATTTAACATAATAAACCGGGGTTTGTCCGGTTTTTTTTATGCATTGAAAAATTAACGCTATTTAACTGAACTTTAACGTTAAATAAGACTTTTAAATTTCCTTCCGTAGTGAATAATTGATATTTTTACCCCGAAAAAAATTAATAATTAATACAATGAAGAAAATGTTATTTTCATTTGCAGTGATCTTTTTTGCCTCTGCAAATGGTTTTGCTCAGAATATTCCGGCAGATCCTTCTGTGAGAATGGGAACCCTTTCCAACGGAATGAAGTACTACATCAAAAAAAACAATTTACCGGAAAAGAAGGTAGATTTCAGACTGGCAATTAACGCAGGATCTATTCTGGAAGACGAAAACCAAAGAGGTCTTGCTCACTTTATGGAGCACATGAACTTCAACGGGACCAAGAATTTTCCGGATAATAAACTGGTAGATTTCTTACAGTCGATAGGAGTGAAATTCGGGCAGCACCTTAATGCTTATACTAGCTTTGATGAGACAGTATATATGCTTCCTGTGCCTTTGGACAAGCCGGGCAATCTTGATTCAGGCCTTAAAGTAATGGAAGACTGGGCGTTCAATGCTACACTTTCTGACGAACAGATCAATAAGGAAAGAGGTGTAGTGCTGGAAGAGCTACGATTAGGATTGGGAGCAGATAAAAGAATGTCTGATAAATATTTACCAAAACTCTTATACAATTCCCAATACGCCAACCGACTTCCGATAGGTAAAAAAGAGGTACTGGAAAACTTTAAACCGGATGTGATCAGAAAATTTCATCAGGACTGGTACAGACCGGATCTTATGGCGATTGTGGTAGTAGGAGATATCAATGTGGATGAAGTGGAGAAAAAGATAAAAGACAATTTCAGCAAGTATAAAAATCCGTCTAAGCCAAGAGAAAGAAAGACTTTTGACCTGCCAAATCATAAGGAAACGTTGGTGGCTGTTGAAACCGATCCCGATGCGACGAGTTCCAGAGTTCAGTTCATTATGAAAGATTCAGAAGCCTATACACCGGATGTTACGGTTGAACAGTACAATCAAAGTCTGGTTAAAAATCTTGCAACGACGATGCTGAACAACAGATTGAGAGAATTAATTAATTCAAATAACCCGCCTTTTACCTACGGATCTGTTTACCATGGCGGAACGTATGCCAGAACCAAAGAAGCTTTCCAGGGGTTTGCCATGACGAAAGAAGGAGATCAGCTGAATGCGCTTACGGTGCTTTTAACGGAAGTGGAAAGAGCAAAGAAATTCGGATTTACACAATCTGAGCTTGACAGGGCTAAATCTCAGGTATTATCCAATCTTGAAAGCTCTTATAATAACAGAGATAAGACCGAAAGTTATATGCTTGTAGATGAATATGTAAGAAACTTCCTTGAGCAGGAACCTATGCCGGGAATTGCTTGGGAATACGAGGATACCAAAACATTCTTACCAAGTGTAACACTGGCACAGACCAATGATATCATCAAGAAATTTGTGAAAGATGACAGCAGGGTTATTGTGATCACAGGGCCGAAAAAGGATAATGTTAAAATGCCTACAGAAGCCATGGTGCTTAATGCCTTTGAATCTGTAAAAATGGCGGACATTAAGCCTTATGAAGAAAAAGCAACCATCAAAAATCTGGTAAAGCCATTTAAATCCGAAGGGAAAATTGCTAAAACCGAAACCGACGAAAAACTGGGAACAACCACTTGGACGCTGAGCAACGGAGCAAAAGTTACCTTTAAGAAAACCGATTTTAAAGATGATGAAATTGTATTTTCAGCAAGAAGCTTAGGGGGGAATTCTTTAATTCCTGATGCAGATTTCAACAAAACGCAGTTTGCTTATCAGGCTTTAACTGAAGCGGGAGTAAACGGTGCTTCTAAAGCGGACCTTACGAATTACCTTGCCGGAAAACAGGTGAATGTCACTCCATATATCAGCAGTACACTGGAAGGTGTATATGGAAGAACCAATCAAAAGGATCTGAGTACGGCAATGGAGTTGGTATATGCTTATTTTACAGGGTTAAATTACAGTCCTGAAGCATTTAATGCCTACAAAACGAAGCAGTCTGCCATGCTGAATAATCTTTTGTCTAATCCGCAGACGTATTTTGCAAACGAACATGCTAAGTTTACCAATCAGAAAAATCCTAGATTTATCGGTATTCTTCCATTGGAAAAAGACTGGGCGGCTACAGATTACAAAAAGGCGTATGACATTTATAAGGAGAAATTTGCCAATGCAGGAAACTTCCATTTCTATTTCGTAGGGAATATTGATGAAGCTAAATTTAAAAATGAAGTTTTACAATATATAGCTAGTTTACCGACTACAGGAAAAACAACGAACTTCAAAGATACAGGATACAGATCCATTACCGGAGATCATACGAAAGTGTATAAGAAAGGGAAGGATCCGAAGAGTATGGTTCAGATCGTGTACTCCGGAGAAACTCCTTACAGTGAGAAGGAAGCTTTAGCGCTTTCAGCTTTAGGTGAGGTAGCTACAATCAAGGTGATTGAAAAACTGAGAGAAGACGAAAGCGGAATCTACGGAGGTGGAGCAAGAGGCGGAATGTATAAAGTTCCTTTCAGTAATTACTCTTTCAGCGTAAGCTTCCCTTGCGGGCCGGAAAATGCTGAGAAGCTGACGAAGAGCGCCATCGCAGAAATTCAGAAACTGATTGATAAAGGCCCGGAACAAAAAGACTTGGATAAGTATAAAGAAGGGGAGATGAACGATTATAAAACAGATCTTAAAGACAATAATTACTGGATGAATGCTCTATCTAAAAACCAATTGGATGGAAGTGACAAATATGAAATCCTTAATTATCAGGAAAAAGTAAAAGCACTTACGGTAAAAGATCTGCAGGATGTGGCTAAAAAATATCTGACTAAAAACAGGGTGGTGGCTACATTAATGCCTGAAGACGGTTGGGAAAATGCCAAAAAAGAAGAGGTGAAAGCAACGGCTACTAAAGCGGGTGCTTCCAACTAAAATAATAGAATATATTCAACAGAAAACCGCAGAGATTTCTCTGCGGTTTTTTATTATTCTGAACGTTTGCTTTCGGGATCAGTTAAGAACCATATTCGTTCTTCCATTCTTCTGCAACTTCACTTAAAGTTGTATAAAAATCTTCACCATACTTTCTCGTAAGCGGAGTTTTAAGGAATTTATATACAGGTACTTGTAATTCTTTTCCTAATGTACAGGCATCGCTGCAAACATTCCATTCGTGGTAATTCAACGCTGAAAAAGTAGAATATTCTGTGATCCTGATCGGGTAAAGGTGGCATGAGATCGGCTTTTGCCAGTCTACAGCACCGTCTTCATAAGCCTTCTCAATACCGCATTTGGTAATTCCTTTTTCATCAAATGTTACATAAGCACATTCACGGTCTTCAACCATAGGTGTTACATACATTCCGTCTGACGGATCTGTAGTCCATGTTCCTTGCTCTTCAAGTGCTTTTATCCCTTCCTGCGTAAGGTAAGGTTTTATTTTATCAAAAATATTGTCTAATATCTCGAGCTCGTCTTTATCTAAAGGGGCTCCTACATCTCCTTCTACACAGCATGCTCCCTTACATTTGGTAAGGTTACATACAAACTCTTCGGAAAATATATCCTCAGAAATTAATTTATCGTCTATCTGAATCATAATCTTTAAAATATATCAAAATATGTTTCTGTTTTAAACATAATCAGGCTTAAAATAATAAGCCACAAACTCACTTCCCGCATCCAGTATTTTGGGAGGAATCGTAACATTCTACTTAAAATGATACTGGCCGGGAATGCCAATAATAATAAGTATTCGTAATTTTTATTCATATAAAGAATAATGGTCACCAGCTGAGCCAATGAAAAAACCAACAGGAAAGTATACTTGTACTTGCTTATAGGACTTTTTTTATTGTAATTGCTGAAGTGGTCATATATCGCATATATTAGAAGCAGGGCAATAGGAATTAAAGGAAAAACCTCATGATAATCTGTAATGATCTTCATTTTTCCAAACGGAAAATAATCAAGATTCCATGTAGTGAAATCTAAGAAGTACATGATCGAAAAATAACTGGTCACAATAAGAAGAATTCCCAGTAAAAATCGGATAATATTTAAACTCACCCTTTCCGATGTTGCAATCACGTGGATCAGAACAAAAATAGCCATAGGCCATGTGGTGGGAAGAAATATGAAAGTAAGAGCCACAATAGCACCTACCAATACATAAGATTTTTTTCTTAGATCCTCATTGGTACTTGTAAGAAGAAGCAAAAGAAATGAATTGGTAAGCAGAGCAACGGCAATACCTATATCCAGCCCGCCCGGATATAACCCGAAAACAAAAAATGTATATAAAAATAAAGGAAGGTGAGTCTGGTAATTAAGAGCAATCGAGTGAAAACAAAAATAACCTAAAGCAATTCCCAAAAATGTAATCCCGGCAATAATTGCTTCATAAGTATTGAAATTCAGTATGTTAAATAAGATTACTATAAAAAGAAGAAAAACAATATAGACTGGTATCGAAAAAATATTGCTTTCTTTTGAAAGTAATTTAAACATTTTTTATAAATTTGTGCAAAGTTAATTTAAAAAAGGAAAATAATGACGTCTTTCTTTCTATTCTTAAGTAAAGTTTTCAAATGGTCTTTCGGTTTTTATGATGCATTTGGAAATGTTTTAAACTGGATTTTGTTTATTGTTTGCTGTGTAATGTTTACATACTGGTGCTATGTATTAGTATCAACATTGGGTAATAATAAAGACAAAGATTATTATTCTCCTACAGAAGGAAAAAATCCTTACTACGATCCAAAGATCTACAAAAAAGAAGGTTAATTAATTGGTTATATAGTAAAAAACCGATCAAATACTATATTTGATCGGTTTTTTTATCTTTAATCCTTAAAATGCTTAATCATGTATCGGGAGAACCAATACCGGAACCGGCGAACTTTTGGTAAGTCCTTTCGTTAAGCTTCCTACAAAAACATCGTAGATACCACTTCTTCCGTGTGATCCCATTACGATAAAATCAGCATGTTTGGTTTTTGCATATTCCAGAATAATATCTTTTGCGATTCCCTGTTTTAAAAGGTGTTCGCAATCAATATCATGGGCAAGAACCCTTTGCTGAAGTTTGTTGAGCTGTACCAATTCCTCTCTGATCTCGTTTTCTTCTACCTCAGGGAAATATTGATATCCCATATCGCCAATAGCAAAACCTATATCAGTAGGAGCAACGTGAATCAGATTTATTTTTCCATTGACCTGTTTTGCAAACTTTACGGCTCCCTCTATCAGCTGATCTGTTTTTTCCCCAAAATCTACGGGTAATACTATGTTTATCATATTTTCATATTTTGTCTCTTAAAGGTAAGAAAAAAATGGATATATGAAAAATTTTAAAATTACAATATTCTTAAATCTAACACTTTCTCCTCTTCCAGATAAGCTTCAAGAATATCATTCTCATTTACTTTTCCAACTCCTTTTGGAGTTCCTGTGAAGATAAGGTCTCCCACTCTTAAAGTGAAATATTGCGAAACGAAAGTAATGATATCATCAATGCTGAACATCATATCCTGTGTGTTTCCGTCCTGTACTTTTTCTTTGTTCTTTAATAATGAAAAATTAAGTGATGAAAGATTGAATTTTTCTTTTTTGAAGAAACTGCTTATTACAGCCGAACCGTCAAAGCCTTTTGCCAGTTCCCAAGGTAAACCTTTCGATTTAAGATCACTTTGAAGATCTCTTGCGGTAAAATCTATTCCTAAACCGATTTCTTCGTAATGCTTGTGGGCAGATTCTTTCTGAATGTACTTTCCACCCTTCGAAATTTTAACAACAACTTCTAGTTCATAATGAACATCGTCGGAAAATTCAGGGATGTAAAAATCATTTCCTTTTAAAACGGCTGTATCCGGTTTCATGAAAATTACGGGTCTCTCAGGAATTTCGTTTCCCAGTTCTTTTGCGTGCTCGCTGTAATTTCTTCCTATGCAGATTATTTTCATATTATTTTAATTTAATTTACCACTCCTTTGAAATATCCCTTTCCTTCTACAAAATACTTTTCAGGGCCATATCTTTTCTGAACTTTAAGCTCAGTATATCCAAAAATACTGTCTCCTTTCTTATAAGAATCTTTATTAAGAATTACCTTGCTGTTAATGATCTTATAATAATCTTCATTGATGAAATCAAAAAACCGCGGACTGTCGGTATAGTGATAAGGAGAAACCTGATACCGATTTCCGATAATTTTTATGCTGTAGCCTCCGCCGCTGTATCCGTCTCCCGTTACGATTCGTATTTCTAAAGAAAGAGGATTGTCTTGAATATAATATCCGTAAGATTCTGTGGAAAGGCTGTCTATTTTTACCCGGAAATTATTTGTTTTTATTTCGTCAGAATCTCCTCCGTCAATGTATTCCTGTTTCTGATGATTAAAATCTTTAAATAAAGTCTTTCTACTCAGATTATGATCAATCTCAACAGAACTCCAGAAAAAGAGATACTTCCCTGAAATAAACAGGAGAAATCCTATGATAGCAATCAATACATATTTTCCAAACTTCTTTATTTTACTCATTAGGAAAAGTTTTTAGTGAATAAACTCGTTTCCGCAATAGTAACATATAAACTTATGACTCTTTACAATGGAAATACCAAAGAAACTCGTAGCGCTATCATCTCTGTAAATATGATTGGAACCACATTTGGGACAGACGAAATCGAATTCGGGATCTTCAATGGTATGTTCAACTTCCAAAGAAAACTCTTCATTCTCTTTATAATCCTGTAAAACCTGTTTTGCTTTTTCCAGATCTTCTTCAAAAACCTGCAGCTGGATACCTCCAACCGCCTGAGAAAGCAGCCAATCTGACTGAATCAGCTGTTCATTCGCAATAAAGCTGTTGATCCCGTTTTCAGCCAGGATTTGTTTGTCTCTATTCGCTTGAAGGGCAGTTTCATAAAATTTAAATTTAACCAGCTCGTTCATGTTTTAAAACTTACTTGACAATTGAATTTTTGTAAAGACTTTCTTTGTGTACAAAGGGAAATCCGCATTCTGAAGCCATCCGAAATATCCAAGATCTTTCTGGAAAACGGCTTTCACGCCTTGTCCTTTATACTTTCCGAAGTTGAAAACCGCTTCATTTTTATCATTATATCCGATAAATCCTGCCAAATCTGCATTTTTGTTGTGAAATGTAAATTCGCTCAGCTCTGCAACTTCATTCGGAACATCTTCATATTTTCCAACCTGTGCGTCAAGTACTTCAAAAGTTGCCATTACATCAGCTTCTGCAGAGTGGGCATTTTCCAATGTTTTTCCACAGTAAAACTGATACGCAGCTCCTAAGTTTCTGGGTTCTTTTTTATGGAAAATAGTCTGTGCATCTACCAATTTGAATTTACTAAGATCAAAATCGATCTCAGCTCTCAATAATTCTTCAGCCAATAATGGTACATCAAATCTGTTGGAATTAAAACCTCCTAAATCGGCTCCTGAAATCATTTCCATGATTTTTGAAGCGATTTGTTTAAAGGTAGGAGCATCTTTTACGTCTTCATCATATATTCCGTGAATCTGGCTCGATTCCACAGGAATAGGCATTTCAGGATTTACTTTCCACGTTTTGCTTTCCCTTGAAGCATCCGGATTTACTTTTAAAATACAGATTTCCACAATCCGGTCTTTTCCGATATTGGTTCCTGTAGTTTCAAGATCGAAGATGCAAAGAGGTTTATATAGTTTTAAGTTCATTTTTTATAATTTGAAAATTTGAGAATGGGTTAATTTGAAAATGAAATTTCACCTTCCTATTTTAATTGCTTTTGAAAGATAATTGAAATAAAAATATAATAGATAATCACCAAAGGAATTCCTGCGATTCTGAAAACCGCCAGAATAAGGATTGAGCCTATTAATAAAGCGACTTTAGGATAATTGTCCTGTAATTTCATCGATTTGAATTTCATCGCAATCATTTTTATCGGTGAAATCAGAAGCCACGAAGACAAAACGGTCAATATAATAAGACCTAAGCTAAAGGTTTCGTTTTCGAAAATCTTCGGTGACGCTTTTTCTACTAAATAATAATAAATTCCAAATACCAGAATGGTATTGGAAGGAGTATTCAGGCCTTTGAAATAGTATTTCTGATCTTCATCTAAATTGAAAATAGCCAGTCTCAGACATGAGAACAGCGTGATAAACAATCCAAGATATTTGATTTCAAAAGGTAAAGAGAATCCTAAAAGATGAGTACCAAAAGGTTCAAGCATTTTAAACATTGCCAATCCCGGAATCAGTCCGAAACTCACCATATCGGCTAAGGAATCCAGCTGAACTCCTAAGTTTGAATTCGATTTTAAAGCTCTGGCTACGAAGCCGTCGAAAAAATCCAGAATCAAAGAAAGAATAATGCAAACCGCTGTCGTCTGATAATCGCCAAGAATAAGGTGAATGGCTCCCACACTGCCCGAGAACAGGTTTCCCAGAGTGATGGCATTCGCAAGATTATTTTTAATAAAATTCATAGCCACAAAATTAAAATAATATATCAAATAAATGAATGTAAGGCTGTATCAATTTAAGGACGTACCGATTATTATCACATTTCTATATTGGTGCATTGTTCCATTCATCGTATCTGAATTTGATGTAAATTTGCGTCATGAGATTTTTTAAAGAATTTAGGAAACAGGAAGTTCTGGTATTGTTGTACCGGATTTTTTTAGCTTATTTTTTCTATCAGATTGCCAGGTTTTTATTTTGGTATTTTAATAAAGGGTTGATTAAAGTAGACTCGGTTTCAGATTATTTCAGCCTGTCTTATCACGGGATTGCGTTTGATACCACTGCGATCTTATACGTAAATGCCCTTTTTATTCTGTTGAGTCTGATTCCTATTGTGATCAACACGAAGAAAGTATATCAGAAAATCCTTTTCTGGCTGTACTTTATCACCAACGGAATTACCTATGCCATGAACTTCGGGGATTTTGAATATTTTAAATTTTCCCAGACGAGGCTTACCTCAGCTGCGTTTCAGGTAGCACAGCACGAAAACAATATTTTTAAAGTGTTCACTGCTTCTATGATGCAGAATCCTTTTATTTTAATATGGTTTGTCGTTTTGATGTGGCTTTGGGTTTTCCTTTATAAAAAAGTGAAAATTACAGAACAAAAACCTGTGAAGCTGGTTCCTTACTTTATTTTATCCATTGTAACACTTTGTATCACTGCTGTTTTAACTGTTGGAGGAATACGAGGAGATTTTAAACACAGTACAAGACCGATTAATTTGGTAGATGCGAACCGTTTTGTAAAGCTTCCGGCTCAGGGAAATATGGTGCTGAACAGTACGTTTTCGTTCTTCAGAACATTGAATACCAATAATTTCAAAGAGGTACATTTTGTAGATCAGAAATTTATAGATGAAAATATTCAGCCTTATAAACAGTATGACAGGAAAGTCGCAAACAAACCGAATATTGTTATTTTCATTGTAGAATCTTTTAGCAGAGAATATTCCGGAGCATTTAATAAAGACAAAAATATCAAGGATTATGTTTCTTATACACCGTTCATCGATAGTTTGGCGGGACAGAGTTTAATATTTCCGAATACTTTTGCGAACGGAAGACAGTCTATTCACGGGATGAGTTCTGTTTTGGCAGGAATTCCGAGTTTGACGGATGCTTTTACAAGCTCGCCTTACTCCAATCAGAAGATACAGTCTATTGTTTCTATCTGTAATGATTTAGGTTATGATACTTCCTTTTATCACGGAGCTCCGAATGGTTCTATGGGATTTTTAGGATTTGGAAATATTCTTGGGTTTAAACATTACTATGGGAAAACGGAATATAATAATGATAGTGATTTCGACGGAATGTGGGCGATCTGGGATGAACCTTTTTTGCAATATTTTGCTAAAAATGTAGGAAAAACGCAACCTTTTATGGCAACGGTTTTCACGGCTTCTTCTCACCACCCTTTCAAAATTCCTGAAAAGTATAATGGGAAGTTCAAAAAAGGAAAAAATCAGATGCATGAGCCTATACAATATACAGATTATTCAATTAAAAAGTATTTTGAAACGGCTAAAAAGCAACCTTGGTACAACAATACCATATTCGTATTTACAGGAGACCATACCAATGAAGTATATTATCCGGAATATGAAAAAATCATGAACCGTTTTGCTGTTCCTTTAATTTTGTACTCTCCAAATCCTGAATATAATCTGAAAGGCGTGAATCAGGAGCTTGCACAGCAAATTGATATTTATCCTACACTGGCTGATTTAATAGGGTATGATAAAAAAATAAGAAGCTGGGGAAGAAGTCTGGTAAGTGATAAAAAATATACTCCGATTATTGCCAATTCCGATGGTGCTGTAGAGCAGTTTATTATTGGTAATTATGTTTATCGTTTTGACGGAAAAGAAATTGTTGGAGTATTTGATAAAACAGATCTGGGATTAGAAAAAAATCTGATGGGGCAGTTGAAGAACAATCCTGAAGTAGAAAAAGGAAAACTGATCGCAAAAGCGTGGTATCAGGATTATATGAACAGGGTGATCAATAGAAAAATGGATTAACGTTTAATAAATGTTTAATTCTTAAAGTTGGTATGCCTCTTGTTATATATGCCTAGGATAATAAAAGTTTTTGTTTGTTTAAAATTAATTTATATTTTTAACAGTAAATAGACAACTAAATTATCGTATCAGAATTAAAACTATAAAAAATATGAGAAAATTATTATTAACATCTGCTTTCTCTTTATTGGGAGTACTGTCTTTCGCACAGATTGAAGGGAAATGGAAAACAATAGATGATGAAACGAAACAGGCTAAATCTATCGTAGAGATCTATAAAAAATCTGACGGGAAATATTACGGAAAAGTTTCTCAGTTGTTGATTAAGCCTGCTGATCCAAACTGTACAGCTTGTAAAGACGACAGAAAAGGGAAGCCAATTTTAGGAATGGAAATCATCAGAGGACTGAAAAAAGAAGATAATGAGTTTACAGGAGGAACCATTACAGACCCTAAAACTGGAAAAACATATAAGTGTACCATCACAAAAGACGGTGATCAGTTAAATGTAAGAGGATATATTGGTTTGTCTTTAATCGGAAGAACGCAGACTTGGCAGAAAGCAAACTAAAATAAGTGTAAATAGAATTGTAAGACGGTATTTCTTTAGAGATACCGTCTTTTATTTTTAGAGGATTTATAAAGAATTAAATAAACCGGAAGAAAATGTAATTTAAATTAAAATTAATACAAAAATCTTAGCGAATGTGATCTCTTTTTTATGATGTGTATAATAAAAAAACACTACTTTTGTAGTCTAAATTTTTCAAATAAATATGGCAGAATATACTTTTCGTGAGGTAATTGCACAGGCAATGAGCGAGGAAATGCGTAAAGACGAATCCATCTTTTTAATGGGGGAGGAAGTTGCAGAATACAATGGTGCATATAAGGCTTCAAAAGGAATGCTGGATGAATTTGGTGCTAAGAGAGTAATCGATACACCAATTGCTGAGCTTGGTTTTACAGGGATCGCTGTAGGGGCAGCAATGAATGGTAACAGACCAATTGTAGAGTATATGACGTTCAATTTCTCATTGGTAGGTATTGATCAGATTATTAATAACGCGGCAAAGATCCGTCAGATGAGTGGTGGTCAGTGGAACTGTCCTATCGTTTTCAGAGGGCCTACTGCATCTGCAGGACAATTGGGGGCTACACACTCTCAGGCTTTTGAAAACTGGTTTGCAAACGTTCCGGGTCTTAAAGTAGTGGTTCCTTCAAACCCTTATGATGCGAAAGGATTATTGAAAACAGCTATTCAGGATAACGATCCTGTAATTTTCATGGAATCTGAGCAGATGTATGGAGATAAAATGGAAATTCCTGAAGAAGAATACTATTTACCAATCGGGAAAGCAGATATTAAGAAAACAGGTACAGACGTTACATTAGTTTCTTTCGGAAAAATCATGAAGTTAGCGATTCAGGCTGCTGAAGATATGGAGAAAGAAGGGATTTCTGTAGAAGTTATCGACCTTAGAACAATTCGTCCTTTAGATTTTGATACGGTTTTAGAATCTGTAAAGAAAACAAATAGATTAGTGATCTTAGAAGAAGCTTGGCCGTTTGGGTCAATCTCTTCTGAAATTACGTATATGGTACAGCAGAAAGCATTCGATTATTTAGATGCGCCTATCAAGAGAATTACGACTCCTGATGCTCCTGCACCATATTCAGCTGCATTATTTGCAGAATGGTTCCCTAAACTTGAAAAAGTAAAAGAGGAGATTAAAAAAGCAATGTACGTTAAGTAATAGAAAAAAACTTCCGAAAGGAAGTTTTTTCATTTATTATATTCATGAAGAAAAGTTCTTGGGGATATAATTTTGGTTTAAATTTGCGCGTTTAAAATTAAATTAGCTGTTATGGCAGAAGTTGCAGAAGGCGGTCATCATTTTGACATTAAAAAGCTTTCCTTTATTGGAGTTTTGGTTTCTCTAGGAATCGTTTTTGGAGATATTGGTACCTCACCGCTTTACGTAATGAAAGCAATTGTAAACGCACAACAAAGCGGAAGCAATATGCCTTTTAATGAATATATCGAAGGGGCGCTTTCGTGTATCATCTGGACTTTAACGCTACAAACAACCATTAAGTATGTTATTATTGCTCTTCGTGCAGATAACAAAGGAGAAGGTGGTATTCTGGCTTTATTTTCTTTAGTTAAGAACCTTAAAAAAGGCTGGCTGTATCTCATCGCTATTGTTGGGGCGGCAGCATTGATTGCAGACGGGGTAATCACACCTTCACTGACAGTAATGTCTGCGATTGAAGGACTTGAAATTTATAACCCTCATACTCCTGTAGTACCTATTACTATCGGAATTCTGATCGTCATATTTGTAGTACAGCAATTCGGGACCAGCTTTATTGGTAAGTTTTTTGGACCGGTTATGGTGGTTTGGTTTTTGGTTCTTGGAGGATTGGGAGTTTCCCATTTAAGCGAGAACTTTGAAATTCTAAGATCATTCAATCCTTATTACGCCTATAAACTTATTGTAAACTCACCGAGTGCGATTGTAATTTTAGGAGCAGTTTTCCTGTGTACAACCGGAGCGGAAGCTTTATATTCAGACCTTGGACATTGTGGTGCAAAAAACATCAGAGTGAGCTGGGCATTTGTTAAGATCATGTTGATTTTAAATTACCTTGGACAGGGAGCTTGGTTACTGTCTAATTACCAAAATCCGGGATTCTCTGTAGTCAATCCTTTCTTCGGAATTATGCCACCTTGGGCAGTTTTACCAGGAGTAATTCTGGCAACAGCTGCTGCAATTATCGCCAGTCAGGCTTTGATTACAGGATCGTTTACTATTTTCTCTGAGGCAATGTCTCTTAACTTATGGCCTAATCAAAAAATTGATTATCCTTCAGGTGTAAAAGGACAGATGTATATTCCAAGAATCAACTGGGGATTATTATTATTCTGTATTATTGTGGTACTTCACTTTAGAGAATCAGGCAAAATGGAAGCTGCTTATGGTCTTTCTATCACAGTAACCATGTTGATGACAACAGTACTTCTTGTATTCTGGTTACTGAAGCATAGAATCAATAAGCTTTTGATTCTTCTTTTTGCTTTCGTGTATTTGGCGATAGAATTAGGTTTCTTCAGTGCGAATATTATCAAATTCATGGAAGGAGGTTGGATTACCGTAGTATTAGCAGGTTCAATAGGAATTTGTATGTATGCTTGGTATAACGGAAGATCTATAAAGACACAATTTATTCAGTTTGTAAAACTGGAGAATTATACTCCGATCATTAAAGATATGAAGCTGGATGAGACGATTCCTAAATACGCTACCAATCTTGCTTATCTGAGTAGAGCAAAAAGAAATGATGAAGTAGAATCAAAAATTATCTATTCTATCATTAAAAAGCAGCCGAAAAGAGCAGATCATTATTTCATCTTGACTATTACTAACCAGGAAGATCCGTTTACGTTTAAATATACAGTAGATGAAATTTTACCGGGAACTATTTATAAGATTAATTTCCTTTTAGGATTTAAAGTGGATCGTAGAATCAATGATTATTTTAGTATGGTTTTAAAAGATTTGATGGCAGACGGAACGATCCCTTCAAGAAGCAGTCATCCGTCTTTAAGATCTTACAATATTCCGCCGGATCTGAAATATGTGATTATAGATAACTCCTATATCAACGATATTCTTTTGACTGTTAAACAGAAGATTACACTGAATATTTACAACTTTGTGAAGTACATCGGAAGTGATGACTTTAAAGCTTGGGGAGTGACTTCACACAACGTTGTGGTTGAGTCTGCACCTATTACAGAACTTACGGTTTATGACCATAAAATTGAACAGGCCGGGTTCTTGAGACACAATAGTTAGACCGCTTTAACAATTCCTTCTGATATTAATTAAATAAAAATCAATAAATTTGTAGATAATTTTTTTGATGGATACTTTACAAAAAGAAAAAAATATAGCTTTAATTAAGGATGTTTTAAGAAACTATTTACTAGAGAAAGGTTTCAGAAATACACCCGAAAGATATACCATATTAGAAGAAATCTATAATATGGATCACCATTTCAATGTGGATGATCTGTATTTGTTGATGCTTCAGAAAAAATATCACGTATCAAAAGCTACAATTTACAATACAATTGAGATTTTCCTTGATGCAGGATTGATTCGTAAGCATCAGTTTGGTGAAAAAACCTTGACTTCTTCTTCTTATGAAAAGTCTTATTTTGATAAACAGCACGATCATTTGGTGATTTATAAAAAAGATTCGGATAAGGAAATAGAAGAAATTATCGAATTTTGTGATCCTAGAATTCAGGGGATTAAAGAGGCAATTGAAGAAGCTTTTGGCGTAAAAATTGATTCTCATTCGCTATATTTTTATGGCACTAAGAATGATTAATCAATGAGATATATTCTTTTTCTGTTCCTTTTCGTTTCTACGTTCATTTTTGCGCAGGATAATAAAACTACGCAGATGGATCCTTATATACAACCCAAAGGTAATGTCGCCCAGCAACCGGTTCGTCCTGAAGATAAGGTAAGAATTGTGCATGCCGATGAATTCAAAAAAGCACTTGATAAATATGACGGAAACCAGTATATGGTAGGTCATGTGCAGATTGAACATCAGGGTTCGGTATTAACTGCGGATGAAGTGGTTCTTTATAATGAAAAAAGTCTTGTAAAAGCTTTTGGAAATGTAAAGCTTGTTAATTCAGACGGTTCTGTAATTTCAGCAAAAGAAATGGAGTACAACGGAATAACTCAAAAAGGAGTTGCCAAACAAAATGTTGTACTTACAGATCCTAAAGGGACGATTATTAAAACAGAAACTATGTATTATGACAGACTGACTAATCAGGCTTATTATAATACGGGAGGAACTATTAATGACGGGAAAAGCACTACGTATTCCAAGTCGGCCACTTATTTTTTGACGACCCGAACTATTGATCTTACAGGAAGAGTAAAAATTATAGATCGTGATTATACGCTGGAAGGTGATAATGTTGTTCAGAATCAAAATACGAATATTGTTACCATTAACGGATATACTACAATCACTAATAATAAAAATCCTAAAAACAGAATCATTACCGAGAAAGGAACTCATAATATGAATACCAAAGAATCTTTTCTGACGAAAAATTCCAGGATTTATTATAATGATAAGATTCTTACCGGAGATGATATGTATTACAATCAGCTTATTGGTTTTGGAAAAGCAACGGGAAATGTAACGTTGGATGATCCGAATGAAAGAAGATGGATAAAAGGGGGATATGGAGAAATCTATGAGAAAAAGGATTCTGCAATGATGACCAAAAATCCATACGCTGTAAAAGCAATGGAAAAGGATTCTTTATACTTTGCTGCAGAAAAAATAATTTCTTATCAGAAGCCGGATTCGATAGATCCGAAAGTAAAGAAAAGCTTTATAAGAGCATTTAAAAAAGGAAGATTTTATAAGTCAAATGCACAGGGAAGGGCAGATTCCATTGCGTTTAACGAAACGGATGGGATTATGCACATGTACACAGCTCCTATTCTTTGGAGTGGTGAAAAGCAGGTGACAGGAAATAAAGTAGAAGCTTATTTTAATACCCAGAATGAAAATATTGATTCATTAAAGGTAATAGGAAATGCTTTGGCAATCAGTAAAGTTGATTCTCTGACTCTGAAAGATGAGTTCAATCAGGTGAAAGGAAAGTTTATGACGGTTCACTATGAGAATAATCAGATCAAAGAAGCAACGGTAATTGGTAATGCTCAGGCAATCGCATATGTGGATGATACCAATAAAGAAACAAATAAAAATGAAAGAATAGGAATCACCCTTTCTTCTTGTGGAATCATCAGTGCTTTATTTACAGAAAGAGTTTTACATATTATTTCATGTAGTGTAGGTGCCGATTCGCAACTGTATCCTATGAGTAAAATTGAGCCTTCCAAACGGAAATTCCCGGATTTTAACTGGAATACGAAAGACCGGATAAGGAAATGGCAGGATATTCTCGTCGATACTCCGAATTACGAAGAAACAGTATACTCTTCCAATAGCGATCTTTATGATAAAGCCCAGGAAGCCATAGAGGCAGAAAGAGCAAAAGAAGAAGCTAAAAAGCCTAAGAGAGTCAGAAAATAATACAAAGACCAGTTTGCAGAAGCTGGTCTTTTTTATGAGTATTAATTTCAGGGTTTACCGAATGTTTTATAGCTTTGCTGAAAATTTTTCTTACAATGGAAATGCAAAAGGATTTTTTTTCATACCAGGCTCAGACAACACAGTTTGCTGCTGGTTTTGAAGTTGAAAAGGCAGTGGGAAGCTATATTTATGGTACCGACGGAAAAAAATATTTAGACTTTGTAGCAGGAGTTTCTGCCAATACTTTAGGTCATTCGCATCCTAAAGTGGTGGGTGCTATCAAAGAACAGGCAGAAAAATATCTTCATGTCATGGTATATGGAGAATATGCTCAGGAAAAACCGGTCGCTTTATGCAAATTATTGGCAGAAGCAACACCGGATCCATTGGAAATTACCTATCTAGTAAACAGTGGAGCTGAAGCTATAGATGGAAGTCTGAAACTTGCCAAAAGATATACCGGAAGAGAAGAAATTGTTTCCTTTAAGGATTCTTATCATGGAAATACTCACGGAGCACTAAGTGTTTCGGGGAACGAAACCCATAAAAGAGAATTCCGTCCTTTGTTGCCAATGATTTCCTTTATTGAATTTAATAATGAAAAAGATTTTGATAAGATCACGGAAAAAACAGCTTGTGTTATTTTGGAAACTGTTCAGGGAGCTGCAGGCTTTCTGGTTCCAAATGATGATTACTTAGTAAAGTTGAAAAGAAGATGTGAAGAAGTCGGAGCTTTATTGATTCTTGATGAAATCCAGCCGGGATTTGGAAGAACAGGGAAATTATTCTCTTTTGAACATTTCGGAATTGTTCCCGATATTTTAGTAATGGGGAAAGGAATGGGAGGTGGAGTTCCTGTCGGAGCTTTCATGAGTTCTAAAGAAATTATGGGAACATTGGCTCATTCTCCAAAATTGGGACATATCACAACTTTCGGAGGAAATCCTCTAATTGCAGCATCCAGCTATGCAACGCTAAAGGAAGTCTTGGAAAGTGGATTGATGGATGAAGTAGAAGAAAAAGAAAAACTATACAGAGAGCTCTTGGTTCATCCTAAAATTCAAAATATCAATGGAAAAGGCTTGATGCTTGCTGTAAATCTTGGTTTTCCGGAATATACTTTAGATGTTGCTAAGAAATGTATGGAAAAAGGCTTGATTGTTTTCTGGCAATTATACAGAAATGAATATTTAAGAATTTCCCCACCGTTAACGATTTCTCTGGATGAAATAAGGGAAGGATGTCAGATTATCTTAGATGTCTTGAATGAAAATTAATAGAGTCTTACTATCTTTAGGCTTTTTACATTTATGAATTTTAGATCTTAGTTTAAAAGTATGGGATATCTTTAGAATTGACTTGTGAAAACTGTTGCCTAGATTGTATCTGTAAACTTTAATTATGAAAAATTTTATTGTTTTTTTTGTGTTATTAGTATTCAGCTGTACTTCAAGTCCTCATATTAAATATCCAGACTTACAAGTAGGTTTACAGGGTATGCTTAAAAATAATAGTGACATTTATATTATTTTTAATAATAAAAATAATTTTTCTGTTGAAATACCGAAGCCTTGTATGTTTAATACATATATCGGCATCCGGAAAGATGGAAAGGAGCTAACAACTAAAATCAGAGTTAAAGCAGATCCTGATTGTGCTAATCCCGCTTCTGTTCTGAATATAAATGGTACTTTAGAATTTAAATTTCCACTTAATATAAAAGAATTATATGATTTTAAAAATGGGGAAAAATATGTTATGAATATTGAATATTATATTTCCTCAAATCACGAGTTTACCCAAAAGATAATAAGTAATGATTATACTTTTATCTGGCAGGATTAAATATTTATTTGCAACTCGTTTTTACAGAACAAATATATTTATATACTAGGCAAGAGTTTTAATAACTTTTAAATATTTTAATAAAAACAATACAGAAAACGCTTCATTTTTTGAAGCGTTTTTTTATTAATTACGTCAATGGTTTTGCGTTATTTAATTGTGCAATAAGTGGAGAGGTAGATTCTGTTCTTGGAGGAGAAAACTTTTGGAGATAAGCTATAACAGGTGTGATTGTTACTAAGTTTAATTATGTGATGCATAAAATAGCATAGAGAGAAAAAATAAAAGGCGAGATAAAAGTTGGTATAAAAAAGCTGATGTCAATTGGGAGGTGATTCCTAATATGACTCCTGAGGTAGCTGCTTCTTTAATAGCAGCGGTTCCTTAACTTGCTCAATTATACGCTGAAGGAGGCAAATATAAAATAGATGTAAATCCAAACACGGATAAAGATAGAACAAAAGCACCAAGAGGAGTAAAAAAAGGAACGATAAATTTTGGAAAAAGGCATTTGAGAATAATCTAAGACTGGGGATTTCTATTATTCATGAAACGGGACATGCTTGGGAAATTTATACTGGAAATATTTATAAATTTGATATCATTAAAAATGACGATCTTAGAGATGTAGTGATTGAATAAGGATGTATGATTATGAATTACAATATGCTCCATCCTTTTATAACAGATCGGGAGTAGATTTTTCAAATGTAAATGGGATTATTATTGATCGTGCTGTTTATAACCCAAATGATTTTTTAACATGGTAAATATGAAATTATTTTTTTTGCTTATAATAAATATAAATTTTACTTATTCTTTTGCTCAAATAGTAAAAAATGATGAGTATAAAATTTATGCAACGTTTTTAAGTGAGCAAGATTATAAAAATTATTCAGTTAATTTAGGGATTCCGATTAAATATCAAAGTACATTTAATTTTGAGGAAGATTTTATAGCACAAGAGATTCACAAACTTCCGAACAAAATTATTGATAAAAAGAAACTCTCTGAGATGGTTTTACAATTTGCAACTTCATCGGGTGAAAATAAATTCATTAAAAACGGGAAAGTTTATTTTAGTCCTATTTTTTTTAAAACTAAAAATGAAGCATACTTTTTTTCTGTTATGGATTATTCAAATAGACCTAAAGAAATTTATTTATTTTTAAAAGCACATAAATTTAAAGATAAATGGATTATTGAACATTATTATGATATTTTTTAAAAATATTTTGTTACAAACTTCAATACAAAAAAGTAACAGTGTTATGCAGTGTTTTTTTATAGATATAAAGATTTTGTAAGGTTTCCAACCGGACGACTTATCCTCTAAAGTTATGTAATGAAAACGCTTCAATTTTTGAAGCGTTTTTTCATGAAAATTGATTTAAACAATTATTTAAAAATCTCTGATAAATATCATGAAGATTGTGTAAAAAAGTAAATACAATTTTGTGTAATCAAAAAATTAATTTATATATTGCGTGACGATAAAAACAAAGATTATATGGCGAAACATAAAGTCCATTACGAATTTCCAATGCATTGTCTATCAGAGATTTTATATGAATATCTGGCGACTGCAGAGGGGTTGTCTGAATGGTTTGCGGATGAGGTAACAGAGAAGGGCGATGATTTCTTTTTCAGCTGGGGTGGAGGTCCTGCTGAGAAAGCCACTTTAATCAGATATAAGCCTGAAGGTTTCGTTCGTTTCAGATGGGAAGAAGATGAAGGAACCAAAAATTTCTTTGAAATGACTATCGTAATCGATGATATTACTGAAGATTTAGCTTTAAATATTACCGATTTCTGCGAAGATGGAGATGAAGAAGAAAACGCAATGTACTGGGAAAATCTGATAGAGAATCTAAGAATAAAATTAGGTGCTGCATAATGCAGTATGAACCAAATAACAAAACTGATGAACGATTTATCGTTCATTATTTTTTTATAACATAATCACTATAAAAATTGGAAAATCAATATTTTACTTCAGGAGAAGTACCTGTGAAAAATAGAGCGTTTCTTGCAGGAGATGCAGTGAAGGTTTCTTTCTTTGTGAGAGAGGCTAAACTTATAATGGATGAAGAATGTTATTTTTTCTTAATGGCATCCATGAGAAAGATGAGAATGAATATTCCTTTAACCTATACTTTGGAGTTTTTCCAGTCTCTTTTTCAAAAAGAAATTATTGATCAGAAAGGAATACAGAACGGGATCATCAACTTTCAGGTGTTTAGGAATAATGACGGACTTACCCTGTCTAAATCTACTATATCGTACTTCTATGATGTTACAGAAACAGACGATGTTTTAGCCGTTCATAAAAGACCTCTGGAATTGGATTTAATTAAAGAAATTAATGTTAATAACAATCTTTTAAGCAATATCAGAGTTCATTCTCCCGAAAATATCTATGGCGAAATTTACGCTCAGGAAAACGATTTGGATGATGTTATTTTGCTGAATCCTAATAAAAGAATTGCACGTACCACATCGGGGAATCTCTTGTTTTTGGAAGGGGAGGTGATTAAAGTTCCGAAGCAGACAGAAGGTGCTTACATTTCTCCTTTAATGGAAAATTTCGTTACTTTTTTACATAAAAATAAACTTGCGGATATACAGGAACACGAGATTATCGCATTTGAATCTCAGAAGTCCGAAGAAATTTTAATGATTTCCGAAGAAAAGGGCATATTTTCTGTAGGTAAAATAAGAAATAAGACTTTTGAAGTTTCCCGTTTTTTAGAATGGGTAGAAAGCTGGAAAAAAAGTTTTTAAAATTGGCAAACCCGGTAAACAACAAGTCCCAAAGTCCTTTACCGGGTTTTATTCTGAATAAATCAGAAAGTGTTTTTTATTTAGTTTTCGTTGATGATTTCAACAAACTTTTGTACTATGTCTCTTTGGCCTTCTGTACTGGTCATATAAGCTCTGTCTTTTGAGTTATTCATAAACCCAAGCTCTACCAATACTGTCGGAGATTTGCTCTCTCTTAAAATATGAAGATTACGGTCCTCCATTACTTTGCTGGAATTGAATTTTTGTGATATTCTTTCAGCCAGTATTCTTGAAGGATCAGAATTTTGAATAAAAATTTCCTGTCCCTGTTTTGTAGATTCTTTTTCAGGACTGCTGTTCACATGTAATGAGATTACCATTTCAGGATGAAGCTTATTGATTAAGTCGGTTCTTTCTCTCAGCTGACTATCTTTGTCGGAATCTCTGGTTAAAACCACTTCATATTTATCCTGAGAATCAACAATTGTTTTGATTTCTTGGGCAATAGTAAGGGTGATGTCTTTTTCAGAATGGCCGTTGGAATTTGATCCAAAATCATTTCCGCCATGTCCCGGATCGATGACAATGTATTTTTTATTGATAGGAGTAAAAGATAAAAATACTGTAGAAAAAAGAGATACGATAAGTAGTTTAGTTCCTTTCATACTGTTATTTTTTGACTTATCAAATAACGGCAATTCTTTCCTAAAAATTGGTTAAGGTATTCTTAAAGTTTGTTAAATTTTAAATCACAATTAATGGAAAAATGAAATTAGTTCAAAGAAATGTCTTCAGGTGAGTTGGCCCAAAGTAAATATTCGCCTCCTAGATTTTGCATGATGGATTTCCAAAGAGTTTGATCATTGGGTAACGTATAATCGAGATTATAAATTTCTACGACAGTCCACAATTTCTTTTGAATTTCATCATCCAACTGCATAGCTGTCCAGCCAGAATATCCGGAAAATATCTTTATATCCTCGATCTTTAGTTCGTTGCTGAGAATAGCGCTCATGATGTTTTCAATATCTTCTGTAAGATAAAATTCATCTGTGATTTCAGAATATACCTCTGTTACCTTTTTTCCTTTTACAATGAAGAAAACTTTGTCGTTTTCCACGGGTCCGCCATCGTAAACTTCAATAGGAAAATCGAAAAGATTTTTAAATTTACCACTCATCTGGCTGTTCTTTTTGTTCAGAATCAGACCAAATGAACCATTTTCGTTATGCTCAATAATAAGGACTACTGATCTTGAAAAAATGTCCCCGGAAATATCGGGTGTGGAAATTAATATTTTACCTTTGTAAGAGTAATTCATACTCAAATTTAATAAAAAAAACTATGGAAAACCTGCACCATAAGAGAAAAGTGTACGAGAAATCCCAACTTATTGAAAGTGAGATTAAACAAAATCCTATCGAACAATTCAGGGATTGGTATCTGGAAGCAAGCGAAACTCCAAGTATCTCTGAAGCCAATGCTATGGCGATTTCTACAGTAGAAGAAGATGGTTGTCCGCGAACAAGAATGGTTTTGCTGAAGTCATATACACATGAAGGATTTATTTTTTATACAAACTATGACAGCAAAAAAGGTAAATCCATAGAAAAGACCCATAAAGCTTGTCTTCATTTTTTTTGGCCGGGTTTAGAAAGGCAAATCATTATTAAAGCAGAGCTGGAAAAAATTGCAGAAAACCTAAGTGACGGATATTTTCATTCAAGACCGAAAGGAAGTCAGCTTGGAGCAGCAGTTTCACCTCAGAGTCAGGAAATTCCGAACAGGGCGTTTTTAGAGGAAAAATTAAAAGATTTAGAAACAAAATACGAGAACACTGAAGTTCCAAGACCTGAAAATTGGGGAGGTTATCTTGCAAGGCCTTATGAAATAGAATTTTGGCAAGGCAGACCCAACAGGCTTCACGACAGAATTGTTTATACTTTAGAAGATCTGGATTGGAAAATCTCAAGATTGGCTCCTTAAGTAATTATCATAAAAAAGCCTCATCAATTGATGAGGCTCAATTTTTTTTCTAATCTGAATGATTATTTTTTCTTAGCACCAGAAACTGCAGTAGCTAAATCAGCACCAGCTTTGAACTTAGCAACTTTTTTAGCAGCAATTTTGATTGGTTTTTTAGTTGCAGGGTTGATACCTTGTCTAGCAGCTCTCTCAGCTACTGAGAATGTCCCGAAACCTACTAAAGAAACTTTTCCGTCTTTTTTCTTTAGAGTAGAAGTTACATTACCGATGAATGATTCTAAGGCAGCTTTAGCTGCAACTTTAGTAATTCCTGCATCTTTAGCGATTGCGTCGATTAATTCAGACTTGTTCATAATTTTTAATATTAAAGTTAGTTCGTTGTTATAGCAAATATAATACTATTTTCTAATTGTGCAATTTTTTTATTAAATATTGTGTAATTTTTTCAAATTTTCCTAAAAATGATTAAAATATCATAATTTAACATTTCACGAAAAATCTACGTTATCCGTTACTAAAATCATGCCAATTGCTTATGTATATTGACTTTAGCAAAAAAGCTATTTTATTTTTTGTATTTATTAAATCCTGAATTTAAGATAAACTCTCAATGTTTTTAAGAATATGTTTGAATATTTGCTAATTAAATTTCAAAAAAAATATTTTTTTTGAAATTAAACGGCTGTGTATCTGCTAGTTTTAAAATCATTTTAAAAGGCTGTTTTCTGAATTTTTATTAATAAATTTGCACCATGTTAATAGAAGTTTTCAAGTCTAAGATTCACAGAGTAAGAGTTACTGCTTCAGATCTTAATTATATTGGGAGTATTACGATAGATGAAGAGCTTATAGAAGCTGCCGGATTGGTAGTGGGAGAAAGAGTGTATATCGTAAACGTAAATAACGGAGAGCGTTTTGATACGTACGTTATCAAAGGAAAAAGAAAATCGGGAGAAGTTTGTCTGAACGGTCCTGCTGCAAGAAAAGTACAAAAAGATGATATCATTATCATTATTGCCTATGCACAGATGACTCCTGAAGAAGCTAAAGATTTCCAGCCGAAAATTGTTTTTCCGGACGAAAAGACCAATCTTTTGACGTAATCTGATGGAGAAAAAAGTAAAAAATCCTTTAAAATCATTATTAACCATAGTAATTTCGCTTGCTTTTGCAGGCTTTTTTTTATGGTTTGCGCTGAAAGGGTTAGATTTTAAGGTAATACAGAAATCATTAGCAAAAGCAAATTACTGGTGGGTTTTATTTGCAGCCTGTTTTGGGATTGCCGCATATTGGTTCAGAGCGATTCGTTGGAACCTTATGCTGGAGCCAATGGGACATCAGATTTCAAACTCTAATTCATTGTGGTCAATTTCCTTTGGATATTTAATGAACCTTACGATTCCAAGGAGTGGGGAAGTGGCAAGAGCAACGGCATTGTATGGTGTAGAAAAGGTTCCCGTTGATCAGTCTTTTGGAACCATTATTCTGGAAAGAGTGGTGGATTTGGTTTGTATGGTGATTTTTTTAGGGTTAACAGCTATTTTTAAATTTCATACCATTGTATCATTCTATCATTTTGTGATGGATCGAAAGGTTGAGAAAGATAAATTCGTTCCTAATTTTTTTGAAAGACAGATGATGAAATTAGGTGTTAATGATTTTGATTCTTTCTACCTATATGTAAAGATAACTATTGCTATATTGATTCTAATAGGTTTATTTCTTTTCTATACATATAAAAAAGAAAAACTGATCAATTTTGGGAAAGGAATT
This sequence comes from Chryseobacterium tagetis, assembly GCF_016735585.2. Classification (GTDB taxonomy): domain Bacteria; phylum Bacteroidota; class Bacteroidia; order Flavobacteriales; family Weeksellaceae; genus Chryseobacterium; species Chryseobacterium tagetis. The sequence continues at coordinate 231,653 of NZ_JAERSE020000005.1, forward strand.
CTTAAAGGCTTGACCTCTATATTCAAACTAAAGCAAAAAGGAAAATTTATCCTTTATACCATTGGAATCTGGGTTTCTTACTATTTTGCAGCCTACCTAGTGTGTTTTGCACTTCCGGAAACTTCAAATTTTACCTTTGATGATGGGTTTTTAATCCTTGTGGTAGGAACATTTGGAATGATTATCCCTGCGAGTGGTGGAATTGGAGCTTTCAACTTGGCCATGAAATATGGTTTTATGGCATTGTTTATTTCCATGGGTAAAAGCGGCGAATTGGGTGGTGAAGTAGGATTGACGTATTCTTTTATTTCCTTACCGCTACAGATTGTGATTATGTTGGTAATGGGGCTTATTTCCATCCCCATGTTGGCAAGAGCAAGAAATACAGCAGTTGTTGAAAAAGAGTTTAAATAATAGCTTATTTAAAATAAATATACAGTGATCGGGAGAATTTTCTTCCGGTCATTTTTTTTATATATCCGTGATTTGAATGATGGAGCCTTTGTAAAATTTGGTAGCGTCATACAATTCAGAGAAATTATCAAATAATATGGTTCCTGTAGAATGTAAGTCTTCTATAAGACCTGCTGCGTTTATTTTTTCGTTAAACTCAGATTGTGCAGCCTCGTAGATAGAAGAATGTTGAGATTTTAAATAATCAATTAAAATACGTTTTTCAATATCCTGTTCCTGTGCAAGACTGGTATAAAAAAGACCGTACAGGAGAAATTTGTTAAACTTTTCTGCATTCGAAATGTATTGGAGATTACATTGATTGCTCTTTTCATATTCATTAAGAATACCATCAAATGTTTTGGTAAGAACCGGCGGGATTTCATGAAACAAATCAAGTCCATGGACGTAAAGTTGGTTTTTTACTTCTTCATTATTTTCACTTTCATTGGAAGAGCTTGAGGTATATTGAAATTTAAACCAGTCAAAAAGTTGACGAAGCTCATTCGGATTAAGGGTTTCTATTGAATCCTGAAGCTTATTTTTAATGATCTCAAGGCTTGTTTTTTTATCAGTATTTAGGAAACGCAGAAAATCGCCCTCTTCATTGCAGAGCTTGTTGTACAAATTGATTTTTGCAACAACGGGATTGGGTTTTATAAAATAAAGTTCTTCTGCCATAATCTTATGCAACGCCTAGTTTTTCAACATTTTCTACTCTAAGGTAAAGAAAAAAATGACATCAAATGAAGATATGGGATTATTTCATAAATATTTTATCAATTATTTGCAAAAGATAAATTAGGTATGTTTTTAAATAGAGAATTATTTTTTATTTTCCTTCATCGCACGAATTAGCCTGGCGGTTCGTTTGTTTGCTCTTTCATTGTGTAAAGATAAAACTGCCCAAATTGCAGCAGGAAGCCAACCGATTAATGTGATTTGTAATATCAAACAGATGATTCCTGTGAAAATTTTACCACGAACGATGAAAGATAAAAAGGGAAGTAGTATAGCCAGTAACATAATTGTTTGGATTATTATTAAGTATTTAATAAGATTGAGGATCAAAATAGGCTTTAAAAGTCAGTGGATCTTCTTCTTTATCCTCTGCAATTTCAAGATATTCGTGAAATTCTTCTGCATGCATTCCCATATCAACCATTACAATGGCAATATTGATGTAAAGATTTTTGTCCTCCGAGCCTAGTTTTAACGCCTGTTTCAAATAGTAAATTGCTTGTTCATTTTCTCCCAGATCAGAATAAATAGTTCCCAGATCGACTAAAGCCACTGTATTTTCAGGTTCAATCAGTAAAATTTCATCCAACTCTTTAATTAAAAGCTCATTGATCTCATCCCAGTGCTCTTCTTCATTGTCCCATCTTTTGGCTTGGAGCTTTTTTATGTTTTCTAATCTTTGGGTTGTATTATTCATGCTGTAAAATTACCAATATTTATTTTTATCTATGTTTTTCAAATAACCATTTGGGGATTTCATCTGTGATCAAAAATGGAATCACAATATTATTATGATTAAGATTTGTGAAAGTTGTGAAAATCAAATTTTTGTTGGAAGAAAGTTTATTGTACAATTCAACACTGCCGATATATGGGTTTTCATCATCATTTTTGCCGTGAATCAACCATATGTTTTTTTCTTTAATTTTATTAAGATTTGACAAATCAGGAACGGCAGCAACAGAAACAATTGCTGCAAATAGATTGGGTTGTAAATTCATGAGATTTTGAGATGTTGAGCCTCCCATTGAATAACCAATCAGGTAGATCCTATCTTTATCAATATTAGGATATTCTTTTTCAAGATCTTTAATTAGTTTCAATAAAGCAGAAACTTCATTTGAGGGTTTTGAAATTTGAACACCTTCTTCATTGGTTTCATAATTTGTGGAGCGCTTATTAAATTGTGGCGCTACAACATAACATTGGTATTTTTCATAAATTTCATCTCGTAGCCATATTTTTGCGAATGGTTCAAGTTGATTTTCATTGTCGTTTCCGATCCTTGTAGAATTATGAAATGTAATAACTAAAGGAGATTTTTCGCCTTTTCGGTTGTTTTTAGGAGTTAGAAATCTGTAAGGAATTTTAATGTCATTTTCTACAAAAATTTTCTTTTGAAAATGATCTGTATTTAAACTGTTTAATAATTTTCTATTATTTAAAAATGTAAGGCTGTCAACTTCTGTGTCACTAAATTCTTTCTTTTGTCCAAAAGTTTGATTGATTGTGATGATCAATAATAGGAGGATTAGATTCTGTTCAATTTTTCTTTTATGCATAGTGTTTTTAGGATTTTAGCTAACTTAAATTATCAAGAAATATAAAAATACAAAAAAGAGCTCTTGAAATATCAAAAGCTCTTTTAATAATTTTATCCAAACGCTCGTTTCAGTAAACTCTCCACTTTCGGTTCACTTCCTCTGAAATTCTTGTACAATTCCATTGGATCTTTTGTACCGCCGGAAGAAAGAAGGATTTTATATTTTGCTGCAATTTCAGGATTGAAAATTCCGTTTTCTTTAAAATACTGAAAAGCATCGGCGTCCAAAACTTCTGCCCATTTGTAAGAATAATATCCTGCAGAATATCCACCTTGGAAAATATGTGAAAAACTCGGACTCATCGCAGTTTCAGGATTTACAGGATATAATTGTGTCGCTTTCGTATAATCATCTTCAAACTCTTTTACGGTCTTGTTTTCCAATTCTGCAACTTTTGTATGGTAGTTCATATCCAATAATCCAAAACCAATCTGTCTCAAAGTCTGATAACCTTCCATGAAGTTTTTTGAATGCTCTATTTTTTCGATTTTTTCATCTGGAAGAGTTTCTCCTGTTTTATAATGTTTTGCGAAAGTCTTTAAGAATTCCGGCTCATAGCAGAAGTTTTCAAGGAACTGAGAAGGCAATTCCACAAAGTCCCATTTCACGGAAGTTCCGGAAAGAGTAGGGTATTGTGTGTTTGCCAACATTCCGTGAAGTGCATGACCAAATTCATGGAACAAAGTAGTCACTTCCTGAAACGTCAATAAACTTGGTGTATCTTTTGTAGGTTTGCTGAAATTGCAAACGATAGAAATATGTGGGCGTGAATTTTCTCCATCTTTTTTGTACTGATTTTTATAACTTGTCATCCACGCTCCGGCTCTTTTGCCTTTTCTCGGGAAATAATCTACATACAGTAAAGATTTATAATCGCCATTTTCTTTTACTTCATATACTTTTACATCTTCATGGTATTTTGGGATATCATTTCTTTCTTCAAAAGTAACATGAAACAGTTTTTCAGCTAATCCAAAAACAGCTTCTTGTACTTGTTCTAATGGGAAATAAGGTTTTAATTCCTCATCATTAAGATCATATTTTGCTTTACGAAGTTTTTCTGCATAGAAAGCATGGTCATAAGATTGCATCTCATCAATTCCGTCTGCTTTTGCCAAAGATTTTAATTCCTCAATTTCCTTGTCTGCATAAGGTTTTGCTTTTACCAGAAGTTCATCCAGGAAGTCAATCACTTTTGATGGAGATTTTGCCATTCTTTCTTCCAGAACATAGTCTGCATAATTAGAATATCCTAATAATTCAGCTTTTTGTTGTTTTAAAGTAAGAAGTTCTTTGATTAAATTCTGATTGTCAAATTCACCACCGTCAAAAGATTTTTTACCATTTGCCAACGCGATTTCCTTTCTCAGTTCACGGTTTTCAGCATAGGTCATGAAGGGAATATAGCTTGGGTATTGCAATGTTACCACCCAACCTTCAAGATTTCTTTCCTTAGCTTCTTCAGCATATTGCTCCAAAATGGCGTCTGGAATTCCTGCTAAATCTTCTTTGTTCGTAATATGTTTGAAATAATTATTCGTTGAAGCCAATACATTCTGACCAAACTGAAGGGATTTTAAAGATAAATCCATGCTGATTTTCTTTAATTTTTCTTTGTCTTCTTCATTCAATAAAGCCCCACTTCTTACAAAACCTTTATACGTTTCATTTAAAAGCATTTGTTGCTCTTCGTTCAGGTTGTATTTCTCTTTTTCATCATATACTTTTTTAATTTTATGAAATAAAGCTTCGTTTTGAGAAATTTTTGAAGAATACTCCGTTAATATTGGAGAAACTTCCTGAGCGATTTGCTGTAATTCATCACTTGTTTCAGCAGAATTCAGGTTGAAAAATATATTGGAAACTACATCCAGTTGCTCACCGGAATACGCTAATGCTTCAATTACATTGGCAAAAGTCGGCTCTTCAGGATTGTTGATAATCGCATTGATTTCTTCTTCCGATTTTTGAATTAATTCCTTAAAAGCCGGAAGATAATCTTCATTTTTAATAGAATTGAATGGTGCGGAATGATATGGTGTAGTAAAATGTTCTGTTAAAATATTCATTTTTCGATTTTTAATAATTGTAAATGTAAGGAATCACAGTGATTCTTGAGGGGATTGCTCAAAAATGATGCCTGAATAAAAAGATGTGACAAAATTGTTTATCTTTATTAATCTTGTCATAGGCGAAGTTAAAATGAAGGTGGAATGACTACTTTTGGCAACAGCTTAATGTTGGAAATTTTAACTTTAAATACATTAAAACTATGAAAACAATCTTAAAAATTCTGGGAGTAATTATCCTTCTTATTCTTGTGTACGCTGTGATTGCCCTATTGGCTTTCGGTAAAAATTATCATTACGAAAAATCAATCGTCATTAATGCTCCCAAAGAAAAAGTATGGGAACAGGTAAGCTCGATGAAAGCTTTTAACCAATGGAATCCCTGGCTGAAATTAGATAAAAATATAACGCTTAACTATACAGGAAATGCCGGTGAAGTAGGCGATAAGTATTGCTGGGACAGTCAGAATAAAGATGCAGGAGCAGGTTGTCAGGAAATTAAAGAATTGATTCCGTATCAAAAACAGAAAACTGAAATGATTTTTAAAAAGCCTTTTGAAGGACAGGCAACTTCAGATATTATTTTAACACCTGAAGGAAATTCTACAAAAGTAACCTGGAGTATGGACACAGAGCAGGATCCTATGATGAAAATAATGAGACCTATGATGGATTATCAAATGGGTAAATCGTATGGAGAAGGATTGGATAATCTGAAAAAATTGTTAGAAAAATAAAATAAAAAGCCTTGTAGAAAATTTTACAAGGCTTCTTTATTTAAAATTTTTTGCCGATTTCGTTAATAGAGTTGTAATTTCCGATACCTTTTGGGTTTGGACCATATCTATTCTCTCTTGGATCGCCGTCCGCAAAAATCATGATTATAAAATAAAAAGGGATAAACTGAAACCATCCGCTATTTCCTAGATCATGACATCTTTTCGCACCTTGCATTACCCGAAAAATCAACCCTATAAACCATACAAAAACAGTAAGGATATAAAAAAGAGCAAGTTTTGTGATGCCTGCCAAAATGATTGTGAAAAACAATGCACTGCAATAGATTAAATAGGTGAGTGCAAATTCTGTCCTTCTGATTCTTCCTGCACTTGAAAATGGATTCTCAAACATGATTTTAGTTTTTTAGGGGAACAAATGTAAAAATTATTTTAAAAATTCGTATACCCTATTAGAAGCAGGAATTTTATAGTAGGATGAATAAATATTATATAAAAATATTATCTTTATATAAAGATTAGATGTATGGAGAAGATCGTATTTGAGAAAAATGACATAAGGAATTATGTGAAAAACGTGATTGCGGAAAAGATCGAAAAACTTAAAAACTTTATTGAATTTACCCAGGAAGCAAGTCGCGATATCAAAAAAACTCCGAAGTATGACAGTATGAGAGAAGAAATGCAGGAGGAGATTTACCAAATGCAGAAACAGCTTGGAGCTTTGAATGATTTGAAGAGGAATATGGCGAAGGTTTTAACGAATTCTACAGAACGTATACAGTTAGGCTCTTTAGTGATTACCAATAAAGCCCGTTTCTATATTTCGGTTTCATTGGGTGAGTTTTTCTTTGAGGGTGATCGCTTTTATGCGATTTCCCCGGAAAGTCCGATGGCGAAAAAAATGATGGGAATGAAGTCCGGAGATGATTTTACATTAAATAAAATTCATCAGGAGATTGTTGAGGTTTTATAGTAAATATTTTCAACATTGTCATTATGAGCGTAACGAAGAGTCTATTTCTATTATAAAGATTCTTATTTTGTAAGAATGATAAAATACCTTTTTAGACTCAAAATTTAATTTAGAATAAGTAAAAAATATTGAATTCCATGTCGTAATTTTGCTGTATGAATAAAGCAGAAGTTTTAAAAGAAATCATAGAGCAAAGAAGAAGTGTCTTTCCAAAAGATTACAATGAAAATGAAATTTCTCAGGAAATTATTGATGAGATTTTACATTCAGCGACATTGGCTCCCAATCATAAACGTACAAAGCCTTGGCGTTTTAAAATATTCAAAGGAGAAGAAAAAGCCAAACTGGCTTTAGAAATGCAATCTATTTACAAAGCAACCCAACCCGAACATCTTTTTCTTGAAAAAAAATATAACGATATCGGCTTTAAAATCAATAAAGCTGATGTAGTTGTTTCTATCGTTGTTAATTTCAGCGGCATGGTCCCGGAATGGGAAGAGATCGCGGCGGTTTCTATGGCGGTTCAGAATATGTATCTGACTTGTACAGCTAATCAAATCGGTTGCTATTGGAGTTCTCCGAAAATAGTAGAGCAGTTGAAAGAATCTTTAAGGATTGAAGAGAACCAGAAATGTTTAGGACTATTCTATATGGGACAGATCTAAAATGAAAAATATTTACAGAAATTATAACGAAGAAGATTTAATCGTTGCCTATCTTTCGATGGTAGAGCATACAGGAAAGATCAATGATGAAATGCGAGAGGCAATCTGTCAGAAATTCGATTATGATGAATTTGTAAAGAAAGCAAATTTTAGGACAGCTTTAATTAAAGAGAAGGGAAGGATTTCTTTTGAGGTTCATAATATGGTCCAAAAAGGTGAAGATTTCAATTTTATTGAGCATACTATTTCATCAGATATTCTTTCTAAAAGGGAATTAGAGCGTTTAATCATAGAAAAATATTATCAATTTTCATTATATAAAGAAAATAATAGGATAGACAAAAAAACGATTTACAAAAGTCTTTTAGGGATTTTAGTGTCAACAGTTATCGGAATTTTTGTCTTGAGAGATTTTGTTATAATAACCAATGAAGCTTCGTTTCTATTATTGATTCCTCTTTATATTGTTAATTATTTGGTGATTAAAGCTATTACAGGAAAGACAAGAGATAATCTTATCGTATTTTTAGCTGTTTTTATTTCCGTAATCCTCTCAACAATACTACCATTTATATTGTTTTACTAAAAATATTTTGTTTTCAAATCTTTGGAATTGAAAATTTTGTTTATCTTTGCACTCTTAAATATTTAACTGGGACGAGTTCCCGTAAAATTCACAACATTATGTCAGTAAAAATCAGATTACAAAGACACGGATCAAAAGGGAGACCTTTCTTCCACATCGTGGTTGCAGATTCTAGAGCTAGAAGAGATGGTAGATTCATCGAGAAACTAGGAACTTACAACCCAATTACTAACCCTGCAACTATCGATTTGAACGTTGATTCTGCTGTAAAGTGGTTAAACAACGGTGCTCAGCCAACTGATACTGCAAGAGCTATCCTTTCTTACAAAGGTGCACTTTACAAAAAACACTTACAAGGTGGTGTTGCTAAAGGAGCTTTTGATGAGGCTGAAGCTGAAAAAAGATTCAATGCTTGGGTAGAAGCTAAAGATGCGAAAGTACAAGGTAAAGTAGAAGGTTTGGCTCAATCTAAAGTTGATGCTAAGAAAGCTGCTTTAGAAGCTGAAGCTAAAGTAAACGAAGCTAGAATCGCTGCTGCTGCACAAGCTGAAGCTGATGCTAAGGCTGCTGAAGAAGCTGCAAATGCACCTGCTGAAGAAGTTGCTACAGAAGGAGAAGCTGCTGCTGAATCTACAGAAGAAAACACTGAAGCATAAGAAAAGCCTGTATGCGTAAAGAAGATTGCTATCTATTAGGAAAAATCACACGCAGACACGGACTTGCGGGAAATGTAATCCTTAAACTGGATACAGACCAACCCGAGCTTTACAATAAACTGGAATCAATATTCGTTGAAATCAACGGATTATTGGTTCCTTTTTTTATTGCAAAATCATCTTGGAGCAAACTCGATGCTCTGAATATTGCTTTCAAAAATTCTACAGAAATGCTGGTAGATCAGTCTTTGGGTAAAGATGTATATTTACCTTTGGCTTCTTTACCAAAACTTTCAGGAAAGCAATTCTATTACCACGAAATCATAGGCTACGAAATTTTTGATGAAAATGATAACAACTGTGGGGTCATCAGATCGGTGAATGATCAGACAGCGCAGGTATATTTTATCACAAATCTTGACGGAAAAGAAGTGGTAATCCCTATGATCAAAGACTGGATTCTTGAAGTTGACAGGGAAGAAAGAACGATCAAAATGCAACTTCCTGAAGGTCTTATCGATGTCTTTTTAGTTCCTTCTAAGAAAGACGAATAATATTTCTTTTAACAAAGAAGGCAAATTTACCTTCAATCAGTATTTTATTTTCAATATTTTATTGAGCATTTTATTACTCATATACTGCGGGTAATAGATAATCCTGTACAATTTTATCAGCCTGAGAATGCGCATAAGGTTTATTATATGCTGTTGCTGTAATTACTATCACGATTGGTATTTCTGTGAAAATGATGATTTTATTTCCTCCATTTCCGCTGGATTGGTAGCTTTCAAATTCTTTATTCCCGATTTTATACAATTTTCTCCAGAACAGATATCCGTAACCTTCAAAATCTTTACGGTCTGGAAAATAATTGGTGAACGATTTTTTGATCCAGTTTTTATCCAAAATCTGTTTTCCATTCCAGATGCCGTTGTTTTTATAAAGCTGTCCGAATTTAGCAAAATCCAAAGCTTTCATTCTTAATCCTCCCGCTAAAGAAGGTTTATGTTGAGGTGTAAATTGCCATTTATAATCAGTAATTCCAAGAGGTTGAAAAAGTTTTTTGTCAGCATAATATTCCAATCCGCTTGGAATAGATTTATCCAGAATATCTCCTGTTAAAACAACTCCTGCCGTAAAATAACTCCAATTCCTCCCGATTTTATTTTCAGTCATTGGTAAATCGAGAATAAACTTGATCCAATTGTCGGTTGGGTACATGTTCTCTTCATTTCCAGGAGATTCATAATCTTCATCATTTCCGTTAAAAGCGGAACTCATAGTGAGTAAACTTTTAATCGTAATGCTGTCTTTTTTAGAAGAATAATTATTGAATTGTTTTAAATTGTAAAATTCTTTCAGGCTTTGATTTTCATTTTTAATGAAACCATCTTTTATCGCCATTCCCATCAATGCTGAAGAAAAAGATTTTCCAACGGAACGAGTATCATTTAAACTGTCTCTTTTGTACCCATTAAAATATTCTTCTAATAGCAGTTTCTCATTTTTAATCACAACAATTCCTGTAATATCTCGGAATCTTTTTTCAGCTATTTTTTGATTTAAAGCTCTGATTTTTTCTGTATTAAACTTTTTTTTAGAAACTTTCCAGCTACTCGTCTGTTGAATTTTCTGAACAGCGATTTGTTGCTCAGAAACATTTTTTTTAGGGATAACTAATGTAATTTCTCCTTGAGCAATTACATTTCCTACTTGTAAGGTTGATGTTTTTAAATAAGGTTTAATTTCAATTTTTAAAGTGTGATTTCCCGTTTCCAATGCATCAATTCCTCCGTTTGCAAGATAAAACCGCATCCATAAGTATCTTCCCCAAGAATCTTCGTTCGTTGTGCTTAGAAAAGGAATTCTGAAATTTGTTTTGATTTTTTTACTTTCCGGATTTCCCGCTCCTGAATTCAGATTTTCAGTATAAATTAATTTTCCGTCAACGATGAAATTGAACTGATAATTTCCTTTTTTTAAAAGTTCGTCTACAGATAAAGCAGGATCTAGTTGATGTAAATAATTAACCAACGAATTATCCATGAAAACACGGATATCAAAATCTTTATCCTCCTGAAATATCATGGTTTTCAGAAAATCACTCTCTTTTGTATTTTCTAAAGAAATGACTCTATCTAAAAACATAATTTTGTTCAAATGATTTCTCTGAACGGAATTTTCAATTTTATCAGGTTCAGTAATATTTTGAGTCTGGCTTAAAAAAAGACCGGAAATTAAAAGAAAGGTAAATGCTAAAATGGGTTTCATGGAAAATTTTATCTAAGCAAAAATATAAATCGTTTTCTTGAAAAAATAGAATGAAATTAACATTTGGGAGTTTTTAAACTACAAAACATGCAATATTCATATAATTTATCATTCCGTAGGAGTTCTGACAACTAAAATAAACGTTAATAATTCAGCTTAGATTCCTTCGGAATGACAAAAATATTGTGTGATTTTTTTGAAGTGTTTTTGAAAAAGGTTTAAAGTTTATTTTAAAATTTTTCTATATTTCAAAGGTGTAATCCCAATATTTTCTTTAAAACAACGGATAAAATGGCTCTGATCTGAAAATCCGCATTCTAGGGCAACTTCTGATAAAGACTCAAATTTATTCAAAAGTTGTAGGGATTTTTCAACTTTTAATTTTCTTAGGTATTCTCCTAAATTACATTGGAAATACTTCTGAAAATCCCGGCTCAAATGCATTGGATGGATATTCAACGTTTGAGAAAGTTCAGCTAAATTTAGCTTTTCTGTGAAATGTTCATGCAGAATTTCATCAATATGCTTTACCCAAAGAGGTTTCTTATCTGAATTTCCTTTCTGATGAGAAAATTGATTAAATATATTCAATAAAAGCTGATGGATACTTAATTCAAATGAAACGTTATTGAGTTTTGTTTCCTTAAAAATTTGATGAATTAATAATTTTGAAGCAGGATTTTTAATATTGAAGCTTCCTTCAATTAAATCTTTAGAAAGCTGGAATTTTTCAAACCATTCTTTTGTAATTTCGATATGAAATCCACGGGTGAAAATGTCGGGTTTTATATTGTAATGCGCATCTTCCCAATGATGATAGAGTAGTGTTCCCGCTGAACAATCATAGGTTTCTTTTTTGTTACCTTCCGTCATATTTCCCTGTAGCAGAAAAGTGAAATAAGGGTTTTCATGATAATGCCAATCAACAAAAGGATGAGTGTATTCTGTATCCGTAATAGTCAATCCATCGAAACTCATTGTCTCGTTGGTCTGTCCAAAAAATTCACCATTACGAAGGTTCTTCATCTTATAATTTTTCTTTTAAATTTTCAATCTGTCTATACATCTTGTTGAAAAATATTTTCCGGTCTCTATTTCCGGAAGTCCCTAAAGATTTTGAATTTTTGATCTGATGTTCAAAATAATTCTTAGTTTCACTGCAGGTTTTAGCATCATTGATCAAGATATATCCGAACATATTCGCCGGCAAAGCAAAAAGGGATTGTTGTGGATGATGAAAAAAGATGTCATTCGAAAGATGCATCAATTCATTTTCATAAAGATGAAATTTCGGATCATTTTCTGTTTTTTGCTCTATATACTCAATTAATTCCTTTAATTCATCTAGGATAATCTGGGCTTCGTTGATTTTCAGAAGACCGGTTTCATAATAAAATAAGATCTGCTGCAAAATACTGGAAACCGTCATGTCATTCCATAATTCTACGACATTCTGTTCTTCATATTTTTTCTTTAATTCTTTCGTGTTAGGTTCAAAATTTGGTGGAGAAAACTCAAGAAAAGGAATGAAAACCTGTTTTGCATTCAGCAGATTCATCCATACATATATTTTAAAACGGGAAAGCAAAGTATCCGAAAGAGTATAAAAAAACGGAATATCTTTCGCCGAATAATAAATCGTCATTCCATCTGAGAGTGGGAGATTTTCAAAAACGTTAAGGTTGTTTTGAAAGAACGACTGTAAATCGTCGGTTTCAGTTACAGCAGTAGTTTTTTGTGCTAAGATTTGCTGATCCGAAGTAATGAAGTGATTCAGGGAGATCTGATAATGTTTTGCAAGTTCCAAACCTTCCTCAAAACTGAATTTTGCTTTCAGGGAAGTTCTTCTATGAGCTGCATCATAGCTTATGTCAAGGATATTAGCAATTTCATCATTCAGAGATTTGTCACCAATTTTCTTCCGGATTTCCTTAAGCAAACTTTCCTGATGCATGGTTTTGTGATTTTCACAAATGTACTCATTTATTTTAATTTTTTTTCGCATTCGGCTTTAAGCTTTTGGTAGATAATTTTGAAGTATAATTTTAAATAATGAGCCATGAAAAAGTATTATATGCTTCCTGTAGTTGTTCTGATTCTTAATTCCTGTACGACTTTCAATAGAAAAATGATTAAGGATGATTTGTCGGTGATCACCAAAGAAAATATTTCGATGATTGATGGAGAATATGAATTTAAAGGATATGAACATATCAATGCCGGAAATCAAAAATCTGAGGAAATGAGAGACTTCGCAGGAATGATCGATTTGAAAAATTCTAAAATTGCAGATTGTGATAAAGTTCTTATAAGATCAACACCCTTGGACAAACCAAAAACGTACGAAATAGACTTTAAGCTTTTAAAAAATGATTCTCTGAAATATTCTTTTAAATACAATGCCACTCTCAAAAACGGTTTGCTTTCCCTGAGTAATTATACCTCCAAATGTCATGGGATTCCTTTTTTATTTGGTGGATGTCAGAGTTTTCAAAGCAGGATTGGTCTTACTGCGCAAAAGAATTTACTGATTCAGGACTATTATGATAACAGTGGTGCAGCTTTGTTTATCATGTGGGCTGGTTACACTATTAATTATGCTGAAAAATATAAAAGAATCCAATAAAATTTATCATGAAAACTATACCCTATATTTTAATCGCTACAAGATTTATTCTTGCGCCTATCATCTTTTTACTTGCTTATTTTAAAGGAGAAGAATCCGGATTTTTGATTTTAGCTTTAATGTATTTCGGATTGTTGACGGATATTTTTGATGGAATTATTGCCCGGAAAGTTGGTGTTTCTTCTGAGAAATTGAGAAGATTAGACAGCCAGACCGATTTGGTTTTCTGGCTTTCATTAGGATTTGCCGCCTATTTTATAAATCCCGAATTAATAAAGAACGAATGGAAAGGAATTGCTTTAATCTTCTTCATGGAAGCACTTTGCTACATTATCAGCATCTTGAAATTTGGTAAAGAAACCTGTACCCATGCTTTTTTATCAAAAACGTGGGGAATAAGTCTGCTCATTGCTTTTACCTATTTAATAGGCTTTCAACAGGCGGGTTGGGCTTTTTATCTCACAGTAGGATTAGGATTTATTGCTCATATTGATGTTATTCTGATTGTTTTACTCCTTCCGAAATGGCAATATGATGTTCCGAGCTCTTACCATGCGTGGAAAATTCGGAATGGGAAACAGCGTAGAAAAAGTATATTTTTCAACTAGTATTAATCAAATATTTGTGATATATTGGCGGAGTCAAAATTTTAAATACTAAACCATGAGAAAAATTCGAATTTTAAACTTTTTCGCCATCTTACTCTTTTTATTGAGTTGTAGTGGAAACACAGAGGAATTACAATCTGAAAATGAAACTCTACTCTCAAAAAAAACTGCCGTTGCGGGTAAATCAAGTTTAGTTGATCTTCCTGTAGTGTATGCAGTAATTTATTCTGATTATACCTGTACTAACGGGAAAAGCTATAAGTATTATGCTACTGCTACTGATGTTGTCCCTTATGACCGACATGTGTATTCAATAGCAAAAAGAGGAGATGCTACAATAATTTTACCATTGCGTATTATTCCGGCAAATGAAAACGTCTCTACTTCGATCGGAGTATTTCTTAATGAAACGGTAAAGGTTGGCGATATATCGGTGCAGGCTCAGCAGGTTTTTAATAATACAATAAGTACGGATGTGTCAAGTGAGTTTGATAGACCATTTATAGATATGTATGTTGATAATTGCATCAGGACAACCATTTCTCCTCCGGGAAATCCTTGTAATACTGATTCTAATGATAATGGAATACCAGACTGTTTCGAATAATCTAATATACAAAATATAATAAATTATTAAAAACAGTGCAATCATCAAGTTGCGCTGTTTTTTTGTAACTTTGCAGACATTAATTTTTATACGAAAATTTTAATCAACAAATGAAAAAGCAGACAATTAAGGAAATCCTACAGGATTACAAGAAAGTATTACATCATGACATTACGGTTTACGGTTGGGTAAGAACGTTCCGTGCAAATCGCTTCATTGCGCTTAATGATGGTTCTACGATTAATAATTTGCAAATAGTTGTTGATTTCGAAAATTTTGACGAAGAAATTATTAGCAAAATCGGTACTGCGGCTTCTTTGAAAGTGGTAGGTGAAGTTGTAGAAAGTCAGGGAGCAGGGCAAGCTGTGGAAATTATCGCTAAAAAGATTATCATTTTAGGAGATAACTTTACTGAGGAAAGAGATAAAACGATTCTTCAGCCTAAAAAACACTCATTGGAAACATTGAGAGACCAGGCGCATTTAAGATTCAGAACAAATCTGTTCGGAGCTGTTTTCAGAGTACGTCATGCGGTGAGTTTTGCGGTGCATTCATTCTTTAACAAAAACCAGTTCTTTTATATCAACACTCCTGTAATTACGGGAGCTGATGCAGAAGGAGCGGGAGAAATGTTTGGAGTAACGAACTTTGATCTGAATAATATTCCAAGAGACGAACAGGGAGATATCGATTTCGCTCAGGATTTCTTCGGTAAGAAGACAAACTTAACGGTTTCAGGACAGCTTGAAGGAGAAACTGCAGCAATGGGATTGGGAAGAATTTATACGTTCGGACCTACTTTCCGTGCAGAAAACTCAAACACAACGCGTCACTTGGCAGAATTCTGGATGATTGAGCCGGAAGTTGCATTCAATAATTTGGAAGATAATATCGACCTTGCAGAAAATTTCCTGAAATATGTAATTCAATATGTATTGGATAACTGCAAAGATGATTTGGAGTTTCTGGACAAACGTTTTGAAGAAGAACAAAAAGGAAAGGCAGAAAAAGACAGAGCAAAAGAAGGATTGATCGAAAAACTTCAAAATGTAATTGCTAAACGTTTCAAACGTGTAAGCTATACGGAAGCGATTGAGATCTTAATGAACTCTAAAGAAAATAAAAAAGGAAAATTCGCATATCCAGTTGAAAGCTGGGGAACCGATCTTCAGTCTGAGCACGAAAGATATTTGGTTGAAAAACACTTCGAAAGCCCGGTAGTTTTGTTTGATTATCCGAAAGAAATCAAAGCGTTCTATATGAAACTGAACGACGATAATAAAACTGTTGCGGCAATGGACGTACTTTTCCCTGGAATCGGAGAAATTATCGGAGGTTCTGAAAGAGAAGCAAGACTGGATGTCCTAAAACAGAAAATGGCAGATATGCATGTAGATGAGCACGAACTTTGGTGGTATTTAGATACCAGAAAATTCGGTTCTGTACCGCACGCAGGATTTGGATTAGGATTGGAAAGATTAGTGCTTTTCGTGACGGGAATGACAAACATCAGAGATGTGATTCCTTTCCCAAGGACACCGAAAAACGCAGAATTTTAAAAATAAAAAAAGCCTTAAAGTAATTTTTAAGGCTTTTTTGTTTATTTAAATAGTTTATTATGAAAATTCATAATACAAAAATCGTGCTAAAAATTATTGTTCTACAAATAAATTTATTAAATTCGTAGAATATGTTATGTTAAAACACAAAGACAACTATGCTTAAACAACACTTACAACTCAAATTAGGGCAGAAGCTTGCGCCTCAGCAAATTCAGTTGATGAAGCTGATTCAGCTTCACACTTTGGAATTTGAAGAGGAATTAGAGAGAGAGTTAGAGGAAAACCCGGCGTTGGAAATAGCAAAAGAAGATTCTAAAGAAGATGAATATTCTTCTCTGGAGGATTCCTATGAGAATGAAGGCACAGAAAGTATCGAAACCGATTTTGATGTGAATGAGTATCTTTATGATGATGAGCCTAGCTATAAAACTGCATCCAGTAACTATTCTCCCGATGATGAAGATTTTGACAACGAAAGTCTTCTGACCGAAGGCCAATCTTTATATGATTATTTAATGGAACAGATTCATCTTGTAAATATTACAGATGAAGATGTGAAAATTGCAGAATATATCATTGGAAATCTGGATACAGATGGTTATTTAAGAAGAGAAATCAAGTCGATAGTAGATGATTTGGCTTTTTCTCAGGGGATTTATACTACAAAAGAAAAAGTAGAAGATATTCTTGAAAACTATATTCAGAAGCTTGATCCGTCCGGTGTGGGAGCAAGAAGCTTGCAGGAATGCCTTCTTTTGCAGATTGAAAAGAAAGTAAGCTCTGATAAAGCGGTTTCATTGGCTGCAAATATTTTGAGACATCAGTTTGATGCCCTTACCAATAAGCATTACAATAAGATTATTCAGAAATATGATATTGAAGAAGAAGATCTGAAAGATGCCTTGGATGAAATATCAAAGCTATCACCAAAAGTAGGAGGTAATTTTGATACTCAGACGATTACCATCAATCAGGAGATTATTCCCGATTTTGTCATTCAGGTAAAAGACGGTCAGGTAATTCCGATGTTGAACAGCAAAAATGCTCCAACATTAAGAGTTTCTGAGGAATACAAAGATATTTTATCAACCTATTCTCATGATAAAAATTCTGCGGAACACAAGCAGGCAGCTTTATTTATCAAACAAAAACTGGATGCTGCAAAATGGTATATTGATGCGATTAATCAGCGTCAGAACACCTTATTGCAAACTATTAATGCGATTGTAAAATTCCAGAAAGATTATTTCATTACGGGAGATGAGAAATCATTAAGACCCATGATTTTAAAGGATATTGCAGATATTACCGGTTTTGACATTTCCACCATTTCAAGGGTTGTTAAAAGTAAATATGCAGATACTCCAAACGGAATTTTATATCTTAAAGATTTATTTTCGGATAGTTTAACAAATGATGATGGTGAAGAAGTTTCTACTAAAGAAATTAAAACTCACCTTCAGGAAGTTATCAATAAAGAAAATAAAAGAAAACCACTGACGGACGATGCTTTGGTGGTAATTTTGAAAGAACAGGGTTATAATATCGCAAGAAGAACAATCGCAAAATATCGTGAACAGCTGAATATTCCTGTCGCGAGATTAAGAAAAGAACTTTAAAAAATAAAAAAAGCATTTCAATTTGAAATGCTTTTTTGTTTGCTGATTTATTCTTTTATATGTTCCAGACCAAGTTCTTTCATAGAGACTTCTCTCATCTCTACTTTTCTTATTTTTCCTGAGATGGTCATCGGGAATTCTTCTACAAATTTCCAGTATTTAGGAACTTTATAATGCGCGATTCTTCCTTTGCAATAGCTCAACAGTTCATCTTCTGTTACATTAAATCCTTTTCTCACCTTTATCCAGGCCATTACTTCTTCACCGAATTTTTCACTCGGAACTCCAATAATCTGTACATCTAAAATATTAGGATAGGTATATAAAAAGTCTTCAATTTCTTTTGGCGAAATATTTTCTCCCCCACGGATAATCAAATCTTTAATCCTTCCAGAAATCGTTATATAGCCTTCTTCGTCCATTACCGCCATATCTCCAGTGTGCATCCATCTTCCATCATCGATCACTTTTCTGGTGTTTTCGGGATCGTTCCAGTATTTTAACATGACAGAATATCCTCTTGTACATAATTCTCCATGTTCACCGCGCTTCAGAATTTTTCCGTTTTCATCGATTATTTTTATTTCTAAATGATTCTGAACGGTTCCCACAGTATTTACCTGTTTTTCAAAAGGAGTACCAATTAAAGTCTGAGTTGAAACGGGAGAGGTTTCTGTCATTCCGTAGCAGATGCTCATTTCTTTAATATTCATAAGATTTTCCACTTTTTTCATAATCTCAGGCGGACAAACAGAACCCGCCATTACGCCAGTTCTTAAGCTTGAAAAATCAAAAGTATCAAAATCTTTTACAGCCAATTCTGCGATAAACATAGTTGGAACTCCATATAAAGAAGTGCATTTTTCATCCGAAACCACTTTTAAGGTAATATCGGGATCGAAACTGTCGTTAGGAATTACCATGCAGGCTCCGTGAGAAGTACAACACATATTTCCGATCACCATTCCAAAACAATGGTAAAAAGGAACCGGAATGCAAACTCTGTCTTTTTCTGTGTATTTTAAACGTATTCCTATAAAATACCCGTTATTTAGGATATTATGGTGAGAAAGCGTTACACCTTTAGGAAATCCGGTTGTTCCGGAAGTGTATTGAATGTTTACAGGATCATCAAATTGAACATGTTCTTCATAACTGTGCAAAACATCGTCAGAAATTTCCTGTCCATTATTCAGAAAATCTTCCCAATTGTCATCAAAGAAAATTTCTGATTTTAAAGTGGGACAGAATTCTCTTGCATCGGTGATCATTGCTTTATAATCGCTTGATTTAAAAACTAAAGAAGAGAAAATGTGTGACATTTCAGACTGATTGATCACAAAGATGAGCTCGCTGGTTCTGTAAGCCGGGTTTATATTGACCAGAACAGCACCGATTCTAGCTGTAGCATACTGCAAAAGAACCCATTCGTAACGGTTGGTAGACCAGATCCCGATTCTGTCACCGGCTTTTGCTCCAAGAAATATAAGTGCTTTGGCAACAGCAGTGGTTTGATTATAAAATTCCTGATAAGTGGCCCGGTAATTTTGGTGCACACAGATCAGGGCGTCTTGGTTTGGAAATTTTTCTACAGTATTTTTTAGATTGGCTCCGATAGTTTGTCCCAACAATGGAATATCAGAAGCTCCATGAACATAAGATAAAGGCATAGATTAAGATTTGATAAAATAAAATTAACAATTATATCTTTATCTTGAACAGGCAAGGGAATTAAATTTCCTGAGAATCTATTTCTTTCAGTTGTTTTAAGTTTCTGTCCAGCTTTCTGATGATGATTCCATACACAAGTTTGTAATACAACCAGATAAGCAATACACATAATACAGTACTGACTATAATGATGGCAATCACGATCATAAGGTCTGAGCCTTTAGGTTCTATGTTTTGGGAATTCAGTGCATAAAAAATAAATGCTGTGAATGTGATGATAAAGACCAGTAATATAGCAATACTTATTAAAATAAAAGCATTTACTGTTTTCTTAAATTTAATAATACGGGTAATGAGACCTTTTAGATTTTCTTCGATTTTTATCTTATGATAGTTTTGATAGAATTTATAAACAAAATAGGCTGTAACGAGTAAACTCAAAATCTTTATGGCAAAATAGATCGTATCAAAATTGGAAATAATTTCCGGCGTTTTTTGTGCTCCCAGTCTCTCCAGCAGTTTTAAGAAACTATTGGATTCATCACCTTTTATGATGTAAAATAAACCGATACCGGAAAAAAACAAGAGCTCTACAACGCTGATCCAAAAAATATACTTAACGTAATTACGTGACTTTTTATTCAGCATCTGAAGAATTTCAGTGTTGTCGTATTTTTCTTGAACAGGCTGCTCTTGCCATGTTTTCTTAAAGCTGTCTAAATCAAATTCAGGCATATTTTTCCATCTTTTCTTTAAGGGTTTTCTTTAATCTGTTCATTTTCACACGCGCATTAACTTCGGTGATTCCGAGGTTTTCTGCAATATCCTTATAAGGCAAATCATCCAGATACATCATCACGATGGCTCTCTCTATATTCGGAAGGGTTTTAATCACAGTGTATAAAAGAGAAATCTGCTGCTGTTTTTCATCGTCATCCTCTACAAAATCTTTGTGATTAATATCCAGTTCGTTTGTAAGTGGGCTTTTGCTTTTTTTTCTGAAAAGCGTAATAGCGGTATTTAAGGCTACACGGTACATCCAGGTAGAAATTTTAGAATTTCCTTTAAAGGAGCCGTAGCTTCTCCAAAGCTGTAAGACTATTTCCTGGAAAAGATCTTCCTCATCTTCAAGAGAATTGGTATAAAGACGCGAAACTTTGATAATCAAACCTTGATTATCTTTAATAAGCTGTGCAAATTCTTTTTCTTTTGAACCCAATGAGGATGTGTAGTTTAGTTGCACGAATATATGATATAATTTGAGAATTTGAAAATTAAGTAATTTGAAAATGAATGAATACACTTAAACAAGTATAATAAATCTTCTTATGAATTGAAAATTTTCAAATTATCACATTGCCAAATTTTCAAATTATCTATCTTTGCAGCCACGAGAAAATCGGCTTGTTGATTCTTGCTTAGGTAAGGGTAGGAAAGTCCGGACACCATAGAGCATCAAAGCGGATAACATCCGTCACCCGCGAGGGTAGGACAAGTGCAACAGAAAGTATGTACAGTTCGGCTGTAGTGAAACCAGGTAAACTCTTTGTGGTGCAATGATAAGTATATCGGTTCTTTTCAGTAATGAAAATAGGGGTTGCTCGCTCTGAAAGCCGAGGGGTAATCAGCTCAAGTTTTGCAGTAATGCACGACGTAGATAAATAACAGGCGCTTCTTTTTGAAGAACAAAATCCGGCTTATAGATTTTCTCGTGATTTTGGTTAAAGCTCAGTATTCAAAATATAAAGATTTTGAATTTCATAAAAATAGAAAAGCGGAGAAACTATCTCCGCTTTTTCTATTATCTATGGTCTTTAATTATCCTATAAATAAGTAAATAATAGAACCTACATATACCCATTCTACAGGAATCCCCGTATTGGCTCCAAGTTGATTTGTAGTTACAACAAAACTTGCATTGGCAGCAATTGCTGGATTTCCAATCTCAAAACTGTCAACGGCATCTCCTGTTGCAGGATCAACTAAGTTAAAAAGAAACCCTGCCCATTCATTCAAGGTGGTCATTGAGCTTACTGCCGGAGAGTTATAAGCCTGAGGTCCGTTGTATGCAGGATTAGGGTGATTGATGACATTTCAGCCGGGAATGGGAAAAGATACGGAAGGATCTCCCGTTGTATCAAAATTACCATAATCTGCAGTTTGACCGGAAGGAACAGTGTAGGAGGTATAGGGAAGATTAGGGAATGCATACATCAATGGTCCGCCCGGAGTCGTACGGCTTGCTGTGATGAGCCTTCCAACAGCATCAAGCCCAGTATTATTAACGATGACTAAAGTGTGACTTTGAGAAAATGCGAAAATGCCTAAAAATAAGAATATAAATAGTGTTAATTTTTTCATGGTAAATACATTTGTTTGGATTAAATAATAGATGAATTAATTTTCAAGTTTCAGACTTCTGTTGATTTCCTTATTCTTTTCAAAATAAATCTTATTGGCCCAAACAATTATTTTTGTTTTATCACCTCCGGTTTGGCGCATCATTTCTTTTTCTGAAATACCGGTTGAAAGAATTAAATCCTTTGAAGCCGGTACTAAAAGCTCTTTTCTTGAATCACTTAGTTCTAAAGAATTTGGGTTTCTTTCTGTTGGTGTAGGTCTGTTTTTAGGTTGATTTACACTTCTTAGAGCTTTGTTGAAGTTTGCCATTTCTGGACCTTTCATACTTTCTACATTGTCAATTGCTGCTCTTTCATTACTGCAAGATGTTAAGCCTAATATTATAAAGGCTGATAACAATAAATGTTTTTTCATGTTTAAAGTTTAATGATTTTGTTTTATAAATATAAATAAAAAAAATACACCGCAAAGAAATTATTCACTTTTTGGTGTATTTTGTTATTCGAAAAAAATTGTATAGCTCTTGGAGAGTATTTAATGATTATTCACTTTCCAATTGTTTTTTTGCATCTTTCAGTTCCTTCTTGTCTTCTTCCGAAAGCTGAGGATATTTTAAATTCATTTTTTCCATAGTATCAATAATAATCTGAATAGCAGCGACTCTCGCAAACCACTTATCATCTGCAGGCAAAACATACCATGGGGCATAATCTTTTGAAGTTTCGTTGATGGCCTCTTCATAAGAATTCATATATTGATCAAATAAAGCCCGCTCCGGAAGATCTGCTGTAGAAAACTTCCAATTTTTTTCCTGTTCATTGATTCTATCAAGAAACCTTTTCTTTTGTTCACCCTTAGAAACATTTAAAAATATTTTTATTATCGTAGTCCCGTTTTGAGAAAGATGCTTTTCAAAATTTCGTATGCTTTCGTAACGGTTTTCCCAGAATTTTTTATCAAAATCTTTTACAGACTTCCATGTTTTTTCACTTAAATTATATTCAGGATGTACTTTGCATACCAAAACGCTTTCATAGTGGGAACGGTTGAAGATGCCAATCATCCCTTTCTGAGGTAATGCCAAATAATGTCTCCATAAAAAATCGTGGGAATATTCTTTTGAACTCGGAGTTTTAAAACTTGTTACATTACAGCCTTGCGGATTCACCCCTCCGAAAACGTGCTCTACTAAGCTGTCTTTTCCCGCGGCATCCATTGCCTGAAGCACAACAAGAAGAGATTGGCTTCCGTCAGAATACAGTTTTTCCTGTAGCTCACGAAGCTTTTCTTTTTCCTTAATAAGAAGCGCTTCTCCTTCTTCTTTACTAAGCTTTCCTTTATATTGGGTCGAAGCTTTTTTCATAGAAAAACTTCCTTTAATGAGAAAATCGTCTGAAAAATTGGTATCCATATATTTTGTGAATTAAATTTTTTAAAAACTAAACTTAGTATAAATGTAACAAAAAAACCGCCTCAATAGAGACGGTTTTATTTTTTTGAGTAGAGATTTATTTTGCAGCTGCAACTTTTTTAGCTTCTTTCGCAGCTATCTTAGCCGCTTTTTTCTCAGCTTTTGCTTTTGCTTTTAGCTCTTCAGGAGTCAATGGTTTTGGCTCAGGAGCATTAGCATCTACGTTCCCTTTAATATAGATTACACTTCTGCTGTTTACCGGGTCATTGGAAAATACCTCAATCATTTTGTTGAAAGCACCTGGATTAGCAGTGTTGTATCCAACTTTAATTTTTGCAGATTTCCCAGGAAGAATAGGGTCTGTGCTGAATTCAGGAGTCGTACATCCGCAAGATGGCTTTACATTTGAAATGATCAAAGGCTTGTCTCCCGTATTCGTTACATTAAAAAATCTTGTTCCGTCTGCTCCAGGCTTAATAGCACCATAGTCAAAAGTGGTAGTGTCGAAAGTGATGCTTTGTGCAGATGCAACAGCAAATGTCCCGAATAATGCAATTCCTGCAATTAATTTTTTCATATTCTTGAATGTTAATACGTTTGTTAGATAAATTTTAAGAAACAAAGTTAAAAATTATTTTAATTCATACTTAAAATTTTTTTTCTTTAGACTATTTTTGCAAATTGTAAATTAAAGTAATAGAATTTATGCAGATTTCAGAAAAGTACAATCCACAGGAAACAGAACAAAAGTGGTACAATTACTGGTTGGAAAACAAATACTTCCATTCAGAGCCGAATGATAAGCCGCCTTACACTGTTGTAATTCCTCCGCCAAACGTTACGGGGATCTTACACATGGGGCATATGCTGAATAATACCATTCAAGATGTTCTGGTCCGTCGTGCAAGAATGCAGGGCTTCAATGCTTGTTGGATTCCGGGAACAGATCACGCTTCAATTGCTACTGAAGCTAAAGTTGTTGCTAAACTGAAATCAGAAGGGGTCAGCAAATCTGATATTACCCGTGAAGAATTCTTGAAACATGCTTGGGATTGGACGGATAAATACGGAGGAACAATCCTTGAGCAATTGAAAAAACTGGGTTGCTCTTGCGACTGGGACAGAACCCGCTTCACGATGGAACCAAAACTTTCTCAGCAGGTTATTAAATCTTTTGTTGATCTATACAATAAAGGATTGATCTACCGTGGGTACAGAATGGTAAACTGGGATCCGGAAGCGAAAACCAATATTTCTGATGAAGAGGTAATCTTTAAAGAACAAAACGGAAAACTATATTTCCTGAAATATAAAATTGAAGGTTCGGAAGAATTCCTTTCGGTGGCTACAACGCGTCCTGAAACGATTTTCGGGGATACCGCAGTTTGTATTAATCCTAATGATGAACGATATGCTCATTTAAAAGGTAAAAAAGTAATTGTACCGATCGTTGACAGAGTGATTCCAATCATTGAAGATGAATATGTTGATATTGAATTCGGTACAGGTGCGTTGAAAATTACGCCTGCTCACGATATCAATGATTACGAAATCGGGCAAAAACACAATCTTCAGATGATTGATGCTTTGGATGATGATGGTAATCTTAACGATTACGGTTTGCATTATGCCGGAAAAAACAGATTTGATGTAAGAAAACAGATTGCGAAAGAACTGGAAGAAAAAGATCTTTTGTTGAAAGCAGAAGATTATGTAAATAAAGTTGGAACGTCTGAAAGAACAGGTGCGGTTATCGAGCCTAAAGTTTCTGTTCAGTGGTTTTTAAAAATGTCTGAAATTGCAAAACCTGCTTTGGATGTTGTAATGGATGATGAGGTTAAATTTTATCCTGAAAAGTTTAAAAATACCTACAAACACTGGATGGAAAACATCCGTGACTGGAATATTTCCCGTCAGCTTTGGTGGGGACAGCAAATTCCTGCCTATTATTATGGTGACGGAGAAAATGATTTCGTAGTTGCAGAAGATAAATATCAAGCGCTTGTTGTCTTAGAAGAACAAAAAGGAATTATAGCTAATCTTGATGATTTAAGACAAGACGAAGACGCTCTTGATACCTGGTTCTCCTCTTGGTTGTGGCCAATGTCTGTTTTTGACGGATTGCTTGATCCTGAAAATAAAGAAATTAATTATTATTATCCAACTTCAGACTTGGTAACAGGTCCGGATATTATCTTCTTCTGGGTGGCAAGAATGATCATGGCAGGATTGGAATACAGAAAAGAAGTTCCTTTCAAAAATGTTTATTTCACAGGAATTGTAAGAGATAAAATTGGCAGAAAAATGTCGAAATCTCTTGGGAATTCTCCTGATCCGCTAGATTTGATGGAACGTTATGGGGCAGATGCTGTAAGAGTTGGAATTATGATGAGTGCAGCTGCCGGAAATGATTTGAAATTTGATTCTGAGCAGATTGATGAAGATGGAAATCTATTGACCGAAAAGCAGATAAAACAAAGAATGGAGGAAGGGAAAGATCCTATTTATACTTCGCCTCTTTGTGATTTGGGAAGAAATTTTGGAACAAAAATCTGGAATGCTTTTAGATTGATCAATATGTGGAATCATGAAGATAAACCGGCTAATTCTACAGAAATTCAAACAATTGAATGGTTTGAAAATCAATTGAACAAATCAATTTCTGAGATTAACAATCAATTTGATAAATTTAGAATTTCTGATGCATTAAATTTAATTCAAAAATTAATTAAAGACGATTTCTGTGGATGGTATTTAGAAGCTATTAAACCGAATTATGGCGAAGGAATTTCTAAAGAAGTTTACAATAAAACAATTGAATTATTTGAGCAACTAATGAAATTGTTGCATCCTTTTATGCCTTTTTTAACAGAAGAATTATGGCAAACAATTTCGGAAAGAAATACTGAAAATGCTTTAGTTATTGCTCAACAGAAAAAAGCAGAAGCATTTAATGAAGATACTATTAAAAACTTCGAAACGGCATCAGAAGTGATTTCCGGAATTAGAAATTACCGTCAGACAAAAGGAATTTCTCCAAGGGAAGCTGCTGAAATCTATACCAATGCTTCAGAATTCGCGAACGAATCTGTGATTAAAAAATTAGCAAACGTTTCTGAGATTCATTTTGGTACGAAAACAGATAAGCCAAGTTTTACATTCCTTGTCGGAGCAACGGAAATTTCAATTCCTTTAAGTGAAAACTTGGATTTGGAAGAAGAAAAAACTAAGACAGAAGAAGAATTGAAATATTTAAAAGGATTCTTAATTTCTGTTGATAAAAAACTTTCAAATGAAAAGTTTGTTGCCAATGCAAAACCAGAAGTGGTAGAAGTTGAGCGCAAAAAACAAAAAGACGCTCTTGATAAAATTGCAATTTTGGAAGAAAAGCTGAAAAGTTTATAATTTAAAGGTTTAGGTTAAGGTTGAGTCTCAAGCTTAGTCTAAACCTTAATCTTAGCCTAAAAAATTAAAATGACACATTTAGAAAATATACAAAAATTATTCTCTAAAAACTTCGTAGAAAGTCCATTACTGGAAAGTTTTGAAGTGGGGAAAATCTATCTTTCAAGCGGAAAGCTGGTTGCTTGTGATCCTTTGATTACAAATGATATGCAGCCTTTTGCAACAGAATTTCCGAAAGGGGATTTTTCGGTCTTATTACACAAAGAAAGAGAAAGCAATTGTGTTGCCTATGCTGAAATTATTTTCAGTGATTCAGAAGTTTCTGAATGGAAAATGGCGACAACAACCGGACAAAAGGTAAAGGATTTAGCCGATGGAGAAGTTTTTGGATATCCTGTAGAAAGCGGAATGGGCTGTTTTATGGATGTTGATACACAGAATAGTCTTAACGAACTTGAACAGAGCTTATACAAAAGCAAAGGCGCTGATTTTATGGGGATCTATGAAGAGTTTTTCCATGAGCATTTCTTTGATGAAAACGGAGCCATCGATCAGTATGCGTTTTTAAAACCTTCAGAAGAACATCCGGGAACTATTTTTGGTTTTGAAACAGGGTACGGAGAAGGATTTTATGCAAGCTACATAGCATACAGTAAAAACGGAGAACCTGTGAAAATTGTTACCGAGTTTATAGAAGTGCTTGTGAGCTAATAAGTTTAAACAACTATTTGCCGCATACTGAAATAAAGTTTTCAGATAAAATATTTTAAAATAAAAAGTCCATTTTTGAAGTGGACTTTTTATTGTTTTATGGAAAAAATTATTCTTAAAACTGAAGACGGTGTAGATCTGGCTGTTCATGTTTTTATTCCTGAAGAAAGTAATCATAAAGTTTTATTGATTAATTCTGCAACTGGAGTAAAACAGCAGATCTATTTTTCATTTGCCCATTTTTTTGCTGAGAAGGGATTTACTGTGATTACGTACGACTATGCCGGAATTGGTCTTTCAAAGCCTTTAAAAATGAAAAAATTCAATGCTTCTATGAGAACTTGGGGAGCAAAGGATTTTAAAACACTTACCAATTATTTACAGCAGAATTTTTCGACCTACAAAAAATATTGTTTAGGACATTCTGTTGGTGCTCTGATTTTGGGAATGAATCAGGATGCGGAAATATTTGATGAGTTTGTTTTTGTGGGTACTCAGAATGCTTTTGTAGGGAATTTAAAATGGAGAACAAAGATAGAAGCATATTTTGGATTTGGAGTGGCACAACCTCTCTTTACGGAGCTTTTGGGATATTTCCCGGCAAATTGGTTTGGTTTGGGAGAAAGTCTTCCAAAAAATTGCGCTTATGACTGGAGAACCTTAATTTTGAACAGGAAATCTACCAACCGATTGTTGGATAAAATAGAGGACTATTCTAAAAAATTAACTCAAAAAGTATTTGTAATCCGCGCAGAAGATGATGTATGGCTCACCGAAAAAGGAGTAAGGAGTTTGTTGGAAGACACTTATCCGAATCTTAGGCCAACGTATAGAATTGTAAAAACCTCTGAGTCGGAAAAGGGAGAAATAGGGCACGTTAATTTTTTCAGAAGTTATAATAAGAAACTTTGGGAAATTATTTTAAAAGAATTGGTAAATGAATAATTTGATTGACAACACGATACAGTTTGTAAAAGAAAAATTGGAAGGAGCAGAAGCGGGACATGATTGGTTTCATATCGAAAGAGTCTGGAAGCTTTCAAAGAAAATTGCTGAAAAGGAAGAATGTAATGTTGAAGTAGTTGAGCTTTCGGCGTTATTGCATGATATTGCAGATCCTAAATTCCATAACGGAGACGAAACATTGGCTTTAAAAATTTCCCGTGAATTTTTAGAAAGTCAGAATGCTTCTGAAGATGTTATTGAGCAGGTTTTATTCGTGATCAAAAATATTTCATTTAAGAATAGAGGGGAAGCACCGAAAAATTTACCGATTGAACTTAAAATAGTGCAGGATGCCGACAGAATTGATGCAATTGGAGCAATAGGAATAGGAAGGACTTTCAATTTCGGTGGTTTTAAAAACAACCCGATGTATGATCCGAATATTAAGCCTAGCCTGAACATGTCTAAAGAAGAATATAAAAAGTCAAACGGAACAACAATCAATCATTTTTATGAAAAGCTTCTCTTGCTGAAAGACCTGATGAATACGTCTGAAGGGAAGGAAATAGCAGAGGAAAGACATGATTTTATGCTGAAATTTCTTGATCAGTTTTATAAAGAATGGAATGTTGATTAGAAAATTTCTTAATTGACTATCTTTGTAATATGGGGTATCTTCTTTTTATCATATTAATTACCTTAATCATCTCGTTGTTTTTATCAAAGGTGAAGTCGGGTTGGGCAAAGATTTTCAGGGCTGTAATATTAGTTTTTTCCATTTCTCTCTTTACGTATTGGTTTATCAAAAAAAGTTCGATTGGGATTGTACAGAATGCGGTTGCTTTACAGGTAATCAATAAGCTTCCCCAACCGTTAGACTTTTATGTTGTGAATGTAGAAAGCGGTAAAAATGATGCTTTTGAAGTTATGCATTTAGGTAAAATTCGCCCCGAATATTACAGGGTTGAATATCTGAAAATGAAAAACTCTAATGAATATTGGATTATAGGGTATCTGGGAAAGAAGAATGCTGTGTATTTTTCTCAGCACTCCGTTCCTAATAAAAATATCGATCAGATGATCGAGGTGCAGAATTACATCAATCAAAGTGTAAAACTGTCGGGTATCGCCAAAAAAGAAATAGAAGTTTACAATCAGGAAAATACTACACTGGGAGTTCTCATTACATTGAATCTCCTGCTTCTCTTTTTGAATCTCTCTCTGTTTTTAAGAAAAAAATAAATTAGATTATCCAATTAAGGATAATCTAATATTTGCATTACGATTTCTTTTACATCTTCCGGACAGTTTCTGATGATTCTGTCTTTATTATGTTTGTTAATTTGGTTGGGTGACAACCATTCAATTAACGGATTGTGATCATTGTGGTTTTCTACTTTTTTTATAGTATTGTCATTGTAGAATGTATACTGTTCCGCCTGATCTCCTGTGAGGGTGATGGTACAAATTTCTTTTTCCATGATTCTAGTTTTTTAATTACTCTACCATAGTGTGATTTAAGCTGTCACAATATAGTGAATTTTATAGATACCTGAAGTATGTTTCGAAATGTTGGTTTTTTTGTGTTTTTTATTATTGATTATTTGATTTTTTCTATTAAAATTTTACTATTTTTTTATTAATAATTTTATTATGATGAATTTTTTATTCTGATTTAGAACAGTGTTTGCATGTTTTCAGCAGCCATTTGAGGGATTTTAAGCTCAGTTTTCCATTCTTCATTCATTTTTTTGATAAAATAAGCGGATAAAAGAGGAGATGCTTTTTCAATATTCTGATGCACGAAGAAATAAAGATTTTGAAGTCCTTCTTTCTTCCATGCTGTAAGATGTTTTAGCCAGTCGTCTAATCTTTCATAATCGCTTTCTGCGTTTGCACCCACGTATCTGATAAAAGCATTGGGAGTGGTAAGTCTCATGTGAAGCATATCCCGTCTTCCTGCTGTGTCTACAATAATATTAGTGATATTGTTTTTCTCAAAAAGTTCACAGGTTTTATTTAATATTTCTTCATCGGTGAACCAGTCTGTATTTCTTAATTCTATTGCCAGCGGAACTTCTTTTGGCCAGTTATTTACAAATTTTTCTAATCTTTCATAATCTTTTGGCTTAAAATTGTCGTGAAGCTGAAGGAAAACCATCCCTAGTTTTTCATCAAAATTCAGTACTGCCGAAGCAAACTGGGTTACCACATCATCAATATTTAATAATCTTCTAAAGTGAGAAACTGTATTGGTGATTTTAGGAAAAAATTTAAAATCTGCCGGTGTTTTTTCTTTCCACGTCTGTACCTGTTCCGGAGTAGGCATTCCATAGAAAGTTGCATTCAGCTCAATAGAATTGAATTGCGTAGAATAATAGGAGAGCTCATCTTTTGTTCCTTTTGGATAGAATCCTTTCAGATCGGTTTTATTCCATTTGGCACATCCGATAGAGATATTTTCCAAGCCTTTTTTATTCTGCTTTAATATGTCTTTTGTCCTTGGATGATCTTTAGGTAAAGTGAAATCTATTTTTGAAGGATCTTCTACTTGTCCGAATTTCATAAGAGTAAATTTTAGTCTATAGCTAATTTAAGAATTTAAGGGATTAATATTCGTATTTATTCACTCTAATACTTGTGAATTAGTTCTTTTTTTCTGTGAAAAATGTTTGCTTTGTTTGACCTAAAGGAAAAAGTAAATAAAAAAACCGCAGAATATTTCTACGGTTTTTGTTTTAATTAAAGAGGTGATTAATATATCTTAGTTCTTTATTATTTTTTCTGATACTTCGTTTTTATCTGTCCTGATTTTTATAATATAAAAACCAGTTGGATAATTGGATAAATCAATTTTTACATCATTCGGATTAAAATCCTGATTCACTATTAATTTTCCCTGTCCGTCAAATACTTTTATATTTTTAATATTATCAGGAGATTTTACAGTAACAAAATCTTTTACTGGGTTGGGGAAAATATTGATTTCTTTTTTTACCAGTTTTGATGTATCAGTATTTAAAACAGAGCTTGAACAATTCGTTGTAAAATTAATGTCGGGGAAATTTGTTTGGAGATCTGCAAGTTGAGCATTGTCTACACATACCGATAAGTTGGGATTGTAGTTATAAAAATAAACATCATTTTCAATTGATCCATTTTTTATATTCACTGAAACAAGATTGGGCATATCCAATATATTTATACTGTTTAAAGTATTTGAATTTGAAAAATCGAGTTGATTAATAAGGGAACAATTATAAAACCATATATTTTTTAAATTAATATTTGCTGTAGTATTTATTTGTGATATTGAGTGCATGTTTTGAACAGTAAGATCTTCCAAATTTGTATTGTTAGATATATCTATTTGTGATAAGAGTTCATTATTGTCCAGATATAAGGAAATTAAAGCTGGATTTTGATGAGAATTTAAGGTTGTAATTTTTGTGTTTTTAACTGATAATGATTTTAAGCCAGTACAAAGTTTGACATTTAAAGTTTCTAAATTAGGATAGTAATTGCCGTTATAGCTAATTCCTATTTCTAAATTTTCTATCAAAGGACAGTTTTCTAGTGTTAATTCTTTTAAAGCATAATTTCGTGCGATATAAATATTAGACAATACAAGACAGTTTTTCGCAATGATTTTTTCAAGGCTATCATCTCCCTGTGTAAATGTTGTTAAAGTTCTTTCAGTTTTTAATGTATGAAGCTTCGCAAGATTGCTTACATCTACGGTATTCATATAACCACATGAATTCGTAATATCAATGTTTTCCAGTTCTGTTGCTGCAGTAAAATTTACACTATTAGTGATGCGTTGGTTAAAAGCTTTCAGAATTTTAAGTTTTGGTAATCCTGTAAGATTTAATAAAGTGACATTTCCGAAATAAATTCCGGATGTTGTGTTGTATTCATATCTGTTGTAATATGCACAATCAAGTTCTTCAAGATTGACTAAGCCTGCAGTAGATAGATTAATGGAAGGGGTGTTAAGTCCTTTAATTTTTTTTAAACTTGTACAGCCATTAACATTTATGGAAGAAAAATAAGCTCCGTTTGTATTGTAATGATCTGTTTCAGCGGTAATTTCCTGCAAGCTGGTACAGTTGTTGGCAATTAATTCAATATTTTGATTGACATTGGTTACTGATGATCCTGTTTCTCCCAAGACTGAAATTTTGGATAAGGTATTTGAGTTAGGGACTGAAATTTTTGTTAAAAACCGACAAGAATTAAATGTTAAAGTGTTGATATTTAAATTTTCAATATAAAGTTCTCTAAGCTCTAAATTATCGAACACAATATTACCTGTGATTTGTGTGCAGTTTTTTATAGTTAAACTATTTTCTGGAGCGTACCAAGGGTTCATGGTTGCCTGATAAGCAATTATATCATTAATATTTTGGATGCCCAAGCAGTTATCAAATGAAAGATTGATGGGGGATGCAGTTGTTTGACCCGACTGGGAAAAATCATAATAAATAGGTCTCCCTTGTACTTTTTTAATTTTATTATTATTTACGAAGCTGATATTTGCCGATTTGGTATCCCAAAAATACAGTTCTTCAAGATTGGAGAATAGCAATGCATCTGAAATTCCGTCAGCCAAATGACTATTGTAATACGCTGAATTTATATTGCTGGGATCTGAAGTGCTTCCGTTAGGATTAATATATTTTTGTGCAGAATCCTGTTGTATATTCAATATGCTTACCTGTTGGGCTTCTGATAATTGAATTTCTCCATCACCGTTTGTATCGATAGCAATAGGATTTCCGCTTAGGTCCTTTGCAATATTGTTACTGGAAGTAGAACTTAAAATTAAAGCTTTAAATTTTGAATCTGTAAAATTTAGATTTTGAGCATGAGCTATTGAGAAAAAGCCTATACTGAGTATAAGTAGTTTTTTTTTCATCGATTGAATATTTGTATTTTGTGCAAATCTACAGTATTTTCTGATACTTTCTTATTTAGACTTGGAATAAACGTACAATATATTATATGAAAAAAAACGTATCCGGCACGCTTTAGCGTGCCGGATACTATATAAATTAGTTATTATTTGTCAGATCTTAAGCTTCACAAGCTGAGCAGCTAACAAAATTTACCATTAGTTCCTTAGAAACCGAAGAGCTTCTTTGGTAGTATAATGTCTTCACCCCTTTTTTCCATGCTTCAATGTAAAGATAGTTTACATCTTTTACAGGCATTGTAGAAGGAATTTGTAAGTTCAGTGACTGAGCCTGATCGATATATTGCTGTCTTTGTGCTGCCTGAGAAATAATCTCCATAGGAGAGATTTCTTTAAATGTTTTGAATACTGCTTTTTCTTCGTCAGTTAATTCTTTCAAGTGCTGAACAGATCCGTGATTCAACATGATCGTTCTCCATGTTTCTTCATTGTCAAGACCTTTTTCTTCTAGCAGTTTTGCCAAATATTTGTTCTTACGCATGAAGTTTCCTTTCGCAAGACCCGCTTTATAATAGTTGGATGCAAACGGCTCAATTCCAGGAGAAGTTTGCCCTAAGATCGCAGAACTTGAAGTCGTAGGAGCGATTGCCATGGTAGTGGTATTTCTCAGTCCATATCCTTTCAATAATTCTGGCTCTCCGTAGATATTGGCCAATTCTCTTGAAGCCTGTTCTGCCTGTTCTTTAATATGTCTGAAAGCTCTTGCATTGAACTGCGTCGCTTCAAAACTTTCAAACGGAATCATGTTTTTCTGTAGATAAGAATGGTATCCTAAAACACCCAATCCAAGTGCTCTGTGACGCATTGCGAAGTTTCTTGCTCCCTGAAGATAATAATTTCCTTCCGTTTTGTCAATAAATTCTGATAAAACTGCATCTAAGAAGTACACTGCTAATTTTACAGCATCTGTATCTTTCCACTCATCATACAATTCTAAGTTCATCGACGATAAACAGCATATGAAAGACTCTTCTCTTGAAGAAGGAAGCATGATTTCCGAGCAAAGATTACTTGCATTTACAGGCAATCCTAAATCTTTATAAACCTGAGGTTTGTTTCTGTTGACGTTATCGGTAAAGAAAATATAAGGAAGACCTTTTTGCTGACGGCTTTCCAATACTCTTGCCCAGACTTTACGTTTTTCCATATCGCCATCAATCATATCCTGCATCCAGTAATCAGGAACGCAAACTCCTGTAAATAAGTTCTGGATCGGACTTCCGATATCTTTGATGGATAAAAATTCTTCAATATCTCCGTGGTCAATATCCAAATAAGCTGCAAAAGCGCCTCTTCTTACTCCACCTTGAGAAACAACATCCATTGCCGTATCAAAAAGCTTCATGAAAGAAACAGCTCCTGAAGATTTTCCGTTGTCTGTAACGGCAGTTCCTCTGTTACGAAGTTCCCCGAAATATCCTGAAGTTCCTCCTCCGATCTTTGTCTGCATGATTACCTCACCCATTTTGTGAGTAATCCCTTCAATGCTGTCCGGAATGTGAACATTGAAACAAGAAATAGGAAGACCTCTCTGTGTTCCCATGTTGGCCCAAACAGGAGATGAGAAACTGATCCAGCCTTTAGTAATCATTTCTTTGAATGCAGGCTGAAGTTCAGGTTTGTAAAGTTTTTTGGCAGCAGCAGTGGTAATTCTTTCAATAGCTCCGTCTACTGTTTCCCCTTTTAGAAGATATCCTCTGTTAAGCATTTGCTCAGATTCTTCATTGAGCCACCATATATTGTTGTTTTGTTCTTCCATAGTCCTTATATTTTCGAATTCCCGAATGCTTTTACACACTCAGGAATTTCGTTGCTTTTTTATATTGATTGTAAAATTTCTACTGTATGCGAACCGTTCAATCCGCTTTCATCTCTTAATCTTTGAAATTCTTTAAAAGACGGAACATTCAGAACCTCATGTTGTACCTCTTCATTGATATAGCTTGAAGAATGTAAAAATGTAACACCATCTTCTTTCAGATATACTTTATAATCAAAAGTTGCCGGATCCAATTTTTTGAAATCCTCCAAAAAATTCTGAATATTCGTTTTATTTTCTGAAACGAATTCCGGTTTTACGGTATAGGTTACCATTACATTAATCATTTTTTGTGTTTGATTTGATTGGTTTTGTCATTCTGAGGAACAAAGAATCTTTATTTTTAAAAATATTTCGACTTTGCTCAGGATGACATCGCTAATACTAAGTGTTTTGACGCTCGCTTCGCTCGCGCTTTTTCTAATCTAAAAACTAGAAAAGATCGTTCGCTGTAATACTCTTATCGTGTTTCGTGTAATCTACCGGTCTTTTTGCAAAGAAATCATCCATAGAATTCGCGAACACTTCTTCTTCGAACCAAACCATTGGTCTGTATTGTTCAGGAGAAACGTTGTATCTTGTATTCATGTTGATTTTCTTTAAGCTGTCGTCAACACGGTATTTCATGAAGTTTAATAAATCTTCTTTTGAGAAAACGCTTAGTTCTCCTAATTCAAAGATCCAGTCTAGGATTTCGCCTTCCAGTTCAATAGACTGGTCAACCAATGTATAGATATCTTCAATATCAGAATCTGTTAATAAATCTGGCTGTTCTTCACGAATTTTATTGATTAAATAAATTCCGCCGTTTGCATGAATCTGCTCATCAATAGAAGTCCAAGCGATAATATTGGAAACATTTTTCATGTACCCTTTGAATCTTGTGAAAGAAAGGATAATGGCAAATTGTGAGAACAGAGAAACGTTTTCAATCAAAATACTGAACAATAAAAGAGAAGAAACGTACTCTTTCGGTGTTGCAGAATTGGCGTGTTTAAGAACATTTGCCAAGAAGTCGATTCTCTTTTTTAAAGCAGGAACTTCTACAACCTGCGTAAATTCTTCATTATATCCTAATACCTCAAGCAAACGAGAATATGCTTCAGAGTGACGGAACTCACATTCTGCAAAAGTCGCTCCCAAACCATTAAGCTCAGGTTTTGGCATGTGACTGTATAGGTTTCCCCAGAATGTCTTTACAGACACCTCGATCTGTGCAATGGCTAACAAAGCATTTTTTACAGCGTGCTTTTCGTGAGGTTCAAGTTGCGAATGAAAATCCTGAACATCTGCAGTAAAATCCACTTCCGAATGTACCCAGAACGATTTGTTGATCGCCTCTACGAATTGAAGAACCTCAGGATATTCAAATGGCTTATAACTTACTCTTTTATCAAAAATTCCCATATTAAAATAATGTCTTTAAAATTTTACAAAAAACGATCCGTGTGAATAACATTCGAGAAATGAATAATGGATTGAATGTCAGGTGGTTGTTTGGTAAACTTATCCACCTTAATTTTCCTTCATCTCTCGTGACCTGCGAAGCACAAAGTTAGAAAACAGCATCCTATTTTGAAAGGGGAAAAGCTTAAATGTTTGAATTTGAAAGGTAAAAGTTTTCCACATTTGTTAAGAACCTGCTCTATCATTGGTTTAGAGATACTTAGCTTTTAAATTTATGTGTTTTACATTCTTTTTACTTAAACGATATTTTGTAAATTACTGTATTTTAATTGATTAATTGTTAAACAATTAAAAATTTTAATTAATTGTAATTCTTGTAACAAAATAAAAATATCTCCTACTTATAAGAAAACAAATGAAAACCACTTAATGTTAGTAATTCAAAATTTACATAAGTCATACGATACGGGTAAGAGTAAACTGCACGTTCTCAAGGGAATCAACCTGAATATTAATGAAGGAGAATTTGTTTCCATTATGGGAAGTTCGGGTTCCGGAAAATCTACCCTTCTTAATATCATCGGTATCTTGGATGAAAAAGATTCAGGAACTTATGAACTGGATGGCGTTCCTATCGAACATTTGTCTGAAATAAAATCTGCGGAATACAGAAGTAAATTTTTGGGATTCATTTTCCAGTCATTTAATCTGATTGGTTATAAAACTGCATTGGACAATGTTGCGCTTCCTTTATATTACCAGAATGTTCCAAGAAAAGAGCGTGACAAAAAAGCAATGGAATACTTAGAAAAAGTAGGTCTTGCACAATGGGCAAATCACTTGCCGAATGAACTTTCCGGGGGACAGAAACAAAGAGTTGCGATTGCAAGAGCTTTGATCACGAATCCGAAAGTAGTTCTGGCGGATGAACCGACCGGAGCTTTGGATTCTAAAACAACACACGATATTATGAAGCTTCTTCAGGATATTAATAATGAAGGGAAAACAATCATTGTTGTAACGCACGAACCTGATGTAGCTGCGCAAACAAAACGTAATGTTATTCTGCGTGACGGGATTATAGAAAGTGATGAGTTTATAAAGCAGATTGTTTTATAAATGAATTTTAGACTTAATCATGAAAGAGCTTGAATAGTAAAGCTGATAATGCTTTCATATTTCAATTTTTAAACTTTTAATAATAAAAAAATGTTCGACCTAGATCGTTGGCAGGAAATATTCAGTTCGATTCGCAGTAATGTATTGCGAACGGTGCTTTCCGGTTTTACCGTGGCTTTAGGGTTATTTATTTTTATTGTGCTTTTCGGAATCGGAACGGGACTTCAGAATGCTTTCACACAAGGCTTTGCGAGAGATGCTCAAAATTTGATTTCAATCGTTACAGGAAAAACAACCATTGCTTACAAAGGACTTCAATCTGACAGAATTGTCACGATGAATAATTCTGATTACGATTTCCTGGTGAATGTAGATAAAGAAAAAGTAGGAAGTTCTACACCGAGATACACCGCAAATTTATTAGTTAAATATGGTAAAGAAAGCGGGAATTATCAAATTAACGGGGCTGAACCTGAAGAAAAAATCATCGAAAACCGAAAAATGCTGGACGGCCGTTATCTGACCCCAACAGATTTGGATAGAAAGCAAAATGTTGCGGTAATCGGAAGAATGGTTCAAAGAGATTTAATTAAAAACGGAAGTCCGGTTGGAAAAGAATTGAATATAAATGGTACAATGTTTAAAGTCGTAGGAGTTTTCTCTGATGACGGCGGTGACTGGGATGAAAGACACATTACAGTTCCTATTACAACATTGCAGCAAATGAAAAAAGGTTCCGATACGGTGAGTATCAATTATATCGCTTACAATGATAAATTAAGTCCGCAGGAAGCTATAAAATATGGTGACGAATTAAAAGAAAGATTAAAAGCCAGAAAAAATGTTTCTCCCAACGATGAAAATGGGGTAAGAGTCTGGAATAATGCTCAGAACATGAACGATACATTTACTTTCATGGCGGTTCTTACGGCCATTGTAGGATTTATCGGGATGGGAACATTGTTGGCTGGAATTATCGGGATCAGCAACATTATGGTTTATATCGTAAAAGAAAGAACTAAAGAAATTGGGGTTCGAAAAGCTATTGGTGCAAAACCGAGAAGTATTGTTGCTTTGATTGTTCAGGAAAGTGTTGTGATAACCGTAGTTTCGGGATTTGTTGGAGTAGGATTGGGAATTTTAGCTTTAAATTTAATCGGAGATAATCTTGAAGAATATTTTATTAAAAGTCCGAGCGTAGGATGGGGAACGATCATTATGGCATTCATCGCGCTGATTTTTTCTGGATTGATTGCAGGATTTGTACCGGCATACAGAGCATCAAGAATTAAACCGATTGAAGCGCTAAGAACAGAATAGTTCGGCTGAAAGTGATCATTTATAATTCATAATTCATCATTAATAATTAAATAAAGTGAACATAATATTTAAAAAAGATACTTGGCAGGAAATTTATTATTCACTGAGGAATAATAAGCTTCGAACATTCCTTACCATGATTGGTGTGGGTTGGGGTATGTTTTTGTATGTGAGTTTGCTTGGAGCAGCAAAAGGGATGGAAAACGGTTTCGATAAATTGTTTTCGGGATTTGCAACAAACTCTATTTTCCTTTGGGCTCAGAATACATCGATTCCTTATGACGGTTTCCCGAAAGGAAGACAGGTTCATCTGAAGCTTGAAGACATTGAAATATTAAAAAGAAAAATTCCGGAAATAGATTACATTTCTCCACAGAATTCAAGAGGAAACTTTGGAAATGCAGGAGAACAGATGTCCAGAAACGGAAAATCTGCTACCTATACTTTGAATGGTGATTATCCTTTAGGAAATAAAATCTCAGAGAAAAAATTAATATTCGGAAGATATCTTAACGATGCGGATATTTCACAAAATAAAAATGTGGTAGTCATTGGAGAAGAAGTTTACAAAAACTTTTTCGATGCTAAAAAGAATGAAAATCCATTAGGGAAATCCATTAATATCAAAGGAATTTTCTTTAATGTTATCGGAGTTTTCAGAGTGAAAAAAGGAGGGGGAATGGAAAACGACCAAACGGTTTTTATTCCGCTTTCAACTTTTACAAAAATGTACAACAACGGTGATAATGTGGATTTTTTCGCGATTGTAAGCAAGCCGAATGCAGATGTAAATAAAGTAGAGGAAAAGGTAAGACAACAGTTGAAATCAAAAAATAATGTGTCACCGGATGATACAAATGCTTTCGGAACTTTTAACCTTGGAAAAGAATTTAAAAAACTGACTGGGTTTTTATCAGGAATGCAGCTTTTAACCATTATTGTAGGAACATTAACGA
Source organism: Chryseobacterium tagetis (assembly GCF_016735585.2). Classification (GTDB taxonomy): domain Bacteria; phylum Bacteroidota; class Bacteroidia; order Flavobacteriales; family Weeksellaceae; genus Chryseobacterium; species Chryseobacterium tagetis. Next base: position 271,536 of record NZ_JAERSE020000005.1, read on the forward strand.
TTCTTGCTGGGGTTATTGCAATTTCAAACATTCTTTTAATTACAGTAAAAGAAAGAACCAAAGAAATTGGGATCAGAAGAGCTTTAGGGGCAAAACCTTCTGAAGTGCGAAACCAGATTTTGCTGGAAAGTGTGGTAATCACGCTTTCGTCCGGATTGCTCGGATTCATGTCAGGAATTTTTGTCTTAATGATTTTAGATATGGCTACAAAAGGTCAGGATTCCTTTCCGTTTTATAATCCGACGGTAAATTACGGAAACGTTTTCGCGGCAATGGCGGTAATGGTTATTCTGGGATTGATCATCGGAATGATTCCGGCACAGAGAGCGGTAAAAATCAGACCTATCGAAGCTTTAAGAACGGAATAATTTGAAAATGAATCAATTTGAAAATTTGATAATGGAAAGTAATCTTTTAATGATTTAATCTTTCAATTTTTAATAAAACTTAAAAAATAAACTATACATATGAAAAAGAAATTCACTTGGAAAAAAGCCATTTACATTTTCTTGGGGCTTTTATTTGCAGTGGCGTTATTCTCGGGAATCGGGTATCTGGTGAAATCGAATTCTAAAGAGAGCGAGGCTTTTCTCACCCGTAAACCTACCATTCAGAATATGGATGATAAAGTGATGGCAACCGGAAAAATCGTTCCGAAAGAAGAAATTGAGATCAAACCGAATATTGCAGGGATTATTGATAAAATATTAGTAGATGAAGGAGATAAAGTTGAGGTAGGACAATTGATTGCAACAGTAAGAATCGTTCCGAATCTTTCTGATGTAAACAGTGCACAACAGAATGTTACCAATTCTCAGCTTCAGATCAATAATGCCAAACTGAATGTAGATAATATGCAGAAGCAATTTGAAATGCAGGCCAAACTCTATAAGCAGGGAGTCGCTTCAAAACAGGAATATTTAAATTCTCAACAGCAGTTGTATTCTCAGGAGCAGACGCTTAAAAATGCTCAGCAACAATTAATTACTGCGCAAAAAGCATTGCAGATTGCAAAAACAGGTTCAACACCTGAATTACAAGGTTTAGCCACTACGCAGATTCGTTCCAAAGCTTCAGGAACTGTACTTGAAGTGCCTGTAAAAGTAGGAAGTCAGGTAATTGAAGCCAACTCTTTCAACGCGGGTACAACCATTTGTTCCATTGCAGATCTTAACTCTTTGATCTTCCAGGGAGAAATTGATGAAGCACAGGCTGGGAAACTAAAACAGGGAATGAGCATGAATATCGTAATTGGTGCTTTACAGAACAAAACTTTCCCAGGTAAACTTACAATGATTGCTCCTAAAGGAAAAGATACCAGCGGAACCATCAAGTTTCCTGTAGAAGGAGATGTTGAAAATCCTAACAACGAATACATCAGAGCCGGTTTCTCAGCGAACGGAGAAATTGTACTGAACTCTCAGAAAAATGCTTTGTTATTGGATGAATCTTTGGTTCAATATGAAAAGAAGAACGGAAAAGATGTTCCTTTTGTAGAAGTAAAACAAAAAGATGGAAAGTTCAAAAAAACGTATATCAAACTTGGAGCGAGTGATGGTATCAATGTTCAGATTCTTCCGGGATCAGGAATTGATCAGAATTCTGAAGTAAAAGTCTGGAATCCGTCAGATAAAGACAAAGAAGAGCTGAAAGAAAAGTCAAAAAAATAGTAAACTAACACTATAAATTTTCAAACTGTGATCCTGAGATATTTTTCTCAGGATTTTTTTGTGTCATTGCAAGAAATGAAGCAATCCTATTTGAAAATAAGTAAATTTGATTTCCATTAAAATTAAAGCCATGTGTAGATACGCAGGAAAAACATATAAACCTCATTACGCATGTTTCAGTTGTAGAAAATCTTTTAAGCAAATTGATTCTTATGATATTTTAGCAAGAATTGAGAAAGATAAAATTTATCATGAGCTTAACGGAAAATCTATTCGAAAAGTAGGAACGGTTTTTACAAAAAAAGAACGTAATAAATTAGATGAATTAATTTTCGAAATTGAAAACCGTCCTATAAAATGTCCTGAATGTGAAAGCCTAATGGCTGATTTGGGGCGGGATTTTAAAGCTCCGAAAAAGACTGCAATCAAAGAATGGAAAATTATCGAAGGGCTTTACCAAATCGGAAAAGTTTTTCACACCTGTGGTTGTGACGGAATTGGTTATATTCCTCAAAATCCAAAAGACTATGAAGTGTATTTGAAAAATAGGTTGGAGGAATATCAAGGTAATTTAGTTTCCTGCCAGAATCTTTCTAAAACTGAATTTCCGGACAAAATAGAAAGAACAAATTATTGGGCAAATCAAATTTTAAAAATAAAGGCAGAAATGGTTAATCAGAAATTTATTGTTGTTTAAAAAGAGAAGAATTCGAACAATTTGCACAATATCCCGAAATAAAACCATTAAAATTAACTGATTGATAGCCTTCCGGTAACTTCACTTCCATTTCATTCGGTAAACATTCTATTTTACCGCACGACAAACATCGGAAATGAAAATGATTGTGTTTATGCTTTTTCTCCGAGCAGTTCACGCAAACAGCAAAATAATATTTTCCGTCATCACCCAAAATTTTGTGAACAATTCCGTCTTCACAAAAGCTGTTTAAAACTCGATAAATCGTTGCACGGTCCACAGCTTCACCCAGTTCTTTTTGTAGAATTTCCTGACTCACCGCAGACTTTGAGTTCTTTAATGAATCCAGAATTAATTGTTTGGTGGTGGTATTTCTCTTTGCCATACTGCAAATATAAAAATTATTATTGCGATTAAGTCGCATTAATGGAAATTTGTTCTACATTTGCAATAAGCAATAAGCAATAAGCAATAAGCAATAAGCAATAAGCAATAAGCAATAAGCAATAAGCAATAAGCAATAAGCAATAAGCAATAAGCAATAAGCAAAATACCTATGGAAAATAAATTTGATGTCATTATCATTGGAGGAAGCTATTCCGGTTTATCAGCAGCAATGGCTTTAGGAAGATCGTTACGAAATGTTTTGATTATTGATAGTGGAAAGCCATGTAACCGGCAGACTCCACATTCACATAATTTCATTACACACGACGGGAAAACCCCGAAAGAGATTTCTGATTTGGCTAAAGTTCAGGTTTTAGAATATGAAACGGTAAAATTTCATGATGGAGTACTCGCGAAAATGGAAAAAGATTCTGAAATTTTTACAATAAAGACAGAAAATGGGGAAATCTTTACTGCTAAAAAACTGATTCTTGCTTCAGGAATTAAAGATGTCATGCCCGATATTGCCGGATTTGCAGAATGTTGGGGAATTTCCGTGATTCATTGTCCCTATTGTCATGGGTACGAAGTGAAAGGGGAAGTAACAGGAGTTCTTTCTAATGGAGATATTGCGTTTGATTTCTCAAAACTGGTGTTCAATTTAACAAAAGATCTGACTTTGTTTACCAACGGAACATCTGCTTTAAATAAAGAGCAGACTGAAAAATTTGCACGGAATAACATCCACATTATTGAAGACGAAATAGAAAAAGTTCAGCACAAAAACGGAAACATTCAGAAAATTATTTTTAAAAACGGAAAAGAAATTTCCTTGAAAGCATTGTATGCAAAAATAGGTTTCGAACACAACGTCAAGGTAGAAGATCTAGGGATTGAGCTAAATGAAAATGGCTTTATCAAAGTAGATATGATGCAGAAAACAAATATTCCGGGAGTTTTTGCTTGCGGAGACAATGTGACGATGATGAGGTCGGTTGCCAATGCCGTTGCACAAGGGAATTTTGCCGGAGCTGTTGTGAATAAAGAGCTGTCTGAAGAAGAGTTTTAGAGTTTCTACATATCGAGTTTGTTTAAAATAAATTTACCCACAAAAGGAACAAAAGCTTTATACATTTGTTATCATATAAAAGCCCTCAAAAGAATGTAATCAAAGATTTTTAAAGGCTTATACTTTCTTTTTATGATTTAGCGTATTATCCAAATCTTTTGTGCCTTTTGTGGTTAAATAAAAATTAATCAGGTTATTTTTTATTTAGACCCTTTCAATTTTTTATAATTTAATTTGTTGGTACAATTTATTATCGTAATATTGCGATATAGTTTAAATCATGGGAGCAACCAAAACCGATTTTTTTACCGAGCAGCAAAATAAAATTGCAACGATTGCAAAAGCATTAGGACATCCTGCAAGAATTGCGATCATTGAATATTTACTGAAAGTGAATGAATGCATTTGCGGCGACATCGTAAATGAGCTTCCTTTGGCGCAACCTACCGTCTCTCAACATCTGAAAGAATTGAAAAATGCGGGATTAATTAAAGGAAATATTGAAGGGAACTCAATTTGTTATTGTATAGATGAAAAAGCTTTTGAAATTCTGAATGTATTTTTCTCCAATATCATCTCGACTGTAAAAAAGCAAAACTGCTGTTAAAATTTTTTTGAAACTAATTATCGTAATATTGCGATATTGCAATTTAAAATAAATTATGTTATGACACTAGAACAAATCAAAGAAATTCTTCCAACATTAGACAATGTGGAATTTGAGCTTGAAAACGGACAATTTGTACCGGAACATTTTCATGTAACCGAAATCGGAATGGTTACGAAAAACTTCATGGATTGTGGCGGAACGATGAGAAAAGAGGAAAAGGTAAACTTTCAGCTTTGGAATGCAGATGATTACGAACATCGTTTAAAGCCGGGTAAACTTCTTCATATTATTAATTTATCTGAAGAAAAACTAGGGATTGGAAATTTTGAAATAGAAGTGGAATATCAGGACACAACAATTGGAAAGTACGATCTTGAATTCAACGGAAAGAATTTTGTGTTAAAAAATAAACTGACGGCCTGTCTTGCCCAAGATGCATGTGGAATTCCTCCTCAAAAGCAAAAAATGAATTTGAGTGATCTGTCCGGAAATAAGCAGAATTTCTGTTCGCCTGATTCTGGGTGCTGCTAATATTAACTTTTATTTGAGATTAAAAAATGAATGATAAGTTATCAATATATATAGAAGAAGTTCTTTCTCAAAATATTAACGAGGACAGGAAGAGTATTTTGCAGCCATTGATAGATTTTATACAACAGAAAGTAAAAGATCAAAAATCAATAGATATTAATTTTATATGTACCCATAATTCTCGAAGGAGTCACTTTGCACAAATATGGGCTCAAACAGCATCGGCTTATTTTAAAATTTCAAATGTGAATTGTTATTCTGGAGGTACAGAAGCAATAGCTTTGTTTCCAAAAATAGCAGAGACATTATTTGATTCTGGTTTTAATATTTGGAAATTAAATGAAAATGAGAATCCTGTATATGTTATAAAATATGCTGAAAATGCTGTGCCGATTATTGGGTTTTCAAAAACATATGACGATCCTTTTAATCCAAAGAATAGTTTTGCTGCTATTATGACTTGTTCACAGGCGGATGGAGATTGCCCTTTTATTGCAGGTGCAGAAAAACGAATTCCAATAACATTTGAAGATCCGAAAATTTCTGACGGCACATCTGAGCAGACAAAAGTATATAATGAAAGAAGCCTGCAGATTGCTGCAGAAATGTTTTATGTTTTTTCGAATATCAATAAATAAAATGAATCCTCAATTAAAATTTCTTGATAGATATTTAACCCTATGGATTTTTCTGGCGATGATTGTCGGGGTAAGCTTAGGCTATTTTTTTCCTGGCATATCAATAAGGGTAAATTCATTTTCTTCGGGTACAACCAATATACCACTGGCAATAGGATTAATACTGATGATGTATCCTCCATTAGCAAAAGTAGATTATGCATTGCTTCCACAAATTTTCAAAGATAAAAAAGTGATATCCATATCATTGCTGCTCAACTGGATTATTGGACCGGTCTTAATGTTTATTTTGGCTGTTATCTTTCTCAGAAATGATCCTGAATTTATGATTGGTCTTATTCTGATCGGCTTGGCAAGATGCATTGCTATGGTAATAGTTTGGAATGATTTAGCAAAAGGAAATAGAGAATATGCAGCCTTGCTTATCGCTCTCAACAGTATTTTTCAGATTGTATCATACAGTTTTCTGGTGTGGTTATTTATTGATGTTCTCCCTCAAAAATTAGGATTGGGAAATTTTAGTGTTTCTGTACCCATCAGAGAGGTGACAGAAAGTGTTTTAATTTATTTGGGAATCCCTTTTCTGGCCGGGTTTTTAAGTAGATATTTTTTAATAAAATCAAAAGGAAAAGAATGGTACAACCGAAAATTTATCCCCATAATTTCTCCGGTTACTTTATATGCTTTATTATTTACTATTGTCTTAATGTTTAGCCTAAAAGGCGATAAAATTTTGGAATTGCCTATGGATGTTATAAAAATTGCCATTCCGCTGGTCATTTATTTCATATTGATGTTTTTTCTTAGTTTTTTTATAAATAAATTAATGAAAGTTCCCTATGATAAAAATGCGTCGATTGCTTTTACAGCAACCGGAAATAATTTTGAATTGGCAATTGCTGTAAGTATTGCAGTATTTGGAATTCATTCATCACAGGCATTCGTTGGAGTGATTGGTCCTTTAGTAGAAGTTCCGGTATTAATTTTATTAGTTAAAGCCAGTTTATTTCTTAAAAAGACGTATAAATTGACAAATTAATGAATGAAAATGAAATTTTAAAACAAAAAATCATCTTTCGCAATACCAAAATCTCAAAGGATTTTCCGTACATTTGGGGTGAAAAATTTCAAAAACTAAAAGTAAAATGGACATTATTTTCGACCTGATTGAAAAAGAAAGACAAAGACAAACCCATGGAATTGAGATGATTGCATCAGAAAACTTTGTTTCTGAGAATGTAATGAAAGCAATGGGAAGCGTATTGACTAACAAATATGCAGAAGGATATCCTGGTAAAAGATATTACGGAGGATGCGAAGTAGTAGATGAGGTTGAGACTTTGGCGATCAATAGAGCTAAAGAGCTTTTCGGAGTAGACTATGTAAATGTTCAGCCACATTCTGGTTCTCAGGCTAATGCCGCAATTTACTTGGCCGTTTTGAAACCGGGGGATAAAATCATGGGAATGGATCTTTCAATGGGAGGTCACCTTACTCATGGTTCAGCTGTGAATTTCTCTGGTATCCAATACGATGTAGTTTCTTACGGAGTTCAGCAGGAGACAGGTCTTATTGATTATGATCAGATGAGAGAAGTGGCTTTAAGAGAAAGACCAAAAATGCTTATCGCTGGATTCTCTGCTTATTCAAGAGATTTGGATTATGCTAAATTCAGAGAAGTTGCTGATGAGATCGGAGCTACACTTTGGGCAGATATCGCACACCCTGCAGGTTTGGTGGCAAAAGGTCTTTTAAATAATCCATTCGAACACTGCCATGTTGTGACAACTACTACTCACAAGACATTAAGAGGTCCAAGAGGAGGGATGATCATGATGGGGAAAGATTTTGAAAACACATACGGCCACAAAACTCCAAAAGGAGAGATCAAAATGATGAGTCAGGTTCTTGACGGAGCTGTTTTCCCGGGAATTCAAGGGGGGCCGTTAGAGCACGTGATTGCTGGTAAAGCAGTTGCTTTTGGTGAAGCTTTGGATGATCAGTTCTTAACGTATGCAAAACAAGTTCAGTCAAACGCTCAGGCGTTGGCAAAAGCGATGATCGACAGAGGATTTGATATCGTAAGCGGAGGAACAGACAACCATTTGATGCTTGTTGACCTTAGAAATAAAAATGTAAACGGTAAAGAAACTGAAAAAGCTTTGGTTCTTGCTGATATTACTTGTAACAAAAACATGGTTCCGTTTGATGATAAATCACCATTCACAACTTCTGGGATCAGATTGGGAACTGCAGCGATCACAACAAGAGGATTGAAAGAAAACGATATGGATACAATTGCAGGATTTGTTTCTGACGTGGTTGACAATATCAAAAATGAAGAAGTGATTACTTCTGTAAGAAAGAAAGTTAATGAATTAATGGAAGGTAAAGCATTATTCAATTATTAATAATTATCTTCGTTAACGAAATATAAGGAATGGGCAGTTTGCTCATTCTTTTTTTATCCCATAAACTATGGAAAAGAAATCTTTTACTTTTGATGAAATTAAACTGAAACTGGTGAACTATTGTGTTTATCAGGATCGTTGTCATGCAGAAGTAGAACAGAAAATGAAGGAATTTTTATTAATTGAGGAGGCGAAAGAAGAGATCATGCTTTATCTTTTAAAAGAAAATTATCTGAATGAAGAAAGGTTTACCAGAAGCTACATTCGGGGGAAGTTTTACATTAAACATTGGGGCAGAAATAAAATTAAAATCAACCTGAAACAGAAACAGATTTCAGAAAAACTAATCAATTCCTGTTTCAATGAGATTGACAAAACGGATTATGAAGAAACACTCCGAAAAATATATGAAGATTACTATAGTAAGCAAAAAGGATTGAAAGAATATCAGAGAAAGGTGAAAACTGTTAAATATCTTTTAAGTAGAGGCTTTGAATATGAAGAAATTTTACATTTGATTGATAGTTAACATTTATATAATTTCATTTTTTTTTGTTTAAAAAGAAAAATATATAGTTTTGTGGCAAAATTTTAATTTACTATGAAACGAAAACAACTTTTTAGGCAAACATTATTGTTGTTGCTGTTTGTGGTCTCCCAAATTATGTGGGGACAATGTATTAATGAAACCTTTGCAACTGCAGGGACAAAGCCAACAGGATGGGCTGGTACAGGTAGTGTTAACACTTCAAGTGATCCTGCACACGCTGCTGGAGGTTCAGGATATTGCTGGAATTTGGGATCAGGTCAAACTGCAATTACCCCAGCGGTAGATTATCCTCAATCTATTAGTTTTTATTTAGATGCCTCGGGTTCTGGTGGTCAAACAGTAACTTTAGCATATAGCATTAATGGAGGAAGCTATGTAAACCTTACCCCTACATTCTCTGCAACGACTGCCGGAGCGACTGTTGGGATAGCCGATTTGCCAGCTGCTGTAAAAACAGCTACAGCTGTTAAAATCCGTTTTACATCTGGATCTAATACTGCTTATGTAGATAATGTAGTTGTAACTTGTGGTACTTCTACGCCTACTCAAGCAACTACACCAACAATTACGTTAGCAGGTACTTCTGTAGGAACAGATACGTACGCAAATACAGCAACGGTTACTTTGGTTTCTGCAGGAAGTGATGCTATATATTATACGACAGATGGTAGTGATCCTACAATATCGTCTACTCCTTACTCAGCTCCTTTTACGATAACGACTATTGGTGCAACTACCATAAAAGCTATAGCTACGGTTGCAGGGTTAACGAATAGTACCGTTGCAACTAAAGCAATTACGATAGTATCTCAAATTCCACCAGTAAATGATTTATGCTCGAATGCACAAGTATTGATGGCGGGAGCTACGGCAAATGGAACTTTGCTTTATTCTACCTATGCGGCTCCAGTGAGTGCGGGAAATTCAGGAAAAGATGTTTGGTATCAATATACAGCTACTGTAAGTGGATCTCATACTTTTACCGTTCAAGGGTTTAAAATAGCACCTAATGATACATCTGCTGATGTAGATTTGCAATTGTTTGGAGGTTCTTGTCCTACATCTTCTACCTATTTGGTAAATTCTACAACAAGTAGTAATATTGAGACAATTACAACAAATTTAACGGCTGGAACTACTTATTATCTAAGAGTTTTTGCATACAATACAAATGCTGAAGCGTCTACTTTCACAGTAGGTTTAACGGCTCCAGCGCCACCAACACCTCCTGTAATTACTAATGAAGGGGCGTTACCCAATGCAACCGTAGGAACTGCGATTGCAACATTTAATGTAATATCTTCAGGATCTGCAGCTACGTATTCGTCTGCTAATTTACCATCTGGTTTATCTATAAGTTCTGCTGGTGCAATTACAGGGACTCCAACTGTTTCAGGTACGAATATTCCATTCACTGTAACAGCGACAAACAGTGAGGGTTCTGATGATGGAAATTATACAATTACAATTGCACAAGGTGTACAAACTTCTGCTAATAATACGTCTTACAACTTAGTATCCGGGGCTGCGAATACAACTTTAAGTGCGACTACCAATGCAGGAAAAACTATAACTTATGTAAGTAACAACAATAATGTAATAGATATACAAAATGGTAACGAAATTCATGTGGTTGGAATAGGAAGTACAACTATTACGGCATCTGCTTCTGGTGATGCTAATTGGAATGCTTACAATGCAACTATAAACGTTGAAGTAATATCTGCAGTAGTTTACCAAAAAATTAATTCTCTTACAGATTTAACAGACGGAGAGTATGTGATTGCAGATGCTAACGATGAAGTTGCTGCAAGTAATGTAATTACAAATGGTGCTTTAGTTACTAATGCTATTACTCCTACGTCTGGACAAATTATAAATCCGGCAGCAAATACGGTTTGGAATTTGGTGAAAACAGGAAACGTATTTACAATTCAAAGTGTTGCAAGTTCTAAATTTGTAAATTTTATAAGCTCAACAAATTTATCTGTTGTTGATGCAGTAGCAAATAATAACCAAAAATGGGATATTACTTACACTTCAGGATCTAATGCTCACTTTACAATAGCAAGTGCAGCGGATGCAAGTAGAATTTTTAAATATAATTCTGGTTTGACAGCGCCTGGATTTAAAGCATATACTACCTCAACTCAATCACCGGAAGTTAGTCTTTATAAAAAAGTATCAGCTGCTGTTACAACTTGGAACGGAACAGGTTGGAACAATGGAGTGCCTACATCTTCTACAGATGCAATCATTGCAGGTTTATATTCTACAACTATACAGCCGAATCTTACAGGAAATACTATTACAATCAATAATGGAGGAGTATTGGAAGTTACTAGTGGTAAAACTGTAACAGCAACAAATGTAATTGTAAATGACGGAGGAAACTTCATTCAAAGAGATGGCTCTACTTTAACTAATACAGGAGCTTTCAATGTATTGAAAAATACTACGAGTGCTGCTAATAAATATGTATTCTGGGCATCGCCAATGGTTTCTCAAAATATTTTTGGTATTTATACAACTACACCACAGTATGTGATGGCTTATGATAGTGCAACAGATTACTATACGACTTTAAGCAATCCTGCAACTTCTATTCCTGGGGTAGGATATTCAGTAAAAATGCCTGCAGCAAATGCAATTGCTACTTTCGGAGGAGCTTCCGCGCAGCCAAACAATGGAAATGTAGTAGTCGCATTAAACAATACTTCTACAAACAAATATAACTTAATTGGTAACCCATATTCATCTAATGTAGATTTGAACGCATTTTATAATGCTAACTCATCTTCTGTAGGTTCTACATTTTGGTTCTGGGATAATACAAGTAATAGTGTAACTACGCAATCAGGAAATACGACAACCAATGTTGGGTATGCTACATACAATGCAGCTGGTTCTGGTACTTGGATAGAAGCGCCGACTTCTTTAGCGTCACATTCAGGAAATTCAGCAACAATAGGACAAGGTTTCATTGTTGAAGCAACAGGAACGGCAGCAACATTTACCAATGCAATGAGAATTTCTACTACAGGAAATACCTTTAACAAATTAAATGGTAATGATACAGGTAAATTTTGGTTGAAGTTGGCAACACCATATGGAAGTAATACCACATTAGCTGTTAACTATGAAGTGGGAGCACAAAATACATTTGATGCTTTCGATTCAAGATCAATGGGAATGGGGTCAGATGCTTTCTATAGTACAGTGGGTACTGAAAAATTAGTAATTCAAGGTAGATCACCGTTTACGGTTGATGATGTTGTACCATTAGGAAATAAGCATTTTGAAGCAGGTAACTTTGTAATTTCATTAACTCAAAAAGAAGGTGTTTTCAATAACGGACAGGCAATTTATCTTCATGATAAAAACTTAGGTACTTATACGAATCTTCAGACTGGAAGCTATAGTTTCTCAGCTAATGCAGAAGAGTTTACCAATAGATTCGAAATTGTTTACAAATTGAATGTTTTAGGAACTCAGGAAATTGAAAAAACAACTTTTGAAGTATATAGAGACGGAGAAGGCTTTGTTGCGATAAATTCTAAAAACATTGAAAAACTAGAAATATATGATGCTTCGGGGAGAAAAGTAATGGAATTAAAACCAAATGCTGATTCCGTTAAATTTAAATTACAAACAAAAGGAATGTATATTTTAAGAGCAATATCAGCTGGTAAAGAGTATACAAAAAAACTAGTTAAATAAGAAAAAGATGAAAAAGATAATAGTTATAGGTTCAATAGTTTTTTCTGGTCTTGCTTTTGCACAACACTCAGATAATCCTTATATATATGATGAGCCATCACAAACATCAGAAGTAGAAAAAAGTCCAGGTGAACCTGGGGATCCTTCTACACCAATAGATGAGCAAATTCCATTTTTGATAGCTGCAGCTATAGGGATGATGCTTGTTTTTTCCAAACGCAAAAAAGCAAGCAATTCTTTTTAAAGAAATATATTTAAAAACCGAAGTTTATTAACTTCGGTTTTTTTTAGAAATAGAATATTTATTTTATTATGGCTATGTGATAAGTTTGCATAAAAAATGATTTTTTTATTTAATATATTTATAGAAATAGTTAAAGAATCTCTTTGTTAAAACATATTTGTGACTATTATTTCACATAATATGAATCACATAAAAAATAAATTCAAGACTAGGTGATAAGAACAAATAATATCATTATATTTGTCCCAAAATTATAAAACCAATTGATGTTGAATGAAAAAGCTACTTCATGCTTTTAGTGTACTGTACGATGGGGACAACATATTGAAAATTACGAAATTAAGATATGTCCCTCGTTGGTTAGTTATTATTATAGATGTTCTTATTGTACTGTTTTCTATAGTGCTTTCTTCTCTGTTTTTAGAGAAATTACATGTAAGAGATAGTTTTCCGGAATATACATTTCAAAAAATAAGTTTGGTCATTATAATTAATGTCCTGTTTATGTTTGTATTTAAAACATATGCAGGGATTATAAGGCATTCAACTTTTTTTGATTTCTTTAAAATCATGTTTTCTTCGGGAAGTACTTTAATGACTCTTCTAGTTATTAATTATTGTACAGAAATATTTTTTGGAAGAACTCCATATCTTTATCCTAATCTGTTTCTATACTTTTTCATATCTGTTTCTGCAATGTTCTTTTTCAGAATGATTACAAAACAGTTCTTCAATATGCTGATCGATTATAAAGGATTTTCATATAAGGTTAAAGTGGCAGTAGTGGGAGTAGGAGATGCGTCCGTTTCAGTTGCAAGAGCGATCATGCATAATCCCAGTTATCCATATCGGTTATATGGTTTCTTGACAAAAAGATCGGACTCTAACCGTGCAATGTTATTAGGACATAAAATATACAATCAGGAGTACTTTTTTAAAAACGAAAACCTAATCAGAAAGTTTGATGCAGTATTGATCATTAAGGAGATCATGACAAAGCAAGAGCTTGAGGAATGGATGACTCTGGCTCTAGATAATGGTTTAAAAGTGTTGAAAGCTCCTTCATTGAGTAAAATGCGAGACTCTGATTTAGTAGGAGGAATACGTCAGCTTCAGATTGAAGATTTGCTGAATCGTAGACCTATTAAAATAGAAAATGAAGAAGTTAAGAAAAGGCATTTTAATAAAAATGTTTTAGTAACAGGTGGGGCTGGTTCTATCGGAAGTGAAATTGTAAGACAGGTTGCTCAGTTCAATCCTTCTCTGATTGTGGTACTGGATCAGGCTGAATCTCCTTTGTATGAATTGGAGTTGGAGTTGGTGGAAAAATTTCCGGAGCAGAACTTTAAATTTATACTGGCAGATATTTCAAATAGATATAGACTTGAAAAAATATTTGAAGAGCATCAGTTTTCAATGGTATACCACGCTGCGGCGTACAAACACGTACCCTTGATAGAAGATAACCCTCATGAAGCAATTTTTGTGAATGTTTTAGGAACTAAAAATGTAGCATTGCTTTCAAAAGAATACAAAGTCAACCGTTTTGTAATGGTTTCTACAGATAAGGCTGTAAACCCTACAAATGTTATGGGAGCATCAAAAAGAACAGCCGAACTTTTTGTACAATCTCTACAGAATTCGGAAGGTAACGTTACTAAATTCATAACTACACGTTTTGGAAATGTTTTAGGATCAAACGGTTCAGTAATTCCTCATTTTAAAAAACAGATTGAAAAAGGAGGTCCGATTACGATTACTCACCCGGATATTATCCGTTACTTTATGACAATCCCTGAAGCATGTGAATTGGTATTACAGGCAGGAACTATGGGGAATGGAGGAGAAATCTATGTATTCGATATGGGTGAGCCTGTAAAGATTTTAGATTTGGCTAAAAGAATGATAAAATTATCAGGTTATACCCCGGATTTAGATATTAAAATCAGTTTTATAGGATTGAGACCAGGAGAAAAATTGTATGAAGAATTGTTGAGTGACAATGCAACAACAGTCCCTACCCATCATGAGAAAATTATGATTTCCAAAGATTTGACAATAGAGTTTGAAGAAATTAATATATTATGCATACAGATCATTAAATCGGCAGTTAAAAGAGATAGATTAGAGGTTGTAAGGATACTAAAGACTATTGTACCTGAATTTATTAGTAATAATTCAGAATTTGAAATTTTAGATCATAAAACTAAAGAATTTGATGTGATTCAATAATGTAGAATGAATCAATTCTAAGGAGTAGTATTGCAGATCATTTCTTAATATATATTGTTAAGAACAGAATTTAGGTAATCAAATTTTTTAATGAATAAAGTTTAAACTTGAAAATTTAGATGATTGGATTGAAAAATCCCTCACTAAATTTAAGTGAAAAATAAGAGCATAAAAGTTTTTAATGTTATTTTGAGCGGTGGAGTAGGAAGCAGGTTGTGGCCCCTATCTCGAAAACAAAATCCTAAACAGTTTTTAAAACTTTTCTCTGGAAAATCTCTATTTGAATTAACAGCAGAAAGAAATATAGGATTAGTTGATGAGCTTATAGTTGTTGGAAACCATGATCATATTGAATGGAGTAGAAATATATTTCGGGATAGGAATATCCCGAACAATTTATTACAGAAAGAGTGGCAAGAAATACTGCTGTGACAATTGCTTTTGTGATACATGCAGATTTTGTTAAGAATACCTTCTATAAATATTGACTAGGCTATGATGGAGCCTTCAAAGAAAATTAAAGTGATTCTTGCTTATTTTATGTGGAATGATTTAGGGGCTTTTGAATAGTTATATGACTACCTCAGATCTAATGGACATCCTGTGGATGAAAATGGAAATATGGTAATAGGTACAGATATTTTCACAGCCTTTGGAGGAATGAAAAACTGTATTTTTGTATTTACTTCTGATGCAGTACTGATTTTGCAAAAAGAAAAATATAAGGATGTGAAAAAAGTATATGCAAAGTGGGAAAATAAAAATAAATAAAAAAGTATCAGAGTTCAAAGCAATGAGAAAATCTAAATTTTGATTCTTGACTTTAGTATTAATAAAAAATAAAATTGAAACTTTTGTTTCATAAATAATAATCATATTTTTGTGAAAAATATTTCAGGAATGAATTGGAAAAATTGTATTTTGGGTGGTGCATTGTCGGTGTTATTGTTTTCTTGTGGAACAAGGCAGGAGATCAACTATATGAAAGATATTGAAAATCTTGTATTAGACAATTCCGTGAAAAATAGCAGAAGCACGTTGCAGCCAGGAGATCAGCTGGTGATTACAGTTTCTGCCAAAGATATGGATGTGGTGAAGCCTTTTAATCAAGTGTATTCTTCGACGTCTACGATTGCACAGCATTCTACCCAAAGTTCCAATAATCTGGCTCAACAGGTTCCTAGTTCAGGACCTACCTATAACGTAGATACTGACGGGAATATTATTTTTCCACAAATCGGAAAGGTAAGCACCAAGAACGAAAATTTAGAAACATTCAGGCTGAAGCTTACGGATTTGATTAGAGAATATGTGAAAGAACCAGTGGTGGATGTAAAATTAATTAATTTTAAAATAGCTGTTTTGGGTGAGGTTGCTAGGCCTGGGCAGTATGTATTCTCGGAAGGGAATACAACTCTGTTAGGAGCTTTGGGAATGGCTGGAGATCTTACACCATATGGAATAAGAACGAATGTATTGGTGGTTAGAAATGTGGATGGTAAGTTTACAAAAGAAAGAATAGATCTTACTAGCGCACAGTTTATCAATTCTCCATATTATTATCTAAGGCAGAATGATATCATTTACGTACAGCCAAATGCCAATAGAGAAAAAGCAGCAAGAGTAGACCCGAATACAGGTTTATACATATCTGTGGCATCGGTGATTGCTTCTTTGGTGATTGGTATTTTAGCATTGACAAAAAATTAATTTTACACATCTAATCATTTATAGTGGATCAGAATTATTTGGATAATCAGGAAGAATCTTTAAACCTGAGAGAAATTCTTAAACCTTATCTTCACCGTTGGTATTGGTTTATCATTGGAGTTGTTATAACAATTATCGGAGCGTGGTTTTTCCTAAGATATAGTGTTCCTGTATATAATACAGAGGCTACGCTTCTTATTAAAGAAGTGAAAAAATCAACATCTGGGCAGCCTGAACTATCGGTGATTTCCGAGTTGGGTGGAATTGGTGGAATGGGAACTAATTCAGTGGATAATGAGATTGAGATTTTCAAATCCAAAAAGCTCATGCTTTCCGTGGTGAGAGAACTAGGATTAGAGACAAGTATTTATGCAAAAGGAAATGTAAAAGATACTGAGTTATACAAAGAAACGGCTCCTTTTACAGTAAGAATGATTGAAGAGTTTCCTAAAGCAAAATATCCGGCTAAACAAGTATTAGCATCAATACAGAATGGTCATCTCATATTAAAATCAGAGTCTTTTAAACAGGATATACAAGTAGATTTCAATAAAGCAATAAGATTACCTTTTGGTATTGTAATTTTTCAAAAAAATTCTCATTTTAAAAAAGAAAAAAAAGATGAAGGAAACTATACATTGCAGTTTATGTCTGGTATGGATCGTTCACGAAATCTTTTGAGTAAATTGATTGTAACTCTTGTACAGAAAGAAGCAACAGTGCTGAAAATTTCAATGAATGATGTGGTACCGGAAAAAACAGAAAACATTCTGAATCATTTAGCAATTAACTATAACAAAGAAGCTATTAATGATAAAAGTTCCGAAGCGCAAAAAACAGCAACATTCATTGATGACAGAATCAGGCTTATTGGGTTGGAGCTAGGTAAAGTAGAGAATCAAAAAGAAGACTTTAAGGTTAGAAACAATATTGCAGATATTCAAACTGAGGCAGCATTATCTTTGGAGAGTGTCACAAAAATACATCAAACTCAACTGGAAAATGAATCCCAATTAGAATTGGTGAACAGTTTAATCAGTTATTTGAACAGACAAGGGAGTTTCCAAATATTGCCATTGAATGTAGGCTTGAAAGATTCAAACACCGCTTCTGATATTGCAGTATATAATCAATTGGTGATGGAAAGAAACCGATTGTTGGAGAATTCCACCACGGCAAACCCATTGGTGCAGGATATAACGAAACAGATCAATGGAATACGTACAGGAATTGGGGCAAGCTTACAGAAAAGTAGATCTGCATTGCAAATTGCAACAGCCAATATTCAGGTGGAACAAAATCGTCTATCTGGGATGATTTCGAAAATTCCGGTACAGGAAAAGCTATTTAGAAGCATCGAAAGACAGCAGAATATCAAAGAGCAATTGTATTTATTATTATTACAGAAAAGAGAAGAGGCTGCAATTTCATTAGCAATTGCAGCACCAAAGGCTCGTATTGTAGACGATGCATTAACGAATCCTATTCCTGTTTCTCCTAAAAAAATGATTATTTATTTGGGAACGTTAGTTATTGGATTATTGATTCCATTTGGAATTATTTACTTAGTGGAGTTATTCAATAACAAAATACAGACTAAACATGATCTTGAAGGCTTATCAGAAGGAGCTTCAGTGATTGGTGAATTGCCATCATTGGAAAAAGGAGCTTCGGAATTAGTGCAAATGAACGATTTATCACCGTTAGCAGAAGCATTTCGTATTTTGATTACTAATCTGAACTTTATGTTGGCTAAAAATAAAAAAGGAAATGTTATTTTCGTTACATCTACAGTAAAAGGAGAGGGAAAAACATTTACTTCTGTAAATTTAGCGTTAACGTTGGCTACTCCTAGAAAAAAGGTAGTTATTATTGGTTCAGATATTAGAAATCCTCAATTACAAAGATATAATGATAGTAGGAGAGGATTGATTGGACTTTCAGAATTTATGTATGATGACCATATGAAGGCTTCAGAAATAATTCATCCAACTTCTTTTAATCCTTATTGTGATGTGATTTATTCGGGAGCTATCACTCCAAATCCTACAGAGTTATTATCAAATGGGAGATATCAGGAATTGGTAGAAAGTTTGAAATCCGATTACGATTATATTATCTTAGATACAGCTCCATTGATGCTGGTAACAGACTCTTTTCTTATTGCTGATGTTGCCGATGTTACAGTCTATGTAACGAGATCTGGGCATACAGAAAAAGAATTAATTAAATTTGCTAACCATCAAATTAAAGATAAAAAAATCCATAATGTTGGATTTGTTCTGAATGATGTATCAAAAAGGAATAGTGGTTACGGTTATGGGTATAAATATGGTTATGGTTATACTGCGGATATTGAAAAATCTTGGTGGAAAAAATTGTTTAGCTAATTCAACACTAAAAAATAATTATGGTCTCTATAAAAGCAAACCGAATTATATATGAGTTGATATTGAAAAAAGATAACTAAATAATATTAATTAAAGCATATAGAATAGGATTTGATATCTAACTTGTAAATAGTAAATGGAAAAAAAACATAAAATAGCGGTAATTGGTTTAGGGTATGTTGGTTTACCCTTAGCTAGGCTATTAGCAACAAAATATCCGGTAGTGGGCTTTGATATCAATCAAAATAGAGTTTCTGAGCTTAACAATGGATATGATAGTACATTAGAAGTAGATAATGAAATCCTTCAGGCTGTTTTGCTTGAGGAAAATTCTTTTGTTGTTACGAACAAATCGCAAGGTTTATACTGTTCAACAAGCCTTGATAGTATTAAAGATGCAAACATATATATAATTACTGTTCCTACTCCCGTTGATAAGCATAATCGCCCTGATCTTACGCCGCTTTATAAAGCCTCTGAAACGGTAGCAAAAGTATTGAAAAAAGGAGACATAGTAATCTATGAATCTACAGTATATCCTGGAGTAACTGAAGAGGAATGTGTTCCTGTATTAGAGACGATTTCGGAGTTGAAGTTTAATATTGATTTCTTTGCCGGTTATTCTCCGGAAAGAATAAATCCGGGAGATAAATTACATTCTGTAGATAAAATTTTAAAAGTAACATCTGGCTCGACTCCTGAAATAGGAAAAATAGTTGATGACTTATATAAATCGGTGATTACGGCTGGAACGCATTTAGCACCTACAATTAAAGTAGCTGAGGCATCGAAAGTTATTGAAAACTCGCAAAGAGATGTCAATATTGCATTTATGAATGAATTAGCAAAGATTTTTTCTTTAATGGATATTGATACGCACGATGTTTTAGAAGCAGCTGGAACAAAATGGAATTTCCTGCCTTTTAAACCTGGATTAGTAGGTGGACACTGTATAGGTGTTGATCCTTTTTATTTAGCTCAGAAAGCTCAGGAAATAGGTTACTATTCTGAATTAATACTTTCTGCAAGAAGATTAAATGATTCTATGGGGGCATTTGTAGCTTCTCAAGTCATTAAATTGATGATTCAAAAGAATATTCCCATTAAAGGAGCAAAAATATTGAATCTTGGAATTACATTTAAAGAAAACTGCCCAGATATTAGAAATTCTAAAGCAATAGATGTTATCTCCAATCTGAAAGAATATGGGGTAGAGGTAATAACATTTGACCCTTGGGCAGATCCTAAAGAGGTGATGTATGAATATGGGATAACCAGTCATACAGAACTTAAATCTTGTCATCCTAAGGATACTGACGAATCTCATAGATTTGATGCTATTATTCTTACAGTTGCGCATCAGGAATTTTTAAATTTATCTTTGAACAATTATCTAAAAGATAAAGGAGTAATATATGATGTGAAAGGAATAATGAAGAAAGATCAAGTAGATAAAAGACTATAGTTTAGAATTGTTCAGATAAGGATTAAGTATATTAAAAACAAAAAGAAGAAAGATGTTAGAACATGATGTGAGACCATGGGGAGAATATTGGGTATTAGAAGATACCAATACTCATAAAGTAAAAAAAATTTTGGTAAACCCAGGAGGTAGACTTTCTTTGCAATATCATCATTATCGTGCCGAAGTATGGACAATAGTTTCAGGTATAGGTACCATAACAATTAATGACGAAATTAAAGATTATTCTGCAGGAAATGTAGCACAAATTCCTTTAGGTGTACATCATCGTATTGAAAATAAAACAAGTGAACCTGTTGTTTTTATTGAAGTACAATATGGAACCTATTTTGGGGAAGATGATATTGTGAGAGTTGAGGATGATTATAATAGAATGTGAAATTGTTATTAATAC
Organism: Chryseobacterium tagetis; assembly: GCF_016735585.2. Taxonomy (GTDB): domain Bacteria; phylum Bacteroidota; class Bacteroidia; order Flavobacteriales; family Weeksellaceae; genus Chryseobacterium; species Chryseobacterium tagetis. Next base: position 292,272 of record NZ_JAERSE020000005.1, read on the forward strand.
ATAAAAAAAAATAGACAATTTCTAGAACCTTTTAAATATAAATATCCATATGAAAATATATAACGTAATTTTATCAGGTGGTGTTGGAAGCAGGCTTTGGCCTCTTTCTCGTAAACAACACCCGAAGCAGTTTCTTAAATTGTTTTCAGGAAAGTCATTATTTGAATTAACTGCTGAACGTAATCAGAAAATTGTAGATCAGATTATGGTTGTTGGAAATACAGATCATATTGAATGGAGTAAGCAGCTTCTTAATGATATTTCTTTGCCTAAGAAATTTATTACCGAAACTGCGGCTAGAAATACAGCTGCTGCCATTGCATTTGCTGCACTAGCTGTTGATCCTGATGATATATTAATTATTACCCCATCTGATCATTTAATTCAGAATCAGGATGCTTATGAAAAGGCAATAAAAGAAGCTGTTGAACTGGCAAAAAAAGACTTTTTGGTAACTTTTGGAGTCGTTCCTTCAAAACCAGAAACAGGGTATGGGTATATAGAATATGAAGGAAAGGATGTACTTTCTTTCAGAGAAAAACCGAATACAGAAACTGCACAAGAGTTTTTGGAAAGAGGAACTTTTCTTTGGAATTCTGGAATGTTTTGTTTTAAAGCTGGGATACTTTTAGAGGAACTAAAAAAATATCAGCCTGAAGTATTTGATAAATGTAGTGAAACTTGGAAAACTTCTGAAAACCAATGTTTAGATGTAGATGCTTCACTTCAGATTCCCTCCATTAGTATTGATTATGCAGTAATGGAGAGATCTAAGAAAATAAAAGTAGTTCCAGCTCACTTCAGGTGGAATGATTTGGGATCTTTCGAATCATTATATGACTATTTACGTTCTACAGGACATCCTATAGATGAAAACGGAAATATGGTAATTGGAACAGAAATATTCACGGCTTTTGTTGGGCTCAAAGATTCTATTTTAGTATACACTTCCGATGCCTTATTGATTCTTCATAAAGAAAAATCGCAGGATGTAAAAAAAGTGTATAACCAACTTGAGAAATATAAATCTACATTAAGATAGTTAAAGTAATAGGGTTTATTATAAAAAGCTAAATTTTAAATAAAATTTTATTAAAAAATAATATAATAATTGCAAAAATATTTTAGCACCTTTTGAATTTTCAAATGTCTCAAGTTTTAAATTGATTTAAATGAGTATAACATATACCCTAAAAATTGTTGATATCATTCAAGAAACTGATGATACTATTACGCTTTGTTTTAAGCAACCCGCATTAAAAAAGATACAGTATGTTGCGGGACAATATTTGACATTGATTGTAAGAATAAACGGTAGAAGATATATAAGACCTTACTCATTTTCCTCTTGCTATGGAGTGGATCGCAATATAGAGGTTACTATAAAGAGAGTTCCAAATGGAATTGTTTCCAATTATATTATTGATATGATAAACATTGGAGATTCTATTGAGGTATTACCACCTATGGGAGATTTTATTTTAGGTGTTTCTCCTAAGCAAAAAAATATTTTTTTGTGGGGAACAGGTAGTGGAATAACTCCTTTAATTTCTATTACAAAATCTGCACTATATCAGTTCGATGACTTAAAAGTGCACCTAATTTACGGAAATAAAAATTTTGAAAGTACAATCTTTTTAGAAAAGATAGAGTCTTTGAAAGAGGAATTTCCTGAAAGATTTAATAGAACATATTTTCATACAAGATTTGAGATAGATAAGAATTTTCCATATGTAATTGAGGGAAGAATACAAGAACGTAGAGTTAACTCAATAATTGATAGTCATATCAAAGAAGATGAACAGCTACATTATATATGTGGTCCTGTAGGTTTAAAAGAATCTCTCAAAATGGCTTTTAAAAGTTTAAATATAAATGAGAGAAATATCTTTTCTGAAGATTTCGAAATTTTAAGAAATCCATCTGATTTCGATGATATTTCGACTCAAACGATTAGTTTATATTTTCAAGGAAGGAATGAAATTTTAGAAGTAGTAAAAGGACAAAGTATATTGGAAGCAGCACTGAACGTTGGTTTAGAATTGCCTTATTCTTGTCAAACAGGTAACTGTAGTACCTGTAAAGCAACCCTGTTATCTGGTGGAATAAAAATGATTGGACTTACTAAAGAAAGGGAAGATTTAAACGAACAAGAGTATTTGCTTTGTTGTTCACATCCAAAAGATAATATTGTTTCAATAAAAATTTAAACATAAAAATGAAAGTAGTTATTTTAGCAGGTGGCCTAGGAACCCGATTGATGGAAGAAACTGAGGCGAGGCCTAAACCAATGGTAGAGATTGGAGGAAAGCCAATATTATGGCATATTATGAAAATATATGAAACCTATGGTTACAATGATTTTGTATTATGTCTAGGGTACAAAGCGCAATCAATCAAAGAATATTTTTTGAATTACTATCTTTATAATTCTGATGTCACTATTGAATTAGAAAAAAATAAAGTAGATGTACACTTTTCAAATTCTGAATCGTTTAAAGTAACTCTTGTTGATACCGGATTACACACCAACACGGCAGGTAGAATTAAAAAAATTCAAAAATATTTAAACGATGAAACTTTTATGCTTACTTATGGTGATGGCGTATCAGATGTTAATATTAGTGAATTGGTTAAATTTCATCAAAGTCATGGGAAGCTTGCAACGCTTACGAGTATCCAGACTCCTGGGAGGTTTGGAAATATCGAAATGGATGAACGGGGAAATGTTGAATATTTTGTTGAAAAGCCACAAGGCGATGGTATGTGGATAAATGGAGGTTTCTTTGTTCTTGAGCCAGGAGTTTTTAAATATCTTGAAGGTGATATGGATGATATTCAATGGGAGAAAAAGCCTTTGATAGATATTGCTAATGATGGTGAACTATCTGCTTATAAACATAATGGATTTTGGAAACCTATGGATGCATTGAGAGATAGAATAGAATTGGAACAGCTTTGGAGTTCGGGTGAAGCAAAATGGAAAATTTGGTAATATGTTTGAAGATTTAAAACAAATATATAGCGGTAAAAAAGTTTTTTTAACGGGTCACACTGGATTTAAGGGTGCATGGATGCTGAAAACTCTTTCTCTTTTAGGGGCAGAAGTAAAGGGCTATGCATTGGAACCCCTTACAGAAAATGATTTATTTTATCTTATTGACGGTCAGTCGCTATGTGAATCAGTAATTGCAGACTTAAGAGACAGGGATAAATTAAAAAAGGAGCTTTGTGAGTTTGAACCAGATTTTGTATTTCACTTAGCGGCACAACCATTAGTACGCTTGTCATATGAAATTCCCTCTGAAACTTTTGAAGTTAATGCTATTGGTACTGCTAACCTACTTGATGCAATAAGATTAATTAATAAACAATGTTCTGTTGTTTTAATTACAACAGATAAAGTATACCACAATTATGAATGGCTTTATCCCTACCGTGAAAATGATAGGTTAGGAGGATACGACCCATATAGTGCAAGTAAGGCATGTACCGAGTTGGTTATCGATTCTTACCGTAATTCTTTCTTTAATACTAAAGATTTCAAGAATCATAAAAAAGGGATTGCAGTCGGACGCGCAGGTAATGTTATTGGTGGTGGTGACTGGTCTAAAGACAGACTCATTCCAGATATTGCAAGAGCATTATCTCAGGATGAAGAAATAATTATCAGAAATCCTTTTTCCGTACGTCCATGGCAGCATGTTTTAGAGCCAATAACCGGATATCTTATGTTAGGGTCTTATTTACATTCCGAGCCTGTAAGATATTCTCAAGCATATAATTTCGGTCCGGTTGCAGAAGATGCATTATCCGTTGAACAGATGCTAAAACTGGCAATTGAATCTTGGGGCTCTGGTAAATATAAAGTAGTAAGCGAAACCAATCAGCCTCATGAAGCTGGCTTACTTAAACTTGATGTAAGTAAAGCTGCTTTTGAACTAAAATGGTTTCCTAAAATGAAAGCAAAAGATACAGTGGATTTTACTATAGCATGGTACAGGCAATTTAAAAATGAGCCTTCAACAATTAATAATTTTACTAAAGAGCAGATAATTAATTTTTTGCAAAAAAAATAAATAAACAAAGACTAATTAAAAACAAATGAATTTGGATTTCAACTTAAAAACATTTACACCTCCTGTTGCTGGGAAAGATTATATTCCGGTTACTGGTAAAATTATTGAACAAGACGACTTATTGCTATGTATGGAATCTGTCGCAGATGGATGGTTGACTGCGGGTAGGTTTGCTAATGAATTTGAATCTGAATTTGCAAAATATTTTGGAGCAACAAAAGCATTATTGGTAAACTCTGGTTCATCCGCAAACTTGGTAGCTTTTTATGCTCTGACATCTCCAAAACTAGGAGATAGAGCAATTAAACCTGGTGATGAAGTAATAACTGTAGCTGCGGGATTTCCTACAACTGTCAACCCAATAGTTCAGTTTGGAGCAGTGCCTGTATTTATAGATGTTGATGTGGCAACCCATAATGTGAAGCCTGAAATGATAGAAGCGGCAATCAGTTCTAAAACTAAAGCGATCATGATTGCACATTCACTTGGTAATCCGTTTGATTTGGATGAAGTGATGAGAGTTGCAAAGAAATATAATTTATGGGTTATTGAAGATGACTGTGATTCTTTGGGAGCTACATATAATGGTAAAAAAACGGGTACATTCGGTGATATATCAACATTTTCTTTTTATCCTGCTCATCATATAACAATGGGAGAGGGTGGTGCTGTATTAATAAATAACCCTGTACTTTCAAAAATTGCCGAAAGCTTTAGAGATTGGGGGAGAGATTGCTATTGTGAACCGGGTAAAGATGATACTTGTGGATGCCGATTTCAGCAGGAATTAGGTTCACTTCCTTACGGATATGATCACAAATATACTTATTCTCACATAGGTTTTAATTTAAAAGTTACTGATATGCAGGCTGCACTTGGAGTTTCTCAATTGAGGAAAGTGGATCGCTTCGTTGAAAAGAGAAGACAAAATTTTACTGCTTTATACGAAAGGATGAAAGAGTTTGAAGAAATTTTCATATTACCACAACCAACACTTAATTCGGAGCCTTCATGGTTTGGTTTTCTGATGACGTTACGTGACGGAGATGCAGCAGACAGACATATGCTTGTACAGCATCTCGAAAAAAATAAAATAGGAACAAGATTATTGTTTGCGGGTAATCTGCTTAGACAGCCAGCTTATGCAGGGGTTAATCACAGAGTTGTTGGTGACCTTACTAATACTGATATAATTATGAATCAATCTTTTTGGCTAGGGGTTTGGCCAGGACTTGATGAAAGTCACTATGATTATATAGCAAATGTAATAAGAGATTACATTAACAGCTAAATTAATAAACAAAATATCAATTCAATGACCGTATCTATCATCGGCACAAACGGACTTTTAGCAACCGAACTAGGATTGTTTTGTAATAAAAAAGGTATGAATGTTAAAGCATTTGGAAGGAGAAAGCCAGATTTATATGCTTATAACCAATTTGATACTTTGGATTTAATGACTGAACAAATTGATTTGGATTCTCTTTTGGACAGTGATGTAATATTCTACACTGCTGGTGCTGGAATACAATCTAATTTGAAGGACTCATTTGAAGCAATCTATAAATTAAATACTTACATACCTATCCTTTTATGTAAAAGTCTTTCAGAGAAAGGATTTAAAGGAACATTAGTAACATTTGGTTCTTGTTTTGAAATAGGTAATAATAATGAATCAGTAGTTTTTGATGAAGATAACGTTGTGACATCTGTTCTAGATGTTCCAAATGATTATTGTGTTTCAAAACGTATTTTTACACGTTATGCAACCTCTGATAATTTGAATTCTTTTACTCATTTACACATTATTCTGCCTACAATTTATGGTGAAAAAGAGGCTACACACAGATTAATTCCTTATACAGTTTCTGCAATTAAAAATAAGGCACCTATGCAATTCACTAAAGGTACGCAAATCAGACAGTATTTGTATGCTGGTGATATACCTGCAATAGTTTTTAGTTTGATTGATAAGAAATATAATGGTGTAATCAATATATCGGGTGTAGAAACATATACGGTAAGACAGATAGTTGAGATGATATATAGTTTTTATGGAATTGAAATTACGGAAGAATTATTTGGTAAAGCTGAAAGGTCTGATATTGGAATGCTAAATCTTCAGTTAGATGGAACTAAGCTGGAAAATATATTGCCTGAATTGAATTATACCACTTTCACAGATTCCTTAAAATTGTACGATTTATGTCTCTAAAAGAAAAAATAAAGGTTACTTCGCTAAGAGTTATTTCTGATAGTAGAGGTTGGTTTTTAAAGGTGATTAATGGTTACGAAGAAAACCTACCTAAACATACTGGAGAAATATATTTTACAAGTGCATTACCTGGAAAATCAAAAGGTGGACATTATCATATTAGAGCTGTAGAATGGTTTGTTTTAATCAAAGGTCAATGCGATTTGCACTTGATTGATGTGGAAACAAATGAAAAAATGATTCTTAAATTATCATCAGACGATCCTATGACTATTTACGTACCGAATAATGTAGCTCATAGTTTTTTCAATACGGGTGAAGTTGATTATATATTAATGGCATACTCTGATATACTTTACGATCCTGTAGACACAATACCCTATGACTTTAACTTTTAATTATAGTAATGTGGTGGCTGATCACGCAGAAATAAAAGCAGAAACTTACTTAAGTATATGTATTCCTACTTACAACAGAGTTGAAAAAACATTTCAACTCGTTAAATCCATACTAAATTACGATGGAAATGATGTAGAAGTTATTGTAGTTGATAATTGCTCAACGGATAGTACACAAGACTTGTTAAAAACGATTAGTGATGATCGTTTTAAATATTTAAGAAATAAAGAGGCAATTGGGGGTATGCCCAATATTCTTAATTCGATGACTTATGCGAGTGGTGAGTATGTCTTATTATGCTTAGACAAGGATCATGTACTACCAAATAAAATTTCACAATTTATTGATCAAATAAAGAAATCAAATTTTTCGGTTGGACAATGTTCTTTAGATTCCTCAGAGTTTGATAAAAATATAACTTACAAGGAAGGTATTGATTCAATTATAAACATTGCGTATACATCCGAACATCCTTCAGGTTTATTTATTAAAAATAATATCATAAAAGAAAAGGCATTCATTAAAAATATTGTAGATAAATACAATGCTTTTGCTTTCTTGCCAGAATTATTAAAAGCAGAAGTTGCTTTATATGGTGGTACAGCAGGTAGAATTAATATGCCGTTTGTGGTTACAGAAACAAGGGAAGAATGTGCAAAGGAAATTTCCCATACATATAAAGGAAATAATATTTATTTTATGCCAGATAATGTAATTATTAGGTTTAATATTTTTAAAGAACATATTGATAGCCTAAGTATTTCTGCAGAAAATAAAAAAAAATTAACCGAAAGAATTTATAAATCATTGTTGGTTAGTGCTGCAATTGAATATAAAAATATTATGCTTGATGAAAAAATATGTAGGCATCATGGTATCAATACTCGAAAAGTTGGAAAAAAAGAACAGATAAAATATTTGTGGCAATTCAATCGAAATTTTTTTAACAGTAATTTTTCTGATAATAATTTTTGGAAATATAAAACTACTGTTATATTGAGTACAAAACTCTTATTGAGAATTCTAATAAAAAGCTAGTACATTGGAACAAAATAAAAAATCCCAAAAAAATATCTTAAAAGCTACTAGTATTGTTGGAGGCTCACAGTTAGCAACCATTCTTATAGGCTTAATAAGAAATAAGTTAATTGCTGTTTTACTGGGGCCAACTGGCGTGGGTATTAATGCTATTTTACAAAACACAGTAGATTTGGTTCGACAAGCTACAGGTTTCGGTATAAACTTCAGTGGTGTTAAGGAAATAGCTGCGGCTAGTTCAACTGAAGATGAAATAAAGATTTCTAGGACAATAACTATTCTTAGACGTTGGTCTCTTTATACAGGTATTTTAGGAATGTTCGTTGCAATAATTCTTTGTCTACCCTTAAGCTATTATGCTTTTGATAACAAAAACTATGCAGTAAGTATTGCAATTATATCAGTTACACTTCTTACTACAAGTGTAAGTTCAGGGCAGATAGCTCTTTTACAAGGTCTAAGAAAAATGAGTATAATGGCTAAAGTTTCAGTTTATGGAGCTGGTCTTTCTCTATTATTTTGTCTTCCTCTATATTGGTGGTTAGGTTTAAAAGGTATCGTACCAGGAATAGTTGTAAGTGGTATTATGAGCCTTATTGTTTCTTATACTTTTGCAAGTAAAATAAAGGTTCAGAAACCTAATATAACGTTTAAAGAAACAGTAACAGAAGGTCTTGGTATGGCAAAACTAGGATTTTTAATAATTTTGACTAGCTTAATGGTTACTGCTACAATGTATGCAGTAAGATCATTTATAGCACAGAAAATGAATTTAGATGCAGTAGGATATTTTGTTGCAGTATGGTCAATCTCTAACACATATGTGAATATTATTTTGAATGCAATGCTTTCTGATTTTTTTCCTAGATTAAGTGAAGCCGAAACATTTAAGGACTACAAGAAATCAAATAGTATCATTAATGAACAGCTTGAATTATCTCTGATAATAGCGGGGCCTTTGTTCGTTTTATTGATTGGTGCAGCAAATTTGATTATAAGAATTCTATTTACTTCAGATTTTTTAATCGCGGTAAGTGTTTTACAATGGCAGTTATTTGCCGGTTTTTTTGCAATAATATCTTGGTGTTTAGGGGTAATGTTTTTATCTAAGAATAAGGGTGGATATTCTATGCTTACAGAGGGTATATGGTCAGCAACTTATTACTTATTCATTATTTTGTTCTGGAATAATTTAGGTTTTCTTTCATTGGGTATTGGATATTTTGTGGCTCATTTTATTAAAATTATATTCGTTTATTTAATTACAACTAGTTATTGGAAGTTTTTTTTTGATACCCAATCTCTAAAAACTATTTCTATTTATTCAATACTTATTATCACAATATTTATAAATGTCATATTGATTAAAGGGATATATCAATATATTTTCAGTGCAATAATATCTTTAATAGCAATTTTGATAAGTTATTACAGAATATCAAAAATTATCGATTTCAAAAATTTATTAAAGAAAAAATTAAAGTAATTAAAAATGAAATTATTAACAATAGCTATACCTACTTATAATAGAGCTTCTATATTAAAGGATAGTCTTGCAAAAATAATTGATCAAATATCTGGAAAAGAGGATTTAATTGAATTGCTGGTTTCAGATAATTGTTCTCCTGACGAAACTCAAGATATAGTTTATACTTTAATCCAGAAAGGAAATGTAATTAATTACAATAGGAATGAAGAAAATTTAGGAATGGATGGAAATTTTTCATATTGTTTCAATCATGCTAAGGGAAAGTATATTTGGATTTTAGGAGACGATGATTACTTATTAGATGGAGCACTTGATAAAATTATAAATATTCTTAGAAAAGATGAGTATGGTTTGATTCATTTAAATAGCTCAAAGCTAATTAAGGAAAATGAAATTTTTTATTCTTCCACGAAGCTTTTAAATACAATTAATATTAATATAACTTTTATTTCTGGAAATATTGTAAACCGCAATGCTGTCCAGAAAGTTAATTTTGACAATTACCGAGGTACTTTGTTATCTCAGGTCCCTGTATATCTGAATGCTGCTAAAGATTTCGAAAAGAGTATTATTATTAATCAACAGCTTTTAGAAACGGCAGTTGACTCAGTTACAAATGGTGGGTATAATATTTTTGAGGTTTTTGTTATAAATTATTTAAATATCCTCAAAGAATTCAAAATTGATTTAGGAAATACTTGGTATGAAATCCAAAAATTTAAGCTTTGTAGAAATTTTCTTTGGATATGGATGTGTCGCTTACTTCTAAATCCACATCATGGTCTTAGATTTAAAACAGATGGATGGCTCAAAATAATATGGAAATACTATTGGTATGAAATTTATTTTTACCCAATGATGACATTATTTTCATTAAAAAAAATATTTCATAAATTGTGAGAATTACTTATAATTTTATTTCTTTTGCCCAAAACATATTAAATGAAAAAGTTATACAAAATAATTATTTATTATTGTAATGATATTTTAAATGATCTAAAACAAACTGGCAATGTAGCAAATTGGCGCCTGAAGAATAAGCATAATAAAACAATTATCAAAAAGTCTGTGAAAAATGCTAATCTTATAACTGTTGGGAATCATTCTTATGGTATATTAGATGTACTTACATTTGGTAATCCCGCAGAAAAATTAGTGATTGGTAGTTATGTTTCCATAGCTGAGAATGTGACATTTATACTTGGAGGAAATCATCAAATAAATTCTTTCAGCACATATCCATTGCAGGCATTTTTCTTTGAAAACACTAATTTTGATGATACACAAACAAAGGGGCCAATTATAATTGAAGATGAAGTTTGGATAGGTAGTAATGTTTTAATATTATCTGGAGTTACTGTTGGGAAAGGAAGTATTGTTGCAGCAGGTAGTGTTGTTACAAAAAATATAGAGCCATTTACCATTGTAGGAGGTAATCCTGCAAAATTTATAAAATATAGAATTCCCAAAGAATTAATTGATGAAAGATTAAAAGTTGATATTCAAAATATCCCATTTGAGTTATTGAGTAGAACAGAATTAGACGTATTTTATAACAGCTTAACTAGCGAGTCGTTAGATAAAATTAAGAATTTAATTGTTTCAAAAGAACAGAATGACAACTAGATTGAATCAAGAAATCAAGTTGGCTATTATAATTCCAGCTTATAAATCTACATATCTCGCAGAAACTCTTCAGAGTTTAGCAAATCAGACTAATCAAAACTTTAGAGTATATATTGGTGATGATTGTAGCCCCTATTATTTGGAAGATATTGTAATTAATTTTTATGATAAATTGAATATCATTTATCATAAATTTGAAAATAATTTAGGGGCGGAATCACTGGTAAAACAGTGGGAAAGATGTATTGATCTCTGTAATGAGGAATATATTTGGCTTTTTTCTGATGACGATATCGCCTCGTCCCAATGTGTTGAAGCATTTTATGAAAAGATAAACAATGATAATCTGAAATTAATGCGTTTTTACACAAAAATTATAGATGAGTCAGGAAAAATTATTCCACTATACTTTGATAAAACAAATATTTATAAAAATATTTCAGCAGAAAAGTTTATTTCTTTACGACTCAGTCAAGATCGTTTTAGAAGCTATGTTGTAGAATATATTTTTCATCGCTCAATATATCAAGAAGTTAAATTTCAGAATTTTCAGCTGGCATGGTTTTCTGATGATGCATTTTGGCTTGAAGTATCTATTTTTAGCAAGGGGATTTCTATTATTCCACAATTTGTTTTTTGGAGATTTTCAGGGCAAAATATTTCGTCCATTTCGAATAATTCGAAGGTGGCAGACGATAAAATTTTGGCAACAAAACAGTATTTAAAACATTTATTAAAATTATTGAAGAAATATCCCTTAAATTTAAAACATAAGGATTTACTAACTACTTTGATGCTTCAATATAAAAATTTATATAAAAATATAAATATATCACATATAGAAAATATTTGTGATGAAGTAGGACTAAATATTACAACAAGAGATATTATAGAAGTAGAAAGAAAACTGAATGAGAGAAAGATTTTTAAGATATTAAGATCATTATTTAAGATTTAGCTATGCAAGAAGATAAATGTATTTTTATTACTCCAAAAAGAGAAACGGCTGGTGGAAAGCTTGTAATGGATAGAAATTTTGACTTCTGCAAAAAATATTTTGGAGACAATAATGTTTATTTTATTGAACATTTCATTAATCTCAGAAAAAAAAAACAATTATTAAGTATGCTTGCTGGAGACTTTTTTCCTATCGGTGACTTAAAAATTATCTTAAGAAATCTAATCAACAAAGAAAATATCCACTATATTTTTATTGATATGTCATTGTGTGGAAATTTAATAAAGTTCATAAAAAGCAATTTTCCGGAAATATTGGTGATATGTTATTTTCATAATATTGAGTTTAGTTATTTTAAATCTATGTATAATTCTCAAAAAAAAATTGTGAGAGATATAATACTTAGATCGGTTTATAAAACTGAGAAAAAAACTGTACAGTATTCAGACATTATTATAGCAATGAACGGAAGAGATTGTAATGATATGACTAAAACATACGGTAGATCTGCAGATTTTCAATTACCGACATCTCTGAATGATACTTTTATAGAAGAGAAAGATGTTAATGAGAAAGATTTATCACTTGAAACTATTAATCTTTTATTTGTAGGCTCTGCTTTTTTCGCAAATGTAGAGGCTGTAAAATGGTTTATTGAGAAAGTTACTCCGAAACTTAGAATTCCGTTCTCACTCAAAATAGTAGGGAAAGGTTTTGAAAATATAGTTTTTGAATTCTTACCATCAAATGTTGAAATTCGGGGTTTTGTAGAGGATTTGGGTCCATATTATAAAAATGCTCATTATATTGTTTCTCCTATATTTTCCGGAAGTGGAATGAAAACGAAAACAGCTGAGGCTCTTATGTATGGTAAAAGTATTTTAGGCACGGATGAAGCTTTCGAAGGATTTGAATTGAATTATGAAAAAGTTGGAAGAAAGTTGAATACTGCCGATGGATATATTGACTTTCTTAACGCTTTATCTTGTTCAGATTTAAAAAAATATAATATTTATTCACGAAATGTATTTCTTGAAAAATATTGTAACTCAAGTCTATATAAAGATTTTTCAGGAAATATGAATAAAATACTAAAAAAGGGAGTATTATGATACCTTATTTGATACTATACTTTTCCATTTCATTAGCTTCTGTTTATAATGTTTTTATAAAACGCTACAATTATACCTTATTTTTAATTTTAATTTTAATTATTGGTTTTTTTTCAGGTTCTCGAGTTACAAAATTAGGAGGATATGACACTGATGTTTACAAGCAAGCTTTCGAAGAAGTTCCTTCTAATTTTTTTAATACATTATCAGCAGATTCTTTTTACTTGAAAAATATGGAAAAAGGGTATGCTGCTGTTAATTGGTTAGCAAAAAGTATTGGACTAAATTTTAATGAATTTTTGTTGTGTTTGGGGATTATTTCTGCTCTAGGATTATATGTTGTGTTTAAAAGGTATTCTCAATATTATTTTGTAGTACTAATGATTTTTTTAGCTAAGGGATATTTATATTATTTTTTTACTGCACAACGGCAGGTCTTAGCTATGATTATATGCTGGTGTTCAATTTACTTCATACTTAATAAACGGTTTTGGATTTTCTTTTTATGTATACTTATTGCAATTCAATTTCATACAAGTTCAATTATTTTTTTTGTAGCATATTTTTGCAACTTAATACGTTTTAATAATAAATGGTCTTTAATTATTGTGGCTTTATCTTTGATGGTAGGATTGTCAAATGTAGGTTTACTGATAGGTCAGGGTTTTTCTGCTTATCTTCCAGGAGAGCAATTTAGCGAAAAGCTTAATAATTATTTAGAAAACAGTGATTCAGGTGTTAATATTTTAAATTTTATCGAATTGGTTCCTGTTTTTTTAATTATGATATATTTTAGGAAGAAAATTGAAGAAAAATTTCCAAACTTTAATTTTTTCTTTAATATTTTTTTAGTTTTCTTGTGTCTCACTTTTGCATTCTATAATTTTCAGTTTATTGCAAGATTGAAGGGATATTTTGTTATAGGATACATTATGATCATCAGCTCCTTTTTATATATTGCACCGAACAAAATTAAATTTGGTATTTTATCCGTCATAATGGTTTATTGCCTGGCTGTCTTTGTAAGAGAATTATTAGTTTTTGATAATGGTGAGGGATATTTGCCCTATCAAAGTTTTTTGTTTGAATAAAGATTTATGATTATGAGATTTTTTACTATTTTACTTATATTTTTTTTCCATTCTTTATTGGGGCAATCTGTGAATATTGAGAAATTTAATGTAAATGGTAATGATCGAAATGATGATACAATTACTTTTGATAACGCTATTGAGTATATAACTAAAAATGGTGGTACTCTGTCCATTCCCAAAGGAAATTATTATTTAAATAATGATTTTAGAAAAAGAAAAGGTGTACATAACAATAATTATATATTTTTAATTTCAAGAAGCTTTACAATAAAGCTAAACAAAGGAGCTGTTCTACATTACCAGAATGGTTTTAAAGGTTTTAGATTTCGTTCTGTAGCAGATCCTGATGATAAAACCATTAGAAAGTATGAAGTTATCATTGATGGAGGGATAATAAATGCTGTTAATAATATCACAACAATTCCTAAAATAGGAAATCCGGAAATGTGGGGATTTGTTGCCGAAACTTTACACAATTTCACAGTAAAAAATTTGGAAGTGAAAAATTTCAGAGGAACTGCTGCAGTTGCATCCTATTCAAATGACATATTCGAAATTGAAAATTCAAATTTTTTAAATGTCACAGGTAATCCTTATGACTTAGTTGATAATCATGGAGATGCAATTTATGTTGCTAACACACTAGCTTATAAAATTGTAAATAATAACGCAACTAATTCAATAACATCAAAAAATAGAATAGGACGGGTGGGGATTTGCATTGAATATGAAGGTTGTGGAAATGGTCTTATAGAAAATAATATAGTTAATGGATATGATAGAGGAGTTCATGTGGAACTAATAAAAGGTTCCGCACTTATTAGAAACAATAGATTGATAGGAAACAGCTCAGGAATAGTTCTTTGGAATAATTATAAAAATAAACAAGTAATTGATTCAAACATAATTAGCAATAGAGGTCTGCAAATAAATAATAAAAGTTTGTTGTATACTTCGGCACCTATTATAATGCTTGGATATAACACTAATAATAATACCACTATTATAAATAATCAAATTACCATTGATAAAAATTTTTATAGACCTAGGAATATTTTACAGATAACAAGCAGTAGTATAGATGTTAAAAATAATAAATTTATAGATGAAACAAATGAATTATCTTTAGCTATTGCACAAGGACAAAGTGATAAAGAAAAAATTACAAACATTAATTTTTCTAATAATATTGTTCAAACTAAGATAGTGAATGCTTATGATGTTAGTAATTTAAATATTAATGGGAATAAGTTTGATATTTCTGAAATGACAATCTCATTTGATAATTCAAAGAATATTTATAAGAATAATAAGTTTGGAGAAAACTTGCAAAAGAAAAGAATCAATATTCTTGGAAAATACTCCTTGCAATAAATAATAAAAAAATAGAATTTAAGTGTTACTAACAATATTTACACCGACATATAATAGAGCAAATTTATTATCTCGTTTGTACAATAGTCTTTGCTTACAAACTTTTCAAGATTTTGAATGGGTTATTGTAGATGATGGATCTCAAGATGACACGGAGAATGTCATTAAAAAATTTATTGAAGAGTCTAAAATACCGATTGTTTATTCTAAACAAGAAAATTCAGGAAAACATATCGCAATTAATAAAGGCGTATCTTTAGCTAAGGGGGAACTTTTTTTTATCGTTGATAGTGATGATTTTTTACTACCCAATGCAGTAGAAATGGTTAGTAACAACTATAGCAATATTCAAAACGTAGAAGTTGCTGGATTATCTTTTAGAAGAGGATATGATGCTCAAATACCAATTGGCTCATCTAATTTTAAAACCCCTTTTCTTATGAATGTTTTTGAATTTAGATATGGAAAGAAAGTTGTTGGAGATATGGCTGAAGTAATAAAGACTGATATTATGAAGAAATATACATTTCCTAAGTTGCTAAATGAAAAATTTTTAACTGAAGGCTTAATTTGGAATAGAATTGGACAAAAATTTAAATTTCTTTGGTTGCCCGAGGTGATATATATTGGTGAATATTTGGAAGGGGGCCTTACTGATAATAATTTTAGCGTAAGAAAAAAATCGCCAGAAGGTACACTCATTTTCTACAGTGAGCTCCAAAGAATGCCGATTAATTTTTTTTACAAACTTAGAGCGAATATAAATTATTGGCGTTTTGCGAAATTTTCCAACAGATCTTTTATATCTAAATTTAAGGATGTTAGATTTATATTATCATTTTTTGGATTACCATTAAGTTTAATTTTTTTTATTAAAGACTCAAAATGAAAATATTACAAATCATAAATAGTTTAGAAACTGGTGGAGCAGAAAGATTGATAGTGGAGACGCTTCCTTTACTTGCAAAGAAAGACTGTAAAGTAGATTTGCTGTTACTAAAAGATGAAGAAACAGTTTTTTTTAATACACTTAAAGAAAAACACTGTTCAAATATTTTTACTTTAGGAAAGTCGTATTATAATCCTATGTATATATTTAGAATGCTTAAGTATGTGAAAAACTATGATATTGTTCATGTGCATCTTTTTCCTTCACAATATTTTGCAGCCATCAGTAGTTTTTTTTGTAATAGCAAAACAAAATTTATTTTCACAGAACATAATACTGCTAATAATAGAATAAATAATGTTTTTTTTAAACAAATTGATAAGTTTATATATAGTTTTTATCAGAAGATAATATGCATAACCCCTCAGGTTAAAGAAACATTAAAAATCAAAATAGGTTTAGATGATTCAAAACTTTTAGTAATACAAAATGGTATCAATTTAGAAGATATAAATGCTGAAAGTAAATCTTCTCGTGAAGAGTTTGGTTTTTCAATTGATGATAAACTTTTAATAATGGTGGCTGGATTTCGTGAACAAAAAGACCAAGATACTGTTATTAAGGTATTAGAAAAATTACCATCAACATATAAACTTCTTCTAGTTGGTGATGGTGCCAGAAGAAGCATTTTAGAAAAAATTATTATTGAGAAAAATCTCGAAAATCGTGTGTTTTTATTAGGATTTCGGTCTGATGTTTTTTCATTATACAAAATGTCAGATATAGCAATTCTTAGTTCTCATTGGGAAGGATTTGGATTAGCTGCAGCAGAAGCTATGGCATGTGGCATACCAGTAATTGCTTCTAATGTGGATGGTCTTGCCCAAGTAGTTCATGGTGGAGGTATACTTTTCGAAAAAGAAAATGTCAATGATCTTAAAGACAAAATTATTTCACTTGAAAATAAAGAGAGGTATATCTCTTTATCTCTTGATGGTTTAAAAAAGGCTCAAAACTACTCATTGAAAACAATGGTTGAAAATCTTATTTCAAGTTACAAAACATTGTTATAATTAATAAAATTTATGGCTAAGTGCAAAGTCTTACACGTAGTATCTGTTTCTTTCTCCTTAAAGTATTTTATAGGAAATCAGTTTATCTATTTCAACGAAAAGGGGTATGATTTTACTGTTTCCTGCTCCCCATCAAAAGATTTATTTGAATATGCTGAGAAAATGAATTTTAAAACTTTTCCAGTTAATATTTCAAGAAGTATAAATCCGTTACAAGATATTTTATCGATTTATAAATTATATAGGTTTATAAAAAAAGAAAAATTTGATGTAGTTATTTCACATTCTCCAAAAGGAGGGCTTATTGGTATGTTTGCAAGTTATTTTGCGAAAACCCCAAAAAGAATTTTTTTTAGACACGGGTTAGTTTTTGAAACTTTGACAGGAGTAAAAAAACAGCTAATGATTTTGGTAGAGAAATTAATAGGGTTTTGTAGTCATAAGGTAGTAAATGTCAGCTATTCAATAGAAAATCTCGCAATTCAACTACAACTTAATGATGTTTCCAAAAATATTATTTTAGGAAAAGGAACATGTAACGGTATAAATGATAATATTTTCTATCCGAGACCCCGAACTGAGTTTAAAGATAAAACAGTTGTAGGATTTGTTGGTCGTATGACAAAAGATAAAGGAATTACAGAATTAATAAATTCTCTTGATTATTTAAATGATTATGAAGATTTTTTACTTTTGTTAATTGGTCCTTTTGATGAAAGAGATGTTTTAGATGATGATATTATCACTAAAATAAAAACACATCCTAAAATCAAATACCTTGGAGAGGTTAAAAATACAGCATACTATTATAATCAAATGGATGTTTTTATCTTACCTTCTTATAGAGAAGGGTTTCCTACAGTTAATCTTGAAGCAGCGTCTTCTTCTCTTCCGATAATTACAACAATGAGTACGGGTTGTGTTGATTCTATTATTGAAAATGAAACGGGGATTTTTACAGAAATAGATTCTGAAAGTATAGCTAAAGCGATTATATTTTATTTAGATAATAAAGAGGAAAGAATTAAACATGGCTTAAATGGAGTGAAATTTGTTACGGAAAATTTTTCGGAGAGTATAATTTATAATCAAATTGAAGACAAATTATTGCAATGAAAATAAATATATTTGGAACGACGGGTTTTATTGGTGAAAACCTTACGGATAAATTACATGAAAATTATAAAATTTCAGCTGTTTCTTTGCGTAATAATAATTGGAATAATGAATTAGTTGAAAGTGAAGTTTTTATCAACCTTGTAGGTAAAGCCCATGATCATAATAAAACTGCTACAGAAGCAGATTTCCATCACGTAAATGTAGATTTGACAAAAGATATTTTTAATGCTTTTATAGAGTCAGATGCAGCACTTTTCATTCATGTAAGTTCTTTAGCAGCACTAGAAGAATTTGAGTCAACAAAACCACTCAATGAAGAAGATATCTGCAATCCAAATTCATGGTATGCTAAATCTAAAAGAGAAGCTGAGATTTGGTTGATGAATCAAAAGCTTCCTGAAAATAAAAAAATGATAGTTCTTAGACCACCCATGGTTCATGGAAAAGGTGATAAAGGGAACTTGGTATTGCTTTATAAATTAATATCAAAGGGAATTCCCTATCCTCTAGCTTCATTTGAAAATAATAGATCATTTATTTCAATAGATAACTTTTGCTTTTTTATTGACGAGATTATTAAAAATAAAAACAAATTAGATAGCGGAATTTATCATATTTCAGATGATGAAATAGTTTCAAGTAAAGAAATTATTAAGATTATTCAGAAGGTTGAAAATAAAAAAACGTTGAACGTAGGACTTCCAAAATTCTTTGTAAAAGGTTTAGCAAAAATAGGTGATATACTTCCAATTCCATTGAATAGTATACGTCTGAAAAAAATGACTTCAGATCTTATGGTTTCCAATCAAAAAATAAAATCTGCCTTAGGAATTGAAAAACTTCCTTTATCAGCAGAAGAAGGTCTTATAAAAACCATTAAAAGCTTTACAAAAGAAAAGTAAATTTAAAAATTATCACACTCACACTTAAAAATTATGATGCGCATATTCGATTTTTTATTTTCATTTTTTGGGCTTTTATTTCTTTGGCCAATTCTTGTAATTTTATATATAATAGGATTATTTGATACAGGTTCACCGATATTTGTGCAGGAGAGAGTAGGGCGCTATAAGAAGCCGTTCAAACTGATTAAATTCAGAACCATGCACGTAAATACTAAATCTGTAGCTACCCATCTTTCAAATCAGGCATCAGTCACAAAATTCGGAAGTTTTTTACGTAAATCTAAGTTGGATGAACTTCCACAATTGATTAACGTTTTAACGGGTGATATGAGTTTAGTTGGGCCAAGACCTAACTTATTTAATCAAACCGAATTGATTGAAGAGAGAGACAAAAGAGGAGTTTATAATGTTGTGCCCGGAATTACAGGACTTTCACAGATTAACGAAATTGATATGTCAACTCCTGTAGAACTTGCGATTAAAGATGCAGAAATGATTCAAAACTTAACAGTTTCAGATTATTTTAAATACATTTTGGCTACCGTTAGTGGAAAAGGGCAGGGAGACAGAATTCAAAAATAATTTTTTCATATTGTTTCAAATCAATTAAATTTACTTTTAAAGCAGTAGGAATGCAAGATAAAATATGGCTTTCTTCACCTCATCTTTCAGGAAAAGAGCTTCTTTATATTCAAGAAGCCTTTGAAAAAAATTGGGTTACGTCAATTGGGGAAAATTTAGATGGATTTGAGCAAGATTTAAAAGAATGCTTAAGTAATAATCATGAAGTAGTAGCGCTAAATTCGGCGACCTCTGCGATTCACTTGGCATTAGTAATGTTGAATGTGGGAAAACATGATGAGGTCCTTACTTCTACATTTTCATTTGTTGCTTCAGCCAATCCTATCACTTATCGAGGAGCAACTCCTGTATTCATAGACTCGGAAAAAGAAACCTGGAATATGTGTCCGAAAGCTCTACTGGAAGCGATTGAAGACCGTATTCAGAAAGGGAGAAAACCGAAAGCGATCATTGTGGTGCATTTGTACGGAATGCCTGCAAAAATGGATGAGATTAATGAAATTGCAGCAAAATATGAAATTCCGGTCATTGAAGATGCGGCAGAAGCTTTAGGTTCAACCTATAAAAATAAGGCTTGCGGAACGTTGGGACGCTTTGGAATTCTTTCTTTTAACGGAAATAAAATTATTACGACTTCAGGAGGTGGTGCTTTAGTTTGCCCTACCAAAGAAGACAAAAATAAAGCCATTTTTCTTTCTACTCAGGCAAGAGACAATGCACCTCACTATCAGCATTCACATATCGGATATAATTATCGTATGAGTAATATTATTGCGGGAATTGGTCGTGGGCAAATGGAAGTGTTGCCCAACAGAGTTAATGCCCGTAGAAAAATGCATGAGTTTTATGTAGAACTTTTTAGTGAGATAAATGGTGTTGAAGTATTTTCAGAATCGACATCTGATTATTATTCCAATCATTGGTTGTCTGCTATTACCATTGATACTTCAATAACAGGAAAAAGCCGTGAAGAACTTCGTTTGGAGTTTTTGGAAAATAATATAGAATCTCGTCCGTTATGGAAACCGATGCATTTACAACCCATTTTTGCAGATGCTCCTTACTATGGTGAAAAAGTGGCGGAAGAATTATTTGATAAAGGGCTATGTTTGCCTTCAGGATCTAATTTGTCTGATAATGACCGCGAAAGGATTGCGAAAGTAATAAAGAATTTTTTCAGCTAAAAAATCTTTCGACTAAATAATAAAAAATCTGTAGAACCCTGCAGATTTTTTTATTGTAAAAAATAATTTAGAATGGAAAGTAGTTATATTTTACTTGTTATACTATTTTCTAATTCCTTATTTTTATCGAATATTAAGAAACTGTTTAGAGATAGCTAAAGATGGGACTTCATAGAATTTTTTTAATATTTTCTTTAGTGAATTTTAATCTTTTACATTTTTTTAATAGATAATTTTGATCCTCAGATTTAATATAAATACAATTTAATACTGTATGAATAAATACCCCGTTCCTGGCGATGAAGCAGAGAGACTAGAAAGACTTAAGATCTATGATCTTTTAAATCTCGGAAAAGATCCTGATTTGGATGTATTTGCAGAGGCCGCATGCCTTATTGCCGATTGTCCGGCTTCATTGATTGCTATGATGGAACTCGAAACGCAGACGATTCAGAGTTGTGTTGGGATGTCCTTAGATTTTGTGGCCCGTAAAGATACAGTCTGCCAGTATACTATCATGAATAGGGAGGTATTGGTGATTAATGATACTCTTCTCGATGATCGTTCATCTTCCAATCCTCTGATTATACAGGGAGGAATTCGTTTTTATGTCGGAGTTCCGTTGATTGATGATATGGGGTTTATATTGGGAACTATATGCGTTATAGATTACCAACCCAAAACACTTTCTGAGCATCAAATACATTCTTTAAAGAAGCTTGGTGAAGCTGTCACAAAAATATTAATAAGCAAAAGGAAAAATATTCAGGCAGAATATTTTTCTGAAACCTTTGCGATTACCAACAATATTATTTGTGTTTTGGATAATGGATTTAAACTGAAAAATG
Organism: Chryseobacterium tagetis; assembly: GCF_016735585.2. Classification (GTDB taxonomy): domain Bacteria; phylum Bacteroidota; class Bacteroidia; order Flavobacteriales; family Weeksellaceae; genus Chryseobacterium; species Chryseobacterium tagetis. Next base: position 314,259 of record NZ_JAERSE020000005.1, read on the forward strand.
TGAATCCTGCATTCGAAAATGTCTTTCAGCTCAATAAGAATGAAGCTATTGAAAAAGATTTTATAAGCCTTCTGGGGAAAAATAATGAGAAGCTGAGAGAAATATTCAGAGAACTACCTGCCACCGAACATGGTTTGGATTATACCACATATACTCCTATTGCGGGTGCAGAAGATATAGTAATCGAATGGCAGCTAAAACAGAATATTGGTAAAACAGAGATTTTCTGCTTTGGAAGAAATATTACTCAGGAAAGACAAGAGCGACAGAAATTAGAAAGTTCAGAACGTAGATTCAGGAACTTTTTTGAGAATGCCATCGGATTGATGAGCATGCACGACATGGACGGAAATATCTTGTCGGTCAATGAAAAGGGACGCGAAGCATTAAAATATACTAAGGAAGAAGCCGCTTCTTTAAATCTGAAAGATTTAGTACCTGTAGACCATAAAGGGCTATTGAATCAATACTTAGAACGTATTGCTGCCAATAAAGAAGATTCCGGAATGATGATTCTTCAGGCAAAAGACGGGGAGAAGATCTATTGGATGTATCATAATATGGTAGAAACTGATGAAACAGGTGCTTCGTATGTTGTAAGTACAGCTTTGAATATGACGGAACGTATACAGCTGGAAAAAGATCTGATCAATACAAAAAAAATACTGGAACAAACCAGCTCCGTTGCTCAGGTAGGAGGATGGGAAATGAATCTTAAATCCCGTACAATATTCTGGTCAGAATCAACAAAGGATATTCATAATGTTGATAAAAGTTTTGTTCCTGACTTTGATACCTCAATTGGATTTTATGAAGAGGAAAGTGAAAAGAAAATACGTTTCTTATTGAACAGAGCAATAGAAGAAGGAATTTCCTATGATGAAGAATTACAGCTTAAAAGAGCAGACGGAAGCATTATCTGGGTAAGAGTAAAAGGAATTCCCGAATTTGAAGGAGACGATTGTGTGAGAGTTTTCGGAATTATTCAGAATATTGATGAGGCTAAAAAAACATATCTGGAATTGGCCCGAAAAGAAGCGATGCTTCAGTCTTTTGTTAACAATGTGCCCGCTGCAGTAGCTATGTTTGATAAAGAGCTGAATCATGTTTCAGTAAGCAAAAGATGGAAAGATGAATTTCACCAGGATGCTCATGATATCATTGGAAAAAATTTATTTGAAATTTATCCTAATGTGTCGGAAGAAAGAAAGCAGATTTATAAAGATGCATTACAGGGCATTCCGTACAAAAATGAAAACCAGACATTTGAAATCGCCGGTTTTGATGAACCACAGCATTTCAATTGGGAAGTAATTCCTTGGAATATGATTGATGGCGAAACAGGAGGAGTGATTATTTTCACACAAAATATTACAAATTCGGTAAAAACTAATGAAGAACTCAAAAAAGCGAAACAGCTTGCAGATTTAGCCAGTAAAGCAAAATCTGAGTTTTTGGCGAATATGAGCCATGAGATTCGTACCCCGTTAAACGGAGTAATAGGATTTTCAGATCTTTTGCTAAAAACTCCATTGAATGATTTGCAGGTTCAGTATCTGAATTATATAAATGAATCTGGAAACAGCTTATTGAATATTATCAATGATATTCTTGATTTCTCCAAAATAGAATCTGGTAAACTGGAACTCTTTATAGATAAATACAACATCTATGATCTGGCCAATCAGGTAGTAAATGTTGTGTTGTACCAAGCGCAAAGAAAAGACCTGGAATTGCTACTAAATATTGAGCAGGGATTACCGAGAACGTTGTGGCTGGACGAATCCAGAATCAAGCAGGTATTGATCAATTTGCTTGGAAATGCAGTGAAGTTTACAGGACAGGGAGAAATTGAGCTTAAAATTGAAAAACTGAAAAATGATGAGAAAAAGGTTACCCTTCGCTTTTCTGTAAGAGATACTGGAATTGGGATTCCTGTGGAAAAACAACAGCGTATTTTCGATGCCTTTACTCAGGAAGACAGTTCGGTGAGCAAAAAATACGGAGGTACAGGTCTCGGATTGACCATTTCCAACAATATCCTGAAATATATGGGAAGCAACCTTTCATTGACCAGTGAGATAGGGAAAGGATCCGTATTTTTCTTTGATCTTGAAGTTCCTTATGAAATAGAAGATCTTGATGATATTTCAGACTTGGATATAGAGCGTGTACTTATTGTGGATGATAATGAAAACAACAGAATGATCCTGAAGTATATGCTTGAATATAAAAATATAAAATCGGAACTGGCCGCAAACGGTTTGGAAGCCATTCAGCTGTTGATGCAGGGGGAACGATTTGATGTGATTCTGATGGATTATCATATGCCGATTTTATCAGGCCTTGAAACCATAGATAAAATAAAAGAGCTGTTTAAAAAACAAGGGGAAATGACGCCGCTTATTGTGCTTCATACCTCTTCGGAAGAACATGAAGTGATCTCCTCTTTCCGTCAGGATGAAAAATCATACTGTCTGCTGAAGCCTATTAAATCAGACGAATTGTATACAACTTTAAGCAGGGCAATTCAATATACTAAAAAAGAGATTGAGGTTCCGGTGGCTAAGCCAAATACCGATCAGGTGGTATTTATGCAGCCTCTCAAAGTATTATTAGCAGACGATAATCCTGTGAATATGGCCCTTAATCAAAGAATGATGAGTTCACTTACCCCTAATGCTAAACTGGTAGAGGTCGTAAACGGACAGGAAGCTTTAGATCAATGTAAGAAAGAACAGTTTGATATTGTTTTAATGGATGTTCAGATGCCTGTAATGGACGGGATTGAATCTACAAAACATATCCGTCTGTTGCCAAACTATGCCAATGTTCCTATTATTGGGGTGACTGCGGGAAGCGTTACAGGAGAAAAAGAAAAATGTATAGATTCAGGAATGACAGATTTTCTTCCTAAACCACTCAGACAAAATGACCTTCTTAATATGCTTAAAAAATATTTGGCACATGAAGATGGCGTAGAAGAAAAACCAAAAGAAGAAGTACCGGTTGAAGAATATCTGAATATGGATATGCTGAATGAGCAGATCGGTGATGATGAAGGGTTTAAAACATTCTTCTTAAATCTGGTTATTCAGGAGCTTGGTCAGTCTTCAGGAAAACTAAAGCAAATTGTGCAAGAAAGAGATCTGGAAGCGGCAAAGGCATTTTTACATAAATTGAAAGGAACTTCGGGGACAGCCGGATTATTTAAATTGTCAAAAGTAGCGGCAGATTGGGAAAAAAATATAGATCACAATTCTGATTACGAAAAAATGGAAGTGGCTATAAAAAAGGAAATTACAATAGGAGAAAATTTAATACATAAACTAATAAATCAATAAAAACTAAAAAATAATAAGTATGCTAATCTTGATTGCTGAGGATGATGAGTTGATATTAAAAACAATAGAACACAAACTCTTAAAAGAAGGGTACGAAGTAATTGTTACCCGCAATGGTAAAGATGCTATCGATACCATTAAAGAGACAGAAATCGACCTTATTATCACAGACATTATGATGCCTTTTGCTTCAGGTACAGAGATACTTGCTGCAATACGGTCATTTGGTAAAAAAATACCGGTGATCATGCTTTCCAGTTTAGGACAGGAAGAAGTGGTATTGGAAGCTTTTGATTTAGGGGCTTCAGATTTTATGGTAAAACCTTTTAGCCCCAACGAATTAATATTACGAATCAAAAGACTTACTGCCAAATAAAAAATAGCCATCATGTTTTTATATGTTTCGGTACATGAGTTATTTCTCACTTTTTTAGGAATATTAATATTAGTATTGTTACTGATTATAGTAGTTCTCTCATACAGTTTCTACCAGTACAAAACCCTGACCCATATCCATAAATGGTCTGAAATGATCGACGAAAAAGTTTCAGAAGCCATTGTATATGGTCCGGAAGAACAAAAAGAGGACGAGATCTTTAATACCTATTCCAAGGAATCCTCATTCAGAAACCTATTTCTGGAAAGACTGGTGGCTTCCGAGAAAAAATTTTCGGGAGGAGCGCAGGATGAGATCAAGAAAATTTTTACAGATTATAACCTTCAAAAAGAAGCCTTAAAAAAATTAGGACAAAAAAAGCCCCATCTTATTGCAGAAGGAATACAGGAGCTTACCGCAATGAAAGTGGAAACGGCTGTTTCTAAAATTGCCCCTTTCCTTTCCCATCCTTCAGCTCAAGTGTATCAGGAAGCACAGTATGCAATGGTGGTATTTAAAGGATTTCAGGGACTGCATTTTCTCAATGATTTTGCCTACATTATATCAGACTGGCAGCAGCTTCGTTTACTTCGGTCTATCAATTTAGATCCGGATCAGTGCCAGCAGGTGGTGAATGTCTGGTTAGACAGTCAGAACACTTCGGTGATTATTTTTGCATTGCGATTGCTGAGAAAATTTCAGATGTTGGCCTTTTATGACAAGGCGAGAGCTTTGCTAATTCATCCGTCAGTAGATGTTCGTATCGAAACGGTAAAAGCATTGCAGGCATTGGAAAATACTTCTACCATTACAGAATTCAAAGAAAGCTATGAAGAACAGCCTTTAGAAGTACAGATAGAAATACTGAAGGCGATGAAATTGTCTCATGACCCTCGTTGTGCCGATTTTTATAAAGAAAAACTGAACGGGACCAATCTTCCGGGAGTAAAAATTGCTGCTGCCGAAGCACTTCTTGCCTTAGGATACCATGATTATCTGCTTGAGATTATAGAAAATGATGCCTCATGTCCGCAGTTGGTTCAGATCATTAAACACGCTTTACAGGAAAAAATATGTTAGAATTCTCACATATCATTTATGAAATTGTTATTTGGCTGTTTTTACTCTACTCGGCTGCCGTTTTCCTAATTTATGCATGGATAGGAATTTATGCTTTAGGAGCGGTTGTTCGGTATAAAAATGAAAATACTTTTACAGATTATAGTATCATTGCTGCCAATCCTAATGCTCCTGTTTTCAGTCTTATTGCTCCTGCATACAATGAAGGAATGACGATTGTTGATAATGTAAGATCTCTGTTATCCCTATATTATCATAATCTGGAAATCATTATTGTAAATGACGGAAGCAAAGATGATTCCATGGAAAAGCTTATTGAAGCTTATGAACTGGAATCCGTTTCCTTCTTCGTACAGGGCGATATTGAAACAAAACCGATACGTGGAATTTATAAAAGTAAAAATCCTGCCTTTAAAAAATTAATTGTTGTAGATAAAGAAAACGGAGGAAAAGCAGATGCCTTAAATGTAGGAGTCAATATTTCTTCCGGAGAATATATCGTTTGTATAGATGTAGACTGTATTCTTGAGCAGGATGCCGTTCTGAGACTGGCAAAACCATTCCTTGAGCAGACCGATAAAAAAGTAATCGCCTGTGGTGGAGTAATCCGTCTGGCGAACAACTGTAAAATAGAAAACGGTAAAGTCACAGATGTGAATATTCCTAAAACATGGTTGGGAAGAAGCCAGGCTTTGGAATACATCAGAGCATTTGTATTAGGTCGTATGGCGTGGTCCAGAGCATCAGGACTGATTCTGATCTCCGGAGCTTTCGGAGCTTTCGACAGAAGTATCGTATTGGCTTGCGGCGGATATGATAAAAATACTGTCGGAGAAGATATGGAATTGGTAGTGCGGATGAGAAGGTACATGGAAGAAAGGAATGAACCCTATGAAGTGGTAAACATTCCGGATCCGTTGTGTTGGACAGAAGTACCAGAAACCAAGGAAGTCCTGAAAAAACAGCGAAACCGATGGATGCGCGGAACCATGGAAACCCTTTGGAAACATAGAAAACTGATGTTCAATCCTAATTATGGAAAATTGGGAATGGTCAGTCTTCCCTATTGGTTCTTTTTTGAATTTTTAGGTCCTTTGGTAGAATTTTCAGGAATTATAATTTTCTTTATTTTCTTAATCTTGGGAATTGTCAACTGGCTGTTTTTTATTGTCCTCTTTGCATTAGTAATCTCCTCGGGAATCCTATATTCAATATATGCCATTTTAGTTGATCTTATAAGTAGGCAGGTCTATACGAAAAGAAAAGACTTCCTTACTTTAATTTTTACTGCGGTTATTGAACCTTTCTACTTTCATCCGGTAGTTGTAAAAGCAGGTGTGAACGGATTTGTAGACTATTTTAAAAAATCCCATGCTTGGGGTGAAATGACCAGACAGGGCTTTAGCCAAGAAGATAAAAACTTACCTTGGAGCAAACGCGTTCTTGCTATCCTTAAATTAGGTCTTAGACAATGGAGCGTTTTTGCAATGGTTTTCCTCTTTTTATTTTTATTGGGAATATTGGCAGAATGGGGATGGTATCGGTACAATTTTCCGACATTTGATACCTCTCTGTTGGTTAAAAACCTTTTGGTAACGAATCTCTTATTTGTATTTCAGCTTATTTTCGGAACAGGGATTGTTTATATGATTCTCAATTTTATAAAAGAACAATGGGCAAAAATGTTTGCTATCACAGTCTTTACGTTGGTTGTGGTTGTTCAGTTTGTGCTGTTTTTATATTTTTCTGAATCACATAATATACTGGGAGCAGATCTGTTCTATTATAGTGGTGATGAGATGGAGCAGATTCTGCAGGCCAGCGGAATGCTCAGTACAAAGAATATTGCATTGATGTGTATTTTGATTGCCGGAGCTTTTATTCCTTTCTGGTTTGCTGCCAGATCAAGATTTAAATCATTGTATGCAGGAGCCATTCTGTTAGGAATGGGATTAGTGGCTTTATTTATCCCTCAAAATGCTTTATATGCTTTAAACTCAAAAAATGAAAATGAATTTGAACAAAAAGCAGGGCAGAGCAAATGGGCTTACTTCCTTAATTCAAACACGAATAACTTTATCAGTGATCATCCGGAGATATCTGACCTTGTAAATGGTTCAGAAACATTGGCTGCAGATCCTGAAATGCTTAATCAGGAGTTTCCGTTTTGGAGAAAAGAAAAAACGAAAGATTTTTTAGGTGCTTATCTTAATCAGTCACCGACAACTCCCAACTTGGTATTTATTACAGTAGAAGGGCTTGGTCATGCTTACAGTTCGCCTAACGGATATGTAGGGAATTTCACTCCATTCATAGATTCACTTACAAATAAAAGTTTGTATTGGGAATTTAATCTAAGCTCTTCAGGAAGAACATTTTCGGCACTTCCTACGCTTACTGGTTCTTTACCTTTTGGAAAAAACGGTTTCCTTGAAATTGAAAAAACGCCGGAACATTTCAACTTATTCAATATTCTGAAGAAAAACGGTTTTGAAACCGGGTTTTACTACGGAGGAAATGCTTCATTTGACAGGATGAGTGAGTTTTTACAGTACAGTAAAGTCGATCATATTATAGATGAGCAGTCATTTAGTGCTCCGTATCGTAAATTACCTCAGAATAATGGGGAAAGTTGGGGATATGAAGACCAGGCGATTTTCGGAAAAATGCTGGAAATACAGAAGATTCAGAATCAACCTTACTTTAATATGTTCCTTACCCTGTCAACGCACAACCCGTTTTTAATTAACAATTCAAAATATTATGAGGCGTTATTTGATAAAAGGATGCAGTCAGGACAAATTACAGCATCTCAGAAAAAATGGGCGCTGGAAAATAGAAAACAATTGGTTTCTGTTCTCAACCTTGATGATGCTGTGCAGAAGTTCTTTGAAAACTATAAAAAACGTTCAGATTTCAACAATACGATTTTTGTAATTACCGGAGATCACAGTATGCCTGAAATTGCTTTTCAAACAAAAATAGACCGATATCACGTTCCTCTGATCATTTATTCACCTTTATTAAAAGAAGCGAAACGATTTAAAAAACGGGTCAGTCATTTTGATCTTGCCCCGACTATTTTAGCGTATTACAGAACAAATTATAAAGTACATACCCCTTCATCGGTCGCCTGGATAGGAAAAGGATTGACTAATGATGATGATAATGAAAACGAAGGAGCTCCTTTAATGGAGAGTAAAAACCTGTTGATTGATTATGTGTACCGGAAATACCATTTCGTAGACAACCGTGTATTTGAATTACAGCCCAATCTTGATGAAGATATACTCAATGATGAATCTGTAAAAAATGATATGAGCAAACGTTTTGATGAATTTAAAACTAAAAACAATAAATTCTATTCCTCAAAGAAATTGTTACCCGATTCCGTGGTGGCTAATTTCATGAACAAAAAAATACCAAAACCTTAAAAGGTTTTGGTATATCCTATATTCAGATCAAACTGATTTCCTTTTTCATTCGGGCGGTACTCCTGATTGTAATACGTAGCCGAAACAGAGAATAGATTTGATTTATTAATAGAAAAATTATATTCTCCCCCTATTTTAAAGGTCTTTAATTTGTAGGTCTCATTCTGTAGAAGATTATTAATACTCTCTTCCGGGCTTATTCCTGTTCCGATCTGGAATCCGAAATAATCATAAGCTCCTTTAGTATAATAACGCATGGTTCCTGTATAAGAATGAGAAATATTCTTTTGATCCGGAGAAATATAAGTACGGAGATTGAACCAGAAGTTTTTATAATATTTTCCTACAGACGCAGTATACATCCATATATTATTGGTAAAATAAAGCTGTCGGTATCCTAATTCCCCTTCAAAGCTGTGAGGAAGATTGGCGTAAAGCGAAACTCCTGTTCTGTATTTTGGAAATATTCCTACATCATTAGAATATCCTGCACCGGCATATAAATAAAAAGTTTTTGAGATTCTTGGATAAGCTTCCAATTCAACCTGAGTGCCATTTTGCGCAAACTTATTCGCATAGTTCCCTTTTATAATGAAAGAACCTATAGAAGTAGCTCTTTTATAACTAACACTCACAATATGCCAGTCATCATTAAACTGTTTGTCAAAATGTGAATAATTATAAGTAATTCCTACAGCGTTTTTAGAAGTAAGTTCTTTAATTCTGTTAGAAAGTGCTCTGGCTTCCGTGTTTTTAGGATTGATCTCTAAAACTGATGAGGTTGCTTTCTCAGCCTCCACAAACTGATTGTTGCTGTTATATACTTTTGCTTTCAGAAGCCATAATTCCTGTGACTGAGGATGGTAACCTAAACCCTTATCAAGAATTGTAATTGCTTTGTTATATTGATTGTTCCAGTATTCAAGAGAAGCATAGGCAATAAAGAAATCTTCATCCTGCACATTTCTTTGATCGAGTTTGTCAAAAACCTGTCTTGCAGAAGTAAGATCGTCGCTCCATGTATACACCCTTCCTAAAAAGACCGATATATCAGTATAATCCGGTGATTTTTCCAATGCCTGTTGTGAAAGTTTGATGGCGGTAGGATAATCTTTTTCATCAAAAGCAGCTTTTCTTGCTTTGACAAATAATTCATCTGAGGTCAGATTTTCTTGGCTGTAAAGATTAAAGGGTAATAATAAGAAGAGTAAAAAACAAAAAACTACTTTCATCATAGAAATAAATAATACGGTAAAGCTAATATATTTTATAAAAATTAAAAACAGATTGGCAGGATATTTTCTTCATTTTTTGAACTTATAAAGTAAGGAAGAGGGAATTACAAAACATGGGTAAAAAACATAAATAAAAAAATCCCTAAAATATGAAATAATCATTTTTTTTTCATATTTTTACTAAGTATCTAGTTGGTGATAAATCTAATTGTGGGATATGTACCGTAAACACTTTATATTAATATTTTTCCTATTTGCATCGCTGAAATGCTTTGCGCAGGAAGCCGTGAGGTTAAATATAAAGCTGTATCCTATACAAACGCTTTCAGTTCCAAGCAACAATTCTGTTGATATAGCTGAAAATAGAACCGCTACAGTAGCACCAGATGCGAAATTTATTAAAGTCTCAAGCCTTTCCGGTTTTCAGGTGAAAATGCACCGCGAAATATACAATGCAGAAAAAAAAGCTTTTGCCGGAGAAAAGCCTAATACAGAATATGCACTTATTGATAAGCGTAAAGGCGGAATGGATGAAAAAATTGCGATAAGCAATAATTTCCTTCCGGCAGAGGAGGTGAAAAATAGTAATCCGGAATTAAATAATATATATCACACATTAGTGTATACGATTATTTCTCAGTAAAATTTCAATGTTTTTTACAAATTAATTATGCGTTAAATAATTATTTCTTCTTTTTTCTTTTATTGTATTTTTAATATTTTACGATTTATGTATCATTATTTCGCATATATAGTCATTTATGCTTGATAATTCGTATTGAATTTTTCTTTTTATTCTACTTTTTTATTAATTTTTATTGGTGATATAATTTTTCAAAACTTGTTTAAAATTACAAGTTTAAAGTCTTTTTTTACAAAATAACTCTAACTTATTGCGTCTACTTTTGCATCCGATAATTTAATAAATAATTAATAAACAGAAAATATAATTCAACAATGAAAAAATTTATCTTAGCATCTTTCGCTTTTTTAGGATTTGCAACAGTAAGCGCTCAAAATAATACCGTTACATTAAACGTAAAATTAAAACCAATCCAAACTCTTTTAGTAAATCCAGCTCAAAAAATTGTGGACTTAACCTATACTACTGCTGCTGATTATTCAGGAGGTGTTTCTTCTACTCAGGCAGATCACTTAACAGTTTACAGTACAGGTGGTTTTGAAGTGAAAGTAAAAGGAGCTAATGCTAATATAGTAAATGGGTCAAAAAACATTGCTGCAAATACGATTACTATTACTGCAAGTAATGGAGCAAATAATTCAGTAACAGGTGCTACTTACTCACCAGTATCTCTTTCTGATAACGATCAGGTGATTGCTACTTCTTCTACAGGTGGTGTTAATAAGAATATTAATGTAACCTATGCTGGTGCAGGTGCAGATACTTATGTTAACAATTATATTGCTGGTCAAACGCCAACTACATATACAACTACATTAACGTATACAATTCTTGCTAAATAAAATATATAATTAAGATAGGAAAGAGAAAGTGTTGCAGGAAAAATGTGGCACTTTTTCTGTATTATTACAAAAAATATTTTAATGAAAATACGGGTTGTAACTTTCTTGTTCTTTGTAGTATCTCTTTTGTGTAAAATCAATGCGCAGACCGGGGTTTCAGTTTCTCCGCCCAGACTCTATTTTGAATCAGATTTGGGACGTAGTAATACGCAGCAGGTGACCATTACCAATGTAAGTGTGAAAAACTCACTGGATCTGGCTGTAAGCATAGGAGATTGGGAGTATGATGGGAAAGGAGAGAATATGATGTATGCTGCCAATACTTTGCCTGTTTCATGCGCCAATTGGATTTCTGTAAAAAAAGAAGATTCTTATTTTACCTTGGCTCCGGGAGAGAGAAAAGACATTGATGTTACCATTACAGTTCCTAATACTTTGTCTGACAAGCTGGCTGCACATTCTGCGGTTCTGTATGTAAGCCAGATGAATCCTGTAGATGATGTGGATAGTAAAGGAGCTAACATAAAAGTGAGCATCCGCTCAGGAATCAAGCTTTTTCATAAACTGTCTTCTGCGAATACAAAAAAAATAGAAATCCAGAATCTGGTATATGATAAGTCTAAAAACAAACTCTCTCTTTTCTTTGAAAATCAGGGAAATGTATGGATAGACGGAAAAGTATATACCGATCTGGTAAATACACAAAACGGGAAAAAAACCTCATTGGATAATATTATTTTTTATACCATGCCCGGAAACAAAAGAGAGATGGATATTTTTCTGCCCGCTACACTGGAAAAAGGAAAATATACAGCCTCTGTGATGATTGACTATGGCGATGCCAATAATTTGGAAGTTGGAGAGCTAAACTTTAATTATGAGTAAAAAAATCTTTATTATATTCTTGTTCGTTTCAATTCATTGTTTTGCAGGTAAATTAACTTTTAAGCCTTGGGAAAACAATAGTTTCCTCCAGATCAATTCTTACAATGGAAATATGAGCCAAAATGCTTTCACGGTAAGATTTGACGGAAATGGAAATATTGATGAACCTAAATGGAGACTTTCTGCACAGCTAAAAGGGGTAATTACCAACGGAACTTATACGTTCCCAGCAGATAAAGTTTCTTTTCAGCCTGTTTTTACGACAGGAAGTGCAACGCCAGGTCCGGTTCCTACTATTCAGCAGATTGGAATGCCTGCAAGTGTTTTTTTACAGGAAAATGTAGAAAAATATCTAGTACCGAGTTCTAATGCGCCTCTTTCAAATACATCTAATTCAAACGGACCTTTTTATATGGAAATGGGATTCAGTTTGACGGTTGCAGGAGGAGCATATCTGGGAAATTATCCGGCTTGGACAGAGTTTTCAGTTCCTGTGGAAATGGCGGCCTATGACCAGTATAACAATTTGATCGGGAAATCTGTAATTTATTTTAAACTGCAAATTGCACAGCTTTCAGGAACACCACCGACTACGACTGAAATGTCATTGCAACTCGCTACGAATGCGATCAATGGAACTTTAGAATTTAAAACACTTCAGGACTATACAAACGGAGTGAGTGTATCTTACCCTAACGCACTTATTGTAAAAAGTAACACCAATTATCAGGTAAAAGTAAAGTCTATTCAGGGACAGTTTATTTCTGCAGCAGGGAATACGTTGCCTCTCAATGCCGTTCAGATGGTGTTGAATCCTGTTTCCGGAAATACGGGAAGTACATTTCCTATTTCGCTAAGTACATCATCCCAATTGGTGGCAAAAGGAGCAACGACTCAAAGTGCTAATGTGTATTATGATATAAAATATTCCACATCTGCCAATGATGACAGATTTGTACAAGCAAAAATGGAAGACTATGCTACTACAATCCAGTATGAGATAACGCCTCAATAAAAAAAAACTAATCCAAAATGCTTCATTATTTGTTCAGGAAAATAGTTCTTATTTTTTTGATATCAATTTCTTTTGTATTTACTTCAGCACAGGTTTATTCAGGTATAGACATGGAAATCCGCAATGAATCTACGGCGGATAAACCTAATATTATAGATCTTGTGATACTGGTGAAAAATGAAAGTTCTTCAAAATTTGACGGTACTATTTCTATTGATGTACCAAAAGGATTTAGAAGTATTTCGGGAAACCAGATAAAAGTTGAGCTCAATACGGGAGAAAAAAGATTTTTACCGGTAAAGATACTGGTAAGCAATGATGCGGGATCTGGAGATGAAGAACTCGTATTTAATTGCAAGTCCTCTTCAAATGAGCTTGTCGTAAAAAAGAAACTCATATATAAAGTACAGGAAAATAATTCTCTTAGACTGACAGCCGAAAATCCTCTGATCTACATGAACGAGAATAATATCAACGATTCAGTAGAAGTAAAAGCAAGAGTGACCAATATAGGGAACAAAAGGCAGGATGTGACCGTTGTTTTTAAAATTCCTGAAACAGCTCAAGGAACTATTTTTGTTGAGAAAAAAGGAAGAATCGAGGTGTTGAAAGATACCGTATTCAGCTTTAAATTTATTCCTGCCCATATTCTGAAATCTACTCAGGTTATGGTGAATATAGCCGGATTTAGAGATCCTGAAAAAGAAATTTTTGGAAATACTTCAGTGTCTATTCAGAATATTTCTTCCACACAACGGTATCAGGATATGCAGCCTATAAACGGGTATTCAAGCTATGCAAAAAACAGCATTACAGCGAGTTACAGGAGGGTTGGTGATAATGCAGATATGTATCAGGTAATGGGATCGGGAGGATTTAATCTTCCTGCAGGTTATGTCTTTATTAGCGGAAATATATATACGATGAGCAATCAGAATGATCCGATAGTAAATAATACCTATATTTCTTATCATAGAGGAAATTCTGCAGTTACATTGGGAAATGTAAATAAAATGCTGGAAATGCCTCTCTTTGGTAGAGGTGCGGAATACAGTCTTACCTCTTCTGATAAAGATAAAAAAATAGAATTGGGATTTATTGATCAGAGTTTTAACCTGGTTGAAAAAACTCCGTTCCTGCAAAATGGGTATGGTTTATACGCAAGAGGAACCATTGGAGCTCAGAATGCGTCCCGAAGTATATCCGGAGTATATGTTTTCAGAAATGATCCTTACGAAAAAGCAGATCATAATCTTTTGGGAACAGATGTTCAGTATCTTTTCAGTAAAGACTGGAGACTGAATGCTAAATTGTATTCGGGAATGAGTTTTTATGAAGCAGATCATTCTACAAAACCTTCTCTTGGGGTAGAATCTCAATATTCCGGTGTCATCAGTAAAGTAAACCTTAATGGAAGTTATTTCTACAGCACCGATTATTATCCAGGGAATAGAAGAGGCGTTTTGCAGATACAGCAGAGTTTCTCCAAGAATATTTTTAAAGAACATTATGCTTACGCCAATATATTGGTTTCAGATTTTTCTCCTAAGTATTTTTCTTATGATTACAATACGAGATCTAAAAATATACGATTGGATACAGGAATCAACTTTGCCAGAAAAGGAAACTTCGGATGGGGAGTTGGGTATCAGTATCAGGAAGAAACATCCAACAACTATAATTCTTTTCTGGGAATATTAAATTCTTACGAGTTGAATATGCTGAAAGCCCAAAGATTTACCGAATATACAAGCTGGACAAGCCCGAATAAAAAACACTCTTCAATTTTAGGAATAGAAGGAGGGTTGGTTACTTATCCTGATTTGGAAAAGCCAAAGTTTCAGATGAAATTATCAGGAAATTACGCGTATAGAGCATTTAGTTTTAGTTATATTTATCAATATGGAGCCTACTTCCTTTCAGAATATGCGTTCTCAAAAATGATGAATAAAACAGAAGATTATAAAAAACTTTCCCTGTCGGCATTTTACAATAAAGCCTTCTTTAAAGATAAAGTAAATCTTACATCAGGAGTATCATATACAGACGATGTTCTATATGGTAAAGCACCTTCTGCATTTTTTAATCTGAAATATTCAGGAAAACAATACGGGCTTTATTTGAATTCATCTTGGTATAATTATACGGTTGGAGTGTTGCATAATAATATGTTGACGATTGAAGCCGGAGTTACCCTTAATCTTCCGACCAATACATTGGATCCGGGTAAAAAAGGGAGTATAAAAGCTTTCGTTTATTATGATAACAACGATAACGGAAGCTATGATGAAGGAGATGAAGCTGCTGACGGATATGTCATTATGATCAATAATATTTCATTCAAGAGTAATAAAGAAGGGAATATAGAATATAAGCAGATTCCTTATGGTAAATATCGTCTAAAGCAGGTGATTCAGCAAGGTTGGTATTACGATGAAATGGATATAGAAATGGAGTCGCACCGCCGTTCATTGGAAATACCTCTTCACAGAAACGGAACCATTCGCGGTAAAATAACATACGATTTTGATGCAAAAACGGCACAGGAATTCAATCCGAAATTAGGAGGTATTATCATTAATGTTTTTCAGGGAGAAAAACTCTTACAGAGGATTTCTACGGATGAGAACGGAGAGTTTTTAGCATTTTTAGGAACCGGAGAATACAGAATCTCGCTCAATGAAAGCTCGCTTCCTATAAATACATATTGTGAGCAGACTTATGCAGACACGGAAAGTATTGCAGGAAAAATATCTGTAGTGAGTCCGTTTGTAATAAAAGTGAAAGAAAAGAAAATTAGAGTAAAAAAATTCGGAAATTAAATTTCTTAAATTGTCAAACCCATCTTGTACAGGTGGGTTTCATATTTAATATAGGGTTTAAAGCTATATCTTCCATATTTCATATATTTGCATGAATTCGAAGATGGAAAAAAAATATCCTTGGTGGAAAGCTTTAATGGACTATGGTTTGGCATTGGTAATAGTGGTGCTTTTCATACCTGTGTTTATCATCTTAATGATTCTGACATCTATCGATACTGGATTCCCTGGGATTTTTACGCAAAAAAGAGTAGGGTGCGAAGGAAAACTTTTTGTCATTTATAAGTTCCGGACTTATCATTCCCGAACTTCTCAAAAATCCAATTTCGGAAAATGGATGAGGAAAACAAAATTAGACGAGCTTCCTCAGCTTTTTAATATCCTTAAAGGAGAAATGTCTTTTGTAGGCCCGCGTCCCGATATCGTTGGTTATTATGATATATTAGAAGGAGACGACCGACTGGTGTTAGGATTAAAACCGGGACTCACTTCTGAAGCTGGTATAAAGTATAGAAATGAAGAAAAGCTACTTAAAAATCAATCAGAACCGTTGAAATTTAATGATGAGGTGCTTTTTCCGGATAAAGTGAAAATGAATCTGGAATACTATGATAAGCTTTCGTTGAAGACCGATATCCTTATTCTGCTCAAAACGTTTTCGATTCTTGAAGGGTAATATTTGAAAGAAAAAAATTATAAGTGGTATGAGTTTTATGTTGAAAGATTTCTCATTAATGATAGGTTGGTTTTCGGCTTCTATATTAAGTGCACAAACTGAGCTAAAACTTAATACCGTATTTACTCCTGTCGGAATAATGTAGTCTTGTTTAATCTATTATGATTAATTTTAAACCAATTCTTACTTTAATAATAGATGTTTAGAGATATAAGATACAATTGTCCATAAGTATATGAAATCAGTGAGATATTTGATGTAGATTTTTCAATAAAGAAGGTGTTTAATCATGTCTTTTTTATTAGAATAAGTAAAAATATTCGATATATTTGCAGCTCTTTTTATCGAAAAGGTAAAGAATGTATTTTTTTTTATAAAAATTAGTTTTTTGAAACAGATATGTATAAAACCAACAGTAAAGAAATAAATATTGGAGAAATTATAAAGCCTTATCTTTTAAAATGGTGGTGGTTCTTACTTAGCATTTTTATAATGCTTGTATTAGCTGTTTTATATATAAAAAGTGTTGCCCCTGTTTATAACCTTCAATCTTCGGTATTAATCAAGGATGCTAAAAAAATGTCATCTGCTTCGGGGGACTTTGGGGTGTTGCAAAGTTTGGGAGGGTTGTCTTCGATGGGGACTAATAGCATTGAGAATGAAATTGAGATTTTTAAATCAAAAAAAATTGTAGGTGATGTTTTAAGAAAACAGAATCTGCAAACTAGCTTGTATATTAAAAAAGGATTGTACAATTTAGAACTATATGGCAAATCTGCTCCTATTAAAATAAATATTGTCAACGAAAAAGAAGTAGACAAAGGTCCAGAAAAGCCTATTAAAATCAGAATAAAAGGAGATTCTTTCTTTTTATCGTCTGATGAATGGGATAATGAAATAAAAGGTCAGTATAATCATACTGTAAGTTTACCATTTGCAAATATTATAATCACTAAAAATAAAGACTTTAAAGCTACTTCACTTAAGAAATTGGATCAAAATAATCTATCCTTTACTTATAGTACATTTGAAGCTACTATTGATAATTATCAAGAGGCCTTAAAAGTAGATTTAGTAGAAAGAGAAGCGACAGTTATTTCATTAGCGATTGCCAGCGAAAATACGGAAAAAGGCAAAGAGTTTTTGAATAATATCGTTGGTGAATACAATCTTGATGCTATTAACGACAAGAATAGAGAATCAGTAAATACTACAAAATTCATTGATGATCGTATTGTTATTATTTCAAAAGAATTGGGTGATGTAGAAAACAAAAAAGAAAATTATAAATCCCAAAATAATATTGTTGATCTTCAGACAGAAGCTAGAATAAATTTACAAACTAAAGAAGTTACTAAATCTAAGTTACTTACTTTGGGAACTCAACTGGAATTACAAAATATTCTTTTAAATTATGTAAATAAAAAAGAAAATAAAGATGTATTACCTGTAAATATTGGAATAGAGAACGGAGATGCTGCTAAAAGTATTTTAGACTATAATATGCTTGTGGTGAGGAGAAATCAACTTCTTCAAAATGCAACATCAGACAACCCAATGGTGAAAGAAGTGGATGCTCAGATTCAGGCAATGAAAAGCTCTATTCGTGAATCATTATCAAAAAGTATTACGGCAGTGAGTTTGGCAAAAAATGCTGCTGAATCAGAATTAGATAAGTCAGAAGTTAAGATTGGTAGTATTCCTTCTCAGGAAAAAGTATTTAGAAATATTGAAAGACAACAGCAGTTAAAAGAGAGTCTCTATTTGCTGCTTTTACAAAAAAGAGAAGAAGCTGCAATCTCAATGGCTATTACAGTAGAGAAAGCAAGAGTCGTAGATGCAGCCTATGTGGCAAAGCAGCTTGTTGCCCCTCAAAAGAAAATTATACTTCTTATTGCTGTTTTAATAGGTCTCCTGCTTCCTGCAGTTTATATTTATTTGAAAACATTACTTAACAATACCATTACGAATAAAGATGATGTTGCTAAGCTTTCATCTACAAAAGTTCTGGTAGAATTACCACATTTGAATCGCAATGATAATGATACGGTACAGGCTAATGATCTATCTCCTCTTGCTGAAGCATTTAGGATTTTAATTACCAATTTTAAGTTCTTACTTCCTAAAAAAGAATCTGCTAAAATTGTATACGTAACTTCAACGGTAAAAGGAGAAGGTAAAACATTTGTCTCAGTCAATCTTGCCCTTACTTTGGCAACACCTAACCAAAGAGTATTGCTTATTGGAGCTGATATTAGAAATCCACAGCTTCAGAGATACAACATAGAAAAAAAGAATGCACAAGGTTTGACAGATTTTCTTTATAATCCTGATATCGATCTTAAAGAAATAATGCATCAGTCAAAAAGAAATAATAATTGTGATGTGATATTTTCGGGAACAATACCTCCAAATCCAACAGAGTTACTTTCTAATGGCAATTTTAAAAAGCTTTTGGATGTTTTTGAAGATCAATATGAGTATATTATTGTAGATACGGCACCTATTATGCTAGTAACAGATACTTTATTATATTCAGAATATTCGGATATTGTTTTATATGTTTTAAGATCTGAAGTGAGTCAGAAAGAATTTGTTAATTTCTCAAATAATTTAATTGAGGACCAAAAAATTAAAAATGTTGGTTTTGTAATTAATGATGTGAGTGCTGAAAACTTTGGCTACGGAAATAAGTACGGTTACGGATATCATGCTACAGAAAAGAATTGGTTTCAGAAATTGATAAGTAAGTTGTTTTAATATGTTTTCTTGTATACATGTTATATGCTAAAGAAAGATGTTCAAAAAAATTAAAACTACTTTACAGTTTGGAGTATAATAAGAAATAATGAACTCGAAAAAAAAAACAATAATAAACGTTATTACCTCAGGCGGACAAGTTGCATTGGTGGGAGTAATTTATTATTTTCTATATAAATTTCTTTTACAAGAGCTTGGTGTAAAGCGTTTAGGAGTCTGGTCTGTTGTAATGTCGGCATCTTCAGTAGCGAATCTTGCTGATCTTGGAATAGCAACTTCAATGGTGAGATTTGTGGCATTATACGACCATCAAAAAAATCTTAAAAGAATACCGCATCTGATTTTTACAGGAGTTGTACTTAATCTTTTAATTTTTATTCCTGTTTGTTTGATTATCTGGCCTTCTGCATATTATATCTTAGGTAATATTATTGAAAAGGATTATATTTATCTTGCTCGCCAATTATTACCATTTTCTTTGCTTTGTGTCTTAATTAATTCTTTATCTGGGGTATATGGCTCTCTTTTAGATGGTTTTAGAAAAAACTATCTCAGGAATTTTATTTTTACATTTTCTTCGGTCGTATTTTTTCTACTTTCGTTTTGGAGTGTGAAAAAATACGGATTAATAGGCGTAGTGTGGTCTCAAGTGATTCAATCTCTAATATCTCTCATCTTATGTATACTAATATCAGTAAGATTATTTAAGTTTAATCCATTAAAATGGAGATGGAGCTCTTATATATTTAAAGAAATATTCAGTTATGGAATAAAATTTCAACTTACATCCATCACTGGAATTTTAAATGAGCCGGTTACCAAAATGTTATTGGCGAAATTTGGTGGATTAGCATTTGCTGGGTATTATGAAATGGCCAATAAACTCGTGATGCAAATAAGAGGTGTTATTGTGAGTGCAAATCAAAGCTTGATTCCACTATTAGTAAAAGAAAGTGTAGAGAGTAAAAATAAAAATTATTTTTCGGTATTGAGTATTAGCTTTGCGGCTGTTTTTATTATAGCTCTCATTTCATTGTCTTCTATTAATATTATTAGTAGTTTTATCTCTGTAATCTGGATTGGAAAAGAACAATATATCTTTATAAATATACTCTTGTTTTTGTCCGTTTGTATGTTTATTAATTTATTATCTGCTCCAACTTATTTTTCTCTGATTTCAACAAGTAAATTAGGCCCTGTAATTCGATCTCAATTGTTAATGGCATTTATTAATATAGTGCTTGGATTTGTTCTTGGATATTCATACCATGGATATGGAATTGTTTTGACTTGGATGATTGTAGTGATTGTTGGTTCTGTTTATCTTTTGAATTCGGTAGGTTTTAAAAATACATTTAGTTTTATACAAAAATATCAAACAGCTGTCTTGAGTTTGCTCGTAATAAATATTCTTGCTGTTGTATTTTCAAGGTTATATAATGATTTAGCGTTTATTATTTTTATCATAAATCTCTGCGTATTTATTTTTATACTTTATATTAATCTAGTTAAAAAAAATAATTAGCTTTAATAATGTTATTGAAGAAATTTAATTAATGAAGCTCTGTACCGTTATAGTTTTATATCATCCGGAAAAAAATAGTCTTGAGAAATCTCTTTTATCATTTGTTGAAGAGACAGACCATGTTTTTTGTTGGAAAAACTCTTATATAAATGACGAATGTCAGGATATTATTAATTCTTATGATAAAATAGAAACTTTAGGGAATGAGAATAATGTAGGCATTGGAAAGGCATTAAATGAATGTGTTAAAGTAGCAGAATCTAGAAATTTCACACATGTTTTAACAATGGATCAGGATAGTTATTTTGAAAAAAAAATGATCTTAAAGTATAAAACTGAAATATTGAATTACAATGTGAAAGATGTAGCCATTTATGGCATCAATCCTCTTCAGGATAAAAAAACACTTTATGAAGATAAAGGAGCTGCTTTATATGTTAGTGATACAATTACTTCAGGTTCTGTTTTTATTTTAGATAATTTTAAAAAATATGGATATTTTGATGAAGAATTGTTTATTGATGCTGTAGACTATGAATATTGTTATCGGTTAAAAGGGATATACAACCAAAAAACAATTGTATTCCCTAGTATTGTTATGAATCATACGGTAGGATATATTGAAAAAACCCAAATGGGGTTTAATATCAATAATTATTCTGCATTCCGTACATACTTTATTGTAAGGAACCAACTTGCAATATGGAAAAGATTTCCTTCTCAATTCCCTCGCCATTATAAAGTGACGGTATTGAAAAATCATATATTTTTCCGTATTATTAAAATTATATTGGCTGAAAATGATAAAGGGAATAAAATAAAATCAATTTTTTTAGGAATTAAGCATTTTATAGAAGGAAGGTCAGGATATTTTAATGTTAATGTAAAAAATATGGAAAAATGAATATAAAAAAAGCGATTTTCACCATATGTGCCAAAAATTATTTAGCTCAAGCACTTACACTGAGAGATTCAATATTGAAATATAATCCTGAAATTGATTTTTATCTTTTTTTGGCAGATGAAAAAACAGACGATATTTCTGATGTAAATGTAGTAGAATTAGATGATTCTTGGATCCATGATTGGAAAAGAATGGCATTCAAATATAATGTAATAGAATTTGCAACCTCTATAAAGCCTTTTTGTTTTAATAAATTATTCCAAGAAGGATATGATAAAGTACTTTATCTTGATCCTGATATTTTTGTTACAGATAGCTTAGAAAGTATTTACAATGATCTTGATAGTTTTTCTATGGTTATCACTCCGCATTATAATCACATAGAAACTGAATATACAGGATCTGTAACGGAAGAAGAACTTCTATTTGTTGGTATTTATAATTTAGGTTTTGGAGCCATAAAAAATAACCTGATTGGGAAGCAAATTATTGAGTGGTGGAAAAATAGACTTTTCAATAAATGTTATGCGGATAAGGAAGATTCTTTACATGTAGATCAAAGATGGATTGATTTTCTACCTGGTTTTTTTCCAAATGATATTCTCATATCCCATCATGCAGGAATCAATATTGCAATTTGGAATTTACATGAGAGAAAACTTATTGTAAAAGATAACAAATATCTTATTGAAGATTTAAGGACAAAGGTACAATACCCGCTTCTTTTCTTCCACTTTTCCGGTTTTGATCCTTATAATAGGACCGTTATAAATAGGAGACACTCAAAATATAATATTGAAGTTTTTCCATCATTTATTCCTATTATAAATGAATATTCAGAGCTTGTAAATAAAAATAAGTACGATCTTTTTTCTAAGTTAAGTTATTCCTTCAATAATTTTGACAATGGAGATGCTATTATTCCTCTTCATAGAAGGTTGTTCAGAGTTTATTTGGAAAAAAACGAGATTATGAACTTTGATGCGTTTTCTTCAAAGGAGCTCTTTTATAAAATTCTTAAATCTAAAAGGTTGATTCTTACAGATAAAACTGCAAATTATAATTTGGGGATAGTAAAAGAAAAAAAAGTGAATCTGGAAAAGATTGATAAAATATTCAATAATTTAATAAAACTCTTCATCTTCATTTTTGGAATTAAACGTTATTATTTTCTTATTAAATACATAAGGATGAAAACGAGATTGGAAAGTCATGATTTTTTTCTTGATGACATAAAAAAATAATCTATTTATAAAAACAGTGAGTATCAAAATAGGAATTGACGCATTTCCTTTTCAAGAAAAACCAACAGGGATTGGAAAGTATATCATTAATCTAGTTGAAGAAATTTCTAGACATATTCCTGATGCAGAATATTTTGCTTATTCTAATAGAAAAATAGTTTTATCAGATCATCTGGAATCTAATATTATTAAAAGAGAATATTTAGATACAGTTAGTTTGAAAATGCCAGGTAAAGTCTGGCTAAAATTTTTTTCAGGGAAATATATTAAAAAAGATAATCTTGATGTTTATATATCAACGTCAGGCTTTTTTCCTGTTTTATCTCCTAATGTAAAAAAAATTGCAATTATTCATGATTTAAATTATAAGATCGTCCCTGGTACAATGGGACGGTTACATCGTTTAACGCATATATTTTTTTATAAAAAAGATGTGAAATCTGCAGATTTTATCGTTACAAATAGTAGAGGAACTTCGGATAAATTAAAACATTTTTTTAGGATAAAAACGGATCAAATAATTAACCCATCAGTTTCTCCTACATATTTTAAAAGAAACAAAGATGAAATCAATGGGGTACTTGAAAAATATCAAATAAATTCTGACTACTTATTGTTTGTGGGTAATTTGGAACCTAGAAAAAATCTCTTATTAGTAATAAATTCGTTTATAGAATTAGTTCAGGAAAAAAAGATATCTGATGTAAAATTATTAATTGTTGGTCTAAAAGGCTGGAAAAACAGTAAGCTAAATCAACTAATAGATCAATATTCAGATTATATCCAATTGTCGGGATATGTAGCTGAACATGATTTGCCAGCTATATACTCACAAGCAAAAACTTTTGTATTTCCCTCTCTATATGAAGGATTTGGAATTCCGGTAAGAGAGGCTTTGATGTGTGGAACTTCAGTAATTACTTCAGATATTTCAGAACTTAGAGAAGCTGGTGAAATAGTAGAAAGTAATGCACAAATAACCTTTATAGATCCACATAGTAAAGAAGAACTCAAATGTTCTATACTTAAGTATTTACATTATGATATAAATGAATATCCAAGCAATAATATTCCCAGAATTGAAATTAGTAATTTGATTAAATTTATTACAAAATAAATTCAAAATGAAAATGCTGCATTTAAATTTAAAAATTTTATTATTAAGTATTGTTTCGAATTGTTGTTTTGCTCAGTTAAAACATTCACCAAAGCCTCGGTTTAATCAATATAATAAAATGGTTATGACCGGTTATCAAGGATGGTTTGCTGCGGAAGGAGATAGTGCAAATATAGGGTGGTATCATTATGCTAAAGATTGGAAACTTGATTCAAAGGTGAGTAAGTTTGATATGTGGCCGGATACAAAAGAATATAAAAAAACATATAAAACAAAGATTATTGATAAGGAAGGAAAACCAACTTACCTTTTCAGCTCAAACGATGCCTCCACATCAGAATTACATGTGAAATGGATGAGAGATTACGGAATAGATGGAGCGTTTATACAGCGTTTTTTCTTAGCACTTTGGGATGGAACAAGGCAGCATCATATAAAAGTTCTCTTAAATATGATGAAATATGGTGACAAATATGGTAGGGCAATGTCTGTAATGTATGATATAGGCGGGATTAAAACTGAAAATGATGCGGATAAAATAATAGAGGATTGGAAGTTTTTGGTGGATAATTTAAAAATAACATCTTCTAATGGGAAAGCTTATTTATTCAATAATAATAAGCCTGTAGTAGGTCTCATCATTGTAGGCTTAAATGATTCGGAGACAAAACTTAGCTATATAGATAAAATAATGAACTTTCTAAAGAATGACAAAAAATATGGAAATTGTTCAATTGTTTTAGGGGTTCCGTATTTTTGGAGAACTTTGAATGGGGATAGTGTTTCTGATCCCCAACTTCATAGTTTGGTAAAGAAAGCAGACTATATTATGCCCTGGTCTGTAGGAAGAGTAAGATATGATAATTTCAGTGAAAATCAAAAAATATTAATAGATGACCTAGAATGGTGTAAAAAAAATAAGTTGGAATATTTACCTGTAATATACCCAGGCTTTAGTTGGCACAATCTTAAGAATTCGGAACCAATGAATCAGATCCCAAGAAAGAGTGGAGCTTTTTATCAAAATATGATTAATAATGTGGAAAAAGCTAAAGTTAAGAATGTGTATGTTGCAATGTTTGATGAGATTGATGAAGGTACGGCGATATTCAAAATTTCGAAAAATCCGCCCGATACAGGTTTTATGAGGTTTGTTGCTCATGATAAAAATATCCCGGAAGATTATTACCTTAAACTTACGGGACAACTTGCAAAAGAATTGAAAAAATAACTTATTAATTATGAATGATTTTCTTCCCGTTTCTAAAATAAAAGACAGTTATGAAGGTAGTGAAACTACCGATTATTCTTACAGTAAGATATTTGTATATATTCTGAGGTTTTATTTTATATTTTTCCCAATGTACCCATTACTTACGAAATTTTTGGGAACATCTTTATGGAAAGACGGATTGTATATTTTTTGCTCTTTAGTAGGAATTGTAGCTTTCTCGAAGAGTAAATTTTTTGTAACATATTTTATTACCATTATTTGTATTATCTTATTTCAGGTATTTCAAGATTTTGATTATTGGGAATATCTGACCTGGTTTTTTATGGGTCCCCCATTGTATCTTTATTTCCGGTATATTGAAAAGCCAGAATATAAAATTGACCTTATAATTTTGATGATAATCATGACTTTAGGAATTTTATTTGTATTTCTTTATGAAGTTCCAACTAATAATTCCACTTATTTTAGTGTAGATTTTGATAAACTGGATGAGGTTTCTATGTTAAGAGATGGAAAAACCAGACCTAGATTTTGTTTTGTAAGCCCAATGGCATATAGTCAATATTGTTGGTTCATTGCAACTACAGTATTTTTAAATAGAAATATAAATAAAGTATTGAGATATGTATTCTCTCTTGCTGTATTTCTAACGATTTTTTATTGTAATACTCGTGCAGGAGTATTTTTGACAATTATTAGTGTGGGTGTTTTATTTTATGTAAAATTTAATTTATATAAGGTGAAAATTAATAATATGATAACAATTATTATCTTGGGATTTATTGTTATTCTTCAAAATGTTCTCTCTGCTCAAGGAACAGCTTCAGGTAAGAATGAAAATCTTTCAGACAGTTTAAGAGTATTTTATTTACTTGATGGTTGGAATAAGGCAAAAGATCATTTTTTATTAGGAATCTCTGGTAAGTATTTTTCACCGCGATATGAAAAATGGTTTGATTTTGAAAACTCGTGGTTATCATTTATAGTTTGTTTTGGTATAATAGGAATATTTTTGATTTATTTTCTCATCAAAAACTTTGTTTTCACCCAATCCAATAGGTTTATTGTTTTTTATACTATTCCTTGGTTGAGCTATTCTGTTATTTTTCCTATTTTCCAAGAACAATGTGCTGTTTTTATTTCTTGGTTTATTTTAGCAATTATTTTGAACCTTGATAAGTGGCAGTATATAAATGATCTTGAAGATGAGAATTTAATAACCGAAGAAATTGATATTGAGCAGATAAAATGAAAAAAATTTTTGTTAATGCACGTTTCCTTACACAGCGTATAACAGGTGTGCAAAGATTTGCTATTGAAATTTCTAAAATACTTAAAAGAGAACTTAATGATGATATTGTTTTTGTTGCTCCGAAAGATATCATACATAAAGAAATTGCGGCTGAATTAAATGTTAAAATAGTGGGGCATAACAAATCGCATATCTGGGAACAAATAGATTTGCGTAGATTCTTAATTAAAAATAGTTCACCAATTTTATTAAATCTCTGTAATACAGGACCTTTGTTCTATCGTAATAATATTATTACCATTCATGATATCGCTTTTGAGATTTATCCCCAAACATATTCAAAAAAATTTTTAATAACATATAAGTACCTTATTCCTAAACTAGCATATTCAGCAAAACAAATTATTACTGTAAGTGAATTTTCAAAGTCAGAAATTATTAAATATTATAATATCTCGGATAATAAAATACATGTCATATACAATGCAGTTAGTCCAGAATTTCAACAAATTAGAAATGCAGATCTTGAAAAAGAAAAATATTTTTTAACAGTATCATCACTTAATTACAGAAAAAATTTAAATTTGGTTTTGAAAGCTTTTGATGATTTAAGTAAAACGGAAAAAGATATTTATTTATACGTCGTAGGGGATTTAGATAATAGAAGTTTTTCAAATTATGATTTACAAAAATATAATTTGAATAATAGAATTGTTTTTTTAGGACGGATTGAAGATGAAAAATTAATGGAGTATTATACAAGCTCACTAGCTTTTATATATCCTTCATTGTATGAAGGATTTGGAATACCTCCTTTGGAAGCGCAAAAGTGTGAGGCTCCGGTTATTGTTTCAGATATTCCCTGTTTTCATGAGATTTTTGAAGATAGTGTATCATATATCAATCCACACGATCCCATTCAGCTGACCTATATAATGAATCTCCATCTTAACTATATGAATAGATTCCAGCAAATAGAAAAGGGATTAGATAATGAAAAAAAATATGATTGGGGAAAAAGTGCAAAAAAAGTATTAAAGCTTTTAGAGGAATGCGAAAGGTGATTTTAGTTGATGCAGATTTTATGGTATGATAACAGATATATATTTAAACTTTTGTTTTACAAAGAATAAAAAGATATATTTGTAGTTCTCTTATGATTTATACAGGAAGCATAATGCTTTAGTAATTTTTTAACTGTTAAGTTGTATTTGATTTAAAACTCAAATTTACTTTTTTAGTTTATCATTATGAAAATAGCACTCGTACAAGATTGGCTAACGGAGCTGGGAGGGGCTGAAAAAGTTTTTTCACAAATTTTTAAAATGTATCCTGAAGCGGATATTTATACATTGGTTTGTGATAAAAAAATTCTAAAGAAATTAGAAATTCCAGATTCCAAAGTTACCACTTCATTTATTCAAAGATTACCGTTTGCAAAAAAAAAATATAGAAACTATTTTCCTCTTTTCACTTTAGCAATAGAAACTTTTGATCTGTCTTCATATGATATTATTATAAGTTCTTCTTATTGTGTCGCCAAAGGTGTTCTTACCAATTCAAATCAAATTCATTTTTGTTATTGTCATTCTCCGGTACGATACGCTTGGGATTTGCATTTTCAATATCTCCGAGAAGCTAAACTTGAAAGTGGGATTAAAGGTTTTATTGCTAAATATTTTTTACATAAACTAAGATTGTGGGACATAGCTTCTCTAAATAGAGTAGATCATTTTATAAGTAATTCAAAGTTTATAAAACAAAGGATCAGTAAAATATATAACAGAGAATCTATAACAATTTATCCTCCTGTAGATATTGATAATTTTAGCATTAAAGAGGATAAAGAAGATTATTATTTTACTTGCTCAAGAATGGTTCCTTATAAAAAAGTTGATTTAATTGTTGAAACTTTTTCCCAATATTTACAAGATAAAAAACTCATTGTAATAGGTACTGGTCCGGATTTTGAAAAAATAAAGAAAAAGGCAGGAGAGAATGTGATATTAATGGGATATCAGCCATTAGAGATTATGAGAGATTATATGGCAAAAGCTAAAGCTTTTGTATTTGCTGCAGAAGAAGACTTTGGTATTGTTCCTGTTGAGGCTCAATCTTGCGGAACTCCGGTTATTGCTTATGGCAAAGGTGGTGTTTTAGAAACTGTTTTAGAAAACAAAACAGGTGTTTTTTTTAAGCATCAGGATGCTTTATCTTTGAAAGATGCAGTAGAAAACTTTGAAAATAATTTGCAAAACTTTAATCCATTATTTATTCGTCAGCATGCAGAAAAATTCAGCAATAATGTTTTTATTAATAGTCTTGATTCGTTTATAAAAGAAAAAATATAAATATTAAATAATACTTAACTTTTAAATAAGAAAGTTAAGTATTTTATTTTTAGTTTTGTTGTCATTTTGAAATTATTAGCTATGAAATAACGTTTTTGAATTTAAAATAATTTTTTTAGAAAATTTTCAAATACTATATTATTTATTAGAATATGAATATTAAAGAAACCCCCCTTAAAGATTGCTATATTATAGAACCTACTGTTTTTGAAGACGACAGAGGCTATTTTTATGAGAAGTTCAATGAACAAAAATTTAATGAGCTTACAGGAATGAACGGTCATTTTGTACAAGATAATATCTCTAAATCAAGCTATGGTGTTCTTAGGGGATTGCACTTACAGAAAGGAGATAAAGCACAGGCGAAATTAGTATCTTGTCTGGAAGGAAAAGTTTTAGATGTAGCGGTTGATTTACGTGAAGATTCTCCAACATTTGGAAAATGGTTTTCAATTGAACTTACAGCTGACAATAAATTACAATTATATGTTCCTAGAGGATTCGGTCATGGTTTCTCAGTTCTCAGTGAAACAGCCGTATTTTCTTATAAATGTGATAATTACTATGATAAAGCTTCAGAAGGTGGTGTGCTTTGGAATGATACTGACTTAAATATTGATTGGCAATTGCCTTCAGACGATATTATACTTTCAGAAAAAGATAAAGTTCAACCTGTATTTTCTTTGAAAAATTTTTAATATATTCGAAGGAGAATAAGAATTAATAACCCAATTTTTAATTACGTTGAATATGCAGCAACTTTAAAAGTTAGAAGAATCATTACCGGATTATGTTAATTTATTTTTTTAAACATTTACCCAAAATTTTTCTGGTTGGGGATTATATTATTATCAATCTTTTTTTGATTCTAGGGAAATTATATTTTTTTAACTCAGATAAAGAAGATTTTACCCAAAGTTATATTACTCAATTTATTCTTTTAAATATTTCCTGGTTTGTTATTACTACAATGACAAAACCGTACAAATGTCTGAAAATAAAAGAATCTTCGCTGCATTTTAATGCTTTGACAAAATCTTTTATTTTACTGACAGTCTTTTCTGCAATTTATTTTGGACTTATTCTTCGTGTAAATATTGACTATAGAAATGTAATACTTTATTTTCTATTGATTGGTTTTTTCATGACGCTTACAAGATTCGTTTTATTTTTATATAGAAAAAAAAACAGAATTAAAATTGGCCGAAAATTTTACTCCTTCAATACAGTACTTGTTGGCGAAAATAAATTATCAACCTCATTATTGTCAAATCATGATTTGAGAAAATCTATGGGAATAAGAGGGACCTACACATCTGGAGAAACAGAAACTAAAAATAAATATTTAGGTAGAATAGATAAATTATTTGAAGATTTAGAGAACTCTAAAATTAATAATATCATTTTTTGTGATAGTAAGATTGAAGTTGATCTATATAAACAGATCGTTGAGGTGGCTGAACATAAAATGATCAGAATTTATATGGTTCCTGACTTTAAATATCTTAATCTTGGGCCTCATTATTATGATGTGGTGCATGAGATTCCGTTCTTAAAGCTTATCAGAGAACCGCTGTCAAATCCTAAAAAACAAATCTTAAAAAGAACGTTTGATATTGCGTTTTCACTTTTTGTAATTGTATTTATTCTATCGTGGCTTATACCTGTTATTGCACTTATTGTAAAGTTAGAGAGTAATGAATCAGTATTCTTTAGACAAAAAAGATCAGGATTAAATAACGAGCCCTTTGATTGTATCAAATTTAGAAGTATGACTTCTAATGAAAATGCTGATTTAGAAACTACTAAAAAGAACGATACTAGAGTAACAAAATTTGGAGCATTTATGAGAAAAACAAGTATCGACGAGCTGCCTCAGTTTATCAATGTTTTTCTTGGAGATATGTCTATCGTGGGACCTAGACCTCACATGCTGTCTCAAACAGAAATGTACTCAAAAATTACTAAAAAATATATGACCCGACACATTGTAAAACCTGGCATTACAGGTTGGGCGCAAGTGATGGGTTCCAGAGGAGAGATATTTTCTCATAGAGATATGGAAAAAAGAATTGAAAAAGATATTTGGTATATCCAGAACTGGTCCTTTTTCCTTGACATCAAAATAATCTTCCTTACCTTATATAATATAGTGAGAGGAGATGAACAGGCTTATTAAAGTAAAACTTAATTTACATTACTAAATAGAATACTGAAAACCACTTTTTTAAGGTGGTTTTATTTTTTTAATTTATCCTTTTTAATATTTTGTATCTTTGCACCCTGAAAAATAGAAAGATGCGAACAAAATCTGTAGGTAAAAAGAAAATTAATGTAGTCACATTGGGATGTTCCAAAAATGTGTACGATTCGGAAGTTTTAATGAGCCAGCTGAAAGCCAATGGTAAAGAAGTGGTGCATGAAGACAGAGGAGATATTGTGGTGATCAATACCTGTGGATTTATCGATAATGCCAAGGAAGAATCTATCAATACCATTTTAGACTATGTAGATGCTAAAAATAGAGGAGAGGTGGAGAAGGTTTTTGTGACTGGATGTCTTTCTGAAAGATACAAACCGGATTTGATTAAAGAAATTCCTGATGTAGACCAATATTTTGGAACCAGAGATCTTCCGATACTTTTAAAACATTTAGGAGCAGACTATAAGCATGAATTAGTAGGAGAAAGATTAACGACGACTCCAAAACATTACGCTTATCTTAAAATATCTGAAGGTTGTGACAGACCATGTTCGTTTTGTGCAATTCCATTGATGAGAGGAGGACATGTTTCTACTCCGATTGAAAAATTAGTCAATGAAGCGGCTAAACTTGCTAAAAAAGGAACAAAAGAATTAATACTTATTGCTCAGGATCTCACTTACTACGGATTAGATATCTATAAGAAAAGAGCTTTAGGGGATCTTTTGAAAGAGTTGGTAAAAGTAGAAGGAATTGAATGGATCCGATTGCATTATGCATTCCCGAGCGGTTTTCCTGAAGATGTATTGGATATTATCCGAGAAGAGCCAAAAGTTTGCAACTATATAGATATTCCATTACAGCATATCAATTCGGATCTTCTTAAATCAATGAAAAGAGGAACGACTCATGAAAAAACAGACGCTTTATTGGCGAAGTTTAGAGAGAAAGTTCCGGATATGGCGATCAGAACTACCCTTATTGTAGGATATCCCGGAGAAACTGAAGAAAGATTTCAGGAGCTTAAAGACTGGGTAAGAGAGCAGAAATTTGACAGACTAGGTTGTTTCACTTATTCTCATGAAGAAAATACGACAGCTTACGTTTTGGAAGATGATATCCCACAGGAAGTGAAAGAAGCAAGAGTAGAAGAGATTATGGAGCTTCAGTCTCAGATTTCTTGGGAAAAGAATCAGGAGAAGATTGGAAAAACTTTTAAATGTGTCTTTGACAGAAAAGAAGGGAACTATTTTATCGGAAGAACAGAATACGATTCTCCAGATGTAGATAACACGGTTTTGGTATCGGCAGAAGATACTTATATCTCTATCGGGGAATTTGCCGATGTGAAAATTACGTCAGCCGAAGAATTTGATCTGTACGGAGAACTTGTATAAAAACATTTAGATATAAATAAGCCAATGATTATTTCATTGGTTTTTTTATTAAATATATAAAGTGGTTCAATGTTGTAAGTTATTGATTAATAAATGGTTTTTAACGTTGTGGTATATGAATTATGCTGTAGTTAGTTAATTAAATTAACTTTTTAACGTTTTTTTTAACGTTTTTTAACACTATAGTCTAAAGTGCCTATTAATAGGAGGTTATAGATTTAATTAATATTTCATTAACCTAATGTTAACGTTTTTTAACATTTTAAATAGGTCTATATAAATAATCCTGTTACTTTTGCTCCGTCATAAACCCCTAAAATATTCAAAATGATGAAAAGATTCATTCTCGTAATCATAATGATGATTTCAACCTTTGGTATTTTCTCTTTTACGAGTAATGCCACAGATGCGAAAAAAACAAGTTATGCATCGTACTACCACGATAAATTTAATGGTAGAAAAACAGCTAGCGGTGAAGTATTTGATAATGCTAAATTCACAGCAGCAAACAGAACGCTTCCATTTGGCACGAATATTAAAGTGACCAATTTGGATAATGGAAAGTCAGTTATAGTGAAAGTTAACGATAGAGGACCTTACCATTCATCAAGAGCTCTAGATATGTCTAAAGCCGCGTTCGATGAGATCGGAAATATCAATCATGGTACTATTCCGGTCGAATATGAAATTGTCGATTAAACTTATGATTTTAAATGTAAAGCCAACTGAATACAGTTGGCTTTTTTATTTTGGGTAATGTGGAAGAGAATTAAAAGTAATGTAAAGTAGATTAAATACTAAGCTCAACCAAAGCAGGACAGTGATCAGAATGTACCGCTTCTTTCAAAATAACCGCCCTTGTAAGTTTATCTTTTAAAGAATGACTTGTAAAATTATAATCAAGTCTCCAGCCTTTGTTTTTAGCTCTCGAATTTTGCCTGTAGCTCCACCATGTATAATTGTCCGGATTCTGATTAAAAAATCTGAAACTGTCTATAAGCTCACATTCGTTAATAAAATCGGTCATCCATTCCCTTTCCATAGGAAGAAAGCCGGAAACATTTTTTAAACGTACAGGATCGTGAATATCTATCGCTTCATGGCAAATATTGAAGTCACCGGAAATAATAAGATTAGGAATCGTTTGCTTTAATTCTTTAATATAATTTAGAAAATCGTGGCAAAACTGCATTTTGAATTCCAGTCTCTCTATATTGGATGCAGAAGGCACGTAGACAGAAATAGCAGAATAACCTTCAAAATCAGCTCTTATGATTCTTCCTTCGTTGTCATAGCTTTCAATACCGCAACCATATTCTACATGAATAGGCTTTGTTTTTGAAGCAATTCCAACGCCGCTGTATCCTTTTCTTACTGCTGAATGCCAATAACTGTGATATCCCAGTTTTTCAAGACTTTCGATATCTATCTGGTCGTTACCCGCTTTACTTTCCTGAATGCAGATAATGTCAGGATCAGCCGTTTTCAGCCATCCTAAAAAATCTTTGGTAAAAGCTGCGCGTATTCCGTTTACGTTGTAAGTAATTAATTTCATTTTTGAAATATATCAAAAGCCTATTAAAAAAACAAATGCCGACTCAAAAGCCGGCATTTAATTTTATTTAATTCCTTTGAAAACGACCTTTCCGTCTTTCGAAAGATTGTTTTCGAGGCCTTTACCTCTTAGCTCCCAATGATCATTTTTATAAAAAATTCCCGAAGCGGCAGGTTGACCTTTCAATTCAATCGTTTCTCCTTCATAAACAATGGTTGCAGTATTTTTACCATTATCAAAAGTCATATCAATGCTTTTTCCGTCTGCAGCAGTAGATTTAGCCTTTATAATAGGATTATTCTTTACAGCTGCAGAATCTGTTGGCGTAGCAGCAGACAGATCTGAAGTACTTTTTTGTATCGAATCTGCCGTAATTACAGTTTTTGTAGAATCCGAAATAACTTCCGAGCTCTTATTGCCTTCCTTTTTACATGAAATAAGCGATAAAGCAGCCAATGCCGGTAAAATTAAAAGTGATTTTTTCATTTTTT
Source organism: Chryseobacterium tagetis (assembly GCF_016735585.2). Taxonomy (GTDB): domain Bacteria; phylum Bacteroidota; class Bacteroidia; order Flavobacteriales; family Weeksellaceae; genus Chryseobacterium; species Chryseobacterium tagetis. Next base: position 348,644 of record NZ_JAERSE020000005.1, read on the forward strand.
ATATTTTAATGGTTTTGTTTTGGTGATGCTAAACTATTTAGGCTCTAAAATACTGATCGGAATAATACATTCCTCCAAAGATATTCCTCCGTGCTGATAGGTCTCTTTATAATAATTGACAAAGTGATTGTAGTTTTTAGGATAAGCCAGGAAAATATTGTTTTTGGCAAAAATATATTTTGAACTTAAATTTCCTTTAGGAAGAAATAGCTTTTCAGGATTTGAAACTGCCCAAACATCGCTGCTGTCATACGTTAAGCTTTTTCCTGTTTTATAACGGATATTGGTAGAAGTTTCTCTGTCACCTACAACACGGCTTGGTTTTTTTACATATACCGTTCCGTGGTCGGTAGTGATCACCAGTTTGAAACCGTTTTCAGCGGCAACTTTAATTATTTTTATTAAAGATGAATTTTCAAACCAGTTTAAGGTAAGGGAACGGAACGTTTTATCATCTCTGATCAATTGATCTACAATATGATTGTCCGTTTTCGCGTGAGAAAGAATATCAATAAAGTTGTAAACGATCACTAAAAGATCATTATTCTTGTGCTGATTGAAATCATCATAGATTTTTCTTTCAAAGTCAGCATTCAGCACTTTTAAATATTTCATTGATTTAGAAGCTAAACCAATTCTTTTCATTTGATCTTCTAAAAAATCACGCTCAAATTCGTTTTTATTACCTTCTTCATTATCATTAAACCATTTATCAGGAAAACGCTTTTCTATTTCAGAAGGCATTAAACCTGCAAAAAAAGAGTTTCTGGCATATTGTGTTGCTGTAGGAAGAATACTGTAATAATAATCTTCCGAAACTTTATTGTAATATTTTGTGAATAAAGGCTCAATTACTCTCCATTGGTCGTATCTAAGATTATCCACCATTAGCAAAAGAACTTTTTCTTTTTCTGCTTCAGGTTTTATTTTGTCTTTAAATAAGGTATGGCTCATCATTGGTTTATCCGAGCCGCTCAACCAATCTTCATAATTGTTTTCTATAAATTTTGCAAACTGAATGTTGGCCTCTTCTTTTTGAGACTGAAGTAAATCGGCAAATTCGTTATCGGCAACTTTATCAAACTTAAGTTCCCAATTCACGATTTTTTTATAATATTCTGCCCAATCCTGATACGTTCTCAGATAAGAAAGTTCCATAGAAAGGTTTCTGAATTCCTGCTGATATTGTAAAATGGTTTTCTGTTCAACCAAATTGTCCTCCTGAAGGTTCTTTTTAAGTGAAAGTAAGATCTGATTTGGATTGACAGGTTTTAATATATAATCTGCAATCTGAGAACCTATGGCTTCCTCCATAATGTGTTCCTCTTCACTTTTGGTTACCATCACGATTTTTAAAGAATTATCTTTTTCTTTAATCATAGGAATGGCTTCAAGTCCGGAGATTCCGGGCATATTTTCATCGATAAGGGTAAGCGCAAATTTTTCGGAATCCATTAGTTCCAACGCTTCATTTACATTATTAACAGGTGTTACCTGATACCCTTTTTTTTCTAAGAATACAATATGAGGTTTTAGTAAATCTATTTCATCATCTATCCATAATATCTTTTCTGACATAATATTTATTTTTCACGGTTATAGTATCAAAATTTCGACCAAAACCCTTTTAAAAACAATAAAATAGAGCTTTTAATAGTTAAATTTTAGTTAAATGAAAATACTTTCTTTAAATTTTTCTCTCAAGAGAATAAGAGTTTAAAGATAGACATAAAAAACAGCTTTAAGAAGTATTCTGAAAACTTTAATTTTGAAGAAATTTTTCATCTGTTTTATGGATGATTTCCTGAAGGTAATTCACACAAAAATGTTTAAAAAACCTTATTTTTGCAATATAACACCTATTTTCTCATGCAGAATAAGCTAAAAATTATCAACGATCCTGTTCACGGTTTTATCAAAATTCCACACGAAATATTATTTGACATTATTGAACATCCTTATTTTCAGCGATTGAGAAGAATAGGACAGACAGGATTATTAAATTTAATTTTTCCGGGAGCTACTCATACAAGATTTCACCACGCATTGGGAGCAATGCATCTCATGTTTATGGCATTGGAAACGCTAAAGCAAAAAGGGGTGAAAATTTCTGAAGACGAAGAAAAAGGAGCAATGTTGGCAATTTTAATGCATGATATAGGTCATGGCCCGTTTTCTCATGCCTTAGAAAGTATGTTGATGGACGATTGGCATCACGAAAACCTTTCACTGCTTTTAATGAACAAACTGAATGAAGAATTTGACGGGAAATTGTCAGTCGCTATTGAAATGTTTCAGGGGAAATACCATAGAAAATTCTTTAACCAGCTTATTTCTTCACAATTAGATGTTGATCGGCTGGATTATCTGAACAGAGACAGTTTTTTCACGGGAGTTTCTGAGGGGAATATTAATACACAACGAATCATTTCCATGATGAATGTCTGCGAAGAAGGTGAACTGGTAATCGATGCCAAAGGAATTTACTCCATTGAAAACTTTCTGACGGCCAGAATGTTCATGTACTGGCAGGTTTATTATCATAAAACATCTGCATTGGCAGAGTTTCTTTTGGTTAAAATTCTGGAAAGAGCAAAATATCTTGTTTCCCAAGGTGTTGATCTTCCCGCAACTGAAAATCTGAAATATTTTTTACACAGAGGCAAAAATTCAGCTACAAATGAAGATGTGGAAAGATTTACACAACTTGACGATAATGATGTGATTCAGGCAATGAAGAATTGGCAATCCGCCGATGATTTTATTTTATCATATTGGTGCAAATGCGTGATTCAGAGAAACCTGCCCAAGACAATTATTTCTTCCCATGCATTTGAACCCGAATTTATTGAAGAAAAAATAAAAAATACTAATGAATTTTTCGGAATCGATAATGGAAGTGAACTGGTAGATGAAATTAAGCGAAAACTTTTACCGTACGATACCCAAAAACAGCCGATATTTCTATTGCAGAAAAACGGAAAAAAAATAAGACTTGAAGAGTCGGAAGATCAGCTTTTGTCGGGATTAATTACAAATAAAACCACACGGTATATTCTGATGTTTCCAAGAGATATTTCCCGCATAATTTCTTAAAGTATATTAAAATTTACGATCCGAAAATTAAAAAATGTTTGCGAATTACAGAATTTCTTATCTTTGCAGAATATGGAATTTACAGCTTCGCAAATTGCAAGTTTTATTGACGGAAAAATAATAGGTGACGAGAATGCACTTATTACTGGAGTTTCACCTATTGAAGGGGGAGAAACAGGGCATCTTTCTTTTATAGCACAAGATAGATTTTCCCATTATTTGGATACTACCAAATGCTCCGTTATCATCGTTTCTGAACAACTTTTATCAAAAGATATATATAATCCTACCGTAATCGCCGTAAAGGACGCTTATCTTTCTTTTCAAGTTTTAATGAATCTGTATCAGGAAATGCAGGGCAGAAAAGAAGGAATTGAAGATGGTTCTTCTATTCATGATACTGCTGTGATTGGGGATAAAGTATATATCGGTGCTTTTACGTATGTATCTGAAAAGGCGAAGATAGGAGCAGGAACTCAGATCTATCCTCATGTTTACATAGGAAAAGGAGTAAAGATTGGCCAAAACTGTAAAATTGACAGTGGGGCAAGAATATATGATTATTGTATTATTGGTGACAATTGTGTGATTCATTCCAATACAGTAATCGGAGGTGACGGATTTGGTTTTCAGCCCACTCCGGAAGGTTTCAAAAAAATTCCTCAATTAGGAAATGTCATTATTGAAAATGATGTTGAAATTGGTTCAAACTGCAGTATAGACAGAGCTACAATTGGTTCTACCATTATTGGAAAAGGAACTAAAATCGATAATCTTATCCAAATTGCGCATAACGTAAAAATTGGTCAGAATAATGTAATTGCAGCACAGGCCGGAATTGCCGGATCTACAATTATAGGCGACTGGAACCAGATTGGAGGGCAAGTGGGAGTTGTTGGACATATTAAAATCGGAAATCAGGTGAAAATTCAGGCTCAGAGTGGGGTGAATTCAAGCGTGAATGATAAAGAAACGTTGTACGGTTCTCCGGCAATCAGCTATAACGACTATTTAAGGAGTTATGTACATTTCAGGAATTTACCTGAAATTGTAAATAAAATAAACAATCTTGAGAATACCTCAAAAGATAAAACTAATGAGTGATATGCAAAAAACACTTCAGCAAGAAGTGACACTTTCCGGAATCGGACTTCATACTGGTAAAGAAGTAAAATTGACCATCAAACCTGCAAAAGAAAATACAGGTTTTGTATTTGTAAGAACAGATTTGGAGGGACATCCTCAAGTCGAAGCTGATGTTAATTATGTAGTTGCAACTGAAAGAGGAACAACATTAGAAAAATTAGGAGTAAAGATCAATACTTGTGAGCATCTTTTAGCGGCTTTAGTAGGTTGTGATGTTGATAATGCCATGTTAGAGATGGATGCTTCAGAACCTCCGATTTTAGACGGATCTTCTAAGTTTTTTGTGGAAGCTATCGAAAGTGTTGGAGTTGTTGAGCAGAATACAGCACGAGAATATCTTGTGGTAAAAGAAGTTCTTACTTACAGTGATCCGGCTACCGGATCAGAAATTACAATCATTCCTTCGGATACTTACGAAATTACTACGATGGTAGATTTTGGAACTAAAGTGTTAGGAACTCAGAATGCTACCCTTAAAAATATTTCAGAATTTAAAGAAGAAATTTCATCTGCAAGAACGTTCAGTTTCTTACACGAATTAGAAATGCTTTTAGATCACGGTTTGATCAAAGGTGGAGATATTTCTAATGCGATTGTATATGTGGATAAAGATCTTACCCCTGAAACTACAGAAAAATTAAAGAAAGCTTTTGGTAAAGACAATGTGTCTATCAGACCAAACGGAATTCTTGATAATCTGAACTTAAACTATCCAAACGAAGCGGCAAGACACAAATTACTGGATGTAATCGGTGATTTAGCGTTGGCAGGTGTGAAAATAAAAGGGAAAGTAATTGCTAACAAACCGGGACATTTCGTAAATACCCAATTTGCAAAAAAACTGAACCGTCAGTGGAAATTGCAGAAGAAGAAAAACGTTCCTGATTTTGATTTGACAAAAGAACCTGTTTTCGATATCAACGGAATTATGAGATTAATGCCTCACAGACCACCGTTTTTATTGATTGATAAAATTCTTGAACTTTCAGACTCTCACGTTGTAGGTCTTAAAAATGTAACAATGAATGAGCCTTTCTTCGTTGGACATTTCCCGAAAGAACCTGTAATGCCGGGAGTTCTTCAGGTAGAAGCCTTAGCACAGACAGGAGGAATTCTTGTTTTGGCAAGCGTTCCTGATCCTGAAAATTACTCTACTTACTTCATTAAAATTGATAAAGTAAAATTCAAAAGAAAAGTAATTCCTGGAGATACGCTTATATTCAAAATTGAATTAATTGAGCCTATCAGAAGAGGAATTGTACATATGCAAGGTTACGGTTACGTAGGAGATACGGTAGCGGTAGAAGCAGAACTAATGGCCCAAGTTGCAAAAAATAAAGTTGATTAAATGATCCATCAATTAGCAGCCGTAGATAAGCGTGCGAAAATCAGCAAAAATGTAATCGTAGAACCTTTTACTACCATTGCAGGGGATGTGGAAATCGGAGAAGGAACTTGGATTGGTTCGAATGTTACCATCATGGATGGGGCAAGAATCGGGAAAAATTGTAGAATTTTTCCGGGAACTGTAATTTCTGCAATTCCTCAGGATCTTAAGTTTGATGGTGAAGATACACAGACAATCATTGGAGATGATACCACGATTAGAGAATGTGTGACGGTAAACAGAGGAACAAAAGCTCTTGGACACACTAAGATCGGGAAAAACTGCCTTATTATGGCGACTTCTCACATCGCTCATGACTGTGTTATCGGGGACCACGTTATCATTGTAAACGGTTGTGGTATTGCAGGTCACGTAGAAATTGGTGATTACACCGTAATGGGAGGTTTATCAGCAGTTCATCAGTTTGGTAAAATCGGAAAACACGTGATGATTTCTGGGGGTACTTTGGTGAGAAAAGATATTCCACCTTACGTAAAAGTAGCAAGAGAGCCGATGTCTTATGCAGGAATTAACTCAGTAGGTTTAAGAAGAAGAGGATTTACCAACGAAAAAATCTTTGAAATCCAAAAAATTTACAGAGCAATCTTCCAGATGAAGATGAATGTTTCTCAGGCAATCACGCATATTGAAAAAGAAATGCTCCCTACTGCTGAAAGAGATGAGATTCTTCAATTTATTCAGAATTCACCTAGAGGTATCGTAAAAGGATACGGAACCGGGAAAGACAATTAAAATATAAAAAACAAAAGATAATTAATGGCAACAAGTAACGATATCAGAAAAGGTCTGTGCATTGAGTACAGTAATGATATTTATAAAGTAATCGAGTTCCTTCACGTAAAACCAGGTAAAGGCCCAGCTTTCGTAAGAACAAAATTAAAATCTGTAACAAACGGAAAAGTAATTGATAATACTTTCTCTGCAGGTCACAAAATTGAAGAAGTAAAAGTAATTACAAGAAAATTCCAGTATCTTTATGATGACGAGAATGGTTTCCACTTCATGAATAACGATGACTTCTCTCAATTATATTTAAATAAAGAAATGATTGAGAACTCAAACCTAATGAAAGCGGGTGAAGAAGTGACAATTATTTTGAAAGAAGTTGACGAGACTCCACTTTCTGCTGAACTTCCTCAATCTGTTTACTTAGATGTAATAGAAGCTGATCCGGGAGTAAAAGGAAACACGGCTACCAACGCTCTTAAAAATGCTATCGTTGAAACAGGTGCAAGAGTAATGGTTCCTTTGTTCATTGAACCAGGAGACAGAATCAAAGTGAGCACTGAAGATGGTTCTTACTTAGAAAGAGTTAAAGAATAATTTTAAATAAAATTTACATAAATTCGGTTTGCCTTTGCATTCCGAATTTTGTTTTATAAGAAAATCAATTGTTATGAGATTTCACTCTACACAAAAATTGAAAACTATTGCAGATCTTATCGGTTCAAAATTTGTTGGTTCAGAAGACTTTGAAGTATTAGGAACTAATGAAATTCACATGGTGAAGCCGGGAGAAATAGTTTTTGTAAACCATCCTAAATATTATGATAAAGCTTTAAATTCTGCCGCTACTATTATTTTAATTGATAAAGAAGTAGACTGTCCGGAAGGAAAAGCGCTTTTAATTTCTGATGACCCTTTCAGAGATTTTAATAAAATCAACACTCATTTTACCAGAATCTATAATTTCAGAGAAGAACTTCATGATGCTGAAATAGGAGAAGGAACTCATATTCACCATTCTGCAGTGATCGGAAATAATGTGAAGATTGGAAAGAATACCCTTATTTTCCCAAATGTTGTGATTGGTGACAGAACGGTTATTGGTGATAATGTTGTGATCCAATCTAATACTGTTTTAGGAGGTGATGCTTTTTATTACAGAAAACTAAACGGAAATTTCGATCGATTGATCTCAGTAGGTAATGTGGTGATTGAAAACAATGTAGAAATTGGAAACGGATGTACCATCGACAGAGGAGTTACGGATTCTACGATCATTGGGGAAGGCTCTGTTTTAGACAATCAGATTCAGATCGGTCACGATACTGTGATTGGTAAAAAATGTTTGATTGCTTCTCAGGTAGGAATTGCAGGCTGCTGTGTTATCGGTGATGAAGTTACATTGTGGGGGCAGGTTGGTATTGCTTCCGGAAATAAAATCGAGACAGGATCTGTACTTTTAGGAAAAACCGGAGTGAACAGAGACCTTGAAAAAGGAACTTACATCGGAATGTTCGCAGAAGATTTTAAAACATACCTGAAGAAAGAAGTAAAACTGAGAAATCTCAAATAAACAAATCGAAAGTTTTATCTTAAATCAAAGAAAAATAAGTAAATTTGTGAGCATTAATAGAAAATAAAAATAAATTAAAACAACAATAAAATGTCAATTTTAGTAAACAAAGATTCTAAAGTAATTGTACAAGGATTTACAGGGAACGAAGGGACCTTCCACGCAAGCCAGATGATCGAATACGGAACAAACGTAGTAGGTGGTGTTACTCCGGGAAAAGGAGGGAGCGAGCACTTAGGGAAGCCTGTATTCAATACTGTTGCTGATGCTGTTGCAAAAGCTGGAGCTAATGTAAGTATCATTTTCGTACCACCTGCATTTGCTGCAGACGCGATTATGGAAGCTGCAGAAGCAGGTATTAAAGTTATCGTATGTATTACTGAAGGTATTCCTGTAGCAGATATGGTAAAAGTAAAATCTTACATCGCTGACAGAGACTGCAGATTGATCGGGCCAAACTGTCCTGGAATCATCACTTCTGAAGAAGCTAAAATTGGTATTATGCCAGGTTTTGTTTTCAAAAAAGGTAAAGTAGGGATCGTTTCTAAATCAGGAACTCTTACTTACGAAGCTGCTGATCAGGTGGTAAGAGCTGGTTACGGTATTTCTACTGCAATCGGTATTGGTGGTGACCCAATCATTGGTACTACAACAAGAGAAGCATTAGAATTATTCATCAACGATCCAGAAACTGAAGCGGTTGTAATGATCGGAGAAATCGGTGGAGGATTAGAAGCTGAAGCTGCAAGATGGTACAAAGCTAGCGGTTCTACAAAACCTGTAGTAGGTTTCATCGCTGGGCAAACTGCTCCTAAAGGAAGAACAATGGGGCACGCAGGTGCTATCGTAGGTGGTGCTGAAGATACAGCTCAGGCTAAAATGGAAATCATGAGAGAAAACGGAATCAATGTTGTTGATTCTCCTGCTGATATCGGTGCTACAGTAGCAAAAGTATTAGGATAATCTTTCTTAAGAAATAAAATATAAGCCTCGTGAAAACGAGGCTTTTTTTTGAATTTTTGTTTAAAAAATTAGAATAATTACTATCTTTAAACAATTAAAAAATAAATTGAACAAAAACTCAATCTCAAAATGAAAAAAATTTTATTAACCTCGGCACTAGCTCTTTCTACTTTATCTTTTGCACAAATAGATTTTAGCAGTACAAGATTTGGAGTTACCGGAGGGCTTAACTATTCCCGCGTAAAAAATGCACATAATCCTTCCGGACCAAGATATGCCTTTCAAGGAGGTGTTTTAGCTCTTATTCCGATTGGAAAAGCCAATCAGTTCTATCTTCAGCCAGAAGTTTTATACTACGGAGCCGGAGAGACAGGAAAAGATAAAGATTTAAAAGGAGTGAAAGGCTATGATGCGCTGTATGCAAATAACTATTTGAGTGTACCTGTATTTTTTAAAGGTTATTTCTCAGAAGCAGAATCTGAATTCTTCGGAATGGCGGGTCCAAGATTTAACTTCCTGATAGGTCAAACCGTAAAAGATGAAGCCAGAGAAGCCTATAAAAAAGATACACAGGGAAAAGCAAATTCTTTTAACTTCGGAATCGGACTTGGTCTTGGATACAGCTATAAAAGACAACTGGAAGTTGCGCTTAAATATGATTTAGGATTATCCGATACCTATCCTGATTTGAATGAATCAAAACTGGATCCTAACTCGTCTAAGAAAAAATCTGAACAAGTATTAAGTTTAAGCCTGAGCTATATTTTTAATTAAAATATTTCAACAAAAAAATAAAAATCCCGGAAAGCAATTTCCGGGATTTTTTATAGATCTACTGAATCTTTAAATTTAATTCTTTATCCATTTCCAGATTTCCTTCAAAGTTGCCTTATTTCCATACATCAGAATTCCTACTCTGTAGATTTTCCCGGCAAGGAATATCATGAAAAGAGTAGTCCCTAAAAGCAATACAATAGACAAAGCGATTTGCCATGCAGGAACTCCATAAGGGATTCTTGCAATCATCGCAACAGGAGAAGTAAACGGAATGATTGATAACCAAAAACCAAGCGGTCCGTCCGGATTATTAATGAAAGAAAAACTTCCATACATTCCTAACATTAATGGTAATACGGCAAATAAAGTAAACTGCTGCGTTTCTGTCTCATTATCTACCGCAGAACCGATTGCAGCATAAATTGAGCTGTAAAAGATATATCCTAAAAGGAAGAATATAATAAATACAAAAATAATCAGCGGGAAGTTTAATTCTAATAAACTGTGTGATACCTGCGTTGCAATCTGAGCGATATCCAATTTACTCATCATCGCTTCATCACCTCCCGGAATATTTTTCTGCATGGTAGAAAATCCTGTATTCAAAACCAAGGCTCCAACTACAGACATTGTAATCCAAACAAGAAATTGGGTCAAAGCAACTAAAGTCACACCCAGAATTTTCCCCATCATCAGCTCAAAAGGTTTTACTGAAGAAATAATAATCTCCACCACACGGTTGTTTTTTTCCTCTAAAACACTTCTCATCACTCTTACCCCATAGATAATGATAAACATGAAGGTAACATACATTAAAAGCATACTCAATACACTTTTTACCCCTAAAGCAAGATCAGAATCCTCTTTGTTGTTTTCTGAAACATTAATTGTTTTAAGAGTGAAGCCTTTGTCAAGATCATCAATTTGGGTTTCAGCAATCCCTAATTGCTTTATCTTTTCTTTTTTGATGACATTACTCAGGTCAGAAATGATATGTTGCTTAGTATCAAAACCGATTTTTGTATTGACAACCAGCCTTGTATTTTTCTGAAACTCATCAAAATTTCCATTCTGTATCTGAGGAAGAACAAGAATTCCATCGATCGCTTCATTACCTTTTAAAGTATTTACTGTTGACTGTTCCTCAGAAGAAGGGATGATTTTATACTCTATTTTATCAGTAGATTTCAGACCATTTTTAAAAAGTCCGCTGTTATCTACGACCTCAATGATATTGTGAGATTCATTGGCTTTGAACATCAGTCCAATTACTGCTCCAAATGCAATTAACATAACAGGAGCTAGCAAAGTCAGCACAATGAAAGATTTTTTCTTAACCTGAGTAAGAAACTCTCTTTTAGTAATTAAAAAAATATTATTCATAAAATTAAGAATGATTACTTACAGCATTGATAAACACTTCATTCATGCTCGGAATTCGCTCTTCAAAAGCACGTACTTTTCCTACATTTACAAGATCTAAAAGAATATTGTTTTGATCCGTTTCATTTTTTAAATCAAAAGAAACCAGATTATTCTCATTGGTAATATTGAAAATTCCATATTTATTTTTGAAGCTCTCTAAATGAGAATCATTGACCTCAGAAAGCGTAATTCCAAAAATATTTTTCTTGAATTTTTCTCTTACGTCAAAAACTCTTCCATCAATAATCTTTTTAGAATTGTTGATCAGTGCAACATAATCACACATTTCTTCCACGCTTTCCATTCTGTGGGTAGAAAGGATGATCGTAGTTCCGTTATTTTTAAGTTCAATGATTTGATCTTTAATTAAATTCGCATTTACAGGATCAAAACCTGAAAAGGGCTCATCTAAGATTAAAAGATGGGGGCGGTGAAGAACAGTTACTACAAACTGGATTTTCTGAGCCATCCCTTTAGAAAGTTCAGACAGTTTTTTCTTCCACCATTGATCGATGTGAAGTTTGTCAAACCATTTCTTTGCTTCAGCTAAAGCATCATTTTTGCTCATCCCTTTCAGCTCTCCGAAATAAAGAAGCTGATCACCAACCGTCATATTTTTGTACAGCCCTCTTTCTTCAGGCATGTAACCGATATTTTTGATATGATTGGGATTTAGCTTTTCTCCGTTAATTTGAATTTCTCCGGAGTCGGCTTGAGTGATTTGATTGATGATACGGATGAAAGATGTTTTTCCGGCTCCGTTCGGGCCTAAAAGACCATAAATACTTCCTTTCGGAACATGGATGCTGAAGTCATCCAAAGCCACTTTTTTACCGGCGTTATAGGTCTTTCTAATATGTTCAGCTTTTAGCATTAATTTGTTTTTACCTAATTAGTATAATAAAGTTCCGAAAGTTACGGAATTATTAAAACAGAATTAATGGGAAAAGAAAAAATCCTGATGATTATCAGGATTTACTATTATTGTTTTACTATTTGCGTTACCTTTTGAGTGTTGTCGCTTAAAATGTAGCGAATCAGATATTTTCCGGGTTTTAATTTTTCAATATTGATTTCTCCGGAGTTCATATTCACGGTGTAGCTGGCTACCTGAGTTCCCAGAATAGAATAAAAAGTGACATTCTTTACTTTAAGAGATGCATCTTTTGCTCTTACTACAAGATAGTCTTTAGCAGGATTCGGATATGCTACGATTATACCATCATCAGACTTTTGTGAGATGGAGGAAGGCTCTCTTTGCTGAGCTTGTAAATTGCTAGAAAATCCAACAAATGTGCCTAGGAATATAAATAAAAGTAAAAGTTTTTTCATTCAATTATAATTTCTCGTAATATATCATAACAAAAATAATAAATTCTATAATCTCTTGCAATACTTTTTTATAGAACTTGTATTAAATTTGCATAAACTTATTCAAAAAGTATTCCAAAATGATACATTCAAGAAATAGAAGGCTTAGAGTAAACGAATCTATCCGCAGCTTAGTGAGAGAAAATACGCTTACAACAGATGATTTTGTAATGCCGATCTTCGTAATGGAGGGCGAAAACAAGCAGGAACCCATTTCCTCAATGCCGGGAATATTCAGGAGGAGTATAGATCTTACCGTAAAAGAGTGTAAAGAATTATTTTCTTTGGGCGTAAAATCTGTCAATTTGTACATGAAAGTGTCAGATCATCTTAAAGACAATACCGGAAAAGAAGCATGGAATAAAGACGGCTTGATGCAGAATACGATCAAGGCAATTAAAGATGCAGTTCCGGGAATGATTGTAATGCCGGATGTGGCTTTAGATCCCTATTCCATTTATGGACACGACGGAATTATTGAGAACGGAAAAATCCTGAATGATGCTACTAACGACGCATTGGCAAGAATGTCTGTATCGCATGCAGAAGCAGGAGCTGACATTGTGGCACCCAGTGACATGATGGATGGTAGAGTCTTAGCGATTCGTGAGGCATTAGAAGAAAGCGGATTTACCGATGTGGGAATCTTAAGTTATGCTGCAAAATATGCCAGTTCTTTCTATGGCCCATTCAGAAGTGCTTTAGATAGCGCGCCAAAAGATGATATGGAAATTCCGAAGGATAAAAAAACGTATCAGATGGATTTTCATAATTCTCGTGAAGCATTGAATGAAGTGTATAAAGATGTGGAAGAAGGAGCAGATATTATCATGATCAAACCGGGACTTCCGTATTTGGATATCGTTTCAAAAGTTCGTGAAGCCATTGATGTTCCGATCGCAGTTTATAATGTAAGCGGAGAATATGCCATGGTAAAAGCAGCGGCTCAAAATGGTTGGCTGGATAATGATAAAACGATTATTGAAAGCTTAACGTGTTTTAAAAGAGCAGGTGCAGACCTTATCTTTACTTATTTTGCAAAAGAAGCGGCAATGATTTTAAATAATTAGGTTTTCCTATATTCATAGAGAAAAAAGATTGTTTACTTAAGTAAGCGATCTTTTTTTGCTTCTAAATAATGTTAATTTTAATTAAAATCAGGCGTTATTTATATTCAATAAGTTGTAAATTAGATTCTTAAATCATTTTCACCTAAAAAATAACTATGAAAAAAGCAATGTACAATCTGGGAATATTGTTATCCGTTTTAGCAGTATTGAGTTCTTGTAATGATCCAAAAAAGAATCATGAAAAAGAAGGTGATTCTATTACCATTAACAAAAATGAAATTATTGACGAGTCTTTTTTAACTGAAAAATTACAGTCAAAGCTTACCCCCGATACGGTGTATTCTATTTTACAACAACGAAACAAAGAATATGTAGAAGACAATCTTACTATCAGAAATACTTCTGAAAGAATCCGTAAAGCTTCTTTGGGACAATTTCCGGGGGCTGTAGTTTTATCCTGTTTAGATTCAAGAGTTCCGGTAGAGGATGTTTTTCATTCCGGAATTGGAGATATGTTTGTAGCAAGAGTTGCCGGAAATATTAGTAACGAAGATATTTTGGGAAGTTTGGAATACGCTTGTAAAGTATCCGGTGCAAAAGTTGTAATGGTATTGGGACATGAACATTGTGGAGCTATAAAATCAGCTGTAGATAATGTAGAACTTGGTAATATAACAGGTTTGTTAGCAAAAATTAAACCCGCCATTGCAAGAACAGAAAATTTTCAGGGAGATAAATCTTCGAAAAATCCGGCTTACCTTGAAGCGGTGACAAAATCAAATGTATTGCAGACCATAGATAATATCAGAAAAAACAGTGCAATTCTGAGAAAAATGGAAGAAAAGAAAGAAATTAAGATTGTTGGTGGTGAATACCATATGGAAACCGGTAAAGTAGAGTTTCTAACACAGTAAAATAAAAAACGGGGAATTTCAATTTTGAAATTCCCCGTTTCTTTTAAGAGATATTGAAATCTTTTCCTTTGGTAAATTTTGCCGCAAAAGGTGATTGGTTTCCTGAATATTTCAATACAAAATGTTTCTTGGTATCCGTATCAATTTTCGCATCCACTTCTACATCCTGAGTCTGAAAGCTTACATCTAAGCCCTCTCCGGATTCTTTTTCAAGATAAATTTCCACACTTTCAGCATAGAATAAAGAAGTGCTTAGATAATTGAATTTTATATTTTTTCTATAGGTTTTAGACTTATTTTGCGTGAATTCAGAATAACTTCTTAAAATTTCAATTCCGGGAGAATCAATATTGGTGATTCTGGATTTGGTAACTCCGTTTACTCGTACTGAAAAACTTTTAGCACTTTTAATATTTCCGTTCACTCCGATATTAAATAATGAAGGCAGAGAAAGACCATATTCGATCATACTGTCTTTGGTGAATTCAAAATCAGGAATCAGCGCAGGGTGTTTGGGTGCATTAATCAATTGATTTTTAACAGTATCCAGATTAGCATCCGAGAATAAAAAACCGATAAGATTGTTTCCGGTAGTTCTCCAGTTTCTTCCGTTCCATTCAAAAATTTCGCAAAGTAAAGTATCTGCAGAAGAGTGAGGGAGAAGATCTATGTCCTGCCATTTGAAAACCTCTTTAGCATAAGGCCTTCGGTTGGTAATATTGATGCCCAGATCCAAGGCTAAAAGTTCTGTTAACTGTTGATTATTTTCCATATTCATTGTGAGGTGTTGATTAATTTCATAAAATTAATTAAAAATTGCCGGGTTCAATTTTAAAATATCATAAAACTTTTGTCTGTGGGTTCTAATCTAAAATTTGAATTCAAAAAAACTTTATCTTTGCTACTATGATTTTACGAGGAGAAAACTTAATCAAAGAATACGGTCCTAAAAAGGTTGTAAAAGGTGTTTCAGTACAGGTTCAGCAAGGAGAAATTGTTGGATTGCTTGGTCCCAACGGAGCAGGAAAAACGACATCGTTCTATATGATTGTAGGATTGGTTAAGCCTACTTCCGGTAAGATTTTTTTGGATAAACAGGAAATCACTTCCGATGCGATGTACCGCAGAGCTCAGAAAGGAATTGGTTATCTGGCGCAGGAAGCTTCCGTATTCAGAAAACTTTCTGTGGAAGATAATATTATGGGGGTTTTGCAGTTGACGAAGCTTTCAAAACGTGAACAACAGATGAAATGTGACGAACTGATCGAAGAATTTTCTTTGCAGCACGTCCGTAAAAACAGAGGGGATCTTTTGTCCGGAGGAGAAAGACGTAGAACAGAGATTGCAAGATGTCTTGCGACAGATCCAAGTTTTATTCTTTTGGATGAGCCTTTTGCAGGAGTTGACCCGATCGCCGTAGAAGATATTCAGAAAATTGTAAGAAGTCTTACCGATAAAAACATCGGAATTCTGATTACCGACCACAACGTACAGCAGACTTTAGCGATTACCAATAAAACATATATTATGTTTGAAGGAAGAATTCTGAAAGAAGGTCTTCCTGAAGAACTGGCAAACGATCCGCAGGTAAGAGAAGCTTACCTGGGAGAAAACTTCGTGTACCAAAGTATTTTCGACAAACCGAAAAAGAAAAACTATGCGTATAATATCTGGGCAGGAAATTTTGATTCAAAATCCCAATTCCAAAGCTTTGTAGATCATAATTTTGCTCAATTTGATGATCTTAGACTGATGTATGGTTTTGAAGATATCAGTTTTGCATCATTAGGAAATTCAGAAATTCAGCATATTTTTAATGACGTTCTTGATAAAAATGCGAATAACTCTTATGTGTTCCAGAGAAAAGAAATCAATTCACACTATTCATTGGAACAGGCAGAACTAGAATCAAAACAGGCGGCAAAACCGGAACTTCATTTTGTGACAACTTATTTATACGAAGGATAATACATATTTAACATAATAGAAACAAAGAGTGGATAAATTTCTGCTCTTTTTTTTATATATTTGATTTTCTGATATTTATCATTTTTTTAGAATTCACGAATAAAAAGAATGGTTGAGGATTGGTTTTTGTATTTTCTATAGTGAAAAGAATTTATTTTTATTAATGATTTAAAAAATGATAAATAAATCTTTTTGTTTTTATTAATCTTTTAAAATATAGAACCATGTCACTAAAAGAAAAATTACAAAAATTAGCCCTAGAAGTCAATGAGCCCTCAGTAAGTATTTCTTTGAATACTCACCGCACACTTCCGGAAAATCAACAGGACGAGATTGTTCTTAAAAACCTTATTAAAGAAGCTGAAACCAGAGTGATTGAAGAATTCGGAAAAAGACCGGCTTCTTCCGTTTTAGAAAAACTGGAAAATATCTCAGGAAAAATCAATCACCGTCACAATCTCGAAAGCTTACATATATTTTTATCCGATAATACAGAAGAAATCATAAGATCTACCTGGCCGACTCGTGAAAATACAGTTGAAATAGATGGTAAATTTGCCATCAGATCTTTGGTGAAAGACGCGGTGAGAACTCAGGAATATCTGATCTTGGTCTTAGCACAGAACGGGACCAAGCTTTTTGCAGCAATGAATGATAAAATTGTAAAGGAAATTCATGAAGAAGGTTTCCCGTTTCCTGAAAATCCTTTCTATATCACCCATTCTGAGGTGAGAAGTGATGGTAAACAGGTCGATAATCAGATAAAAGAGTATTTTAACCGAATCGACAAATCTGTTGTTGAAATTCATAAAAAAACAGGATTTGAAGTTGTGGTGATCAGTACCGCAGATAATTACAGCAAATTATTAGAAGTTGCAGATATTCCGGGAATATACATTGGTCATGATAATAAAAATTATTCAGAATCGGATGAGCATCATGTGGTAGAACAGGCGTATGAAATTATCAAAGCAAAACAAAAAGAAAAAAGAGCTCAGGCTATCAATGAATTGAGAGAAGCGGTTTCCCACGGAAAGGTAGTAACAGATCTTCAGGAAATTTATCAGGCCGCTCTGGACGGAAACGGAGATTTGCTTATTGTCAGTCAAAACTATCAGCAACCGGTAAAATTAACTGGTGAAAGAACTTTCGAATATGCAGAAGACTCTAAAGAACCTGGAATTGTAGATGATATCGTTTCTGTGATCTCTTGGGAAGTTCTTTCCAAAAAAGGAAGAGTACATTTTACAGATCAGAAAGAATTATTGGATCTGGGTGAAATTGTACTCAAAACAAGATACTAATTTTTTTCATATCAAATTTTAGCCGGCTTTCAGTCGGCTTTTTTATGGACTTATGAAATAAAAAAATTAACTTTACTACATATCTTTAAAGGAATTCTATGATAAAACCTTTTAACAGAACCATCACCTTATTCGGTATTTACAAGCAACTCGTTCCATTTATCAGACCTTATCGACTCATGATTTATGGAACCCTGTTTCTCACATTTTTAGGTGCTCTCGCTGCGCAGGTGAATCCGTTGGTTTTAAAATATACTGTAGATGAGGTAACCAAACTTACACACCTTCCGCATCCGATGTCAGAAGGAATTCATGTTCTGGTATTGATTTCTGTTATTTTATTGGGAAAAGAATTATTGAATATTTTCATCAATTTCGGACAGAAATTTTACGGAGAGAAAATCAGAATCAATGTAAGTTCTGTTTTGGCGCAATCGGCAATCGATAAGATTTTAACGTACAGAGTGGCCTATTTTAATGATGAAAATCATGAATCAGGAAAATTACAGATAAGGATTGATCGAGGAATTGAAAGCTTGACAAGATTGGTTCAGAACTTTTTCATTGATATGCTGCCGTTGTTTTCCAATGCGATTATCGCTTTGATCATTATGTATCTCCAAAATGTGTATGTTGGAATTGTTTCCACGATTATTGTTCCGATTTACTTTTATATAAGCTCTTTGCAGGCTAAAAAATTAGGAGGGGTAAGAAGAACGTTAAGAAATCAACGTGAGCAGAAAACTTCAGGACTTTTGAATTTAATTAATTCGATTATGGTTATCAAAAGTTTTGTCCGTGAAAAATTCGAAGGAAAAAAGCAATATGATTTGCAGATGCAGCTGATGGAAAGTCAGATGTTCACCCGAAAGACCAATTTTATCTATGATGGATTAAAAACTTTTATTGAACAGTTTGGAGTGGTTTTAATTATTCTTTTAACGGTTTATCTGGTGTTGGACCAGCAAATGACGATTGGTGCCATTATGCTTCATATTATGCTTTTCAATAATGTTTCTGCACCGATTCGTCAATTACATAGAATTTATGATGATATGAACGATGCGATGATCTATGCAGAAGGCTATTTTGATATCTTAAACGCAGAAGACGAAAAAGAACCGAACGGAAGTTTTGTAGAGAAAGAAATAAAAGGAAATTTTGAATTAAAAAATGTCAACTTTTCTTATCCAAATGGAACGCAGGCTTTGCATGATGTTTCCATGAAAATTGAAAACGGGAAGACAACTGCTTTGGTCGGTTTAAGTGGTGCGGGAAAATCTACAGTTATTAATCTTTTATGTAAATTTTATCTTCCGAATTCAGGTGAAATTCTATTAGATAATGTTAATTTGAATGATTATGACAATACTTTTCTTCGTAATGATCTTGGATTAGTGCTTCAAAAAAATCATATTTTTCAGGGAAGTATCGAAGACAATATTCGCTACGGAAACATGAATGCCACCTTTGAAGAAATTGAAGAAGCAGCGAAAAAAGCCTATCTTCACGAGCAGATTCTTGATCTACCTGAAAAATATAATCATGATGCCACCCAACTTTCAGGAGGACAACAGCAGAGAATTGCCATTGCAAGATTATTCTTAAAAAATCCACCGATTATTTTCCTTGATGAACCTACAGCAAGCCTTGATGCCATTGCAACAGAACAGATTAAAAACTCTTTGGATGCCATAAAAGAAGGAAGAACGGTGATTATTATTTCCCATTCTTTATCGCAGATTTTAGATTCAGATAAAATTTATGTGATGAAAAAAGGAAGGGTTGTAGAAAGCGGAACGCATGATGAATTGGTACAGCTCGAAGGAACGTATAAAGAAATTTTTGATGCTTCGGCAAGAAGTTTAAATTTAGATAAATTGGTGAATACCTATAAAGATAATTAATTTTAGAAATTATTTTTGCTACCTATTAAAACAGTTAATGAACGACCACTATCTTAAAAAACTCGACAGAGTTACCGCGATTCTTACCCAATTACAATCAAAACCCATTGTCAGAGCACAGGATCTGGCTCATAAGTTTGATGTAAGTGTTCGTACTATTTATCGTGACGTCAAAACATTGGAAAACGCCGGAATTCCTATTGTTGGTGAAGCCGGAAGCGGATATTCTCTGATGGATGGCTATAAACTTCCGCCTGTAATGTTCACCAAAGAAGAAGTATTGAGTTTCATTACCGCAGAAAAATTGATGCAGAAATTTTCCCATCAAAGTTTGGGAGGCCATTATCAGACTGCGATGGAAAAAGTACGTTCTGTGTTGAAATATTCTGACAGAAATTTAATCCAAAATATTGAGAAGCAGATTGATATTTTTCAGTATCACGCTGTAACAGAAGACACGATAAAAGACGTTCTCCCAACTATTTTGGAGAGTATTGGAGAGAAGCGACAATTGACCATAGAATATAAAACAGTTGATGATCAAATTTCAACAAGAACGATCGAAGCTGTCGGTGTTTTCTTTGAATTTAATTATTGGTACATCATGGCTTTCTGTACATTGAGAAATGATTTCAGGCAATTCCGTGTAGACAGGATTTTAAAAATTTCAAAAACTCAGAACCCGTTTTTAGGAGAGTACGGACAAATCAATGATTACAGAAAAAGCGGAAATGGAAATAAAACAACCGTAAGACTTTTAGTCGAGAAAAAAATAATGGGATTTTTGGTCAACTCTAAAAAATATTATGGGTTAACAAAAGAAGTTGATGCAGAAAACGGGATGGTAGAATTGACGTTCGAAACAGAATCGATGAAAGACGGATTTCCTCGTTGGCTGATTACGTTTGCAGATTTTGCCACTATTTTGGAACCGGAAAGTCTGAAAGAACAATTAAGAAATTTATTAACCGAAATTTCCGATAAACATCAATAAAGCCCCAACAATTCCTGTTGAGGCTTTTTAGCAAAATTAATTAAATTTGAAGATGGTTTCTTTTGTTAAAAGGACAAAAAGCAAAAAGTAAAAGACTTGTCAAAATTCAAATTATGGAAGGTTTGAATGTATTTACAATATTGCAGATTTGCCCTTTTGTTAGCTTATGATTGATTTTTTAAATTGAGTTTTATCAAAGATTTTAGTCTCCACAAAGGCATTAAAGATCCTAAAATCTCTCCCAAAAAAAAGGCGGCTCAATTCCTAAAGCTCTTAAATATACATATCCTTGTCCACGGTGATGGATTTCATTATCCACGAAATACAGAATATTCTGATAAACCGGGAATTCATACTGACCAAATAAATTGAAAGTCTCCTGAAAACGTTCTTCAGAAATCTGAGCAAAATAAGTGTTGATGGTTTCAGTTTCTTCGTCCCATTTTTTCAGAATATCTTCTTTTGTTTTTGGGGCGAAACCTTCTTCGTTATAAGCCTCCATATTTTTGTCTACGATTCCTTTCAAAGCCGGTCCTCCAATGCTGATTAATTCTACGGCCAGTTTTGCAAATGGTCTCATTCCTCCCAATGAAAATTCAAATAATTCTTTTTCAGGAAACGCTTCGATTACTCTTCTTGTCAGATTTCTGTGACCTTGCCAATGTTCCAATACTTGTTCAGAGGTCATAAATTGTTTTGTGATGGTTGCTGTAGTTGTCATAATTTTAATATTGTTTGTTATTGTTGATACAAAGGTAAACCGAGATTATGACAACAGTTTGTCAGTAGGATTTTGACCAAGAAAAAATATTTTATTTTTTACTAAAATATCTGAGCTTAGTTTTCCGTTAGTATAAGCAAAGTGAATTAATAAAATTGTAAATTGTCTCGAAATTTAAAAATATGAAGAAACTTATTTTGGCAATGGTACCTGCATTTTTATTAGTATCATGTAATAAAATTGAAGAAAAAATTGACCAGACTGTTCAGAAGACTACTGAAACCGTTAAGCAGAAAGCCCAAGATGCAGTGGAAGAAACAGTGAAAAAGACCGTTAATGAATCTATAAATTCTCTCACCAATTCTGAGGATGTTCCATTTAATCAAATTTTTCCCGGAGCCGATAAAGCAATCATTTCTGAAGGAACAGGAAAGAAATTCAAATTTCCGAATGGTTCAGAAGGTTTTATTTTTAAATATAAAGCGGATAAAGCGACTTTAATTCCGTTTTTGGAAAGTCAGCCGACAACTGATGAGAATAAATCAGATAAAACGGCCAGAAAAATTGACGGACAAAGCATCATCGATAAAATAAGTTTGGTAGAAAAGTTTCTTCCTGAAAATACAATTGATTCCAGCTTTCTGGATGATATTAAAAATGATAACAATATCGAATATTACAGATTAAAACGATTTCCGAATAGAAGTACGATTATCTACAATCCCAAGAACCAGACCGTATTACAATACGTAGAGGTAAATAAATAATTTGAGAAGATGGTCGATTATATCGGCCATTTTTTATGTAATACTTGTTGTATTCCACTTTTACAAGTAGTAATGATGAGGATATTCATTACATTTTACTTTTTACATTGTACAAAATAAAGTATTTTAGTACTATGAAAATTTATACAAAAACAGGAGATAAAGGTCAGACAGCTTTGTATGGCGGAACGAGAGTTTCAAAAGCAAGTGCAAGAGTTGACAGCTACGGAAATATAGATGAACTGAACTCGTTCATCGGAATTTCAAAAAGCCATATTGAAGATCAGGAAGTTTTAAGACAATTAAAAAAAATCCAGTTCGATTTATTTACGGTAGGTTCGGAAGCAGCAACTCCTGTTGATAAATTAATGTTGGCGAATGGAAAATCGCGTTTACCCATCATTATTTCAGAAACTGAGATCGAAGAACTGGAAAACTGGATGGATGCTTTTGATGAAACATTAGAACCGTTACAATATTTTATTCTTCCCGGTGGAGGAAAACCGGCAACGTTTTTACATGCTGCAAGAACGATTTGCAGAAGAGCAGAACGTTCTTTAGTGTTCTTAAACGAATCGGAAGAAGTACGTCCTGAACTGATTAAATACCTGAACCGGCTTTCAGATTACCTGTTTGTGTTGGCAAGATACATTTCAAAAATCAATAACGAACCGGAAGAATACTGGAATCCGAATGAAAGATAATGCATTATTGTTCATCAACGGAGATGCTCCGAAATCTGTTCCGGATCTTGAATCATATGGGTTGATCGCTTGTACAGACGGAGCTTTTCATTATTTGAAAAACTTAAATTTTCCACTGGAAAAGCTGGATTTTATTTCCGGTGATTTTGATTCACATTCCGGGAAAGATGAGAATATTTATGAAGATAAATTCATTTATACTCCCGATCAGGACAAAACCGATTTTCATAAAGCACTGGAAATTATTTTAGAAAGAGGTTTTACAAACGTTGATGTTTTAGGAGGAAGTGGAGGAGAGCAGGACCATTTTTTAGGAAATCTTACGGTCGCTTTTGGATGTAAGGATCAATTAAATATAAAGTTTTATGATGAGTTTTCTGAATATTATTTTGTGCCCAAAAATTTTAAGATAAAAGGAGTAAAGGATAAAATGATTTCGCTGTATCCTTTTCCATCAGCTGAAAATATAACTACCAAAGGATTGAACTGGCCTTTAGTGAACGGAAGTTTACAGATTACTTCAAGAATAGGAACGAGAAACTTTGCCGTAGAAGATGAAGTTTCTGTTGAATATGAAAAAGGAGATGTATTGATTTTTATCGGAAAAAACTATTTGTGAATTTAAAGACAAATTGCGCAATCTGATTTTCGTAATGAGAATAAAAAGTGTAATAAATATTTGTAACATCAATAGGAACGGGCTTTAGCCCGTTTTCAAAATAAAAACAAACCAATTGGCTTTAGCCAAAATATACGAGAATAAAACCAAGCATCTGTGTAAATCCGTGAAATCTGTGGGAAAATAAAAAATGAAAAATTTAATCAAAATATCATTTCTAATCGTTTCAATATTCTGCATTTTCTCATGTAAAACGCAGAACTTTTCTACACCCGAATATGGAAAAAATATAACAGAAAAGAATATTCAAATTAAAAAAGTTCATAATTTCAGAACGGTCGGAAATATTAAAAATGTTGATGGAAGAACTTTAAAAGAAGGAAAATTCTACAGAAGCGGACATCTGCATCAATTAAAGAAAAAATCTTTTGATGAGCTGGAACAATTAGGAATCAAAGAAGTGATTGATCTTAGAAATTCAAAAGAAATAGCTCAGAAACCGGACAATCTTCCTGGTGATATTATTTATAAGAATTATTCTGCTTTTGAAGATGAAGGTGACCAATTGGATCAGGCTAAAAAATTAGTATTAAAAGGAAAAGTTGACGGCTCAGATGCAGATAAAAGAATGTTGGAATTCTACAAAGATTATGTTTCGGAAAATCCTGAAATTATCAAAAAAATCATCACTGAGATTTTAGAATCCGATCAGCCGATTTTATATCATTGTACGGCAGGAAAAGACAGAACGGGAATTACCACAGCTTTGATCCTGACCATTTTAAAATTCGATAAAGAAACGATTTACAACGATTATCTTTTGTCCAATAATTACAGAAAGAAATTAGTGGATAAAAGGCTGAATCTTGCTAACAATCTACATTTTATCTATCCTAAAATGGATGTCAGAGTATTAGAAAAACTGAGTTGGGTGGAGACCGATTATCTGGATGCTGCTTTTAATGAAATCAATAAAAAATATGGCTCGATCGATAACTATATTCAACAGGTTTTAGGAATTTCTGAAAGCAAGCGGCAGGAATATATTCAGAAGTTTACCTATTGATAATCAGAATAGAATTTTCATTACAAAACCTACGAAAAATTATAATAAATTTAACGTTAAAAAATCAAACTTTTTTAGCAATTTTGCATTTCTTAATTCACTTGTTTAGAAATGAAAATAAAATACTCGGAACTTATTGATCAGACGTTGTATTTCCCTACTGAGGAGTTCAATGTATCTGAGAACAATTTGTCGTTCCACGATATTCCTTTAATGGATGTTGTTGAACAGTTTGGCACTCCGCTAAAAATTAGCTACCTGCCGAGAATTTCTCAAAATATCCAGAAGGCCAAGAGTTGGTTTAAGGAAGCCTTTGAGAAAACCGAATATAAGAAGAATTATAGGTATTGCTACTGCACAAAATCAAGCCATTTCAAATTTGTATTGGAAGAGGCTTTGAAAAATGATATTTCTATAGAAACTTCTTCTGCATATGATATGGATATTGTGAAATCTCTTTACAAAGAAGGGAAAGTAACAAAAGATATCGAAGTGATCTGTAATGGTTTCAAAACAGATGATTATCTGGCGAAAATTTCAGATATGATCAACAGTGGTTTTGAAAACATTACTCCAATTCTGGACAATTATCGTGAACTTGATAAATTAACAGAAAGTATTGATACAACATTCGACATCGGAATCAGAATTGCATCTGAAGAAGAGCCTAAGTTCGAATTTTATACTTCAAGATTAGGAATCGGATATAAAGATATTATTCCTTATTACAGCCAGAAAATTGCTGAACACCCGAATGCAAGATTGAAAATGCTTCACTTTTTCATCAACACGGGAATCAAAGATACGGCGTATTACTGGAATGAATTGTACAAATGTCTTCGTGTATATGCACGTTTGAAGAAAATTGCTCCGGAAGTAAATTCATTGAACATCGGTGGTGGTTTTCCAATTAAAACCTCTTTACAGTTTGATTACGATTATCAATATATGGTGGAGGAAATCGTTTCTCAAATCAAGAAATTCTGTGAAGAAGAAGGTGTTGAAGAGCCAAATATCTATACGGAGTTCGGAAGTTTTACGGTAGGAGAGAGCGGTGCGAATATCTATAAAATTATTTCTCAGAAACGTCAGAACGACAGAGAAAAATGGAATATGATCGATTCTTCTTTCATGACGACTCTTCCTGATACCTGGGCGATTTCAAGACACTTTATCATGCTTCCTTTAAACCGTTGGGATGATACTTATGAAAGAGTTTTCTTAGGTGGATTGACTTGTGATTCAGATGACTATTATAACTCTGAGCAACACACCAATGCCATTTATTTACCTGTTTTCAGTGATACGAAGCCTTTGTATATTGGTTTCTTCCATACAGGAGCGTATCAGGAAACAATCGGCGGATATGGTGGAGTTCACCATTGCTTAATGCCTCAACCGAGACACGTTTTGATTCAAAAAGATGAAAACGGTGAGCTTCATTATGAAATTTTCCGTGAAAAACAGGAACCGGAAGATGTATTGAAACTTTTGGGATATTAATAATTCAATAGGAACGAGCTTTAGCCCGTTTAACAAAAATAATAACTTCCAATTGGCTTTAGCCAAAACCTATAAAAAATTAAAGCTCTCAAAATCTGAGAGCTTTTGTTTTTTCTATTTAAAAATACTTTGAAATCTTATCTAATTCAAGTTCTTCATAATCTGACACCACAGTATTGGCTAATGTGTAATCCTGATTTTTAGAATGAGGACTTCTATAGGCAGCACAGAAAATATTCGCTCGATGGGCTGCTAAAATTCCATTGGTGGAATCTTCAATAACCATACAGTTTTCAACGGCTTCTCCAGCCATTTCTGCTGCTAATAAGAACACTTCAGGATGAGGTTTTGATTCTTTTAGATCGGCACCACTGATTTTTCCGCTGAAATATTTTTCCAATCCGAATTTTTCAAAAACCATATTGATGGTGGTCATGGTTGCAGAAGAAGCCAGAATTAAGGTAATCCCGTTTTCATAATAATGCTGAATTAATTCTCTTACTCCGGGAATCAAATCAAACTCATCATCATTATAAAAATAATCTTTAAAATGCGTTCGTTTGATGGTGGCAATCGTTTCGTGAGTATGATCTAAATCAAATTCCTGAATCAGTGTTTCACAGACTCTCTTGGTAGAAGCTCCTGTAAAAGAAGTATATAAATCTTCGGAAACCGAAATTTCCAGCTCGTTAAATGTTTTAAAATAGGCTTTTCTGTGCAAAGGTTCTGTATCCACAATTACGCCATCCATATCGAATAGCACAGCTTTTAATGACATAAAATTTTAGTTTTAACAAAGGTAATGATTTTGCTGGAAGCGGGAAGTTGGAGGATGGATGTTTACAATCGGAACACTTAATTTTTCAGCATTTTTGTAAAACTTCCATCCTCCATCTTCAAGCTTCCATCTTTTTCCCATCTTCTTTGTATCTTTGCACAAATCATTTAATTTTTAAATAAACATGAAGACATACGCAGGAATTCCTGAAGAAAATGCATCATTAGAGAACTCGAAAGTAATGTTAGTAACTGTTCCTTACGACGGGACTTCAACTTGGGGAAAAGGAGCTGATAAAGGTCCGGAATTGTTCCTAAACGCTTCTGAAAACATGGAGCTTTATGACATCGAAACTCAGACAGAACCTTACTTAGAGGGAGTTTATTTGGCTGGTGAAGTTTCTGAAAATGCTACACCAGAAGCAATGACAGAAGCGGTTTATCAAAAAACAAAAGAGCTTTTGAACAATGATGGTAAATTATTTACCCTTTTCGGAGGGGAACACTCTGTTTCTATCGGTTCGATTCGTGCAGTTGGGGAGAAATTTGAAAACCTAACGGTTCTTCAATTGGATGCTCATACAGATTTACGTCCTGAATTCCACGGTTCTACTTCTAATCATGCTTGTGCGGTTTTTGAAGCAAATCAGAAACACAATTTGGTACAGGTGGGAATTCGTTCAATGGATATTGAAGAAGCTGAATATTTACCAGAAGGAAGAGTATTTTTCGCTCACGAAATTGCTAACAATGAAAACTGGGTAAATGATGTGTTGGAAAAAGTTTCAGGAAACGTGTATATCACGATTGACCTTGATGCTTTTGATCCTTCAATCTGTCCGTCAACAGGAACTCCTGAACCGGGAGGTTTACAATGGTATCCAACATTGGAATTATTAAGAAAAGTATTTGAAAAATGTAATGTTGTAGCATTTGATATTGTAGAATTAATGGATTCTCCGATGGCAAAACCAAGTGCATTCTTAGCTGCGAAGTTATATTACAAAATGCTTGCTTATTATCATATTAATCAAGACTAAAACTTCGCAAGAATCGGATTTTTTCTGTTAGAAATTCTTTGGAACTTTGTGAGGTAAATTCAAGGGTATGTCTACACAAAATCAGATCGATTACGAAAGAATTGCCAAAGCGATAGAATATATCCAGAGCAATTTTAAGCTTCAGCCAAATTTGGAGGAAGTAGCGGAGAAAATTCATCTAAGTCCTACTCATTTTCAGAAAATGTTTTCTGATTGGGCAGGAACAAGTCCGAAGAAATTTTTGCAGTTCATCAGTCTTGAACATGCTAAAAATTTGTTGAAGGAGGAAAAAGCGAGTTTATTTGATACAGCTTATGAGACAGGATTTTCAAGCACAAGCAGATTACACGATCTGTTTGTAAAAATTGAAGGGATGTCTCCGGCAGAATATAAAAACGGAGGAAAAAGTCTTACCATCAATTACAGTTTTTCAGAAACCCCTTTCGGAACTGTAATTACAGCTTCCACAGAAAAAGGAATCTGTTATATGGCTTTTGAAACCGATACAAATAAAGCATTGGGAGATTTACAGGGTAAATTTCCTAATGCTTCTTTTTTTGAAAGACAGGATGAATTTCAGAAAAATGCATTGTCCATTTTCAATAAGGACTGGACGAAGCTCAATACTATAAAACTCCATTTAAAAGGAACTGATTTTCAATTAAAAGTCTGGGAAAGTCTACTTACCATTCCGATGGGGAAATTATCAACGTATGGAAATTTAGCTGAAAAAATAGGAAATCCAAATGCTTCAAGAGCAGTGGGAACGGCAATTGGAAGTAATCCTGTCGCTTTTCTGATTCCTTGTCACCGTGTCATTCAGTCTTCTGGACATCTGGGAGGGTATCGATGGGGAAGTGAGAGAAAACAACTTATGGTTGGCTGGGAAAGTTCTCATATTTATTCTTAATATTCTACTTTATTGTACATTCTTCATCAATGAGAATAATGTACTTCAACTAAAATTTATTTTAATTGTAAACAAATCAACGCGAAGTTTGTCATTCCGTAGGAATCTAGGTCTATTTATTAGAGATTAGAATTTAAAAATACTTTGCTTAGATTCCTACGGAATGACAGAAAACGTATACAAAACTTTAAACATTATGTTAAGCCTATTCGAAGACATATCAGACAACCCTTTAAATATCCTTCCCAACGACGGAACCGTTCACTATTACGGAAAAGTTTTCTCCGAAGAAAAGTCGGATTTTTATTATGAGTATTTATTCAATCAGATTCCATGGGAAAATGATGAAGCAGTCATTTTTGGAAAATTGATTTTAACGAAAAGAAAAGTAGCCTGGTTCGGTGAAAAACCGTTTGAATACACGTATTCAAAACGAACCAAATATGCAAAATTCTGGACTCCCGAATTATTAGAGCTAAAACAAAAATGTGAAGAAATAACAGGAGAAACTTACAACTCTTGCTTGTTGAATTTATATCACGACGGAAGCGAAGGAATGGCGTATCACAGTGACGGTGAAAAAGATTTGAAAAAACATGGTGCAATCGCTTCTCTGACTTTCGGAGCGGAAAGAAAATTTTTATTTAAGCATAAAGCGACAAAAGAAAAAGTCGAAATATTCTTAGAAAACGGAAGCTTACTGGTGATGAAAGGAACAACTCAGGATCATTGGATGCATCGACTTCCGCCCACAACAAAAGTGAAAACACCAAGAGTGAATCTGACCTTTAGAACGATTGAAGAATAATTTTACTTAAATATTTAAACTCTAAGTTTGTCATTCCGGAGGAATCTAAACAGAGTATTTTTAAATTTTAATCTCTAATAAATTACCCTAGATTTCTAAGGAATGACAAATGAAATAATTTATTATCTCTCGCAGATTGTGCAGATGACGCAGATCTTTTTAAACACAATCATCTGCTTAATTTGCAAAATCTGCGGGAGACAAAAAATAAAAGCTGTTCAATCCGAACAGCTTTTTACATTTATTTTAAAACCTCAACTTCAATCGCACTATCATCAAACACCTTGATAAACGCTTTTGTATAATCCTCTTTCGTAGCAAAATTTGGATTATCTAGGAATTTCTGTGGGTTGATCGCAAATAACGGGAACCATGTTGAAGAAATCTGAATCTGGATTTTATGCCCTTTTTTAAATGTATGCACAACATCCTGTAATCTGAAATTCACTGCTGTTTTTTGATTCGAAACCAATGCTTCAGCTTTTTCTCTTGAATTTCTGAATCTTGCAGGCATAATTTCACTTCTTACCATCTGATGATAATTTCCGTAGATCACTCCGTCTTTTTTCTCAACAGGTTTGAAATCTTCAGGATAAATATCAATTAATTTTACTGCAAAATCTGCATCAGTAGAAGTAGAAGCAATATTTAATTTAGCCATAATTTCACCTGCGAAAGTCATATCTTCGGTTAAAGCATCCGTTGTGAATGTCAAAACATCAGGTCTTCCTTCTGCAAATCTTTGGTCTTCCGACATATAATTTTTAGGAGTAAATCCGTTGAAATCTTTTAAATTATCAGAACTCAAAACCGGATTATTCGGATCACTGTAATATTCGGATGAACCTTGTCCTGCTGCATTTTTCAATGTTCCGTTTGATAAATAGAAATTTACTTTCTGTCCTTCTTTCGGTGGATAAGTTGCAAATTCTCTCCATTGTTTTGCTCCGGTATCATACATTAATGCTTCGGGTAAACCTGCATCCTCTTTTGTATTTCCTTTTAAATAATGATTGAAAAATTTCGTTTCAATATTTTTCTGATAATACGTTGCAATGCTGTCTCCAAAATAAATCTGGTTGTGGAAATGTTTTCCTTGTTCCTGTGCCCAAGCTCCATGAGAGAAAGGTCCCATTACAATTGTATTTTTTGCTTTCGGACTTGTTTTTTCAATCGTTTTATAAATATTTAAAGGCCCTGAAAGATCTTCTGCATCAAACCAGCCGCCAACAGTCATTACCGCATGATTTACATTTTTAAGATGAGGAAGAAGGCTTCTTTTCTGCCAGAACTCATCATAATTGGTATGGTTCATAATTTCCGTCATAAAGAAATTATTTTTATAATATTTATCATACCCGTCTTTCAATGTTCCCATGTCTCTGTAAAATTTCAGGCCATCTTCAGAAGTCACTTTAATCATAGAATCTGTGTACCATGCTTTATTTTCAGGTTTTGTTTTCTGAACTCCGAAAACGGGGAACGTTCTGAAATAGCCCATCATAAATCTTCCGTTGTGAAGAAAGTCGTCATTCCAGAAATCTGAAATCGGAGCTTGTGGAGAAGAGGCAACCAATGCAGGATGCTGTGCTAAAATCCCTACAGCCGTATAAAATCCCGGATATGAAGTTCCGTACTGACCTACTTTTCCGTTGTTGTCTTTAACGTTCTTTAAAAGCCATTCGATGGTGTCATAAGTATCTGTACTTTCATCAACATCTTTCTTTGTTTTTCTTTCAACCTGTGGTGTCATATTGGTGAAAGTTCCTTCACTCATATATCTTCCGCGAACATCCTGAAGAACAAAAATATATTTGTCTTTCATGATATAAGGATTCGGGCCAAGTTTGGTTCTGTATTCATTTTCACCGTAAGGAGCAAT
The DNA here is from genome assembly GCF_016735585.2 of Chryseobacterium tagetis. GTDB lineage: Bacteria > Bacteroidota > Bacteroidia > Flavobacteriales > Weeksellaceae > Chryseobacterium > Chryseobacterium tagetis. Next base: position 380,083 of record NZ_JAERSE020000005.1, read on the forward strand.
GCTGTAGCAGGTTCTCTGCATCAGAAACGGATATTTGTTTTTATTGGAAATATCCTTTGGAATGTAAACTGCCGTAAAGAGTTTTGTTCCGTCACGCATTGGAATATAAAATTCCTTTTTGGTGAAATTATCTTTTACAAAAGTATCCGGTTGTGTTGATTGTGAATTTCCAAAAACAAACAGGAAAATAAGTACAATTGAAAAATGAATCTTCATTACATAAAATTTGATGCTAATTTAAACATAAATATGCTTTTGGATAAGATTTATAGATGAATATGTCTCAACATCACTTTTTCCTTCCTGCAAATTTATTCAGCTTCATCGTAAGGGAAAACATGATGTAGCGTTTCAGAATCAAATCTTCACGGTCTTCAACATAAGAAGCAGAAATGGTTCTTCTTACACTCTGGTTTTGATTTAAAAGATCATAAACTCGCACTCTTGCAGTTAATTGTTTTTTGTAAAACGTATATCCGATGCTTGTATTCCAGAAATAAAAATCTCTTTTGAAGCCGGGCGTAATATTTGAGCTTTTGTTGTATTCAAAATCATTTTCGAAAATAAGATTGGTTTTCAGAAAATAATTCGTCAGTTCTAGTCTGAAAGTCTGATACGTATTTTTTATACTTTCAACACTGTAATTTTCATAATTTGAAAGAGTATAATTGACGTTGTAAGAAGGTTTTATGTTGACCTTGTCTTTTTTGTCATAGGTAAAACTGATTCCCGGAGTGAATGTATAAGAATTTCCTAAAAACTCCTGTCCGTTGATATAGCCTTTGTTGTATTGGTAGCTTAGATTAGCTTTAGGTCTGATCGTTAATTTATTATCATTCCATTTATATGTTTTTCCAAGACTTCCACCCAATGTTGCACTTTTGTTTCCGCTGATATTTTTATAGCTTACAAACTGTTTTCCGGATTCATCATAAAATGAAAAATCTGTAACATCATTATTGTTGTAAGTAAAGCTCAGATTAACATTATAATTAAAGTTTGTTTTCGTGTTAAAATTATTAAAGTAGATACTCGTTCTGTTGCTCCAGGCGTTTTTAAGATCAGGATTTCCTTCATACGTAATCAAAGGATTGGATTCGTCCCTGTACGGAATCACGTTTTCCGGAGTAGGAACAGTGAAGCTCGCCGAATTGTAAATATTTAATTTTGAGGTTTCAGAAATACGGTACTGAAGTCCTGCATTATAATCCGGTAAAGTGAAATTTCTCTGAAGATCATAATGTTCTCCGTTGAAAACCGCATTGTATTTTAGATCTGAAAAGTTAACCGTTGTAGAAGCCCAAACGCTGTATTTTTTCTTATTCAGCTCAATGTTGATTTCCGGGGAAAGCTGATTGTTTCTCTGATCAGAACTTTTAGATAAAAGAATATTGTAATTGGAATATTGTCCTGTATTTTCATCAAAATCATTGACGTTTCTGATGCTTGATAGGTTTTTCGAGTTGTAATTTAATCCTAACGTTACATTTAAAGAATCTGAAACAGGTTCAGAATATTTTGCATTAAATGAGTAATTATTATTCTGGTTTTTACTTTCAGATAACTGATTTCTGATATCATCAGGATCTGAACTCTGATAAAATTTGGTAGCTGATTTTGTAAGATTGTCATTTTTCGATTCCGAAATTGAAGTATTTAAACTTGCATATAATGAGCGGCCTTTTTTGTTAAATTTTTTCGAGTAGTAAAGATTCGGGCTGAAGGAATTGTTTTCGGATTTTGCATTTGTTGAAGATTCACTTTCATTCAGCAGTTCATCATTTCTGTACGTAATCGATTTTGAAGTTCTTTCATTCGTTGTTTTGGAAAGTGAAAGTTTAGGTGAAAAATAAATCGTGCTTAGAGAATCAGGTTTTATTCTTACTGCCGAATTAAAATTGTACTGTTCCGTATTATTGTCGGCATGATTTTCAGAATCGGTTTTCAGGGTAGAATCAGGAAGAAAAGTCGTTCTTGAAACTTTAGAAGCCGTTTCCAGATTCGTTTCATTGCGTGTTGCGCCCAAAGATTCCAGATCTACATTGGGACCGAGCTCATCGCTGTAATTCACTCCGATTGTCGTAGATTTCTGAATTCCTTTCATATTATTTCCGCCTCTTGCTCCGGTATTTCCACCCAGATTCTGGGCTTCATCATTGGTAAATCCTTTCGTATTGATATTATTGGAGGAACCGAGCACACTGATTTTAGTTTTATTTTTAAAATAGCTCAAAAATCCACTGGCTTCATATCTCTTGTCGCTGCCGTATCCTCCGGTAATTCTGGAAATAAATCCTTGATTTTTCTTTTCGTCAATATTGAAATTAATCGTAGATTTTTCAGATTTTGGCGTTTTTCCGGTAAGTTCTTCTTCTTTGGTTTTGGTGGAAGTAACCTGAATATTTTTAATAATATCTGCCGGAATATTTTCCAGAGCAATTTTTCCGTTGGTATCGAAAAACGGTTTTCCGTTGATCATGATCTGGTCAACTTCCTTGCCGTTGACTGTAATTTTCCCGTCGCTGTCAACTTCTATCCCGTCAATATTTTTTAATAATTCCTGAATATTGCTGTCTGGACGAACTTTGATGGCATTGGCATTAAATTCAATCGTATCTTTTTTTATTTTTATGGGTGACGCAGTAATAACGACTTCTTCAATGTTAGAAATTTTGTCTTTATCGAGCCGGATTTCCTCTAAGGTTAAAGATGTATTTATTCTATCGAAATTTTTAGAATAAGGAAGTAATTTATCGGCTTCCACTTTTAAAATAGAAGGTTCATTAAGCTCATTGATCTTTAAAGAAAAATTTCCTTCTTTATTGGTAAAAGCAGAGCTTATAACCGATGAATCTTTTTGTTTGATAAGACGGACAGATGCATTTTCAACTGGTTTGTTTTCAAAATTTGAAACCTTACCGTTGACGCTTAATTTCTGCCCACTAAGAAGTAAACAATTGAATGAAAATAACAGTAACCAAAGAATTTTCTTCATTAAAATGTTTTTTGAAAATGCTAAAATATAAAAAAACACCCCTGAATAGGGATGTTATATTTTAAATAATGTTAAATCTTAATGATTAAGCTTTCAAATATCTTGAGTAAGCATATCCTTCCTGCCCGTCAGTATTTTTTACTTTCCACCACTCGTCAGAAGTCTGCTCGATCAGTGTTACAGAGGCTCCTTTTGCAGCTTTTCCTACTACGGCAGCTTCTGTAGAAGGTTCCTGTCTGATATTTAAATTGGATTCTTCTGTAGCTACTGTCAATAGAGAACCTGAAGCCAATCCGCTTACCTGTACATCAATATTGATATCTGTTGCAGAATAAGTAGAATCAATAGCTCCTAAAGCATTCCATACTGTATCTTTAGCAGCAGTATTGGATGCATTTCCGGAAACATATAAAATCCCGTCCTGCTCCTGAACCTGAAGATTTGAGATTCCTGCAGACTGAGCAGCAGAAACTACGCTTGAATATTTGTCTTGTAATGTGCTCATATTAATTATTTTACGACTAAGTTATTGTTGTATTTTCCTACTTTCAAAGCATCTATAGATTCTTTAATTTTTCTAGCCTGCAATGATGATACGTTTCCTGTAAGAGTAAGTTCTCCGTTTACAACTTCCACTTTTACTGAAGGGAAATCTTTCAGAGCATCCTGTACTTTTTTCTGAACGGCAGGATCTACTGCAGATGTAGTTTCAACCGGAGCTACAGGAGCCGGAGCTTCAATTTTGGTCATATCCATTACATCTTTGATTCCGTTTACTGTTTTCAGCTGAGCGATCATAGCATTTTTAGACTGTTCGTCAGCAAAAGTTCCGCTTAGGTGAGCAACCCCGTCTTTCACTTCAACAGAAGCTCCCGGATTTGAAGTTACAATAGTGGTTGCCTGAGTTTGAAGATCAGCATCGGAAACTTTTTTCTTACATGAAATCGATCCGAAAGACACTGCGATTGCCAACGCAGCCATTGCGATTGTTTTTTTCATAATAGAGTTATTTTTTGTTGTTTAGGTTTTAATGTTATACGTAAATGTAATAATAAAATTTATACCAAAAGATTAAAATTCTGCTAATTATTTTTTATTTCTCTAAAAGATTCAACATTAAAAATGGAAAATTCATGGAACAAAACGGTTGATGGATGCATAGAAAAGAAGAAGTAGCAGGTAAAAGTTTAAAAACATTATATTTGTGCAACTTGAATTATCTATATGAAAGGACAAAATAAACTATTTTTTGCGATCATCATTGCTCTTATTTTAGGAGTCGGACTAGGAGGCTTCGTTCACTTACGCTATCCTGAAAGTGCAGAGCCGTTTTCAAAAAACATAAAATTGCTGGGAACTGTTTTTATCAGACTGGTTCAGATGATTATTGCTCCGTTGGTTTTCTCCACACTTGTGGTAGGTATTGCTAAGATGAGCGATATTAAAATGATCGGAAGAGTAGGGACAAAAGCTATGTTATGGTTTATTTCTGCCTCTCTGGTTTCCCTTTTTATAGGGTTGATTTTAGTAAATTGGCTAGAACCCGGTCATATTACCAAACTTCCGATACAGGATGTTGCTTCTGCAGAAGAACTGCTAAAAAGCAGCAAAGGTTTTTCTATGAAAGACTTTGTGGAGCACGTAATTCCTAAAAGTATTTTTGAGGCTTTTGCGACTAATGAAGTACTTCAGATTGTGGTATTTTCTATTATGTTCGGAATTGCTTTGGCTAATTTAGGTGAAGAATATTCACAGCCGGTGATCAAATTATTTGACATTATTGCCCATGGAATCCTTAAAATGGTTGGCTATATCATGTGGTTTGCACCTCTTGGCGTTTTAGGAGCGATTGCTGCCGTTGTTGCTACCAATGGTTTTGAGATATTTAAAGTATATGCAATTTATCTGAGAGACTTTTTCTTTGCATTAGGCGTTCTGTGGCTGGTTTTGCTGTTGGTGGGATATATGATTTTAGGAAACCGACTTTTCGATTTGCTGAAAAGAATAAAAGCACCTTTGTTAATCGCATTTTCTACCACTAGCTCTGAAGCTGTTTTCCCGAAATTGGTAGAAGAATTGGAGAGATTTGGATGTAACAACAGAGTCGTATCTTTTATTTTACCTTTAGGATATTCGTTCAATCTGGATGGAAGTATGATGTATATGACGTTTGCTTCGATCTTTATTGCCCAGATCTACGGTGTAGAAATGACAATCGGACAACAAATTACCATGTTGTTGGTATTGATGCTTACTTCAAAAGGAATTGCCGGAGTTCCGAGAGCTTCTTTGGTCATCATTGTGGCAACGTGTTCTATGTTCGGAATTCCTCCTGAGGGAATTGCTCTTATATTACCAATTGACCACTTCTGCGATATGGGAAGAAGTATGACCAATGTTTTAGGAAATGCACTGGCAACCTCAGCTGTTTCTAAATGGGAAGGTCAGTTAGAAAATCATGGCGGAGATATTTAATGAATAATTTTGTAAGCTTATCGTTTTGAATTTACAACACTATAAACAAGACATTGCTGATAATGGGTTTTCCGTTATCAGCAATATTTTTTCAGAGGAAGAAATCGAAAAGATCGGTGAGGTTATTGACCAGATTGATACCTCAAAAGAAACATTCAGAAAGTCTGAGGATCTTTTTGCCATCAGACAGTTTTTAAAGGAAATTCCAGAGGTGAAGGATCTTGTCTTTAATGAGAAGGTTAAAAAACTCATCAAAGAAGTTTTTGGAGATCAGTATTTTGTGGTAAAAAGCATTTATTTTGATAAACCTGAAACCTCGAACTGGTACGTTGCCTATCATCAGGATCTGACTATTTCTGTGGATAAAAAAACAATGTTGCCAAACTTCGGACCTTGGACAACGAAACAGAATCAGTTTGCTGTTCAGCCGCCATTAGATATTCTTGAAAATATTTATACGATCAGAATTCATCTTGATGATACGGATGATCAGAACGGTGCGTTAAAAGTTGTTCCTGGATCTCATGCCAAAGGAATTTACCGTCCGGAAACTATCGACTGGAATACAGAAACCGAACACATCTGCAATGTGGATAAAGGCGGAGTAATGATCATGAAACCATTAATCCTTCATGGCTCTAACCGAACTACAAACGGAAAAAGAAGAAGAGTGATCCACATAGAATTTTCAAACCGTGAGCTTCCTGAGGAAATTCAATGGTCTGAAAAAGAAAGGGTAGGATAAGATATTTCTATCTAAATTTTAAAGCAGTTATTTATATTTTTCAATTGTTTTGTTGAGATAAGCCTTGTATTTTTCACTTACGGGAATTCTTTCGTTACCAATCAGCAGATTGCTTTTTCCTATACTCTGCAAATGACGGAGTGAGATGATGTGCGAATTGTGGACACGGATGAAGTTTTCGGAATCTATCTTTTCTGAAATGGATTTCATCGTTTGATGGATAATCAGTTTACGGGTCTCCGTATAGATAATGATATAATCTTTCAGTGCATTGATTCTCACAATTTCATTTAGATTCAGTTTTACATCTTCATTATTGGAACGTACAAAAATAAAGGATTCACTGAAGAAGTTCTGACTGCTTTTTTCCTGTAAGATTTTTGCATTATTCTGAAGATTATAGCTTTTATAAACAGCTTTCAAAAAACGTTCAAAAGAAAATGGTTTTAATAAATAATCGATGACATCCATTTCAAAACCCTGAACGGCACAATCGTCATAAGCTGTTGTAATAATTACATTCGGTAGTTTATTAAAGCTTTTTAAAAATTCTATTCCGGAAATATTCGGAAGGTTGATATCCAGAAAAATAAGGTCTACACTGTTATCCTGCAAAACCTGAATCGTCTCCTGAATATCATAGCAGTTTTTTACCAGATTCAGAAAAGGAATTCGCGAAATATATTCTTCAATTACTTGGTGGGCAAGTTCTTCGTCGTCTACAATAATACAATTCATGGTTAGTTCAATTGAAGTTTTAGATTAATTTGATATTCGGAGCCATTATCATTGATGTAAAGTTGATATTTTTCCGGATAGATCAGGTCAAGTTTCATTTTGGTATTTTTTATTCCCATTTTATTGCTGTTAAAGGTATCGGGATTCTTTTTCTCATAAAAATTTTTGATATTGAAATCCAATATATCATCTTTCATATACACAACAAGTTCTAAAGGTCCTTTTCTTATATCTGCGTGTTTAAAGGCATTTTCTACAAACGTTAAAAGCAGAAGAGGTTCTATTTCATACGCTTTGAAATTACCTTCAAATACACAATGGATGTTGTTATACTTTTTAAAACGGATAGATTGTATTTCTATGTATTTTTTGATGTTATTTATTTCATCTTCCAGATTGTTTTTCTGCCTGTTTTTCGTACTCAGCACATATCGCATGATATCGGACAGAATAAGAATTACCCTCGGTGTTTCCTTAGATTGCACGATCGAAAGTGAATAAATACTGTTTAACGCATTAAAAAAGAAGTGAGGATTGATCTGCTCACGCAGGATCTTCAATTCACTTGACTGTCTTTCAAATTCCAATTCCTTTATCTTTTTGCCGTTTTCCGTCCATTTATCGACAAAGAAAAGTAGGGTACTGAAAACAATAGCGAAAAGGCCTATTTTGAAGAAAATATCATGAAAATTAAGATCATGGTGGAACCTCATCATTCTTCCGGGTCTCATAAAACCTCCCGGTGGAGGAAAATGCGGAGGTTGCCGCAAAGGAGGGAAGAAAGCAATCATTAATCCTACATATACTACCACAAATGAAATGGTAATGGCAAGTATAACATTCGGTTTTTGCTTGATGATGAAAGGCAAAAAAATACTGTAATTAAGGTAAAAAAGAGTAAAGAAGGCTAAAAAGATTTTAAAATTGATAAAAAACAGAAAGCTTCCAAAAACAGAGTAATCCATACACAGTTTAAAGAGTATAAGAATGATCCATATTACCCAGTGGTAAATGTAGATGGTTCGGAAAGTTTTAAAAAATGCGGTCATAAATGGTGTGTTTTTTTATAACTTGTGAGCACAAAATTCCTTCAATTTGGTATTGAAGGAATCCATTGTTTTACAAAAATATAGAATTCAGTACGTAATATTCATAGAGTCCAATTCCTGCACGGAAATTCTCGGTAAAGAAAGTTTTCCTATTTTACTCACTACAAGATTGGCTGTTTTATGAGCCTCCATACTATTTTTAAAAGGCAGTTGCTTATTGATAGCGGGAATATAGGGCTGGTTGATAAGAATCCTCTTCTTTTTAATGATTTGATAACCATATCCGGCGTTCTGTTTAGTAATCTTGATTTCAAAATCACTGTTTTTTTTCTGGCAGCCAACCATAATAATCCCTGAAACAAAAAGGAACTTCCCAAATCTTTTAATCATCATCATTCTGGCTTTCGTTTGGATGGAATACCCAGATGTCGTCAAAATAAGACGAACCACTGTTCCCTGTAAGTACATACCCGTAGTTTCCTATTGAGAATGAACATGCGCTTTCTCTGGCAGAACCTTCAAAACCTGTTCTTTCCGTCCAGTCATTCGTTGCAGGATTGTACTCCCATGTCGTATTGACAACTCCACCTGTAGATCCCGTAGAAACGTAGCCTAAACCTCCGGCTGCAAAAGCTGCAGTAGAAGCTCTGTTTTGAGAATCGTCATCATTATTGGTGTCTACTTTTCTAGTCCATGCCTCAGTATTAGGATCAAATGCCCAGAAATCAGAAACAAGGCTTCCGTTATTGGTTCCAAATCCTACATAAGCCGTATTGTTGATCACAAAAACAGCTCCGTCTCTTCTTTTAGATCCTCCTAGACTGGTAATTGTGCTCCATGTTGAGGTAGACTCGTCATATTTATAAAAATCTTTCAGCTCACTTCCATCGTACCCTGTTCCTACATATCCTTTGTCATTGATCCCGAAAGCTAATGCGGCATATCTTTCCGTTCCCGGGAAGTTTGCAATCTGGCTCCAGGTATTGGATGAAGGATCATACTTGTAGAAATCCTTTAGTTTATTCAATCCGTCATATCCTGTTCCTACATATCCGTAAGAATTGGTGGCAAAACCTACTGCAGAACTTCTTTTTGAACCCGGGAAGTCCGCTTTTTGTGTCCAGGCATTCAGAGAAGGATCATAGCTCCACAGGTCATTATAATAATATTCCCCATCATATCCTCCGGTGATATATCCTTTTCCGTTTACTACGAAAGCAGATGCATTAGATCGAGGTTTACCATCAAGATCAGATACTCTTACCCAGTTCCCCATTAGTTCTTCGTCATCATCATTTTTACAGCTTGTTACTAAAAATGTTCCTACAATAGTAAGAGCGAAGATTGAAAGTTTACGATTCATTATTCATTCTTTTTCATGCAAAAAAATTTCATTTCAGTGTATTTTGAAAATTTTTTAGACGAACGTGCATTTTTTGTAGGCGAACGTTTGTTTTCTTTAGATAAATATCACCCTGATTTTAAATATATTAAATATCGACATAGATTTCACTATGGTCTACAACTCGGTATGAAAGGGAGAAAAAATTTGAAGCCCATACTTGTTCATTATATGTTTGTGAAAAAAAAATGTACAAATACCTTTTATTATGTATTTCAATGTTGTGTCTTTTTTCCTGTGAAGATGAGAGCAATACATATGAAGTAGGAAGTTCCTGGACGAGTGCACAGTCTAAAATGGTAATGATTGATACCCTTACCATGAAGATGTCTACCATTATGATGGACTCTGTGACGACCTCAGGAAAAAGTGTGATGATGATTGGAAATATAAAAGATCAGACATTTGGGAAGGTTACTTCTTCCTCTCTTTTTGAGCTTACCCCTTCTACTTATGGGATAACTTCTCCTTCCTCAGCAGTTTTTGACTCTATCGTCATGTACCTTACCAATACCAATTTTTATTACGGAGATACACTGAAAAGCTTTAAACTGAATGCTTATCCTTTGCAGGACAGAATAAAACTGAACAACGGATACTTATATAATAAAAGCAGTTTTAATTATTCTTCCAGTTCGGTAGGAAGTGCGGAGTTTTACCCAAGACCAGGGACAGACAGTAGCTATGTGAAAATGCGTCTGGAGCAGTCTTATGGACTGAGTATATTTAATACATTGAAAAACAGTGATGTGACCACTCAGGAAAATTTCCTGAACTTTTTTAAAGGATTGGCGTTGGTTCCTTCCAGCGATAATAATGCTCTGATGCGTTTCGGCATGAATAGCTCTTATCAGGTTCAGATTAATAAGAGTACCAAAGAAAAGGTATCAAATGTTGTAAGACTTTATTACCATACAACCTCACAAAACGGAACAGATCTATTGAAATACACATTGGATCTGGTACCGAGTACTGCTAATAGTTATAATAAAATAAGCTCTGATTTTTCAGGCTCTGAACTTGCAAACCTTACTCCTAAAACGCCTATACTTTCTCAAAATTTAGGAAATAAAACGTATCTAATGGCGGGGATTGGTGTATTTACTAAAGTTGAAGTTCCTTATCTGAAGTCCCTGAAAAATCTGTATCCGAATTATAAAGTTATAGATGCAACACTTTCATTGAGTCCGGTTGCAGGATATTATTCTACCAGTTTTTACAATCCGAGTGCATTGTATTATTATTGGGGAGATAAGCTCAATCATGTCGTAGGTTCATATACGCAAAGTGACGGATCTAGTGAAATTACTGCAGGTCTTTCAAATGCCAGTGAGTTTCAGAACGAACACTCTTATGATTTTTCCTTTAAAACATACGTAAATACCATATTATCCGAATCAGCTGATTCCAATTATAATACATTGATCTATCCGTCGTCTTATACAGATGTTTTATCAGGAAAAGCAGTATTGGGAGATCAAAAAAATAAAACAAACCCTGCCAAGCTGAAAGTTTATATGTTGGGATATTAATTAAGAATTTATGAAGAAGAATAAAACAATAATCATCACTGTACTTTTCGCGTGTGTAGGTGGACAAAAACTGGCTGCTCAGAATGCTTCACCCTATTCATATTTTGGAATAGGAATGTTTAACAATGTAGACAATGCCAGAGATATAGCACTGGGAAATACAGGGATCGCCCTAGAAGCACCGGATTATATCAATTCTAAAAACCCTGCATCCATGACAAGTATTTCTACAAGAAATGTCGTTTTCGATGTGAGCGGTCTTATGAAATACAATACTATTTCCAGTAATCTGGGAACAGATAAAAGGCTGAGTTCCAATTTTACCAACTTTTCAGCCGCTTTACGAATTTCAAAAAAAGCTTTTGTAGGACTAAGTATGCAGCCTACAACTTCTTCGGATTATAAAATATCGTCTACCATTCCTATTGAAGGAACGGCTAGTGAATATCCTATCACGTACGAAGGAAGCGGAGGACTTTCCAATTGGGGAGCCAGTGTTGGATACAAAGTAAATGATAACTGGAGCTTTGGAGGAAAAGTGAAAAATAATTTCGGAACCATTATCCGTAAAGAAACCATTACGACTACTTCAGAAGTTGAGATAAGTCGCGATATACGATACACTGGGTTTAGCTACGGTTTAGGAACACAGTACAGAAAAGAATTTGAGGACAGCGGGCTTCTCTTAAATTTGGGAGCAGTAGTCAATTTCAAGAGTAAATTGGTAGCCAAAGGAGAAGTGGGCTACACAGAAAATAAAGATTACACCAATACCGTTACCAGCAAACTCTCAACAAAAGACACTTCTCTGCCTTTCGAGTTTGGAGCCGGAATCAGTATCCTGAAAAATGACAGATACCGTGCGACTTTTGACTTCATGCAAAGCCAGTGGGATCAGGTGACCAATTCTGTAACTCCTGAAAAATATTACCGACAAAATACTTACGGATTAGGTTTTGAGATTCTTCCCCATAGAGGAAGGGTACAATCATTATCAGAAGCATTGATCTATCGTTTCGGACTTAACTATGACACCGGATACTACAAGGTAAATAATGCCAAGATCGATAAAATGGAAGCTACGGTAGGTCTTGGAGTTCCTTTCAATAAAATTATCCTGAACGTGAATTACGGCTACGGAATTCATGGAGTTCAGAAAAATATTCCGATCAGAGAAAACTATCACATGATCAACTTAAGTATCAACTTCCTGGACACTTGGTTTACGAAGAGATACCTAGATTAACATCAGAAAGAAAAGTAGAATCGAATAGTGAGCGCAGTGTTTTTATCTTCATTCCTTCCTGTATCACACGATTGTACCGAAGCAGGAGTGCTTTAAATAGAAGTCCCCATCATTTGATGGGGATTTTTTTATCTTTTATTTGGCAGTTGCTTTTTCAGCTTCAGCCTTTTTAGCAGCCTCTTCCTCTAAAGATTTTTGATAATCATTGTAATCATCATCAGTTTCATTGAGGTCTTCTTTCTGATATTTTCCGGTTTCTACCTTAAAAGTATCCGAAGGTCCTGTGATTTTGATCGGAATACCAATGATCCCGAAAGGAGGAAGCCCCAGTCGCATTCCAACGTTGATATAGCCGTCCAGACTTACCTGTCCTTCAATCCTCGGGCGGAAACCTGCAATTTTAAACTTGGTTCTTTCTATAGAAATCACATTGTCTTTGATCGTTGTTTTAATATCAACCTTATTCACTTTTGCATCGTGCAATGCATTGGTTGAGGTTTTCTCAGCCACAGAGTTGAAAACCTTGAAGCCATAGAACTGAATATCTTCCAGTGTTAAAATACCTTCTCCCTTTATGGTCTTCAGTCTTGGGAAGAAATCAGCTCCCAGATCCCCTTCCAGATGATAATCCAGAGAAACTTTCCCGTGTGCTTTTTCTGCGGCGGCCACCATTTCTCTGAATAATGTAATCTCTTTATACGCTCTCTGAATATCAAAGTTTTTCGCTTTCGTATTGATGCTGAATTTTGCCTTCTTAGCATTGATCGGGAAATAAGTTCCGTCAGCATTGAAGGTCGAGCCGATCATTCCGAACTCGGTTTCATTAAGTGCCAGATTTCCGTTTTTTAAAGCAAGATTCCCTTTAAAGCTATTCAGCTTAATATCCTTAAATAAAATTTCGTTGGCAGCTCCGTTGATGGTAATGTCGAGATTCTTAGGAAGCAGAATAACACCATCTTCCGCAGAAGTGGAATTAGAGGATTCTCCGGAATTATACGCCATAAAATCATCAATATTTACCTTTTTGGAAGTAAAATTGATGCTTCCGCTTAGATTCTGGTCTTTTAAGATATAATTAATATAATTCGATACACTTCCGTTAAAAACAAATACATTCTTTTTGTAACGGGCTTTTACATCTTCAAATGTCAGCTGGCTTCCGTTCAGCTTAAACAGACCTTCTTTGACCACAAAATTGCTTGGGAAAAACTTCGAATGGATAGTGATGTTCTCAATTTTTACAAAACCTCTGTTCTGAATATTATCCAAAGCAGCCCCGTTCTGGCCCTTCAATCCTACATCGGTGGAAACAACCCCGTTAATATCCAACCCTTCAATAGGGAAGAGCTTGTAAAGGTCGCCGAGATTAAGCTGTCCCTTAGAATGCAGTCTGTAATTAAGATTATTGAGATTCTTCAGATTAGCCTTTACAGTGAACGGTTTTCCTGCCAGTGTAAACGAAATAGGAAGTACACTAATATCCAGATCGCTGAAAGAACCTCTTCCGCTTTTTACATGAGTTTCTACGTTGATGTTTTCTAAAGGAAGTTCAGGATAATCGTCGAACTTTATAAAACCGTTTTTCAGGGATAAAATACTGTTGCTTACAGGAACTCTCTTACGTTTAGGTTCATAGGTTCCTACGGCTTTAGACTTCACAAAAAGATCACCGCGAAGATCAATGCCTTTTAATGGATAAATTTTATAAATGTCCTGAAGGTGGATCTTTGCAGTAAAATCAGCATCAATAGGATAGTTGTTTAAATTTTTTACTTCAATTTTTCCTTTTGCATAATTGTCCAGTGCTTTAGCATCAATATTATGAACTAGAACTGCGGTATTTTTAAAATTGCCATCCGTATTGTGAGCAGTCATGTCCAAATTGATATGATCCAAAGCGGCAGGCATTTCCCTCATCTTGAAATAGCCGTCTTTCAGGTCAGCTTTTAAATCAAATAACGGAACTTTTTGTAGCTTGTTTTTCGCAGAAGTAGAAATGAAACCTTTCCAGTTTCCGTTCAGCTTAAGATTTCCTTTTGCATCAATTTTTTTGTATCCCGTAGCATTCTTTAAAGCTTCAAGGTTAACGTTTGAATCAATTGTGCCCTCAGAAAATAGGGTAGAACCGTTTTCAAAAACAAAATTGGTTCTTGTATAGCCGTTTAATAAGCTGAAATCAAGTTCATTTACCTTTACTTTTAATCGGTTGGGATCCAGAGCCGGAATGTCTATGAGAGAGGTTAAACTTAAATTATTAATTGGAGATTTAGATTTCTGATAATTGAAAAATCCGTTATTGATATTGGCTTCAATATGAATATCCGGACTCTGCTTTTTCGAAGCATCCAAAATCCCTTTCATGGTGAACAAAAGATCGGTTTTTCCTTTCATTTCAACCTGTTTTGCATAGTCCTGGTAAGCTTCCGGAATGATAGCGGGTATCGCTTTCAAGTCAGCATTCTTAGTGGTTATTTTTAGATCATAAACCTGCTGCGCGTCCGGCATTTTTAAGCTACCCTGAAGATTGAACGGAAACCCTCCTAAAACTAAAGGATTGTCTGTGAAATAAAATCCTAACTGATTGATATTGATCTTTGTGTTGATCTTTCCTTTCAACGGCAGATTTTTAACCCATACATCTTTATCTAGCTTAAAAAGGGTGTTCTTAATTTCCGTAGTGGCATTTAAGCTCAGGATATCATTGGAGAGATCGATAATACCATCATATTCTAAATTATCCAGTTTCAGATGAGTTTTACTCATTTGGTCATCATAAATAAAATTAGAATTGGAAATTCTGAAGTTTTGTAGCGCCAGAGCCAGTTTAGAATCATTTTTCTCCTTAGCGTCCTCTTCAGAGATCAGAATGTCAAAGTTATTCCTTCCCAAGCTGTCTACCTTCATCCGGATATTTGCATTTTCAATATAGAGCTTGTTGAAAATGATCTTGTCATCAAAAAGACTGGTAATATCTACTCCTAATCCAATTTCTTTCGCATCAATCAGATTTTCCGTCTGAAAAGGGCTATTGCCTTTTACGGAAGAATTGGTAAGGGTAACTGTAAGATTAGGGAAATGGGTAAAGAAAGAAATATTCAGATCCTTGAAATCTACATTGGTTTTTATATAGCTTTTAGAAACTTCCTTTATTCCACTGTTTATTGTATCCTTAAAAAAATAAGGAGAAATGTACAGGATCAAAGCAATGCTGCCTATACTTATTCCCGAAATTTTAAGAATCTTGGATAAAACGGAAACTTTTGTTTTTTCCTTCTTCATAATGTCTTTATATCAATATACAAAATAACTGATAAAGAAGAGGAAAACGAAATGTTTTCGACTAACATCGGTCATTTATAGATAAATTTATGAATTTCTAAGGAATAAATTTAAGAGAGAGCTGTTCTTTTAAAGTTTCTTAAAGATTGATCTCCTTTAGTTCTCCATCAGCTTTTATTTCGATGAACTTACTTTCCCGGTTGGCAGCGGCATAGTTGTAGAAAAACGTTTGATAGACGGGAGTAGAGTATAAAAAGTTTCCGTAGCCGTTATAGGTATCTGTGCGCGCAGTTTGCTCTGTATAAGAGCCTTTCGCTGTAAAATCGACGATGGTTTCCAAATAATATTTTCCAGGTTTTAGACGTTCAAAAGTGAAAGTTCCTTTGGGACCAGTAAGCGTTTCGATTCTGTATTTAAAAGCTTCTTCGGACATATAAACAGTGTGTCCTGGTTTTTTTTCGTACTTTTTTCTCAAAGCGTAAAATTCTTCGAAATAAGGTGTTACAGGAAAAAGCATTACGACTGTTCCTTCGGCTGGATAAAGCTTTTTGCCTAAAGGAGGTTTGAAACCAAACTCGTTTTTTTGCTTGGTAGAGGCCACTCCCATAAGGGTTGATTTTCCATAATTAATCTGTTCTTGCGCCTTGTTTTTATCGAAAAAAACTTGTGGAAAATATTTGGTTTGGGCTTGTATTCCAACAAGCACCAATAGCAAGAGGACGCTGAAAATTCTTTTCATCAGTATGTGTTTTTTAATCTAATAATTATATTTTACTGTTTTAGGTGTAAGTGTTTTGAAATTAAATACTTAATTGTAGTTTTTTTTTTTCTTCATGGGCGTTTGCTCAAAAGCCCTGTGGTTTTATAAGATAAAACTCAACGGAATAATTTACAATTCCAACAATTCCAAGATCGGAGCCAAAACCTCTTTTTCATATTCTTCGGAACGCTTTAGTGAGTTTATTCCGGAACTGAAATCCGGACTGATCTGGTAGTTCTTCAAAAACTGTTTTTTCCTGATCCCCAGACTGTAATGCCAGTCGTTGGATTCATACTTGGTAAATATGACGGCTTCATCAAAACTCATCAGCCTCCGTCTTTTCCCAAACAGATTTTTCCGGTACACAGAACGGGTATACATATCAAAAATATACCGGAAATGGATGCAGTAAAGAAGGCGGGCCAATAGATGAATGAGAAGGCTGGCTATGATAATCTGGAAAAAGATAAGGGCCCCTTTCCCTAGTTTTTCCTGAAATAAGAGCCAGCCCATGAGCATTGCTATAATACCGGCAGCATCCCAAAGCAGATTGGATGCTTGCATTAGGTGGGGTTGCAGAGAGATAGAATCCGGTGTGATCTCTACCTTTAGTTTATCTTTGATACTCATTTCATGGTTGTTTATCTATTTCATTCGGAATCTATTGTATGGGTTTCTATCCTTTGCTGGCCTTCCCATTCCCAGGAATGGATGCCGTTTTTTTGTTGCCTGGAGTCAGGCGGTAATCCTGATCTTTTCCCTTATTTCTTCTGATATGTTGCAAGTTTTATCATATCAGACAGCATTTTGCCGGGGCGGAAGTTGATTTTGCTTTTTCTGATCTTGGCTGCCGTTACTTCGGCTTCTGTGTCGGCAGGATCGCTGGATATGCTCATTTGCAGGGTAAAATATTCGCCTACACGTACTATTTTTCCATCAGAAAGATCTTTGGTCACCTTTGTGAAGCAGGATTCCAGTACGGCGAGAATGTCGGCTTTAGATACGGTAGAGACTTCCGAAGCGTACTGGGCAAGATCGCTGAACGTGGTTTCGCCGTCGCCGATCGTTGAAGCATACCATTTGGCAGGGGCATTAAGGTCTCTGGGGTTTTTCTTTTGTTGGGTTTTAAATTTAATAGGCATTGTTTCAGATTTTAAAAGGTTAATTTTCTTTTTGTATTGAAAGGTGTATTCTACATTTCTTCAGGTGTTCTGAAAAGCACCTGTCCATTTCTTAAAAAGCACTTGAGCTTTCTGCAAAAACCTCTTGAGCTTTTTGTAAACTCTGCTCTGCCTTTTGAGCAGATGAATTATTGATCCGGAAGCATTATATTTTTATTGATCATTCAGAGGAGCGGGAGTTTCCAGTATTTTATATTTTACACCGTGCTTGTCGGCATAGGGAAGTATCATATAATGTACTTTATCATACTTCTTATCTAGAATGGGGCCTTTGGTCCTGTCCAGCTCATCAATGGCCGCATCAATTTCTTGATCCGGCTTTTTGTCGTCAATCATTTTGGCGATCCGCGGGAAATCGGTTTTGTAAATATCATCCGCATATCGGAACATATCCAGAGCGGCAGCTAGTATATCTTTGGTTTCCTTATCAGGTTTCAGCTCCTGTACAGCAATAATGTCGTCATCAAATAAGTGAACGTAATGATTGGCTACATATTCTGTTGCATTTACCTTTTTTACTTCATTTTGCGGGGTAACGATCACCAGATTTCCTGCTTTAAGATGTGCCCTTATCTCAGTAAAATGTTTCCTGAAACCATCTGGAATTTTGTTGCTGTTCAGTTTTACTTTTTCAAATACTTCTTCAGGATAACTTTTGTCGCCCAATCCACAGGAATTCAGAGATAGTAATAAGGAAAGCATTAAAAATAAAATGATTCTTTTCATACTTATCTGTTTTTATTGTAAATAATAAGACCGGGAATAAGACAGATCAACCCTCCAACAATCAATGGCCAGTCACCATAAGTAAACAGAAAATTAGTTTCTTGGGAGGGACCAACTTTCAGGATAAACACAAGTGAAACTCCAATGAGAATGAGAAAAATACCGATTGCTTTTTTCATAGTATTAATTTTAAGATTTAAATGATCATTAGGTATCTTGTTGAAAAACAGTTTCTAATTCATTGCAAAGCTGTTGCATTCTTTTTCGTCCGAATGATTGTCCCAATACATGGCGATGACTCGAGCCGTTAATGTTGAACCGAACAAAAAGCTCGGTATTAACTGGAATACGCATATAATAGACGGTCTGAATTTCAAAACCTTCGAAATCGGAGAAGTGATATTGCAAAGGTTCCTTTCCCCGAACACCGGTATCTATCCGTATGATTTGCTCGGAAGGTAGGATCCTTGTTTTGGATGGTCGTACCCAAATCAATACTACCAGCAACCAAATAAAAGCAATAATGCTGATACCGGTTTTGGTATACTCACTGTACACTATGATGACAATCCCGATAAATAACCATAAAATAAGGATGACATGGAGCAGTGAAACGGAATTTTTTATCCTGTAAGTATTTCCATCCGGTAGCAGCAATTTGTAGAGCATATTAGTCGTTTCGTTTCAGTTGTTCTTCTATAACTGGTAATACTTCTTTTTCAAATACTTTTCTTCTCTTTTTATGACTGAGAAAAGGGCTGATCTGATAAGATCTTCCATAGGGATTACTTTTGTTGGCAATGGCAAAATAAGACCTGCCATTCAGCGCATTTTGTACAATTACCATTTCATCTTTTAAGCCTATATTACGTTTGAAATAGATCCCAAAGCTTATAACAAGTGCTGCATCATTTCTGGGGATGAGTACCCGGATATCGGCACTAAAAAATTTGTATAAAGCAGCGATTCCCATCAGCCCAATACCAATAGCAAAGGGCAGTTGCCAAAAATCTTGGAAATGAAAAGCAAGATAGCCGGATAAGACCCCAAAGCACAGACCTGTTATCATTCCCCCGATAGCTTTGGATGCATAGCATTTGTTAGGGGTTACTATAAGATTTCCGTTTTGCCAATACATCATTTGTTCTTTCATCGCCTTCCCATTATTTTTTCAGTTTCCAACAATAATACTTCTGAGTTTCTTGAATTCATAAAGCTTTGTCCCAATAATACGGGTGAAGATTGATGAGTAACAATGGCATAAGCGGATGAAATCAGTATCAATACATAGATTCTGTTGCTGATACTAAAGTGTTGAATATCTGAAAAAGCGATTTTCTGCTTGGCAAAAAGTAGCCCGGGTTTCTGAATGATCGTCTGATTGTTGATATCAATAACTAAACTGCTGAATGTCCGGGAGAGAAAAATGCAACCGAATATCAGCATTATTCCGGCAAAGATATATGCTTCAGTCTGTGGTCCTTTTATCAAGAAAAACCAGATGGCTAGAGCAAATAATAATGATGTGATAATAATATACTGCCAATCAGAGCTTTTTCTCCGGTAGACATTCGGACTGCTTATGCTGAAAAAATGATACGTTTCCATGGTCTGATTTCATTAGCCAATGAAAGAAAACTTATTTTCAAACATTTTCCCTATGAGGGGTAGAGGCTTTTCTGCTCCATTTGCCGCATTCACTATTCCGATGATGAACAATATGAAGAATACCAAACCAATAAGTCCTAAAATGGCTAAGGCCGGAATGATTGTGATCAGTATGCTTAGAATGATATTAAAAGCAATACTGACTATTGCCAACCCCAATGATTGCTTCAAATGGTATTTTAAAAGACTGTCGGCCTGCTCTTTGCCACTGAAGTAAGAAATAAGCCATCCAATCAGTGTAATGCTAGGATACAATAGATAATGTTTTGTTGTTCATTTTTTTTCTGATTTTATTTAAGAAAGATTTTAAATGACAAAATTACCTGTACAATGTTTTGTAATATAATTTTCAGACACTCAAAATCCCCACAGAGTACATTTGAGGGGGACTACAAAATGACTACACTTTTTCTAAAATTAACTGATATTTAGTTGTTTATGTGAAAAAGTATAGATAGCGTTCTTGTGGGATGTATATGAGAGGTACTGCTTTTGTACATTTGTAAGATGAAGAAAATCATAGGTGTTCTGTTATGGCTTGGGTGCTTCTCATTGGGATGGGCACAGCAGAGTAGTGTTGGTGATCTTCAACATCTGACAAAGAATGGTTCTGTGGCTCTTCAGCAGCAAACTAAAAAAGCATTTCATGTTCAACAAACATTAGACTTCAATGAAAAGGAGCAAAGAATGATGGTTCTCCAAGAAAAAGCTGATAGCCAGAGGAAGCAGAAATCTCTTCTTATTGCTTTGATTGGAGTTGGTACATTGGGAGCTTTAGTCTTGTTCCGTTTTTATCATCTTAGTCTCCGGTATTCCTTGGCACGGGAGAAACAACTCATTGCTGAAAAGAAGGAAGCAGCTTTGCAGATAAAATATGAACAGGAAGAACAGGCAAGGTTAAGAGCAGAACAAGCTTTAATGATTCTGCAACAACAAAAACTGACTGATGAGGTGATGGCCAACCAACTGCAACTGCAACATAAAAATAATGTACTGCTTCAGCTTCAGGAAAAGTTATCTCAACAGGAGATGATAAATATCTATAAGATATTGAGGGATGAAAGTCGTATGGATAACGAATTTGAGAAATCAAAGTACCAGATCCAAGAAATGCATCCAGATTTTTTCAGGAACCTGAACAAAAATGCTGTTCAAAGGCTTACTTCATTAGACCAGAAATATTGTGCCTATCTGTATTTGGGAATGGATACAAAGCAGATTGCCTCTATTTTGAACGTAGAAGCCAAAAGTGTACGGATGACCAAATACCGATTAAAGCAAAAATTCGGACTGGATTCTGAAACCGATTTGATCAATTACCTGAAAAGTATAAAATAAAAGTCTTAAATAAAAGCAAAATCATACAAAAAACAGCGCTTCGGAATTTCCGAAACGCTGCTTTTTACTTATCAGTAAAGTATTTATTTTACAGAGATCTCATCTATAAAAACATAAGCATCTCCGCCTGCTCCCTGATGCCATGCAGGAAGTTTTCCATAGTGATAGGCTTTTACTTTTACATATCGTGCTTCGGTAGGCAGAACGTCTGTTTCAAAATCTTTGATCTGCACTTTTTCGTCTTTAGGATCAAGTGTATTTTCCAATGTCTTAAGTAAAATATATGTTTTACCATCCATAGATGCATAATATTCTACTTTTGAAGGCATCAAAATCCATGCTCTGCTGTCCTGAAGATAGGTAGAAGAAAGATGTTTGATTTGTTGGGGAGAGATGAAATCAATAATAGTTTCCACCGTTTGTCCCTGATAGCCCTGCCATTCTCCTTTTCTCCAGTTGGTCGTTCCGTTGATTCCGTCAATTAAAGCAAATTTTCCACCTGCAGTATACTGAGGATTCACTTTAGAATTGATGGTGATGTTCCAGTGGTTAGGACGTTTATTGAAGAAAGATGTAGTGATCGAGCTTTTTTCTCCGTTTCTTTCAGCATATGCAGAAACCTGTGTGGTCTTGTTAATGGTAAATGGCTCTTTATAAGCTTTAAAGGTTTTTCTTACATTTTTATCATCATCATCCAGGGTCATGTAGTAGATCTTATCCTTCTCATTTAAAGGAGTGATCTCCACTTTTGTAGTAAAGTCGAAAAGTCGGTCTGCTGCAATAACGGGGGAAGCGGTTTGCTCTATGTAAGAAGGATCTTTGATGGGTTTTATATTTTCAAAGCCTAAACGTTTCAATTCTTCTTTCGAAGTATTCTTTGTAATAGTTTTTGTGGTTCCGTCTTCCAGATGAATCTTCACCTCATCAAAATAAGGTTTTGTTGTCTGCCATTCTGGTAATCCAGGAGTTACAGAATAAATTCCCATTGAACTTAAAATATACCACGCACTCATTTGCCCGCAATCTTCATTTCCGATCAGCCCGTCCGGAGTATTTTTGTAATAGTTATCAAGGATGTATTTGATTTTTGCGTCTGTTTTTTCAGGTTTTCCTACATAATTATAAAGATAGGCGATGTGGTGACTTGGCTCATTTCCTTGTGCATATTGCCCGATCAGACCTGTTATATCTACCTGTTCTCTACCTGTTGTGATATCAGGAGCAGAGAAAATAGCATCAATGAACTGTTCAAATTTTTCCTTTCCTCCGTGAGCGGCGATCAAACCGGGAATATCCTGCTGAACAGAGTAGGAGTAGTGCCAAGAATTTCCCTCTGTATAATTGTTATTAACTTCTCTCGGCTCGAAAGGCTCATACCAGTTTCCGTTCTTTCTGGGCTGCATAAATCCGTTCTTTGGATTGTACAGGTTTTTCCAGTTCTGAGAACGTTTCATGAAATACTGGTAATCTTCTTTTTTGCCTAAAATCTTAGCCATTTGGGCGATGCACCAGTCGTCATAAGCATATTCCACTGTTTTGGAAACACTTTCGTGTTCATCATCGATGCTGATGTAGTTGTTGTTTTTGTAAGCATTTAACCCAAAAATATCAAGCATTGCCGAGTTCTTTGAAGCCTGAAATGCTTTTTCATAATCAAAACCTGTGATTCCTTTTGCCATTGCATCAGCAATTACAGAAACTGCGTGGTATCCGATCATACATTCTGTTTCGTTGGAAGCCAGTTCCCAAACCGGAAGTTTTCCGCCCTGTTCATATTGTTTGATGAAGGTATTGATGAAATCTGCCGTTCTTTTTCTTTCAATTAAAGTCATTAAAGGATGCGCTCCTCTGAAAGTATCCCAAAGAGAGAAAACCGTGTAATAATCGAAATCTTTAGCATAATACAGCTTATTGTCTCTTCCTCTGTACTGTCCGTCCACATCCATATTGATATTAGGTTGAGTAAATACATGGTACATCGCCGTATAGAAAACCGAAAGTTTATCCTTATCACCAGATTTTACTTCAATTTTTGATAATTCTTTGTCCCAGTCTGCAACGGCTTGTTTCTGTACTGCCGCAAAATCGTTGGACTTTCCTTCTGCCAGCATATTTTTTTCTGCGCCTTCATAGCCTGTCGGAGAAATTGAAACTTTTACACTGATTTTTTCTCCTTTTTTCACTGCAGTGGAAAATGCTAAAGCAAGCTCGGTTCCTGAGTACAGGTTGTTCTCGTTCTTTCCATTCGCCTCTTTTTTAGAGATCTTCATGGGTTTAGAAAATTCAATTCGGGCGTAAATGTATTGATTGGTTGCCCAGGCTTCGCTTCTTCGGAAAACCTCGATCGTTTTGTTGTCGATGATTTTTACCTCTCCTTCAAGCAGTTTATCTCTGTGATTTAAATCTAAAATAATATTGGCATCTCCTGCATTATTAAATGTGTATTCGTGATAACCGACTCTTTTTGTAGTGGTTAAACGGACATCAATATTATTCTTATCTAATTTAACGGCATAAAATCCCGATGTAGCTTTTTCGTTTTTATGAGAAAATTTTGACGAATAGTCTTTGCTGTTCAGACTTGGCTTTCCCATGGTAGGCATCAGCATAATGTCTCCGTAATCGGAAACTCCTGTTCCGTTCAGGTGGGTATGAGAAAATCCGTAGATTACAGAGTCTGAGTAGTGATACCCGCTGCATCCGTCCCAGCTTCCGTCAATTCGTGTATCGGGAGAAAGCTGTACCATTCCGAACGGAACTGTGGCTCCGGGAAATGTGTGTCCGTGACCGCCTGTTCCTATAAAGGGATTTACATATTGCGAATAATTTTGTGCAAACAAATTATGGGCTGTTAATCCTAAAAGAACGAATATTACTTTTTTCATTCAGGTTTAAGTTTAAAAATTCCCCTAAAATACTATAAAATTTTGTTCTGCAAAAGAATTTATCTATCAGTAAGTTTACTTATTCTAAATAGGTAAAATTTCCGTAAATTTGTGGACAATTTATTTTTTATGTTGACTAAAGAAAAGGTACAAGATTTCCTTAAAGAGATAGAAGTAGAAGACTTGGTGAATAATCTACAGATCATGGGTACGGAAGTATATATTGATATGACCGCTCATTCACCGGCAATGCACGAAAAAAAGAAACTGGAAGCTGCAATGAAGCAGGCTTTTGCCAGTGAATTTGGAGAAGAGATTAATTTAAAACTTAAAATAGTTTCACCGGAGCCGAGCGAAATTCAGCAAAGCCAGATTAAAGGGAAACAGATCCCGAGAATTAAAAATATCATTGCTATTGCTTCCGGAAAAGGTGGAGTAGGGAAGTCTACTGTTTCTGCCAATATTGCAGTAACATTAGCAAAAATGGGCTTTAAAGTAGGTTTGCTAGACGCAGATATCTACGGTCCTTCAGTTCCTACGATGTTTGATACGGAAGGTGAAAAACCAGTTACAGTAGAAGTTGACGGGAAAAGTCTGATGAAACCTATCGAAAATTACGGGGTGAAAATGCTTTCTATCGGATATTTCTCAGGAGCAAATCAGGCGGTAGTATGGAGAGGTCCTATGGCTTCAAAAGCTTTGAACCAGATGATCAGAGATGCAGCTTGGGGAGAACTTGACTTTTTATTAATTGACCTTCCTCCGGGAACAGGTGATATTCATTTGTCTATTATTCAGGAAGTTCCGGTAACAGGAGCGGTCATCGTAAGTACACCTCAACACGTTGCTTTGGCAGACGTAAGAAAAGGAATTGCAATGTTCCAGATGGAAAGCATCAATATTCCGGTACTTGGACTGGTAGAAAATATGGCTTATTTCACGCCGGAAGAGTTACCTGAAAATAAATATTATATCTTTGGAAACCAGGGAGCACAATATCTGGCAGATGATCTTGGAATTCCTGTATTAGGAGAGATTCCATTGATCCAGAGTATAAGAGAAGCGGGAGATGTAGGAAGACCTGCAGCATTACAGGAAAATTCTAAAATTTCTGATATCTATACAGGAACTGTACAGAAAATGATAGAAAGTCTTGTGGAAAGAAATAAGAACCTTCCACCAACTGAAGCCGTGAAAATCACGACAATGGCGGGTTGCTCACCAAAAAAATAAAGAAAACCAAACCCAAATATGGAGATAAATACAACACATGAAGAGACTGTAACCAGAGTAATGGAAGCGTTGGAAAGCATTCGCCCGTTCCTTAATAAAGACGGGGGAGATATTGAGCTTATCGATGTAAAGGAAAATACAGTATATGTAAAACTTTTAGGAAACTGTTCAGGGTGTTCTCTTAATTTCTCAACTTTGAAATTAGGCGTTGAAAATACCATCAAACAGCATGCTCCTGAAATTGAAAAGGTAGTGAATGTAGAGTAAAAAATAAGACGATATATTTTTTAAGACAGGCTTTTGGGTCTGTCTTTTTTTATTGGAATTTAGAGTGGATAGAAATTTTTAAGAAGGCTCTTATTCTTTTTGTAAAACCTCAATGCAGTTTTTTAAATCAGCTAACCAACTTGGATTAATATCTCTGTTATCTTTATGTTTTTCATAAATCTGAATTATCAATGGAAGATATTGTTCTCCGTTTTTGATATTTAGCAAAGTGTCAAAAAACAGACTTCCGAAATTTTCTTTTTGAAGTTCGGTTATGATAAGCTTATTAACTCTTTCATCATTGCGATTTGCAAGCCCTTTTATAGCTTCCTGTCTGATTTGATCATTCGTTGATAAAGCATTTTTATACAAAATATTTCTAATCTCCTCATTGTCGGTTTCGATCTGTGTTCCTAAACCGAAAGTTGCCCAATCTCGTATTCTTAAACTTTTGTCCTTTGCCAGTTCCAGAAGCATATTTATTGCTGTTTTTTGTTCAATTCCGAGCAAGGAAAAAGTTAAAGCATATCGAATATCTGTTGATTGAGAATTTACAAACTTTCTTAAGCTTTTAAGATGGCGGATTTTTACATGTTTATTATTGTGACCTAATGCAAAAAGACCTGTTGTAATTAGTTTTTCATTATCAGTAATTTCAAGAATTTCGAAAATTTTATCTATCATTTTTCTGATAAAAGCTTTTCGATTGCTACCTAATTGAGATAATACATCAATTCCAGTCTGTTGATATTTGAGGTCTTTTGAATCAATCAGTTTAAAGCAGTTGGAAACCATTTCTTGATCAATACACCCTCTGAGTTTTGAAATTTGATTCCAATAATTATTATTAGTTTTTGCATGATAAGCTTTGTCGAATAATTTAATGGTTTCTGATGCAAACATTTGTTGATCGCTAAAATTTACTGTAAAAATAAAAAAACTTTATTTCTGTTTCTACCAAACATCATGCAGGTAAATGAATTTCATCACCTACCGTACAAAAAGCATCCAGATTATGAAACTCATTTCTATCAATCTGGATACTTATATTTCCTTTTATTGTGTCGAATTTTAATGATTGTAAGGCTATTACAAGCAATTCCTATAAGTTGCCTCCTTTAAATTTCTTCCAAAGGTTTTACTTTGAAACTTTAATTACCGTTTTACAACCTTATTTCCCACTCCGGTAAGAGCAGCATCAGGTTTTCCTGATTTTGTTCCGGAAGTTCTGTAATACACCGTATTGTTGCCTCCTTCTATGGAAACTTTATCTACACTGTCAATATACACTTTGTTACCAGTCCCGGAAACGGAAACTTTTTTAGCACTTCCTTTGATGGTTACTGTATTATCACCACCTTCTACTTCTACATTTCCGCCTTTAAGGGTATAGTTAAGTTTATGGCCAACTCCTTCTACCTTTATCATTTTGTGGTTGTCTGTTTGTTCTACCCCTTTTGTAGATTCTGTTTTTCTGGATTGAGAAAATGCTGTACCTGTAGTCAACACTAAGATGGCCAGAACGCCAATTGTTCTAATTTTTTTCATTGTGAATTTGGTTTTTATTGTTATAAATATATAAAAAAAATTCCAAATCTATTTTCGATAGAACATTAACTCTGTGTTGTCCGAAAATTTTAATTATTCAATTAAAATTAGATTTATATATCAATCCTGACATTTGAATCGGAATAATATATGCCATCCGATTGTGTGCTAAATTCTCCATTTTTTTTAACCATTATTATAAATGCTTCCTTTTTATAAGGAGAATAGGAAATCTTTGATACATGTAACAGAAAGCCGTTATCAAGCTTTTTGTAACTATTGCCATTTTTATAATCTTCGTCGATACCATAACCTTGTAGCATAGCAAGAAAGAGTGCTTCTTCAATAGTATCGATCTCTCCAAAAAAACTAATTATATCTTTTCCCGATGTGATATATTTTTCCTCATTAGTTTTATTAATGGTGTAAAAGTAAGAATAACAGCCGCCTGGAATACAGGGAAAGAAACCGTAAAAATCACGTTCAGACCTTGAAGGAGATAATTTCTTTTTACCTTTTTGAAACAAAATCTTATCAGATGTAAAGTCATAATAAACGAGAGCCCAATTGGTGAAGTTTTTATTGGGATTAATTTTCTTTACCAAATCTTTAATTTCAAGTCTGGGTAATGGGGAGAAACCATTTTCTTTATCATTTTGCGAAAAAAGAAAAATATAAAATAACAAAAAAGGGAGTAAAAAGATTTTTCTCATAATTATAGGGAAAGATTTAAATATACAAATTTCTATTAAAGCATAGTTTAAATCTTGTCATGATGAAGTGATCAATATAAAAAGCCCCGAAAATCGAGGCTTCAACATGTAAATTATTAAGTCTGAAAATTATTTTACAATTACTCTCTTCACTTCTCCCTCTGAAGTTTTGATTAAATATACTCCGGTATTCAATTTAGAAGTGTCGATGGTCAGAGCATTTTTCTCTTTTCCAAGGAATTTTCCTGACATATCATACAATTCATAGTCCTGAGCTCTGTTGAAATAAAGCGTATTTCCTTTTGTTACCGGATTTGGGAAGATATTGAAGGTTGCTTTTTCAACTTTTGTTTCCCCTGTTGCCAGTGTTGCGGAATTAATTTCGTACATCGATAATGTACCACTGATCTCGTTGGCAATGATTACATATCCCTTTCCTGTTGTTGTATTTTCAGGAGCAATGTAGATGATTCCCTCAGGTCCGTTGTCTCCACCATAAGCCGAAGTTGATCGGGAATGTTTGTAATCTGTGAAAGTAGGATTATTAGGATCTGTAACATTATAAACCATTACGCCGCCTGTTCTTTCCAGCGTGATGAAGGCATAAGTTTGTGTGCCAATAGTTCCCAAAGCTACTCCTTCAGGTTCAGGTCCTTTTGCTCGGCTTCGGGTTTTTGTTCCGTTTGATTCGTTGTCTGCATTGAAGATCAAAGGATGATTGGCCGCAATATACCTTTCAAATCTGTCTCCACTGTCATAAACGATCTGCTTTGTATCTGCATTGAATATGGAGAATGAACGGGCTCCCAATGCTGCAATTTCTTCAAAATCGGTGTCTCCGTCCGTATTTCCTGTGGCATTTGTAACTCTGAATCTTCCTAAGTTATAAGAAGCTTTGAGAATTGATGACTGCGGAAAAATGGTTGGATCTAAAATATAATCGTTGGCTCCGACTGTTGTTCTCTCACTGAATCCTGAAAGATCTTTTTCGTCCCCTTCATTTGCAGTTACAATATAATTGGTTCCTCCCACTTTAAAGTTCTGAACTCCATCCGGAAGGAAATAGGCTTTTACAGGCCAGTTTGCAATTAAAACTTCGCCATTATTATCAGAAGCATCAAAACCGTTTCCAGGGATGCTCATGTCTTTTTTGCCTAATCCCCAGATATTTGTTATTGTTTTTGTTGCTAAATTGATTTCTGCAATAGCATTATTTTCCTGAAGAGTTACCCATGCTTTCTGGCTGTCAGCACTTACCGTTACATATTCAGGTTCCAGATCCTGAGACAATGTATTGTTGGTTCTTACCTTTCTTAAACCAGTTGCCGTTAAAGCCGCCACCTGAGAATCAAAAGCGTTGAAGTTAAGCGTTGTTACATTCGTTTGGGTAAGGTTGCTGATTCCTCCGGAAATATCAATGATACTAATGGACCCTTCAGGATCTACGGTATAAGTATCATTAGGCTCTCCCTCATTAGCTGTGATTACTTTTGTACCGTCCGGAGAGAATGTTACCATATCCGGCAAAGCTCCTACCGTAACCTGCTTTAAAAAGTTTCCGTTGATGTCAAAGAAGACAACAGAGCCGTTTTGCTGTGGATTCGTATTGGGTGAAGCTGCAGCAATGATTCCGTTTTTCACAGCGATACTTGTGATTCCGCCGTATGGAGCCATATTGATTGTGCTTACCACAGTTGGAGCCGTTGGATTGCTGAAATTAATAATGTCAAAAACATCTGTAATGGAACTGATCGTAAATAATCTTTGCGTTGTAGGATCATGAACGACAATTTCCGTAGAACTGCTATTCGTTCCGGAAGGATCAAAACTTCCGATATAGTTTAATGAGATTTGGTTGGATGGAACTGGCGCAGGTTTATCATTATCTACGATATATATCGTTGCATTATTATCCCCTGAAATTGTTGCTCCGACAGGATTTTCAAGACTTACCACAAAATACTCAGCCTGCTGCTCTTCCAAAGTATCATCAATAATCGGAATATTTACAGTATAGCTCGTCATTGAAGGAGTAAGTGTAATTGTTTGATTGGCTAAAGTAAAATCGCTATTATTTGCAGTACTGAAAGGCGCTGGTTTTACAACTAAATTAACTGTTGAATTTGAAGGATTGGCAATATTTATTTTAAATGCTAAAGTTCCTGCGTTTTCATTTACCTTGATAAAGTTCTTATCTAAAGAAATTGCGGTTCCGGCTGTAGTAAATGTTGTGGAAGTAATGGTTGTAACTGCATTGTCACTCGTATCTTCCACCATATTCGGTTTTAAAGCCAGATAATAGGCTTGGTTGGGAACTAAACCTGAGGTAGGGATTACTGTGATCTTGTTATTGGCAAAAGTAGTAGTAAAGGGAACCTGTGTACCTGAAGCATTTCCAAGGCGGAAATCTACAAGTGTTTGTGCATTAGAATCGTTGATCGTTGAGTTGTCTATTAACCTTACATTTTCGTTGAAAGAAATGGTAGGATTTACAGTCGTGGAAGCATTATTTGTGTTATTTGTCGGAAGATAAGCCACGGTTGGCGGAGTCGTATCGGTTCCACTTACTGCTGTTGCATCTACCGTGAAGTTATCAAAACGGTTGTTTCCTACCGCTCCTCCGGCTCCTGCAGCAAATTCAACTTTAAGTTTGAAATTTGGATTGTTAGCAACACCTGTAATCGCAGAGAAATCAAATGTAATCAACTGCGGATCTGCATCCAGCGGAGAAACCGTTTGATAAGGTAAAAATGTCGTTCCGTCAATCGAATAGCTCCATGTTTGTGTTCCTGCTCCAGAACCTGATCTTCTTGTGGTGAACTTCACCATTACATTATTGTAGCCTGTAGTAGGTAAATTGAACTGTAAGTTACCTCCAATAGGAATATTATATCTCAAATGCGTTCCTGAAGCATCTCCGTTTCTTGCATTTAAATTGCTGACGTTAAAGTTTTGTCCGGTTCCCCCTGCGAAATCGATTTCAGTGGTTCCTCCAATGAATGCGGTAAGTGAGCCGCCTGTCAAAGTTGAGGTTGGTGTAGTGATTGAAGCGGCGGAAGCGTTGTTATTAAAATTCCAGTAGTGGATGAGAGAGGTCTGTCCGAAAAGATTTCCCTGAAGAAAGAATGCGGCAATTACAGAGCCTTTTAACAAGTAGTTATTAATCATTTTTACTTAAATTAAGTTTATGCAAAAATGAAGTTTCTACTTTGCAAACATTTTAAGGTAATTTTAATAAATGTTTAATAAATAGGTAATTGTATTATGAATAAAAGGCATGTTATAAGATCACAAGAAAAATAAACATACCTGTGAAATGGCATGATATATTTATAGCTAAATAATTGTACTACTTTACCGTTTGTCCTGATGGAGCATGGCTTTTGGTAACAGGCTGCTGTCCTCCCAATGGGTGTTTCTGCATGAAGAAAAACCCTGAAATGGCTGTCAGAACCAGTAATACAAAGATAACCAGAAAAATTCTTTTTAACATATCTTTCATACCGCGAGATTTTTAATGTCTTTAATTTCTAATGTTGAAGTAGGGTAACCTTTTTGTACGGCATTGATCATTGCTCTTCCCACTTCGTGTAAAGTTAATGATTTTGACGGTAAAAAAATAGGGAAGAGCCAAATAAAAGGTTTAAAAAACCATTTTACATTTTCTTGACCTTCAACAGGTTTCATAAAACCGGGACGTAAATTGTATGCGGCTTTCAAGCCGAGTTTCTTTAATGCATTCTCTGTTTTCCCTTTTACTCTTGCCCACATCATTTTTCCGCTTTCGGTACTGTCAGTATGAGCTCCTGAAACATAATTGAAGACCATATTCGGGTTTTGGTTTAAAACAACTTTGGCAAAATGTAAGGTTACATCATAAGTTGTTTTAATATATTCTTCTTCACTCATTCCTACGCTGCTGATTCCTGCACAAAAGAAAACAGCGTCATACCCTTTCAGATTCTCATCATTCATATCGATTGTTAAAAAGTCTGAAACAATGTATTCTTTAAGTTTGGCGTGTTTCTTTCCGGATGGTTTTCTGCTTACGCTTAGTATCTCTGATATATTGGGATTTTCAAGACATTCCATTAAAACTCCTTCCCCTACCATTCCTGTTGCTCCTGTTAGAATTATTTTGAGTGTGTCCATTTTCGTTGTTTTTCTTAATGACGTTTCCTTACTGGGTTTTACTTTAAAAAATTTTAAATTAAATTTAGTTTGGAGTGGTAGATCATTGACTAAACAAAGTCACTTTGAAGATATTTTTGGAAAAATCGTGTTGATAAGTTGAATTTGGTTAAAGTTCTCGATACATTTTTCTTCATTTCATTACGAAAAACACTCGAACTAACGAAGCGTTTCCTTTATCCAAAATTTATATTTTAACCATTAAGGGATTAAGAAAGTTAAGATTTGTTCATTTATAATATCAAAATAAGAAGGATGTAGACCTTAATGAATCTTAATACCTTAATGGTTAAAATGATTTTTCTTACTTCAGGTAAATTGTGTTTTTAAAAACAAAAAACCGATCAAAAAATAATCGGTTTTTATAATGTATATTTTTTTAAAAAACTACTTATTAACGTGTAATTTTCCGTAAATATTATGGATAAGCCCATCAGCAACAGATATTTTAGGAACAAAAATACGACTGATATCCGACCAAGACATTACATTATTATAGATTTTCAAAGCATGAACCAAAACATCTGCACGGTCTTCCCTTAAATTATATTGAGTCATTCTTTCATCTATCGTAAGTCCTGCAAATTCTTTATATGCTTTTTTCAGATAGGAAGCGGACATCGGTTTTCCGTCTTTGGTTTTGCTTAATGAAAATACTTTATTGATGTTTCCTCCGGAACCAATGGCAACAATAGGTTTTTTGCTGACGATATTGGCTTTGATCTCCTCTTTCATTTCTTTCCAGTTGTCTTCTGTCACCAAATCGTTCAGAAGACGTATGGTTCCGATGTTGAAGGATCTTTCATACATCATTTTGCCATTTTCGTAGAATGTAAGCTCAGTAGAACCTCCGCCAACATCTACATAGAGATAGGCGAAATTTTTGTCAAGACCTTCTGCCACATGGTTTTCATAGATGAGAGTTGCTTCTTCGTCTCCTGAAATAATTTCAATATCAATCCCTGAAATTTCTTTTACATTTTTAATGATTTCCTGACCATTTGCAGCGTCACGCATTGCACTTGTAGCACAGGCTCTGTAATGTTCCACATTGTAAATCTTCATCAGATCGCTAAAAATTTTCATGGAATCGAGAACCATTTTTTCTCTTTCCGTACCGATTTTTCCCATAGTGAAAACATCCATTCCTAATCTCAGAGGAATTCTGAGAAGATTAAGCTTGATGAATTCAGGCTCTTTCTGCTGAGTTTTTACTTCGTTTATTAAAAGTCTGGCTGCATTACTTCCTATGTCTATCGCTGCGATGATCATTTTGTTCGTACGTATTTTTATTAAATTTCAGTTAATGAATTGAATTTACAAAAATATATGTTTACTTCCCATTTAAAGCAAAGATTTTAGCTTGTATTTATTTTTTTGTAGCCTTTGCTTTTAGGTATTTATACGTTTCTACCTGAGAACGGCATTCTTCTTTACCATTTCGGATATATTCGTTGCTTAATTTTTTATCTAATATTCTTGCTTTTACATTATCCCGAAGCTGAATATCAAGAATGTCTTTTAATTCAGTTTTTAAATTTTTATCAGTGATTTTTGCCGCAGCTTCTATTCTGTAGTCAAGGTTTCGGGTCATCCAGTCAGCGGAAGAAATATACAGATCTTCTGAGCCCTTATTATAGAAATACATCACTCTTGCATGCTCCAGATACTCATCTACAATGCTTATGGCTTTTATTTTTTCTTTAAAGTCTTTTTGGTTGACTGCACAGTAAATTCCCCTTACAATCATTTTTACTACAACCCCTGCATTGGCGGCGTCATAAAGCTTCATAATAAGAATACGGTCGCTTACGGAATTGGCTTTAATGATTATTTCTGCCTTTCTTCCTGCTTTAGCTTCTTCTATCTCTTTATCAATATGGTGAATGATTTTTTCACGCATAAACTGAGGGCAAACCAAAAGGTTTTTGCAGGTCTTTAATACCGTAAGATAATCTTCCTTCGGCTTTCTCAGGACATTAAAAACTTTATTGATATCTGCCATTATTCCTCTGTCGGAAGTCATGATAAGATGATCTCCGTAGATTCTGGCCGTTTTTTCATTAAAATTACCCGTGCTTATAAATCCGTATTGGAGCGTTTTATTATGGGCTCTTTTTTTAATGACGCACAATTTTGCATGGACTTTTTTATCAGGAATTCCTACCAAAACATTGATCCCTTCAGGTTCCAGCATTTCTTTCCACTCTAAATTGGATTCTTCATCAAATCTGGCCTGAAGTTCAAGCATTACCGTCACTTCTTTACCATTTCTGGCAGCATTAATCAACGCATTGATGATCTTTGAGCTGCTTGCCAAACGGTAAGCGGTAATCTGAATTGATTTTACATCCGGATCCATTGCCGCTTCACGCAGAAGATCGATTACAGGATTGTATTTATGATAAGGGAAAGTAAGGAGAACATCATGTTTCAAAATCACATCCGTCACTCTTTCTCCATGTTCAAAAGCAGGATGCATGAAAGAAGTTCTTTCTACAGGTCTTTCGTATTTTTCAAATACATCAGGAAAATCCATAAAATGTTTGAAATTATGAATTTTTCCACCTGGAATAATACTGTCTTTTTTGGTTAAGTTCAATTTTCGGATAAGCATTTCCAGAAGTGCTTTATCCATATCTTTATCAAAAACGAAACGGGTTGGTTTTCCTTTTCTTCTGTTCTTTAATCCTTTTTCAATTTTTTCCGCAAAGTTGGTTCGGATATCATTGTCGAGATCAAGTTCTGCATCTTTAGTTACTTTAAATGCATTGGCAGAAAATTCGTCGTATCCGAAATAAGAGAAAATGTGTGGTAAATTGAAGGTAATGACATCTTCTAACAACATTACATTCTTTTCTTCAGGATTTTCCGTTGGAAGCAAAAGAAATCTTCCTACAAACCTTGACGGAATTTCGATAATGGCATAATTGCTTGAATATTGCCAGTCTTTTTTTCTCATCGCAACGCCAAGATAAAGACTTTTGTCTCTCATGTATGGCATTGGCGTATTTTCATGAAGAAGAATAGGAATGACATTAGCTTCTACGACTTCATCAAAATAATTTCTGACAAATTCTTTTTGCTTTGCGGTTAAGTTTTTTGCGGTTTTAATGAAAACTTTATGATCAGCCATTTCTACCTGAATTTTTTTCCAGGTTTTGTCAAAATTCTGCTGATGTCTTATAACAATGTCATTAATTCTCTGGAGGATTTTTGAAGGAGGTTGGTAGAACGATTCTGCAATTACTTTCTCTTTAAAATCCATTGCCCGTTTTAATCCAGCTACACGCACTCTGAAAAATTCATCTAAATTATTAGAAAAAATCCCTAAAAAACGGATTCTTAAATGTAAAGGCACGTTTTCGTCCATAGCTTCCTGTAATACTCTTTCGTTGAAAGCAAGCCATGTGATATCTCTTGGATTAAAGTGTAATGACATTCTCTGGTTTATATTTTACCAAAAATAATAATTCGCGGGATTATGATCCCTATAATATAGGTTAAACTTTGATTAATTTTTACCCCTGTCAATGTCAAAAGTGTCCTGAATAGTGTAGTTTTTGCAGAGTGAATAAGTCTCTTACTGTTGTATTGTGTCATTTTGTCACATCAATGCAAATGGTACAGATATTGAGAAATTGAGAGTGTAAATTAAATTTTAAAAATTAGAAAAAATATAAATATTATGAGTAAAATAATTGGAATTGACTTAGGAACAACC
This sequence comes from Chryseobacterium tagetis, assembly GCF_016735585.2. Lineage (GTDB taxonomy): Bacteria > Bacteroidota > Bacteroidia > Flavobacteriales > Weeksellaceae > Chryseobacterium > Chryseobacterium tagetis. The sequence continues at coordinate 415,778 of NZ_JAERSE020000005.1, forward strand.
AACTCTTGTGTTGCTGTAATGGAGGGTAAAGACCCTGTTGTTATTCCTAATGCTGAAGGTAAAAGAACAACTCCTTCTATTGTAGCATTTACAGAAGACGGAGAAAGAAAAGTAGGTGACCCTGCAAAAAGACAGGCGGTAACTAACCCAAAGAAAACGGTATACTCTATTAAAAGATTTATCGGAACTCACTTCAAAGAAGATGCGAAAGAAATTTCAAGAGTACCTTATGAAGTAGTTTCTGGGCCAAACGATACTGTAAAAGTAAAAATCGACGATAGAGAATATACTCCACAAGAGATTTCTGCAATGACGCTTCAGAAAATGAAGAAAACGGCTGAAGATTATCTTGGACAGGAAGTAACAAGAGCGGTAATCACTGTTCCTGCATACTTTAACGATGCTCAAAGGCAAGCTACTAAAGAAGCTGGTGAAATCGCTGGTCTTAAAGTAGAAAGAATTATCAACGAACCAACTGCTGCGGCGTTAGCTTACGGTTTGGATAAAGCTCATAAAGATCAAAAAATTGCTGTGTATGACCTTGGTGGTGGTACTTTCGATATCTCTATCCTAGATTTAGGTGATGGTGTATTCGAAGTATTGTCTACAAACGGTGATACGCACTTAGGAGGTGATGACTTTGATGACGTAATCATTAACTGGATGGCAGACGAATTCAAAGCTGAAGAAGGAGTAGAATTAAAATCTGATGCAATTGCATTACAAAGATTGAAAGAAGCTGCTGAAAAAGCTAAAATTGAATTATCTTCTTCTCCGCAAACAGAAATTAACCTTCCTTATATTACAGCTACAGCTACGGGTCCTAAACACTTAGTAAAGACTTTAACTAAAGCTAAATTCGAGCAATTATCTGCAGATCTAGTAAGAAGATCTATGGAGCCTGTTGCTAAAGCATTGAAAGATGCAGGTTTATCAACTTCGGATATCGACGAAGTAATCTTGGTAGGAGGTTCTACAAGAATCCCAATCATCCAGGAAGAAGTAGAAAAATTCTTCGGTAAAAAACCTTCAAAAGGAGTTAACCCGGATGAGGTTGTAGCAATTGGTGCAGCTATCCAAGGAGGTGTATTGACAGGTGATGTAAAAGACGTGCTTTTATTAGATGTTACGCCACTTTCTTTAGGTATCGAAACTATGGGTTCTGTTTTCACTAAATTAATTGATGCAAACACAACAATCCCAACTAAAAAATCTGAAGTATTCTCTACAGCTTCTGACAACCAGCCGGCTGTAAGCATCAGAGTAGGACAGGGGGAAAGACCAATGTTCAACGATAACAAAGAAATCGGTAGATTTGATTTAACAGATATTCCACCGGCACAAAGAGGAGTTCCTCAAATTGAAGTAACTTTCGATATTGATGCAAATGGTATCTTAAGTGTTTCTGCTAAAGATAAAGGAACTGGTAAAGAGCAGTCAATCAAAATTCAGGCATCTTCAGGTCTTTCTGACGAAGAAATCGAAAGAATGAAGAAAGAAGCTCAAGAAAACTCTGCAGCAGATGCTAAGAGAAAAGAAGAAGTTGAGGTATTCAACAAAGCTGACGGATTGATCTTCCAGACTGAAAAACAATTGAAAGAGTTTGGTGATAAATTATCTGCTGATAAAAAAGCAGCTATCGAAACAGCTCATACAGAATTGAAAGCAGCTTTTGAAGCTAAAAACGGAGATGATGTGAAAGCTAAAACAGAAGCTCTAGATGCCGCTTGGATGGCAGCTTCAGAAGAAATGTATGCACAAGGTCAAGGTGCTGAAGGTGCAAATGCAGGAGCTCAGAATGCTGGAAATGCAGGAGGGGAGGATGTACAGGATGCAGACTTCGAAGAAGTAAAATAAGTATTGATTATTATCATTTAATAAATAGTAAGCCGCTATAAATGTAATGTTTATAGCGGCTTTTATTTTTGTGAGACTTTGAAAGAGGTTTAATTATCATCTGAAGAGAATCTTTCCTGTAATGTATTTAATAGAATTCTATTAAATTTCAAAGTCGTTACAAAAAAGATATTTTGCCTAATACTATCTGATAGTACAAAGAAAATTGGTGTTTTTATTACTCATGTGATTTTCGCACTTTTTTATTTTAATCGTTTGATTTTAAGTGTGTTTTTGGTGTTTTTTTGATGAATCAGCTTACTTCTTTTTTTATTATATATTTGTGAGCATACGTTTTTTAATTACTAAGTGATGGCTAATATTATCCGTACTTTTTCAATGGATTATATGGGAAAAATAGTATCGACTTTGTAAAAGGTCTGGTATATATTTATCCTTTTGGCGTCATTGGTAAAGAGAATAATAATAATGTGAAGCCTCATGCCCATAATAATCAGTTTCAGATTTTTGTGGTGATTGAAGGAACAACTATCTTACTGTACAACGGCGAAAAAATTCCTATTACCGGACCTTCTTTCATTACCGTTCCTAAAAATACCGAACACGGATTCGAACATCAGACAGAAATGAAAGGCTGGATTATCAGTCTCTCTGATCCTGTACTGGAACATATGGTCAAACGTGAAACGGAAGTCATTAATGCTATCGAAACCTTTCAGTTAATAGAAGTGGTAGAAGGAAGCTACTCCGAAACTGTTTTTAAATGCATGCTTGAATGTATTGATGAATACCAAAAAGAAGAAAAGGGAAGATTGCTGATGCTTAAATATATGGTAGGCAAAATTATTGTACAGCTGAGCCGTATTCCTGAAGAGGCAAGACTCAGCCTTTCTAAAAAAGATAATCTTTCCGTTATATATTTCAGAAGATTTAATCAGCTTATAAGAGAAAGCGATACCTATAAAAAAACAATCGAGCAGTACGCTGCAGAACTGAACATTACTACAGGACATCTTAACAGAATATGCAGCACAGTTGCCCAACAGTCTCCTAAAGAGGTTATTATGGATTATTTTATTTCTGAAGCTCAATTATTGTTGACAGATATTGAAAAAAGTATCAATGAAGTATGTTACAGCATCGGATTTGATGATCCGAGTTATTTCTCAAGAATATTTAAAAAGAAAACAGGCCTTACTCCCAATGAATTCAGGAAAAAAATAGGAGTGAAGGGATAATTTATGTTTTTTTTAACACCTATGTCATATTTGTGACAAAAATAGATTAAAAGTCCTATTTCTTAAACAACATTTCAAAGTATGTTTGTAATCGAAGTAAGCGATCACTTACCAGGTGACCAATCACTTACCAGGTGACCAATCACTTACCATAATTTACAAATATGCCACAAGTAAAAATAACTCATATTGAGACCTGTATTGTAGATCTCCCAACCATAAGACCTCATCATCTTTCGATGGCGGTAATGCGCAAACAAACGATGGTAATTATCCGTCTTTTGTGTTCAGATGATATCGAAGGAATAGGAGAAGCCACAACCATTGGAGGTATTTCTTATGCAGATGAGTTTCCGGAAGGAATGAAACTGGCTATCGATACCTATTTCACACCGCTTTTGATAGGGCAGGATCCTACAAAAATCAATGCATTGATGATGATGCTTGAGAAAAACGTTTCCGGAAATTATTTTGCAAAATCCGGAATTGAAACCGCATTATTAGATGCTCACGGTAAAAGATTAAAAGTTCCTGTAAGTGATCTTTTCGGAGGTGCAGTTTCCGATAAACTTCCGGTTCTTTGGACCTTGGCAAGCGGAGATACCCAGAAAGATATTGAAGAAGCAAAACGCTTAATCAGTGAGAAAAGACACCGGGTTTTTAAACTTAAAATAGGAAGAAAAGATCCTAAAGAAGATGTACATCATGTCTCTGAAATTAAAAAAGCTTTAGGAGAAGATATCAAGATCACTGTAGATGTGAATCAGGCCTGGACAGAGCAGGTCGCTAAAAAAGCAATCAAAAAGCTTCAGGATGGTGGGATTGATCTGATAGAACAGCCTTTAGCTAAACACAATTTTGATGGATTGGCCAGACTTACTTCTTATTTTGAAGTTCCGATCATGGCTGATGAAGCTGCGGCAACAGTTCAGGATGCCTTTAAGCTGGCAAAAATAAATGCTGCAAATGTTTTTGCTCTTAAAATTGCTAAATCAGGAGGCCTTACCAATATCGCCAGACAAGCAGCTATTGCTCAAGGTGCAGGTATTTCTTTGTATGGTGGAACCATGCTGGAGGGAACTATTGGTACTGCAGCTTCTGCCCATATTTTTTCAACACTTCCTAATCTGGATTGGGGAACAGAGCTTTTCGGTCCTCTCTTACTGACCGATGATATCGTTAAAAAACCGATTACTTACCAGAATTTCAATCTTGAATTACCCGCAGGAGCAGGATTGGGAATTGAATTAGATATGAATAAGATAGAAAAATATAAAAGAAAGTAAAAAATGGTATACGTTGTAGAAATGGATGTACACATTCCAGAAACATGGAGTGACGAAAAGCTTGCAGACTATGTGGCAAGAGAAAAAGAATGCTCACAAAAATGGCAGTCTTCCGGAAAATGGAAATACCTGTGGAGAGTTGCCGGAAAATATTCTAATATCTCTGTACTGGAAGTAGAAAGTCCGGATGAGCTGCACCAGATCATCAGCTCTTTGCCTTTATTTCCTTATATGACGATAAAGGTAACCGGCGTTTGTAAACATGCAAATGCACTAAGAGAAACAATACTATAAGATTGAATTTAAAATTAAACTAACTATAAAAAACAAAAATTGATATTTATGGAAAGAATGGACCAAGCACGTATTGATGCTGTTTTAGCCGATATTAAATCTAAAGAAAAACCTGGAGTAGGAAACGAAAGGATAAAAGAAATTGTAAATAGATTATTAAAAGATTTATTTAATGCCATGGCAGATCTGGATATCACTTCCGAAGAAATGTGGAAAGCATGTGATTATTTAGGAGAAGCAGGAAGAAAAGGAGAATGGGGACTTATTTTCGCAGGAACTGGAATTGAACATTTTATTGATGTGAAAATGGACTGGGAAGATGAACAGGCAGGAATCCATGCGAAAACTCCTCGTACTATTGAAGGACCGCTTTATGTAGAAGGATCACCTGAATCTAAATCGTATGCAGAATTAGAAACAGTTCCTGAGCCGGGTGGAGAAAGATTGTACATGAGCGGATATGTTCTTGACGAGCAAGGTAACCCCGTAGAAGGTGCAAAAGTGGAAGTTTGGCATTGTAATCTGAAAGGACTTTATTCTCACTTTGATTCCACTCAGCCGGAATTTAACTTAAGAAGAGCCATTATTACAGATAAAGACGGAAAATATGAATTCAAATCTTTCCTTTCTGTAGGATATTCTTGTCCTCCGGGCGGACCTACAGATGTATTGATGGCACTGTTAGGACGTCATGGATCAAGACCTGCGCACATCCATTTCTTTGCGACAGCACCTGGATTCAGAAAATTAACAACACAAATCAATATAGAAGGAGATCCGCTTACTTATGACGATTTCGCTTTCGCAACCCGTGAAGATCTTGTGCCGCATGTACAAAGAATTCCGGCAGACAAAGCGGCAGAATATGGTAAAGATGAGGCTTTTGCTAAAATTGACTTTAACTTCAATATGGTGATTGACAGAACGACTATTCCTGCGGGAGAAAACCACAGAACCAGAGCCTCTGTTGATGCATAAGCTTAAATTTTTAGAATAATTAATAATAACAGCTGGTTTTTTTACTGGCTGTTTTTATAAAGTTTACTTAATACTATTTATCGGGATATTAATATTCCGGTAGGATAACCTTTTAAAATTTTACTTATGAGCATTACAAAAGAATTTTTAGATACAATGATCATTCATGATAAAGAGAATGGTGTCTATCAGCATAATCGGGAGTCTTTTACCAATCAGGAACTCTTCGATCTTGAAATGAAGCATATCTTTGAAGGGAACTGGGTATTTCTTGCCCATGAAAGCCAGATTCCCAATATCAATGATTATTATACAACCAATATAGGACGACAATCTGTTGTTATTACTAAGAATAAGGAAGGCCAACTCAATGCAATCATTAACTCATGTACTCATAAAGGGGCTCAGCTTTGCCGTTATAAAAGAGGAAATAAATCTTCATTTACCTGTCCGTTTCATGGTTGGACTTTCAACAACTCAGGTAAATTATTAAAGGTAAAAGATGGTAAGGCCGGAGGCTATCCTGAACAGTTTAACTGTGACGGTTCCCATGATCTCGTAAGAGTGGCCCGTTTTGAAAATTACAGAGGCTTCTTATTTGGATCTTTAAACCCTGATGTAGAATTATTGGAAGATTATTTAGGAGATACTAAAATTATTATTGATCATATTGTGGATCAGGCTCCTGAAGGACTTGAAGTTCTGAATGGTACATCATCCTATATCTATAATGGAAACTGGAAGCTTCAGATGGAAAACGGAGCAGATGGTTATCACGTTTCTTCCGTACATTGGAATTATGTGGCGACTATGGGAAGAAGGAATTATGAGAAAGAAGCAACAAAGGCTGTAGATGCCAATGGGTGGTCTAAATCTGTTGCAGGTGTATATGGATTTGAAAACGGGCATATTCTATTATGGACCAATAAGTTGAATCCTGAAGTAAGTCCGGTTTACCAACATAAAGACAGGTTGATTCAGGAGTTTGGAGAAACCAAAGCAGGATTTATGGTGAATATGACCCGGAATCTTGCAATTTACCCTAACCTTTATATTATGGATCAATTCTCTACCCAGCTGAGAATAGTACGTCCGATATCCGTTAACGAAACAGAAGTTACCATTTACTGTTTTGCTCCCGTAGGAGAATCCAAAGAAGACAGAGCGATAAGAATCCGTCAATATGAAGACTTTTTTAATGTTACCGGAATGGGAACTCCTGATGATGCTGAGGAATTCAGATCATGTCAGATTGCCTATGAATCCACTGCTTTAAAACATAATGATATGAGCAGAGGTGCCGCACATTGGATCTATGGTCAGGATGAACAGGCCAAAACGATGGGAATACATCCACTGCTAAGCGGTATAAAATCAGAAGATGAAGGGCTGTTCGTCACACAGCATGAATATTGGCAGCACGCCATGAAAGAAGCTGTTGAAAAAGAATACAATTAACCGGATTACCTAAAAAATTTGAATATGACCGAATATGCTAAAATACTGGCGTTTTTATATAAAGAAGCACGTTTGCTGGATGACAGGGAATGGGATGAATGGCTTACACTCTATCACGAAGATGTAGAATACTGGATGCCTTCATGGACGGATGAAGATCAGCTGACTACCGATCCGCAAACGGAAATTTCCCTTATCTATTATACCAATCGTGGAGGATTGGAAGACAGGGTTTTCCGTATTAAAACAGAGCGTTCAGGAGCTTCAATGCCGGAACCGAGAACTTCACACAATATTACCAACGTAGAAGTAACCGAAGAAAATGAAAAGGAGATCAAAGTAAGATTTAACTGGTTAACGAAAAGTTTCCGATACAAAACAACAGATACTTATTTTGGAACCTCTTACTATACTTTGAGTAAAACTGAAGATAGCTTTATCATTACGAATAAAAAAGTAGTGATCAAAAATGACTATATCCGTCAGGTACTGGATATTTATCACATTTAATTCTATTAATAATAAACTTACTTACTTATGCCTAAAATAGCTTTAAACTTTGAAGATGGGATCACAAAAATTATTAATGGAATGCCCTATGAAAAAGTTTCAGACGCAGCTTACAGAGAAGGAATCAATATTCCTCTGGATTGTGCAGACGGTGCCTGCGGAACCTGCAAATGCCATGTAAAATCCGGACAATATGATCCGGGAGATTATATAGAAGATGCATTATCTGATGAAGAAGCCGAGCAGGGATATGGATTGGCTTGTCAGATCGTTCCCGAAACAGATATGATTATCGATATACTGGCAAGTTCGGCAGCATGTAAAGTAGCGACTGAAACTTTTCCGACAACAATTCATGCAATCAATTATCTTTCTTCAGAAATTGTTCAGCTTAAAGTGAGTCTGCCTGAAAGTAAAACCATAGATTTTCTTGCTGGGCAGTATGCTAATATCGAAATTCCTGAAGGAGGTGAAACAAGATCCTATTCCTTTACCAATAAATCAGGGACTAATGAACTGGAATTTTTGATCCGCTTAGTTCCCGATGGAGTAATGAGCGGTTATCTAAAAGAAAAAGCAGCCGTAGGAGATCAGCTTAATATTGTGGCTCCTGTTGGATCTTTTTATATAAGAGAAGTCGAAAATCCTACATTACTGATTGCAGGAGGGACAGGAATTGCACCCATTATTTCCATGTTAGAAGCCATCTCAGGAAAAAAAGATAAACAGCCTGTGAAAGTTCTGTATGGAGCAACATTCGATGAGAATCTTGTAGAGCTGGAACGTATCAATGCTTTTTCTGACAGACTTGATCTTACGGTGAATGCATGTGTCTCCAGACAAGAAGATACACAATATATCAAAGGATATGTAACTCAATGGATCAATAAAGAATATTTAACAGAGCCTGCATACGATGTGTATATATGTGGCCCGAATGCTATGGTGGATGCTGTAAAGGATACCATCAAGACCAACGAAATAAACTGTGAAAATTTCTATACTGAGAAATTTTTACCGACTGGAGTTTGATAATAATTCTAAAAAAAGTAAAAAGTAAAAATGATTTTTGAAAACAGATTTCAGGGAAAAGTAATGATTGTGACAGGAGCAGCGCAGGGAATAGGAAAAGGAGTTGCTATACGTGCAGCTAAAGAAGGAGGAAAAGTAGTTCTTGTAGATCGTTCGGAAATAGTGCAAGAAATTTCTTCAACACTAAATAAAGATGGTTTTGATACCATAGCTGTTGTTGAAGATCTTGAAAAATGGGAAGGCTTTCAGTCGGTCGTTAAAAAAGCCGTAGCTCATTATGATCATGTAGATATATTGGTAAATAATGTAGGAGGTACCATTTGGGCAAAACCCTTTGAACATTATGAAGAGGATGAGATTACAAAAGAAATCAACCGTTCTTTATTCCCTACTTTATGGGGATGCAGAGCGGTTTTACCGTCGATGATCCAGAATGGTGGAGGTACCATTGTAAATGTCTCTTCAGTAGCTACCAGAAGTGTTAACCGCGTACCTTATGCCGCAGCAAAAGGGGGAGTGAACGCAATTACAGCTTCATTAGCTTTTGAACAGGCTCCTAATAATATCCGCGTAATAGGAGTCGCTCCGGGTGGAACTGAAGCTCCTCCAAGATTAATTCCACGCAATGAAAATCCACAATCGGAACAGGAAAAAGTATGGTATCAGGAAATTATTGACCAGACCGTTGATTCCTCTCTTCAAAAGAAATATGGAGAAATAGAAGATCAGGTGAATACGATTCTTTTTGCAGCGTCTGATGAAGCCAAATATATAACAGGAGTTACCATTCCCGTAGCAGGAGGAGATTTAGGATAACCCAATTTAATTAACAAAAACATGCCTACAGTACAATTAAAAAATTATACATGTAACTATGAATTTTTAAATTCAGGAAAAGACAGAACGATCATTTTTTCTAATTCTCTGGGAACGGATTATTCTATGTGGAATAAAGTAGTGGATATCATTAAATCTGATTTTAATATCATTTTACATGATACCCGAGGACATGGAAAATCTTCCAACTCTGAGAAAGAACTGACTATAGAAGAATTAGGAGAAGATATTATCGAGCTTTTAAATACTTTGAATATAAAAGGAAAGATTACTTTTTGTGGTCTTTCTATGGGAGGATTGATCGGTCAGTATCTGGGAATCAGTCATTCTGATAAATTTGACAAGATTATTCTTGCCAATACTGCAGCTAAAATAGGAACTACAGAAAGCTGGAATACCCGTATTGAAACAGTTACAGCAAATGGATTGTCAAGTATCCTTGACGGTACGGCAGAAAGATGGTTTACAACTGATTTTAAAAAAAACCATGCCGATGAGGTTGATATGATTCTGAAAAAATTCGCAGCCAATGATGTAGGTGGTTATTGTGCAAACTGTGCAGCAGTACGCGATGCAGATTATCGATATCAGATAGATAAAATAAACATTCCTGTTTTGGTAATTGCCGGTTCAGAAGATCTGGTAACAACAGTAGATGACGGAATATTTATGAAAACAAAAATTGCAGTTTCCAAATTGGAAGTTCTGAAAGCAGCACACTTATCAGCAGTAGAACAGGCAGAAGAATTTGCAAAGAATATTCTTTCATTTTAATAAAATAAATACAAAATATGAAAACAGTACCTCAGATAACGTTACAGGAAGCTGTAGCTATGGTAAAAGATGGAGATACTTTATTACAGGGAGGTTTCGGAATGACAGGAAATCCGGTTCATCTGATGCATGCCTTGGCAGAAACTAAAACAAAAAATTTAACATTCATAGGAAACAATGTAGGAGAAGTTGGGATAGGAGGAGGACGACTGCTCAGAAACGGACAGTTGAAAAAAATCATCGGTTCCTTCTTCACTTCCAACCCGGAAGCCGTAAAAGCTGCCCAGGATGGAGTAGTAGAATCCGAACTTCTTCCTCAGGGAACCCTGGCAGAAGCGATCAGAGCAGGAGGTGCAGGTATCGGAGGTTTTTTTACACCTACTTCTGCCGGAACAGACCTTGCTAAAGGAAGAGAAACTAAAATTCTTAATGGAGTAGAGCAGGTTTTCATTCCGTGTATCAAAGGAAATGTAGCCTTTATCCGTGCATGGAAAGCAGATACAGCCGGAAACTTACAATACAGAATGACGGAGCAGAACTTTAACAGAGCGATGGCTACTGCTGCAGATTTAGTAATCGCAGAAGTAGAAGAAATCGTTCCGGTAGGAGAAATTCCTGCTGAAAGTATCCATACACCGGGATCTTATGTGGATTATCTGGTTCAGGCTACTTTAACACTTGAAGATTTAGGAAGTTCGGCTGCTGTTTCTTCCAGTAAGAAAGTTTCCGAAAGTCGCCTTAATATGGCAAAAAGAGCTTTAAAAGAATTGAATAAAGGAAATGTGGTTAATCTTGGAATTGGAATTCCTACTTTGGTTGCAGACCTTATTTCCGAAGAAGATGGAATTATCCTTCATACGGAAAACGGAATGTTGGGAGTTGGTCCTGCTCCTACAGACGGAGGAGGAGCAATGGATTATCCTGTAAATGCAGGAAAAGTTCCCGTAACTGCATTAAAAGGTGCTTCTTATTTTGATTCCGCAGATTCATTTGCAATGATTCGTGGAAAACATGTGGATGTTGCCGTGATGGGAGGTTTACAGGTAGATGAAGCTGCTAATTTGGCGAACTGGGCAGTTCCGGGACAGCCTTTATTGGGAGTTGGAGGTGCTATGGATTTGGCTTCAGGAGCTAAAAAACTCATCATTACCATGATGCATAATGAGAAAAATGGGGATGCTAAAATAGTTCCTGTATGTGATTTGCCACTTACGGCTCTGAAAGCGGTAGATATGGTCATTACTGATAAAGCGGTTTTTGAATTTATTGATGGAAAATTAACCTTAACAGAAATAATGCCGGGTGCTACTTTAGAAGAAGTCCGTGAAAAAACGACAGCGGTTTTTATTGAAAAACTTTCTTAATACTCAATCTGATGAATACAGAAGCATATATTATAGATGGAATCCGCACACCGATCGGCAGCTTTGGCGGAACTTTAGATGCTGTTCGTGCAGATGATCTGGCAGCATTAGTGATTGAAGAACTGGTGAAAAGAAATCCGGTTATTCCTAAAGAAGCTATAGATGATGTTATTTTAGGCTGTCATAATCAGGCAGGAGAAGATAACAGGAATGTAGCGAGAATGGCGGCATTATTGGCTGGATTGCCGGTAACAGTTCCGGGAGAAACGGTTAACAGACTCTGTTCTTCAGGAATGTCAGCTATCATTCATGCTAACAGGGCTATCAAAGCAGGTGATGGAGATATTTTTATTGCAGGTGGAATGGAACATATGACGAGAAGTCCTCTTGTAATTTCAAAACCGTCCAAAGGATTTGGCACCGATTCCAAAATGGAAGATTCCTCTTTCGGATGGCGTTTTTTTAATCCGAAAATGAAAGAAATGTACGGAACGGATCCAATGGGAATGACAGCGGAAAATCTTGTTGATATGTACAATATTTCCAGAGAAGATCAGGATAAATTTGCTCTTCAATCTCAGCTAAAAGCTTCAGAAGCTACTGAAAACGGAAGATTGGCAGAAGAGATTATTCCGGTTATAATCCCACAACGTAAAGGTGATCCTGTAATCTTTGACAAAGATGAATTTGTCCGTTCTAATTCTACTTTGGAAGGTTTGGTTAAATTAAAACCGGCTTTCAAAAAAGATGGTACGGTCACAGCAGGAAATGCTTCCGGATTAAATGACGGGGCTGCTGCTGTATATGTAGCATCGGGAGAAGCTGTTCAAAAATACGGATTAAAACCTTTAGCAAGAATTGTAGCTTCTGCTGTAACAGGTGTGGAACCTAGAATTATGGGAATAGGCCCGGTATCAGCTACACAGAAAGCCCTTAAGAAAGCAGGACTTGCTTTAGATGATATCGATGTGATGGAATTCAATGAGGCGTTTGCTGCCCAAGCCTTAGCTTGTATCAGAGAATTAGGGTTGAAAGACGATGATCCCAGAATTAATCCCAACGGTGGAGCCATTGCATTAGGCCATCCTCTGGGAATGTCCGGAACCAGGATTACCTATTCTGCCGCTTTGGAACTTCATAAAAAAAATGCAAAATATGCATTGGCTACCATGTGTGTGGGAGTAGGACAGGGATACGCTGTGATCCTTGAAAAAGTTTAATGAAATTTTAATTGAATTAATCTGAACTTGAAGTGAGTTTTTATCACGCAAAGTTTTATTAATGCGAATGATGATTATAGGGAGCAATAAGCCTTTCAACCTTTGCGTGATAAAAATATTCAGTCACGTTAATCCAATCCCAATTGTAACTCATTTTTCTAAAAAAGGAAAAATAAAAACGTTTTTATGATCAACTATTCAAAAGCATTCTCAAAATATACAACAGCTTAAAACTAAAGTAAGGGATTTTTTATTGAATGTTCATAACTTTGCCTTTCAGATGATCATGAAAAGAAGCAACAAAGGTAGAAATGAGTAAAAAAGAAGATATATTAAGAGCGGCACTAAAGATTTTTACAGAATTGGGAACGACGGCGGCATCTACAAAATCTATTGCTGTAGAAGCTGGAGTTTCGGAAGCACTCATTTTTAAACATTTTAAAAGCAAAGATAATCTGATAGAAGAGATCCTGAAATCAGGTTATCGTGAAGCGACAAGGCTTGTTGCCACGTATATCGAATATAAAAGCCCGGAAGACTATATTTCTAATATATTGGGTCTGCCGAAAATACTTGTGTTAGCCAATAAAGACTTTTGGCAGATGCAATATAAAATAATACCGCTCAATGCAATGGGAATGGCTCATCACCGGCTTTTCATGAAACCTTGCCATGATGTTCTGATCAAAGCATTTGCTGAACTTGGTTACAGAAAACCTATACTGGAAGCAGAAATCCTTTTATTATTTATTGAAGGATTATGGAAGCATATTGCTGCCAACGAATTTGATGTAGAACATATTGATGAGATCATTCATCTTACCAAAAAGAAATATGGTTTGATCGCATAAATATTAAGTCATATTCTTATTTCCTCTGAACATTGTTCAGAAAAATACCCCAATCATTTCTGATTTTCTGAATACATTACTGAAAATTTTCAGTAAACAAATAAGGACGTTAAATCTTCATCTTACTGATTATTAGTTTGGTGATTCTAGTATTTTATTCTTAAAAACCCGTTCTGAAGGTTTATTTATTTTTGAAAAATCGTCAATGATGATTTTTTATTTACAGCTATTTCTCTAATAAGAGAATATTCACAGGTTACTACAGGATACCAAAAATTTGCGAGAAGTATACTTTTATAAAAATAAAACATGAGAAATATCATATCTTTCAGACAGGTGTTTCGATTTCATTAAGGATACAAGTAAATTTTTAATAATTAACAATCACGAATCATAGAATGAAGAAATCTATAGTAGCTTTAGGTATTTTGTTAAGTACTACAGGTTTTGTTTTCGCACAGGAAAAACAAACCGCTGGTACTGGCAAGGACAGTATAAAATCAAATAAAACTAAAGATATCGAAGAGGTCGTTGTTATTGCTTACGGTACACAAAAGAAAGGAGAGGTCACAGGTTCAGTCGGCAGAGTAAATGCTGAGACTTTTAAAGACCGTCCGATAGCAAGAGTAGATCAGGCTTTAACGGGACAAATTGCAGGGGTTAAAACCCGTGCCACTAGTGGGAAACCTGGTGAGCCTTTAGAAATCAGAGTTCGTGGTTCGGCTTCCATATCAGCAAGTAATTCCCCTCTTTATGTGGTTGATGGTATGGTCGTAGATGATATGGCGAATGTTTCTCCTGATGATGTGCAATCGATTGAAGTGCTTAAGGATGCCGCATCAACGGCAATGTATGGATCTCGAGGTTCTAACGGGATTGTGATTGTAACCACTAAAAAAGGAAATTCAGGAAAACCTGTTTTTAGCTTTTCTCAGTATTATGGAGTTCAGACCATTGAGAAAAAACTGGATATCATGAGCAGTGCAGAATGGATCGACTATGCTACAGAAGCTATTAATAAAAAATGGGAGGCATTAGCGCCCGGTAATTCTGCATCAGATAGCTATGCGGTAAGAGCTAATTATTTTAATCTGGCCAATGCAACAGATTACAATTTAGCCAATATCAATTATATGATCGACCCGCGATGGGGAACCAGCCAGGTAGCAAATATCGATTGGCAGGATGTGTTTTACCGACCGGCCTCTATACAAAGTTATCAGTTGTCGGCAAGAGGGGGAACCAAAAATGTGAAATACCTGATTTCGGGAGCTTATTTTGATCAGGAAGGATTGGCGATTAATACAGGTTTCAGCAGATTTAATTTAAGCGCTGTTGTAGATCTTAATATTTCAGATAAATGGAAAGCCGGAATTTCATTTCGCCCAAGCTACTCGAAAAGCTACGGAGCTACAGTAGATGGGAAAGATAATTTAGCCCACAAAATGCTTTCTATGGTACCTGTGGCAGAAGTTGGCGCCGGACTTTATACCAATTTCTGGAAAAATACAAGATACAGATGGGCAGGTTCTACACAGAGCCCGATCGGACTGATGGAAAATACAACAAATAATACCAACGAGTTCCGTTTACTCACCAGCGCGTATGTGTCTTATGATATTTTGCCAGACCTGAATATTAAACTTTCCGGAGGAGCTACGAATAATTTCAATCTTAACAACGGCTATACGCCAACGTTTGATTTGATTACCAATATTCCGGGGCAGGTAAGTATTGCAAGCCGTAAGACAGTAAACTATAACAGATATTTGGGGGAAGCTTTATTAAATTATAAAAAGACTTTTGGAGACCACAGTATTGCAGCGATTGCAGGATACAGTGCGGAGAATTACAGAACAACCACTCAATATAACAGGAATAAGGGTTTTCCTAATGATGATTTACAAACCTTTAATTTCACACAATCTGCCTCTGTACTGAACTCAGAATATACAGCATCTGAATGGATGTTGATTTCAATGTTTGGTCGTGTGAATTATGATTACAAAAAGAAATATATGTTGTTGGCAAGTATCCGTAGAGACGGTTCTTCCAGATTTGGATGGGACAATCTTTGGGGGATATTTCCGGCATTTGGAGCAGGTTGGAAAGTTGATAAGGAAGATTTCTTAAAAGATGTAAGCTGGCTGAATAATCTTAAACTAAGATACAGCTGGGGTGAAAACGGAAACAATGCCATTGGAGATTACAGAGCATTTGGAACACTTGCGGGAGGGAATTATTCATTTGGCGGGACTTTGTCCAATGGATTAGTTCCCAATACTTCTGCAAATAGAAAGTTAACCTGGGAAAAAACGCAATCCTCAGATTTTGGGTTTGAACTAGGATTATTCAACAGAATTGACTTTACGGCAGATTACTATATCAAGAAAACGAAAGACCTGCTTCTGGAACAGCCAATAGCGGCAGTAAGCGGCTATACTTCAGTATGGAGTAATGTTGGTTCTGTACAGAATAAAGGACTGGAGCTGGATTTAAACACAAAAAACTTCGTGGGGAACTTCAGATGGAATACTTCAGCGAATATTGCTTTTAATAAAAATAAAGTGTTACAGCTGGGTAGCGACAATACACCTATTTATACCGGTTTCAGTAATAGTACCAATATTATACAGGTCGGCCAGTCACTGAATTCATTCTATCTTTATGAAGCGATAGGAGTACTTTCTACAGCCGATATCAACAATCCAAATATTGCTAAAACGAGTGGAGCGATTGCAGGAGATGTTAAATACAGAGATTATAACGGAGATGGAGTTATTAACGAAGATGACCGTCATATCATAGGAAGCCCGACTCCCGATTATTATTGGGGGATTACGAACACATTCTCATATAAAAACTTTGATCTTTCTGTATTCTTTCAGGGACAGAAAGGAGGGTACAGTTATGCGTTGTTAGGTCGTGCAATCGATCGCACAGGAATGGGAACCACGACCAATGTAATGGGAAACTGGGCAAATCGTTGGCGTTCAGATGAAAATCCTGGAGATGGGAAAACACCACGACTGGACGGAACTACAGGAAGCCTCTTGGATACAAGATGGTTGTATGATGCCACTTATATTCAGCTTAAAAACATAACACTGGGATACAATTTCCCAAAAGATCTTGTAGACAAGCTGAAAATTTCCAGTCTGAGAGTATATGTCAGTTTAGAAAATGTCTGGAGAAAAGATCATTATTACGGAGGATACAACCCGGAATCTGTACAGTCAGACGGAACCGATTATGGAGCATATCCTAATGCAAAAGTATATATGATGGGACTAAACTTTAACTTCTAAAATTTAAAAATGAAAACAATTTATAAAAGAAATACGAAAACATTTGCAAAGACATTCATTCTGGGAACATTATTCTTCGTAATGACCAGCTGTGAAAAAGATCTGATGCTGGAACCTGAGAATAATATTACCCAAACCTCTTTTTATACCACAGAACTTCAAATTCAGCAGGCGTTGTCCGGAGTATATTCTGCAATGATCAATTCCTCATCCAGAGGAGGGTTTGATGTTAACTTCTATTTACTGGCATCTGAAGTTCGTTCCAATAACTTTAATGCCATCTCACAAAACGGAAACAGGGATTACTATGCCATCAACCGTTTTCAGGACACCTCTTCAACGGAAGAAGTGGAAATTCTGTGGGAAGATGCTTATCAGCTTATTTCTTATGCCAATAATATCTTGGCAAGAATTGATGCGGTTCCCTTTGCAGATCAGGCTACAAAAGAGCAGTACCGTTCCGAAACCCGTTTTTTAAGAGCGTATGCTTATTTCGAGCTTATGCGTAATTTTGGAAGAGTTCCTTTGGTAGATCATCCAGTAAGTCCGTCGGAAGCGTCGGCAATTCAAAGAACGGATTTAGCTACCCTTTATAATTTTATTACTTCAGAAATTGAAGTATCAATATCAGGTTTAAAAGATACCTATGATGCAAAAAATAAAGGAAGAATAACAAAATCAGCGGCTCATGCGATGTTGGGCAGGATGTATCTTACAGGATATGGTTACCCGCTCAATAACAGTTCGTACCTGGCAAAAGCAAAAGATCATTTATCAGCAGTGATTCAGGTTGAAGGACAATATGTGACATTTGCTCCCAATTATGCAGATCTGTTTAAAAGTGCCAATGATAATAAATATCATATTTTTGAGATTCAGCACATCAGTGGGGGAGTGTCGCAAGGCTCTTATTTGCCAAGCTATGTTTCACCTACTTTTGGTACTGCCGATCCGCTGTACAATGCACAGGGTAGCTTATATAGCTCAAGTGAACTGGGAGTTTCGCAATCTTTACTTAATGCTTATGAAGCTGGAGATCTAAGAAAAGCAGTAACGGTTAAAACTCAGTTTATCGCGCAAAACGGTCAGGCGGATTTTGCCAATTACTTTGTAAAATTCCGTGAAGGAGGTCTTGTGATTACCAATCGTTATGACTGGCCTATCAATTTCCCGATTATTCGTTACGAAGATGTTCTTTTAATGTATGCTGAGGTTTTGAACAACCAGGGGAGTACAAGTACAGCCGTTCCTTATTTGAACAAAATTCGTCAGAGAGCCGGTCTTTCAGCACTTTCTACCTCAATGTCAAGTTCGGATTTTACGACAGCGCTTCGTAAAGAAAGAAGAGTTGAATTTGCCGGGGAAGGCGTTTACTGGCATGATCTGGTTCGCTGGAATATTGCTGTGAGCGTTATCAATCAGGCTGCAGCAGATCTTAATTATAACTATACCATTACTACAAATGATTATCTGTATCAGATTCCTTTATCCCAAATTCAGGTAGCTGGATATGAACAGAATCCTTAAAAAAATATCCTTTATCTAGTTTTATTTTTGAATTCCCCGAGCGTAAGCGAGGGGAATTTTATTTAGAACTCATAACATTATAAAAGCTATTTTCCCGAATCGATTCTTTCAATTTCTTTTAAACAAAATTCTAAATTTTCCTGACTAAGATTTCTATATCCTTCCACATAAATACTTGTTAATTGATTTTTAATCAAATCCCTTCTTTTTTCTTGTAGTAGAGAATCTCTTAGTGAAATAATATCCTTTGCTGAATGTACTTCATTTTTTAGATAGACTGTAATGCTTTCTTTTTCAATGATACAGCCATTCTGATATTTCATTATCAAAGGATTGTCATGATAATATTGATAGATTTCAAGAAATCTTTTATCGTTTCTTTTAAATAGTTCCTGACTGGAATATAATTTTAAAGCACTGCTTCCATTTTTAGCAAAATAATAAAGCTCATCATTTTTAGCAATTTTAGACACCTTTCGGAAATAGTCATAGATTTTACTGCTTTTACCGCCAATTCCTATATGTGAAGATTCTGCATAGGAGATTGTGTCTAAAGGTTTAGCGAGTTGCTTTACTTTAAAGGAAACCTGTGCATTTACAGAGTAAGAATAAAATACCAGAAACAGGATAAATTTTATTTTCATAAATGAATAAATGTTGAAACAAAATATTACTTCAAATAAAAACAAAAAACCTTACATTCGTATAACTTTTAAACCAAAAAACAAGATCAAATGAAATTTTCAAGAATACTTATTGTACTGGGATTACTCCTTTTTCAATTAAATTTTGCTCAGGAAAATGCTGAAGTTGTGCTAAAGAAAGCACTTACAGAAGCAAAATCAAAAAATAAAAATGTACTTCTTATTTTCCATGCTTCATGGTGCAAATGGTGTCATGTGATGGAAAAGAATATGAACCTTCCGGAAACGAAACCTATTTTTGAAAAGAAATTTGTCACGGCTTATCTTGATGTTCAGGAAATGGGAGAGAAGAAAAAACTTGAAAACCCCGGAGGTCAGGAGATCATGAACAAATACAAAGGAGAAAATGCAGGACTTCCATTTTGGCTGGTCCTGAATCCTAAAGGAGAAATACTTGCCGATTCTTTCGATCAAAAAGGAGAAAATCTGGGCTGTCCTTCAACCGCAGAAGAGGTCGTCACTTTTACCGCAAAACTGGAGAAATCCTCAAAAATGAATAAAAGCGAGCTGGAAACCATAGAAAAGGCTTTTACAAAAAAGAATTAAGTATTCATACATATAAAAACCACTGCAATGAAGCGGTGGTTTTGTTTTATCAGTTTAAAATTGAAGACTTTGCATGAAGTATTATTTTATTTTACGAACATCAAGATCTTTAACGATTCCTATTTTGCCTGAGTATTTAGTTTCAATCAAAATTGCCAAAATTTGGCTCTCTGTAAATTTACTTGTTTTCATATCCTAAAATTAATTGTTTTTTCTCGTTAATTTTAGGGTGATAATTGGTCCAGTTTTTAGGGAGACTTACACCACCACCTTTTACATATTCTCTAAAAGTATTTGGATTCCAAATATTACTCGACTCCTCAATGTTTTTACTTAACGTATTTGAATAAATATAATTGGCATCTATCGTTCCTCCAAGTTCTCCTATTTTCTCTCCTCCGGCACTGGTATTTTGAGAACTATACGTTTTATTAATATCTCTCTCTGTCTTGGCATTTTTATGAAGATATACTCCATTATCACCATCATCTATATTTTTTAAAACATTTCCATATTTGCCAAGATGGATACTTTCTCCTTCCATTCCTGTTGGGTCAATATACATAATCGGATTGTTGTTAGCATAAGCATAAAGCTGTAAAGTTTTCTCCGCTAGCGGATCCACCACACCCCATCTACCCAAATCTGGCATATAGAATCTTGCTCCATAATCATACATCCCTGAATCCGTCTGCAATTCCTTACCATTGTACTTGTATTGATAAGATGAATTTCCAGATGTTGTATTATACCCACCATGTTTCAACCCAAAAGGATAATAGTTGTTTTCTTTAAGAACTTCTACATTACTTCTTAAAGAATTAGGGTATTTAATCAATACCCTAATTTTTATAAAATAACTCTTAGACTAGGAGTAGTAGAAGTATAAACTTTTTGTCCTAAAAAAATAACAAATCCAGATTGTGCAAGAATTTTTTCATTATTTTATAATATTTGGGGAAAATAAATATCAATTACTCTGCTGTGCCATCCCCGTCAGAAATGTTCATATAATTAGTTTCATACACTACAGGCTTCATTCCTTTATTCAAACTTATTGTTATATATGGATAGGATTCATTGACAATTTTGAATTTTTGAGAGCCAACTGTTAAAATAATCTTTCTAAAACTATTGTCTATCGTAAAATTTTTTGCGTACCCCAACTTATCTCGAATCAATACACCTTCAAAAATAACTTGTGAATCCACATCTAATTTTACATTTTGAGGGGTTGCAAATATAGATCCGTATAAATAAATCATAGTTTTATTTTCTTTAAGAAACCTTTGAGTTCTAAATCCTATTTCACTTGGTTGTAGCCGTTTTTGCACTAAATCATGTGAAGTATAACATTGTATAAAACAAAACAACGAAAGAATTTTTAAAATATTAAGGCTTTTTTTCATCAGGTATATTTTTTAAGATTATATCTCTTTGCTCTGGAATTAATTTGTTTCCAGTCTGTTTTCTCTGATTTACTTTTATAATAAAAGGAAGTTGTTTTATTTTTACAACTGTATAAAAATATAAGACAATTGCAAAAAATTATAATAATTGGATTATTCTGTAATTTCATCATATATATTTATTCTTCTACTAACATGTGTGGGAAATCAAAATATTCAATATATAACTTGTTTTCTTTCTCATTATAACAAACTCCTATATAATCAAATCCTGTCTTCAAATGTATCACGAAAGTTTTTTTATTAGATAAATTAATTTCTACATTTCCAATATTTTTTTTAAAAGTTGTGAACCTTTGTCCATAGCTAATTTTGTTTTGAGATGTAGGGAACTCCGTAGAATATCCATTGTTTAATGTTAATTTTTTTCCAAAAAAACAATTATATTGAAACATTAATAGAACTTCATCTTCTTTTTTAGGTAAGAATTTATATGCATCTTTAAGATATTCATTTACCTCGTTTTTCTTTTCAAAAGACAGAGTTTGATACTTATCATAACTTATTATTTTTTTTGTTTGGCAAGAAATCATTAGAAGTAATGAAGTGAAAAATATTTTTTTTTGATTTTTCGGAATATTAATTGATATCATTTGGTATATTGTTTTTAGATTCAATTTCCTTTTCTTTGGTTTTATTTTCATAAACTTTTTGAATATGACTTTTCATGTCATTTGTTTGAGCTGGTACAAGCTCAGTTCCATTACTACTCCGTAGCTCTTTCTTATTATTATCACCCGAATTCATTAAATTATTTTTGTTTTCTTCAGTATTAGTTAGTTTACTTTTTTCATCAAAAATGTGGGGCAAACTTGCTTTATGCCCTAGTTCATGAGCTAATGTTCTGGGATTATCCTTTGAGACAGCTTTTCCATCATAGGTATTCCCGTCATTCATAGTATATCCATTGGTAACTACTGGTTCTTTTGTAACGGGATCTATTCTCATCGTAGGACGCGATAGCTCTAAAGTAAATTTAGCTTCGGGATCATTTATAATATTATATTTCATTCCATTTTGGCTTAAAATATCTGCCGCGTCCTTTAAAAGAGTTTTACTATAATCATATCCAAGTTTATTATCTACTTTCACTCGCCATTCAATTGTATTTTCATTAATAAGCTTAGCTTCCAATCCCTCTAATTCTCTACCATCAACAACCCTGTTTTCAGAAAAATTATAATGTGATTGATACGCATACTTTTTACTTAGAGAATCTACATTAAAAAATCTTACCATTGCAGAATATTTTATGTCATTAAAAATGAGGAATTATAATAGTTATTCTAAACAAAACCCTCGCAAATACGAGGGTTAATTTTTTTTATCTCTTCACAGAGTTGTATTGTTCTTTAGTAATTACTTTTTTTTCTAACATTTTATTTAACCAATTTTCTATTTCTTTTTTCGAAAGCTTATTCATAGAAGTAATATTAATTGCTGAGTAGTTAGCATCTTTAAATGAAATATTATATTTTTCACATAAAGCAGTTAAATAATAAAAATAAGCCAAATCGTAATTGTATTTTTCAGCCATTATTTGTGAATAATACATCAGTGTATCAGTTCTATCATTTTTATTAGAATCCATTAAATAATAATATAATTCATTATACGCTAATGTATCTCCTTTAAGTTTTACAGAACGAATAATGCTATCATAATTCGAAACAGAATTCATAGTAATGATTTTTTCCTCGTTTTTTTCTAATTCGGGTAGTGCGTCTTTCTTTTGACAAGAGCCAACAAATAAAAAAACTATTATTATAACTGTATATTTCATAATCAATTAAAAATTTTATCTAGTAAACTTCTTTCGTCTTTTCCCTCAGGTTTGGTATTTCCAGGCTGCTTATTTGTTCTTTGTCCATTCTTAAAGGAATTCCAATATCCAAATTGGCTAGTTTGTTTTCCTTGTTCGCTTCTGGGTGTTCCTGGTAAATAATTCCCATTATGGTTAGTATATTTGGTTTCTTGTGGTCCTATTTCTTTTCCGTTCGCAGAAAAGCCGTCTCTTTCATCAGGAGCAATTATTGTAACCCCCCCCCCTTCATTTCATTCGATTCAGACATTAGGGAGGCGACTAGATCTATAACATTTCCTTTATTATCTAATGTGTAACAATCTGTTCTACAAGCGTGTAGGACTATCGTAAATCCATCTTTGCTTTCAGAGTTTTTCCATAAATCGCTACCTTGATTAAGAACGTCATTAAGTTTTTCACCAGAATCAATAGTTCCTAATCCAGCTTCTTTCTGTTTAGATGTAACTTTTTCATTATACATTGCTAAAGGATTTCCATGTGCAAAAATGTGTATAGTTTTTGTGTTGGAATTATCTTTATATTGTTCACTATTGGCGGCTTTAATTATAGGTTGATTATGCTCTGTATCATTTACTAAAACGACTTCCAAACCTTCTAATTCTCTACCATCTACAACTCTATTTTCCGAAAAATTATAATGCGATTGATAAGCATATTTTTCTGATAGAGGATCAATATTAAAAAACCTTCCCATCGCAGGGTCATAATTTCTCCATTTAAAGGAGTTCCATCCCGTTTCCTGTTGCTTTTCCTGCCCCTGGAAAGAATAGGTATAATTCGGAGAAACCGAATCATAAGTATTTAAGGTGCTGCTACCCTCAAACTCCAATCCATATGGATAATTATTATTATTATTATTATTATTTTCAAGAACTTCTTGATTGTTTCTTAAAGAATTAGGGTATTTAATCAATACCCTAATTTTTATAAAATAACTCTTAGACTAGGAATAGTAGAAGTATAAATTTTTTGTCATAAAAAAATAACAATCCAGATTGTGCAAGAATTTTTTCATTATTTTATAATATTTGGGGAAAATAAATATCAGTTACTCTGCTGTGCCATCCCCGTCAGAAATGTTCATATAGTTAGTTTCATACACTACAGGCTTCATTTCTTTATTCAAACTTATTGTTATATATGGATAGGATTCATTGACAATTTTGAACTTTTGAGAGCCAACTGTTAAAATAATCTTTCTAAAACTATTGTCTATCGTAAAATTTTTTGCGTAACCCAACTTATCTCGAATCAATACACCTTCAAAAATAACTTGTGAATCCACATCTAATTTTACATTTTGAGGGGTTGCAAATATAGATCCATATAAATAAATCATAGTTTTATTTTCTTTAAGAAAGTTCTTATCATCAATGCCAAGATCACTTTGCTTTATATTCTTTTGCACTAAATCATGTAAAGTATAACATTGTATAAAACAAAACAACGAAAGAATTTTTAAAATATTAAGGCTTTTTTTCATCAGGTATATTTTTTAATAGTATATCTCTTTGCTCTGGAATTAATTTATTTCCTGATTGAATAGGAGAACTCATCATATTATCATATTTTATTTTTGTAGAAGCATCTTTAATCTGATTTTGAGGATCGTCTTGATGCCTATTACCTGCAGTGTGGTTTACTTCATGAGCTACAATTCCTTCAAGATTTGTTTTTTTAACATTTACCTGCATTCTGTTAACTTGAGTGTCACCAATCTTATCAACTTTTCCAGCTGCAGTTGAAGGGCTACCATCTTTTTCCAAGACTTGCGTGGTAAGCTCTATATAATAATCTTTTGAGGGATCTACTTTATCAACAACCTGATATTCTATTTTACCAACCTTAAACTCATCTCCAGAAGTTGTTTTTCCATTATAGGATTCTTCCATTTGTTTAGTAAATCTAGGAAAATAGTATTTAAGATCAGAATTAGATATTACATTTTGTGCATTATTTAATACTTTAAATTTAGCATCTGCCGTATAAGTTTTTGTTCCATTATCATTTATTGTTGAATTTTTAACCCATTCTAACCCTTCTAATTCTCTACCGTCCACAACTCTGTTTTCTGAAAAATTATAATGAGATTGATAAGCATATTTTTCTGATAGAGGATCAATATTAAAAAACCTTCCCATCGCAGGGTCATAATTTCTCCATTTAAAGGAGTTCCATCCCGTTTCCTGTTGCTTTTCCTGCCCCTGGAAAGAATAGGTATAATTCGGAGAAACAGAACCGTACGTATTTAAGCTGCTACTACCCCCAAACTCCAGTCCAAATGGATAATAATCATTTGTTCTGTCAATGACCGTATTTCCTAGAGCATCTTTGTAAAAAGACAATCTTATATTTCCTACCTGATCTTTGTACTGGTAAATATACTTATTTTGTGCAAAATCATAATAGCCTTCTGAAGTCGAAACAAACTGTAAGCCTTGTGGTGATAAGGAAGCTGCTAAACCGCTAAAGTCGTAGTTATATTGAAAACCATCCAGATATTCGGTTGAAACGTATGAATCTCCCTGAATTCTCCCTGAAAAATAATTATGTATTTTACTTTGCTTAACCCCATCTGCTCGATATACATACTTTGTATTTTTGTATATTGTGGATGTACCTCCCGTAAATGGGTCATTTCTTATTACAAACAGATCAAATTTTACATAATTGGGAAGATTCAGGTGGTTGTATTTGATTTCAAGAATACCTTTATCCACATGATCAATCATATTTCCATTTACATCATAATTAATCAGGTTCCCTCCATAGCCTGGGTAGCCAGAATAATTGTATGAGGAATCAATTACAGTATTAAGCTGGTTGCCTGTATAGGTATAGGTGAGATTATCCATCTGTGATGCTCCAATATTCTGTACCTCCGAATTCCGCTGTAAAGACATAATATTTCCATTAAGGTCATAGCTCATGGCCTCGTTATAATAGCCATTTTGAGGAACGAAAGCATCTGGCTCAGAATAAAACCCTCCGTTCAATCTGTTTAAAGCATCGTATTGATATGAATATCTTTTTAAGATACCATCTTTCGAAGTTTTCCACTCTACTTCTGCAATGTTTCCGTTGTATTTTGCGGAAGCAAGATTAGTGTATTGAGGATTAGTATATCTTATTTCATATCCAAACAGGTCGTTTCCTAAGTTTACAGGATCATTGATCTTAGTCATCCAACCACGAATATTGTATTCATAGTTGACCTCCTGAAGACCGCTTCCAACATTTGTTCCTCCTACCAATTTGCTGGTAAGTTGGGAAATTTCATTGTAAGTATTTTGAGCAAGAATCTCTTCCTGAGGATTATTATCTACTTTGTGGGTGTGTTTTACCAGACGGTTTTGCAGATCATAAGTGAAATTTTCATCAATCACTCTTTCTGTGTCGCTAGAAAGTCTTTTATGACGGGTGATAGTTTGTTGAGCTAATCCTGTAAAATCAAGCTTGGATTCTGTCTGAGTATATCCTCCTAAATGATTGATCGAATGGCTGGCAATTACTCTTCCTCTGATATCATAGTAGGTATAATTTTTCGTCCAGTTATCATCTTCTATATTTTTTACATAAGAAGCTAAAGCTAAGCTTTTTGTGTTAAGATCAGAACTCATATTATCCGTTAATACAGCACTCTGATTGGGAATCGTTGGAGTAAAAACAGGTGTTCCTATAGGATAGGTGTCATAAAAATTTACAGTGAGTATGCTTTCTATATTTTGAGGATATGCAGTATTACCATATGGTATCTGTAGACCACTCTGTGTATATGATCCCGATACTTCTGTGTTGACCCCATAGGTAAAAAGAATCCAGCCTTGCACACCCTCTCTGGTACCACCATCAACAGCAATTCCTGTATAGATGACTCTTCCGAATTTATCATATTTATTAAAAAGCCATTTGTTACCAAGTCTAAGATTGGCATCCTGGGTTGCAACCAAACGATCCGCTTTATCATACACCATATATTCCCAACCTTTACCTGGAAGCCTTTTTTCAACCAATCGGTTTCTGCCATCATATTTATATTGATAGCAAAGATTATTTAGAACCGTATCTGGAATTGGAGTTCCTACACTTAGATTTTTAATTTGGTCAACTGCTTTGGGTGATAAAACATAAGCCAACTGATCATAATCATTGTACACATAATAGGTATCTGTGCTCTCAGAAGCGTTCAGCATCTTTCTTACCAATATCACTTGTCCCTGACCATTTTTAAATTCTATCGTCTGATTACCATCTTCATCAGTTACAGTATTTTTATACAACTGATTGGCTGCATAAGACGTAGAAACAGTAATTGAAGCTTCAAAGGTTGTATAGTTAAATGTTGCCGTATATTTCTTTACTTCTCCGCCGATATTGGCATCATAGCCGAATTGTATAGGTTTACCATCCCAGGCATTACCAACTTGCTTCTGACTTAGAATTCGATCTAATGGTGAGTTTTCCAGTTGTTTATCTGTGAATATTTTGTCACCATTATAAATATTAGACGGATCATTAACAGGATAAGGAACTAATCCAGATGCTTGAGGATATATCGCTCCATTCGTTGTAGATTGTTGTGGAACTGGCAAGTAATCTCTGGTTTGCCTTCCGAATCCGTCATAGACAACGGGAGTGACAATATCTCTTCCTAAAGGGGAAGCTTTGATATTCACCACCTGTTTAGGTCTTCCCAACCCATCAAAATACTGAACCGTTTCTGAGGTTCTCACATTGGGTTCGGTAGGATCACTTAAATAGATTTTGGAATAAATATAATTTTCAGTTGTACTTAGCTGGGCATGGGCAGTGCCTGTAATCAATAAAGCACTTATAGGAATTATTATTTTTTTCATCAGGTATTAGTGTTTATAGTTGTACTGATATTCTTTCAACAGCTTGCCTGTTTGGCTTTGTTCTCTTATTTCTTTCAGTCTGTTGACAGAGTCATAGATATAAACCTCTCTGATTCCTGATGGTGGAGTAATGCTTGTTACTCCAATTAACGGATCGTAGGTGTACGTCGTAGTCTGAAAATTGGCGATGTTGCTGTTTTTTCTGAAGTTGTCGAGTGCGGCAATCAAGGCAGGCTCGGTCGAAGGATCTTGTGCATCGGTATTTGAAGCGTTTACAATAGTGCTTATAACCGAAGACACATCCGAATATGCAGCTCCTACAATTTTGGCAATTGGCTGAGTTTGGTTGTATCCCCAGACAATAGTTGTAGGAATGCCATCTTTAGAGGTGTACTGCAAAATATTGCCCTTATCATCGTATTTATTAAAATTAATTATCAAATCATCGGATGAAAAAATATCAACATTTCCAATGCTAGAAAACAATGATTTTAATCGTGTTTTACCACTTGTATCTATATCATTGTTAAATTTTAAATGTTCCTCTTTAATTTTTTTATTATTTTTAAAAGATTCATTTTTCACAACTGTAGAAATTCTATTTTCATCAACTAAATTTGTCATAAACGGTTCATTAATCAAGTCTTTAGGATAAAAAAATACGTTTTTAGCTTCTTCATTTGATGGAAAAGTAGTTATTTCCTCTTTTAATGTATTGTCATTATTATATTTAAATTTTTTAAAAGTTTGAAGAATTTTGCTATTTTCCATTTCTTTTATAGATGTACTATCTATATTGTAAGATTTCGAAAAATGCTTTATAGAACCCTTAACAAACGAATCTAAGGTACTCTTTATAGCCATTTCACCTGTACGATGACAATTTCCATTCGTGCAGTCGACTTTATAATATCTTATTTGATTGGAAGATCGATCATACATCGCATCAAATGCATAAATATCATTATACGTCTTTTCGTTATAATAGTTAAGAATCTCTTTCTTGTCAACTAAAACGGTGTTCAATTTTTCTTGTGAAACTTGAAGCTTTAACTTAGATTGTCTATGGTCTTCATTTGGTTTTAAATCCGGGAAACTGTCACTGACAGATGGTGAGAGATAATACTCAAACTGATTTTTGATGTTTCCTAGTGTTTTATCAGAATCATTGCTGACATCTACTTTAGGATAAAAAATATGCGATCCCGAATTTGTCAGCGATCCAATTGGTCTATAAAAACTTTGTTTCAAACCGTAACTACATTCCGATGCTCCAGAAGATTGTACTGAGTAATCACCATCATTTAATTCAGTATAATTTAAAGCTTCAACATCAGTGAAATTAGTTGTTTTTTCCAAGAGTTTTTTAGCGTATGGTTCTATTAAAAAACCATCAGAATATGTATAAGTTTTCTTAACACAATTATCAGAAGAAGAATCTGGGCAATCTTTTGTAGAACTAACCCTTATCCCCCCGACTTCTTTATCAACATATTGCCCAGTTGGATTGGTTGAATTCACATAATTTATTATTATATAGCATGAAACTTCTTCTTGAGAGCCTCCTCCCTCCTTGCATAAATCGATATAAAGTTTTAAATTCTGACCAGCTGTAACAAATGTACTACCTGAAACAACTTGAGTTGGATTCTGAGACAAAAAATTAGACATTATTTGAAAATTCCCCAAATATCCATTGCTACCAACAAATTGTAAAATGTTACCATTCTCATTTTTAACACCCATATTTATGTAGCCATTTGTGGCAGTATTAGTTCCAACTAAGGTTATTGTAACTTCCTGATATGTTGGTATATTGACAATCATTTCCCTATAATCACAGTCTTGAACAGTTTGTTGTGATGAAAAACTTAAAATTTCTTGATCTTGTACAGGTGGATTAGAAACGTATTCACTAATAGTATTAGGTAAATAATCAATTTCTGTCCTCCCTTTTGTTGGATAAGTAATCTTAGATAAGGCACCCAACTTCGAATGCAAAAAAGATGGTGACAGCGCAGCTGTCATATTGTTGATATTTATAGGTTGTTGATTATAAAATCCCCATAAATCCTGATATTCATAAGAAACAGGATTTACAGGCAGCTGCTCTTTATTTATGTAATCAAATTCATAAAATGGTATCTCAACTCCATCTCTATCCTCTTTTTTAATTGATGATAAAACATAATAAAATCCCGAATCATAATAATTAAAAGAAAATTTTTCGATTTGCTTGTTGGCCTTGTCATAGACCCTTACCGACTGTAATTTTAAAAAGTTTGACATTAAAGTTATAAATGGAAACTCTGAAGTGTTCCTAGAGAGTTTTTCATAATCAAATAAAACATAACCATCAGGATAATCAATTCTCTTTAAACACTTTCCAGAGACTGCGGCGTCGTTGTAAGTATTCCCCGCAGGAGGTGGAGTGTAGCAGCTCCATTGAGGAATCGTAGTACTCCAAACAAAGTTGGAAAATAATTTATAGCTTTGATAATTTTCATATGAAAATTTTATCGAATCTTGCCTTTCAGGTATCTCAATTTTACTGAGCATCCAACTACTTGGATATACATCATCGATATTAGTTTGCCAATCAAGATTTGTCGTAACTTCAGGTTCATTAAAAGTATAGATAATTCCATTCTCATTAGTTACAACAAATGGGTCAAAAGCATTTTGAGTTCTTTGAGATATTTTGTAGTTTGATTTTTCAAAAAAGATAGGTGTCAAATTAGAGTTATGCGTAAAACTTCCTTTTATACCTGGAGCATTTACAATATACTTATCTGGTCTTGTGTCATAGCCATAATTCACTGCATTTTTTAACATTAGAACTTGCTGTGACGTTGATAGGTTTGACATATTTTCATATTGATTAATATTTGCAAAATATCCGTTCGTTTCATCTGGCTTACCTTTAACTTCCCTTACAACAGCACCTCCAAAATTTGAACTCCAACCAATTCCAACCATTGAAGGGTCAACCTGAGGCTTAAATCCATTATAACTATAATTCAGTGACAGAGGAATTTCAAAACTTCCAACCTTAATATTGTACAATAAAATACTATGATTTAATTGCCCTGTAGATAAATTTATTGGAATACCACCATATTTTGCAAAATTTGCAGCTTCTGGTGTCATAATGTTTAAAGGCTCTAATAACTGATTATTAGAATTTATTTGTGCTTTTAAGAAATTACTAGATAGGCAAAAAAGAAATATTGCAATTATATACCTAAAAACCTTTTTAAATTTATTGGGGATCATGTTAATCATTTTTTAATCAGTTTAGCATTCGCCGTTTTGTTCGTATCTGTTTTTATCGTAATCAGGTAAGCCCCCTGTATCAGAGGTTGCGTATTGATCTTCGTTACCTTATTCTTTGTTTTTAAACTCTGAAGC
>NZ_JAERSE020000006.1 GCF_016735585.2 Chryseobacterium tagetis
GTTCCCATTCCGAACACAGAAGTTAAGCCCACCAGCGCCGATGGTACTGCGAAAGCGGGAGAGTAGGTCGCCGCCAGTTTTTATTTTAAAGTCTCATAGATTAAGTTCTATGAGACTTTTTTTTGTTTATACCCAAAAACACAATCAAAAGCAAAACAAACACAAATCTAGAAACAAATCCAAAACAAGATAAATCTTAGAGGAGGAAAACGAGAAAAGCAAAAGCAATATACCCTAAAACAAATCTAGAAACAAACACAAAAAAACAGAAAAGTCTCGTAAAGAAATGGACAAAACCTTTTTTATTTTTAGGAAGTAACGAGGTAAATATTCATCTTTTATTTTAAAGTAATATAGAAATTAGATTTTTACACTTCATATAAATAAAATTGAGGTAAATTATTCAGCGCTCTTTTAAGCACGATATTTTATAAATAGTTGCCTATTGGTGAAAGTTTATCTGAGCAGTATAAGTAGCTGCAGGAACAGTTGCCGAAACTCCACCAAGACGGATGGAGATTGGAATACTAGAATAAGATACTTGGGTTACTAGTAATCCTAATGTCCCAGAAAACATCATATCAAAAAAAACGGAATCTGTCTGAAGTATTTCCGGGTAATTAGCACCGTTATTGAAATAAGCATTGCACCCTATACATACACCCGAGATTGTACCTGTGCCTCCATTTCTATTTGCATACAGATGAAGAGAATTATTCCATATCGTAGGGGTATAATTCATTTTGACTTGAGAAACAATACTGCCTGCTTCCAAGAGAGTAAGGCCCAATAGAACACTACGAGGAATCGTATAAGTACCTAATGTAATTGGGCTAATAGGATTATTAGTCGTATATGGACTTCCTATATAATCGTTTCCTGCTTCAGTGATAGGGGAGATAGTAATTGCAGAAGTGCTCCCTGCAACATTCACAGGGATATTTGCAGAAGGAGAAACTCCACTATCAGTAATAGTGTAAGTAACGGTAACTGTATTATTGGAGGTATTAAGATTAGTGTAGGTATTGGGTACTAGAGAAAGAGTAAGTTGATGGCCATTACCGACACCGTTTCCGGTATAGGATCCTCCTATTCCACTGATGATCGTGGTTGGTGTGGTAGAAAGAGTGACCTGTGAAGATGGGGTTCCTAATGTACCTGCTCCACTACCAGAAGCAGCCGCTGCCTGTAATTTTACATCAACACCCGGAATGGGCTGATTAATGGAAGCTGTTATGCTTCGTGTACCACCGGAAGCCACCGCCGAAGTATAGTTCAACCATTTGGTTGTATTGTTGGCAGGATTTGCAAGACGATTCCCTGCTTCAGTAGGCTTTGTAAAATTAAGGGGAATGCTGGTTGCCTGCTCAATATCCATTAATGCAACTTGTGGTAAGGTAAAGCTGACGGTGTATGTCTGTGCAAAAGTATTACCAGCGCAGAACGTAAGAATAAGTAAAGAAAATAATATTTTAGTATAGGGCGTCATTTTTATTTTTTTATTTCGTTGTATCCTACTTTTATACCTTCCTGTTGATATTTAATTTCTGTCTGTTGTTTTACAATAGTAAAGACGATATTTTTGGTTTCAGAAGGTTTTAAAACGAACTGCAATTGGTCTGTTGATATTTTGTACCTTTTATCAAGACCATTTCGATATACTTTCACAGTCCAATTTCCTGGTCGTAAATAAGTAAAGTCAAATGGTTCTCCTATTATACAGATCTTGCGGTAGGTTTGCTCGCCATTGGTAGCCTCTACGATGACACTATTATTTTTTTTGCTTTCATTTTTAGGCTGATAATGGGCAAAAACATACTGACCTTTTTCTTCATTTTCGTTGAACAGTATGCTCCCTTGAATATTGGCAGCAGTAGTCAATCCGAAATTGTAAATATTTTCTTTATGAATAAGATGCAAAGTTGCCGGGAAATTTGAATAAGGTATATCATTCAACTGGGTAGTGGATTTATCTATTTCAAGAAAATAATCTCCGGGAGGAACATTTTTAAATACATAGTTTCCTGCTCTATCCGTAATCGTGATATGATTTCCCATAATTAATCGTATTCCGTCTACTTTTTTTACTCCGAGATTGCTGATGTTTCCGGATAAAGTTGTGTATTCTGCAATCTTTTGTACAGGAACATTCATCCTGAGAGTATAACGTAAAGAAACTATAAAGTCTTTGTTGGAAAGATCCCCACGCTGAAAATTATAACGACCGGAGAGATCTATCTCATGATTTCTGAAAAGCTGATGATGGAATAGAGCTTCAAAAAGATTTCTATCTCTAAAATAATCTTCAGGCATATAATTATTCTGATAGAATAGGCTGAAATTTGTTTTATCTGACAGTCTGCTAATCACTCGTGCTCCGATATAAGTTTGCTTTTGGTTTTGCAGCTGATATCTGGAGGTTATCGCATAACTTCCAAACAGGTTAAACGAAGTTCTAAATTTTTCAAAGCCTATGTTGGCTGTATAGAAGGTTGAATTTCCCGAAAACCCGGTCAGAAAATTGTTGGTATTACCAAACTGTCCTTCAAGGTTAATATTAAATTCTCCTATTTTCTGATTGACGCTTACTCTGAAAAATTTTTCATCATAATCAAACTGTCTTGGCATAAGACGATCCTGATATTTTTGATAGCCGCTATTGACCATGATGAAGCCTGTTTTTATATAATTGTATTGGGCACCATATTGTAAATAACGTCTGTAAGGAGCAGCCAATAACAAAGTATCCCTTTGATAATTTTTAGCATCTTCTATAAAGTTGGCAAAAAGAGTAACCTTTTTTAAAGGTTTATATTGTATATTCCCGTTAAAAGTACTCGTATTGGAAAAGTACCCGGCAAATTCAGGACTGGCTTTTAAATACATTAGGCTTCCGCTAACTTTGTTAAAATTAGCATGAGTTTGAAGCATATAAGCAATTCCTTGCGTTTCATCAGTTTTACTGTAGGTGATCTCCCCGGAAGCATCAAGATTTTTAAGAAGTTGAAACTTTCCTGCTACATAAGGCAAATGAGTATTGGAATTAAATAAAGTATTAGCAGATGTATAGATATTTTTTTCAGAAAGAGGAGTTTTATAAAGATAACCGACCGTAATTTCGGATTCCCTTTTTATTTTAAGTTTCGAATAAATATTAAACTCTTCCTTGATATCTCTGAAAAATCTTGGACGGTTGTAGAAACCACCAATACTGAATTTTTTTAAATCATACCGAACTTCAGCTCCTCGTCCGTATCGTGCGAATTCTGTCAGATAAGAAGCTGAGTACGTTTTATCACCAAGGTGTACAAACAGATTAGCATCTTTATAATTGATAAAATATTCTTCGTATGGAGTAAAAGCATTGAACTCAATCGGATTTTTAGTGGCGGCATGAAATTCTATTTGACTGGTATTTTTATTAGTCACGCTTCCTTTACCATAAATTTCTCCCTGAAAACCATCCTGGTAAACCCCTCTGTTTCGGTTTCCGATAAAAGAAAGCGACGCTGAAACGGGAAGACGGTAATAAATATCTTCTTCAACAGGTTTTGTTGAAATAATTTTTACACTGCTATAGGCCGTGACCGCCTGATCAGGATGAACGGTTGAGCGGGCGGTAAGATTTAAATTTTGATAATCATTCTTACCTAAATTGGGATCTGTATTTTTAATGACTGTAATTACTTTATTAGCTCCCGGTGGAAGGATCAGAGTATTGACCTGACTTATCAATGAATTGCTGCTTTCCATGGCCAGATATTCTTTTGTATTTCCTGTATTTTTTAGAATAAATGAAGCTTTGATGACCTGCCCGGCTTTTACATACTCCGGAGATTCTAAAAGACTAATGGAAAGATTCCGGCGCTCGGCAATAATGATTTCTGTTTTTTCTGTAATTTTATTTTCAGAGTCTTTTTCAGAAATGTGTAAAGAAATTTCATAGTTCCCGGCAGAAGTCTCCGCGGCAACTCTCAAAGGAACAATATGAATTCTGGTTTCAAATGCAGAAAGAGTAATTTCGTCTTTTGTAAGAATAGAACTGATAAAAGAGGATGAAGTTTCAACCTCTAAGAGGTAAGTTTTACTTCCGGAAGATGTATTCTCTATTTTAAAAGAAACAGAGGTAGGGGCTCCCGGTCGTAAACTATCTTTTTTAATAACAATTTCGTGAGATTGTTGTTGAGAAAAAATCAGTGTCGGGAATAACAGGATGATATATAGGATCCATTTCCTAATCATTTTTAACTTCTAATTCCACATTAAGAGCAAAAGCATTTTCATCTTCATCGGTTGCTATAATCACAGCGTTGTACTTATCAGGAAGAATCTTACTGATATCTATATCGAATGATTTCGAGGTATTGGGAAGCAGTCCCATCTGTAAACTGGAAAATGTGCCGACTTTTTCTCCTGTTCTGCGATTGTAGATTTCAAGATTGGCAACAGGTTTACAATATACATTTCCGTTATTGGCAATTCCTATTTTTACACTCTTCTGTTTTCCTGCTTTTTCTACTTTTACACTTTCAAACTTAAGAGAAGGTTTTACATTTTCAGTATTGTAATTTGTAATGACCTGAATGGCATATCGGACAATAGATGTAATATTCACTCCCGTAGTCGTATTACTTGGTTTTATATCTTCTACAGGTTCTACGATGATCACACTCCAGTAGCTTCCTGACTGAATAGCTTTATCAGGTACGGTAATTTCAAAAGAAACGTCTGTTGTTTCTTTAGCATTCAGAGTTACCAAATTTGTATTTAATTTGATCCAGCTTGTATTTGATTGCTCATTAGTATGAGGCGCAGTATAATAGGTGGTTCCATCTGCCTTATAGCTGAAGTCCTGCAGGAAAATTTTTACATTTTGAGGAGCATTTCCTGTATTCTGTAAAGTAACCTTTCCTTTATACATCTGTCCGTTCTCCACTTTGTACATATGGGTGAGACCATTAAGTACAACAATGCCTGCCTGCAGTGATGCGAACTGTAAAATAAAGGCAAGGGAAAATAAAATACGCTTTATCATTAAGAATATTTTTGAGAATAAAAAGGCACAGTAAAACAAGAAGAAACTTAGGATAGATTC
The DNA here is from genome assembly GCF_016735585.2 of Chryseobacterium tagetis. GTDB lineage: Bacteria > Bacteroidota > Bacteroidia > Flavobacteriales > Weeksellaceae > Chryseobacterium > Chryseobacterium tagetis. The sequence goes on from NZ_JAERSE020000006.1 coordinate 5,096, forward strand.
TTCTCATCTTAGTGTTTATATGGTGTTTTTAATTAATTATCTGAAATAGTGTATGTTACGGTTGCTGTAGTCGTTGCTGTAGCAGATAAATCTTGATAATTAACACCAGTTGCCGAAACTACTGAATAAGACAAATTGTGACCATTACTTGCTCCGTCACCGGTATATGCACTTCCGATTCCTGAAATTATAGTTTGGGGTGTAGCGGTTAATGTCAATTGAGAAGCTGGGGTTCCTAATAAACCTCCTCCTGCTCCGGTTGCAGCTGCAGCTGTTACTTTAATGTCTACACCTTGAATTACTGCACCTAATTTTACAGAAATAGTACGGGTTACATCTGCAACAGATTTAATAGAAGAATAATTAAGCCAAAGAGTATTATTAGTACTGGCCGGAACTATAGGTAAACCTGCTTCTGTAGGAGCGGTAAAGCCCATGGTCAGGTTTTTACTTGCAGTTGGTTCTATGTCAACCAATGCTACTTCCGGTATACTTACCGTAATGTCGTGCGTACTCTGGTTTGTGTCTGATTGTGCTTTTACATTAGCAGAAATTGCCACAAAAGCAAAAGATAATGCTAATAATGCATGATTTGATTGTTTCATTGTTTTTAGTTTGTTTTCTGAAGTGAAGATAAGAAAAATTAATAAAACAACAGTGAAATATTATTTTATTATAAATTTTGCAATATTTTAGGAATATTGCTACGAATTATGATTGTTCTATTTCCCTTTAATTTTTACAGATAAAATAATTTTCTGCAATAAAAACAAAACTGAATTTTACAATTAACGAAATATTTTAAAATCTACTCAGGATTCCCCAGTGGATTTTGATATCATTAAACTTAAACGGATTTCCAAACTCATTACCATTGGAGAGCTGGAAGCTCATAAGACCGATCGGAATAAAGAAATTGAACCCGAAACCTACACTGTAGAGCTTAGGTTTCACATTTAAAGATTTATTGTTGAGCTGGCCGTACTGCCCGAAAGCATCAAAGAAAGCCTGACTTCCTATTAAATACCGGTATTCGAGACTTCCATAATAATAAAAATCGGCGGCGAGGGAATTTTCATTGAATCCCCGCATGGAGTTCCATCCCCCAAAACGGTACAATTCGTTGGCGGAGAACTCTACCTTAGAATCCATCATGGCACCTTCTGCCTTTATATTAAGAAAATGGTTTCCGTTGATGTGATAATTATGTTCCCCGAAAAAATAGAATTGGTTCTGATTGGCTTTAATGTTATCCTTGGTATAGGTCGTCGCCAAAAAGTCGTATCCTGCATTGATTCTTGTTTTGTATAGGAAAAGATCAATATCAGTAGGTTCTGTCATTTCATACCAAATACCAAGACCCTTTTTATTATAATCTTTACCCTGAACATATAAAGTATCAATGATGCTTGATGTTTCAAAAGTGCCTCGAAGACCTATTTTATTTCTGTTATTCATGTGATAGTAAAAAGCCGGAAGCATTTTTACGTTCGCATACGTGGAATCCTGTCTGAAGATATTGATTTTCATATTCATCCCGACATTCGAATTAAAAAGATAAGGAATATCTGTCTGAAGATCGAAAGTCTGCCCTTTATCAGGGTTTCTCTGCCAGTACAGATTCACCGCTTCAAAACCGTTGAACATATTCTTAAAATTCACATTCAGGGTTCCGTTTAAGGTGAATTTATCGGTTTTATCATTTCCAAAACCGATCACTCCATCAAAAGTATTTGTCTTTTTCTTTTCTAGAAAGAGATAGATCTGTGTGGAATCTTTTGTGAAAAGTGTTTGTGGTTGCCGTTCCAAAGAGAGAAATGGATGACTCTGGAAGTTTTTGTTGATGGCGATCAGGTTTTTGTCATCATAGGTTTTGCCTTTAAATTCTTTCTCAAGATTTTTCATAAACCTTTTGGGAACTTTCACATACCCTTTCATGACAAAACCGTCAATTGTTCTTTTATCATTTTTATTGATCTCAAGATTGACAATCGGATAGCCGTTTTTCTGCCCTTTATATTTAGCTTTGATCCTGCTGAAAGAGTAGCCTTCATCAATATATACTTTGTTGATGCTTTTCTTGGTAGAATCCAAATTTTTTGTGAAAAACTCTTTCTTTGATTTTAGTTTGATGGCTAACGAATCAGAAAGATCAATAAATGTTTCATTGAAGTTCTTCCCTTTATCATAAAAGATTTCGGTACTGTCTCCTTTTACTTTTACTTCTTTCAGTTGAGTCAAAAAATAATTTCCCTGAGCCAGAGAATCTAAAAACTTGACTGCAGAAGTGGAATCTTTTACTTTTTTTCTAGCATTGGTTTCAGAATCTATAAGCCAATAATGTTTCTTTTGCGCTTGGGTAAAAACGCAAAGAAGAACAAAAAATATGTGTAAAATTGACCTCAATTTTCTGTGAAATTCTAAACCATTAAGATTTTAAGTTATAAAGAATAATAAGTAGACTTCCTATCAATAAACTTTAAAGGTTCAAAAATATAATTTAAAATTGTTAGAATAACTGAAACTAAGCGAGTTTATTATATTTCTTCATTAAATTCTCATAAGTTCCCTGTGGAAGAATCCATTTTAAAGGAACTCCTATTTTTTGCCCGAATTTACCAAAATAATAATGAGCTTTCCATTTGTCTTTGTTCAAAAGGGCATCGATATATTCTGCGACTTCCAAAGGTTCCGTTCCATCTCCTACATGAGAATTCATCAAAGCATAAACTTTATCGAAGACATTTTTATAAGGTTCAGAAACTTTTGTTCTCACACGGTTCTCTGCAATATTGGTTTTGATATCTCCTAAATGAAGAGAGCAAACATTAACGTTCCATGGGTAGACTTCATATCTCATGGCTTCCGTCACTTTATCCAAAGCAGATTTCGAAGCAGAGTAAAATCCGCGGAAAGGCAATCCCATTTCACTTCCGATACTGGAAATATTGATGATCTGTCCGAATTTATTTTCACGCATTTTAGGCATTACGGCACTCATCATCTGAACGGCTCCGACTAAGTTCAGGTTGAACAGTTTCAAAATATCTTCTTTTGAAGAATCTTCTACAGCACCTACCATTCCCATTCCGGCATTGTTGATCAGAACATCGATTCTCGTTTCTTTTGTTACTACCTGTGCAATAGCGTTTTGCACGGCATCATTATCTGTAACATCCGTTGGAATAGAGGTGAAATACTGGCTTTCGGTATGCTTTCTGCTCAAACCATACACTTTATGGCCTTTCTTTCCGAAATATTCTGCTAACACGAAACCGATTCCTGATGACGTTCCCGTGATGATAATAGTTTTTGACATTAGTAAGTAAAATATTTTTTTGAATTAGGAATGCTGAATTTGTTTTCACCCACCCTGAAATCGTTCATTTTTATAAGTGTGTCGAATTTATGAATAAATTCTTTGTGATAATCTTGTGGAATTTTTCTGTTTTCATCTCCGTCACAGTCAGAATACGTTTCATCAACAATAGCTTTTCCCGTAGAGAAATTTACATCATTTGTAAAACTGAATTCACAGGTGTCTTCAAATTTGTTGAAAGATCCTATGAGATAAAAGTCTCCGTTTTGAAAACGGAAAGTATATTTGCTCGTATCTGTATGTCTTGAATTGGAATACAATGATTGGGAAATTACAAGACAATTATTTTTTATCTGGATTTCCAACTTATTGTCTTCAGGATAAAAACCTGCTCCGCTTGAATTAAGGATTGCTGAATTTTCTTTCCAGATTTTTAAATTTCCCTCACTGTTTTTTAAAATATAAAATTTCCTTTTATATCCTTGATTTTCAATTTTATCAGGAGTATTATAAACGATAACTATTTCTTCTTTTCCATCCTTATCCAGATTACCTTTTACTTCCAGCACTTTTTCATATCCTTTGGGAATGACAAAATCCTTCAGCTCCTGAGATTGAAACATAGTAAAAATAAGTAAGGAGAAAAAAGAAAGGAAAAGTTTCATTTACTCTTTATTTAAAATCATAGATAAATCTGCCCAGAACATCGGATACGATTTTTCCACCACATCTTCATCTTCAATATTTAATTCTTTAATCAGGCAAAACGGTGCAAAACTCATCGCCATTCTGTGATCCTGATACGTTTTGATAGAAATATTTTCCTGAGGATCGCTGAAACGGATGGATTGTATGGTAGCATCTGTGATCTCTGTTTCAGTTCCCAGTTTTTGCAATTCATTATATAAAGCCAGCAATCTGTCGGTTTCTTTTACTCTTAAAGTTCCCAGACCTGAAATTTCAAAAGGAATTTTCAGAGCGGCTGCAGTGACGCAAAGAGTTTGAGCAATATCCGGACAGTTGTTCATGTCCAGAACAATTTTTTCCGGGAATTGAAAATTGGGATCCGGCTGAAGTGTAATCTTATGTTCTGCTTCTATGAAAATAGTCTGTATTCCGAAAAACTCTTCATAAATTTTTGCAATGGCAGAATCTCCCTGAGTGGATTCTTTGTAAAAGCTTTTCAGATGAATCGTTTCTCTCGCCAAAGCTGCAAAAGAGTAGAAATAAGAAGCCGAGCTCCAGTCACTTTCTACTTCATAATTGACAACGGAGGATTGATTGTTTTCATTAAATGGTTCAACTTTAATTAAGTTTCCAGCAAAACTTGCCTGAATTCCGAATTTTTTCAGAATGTCTAAAGTCATTTCGATATAGGATCTTGAAGTAACTTCACCTACAAGATTTATTTCCAGTCCTTTTTCCAGTTTTCCGGCAATCAGCAGGAGAGAGGTGATGAACTGGCTTGAAATATTGGCTGGAACATCTACTTTTGTTTCGGTGATTTTTCTTCCATTAATTTTCAAGGGAGGAAATCCTTCATTTTCCAAGTATTCAATTTCAACCCCTAAATTCTGTAAAGCGGTTACCAGATTTTTGATCGGACGTTCTTTCATTCTTCCGGAACCGGTAAGAACAGTGGTTTTTCCTTCTGCTATAGAATAATAAGATGTAAGAAAACGCATTGCTGTTCCAGCGTGATGAATATCTACGGTTTCTGTGTTTTCAGACAATGCTTTTTTCAGCAATTGAGTGTCCTGAGAATTAGATAAATTACCGATTTGTATATTTTTAAACAAACTTTCTAAAATCAACAAACGATTCGAAATACTTTTCGAACCGCTGATTTGTATGGTTTGATTGCCTATTAATTTTGATTGTTCTAGCTTCATTATTTATTTCTGCATTAAATATAAGATGATGAGTTTAAATTAATTCATCATTATTTAAGTTTTTCATTATTCTGATGACGGTCTTTGTCGCGATCAGTTTTTATTTTCATTTTCTTATCAAAAGCGTCTTGTAGATTCACCCCTGTCTGATTGGCTAAACATAAGGTTACAAATAGAACGTCTGCCAGTTCTTCGCCAAGATCTTTGCTTTTGTCACTTTCCTTTTCACTCTGTTCACCATATCTTCTGGCAATGATTCTTGCTACTTCGCCTACTTCCTCCGTTAGCATTGCCATATTGGTCAGCTCATTGAAATAACGAACGCCAATTGTCTTTATCCACTCATCGACCTGCTGTTGCAGATTTGTAATTTCCATTGTGATCTGTTGTTTTAATAAAGCTTACAAAAAATTATTCATAAGCTCCTAAAGTTGGAGTAGCACTTCGTGTATTTCCTACGATATCTGTAGAAGCTGAAGAGATAAGTACACCTTTATTTCTTGCAGGAGAAGTCGCTTTTACCCTTAGATTTTGTTTTGCTGTAAAATAGTTGATGAATTGAGGGTCCTCATTTTTATAGCTTTGAACGATATGTGCAGTATTCCCAAAATCATAGCCTGATTCTGAGATATTTGAATATTTTACTAAAGAGTTTTGAACTAAAAACTCAAATTGCTGCCCTAAAGTAGGCTCAACATGTACTGAATTATCTTTATCTGAATAGACAATACTATTCTTTATGCTTAATTGTTGCAAAGCCGCTTGCTGTACCTGCCCTGAATCATCTTTCCATTCGTTGGTCGCGAAAATCCCTTCTCTGCTGTAAGAACCTAATGTTTTTGAGTAATTGGCAATCGTAGCATGAGTGTAACTATGATTACCACCTCCATAAATCCATATACATGATAAACCACAATTGTTCATTACTAGATTGGTGGCATTCACAGTAGAAGTTAAAGCATAAATTCCATAGTCCTGAAAAGTCTGAATAAATGAGTTATTGATCGTAGCAGTCGCTTTTTTCATATCTAAACCTCTTTTCCCTCCGAATAATCTTGCATGAGTCATGTTTAGAATAGAATTGGCTTCCATTCTGATAGAGTTCCAGTTGTTAGGAATTGTATCATAATAAGTATCATTTCTGTCTCCTCTCAGAACGACTTCATTATTTAATGCTCCATTGATATTTAAGGTAGCTGCATTAGAAACTTTCATCCCGCTGTTGGAGTGGAAGTATACTTTCGTTCCTGGTTGTATATTCAGTTTTATCCCCGGATTAATGGTAAGATCTCCATAGATAATTTTGGCCTTATTATTACTCCAGGTTGTATTGACATCAATTTCATTGGGGTTTGTCGGTGTTTTTATAAAGAACTCAGCATCCTGTACTACAGAAAATAACGTAACATGCTGCTGTCCTGCACCACTTGAGAAAAGAACTTTGTCTTCGGCAATCGCTTCAGGACCTGTAGCTTCCGGAGCAATTTCTACAAAAATATAAAGGCTGTCTTTCTTTCTCAAAGGAACATCCTTGAAATCATATCCTGCCTTTCCGTCCACATTTATTTTATACAAAGAAGCAGCTCCCTTTTCCAGATTGATTCTTGGGATAAGAACATCTTTATTTTCATTATTATATACTTTTACTACATAAGTTTCTGAACGAACCTGATGATACGCCGTGTCACAAAACACCGTATCTCTCGAAAAACTTAAGGGTTGGGTCGGTTCGTCAAATGTAATATCATCTTTATTACAAGATACCGCCAGAAGCAGCGCCCAAAAAGAAAAAGCAAGTAATAATTTGAATTTCATCGAAATTAAAGTTTATTAAACTTCAAATGTAACGAAAATACTTGAAATTTCTTATTCCTAAAAAATTATTGAGTGAGTATTTGTATATTATAAAAAATATTGTATTTTTGCAACCTAAAATTTAGCAGAGAAATATCCATTACTATTTCGAAAGCAGAACTTTAATTTTTTTAAAAATTGTATTATGAAAAACGGAATCCACCCAGAAAATTATAGACTCGTTGTTTTCAAAGATATGAGTAACGACGAAGTATTTCTTTGCAAATCAACTGCAGAAACAAAAGATACTATTGAGTTTGAAGGACAAGAGTACCCTCTAATCAAAATGGAAATCTCTTCAACTTCTCACCCTTTCTACACAGGAAAAACTAAATTGGTTGACACTGCAGGTAGAGTTGATAAGTTCATGAACAAATACAAAAAATTCGCTAAGTAATTTTTTGCTATCAAAATATTTAAAAGTCTTTCGGTTTCCGGAAGACTTTTTTTATTTGTAATTTTGTTGGAACTAGAAATCAAAAACAGAGAATCAGACGTCATTTTAAATAAATCATTTCAAAAGCTTCCGGTTTTTCCACTTTTAACTTCTAGCCTTTAACTTCTAACTTCAATAAAAATGCAATTAGTATTTTCAGATGCACAATATTGGGAAGATTTCCTTCCGCTTACCTTTACACGTCCTGTTGCAGAAATGCGATGCGGAATCCTGACTTTTTCTGAAAGATGGCAGAAAATGTTAGAAAATACAGAAATCTCTTATTTTACGGAGGCTTATCTTCAGCAGAAATTCAGAGAACCTGAAAAAAAAGAGAGTCTTTTTCTGGTGACCAATTTTTTGCCAACTCAAAGTGTAATTCAGCAAATTAAAGAATTACAGCAAGGAGAAGCATTGGTGTATGAAGATGAACTGATCGCCGCAAGAATCAACATGAAAGATTTTTCTCTGCATCAGATCGAGAAAATGACCGATATAAAAGAAGAGCTTGTTTTCTTTAAAAAGCCTACCGATCTTTTTACCTATAATAATAAAGCGATCGATTTCGACTTTGAATTGCTTACCCAAGGAAAAACATCGCAAGAGCTTTCTTCTACCAATGGGTTTTTAGGAGATAAAAAAGACCTGTTCATTGAAGAAGGTGCAGCAGTAGAGTTTTCTACTTTAAATACAAAAACAGGCAAAATCTACATCGGGAAAAATGCGGAGGTAATGGAAGGCTGCAATCTTCGTGGCCCGATTGCGCTTTGTGAAGAATCAAAGTTTAATTTGGGGGCAAAAATTTACGGAGCCACTACGGTTGGCCCTCATTCTAAAGTAGGGGGAGAAGTGAGTAATATTATCATTTTTGGATATTCTAATAAAGGGCATGATGGTTTCGTGGGGAATTCTGTGATCGGAGAATGGTGTAATTTAGGTGCAGATACCAATTCTTCGAATCTTAAGAATAATTACGGTCATGTAAAGCTTTGGAATTACAGAACAAAGGCTTTCGAAGATACAGGATTACAATTTGCAGGTTTAATTATGGGTGACCATTCTAAAACAGCCATCAATACCCAGCTAAATACAGGGACGGTGATTGGAGTAGCCTCAAATATTTTCAAAGAAGGTTTTCCTCCGAACTTAATTGAAAACTTCTCATGGGGTGGTTTCAAAGATGATGAAAGATTTAAACTGGATAAAGCTTATGAAGTGGCGGAAAAAGTGATGGCAAGAAGAAAAGTGCCTTTAACGGATGATGATAAGGCTATTTTTAAGCATATTTTTGATACGTATTAATGCGATTAATAAAGAAAACTTCAATTTTTTTTGAAGTTTTTTTGTTTTTGATGTAATAAGATTTCATTTTTAATTGTCTTACTTATAGAAACAAAACTTATGACCCAACAAACCTTTAAGGATACGGTGTTCATTCTCAAAGATGAGATGTATCGCTTTGCGAAAAGGTTCGTTATGAGCAGTGATGAAGCGGAAGATGTGGTGCAGGATGTAATGATCAGGTTTTGGCAGAAAAAAGATGAGCTTGGGCAATTCGGGAATTTGAAATCCTATGCTTTAAAAGCCGTCCGGAATGAATGCCTGAACCGACTGAAGCACCACGATGTAAAGTTAGGATTTGCAGATATGCAGCTTCACCGCTCAGAACTTTACAGTATGGAAGTGAATAATCTGAAAGAGCATATTATAGGGTTTATCAATCAGCTTCCGGAAAAACAAAAGATGGTAATCCATTTCAAAGATGTAGAAGAGTATGAAATTTCAGAAATTGCTGAAATGATGGAAATGGAAGAAAACGCAGTAAGAGTAAATCTGATGCGCGCTAGACAAAAAGTAAAAGAACAAATCTCACAACTGATGAGCTATGAGCAACGACAAATTTCAAAATAAATACGACGAAATCTTCCATGAAATAAAGGAAGAAAAAATGGACTGGAGTTTTGAAGATTTCCTGAAAAAAGCAGAAGGAAATGAAGATGAGGCAGAAAACAATGAAGAAGCTCCGATTGTTCCGATCGGAAAAGGTAAACCTTCTTTCCCGAAATGGTTTTGGATGGCGGCAAGTGTTGCGCTGCTTTTAGGAATTGGTTTTATATTTAATCAGTATCAGAATTCAACAATAGAAGATCAGGCTCATCTGGTAGAAAGCCAGATCAAGCAACAGAAAAATAATTTCATCGAAGAAAATAATGATCATCAGGCTCAGGTTGCCGTGAATCATCCGAATGATTCGATTTCCGGTGCTAAGCAGGATTCGATTTTTCAGGAAAAGACAGTGGCTGAGAAAGATGTTTTAGATGAAATTCTTCCAAAAAGAGGAAGGCTAAAAAAGGAAAGAAGCCTGAAATATGTGTACAATTCCTCTTATAAAAATAAAAAAGCTTCAGATTCTACAGGGTACAAAGATTCTTACGTGATCGTGAACGGAAAAAGAATTGAAAATGTAGAAGAAGCCATTAATGTGACTAAATATTCATTTCAAATATTTGCAAATAACGTCAGTGAAAAGTTAGTACAACCTAAAGTCGTTGATGACGATTATTAATTAACCTTAAAGATGATGCTCCTGATCAGGCTCTAATCATTTGAAAATAAAAATTGACTCATGAAAAAAATAATCCTAATATTCGCACTCGCTTTTTCACATTTCTTCAATGTGTACGGGCAAAAAGATAAACTCGACCAGCTTTTTGATAAATACCAGGAAGTGGAAGGGGTGACCTCTATAAAAATCGCAAAACCAATGTTCGGAATGCTGAACAACTTAGATCTTGGGGATGCTGAATTGGATCAAATTAAACCCTTATTGGCAAAAATTGATGGACTGAAAGTATTCATTGCAGAAAAATCTCAGGATGCAGGTTCTGCAAAAGGACAAAAGTTATCACAGATCAGCAAAGATATTTCTTCTTATTTGGCCAATCTGAATTACAACGAAATCATGACCATGAACAGTGGGGGGGCCAAAATAAAATTCCTTTCAGCCGAAGAAAAAAATGGAATTCTGGATGATTTACTGTTGAGCATTGACAGTGGCGGTCAGGAAAATATTCTGGTAAAACTAGATGGGAAACTTTCGATGGATGATATTAATAAAATTATCAGCTCAACGGAAACAAAAATCAATCCTGTTACCAATACAAGAAATACTTTTATTTCAGATAATACCTCTTCTTATTTAAGTGGTGAATCCAGAAATGTTGGTGAGTTTTCAGGAATTCAGGTAAGTACCGGAGTGAATGTAGTTTTCAAACAGGAAAGTCCAGCGAATATTAAGGTAATTGCTGATGCAGATAAGCTGCAGTATATTGTTACCAAAGTAGAAAATGGGGTATTAAAGGTATATGTGGATAATAAAGGACAGAAAAATCTGAAGTTCAAGAATATCAGTGTAAATGTTTCTTCTCCAAGAATGGATAATATAAAGACTTCTTCCGGATCAACCTTTACAACGGTGAATGCTGTGAAAGAAAATAATATGATGATCGACGCTTCTTCAGGTTCTATGGTAAAGGGTAAATTCAATATTTCCAACAGTACAACAGTGGAAGCAACTTCCGGATCAGATATAAAAATTAATATTAACTCTAAAAACTTTGCATTTAAAGGATCAAGTGGTTCGAATACATCTTTTGACGGACAGGCTGAAATGGCAAGTTTTGATATCAGCAGTGGAGCGCTTTGTAAGGCAGAAGATTTAAAGGCCAATATGGTAGATGCAGAATCTTCATCGGGATCTAATCTTTCTGTGAATGCATCAAACAAATTAAAAGCAAAAGCATCTTCGGGAGGGATGATTAAATATAAAGGAAATCCGGAGATCACTTCTAATGTAAGTAAAATGTCGGGAGGAGCTTTAAAACCTATTAATTAAAATGTAAAACCCAATCGCCATGAAAATAATAAAGAACATTTTTCTGATCGTTTGTACGATGTTTCTGATGCAGTCTTGTATTGTTTCTTCCGGAAAGGGAAATATGATGTACTTTTCAGATTCAGGGAACGATTTTAAAGGAGCGAGATTTACCAGCATTAATGTGCCTATGTTTCTTGCAAAACCAGCAATTAAAAAAGCATTGAGAGAAGACGGGCAGGATAATGAAGATATTATTAAACTGGTAAAAAAAGTCTCAAAAATCAAAGTGCTGACTGTAGAAAATGGTGACAGAACGATGCTGAAAGATTTTACGAATTACTTGAATAACAATAATTATGAAGACTGGGCTACTATAAAACATGATGGGGATAATGTAAACATTCGTGTAAAACAAAAAGATGATGTCATCAAAAATATGCTCATCACCGTAAATTCTGATAAAGAATTGGTTTTTGTGGATGTAAAGGGAAGTTTTACGGCAGCCGATATTTCTAAAATGATTGCTTCAGCAATGGATAAATAAACAAGACATATTCATATACTTATTATTTTGTACAACCAAACCGTTTCTCAATTGAGTGCGGTTTTTTGATTTAAGTTATTGATTATTAAATTTTATGTAAACTATTAAAATCGATTTTCGTATCTCGCCAAAATGTCTTAATTTTGCAAGAAAGTAAAGATGTCTATTCATAACAAAATTGTAGAGACAGCCATCACTTTCGATGACGTGCTTCTAGTTCCTTCTTATTCTGAAGTTTTACCTAATCAGGTTTCATTAAAATCAAGACTTACCGACAAAATTACGCTGAATGTTCCTATCGTTTCTGCTGCAATGGATACCGTTACAGAGGCCGATTTGGCAATTGCTTTGGCAAGAGTTGGTGGACTGGGTTTCATTCACAAAAATATGACGATTGCGGAGCAGGCTGCACAAGTAAACAGAGTAAAGCGTTCTGAAAACGGAATGATCTCTGATCCTGTTACCCTTTCAAAAGATCATACTTTGGCTCAGGCTAAAGAAACAATGGCTAAATATAAAATCTCTGGTCTTCCTGTAGTAGATGCCGAAAATACATTAATCGGGATTATTACAAACAGAGATGTAAAATATCAGGAAAACCTTGATATGAAGGTTGAAGAGATCATGACAAAAAATAATCTGATCACTTCTGATAAAAATACAAACCTGGAAAAAGCAAAAGAAATCCTTCTTAAAAACAGAGTTGAAAAGCTTCCGATTGTAGATGCTAACAACAAATTGGTAGGATTGATTACTATTAAAGATATTGATAATCAATTAGAATATCCAAACGCTAACAAAGATCAAAATGGTCGTTTAATCGTTGGTGCCGGAGTTGGAGTTGGAGAAGATACCTTAGATAGAATTGCTGCTTTGGTTCAGGCTGGTGTAGATATTATCGGTATTGATTCTGCGCATGGTCACTCAAAAGGAGTTTTAGATAAAATTTCAGAAATCAGAAAAGCATATCCGGATTTGGATATCGTTGGTGGAAATATCGTAACAGCTGAAGCTGCAGAAGATTTAATCAAAGCTGGAGCAAATGTTCTTAAAGTAGGAGTTGGACCTGGTTCTATCTGTACTACAAGAGTTGTTGCAGGTGTTGGAGTTCCTCAGTTATCTGCTATTTATAACGTTTATGAATATGCTAAAACTAAAAATGTTGCAGTAATTGCTGATGGAGGGATTAAGCTTTCAGGAGATATCGTAAAAGCTATCGCAAGTGGAGCTGGAGCGGTAATGTTAGGATCATTATTAGCAGGAACAGACGAAGCACCAGGTGAAGAAATCATCTTCCAAGGCAGAAAATTCAAAACGTACCAAGGTATGGGAAGTCTTTCTGCAATGAAGAGAGGAGGTAAAGAAAGATATTTCCAAAGTGAAGCTAAAAAATTCGTTCCGGAAGGAATTGAAGGTCGAGTTCCTAGTAAAGGAAAACTGGAAGATGTTATTTTCCAATTGACCGGTGGACTTAGAGCCGGAATGGGATATTGTGGAGCAAAAGATGTTGAAGCTTTACAAAAAGACACTAAAATGGTAATGATTACAGGCAGCGGATTGAAAGAATCTCATCCTCACGATGTGATTATTACTCAGGAAGCTCCGAATTATTCTTTGTAGTAATACAAACTTTAATATACAATAAAAAAGTTGTTCAGTTTTATCACTGAGCAGCTTTTTTATTTATGTACTATTTCTTCAGATATTAAGATGTTTTTAGAAAAAAGTACATAAAATATTGAATAGCAAGCAGTGTATAAATATTAATTTGTAAATTGGGGGACCTTAAAAATAAAAGAAATGAAGAAAACATTACTTTATGGTTTTGCGTTGTTTTCGTTATCACTAACGGCTCAACAGCAACATAAAATTTGTGGTTTTGATGAAGAACTAGCCTTACAGGATAGACAAAATCCTGGAATGCGGCAAGCATTTGAAAAAATTGTTAAAAAAATTAAAGAGGAGAAGGCAAATAATCCTTCTGTAACATCTGCTAAATTAGTTAATGGTGTTTATGAAATTCCTGTTGTAGTACATGTTATTTATCCTACTGGTGCTGCAGTTGGAACGACTTACAATAAATCTGATGCCGATATTCAGGCTTGGATAGAACATGCAAATCAAATGTATGCAGGTACTTATGCTTGGCCTACAAGTGGTGTGCCGGCAGACTTTGGTCAATCTGCTGTTTTTCCAATCAGATTAGTGCTAGCTAAAAGAACGCCAAACTGTGCATCAACTAATGGTATTGTTAGATATGATGGAGGTGGTTTGAGTGGTTATAATGCTTCTGGGATGGCATATCAAACAACTAATGGAGCCAGTAGAACAGCTATTAAAACTTTAGCCCCACATTGGCCAGAGGCTTCCTATTTTAATATTTATGTCATCAGTACATTTGATGGTAGTACTTCTCCTAATTCAGGATTGATGGGATTTGCAGCGTTTCCTAATAATCTTGATACAAACTATGAATCTTTCATGAAATCTGGAGTTGTTACAAATGCTCATGATACTACGTTCGCTCATGAATTTGGACATGCAATGGGATTGTATCATACTTTCCAAGATGGGAATTATGCTGCCTCTCCGGGAGATGCGGATTATTGTCCACCAACTACTGGAGTATGCGAAGATGATGATGATGGAGTATGTGACACTGAAAGGGCAGGTAGTGGGTATCTACTTTGGCCTGTACCAAGCAACTCTGCAATTAATCCATGTACTGGTACTAATTATCAAGGGGTTCAATATAATATGATGAATTACTCTAATTCCGTTGCTCAAAAATTTACGGTAGGGCAAGGTGAGAGTATAGACAATTATTTTATGATATTTAGAAGCAGCTTAACAACTTCAAAAGCAGCCACACCTTTACCAGCCACACCTGCTCCATCAATTGTTCCAATTGCAGCGACTTGTAATCCTACAGGAATAGCCAACCCGGGAAATTTCTTAGCGGGTCCTACTGCTGTTAAATTAGGTGAAATTAATAATGAATCACCAGGATATTGGCAAGCCCATGCAACTTATTATGTAGACTATACTTTAAATGGTTGTTTGGCTAATGCACATACTTCTTTAGTTGTAAATCAACAGCAGGCTATAACAGTAGAGTTTTTAAAAGCTACTACCGCAGATCAATCTATTAGAGTTTGGATTGACTATAATAATAACGGAACATTTGAAACTTCTGAGCTGGTTGCATCGGGGAATAATGTAGCAGCAGGTGCAGGCGGATTTGGAACTTTCACGGCCAACTTTACTCCTCCATCTACAGCTGTAATGAATACTCCTCTTCGTATGAGAGTTTTAACTGATATGAATAGTCCTAGTTCTTATTCTCCTTGTGGACAGTTAGGATATGGGCAAGTAGAAGACTATTCTGTAACGTTGGTAACAAATTTGGGGACAAGTGAAACTAAGGTAGATAATGATGATTTAGTAATTTACCCGAATCCGGTTGCAAGTGGAGATAAAGTATTTATTAAAGCTAAAGATGGAAAGGATCTAAAAGTTTCTATCTTAGACATGTCAGGAAGATTAATTTCTAATCCTTCTGTAATAGGAGAAGGAAAAGATCTTTACAAAATCAATCAACAGCTTGAAAAAGGGGTGTATATGATCCAGATTTCAAATGGTAAAAACAGTAAATCATCTAAGTTGATTATTAAATAATTATAACTTAATATAAAACAGAAAATGTCTCCAGTTATTGGAGACATTTTTATTTGAAATGCATTACAATATACTATCTAAGATTAATTAACTAGGGTTATTCTTTTTTTCTAAATTTGTCCTTAAAATCATCAATCCTAAAATCAGTTGCAGCGTTTCCTTTTTCTATTTTTTCTTTAGCATACAATCGGAAATCATTTTCCGTTTTTTCAAGAAGATGATCATAAGGACCGATATGAGAAATAAGTTTTACCAAGACCGGTGAAATTTCAAGACAGATAAAAAGTCCCATAATAAAACTCGCAGCTAAACCTATTATTGCCGAATTTTTCCCCAATTCATCCAATGCCTGTAACCTTGCGGCAAAACCATTAAATTTATCTTCAAAGGTCTCAGTAGATTTTCTTTCAGTTTCAAGATTGGTATAAACTTTTGAAATTTCCTTGTCAAGATATTCCAACCTCGGAGCCACCTGTTTTTGATAATTTTCCAAATCTTGTTTTCTTTGTTCTTTTAATTCCTGTTTACGTTTTGCATTACTTCCAAAACCTACTTTTCCACTGGTAAGACCTGTTTTGGTGCCGAGTATTTCTTTTTCAAGCTCTACAGAAGCAGAATCATAAGATTTTTGGTATTGGACAATCTTTTCAGAGATTTGTTTTTTCTCAGTTTCAAAAGGTCCGCTTTGTTGCAGAATACGTCCGTTCATTTCTCCCTGAAGCTGTTTCTTATTTCTTTGAATAATGGTATTCAGTTGTTTATTGACCTCTTTTTCAAAAATTTTAAGCTCTAATGGTTTCGAAATGATAATCCCTAAAAAAGTTGCCAGTACAAGACGCGGAATTGCCATTAAGATTTGATTCCACCATGTTCCTGTTTTCTTTATAGATGAAACAATGTAACGGTCTAAATTAAAGATCATTAAGCCCCATAAAATTCCAAATCCGATGGCTGTCCAGATATTGTCAAATACAGTAAACATTGCATAGCCAGCTGATAATGTCGCAAAAACTGCCGTAAAAAGGACAATTCCACCAATTCCAGCAAACTTATTCCATTCGCTGGGTGTTTTTCTTAAAATATGAATGTTTCCTCCAGAGCAGACCATAAGGAATTTTTGAAACCAATTAATCTTATAATCAGTTTGATTTATAATTGATTGTGTTTTTTTCATAGTTGAAAATTTATACAAAAGTAATACTAAAAATCATACCAATGTTAAAGATAGTATTATGTTTTACCAAGTATGTGTTTAATATTATTTATTCTCTTATTTATCAGCGGATTAAATTTCAATTTAAGGATATGTTAAGGATTTGTGAAATTTAACTTAAAATTATACAGAAGGATTTAAAAATTAATGATAGTTTTGCCGAAAATATTACTTAAGTATTATAATATGAAGAAAATAAGTGTAATTTTTGCGTTAATATCCTTTATTAATGCATTTTCTCAAAACACATCAAGGTATTGTGGTTTTGACGAAGTAATGAGGAAAATGAATTCCAAATATCCAAATTTGGAAAAGAACAGGGAAGAAGCAGATGCTAAATTTGCAGGTTTAAATGTCCAATCCTATTTGAATAGAGTAGGGGCAAATACTTCATGGAATGGGCTTTATACAGGTCAGGTATATGAAATTCCTGTTGTAGTACACGTTATTGAATCAAATGCTGCAGCAAATTCAAATTTACACCTTACAGATCAGGAAATTATAGACTGGATTGGTAGAGCTAACAGCATGTATGCTACAACATTCGGAAATGGGTTTTATGCTGAAGGTTCAGGGCCTACAGGAGGAGCTGTAATTCCTTTTAAGCTTGTATTAGCGAAAAGATCTCCAACCTGTACACCTACAACCGGAATTGTAAGATATAACGGAAGTACATTGACTGGTTATGATTCGTATGGAGTTGCAATGCAAAGTTCTAACGGAGCAGATGATTATTTAATTAAAACTCAGATTGCACCACATTGGCCGGAAAACTCTTATTTTAACATCTATGTAGTAATTGGATTTGATGGGCAGCAACAATTGTCTTATGGATTGATGGGCTATGCCAACTTTCCTGACTCATACGACTTTGATTATGAAAGTTTCATGAAAGTAGCTACGATTAAAAACCAAAACGACACAACACTTACTCATGAATTAGGACACGCATTTGGATTATACCATACATTCCAAGGAGTTTCATATACTAGCCAGACTACGTGCCCAACAAATACTAACTGTGCTACAGATGGAGATCGTGTTTGTGATACTTCACCTTCAAGAAGTATGTATGGAGTAGCTGTTCCAAGTAATACAAGCATTGATCCTTGTACCGGTGTGAATTTTGACGGAACGCAATACAACATTATGAATTATACGAATGTTGAAAGAAAATTCACTGACGGACAAAGAGACAGAGCAGTATTGATGATGATGGAATATAGAAAAAATCTGCTTAACTCATTAGGAGCAACAGATCCTTCAGTTACAGTGACCTCTCCTGTGAGTGTAATTGCTGCACAATGTAATCCGGCAGGAACGCTTCACCCGACAAACAATAATTTTGCGATTGGGCCTTACAGAGTTGTTATGGGATCTATTAATAGTATTAGCGGTGGTTACGATTCTGACGAAGTGTCACCGGTTTATTATGTTGATTATGCTAATGCAACATGTATCAGACCATCTTATTTTACGGATATTTCTACGTCAACGAGTACTCCGCTTAAAATAAGCTATATGAATGGATTTAGCCAAGCAAATAAATTCAGAACAAAAGTTTGGATAGATTATAATAATAACGGGACTTTTGAAACAACTGAATTAGTTGTTAATAATGTTTCTACAAACCCTGTGAGTGCATCAACTTCAGTTACTCTTACTAATAATATTACGGCTCCTGCTTCAGCAGTAAAAAATACTTATTTAAGAATGAGAGTTGCTGTAGATGCTGCTACCTATGACTGGACTGATCTACCTGATTTTGGAGCATGTGCACAATTACAATATGGCCAGATGGAAGATTATGCTGTAAGAGTATTGGATGTTTTAGGAACTTCTGAAGTAAAAGATAATGCTGATACTAAAATTGTATATGTGAAAACTGAAAATAAATTAAAGCTTGTTGGAAGCAGAAACGAAATTTTTGGAGACTATCAGCTTTTTGATATGAGTGGAAAACTGATTCAGAGAGGAAATTCGAAGACTAACGAAATTCAGATTAGTCAGGAACTTCCAAAAGGAGCTTATATTGTTAATTATTCTAATAATGACAAAGGAGGCTCAAAAAAGTTTATCAATAACTAATTTAAAATATAAAAGAAGCTCTGAATAAGAGCTTCTTTTTTTATATAGAAATGAAAAGAATTATTTATTTACTGATGTATTGCTTAGTATTGGTAAACTGCCAGTCTCAAAATAAGAACCTGAATCTAGATAAGAAAAATATAGAGCAAAGTTCCGATCCTAAAAAATATCTTCTTGGGAACTGGGTGCTTATTGAACGAAATTACTGGGACGGAAATATCAAAAAATCTTATCCTCTTCATGACTGTGAAAAGAAATACTCTCTGAGTTTTGTAAAAGAAAATGCTGATTTTTTTCTAACTAAAAACTACGTGGATGGTAAAAATTGTGATGTTAAAAGTAATTCAGGTAAAATTTCTGTTTCAATAAATGAAGGTTTTTTCTCTTATCTTGATCTTGATTTAAAAAGAAAGGAATCTTATAAAATGATCTCTGAAAGTAAGCTTTCTCTTATTTACAACGAAATTTTGGAGGGTAAAGTCAGAGAGATCGAAGATGTGTATGAACGATTTTAAAAAGTAAATGAAAATCAATTTATAAAAATAGTCTTATCTTTAAATAACCAATCCATAAAAAAGTAGTTATGAAAAATACAATAGGGCTTTCATTAATATGTATAGCATTTGTTTTGACTTCATGTAAAAATGAGAAGACGATTGATGAAGAACTGAAAGAAGTAGCAGCAAATATGAATAAACTTACCCCGCAAACTCTCAACGATGGGGTTCGTCTTGACAGTGTTTCAGCTTTGCCTAATAAGGTTTTTAAATATCATTATACTTTAACAGACGATGTCAAAGAAAGTGTAACTCCTGAAGAAATTGAAACATTTAAAAGCCAGGCAAAAGAAGAAGCAGTCAGAGCGGTGAAAACTTCTGCAGACATGGAAGAGTTCAGAAATAATGATGTGACTTTACACTATTCTTATTCTGATAAAAATGGAAAACCAACAGCAGATTTTACCATTACTCCTGCAGAATATAAAACCAAATAATATTTATTTCAGACGATCCGGATTTTGCTTTAAAAAACTTTCCCACCCTGTATAAGATTTAGTATCTGTAATGGTGCCGGAATTAAAATGATGACATACCGCGACTGCTAAACCATCAGAAGCATCAAGATATTTGGTAGGGAATTCCTTTAATTTCAGAAGATTCTGAAGCATTCCTGCAACCTGCTCTTTGCTGGCATTTCCGTTTCCGGTAATTGCCATTTTTATTTTTTTCGGTGAGTATTCAGTAATGGGAATATTTCTGTAGAGACTTGCTGCCATCGCAACACCTTGAGCGCGCCCCAATTTTAACATACTCTGAACATTCTTTCCATAAAATGGAGCCTCTAAAGCGACCTCATCGGGATGAAATTCATCGATAAGAGCCAGTGTTTTCTCAAAAATATATTTAAGCTTTGTTTCGTGATTCGGGTATTTCTTTAAAAGTAATTCGTGAATAGAAACCATTTCCATTTTTCCTTTCTTTACCGAAATTAATCCGAATCCCATAACCGTTGTTCCGGGGTCAATGCCTAATATTATTTTCTCTGCTGAAATCATTGCTTCAAAGATACTGCTTTATTCAGGGAGTTGAAAAATGGATTAAAGATTATTTTCCGGAAAGCATTTTCTCTGCAATCTGAACCCATTTTCCATCGTGACGGAGTAATACTATTTTATCAACTAGGAATTTAGTTTTATAGATTTTGTGTTGATAGACTTCCCATGCTTTCAGAAAATTATCATAAGTAAGGTCTCTGTATCCAACAGTTACATGAGGGTTGAATGTATAATTTTTAAAACTAAATTTTTCTTTTACGTTTAGCTGGAGCTGTTTTAAATTTTCATTTTCTTCAGGCTGTACAAACAAAACAGGATTTTTGGGATTGGGAAAACTTCCAAAACCGTTCAGTATGATTTCAAACGGACTCATGTCTGTATTGATTTTTTGAAATGCATCAAGAATATCACTTTCAAGCTCAAACTCTCTGTCGAATGGGGGAAATAAAGTTATATGCGCTTCATTTTTTAATGCTTTGGTGTTAGCAAAATTTGTGGCCAGATCCTGTTTAAAAACATTAATTTCTTCAATAATGTTCTGAGGAGGATATATAGCGATGAAGTACATTTTTTTCATATTTCAAAGGTAATATTTATTTAAAGTAAAAAATAGTTTTATACATAAGAAAATTATGCATAGATTTGTAAGGTATTAAATCTACGGGATGATGAAAAAAAACAGTCTCTATAAAGGAACACTTCAGAATATTATTCTGAAACTGCTTTCAAAGGAAGTGAAAATGTATGGCTATCAAATCACGCAACGTGCAAAAGAACTTACAGAAGGCGAATTGGAAATGACGGAAGGTGCATTGTATCCTCTTTTGCACAAGCTGGAAGCAGACGGTATTATTACCTCTGAAGTACAGGAAATAAACGGAAGAAACAGGAAATATTACCTGCTTACTGATCATGGGAAAAAGCAACAGGCGATGCAGGAAGATGAAATGAAAAGCTATTTGTTTAATCTTAAAACTATATTTGATATATGATGTCGGTAGAACACAAAAAAGAAATTCGTAATTATCTTCTTTCCAAAAAAATTCCATTGGATATTCTGATAGAAGTGGAAGATCATTTTATAAGCCAGATTGAAATTCTGATGAGTAAGACTACTTCCTTTGAAAAGTCTTTTGAGGAGGTAAAACAGGCATGGAAAAAAGATCTTACCCTGACAAAAAACTTTGGGAAAGAAATTCCGGTTTTTGTGAAGGATATAAAAGATAAGGCAATGATCAGGATTTTCTGGAAATCACTCCTTGTATTTTTTGTTATGAATGGGAGTGTTCTGGTACTTTCCAAAGTTTTAGAAAAAGAAACTTTTAGTGAGATCTTTCCTTTTTTGGTTTCGACCTTGACTTCTATCCCTTCAATACTTTTTCTCTGGTATATACGCTATTTTAACTATGTAGGTCAGTTTAAAAAGATTAAGTTCAATATTTTCCAGAGTTCTCATGCAATTGTAATTTTAGTAGGAGCTTTTCAGCCATTTTTATTGGGGCAATACGGAAAGGTCGGAGCACAAATTTATAGCTGGTTTGAGCAAGGTTCATTAATCGGACTTTTATCATTGATTATTTTTTCTGGTTTTGTCGGATTGTATTCATATGGCTTTTTTATCCTTTTGGGCTTTGTAAAATCTATGAAGAAAATGAAACCCTATCTTAAAACTTTTAATCTGTAAAAATGATGAATAAAGAATACCTTACAGAAATAGAGAAATATCTGAAAAGTAAGAAACTGAGTGCTGCCGTATTTGCTGAGGTTTATGACCACTTTGTTATGCAGATTTCCGATTTGATGACCACAAAAAACATCAGTTTTCATGAGGCATTTGTTTATACAAAGCTGAATTGGGAAACTGAACTTGAAATGGTGAAAGCGGATTTTTTTTCATTCAGAAAGATTGCACGAATTGAAAAGACAATTGTACGGTCAAGATTTAAAAAGATTATATACTCATCTCTTCTTTTTTCTGTGCTATTGGGATTGATTGTTCCAATTTCTGAAGAGATGTTTTTCTATTCAGAGATTCTGATTCTTTTGTCTTTAGTTTCCATTTTGATGTATAATTTTATCTGGAAGAAAATGAGTTTTAAAGAATATCAGCAGATAAGCTTTCATCCATTATTGTTGAGAAATATAATAGTGGCAGTTATAACTGTTCCCCTGTTCGGATATTTTTCAGAAACATTTGATTTCTGGAAACCAATACTGAATCAGGTAATTCTTTTGTATTGTGTGATGGTGAAAATTCAGCTTTTGTATTTCAGAGCGAAGAAAATTAATGTGCTACTTTCATGAATAAAGAACAATTAGATCTTATCAGAGATTATCTTATTTTTCAAAAACTTCCGTTAGATATTTTATTGGAGGTGGAAGATCATATGGCTTCACAGGTTTTGGATATTCAGAAGAATGAAGATATAAGTTTTGATGAAGCTTTTCTGAAAACTCAGAAGCTGTGGGAGAGTGAGTTTAAAATGACGACTTATTCAGTATTTTATTCAGAAAAGATCCCGGTAATCGTGAAGAAGATTGTTAAAGCAAAGTATAACAGGATTCTTAAAAAGTCTGTTTTCTATGCTTTAATTTCTTTTTTTGTAAATCTATTACTGATTTATATTTCTAACAGTCAGGAAACGTATACTAATCTCTTTAGACTCCAAAATGTATTATTTCTGTTGGCTCCTGCTTTAGTTTGGGCATTCAATTATAAAATCAGGAAATACGTTAAAAGAGGTTTTAAATATAAAGGAAGATCCTTCTATTCCATCTATCAGCAAAATATAGGAATTATGGTGGTGAGTACAACGACCATGGCTCAACTTGTTGCTAAAAATGGGAAGTATGCTTATTTATTATTCAAAACAGATCATCTCGGAAACCTAGTGTATGCTTTAGTGACCCTAGTGTTTCCTTTTTTAACCCAAATAATCGTGATCTTTGGGATTCTTAATTTCTTTGAACATAAAAAAACGTTAAAAAAATTATCAGTATTCGTGGCAGAATAAATGCACAGATAAATCAATCGAAAAATAAAACCCCTGAAATGTGAAAATATTTCAGGGGTTTGGATAATTTGCCACTGTTTTCTATACTATAATCTTGTGTAGTTCCGTTATAGTACGTAATTCTGATTCCTGTTTGTGAAAAATATAAGGTTGCAGTGAGCAGAAAGAAAATCAGTAAAGATTTACTTAAAAGCTTTAGATTTTTCATTGTTATTTATTTTATAGAACAAAAATAAAATTTGCATTACAATGAAAATAAAATTTGAGGTAAACGGTAAAAATGTGTTAGTGAATGAGAAATGTTTATTTAAACCGAGTTTGTTTTGATATTTCCTTATTTTAGGAGCAAATCACAAAACCAGAAAACATAATCTCCATTTTCTTCATGATCATCAGTTTTGGGTTTCGGATATGTTTTTTTGACGGTTTCTCCCATTTCAAATTGAACAGGATTTTTAAAAACAGGGCCATCGAAAGTAAAAGTGTGGAATTCTCCGTTCTCTCCACAAGGATCAACATTTTCTGGCAGGTCATTAATGAAATCCTTATCAATAATTCTTCCAGCAAAGCTTTTGTCCAAATACGTTTCGTTGACGCAGGTCACAATGGTTTTAAAACCTAAATCTAGAAATTCGTGGATGAGGTCGGTTGTCTTGATCTTCCATAAAGGGAAAACACCTTCCATTCCGATGGATTGTAGCTGATCTTCTCTGTATTTTCTTAAGTCTTCTAAAAAAATGTCTCCAAAAATAGAATGAGTAACACCTTGAGACTGGATTGTATTCATGGTTTTGCTCATGATCTCACGATATTCTTCCATGGTTGGTTCTTTCGGAAGCTCCATTTTAATTAAAGGAAAACCTAAACTTTCAGCCTGTTTTTCCAGTAATGAAACATGAACGCCATGCATAGAAATTCTTTGAAACTCTTTATTAATGCTTGTGAGCAAAGAAGTGATTTCAAATTGGTCTTCTTGTAAAGTTTTATATAATGCAAGCGCAGAGTCTTTTCCGCTGCTCCAGTTGAAGATGGCTTTTGGCTTCATTTTGAGAAAACTAAATATAAACCGTCTTTTGAAGTGTCACTGTAAATAGCTTTTGCTGTTTTTCCATAAAAATGAAAAATCTTAAAATCTTTTCTATTGAGTTCATACAACTCTTTTTCTGTAATTTCTTCACCATCTAATAAAATAGTAGGTTCCAGTTTTTTTGAAGAAATGCCACCAGCAATAATAACGGCTTCGTCAATTTCAGAACTATTAAAAGAAAACTGCTTTTTCCTTAGCTCATCTTTAGTAAGGATGTACTCTTTATCATTGTAGCCTCCAAAGTCAAAATGGAGTACATTGTTGTTGTTTTGAATATAAAAAGCGGGTACAATTAATTTGTAGATTCCATCTTGATTTGTATTAGCCTTAAAAATTTTTTCTTTTGTGATTAAAGTAACCTCAATATTTTGTAGAGGTTGACCTGTTTCAGAATTGATTAAGCTTCCTGAAATAATAAAGTCTTTATCCGTCGTTTTTTCCTCTTCCGAATCTTTTTCCGGTTGGTTTTTCTTTTCTGAAATTTCAGTTGAAGAATTTTCAATGGTTACGGCATTGGTTTGAATTCCGGTTAAACTTGCGGCAATTGTCAATCCTGCAATAAGTCGTGAATATCCTTTTCGCTTTTCGTGATTGATGATGATTTTTTCAGGACGGGGAAAATTTCTATTTGATTGATGTTGGAAAATTTTCCCACAGATCTTTCCATTCGACATTTCCAAAAGTTGAAAAATTTCGTCGTCCGTTTTTTGAGTCAAATCCAAAACTTTTTTAGAGCACAAATCACAATATTTTCCTTCAGGAATGTCGTGCATATTGTCCCATGTTTCTTCGCAAGGATTTTCTATCTGAAAAATTTTCATCACATTTTTTTATAAAGATAATTAAAATAAAAAACCTCAAAGAAAATTCCTTGAGGTTTTAATTTATAATTCTTGAAACAGTTAGTAGTCAAAAATTGTCTACGGCACAGCCGTTACATATTTCTTCTGTACTTACCACCAACTTCAAACAAAGCATTGGTAATCTGTCCAAGAGAGCAATATTTTACGGCATCCATCATGACTTCAAATAAGTTTTGCTGATTGATTGCTGCGTGTTGTAAAGTTTTCAAAGCTTCTTCCGATTTATCATGATTAGAATTTTGGAAGTTGTGAAGCATTTCAATCTGAACCTGTTTTTCTTCCTCAGTTGAACGGATAACTTCTCCCGGACGAACCGTTGGCGAACCGTCTTTTCCTAAGAATGTATTTACCCCGATGATTGGATATTCTCCGGTATGTTTCAACCATTCGTAATGCATCGATTCTTCCTGGATTTTCGAACGTTGATACATCGTTTCCATTGCCCCCAAAACACCGCCTCTTTCCGTGATTCTGTCGAATTCTGTATAAACAGCTTCTTCCACCAAATCCGTCAATTCTTCAATAATAAATGAACCTTGAAGTGGATTTTCGTTTTTCGCTAATCCTAATTCTTTATTAATAATCAACTGAATCGCCATCGCTCTTCTTACCGATTGCTCAGTCGGAGTTGTGATGGCTTCGTCATAAGCATTCGTGTGCAATGAATTACAGTTATCATAGATTGCGTATAATGCCTGTAAAGTCGTTCTGATATCGTTGAAATCAATTTCCTGAGCGTGAAGCGAACGTCCTGAAGTCTGGATGTGGTATTTCAACATCTGGCTTCTTTCGTCGGCTCCGTATTTCAGTTTCATTGCTTTTGCCCAGATTCTTCTTGCTACACGTCCGATTACTGAATATTCAGGGTCGATACCGTTGGAGAAGAAGAAAGATAAGTTTGGTGCAAAATCATTGATGTCCATTCCTCTTGACAAATAATATTCCACATACGTGAAACCATTTGCCAACGTAAATGCCAACTGAGAAACCGGATTTGCACCCGCTTCCGCAATGTGATAACCAGAAATAGAAACCGAGTAGAAATTTCTTACTTTTTCTTTAATGAAATATTCCTGAACGTCACCCATTAATCTTAAGGCAAATTCAGTAGAGAAAATACAAGTATTCTGAGCTTGATCTTCTTTTAAAATATCTGCCTGAACAGTTCCACGAACGGTCGCAATTGTCTTAGCTTTAATTTCAGCATAAGCTTCCGCAGGAATAACTTCGTCTCCTGTAATTCCTAATAGTTTTAACCCTAAACCATTGTTAGAAGGAGGGAGTTCTCCGTTGTATTTCGGTCTTGCTAATCCTTTATCGTCGAATTTTGCTTTTAAAACTTCTTCAACTTTAGCTTCTAATTTATGTTCAGCAATATATTTTTCAACATTCTGATCGATCGCTGCATTCATGAAGAAAGCTAGCAACATTGGAGCTGGACCATTAATCGTCATTGAAACTGAAGTCAATGCGTTTACCAAATCAAATCCTGAATATAGTTTTTTAGCATCATCTAAAGTCGCAATAGAAACTCCCGCATTTCCGATTTTACCGTAAATATCCGGTGGTAAAGCTGGATCTTGTCCGTACAATGTTACCGAGTCGAAAGCTGTTGATAAACGTTTTGCAGGCATTTCTGCAGAAACGTAGTGGAATCTTCTGTTGGTTCTTTCTGGGCCTCCTTCTCCTGCGAACATTCTCGTTGGATCTTCTCCGGTTCTTTTGAAAGGATAAATTCCTGCTGTGTAAGGGAATCCTCCCGGAAGATTTTCCTGACCTTTCCATTTGATCAAATCACCCCAATCGTTGTATTTTGGTAGAGCAATTTTTGGAATTCTTAAATGAGATAAAGATTCTGTTGAGGTTTCTACTTTAATTTCTTTTCCTCTTACGAAATAAGAGTAAAATTCTTCGTGGAAAGCTTTTTTCGTATCGTCCCAAGTTTTTAGAAAGTCGATGTTTTCCTGTTGAAGTTCTTTTTCAGCTTTTTGATATTCTGCGTCTAAAGCTTCATTAGAAATAATATTTTTAACGCCTTCAATATGATACATTTTTCTCGCAAGCTCAGCTTGTTTTTCGATGTTGGCGTCATATTGTTTGTTGTTTTCAACGATTTCTGAAAGGTAACGCACTCTTTTTGGAGGAATAATCGTTACTTCGTCTGTAATTTCCTGTTCAATAAAACCTTGTAGATTTAAATCAGCAAATTTTTCGTTGACTTTAGAAACCAATCTGTTGTATAATTCAGTGGTTCCGTGATCGTTGAATTGAGATGCTTTTGTCGCATAAACCGGCATGTCATCCAACGGACTTTCCCACAATAAGTGGTTTCTCTGGAACTGTTTTCTTACAGCCTGAAGTGCATCAAGAGCGCCACGTTTGTCAGATTTATTTAAAGCTACTAAATCTGCGTAATCCAACATGTCGATTTTTTCCAGCTGTGTTGAAGCTCCATATTCAGGAGTCATTACGTACATTGAAACATCCGCAAAATCAGAAACTTCTGAACCGGATTGTCCAATACCTGAAGTTTCCAAAATGATAACATCTGGATGAGCCAGTTTCAAAACATTCAAAGCTGAATGAATGAACGGAGAAACAGAAACGTTGTTCTCTCTCGTTGCCATCGAACGCATATAAACGCGCGGATCGTTGATCGCATTCATACGAATTCTATCACCCAAAAGTGCACCTCCGGTTTTCTTTTTGGAAGGGTCGATGGAGATGATTGCAATTTTTTTATCTGTATTGGAACGTAAGAAGCGTCTTACCAATTCGTCTGTTAATGAAGATTTTCCGGCTCCACCTGTACCTGTAATACCGATGATTGGAATATTTAAATCTTTTGATTTTTCGTCAATTGCCTGAACCAATTCCGGTTTTTCTTCTGAGAAGTTTTCTACTGCAGAAATGATTTTAGCAATGCTTGTAGAATTTTCAAAACTGATAGAATCTAAATCACTTGCTTCTACTTCTTTTCCTGTTGCGAAGTCTGATCTTTTCACCAAATCGTCAATCATTCCTTGTAAACCAAGTTCACGACCGTCGTCCGGAGAATAAATTCTGTCGATTCCGTAAGACATGATATCTTCGATTTCTTCAGGCAGAATTACACCGCCACCGCCACCAAAAATTTTGATTTGCGGAGAGTTTTTTTCTCTTAAAAGATCGTAGATGTATTTAAAATATTCGTTGTGACCACCTTGATAAGAAGTTAAGGCAATCGCATTCGCATCTTCCTGAATAGCTGTATTTACAACTTCCTCTGCAGATTTGTCGTGACCTAGGTGGATGACTTCACATCCGGTTCCCTGAATCACACGGCGCATGATATTAATCGCAGCATCATGACCATCGAATAACGAGGCAGCTGTTACGATTCTTACTTTGTTTTTAGGAGTATATTTTTGGGTTTCCATAAAAAATCTAGAAAATTTCTGAATTCCCAAATATAATAATAAAATAGTAACCGCTTGTTTTGAATTAAAGTGTTGTTGTTTAGTATTTTATGGTGTTTTTATGCTTTAGGTTTTCACCCACTTAACAAACATTCGTTTAGAAAGAAAGGAATATTCAATTTAAAATTCTCAAATTAATTTTTCTACTTTTGCACCATATTATATAAGGTATGAAAAAGGCATTATTATATTTCGCTCTTGGAACTGTTTTGAGTTTTTTAATTAACTATTTTTTTTACAGTTCAGAAAATCTTGGTCTTGATATTTATTATGCTTTTGCTTTCGGTATTGCATGGGGAATCGCTTATTATCTGGATACCCCGAATTTTACATTGTCTCAAAAATTAGGATTGTCTTTTGTGGCAATGGGAATTTTGGTGCTGGTTGGCTTCCTCCTGTTTAGTCTTGAACTGGCAATTCCTTCTATCCTTAAATTTTCTACCGTATTTGTTGCGTATTATTTAATTGCGAGTTTCAGAGCTACAAAATCCTTACGCAATTAATGCATCATCAAAAAGCTTGTATACATTAATAATAGTCCCATAAAGATTATTCCGATAAAATTGATCATAAATAAAAATATTCCCTTGAAAATGCTCATCGTTCGTGAACTTTCATATACTCTGTGATGGGCTATAAAGAAATAAATAGACATATAAATAATAGCTGCTATATATATAAGGACAATTAATAAATTTAAGGGAGTATAATCAGGGAGAAGATTTGTAATTCTATCAAAAAATATTAAAATAAGGGTTCCTAATAATAGGAATGAAAAATAGTGAAGGGTAAAAATCCCGTGATCGAAGTACCACCATTTCTTTTTATTATGAAAGATCCAAAGAAAGAATGCGAAAACCGGAAGGTAGATGAATAATGCTTTTGGAAGGGTATGGATCATGGTTTCTTTAAATTTATCCATAATGAGTTCCTTCTTTAACCCCTGATCCTGCATATGGAAGATCTTTTTGGCAAAAGGCTTCATGAAGGCATAGATAAACTGATTTTTTTTGTCTCCAGAATGAATGGAATCAAATTGTTTCATGCTTTTTGCTCCAAGTACACTTAGTCTTCCGTCTTTCGTTTCTGCTAAAGCATCTGTATCAATATCATTTCCGTTGACTTCTGTTACTTTTACATCTTTGGCGATCTGGTTTGTTTGATGGGAGTCTTTATTAAGCTGCTCCTTAGAAAGGCCTTGTTTTAAACTGTCTGCTATTATTGCAATTTTTTCCTCTTTAGTTTTTTCTTTTTTAATTTCCTTGGCAATGTGTGCTTTTTTCTCAGGTTCGCTTGATTCTTCTTCTGAACTGGAAATCAGGGGAGGAAGGAAAAAAGTAATAAAACTTATGAAAATATATAATTTCACAGGTGCTACGTACAGTTGTCTTTTTCCTGCAAGATATTCTTTGGTTAATTTGCCAGGCTTAAGTAAGAGATATTTTATGGTTTTCCAAAATTCACCATCATAATGGGTGAAATCTTCAATGAAGTGGGTGAAAAGATAATGGAAGGGTTGCTTAGGCTCTATGTTTTCCTGCCCGCAATGTGGGCAATATCTTTCTTCAACGGTATGTCCGCAGTTAAGGCAAGTTTTATCTTCTCGTGTTTTGCCGTGGCTCATAGTTTTTAGTGTTTAGCACAAATATAATTATTTATGAACATAAAATAATCAGATTGATAATGTTTTGGGTGAATATTTAAATAAAATTAATAAATAAGACATTAAGTTAATGAATATTTAAATGAATGTTTGTTTTTTGAATTTGTGAAATGGAATACTCCTTATTAAAAATACATCTGCTTTTTTCTTGAATTTTATTGAACGAGTCTATTGAATAACAGAAGTTCAGCAGGTAATCAATAGATTAAATGAAATATGTTTTTGCATTCCGAAAATAATTTGTACCTTTGCACACCCTTTTAGGGGGAAATTATGTTTAATCTTTAACTAAAACGTGTGAATACATTAAGTTACAAAACTGTTTCAGCGAACAAAGCTACTGCTAATAAAGAATGGGTTGTGGTAGACGCTGAAGGACAGCCGTTAGGAAGACTAGCTTCTACGGTTGCAAAGATTTTGAGAGGTAAGCACAAAACGAACTACACACCTCACGTAGATTGTGGTGATAACGTAATCGTTTTGAACGCTGGGAAAGTTACTCTTTCTGGAAACAAGTGGAACGATAAGACTTATATCTGGCATACAGGGTATCCTGGAGGACAGAAGTCTATGACTGCAGCTGAACTTCAAAAGAAAGATTCTTTAAAAGTATTAGAAAAATCTGTAAAAGGTATGTTACCTAAAAACAGATTAGGATCTGCTTTATTAAAGAACCTTTATTTATATGAAGGAACTGAGCACAAACATGAAGCTCAACAGCCTAAAACAATTAATGTTAACGAATTTAAATAATTAATTATGTCTATAGTTCACAAAATCGGAAGAAGAAAGACTTCTGTAGCTAGAGTTTATGTAAAGCCAGGAACTGGTAACATTACAGTAAACGGTAAAGATGCTGCAACTTATTTCTCTACAGACGTGATGGTTTACAAATTAAACCAGCCGTTCATCCTTTCTGAAACTGTTGGTCAGTATGACGTTACCGTAAATGTTTTCGGTGGTGGTAATACAGGTCAGGCAGAAGCTATCAGATTAGGTATTTCTAGAGCACTTTGCGAAATTAATGCTGAATTCAGATTAGCATTGAAGCCTGCAGGTTTACTTACAAGAGATGCAAGAATGGTGGAAAGAAAGAAACCAGGTCAGAAAAAAGCAAGAAAGAGATTCCAATTCTCAAAACGTTAATTTTCAGACTTCAGATACAGGATCTCAGATTTTGGAATTTTTTCAATCTGTTGTCTTATATCTAAATCTATTTATCAAAACAAAAAAATTGCCCGTTACGTTTAGCATCCAAACGCTTCTCCCATCTAAAGAAGTTGTTGATTGTTTAAAAAACGGAAAGTAAACTAACAAAAACAGAAAACATGGCAAAAGCAAATGTAAAAGACCTTCTAGAGGCTGGTGTACACTTCGGTCACATGACTAGAAAGTGGAATCCAAATATGGCTCCATACATTTTTATGGAGAAAAATGGTATTCACATTGTAGACTTACATAAAACAGCTGTTAAATTGGATGAAGCTTGTGGAGCTTTAGAAAAATTAACTTCTGCAGGTAAAAAAGTTCTTTTCGTAGCTACTAAGAAGCAAGCGAAAGAAGTGGTTGCAAAACACGCTTCTGAACTTAATATGCCTTATATTACAGAAAGATGGCCAGGAGGTATGTTAACGAATTTCGTTACTATCAGAAAGGCTGTAAAGAAAATGAACTCTATCGACAAAATGAAAAAAGACGGTACGTTCGAAACTTTATCTAAAAAAGAAAGATTACAAGTAGACAGACAAAGAGCTAACTTAGAGAAAAACTTAGGTTCTATCTCTGACATGGTTCGTCTTCCTTCTGCAATCTTCGTTGTAGATATCATGAGAGAACACATCGCTGTAACTGAAGCTAAGAAATTAGGTATTCCAGTTTTCGGTATTGTTGATACAAACTCTGACCCAAGAAAAGTTGACTTCGTTATCCCAGGAAACGATGATGCTTCTAAATCTATCGATATGATCTTGAACATCGTTTCAGAATCTATCAAAGAAGGTCAGTCTCAAAGAAAAGCTGATAAAGAAAAATCTAAAGAAGAAGGAGAAGTAGTATCTGCTGATAAAGATGCTGATTTCGATGCTGAATAATTAGAGATTTATCTTTAAAATAAAAAAATCCGTTAAGTTAATTCTTAGCGGATTTTTTATTTTGTGAAATTAATTAGTTAATTGGAAAGAGTAATGCTATAAGAAGATGAGACAAACTGAGTCTTTTGATACACCGAATTACAAACCATTCCGGACAGGTTATAATTTTGATTTTTAAGAACCATAGCATATCCTATTTTGCCTGCACCGATAGGAATCTTTTTTGAATAATTTTTTCCGGTGATGGTCAGCACCATGTTGCAGCGGGATTTATTGGTGACCGTAACTGATGTTTTAGAGTTGTTTGAATTCTCATTAAATAAATCGGTTAAAACGTCAGCCGTTTCCGGTTTATAGGTCTTTATTAAGGTGTTGTATTCCTGCTCCGTTTGAGATACTGATGGTGTAGAGGTTGCTCTGGGTTGGGAGCTTTTAGGGGAAGATGAAGAGGTTGTATTGTAATTTGTACTACAACTGATAAAAAGAAAAGATAGGCATATCCCGAAAATTATTTTTTCTTTCATGTGATTTGTTTTATAGTATTGAAACGAAAAAAGGTAAGAAAATCTTACCCTTATATTAGTTTATTCTGAATTTTATATATGTAATTGTTTTCCCTTTTGCAGAGAATAACTCTTCATAATACGTTCTGATATCTCTTAAATGAGGTGTTCCCGGATCATATTCAAGAGCGCTGTAAATATCATGATGAGCGCTTATGATTTCGTATCCAGCTCCCTGAAGATAGCCTAATGTATAGCCGTGCAAGAATTCTGAATCTGTTTTTAAGTGAATGATTCCACCGGGTTTTAAAAACTTTTTATATCTGTCCAGAAAATCAGGATGCGTTAATCTATGCTTTGTACGTCTGTATTTGATTTGAGGATCGGGGAAAGTAATCCAGATCTCATCGACTTCATTTTCTGCAAAATAGTTGTCTACAAGTTCAATCTGGCTTCTCAAAAATGCTACATTGTGCATATTGTTATCAACAGCTTCTTTAGCTCCAAACCAAAACCGGGCCCCTTTAATATCGATTCCGATAAAATTTTTCTCAGGGAATGTTTTTGCAAGACCTACAGAATATTCTCCTTTTCCGCAGCCTAGTTCTAAGACAATAGGATTTTCATTTTTGAAGAAATCTTTTCTCCAGTTTCCTTTCAATTCAAAACCGTTCAGTGCTTCTTCTCTTGTTGGCTGAACTACATTTGGTAATATTTTGTTTTCTGCGAATCTCGCTAGCTTATTTTTGCCCATATTATATAAAATCGGACAAAAATAGTGAAAAAATACCTATTTTTTTATGTTTGTAGTGCTATTGAGGTGTTTTTCTGTGTTATTTAGGATTGCTTAAGGCTACCATAATTGGTTTTTGAACCGTTTTCTGTGATGCATACTGCGCCCCGCAAACCAGACTTGTAAACAGGTAATTTCCTTTTTCGATGACAATAGAATTATCTCCGTGTGCAGGAACTGCAAGACGGTATTTGGTATTTCCGACACCTTCCATTCTTACGATAATGTTACAGTCGGAATTGTTTTCTATCATTACGATACATTCTTTGGCATTGGGATCATTATCAAATAATGAGTTCAATATTTTTACTGTTTTATTTTTATGCTCATCAGGATTGCTGGCCATAAGCATATTGAATTCATCAGCTTCTGTATTAGGAATCGCTGCTTTTGTACTTGTAGTAGCAGTATTGGCTACATAAACATTTTGAGTGGTACTGGGTGTATATTTTATTGAGGATACTCCGGATGCAAGTTCTGTTCTATATTTTGCAATTTGCTTTTCGCGTATTTTTGCGTTCATTTCATCAAAAGTAATTTTTGTAGAGGAACGTCTTTTTAAAAGGGCTAGGTTCTCCTGCATACTTTTCACTTTAGGATCTCCCGGGGCTGCATTCTGAATATATTCCTTCATCAGTTGCATTACTCTAGGTTTTATGATCGAACGGCGAGGTTCATCAGGATGAGCATCTCGGAGGAAGGCATTAAGCTCATAGATATTTTTACTTTTCATGATATTACTATAATCTTTGCCTTTCCCTTGTGCAGAAAGACTGATACATAATACGGTACTCAATAAAAACAATAATTTCTTCATTAAAATGTGTGCTTTTGAACTGGTGAGATCAGTTCGTTAATAAATTAAACAGGTTATAAAATTATAAATATTTTAAAAAAGATCCTTATTCAAAAAGGTATTTTAGTAATTTTTTATTTTGCGATTTCCTGAAGGTGCGAACTCTTAAGCCTTTTTTGGTAAATCGGAAGGTATTTTTCGATCGGGATTTTTATCGCTTCAAAATTTCCTGCCAACACATACGGTTCTACATTTTCTGAAGTATACACGAATTGTAAGAAATTATCAATTAAGTTTTCAGGAATTTTAAACTTCACAAAATAATCTTTCCCCAGATAATTTTTAATTTGAGTAATTGAAGAGTTCATTCTTTCATAGGCTAAATAACGCTGTTTTTTCTTACGGTCTCCCGAAAGGATATCATAAATACTTTCTAAGCTGAAAGTAAGTCCACCATCTCTTAATCCTGCAACCGGAAGCTCAGGTGAAGTACCATCACCTTTCGGAGTAGGCAATCCGATTACTTTTTTGAGCGCAAGGCTTTTGTCTTCTTTTCGGATTGAATTTACATCATATCTGAGATTACCCGTAGGCTTGAATCTGCTGATAAGTACTTCCTGAATATCATAATACGCGATCTTAAGCTCAATCAGGTTTTTACCTCCCAACATTTGCGGGGTTATTTTAAAATCTTTTCTTTCTGTAATAATTGAGGTGAAACGGATTACATCTCCCAGATTAGCATCAATATTGAAGTTACCATTATAATTGGTAAGTACTGTTTTTTGTGTTGTGAGGTTGGTCACATATACCTGATTGAGATACAAAATAGAATTGTCTCTTAAAAAAACTTCCCCAGAGAAAACCTGGGCATTGATTTTAGCTAAAAAAATCAAAAAAATGAGAGTAATTAGTTTCTTCATATAATTGGCAAAATTACACAGAAATACACCAATTTATCAATTATTAGATTACAAAAACGGGTTAAAGTATATTAAACTTTAATACAAAACTGTTAATGATTGTTATAAATATGCTTTTTTCAGTTTTTACCTGTGTTTTACCAAAAGCCAACTTGTATATTTTACGGTAGTAGGAGTGATTCCGGATTCTACCCAACTGATGAAATACCAATAGGTAGCCGTTGGTACATTTCTGCCTCCCATGGTTCCGTCCCAGGTATAATTGTTGGTACGCGTTCCTCTGAAAACTTCAGCTCCGTATCGGTCAAAAATTCTAAACTCAAAATTAGTTTTATCAGCAAGTCCTGAATAGTTGATCTGGTCATTGTGGCCATCTCCGCTTGGTGTAATGGTGTTGACCAGTTTTACAACGACAAAAGATTTCTCAACCATTTGACAGCTTTTAGAATCTCTTACATATACTACATAAGATCCTCTTGCTACATTGTAGAAAACATTTGAGCTTTGCCAGTTGATTCCATCCAGAGAGTATTGATAAGGAGGGAAGCCTCCTCCTACATTTACTGTGACTGTTGTTCCGTTGATATCAATGGAAAGAATTGACGGAAGCTGAGCTTCTATTACACTTACGTTTTGTCTGTATACACAGCCATTATAAGTAAGGTCTACCCAATAATTTCCGACAGGTACATCTGTAATATAAGATGTTGTGGCTCCTGTGCTCCAAGCATAGGATTCAAAACCGGCTCCTGCATCTAGGGTAGTGGTTGTTTTTGCACAGATTATCTGGTCTAATAAAATATCAGATTTTTTAGGTGTTTTAATTGTAATAATTATTCTTCCTATGGCAGGGCATACTCCATTTTTTTCAAATCTTATATAAATGGTCTGAGTTCCTGAAAGACCCACAACCGTGTTGATAGGTGTTGTCCCATTTTGAGCGTCTTGTAAATTGCTGTGGAATGTATAAGTAACCGTTGGATCTGTTGTAAATTGAGTGATGAAAGGAACTAAATTTACCTGCTTGCTACCGTCCAGATCTTCGTCACAAATGCTTGTGGTAATACGATCGGTCAATAACTGTATTTGCTGTCCGATAGAGAAATTTAAGGGCTGTACTACAGCCGCACATCCATTTGGTGAATCTACACGAATATAAATAGTCGTATTTGTTGTATAACTCCAGCTATTGGGAAGGGTATTTGCATTTCCTGCATTAGCATCCGAAAGATTGGCATAATATCTTACATTCGTAAAATAAGTAGGATTATTAAGAACAATTGGGGTAATGTTTAGCAGGTTTATGGTAACGGTGCCATCAAAATTATCATCACAAAATACTCCTGAATAATTAGGAGCAATGATGGCAAGATTATATAGTGTCAGTGTAATTTGAGCAATGTTCTTACAGCCATTATTATTTTTTACAACGGCATACACAATGGTTCCACTTGCTGCGGTGTACGTATTTGGAGCTGTAATAAGAGCACCCGGATTTTCAGTTTGAGCATCTGCTAATGTTGGATAATAAGTGATTGTAATAGGAGAGTTGTTACTTACATTGGCTGAAGTCAGATTGAAAGTTCCCTGATTATTTATATTACAAGCATAGATTGTAGCATTAGTGGTTGTAAGAGCCTCTAAATGAATTGTAACTGTAATGGTTTCGCAATCCGGAAAAACGGCATCATTTCCACAGAATGTATAGGTAAATGTATCAGTACCCGTTAATGTTCCCGGATTGGTTGGAGTATACGTAATTACTCCTGTTGTAGGATTGATGCTTACTGAACCAAGTGCTGGTTGAGAGACTATTGATACAGTAGAAGGAACAGGAGTCTGTGTAGAGGTTGTAAAAGTTGGTGTTATTGTTTGTATGTTACAAACATTATAAGTGGAAGTACTTTGCTTTGTACAATTTAAAACTTTGATTTCATTAGAAATTAGAGGGGCGCAACTTCCCATAGTTACCGAACATGTATAAAACCCTGATTGGATGGGATTATAAGTAGAACTTGTAGCCCCAGGAATTATAGAGCCGTTTCTATACCATTGATAACTGTCATAGATTAATGGATCTACGGTAAGCTGAATACCCGGAGCACAACCTCCTCCAGATTGTAAAATAAAAGGTTGTGTAGGGAATCCGGCAAAAAAACCACCATATCCTACTGCATCACTTCCTGCATTGATTCCTGCGGTAATAGCTTTATCAGAAATAACTGTAATGGTTCCTGCTGTATTGGGTATTCCGTAAGTCACCCAGTTATTGTTTCCGGTCATATTAAAGGGGCCTGTACTAGCAAGAGGAGTATTTCCGTTTACCGTTACAACAGCTCCTTTTTGAGTGATAAGATTTAACTTGGTAGGAATATTTAAAATACCAGTTGGATTGTTGTTAGAAAGAACAAAGTTTTCATCGATAAAACCGAGTTCGTTGATTTGTTTTGGTAAGTAACAGTTTAATGCAGGGATAAAATTAAAACCACCGGTGGCAACTTCACTTCCGGATGCGGAGTCTCCGGCAAGCATTTGATAAACGTATGCATTTTTCGTTGTTCTTACATATAAGTTATAATGGTTGTTCCCTTGCGAGGCATATTTAGTATCAGGAATAATATAGTATTGCCCCGTATTTAATGTAGCAACTGGAGGAATTTCATTGTTTACATAGATCTGAGTATTATCTTCCGTGGCTATTACCAAAGCGGTTTCCATATTAGATCCTATGCTGCCGTTTCCTTTTACTAAAGCAAATTCGGTCCCTAATCTGTCGACAGGTACAGATTGATCCATTAAAATATCAGAGCTTGAAGCATAATTACCTGCGTATTGTCCATTGAAATTACCATTGGTGACATTAATCGCTTTGTTGGCTACGATTTTTGCCCCTATAAAGCCATCAAAATTTCCTGCAAGATCACCTTTTCCTTCAATGATGTAAGATTGGCCTTTATTTAAAGTAAATGTTAATGTAGGATTAGTAATTCCTGTGGTTCCGTTTGAAAACTGAACAGTAGATTTATATCCTGAAACTGTAACGGTCGTATTATCTTCAGTGGCCAGAACACTTGTCATGAAATTGAGGATGTCGTTGCTTACCGTGATAGGAGCAGTAGCAGCATAAAAAGTTTTTCCGGTAGAGGGTATTCCTTTCGAGGTAATAATCTCGGCGTGGTTGTATACTGAAAACCTCAGGTTAGCATAAAAAGGAAAATCTGCTTTTAAGTAAAGTCCTTTGGTAGTAGGAGTGAAAAGATCTGTTTGTAAAGTGGTGATAATATAATCCCTTAAAACATCAAATCTCTGGGGATTGTTTTTGCTAATTGTTACGGTGCCAATTAAAATATTATTGTTGTAGATACTTACAGGGAATGGGGTCGTACGACTGGTTGATAAATAAAGCTTCTGGAAGGGATTGGGATTTCCGGTTCTATCCATCATAGGAGCAAACCAATGCTCTCTGTCTAACTGTGCAAAAGTAGACATGGAAATGAAAAATATAAATAAAAAAGATAGAATTTTTCTCATTCAGGGGTAGCTTTTGTCACAAATTTAATAATAAAAAGTAGTATTAACTTGAAAAAGCAACAAAAAAACCACGATTTTAAAATCGTGGTTTTTAATAAATTTTATATAAATACTACTTATTCTCTGTTTTTAACCAAAATCCATCCAGAATATTTAACTGGAGTTTGTTTAGAGTTTGGCTCATTCCAGCTTACGCTGAACCAGTAGCTTCCGGTAGATACTTTTTTGCTTCCGTTCGTTGAACCGTCCCATTTGTATCCGTTTGTTTTGTTGGCCTGATAGATTTTAGTTCCGTATCTATCGAAGATGTCGATTACCAGATTTGATTTATTTCCTAATTCAGAGTAATCTAAAACATCATTTACACCATCATTATTCGGAGTAATTACATTAATCAGATTCGGAATTGTAATTTCTACAGAAATAGGATTACAGTCGTATCCGTCTTTCACATATACCATTCCGCTTCCTCTAGGCACATTAGTAAAGACGTTAGAATCTTGCCAGCTAATGTTATCCATAGAGTATTTATATGGAGCAGTTCCTCCTGTAGCATATACGGTCACTGTATTAGTAGCAATATCAACGCTAGAAATTACAGGTTGTTCAGATGCGTATACTTTTACTGTTTGTGTAGTCCAACATAGGCCGGTTTTTAATTTTACCCAGTATGTACCTACAGTAACATCAGATATAGTCTGTGTTGTTGCTCCTGTGCTCCACTGATATCCATCAAAGGCAGGACCTGCATCTAATGTTGTTTTATCTTCCATACAGATAATCTTATCAGTTAATACTGTAGATTTAGTAGGCGGGAATACAATAAGTGTAACTTTAGCAATTCTAAAACATCCGTTTCCGTTGGTTACTCTTACAAATGCAACACCGTTTGGTGCGATATACTGATCCGGATTTAAAATTTCATTTGTTCCGTTTTGTGCGTCAGTTAATGATGGGTAATAATTTTTTGTTACCCCTGCTTGTGTAGTTACTGGAGCAGTTGTTAGGTTAAACTCACCCGTAGCCGTATTGCTTTCCAAGAAACAAGTTCTCAATGTTGCATCGGTTACAACTGGCAGCTCAGAAACAGTTACTGTTAAAGTTACTTGTTCACAATCTACAAATTCAGGTGCTGTTCCACAGAACTTATATACGATAGTATCAGTACCTACATAACCTACGTTTGGAGTATAGTTAATAACACCTGTTACAGGATTTACTGTTGCCATACCATTTGTAGGTTGCGTAACAATAGTTACTGAACCAGGATTATATGTTTGTGTTGAAACAGTGAATTCAGGAACAATTAGCTGAGAAATATCACATACATTTATTGCTTTTGTAGAATTTGTCAGACAAGTAAATACCTTGAAAACAGGAGTTGTTTCTGGTGGACAGCTACCTATGGTAACTTTTACCGTGTAATCTCCTCCTTGAGTTGGAGTGTATGAATTTGAATTCGCTCCAGGAATTGGATTACCATTAAAATACCACTGATAAGTATCATAACTATCATCTACCTCTAAGACAATCCCAGGAATACAATCTCCTGTTGTTTTTGAGATAAGAGGAATTGAAGAGAATCCAGCGAAGTATCCTCCGTACCCTGCTGTACTATATCCTCCGTTGATACCTGCTGTTACAGCTTTATTTGATTGAATAGCAAGGTTTCCTGTAACTCCAGTGATCGCATAGGTTACCCAGTTGCTATTTCCTGTAAGAGTGTAAGGACCTTGTGCAGCTGTCGGTGTTATTGGAGCCCCTCCGTTCACAGTATATGTAACAGTTGCCCCAGCTTCAGTTAAAATATTTAGTTTTAAAGTAATGGTACCACTGGATCCCGGCATTTCGCTTACTTTTCCAATTTCATCAATTTTTCTAGGTAAGAAACAGTTCAATGGTGGGATGTAGTTGTATCCTCCGGTAGCAGTTCCTCCACTAGAACCTACTAATTGATATAGATATACATTTTTTGAAGTATGTACATAGATGTTGTAGTGGCTGTTCCCTTGGTTAATATAGCCGCTATTTAAAATTCTATAATATTCTCCTTCGTTAAGGGTAGCAACAGGAATCAGTATATCATTAAGATAAACTTCTGTATTATTTTCTGTTGCAATGACGATACCTCCTTCCATATCGTATGAATTGGTAAGAGGAGATAAACTTCTCACCATGGCAAATTCGTTTCCAAGTCTTTCTGTAGGAACAGACTGGTCTAATACCAAGTCAGATCCAGAAGACTGGCTTCCTGTAGCATACATGGCATTTGCATTTCCGTTAGTTACAGAAATAGCCTTGTTTGAAGTAATCTTTGCTCCTATGAATCCTGTGAAGTTTGGAGTGTTATCTCCAAGCCCTGCAAGGATATAAGACTGTCCTTTGTTTAAAGTAAAAGTAACACTTAAAGGAGCAGGAGTATTATTTACAAACTGTACGTTAGGGTTATATCCTGAAACGGTTACTGTAGTAGCATCTTCAGTAGCCATGATTCCGGTAGTAAAGTTCATCAAAGAAGCACTGTTATAAGTAATAGGTGCTGCAGCTGCATAGAACTTAGTCCCTATCCCCGCTTTTCCTTTAGAAGTTACAATTTCACCGTGAGCACTTTGTGCAGATCTTAAACTGCAGAAAAAAGGTTTATCTCCTTTTAAATACAGTCCTTTGGTGATTACAGTAGAAGCCTCAGATGTTGTACTTGTAGATATAAGACCTGCAGCAACTGAGTAACTCTGTGGGTTACCTTTACTTATCGTAACCGTAGTAAGAAGAGTATTGTTGTTGTAAATCTTTACATCAAACGGTGTTGTAGAGTCTGTGGACATATACAAAGTATTTGTATATCCGGTAGCACTAGTGCTCATAAAGTATGGTGCTATCCAGTGCTCAGTATCTCTCTGAGCAAAAAGGGTACTGATTGAAAAGAAAATCAATACCAAGCTGAGTAGAAATTTTTTCATAAACGTTAGAATTAGGATTTTTGCAAAATTAAAAGAATATTTGATATGTTTTGAAAAAAATAAAAGAAAATATGATAAAGCAATAACAAAAAAGCCACAATCTTTTAAAATTGTGGCTTTTTTGTTATTGTGATAAAATTATTCTCTGTTTTTTACAAGTATCCAACCGGAATATTTAATTGGAGTTTTAGCAGCATTAGGCTCATTCCAATTAATATGATACCAATAGGTACCTGTAACGACTTTTTTACCGGATCCTTTTCCATCCCAACGATAGTTGTTGAATTTGTCACCAACGAAAATTTGATTTCCGTATCTGTCGTAGATAACAAATGTAAGATTCTCTTTGTACGCTAACTCACTGTAGTCTATATAGTCATTTACATTATCACCGTTCGGAGTAATTGCATTGATCAAATTAGGTACAGTTACCTCTACAGAAATAGGAGTACAGCTGTAAGCATCTTTTACGTAAAAAGTATGCTGTCCTCTTGATAGATTAGTAAATACATTTGAATCTTGCCATGCTGTAATTCCGTCTACTGAATATTTGTAAGGAGCAGTTCCTCCGCTTACAATAACGGTAGCCGTATTGTTGGTGATTTCAAT
The DNA here is from genome assembly GCF_016735585.2 of Chryseobacterium tagetis. GTDB lineage: Bacteria > Bacteroidota > Bacteroidia > Flavobacteriales > Weeksellaceae > Chryseobacterium > Chryseobacterium tagetis. The sequence continues at coordinate 47,842 of NZ_JAERSE020000006.1, forward strand.
TTTAGTGATTACCGGATCCTGAACTTTTTTAACATGTACAGTTTGTTCTAAGAAACAATTATTATGTTCAAGAATTACAGTGTATTCTCCTACTGGTACTCCCTGAATAGAAGAAGTTGTAGCTCCTGTACTCCATTGATAGCTATCATATCCAGGACCTGCGTCTAGAGAAGTTCTGCCATCAATACAAATAAATTTGTCAACCAAAACTGATGATTTTTTTACAGGAACCGGAACCAATTTAATTTTTGTTGTACCAATACATCCTCCATCTGCTATTATTCTAACATAAACATAGCCTCCTACCGATGGATATTTTGTAGGGTTTGTAATTGGGTTATTACTAGTATTCAAATCATTTAGTGTAGGGTAATAACTTTTTATTGTAGGCAAAGGAAAGTCGGTTACATTTGCTGTGGTAAGATCAAACAGTGCAGTAGGATCTGTATCATACTGACAGGCAGTAATGGTAGGCTCATTTACTTGAAGTGGAGTCGTTGTGATTGTAAGTGTTACTTGCTCACAATCTATAAATTCAGGAGCATTTCCACAGAATTTATAGACAAATACATCATTTCCGGCAAAACTTGAATTCGGAGTATAAGTAATTGTTCCGTTAGCATTTACTACTGCAGTACCATGTGTTGGAGCTGTGGTAATTGACACTGTGCTAGCAACAGGAGTCTGAGTGGAAGATGTAAATGCTGGTTGTATGGTTATTGGACCGCAGGTTCCCACTGTTTTTGAGGTTTGTTTCACACATGAGAAAACTTTGAAAATTGGAGTTGTCACAGGTTGACAACCTCCTGCAGTTACTTTCACGGTATAGTTTCCTCCTACTAGTGGAGCATAAGTATTTGAAGTAGCACCTGGAATAATATTACCGTTTAAATACCATTGATAAGAATCAAATCCTGCATCTACTTCCAGAATAACTCCCGGAGCACATTCTCCAGTTTGCTTTGTAATGAAAGGAATCGATGAGAAACCAGCGAAATATCCTCCATATCCGGCTGTGCTAAATCCTCCATTTACACCTGCTGTTACGGCTTTATTGGATTGAATGGAAACATTACCTGAAATATTTGAGATATCATAAGTTACCCAAGTGGTACTTCCAGTAAGAGGATATGGCCCTTGTGCTGCTGTAGGTGTTGTTGGTGCTCCACCATTCGTAGTATAAGTAACAGTTGCGCCTGCTTCGGTAACGATATTAAGTTTCAGATTTATGGCTAACGAGATATTGGGCATTTCGTCGATATTCCCTATCTCGTCAATTTTTTTAGGTAAATAACAGCTGAGCGGCGGTATGAAATTATATCCGCAAGTTGCGTTACTATTGGTTCCTATAAGCTGATAAACACAGACATTTTTTGTTGTGGAAATAAACATGTTTTTGTGACCGCTAGTTCCCTGGGCTACATAATTTGTCTCATCTATTCTGTACCATTGGCCTGCGTTTATTGTTGTTAATGAAATACCACTTCCGTTTACATAAATCTGTGTGTTATCTTCTGTAGCGATTACAATTGCACCTTCCAGGTTTTCTGATGCTGCCGATGATAAACTCTTAACCATTGCAAAAGTATTTCCAAGTCTTTCCACTGGAACGGCCTGGTCCATAATCAAATCACTTCCGGAAGAGCTTCCTGCACCGAAATTACCATTACAATTACCATTTGTTACTGTAATCGGTTTATTGGATTCAATTTTGGTTCCGATAAAGTTGCTGATATTTTGATTGCCTGTACCCGCTAAAATAAATGATTCAGCTTTGTTCAGGGTTACAGTCTGTGTATTTCCGGTAGGATTTCCATTAATAAATGTTACCGGTAAAGCGGCGTTCCATGTAATCGTTACAGTTGTATTATCTTCCGTAGCCATAATACCTGCAGTAAAATTACTTGAAGTAGTGTTGGTCACTGGTGTAGCTCCTGCATAGAATTTATTTCCTATCCCGGCTCTCCCTTTGCTGGTAATAATTTCTGCGTGCTGTGTAAGGTTGGTAGATCTTAAAGTGGCAAAAAAGGATTTGTCCCCTTTTAAGTATAAACCTTTGGTATTGATGATCGTAAATGCTTCTGATGATGCTGTAGCATTTACATATTGGGCTAATAAAGGTTGTGCAGGAGTAGCTGCCGGGTCCGGGAAGACTTTTGGATTACCCTTGCTTATCATCACTGACCCAATCTGAATATTATTACTATAAATTTTGACTTCGAATGGGGTTGTAGAGTCAGTTGACATATAAAGTCTTGTTATATAAGCACTCGTGCTATTATAAAAAGGAGCAAACCAATGCTCTGTGTCTTTTTGAGCAAAGACGGTATTAAAGGTAAAAAACAATAATACGAAAGAGAATAAAAATCTTTTCATAGTTTTTGGAATTAGGATTTTTACAAAATTAAAAGAATATTTGATATATTTTGATAAAAAAAAATGAAATACAAAAAGAAAATAATAAAAAAGCCACAATCTTTATAAAATTGTGGCTTTTTTGTTATTGTGATAAAATTATTCTCTGTTTTTTACAAGTATCCAACCGGAATATTTAATTGGAGTTTTAGCAGCATTAGGCTCATTCCAATTAATATGATACCAATAGGTACCTGTAACAACTTTTTTACCGGATCCTTTTCCATCCCAACGATAATCATTGAATTTATCGCCGGTGAAAATTTTGTTTCCATATCTGTCATAGATTACGAATGTAAGATTCTCTTTGTACGCTAACTCACTGTAGTCTATATAGTCATTTACATTATCACCATTAGGAGTAATTGCGTTAATTAGATTGGGTACAGTTACCTCTACAGAAATAGGAGTACAATTGTAAGCATCTTTTACATAGAACGTATGCTGTCCTCTTGATAGGTTGGTAAACACATTTGAATCCTTCCATGCAGTTGTTCCGTCTACTGAATATTTATAAGGAGCAACTCCACCGCTGACAATTACAGTTGCAGTATTGTTTGTAATTTCAATTTTGGTAATTACCGGATCCTGCGCTTTTTTCACATGTACGGTTTGTTTCAAGAAACATCCGTTCTGTTCAAGTATTACAGTGTATTCTCCTACAGGTACTCCCTGAATAGAAGATGTTGTAGCTCCTGTACTCCATTGATAGCTGTTGTATCCTGTTCCTGCATCAAGAGATGTTCTGTCGTCAATACAAATATATTTGTCAACTAAAATAGCAGATTTTTTTACAGGGATCGTAACTAATTTAATTTTAGCAGTTCCTGTACAACCTCCATCAGCATTAATTCTCACGTAAACATATCCTCCTGCCGAAGCGTATTTTTTAGGTTCGGCAATTTCATTACTGTTTGTATTAAGATCATTCAACGTAGAATAATACTTTTTCGTGGTAGGAGAAGGGTAGTCCGTCACATTTGCTGTTGTCAGATCAAACAATGCCGTTGGATCTGTGTCATACTGACATGCTGTGATTGTCGGTTCTTTTCCAACAAGAGGGACAATTTTTATGGTATGGGTTACCTGTTCACAATCTATAAACTCAGGGGCATTTCCACAGAATTTATATACCAATACATCTGAACCTGCAAAACCGGTATTTGGAGTATAAGTAATAGTACCGTTTGTATTGACTACTGCTGTTCCATTTGCCGGAGGGGTTATAATTGTTACAGTATTAGCTACCGGAGTTTGTGTTGAAGAAGTAAATGTAGGCTGTATGATTTTTGTGCCACACGTTTCGTCTGATTTTGAGGTTTGTTTTAAACAAGAGAACACTTTGTAAGCAAGCGTTACTACAGGTTGACATCCGCCCATGGTTACTCTTACCGTATAATTACCTCCCACTAGCGGAGCGTAAGTATTTGAAGTTGCTCCGGGAATAAGAGTCCCGTTTAAATACCATTGATAGGAATCAAACCCAGCTTCTACTTCCAGGATGATACCAGGTGCACATTCTCCTGTCTGTTTTGAAATGACCGGGACTGAAGAGAATCCTGCAAAATATCCTCCGTATCCTGCAGAGCTATATCCTCCGTTGATACCAGCGGTAACAGCTTTGTTAGATTGAATGGCTAAATTGCCAGTGACTCCTTCAATAGCGTAAGTAACCCAATTGGCATTACCACTAAGAGGATATGGTCCTTGTGCTGCAGTTGGTGTTATTGGAGCTCCCGGAACTCCTCCTGCAGGAGTTAGAGTATAAGTGACAGTTGCACCCGCTTCGGTAAGGATGTTTAGTTTCAGAGTAATGGCTCCTGATGAACCCGGCATTTCGTTTATTTTACCTATTTCATCAATCTTTCTAGGTAAAAAACAGTTCAATGGAGGAATGTAGTTATAACCGCCGGTAGCTGTGCTGGTAGAGCCTACTAATTGATATAAGTAAACATTTTTTGTAGTACGTACATATATATTATAATGCCCGTTGCCCTGATTGATATATGAATTATCTAATATTCTGTAATAATCTCCTTCATTAAGGGTTATTACAGGTAGTAGAGCATTATTAAGATAAACTTCAGTATTATTCTCAGTAGCAATTATAATCCCTCCTTCCATATCATATGAATTGGTAGGAGATAAGCTTCTAACCATGGCAAATTCGTTTCCAAGTCGTTCAGTAGGTACAGACTGGTCTAAAACAAGATCTGATCCTGAAGTTAAACTTCCTGTAGCATACATTGCATTTGCATTTCCATTGGTAATGGTAATAGGCTTGTTAGATGTGATCTTTGCTCCGATGAACCCTGTATTATTAGCTGTGTTATCTCCGATTCCGGCAATCAGGTAAGATTGTCCTTTTTCCAGGTTAAAAGTAAGAGTTCCGGAAGTATTAGAATTATTGATGAAAGTTATATTGGGATCATATCCGGTAACCGTAACGGTAGTCCCGTTTTCAGTGGCCATAACTCCGGTTGTGAAGTCCATTAGGGTAGAACTGCTATATGTAATAGGGGCTGCAGCTGCGTAAAATTTTGTACCGATTCCCGCTTTCCCTTTAGAAGTTACAATTTCGCCATGAGAACCTTGTGCAGCTCTTAGACTGCAGAAAAAAGATTTGGTTCCTTGTAGGTATAGTCCTTTTTGAACAGGAACTCCTGCTTCAGAAGTTGAAGTTGTATATATTGCACTCGCTGCAACAGTATACGTTTTAGGGTTGTTTTTGCTAACGCTAAGAGTGGTTAATAACGTTTGGACGCCGTTGGCATCATTACTATATACCTTTACATCAAATGGTGTCGTTGAATCTGAGGATACATACAACGTATTGGTAAAACTCCCTACGCTTGTGTTCACAAAGTAAGGCGCTATCCAGTGCTCTGTGTCTTTTTGGGCAAAGAGCGTATTAAATGTAAAAAACAGTAATACGAAAGATAATAGAAATCTTTTCATTGTTTATTGGAATTAGGATTTCTGCAAAAATAAAATAATATTTTGAATTTTATTTACGAATAATAAACGGTAGAACTAATTTTCGAAATTTTATTGAAATATAAATATGGGAAATGAAAATTTTTACTAAGTAGATTCGTGGGAGTGGTTAAAAAAAAACTTATTATATTCAAAAAATAAAGACGACTTCATTTGAAGTCGTCTTTTACCTTAAAAATATTCGAAATAGAAGCTATTGTCTATTTTTAATTAATAACCATCCCGAGTATGAAACCGGCAGCTTAGTATCCGGTTCTGTCCATTTTAAAACATACCAGTAAGTTCCTGTAGGAAGTGTTCTTCCTCCGGATTTCCCGTCCCAGATATAATTATTGTCAGTAGATTTATATACAGGAGCTCCGTATCTGTCAACGACTTCTATAGAAACATTTTGTTTGATTCTTAAATCTGAATAATTTAATACATCATTATGACCGTCACCGTTTGGAGTGATAGCATTGATCAGATTTACAATTAAAAAATCCTTTGTTGTTGGCTGGCAACCGTCTTTTCCCAATACGTAAACTTTGTGCGGGCCTCTTGATAATGCGGTGAAAACATTAGACGTTTGATAGTCTACACCGTTTAAAGAATACTGATAGGGAGGAGTGCCTCCTGAAACAAAAATAGTAGCTGTAGAACCTGAAGTTTCAATTCTTGTAATGGTTGGAGCCTGTGCAGCCATTACATTTACGGTCTGGCGATAAACACAACCATTGAATTCTAGATCTACATAATAAGTACCTGTTCCAACAGTGATGCTTTGAGTAGTTGCACCTGTGTTCCAAAGATAAGATGTGAAACCTGTACCTGCGTTAAGTATTGCTTTTTCATTTGAACAAATTACTTGGTCGCTTAATGTTCCTGATTTTTTTGGAGATTTTAACTTAATATTTAAAACTGCCGTATTCGGACATTCTGTAGAGCTTTGAAATCTGATATAGAATATACTTGTCGAAGTAATCACCTGTGAAGTTGGGAGAGCATTAATACCAGCTTGTGCATCAGCTAAGCTTGAGTGGAACGTTAAAGTTACCGATGGATCTGCCGTAAACTGATTTTTATAATCATTTAAATTTGCTATTTGAGAACCGTCAAGATTATCATCACAAACATCTACACTGATATTGTTGTTAAGCAAATTGATTCTGTTTCCAATTTTAAAATTAATTTGCCCGAAAGCTGTTGAACAACTTCCTGTAAACCCATCAACTCTCACGTAAACAGTTGTGTTGGTAGTATACGTCCAGTTTGCAGGCAATGAGTTTGCGTTTCCTGCGTTTGCATCTGCCTGAAGTAAATAATATCTTACATTAAAACTTGCTGAGTTGTTAATAATCTGAGGTGTGATATTCGCAAAATTTACATTGATAATTCCATCAAAATTATCATCACATAAAGTTGCATTAAAATTAGTAGTATTAATATTTGGAGATGGAGTAGTAGTTAAAGCGATCTGAGCGACTTTCGAACATCCGTATTGTGAAGTTACGTTGGCGTAAATTGTTCCGGCAGGACCTGTATAGGTTGCAGGAGTTGTAATTTGCCCTGTCAAATTGGAATTCGTAAAATACGTAACCGTAATTCCTGGATCAGGAGATACATTGGCTGTCGTAAGATTGAAAGTTCCGTTATTGCTTGTATCAGCACAAGAAGATAATGAAGCATTGGTAACTTGTAAAACATCAATGTTGACAATGATTTTAAAATATTCAAAATCTGCAGGGTTGCCATTTCCTTGTACATAATAGATAAAAGAATCTGTTGTGTCAACTGTTAATCCTGCATTAGGAGTATAAGTAATTTGACCTGTCGTAGGATTTACCGTTGCCGTTCCTGAAGTTGGAGCAGAAATAATTGCTGTATTTGCAGGAACAATAGTCTGTGTAGAATTGGTAAACGCAGGAATGATGGTTTTCGTATTACAAGATCCGATATTATAGGTAGTGGTGGTAATCGGAGGACAAAGCGTGTAATTGTAAGCCGTAGTCAGCTTAGATTCACAATTGTTTTTTGTAACCATACAAGTGTAGTTTCCTGCTCCATACAATTCTGGATTGATAGAATAAGAAGTTGCACCAGGAATAATGGTTCCGTTGAGATACCACTGATACCCGTCGTAAGTATTGTCTACCTGTAGTAAAACACCTAAATAACAATCCCCTGTTTTTGAAATGACAGGAACAGATGAGAATCCGGCAAAATATCCTCCATATCCTACAGCACCACTTCCTGCAGCAATTCCTGCAGTTACAGATTTAGTAGAATTTACAGTGATATTTCCTGTAATATTTGGAATAGAATAAGTTACCCAGTTAGGATTTCCTGTTACAGGATAAGGTCCGTTTGCAGCGGCAATAGATCCATTGTTTAACGTTACTGTTGCTCCTGCCTGAGTAATGATATTCAGTTTTGTATTATAAGACTGAGCACCAATCTGGTTGATGAATCCTATTTCATCCACTTTATTAGGCATAAAACAGCTTAAAGGAGGAATGAAATTCATACCACCAGTAGCATATTCATTTACAGATGAACTTCCTGTAATTCCTGCTAATAATTGGTAGACATATACATTTTTAGAGGTAGAAATTCCCATATTATAATTTCCGTTCCCCTGATTGATATAATTGCTGCTCGGAACCATGAAATATTGTCCTGCATTTAGGGTAATTCCTGTATTGGCACCATTCAGCGTAATCTGGGTATTATTTTCAGTAGCAATTAGAAGCGCCGTTTCCATTTGATAGATAACATTTCCATTACCTTTTACCAGTACAAAGTCTTTCCCAAGTCTATCAACCGGAACAGCCTGATCCATAAGAACATCATTGTTGGTGAAATTCAAGTTGGTATATACTCCGTTGAAGTTTCCATTGGTTACAGAAATCGGTTTGGTAGATTCTATTTTTGCACCTACTAAACCGGCTAAGTTATATTGTGAATCTGAACTTACCGCATCTAAAATATAAGACTGTCCTTTATTAAGAGTAAATGTTTTAGTTGGCGAGGAGCTTCCGTCAGAAAAAATAACACCAGGATTATATCCCGAAACAACGACAGTCGTATTGTCCTCGGTAGCAGTAACTCCAATAGTTGAGCTGATGTAATTCGCTGTACCTGTGAGAGGAATAACACCTGCGTAGAATTTAGTTCCTAGTCCCGCCAATCCTTTTGAAGTAATGATTTCAGCATGGTTTTGCAAAGAAAAACGATAGTTTGCAAAGAATTTTTTGGGTCCTTTCACATACATTCCCATAGAATTGGGAGTGAATAAAAGGTTTTGGTTGGTTGTAATCAGGAAGTTATTAGGAATCGTTACCTGTACAGGATTTCCTTTACTTACCTGTACCGTAGTAAAGAGAATATTGTTATTAAAAATTTGTACTGAAAACGGAGTCGTTTCATTCGTAGATAAATATAGATAACCACTTAGGCCGGTTGATCCAGCTTTTGAAGCCATTGGAGCAAACCAATGATCCGTATCGAGCTGGGCATTAAAGAATAAGCAAAGAAATGTACAAATGGTTAATAGAAATTTTTTCATTTTTTTCAATAAGGGATGCAAATGTAAGTATTAAAAATCAATTTTTTACATAAAATTTCAACTGCGATTCGCAAGATGGTTGATATTATTAAATATTTAATGATTTTTTAATATTCAATAAAATCCTGTAATTGTGAAATAATGAAAATCCCGATGATAAAAATCACCGGGATCAATATTTTAAATCTTAAAAAAGATTATAAACTAACTCTGATAAATCCTGTTACTTTAAGGTCAGCATTTACAGACTTCACATAGTCAGCAACTGAAATAGAGCTGTCTTTGATGAAATCCTGGTGTACCAAAGTATTGTCTTTGTAGAATCTCTGCATTTTACCTTTCAAGATATTATCGATGATGTTTGCAGGCTTACCTTCTTCAGTAAGTTTGTGTCTTTCAATTTCCAATTCTTTATCGATTGTTTCCTGAGAAACTTTAGTTTCGTCAAGAGCGATTGGGTTCATTGCAGCAGCTTGCATAGAAACAGATTTTGCAACTTCGTCAGCTCCCTCTACTTTTTCAGAAAGAGAAGTGATTGCAGCGATTTTGTTTCCAGCATGGATGTAAGCTCCTAGGAATGGTCCTTCGATTCTTTCGAAAGTACCGATCTCGATTTTTTCACCGATAACTCCTGTCTGCTCGATCAATTTATCAGCAACAGTCATTCCGTGGAAATCTGTAGCCAATAATTCTTCTTTAGTAGCAGCGAAGATTGCCATTTCAGCTAATTCGTAAGCTAGCTCGATGAAGGCTTCGTTTTTACCAACGAAGTCAGTTTCGCAGTTTAATGAAATAATAGCACCTAAAGTGTTATCTTCATTTACTCTTGCGATTACAGCTCCTTCAGTAGATTCTCTGTCAGCTCTGTTAGCAGCAACTTTCTGTCCTTTTTTTCTAAGGATGTCTACCGCTTTTTCGAAGTCTCCTTCAGCTTCAACTAGAGCTTTCTTGCAGTCCATCATACCTGCACCTGTTTGGTTTCTTAATTTTGCTACGTCTGCAGCAGCTGGTGTATAAGACATAATATCTATTATTTTTTTATTTAAAGATTTCGTATTAAATTTTAGTTTATTTTTGAGCAGTGCAAAGATAATGATTTTAATGATAAACTAAAAAATGACTTTTCACGTTATTTAGTTATTTAATAATTTTTTTAAATATTTAGTTAATGAAAAAAACAGTTCTTCTTATACTTTTATGTGTTTTTTCTTTAGGCTTTTCCCAGAAAAAGAAAACCAAAGCTAAGGCTAAAGCGGTTGTTGAAAAAGAAACAACCATTATCTATACAGAAACTGATGCGGAAAATAGTAACGAGGCTAGAGTAGTTGCTGGCTTCTTGAAACAAAATCCCAATCACCCCAAAGTTGATCATTTTAAGAGGAAATTAATGGATATTATTATGGCAACACCTCCAGCTGAGGAATCAAAACCTATGATGGCCTCCGTCGGAAAAGATAAAGCGGCACCTAAAGCAGATAATGCCAGCAAATCTTTAGCATCCAATACAAGCCTTAAGTCGACTGCTCCGTCAAGAACAGTGAATTATGCAAGCGTAGGAGGGACGAGCAAAAAATCGGAACCGGACGAACACGGAAAGAAAACAGCAGCGTTATTGACCCATCTTTTTAATAATGACATTAGTGATAAAGAAGCGTATGTAAATGTTAAAAATAAATCGAAGTGCAATATGGAGATGAAAATAAACGGTAAGAAAAACTATAATTTAATTATTCCTGCAAGAAGTGAAAATTATGTGATGGTAGATAAAGGAGATTATCAGCTGTCTACTAAAGTGTGCGACTCGCCTTATACTACTGCTAAGAAAATAGATAAAGATATTGAGATTGCTTTAAATGTAGGAGAATAAAAAATTAAGTAAGAAAGAACAATAAATAAAAAAAGGTTAAGAAAATTTTCTTAACCTTTTTTGTATCTTAACCTTTGAATTGTCCCATTGCAATGAACTTATCTTGTCTTTGGGTTTCAAGTTCCTGTCCTGTGAATTTTGAAAACGCTTTGATATTCTGTAAAATTGAGTTCTTCAAATTCAAGAAAGTCGTTTCCGGATCATAATGTGCTCCTCCAAGAGGTTCTTCAATGATCGCGTCGATGAATTTTTCTCTTAACGCATCTTTTGGAGTAAGATTCAGTGCGTTTGCAGCATCCTCTTTGTGATCCCAGTTTCTCCAAAGAATTGAAGAACAGCTTTCAGGTGCAATTACGGTATACCATGTGTTTTCCAACATATATACTTTATTTCCTACACCAATTCCTAATGCTCCACCACTGGCTCCTTCACCAATAATATAAGTGAAGATCGGAGTTTTAAGCTGAACCATTTCGAAAATGTTTCTTGCAATCGCTTCACCTTGACCTCTTTCTTCAGCTTCTAAACCAGGATAAGCTCCCGGTGTATCTACTAAAGTTACTACAGGAATCTGGAATTTCTCAGCAAGCTTCATCAATCTTAAAGCTTTTCTGTATCCTTCAGGATTTGGCATTCCAAATCTTCTGTGTTGTCTTTCCTTAGTTGTTCTGCCTTTTTGAGTACCGATTACCATTACTCTTTGACCGTCAAGAGTGATTAGACCACCCACCATTGCAGGATCATCAGCAAAATTTCTGTCACCGTGAAGTTCTAAAAAACTGCCTTTGTCTGCCATTCCGTTGATATAGTCCAATGCATAAGGACGATCCGGATGACGAGATAGTTGTACTCTCTGCCAAGGAGTAAGATTTCCGTAGATTTCTTTTTTCTTTTCTAAAATCTTATCCTCAATTTGGCTGCATGCTAATTTTACATCAACACCACTTTCTTCTCCTACTAAAGAACAAGTTTGGTATTGATCCATTAATTCTTTTATAGGAAGTTCGAAACTTAAATATTCCATTTCTTGAAGTAAATTAAATCTTTCAAATGTATGAAAAATTATGGTAATTTTATTTAAAATTATTTATAGCATTGCTTATTCTAGAGGTAGTTTCCTCTTTTCCAAGAAGTTCCATGATGTCTGGAACGTCCGGTCCTTTCAGTTCTCCTACCAAGGATAAACGTAACGGCATCATCACTTTACCCATTCCTAAACCTTTGTTTTCAGCGAAATCGTGAACAACTTGTTTTAAATTCTCAGCATTGAAATCAGCACCTTCTAAATGTGAGGATAATTCCCCTAAAATTGCTGATGTTTCATCATTCCAAGCTTTTTTTGATGCTTTTTCATCATAAGATGTCGGTGCTTCAAAGAAGAATTTTCCGTTTTCGTAAATGTCAATTGGGAAAGTTGCTCTTTCTTTCATCAGATGAATTACTTTTAATAATTTTTCATCAGAAAGATTGATGTTTAGACTTGAGTTTTTTAGAATATTCAATAATTCGTCATCAGATGTTTTCTGAATATACTGATGATTGAACCATTCTGCCTTTTCTTTACTGAATCTTGCTCCGGCTTTATGAACTTTATTCAGATCAAACTCTTTGGCCATTTCATCCAACGATAAAATTTCTTTGTCATCTGCAGGTGACCAACCTAATAATGCAACCATATTAATAAATGCATCAGGAAGATATCCGCTTTCTCTGTATCCTTTAGAAACATTTCCAGTTACAGGATCTGTAAAATTCAAAGGAAATACCGGGAATCCGAATTTATCACCATCTCTTTTGCTTAGTTTTCCTTTTCCTTCTGGTTTTAAAATTAATGAAAGATGAGCAAACTGAGGCGCTTCCCAACCCATTGCTTCATATAATAAGGTATGTAAACCTAAAGACGGCAACCATTCTTCACCACGGATCACGTGAGAAATTTCCATTTCGTGGTCATCAATGATGTTGGCAAAATGATAAGTTGGCATTCCGTCATTTTTTACCAACACTTTATCATCTAAAGTATTTGTATTTACTGAAGAATTCCCACGGATAATATCTACAAGATTCAACGTTCTGTCAACTGGCATTTTGAATCTTACCACATATGGTGTTTTTTCATCCAGTAATTTTTGAACTTCCTCTTCAGAAAGCGCAAGACTGTTTCTCAAACGGTTTCTTGTTTTATTATCATAAGAGAAAACATCACCTTTTGCTTCATATTCAGCACGAATTGCATCCAGTTCTTCGGCAGTATCAAAAGCAATATAGGCATAATCTGTTTTTAAGATCTGCTCTGTATATCTGTCATAGATATCTCTTCTTTCAGACTGTCTGTATGGAGCGAATTTTCCTCCTTTTTTAGGACTTTCATCCGCAATGATTCCGCACCATTCCAGGGCTTCTTCTATGTAGTCTTCTGCTCCTTCAACGTATCTTGCCGTGTCTGTATCTTCAATTCTTAATACAAATTCACCTCCCTGATTTTTAGCAAAAAGATAATCATATAATGCGGTTCTTACACCTCCTAAATGCAAAGGTCCTGTAGGACTTGGAGCAAAACGAACTCTTACTTTCTCCATTTCAATTAAAATTTTGGTGCAAATTTACTCAATTTTATGCGTTTGAATAAGCTTTTTATAAATTGGTTGTTTCCATCGATCATAATTTCTATTTTTGTATAAATAATGAATTCTTAAACTATGTTAGAAATTGGCGAAAGACCTTGGGGAAAATATTTTGTATTAGCAGATGAGCCGAATTACAAACTGAAAAGAATTGAAGTAAATCCGGGACAAAAATTGTCTTACCAGTATCACCACAAAAGACAGGAACAGTGGACGATCATTGAAGGTGACGCCACAGTGGTTCTGGATGATAAAGAGATTAATCTTAAATACGGTGAAAGTATTTTTATTCCTCTGGGTGCAAAGCATAGAATGATGAATCTTTCTGATAAACCTGTTGTTTTTATCGAAGTTCAGACCGGAACTTATTTCGGTGAGGATGATATTGTGAGGATTGAAGATGAGTATGATAGAAAGTGAGTATGTATTTTCTCCTCACATAGATAAAAATAGGGAATTACAAATTGTAACTCCCTATTTTTATCTTATTTTTATAATTTAGAATGCATAAAATGCTATACCTTCATATGCGTATCCTTGACTTCCGCTTCCTAGTTCTGACCAGTTTTTAGTATACAAATGATCATTTATAGAATGATTATAATATCTGTAAACAGGGTTTCCAGTATTACTGTTAGAATATCCATAACCTACTGTTTCTGCAATAACATATCCTTGACTTATTGCACTTTGTATTTCCACAGAAGAAGTTGCTAAAATATTATCTAAGTTTCCAGGATTTGGCTTAATATATAAAATAAACAAAATTTAATATCAATTTTAGTTTTGAAAAAGTATTTTGAGTACTTTCGCTAAAATTTTTTTTATAACCAGAATTATGTTAGAAATTGGAGAAAGACCTTGGGGAAAATATTATGTTTTAGCAGATGAACTAAATTATAAGCTAAAACGAATTGAGGTAAATCCCGGACAAAAATTATCTTACCAATATCATCACAAAAGACAAGAACAATGGACTATTATTGAAGGTAATGCAATAGTAGTTTTAGATGATAACGAAATTGAATTGGCGTATGGAGAGAGTATTTTTATTCCTCTTGGAGCAAAGCACAGAATGATGAATCTTTCTGATAAGCCTGTTGTATTCATTGAAGTACAAACAGGAACTTATTTTGGTGAAGATGATATTGTGAGAATAGAGGATGACTATGACAGAAAGTAAGGCATAATGAACATGGTAAGAATGTCTCATTATGTGGGTAAGCTAAAACCCTTACTGTTTGTGCTTATTATTTTTATGAATTCTAATTCTTGCTCACAACAAGAAGAAAATTTAGTAGCCGAAAATATACCCGCCATATCTGATAATAATGTTGAATACGGAGGGGTTGTAAATTATCTAACAGATATTGGAACTCTCAATATTAATGTAGCAGCAAATGGAAATTATCCGGGAATAAATGATCCTGCATTTGTAAAAGATATTAATACACCTAATTTTGCATATTGTCATCCTGATGTACAATATTTTTCAAATGGTTTCAATGGATATAAATATTGGATGATATTTACTCCTTTCCTTGGGGTGATAGGGAATGTTCGTGAGTCTGAAAGATATGAAAATCCAACTATCGCTGTATCTAATGATGGAATAAACTGGAGTAATCCTAGTGGTGTTGCAACACCATTGCAAAGAGCACCATCAATGAATGAAGCTTTTCCTGAAAAAGAAGGAGCTGCTAAATATGCTTTTTGGTCAGATGTTGATTGGACTTTTGAAAATGGTAAATTTTCGTTATATTATAGAGGAAGTTTTATAAAGGGTAGTGCATTGAAGAACAGAGGTGCTAAAAGCCCTAATAATGTTGAAAAATTAAAATATAATGCTCAACGAACTATCGTAAGGCAGACTTCAAAAGACGGAGTACATTGGACACCGTTAGAAGCTGCTTATACCAGCAATCCTCCTTATTCTCCTAAAAATAATCATATTCTTTCACCTAGTATTGTTTATAATGGTAGTGAGTATGTAAGTTTTGAGGTCGAAAATAATATCAGTCCAAATTTTCCAGGAAATGATCCGTCATATATTATTCAAAGAACATCTAAGAACGGACTGGACTTTTCGAATTTTAAGCAAAGTAAGGTTGTTAATTTTATTAATAAACCTTGGACTAAAGTAAATTCGGAATATGCTCCATGGCATATACAGGCAACTTATGTAGACGGATATTATTTTTTATGTATTGCTGCTGGTGAAGTTAAAAAATATACTTCAGAAATGCTTTATCTTGCTTATTCTAAAGATGGTCTTAACTTTAAGGTTTTATCTAAGCCATTTGTAGAACAAAATACATACAGGTCTTGTTTTTTTCCAATGAATGTAAATAGTGAAACCATTGATTTCGGAGCTATTATTGCTTATAAATCTGGAGTATTTAAATATAGAGAATTCCAGCTTAATAAGAAAAAGCTTGATGCATGTCTTTCTAAATAATTATTCGGAAAAATATTAAAGCATAATGCTTTAAAAAAGACACAATAATATTATTGTGTCTTTTTTGATTTATCTGAAAAACTTGAAACGTTTTTTTTCTTCCTTTTTATTCCAGTTTGATTGTAAAACAACGCCAAAATAATTTTCTTCTAGTGATTCTAATGTAAATTTTTGTTTAAGAAAATCAGTATACTGTTTTTTGTAATGAAAAACTTTAAAAAGTGGCTCGGCCGGATAGATAGGAATGATATTATTTTTTAGCAGCCATTCTCCATACCAAGTAAATTCACTTGGCCTTTCTTCAAAACAAGATTTAAAAGTAAGATTATTATCTCTTAGATAATTTTCTTCAAATGACTGCCAAACTTTTGTAGACCAAATAACAGGAGAAGGACCGAAATCATATATTTTTCCTTTTCTCTCGAGTTTATCCATAATATATTTTCGGTCGTTTAAAAACTCATCTTTAGGGTTAAATCCTATTTCCTTGATGTTATTATTGCTCCAGCCAAACAATTCTTTCTGCTCATGAATTACAGTATAAGGGATTTCATCAGAATACATAAAATCATAAAAATAAAAATCTTTTATAAAATAACTGTCAGAATCTATACATACATAATTCTCACAGATGTTCAGTTTATGTAATTGCGATTTTATAATTTGTTGATAAATCCATTTGTTTTCTACCGTGCATGTGTAGATATGGCTGTCTTTTATTAGCTTAAAATTCCTTTCTTTGAATTCATTATCAAATAAAACAAAATCCTCATCATTTACGGAAACCACCAATGGCAGGTTATCTTTATTGTGCTTTATAATTGAACCAAGTAATTTTTTAAAAACAATTAAATCATTTTTATAAGTTTTTATAAATAGTACAATTTTTTCCATTATAGCTTCGAATTAAGTCCCCAATATATTCCTTTAAGATAAGCTTTTGCCAGTGAAAAATTATTTTTTTTAAAGGCTTTTTTAGCCAGCTTCAAACGTTCTTTTATAACGAATTTTACATTACCATTATACATTCTGCAAACCCAAATTCGGTTTCTGGTCATATAATATTCATAGAAACTACCTTTATTACTTGCAAGATTATAAGCTTCACATTGAGTATTGACTGCTATTTTCCATTTTGTATTGTTCATAAGACGAAGGCACCATTCAGATTCTTCATAATACATGAAAAATTTTTCATTCATAAATCCTGCCTCGCTCAGAATTTCTTTTCTGAACATAAGAGCACTTCCATCTACATATTTAATATCGTAATTATAATCGGATATTTTTATATCTTTTTTGTTTTGCTCACCATTAGCATGACCTCCCATAAAACCTTTCTCCGGAAATAATAACCCACCATCTGAGAATATTTTATTACGTTCATTTCTATAACAGATTCGAGGTCCTATTATTCCGATATTTGAAAATTCCTTTAAACCTTTATATAACTGCTGGATGGATGCCAAGGATATTTCTATGTCGGGATTTAATAAAAGAAAATAATTTTTACCTTCTTCAATTGCTTTATTTATGGCAAGATTATTTCCGTAAGCGTAGCCTCCATTATGATTACTCAGTATATAATTAATTTGCTTTTCATCTCCAAATTTTTCAATCTTGTCTCTGTCTTTTGAATTGTTATCTACTACATAAATAGATTTTTGAGAGATACCCTCGTTTAATAAAGAGTTAACCTCTCTGCTGGTATCTTCATAAGAGTTATAATTCAGTATAATAATTGCAAGATCATTCATTAATGTAAAATTTTTTCCCATTTTCCCATTGCGTTTTCCTCAGAAAAACTACTTTTAAAATATTTTTCGGCCTGGTCTTTTATATTTTGATAATGTAATTCGTTTTGTAGCAAGGATAATATATTATCTTTAAAAAGCTCAGGCTGATTGGCTGTCAAACATCCATTTAAAGTCTTTGATGAAAAACCATCTATAGCACGTTCTGTTCCTACAACGGGTAATCCATAAGATAACGCTTCTATTACCTTTATTTTGATACCGGTACCTTCAAGCATCGGGCAGATTGCAATTTTTGACAGGTGATAATATTCTTCTAAACTTTCTGAAAATTCAACAAGTTCTACATTTTCTTTTTTTTCCACATGCTTACAGATTCTCCCGATTATTATAATATTAATGTGTTTTGGAAGTAATGGATATACATAATCAAAAAACCATTGAATTGATTTTATATTAAATATATTTTCAGAACCGACAAAAATTAAATCATATTTTTTATTGAGGTTGTTTTTTTCAAAATGTGGTGGGAAAGAAGGAGGAATATTAGTTACTTTTTCTCCTAAAAATCTTTTAAAAACAAGATGCTCATCTTCTGAAATGGTTATTATATTGTCAAATTTTTCAAGATTACGTATTTCTTCACTAAAGCGCTTGCCAATATCTAATGATTTATTTTTATAAAACTCATTCAAAGTAATCCAATCATGTGTATCAATGATTTTTGTGATATTTTTCATAGAGCTATCATCAATTAATCCCGTCCAGAATTCATAATTAATGATAATAATATCGTAATGTTTTGATTTAAAAATATTTTTAAACTCTTTCTTTATAAAATCTGTTAATGAATTATTATTTGGATTAGGCTTTTCGTAGAACTTTGATATTTTATATTTCCAATAATCTGCTGTAGTTTTTATTTTTGGTGGCTTTTGTTTAATTAAAAATAAATTATCTACAATATTCTTATCAATTTTGGTGGTGTCATTTAAATGTTTGTAAACTTCGTCAACTCCAATCAAATCAATAGTATACCCTAATTTTTTTAAAATAGTAAGTGTCGTTTTTGCTCTCGTTGTATTTCCTGCTCTGTTCGAGAACGGATTTTCAGGAAAAAAAAATAGAATTCTTTTTGTCATTACAAAGATTTAATAGCTGAATTGAACTTGTTGATTATAGTATTCCATGAATAATTTTTTAGAACATATTCTCTTGCTTTATTTCCTTCCAGGATCAAATTGTTCTGGTTTTGATTAATGTAAAAAATAAGTGCCTGAGAAAATTCAGTAATATCGGTAAAGCTTTTTCCGCTTTCGCTTTTTTTTATATGAGAATACAAAACCTGACAATTTTTATTTACAATTACAGGGATTTTTAACAACATTGCTTCTAATGTTATTAAGGAAAGGCTTTCATAAAAAGACGGCATTATAAGGGCAGAAGCATTTGTAAGCAAAATATTCTTAAGACTTTCATCTACAAATCCGGTTAGAATAATATCTTCTCCCGAGGTTATTTTTTCATCCAAAGAATTTTTACCAACCAAGACCAATTTTATATCTTTATATTCAGGGTGTGTCTTTTTAAAATGATTAAAATATTCGATCATCATGACGCAGCCTTTGTCTTCAACAATTCTTCCTACATATATAAAATATTTTTTTGAATGGAGGTTTTCCGGTAATGTACCCATTGTAAGATTATAATCATCAAAACCTATTCCTGCAATTTCTGACTTTGTTCTTTTTGTCTGCGGGTAAACTCTTTCTACTAGATCTTTTTCAATCTGAGTATTATAGATGATGCATTTTGCTGAAGAAAATAAGTGTGCATATCCATCCAGATAAAATTGAGGCTCGTCGTGTGCAGTTGGAATGAGAATGCTTTTTTCAGCAACTTCCTGAATACCAATATTGGCAGGATAATACAAATAAGTGAAGAAAATAAAAGCTTTATAATCTCTTTTCTTGTCTTTTATAAAATTAATTAAATCACTGGAAAAAGGACCCTGTACTTCTAACCATTCATTAAAATTAAAAGCTTTTTGACTCTGTTTTCTTCTGTAATATAAATAAGGAAAATTAAAAATATGTAATTTTCTGTTTTTATATTTATAAAGCTCATAAAGGCTTCTTTTTAGCTGATTGAATTTATTGAGATCTTTTTTTAAATTTTTAAATCTTCGTACCTTAATATTATTGATAACTTCTGTCCCCCCAGAATAATGATTATCCCAGGATTCATGATCTATTGCACAAGTTGTAATAACTTCAACATCATAAATGGTTGACAATTTTTCTGCTAATAATCGGGCATGGAGCTCTGCGCCTCCGTTGATTTCCAAACCGTATCTTTGGACAACTATAGCAATCTTGTCTCTCATATGAATAGTATGATTAATTGATTATGAGTTTTTATATGGATTTAGTAAACTACTTTTTCCCTTTTATCTTCTTGAAAAAAACATTTATTTTTTTCCTAGTTTTATTATAGAATGTTCTTTCAAGATAATTTACTCTTTTTGTAAGTCTGTCAATTTCAGATAAATGAAAAACATTATCAATACTATTTCCAGAATTTTCTTTTTTATCAAACTGATAGATAAATGATAATCTTATTTTAAACAAATTTCCAATTGACTCGATTGAGAAATTGTCTCGAATTTGAATTTCTGCGTTATTTTTTATTTTATTTAAAGTTTCTAAATTATATTTGATATATTTCAGTTTTTCAACAGCATCATCAATATCCGGTCTTGCCAAAGTAAGGCCTTCTGCAATTAATCCTTTAGTGTTGGTCGTTTTGATAAAATCATATTGAATAAGGAAGCTATTATTCACATTCATAAAATCTAAGTTTCCAGAGTAGCCTGTTCCGATAACGATTTTTCCATATGACATTGCTTCTGCCATAGTCAGTCCAAAACCTTCAGAGCCATGAAGAGAAATGAGAACATCCGACTTCTGAATTAGTGAATGTAATTTTTCTTTAGAAAAATGTTCATTGATAAGAATAATATTAGAGATACTTGAATATTTTTCCAATGCTTTTTGAGCATCTTTACTTCGGTCGAGATTGTGGGTCTTTATAATTAAAATAGACTCCGGATCGTCATTGAAAACTTTAATAAAAGATTCAATAGTTGCTTCCGGATTCTTTCGGATTGTTGTACTTAGGGAATCAAAAATCGTAACATAAACCTTTGAATTAGGTTTAATATTATATTCACTAAAATCAAATTCGTCAGAAAAAGCTAGTTTCTGAATTGGATGAGAAAATCTAATTACAGGAATACCTGTATATTTTGTGAAAATATTCACACAAAAATCACTCGGAACCCATAATTCATCAAAAATATTTAAAAACTCAACTGTTTTGTCCGATACTTCAGGAAACTCCCAAGCCCAATAAACGATATTATAGTGACCGGCAAGCTTGATATCTTGATTTTTTGAAAAAAACTCATGAGTAACATTGCTGTTGATATGAAAAATATTAATGAAAGATTCCGGATCTGTTTCATTTTCTATTTTTTCAAGCGTATCACTTGAATAGTTTATTCTGTTTACTCTAATACCGGCTCTTTCCATAGCTATAGCATTCAGACGTGTTGCTTCAGCTATCCCAAAATTTCCGTCAAAAAATCCATGGTAATTTATATTCAACTGCATTTTTTACAATGTTTTAAGTTTTTCTTTTACTTCTTCAGGAGAAAAAGAACTTAGGCTGTTTATGGAATTTTGGCTTAATGTATTCCAAAGATCTTCATTATTATTTAGTTGAAGAATCGCTTCGGCGAACGATTTTTCATCATTTGCAATCAATACATTTTTTTTGTCAGTAAGTTTCATTCCTTCAGCTCCAATATCTGTTGTAATAACTGGAAAAAAATATTCAAAAGCCTGACCTATTTTTCCTTTTACACCAGCTCCAAATCTAAGAGGAGCAACCATGATCTTAGAATTCATGAAATGTTCTTCTACGCTTTCTACAAAACCTAAAAATTTAAATTTAGGATATTGTTTTATATCTAACTTATCAGCAACGTTTCCAATTATACTTACCTCAAGTTGAGAATCTTCTTTCCAGACAAGAGGCATTATTTTATCATACAGAAATTTTACGGCATCAATATTAGGCTCATGAATAGATCCAATGAATATAATTCCTTTGCTTCTATTGAAATTTTTTCTTTCAGAGATATCAATTTTAGGATAATGTATATTAGAAATCGTAACGATTTTATTTTTATTAATATATTCACTCATTATTTCTTTTTCTTTATCAGAAATTGCAATAATGTAATCGAGTTGTGGGGCAACAACTGTTTCCAAACGATAGAAATGTTTATAATTTTTCTTTAAAGAAATTCGTGTAGGTTCTATCTGAATAGCTCTCTTAAATCTTAAAAAATGAATATCTACCATATCATAAATAAATTTACTCTCAGGTAAAATATTTTTCATTTTTTTATAAAAAACATCTAGTGATGTAGGGCCATTGAACCAAACATAATTAATATTATTAAAACCTCTGAGAAAATCATAAATGCTTTTGTATTTATTGTTTTCTACAAATATTATAATGCCATTTTCTTTATAGAATTTAACATAGTTATCGTCCTCAAAAATATTCTGAGAAAATATAATACAGTTATATCCTAAGTTTTTATAAATAATAATAATCTCCTTTAATCTATTTGATCCGGAGTCTTTATCATGAGTAGGAAGTACTTTTGATGCAAATAGGATTGTCTTTTTAGATGAATCATATAGATCTATATTTACAATATCTTTTGTTTCAAGAATTTTTAATTTTTTCTTTCTTTCAAAATATTGTTTTATTTTTTTCTTTAATCCCATTATTAGCTTTTATGATCTAGTTTAAAAACTGTATTTACCCAATTGTCAAGAGTATATTTATAGTATATTTCTTGAGGAATACTTTGATATTCAGTTTCAAAAAATGATTTTTCGACATTGCTGAAATCATCATTCAAAATTAATATATTATTTGGGTTATAAAAATCATAATTTTGTATGGTAAAATTGTCTGTAATAAATTTTTTTTCTAATGCCATTGCCTCAAAAATACGGAAACTTAAACCCATTTGGTTATTTCGTTGGAGATCAAGAATGACTTTAGTGTTTTTATACAGCTTAGGCAAAGATTGCTGAGGAACATTTTTTGTTCTAAACGTAATAATGTCAATATTTTTCTTATCAACAATCTGGGCTATTTTCTTCTTCCAGCTTTTTTTTCCGGCAACTATGGTTCTGAAACAGATATTGAGATCGTTGATTTTATTAATGAGCACATTGAGTCTTAATAATCTCTGAGTGTCATATGAAGTAATATAGAAAAGATCAAGTTTGGGATGCTGCTTCTTTGCAGAACAGAGTTCCAGATAATTATAATTGGTAATCTTATTAAACCCAAAATTGGCTACGTCTTCGTCATCAAAAGAAAAAACGGTATCAAAAAAATGTAGAATATGTGCAGCAGGGTTTCTCGACATACTGTCGTAGAGATAAGCAATATTCCTAGTTGCGTATTTTCTAATCTCTCGATGGACCCTTTCTTCAATAGCTTCAGGATTGATAACGAGAATCTGATCCTGTCTACCTATTTTCCGCAAAGATTCTATAATGAAATTTTGTCTTTTTCCATGTTTTAGATTTTTGCCTAAGAATACTTTACTGAAGGTATTTTTTACTCTTGCTCCAAAATTTTTGTGAGTGAAAGCTCCAATGTTGATATGGTATGCTTCAATGCCTTTTTCTTTGAGCTTATTGACGATATGCTCGTCATAATGCCAAAAATCAAAACTAATCAAACAAATTTTCATATCGCAAAAATAAAGATTTTAAATTTTAAATTTATACTTTTGAGCCAAAGCCCGCTTTCTCAATGAAAAAAAATGTTCTGATAGATGTTGAACGATTAAAATATCCAAAATCTGGAATTGCAAACGTTTGTATATCACTGATAAAAGGATTGGATCAAAAAATATCTTCGTTTAACTATACATTTTACGGGCCAAAAGCCAATATTCCTGCTACAAAATCCAAATATAACGTTATAAACTGGAAATTCTGGCAGAAAAAGATCCCGATATCGACCTCTTCCTATGCTCTTATTCATACAACG
Source organism: Chryseobacterium tagetis (assembly GCF_016735585.2). Taxonomy (GTDB): domain Bacteria; phylum Bacteroidota; class Bacteroidia; order Flavobacteriales; family Weeksellaceae; genus Chryseobacterium; species Chryseobacterium tagetis. Next base: position 71,657 of record NZ_JAERSE020000006.1, read on the forward strand.
CATCAGCTTTCAGAATATTTTCATACAATTAAAAAGAATCAAAAAAAAGTAGTGACTTTACACGATCTCAATTTTCTACATGATAACAGCTCGGAAAGGAAGATCAATAAAAGCAAACGTCTTGTGCAAAAGAATATTGGTAACGCAGATACTATTGTGTGTATTTCGGAATTTGTAAAAGACGATTTTGTAAAGAATAAACATTTATTTCAGCTGAAAGAGAATGTAAAAATAGAGGTGGTTTATAATGGCCTAATGTTTCCGGAAAAAGAACATTTTACTGCTCCGCAGAACTATTCTTTCATTAATGAAAAATTTATTCTGAATATCGGAGTTCTTTTTCCTAAAAAGAATCAGAATGTTTTATTGGATTTAATATCAAAAAATGACAGGCATCTGGTTCTCATAACGAGTTCTGCAAAATCAGAGTACAAAGAAAGGTTTCTCGAAAAAATTAAGACATTAGGACTTACTGATCGGGTGCATATTTTAGAAAACGTAGAGAACGAAGAAAAATATTTTCTGCTTCAACATTGTGAATCCTATTGCCATCCTTCATTAGCCGAAGGTTTTGGAATCCCTCCTGTAGAAGCGATGTATTTTGGAAAACCAGTTTTTCTTAGTACATTTACAAGCCTTCCGGAAATTGGAGGAGATTTAGCTTTTTACTTTGAAGATTTTTCAGCCGAAAATATGAATGATGTTTACGAATCTGGAATTGCAGTATTTAATGAAGATAAGGATCTTTTTCAGGCTAAATTAAAAGAAAGAGCTTTAGAGTTCAGTTACCTTAAAATGGCTGAATCCTATGAAAATATCTATAAAGAATTATTAGATTAAAGTTTTAGTTTTCCCAACCTAAGCTTCCATTTGAACATATTGATACTGTCTCCGTATTTTATATCGATACGTTTAATTTCAAATTTGTTTTTCCACGGATAAGAATCTATTTCATTTCCGATTCTTACTGCCGCAGTAATTCCGGATTGTTCAAGCATTTTAAAAAACGCTTTCTTTTTGTTCTTTTCTCTTGGGAATTTCCCATAAGGATAAGCCAGAACATTGGAGAATTCAATGTCTTTTTCCTTTAGAATTTCTATGTTTTTCTTTAGGTCTTCTCTGGCTTCATCAACAGGCATTTCAGAATAATTTCGATGGGCATGACTGTGAAGTGCGATTTCGATAAGTTTAGAATTTAAGTTCCTGATTTCATCAAAACTCATGAAATTCTTTTCCGTAGAGTTTATTCTGCTTTGAATATATTCCGTAGGAATGAAAATGGTTGCTTTTAACTGATGTTTTTCCAAGAGAGGAATCAGATATTCTAGGTTGTTATAATAACCGTCATCAAAAGTTAAAATGATCTTATTCGGAGTATTATTTTCTTTATGAAGGTCTTTAAAAAAAAGAGTAGTGAAGTTATTTTTTATATAAATAAGCTGTTCTTCTAAATTTTCTGTGGTGACAATGAGATTGTCTTTAGGTGCCAGTTCCTTTGGCAATACCTGATGATACATCAGGATACGAACGGTTTTTCTCTTTGATAAACCGAATAATCCTTTTACGGCGTTCGTTAGCATGCTTTACCGAATTTAGAAATTTCGTGAAGCTTTTTGTATTTTAAAAAAGTATAAAAAGCGGCTGTTGCTGCTGCATAATATCCAACCAGGCCATCTAAAAAACCTAAACGGATAAAATAGGACTTGATAAACTGATACATAGGTTTGAAAATGATCTTTACGACATTGGATCTTTTCCCGTTATTATACATTTTTTCCGCCATCATCGAAGTATATTTATTAGATTTTTCGATGTGGTGATAAATATCCTTGTAGGTATAATGGTTTATTTTGCCGTCTACTTTTCCTTTTTTTTCAGAAGTTATAAATTCTTCATGAACAATATCTTCAGAGTATTTCCCGAAGTTTTTTCTGAAAAGCCTTTCCCGTTTTAGATTTCCCCAACCTCCATATTTTAAAGACTGTCCTAAAAAAATATTATTAAAAGCTATTTCATAGACATTAAATGAGGGAGTTTCTGCTTCAATAATTTTCTTTATCGATTGCAGTGCCTGTTGATCTGGGATTTCATCGGCATCTAAAAAAAGAATCCAGTCTCCATTACAAAGACTTAGAGCGTAGTTTTTTTGTTTTCCGAATCCTTCGAATTTTTTTTGTACAAAATTTATTTTTGAAAACTTTTTGCAGATTTCTACCGTATGGTCTGTCGAAAAACTATCAACGACAACAATCTCGTCGGCAAGATCGTGAATTGAGCTGAGGTTTTTTTCGATAATCCGATCCTCATTGAAGGTGATAAATGCCACGGATAGCTTCATGTTGTACTTATGTTTAATACAAAAATACAGTTTATTTTCAGATCCGGAAATTTTTAATTAAGAACGTTTATGCGTACTCTTCTTTGAGGTATTCATAGGTTTTGAAAGAACTTAAAGCACTCAGATAAGAAAGTATAATTCCCTTTTTGCCATCCAAAATTCCAAGCTTTAAAATATACATTTTAAAAAAATTGAAAATGCTTTTTGAAATTTGTTTTATCAGCAGATAAGGTACATTTTTTTCGCGCAAATCTTTTGCTTTTAATTGTGCGTAATGAATTACTTTGTGGTAATAAGCCTGATAAGAATCAAAGGAAAAATGTAAAAGATAGTTTTTCAGAGTCCCCGGATTGTTCAGATTTTGAAGCCCTTCATGTACTCTTTTATTTTCATCGTAGTTACCGACAGATTTTTTGAAAAGACGAATGTTTTTATCATTTTGTGTTCCCGAATAATGCACCGGCTCTCCCATGAAGAAGAATTTTCTTTTAAAGTAATAAGCTTCCTTTGCTTTTGGGTTTTGTATTTCCTGCAAAATTTCAGCTTTAAGGGCGGGAGTTACTCTTTCGTCTGCATCCAAAAACAAGATCCATTCGAAATTGGCATAGGAAAGGCATAAATTTCTTTGTTTGGTAAAGTCTTCAAATTTATTTTGATATACTTTTACTTCAGGAAATTTAGTCTTAATAATATCGATTGTTTTATCTGTACTGTAAGAGTCTAAAACAATAATTTCATCTGCAAAATCTACGGATCTTAATGCCTCTTCTATATTTTTTTCCTCATTATAGGTAATAAGAAGTGCACTTATTTTCGGGTTCTCCATTTTCAACAACTAATTATTAGTATGTATTAGATAATAAATGTTGTCAGAAGTTAAACAATCGTTTGTGTGATTTTGCAATAAAAAAATAACACTCTGAAAATGAGTGTTATTAATTTAAAAAAATCCTAATTTTAGTATATTATTTTTGATATTCCAGCATCGTTTTTTCGATAATCTTTACACAATCTAATAATTGTTCTTCAGTAATCACCAAAGGTGGTGCTAATCTGATGATGTTTCCATGGGTTGGTTTAGCCAATAGACCGTTTTCTTTTAACTGTACGCATAGATTCCATGCAGTAGAGCTGTCGGGCGTATCATTAATTAAAATAGCATTTAATAAACCTTTTCCTCTTACTTTGGTAATCAGATCTGTTTTCTCAATTAATTTTTCAATTTCGGATCTGAATAGCTGTCCTAATTTTTCAGCTCTTTCAGATAGATTTTCTTCTTCAACAACATTTAGAGCGGCTACAGCAACTGCACATGCAATCGGGTTTCCTCCGAAAGTTGAACCATGCTGTCCTGGTTTTATAACATTCATGATTTCGTTGTTTGCCAAAACGGCTGAAACCGGATACATTCCACCAGAAAGCGCTTTCCCAAGAATTAAAATATCGGGTTGTACATTTTCGTGGTGACAAGCAATTAATTTTCCTGTTCTTGCAATTCCTGTCTGAACTTCATCAGCAATGAAAAGAACATTGTGTTTTTTACACAATTCTGAAGCACTTTTCAAGAATCCCTCATTCGGAACATATACTCCGGCTTCTCCCTGAATAGGTTCTACCAAGAATGCTGCAATATTTTCAGCTTCTTTACTTAAAACTTCTTCTAAAGCGGCAATATCATTGTACGGGATTTTAATAAATCCAGGAGTAAAAGGTCCGTAATTTTGGTTTGCATCAGGATCGTTTGAAAAAGAAACGATTGTTGTTGTTCTTCCGTGGAAGTTGTTTTCACAAACAACTATTTTTGCTGCGTTTTCTGAAATTCCTTTTACTTCATAGCTCCATTTTCTTGCCAGCTTTACGGCAGTTTCCACAGCTTCTGCTCCGGAATTCATCGGTAATACTTTATCAAATCCGAAAAGAGTAGTGATCTTTTTTTCGTATTCGCCCAGTTTTGAATTGTAAAAAGCTCTTGATGTTAAAGCCAGTTTTTTAGCTTGTTCTACTAAAGCTTCAACAATTTTAGGATGCGAGTGTCCTTGGTTTACAGCAGAGTATGCTGAAAGAAAATCATAATATCTCTTACCTTCTACATCCCAAACGAAAACACCTTCTCCTTTATCTAAAACTACTGGAAGAGGGTGGTAGTTATGAGCTCCGTACTGGTCTTCAAGATCAATGAAATACTGTGAGTTTTTTACTGCTGCTGTTGACATATATTTTGGTTTTCGACAAAGTTAAAGATTATTCATGAGATCGGTAAACAGAAAACCCATGCTGAAAAATACCCTGATGTAAGGTTAATTTTAAAGCTAATGAAAAGAGAGCAGAGAATATTGTCCACGTTCATTATACGTAGTAGGTATTATATCTTTATAAATAAATTTTATGAAAACAAAAAAACCGCCTCAATTGAGACGGTTTGTGATTTATTTAAAAAATCTTAATGATTATCATATTTTTTATCCATTACGAAATCCTCCATGAATTTTGTAGTATAGTTTCCGGCAAGATAATCTTCATTATCCATTAGTTGTCTATGGAAAGGAATCGTAGTTTTTACGCCTTCAATATAGAACTCTTCCAATGCTCTTCTCATTTTAGCAATAGCTTCTTCACGAGTTTGAGCTGTAGTGATCAGTTTTGCAATCATAGAGTCATAGTTAGAAGGGATTGTATATCCTGAATAAACGTGAGTATCAACTCTTACACCGTGTCCTCCAGGAATATTTAACCCTGTGATTTTACCCGGAGAAGGTCTGAAGTCTGCATAAGGATCTTCAGCGTTAATTCTACATTCGATTGAATGTAATTTCGGATAGTAATTGATTCCTGAAATAGGAGTTCCGGCAGCCAAAAGAATTTGTTCTCTGATCAGATCATAATCAATAACCTGTTCCGTAATAGGGTGCTCTACCTGAATTCTGGTGTTCATTTCCATGAAATAGAAATTTCTATGCTTGTCAACCAGGAATTCAATAGTTCCTACTCCTTCATATCCGATGAATTCTGCAGCTTTTACAGCAGCTTCACCCATTCTTTCACGAAGTTCGTCAGTCATGAAAGGAGAAGGTGTTTCTTCTGTCAATTTCTGATTTCTTCTCTGAACCGAACAGTCTCTTTCAGAAAGGTGGCAAGCTTTACCGAATTGGTCGCCTGCAACCTGAATTTCGATATGTCTAGGCTCTTCAATCAGTTTTTCCATATACATACCTCCGTTTCCGAATGCAGCCACAGCTTCCTGAATTGCAGATTCCCAGTGGTCTTTAAGGTCTTCAGCTTTCCAAACAGCTCTCATCCCTTTTCCACCACCACCGGCAGTTGCTTTAATCATTACAGGATAACCAGTTTCTTCAGCTGTTTTTACAGCATGCTCGTAAGATTCGATCAAACCGTCAGAACCAGGTACACATGGTACACCTGCAGCTTTCATCGTAGCTTTAGCATTTGCTTTATCTCCCATTTTTTCAATTTGCTCAGGAGAAGCACCGATGAACTTGATGCCGTTTTTCTGGCAAATTCTTGAGAAGTTAGCGTTTTCAGATAAGAATCCGTAACCTGGGTGAATGGCATCTGCATTTGTAATTTCAGCAGCAGCAATAATGTTAGGGATTTTTAAGTATGAGTCTTTGCTCATTGCAGGACCAATACAAACAGCCTCGTCAGCAAATCTTACGTGAAGACTGTCTTTATCGGCAGTTGAATAAACTGCAACGGTTTTGATCCCCATTTCTTTACAAGTACGTAAAATACGCATTGCAATTTCGCCACGATTGGCAATTAATATTTTTTTGAACATCTCTCCGAAATTTTAAATTATAAATTTTGAATTTTAAATTATTTTAAATGAAAAACTATTCATCTAAAATTTATAATCTTTCATCTAAAATTCCTTAAGACGGATCTACTAAGAATAAAGGTTGGTCGTATTCTACAGGAGTAGCGTCATCAACTAAAATCTTAACGATTTTTCCGCTTACTTCAGATTCGATTTGGTTGAATAATTTCATCGCTTCGATTACGCAAACTACTTTCCCGTTTGATACTTCGTCACCAACATTTACAAAAACTTCTTTATCCGGAGATGGTTTTCTGTAGAAAGTTCCGATCATTGGAGACTTGATTGTTACATATTTGCTGTCGTCTGATGCAGCTTCAGCTTTTTCAGCAGGTGCAGCAGCAGGAGTTGCAACTTGTGCAGGAGCAGCTACTTGTTGAGGAGCAGTGTGATAAACTGCAGGTTGTGCATAAGCAACTTCGCTTCCAGCTAATGGAGTTTTAATAGTGATTTCGAAATCTTTAGTTTTGTACTTCACTTCAGAAACCTCTGCCTTAGATACAAACTTGATAAGATTTTGTATGTCTTTAATGTCCATAAATTTGATATTTGATTTTGAGCCAAAGATACCAAAAAAACATAAAAAACAACAAAAAACCGCCAAATTTTATCAAAATTGGGCGGTTTTTGTATTAAAACGAGTGTTTTTCAGTGAAAAGCGACTCTTAGTTTTCTTCAGTAGTTGCTACTTCTTTTTCCAATACTACTTTTCCTCTGTAATATAATTTTCCTTCATGCCAGTGAGCTCTGTGGTATAGGTGAAGCTCTCCTGTTGCTGCATCTTTTGCTAATTGAGGAACTACAGCTTTATAGTGAGTTCTTCTCTTATCTCTTCTTGTAGACGATTGTCTTCTCTTTGGATGTGCCATTTTGTAATAACTTTTTTAATTGATGAGCGATGAGATTCATCATCTCATCATTAAACTATTTAATTTTTATTCTTTAAATTTTTTAAAGCGTCCCATCTGGGATCACTTTCATGTTCTTCTTCTTCCTCAATTTCTTTTGGACTGAACTGATCAAGAATTGCTAAATCTTCTTCGCTTACGTTGGGTGATAGCTTTTTCATTGGAATTGAAAGCGCTACATTTTCGTAAATCAATTGTGCAATATTGAATGCATGGTCGCTGGTTGGGATGGTGATAACATCTTCTTCGCTGTCATCATATTCTTCTCCGAACTTCACCAGAACCTTGATTTGATTTTCGATGGGGTGGTCAAAATTTTCGTTTGTAATATCGCAAACCAATTCTACCGTCCCACTTACTTTGATCTCAAATTCTAAAAAAGTAGAGTGTTTGTCTAATAAAACATCTACTGTTATTTTAGGATTTGTAAAATCCTGTTCAGTGTCAAATAATTGAAAGAACTCTTTATCTATCTCAAACTTGAACTCGTGCTTGCCGGTTTTGAGGCCGGAAAAGCTTACATCATAGTTTCTTAACTTGTCCATAAAATGAGTGTGCAAAAATATGCATTTTTTTTATAATAACAAATAATTTTTATAACAAATTAATTTAAAATTTGTTTCAATGTTTTAACCTTCTGTATCTTGAGGAAGGTCTTCGTCTACTCCGTTGTCCATAGCCATTTTTCTAGGCTGCATACGATTGTCCATCAGTTCTTTGTATTCAAGTCTGTTTTTGAAAACTTTAATGGCTGTGAAAATTGCTTCGGTGAAACTTTGTTCATCGGCGATATTTTGTCCTGCAATATCATAGGCCACTCCGTGATCGGGAGAAGTTCTGATGAATGGAAGTCCTGCTGTGTAATTTACTCCTTCTTCATAGGCTAATGTTTTAAAAGGAGCTAAACCTTGATCGTGATACATTGCTAAAACGGCATCAAAGCTTTTGTATTTGTTTGGCTGGAAAAAACTGTCTGCAGGGAAGGGACCGAAAGCTAGAATTCCATTGTCTGAAAGTTCTTTGATTGCAGGAGAAATGATTTCAATTTCTTCATTTCCTATTACACCACCGTCACCTGAGTGAGGATTTAGGCCCAAAACAGCAATTTTCGGCTTCGTAATATTAAAGTCTTCAATTAAAGTCTGGTTTAGAACTTTGATCTGCTTTTTTATTTTTTCTTTAGAAATGTTTTCAGCAACCTGTGCAATTGGAATGTGATGTGTTGAAACAGCTACTTTCAGATCTTCTGTTACCAGAAACATCAATCCTTTTTTGTTGAATTTTTCTTCAAAATATCCAGTATGACCTGCGTGTTTGAATCCCATTTTCACCATTTCGTCTTTGTTGATAGGTGCGGTTACCAAAACATCAATATCTCCCTTCATCAAAGCTTCAGTAGCGGCTTCCAAAGAATCAATTGCCATTCTTGTAGATTCTTCAGTAGGAACTCCCAGTTCTACATTTACATTGTCTTTCACAAGGTTTACCATATTCAGTTTACCCCCATGAGCTTGAGAAGCTTCATTGATGTAGTTGAAATTTAAATTTAATTTAAAAATATTTTTCTGATAGGTAAATAATTTTCCCGAACCAAAAATTACAGGAGTGAAAAAATCTGTAATGGTTTTGTCTTTCAGAGACTTCATGATGATTTCCGGACCGATGCCGTTGAAATCGCCAATTGAAATTCCTACTCGTACTTTATGGTTTTTTGGGCTCATTTTGATTATCTTTGAAGATTATAATTTTACAAATTTAGCAAAAAATAATATGTTCACAGGAATAATTGAAGCAGTAGGTGTTATTGAGAAAATTGAAGAAAACGGAAGTAATATAGATTTTACACTTACCTGTCCTTTTACGAATGAATTAAAAATAGATCAGAGCCTTGCTCATAACGGGTGTTGTTTAACGGTTGTGAAAATTGAAGGAGATCAATACGTAGTAACTGCCATCAACGAAACATTGGAAAAAACCAATCTTGGAAAATGGGAAGTTGGAACGGTGGTGAATCTTGAGCGTTGCATGAAAATGGATGGAAGACTGGATGGTCACATTGTACAGGGACACGTTGATAAAACAGGTGAAGTTGTAAGTATTGAAAATAAAGACGGAAGTTATTTTATTACCATTAAATATGAAGATAACGGAAGTTTTGTGACAGTTCCTCAAGGTTCTATTACGGTAAACGGAATTAGTTTAACGGTGGCAAAAAGTGAAGACACGCAGTTTTCTGTTGCGATAATTCCGTATACTTGGGAATTTACGAATATGCAGTACCTGAAAGCAGGAGATAAAGTTAATTTAGAATTTGATATTATAGGTAAATATATTGCCAGGTTAATAAACAAACAGCATGGCGTTTAATAAGTATAGAGGATATAGCTTAAGAAACCGTGTTTTCTTCGGATTCTTACTGGTATGTCTTTTAAGTGTTGTCGCTTCGTCCTTGGTACCTTATTTTGTACTGAGGAATAATTCTTTGCAGCAAAGCCGTATCGATATGCAGGATAAAACGAATGCCGTAATGAGGTATCTGGATTATGCTGTAAGTAGAGCGCGCATTGAAACAGCGGATCTTCCAACTGTTCTTGAGAATAAAATCTTTGAAATAGCGGATATCAATCAGCACGATATTATTATTTATGATTTAAAGGGAAATTATCTGCTTTCCAATAAAGATGTAAGTCTTGTTGAGCAAAAAAAAGTGCCTTTACATATCGTAAATAAGATTTTGGCTACTGATGCCAGAGTTGATATTAAAAGCTATGATCCTTCAGTAGATGCGGGGCTTACTTCTTCTTATTTGCTGTTGAAAAACAATGAACTTGAGCCTATTGGGATTGTATATATTCCTCTGTATCATAATGAATCGGCCGATTTGGAAGTCCTTCACGAATATGTTAAGTATATTCTTTTGGTAGATATATTTCTTATTCTTTTTAGTATTTGGATAAGCTGGGTGACTTCAAATAGTCTGGCAAAGAACATTACGAAGTTTTCAGATATGATTACCCGCATTACCTTATTTGAAAATGAAATGCAGCCTATCAGATATTACAAAAACGATGAACTGAATGCATTAGCAAGGGCTTACAACAGAATGATTCTTCAGATTCAGGATCAGAAGGAAAGGCTAAGATTTAAGGCGTCGGAAGAGGCGTGGAGAGAAATGGCCAAACAGGTAGCTCATGAAGTGAAAAACCCACTGACTCCGATGAAGCTTACCATTCAGAATTTTGAAAGAAAATTTGATCCGGAAGATCCAAACATCAGAGAAAGGGTAAAACAGATGAGTAAAACAGTTGTTGATCAGATTGATTTGATCGCTACGGTGGCGTCCGCGTTTTCAGAATTTGCCAAACTTCCTGAAAAAAATAACGAGGTTATTAATTTGAATAAAGAAGTAGAAGATATTCTTAGAGTATTTAATGATGACAATATTTTTATGCACACCAATAAAAATAATATCATGATTAGTATGGATAGGATTTATCTTTCCAGAATTATCACTAATCTTGTGACCAATGCTAAACAGGCGCAAAGTGATGAAAGAAAGCTCATCATCAATGTGGATGTTGAACAGCACCAAAGAAGAGTGATCATCTCGGTGCAGGATAATGGAGTAGGGATTCCTGAAAATATGTATGAAAGAATTTTTGAACCCAATTTCACTTCCAAAAGCAGCGGAATGGGACTTGGTTTATCAATGGTAAGAAAAATGATTGAGGATTATAAAGGAGAGATTGCTGTAAAATCAGAAGTAGGGAAGGGGTCTACCTTCATCATCACATTACCAACGAATTTATAGTGAAATCTTTTAAGTTTAAACAATTCGAAATTCAGCAGTCGAAAGATGTTTTCCGTGTAGGGACAGACGGTGTTCTTTTGGGAGCTTTGGCCAGTGTGAACAATGCTTCTAAAGTGCTGGAAGTTGGAACGGGAACCGGATTAATTTCATTGATGCTGGCTCAAAGAATATCTAAAGCAGAATTTTTAGGAATTGATATTAATGAAGATGCTGTAGAGCTGACGAGAACTAATTTTGAAAGTTCTCCTTTTGCTTTAAGATTAAAAAATACGCTACAGGATTTTAAGAATTTTGAAACTGAAGAAAAATTTGATCTTATTGTTTCAAATCCTCCTTATTTTGAAGCTTCAGAATCTGATAAAGATAAAATTGCAAGACAGACCGTTGAACTGAATTTTAAACAATTGATTTTCCAATCAGCTAAATTACTTTCTAAAAACGGAATTTTTTCAGTGATTATTCCTGTAGAAGTTGGAGCTGATTTTATTGAAATTGCAAAAGAAAATCAGTTGTTCTTAATAAGAAGAATAAACATTAAAGGAATTGAAACTGCAAAAACAAAAAGGCTGATTCTTGAATTTTCACCTATTGAAAAAAATCCAGAAGAATTAGAATTTATAATAGAAAAAAGTCCGAGAAAATACTCGGACCAATATCTTGAACTCACCAAAGAGTTTCATGTCTTTAAAGAAGCTTGAGATTAGATTTTAAAAGTTGTTAGTAATCTCTAAATTTCTCAATCTTTTAATTATTTATTACTCAAACAATTCTGAAGTATCCAACACAGAAACTTTTCCGTCTTCACATCTGATCGCTTCTCCCGGGAAGTTTTGGATCATGTGATAGTCATGAGTTGCCATCACTACTGCTGCTCCGTTTTCCAGTGCTACCTGCTTTAATAATGTCATAATTTCGTTTGAAGTTTCAGGATCAAGGTTTCCTGTAGGCTCATCTGCTAAGATCAGATCGGGGTGGTTTAATAACGCTCTTGCAATCGCGACACGTTGCTGCTCTCCTCCGGAAAGTTCGTGAGGCATTTTGTGCTTTTTGCTTTTCATGTTTACACTCCCCAAAACTTCATTGATACGGTCTTCCATTTTTGTTTTGTCATTCCAGCCCGTTGCTTCAAGAACGAATATTAAGTTTTTCTCTACTGTTCTGTCAGATAATAACTGGAAATCCTGAAATACAATTCCTAGTTTTCTTCTCAGATTAGGAATTTCAGACATTTTTAATTTAGCCAAATCAAAACCAACTACTGCTCCGTGTCCTGAAGCTAATGGAATGTGCCCGTACAAAGTCTTTAATAATGAACTTTTTCCTGAGCCTGTTTTTCCGATAAGATAACAAAATCTGCCTTTTTTGATGTTAAGGTTAACGTCAGAAAGAACAGTGAAGCTTTTTTGCGCAATCTTTGCGTGTTGTAAACTTATAATATTATCTCCGGATATATTTGTATGTGGCATAATGCTGTTTTATGATACTATTTTTAGAAACTTTTTCAATTTTTAAAAATAGAAAAAAGAAATGTAAGAACCTTAGATTTTAGTAAAATTTAACAACAAAAAATGCCTGAAAAGATTATTTTCAAGCATGATTTGTATATGATAATTAAAGAATTATCTCTTAGCGCGTGCAGCACTTACAGTTAAACTCTTTCTGCCTTTAGCTCTTCTTGCAGCCAATACTCTTCTTCCATTTGGCGTAGACATTCTTTCTCTGAAACCGTGTTTGTTTCTTCTCTTTCTTTCTGATGGCTGGAATGTTCTTTTACTCATTACTATATGTTTAAATCGTAATTAATCTATTAATTTTTCAGGTTGCAAAGATATAGATTTTTTTATAAGATACAAACTTTCAACTCTTTTTTTTGAAATTATTATTAAGGTTTTTCATTTTCATTTTTATAAAAGTCCTGCTGTAGGCGAAATCCGTAACATTTAAAAATAATACTAATGATTTATTTAAAAGCTCTATCTTTGGAGACTCAAATTTAAAGAAACTTAGATGTTTACACCTGCAGAAATTCTAGAAATCAAATCACTTCTTATTCCACAAAATAAAATTGTCATCATTACTCATTACAATCCTGATGGGGATGCTATTGGATCAAGTTTGGGATTAAAGCATTATTTGCAGGCTAAAGGTATACACGCAGAAGTCGTGGTGCCGAATGATTTTCCAAAATTTTTGAAATGGATGCCCGATGCGAAAAAGAGCATCATTGCAGAATATAAAAGAAAGGTAGCTTTTGATATATTGAATGAAGCAGATGTTATTTTCTGCCTGGATTTCAATTCACCGTCAAGAATCGGAATTTTAGGTGACTGGCTGGTAAAATCCAAAGCGAAAAAAATTCTTATCGATCATCACCAGCAGCCGGAGCAGTTTGATTTTGTGTATTCAGATACAATCATTCCTGCGACCTGCCAGATGATTTATCACTTTATTGAAGCGATGAATGGTGAAGATCTTGTTAATAAAGATATCGCAGAATGTCTTTATACAGGAATTATGACCGATACGGGAGGTTTCCGTTTCCGTTCCACAAGTGCGACAACACATAGAATTGTTGCCAACCTTATTGAAAAAGGAGCGGATCCCTCAGTAATTACTTCAAATACATGGGATACCAATACGGTTTCGAGACTTCATTTGCTGGCTCTTATTTTAGGAAGAATAGAAGTGGTGAATGATGGTAAAGTGGCTGTATTATACCTTACAAGAAAAGAATTGCAGGAATATGGTTTCCAGAAAGGAGATACCGAAGGTTTTGTAAATTACGGATTGAGTATTGTTGGCGTAAAAATGTCGGCTTTCTTTATGGAGGATCTGTATGATGATTTTATTAAAATATCTTTCAGAAGTAAAGATGATGTGGATGTAAACCAGTTCTCAAGAAAATATTTCAGTGGAGGAGGGCACATCAATGCAGCCGGAGGAAAATCTTTAGAATCTCTGATGGATACTCTTGAAACTTTTAAGAACAGGGTAGCAGAAGAACAGTTATAAAGAAGACTGTATCTTTTTATATCCTTTCTCTTCCAGTTCTTTACAGGTATATTCATAAACTTCCTGAAACATTTCATCAAGATTCTTTTTATTGAATAAACTGAATTTTGTCATTTTAGGAGGGTCTAAAAAAATATCACAGAAGTCAGCTTTAGAATATACCGATTTTGCAATGGCTAAATGTAAAATACGGTCAAACTCTTTAAGTAAGCTCATATTGGGAAGCGGATCGTAGCTTAGAGAATTTACATGGGAGGCAATCAGGAAATCACATTTGTCCATAATCGGTTCTATAGGAAGGTTATCTAACACACCGCCGTCTACATATATTTTCTCACCTATTGTTACCGGAGGGAGAACAAAAGGAACACTTGACGAAGCCAATAAAGGACCGAAAAGTTCGCCTTCTGAAAAGAAATCAACGATTCCATGGGTCATTTCTGTGGCGGCAACATATACCGGTATTTTTAATACTTTAAAATCGTCTTCCGGAAAATAGTCAACAAGAAGTTTTAAAATAAACTTAGAACTGAAAATTCCGTTTTTTGAAAGCCTTAAATATGATCGGGAGAAAAATGTGGTTTGCTTTACAATTTCCATCATTTCGTCCGGTGTCTTTCCTAAAGAATAAAATGCTCCAATAATAGATCCTGCGCTTGTTCCCGAAATGATCTGCGGTTTCAGTCCGAATTCTTCCAGTGCTTTTAAGACGGCAATATGGGCAATTCCACGCATTCCGCCTCCGGAAAGAGTTAATCCGATGACGGGTTTCTTTTGTGGAGAAGAGAATAAACTCATAGATCTGTTTAATTTGGTGTTTTTATTTTTTATAGCTTCTTAAATGATTTAAGGTTCGTCGCATTGCGAATCAATCTTAATAAATAAAGAATTGAATGCCTTTGTCATTTTTTCGTCGTTCTCAACCCTTTTAATATTGTTATTGGCGCAGTTTTCCCATCCGAAGGTGATGAGGTCAATAATAGCATATTCGTTTTTATTCTGAGCGTGCAGGTTGCTTTCGAATTCATCCATTATTTTTTCCGGACTTCCGTTTTTTTTGCTCATTTGTACTCTCAGTTTTCTCCATTCGTCGATCATGACGTCTTCATCAGAGTTTAATGCGCGAACAAAGTTTTCGCAGTTTTTTGAAAATTTGCTGTTCAGTAATACGGAAGGATCAGAAAAGGCCATGATTTCGGTTTTGTCAAACTCATATTCCATAGCTAATTCTTGGATTTTCTGAGCTTTAATGTTTTGCCAGTATGGATCGTTGACAACCTTTAAGTTTTCAAGATCTTTCTTTTTTTCTGCAAAATCTTTATCAAGTTTTGCCAGGATTTTATCTTTATCTCTTCTTACTTCCTGCAAGGTTTCAGGTTTAAAAACGGAAGGCTTATTCAGTAATATGCTGCTGTATTGAAACCAAAGTTTGTAAGTGTCTTCAATTTCTTCGCGGGAATATTTGCTTGCATCATATTGACCTTTGTTGTCGCAAAGTTCTGTCGTAAAATTGAAAGTTTGTTTATTTTTAGCTGATTTTAAACTGTCAGTTTGAGTTTCTGTCATAGAAACAGAATCTTTTGAAGTTGTATTTTTAGAAGTTTCAGCTTCTTTTTTACAGCTGATTACGGCAAGAAGCAGTAGTGATGAAATCCAGATTCTCATAAAAATTTTTTAAAGGATCAAATTTTTTGGTAAATGGTGAAGGAGCTCGGTATTGATGATTTCGGCGCAAATGCTTGGCTTTTCCCAATGTCCGTTGTGTCCGCAATCCAGTACATAAGATTTTATATTCGTTCTATCCGGAAGATTTTTAATCATAACTTCTGTTTTTACAGCATTGTCATGTTTTCCTGCTAAGACTAAAATTTTAGCGTCAAGACTTTCCAGAACGTGTTTTTTATCGGTTCTTTCCACCATACCTTTTACAGAGGCTAAAGCTCCGAGATTATTTGTAGAGAGTGCAATTGCTAAAGCAGTTTCTATTTTTCCTTCCAGCGTGTCTCTTTCGTTGGGATTGAAAAGATTGGGAACTCCGGCTCTTGCATAATGGGCGAAAGCATCTTTAATAATTCTGTAGCTTTTTATTCTCTGTTCCTTTTTTTCAGCATCGTCCGCAAGATAAGTGGAGAAGAATAAAGTTAAGCTTGTAAGGTATTCCGGATATTTTTCTGCGAAAGCTAAAGAAGTATATCCTCCCATCGAATGTCCTAATAAATGAACTTTAGTTAAGTTTTGATCATCCAGTACTTTTTTTACTTCTTCAGCCATAAGCTCCATGGTTTGGACTTCAGCTATAATTTCAGACTGGCCATGTCCTGGAAGATCGATCTTTAATAACGAAAAGTTTTCAGAGAGATGAGGCTCCATATCATTCCAGATAGAGGTATTTTCCATGAATCCGTGGAGAAGTACCAGAGTCTCTTTTCCGTTTCCTTTTCTTTCAAAATTGAGCATATTCAAAAATTAAAAATGAATGTCTATATAGTCTACAAATCCCGAACCATTTACCATATCCTGAAGGCGATAAGTTTTTCCGCCATCTTTAGAAGCGAAAGTTTTAGTTCCTTGTCTTATATAAAGTTTTCCGTTTTCATTTTCAGAAATACTTTCGGAAACGTTACCTGTAAAATTCAT
Source organism: Chryseobacterium tagetis (assembly GCF_016735585.2). Taxonomy (GTDB): domain Bacteria; phylum Bacteroidota; class Bacteroidia; order Flavobacteriales; family Weeksellaceae; genus Chryseobacterium; species Chryseobacterium tagetis. The sequence goes on from NZ_JAERSE020000006.1 coordinate 88,198, forward strand.
ATGCTTATTGGAAACAACAGCGATAAAGCCTTGAATATGGACATAATCTTTTCCTACTCTTATATCTCCCGAAACGTTATAATGGTCTCTTTCTCCATCAATTTTCTTAAAATTAATAGTTCCTGGGTTGTTAATTAAATTATGGGTGAATTTGTGATTTCCGCTAAAATCTTTGAAAGAATTTTTGCTTCGGATGCTGTCATTTATTTTTGTTCTTACAGCATTGATGGAATCAATAATTTTTGTACTGTCCGTTTGAGCTGAAGAAGGAATGGCTTCTTTTTTAGAACATGAAACAATTAAAACTGCGATTGCGATTGTGGCTAAAAAGTTTTTCATCAAAAAAAATTATATCTCAAATGTAAACAAAAAAAAGAGCATTTTTAAAATGCCCTTTCTGTTTTATTGAGTTAATTCTTCGTAAACTTTCTTTTCCCAAGGTTTGATATCGGTGATTCCGTAGCGTTCTTTATTAGAGATTGCGATGTTATCGAGAACGTCTACAAAATTTTTATAGTTTGCATCGTCTGTAGGTTCTATAATGATTGTGAAATTTTCTTTTTTCGGAGCTTTGTTGTAAGCTTCGGAAATTATTTTAGAAATATTGATTCCACTGAAGTTTGTTTCTTTTAAGTTGTTTTTATTTAATTCATCTTTATTGCTTTGATGATAGAAAACACGATTATCTTTTCCTAAAATGAATGTAACCTGATTTAAGTTATCAATATAAGGGATATCTATTGGATGAGGATTTGGATCTTTTGCAGGTAATCCTAAATCCATCACATTAGGTTTTGTGAAATTTGTGGTAAACATAAAAAAGGTAATCAATAAAAAACCTAAATCCACCATAGGAGTCATGTCAACTCTGATCAGTTTTTTTCTTTGTTTGCTTCCTCCTGATTTCTCTTGTGCAATTACTTCAGCCATAATAATATTTTTTAATGTTAAACGGTATTGATAAAAAAGCTGCGCTTTCAGATCTTTCTGTTTGAAACTATACAAAGTTTATACCTAATTTATGAAGTTGGTTGGTAAAATTCAAAAAAAAATAAATTTTAAAATAAGAAAAAGCTATTTGTGTTTTGATATTGTAAAGTTTTATGAAATTTTAAGGATTATAAATTATTTTTATTTCGAATTTTTCTGCTGAAAAGAGTCAAAAAAACTCATGCCTTTCGACATGAGTTCTCTAAAATATTTGAAAGTTTTTATTTATTCTTTTTATAATAATTTACTCCACATTCTAAGAATTTTTTGAAATCCTCTTTTGGCATATATCCTGAAACAGGAGTGTTGATTACTTTTCCGTCCGGAGTTACCAAAACATAGTGTGGCTGTGAGTTGTTATTAAAGTTAACCTGTTGGAATAAGCTCCATCTGTCACCGATTGTTTTTACCTTTTTTACCTGTCCGTCTCCCAGATCAATTTTGGTTTTCTGGTCTTCCGGAAGTTCTTCTTTATCGTCAACATATAAAGAGGCTAAAACAACATCATTTTGAAGAATAGGTAAAATATCGGGTTCGCTCCAGACGAATTCCTCCATCTTTCTACAGTTCTCACAACCGTATCCTGTGAAATCAATTAAGATAGGTTTGTCTTCTTTTTTTGCTAATTCAATCGCTTTGAAAAAGTCGTGTTCAGGATGCATTCCTAAAATTCCGTCTTTTTCGTCATGGAAATAACTAACATTTAAAGGAGGTAAAATACCACTTAATAATTGCAGTTTCGGACGTTCTGAAGGAATTAACCCCTGAACCAAATAGATCACAAATCCGAATCCTAAAACTCCAAGAATTCTTCTGGTAATAGAAATTTTTGGTTTTTTATCATCGTGTGGAAATTTGATCAATCCGAATAAATATAATGCTAAACCTAATGCGATAATAATCCAGACTGCAATGAAAAGTTCTCTTTTTAATAAGAATGTTTTAGAAACTAAGTCTGCTTTTGATAAGAATTTTAGTGCTAAAGCCAATTCTACAAAACCTAAAACTACTTTTACCGTATTCATCCAGCCTCCTGATTTTGGAAGGCTTTGTAATGCTTGAGGGAATAAAGCTAATAATCCGAAAATAATTGCCCAAGCCAATCCGAAACCAGCCAATGCAAATGTCAATAACATCGGAACGTTTGCTGAACCGGTTACTGCACTTCCCAGTAAACTTCCTAAAATAGGACCTGTACAAGAGAAAGATACGATTACCAATGTTAAAGCCATGAAGAAAATTCCGATGATTCCTCCCGCTTCTTCCGCTTTTGAAGATTTGTTCGCAATCGAGCTTGGTAATGTAATGTCGTAGTATCCAAAGAAACTTCCTGCGAAGAAAATGAATATGATGAAGAATGCGATATTTAGCCACACGCTGGTGGAAATTTCGTTGAAAATATTTCCTGCAATTCCGTCAATGATATGGAATGGAACACTTAATAATACAAAGATCAATAAGATGAAAAATCCATAAATTAATGCATCTCTTTTTCCCTTTGCTTTGTTTTTACTGCCTTTCGTAAAGAAAGAAACAGTCAATGGAATCATTGGGAAAACGCAAGGTGTTAACAATGCAATTAATCCACCGATAAATCCTAAGAACAAATACGTCCAATAATTTTCTTCAATTTTTGTAGAACCTGTTCCGCAATCCGTCAAAGGTTTTTCAAAATCAATAGATTCAATTTTTAATTGTTTTGGATCTAGTTTTGAAGTTTCTGTTACAGTGATTTCTCCTTTAGCAGGATTTTCTACAACTGTTTCAACAGCTTTTGCAGAATCCTTTGCTGGTTCTGTTTTTTCTTCAGTAGTAGCTTCTTCAGTAGCGCCGATTGGCTTAACCTGCTTATTGAATTCTAAAGTATTGGGAGCCAGACAAACTCTGTCGTCACACGTTTGATACGTAATTTCTGCAACGACATCGCCCGGCTTTGTTCCGTCTTTTAATTTGAATTTTTGTTTAAAACCTGCAGAATTGGAATAAAAAATAATTGTTCCTCCGAAAGCCTCTGAAAACTCTTCATGCTTTTTTCCGACTTCGGTAAATTTTCCAATCAGTTCAATATTTTTTCCGGAAACTTTATAATCCGTTGGAATTCCTGTGTCTTCAGGAATGTCTTTCGAATAGATATGCCATCCGCTTTCCATGGTCGCATTCAAAACGGCTTCGTATTGATTGTTTCCTAAATCGTTGATTGTAAATTTAAACTTTACAGGATTTTTGATTTGTGCATTAATTCCTGTTGCTAAAAATAACAGAATTAATAAAAACCAGTTTCTAAATTTCATCTTACTTTTCATTAATAATTTTGAGAATTTTGTTAGTATTCTCATCCTTTGCATTTCGGCGGTCTTGTCTGAAAGGGATAATTCCAAGAATAGAATTTTCACGATCTACAAGTACCCAAATTTTTTGCCTCGCTAAAATAGATAATTTTTCGTCCCTAAAAAATTTAGAAACCTTCTTTTTCCCTGAAAAACCAGATGGGAAAAATTCATCACCGTTGTGTTGTCGTCTTAAGCGTAGTGGGAACTTGAGTTTTTCAGCATTAAAATCCCATTCGAAACGCTTATTGATTTCTTCAATATTCTCAATTGTGTTTTTGAGATCAATCACTATTTGATCTTCGGTCGCATCAAATTTTTCAACCAGAAGAATTTCATCTTCGTTATTGATGTTATTGATTTCAGACTTTAGGTTGATAACCAGTTGGTCATAATTGATCAATAATTGATAATCTTTTGAAAAAAAATAACTTCCATTTTCTGCTTTGAAAATTTTAGGAATCTCTTCATGATCAAAACCATATTTTTTTAAAATCTCAAACTGCACAAAATCGCTTTGTTGTTCGAGTCTGTCTTTTGATATGATTTTAGAATCATGGTTAAATGTAGTTAGTTCATCTTCTATTTTTTTGATTTGTTCTTTAACAAAATCTTTTGTCTGATTTAAATAAGAAATGCTTTTCCTGAAATTCTCTAAAAAATGGTCATTGGTCTCCAATAATTGAGGCGTGATTTCAAGACGGATTTTATTTCTTAAATAATCACTTTTTTTATTGGAAAGATCTTCGCGGTAGTCAATAGAATTTTCTTTTGCGAATTCGTAGATTTCTTCTTTGGTGAAATGTAAAAGAGGGCGCAGAATATTATTTTCATTCGAAGGAATTCCGCTTAGTCCATTAATTCCTGCTGCTTTAGAAAGATTGATAATAAAAGTTTCCAATTGATCATTCAAATGATGAGCGGTAACCAAAAATTCTAAATTTTCTTGCTGCTGAACCTTCTTGAAGAAATTGTATCTCAATTCCCTTGCCCAAAGCTGAATCGAGTTTTCAGGTTGCTGATCCTTTTCAGAAACTTCATATAAATGAAACTTAATATCATTCTTTTTGCAAAAATCTGAAACCAGTTTCTGATCAAGATTAGAATCCTCATTTCGAAGATGGTAGTTGATATGTGCGATCTGAAACTTGCCGTTCAAATCAGGTATCTGGTTGAACAGGTAGGCTAAAACCATAGAATCAACACCTCCGCTCACTGCTAAAAGATAGGTGTGATTTTCAGGAAGCAAAATGAGATTTTCTAATTCTTTTTTTAAGTCCGGCTTTTTCAAAATGTAAGGTGAGAATTTCTATTGGACAAAGATAATCCTTATAATTCAATTCAATTTCCTACCTTTGGCTCGTCTAAAAATGATTATTTATGAAGATTTTTAAAATTTTAGCAGTTTCTGCAATGGTGTTGGGATTGACATCTTGCGTTAGTAAAAAGCAGTATGAAGCTTTGAGTTCCAATTACAAACAGTGTATTGAAAATATTGGAGAAAGACAACGTGAGATTCAGGATTTGAAGTCTCAAAATTCTGCTTTATCAGGAGAAAATAATTTGTTGAAAAGTCAACACGATGCTTTAAAATCATCTTTGGATGCTTGTTTATCCAATACAGGGAAAAGCTCTGCGAATATTGATAAACTGGTAGGAGAAATTAATGCTTCTAACTCTTATATCAAACAATTGATTTCTAATAATGCTAAAAACGACAGTTTGAATTTGGCATTATCAAACAAATTGAAAAGATCATTGGATAACGTAACAGATGACGATGTTCAGGTGAAAGTCTTGAAAGGAGTGGTGATGATTTCTCTTTCAGATAAGATGTTATATAAAACAGGTGATTACAATATTCTTCCTGCAGCTCAAGAGGTGCTAGGTAAAGTAGCTAAAGTAATCAATGATTATGATAAATATTCGGTATTGATTGAAGGGAATACGGATAATGCACCTTTAAGCTCTACGAACTTGCCAAGAGATAACTGGGATCTTTCTGCATTGAGAGGTACTGCGGTTGCTAAGATCTTACAGACTCAGTTTGGTGTTGATCCGGCAAGAATCACAGCAGGTGGACGTTCTGAGTACAATCCTAAAGCGACTAACATGAGCGTTTCCGGAAGGGCGGAAAACAGAAGAACTGAAATTATCATTATGCCTAAGCTTGATGAATTTATGAAACTTATGGATATTGCTCCAAAGAAATAATAATAACAACATACATAAAAAAACTCCCGAAAATTTCGGGAGTTTTTTCTTTTTCTAAACTACATCTTCTTGTTTCAATAAAGAGATAATTCGTTGTAAAAATGAATTGGATATTTCTGGTTTAGTTTTTTTCGAAGCATTCATTTTCATGATATACGCTCTGGATTCCTTAGTCTTTTTGATTTGGTTTTCTCCCGTATTCATTTTGATAGTGTGTTTTTACCTTCCTCTGCAAAGGTATTGTTTAGTTTGGCTGGGAAACATCCGTGTTTTTACGGTATTTTCCATGGTGTTTTTTACCGGTTCTATAATAAAGACTAAAATATTTTTAATTAAATTTGAATCATTAAAAAAATAAAATGAGCTTTTTTGAAGAGAAAAATCCGGAAATGGATAGATATTTGGAAATGCATGCCTCATCTGAACCTGAAATTCTGAGAAAATTGAGAAGGGAAACCTTTCAGAAAACAACACAGCCTCACATGATTTCGGGATATCAGCAGGGTAGATTGCTGACTATAGTATCTCAGATGATGCAGCCGAAAAACATTCTTGAAATTGGTACTTTTACAGGATATGCTACACTTTGTTTAATGACAGGTTTGGCAAAAGAAGGAAAAATTACCACATTGGATGTGAATGAGGATCTGGCTTATTTACCCCGAAAATATTTTGCAGAAAGTGAATATTCAAATCAGATCGATTTCAGGCTTCAGGATGCAAAAGAATTTTTAAAAGAAACAGATGAGGTTTTTGATCTTGTTTTTATAGATGCAGATAAAGAAAACTATGCAGAATATTTCAGACTGATAAAACCGAGAACAAAATCAGGTTCTGTAGTGATGTTTGATAATGTGTTGTGGTACGGAAAAGTGTTAGAAGAAGATCCAAAGCAAAAATCGACCCAGGTGATTAAAGAACTTAATGATTTGGCGGCAAATGATGACGATTTTGAGAATCTTATTTTACCTTTGCGTGATGGGGTGAATTTACTTCGTAGAAAATAATTAATTAAACCATTAAAAGATTAAATTGTTGAAAAATTAGAGAGCGCTAATTTTTTAATTTTTAATTCTTGAATCTTTTAATCAAAATATAAATGAATAAAGGAATTTGTGTTGTTACCGTAGCACCTGTTCGTGCGGAAGGTTCAGATAAAGCAGAAATCGTTACAGAAATACTTTTCGGGGAAAGTGCAGATATTTTGGAGGTGAATAAAAACTGGACCAAAATAAAGATGCATTATGATGAATATGAAGGATGGATGGATACAAAGCAGATCAAACCGGTTTCAGATGAAGATTTTGCGAAAAGAAAAGTGACTGTAGTGACCGAAGATTTTTCGTCTGTCTTGATGAATGACGGGAAAACCTTATTGTCCATAGGATCAGAAGTGGAGTTTCCTGTAGTGGCATCACGTAGAAGTCATGATATGCGGGAAAGTATTGCTTTAACAGCTAAAGAATTCCTTAATGTTCCCTATTTATGGGGAGGTAAAAGCTTTTTTGCAGTAGATTGTTCTGGATTCACACAACTGGTTTATAAAGTTCATGATATTAAATTGCCAAGAGATACTTATCAGCAGGCTGAAGTAGGAGAGACGTTGAGCTTTGTAGAAGAAAGCAGACCGGGAGATCTTGCCTTTTTTGAAAATCCTGAAGGGAAAATTATTCATGTGGGGATCATGCTTGATGCTCAGAAAATTATTCATGCTTCAGGAAAAGTAAGAATAGATACATTAGACTCTACGGGTATTTTCAATAAAGAACTGAATAAACATACCCATAAACTAAGAGTCATTAAAAGTATTTTACAATGATAAAATAAATCCAAAATGGAAAATGCATTCTTTATAATTTTTGATGTTTTCAATTTTGGATTGCTTGTTTTTCTGTGGTGGTTTACGATAAAACATTATAAAATATTACCGCAGACAATTCCTGTCCATTTTGATTTTGACGGAAAAGCAGACGGTTTTGGAAGCAGGAAATATTCTTTTTTAATGCCTGTTTTGGCTGCTGTATTTTACGTTTTCTTTGCTTTTATAGTGAGAGAGTCTGAATCAGCAAATTATCCCGTAAAAATAACTGAGGAAAATCGAGATGCTCAATTCCTGATCATGAAAATTTTTATAAGATGGCTGTATATTTTGATTGTCCTGATTTTTTTGAACACGCTGGATTATATGTTCAGATATACATTTGATGAACATGTAAAACCGAAAGTTCCCTTAGCGATGTCTATTTTGGCGGTGATTGGAAGCTTAGTTATCTCATTTATTTTCATAGGTATTTTCAAATGATAAAATCTAAAAAAAATTCCGAACATTATATTTGGGGAGATAACTGTGATAGCTGGATTCTTAAAGATTCTCACGGTCTCTCTGTAAAACAGGAAATAATGCCTTCGGGAACGGCTGAAAAAAGGCATTTTCATAATAATGCAGAACAGTTCTTTTATATTTTAAAAGGAGAAGCTGTTTTCTATATCAACGAAGAAAAATTTTCTGTAAAAACCGGAGAAAGCATAACTATTTTACCCAAATCAGAACATTATATTTCGAACGAATCGACAGAAGATGTAGAATTTTTAGTAATTTCGGCCCCTTCTACCAATAATGATAGAATAGAAATTAACTAAAAACCCATGAATAAAACTCTACTTGAGATTTCTCAAACCAAAAATGCAGGCTTATCAGAAGTACTGGTAAACTGGAAAAAGTATGATCATGAAACGGTTATTCTTGCGATGTCAGAATTAAAAAAGCGAAACATTCCTTTTAATGATGAAATGCAGAAATTGGTTGCTGATTTTGCCCTATATAATGGAAAACCGATTACTGAGCTGGAACATGAATTTTTTCAGGATAAAGGAACTACAGATTATGAAGAATATTACCAGTCTAAAATCAATGTTTTAGAAAAAAGCGACGAAGAGAAACTTCTTTTGGAGAATCTAAGACGTGAACGAATTCATCAGTTTGGGCAACTTGAGAAAAAACAGGCGGGTAAAGATGTTTTGTATGGAGCTTTGTGGCTTGGCGGAGGATTGGTGGTTACTTTGGTTTCCCTGAGCAATGGGAAAGGAGGAGTGATTGCGTATGGAGCAATCATCTTTGGTGGGATTCAATTTTTTAGAGGATTAATGAAAAGCTAATGTCTTTTTTCTATAACATATTTATCAATTTATTCATCTTAGGGATGAAGGTTTTTTCATGGATTAATGATAAAACTAAAAAAGGCGTTGAAGGAAGAAAAGAATCTTTGCAGAAAGTAAAATCTGTTTTCAAAGATTCCGATGAAGTCATCTGGATGCACGCTGCCAGTTTAGGGGAATATGAACAAGGTTTACCTGTACTGGAACAATTAAAAAAAGAATTTCCGGAACATAAAATTTTAGTTACTTTCTTCTCACCTTCGGGCTATGAAAATGTAGTTAAGAAAAAACATATTGCTGATGTAATCTGTTATTTGCCGTTTGATAAAAAGAAAAACGTAAAAGATTTTATATCAGCTTTTAATGTTAAACTATTTTTTACGGTGAAGTATGATTTCTGGTATAATCTGTTGGCTGAACTTAAAAATAAAGGAGCGAAGACTTATGTGATTTCAGCATTGTTTTATGAAAGACAATCGTTTTTTACAAGCTATGGAAAATGGTTTGTAAAGCAGCTTAAAAATAATATTGACTGGTTTTTTCATCAAAATCAACATTCATATCTTTTGGCGAAAAGCTTAGGTCTTGTGAATTCTTCTGTAACCGGAGATACAAGATTTGACCGGGTAAAACAGCTTAGAGAAAGAAATAATCATGTCGATTTTATAGTTGATTTTATAGCAGAGAAAAAAGCGGTGGTATTTGGAAGTTCTTGGCAGGCTGAAGAAAAAATGGCTGAAATGCTGGTCGCGAAAAATAATGAAGTAAAACTCATTATTGCTCCTCATGATTTAAAAAGAGTTCATCATTTAAAACAGGTTTTTCCGGAGTCTGTTCTTTACAGTCAGATTCATAATCTTCAAAAATCTGAAATTTCGGATACTCAAATTCTTATTATTGACAGTATTGGTCTGCTTTCAAAATTATACTCTTATGCAGATATTGCTGTAGTCGGAGGAGGATTTCATGATGCAGGACTTCATAATATCTTAGAGGCAGCAACCTTTGGGATTCCTGTTGTTTTCGGAAATCATTACAGGAAAAACCCGGAAGCAGATGATCTGATCAAAGCCGATGGAGGGAAGTCGTTTGAAAGCGAAAATGTGGCTACTCAATTTGTTCTTTCCCTTATCGATAATGAAGAGATTTTAAAAGAAATGTCTTATAACGCTGAAAAATTTATTACAGAAAAACCTAACTCTACCGAACTGATTATAAAGAAAATAATGTCACTTTAGAAACCCCTGACTTTTAAGATCTTTTGCAATCTGATCAATGTTCTCGGGAATTCGTTCTGTAGTCAGCCAATTAAGCTCTAAGCCATTGTTGATATACAGTTTTTTCAGATAATGATTGTCTTCTATTTTTTGTTGAAGTTCTCTTAAATACTCGTCAATTTCCATCCAATAATCTTCGTCTAGTTTTTTAGTTAAGATGAGGTTTTTAACGATTTTATTGATGAGGTATAGATAGAGTTTATAAGTAGCGTCAAATCTCTGAGTATTCAGTTTTTTATTGTTTTCTAAAACTTCATTGACAAGAAAAAGAGTCAGAGAAACCTCTCCGAATTTATCAGTTGTTATTTTTACATGTTCTGTAATTTCACTGCTTATTTTCCGGATGTGCATCAGATAATACTTATGATTCGATATATACTTGCTTAAAAGGGTTAGCTTTTCACGGATATTTTCCTCCATCTGATTTCTTTTCTGATCGGTATTTTCCGGATCAATAAGCTCAAAATAAAGTTTCTTTGATAGCAGTTTGTCTTTTTTTAATAATCTGAACAGCAACCGGTCTTTTTCCAGTGAAGAAAAATTACTTATTGCTGCTTTAAACTCTTTTGAATATTCCATCAGTTGAAAATTTTTGAATATTTTAAAAATCCGTTAATCGCCCAGTTTACTGTATAATATAGAGACTTTATCGTAGAGAACTTCATATAATCTTTATAAACAAGATATTGATCTTTCACAACATCTTGTTTCTTTCTTGAAACACTGTTGGAATGCATTCTGTATTTTGCCATTGTTTTTGGCAACGGTTTACCGATCGGTATTTTCTTTAATAAATTGAGCCACATGACATGATCCTCACGTTTGCTTCCTTCCGGAAAATATTCTTTTCCTACTCTTTGAGAATCGTACATAGACGAAAGAAGAGAAAGGCGACAGGTTTTCAGGAGATTCTGAAAAGTGACTTCTTTGTCTGCTTCAAAATCTTCAAGTTGTGGAACGAGTTCCTCATTACATCTTGCGTAATTTGAATAGGCAATTTCAGCCTGCTCTTTTTGCATGAAACTAATCATCTCTTCAAGGAATTCCGGCTCCCAGAAATCATCAGCATCCAAAAAGGTGATATATCTTCCCACTGCTTTTTCTAATGATATATTTCTCGCGTGTCCCGCTCCTTTATTTTCTTCAGAAAGACTAAGCTTTATTCTTGGGTCGTCTGTCTTTTTTATGATTTCAACAGAATCATCCGAAGAGCGGTCGTCTGTGATAAGCCATTCCCAGTCTGTAAAGGTCTGATTTATTACAGAGGCAATGGTTTCTTTCAGGAACTTGGAAGAATTATAACATGGAGTAATGATAGAAACTAACGGCATGCAATGTTTTTATACAAATATAAGGCTTAAAATATAAGGTTCTGACAACGGTATTTTTAATAATTTGAAAATTAAATTACGAAAGCTAAAAAAAATGATGAAGTTTTTAAAAAAAATCATAATTTTAGGCCTTGAAAAATTTGATATATGAAGAAATTAGCATTGCTATTCGCAGGTTTATCATTATTGTCTATCTCAGCTTGTAAAGATGATACTACTGAACAAGTATATCCGCTGGTTGGTACATGGTCTCCGATTAAGGAAGTAAGAACAACTATCCAGACTTCAGGAGCAGGCGTTTCAGACGAAATTGCATATACTGATTGTGAAAAGGCCTCTAGATGGATTTTTAGTGAAGGATCCTCAGGTAAAAGAAAAGATAGTGATGATGATGCCGCAAATCCTGGACAGTGTATTGTGTCTCCGGATCGCGCATTTACCTATATATATAATGAAGATAAAAGCATACAGATAAAATATGTGGGAACTGTAGAACCTGAGAAAGGAAAAGTTACCCTTCTTGATGCCACTACATTGAATCTTACCATTGAGGATAAGACAGATCCTACAAAATATTATTCAGTAACGTATACAATGAAAAGAATTCCGCAATAAGTAAGTGCAGAGTTTTAAATAATATTACAGATCTCATCTTCGGATGAGATTTTTTTGTTTTCATTTATTTAATTCAAAATTAAAATTTCCATTTCTTTAAAATTCATTATTTTTGTGAAAATTAGAATTGGATTTTAAACGTTCAATATCTAATGTCTAACATCTAATATCTATAAAAAAGTGTTTTACGATCATCAGCAGATAGAAAAAAAGTGGCAGAAATACTGGGAAGACAACCAAACGTACAAGACTTCCAATAACACAGACAAACCGAAATTTTATGTTCTCGATATGTTTCCGTATCCATCAGGTGCAGGGCTTCACGTAGGTCACCCGCTTGGATATATTGCTTCCGACATTTATGCGAGATACAAAAGACATCAGGGTTTCAATGTGCTCCATCCGGTTGGTTATGACAGTTTCGGGCTTCCTGCTGAGCAGTATGCAATTCAGACAGGGCAACATCCTGCGATTACTACTGAGCAAAACATTAACAGATATGAAGAGCAATTAAGAAAAATTGGTTTCTCTTTCGACTGGAGCAGAGAAGTAAGAACTTCTGACGCTTCTTATTATAAATGGACACAATGGATTTTCATTGAGCTGTTCCATTCTTGGTATAATAAAGATACTGATAAAGCTGAATCTATTTCAACTTTAATTAAACGTTTCGAAGAAAAAGGAACAGAAGGATTAAATGCCAATCAAAACGACGAATTGAGTTTCACGGCAGAAGAATGGAATTCTGCTTCTGAAATGGATAAAGAAGATATCCTTTTAAATTATCGTTTAGCATACAGAGCGGAAACGACTGTAAATTGGTGCCCTGCTTTAGGGACCGTTTTGGCGAACGATGAAATAAAAGACGGAAAATCCGAAAGAGGAGGTTTCCCTGTTTTCCAAAAGAAAATGATGCAGTGGAGCATGAGAATCTCTGCCTACTCTGAAAGATTACTGCAGGGATTAAAAACTTTGGACTGGCCACAACCTCTGAAAGACTCTCAGGAATACTGGATCGGAAAATCTCAAGGTGCGCAAGTAAAATTCAATGTTGAAGGTCATGATGAAACTGTTGAAGTTTTCACAACAAGACCTGATACTATTTTCGGGGCAACCTTTATGGTATTGGCTCCTGAAAATCCTTTAGTAGAAACAATTACTACACGTGCTCAAAAAGTAGAAGTAGATACTTATATTGAAGAAACTTCCAAAAAATCTGAAAGAGACAGAATGTCTGACGTGAAAAACGTTTCAGGTGCTTTTACAGGAAGTTATGCAGTTAATCCGTTCAGCGGAGAAAAAATGCCGATCTATATTTCAGATTATGTATTGATGGGGTATGGAACCGGGGCTGTAATGGCTGTTCCCGCACATGATGAGCGTGATCACAGATTTGCAAAGAAATTTAATTTAGAAATTAAAAAAGTAGTGGATACTGATGAAGATGTTCAGGAAGCTTCTTTTGATTCTAAAGATTCGGTATGTGTAAATTCTGATTTCTTAAACGGATTAAATTATAATGACGCGAAAGCAAAAATAATTTCTGAAATAGAAAACAAAGGAATCGGCCACGGAACTACGAACTACAGACAGCGTGATGCGATTTTCTCAAGACAAAGATATTGGGGAGAACCCGTTCCTATATATTATAAGGATGGGATGCCTTACACATTGCCGACTTCTGCATTGCCTTTGGAACTTCCTGAAGTAGAAAAATATTTGCCAACTGAAGACGGAGATCCGCCATTAGGAAATGCGAAAACTTTTGCTTGGGATGAAGTGAACCAGAAAATTGTTGATACCAATTTAATTGATGAAAAAACTGTTTTCCCATTAGAATTATCTACAATGCCGGGTTGGGCTGGAAGCTCTTGGTATTTCCTAAGATATATGGATCCTGAAAATGAAGAAGTTTTCACGAACAAAGATCTTTCTGATTATTGGGGACAGGTAGATTTATATATCGGAGGTAGCGAACACGCAACCGGTCACTTATTATATTCCCGTTTCTGGAATATGTTCTTAAAAGACAGAGGATATATTAATCATGATGAGCCTTTCCAAAAATTGATCAACCAAGGAATGATTTTAGGAATGAGTGCTTTTGTGTATAGAGTTGATGGTACTAATCAATATGTATCTAAAAATTTAGCAAAAGACTATACTACTCAGGCAATCCACGTTGATGTATCTTTATTAAAAGGAACATCTGATGAATTGGACACAGAAGCTTTCAAATCTTGGAGACCAGATTATGTAGATGCCGAATTTATTTTGGAAGATGGAAAATACATCACGGGTCGTGAAGTAGAAAAAATGTCTAAGTCTAAATATAATGTCGTAAATCCTGATGATATCTGTAATGAATATGGAGCAGACGGTTTAAGACTGTATGAAATGTTCTTAGGTCCATTAGAACAATCCAAGCCTTGGAATACACAAGGGTTAAGTGGAGTATATGGTTTCCTGAAAAAATTCTGGAATTTATATTTCAACGGAGAAGATTTTGAAGTTTCAGATGAAGAACCGACGAAAGCAGAATATAAAGTATTACATACCTTAATAAAAAAGGTAGTTTACGATATCGAAAACTTCTCTTTCAACACTTCTGTATCTTCATTTATGATCGCAGTAAATGAATTACAAAAAATAAAATGTAACAAACGCAATATTTTAGAACCTCTTGCCGTTATCATTTCGCCGTATGCACCTCACATCTGTGAAGAGCTTTGGAGTTTATTAGGTCATAATGAGTCTGTCGAATTCGAGAAATTCCCTGTATTGAACGAGGATTACTTGGTGGAAGATGAAATTGAATATCCTGTAAGCATTAATGGGAAAATGAAGTTTAAAATTTCACTTTCTGCGCAACTTTCTGCTAAAGAGGTTGAAGAAGTGGTACTTCAGGACGAGAAAATGGTACAAATTTTGGAGGGTAAAACGCCTAAAAAAATCATTGTAGTACCTCACAGAATTGTGAATGTTGTGATTTAAAAAAAAATTAACATTGGTAAAATAAAAAAAAAAGCAGGGTAATTTTTTTAAATTTTCAAGATATTATTTAAAATGGAATAATATTGCCAAAAAAATAAAGAATAATTAAGATTTTGAAATTGATTTAAAATTTATCGATCAAAAAAAAGCGAATTGTTTATTTAAAATAATTGCATTTTAATTAATTTTGCCTTTAATTTACAGCCTCAAAAAATTTAAAACAATATAATTTAGTTAAATATGGAAATGAATGTTTCAAAAAATGATGAGCAAGTAGTTGCTAAAAAAGCAGGAGGTTTAAACCCGGCTGTTATTATTCCTATCATCTTCGCAATAGGAATTTGTATTTATTTATTCGTTTTGGGTAGCCCTGGAAACTTTAAAGATGCTGAAAAAATTGGAGGAGCTTCTGTAGCTTTTTCTGATATTGAAGGAAAAGACATTCATCCAGATTCGTTCTTGGGAATTATCTACAAAGGAGGGGTTATCGTACCTATCTTGATTACTTTCATGCTTACTGTAATCGTTTTCTCTTTTGAAAGATATTTCGTTTTAGGTAAAGCTGCTGGAAAAGGAAACTTGGATAACTTCGTAGTACAAGTAAGAAGCTTACTTAACCAAAACAAAATTGATGCAGCTTTAGAAGAGTGCGACAGACAAGAAGGTTCTGTTGGTAACGTAGTGAAAGAAGGTCTTACTACTTACAAAGCTCTAGCTCACGATACAACTCTAAACAAAGAGCAAAAAATGGTAGCGCTTAACAAAGCGATCGAAGAGGCTACAACTCTTGAGATGCCAATGTTAGAGAAAAACATGATGATCCTTTCTACTTTAGGTACTGTTGCAACATTAGTAGCACTATTAGGTACGGTAATCGGGATGATCAAGGCGTTCTTCGCATTAGGTTCTGGAGGAGGTACTCCTGACGCAGCTGCACTTTCTACTGGTATCTCTGAAGCATTGATCAACACTGCATTAGGTATTGGTACATCAGCTATCGCTATTATCCTTTATAACTTCTTTACTTCTAAAATTGACGGATTAACTTACAAGATCGACGAGATCGCTATGAGTATCCAACAATCTTTCGCTGAATTCAACTAAGAATTAGGCAAAGAATTTGTAGTAAGTAAAAAGAAGTTTAATTAAAAATAATTATTAATAATGGCGAGAGTCAAACCTAAAAGACATGGAGTAGTTACGGATATGACGGCAATGTGTGACGTTGCGTTCCTACTACTTACGTTCTTTATCTTGACCACTCAGTTTAAAAAACCTGACGTGGAGCAGATCAAACCGCCATCTTCAATATCAGAGAAGTTACTTCCTGATGCAAGTTTGATGACTATCAACGCTACTCCGGACGGGAAATTCTATTTCCAGCCGGTAGAAAATGCATCTGAGAGATTACAGCTTTTAGACAATATGGGAAAAAAGTATGGAATTACTTTTGACAATAATGAAAAAGCTGCATTCCAGAAAGTACAAGCAATTGGGGTTCCTATGAACCAGCTTAAGAGCTATCTTGATTTGCCAGATGACGCGCAGAAGAATTTCAAGAGTCCTACAGGGATTCCTATGGACAGTACAAATAAGCAGTTAGTAGACTGGGTAAAAGAAAGTTTGAACGTAAATCCTGACTATAAGTTAGCGATTAAAGGAGACGTTACAACAGAATATCCAAAAGTAAAAAGCTTATTTGAGGGTTTAAGAGATATCGATTTTCTTAAATTTTGGTTGATTACATCACAAGAAGGTAAACCTAATGAATAATATCATTTAGAAATGGCAGAAGTACAAGTACAGGAAAAAGGCGGGAAAGGCGGAAAGGTTCGATCCAAGAAGCAGAATACCCGCGTAGATATGACTCCGATGGTGGACTTAGGTTTTCTATTGATTACCTTCTTTATGTTTACAACCACATTCTCTAAACCGAATGTAATGGATTTAGGTCTTCCGGCAAAACCAAAGCCTGATGCACCAAAACCACCACCAACAGAAATTAAACTTTCTAACTCTATATCTTTATTATTAGGAAAAGACAATAAGATTTTTTGGCATCAGCAAGATAACACATCTTTAACTGACCAAAATCTTAATGAAACTACTTTTGACAGAGAAGGAATTAGAAAAGTAATTGAGCAGGCAAAAGCAAATGCGGCTGATAAATCTAAGTTTACTGTGATTATTAAACCGACTGACGATGCTGTATATAAAAACTTTGTAGATATTCTTGACGAAATGGCGATTACTAAGAGTGAGCAGTACGGGGTTACTGATCTTAAGCCTTGGGAAAAAGCGATTTACGATAAAAAAGTTGGTAACTCAGGGGCTCCTGCCGCACCAGCTGCAAAGTAATTTAAACCATAAAATTGTAAATCTATGGCAAATGAAAATGTATACGATCATAATCTTACTTTAGATGAGATTGTATTTGAAAATAGAAACAAGGAATATGGTGCATACGATTTAAGACATCAGTATCCAAGACTTCTGACGAAATCTTTTATCGTTGGAACAGCATTATTCCTTATTGCGGCTTTGTCTCCTTTCATTTATCTTACAATTAAGAGACTTACTGCTCCACCTAAACAAGAAGTAAAGGCGGATTTAGTAGAAATTCTTCAGGAAGATAAAATTATTGAGCAGCCAAAAGAAAAAGAACCACCTCCACCACCTCCACCTCCAAAAGAGGAGAAAATTGAGGTGATTCAGAATGTGGTTCCGGAGCCTGTAAAAGCTCCAAAAATTGAAACTCCACCTCCACCAATTTCTAAGCAATTAGAAACAACAACAGGGTTGACAAATCAGGAAGGGGTAAAAGCTCCGGCTTATACACCGCCGCCACCGCCACCTTCAACAGGGACTAAAGCTTCTACAGCTGAAGTTAAACCTCAGGTAAACGAAAATCAGGTTTATACAGAGGTAGAGCAGACTGCAGAATTCCCTGGAGGTATTAATGCCTTCAGAAAGAAAGTAGGAGAAAACTTTGATACTTCTGCTATTGAAGGAGCTGATGGTGTTGTAAAAGGAGAAGTTACTTTCGTTGTTGAAAGAGATGGAAGTATTACAGACGTTAAAGTTACAGGTTCAAACTCTGACTTTAACTCTGAAGCAGTAAGAACTGTTAAATCAATTAAAAACAAATGGGCGCCTGCTAAGATTAATGGTCAATCTGTACGTTACAGATACAGACTACCTCTTGCAATGCAACCACCAGAATAATTTAATTATTAATAATTAAATAATATCTAAAAAAGAGAAGCAATTGCTTCTCTTTTTATTTTTTTTGGTATTTTTGTCATATGATGTTCAAGTGGTTATCCTTAATAACAGGATTTTTTTATATCGTTTTTGGTATCGTTGTAATTATTTACAAATTCTTCGTGGTTACCTTAGAACCGACAATTGCCTATCCGTTAGGCGCTGTTTTGGTGCTTTATGGGATATTTAGAATGTTTAGAGCAATATCCCAACTTAAAAAAAATAAAGATGAATAATTCTCTTAAAATAGCTTTAATAATTTTTATAACTATTCTTTCAGGGTGTTCAAAGAAAAAAGAAAGCTCACCATCTTATAACAAAGGAAATCTTACAATTCTTACCGATGAGTCATTTCAAAGTGTCACAGAAGCTTTGGCAGATGGATATATGATCAATTATCCGGAAACTAAGCTAAAAGTGGTTACAAAAAAGGAAGACTTAGGATTTCTAGATCTATTAAATGGCAAAGCAAGAATTGTTGTCATGTCTAAAGAACTTTCTCCTGATGAAATAAAAGAATATGAAAAGCAAGTAGAACTAAAGTTTTTACCTGCTAAGTTTGCTGCAGATGCAGTAATATTTGTGGTTCCCAATACTTCATCTAAAGAATCTATTTCCATAGAAGAAATTCAAAAAGGATTAGAATCAGACGAAAAAGAATTTATTTTTGACGGAACTAATTCAAGTAATTTGAATTTTGTAGCTCAAAAATTACATAAACAACCAAAAGATCTGAAGTTTTCAGTCATTCCGGGGAGTAAAAACCTTATTGAAGAGCTGAATAAATATCCGAATAAAATCGGTGTGATTGGGCTGAACACATTTAGCCGTCCCTATGATGAAGCTTCTATCGAATTAAGAAATAAAGTTAAAATTCTTCCGGTAAAAAGTAAAGGGAAATTATATGCAGCTGATTATTCAGGACTGAGAGAGATGAACTATCCTTTTACAAGAATATTATATTTCTTGGCAAATGAAGGAAATTTTAATATTGCTAATGGATTTATAAGATTCTCTTGTACGCAATTGGGGCAAATGATTGTTCAGAAAGAAGGTTTACAACCGTATAATATTTACAAGAGAGAAGTTCAGATGCGTTAAAAATATTTAATAAAATGATTTTCAATAGATCAAATACCTATTTTGGTCTGAAAATTGTCTTTAGAATTATCTAGTTTTTTTAATTTACAAATATAATAATGAAAGATATAATGATTATGAATGTAAAAAAGATTGCTTTAGGAGCAGCAGTAGTATTTTTTACCAGCTTTGCGACAGCACAGACATTGCAAGATGGTATCAATAGTATAGACAGTGATAAATTTGCTCAGGCAAAGACCAACTTCACTCAAATGATTGCTAAAGAACCTACTGCAGAAAACTATTTTTACTTAGGAAACACTTTTCTTAGACAGGGTGAGCCTGATTTTGCAGCGGCTACCGAAAACTTCAACAAAGGATTAGCAGCTGATGCTAAAAGCTATTTGAACAAAATAGGGTTGGCTACCGTTAAATTGGGAAAAGGAGATAAATCAGCAATTGCTGAAATTCAGAAAGTTGTTGCCGATTCTAAAGAAAAAGATGCGGAAGTTCTTTTCAGAGCGGCAGAAGCTTTAACATTATTTGAAAAAAATAATGCGCCTGATCTTGCTATAGATTATTTGAATAAAGCGGTTGAAAAAGCTCAGAAAAAAGGAGTTCCTGCGAACTATTACTATACATTGGGTGATGCTTACAGATTGAAGAGAATTCCTGGTGATGCAATGACGGCTTATGATAAAGCTTTACCATTAGCTACGAATAAGGCATCAGTGTATACAAGAATCGGAACTTTATGGATGGCTGCTCAACAATGGCAACAAGCTAAAACAAGTATTGAAAAGGCAATTGCTACAGATGCAACTTATGCACCTGCTTACAAAGCAATGGCAGCTTACAATATCAGATACCAGCAAAATGAAAAAGCTACCCAAGACCTTATCAACTATACAAAATATGCGGATGAAGATCCATATACTCAGTTAGAAATTGCTAAACTTTATTTTACCAATGAAGACTATGCAAACTCTAAGCAGGTTTTGGATAAAATCTTTGATAAGATTAATGACCCAATTAAATTTAAATTAAGAGCATATCAGTTATTTGCAGACGGTAACTACGCTGAAGCAAAACAAAACATGGAAAACTTTGTATCTCAGGCAGACAAATCAAGAGTTCAGCCTGCGGATCAGGGATTACAAGGTTTAATTTCAGCAGGATTGGCAAAAGCAGAAAAAGATACAGTTAAGAAAGCTCAATTAACAACAGAAGCACAACAAAAAATTGCTATTGCAAAAGCGGCTAAAGATGAGACCATGAAGTGGGATATGGAATTGTTGAAAATTTCTGGTGGTGGAGCTTCACAAGCTGATGTAGATGCCGGACCAACAAACCCAACGATTGAAGGACTAAAAAAACAAGTAGCTGCAAATGCGCAAGATTCAGATGCTCTGTTTAAATTAGCGACAGCTTACCAAGATGTTAAAAACTGGAATGGAGCAATTGCTACGTGGCAGAAAATGAGTGCACTTCTTCCAGATTGGGCACCTGCTTATTATAGCTTAGGATATTCTTATCAGCAGGCAGGAAACAATGATTCTGCAAAAATGGCTTATGAGAAATTCATTAATACAGTGAAACCTGCAGATCAGGAAGCAAACAAGCAAACTCTTGCTTATGCCTATTTTGCTGTAGCTTATATGAGTAAAGATTCAGACGTAGCAAAAGCAAAAGATTATGTTGCTAAATCTGTTCAATTAGATCCTACTTATCAGGATGCTGTAAAATTGAATGCAGAAATCAATAAATAATTTGAATTAATATCATAAAAACTTCCCATTCGTTTCGTTTGGGAAGTTTTTGTTTTAAATCTTATCTTTGAGATATGAAAATAGATATACTTGCTTTTGGAGCACATCCCGATGATGTAGAACTAGGATGTGGTGGAACTATTGCTAAATTAATTTCTGAAGGGAAGACCTGCGCGATTGTGGATCTTACCAAAGGAGAACTTGGAACAAGAGGTACAGAAGAAACCAGAAAAGCAGAAGCAATGGATGCTGCAAAAATTCTTGGAGTAGTGGCAAGGGAAAATCTTGGAATGAAAGATGGTTTTTTGGAGAACTCCGAAGAATACCAAATGAGGATCGTAAAAATGGTTCGCAAATACAGGCCAGAAATTGTCTTAGCGAATGCAATTGATGATAGACATCCAGATCATGCAAAAGGAGCGAAATTAGTATCGGATGCGTGCTTTTTATCGGGATTGAGAAAAATTGAAACCGTTTTGGATGGAGAAAATCAGGAAGTGTGGAGACCGAAGCATATTTTCCATTATATTCAATGGAAAAATATTGAACCGGAATTCTGTATCGATATTTCTGAACACTTAGATAAAAAAGTTGCTGCCTGTATGGCGTTCAAAACTCAGTTTTATGATCCTACTTCTAAGGAACCTGAAACGCCAATTACATCAAAAGATTTTTACGAGAGTCTTACATACAGAGCTCAGGATTTAGGGCGTTTGTCGGGAGTTGCTTATGCTGAGGGATTTACGTCAGAGAAGTTAATTTCTTTGAAAAATTTTGATGGAATTGTTTGGTAATTAAAAAATCTTCTCTATATTTGCACTCACAAAACGGTGATTGTAGCTCAGTTGGTTAGAGCGTCGGATTGTGGTTCCGAAGGTCGTGGGTTCGAGACCCATCATTCACCCAATAAAAGTATACTTTTTAAAGTGTACTTTTTTATTTTTATACTTATATGAGAACCTGTTTCTCCACTTTATTTTAAAATATTTTCAAAAATTTTTCACTATAATTTCAAGTAGAGCTATCAAGTTGGGGATTTGATGGAGAATGTAAATTTTATTTATATTTTGTTTTTGAAGGTATTATCTGTTTTTTCTTACCATATTTTTTTTCGGAAAGAAATTTTAGATCATTTGATATTAATAATTTAGGTTATGTTTAGAAATGCCCTAAAAATATCAAAAGTAAGTTTGAAAATATTTTGATATTTTTAAATTCACAATCTCAAAATAAATGGAAATAAAGGTTACTGTAAAGCAACTGGGCAAAAAATATGCTGTCCTTTCAGAGCAATACATCGATATTGCTCATTCCGAAGGTTCAATTTCATTAGAACATCTTTTACAACTAATCGTTCAGCAGCAGGTAGAGACATTCAATTCAAAGTCTTTTGAGCTGGAGGATGAAGATTACGCTAAGATTCCGCAAGAAAATTATTTAAATATTCTAACCGATACAGGGAAAGTAGGTTTCGGAAGTATTTATAACGAAAAAAGAGCTGATCTGAAAAAAGCACAGGAAAATGCTATTCAGGCTTTTGAAGACGGAATGTTTGCTGTGTTCTACAATGAAGAGCAACTTGAAGATCTTACACAAATCATCGACTTAAATTTACAACATACCTTTACCTTCATCAGGCTTACATTTCTGGCAGGAAGTTACTGGTAAATTATAATACTAAATCATAAACACAATGGAAATCAGTGAAAAATTAAAATCGAAGAAAGTTGTCGATTACCGAAAGAATTTAAAAAAAGATCTTAAAGAACAGGCAGAAAAAGGATTGATATCCAAACTTTTTTCTAAAACCAAATTAAAAAAAGAAGTAGCAGAATTAGGATTGCTTCTTCTTGGGAAAAACGATTATTACGAAGAAATAACGTTAGGTTCTTCACAAGCTGATAAAATAAAAGAATACATCAAAAGTAATATTTGGGAAGACAAAGACTATTATGAATTACTAGTGTATTTCTTTGGAGATAAAGCCGATTTGGTGAAATATGCATGGAATAAAATGCCTTTTAAGATGTATCAGACGGGCTATGATCGCCGTTCATTCCGTGCTCCGAATAATGCAAGATTTACTCTACTTAATCAGGTGAATTTAATAAGAAGTTTACTGGAACTTCCAAGTATTTACAATTATGGTTCAGGGTATCAGTCTTATGAACTTTCGTTGGAAGAGCAGATTATTTATGATACGCAGCTGTCCAATAGCACAGGTCAGTTTTATATTTGGTCGGCGGCTATTGATACGGGAAATAAAGAGATTTACCAATTAATTGAAGATATTATTTTCAATAAGCATCCGGAAGGAAAAGTTTCACAAAAAATCATTAAAGCATTATTAAACAGTGAACGGCAGCATTGCTGGGAGCTTGTGGAAAAACTTCTGCTTGCGGCACAACGTCAGGAGGGACTTCGGCAAACTATTTTAGAAGCTTTGGATGAAACCAACACGCAGGCTCTGCAATATATGGTGAATGTGATCGAGGAAAATAAACTTACACGTTTCTCATCTGTTGTACGAGCAATCGGAACATGGACAGGTCTTGGCTGGGAATCTGAAAAAGAATCTATCGTGAAAAATATTGTTTCACTTGCCAATACCTATTTTAATAATCCTGATCAGATTTCAGAAGCGGTAAAAAGCAAAAATAATAATGAAGTGTATATGGCGCTTTGGGTTCAGGGTGTTTGGGATGTGGAGCAAACGGTTCCTTATCTGAATGATTTGCTGGGTAAAGGAAGTCTAGAAAAAAAATGTTTAGCTGTTAAATTTGCTATAGAAACCAGGGATCCGTACATTCAGATGCCTGTTTTTTATAAAGCGGTTTTGGATGGAGATTTGCAAGTGTTGGCATTTGCGGGTCAGGCTTTAAGCTTACTGTTAAGCGTCAATGTAAAATCAAAATTCTATATCAATAATCCTGATTATCCTGATTTCTTTGAAAAACTTCATGAGTTAACTCAAAAAATAGAAATCAAAGAAAAGAAATTTGAAGGGAAAGTTTTTTCCTGGCAAAATGTAACATTCAGAAAGAGTGATTTATATGCTTCTATGTTTTATCTGGTAGGGGAGGACAATGAAAAATTGGATTTGGTACTTTCTTATTTTGATCAGTTTGAACTGACTTTGCGTGAACAGCTGACAAGAAATCTTTTGGGTGATTTTTACTGTTATTCCTATTCTTACAATTTTGAGAAAAAGGCAAAAGAGGTAACGCCTTTCCAGAAAGAATTTGCCTTTAAGATCGTTAAAGATCGTGGAGAATCTTTAGTTGCTTCAGGAATTAATGTTTTACAGCAAAATCCTTTGAGTAAAGAAGAAGCTATGACCTTTTATGAGCTGTTTAAAAGAAAAGGCGGAACACTTCGTAAAAAACTGATCGAACTGATGATAAAACAGGAAGATGTGGTAGTAACATCTTTAGTCGATGAATTAGCTGCTAAGGGCGATATAGAGCAGAGAACAGCTTCTCTGGATATTATGCTTCAGCTTCAAAAAGATAAAAGGATCCCAAATCAGATTAATCAATGGCTTCAGCAATATTCGGAAAGAACAAAAATTTCGGACAGGGAACAGGGGTTATTGGATCAATTGAATCCTTCCGGAAATAAAGAAGCTCTCTCTGCTGAAAATGGTTTTGGTTTCTACGATCCTTCTGTCAGATCAGAATATGGATTGCCAAAAGTAGAGAGCAATTCTGTATATAAACAGGCAATAAAAAGCGATAAATATGGTTTTACACAATCGCAGAGCTCTATCAAAAAAGAATTAGAAAAGCTGAATAATCTGTTCCTTAAAAATAAAGACTACGAATATGAAACAGAAGACTGGAATGGTTCTTTTACAAAAGAACTGATTGGAAACAGTTTCCGTCCGGTCAAAAGAAATACAGAAGGCTTTACAGGAGAGCAATTATTTGAGAATTATCCTTTGCATGAAATTTGGGAGCAATGGTATAAAGAATCGGGATTACAGCCGCGGGATTTATTTTTATTAACATTTGTGGATAACTGTGACCGGAAAAAATTCAGGGATTTTCTTGAGGACTATGTATTCTATCACAAAGATATGATACCTAATCCGCTGAAAACTAATTATTATTGGAATAATCCTGTCAAAAATATCCTTGAATCTTTACAGTATAAATTTGTATTTGAAGAGAAAAATGATTTTTTGATCGATGCCTGCAGTACTCTATTTGCTAATCTACCGAAAGATATTATCAATTTTAAAGCAAAGCAAAATGAATATTATTTCGGTCGCAGTGGAGATGGGTGGCAACAGCAGCTTTTTTTCAATATATTTTTACAGGTAATTCCTTATAAGAAATTAAATGACGAACAGTTTACAAAAGTCTGGAATCTGTATCGATGGATGCAGTTCAACGGACTGGAAGAAAATATCAAATATACTGTTCCGAATTTGTATTTGTTCTGTAAAGCGTATGAATTGAATTTGATTACAAAAGATGAGTTATACGAGGGGATTTTCACTGCAGAATCGGCGATTAAAGATCTTACAGCAACAAAATTCTATCATCACAGCGAAAAATATCTGGAAATATTTCCTTTTTTGAAACCCATCATTGAAGAGATTCAGAATAAATTTTTAGATATTGAATTAATTCGTGGCGATGCGGGAACCCCGGTTTCTCATTTTGTTCAGAGCTTTCAGTCTATTTACGGAGCTGAACGATTGGTACAAATTTTAAAAGGGTTAGGAAAAGCGAATTTATATGCGAATTATATTTATAGCTACAGCAATGAAAGTATGACGAAGCAAAAGCTGTTCTCTTACCTTCTGTCTAACTGCTATCCGCGGGAAACAGATACACAGGAAGCATTCAATGAAATGGTGAAAAAAGAAAAGATTACTGAACTTCGTTTAATTCAGGCATCGGTATATGCGCCGCAATGGCAGAAGTTCATCAGTAATTATTTGGGATGGAAAGGTCTGGATTCTGCGATCTGGTGGATGCATGCCCATACAAAGACTGGAACTTACGAAGCTCAGAATTCAGGGCTTGAAAGTGAAGTGGCGAAATATTCTTCCGTAGATGTTCAGGAGTTTAAAGATGGCGCGGTGGATAAAGACTGGTTTACAAAAGCCTATAAAGAATTAGGGAAAGCACGTTGGGAAATGCTGTATGATTCTGCAAAATATATTTCAGACGGTAACGGTCACCGCAGAGCAAGATTGTATTCTGATACCTTAACGGGAAGCCTGAAGATAAAAGAAGTTACGGCAAAAGTAAAAGATAAGCGTGATCAGGATTATCTACGTGTGTATGGATTGGTGCCTCTAAGCAAAACCAATCCTGAAAAAGATGTCTTGAGCCGTTACGAATATATTCAGCAATTCAAAAAAGAAAGTAAAGAATTTGGCTCGATGAAACAGGCGAGCGAAGCATTGGCTATTCGTGTGGCATTGGAAAACCTGGCCCGAAATGCAGGGTATCCGGATCCTATTCGCCTTACGTGGGCCATGGAAACAAAACAGATTCAAAACTTATTATCAAAAGAAACTCAGGTTACGATTGATGGGGTTACTGTCGGTTTAATTATCGAAGATGACGGAAAAGCTGAATTAGTAGTTTTCAGAGATGATAAACAGTTAAAATCAATTCCTCCGAAGATCAAAAAAGATAAAGCAATTGTAGAATTAGCAGGTAACCGTAAGATCATGCGTGAACAATGGAGTCGTTCCAGAAAAGGGCTTGAAGAGGCAATGATACGAGGTGATGAATTTCTGTATGCTGAAATTAAAAATTTATTTGAACATCCGGTTATCATAAAACATCTGGAGAAATTGGTGTTTATTTCGGATGATAATAAGATAGGATTTTTCCATAATGGGAATTTAGTAGATGCTCAGGGAGAAATTCATGAATTAAATGAAAATAATACATTAAGAATTGCTCACTGTGTAGACTTACATCAATATTCGGTTTGGAGCGATTTCCAGCATTATTGCTTTAAAGAAAAACTGATTCAGCCCTTCAAGCAGATCTTCCGTGAACTATATGTTCCTACGCCGGACGAATTACAAGAAAAATCAGTTTCCCGTCGTTATGCAGGACATCAGATTCAGCCTAAACAGGCATTGGCATTATTGAAAACAAGAGGCTGGAAAGTAGATTATGAAGAAGGATTGCAAAAAGTTTATCATAAAGAAGGATTTCAGGTAAAATTATATGCCTTGGCAAATTGGTTCTCACCGGCCGATGTAGAAAGTCCTACGCTTGAAACAATAGAGTTTCATTCCTTAAAAGATTATAAAAATATTCCTTTTGAAGACATTAATCCGAGGTTATTTTCTGAGGTGATGAGAGATATTGATCTGGTCGTTTCTGTCGCTCATGTGGGTGGGGTAGATCCGGAAGCAAGTCATTCATCTATAGAAATGAGGGCTGTTCTGATGAAAGAAACGGCAAGGCTGTTCAAACTTAATAATATTAAAATTGAAGGTTCTCATGTTTTAATAAAAGGTCAGATGGCTGAATACAGCGTTCATTTAGGAAGTGCGGTGGTTCATCAGGTTCCTGGGAAATATTTATCCATTTTACCGGTGCATTCTCAACACAGAGGAAGACTGTTCTTGCCTTTTGCTGATGATGATCCGAAGTCGGCTGAAGTTTTGTCTAAGGTTTTATTATTGGCTAAAGACAACGAAATACAGGATCCAACCATACTTTCTCAGATCAAAAGAGAATTTGTATAAAAATAGATATTAAAGATTTTTATTAAAAAGGTACACTGTTGAAAGTGTACCTTTTGCTATTGTAATAAGTGAATTCTTAAGGGTTGTAATATAAAAAAAAGCATCTTTTTTCAGATGCTTGTGTTTTTTTTAGTATTCTTTTTTTAAACTTCGTCGTCTGAATCTATTGTGTAAGATTTGCTTTTGAAGTCTTTATCATGTTTTTCTGATATTACATCCTCACCCTTCTCGTTAATGATGAAATCTGTGGACTCATTAAACATCTCCTGAAAACTTTTAAAATCTTCCTTGTAAAGGTAAATTTTATGCTTCTCGAATGTTGCTTCTCCATTCTCTCCGAAGTTTTTCTTACTTTCTGTAATCGTAAGATAATAATCTCCTGCTTTCGTCTCGCGCACATCAAAGAAATAAGTTCTTCTCCCTGCTTTTAACACCTTAGTGAAAATTTCATTTTCATGGCGTTCCTTGTATTCACTCATTGTTAGATATTTTTTAATCTTGTTAAGAACAAATATAAAAGTTTTCTTTTAATCACAAAATTTTTTTTATGATTTATTTAACAATTGGAAACGAAACGGCTAAGCAGTTACAGAATTTGTAATTTCGGTAAGGTTGATGATTTTATCGGCTTTTTGAGCGCTAGACTCTCTATGTGTGATAATTATGGAAGTCGCGTTATTGATTTTTCTATCAATATTTTTTAAAATATTCTGTTCGGTTTCAGTATCTAAAGCAGACAGAGAATCGTCAAAAATGATAATATTAGGGTCCTTAATTAAGGCTCTCGCAATACAGATTCTTTGCTTTTGTCCTCCCGAAAGCATCACTCCACGCTCTCCAACCATGGTTTTGTACTGATCTTTAAACTCGATTATATTTTTATCAACATCAGCAATTTTAGCATACTCAACAATCTTTGTATGAGTAGGGTGATCAATAGCAAAACCGATGTTGTTTTCAATAGAATCTGAGAAAAGATAGCTTTCCTGAGGAATATATCCGATGAAATTTCTGTAATTTTCTAGATTGTGTTCCGTAAGGTTTTTTCCGTCGATTAAAATTTCACCCTCTGTAGGATCAATTAATCTACACAGCAAGAGAGCGATGGTTGATTTTCCGCTTCCTGTTTTCCCCATAATAGCTAAAGATTCTCCGGCTTTTACTTTGAAGCTCAGATTTTCCAGTGCTTTAATTCCTGTATTTGGATAAACGTAAGAAACATTTCTGAATTCAATATCTCCCTGAATAGGATAAGTCTCAAAATTGGTATTAATGATTTCAGATTTTTTGTCCATAAACTCATTAATTCTTTGCATGGAAGCTTCCGCACGCTGATTGACGGAAGTTACCCAACCTACCATTGAGAAAGGGAAAATCAAAGTATTAATATACATGAAGAAATCTGCAATTTTACCGATGCTTAATTGACCGTCAATATATTTTTGGCCTCCAATTAAAATAATAGCAACATTTAATAATCCAATTACAAATAGTATGATGGTAAAGAAATAAGCTTCTGTTTTGGCTAAATCAAGGGCTTTGTTTTGGTAATCGGTTACTTTTATTCCGTAGTTTTTTTCAATATACTTTTCTTTGGCAAAAAACTTCACCACTCTAATTCCTGAAAAGCTGTCCTGAACAAAAGTGGAAATAGCAGACTGGCTTTTCTGCATGATTTTCGACTTTTTGTTGATAATTGAACTGACCTTATATATAGCGAATGATAAAATAGGAAGAGGCAGTAATGTCCAGAGCGTCATTGAAGCATCTGTCTTCACCATATAAATGGCAGTGATAATCACCAAAACAATTAAATTGGCAACATACATTACACCAGGACCTAAATACATCCTTACGGCAACAACGTCTTCACTTAATCGGTTCATTAAGTCTCCAATGGTGGTTTGCTTATAATCAGTTAAAGATAAATCCTGATAATGTCTGTAGATCTTATTTTTAAGTTCATATTCAATTCTTCTGGAGGCCACAATAATTGTCTGGCGCATCATGAAAGTGAAAAAACCGGTTAATAAAGAACAACCCACAATAATGGCAACATATATCAAAACCTGATGATTGAAACCCAGATTACCGTTTTTTGTAAGTTCATCTACCGATTTTCCTACATACTGAACTTTATATATGTTGAAAAAATTACTGGCAATGATGAATAGTACTCCCCAAAATAATAGTATTTTGTGTTTCCAAAAATAGGGGTTTAAGGTTTTAAGCGCTTTCATAAAGTTTTGCAAAATTACGAAAATGTCATCACACTACGAATTTCATAAATTTTAAATTTTGTATCTTTGCAGTCATTAAAAGCTCTTTGAATGTTAGGAAGAAGACAAATCCGTGAAAAAGTAGTACAGACTGTGTATTCATATTACCAGAATCCTGTAAAGTTTGATGTATTAGAGAAAAATATGTTCTCTGGAATAGAAAAAATCTATTATCTGTACATCTATCAACTGAATTTTTTAGTTTCTCTAAAAGAATTGGCAGAGAATCAAATTGAGATTGGTAAAAATAAATACATCAAAACTGATTCTGATATCAATCCTAATCAAAAATTCATCAACAATCAAGTTTTAATTAAGTTAGAGGAAAATCCTGAGAGATTATTTTTCACAGGGCAGCATAAGCAATTGAAATGGGATCTGCATGATGATTTGTTGGTGAAAACTTTTCAAAGAATTACTGCAGGAAAGCGTTATCAGGACTTTATGAAAGAAGAAGGATATTCTTTCGAGGAGGATCAGAAGTTTATTGGTAAATTGTTTTTAAGATATATTGCTGAGAATGATGATTTTCATGATTTTCTTGAGGATAAAGAACTTTCATGGTATGACGATATTCACATTGCAAACTCAATGGTTCAAAAAACAATTGGTTTCCTTAAAGAAGATGAAGAAAGCAGAACGCTGATCAAAATGATCAAAGATGAAGAGGATAAAACTTTCGCAATGAAACTTTTGAGAAATACACTGGATAGTTGGGAAAATAATGAGAAGAAGCTTTCAGAAAGACTGGAAAACTGGGATTTGGAAAGAGTTTCTTTGATGGATAAAGTGATTTTATCTACAGCTATATCGGAACTTGATAATTTTCCTTTTACGCCTTCAAAAGTTATTATTAACGAATATATTGAGATTGCAAAAGTATTTGCAACCGACAGATCCAATATATTTATTAATGGAATTTTAGATAAATATTGTAAAGATCAAAATAGAATTTAACATGAAAAAGACGTTATCAATTATCGCTTTGTCTATTATAGGCTTTGGTTTGGTTTCTTGTAAAAAAGAAAATAAAGAAACTCAGGCAGCAGATGCTGTAACTACAGATTCAACTGCTACAACTACAAATACAACTTCTGCTGATTCTTCTGCAGTGGCACCGGTTTCTTCTGAAACAGCTGCTGCTCCGGTTTCAAATCAGCCATTAACAACAATTGCTCTTGCTGAAAGTAATTTTGACTTCGGAAAAGTAAAAAAAGGAGATAAAGTACAACATGTATATGAAGTTACAAATACGGGTACCAATCCATTGGTAATCTCTGAAGTAAAACCTGGATGCGGATGTACAGTTCCTGATTTTACAAAAGAGCCAATCTTACCAGGTAAAAAAGGAAAAATTACATTACATTTTGATTCTACTAACTTTGACGGAGCAGTTAATAAATATGCTGATGTTTTTGCTAATGTAGAAAAAGCTCCTATTAAATTAACATTCACTGCGAATATTCAACCATAATTATGATGAATTTACTATCGATCTTTTTACAGGCTCCGGCAGGAGGTAATTCATCAATGATGCTGATCATGATGGGGGCGATGTTTGTAGGGTTTTATTTTTTAATGATAAGACCTCAAATGAAAAAACAAAAACAGGAGAAAAACTTTCAGGAAACCTTAAAAGTAGGAACTAGAGTAGTGCTTACTTCAGGTCTTCACGGAAGAATTGCTCAGGTTCAGGATGATGGTTTTGTTATTGAAACTTTATCTGGAAAGCTAAAATTTGAAAAAGCGGCTGTTTCGAGAGAATTTACAGAAAATCGTTTTGGAGATAAGGCTAAAGCTGCGGAAAAAACAGCTGAGAAAAAAGAAGTAGAAGAGAAAAATTAATCTTTTTCTTTTTGGAAAATATTTCGTTTCGGCGGGGTGAGCAAAGCTCACCCCGCCGAAACTTTTTTAGTAACATGTAAGGAATACAATTATCTTTGTTTTATGGATCAAAATACAAACAAAACGGTTCTTATTTTAGGAGCAAATTCCGATGTGGCTAAAGAGAGTATTAAGCAGTATATCAAAAAAGGATTTTCGATAATGGCTGCTTCCAGAAATACGGATTCACTTAGGAATTTTGTTACTGAAAATCATTTTGATTCCAAGGTTGCGATTTTACATTTTGATTCTGCTGATTTCGTTTCGCATCAGAAATTTTATGATGAACTCTTGGTGAAACCTCATATCGTCGTTTATGCGGCTGGATTTTTAGTAGATAATGAAAAAGCTTTAAATGATTTTAAAGGAGCTCAACAAATGATGATGGTGAATTATATGGGAGCTGTTTCGATCTTAAATATCATTGCAACAGATAGAAGCAACAAAGATTTAGAAAGAATCATTGGATTGTCTTCGCTTTCAGGAGTTCGTGGCAGAAAAAGTAATTTTGTCTATGGAAGTACAAAGGCTGCTTTTACAACATATTTAGCAGGTTTAAGACAGGAATTGGCTTCAAGAAATATAAAAGTAAACGCTTTAGTGATTGGCTATATTAGAACCAAAATTAATGAAGGTTTACAATTAAATGAATCCTTGATCATGGAACCGGATTATGTAGCAACATTCATTGTCAATGCCGGAGATTCTTTCACCATTGTTCCGAATTTTAAATGGAAAATGATTTATTTTATTTTGAAAATATTGCCGGAGAGTTTGGTGGCTAAATTACCTTAATTCAAATTTCTTTAAACTGAGATTTGCTCTCGAGATATTGAATGGTTTTATTAAGATTTATTTCATCAATATTCGCCTTGTCCAAAATAAAATTCAGAAATGAAGATGCTGTAATGTAAAGATATTTGTCGTCTAAAATACAATATGTAATTTCTTCCCAGATAAATTTATATTCAGATTTATAATTTTTAAAACCAAAATGAGTAGGAGTGAATTCCCAGATCACATCCTTTGAATTTATCTTAAAATTTGAAATTTCTTTATCAATAATTTCCTGAAATTTTTTCTTATTTTTTCTGTATGATGAATAATAAGAGATGTAATTGATAATTGTTGCAATAGCGAATCCTGAAAATACCCCCGAAAATCCGTAATCTTCAGTAAGAAAAAATACTATTGCAAATATTAAAGTGACAATTCCACCTAGAAGATTTTTGTTATTTTTATAAAGATTATTTTCCCAGAGCCTTTTAAACTCATATTGATTAATCTGTCTTAAAATTTCTTCCGAACAAGGTGTATTATAAGTAAGAATTTCTTCTTTCATGGTTTTATTTTAAATAAAAAAGCGGAGAAAAATCTCCGCCTTAAATTTATGCTTTTAAATTCAATTTCAGTTCCAGTTCATCGAGCTGTTCATCAGCAATCGAAGAAGGCGCATCAATCATTACATCACGTCCTGAATTATTTTTAGGGAATGCGATATAATCTCTGATGACTTCATTTCCGTCAAGAATCGCTACTAAACGGTCAAATCCGAAAGCTAAACCACCGTGAGGCGGAGCTCCGTATTTGAAAGCATTCATCAAGAATCCGAATTGAGCTTCTGCCTCTTCTTTTGAAAATCCTAGTAGATCAAACATTTTAGACTGAAGATCTTTATCAAAAATTCTGATAGAACCTCCACCGATTTCGTTTCCGTTCAATACCATGTCATATGCGTTGGCTCTTGCTTTTCCCGGATCAGTTTCCAATAAATGAATATCTTCAGGTTTTGGAGAAGTGAAAGGGTGGTGCATTGCGTGGTAACGTCCGCTTTCTTCATCAAATTCCAATAACGGGAAGTCAACTACCCAAAGTGGTGCGAATACGTTTCCTTTTCTTAATCCTAAACGATTTCCAAGTTCCATTCTCAACGCAGAAAGCTGAGTTCTTACTTTGTGTTCGTTTCCGGAAAGAATCAGCATTAAATCGCCTTCTTTAGCTCCAAATTTTTCGATGATTTTTGCTAAGTCTTCTTCGTTGTAGAATTTATTTACAGAAGAAGTTTTTACGCCGTCATGCTGGAATTTGGCCCAAACCATTCCTGATGCTCCGATCTGTGGTCTTTTCACCCAGTCAACAAGTTCGTCGATTTGTTTTCTTGTATAATCTGCACATCCTTCAACATTGATTCCGACAACCAATTCTGCCTCATCAAATATTTTGAAATCTTTTCCTTTTACTAATTCGTTCAATTCCACGAATTCCATTCCGAAACGGATATCCGGTTTGTCGTTTCCGTATTTCTGCATTGCATCGGCAAACGTCATTCTTGGGAAAGTTCCGAATTCCTGACCTGTAATATCTTTAATCAGAGTTTTAGTCATTCCTTCGAAAACATTCATTACGTCTTCTTGCTCTACGAAAGCCATTTCACAGTCGATTTGTGTGAATTCGGGCTGTCTGTCGGCTCTCAAATCCTCATCACGGAAACATTTTACAATCTGGAAATATTTATCCATTCCACCAACCATTAACAATTGTTTGAAAGTCTGTGGAGATTGTGGCAAAGCGTAAAATTGTCCAGGGTTCATTCTGCTCGGTACAACAAAGTCTCTTGCTCCTTCCGGAGTAGATTTAATTAAAACCGGAGTTTCAACTTCGATAAATCCTTCGTCTGAAAGGTAATTTCTTACTTTCTGCGCCATTTTGTGACGGAAAATCAATTTATCTTTTACAGGATTTCTTCTGATATCCAAATAACGGTATTTCATTCTTAATTCTTCACCACCGTCTGTTTCATCTTCAATCGTGAAAGGAGGAAGCTGAGATTCATTAAGAACTTCTAATTTTTCAACTAAAATTTCAATTTCTCCTGTTGGAATATTAGGGTTTTTGCTTACTCTTTCGATTACTTTTCCGGTAACCTGAATTACAAATTCACGGCCCAATTTTTTTGCATTTTCCATCAGTTCTGCTGTAGAACGGTCTTGGTCGAAAACCAACTGAGTAATTCCGTAACGATCTCGAAGATCTATCCAAATCATAAATCCTTTATCACGAATGGTTTGTACCCATCCTGAAAGTATAACTTCTTCATTAAGATTTTTCAGAGATAATTCTCCGTTTGTGTGCGATCGAAACATAATTATTTATTTAAAGTTCAATGTTTAAGGCTCAAATTCGAACCTTGAATTTTCCGTTGGCAAAGATAAGATTTTTAGAAGTTTTATAAGCAAAAAAACTCCCTTTCGGAAGTTTTTGAATAATAGGAAGCGAAATTTATTATTTGAAATTTGTGTTTTTATTGATAATTCATCTCGATGATCAGCTTTTGATCCATTCAACGGCTTTGTCTAAAACTTCATCTTTATTGTTTTTAATTCCTTCAATAGTAGGTTTTACTTCTACATCAGGTACAATTCCTATTCTTTGGGTTTCTGTTCCGTCAGGATTATAAATGCCCAGTCCTGTAATCATTGTTTGGATTTGTCCGGGTAATGTTATGCGGGACACGTCTCCATCTGCACCGGCAGTTTGAGAGCCAAATACTTTTGCTTTCGGGGCTTTTCTAAATACCATTGTATGGAATTCTGCACGGCTGATCGATGTTTCATTGACTAAAATCGCGACCTTGCCTTTATAGTAATTTTTATTTTTTGTTCCGTTGGGCTTTTCTGTGCCCAAGATGAAGTTTCCGGGAATTAATGGATTTATAATGCTGAATTTCGCATATCGTTTTGGTTTTTTCATTAGGTAGTTTCCTAATGCTGATTCAAGTCTGTTTACAGGGTATGTTCTGAGGTCCAGAATTAAGCCTTTTGTATTTTTAATTTTTTCAAAAATGCCGGGAAGTGTTTCTGTGTTGACGTTATTCAGGTAAAGGTAAGCTGTGTCGTTATTGAGCATTTCAAATGTTGGTTTTACCTCTTGATTGTATTTAAAATCTTTATAGGTATAAGTTTTTAAAGTAGTTTCTTTTTCAACTCCGTTACTTGAAAATTTAATAGGAACTGTTTCGTTATTAGAGTTTAAAAGCAGGAATGATAAACTCCTTAATTTTATGCTGCGGTTTGAAGCCGGGAAATATTTAGATTGTTCTTCCAATATTTCTTCCACTTTTTTTCCGTTGACCTCAAGAATGACATCACCAATTTTTAGTCCTGTTTCTTTTCCTAGATCTTCATCAATATAGCTCTTTATAACCGCTTTGTTTTCTGCAAAAACAACTTCCACGGCTGGAAATCTTTTTCCGAAATAATTATTGATAGACTCGTTATAAAGTGTGGCATGGGAATCGTTTATACGTGTGATAAGCTCCAGACAGGTCATGGAATAGGTGCTGTTGTTTTCTGCCTGTATAAATTTAGGAATGAATTCTTTTAAAACATTTTTCCAGTCTTCCCCAATTGCATATCTGTATGGAAAATAATATTGTATGATGTTCCAGTAGCGGAACAAACTTATCATCCTTAAGCCTGAATCTTGTAGAGACATATTGTTATAAGCCTTTTCATTGCCAAAATCGGGATTTCCTATTTCTGGTGAAACCGAGACATAATAATTAGGATTTTTTCTTTCCGCAGTCTTTATTTTAAGCAATAACTCAGTTAGTTCCTTAGAAAATCCTGATGTTTTAATCCAGTTTAAATCTGCTTTCATTTTCAGATTTTTTGCTTTTGGGTATTTTATTGTTTTAAAGTCTCCAAATTGAGTTATCCAATTTACTATTATCTTGTCCCTTTGCTCCTTTGTTACATTTTCAAGCTTAGGTAAGATTCTGAACAGTTCATAGTCCCAGTTATGATTTCCGGAAGCAATATTGGGATGATAATATTTAAGATATCCCCATATCAAACCTATCTGATACAGATTTTCATTGCCTACTTTTTCTAGAATGTCATTTGTAATTTTTGAACCGTTAATAAATTCTTTGTCAGCATCTGCTTTATACGGACTTGTATACGCTTTTGCTTCACTGATGTCTTTTCCGTCGATGGTAATTTTCAGGTCATCAAACCACATCTTTCCTTTTCCGGTTAAAATTCCGCCAATAACAATTTTTTCTGTTTTCTGGGGATTCAACAATGCCTTTATTTCATACTTTTTCCAGTCGGTAGTTCCTGTTATATTTTGATTCCCTAAATCAGTAAACATAACTTTTGGATCTATTCTCAGATACATTCCTGCATATCCGTCAGAAACTTTTTCTGTTTTAATATAAGCAGACAGAGTTATTTCCTTCCCTATGTAGTTTTCCGGAAGAGTGAGTGCGATAGATCTGTAGTTATTGCTTTCGCTTTTATTTTCAATAACTATTGAATGGCTGCCACTTTTAAAATTTTGCTGATCAATTTTGACTGAATAATTTTCATTTCCTAAAAGATACCAATTGGCAGGAATTTCATTTGTTTCAAAATCTAAATTTAAATTTTCGTTTTTTTGTGCGTGAGTTACCGCACTTATAACCATTGTTAAAAGTGTGATGAATATCTTTTTCATAAAAAATTAAGAATTAGTCTTTTACATATTCGAGAATGTCTCCGGGTTGGCAGTCCAGTGCTTTGCAAATGGCTTCCAGTGTGGACAGCTTTACAGCTTTGGCTTTTCCTGTTTTTAGAATTGAGAGATTAGCCTGTGTGATCCCTATTTTTTCAGCCAATTCCTGCGACTGCATTTTTCGCTTGGCGAGCATTACGTCTACGTTGATGATGATTGGCATGGTTTAAATTGTTAAATCGTTTTCAGTTTGCAAAGCTAGTCCCTTTTTGAAAAATTCTACAATGAAAAGAATAATCATCCCAAAGAAGGCAAAGAAGAAGAAGGTCAAAAAGGTGTATGCGGAATCCATTCTGAAATAGAAAAATTCGAAAATACCTATTCCTGCAATACTAAGATTTAAGAAAGAAAATCTTTTAAGCCATTTTATTGCGTTTTGATTGAAAATCTGATCTACACTCATTTCTTTAAAGCATTTATATGAGAAATAGAAAAACAAACTCAGGAAAAGCATCCCTATAATGTTATGGAAAATCTGATTGGCGGCATAGATTCCCGTTACCATTTGAATATCAGAAAAAGGATAAGTGATTCTGAACTTTAATTGATTTTCCATAGGAATTGTCCATTTGTTTTTACCCCATCCTACATCGTTTGCCAAAGCAAAAGTGTTTGAAAATAGTGTGCTTCCTGTTTTGTATTTGTAAAATAAGATGGCGTGACCGATTACTTCATACACGAAATTAAAAGCAATAATAATAAACAAAACAAAAAGAATATAACTGATATATTGTGATAAAGAGTTTTTCCCGATGATTTCCATTTGATGAATGTTTTATTATTGCAAATATATAATTAATTATTGTTTTACGATAATTAATTATTGATTTTTTTTGATTTTTGAAATAAAAAATACCAAAGACTAATCTTCGGTATCTGAATATTTTAATGGATAAGGATTTATTTTCCTCCTAAAAAGCTTCCTAGAATATCTCCTAATCCGCCTCCTTGCTGGCTTTGCTGATTGTTATTATTGCTTCCTCCAAGAAAGTTTCCCAATATATCGTTCAAAGGATTTCCGGAAGATTGTGATTGTCCGCCACCTAAAACACTTCCTAAAATATCATTCAATGGGCTGGACTGCTGTGCTTGAGCTTGATTGGATGCATTGCCCAAAATACCTCCTAAAAGATCTCCTAAACCTCCCGCTCCTACATTGCTCTGTTGCTTTTCTTTTCCGATATACCCCATAATTACAGGAGCTAACATAGCTAGAACTGGACCTATTTTATCAATGGAAATACCTGTATTCTGAGAAAGCTGGTTTTCTACATTCTGCTTGTCTCCACCAAAAATGTGGCCCAAAATAGAACCGCCTTCTGATTCTCTGGCTTCTAATTGAGAAGAATCATTTAAGATGCTTCCGTCATGATCTTTATCTAATGCATTGTTTAGTGCTTCAGCTTCTTTGGCATCCTGAGATTTGTTTCTCAGATAAGAAATAATCAAAGGAGCAGCAACTGCTAATAAGGCAATAATTTGATTTCTGCTGATTCCGAATTTATTTTCAGCCTTTTCAGCAACCTGATTGCTGGTGTTTCCGGTAAGTAGATCAAGTAAACTCATTTCGTATGTGATTTTTAATTGTTGAAATCAAATTTATTAAAAATTCTGATTGATGAGTTTTTTATATTGCAATTGTTGGACGTGTTATGAATAATTAACTTAAATTAATTTTTCAAGATCGGAACATTAGAACAAGCTTCTCCGAACATAAGTGATTTTACAATCGGCTGTAACTGTTCAACAAGCTCAATATAAGCGTTTTCCGGAATTTCTTTATCTGAGCAGCCTTTCACCAAAACTCTTTTCCCTCTCATTTCATCAAAGTCATAGCTTTGAATGGCATTGTGCATTAATATGACTTCCAAATCTTCTTTGTCTCCGAAAACAATTTTCTTGGTGACATCAGTGATTTTTGCTGTGATTAAAAAATAGGCCCAAAGCGGA
This sequence comes from Chryseobacterium tagetis, assembly GCF_016735585.2. Taxonomy (GTDB): domain Bacteria; phylum Bacteroidota; class Bacteroidia; order Flavobacteriales; family Weeksellaceae; genus Chryseobacterium; species Chryseobacterium tagetis. Next base: position 127,614 of record NZ_JAERSE020000006.1, read on the forward strand.
ACAATCGCATCTGCAGAGTTGTATACATAAACATAAGCACCTTTATACTCTTCAGGATTGATCGCAGCTACTTTTTCGCGGAAATCTTTTTCCTTTAAAATCATTTCCATGTAAAGAAAATCTTTCAGGTCAATTCCCTTTCTTACTCCTTTCGGAACAAGATCTGTAAGGTCAAAATTGATTAAACCGCTTTCAGCAACTTTATTTCGTATTTCAAATTCTTCTGACATTTTTATCATTATCTTTGAACAAATTTACAAATTAAGATAGTATCATGTCTTATTTGTTTTCTATCCTGATCATAGAAACCTCCCATAACTTGCACTTTCAATAGAGTGAAGAGTTCATTGTAAAGGTTTGCTGATGATTATAAAACATAAAAGATTTCAGAGAAAATGAAATATTATATTATCGCAGGTGAAGCATCCGGAGATCTACACGGAAGCAATTTGATGAAAGCTTTAAAACAAAAAGATCCTAACGCAGAATTCAGATTTTGGGGAGGAGATCTTATGGAAAAGCAAGGTGGGACATTGGTAAAGCATTACCGTGATCTGGCTTTCATGGGATTTTTGGAAGTTGCGATGAATTTAAGAACCATTTTAAATAATATTAAATTCTGCAAAGAAGACATCAGAAATAATAAACCTGATGTTTTGATTTTGGTGGATTATCCGGGATTTAATTTAAGGATTGCAAAGTTTGCGAAGGAACTGGGGATAAAAGTTGTGTATTATATTTCACCACAGCTTTGGGCCTGGAAAGAAGGAAGAGTGGAGATCATCAAAAAATATGTAGATGAAATGATGGTGATTCTTCCTTTCGAAGAAGATTTTTATAAAAAGCATAATGTTCATTCTCATTTTGTAGGGCATCCTTTGTTAGACGCTATTTCTACCCTTCAGAAAATAGATGTTGAAGAATTTAAAAAAGAGAACGGATTAAATCAAAAAGAAATCATCGCGCTTTTACCGGGTTCTCGAAAACAGGAAGTTGAAAAAATGCTTGAAATGATGCTTTCTGTAAGACCGTATTTTAAAGATTATCAGTTTGTCATCGCAGGTGCGCCAAGTCTTCCGAAAGAATTTTACGAAAAATATGTAGATGAAAACGTACATTTTGTATCTAACAGAACGTATGATTTATTAAGATGTTCAAAAGCAGCTCTGGTAACTTCCGGAACAGCCACTTTAGAAACAGCTTTACTGAATGTGCCGGAAGTGGTTTGCTATCGTGGAAGTAAAGTTTCTTACGCCATTGCAAAAAGATTGGTAAAGAACATTAAATATATTTCTTTGGTCAACTTGATTATGGATCGGGAAGTGGTGAAAGAATTAATTCAGAACGATTTAAATACTAAAAATCTGGTTGAAGAACTTAAGAAAATGTTGGCAGGAGATAAAAGAGATGAGGTTCTTAAAAACTATGAATTGCTGAGAGAAAAACTGGGTGGAAAAGGAGCCAGTGAAAATGCCGCAGATGTAATTCTAAACCTTTAGTATTTTGAGTAATGCTGATTGGTTTTGAAAATCAGTATTTTACTTCTTTTTGTATTTGAAAATTTACTAAATTAGGTGTTTAAATCACCTTGTTTTGAATAAACAGCCATTATTTATTCTCTGTATTTGCTTTATTCTTGGAATATTTCTGCAAGATATTTTTCCTGTAAATGGAAATGTAATTGTAGGGATTATTATTCTAAGCGTAATCTTATTACTTACAACTTTTTACCGTTCATATCTTATTTCTAGAATTAAACCTCTTTTGCTGATGGTTTCTTTTTTCGGAATTGGAATTTGTTTTCATTATTTCCAGCAATTTAATCAAGATGCAGAAGGTTCCAAAAAAGAAGATTTTATTGTCTTTAAAATTTCTAAGAAATTAAATTCTACAGAAAAGTACAAGAAATATGAAGCATTGGTAAAAGAAGGAGAAGAATATAAAAATGCCCTGATTTATCTTCCAAAAGCATCTAAAGAATTAAATTTTGAGAATTACTATAAATCACAAGCTTTTCGGTATGATGTGAAAGAGCCTCAATATGATTTTCAGTTTAATTATGCAAAATACCTTCACCGGAAAAAGATACATTCGCAATTTTATCTTAACGGAGAAATCCTGTCGAAAAACAGGTCGGATCTTTCTTTAACCGAAAAAATACAGCAGAAAAGGCTGGAGGTTTTACAAAAAATTAACCAATCAAACCTTTCTCCCAAAACTCAAGAGTTTTTAAAAGGAATCATTTTAGCAGATCGTACAGAAATTGATTCTGAAACCTTACAGGATTTTAATAAATCTGGATTAGTTCATTTTTTGGCAATTTCCGGGACGCACATTGTGGTAATCTTCGGATTGTTTTATTTGATATTGATGAAAGTTTTACCACTTCAGTTCAGGAAATATGCAATCATTTCCAGTCTGATTTTTATTTGGTTGTTTGCAGCATTTATAGGATTTGGAAATTCGGTGGTGAGATCTTGTATTATGCTGACTGTTTATTTTATCTATGTTTTGCTTCAGCGTAAACAGGATTTGTTGCATTCTTTGGCCTTGTCTGCTTTTATTATTTTAATTTTTGATTCTGAACAATTGTTTGATGTCGGTTTTCAATTGAGCTTTCTTGCTGTTTTGGGGATCTTTTGGTTGAATCAGCCCATTTTGCATTATTTACCGAAAACAGATACTTATTTTAAGAAATTAATTTTTAATACTGTCTCAATTTCTCTTTCTGCACAGTTGGCAACATTGCCGCTTGTGCTGTTCTATTTTCATCAGTTTTCATTGATTTCCATAGCGGCTAATTTTATTATTGTGCCTTTTTCTGAAGTTATTATTGTGTTTTCATTTGTAATGACCGCTTTGCTTGCCTTTGATCTGGATCTCTCTTTTATTAACACTGTTTATGATTTTATAGTTCAGATATTGCTTGACGTGATTCATTGGTTTGCAGGTGTAGATATGCTTTTTTCTGAGAATATTCCTATGAATATTTTTGAAGTGGTTTGCCTGTTTACAGGTGTTTATTTGCTGAGGTTTTTGATTTTGAAATGTAATGCTAAAAATTCTGCGAGATTGATAATGTGTCTGCTGGGGTTTTTAATTATCAGAACTGGTTTCAATATGTATGAAAATACTAGAGATGAGGTGCTTGTACATGATTTTTATAAACGTAAAGTGTTTTCTGTGAAAAAAGGAAATCTTGTTTGTTTTTGGGTTGATGAAAAGGCAGATAAACAGAAGGTTAAGCAATTTATCATTAATCCGTATTGCTCTTCAAGAAGAGTGAAAGCCATCGATGTAAAAACGATTCCGGATAATGTTCAAAAAATCGTGTATGATAACAAAATTTATGTGATAAAATAATTGTTGAAAATTTTATTCTCTATGAATTGATAAAGCTAGAATTCTTATTTAGAAAGATTACAAACTGATAAATTGTGAGATTTCTCACTTTTTGTTATTGTTAACATTTCATAATTTTGTGGAAATTCAAATTTAAACTTATATGGCAGGTTTAACGAGTTCTACGATAGGTAGAAAATATGCTATGGCATTATCAGCTCTATTTTTGCTGATTTTTCTTATACTGCATTTGACGACCAATTTGTTATCAGTTCTGAACAAGGATGCATTCAACACGGCATCTGACTTTATGGGCTATAATCCTTTTGTGCAGTTCTTAATGCAGCCTGTTCTTGGTTTTGCAGTTCTTTTCCATTTCATTATGGGATTTGTTCTGGAAATGAAGAACAATAAAGCGCGTCCGATAAAGTACGCTTCAAACAATCCTTCTGTGAATTCTTCATGGATGTCCAGAAATATGATTATTTCCGGAGCGGTTGTTTTGGCTTTCTTGGCGCTACACTTATATGATTTCTGGTTACATGAAATTAATTACAAGTATGTAGAAGGTATTGCTCCGGATGCAGAACGTTTTTGGCCAGAACTTCATGAGAAGTTTGCAGACCTTTGGAGGGTAGCTATTTATGTAATTGCTTTCGTTTTGTTGGGATTACACTTGGCTCATGGTTTCCAGTCTTCATTCCAGTCAATTGGGGCAAGACACCCAAAATATACTCCGGTAATTAAGGCTGTTGGAAAATGGTATTCTATCCTTATTCCTGCAGGATTTATCTTTATCGCAATTTTTCACCTTGTAACTCAATAATATCAGTATACCAGTATGAGTAAATTAGATTCAAAAATTCCGGCGGGTCCTTTAAAGGATAAGTGGAAAAATCATAAAGACCATATGAACCTTGTTGCACCAAACAACAGAGATAAGATTGATATTATTGTTGTAGGTACAGGTTTGGCAGGAGGTTCTGCTGCAGCTACTTTGGCTGAGCAGGGATATAACGTAAAAGCATTCTGCTATCAGGATTCACCAAGAAGAGCGCACTCTATTGCAGCTCAAGGGGGGATCAACGCAGCTAAAAACTATCAGGGAGACGGTGACTCTACTTACAGATTGTTCTACGATACCATTAAAGGTGGTGACTATAGAGCAAGAGAGGCCAACGTTTACAGACTAGCTGAAGTTTCTGCAAATATTATTGACCAATGTGTTTCTCAGGGAGTTCCTTTCGGTAGAGATTACGGCGGTCAGTTAGATAACCGTTCATTTGGTGGGGTTCAGGTAAAAAGAACTTTCTACGCAAAAGGACAAACAGGTCAGCAGTTATTATTAGGTGCATATTCTTCAATGAGTCGTCAAATCGGTAAAGGGAGAATCAAAATGTACAACCGTCATGAGATGATGGAATTAGTAATTGTAGACGGAAAAGCAAGAGGGATTATCGCAAGAAACCTGGTAACAGGTGAGATCGAAAGACATTCTGCTCATGCTGTTGTAATTGCTTCAGGAGGTTACGGAAACGTATATTTCCTTTCTACCAACGCAATGGGGTCGAACGTTTCTGCAGCTTGGAAAATCCACAAAAAAGGAGCATATTTCGCAAATCCTTGCTACGTACAGATTCACCCGACTTGTATTCCGGTTCACGGAACTCAGCAGTCTAAACTGACTTTGATGTCTGAATCATTAAGAAACTCAGGAAGAATCTGGGTTCCTAAAGATATTAAAGATTCTGTTGCGATCAGAGAAGGTAAATTGAGACCTGAAAATATTAAAGAAGAAGATAGAGACTATTATTTAGAAAGAAGATATCCTGCATTCGGAAACTTGGTACCTAGAGACGTTGCTTCTAGAGCTGGTAAAGAAAGATGTGATGCTGGTTACGGAATCGAAAATAATGATACTAAAGAAGGTGTTTACCTTGATTTCTCTACAGAGATCATCAAAAAAGGTAAAGAAGCCGCTATCGAAAAACATATTCATAATCCTACAGATCAGCAGATCTATGATTTAGGAAAAGCTTGGATTGAGGAGAAATACGGTAACTTATTCGTAATGTATGAGAAAATTACTGCTGATGATCCTTATAAAACTCCAATGAAGATTTATCCTGCAGTACACTACACAATGGGTGGTGTTTGGGTTGATTATAACTTACAATCTACAATTCCTGGATGTTTCGTAATCGGTGAAGCTAACTTCTCAGACCACGGAGCCAACAGACTGGGAGCTTCTGCTTTGATGCAAGGGTTGGCAGACGGATATTTCGTACTTCCTTACACGATTGCAGATTACCTTTCAGCGGATATCAGAACTGGAGCAATTCCTACGAATTCTGCAGATTTTGACAAAGCTGAAAAAGAAATTAAAGATAAAGTAGATTTCTTCTTAAATAATAAAGGAACCCATTCAGTAGATCATTTCCACAAAAAATTAGGACACATCATGTGGAATAAGGTGGGAATGGGAAGAACTCCTGAAGGTTTGAAAGAAGCTATTGCTGAAATTGCTCAGGTGAAAAAAGAATTCTGGGCAGATGTAAAAGTTCCTGGTGATGCAGAAGGTATGAATACTGAACTTGAAAAAGCGTTTAGAGTGGCAGACTTTATCGAGCTTGGACAATTGATGGCTATCGATGCTTTGCATAGAAACGAATCTTGTGGTGGACACTTCAGAGAAGATCATGCTACTGCAGAAGGTGAGGCTGAAAGAGATGATGTTAACTTCAAATATGTTGGAGCTTGGGAATATCAAACAGATGATATTACAACAGAAGTTCTGCACAAAGAAGACTTGATCTACGAAAACATTGAAGTTAAAGCAAGAAGTTACAAATAATCTCCAACCTATAAATAAATAATTATGAGTGCAAAAAAAGGCCTTCATCTTACCCTAAAAATTTGGAGACAAAAAAATAGCAAAACTAAAGGTCAGTTCGAGACCTACAAAATATCAGATGTTTCTACAGATTCTTCTTTCTTAGAAATGTTAGATATTTTGAACGAAAATATCATTAACGAAGGAAAAGAACCTATCGCTTTCGACCACGACTGTCGTGAAGGTATCTGCGGTATGTGTTCTCTTTACATCAATGGTAGAGCTCACGGTCCTGATACTGGTATCACAACTTGTCAGCTTCACATGAGAATGTTCAAAGACGGTGAAACCATCGTTATTGAACCTTGGAGAAGTGCTGCTTTCCCAGTTATTAAAGATTTAATGGTAGACAGAAGCGCATTCGACAGAGTAATGGCTGCAGGTGGTTTCATTTCGGTGAACACTTCAGGAAATACTTTAGATGCTAATGCAATTCCGGTTCCTAAAGAAGATGCAGACAAAGCAATGGATGCTGCGGCTTGTATCGGATGTGGAGCTTGTGTAGCGACTTGTAAAAACGGATCTGCAATGCTATTCGTAGGAGCTAAAGTTTCTCAGTACGCTCTATTACCACAAGGTAGAGTAGAAGCGAAGAGAAGAGTTCTGAACATGGTGAAAGCTATGGACGAAGAAGGGTTTGGAAACTGTTCAAATACCGGTGCTTGTGAAGTAGAATGTCCGAAAGGAATTTCTCTTGAAAACATCGCCAGAATGAACAGAGAATATATGGCAGCTCTTGCTGACAGAGGATAAAATTTTATCATACATAAATAAAAAATCGTCACCTTTACCGGATGACGATTTTTTTATATAATAATTTCTTCAACCCCCTTTACAATATGAGTGTAAGCACTTCACAAATTAAAAAAACAATCTATCAGAAACTCTGTTTATTCACTTTTCTAATTTGTTCTGTACTTTATTCGGCCCAAAATTTTCAGTTAAAAAAAGACACAGAATTAATCAAAAATTATCAAATAGAAGTCTATGGCAAAACCAATCAGTTATTTATATCCAAAAATGGCCTTGCCGATATCCCTTTAGAAAGTATACATAATGCGGAAAAATTTGTAATTATTGATTTAGATAAAAAGATGGATTATCATCTCTATAAAGAAGAACTTAAAATAAAAGATGACGTGTTGTATTTTTCTTCAGGGAAAATTATTGAGACGGTAGTAATTAATAATAAGAAAGAAGAATTATTAATTGGGATAGAAGATAAAGGTGGCTCATCAAGACTATATATCCTACCAGATAATACAAGAATAGTTGAAATTCCGGAAAACCAATCCTACTTGGACAAAAAAATAAAGAAAATCAGATACTATTTTAGTAGTGGTAAGCATCCCGTATCCGGAGAAAAGATTGATAAAAATGATACAAAAATCATAGCTTTTATGTACACCTGTGAATCAGCGGATTGTAAAGATCCACAATATCTTCTTCCAAAGACAGAAGTGAATTTTATGGGTAATAGTAAATATTTAGAAATAGATGTTAGCCATAGAAATATAATCATTGATGAGAACTTTAAAAATATCTATGTAGGATTTGTTTCATTAGGCCGTTTTGTAATTAAAATGAAGAAAGCTGATAAAATAGGTGACAATAAATGCTACAACAGCAATGAGGAACTTCAATGGTTTCGGCAAGCTACTTACCATTGTCCGGTAATTTTTCTATTCATTGAATAAGTGTTATCATACTGTTTTCCCGAATAACTGAAATATTAGTTAAATCTTTCATAAAATACCTTAAATAATTGTTTTCAGTTGATTGGAAAAACCTATTTTTGCTACATTATTAAAATCAAAAATGAAAAAATATCTTTTATTGTTTATCATCGCTATTTTTGCGGTGTCTTGCTCTAAAAAAGTTGAAGTAAAAGGAAAAATTACAGGAGCTTCTCCATTAGAGAGAATCGAATTTATTGAAGCTTCAGGGGTGGCTACGTTACCTTTGGCTAATATTGGAGTAAAAAATGACGGAACATTTTCTGGTAGCTTTGAGGCTCCTAAGAATGGGATGTATCTTATCAATTATGCGGGTAAGCAAAATTTAGTCTATCTGAAAGGAGGACAGACTCTTGAAATTTCTGGAAACGGACTTACTTTCCCATCAGAATATGTAATTACTGGTGATGCTAAAAAGAATAATGACTTCTTTATGGCAACTCAAAAATACCTTGGAGAATACGGTCAGAAAGTAAACTCTACTATGGCTGAACTGATGACGAAAGACGATAAAGCTTTCGTTGCAGGAGTTGAGAAAATTGAAAAAAATATTAGCGATAATATTGATCAAAACGTTAAGAAATTCAATCCGGACAACGAAATTGTAACTTGGAAAAAGAATGATCTTTCTGCAACCATCCTTTCTATTCTTATGCAATATGAAATGAGACAAAAGCAGTTTTCAGGAAATCCATCTTTCAAGCCTTCTAAAGTGTTTACAGATTATGAAAACAAACTTCAGGAGAATAAAGATGTAATGGTAAAAGAAAATCCTTTCTACAGACAATATTTATTGACTAAAATTAGCCCGGATTTCCAAAAATATGCGGAAGCTAACAGTAAAGGTAAAACTGATCTTACGACTTCTGAGCTTTTCTCTCAGTATTTAAAAACTGATAAAAATTTGTCAGATACAGCTAAAGATTATTTATTGGCTTTTGTAATGGCACAATCTGATATTCACCCGGGAACACCTGCCAAGACTTCAGAGAAAATTAAAAAAATTATTGATACTGAAATTAAAGATGCTACTATTAAAGCAGACCTTACTAAAATCCAAACTGCTGTGATCGGATTAAAAGTAGGGGAAGTTGCTCCGGATGCATCACTTATCAAACAGGACGGTAAAGCGTATAAATTATCTGAAAATAAAGGTAAACCTTATATGCTGTGCTTTTACGCATCTTGGAATCCTTATATCGCAGAATCTACAGTGCCGGTTTTAAAAGAAGTTGTTAATTTCTATAAATCAAAAATGAATTTTGTGTTTGTAAATGTAGATGATACAAAAGATCAGTTCATTAAAACAAGTAATTCAATGTTGAAAGGGATTACAGGTACAAATGTATATGCTGAAGGAGGGCTGAACTCTGATATTGCAAAAAAATACGGTGTTTACGGTTTCAAACTTCCAAACTTTGTAATCATTGATAAAGACGGAAAAATTGCAAGCAGATCTTTTGTAAACCTAGGTGAGCAGGAATTGGTAACAATCTTAGATAAGCAAACAGGTTTGTCTGCTCCAAAAGTAGATCCTAATGTTCAGTTGCAACAAGGCGCAGGAATGGATCCTGGAGTAGTAGCGGCTCAACAGGCGGCTGCACAACAGCAGGCTCCTCAACCGGCTCAGGCAAAATAAGAAACATTTAATAACATATGAAAACCTTATCTTCGGATAAGGTTTTTTTTATTGTATTTTTGCAAACTGGGACGTCAAAGTTTCAATTAGGAAAATAGAAAAAATTAGAATGAGCAGAAAGAGTAAGAAAAATTTAGTTCTTGAAAATATAAAGCTGTTGACCGCAGGAGCAAAAGGTGTTGCGATCGGAAAAACAGAAGAAGGAAAAACGGTGATGGTAACGGGGGCAATTCCTGGAGATATTGTGAATGTACGAGTAAAGAAAGCGAAGTCAAAATACTATGAAGGTGAGGCTGTAGACGTTCTTGAAAAGTCGCCTTATAGAGTGGATGCTAAATGTATTCATTTTGGAACTTGTGGTGGGTGTAAATGGCAGAATATGAGCTATGAAAAACAACTCGATTTCAAACAGGAAGAAGTGTACAACAACATCAAGAGAATTGGTGGAATTGAAAACTTTGAAACCATTCCGATTCTAGGTTCAAAAGAACAATATTTTTACAGAAATAAAATGGAGTTTTCGTTTTCGAATGCTCGTTGGCTTACGCAGTATGAAATAAGTTCTGAAGAAAATTTCGGAAGTAAAGATGCCCTTGGTTTCCATATTCCGGGAATGTGGAGTAAGATTCTTGATCTTAAAGAATGTTTCCTTCAGGAAGATCCTTCCAATCAAATAAGACTTGCAGTAAAGAATTATGCAGTAGATAACGGATTAGATTTCTTCGATGTCAGAAATCACGAAGGGTTTTTAAGAACCTTAATGATGAGACAGAATTCTCACGGAGAGTGGATGGTTCTTTTCCAGTTGTACAGAGAAGAAAAAGAAAACAGAGAAAAACTTTTTGAATTTTTATTGGAGAAATTCCCTCAGATAAAAACATTGGTGTATGCGATTAATCCAAAGCCGAATGATTCAATTTACGATTTAGATATCAATGTATATTTCGGTGAAGGGTATTTAATGGAAGAAATGGACGGTCTGAAGTTCAAAATAGGTCCAAAATCTTTCTTTCAGACAAATTATAAACAAGCTCTTGAATTATACAGAAAAACGCTTGAATTTGCCGATTTAAAAGGTGATGAAGTAGTTTATGATTTATATACAGGAACAGGAACAATTGCGCAGTATGTAGCAAGAAACGCAAAACAGGTGATCGGTATAGAATCTGTGCAGGAAGCGATTGATGCAGCAATTGAACATGCAGAATTGAATGGCTTAACGAATACAACATTCTATTGTGGAGATATGAAAGATATTTTCAACGATGAATTCCTTGCCAATCATCCGAAAGCAGATGTTTTAATTACAGACCCACCAAGAGACGGAATGCACCAGAAAGTAGTTGAACAGATTTTAAAACTTTCTCCTGAAAAAGTGGTGTATGTAAGTTGTAATTCTGCGACCCAGGCAAGAGACCTTGCTTTGATGAAAGAGCATTATGATGTGATTAAAATTTTGCCGGTAGATATGTTCCCACAGACGCATCACGTGGAAAATATCGCATTACTTATCAAAAAATAAATACTTACATTTGAAATATTAATCAGAAAATTTAAATGAAAAAAGTGAAAAACCTCAGTACTGCATTCGTCTTATTGGCATTGGTGTTTGGACAGTATGAATTGAAAGGTCAGGAAAAAGATTCTACAGCAGTAAAAACAGATACTGCCAAAGTGAAAAAAGATGATAAGAAAAAGCCTACTATGAAATCTTATAAAGAGATTATCACAGACAAAGCAATTTCTGACCAAGGGGTTATTACGGTTCATAAAATTGAGGATAAATATTATTTTGAAATTCCTGATACTGTTTTAAAAAAGGAGTTTTTATTGGTAACAAGACTTACAAAAGCGGCAGCAGGAATGCGTTCCGGAAGTACAGGATATGCAGGGGATCAGATCGGACAGCAAGTGGTGGCTTTTGAAAAAGGACCAAAAGATAAAATACTTTTAAGATCGATCTCTTTCGTAGACTATGCAAAAGATTCTACATCAGAGATGTACAATTCTGTAATCAGAAACAATGTACAATCTATCATTAAATCTTTTGATGTAAAAACATACGGGAATAATAAAAAAACCTCTGTAATTGAAGTAACAGACCTGTTGAATTCAGATAATGATATGGTTTCTTTTTCTGCCAATTACAAAGACGATTTTAAAGTAGGCACATTTCAGAAAGATATGTCGTTTGTGAATTTTGTAAAATCTTATCCGACGAATATTGAGATCAATACGACTAAAACTTTTGCGCGTACACTGGGAAGACCAATACCCGGAATTCCGGCTGCAAACCTTCCAAAAATCAGTGGAAACTATACGGTAGAAATCAATTCTTCATTTGTTCTTTTACCGGATAACAAAATGCAGGCAAGATATTTTGATCCCAGAGTAGGATACTTTGCTGTAGGATACACAGATTTTGATCTTGATCCTCAAGGCGTAAAGAGAGTTTCTTTGGTGAAAAGATGGAGACTGGAGCCTAAACCTCAGGATTTAGAAAAATATAAAAAAGGAGAGCTTGTAGAACCTGCAAAACCGATTGTATTCTATATTGATCCTGCAACTCCTAAAAAATGGGTTCCTTATTTGATTCAGGGGGTAAATGACTGGCAAAAAGCTTTTGAAAAAGCAGGTTTCAAAAATGCGATTTATGCTAAAGTTCCTGATGCAAAAACTGATCCTGAATGGAGTCTTGAAGATGCAAGATTTTCAGCAATCGTTTATAAACCGTCAGATGTTCCGAATGCTTCAGGGCCTTCAATTTCAGATCCTAGAACAGGCGAAATTTTGGAAAGTCATGTTAACTGGTATCACAATGTAATGATGCTTTTGAGAAACTGGTATTTTGTTCAGGCATCACCGAATGATGAAAGAGCAAGAAAAATTGAGTTTGATGATAAATTGATGGGAGAACTGATCCGTTTTGTTTCTTCTCATGAAGTAGGACATACATTAGGTTTAAGACATAATTTTGGATCAAGTTCTACAGTACCTGTTGAAAAACTGAGAGATAAAAAATGGCTTGAGAAAAACGGACATACTCCTTCAATTATGGATTATGCGAGATTTAATTATGTTGCACAACCGGAAGATAATATTGGAGATTCTGGAATTATGCCGAGAATTGGGGATTATGATAATTGGGCTATTGAATGGGGGTACAGAAGATTTTTCCAATACAATACACCGGATTTGGAAAAAGAGTATTTAAATAAATGGGTGATCAAGAATCTGAAAGACCAAAGACTTTGGTTTGGTACAGAAACTAATCCATTTGATCCGAGATCTCAGAGTGAGCAGGTAGGAGATAATGCAATGGTTGCGAGTACGTACGGAATCAAAAATCTTAAAAGAATTATTGATAATCTTGAAAAATGGACAAAAACTCCGAATGAAGACTATAATAACCTTGGAATGATGTATGACCAGGTAACGACACAGTTCAGAAGATATGCAGGACACGTTTCAAAATATATCGGAGGAGAAATGGAAACTCCTAAAACGGCTGAACAGTCAGGAGTGGTTTATGAACCTGTATCTAAAAAAGATCAGAAAGAGGCGATGAAATTCTTAGAAGAAAATATTTTCACGACACCGCAATGGCTTCTTAAAAAAGAAATTTTTGAAAAAACAGGAAAAACACCTGTAAAAACCGTTGAGGATATCCAGAATGGGGTTCTTTCCAGAATTTTGAGTCCGATGGTACTGAATAATATGTATCAGATGGAAACAGTAGATCCGAATACTTATACAATGGTTGAACTTTTTTCAGATCTTAACACCTCAATTATTAAAAAAGATAATCCAGATGTGTACGGAAGAAACCTTCAGAGAAATTATGTTGATAATCTGATTAAGCTTGTTGACTCAAAAAGCTCAGACAGATCGGATGTTTCTGCTATTGTAAGAGGAAATTTAGTAATGATTAAAAAAGATCTTTCCGGAAGAGCAGATTCTAATGCAGTAAATAAATATCACTATGAAGACCTTGTTTTCAGAATTGAAAAAGCTTTAGACCCAAAATAGAAGTATGAAATATATTACCATTCTTATATTATTATGCAGCCTCGGAATGCTCACCTCTTGTGGAGGAGACGATGATATCTGTGAAAGCGGAGAAGGTACCCCGAGAATGAAAATCAAATTTAAAAAGGCCGGAAAACAGACCACTTTAGATTCTATAAAAGTGTTTGTAAACTATGGCTCCAATGTTGTAGATTTCGGCTGGCAGGAAAACGTTGACTCAATTTTTGTTCCATTGCGTGTAGACGATTCTCCATACACGGATGTGTTTGTTAAAACTACAACGACTGCAGATTCATCAAAAGTTAGAGTAAGCTATACAACTAAAGCTATCTATGTTTCGCCAGGTTGTGGAATTAAAAAGAATTATGAAAATCTGAAATCGGAATTATTATTACCAACCACTGTTTTAAGTGTAGAAACTGGGCAAAATTTTATTGAAAATGAACAGAAAACTAATTTATACCTTAATTTTTAGTCTTTCCTATTTTGTGGTCTTTGCCCAGGAAAAGAAAGAGGAGAAGAAAAAAGAATGGCATTATAAGCCTAATTTTATGGTAGGCTTTGATCTGCTGAATACCGGTGCTTCTTTTTTTTCGGATAGAAAACTGTATCAAGGTTTCATCTCATCAAAAATTAAAGATAATGTTCATGGAGTGATAGATGCGGGTTTTGACTCAAATGTTTATCAGAAAAATGGCTATGATGCTAAAGTAAATGGCGCCTTTCTGAGAGTGGGAGGTTTTTACATGTTGGCAAAAGATCCTGAAAATGAATTCAATGGCTTTTATGGAGGAGGAAAACTGGCAGGATCATTTTACAAACAGGAATATATGGCTGTTCCGGTTCGTGGATATGGGGGAAGCAGCTCCTCAATAGCGTTTCCTTCGTCTACTCAATCTTCTTACTGGATTGAAGCTTCTTTGGGAGGAAGAGTTCAGCTATTTGAATCTAATTTTTATATAGATGTAAATTTACAGCCCAAATATCTAATATATACAACAAAACAGGATGAAATTCAGCCTATGATTGTTCCAGGTTTCGGAAGAAGCTCGGGTAAATTTACAATGGGATTTGCCTGGAATATTGCGTATAAGTTTTAAGAATAGTATTTTATAAATAATAAAAGACAGCCAATTGGTTGTCTTTTTTGCTTTTGAATAGTTTTTTGTGATATTTTATAGATAAAGGGGAGATTTATTTTTGAAATATAATATATGTCAAAATTTTCAGATCAATATGTTTTCGTGTAAAGTAATGATTAAGATTGAAATGAATGCTTGAAATGATAATGTTTTAGAATAAATTACAACTAAGTTTTAGAATTACCTTAAAAAAAAATATCTTTGCAAAATATTAAATAATAACATGAAGAGAATTTTTACATCTGTTTTATCACTTTCATTTGTTGCAATAGGGATGATTAGTATTCATGCTCAGAAAATACAAAAAACAAATAATGATTTTAAAAAGAAGTCGCCACAAGAATTGGCACAAAGTAATGGTTTTGATCGTTGTTCTTTTGTAGAATATGAAGAATATTTACAAAGAAAAGATCCTAAAAGGATGACAGAAGATCAATTTGAGGCTTGGATTGCGCCGTTAGTTGAAAAAGTTAAAGAAGAAAGATTAACCAATAAATCTACAAGTGGAGGTATTATTACTATTCCTGTAGTAGTGCATGTTATTCATTCTGGAGAGCCTTATGGTACAGGAGCAAATATTACTGATGAGCAGGTTCAATCTCAGATTACAGTAATGAACCAAGATTATCGTAGAATGGCATCTACTCCGGGATATAATACATCTGCAGTGGGAGCGGATACAATGATACAGTTTGCTTTAGCAAAAGTGGACGTTAATGGTAACCCTACTAATGGTATTGATAGAGTGAATATGTGTTATCCTGATTGGGCACAAACCGATATTGATGGGTATGTGAAGCCTAACACGATATGGAACCCAACGCAGTATATGAATATGTGGAGTATAACATTTTCAGATGCTACATTATTGGGATATGCAACATTCCCTTCCGGTTCTGGTTTAAGCGGCTTGACTTCCGGTTTGGGGACGGCAACTACAGATGGGGTAGTAGCAAATTATGCAACTTTTGGAAGTACAGATTTTGGATCTTTTCCAATGACCCAAACATATGATAAAGGAAGAACGATGACTCATGAAGTGGGACATTTTTTAGGTCTTAGACATATTTGGGGTGATTCTAATTGTGGGACTGATTATTGTGCAGATACTCCTACGGCTCATACTGCTAATTATACTTGTAATACCAATAAGGCTGGGTGTACTTCAGGGCAGATAGAAATGGTTCAAAACTATATGGATTACACCAATGATACGTGTATGAATATTTTTACACAGAATCAGAAAGATAGAATTACTGCGGTAATGAATAATTCTCCTAGAAGAATGGAGCTGAAAACGTCTACAAAAGATGTGGCAATTCCTTTGTTTCCAAATGATGCAGAGATAAAGTTTGAGACTGCATGTTCTGCGGATAATTTTTGTACGGGATATGCTATTAATATAGCACTTACAAATAGAGGAACATCTGCTCTTACATCTGCTGTTATTTCTTATACAATTAACGGAACTCCTTATTCATATAACTGGACGGGTAACTTGGCTCAGGATAAGTATCAGATTGTTACATTACCGGTGCCTGCCACTGCAACGAATGGTGCTTTGTCGATTAATGTTCCGACTGTTAATGGAGTAGCAGATCAAAGAAGTTCTAATAATGCACTGACAGGAACATTCACGCCTCCTGCTATAGCAGCAAGTACGGCAACTAATTTTGTATTTAATTTACAATTAGATTACTGGGGTTCTGAGGTGAGCTGGAACTTAAAAAATAGTGCAGGAGTAATTGTTTATAGCGGAGGAGGATATTCAGATGTATCTAATCCAACTTCTTCTACCCCTTTACCTGCTTTGATTACTCAGAACTGGACATTAAATACTAATGACTGTTATACCTTTACAATTAATGATGTGTATGGTGATGGTATTTATGGCTATGGAGGTTTTTATAACATAAAAACGACTGCTGGGGCGGATGTTGTTACTGGATCTTCATATTTTACTGCACAGACTAGAGCTTTAAAATTAGGTACATTAGGAACCAGTGAAGTAAATACTCAGAATTTTGGTGTTTACCCAAATCCTGCTACGGATGTTCTTAATATAACTAAAGTCTCAGAAAAAGCTAAATTTGAAATTCATAATGCTGTGGGACAGCTGGTAAAAGCTGGAAATATTAATAATAATCAAGTGAGAGTAACTGATTTAGTTAAAGGAGTTTACATTATTACAGTTAAAGATAATAACCTTTCTGAAAATATTAAGTTTATTAAAAAATAAGAAATAATTTTATTGTAGAAAAGCCTCAAGCATTTGCTTGGGGCTTTTTTATTTGATAGTATCTATCTTTGTGATATGGGAATTCGTTGAATTTTTTACAATAGTTGTCGAATAAAATTAGGTAATTGTCGATAATTTAGTTTGTTAATTAAAGAAATATGTATTTTTGGTAATTCAAATAATTTTTATAAGAAAAGATTTGTGTATATGAAAAAACTTTTTACTGCTTTATTTTGTAGTGTGATAGGTGGTTCGGCTGTAGCGCAGTGGACTCCAACTGTCCCGAAGAAGAGTTCAAGAACGATGGAAGTGTCTGCTTCCCGAGTGAGAGATTACTATAAGCTGGATTTGGATATACTCCAATCTCAGTTGAAAAATGCACAGGAAATGGGTGCAAACGCAACACCGGTAATTATTTCTTTACCTACGCTTAGTGGGAAAATAGAAAAATTCTCAGTGTACAGTTTTCCTGTGGTGGTGAAAGAACTAGCAGATCAATATCAGCTGGGTTCTTATGTGGGGGTAGGAGTAGATGATCCTACCAAATATTTAAGATTTTCTTTGGCTCCAAATGATTTCCAATCAATGATTATTGGAAATGGGGAGTATGAATTTATTGAACCCCAAATTGGTGATAAAACTATTTATGAGGTGCATCCTAAAACAAGAAAAATGCCGGGTAGTACTTTTTTATGTGGTACAAACGAAACGGCTGCACAGAAAAAACAGATTTCTGAATTGTTGAAAAAAGGAAGTTCTTTTACTAATCAGCCTGGTGATTTCTCTAAATCATCTGATAAGAAATACAGAACGATGAGATTGGCAATGTCTGTAACAGGAGAATATACTGCTTATTTTGGAGGTACAGTTGCAGGTGCATTAACGGCTATTAATGCTACTCTTACCAGAGTAAATGGAGTATTTGAAAAAGACTTTGCTTTGCATTTGAACCTTCAAAATTTTCCTGGGGTAATCTATACAACAGCATCTACAGATCCATATTCTGGTGCTACTGCCGGTGTTGCCGGAGCTTGGAATGGAGAATTGATGAACGTTTTACATAATAATGTTGGAGATGCTAATTTTGATATCGGACACTTATTTGGAGCTTCCGGTGGAGGTGGTAACGCTGGGTGTATCGGTTGTGTATGTAGCAATGATATGACTACTGATTCAAGTGGTTCTCCAGAAGCATACAAAGGATCAGGATTTACTTCACCTGCCGATGGTATTCCACAAGGGGATAATTTTGATATTGATTATGTAGCTCATGAAATGGGGCATCAATTAGGAGGTAACCATACATTTTCTCATAGCCTTGAAGGATCAGGGGTGAATATGGAACCGGGTTCAGGTTCTACTATTATGGGATATGCAGGGATTACAGGGACTACTACTGATGTGCAGGCGCATTCAGATCCTTATTTCCATATGGCAAGTATAGGTCAGGTATTAGATAATTTACAAACTACAACTTGCGATGTAGAAACTTCGGTAACAAATGATCCTCCGG
Source organism: Chryseobacterium tagetis (assembly GCF_016735585.2). Classification (GTDB taxonomy): domain Bacteria; phylum Bacteroidota; class Bacteroidia; order Flavobacteriales; family Weeksellaceae; genus Chryseobacterium; species Chryseobacterium tagetis. Next base: position 146,147 of record NZ_JAERSE020000006.1, read on the forward strand.
TGATTGCTGCTTTACCTACTTATAATATTCCTAAAGGAACAGCATTTGTTTTGACCGCTTCTGCTACTGATGCTCAAGGTGATCCAATGACTTATTCTTGGGAAGAAATAGATGATGCCAGTACGATCATCAACAAAACCAATTTGGGAACAACTTCTTCGGGAGCTTCGTTCCGTTCTGCTGTACCCTCTACAAATCCTACGAGATATTTTCCTAAATTGTCTTCTGTATTAAATGGGGTATTAGATAATACAGGAAATACTTGGGAGTCTGTATCTATGGTTCCTAGAACTACAAATTATGCTGTAACGGTAAGAGATAATAATGCAAATGCTACAACTCAGCAAACACAATATGCAACGCAGACTATTGTTGTGGGAGATAATGGTCCATTTAAGGTAACCACTACGGTAGCGGAAGCCAATGGTTCTCCAACTCCTATCTCTTGGGCGGTTGCCAATACTACAGCATCACCTTATAATGTTGCCAATGTAAAAATAGATTATACAACAGATAATGGAACTACGTGGACAGTGCTTTCTGCTTCTACGCCAAATGATGGTTCAGAAAGCTTTACACTTCCTACTTCATTGAATGGAACAACGATTAAAGTAAGAGTTTCTTCTATTGGTAACGTATTTTATGCTATTGGAAGCGTTTCACTTACTACATTGTCTCCTTGTAGCAGTGCTGCACCTTCTGGTCTTACAGTAATTACGTCACTTGGAGGGGCTTCAATCTATTGGACGCCTTATTCTGGAACCACTACGACATACATTGTACGTTATAAGAAAACAACAGACACTACTTGGACGGAAGTTCCTACATCAGGTTCTGCAATCAACATCAGTGGTTTGACAGCAGGAACGTATGAAGTGCAGGTAGCAGCAGTATGTTCTGGTACTACAGGTTCGTACTCTACATCTGTAAACTTTACGGTAAGTACAACTTCTACAGTTAATTATTGTGATTCTTCAACACTTTTAGCTACATACGAATATATCTCAAATGTGTCATTGTCAAATGTAAATAATCCTTCTGGAGCATCTACATATACAAACTTCACTACAAACTCTGCATTGCAGATTAATTTGATAAAAGGGGCTTCTCCTTATACTTTAACAGTTAATGTAGGAAGTGGGGATAATTACGATGCAGCAGCAGCATGGATAGATTGGAATAGAAACGGAACATTTGAAGATTCTGAAAAAGTATTGAATGCTGCTGTAGCTGCTGCTATTCCAACTCAGTATACTTCTTCTATTACAGTTCCTTCTTCTGCTATAGAAAACCAACCGTTGAGAATGAGAGTAGTCTTCATCTACGCAGGATCTGGTAATAACGGATTGTCTATTCCTTCTGATTATGCTTGTGGTACCAATTTCTATTATGGAGAAACTGAAGACTATAATGTAGTGGTAACAGCGGCACTAGGAACAAGAGAAGTAAGCAACACTAACAGTGGTATTCAAATTTATCCTAATCCTGCAGCTGATGTTTTAAATATTAGTAAAGTATCTGAAAAAGCTAAATTTGAGATTCATAATGTAGTAGGTCAGTTAGTAAAAGCTGGTGATATTACCAATAATCAAGTAAGAGTAGCTGAATTATTGAAAGGAAATTATATTATTACCATTAAAGATAATGGTCTTACAGAAAATATTAAATTTATTAAAAAATAATTAAAATATTATTATACATAGGGCCTCAAACAATTTGTTTGAGGCTTTTTTTATGATATTTAAGTTTTTAAAGGTATTCATTTAACATAATTTTTAGTTTTATGTATTTAAATATTCTTTAAAGCATTATATTTGAGGATTAAATAATTATTAAGATTTGTTTATATGAAAAAAATAATTACATCCTTGTTTGTGACATTGTTGGTCGGTACGGCAACCGCCCAATGGTCACCATCCAGCGGATTAAATGGTGTCTCCGGGAATCCGAAGAGAGGAGGATTTGCTACTGCAGATGCAGCCTCATTGAGAAGCTACTATAAGCTGGATATTAGTCAAATCCGTGAACAGCTAAAGAATGCTGTGGAAATGGGAGAGAACGCTAAACCAGTTGTAGTGTCTGTTCCGACATTGGATGGGAAAGTTCAAAAATTTAATGTTTATAGCTTTCCTGTTGTGGTTAAAGAGCTTGCCGATCAATATCAATTAGGCTCTTATATTGGGACAGCGGTTGATGATCCAACGCAACAGATTCGATTTTCTGTGGCTCCAAATGATTTCCAGTCTATGCTCTTTAGGAACGGAAATTATGAATTTGTAGAACCTGTAGATAAGTCAACAGGATTATATGCGGTACATCCGAAAACCCAAAGAACAGGAGATAAACCTTTTGTTTGTAGTACAGCAGAAAGTCCTAGTGCTGTGCAAGAAGTACAGGGATTATATAATAATGCAAATACATTTACTCATCAGCCAGGCACATTCAATAAAAGTTCGGATAAAAAATACCGTACGATGAGATTGGTAATGTCAGTTACGGGAGAATATACAGCTTATTTTGGAGGTACTGTTGCAGGAGCTTTAACAGCAATTAATGCTACAATGACAAGAGTAAATGGGGTTTTTGAAAAAGATTTTGCTTTACATCTTATTCTTCAGAGCTATCCTGGAGTTATTTATTTAGATGCTGCTACTGATCCATATTCAGCTGCAGCTACGGGTGCAGGAGGTGCTTGGAACGGTGAGCTTATGAATACATTACATAATAATGTAGGAGATGCTAATTTTGATATTGGACACTTGTTTGGAGCTTCTGGAGGAGGAGGTAATGCAGGATGTATTGGTTGTGTGTGTAATAATACACTAGCGACTGGTGGAAGTGCATTTACGGCTTATAAAGGTTCTGGATATACTTCTCCTGCAGATGGAATACCTCAAGGAGATAATTTTGATATTGATTACGTAGCTCATGAAATGGGACACCAGCTAGGTGCAAATCATACATTCTCTCATGGTATTGAAGGAACAGGTGTAAATATGGAACCAGGTTCGGGTTCTACTATTATGGGGTATGCAGGAATTACTGGTACTAATACAGATGTGCAGGCGCATTCTGATGCTTATTTTCATAAAGCGAGTGTCGGGCAAGTACAAACCAATTTAAGTTTGTCTACTAAAACATGTGATACTGAAACATCTGTTGCGAATAATCCTCCTACGATAGCCTCATTACCAAGTTATACAATTCCTAATAAAACGGCTTTTGTATTAACGGCTAGTGCTACTGATCCTGAGAATGATCCAATGACATATACATGGGAAGAAATTGACAGTGGATCTACATCTGCTCAAACAATTAACAAAACAAATTTAGGAACTACTACGTATGGTGCGTCATTTAGGTCTTTCACTCCAACGACAAGTCCCACAAGGTATTTTCCTAAATTTTCATCAGTACTTGCAGGCGCTTTAGATAATTCTTTAAATACATGGGAGTCTACATCTCAGGTTGCCAGAAATTCAAATTTTGCGGTTACGGTGAGAGATAATAATACAAATGCAGCTCAGCAACAAACCAATTTTGCCACTCAGGCTATTACTGTAGGGGCTGATGGTCCTTTCCAAATTACTTCCGGGTATTTATTTAGTAACTTTTCTACGACTTTAACTTGGGATGTTGTGAATACTTCTGCTGCACCATATAATGTAGCTAATGTAAAAATAGATTATTCTACAGATAATGGAGTGAACTGGACAGTGCTGGCAGCATCTGTACCTAATAATGGTGCAGCAACTATAGCGGCTTTGCCTGCATCTCTAAACGGACAACTTATAGTGGTACGTATTTCTGCGATTGGAAATGTTTTCTATGCATTGAAAAAAATTACAGTAAGTACACAAGCGAGTTGTGGTTCCGCCCCTGTCGGATTAGTTGCGTCTGGTCTTACAAGTGTAGGTGGTACTGTTTCTTGGGCTCCGGTAAATGGGGCGAGTTCTTATTCTTTACAGTATAGACTGGCATCTGCATCGACGTGGACTACAGTATCGGTAACTGGTAACACATATACATTGAGTAATTTAACAAGTTGTTCATCATATCAAGCGCAAGTTGCAGCTATTTGTTCTGGTGTAACTGGTCCTTATACTACTCCTATTACATTCTCAACGGTTTGTACAAATTATTGTACAGATACAAGTACTAATGCAACGCTAGATTATGTATCCAATGTAACATTAGGGACTGTAAATAATACAACTGGAGCATCAATGTATTCGGATTTTACAGTGAATTCTGCATTGCAGCCTACCTTGTTAACAAACAGTTCCAACTCGATAAGTGTATCTGTTACGACTCCTACTGCAACAGGAAGTACAAGTGCAATGTCAGTTTGGATAGATTTCAATAAAAATGGAACATTTGAAGCAAGTGAAAAAGTTCTTAATAAAACTGCTGTATTAGCGGCGGTTGGAACAGTAGTTACTACAGGAACATTCACAGTTCCATCAACAGCAATTACAAATTCTCCATTGAGAATGAGAGTAGTTACAGTAGTTGCGACTGCGGGAAGTGCAGGAGCAAATCTACCTGAATCTTATGCATGTGGAAGTTTCACTTACGGAGAAGTAGAGGACTATAATGTTATCGTACAAAGTAGCTTAGGAACAAGAGATGTTGAGAATCCTAACAATGGTATTCAGATCTATCCAAACCCGGCAACAGATTTCTTAAACGTAACTAAAGTTTCAGACAAAGCAACTTATAAAATTTATAATGCTGCAGGGCAATTAGTAAGTAATGGAAATATTAATAGCGGAAAAATCAATGTTTCTACGCTAATAAAAGGTGCTTATGTGATTGCTATTGATGATAAAGGAAACGATTTGTTTAAATCTAAGTTTATTAAGAAATAGTAAATCTTTTAAATTATATTTATAAGCCTCATGTTATCATGAGGCTTTTTATTTGAAAAAATTGCTTGGTTTAAATCTAAATAAAATTATAGAATATCAATTTTTTTGGATTGAGAAAATCTGAATTTTTATCTCACAATATGTTGATGTTTTAACTATATTTAATGCTCAAAATTTTAAATTAATAACTATGAAAAAAATCGCATTATTTGCGGCATTTGCCCTATTTACAAATTCTTTATTTTCTCAACAATGGAATGGGAATTCAAATACGACTGATGATATCTCAAGAGAGGGAGATGTTTCATTAGGCTCAGGATATTATACTATAAATTCGTCAAAACTTACGGTAAATGGAAACTTTAGAGTAGTGTCTGGGAAAATTATGTTTGGTAATAAACTTGCACCTATGGGTAATGCAGGTTTCTTCGACATTCAACAATTAGGTGATAATTTATATATGAGACCAGCTAATGGTAATTTTCCTAATCTTAGTGATCCACCTAATCTTGGAGATTATGCTTTTGTAATGAATAATCCTACAGGGAAAATTGGAATGGGAACTGAGAATGTAAATTGTAGTACATGTAATGATTATAGGCTTTTTGTAAGAGAAGGTATAAAAACAGAGAAAATAAAAGTAGATATTGCAGCTAGTAATGGTTGGGCAGATTATGTTTTCAAAAAAGATTATAAGTTGATGCCATTAAAAGAAGTAGAACATTTTATTAATAATAATGGTCACCTTCCTGAAGTTCCTACTACAGAAGAAGCAATAAAAAATGGTATAGAGCTTAAAGAAATGAATATTCTTTTGTTAAAGAAAATAGAAGAACTTACTCTATATTCCATACAACAACAGAAAAATATTGAAGAACAGAATAAGCGCATGGAGATACTTGAAAAAAAGCTTAATAAATAATTTTAAAATATTTTATTTATGAAAAAGTTTTTTCTGACCATATTTTTGTGCTTGTTCTTTTTAGGATATGCACAAGGAGAGAATGATAATTGGTATTTTGGATTATATGCCGCAGCGAATTTTTCAAATCCTACAAATCCAATAGCTCTTACTGATAATGCAAGTCAATGGTCTGATGCAAGCGTAAGTGATGAGAATGGTAATCTTTTATTTTATACCGATGGGAAGAGTATTTGGAATCGTGAACATCAAGTGATGCAAAACGGACATATTAATAGTGCATTAGGAAGTTCAGTTTCCTATTTACACGATGATGCAATAGCGAAAGATCCATTTAATCCCAATAAATATTATATTTTTTCAACAATTACCTATTATTCTAATGGCTCTTCTGGAAGTATTACTCTTACAGGAGGGTTTTGTAGCTATACCGTTGTAGATATGTCGTTAGGAAGTATAAGTACGACTAATGGCTTACCATTAGGGGATGTTGTATCTGGAAGTAATTCACTTCCGGTATTGGATGCCAATGGAAATGCTTTTTTTTCAAATCAGGTGAATGTTGTAAAGCATGCGGATGATTCATCTTTATGGGTACTTATCCCCAATCAGAATCAGATGTATTCCTATAAAATAGATAACCTAGGGTTTTCGAATATTCCCGTAATAAGTAGCTTACCAAGTTTTAATTTTTCAACTAATGGCTTTAGTCAATATTCATTAAATTCATCGCCAGTAATAAATGGAAATAGTAATTTTTCCAATTTTATTTTTCTTAGTTTGCTAGGAATTAACCCTGGAGCCTCTAAAGTTATGTCCTTTGATAATAATACAGGAAAAATAACGAATGATTATTTATTGGATATAACTTACAATCCTGGAATTTCAATAGCAAATGAATTTAATAAAGATGCTACTGTTCTGTACATTGGTGGGGCAAATCAAACTGTGTATGGTGTAGATTTAATTAATACCAGTACAATTAATTATTATTCGGTGCCTATTAATTATCCTGTAGGAACGTCAAATATCTATGGACCTATTTCAATGAGGAGGATTAAGAATGGGGATATTTATTTTACATCTCAATCCACTCTATATTATTTAGGGATAATTAGGAATGCTGATGTTTTTAATAATGCATCCGCTATTTATGATTATCTCTATACACAGGGTAGAACTGTTAATACGGTAGTTCCTCTTCCTAAAATTGTGTTAGCGTCATCAAACAATTGTGTCCAGGATTATACTTTGTCTTCACAAGAGACATATGCTGCTCACACTTATCATGCATCCAATACAATTACGACCAATACAAATTATAGTATAAATGCAAGTCAGGATATAAAAATGAAAGCGGGTCATAGTATTTTGTTAAGTCCGAATACAACTATAAACGGTCAATTTCTTGTCAATATAGAAAATTGTACTGTAGGCTCTCCTGTGTCAAAATTTTTAAGGAATTCTGTATTGTCTCAAAAGCCAGTCAGACTTTCATTGGATTTAAGAACAAAAGATAAAGTAGAAGAAAATAATATCCAAATCTATCCGAACCCGGCAATAGATTTCTTGAACGTAACTAAAGTTTCTGATAAAGCGACTTATAAAATTTATAACGCTGCAGGACAATTAGTAAGCAACGGAAATATTAATGGTGGAAGAATCAATGTTTCAGCATTAGTAAAAGGTGTTTATGTGATTGCTATTGAAGATAAAGGAGATGATTTGTTCAAATCTAAGTTTATCAAAAAATAGTAAATTTTCTAAATTATATTTATAAGCCTCATGTTTTCATGAGGCTTTTTTTGTTTGAAAATCGAATAGTATGTAAGTTTTACTGTTGATAGGTATTTAAAGTTTATTATATGATATAACAGGTTTAGGTTTATTTTTTTAATGGTATTGATAAAAAAAAGAAAGTTTTAATAGGTCGATTGTAAAAAATGATTAGATTTGTATTAATAATACCAATACAAGTGAAATATTATGGAATTAAACTCTACTTTACATTATGCTCAATAATAAATTTTTAGATTAAATAAAGGAATCAACCTGATTCATTAATATCTAATAGAGCAATCTTTAGCTGGTTTTCTACGAAATAATAACGCTCTTTTTAAAGAGGAGCTTTTAAAAGTAGACCTATTGGCAATGTTAACACTTACTTTAACACTCATTTATTATACTATGAAAAAACTTCTACTCATGTGCCAATTGTTGTTTGGCTCATTTTTGATGGCCCAGGTCGCCTACACCCAAGACTGGACGGCCTCAGGACTTAATAACTGGACCACAAGCGGGTCGGTTTTTTCCAATAATACGACTGCAAATCAGATCTGTGGAACCACCGGAGGAACCATAAGAGGAGAAAGGTATTATGGGAATGCTGGGCAGTTTACTTCCCCTAACCTTACAGGAAATAACACGGGGCAAGTAACAATGTCTTTTGATTATAAAGTAACCGACTATTATGCGGGAACTACTGCTACACCTTCTGCTAATATAGGAAATATAAAGGTAGAATATGCTACAAGTACTTCTGGACCGTGGATAACGGCTTATACGATTAATTCTGCCAATCATGTAGCTGCTAATACATGTACTACAAAAACAATTACTTTTGTACCTTCTGCAGGAAATTTATATGTGAGATTTAATGCTACTTCTGATATCAATTCAGATGTATATTATTATTTTGATAATGTATCTATTTCTCAATCTGCACCACCAACTTGTGCTGCACCATCTGCAATAACATTAGGTACCGTTACCGCTGCTACCGCTGCTGTATCTTGGACGGCGCCGACGCCAGCACCGGCAAATGGATATGATGTGTATTATAATTCTACAGGAATACCTCCAACTTCTAGTACAGTGCTTAATGCAAGTAATTCTGTATCAAGTACTACTACATCTGCTACGATTTCAGGATTGTCACCAATAACAACTTATTATGTGTGGGTAAGAGCGAAATGTAGTGCTACAGATCAAAGTTATTGGATTCCAATGGCTTTACCATTTACAACCCCTTGTGTTTCAATTTCTACTTTTCCTTGGTCAGAAAATTTTGATTCAATGACAAGTATTGGAGCGGGTGTACTGCCAAATTGTTGGGCTACTAATGGAGGAGGGCCTTTATTTACGACTCAAGATGCTTCTTCTCAAGGATATAATGACCCAAAATCTACTCCTAATTATGTAACTGTTTATTATCCTACGACAGCGTCTTATTTATGGACACCGAGTTTTCATTTAACGGCAAATCAGTCTTATGATTTCTCTTTCTTTTGGGTAGGAGACGGATACTCTGGTTGGCAAGGAGATGTATTGGTAAATACTTTACAATCTTCTACAGGAGCTACTAATTTGAATACTTTTGTTACTTCTTCACAAACCACAAATGGAGGTTCAAATAGTACCAACTACACGAAAGTTAAAGTTACATTTGTACCTACTACCACAGGAGAATACAATTTTGGAGTTAAAGCTTATGCTGCAACATGGGATCCGTATTATCTAGGATTTGATGATTTTAATGTAATGCCGACTCCTACATGCGTAGAGCCTGCAGGAATGGCCGTGAGTGGAATTGTTTCGAACACCGCTACAATCAGTTGGACGGCTCCTAATCCTGTGCCTGCAAATGGATATGAATATTATATTTCTACAACCAATACGTCACCTACAGCGGCTACAGGGCCTGTAACCGGAACTTCATTTAGTTTACCAAGTACTTTAATCCCAAACACAACGTATTATTGGTGGGTAAGAGCAATTTGTTCTTCCACAAGCTCAAGTATTTGGATTCAAGGACCAACGTTTACAACTACACAGGTTCCTGCTACATTACCTTACTCTCAACCGTTTACAAGTAACGATTTTGGATTTGTAAATGGTTCTCAGACCAATAAATGGTATTATGGAGCTACAGCAGGTAATCCTGCCAACTCAATATATATATCTAATGATAATGGAGTGACAAATGCTTATGATGTATATTCTACAAGTGTGGTTCATGCATATAGAGATTTTGCTATTCCTACAGGAACAACATCGGCTTCACCAGCTATTCTGACTTTTGATTGGAGAGCAGTAGGAGAAGGAACAACACCATATTTATATGATTATATCAGTGTATGGATGGTCCCTTCGTCATATATGCCAACTGTAGGGAATTCAATTACAGCCGGAACAAATAGAGTATTGTTAGGTCAATTAAATCAGAATGGAACTTGGCAGAATTTTATTAATACCAACGTCGACTTATCAGGTTATGCGGGAGGGGTAATGCGTTTGGTATTTGAATGGAAAAATGATTCTTATGGAGGGACTTCTCCGGCGGGAGCAATAGATAATATTAATTTATTGATTCCGACTTGTAAAGTTCCAACAACTTTAGCTGTAACAGGAATTGTGTCCAATGGAGCGACTATCAGTTGGGCAGCTCCAACACCTGTGCCTGCTGGTGGATATGTATACTATGTTTCTACATCAAATGTGCCGCCTAGTTCTAGTACTCCGGGAGTACCTACTACAGCGACGACTGTTAACTTAGCGCCTGGTTTAGTACCAAATACAACCTATTACTGGTGGGTAAAAGCAGTTTGTTCTTCTTCAGACTCCAGTATTTGGATTCCGGGACCAAGCTTTATGACTACGCAGATTCCGGCAACACTTCCTTATCTTCAGGATTTCTCCGGCAGTAATGATTTCGGGTTATTAAATAGTGGACAGCCTAATGTATGGTTCCATGGATCTGCAACCGGAAATACCGGAAAATCAATTTATATTACGAATGATGGAGGAACTACAAATGCATATACAGATAATGCAACAAGTATAGTACATGCGTACAGAGATATTCAGATTCCTGCAGGAACCAGTCTTGCTACCTTCTCTTTTGACTGGAAGGCAGATGGAGAAAGTTATTATGACTATTTAAAAGTGTGGTTGGTACCATCCAACTTCTTGCCTACACCGGGAACTCAGATTACTGCAACGACAGGAACACCTGGAGCACCGGGAAGAATTCAGATAGGGCAGTATAATTTAAATGGATCGACTTGGAGCTCTTATTCTAATGCGAACTTAAATCTTACCAATTATGCAGGAAGTGTAATGCGTTTGGTATTCGAATGGACAAATGATAGCTCAGGAGGAACTCAGCCACCGGTTGCTATTGATAATATCATATTAAGAGTTTGTAGTACGGCTACTCCGGTAGTTACTGTGGTACCAGCGTCTATCACTCATAACTCAGCTACGATTACCTGGCCGCAGGATACTGGGGGAGCATCTTATAAAGTAAGATACCGTCCAGTAGGTACTGGCCAATGGTTGCCAACTGCAGGTCCAATTGATGTAGCGGCATTAACAGGAACAGCAACAACACAGACATTGACCTTAAACCCGCCAACTTACCCTTTAACACCGGCAACGTTGTATGAAGTAGAAGTAGCGGCAGTGTGTAATACCGTAAATGTAGGAACGTATTCCCATAATGAATTTACTACGAAATGTGATCCGACTCCGCCGAATGTAACGTTCACTAATATCACGGCAACATCAGCTGTTGTGAACTGGTCGCCATTGGTAGCAAGTGCAACCTATCAATTGCAGTGGAAAAAAGTAGGAGACCCTACATGGATTGGACCAATTGATTTACCAAACCCTCCGTCAAATACTTTCTCACTTCCTTCAGCAGGATATACTTTAACACCATATACCCAATATGAAGTTCAGGTAAGAAGTACGTGTGTAGGTTCAACTACAGCTAACCCATGGTCAAGCTTATCAAGATTTACCACTGAGAGAACATGTGATATTGCTCCGCCAGGATTAACGATTCTAGAATTGAAGCCAACCAGTGCTAAAATTCAGTGGGATCCTTATGTAGGACCAGATGCAACCGGTAAATATATCTTGAGATATAGAAAAGTAGGTATTCCGGGATGGACTAATGTTCAGGTAAATTCAAATATCTATACCCTTACCGATTTAACTGAATTGACTAAATATGAAATGCAGGTAGCGAATGTTTGTAGTGGTACTCCGGGTAACTATACTTTATCGTATTACTTTACAACGCCTACAGTGATCTATTGCCAGATGGGAGCTAATAATACATCAGGAGAGTACATCTCTAAAGTAACAGTAGTACCTAATGGAAAACCACAAATGGTTAATGCTTCCGTAGCCTCAACATATACTGATTATACAGCTGTTATACCTGCTCAGATCGAACTGATTCAAGGATCAACGAATAACCAGTTAACGATTGATAAAGTGGTAACAGGAGATGCAGGAGTTGTGGCATGGATTGACTTTAACAGAAACGGAGAATTTGATATCAATGAAAGAATCTTAGTATCCGGACCGAACAGTGCGGCAACCGCAACCACAACATTCAGTGTACCGTCAGATGCTTTTGTAAGCAACGCCGACTATATGTATGTAGTAATGCGAGTAGCCTTGATGAAAGGAGGAATTCCTGTAAACTGTACCAACTTCGACAGTGGAGAAGTAGAGGACTACACCGTGAGAATCACTAAGAAATCAACAGACAGTTTGTTGAATCAAAATGATATCCTGATTTACCCTAACCCGGTAAGCACGGTATTAAATGTTAAGAATATCAGCAAGCGAGCGAACTATAAGATCTATAGTGCAGCCGGTCAGTTGATCTCAAGTGGTATCATCTTAAACAACAAAGTAGATGTTCACGCATTGATCAATGGAATGTATGTGATCGATATTCAGGATGGATCAACTTCTGTACAGAAGAAGTTCATCAAGGAATAATAATCATAACAATTGATTACTTTTAAAATAGAATCAGCTCTCAGAAATGAGAGCTGATTTTTTTTAATTTTAATATGCTCAGGCCTTATAAAATATAAAAATTTTAAATATTTTTTTTAATATTCATATTTATGTGGTTGATTTATAATTAGGTGTTTTGTATTGTTTTTCAAAAATAAGTGATTTTTAATGGTCTTTCTTTTGATAAAATTGTTAATTTAGCATTTAACATAAAATTTAATAGCCTATGACGAAAACTTCTACATTCTTAACACATTTTTAGTGTTACAAATTATTCACTACCCTATATGACGATGAAATATGATCTTTATTTATTTCATCACAATAGGTGATTGCATTTAAAAAATGCGAACAAATCAATTTAATACTTAATTTAAAATCCTATAACTATGAAGAAAATCTACTTATTCTTTTTAGCGCTTCTGCTATCAATCCAAAATTTTGCACAGCAATATCAGGTCGCCGGTACCTGTACAATGACTTTAGGAACGAACACCTATGGGCCTATGTACAGTACAGCAACATCTGCAGCAACAAGTCGGGTTGCTGTAATTTATCCTGCCTCGCAGCTTACTGGTGTATCTGGTCAGGCTTTAACGGGTATTTATTTTAAAAAGATAACAACCGGTGACATGACCGGAACTCCTAATCTTAAAGTCTATTTAAAAGAAACATCAAGTCTGGATTTTGGGACTGCTGCGATTGACTGGACTACTACTGCTACGGGAGCCACTTTGGTGTATGATTCTAATCCCGTTGCTGCATCTGTAGGCGCTGCGGGATGGAAACAATTTATATTTTCAAATAACTTCACGTATTCAGGAGCACAGAATCTTATGGTTCTGATGGAATATACGAATACGGGTAATACAGTCAATACAACTTGGGAATATGAATATACTTCACCTTGTGTGGTAACTACAAATAGTAATACCACCAAGTATATTAATAATACAACTGGAACGCTTGGAACATCTCTAAGCAGTGCGAATTACAGAAGACCATTTATATCGTTTTCTCATACTTCTGCGGCTGCTTGTACAGGTGCGGTAACTGCAGGTACGCCAACAGCTACTGTTTCTAGTGCCTGTGCTAATGTTCCTTTTAATCTGGCGCTTACAGGAGCTACGGCAGGGACAGGAATTACCTATCAGTGGCAAAGTTCACCTGCAGGAGCAAATACTTTTACCAATATAGCAGGGGCCACATCTATCTCTTATTCGGTTGCCAACCAAACGGCAGCTACAGATTACCGATGTGTTGTGACCTGTACTAACGGAGGAAGTACACAAAACTCCAGCATAGTTGCTGTAGGGCAGAATTCAGGAATGGCTTGTCTAAATTATTGTGCGGCAGTAAGCTCTGGGGGAACAGGTACATTGATTAATAAAGTACAGTTTGGTTCTATTAACAATGACTCTTCCACTTCTCAGCCTACGGCTTCTCCTTATTATACTTACTATCCTGCTGCTACGACTACCGTAACCATGGGATCGACTCAGAATTTAAGTGTAACAATTGGTCCTTCTGGTACTTATAGTGGTGCTATTACTTCAGTTTGGATAGACTGGAATCAGGATGGGACACTAAGTTCTACAGAACATTTTTATGTGGGACCAGGTAGTGGTTCTGCTGGGATTCCTTCAGGAACGACAGTGACAATACCTGTTAATATTCCGGTAACAGCTGTACCTGGAATTACCCGTATGCGTATCCGAACCAGAGGAAATGCTAATCAAAACCTTCCTACGGATGCTTGTACCAACTTCGGATCTGGTGAAACAGAAGATTATAACATTACAGTTGTTGCAGGTACTCCTTGTACAGGTACTCCGGTTACGGGTACAGCAACAGCTACAAGTACCAGTGCTTGTGTAGGTGCGCCATTTGATCTTACGCTTACAGGTTATACAATTGGTGGAGGTATTACTTACCAATGGTATAGTAGCCCGGCTGGTGCGGGTACCTTTACTGCAATTGCAGGTGCTACATCGCCTATTTATACAGTAGCTAGCCAAACAGTAGCTACCGATTACCGTTGTGTGGTTACCTGTACCAATACAAGTCAGAGTGCTACTTCTAATACCGTTTCTGTAGGGCAGAATCTTCCTATACAGTGTTATTGTACACCAACAGCAGGAGGTACTTCGACTACTTATTATATAAACAGTATCGTTACAACCGGGGCTTGGTCAAATATTAATTATGCGGCATCATCTTATAATGCTTATGTAAATTCTAATATGGCTGCGTTGACGTCTCCTGGGAATAACGTAAATGTTAGTTTAGCTGCTTCGGTGCCAACAAGTACTTATTTTTATAGAGTATGGGTAGACTGGAATAAAGATGGAGTTTTTTCTGATCCGGGAGAATTGGTTCTTTCAAATACTACTTTTGCATCTACATTATCGGGAACAATTCCGGTGCCTGCAGGAACTACATTGGGAGATTACAGAGTAAGATGTTCAATTTCTTGGACAGGAACGGTTACTCCTTGTGGTCCGGCTCCGTATGGAAATTATGTAGACTTTACATTAGCAGTTGTAGCGCCACCTACTTGTTATCCACCTACAGGATTAGCGGTCTCTGGAATTACAGGAAATTCAGCAACCATAAGTTGGGTAGCTCCAACACCTGTGCCTGCTGGTGGATATGTATACTATATTTCTACTTCAAATGTACCTCCTAGTACTGGTGGAATACCTACTACAGCGACTTCTGTAAGTTTGCCTACTACTTTACTGCCCAATACTACTTATTATTGGTGGGTACAGGCGGTTTGTTCACCTACGGACAGTAGTTATATTATCCAAGGACCAACCTTTATGACGACACAGATTCCGGCGGTACTTCCTTATATTCAGAATTTTGAAGCAACGAATGATTTAGGACTCTTGAATGGAACCCAGACTAATAAATGGTTCCATGGTTCTGCAACCGGAAATACCGGAAAATCAATCTATATTTCTAATGATAATGGAGTAACGAATGCCTATACGATTAC
Organism: Chryseobacterium tagetis; assembly: GCF_016735585.2. Taxonomy (GTDB): domain Bacteria; phylum Bacteroidota; class Bacteroidia; order Flavobacteriales; family Weeksellaceae; genus Chryseobacterium; species Chryseobacterium tagetis. The sequence continues at coordinate 161,766 of NZ_JAERSE020000006.1, forward strand.
CTCAACAAGTGTAGTACAGGCATACAGAGATATTCAGATTCCTTTAGGGACCACTTTAGCGAGTTTCTCTTTTGACTGGAAAGCGGATGGACAGACTACGGTAGATTATTTAAGAGTATGGTTGGTTCCGTCAACATTTATGCCTACACCGGGAACTCAAATCACCGCAACGACTGGAACACCGGGAGCGCCGGGAAGAGTTCAGGTAGGACAGTATAACTTAAACGGAACGACTTGGAATGCTTATTCTAACCCAAGTTTGAACCTGACCAATTATGCTGGAAGTGTGATGCGTTTGGTATTTGAGTGGGTAAATAATGCAGCGACAGGAACTCAGCCTCCTGCTGCAGTTGATAATATTTTACTAAGAGTTTGTAGTACGGCTACTCCAGTGGTTACAGTAACTCCAGCTTCTATTACGCACAACTCAGCTACGATTACCTGGCCACAAGATCCAGGAGGAGCTTCTTATAAATTAAGATACAGGCCGGTTGGCTCTACACAATGGCTACCTTCAACAGTAGGTCAAGATGTAGCGGCAACATTAAATCCTAATCAGAATGTTCCGATTTCGGGATTGAATCCTGCAACATTATACGAAGTAGAAGTTGCAGCAGTTTGTAATACCGTAAATGTTGGAGCGTATTCACATAATGAATTTACTACGAAATGTGATCCGACACCTCCAAATGTGACATTTACTAATATTACATCTACATCAGCAATTATTAACTGGTCACCACTTGCAGTAAGTGCAACCTATGAAATGCAATGGAGAAAAGTTGGAGGAATATGGTCTCAATTAATAGCTTTGCCAAATCCGCCTTCAAGTACTTATTTACTTCCGAATTTAGAACCATATACCCAATATGAAGTTCAGGTAAGAAGCACATGTGTAAATTCTACAACACCTAACCCTTGGTCAAGTTTATCAAGATTCACGACTGAGAGAACATGTGATATTGCTCCGCCAGGATTAACGATTCTGGAATTGAAGCCAACCAGTGCTAAAGTTCAGTGGGATCCTTATGTTGGTCCAGATGCAACCGGGAAATATATTTTAAGATACAGAAAAGTAGGCATTCCGGGATGGACTAATGTTCAGGTAAATTCAAATATCTACACCCTTACCGATTTAACTGAGTTGACGAAATATGAAATGGAGGTTGCAAATGTTTGTAGTGGTACTCCGGGTAACTTTACCTTACCATATTATTTCACGACTCCAACAGTGATCTATTGTCAGATGGGAGCATTAAATCCATCCGGAGAATATATCTCTAAAGTAACAGTAGTACCTAATGGAAAACCACAAATGGTTAATACCTCCGTAGCATCCACATATACTGATTACACGGGTGTTTTACCTGCTCAAATTGAACTGATTCAAGGATCAACGAATAACCAGTTAACGATTGATAAAGTGGTAACAGGAGATGCGGGAGTTGTTGCTTGGATTGACTTTAACAGAAACGGAGAATTTGATATCAATGAAAGAATCTTAGTATCCGGACCAAACAGTGCCGCGACAGCAACTACAACATTCAGTGTACCATCAGATGCTTTTGTAAGCAATGCAGATTATATGTATGTCGTGATGAGAGTAGCCTTGATGAAAGGAGGAATTCCGGTAAACTGTACCAACTTCGACAGTGGAGAAGTGGAAGATTACACGGTAAGAATCACTAAGAAATCATCAAGCAGTTTATTGAATCAGACAGATATCTTAATTTACCCTAACCCGGTAAGCACGGTATTGAACGTTAAGAATATCAGCAAGAGAGCGAACTATAAGATTTATAGTGCAGCAGGACAGTTGATATCGAGCGGAATCATCTTAAACAACAAAGTAGATGTTCACGCATTGATCAATGGAATGTATGTGATCGATATTCAGGATGGTTCAACTTCCGTACAGAAGAAATTCATCAAGGAATAATAATCATATTAATTCATTTAATTACCTTTTAAATAGAATCAGCTCTCAGAAATGAGAGCTGATTTTTTATAAGTATTTCGATAAGGAAAAATAGGTGAAAAATTATAAAACATTTTCAACTCGTAGGATCTCTTAAATTTTATAAAATATGAATGATATTGTATGTATCTACTTGAAGGTATTTATTTTCTGGGGGTGTAGAGGTTTTTAAATTCACACAAGTGTGGGTTTTTGTATTATTTGTAACCATAATCAATGATTTCATTAAATTAAATCAAAATAAGTAACTATTAATTGTATTTATAATGAAAATATGATTAGATTTGTGTAAATATTAAAAAATTAACAATATGAAATAAATAACTACTCTTTACTTATTGCAGATTCATCTGCAAACAAAATACATTCAAAAAGCTTTGAATGTATGATATGAAAAACATATCATGTCTTTCGATAACTATTATCATTATTAAATTTTTTTTTAAATTATGAGCGTATTTTTACATTGTAAAACCAAAAAACTCTTGAAGGAGTTGATGGTAGTATTTTGTATGCTTTTCGGGTTGTTTGCTCAGGGGCAAACAGGTTCGATCGGTACAGGTACTGCGACATCTTCTTATCTTCCTGTTTACTCTTGTTATGGATATAATTATTCACAACAATTGTATACAGCTGCAGAACTTACTACAGCTATTGGAACGACCAATACGGTAATAACTAAGGTACGATTCTATGTATCAGCTACAGCAGCAACTCAGGCCAACTATAATCAATGGACGGTATATCTTGGTAATACTACCAAAACAACTTTTGCTTCTACCACAGACTGGGTTCCTTTATCTCAAATGTCTCAGGTTTATTCTGGAACATTAGGAACTATGACAACAGGGAATTGGGTAGAACTTTCCTTGAGCACCCCATTTGTATGGGATGGAACAAGTAATCTGGTGATTGCAGTTGACGAAAATGCCCCTGGCTATTCTTGTACAGCTACTTGGGGAGCATATACATCAGGAGCAAATACCGGGATTTATCAGTATAGTGATACTGTAAATGCTGACCCTGCTTCACCGCCAACGGCAAGTAGCAGAACGGCATCTATTCCTAGGTTGCAGCTTGTAAGCGAGGCTCCTTCCGGATGTATGTTTCCTAATCAGTTAGCTACAGGAATTATTACCAGCAACAGTGGTCAGGTTACCTGGACAGCGCCAACGCCTGTACCAGCTAACGGTTATGACGTTTATTATAATACCACAGGAGTAGCACCTACTTCTTCGACTGTATTAAATGCAACTAACTCTGTGCAGAGTACAACTACCTCAGTGACGATTCCTGGGTTAGCAGCTAATACAACATATTATGTATGGGCAAGAGCTAAATGTAGTTCTACTCAGCAAAGTATTTGGGTGGGGCCTGTTTCTTTCTACACAGGCTATTGTGTGCCGACAGGAGGAACAAGTTCAACAACCTATTATTTGAATAAAATCCTGACAACAGGAGGATGGACTAACTTGAATTATACAGCATCATCTTATGCAGCGTATGTTAATAATTCAACAAATACCATTAGTACCTCACCGGGAAGTGCGATCAGTGTTAGTTTAGCGGCAGCGGGATCTGGTAGTTATTACTATTATGTTTGGGTAGACTGGAATAATGATATGGATTTCAATGATGCGGGAGAGACTATTCTAGCTACTACTTCTTATGCAGCTACGGGATCAACAACGATTAACGTTCCGGCAGCGCAGGCTTATGGAAATTACAGAGTAAGATTTGCTGTGTCATACAGTGGAGCCCTTACGTCTTGCGGTACTGCTCCTTATGGAAATTACGTAGATTATACTATAGCAGTTGGAGCCCCACCTACATGTATGCCTCCTGCAGCATTAACTTTGACATCGGCAACAACATCTTCAGCTACTATTGGCTGGACGGCTTCTACGAGTAATCCTGCTTTAGGATACGAAATTTATTATAATACAACAGGTATTGCGCCTGGATCTACAACTACACCTCAGATTACCAATGTAACAGGTACATCGGCTACAATTCCGGGGTTGGCAATTAATACGACTTATTATATATGGGTACGGGCAAAATGTACTACTTCAGATCAAAGTCCTTGGTCTGGGCCAATTACGGTATTTACCAATTATTGTGCTCCAACAGGAGGTAGTAGCTCAACAACTTACTACCTAAATAATGTTACCACCACAGGAGGATGGACGAATCTTGGGTATACGGCAACATCTTATACGGCGTATGTTAACTCTAATATGTCTTTCCTAAGTTCACCGGGAAGTAGTGTTGTGATGAATTTAGCAACTTCTGGAGGTTCTACATATTATTATTATGCATGGATTGACTGGAATAATGATATGGACTTTAATGATCCGGGAGAAACTATTTTGGCAACAACTTCTTATGCAGCTACCGGAACAGCAACGATTAATATACCAGCTGGTCAGGCACTAGGAAATTATAGAGTAAGAACTTCTTCCTCTTATATCGGAGCAGTTACGCCTTGCGGACCTGGACCTTATGGAAATTATGTAGACTTTACGCTAGCAGTTGTAGCGCCACCTACTTGTTTGCCACCAACAGGTCTTGCGGTAGCAGGTTTAACAGGAAATGGAGCAACTATCAGTTGGGCGACACCAACAACTCCACCGGCAAACGGATATGCATATTACGTTTCTACAACTCCTGTGCAACCGGCAACACCAACGGGAACAACAACAGCGACATCTGTCAATTTGGCACCTACTTTACTTCCTAATACTACTTATTATTGGTGGGTAAAAGCAATTTGCTCTCCTACGGATAATAGTTATGTAGCCCAAGGTCCAACCTTTATGACGACACAGATTCCAGCGGTGCTTCCTTATATTCAGAATTTTGAAGCAGCGAATGATCTGGGATTATTAAATGGAACACAGACTAATAAATGGTTCTATGGCTCTGCAACAGGAAATACCGGAAAATCAATTTATATTACGAATGATAGCGGAACAACGAATGCCTATACAATTACTTCAGCAAGTGTAGTACAAGCGTACAGAGATATTCAGATTCCTGCAGGAACCAGTCTTGCTACCTTCTCTTTTGACTGGAAAGCAAATGGCGAAAGTTCTTATGATTATGTAAGAGTATGGTTGGTTCCGGCAAACTTTATGCCTACACCAGGCGTTCAGATTGCAGCGGCTACAGGTAGAGTACAGATAGGACAGTATAACTTAAACGGAACGACTTGGAGTTCATATTCCAATGCGAACTTAAACCTTACCAGTTATGCAGGAAGTGTAATGCGTTTGGTATTCGAATGGAGAAATGATACTTCAGGAGGAACTCAGCCACCGGCTGCTATTGACAATATTGTACTAAGAGTTTGTAGCACCGCTACACCGGTAGTAACAGTAACACCGGCTGCTATTATGCACAATTCAGCTACCATTACCTGGCCACAGGATATAGGAGGAGCTTCTTATAAAGTAAGATACCGTCCAGTAGGTACAACTCAATGGTTGCCAACTGCAGGACCTATTGATGTAGCAGCAATAACAGGAACAACACAGACGCTTACTCTAAATCCACCAACTTACCCTCTAACACCGGCAACGTTGTATGAAGTAGAAGTAGCGGCAGTGTGTAATACCGTAAATGTAGGAACGTATTCACATAATGAATTTACTACGAAATGTGATCCAACACCACCAAATGTGACATTCACTAATATTACATCTACATCAGCTGTTGTGAACTGGTCGCCATTGGTAGCAAGTGCAACCTATCAACTGCAGTGGAGAAAAGTAGGAGATCCAACATGGATTGGACCAATTAATTTACCAAATCCACCGACAAATACTTTCTCACTTCCTTCAACAGGATATACATTAACACCGTATACCCAATATGAAGTTCAGGTAAGAAGTACGTGTGTAAATTCTACAACACCTAACCCATGGTCAAGCTTATCAAGATTTACCACTGAGAGAACATGTGAGATTCCGCCACCGGGATTAACGATTCTGGAATTGAAGCCAACCAGTGCTAAAGTTCAGTGGGATCCTTATGTAGGACCAGATGCAACCGGTAAATATATCTTGAGATACAGAAAAGTAGGCATTCCGGGATGGACTAATGTTCAGGTAAATTCAAATATCTATACCCTTACCGGTTTAACTGAGTTGACTAAATATGAAATGGAGGTAGCTAACATCTGTAGTGGTACTCCAGGTAACTATACCTTACCATATTATTTCACGACTCCAACGGTAATCTATTGCCAGATGGGAGCTAATAATACATCCGGAGAGTACATCTCTAAAGTAACGGTAGTTCCTAACGGAAAACCACAGATGATTAATGCTTCCGTAGCCTCAATATATACTGATTATACAGCTGTTATACCTGCTCAGATCGAATTGATTCAGGGATCAACGAATAACCAGTTAACGATTGATAAAGTAGTAACTGGAGATGCGGGAGTTGTAGCATGGATTGACTTTGACAGAAACGGAGAATTTGATATCAATGAAAGAATCTTAGTATCCGGACCAAACAGTGCCGCAACAGCAACTACCACATTCAGTGTACCGTCAGATGCTTTTGTAAGCAATGCAGATTATATGTATGTAGTAATGCGAGTAGCTTTGATGAAAGGAGGAATTCCTGTAAACTGTACCAACTTCGACAGTGGAGAAGTAGAAGATTACGCTATTAGAATTTCTAAGAAAGCTACAAACAGTTTGTTGAATCAGAACGATATCTTAATTTACCCTAACCCGGTAAGTACGGTATTAAATGTTAAGAATATCAGCAAGAGAGCGAACTATAAGATCTATAGTTCAGCAGGACAATTGATCTCAAGCGGAATCATCTTAAACAATAAAGTAGATGTTCACGCATTGATCAATGGAGTTTATATGATCGATATTCAGGATGGTTCAACTTCCGTACAGAAGAAATTCATCAAGGAATAATAATCATATTAATTGATTTAATTATCTTTTAAATAGAATCAGCTCTCATTTCTGAGAGCTGATTTTTTTTATATCTAAAGGGTGTTTTTCTTACTCTCTAATTTTAAGGGGATATTTTCTATTATACTTGCATAATTTAATTTTCAATAGTGTTTTTCTAAAAAAATAAATGATTAGATAGCTTAGTTGTAAAAAATGACTAAATTCGCGTCGTTTTAAATATTATATACTATGGAGTGAAAATTATCTTTTATACACAGTTTACCTGTGTACAACATGTATTTAGAAAAGTTTTTGAATACATAAAAATATATTGGTCTTTCGGCCGTTATTATTATCATTATTAAATTTTTTTTAAAATTATGAGTGTATTTTTACATTACAAAACCAAAAACCTCTTGAGGGAGCTGGTAGTAGTGTTCTGTATGCTTTTCGGATTGTTTGCAAAAGGGCAAACAGGATCGATCGGTACAGGTACTGCAACATCCAGCAACCTTCCTGTTTACTCTTGTTATGGATATAATTATTCACAACAATTGTATACAGCTGCAGAGCTTACTACAGCTATTGGAACGACCAATACGGTAATAACCAAGGTACGATTCTATGTATCAGCTACAGCAGCAACCCAGTCCAACTATAATCAATGGACGGTATATCTTGGTAATACTACCAAAACAACTTTTGCTTCTACCACAGACTGGGTTCCTTTATCCCAAATGTCTCAGGTTTATTCCGGAACATTAGGAAATATGACCGCAGGGAATTGGGTAGAACTTTCCCTGAGTACCCCATTTGTATGGGACGGGACAAGTAATCTTGTGATTGCAATTGACGAAAATGCACCGGGCTATTCTTGTACAGCTACTTGGGGTGCGTACACTTCAGGAGCAAATACCGGGATTTATCAGTATAGTGATACTGTAAATGCTGACCCTGCTTCACCGCCAACGGCAAGTAGCAGAACGGCATCTATTCCTAGGTTGCAGCTTGTAAGCGAGGCTCCTTCTGGATGTATGTTTCCTAATCAGTTAGCTACAGGAGTTATTAGTAGTAACAGTGGACAGGTTACCTGGACAGCGCCAACGCCTGTACCAGCTAACGGTTATGACGTTTATTATAATACCACAGGAGTAGCACCTACTTCTTCGACCGTATTAAATGCAACTAACTCCGTACAAAGTACTACAACCTCAGCAACGATTCCTGGGTTGGCAGCTAATACAACATATTATGTATGGGTAAGAGCAAAATGTAGTTCGACTCAACAAAGTATTTGGGTAGGACCGGTTTCTTTCTACACAGGCTATTGTGTGCCGACAGGAGGAACAAGTTCAACATCCAATTATTTAACTAAGATCTTGACAACAGGAGGATGGACGAACTTGAATTATACAGCATCATCTTATGCAGCATATGTTAATAATTCAACAAATACCATCAGTGCTTCACCAGGAAGTGCGATCAGTGTTAATTTAGGAGCTGGAACTTCTACTTATTACTATTATGTATGGGTAGACTGGAATAATGATATGGATTTCAATGATGCGGGAGAGACTATTCTAGCTACTACTTCTTATGCAGCTACGGGATCAACAACGATTAACGTTCCGGCAGCGCAGGCTTATGGAAATTACAGAGTAAGATTTGCTACATCAGGATCTGGCGCAATTACATCTTGTGGTACTGCTCCTTATGGAAATTACGTAGATTATACTATAGCAGTTGGAGCCCCACCTACATGTATGCCACCTACGGCTTTAGTTCTAAATTCTGCTACAACAGCTTCAGCTACTATTAGCTGGACAGCTTCTGTAACTAACCCTGCTTTAGGATACGAAATTTATTATAATACTACGGGAGTAGCACCTACTTCTTCAACAGTATTGAATGCTACTAACTCTGTACAAAGTACAACTACATCGGCGACGGTTCCGGGGTTAGCAGCGAATACGACTTATTATATATGGGTACGTGCAAAATGTAGTACCTCTGATCAAAGCCCTTGGTCTGGACCGGTTTCTGTATATACAGGATATTGTGTGCCTACACCTCCAACGAGTACAACTACCACTTATTATTTAAATAAGGTAACTACTACAGGAGGATGGACTAACTTGAATTATGCAGCTACTTCTTATAGCCCGTATGTTATCACGAATTCATCAATTAATAGCTCACCGGGATTCGCGGTGAATATGAATCTAGGAATTAGTTCTTCTACAGGATATTTCTATGTTTGGGTAGACTGGAATAATGATATGGATTTCAATGATCCGGGAGAAACAATTTTGGCAACAACTTCTTATTCTGCAACAGGAACAGCAACCATTAATATTCCGGCAGGGCAGGCATTAGGTAACTATAGAGTAAGATGTGCAACTTCATACAGTGGTGCAATTACACCTTGTTCATCTGCTACTTACGGGACATATGCAGACTTTACCCTTATTGTAGGAGCTCCGCCAACATGTTTACCACCAACAGGTATGGCAGTAAACGGAGTAACAGGAAATTCAGCAACAATTAGCTGGGCAGCAGTAACACCTGCACCAGCAAACGGATATGCATTCTATCTTTCTACATCACCTACACCACCAGCTTTTGGGGCACCAGCTACAGGAACTTCAACAACTAACTCTGCGGATTTAACGCCTTATGGTCTACAACCAAGTACTACTTATTATTGGTGGGTAAGAGCGGTTTGTTCTTCTACAGATAACAGTTATTGGTCACAAGGTCCAAGCTTTATGACGACACAGATTCCGGCAGCACTTCCTTATCTTCAGAATTTTGAAGCTACGAATGATTTAGGATTACTGAACGGAACACAGACTAATAAATGGTTCTATGGTTCTGCAACAGGAAATACAGGGAAATCTATCTATATTTCTAATGATAGCGGAACAACGAATGCCTATACAATTACTTCAACAAGTGTAGTACAGGCGTACAGAGATATTCAGATTCCTGCAGGAACCAGTCTTGCTACCTTCTCTTTTGACTGGAAAGCAAATGGAGAAAGTTCTTATGACTATTTAAGAGTATGGTTGGTTCCGGCAAGCTTTATGCCTACACCGGGAACTCAGACCACTGCAGCAACCGGAACACCGGGAGCACCTGGAAGAATTCAGGTAGGACAGTATAACTTAAGCGGAACAACTTGGAGTTCATATTCTAATCCGAACTTAAACCTTACTAATTATGCAGGAGGTGTAATGCGTTTGGTATTCGAATGGATAAACGATGGCTCAGGAGGAACTCAACCACCGGTTGCTATTGACAACATTGTACTAAGAGTTTGTAGTACCGCTACTCCTGTAGTAACAGTAACTCCAGCTTCTATTACGCACAACTCGGCTACGATTACATGGCCTCAGGATATAGGGGGAGCTTCTTATAAAGTAAGATACCGTCCAGTAGGTACTGGCCAATGGTTGCCAACAACAGGTCCTATTGATGTAGCGGCAGTAACAGGAACAACACAGACGTTTACTTTAAACCCACCAACGTATCCGTTAACTCCTGCAACATTGTATGAAGTAGAAGTAGCGGCAGTGTGTAACACTGTAAATGTAGGAACGTATTCACACAATGAATTTACGACTAAGTGTGACCCTACACCGCCGAATGTAACGTTCACAAATATCACATCTACTTCAGCTGTTGTGAACTGGTCACCACTGGTAGCAAGTGCAACATACCAAATGCAGTGGAGAAAAGTTGGAGATATAGCGTGGTCATCTACGATCAATTTGCCTAATCCGCCAACAAGTACTTATTTACTTTCAGGATTAACAGCATATACTCAATATGAAGTTCAGGTAAGAAGTACTTGTATAAACTCTACTACACCTAACCCTTGGTCAAGCTTATCAAGATTTACGACTGAGAGAACATGTGATATTGCTCCGCCAGGATTAACTATTCTGGAATTGAAGCCAACTAGTGCTAAAGTTCAGTGGGATCCTTATGTAGGACCAGATGCAACCGGGAAATATATTTTAAGATACAGAAAAGTAGGGATTCCGGGATGGACTAATGTTCAGGTAAATAACAATATCTATACCCTTACCGGTTTAACTGAGTTGACGAAATATGAAATGGAGGTAGCGAATATTTGTAGTGGTACTCCGGGTAACTTTACCTTACCATATTATTTCACGACTCCAACAGTGATCTATTGCCAGATGGGAGCTAATAATACATCCGGAGAGTACATCTCTAAAGTAACAGTAGTACCTAATGGAAAACCACAAATGGTTAATGCTTCCGTAGCCTCAACATATACTGATTATACAGCTGTTATACCTGCTCAGATCGAACTGATTCAGGGATCAACGAATAACCAGTTAACGATTGATAAAGTGGTAACAGGAGATGCAGGAGTTGTTGCTTGGATTGACTTTAACAGAAACGGAGAATTTGATATCAATGAAAGAATCTTAGTATCCGGACCAAACAGTGCAGCGACAGCAACTACAACATTCAGTGTACCGTCAGATGCTTTTGTTAGCAATGCAGATTATATGTATGTAGTAATGCGAGTAGCTTTGATGAAAGGAGGAATTCCTGTAAACTGTACCAACTTCGACAGTGGAGAAGTAGAGGATTACACGGTAAGAATCACTAAGAAATCATCAAGCAGTTTATTGAATCAGACAGACATCTTGATTTACCCTAACCCGGTAAGTACCGTATTAAATGTTAAGAATATCAGCAAGAGAGCCAACTATAAGATCTATAGTGCAGCTGGTCAGTTGATCTCAAGCGGAATCATCTTAAACAACAAAGTAGATGTTCACGCATTGATCAATGGAGTTTATATGATCGATATTCAGGATGGCTCAACTTCCGTACAGAAGAAGTTCATCAAGGAATAATAATCATATTAATTGATTTAATTATCTTTTAAAATAGAATCAGCTCTCAGAAATGAGAGCTGATTTTTTATATAATAAAGACATCAGAATCTTCTCAGAGTAAAGAATGCCCGGAATATTCCGGTGTCTGGTTTTAAGAAATAAAAAACTCGTTGAGTATTTTCAACGAGTTATATTTTATTCAATACTGAAGATGATTTTTTCAGTTTGTTCCTTTAGATCTTCTAGATTTGTATTATTGTAGATAATGCAGTTTGCCAGTTTTATCTTGTCTTTTTCAGGCATTTGCTTTTCCATAACGGCTTCTACTTCACGATAGGTTTTTCCATCCCTATCCATTACTCTTTTAGCCCGGATATTATCTTCGGCGGTTACTAAAACAGATTTGTAGCATTGCCTGTTTAATTTTAATTCAAACAACAAAGCCGTTTCTTTAAAAACTAGGTATTTGGTCTGTCTTTTCAGCCAGTCTTCAAAATCAATCCGGACAGCCGGATGAATAATTTCATTTAAGCCTTGAAGTAAATCTTTATTGTTAAAAACTTTGTCGGCCACAAACTTTCTGTTGTAAAGCCCGTTTTCATCATAAGATTCCTCTCCTAAAAGCTCTTTAATTTTACTCTTCAAACCGTCATTATCATTTACAATGTCCTTTGCTCTGTCGTCCGAGTAATAGACAGGAAATCCAAATTCTTCAATAAACTTTGCGACCGTAGTTTTTCCGGAACCTATTCCTCCCGTTAAACCAATGATTTTGGGGGTAGATAACGGTTCTGGTTCCGCTTTCTGAGTTTCTGATTGTAATTCTTCCATACTTAAAAATTAATATCCGAAAACATCATTAAAGCTAAACGTCTCATCCAATCTTACTCCCTTTTCAGTCATTTTAAGACTGGCCAGTTCATGGTGTGCATCATGTTCAAAGAATAGCAGATATTCATTATCTATACATTGCTTCAGGAATTTTCCTTTCTCTTCTAATGTTAAAAGAGGTCTTGTATCATATCCCATCACATATACCTGATTGATATGCCCGGCTGTCGGAATCAGATCAGCAGCAAAAACGATTGTTTTTTCCTGATATTGAATAACAGGAAGCATTTGTTTCTCTGTATGCCCGTCAACAAATATAACATCCATTTTCAGATCCGGAGCAAAACCATAATTTCCTGTTGTTGGAAGTGGCAAAAAGTTTAATTGCCCACTTTCCTGCATAGGAATAATATTTTCCTTTAAAAAACTAGCTTTTTCTCTTGCATTAGGTTCTGTCGCCCATTGCCAGTGGTTTTCGTTGGTCCAGAAGTGAGCATTTTTAAAAGCGGGTCTGTAGCCTGTTCTGTCATCGTTCCATTCAATAGCGCCCCCACAATGGTCGAAATGAAGATGGGTCAGGAAAACATCTGTGATATCCTCTCTTACAAAACCGTATTTTTTTAAATTCTTATCTAAATTATCATCTCCCCAAAGAGAATAATGCCCGAAGAACTTATCGTCCTGCTTATTTCCAAGACCACAGTCAATTAAAATTAATTTCTTTCCGTCTTCTACAAGAAGAGAGCGTGTTCCGAGCTCGATCAGGTTTTTTTCGTCTGCAGGATTAGTCTTTTCCCACAAACTCTTTGGGACGACTCCAAACATGGCGCCGCCATCCAGTTTAAATTTTCCACATTGTATTGGATATAGTTTCATATAATATTAAGTTTATAATGTATTATTTTTTTAACAGTTTCATTTTCTCAGCAATCTTTCTTCCGTTTTCATCGCTGTTTTCAAGATTTGAAATGATATTTTTAAAATCGTTCTCTTTTCTGTTTTGAGAAAGCTTTTGTTTAATGAAAATCTCAGTAGGAATAATTTTTAATCCGAAAGCCCCTTTCATTTCTTTTTCAACAAACTCCTTTCCCATATTGTCTACCATCATCGGACATTGCTGAAATATCTCATACTTGGAAGTCAGTTTATCCAAATGATGATACAGCTCTTCCGGGTTCATCAGTTCAACCTTTCCATAGATTTGAACCGCTTCATAATTCCAGGTAGAAACATTTACATGATCGTACCAGCTGCTCGAAATATACGTATGCGCTCCTAAAAAATCACAAAGAACTTCATCTCCGTTTTTTAAGGTCTTCGCCTGAGGATTCGCCTTCGAAATGCGAGTTTCAATATAGATATTTTCTGTGTCATCTTCATTCAGCATCATCATCGAATGGGTAGCGCGAATTTTATCCACAGAAGAAATTAATAAAGCGAAAGAATGCTCTCTGATGATTTCTTTCATCAGGCTGTAATCTTCACTCTTGTATAATTTAGGTATAAACATTCTTTAAAATAATTCTCCAGGATTTTTTGGTCTTGTAATATTCAGATGTTTGTATGCTTTATCTGTAACTTCACGACCTCTGGGAGTTCGGATAATGAATCCCTCCTGAATAAGAAAAGGTTCATAAACCTCTTCCAGCGTTTCCGGGTTTTCTGCAATAGACGTTGCAAGCGCTGAAATTCCTACAGGTTTCCCTTTGAAATTCTCAATCATCACCCGCATAATTTTGTTATCCATTTCATCTAATCCGAATTCATCTACATTCAATGAATTTAAAGCATATTTTGTAATCTCTATTTCAATTTCGCCATTCCCTTTAATTTCAGCAAAATCACGGACTCTTCTTAAAAGTGCATTGGCAATTCTCGGAGTTCCGCGGCTTCTTCTGGCAATTTCAATGGCAGCATCCTCATAGATTTTTACGCCCAAAACTCTTGCGCTTCTGATGATGATCATCGATAACAATTCGATCGTATAATATTCCAATCTGCTTTGAATCCCAAATCTGGCAAGCATCGGCTTAGTCAGCATTCCGCTTCTTGTAGTTGCTCCCACCAAAGTAAAAGGATTCAGACCAATCTGAACACTTCTTGCATTCGGGCCGGTTTCAAGCATGATATCAATTTTGTAATCCTCCATTGCAGAGTACAGGTACTCTTCCACAACAGGAGATAATCGGTGAATTTCATCGATAAAAAGAACGTCATTCTCTTCAAGATTAGTCAAAAGACCGGCTAAACTTCCTGGTTTATCCAAAACAGGCCCCGATGTAATTTTACAATTTACACCAAGCTCATTCGCGATAATATTTGCTAAAGTAGTTTTACCTAAACCCGGAGGACCATGTAATAAAACATGATCGAGAGCACCGCCACGTTTTTTGGCAGCGGTCACGAAGACTTCAAGATTTTCCAAAGTTTTCCTCTGCCCCGCAAAATCTTTAAAGCTCTGGGGACGAATCTGTTCTTCCTGAATCAGCTCTTCACGGGAGTAATTGTCTTTGTCTGGATGTAAAAAATCAGGCATTAATTCAATTTCATTTACCGTAAAGATAGGAAAATTAGGTTAAGATATAAAGGTTGAAACAGATGAAAAATTAAGATTTGAGCAGAAGAGATATTTTAAGTATTTTTGAGAGAGAAAATAAGATAAAACTCTTCTGCTTATTTCTGTGCAGAGATTCCTGCGGAATGACAAATTGTATGTGCATCTTTTGTCATGCTGAAAGCATCTAAGCATTAGTAAGCTTTAGAATTATATATCTGCACTTTGTTTTAAACTAAATAAATGAAACTTATAGGCCCTTTTAAGCAAGTCGTAACACTTGCCAATCTTCCGCTAAGAGGAAAACTTTCTGATGAGCAACTTGAAATAATTACTGATGGTGGAATTTTAGTGAATAACGATACAATTCAGCAAGTTGGAAACTTTGAACTCCTAAAATCTGAACATCCGAATATAGAAATTGAAACAATTGAAGGAGAACAAATTGTTCTTCCTGCTTTCGTAGATTCTCATACCCATATTTGTTTTGGGGGAAACCGTGCGAATGATTTTGCCATGCGTAATGCAGGAAAAACATATCTTGAGATTGCTGAAAGTGGTGGTGGGATCTGGAGCTCGGTTCAGCATACAAGAAATGCTTCAGAAGAAGAATTACTGAAAACCTTATTAGAAAGAATCAATTTCCTGATTTCCCTTGGAATTACAACCATCGAAGTCAAAAGCGGATACGGACTAGACGTAGAAAACGAACTGAAAATGCTTCGTATTATTAAAAAAGCTCAGGAACAAACCAAAGCAACTTTAGTTTCTACCTGTCTTTCCGCACACCTTAAACCAAGAGACTTTGAAGGGAATAACGAAGAATATTTACAGTATATATTAACCGAAATTTTACCTAAAGTAAAAGAAGAAAATCTGGCAAAGCGTGTAGATATTTTCATTGAAAAATCTGCGTTTCAGCCTGAAGAAAGTAAAGATTTCTTACTTAAAACGAAAGATTTAGGTTTTGAAATTACCGTTCATGCAGATCAGTTTACACCCGGAAGTTCCAGGATTGCTGTGGAAGTCGGAGCAAAATCTGCAGACCATCTGGAAGCAACTATTGATGAAGATATTGAATTTCTGGCTCAATCCGAAACTGTGGCAACGGCTTTGCCGGGTGCAAGCTTGGGGTTGGGAGAAAAATTTACTCCCGCTAGAAAACTATTGGATGCAGGAGCAATCGTAGCCATCGCAAGTGACTGGAATCCGGGGTCTGCACCCATGGGAAACCTGATTACACAGGCTTCAATTTTAGCAACATTTGAAAAACTAACAACCGCAGAAGTATTAGCGGGAATGACGTTCCGTTCAGCTTTTGCGCTGGGTCTGGAAGACAGAGGAAGATTGGCAAAAGATTTAAAAGCAGATTTCGTGACTTTTAAAACCAATAATTTCCAGAATGTTCTTTATAATCAGGGAAGTTTAAAGGCAGAAAATGTTTATATCGATGGGATAAAATCTAAATGAAAAAAATAATTATTTATTTTATCCTGGCTATTGTATTGATTATCCTTCAATATTTTTTATCGATAATTTTAGTTTTTCAATTAGCGACAAAAAGAGAAGGAAGCCCATCATTTGGATTTAAGGATGGACTCATTATATGTATTTGGTTGGTTGGAGCAGTCTCTATATTATATATGATAATAAAATTTCTTATAAGTATTTACAGACACGAATAATAATTAAATTGTGAAAGCATAAATTAGCATGAATAAAATCTGGCAAGGAAGATTAGACGGTGAAGAGCTTCTTTATCACAGGCTCTTTCAAAGAGTAAAAGAAGAAACTAATTACGATGCGATTTCAACGAACGATTTCGTTTTACACGGGTTTGCCGTAGATGAAGGCGTTCGTAGGAATAAAGGAAGACAGGGAGCAAAAGATGCCCCGTGTATCATCAGGAAAAATATGTCTAATTTTCCAGTGGTGCTTCCCGATTTCTCATTGCTGGATTTTGGTAATATTACCTGTGAAGACGGTAATTTAGAGAATACCCAGAATAATCTTGCCAAAAATGTTTCCAAAGTCCTATTGAAAGGAGGGAAGTCAATGGTTTTAGGAGGTGGTCATGAAGTTACCTATGCCCACTATCTAGGAGTAAAAACAGCTTTCCCTGAACAAAAGATCGGGATCATTAATATTGACGCTCATTTTGATAACAGGCAGCCTGAAAAAGGAGTAGGGGCAAGCTCCGGAACCGGATTCTGGCAAATTGCACAGGAAGGAGAGATCAATTCTTTGCATATCGGTATCCAGAGAAATTCCAATACACTGAAGCTGTTCGATACCGCGCATCAGTATGGAATGAAATATATTCTGGCAGATGAGCTTTTCTTTGAAAACCTGCCTTCCATTTATCAGAGAATCGACGAGCTCATGGAAAGTGTAGATTATGTCTATTTAACGATTTGTATGGATGTTTTTAATGCTTCTATTGCTCCGGGGGTTTCCGCTTCGGCTTACAACGGAATTCCTGCAGATACTACTTTTATGCATTTTTACAGACATATTTTAAAAAATCAAAAACTCTTGGCACTGGACGTGGCAGAAGTTAACCCGTTATTTGATATTCAGGAGAGAACGGCAAGACTGGCAGCGTGTCTTGTGAATGAGTGGTTTATGATATAAACGGTGAAATCATATTTTCCCGATAGAGAAAATCATTATTTTATTCATCTTTAAGGAATAAAATTTGGTGCTTATATGGTGCTTTTGAGAAAAAGCGCTAATAAATTCATTGAATTGAATTTAAAAACAGAGATTACAGTATGGAACAATTAATTGAAAATAAACTTATTGCAGCAGATAAGGCATTTTCCGAATGGAAAAAAGTACCATTCGAAGACAGACAAAAACTCATTGCAAAAGCTGCAGAAATTTTAAAGAACAATTCTGAAAAGTTTGGAAAGATTATTACCAAAGAGATGAATAAACCCATCTCACAGTCGGTTGCAGAGGTAGAGAAAAGTGCTTTGATGATGAATTATTATGCAGATGCTGAAAATATTTTAAAACCGGAAAAAGTAGATTCAGAATATGCGTACTCTGAAATTCATTATGTTCCAAAAGGAGCGATTTTGGGAGTAATGCCATGGAATTTTCCTTTTTGGCAGGTATTAAGATTTGCTGTTCCTGCCATCTTAGCAGGAAATACAGTGGTTCTGAAACATGCCTCTATCTGCTTCGGAAGTGGAAACGCTATTGAAGAGGTATTTTTGGAAGCCGGTTTTCCAAAAGGTATTTTCCAAAACCTGGAAGTAGGGCACAAAGAAGTAAAAGAAATTCTTGAGCATGATGCGGTAAAAGGAGTGAGCTTAACGGGAAGTGGAAGAGCCGGTGGAGAAGTAGCCTCGATCGCAGGATTAAATATCAAAAAATCTTTGCTTGAACTGGGCGGGAGCGATGCTTTTATTGTTCTTGATGATGCAGACTTAGATACAGCAGCAAAAGTAGGAGCGCAGGCGAGACTTCAAAATTGTGGACAAACCTGTGTAGCTGCGAAAAGATTTATTATTGATGAAAAAATTGAAGATGTTTTTCTTCCAAAATTCATTGAAGAATATAAGAAATTCGTTCCTGCAGATCCTATGAATAAAGAGACGAAGATTGCCGGGATGGCAAGACCTGATCTGGCGGATGATCTGGAAAAGCAGTTTCAAAAGGCTTTAGAGAATGGGGCGGAAATTATAATCCCATTGGAAAGAATCTCTGATATTGAGTTCAGTCCGGGGCTGATCCGTGTAAAGGAAGGTAATCCTATTTTACAGGAAGAACTTTTCGGACCTCTTGGAATGGTGATGATTGCCAAAAATGATGAAGAAGCTTTGCAGATGGCCAATGATATCCCTTTCGGGCTTTCGAACTCTGTCTGGACGGCTGATAAAGATCGTCAGTTATTCTTTATTGAAAATCTTGAATCTGGAACGGTAAATATCAACAGAATGACAAGTTCTGACCCGCGTTTTCCTTTTGGCGGAACAAAGGCTTCCGGTTATGGTACGGAGCTTTCTTTGCTGGCTTTAAAAGAATTTGTCACCGCTAAGACGATTGTTGGAAACTAATAAAATATAAATAATCTATACAAACCCCTCACGAATCATCCGGGAGGGGTTTTTCATTGTATGAAACTAAGCTTTTTACATATTCTTCCCCTGGGAAAATCTGTATATCGGGTGCAGGAAGTTTTCCCGGCTTCCGGAAAGTCTGTCGCAGGGGTGCTGCATACTTTCCCGATTACCGGAAAAACCTGTAGCGAGGGAGACAAGCCGTCCGGAAAAGGAGACAGCCGGTGATGAGCTTGTGCTTTATTTTCCTTGTATTCGAAGACATTGTGTCTCACACCCAAAGTTTCTTTAAAAAATTAATTAGGACTTTTTATTCAGTAAAATGGTGAATCATTTATGTTAGAATTTTTTTAAGATAATAATAAAATCAAGGGATTGTGGGAGATCAGAAAATATTTATTTTTGCTGTGTTCAAAAAAAATAATGAAAAAAATTACTTTATTACTCCTGTGTTGCCTGTATTATTCTTTTTCTGCTCAAGAAATTAAATGCGGGCTCAGCAAATCCGAATTTGATATTATAAAGGTGGGTGTAGAAGACGTGAAATGTCTCGCTAAAAATTCAAATAAAAAGAATACTGTTTTTTATACATTTGCTCGTTGGTGTGGCCCATGTTTATACCATTTGCCTCAAATTCTGGCTGTTGAAAAAGAGTATAATGCAGATGTATATGTTCTTCTTATTGATCCTGAAGGCTCGAAGATGACAAAGCTTGCTAAAGACTACGTTTTAGAAGATTTTCCTGATGCAAAGATTTTAATTTTAAAAGACGGGAATGGAGGAAAGACTAAAAACTATAAGAATTTCTTAAGTGAAATCACTCCGAAGAAATTTGAAAATATCAGAGATATGTCCAAATATATTGTTTTGAATAAGGAAGGTGAAGTACAGCTAGTCACCAACTGGAAAGATGAAAAAGATGATCCTGACTGGAGAGATCATCAACCAGTCATCAGCAGATTGGTTCTCCCTCTTCTGGAAAAGAAATAAAAATAAAAACCTCCCAATATTTTGGGAGGTTTTTTTAGGGTATCATATTTTGATTAAACCGTTGTTAATCTTAATGTATTTGTTTTTCCACCTTCGTATGATGGAGTAGCGTTGATGTTGATCACAAAGTCTCCGGTTTCAATATAACCGTGGTTATGGGTCAACATATTTACCTGGATAATGGTTTCATCTGTAGGTTTTTTCATGTCATAATAATAAGCATGAACTCCCCAAAGCAAGTTTAACATTGCGATTACCCTTTTATTTCCACTATAAACGATGATATGTGAGTTTGGTCTGTGCGCCGCAAGTTGGAATGCTGTATATCCAGAATGCGTTAATGTAACGATTGCAGAAACGTTGGTTGTTTTGGCAATTCTTACCGCTGCAAGACATACTCTGTTTGTGATGAATCTTTCATCAATACAGTTGTAATCTTTCTCGATAGGTTCGTTCTTGTGCTGGTAAAAATGTGTCATTTCAATGTTTTTCACAATTTTAGCCATATTTTCAACAACCTGAACTGGGTATCTCCCTACAGAAGTTTCTCCTGAAAGCATTACCGCATCAGCTCCGTCTAATACAGAGTTAGCAACGTCATTTACTTCTGCTCTTGTTGGAGTCAAGCTGTTAATCATTGTTTCCATCATCTGAGTAGCAATGATTACCGGTTTAGAATAAAATCTGGCTTTTTCTACCAATGTCTTTTGGATAGCAGGAACTTCTTCCATTGGAACTTCTACTCCTAGATCTCCACGGGCAACCATCAATCCGTCACATTCCAATAGGATTTCGTCGATATTTTGTACCCCTTCAGGTTTTTCAATTTTCGCGATAATCGGAGTTTTGAATTTCCCATTCGGATGCTTTTGAATCAATTCTTTCAAATCAATAATATCCTGAGCATGACGTACAAATGAAAGAGCGATCCAGTCTACTTCCTGATCAAGCATGAAGTTAGCATCCTGAATGTCTTTTTCCGTCAATGCAGGAAGAGATACGTTTGTATTGGGAAGGTTTACTCCTTTTTTAGAGCTTAGAGGTCCCCCTTGAATTGTTTTTGCTTTTACGGTATCAATTTGGTTGGTTTCAGTAACTTCCAAAACCAATTTTCCATCATCGATCAAGATTCTTTCACCAACTTTTACATCTTGTGGGAATTGCTGGTAAGTCATGTATACTTTTGTAGAATCTCCTTCAATCTTTTCATTGGTGAAGGTAAGAATGTCTCCAGGATTTAGATAAGAACCTTCTTTTACAACACCGACTCTCAATTTTGGACCTTGCAAATCTCCCAAAATACCTACAGAGTACCCATATTCTTTATTAAGGTCTCTGATGATTTCGATATTTGATTTAACTAGATCGTAGTCTGCGTGCGAAAAATTTATTCTAAAAATATCAACTCCCGCTTTCATTAATCCTAACATTACTTCCTTCGACGATGAAGCCGGTCCAAGTGTTGCGATAATTTTTGTCTTCTTTAAATACTTATTCATAATACTGGATAATTTGATAAAGTTCCTCTTCAGAACTCAGTGTATAATCTTGAATTGGAAAAACAAGATTTTCAGGGAGCAAAATTACGGAAAAATCAGGAAACTGTTCCGAACTATGCAGAATATATTCTACATCTACCTGATTATTTAATAAAAACTTAATATTTTCTTCTTCTGAAAAGAGTTCTGTCTGTATTTTTTTTTGTTTACTTTCTGAAGATTTGTTCGAGATGAAAGTAAAACAGGTCTTTGTAAACTTGTGATAAGCTTCAAACCTTGGAAAAAAATAATCATAATAATCTCCGTGTAAGACTATATCTTTCTTTCTGGAGAATGTAAGATCATTATTCTGATTTATTTTGTAGAAAAACTCATGATCGGGTATATTTTTTGCTAATCTTACCAAGCCTATGGCAACATCTTCAAATTCTATATCGTCTAGATCATAAAGTTTTTGGATTTCCAAGTATATTTTCTTTTTTATTTAAAATATAAAATGCTCTCTGTGCTGCTTTTTCTTCTGCTTTTTTCTTAGAAGTTTCTGTGGCATTGGCAATTTTTTCTTCTCCTAACCAGACATGGCAGCGAAAAACAATTGTTTTATTTACCTGAACCTCTTCACAGGTTTCGTATTTTATACTTACTTTTTTCTTTTGGCTCCATTCCAGCAAAAGACCTTTGTAGCTTACAATTTTGTTCTCAAGCTTATTGATCTCCGAAGGGGTTAAAAGTCTTTCCAAAATGATTCTTTTACAGGCATCATAGTGAAAATCTAAATAAACGGCCCCTATTAAAGCTTCAAATAAATTTCCGGAGATGTTTTCTCCTAAAGCCACAGAGTTTTGTTTTTGCAAAAGATCTGTCAATTTTAAATCTTCTCCAAGCTTATTAAGGTTTTTTCTGTTCACAATCTTAGATTTCATTTGTGTCAGATATCCCTCATTCGCTTTAGGATAGGTCTGAAACAGATGACAAGAGATTATTGTACCCAAAACAGAATCTCCCAAAAATTCAAGTCTTTCGTAATTACTATTGTCTTGATTTTTAGAAGAGCTTTTTAAAGAAAAAGCTTCACGGTAGAGCGCAACATTTTGTACCTCGGCACCCAACATTTTATTAAGTTCAGTACTGAGGAAAAAGTCTCTCTCCGTTAATTTTCTTTTTCTTTGTTTGAGAAGGAATTTAGAAAAGTATTTCTGTAACTCCATTCAGTAAAATTAGATTTTCTTAAATAGAACGCAAGCGTTATGTCCACCAAACCCAAAAGTATTACTCATGGCTACTTTTACATCTTTCTTCACAGCTTCATTGAACGTAAAGTTCAGTCTGCTGTCAATATTTTCATCATCAGTAAAATGGTTGATGGTAGGAGGAACAATACCATGAATAATAGTTCCTAACGCAGCAATAGCTTCAATAACACCGGCAGCACCCAATAAGTGACCTGTCATTGATTTTGTAGAATTAATCTGAATGTCGAAAGCGTGCTCTCCTAATAATTTTGAAATTGCATTAGATTCTGCAATATCTCCTAATGGAGTAGATGTACCATGCATATTGATGTGATCTACTTCATCAGCAGTTAATTCTGCATCTTCTAAACAACTTTTCATTACCAGATAAGCTCCTAAACCTTCAGGATGAGGGGCTGTCATGTGATGTGCATCTGCACTAAGACCTCCACCTTTTAATTCTGCGTAAATTGTAGCACCACGTTTTACAGCGTGCTCGTATTCTTCAAGGATGATACATCCTGCTCCTTCACCCAAAACAAATCCATCTCTGTCTTTGTCAAAAGGTCTTGAAGCTGTTTTAGGATCATCATTTCTTGTAGAAAGTGCCATCATTGCATTGAATCCACCGACACCACTTGCTGTAACGGCAGCCTCAGAGCCCCCGCACACAATTACATCTGCTTTTCCTAATTGGATCAGCATTTTAGAATCAATTAAAGCATTAGCTGAAGACGCACATGCAGAAACAGTAGTATAGTTAGGCCCATGAAATCCATATTCAATAGAAATATGGCCAGGTGTAATGTCTGCAATCATTTTAGGGATAAAGAAAGGGTTGAATCTCGGAATTTCCGTATTTGCCCATCCTAAAACCTCAGTTTCGAAAGTCTCTAAACCTCCGATTCCTGAACCCCAGATTACACCAACTCTGTTTTTATCTACATTGTCTTCAATAATTCTTGAATGTGATACTGCTTCTTTGGCAGCAACAAGTCCAAGCTGTGTATTTCTATCCATTTTTTTAGCCTCTTTCTTATCGAAATGATCTAAAGGATTGAAATTTTTTACTTCACAAGCGAACTTGGTTTTAAAGTTTGTGGCATCAAAAAGAGTAATCGGAGCGGCACCGCTCTCACCTTTCACAAGATTTTCCCAGTATTCTTTTGCATTATTTCCAATCGGTGTTATTGCTCCAAATCCGGTTACAACTACTCTTTTTAATTCCATAAACTTTGTTTAATTTCTTTTTGTTGAAGAATATTATTTATTTACTACTTCTTCGATATAAGCGATAGCGTGTCCTACAGTAGTAATTTTTTCAGCCTGATCATCAGGGATTTGAATGTTGAATTCTTTTTCAAATTCCATGATTAGTTCAACTGTATCCAATGAATCAGCTCCTAAATCGTTAGTGAAGCTAGCTTCAGGAGTTACTTCTGTTTCTTCAACGTCAAGCTTATCAGCGATGATAGCTTTTACTCTTGATGCAATGTCTGACATAGTAAATTATTTTTTTTAATTGTTAGATGGTGCAAATATATAAAATTCTTTACGATAAAACATTTTTTTAGTCTTTTTTGTGGCGTGTAGGTGCTTATTTTGTCGTTTGCTAGTTTAGTGTTTTAGTTTTCAGGAGTTTATATTTTGACATTTAATGTGTTGGTTTGAGTTTCATTAAAATAAAATTTTGGAGTCTTCTCATATCCTATATAATAATAGCTCAACCTGAAATAAAATGATCTTTTAAACAAAGTGATTTTGAGCTTTTTAACAAATAAGATGTAATCATTATTGACGGAAATTTGTATCAAACAAAAAATCAGTAATACAATGAAAAAAGTTTGGTTTATCACAGGAAGCTCAAAAGGTTTAGGAAAAAGCCTTGTAGAAGCGGTGTTATTAAAAGGAGATTATGTGGTGGCGACAGCAAGAAACCCTCAACAATTAAAAGAACTGGCAGAGCAATATCCGGAGCAGTTGTTGCCACTGGAGCTGGATGTTCAGAATAAAGAACAGATTTATGCTACGGTTGAAGAAGCAGTGAGTCATTTCGGAAAAATTGATGTGTTGGTAAATAATGCAGGCTTCGGAATTACGGGCGCGGCAGAAGCTTTTACGAATGAACAGGTCAGAAATCAGTTGGAAGTTAATTTGTATGCGCCGATTGAAGTGACCAGAGCTGTTCTGCCATATATGAGAAAAGAACATTCAGGAAATATTCTGCAGATCAGTTCTATTGGAGGCAGAGTGGGGAATGCGGGGCTTTCTATTTATCAGGCTGCGAAGTTTGGTTTGGTTGGTTTTTCTGAATCTCTGAGTAAAGAAGTTGCTCCTTTAGGGATAAAAGTAACCTGTATTCAACCTGGAGGTTTCCGTACAGAATGGGCAGGTTCTTCCATGAGTTTTGCAAAAGATATTGAAGGGTATGAAGCAACGGTAGGAGGAGTGAAAGAACATTTGATTTCCGGTAAGTTTCTGCCGATGGGAGATCCTGCGAAGGCAGCAAAAGTAATGATAGATGTTGTGGAAAATGAAAATCCTCCACTGCATTTGGTTTTAGGAAGTGAAGCTGCCGCTATTTTAAAAGCTACGGACGAAAAAAGAAAAGAGGAATTCGAAAAATGGATGGATGTGACAGTTTCTACCGATCATGACGATGCGGTTAATATTTTTGACACAGAATATGGGAAGCAATATCTGTCACACAAAGGAATTAGTCTGAAATAATCATAATCATTGAGACTGTATTTTTGCAGTCTCATTTTATATCTTTGCATATAATGAAACCTAAAAGAGAAGATTTTGGAAGTATTGTGTATTCCTGCTATACTCAGTTGAGTCGGCAAGGGGAGCATTTTGTATCTGATCATGTGTTGAGTTATCAGATCTCTGGTGATTTGATTTTAAATGACGGTTTACATGATTATTCTGCGAAAGACGGTTCAATTCGTTTCTTGAGGAGAAATCAGCTATTAAAATTTACAAAACAGCCGCCTCCTGATGGAGAGTTTAAATCTTTATCAATTTATTTGAATCAGCAAATCCTAAAAGATTTCAGCATAGAGTATAACTTGGTCTCAGAAAGAAAAGAGTACAATAAACCTTTGTGTATGCTTAATGAAAGTGTACAACTTCAGAATTATATGGATTCATTACTGTTTTATTATAATTCGGGAAAACTTTCCGATGTAAGATTGGTAGATTTAAAAATAAAAGAAGCGTTAATTTTATTACTCGAGGAAGAACCTGAATTAAAAAATATCTTATTTGATTTCAATGAACCCGGTAAAATAGACATTGAAGCGTTTATGAATAAGAACTTTCATTTTAATGTTAATTTAGACCGGTTTGCCTATCTTACCGGAAGAAGTCTGGCGACTTTTAAGCGTGATTTTGAAAAGGTTTTCGGGAGTACACCCGGAAAATGGCTGGTTCAAAAAAGATTACAGGAAGCTCATTACCTGATTTTAGAAAAAGGAAAAATGGCTTCCGAAATATATCTGGATTTGGGGTTTGAAGATCTTTCTCATTTTTCATTTGCCTTTAAAAAACACTATGGTTCATCACCCAGTAAAATAATATAGCCTTACCTTATATATAATGAAGTTGAAATTTGTCTGTGTAATTCTGTTTTTAAGTTATCATTTACTGTGTTCTCAATCCAAAGGCAAAGTCATCAAAGTGAAAGATGGAGATACTGTAGTCGTTCTTTTAGGAAATAATCGGCAGGAAACATTGCGTTTAGCAGAGGTAGATTGTCCTGAAAGCGGGCAGGCTTTTGGTAAAAACGCGAAACAGTTTACCAGTTCTCAGGTTTTTGGCAAAAAAGTAGTGTTTTACAGAATTGCAAAAGATAGGTATAAACGAACGGTTGCCAAAATATTCTATGATGATGACAAGTATTTATCTGCTGAGATTATAAAATCAGGTTGGGGATGGTGGTATTTTAAAGCATCAAAAAGTGTAGAATTAAAGGACTATGAATTGAAAGCTAAAAATTCAAAAACCGGATTGTGGAAAGATAATAACGCGATTTCCCCATGGGAGTTTCGGAAGAATAAAAGAAAGAAAAAAGAGGTTTTGTAACTTACAAAACCTCTTTTTAGTGGAGTTGGAGGGACTAAGTTTTTAAATCTGTTAAAATCTTGATTAATTTATAAATGCTTTGTATAAAGGCTTTTTAAGATTATTTAATTAAATTGAATTTATTGAAATTAAACTATATTTGAATTTTTTGGGTACAACTTTGGGTACAACTTTAAATTTTAATCATTTCAATTATGGCATCAGTAAGCTTTTTTATTAGAGGAAAGGTAGCGGATAAAGAAAGTACAATTTGGGCAAAGTTTAGAGACAGGGACATTGATATACGTGTTCCTGTTCCTTATTTGAGTTGTAAACCAAAAGAATGGAAAGACGGAAAGTGCAAAATGCCATCCAAAAAAATGCACAAAGGTGATGCTGAAACTATAAACACTCGTCTTGCACAATTAGAAGCTAATATTATTTCAAGTTATACAGAGGATAATCCAGAACTCGATTTAAAAGAATGGCTGAAATCAATTATAGAACCTACAACTTTAAAAGCTGAAGATAATAACTATTCGGATGATGTGATTGTTTTTATTGATACTTATATTTCTTTAAAAAAAGATAGTGTTACAGAATCGACTATTAAGAAAGCTAATGTTGTTAAGCAGTTAATGATAAGATATGTAGCAGATAGAAAAACCAGAAAGAAAACATTTAGAGGATTAAAGTTTAAAGATTTAGATAATTCTTTTAGAATTGATTTTGAAGATTATTGTAATAAGGAGAATTATAAGATTTCAACAACGTATCGCAACCTTAAATTTTTAAAAATGATTTGTAAAGTTGCGGGTTCTTTTGATATTGAAGTTCACAAGCATGCGGAATTGTGGAAATTTGAAGTTGAGAAGGCGACAAAACATATCCCCAAATCAATTTATTTAACGTTTGATGAACTGAATAGAATAGAGCAGAAAGAAATGCCGCATGATTATTTAGATAATGCAAGAGATTGGTTACTTATCTCTTGTTATACAGGACAACGTGTGAGTGATTATATGAGATTTAATTCCTCAATGATTATTGAAGATAGTGACGGACAAAAATACATTGAATTTACCCAACAAAAGACTAATGCTAAAATGCAAATTCCTTTATTAAAAAAGGTTCAGGATATTTTAGCAAAACGAAACGGAGAATTTCCACGAAAAATATCGGATGTAAAACTAAATCTTTATATTAAGAATGTATGTGAGATTGCTGAAATAGATGAGATTGTATACAATGGTAGAACTGAGACGATAGAAAAAGATGGGAAGAGTATTACACGCAAAGTTTTTGGCAATTTTCCTAAACATAAACTTGTTACATCTCATATAGGAAGAAAAAGTTTTGCTTCTAACTTTTATGAGAAAATTCCTACTACTTATTTGCTTAATTTTACAGGGCACACAACAGAAAAACAGCTTTTAGCATATATCAATAAAACAGAAGTAGAAAAAGCAAAGTCAACTGCAAAAATATTTAACAGTTTAGGGTATTAATAATTATTGTATGATTAGTATAGAATCGAAAAGAGGAATGGCATTAGATTTCATTGTTTATTTAATAGCTGTTGAAGACCCTGTTTCAAATCATGGCATACATGAGTTTTTTTTACAAAAATTTGAAGTACAAAAATCTGAGAATATTAATATTGAAAACATACAAGCAAAGTTAGATTCATTATCTCCTTTTTTTCAGTTCAGTATTGAAAATATGATACTTTCAGAAACAGTCAATGATTTGTTATCATATTACCCAAAAGAACTATCACCGCAAAAGACTGAGAATGTAGCAGATTTTACAGCGGATTATTTTGATTATATCAACCGTTTTGTAGATATAAGTACAATAATTGTTAATGATGAATCTATTGATTTTTATGATATTGAATCATCAATTGAAGAAAACTATGATGATGAAGAAATCAATAACATTTTAAGTGTGATTAATTCTATCATTACATCTAACGAATTATATCAACAGAAAAAGCATCAATTTGAAACCTTGTCAATTAATCAATTCGAAATTAATTTAGCATCTATTAAGGAGCATTTTGAAAACTATTTTATGTTGAGAATTGTATCTCCAGATGTTTACATAAGCTACTATGCATCGCTCATATTTTCTTTGAATAAAAGAGCATCAAATTTTCTTAATCGTTTTATTAGGGAAATTAATGGGGTATCAGAATCTATCGTTATTAATAAATATTTTAATAACAAAAACTTTAAAAACAAAGAATACTTAGATTATCAAATTGATGAAAATGAAAAATTACTTTTTCAGCATTCATTTGAAGTTCCACAACTTGATGGTTTTTTTACGAAGAATAATAAATCTTCAATTATTTCTTTACAAGCTTCTCTTAAAAATTACTTTAGCATATTAAGTGCTTCTGAATTACTACGAAATACAAATCTCACAGAGATTAATCCTCACCAATATTTAGAATTAAATGCGGAACATTCTCTTTATGGAATGAAATTAAAATACCTGAATTTTCTGAGGTATGGAGACAGAATTCATTCGCAGGAAGATAAAGGGATTGAGAATAATTTGGAGGAGTTAATGACTGAGAAATCAGATTTTATCGAATATCTTAAATCTAAAAATTTTGATAATGATGAGATTAAAATTATTTTAAACGCATTGTCTGAAAATAAGTATAGTAGCATTGGTATTAAGGAAATAGAATTTAAAAATGATATTAATTTCTTTAGGTTTTGCTATTTCTTTTACGCTTTTGATTATTTCCAAGATATTGAAGGGAAGAAATTCGATACAATTGCTTCCTTTGAAAAAATTACTAAATTCAATAGGGATAATAGGAGAGAAGTTAAGCAACAATACCATAAGAATTTTATTGAAATTGACAATTCAAATGGTAAACACTTTCCTTTTTCGGCTAAATCCACGGATGCTTTTCTTTTAGAAATTGAATATTCATTAAGAATTGATAGGGAAAAGTTAAAACCAATTCCAGAACAAAAAAAAATATTAAAATTTTCTTACTGATTAACAGTTAGTTGTGTTTAGTTAAGTGAAAAATATTTCCCTTGATTTTTCCCTATTTTCCCTGTCTATATGTTTGCATCATAATAATTAAACAAAAAATATTATGACAAATTCAGCCATTCAATTGATGCAAATAGATATAGAATCTTTTGGTCAATTCATTCAAAAATTAGTTAGGGAAGAATTAGAAAAAATTATTCCTGTACAGTCAGCGGAAAAAGAGTTTTATACTCGTGAAGAAACAGCAAGACTTTTAAATGTAAGTTTGACAACATTATTTCATTGGAATAATGACGGTACACTAAAAAACACCAAAATAGGCAATAAAGTGTATTACTCAAAAGAAGAAGTGTTTTCAAAATTGAAACAGGTTTCTTAAACTTTGGGAAATTCTTATTATCCCAATTATCTCTTAATCATTTACCACACTTTTAATATTTAATCGAAGTACAATTTGAGTATTGTGAGGGTGTCTCTTGCGCTAAACTTAAAATAACAATTATCATGTCAAATACAATTCAATTATTAGGTCAAAGCTATAATGCGAACTATCATTATGAAGGTTTAACAACAATTTCAGAATTACAATCCTATCTCACCATTGCGGATATAAATAGATATAGCCGGTTAAAAGCAGATATTGAAAAAAATGGAATTAACGACCCAATTCTATACTATAAAACAGCAAACGGAATTAAACTCGTTATCGACGGTCATGTACGTTTAAAAGCTTGTATATATTTAAAAATATCAGATATTCCAACAAAGGAAATCAAAGAAAATTTTGAAACTCTTTCTGATATTCAGTTTTGGATAGTTAAAAATCAATGTCAAAGAAGGAATCTTACACAAATACATAAAATTCAACTTGCCTGTTTACACGAAGCAAAAATACAACAAGCCGCAAAAGATAATCTTGTTAAGGCGGGTAAGGGTAATGATATTGAAAAAGCAGTTGATACACTTTTAGAAATTGCAAAAATAGCCAACGTTGGCAGAACAACTGTTGCTAGATATAAGAAAGTTACAAGCAGTGGCTTAGAAGATATTATTCAAAAAATGATTACAGAAGATTTGAGTATTTCTTCCGCATATAAGCAGGTTCAGAAATCGATAAAAAATGGATTAAATAAAACTGTAAAAGCTGAAGTTCAGGAAGATGATTCAGTTGAACTCGGAGTAATTGAAGCCGAAGCTCAAGAACCAAAATATGTTTTGGATTATCATGCAGGTAGACATCTTTTAACCACTAATGAGGTTGAGTATTTTATCATGGCTAAAGATGAAACTAAAGTAAAGGACTTTGTATCTAAACAGCACAATGTTAAATATGCTGTACTCATAATCGAGGATTAACATTATATACACAGGTACAAGGCTGGTAATGCGGAGTTTTTTTTCATGTTACATCGCACAGTTAGCTCTGTGTGTACTTGCCGTAAAAGCCGTGTAAACGCACCAAAAATCAACTAAAACATTTCGTATAACAAAACCCCTAAATGCATTGCAAAAAAGCTGTGTACAGCCATTGTTATGTCCTTTTTTATAACATTATTATGAGTGAATATTATGTACTTATACCAAAAAAACTGAATCTTGAACAAAGATTGTTTAAATTTCCGCCTGATTTTGAACTAAGTAGAGATTATTGTCATTATTTTATCTCTGAGCTGATTAAAGAATCATGCAATAAAGATACTGAAGAATATGGCAGTTTTGAATCAGTAATAAATCATTTCATCCCACGATGTGCAGGAATTAATCAATCTATTTACAGAAATTCTAAACAGCATATAGAATATCTTTATCAGGATTTCGGGGGTGAGGGGCGGATGCTTTGGAAGCGGAATTATAAACCAGGTGGTTGCTATGCTTATCACTTACCTAAATACTTTTGGGGTGATGGTGAGTTAAAAATGTATTGTATCACTGAAAAAACTCTGGCCCGTAAAATCATAAAAAATAATGCACCTCAGGTTGATAATACCGTGCGAAAACGCTTCGATTTCACTCGCGGGTATTTTGATTCTTCCCGCTTTAAATTAGACGCAGAATCAGCCTTAAATGAGCTTTATTTGGATTATTTGCAAACAGGAGACTACAACAAGTATCTTTTAAATGCTCAAAGAGTTGTAGATTTTAAAAACGGATGCTTTAACTTTTATAACAAGCCTGAAACGGACGGTAGATTACATACCGCTATAACGTCATTTTCTAAATTATGTAGGAAGTATCTGAAATATGACGGTGAGAATCTGGCGGAAGTCGATTTGTCGTCCTCAATTCCATTCTTCCTATCTTATATACTCTCCATTCCCACCACCTGCGGGGAGGATAAGGCGGGGGTACTATGCACACAGCTATGCAGTCAGGATATACTCTATCATTATATGATAGTAGAATCTTTGGTGAAGCCTTCTGATAGGGAGATAGCGGGTTTCAAGGAACTTGTGCTAAATAACCAACTTTATGAGTACTTTATGGATAGTTTTATGAATCTTTCAAACTTTGAATCCAGTTTTGAAATTATGTTTAACAGACCGTTTGATGGAGATGTAGATGAACTCAGAAAATATACTAAAAACAAATTTTTAGCTATGCTTTTTGCGCATCCTAAATATTATATGCAGGAACAAGCCGTATTTTATAATCATTTTCCTAAGATATATGAACTTACCAAAAAGTTTAAGCGAGTGAAATATGAGGGGGTTCCGCCATCTGAAAGACATAAAAGACTTTCATATTTGCTGTTTCAATTAGAATCTCATTTTATGGTTCACACTATTGCTCGGGAGATAAACAAAACGTTTAAAAGAAAGATTCCGTTTTTTACATTGCATGATTGCTTAGTGGTAAAAGAATCTGATTTAGACCGAGTTTATGAATTGATGCATGAAATATTTATCCGTGAGATTGGCTATGCTCCAAATATGACCAAAAAGATTTGGAGATAAATTAATTTGTAGAATTTGTATTTTATATTAAATAAATATTATATAAACTACACAAAAGTAGTATTTTATACTTGAAAAAAACTTCGTAATTTTATTGTGTTGGATAAGATAGATATAACTAAATTTTAAACCAATAAAACTAATTACCATGAAAAAGACAGCTTATTTAATTTTCTTTTTCTTAATAATATTAGTATGGGGACAAATAGATAAAAAATATGAAAGTATTAAATGTAATTTCAATTCTAAACCTCTTCCTACAACTATTTTAGAAAATTCTAGTGCAGCTTCGAGAGAGTATGCTGACCTTATTACTAAAATTTTTGCATTCTGTGGACAAAAGGACTTATACTTATTTGTATACAATACTACATCTGCCGATTTAGATTATGCATGTTGTGGATATAATAAATTTGGTAAACCGTCAATAATTATAAATGAAACAAATTTGAACAGTTTACCTGAATATTCTCGAATATCAATTCTTGCACATGAAATTGGACATTTTAATAATAGAGATATTGATATGGATTCAGTGACTAGAAAAATGGAATTGAATGCAGATTTTTTCAATGGATTTTGGTGTGGTAAAAATAATATTAATGATGTATATCTAACAGATATATTTTATCCTTATGACTCTTTAGTAACAGAAGATTTGCAACATCCTGACCCAAAAATAAGAATTGATTCTGTTAAATCTGGTTTTCAGAAGGGGAAAAAATCATTTAATATGGGAGTTTATGACTTAAATGTTTCAATGGCAGATAATTATAAAAATGATTTAGACCTAATTTTAACAGTAGACCCGAAAGTGACACTTCACAAAAATAAAAAAACTTTTATAATACACTTGAATTCCGTAATTGCGAAAAATGCACAGTTTTCAAAAAATAAGATATTTTCAAACATAGAGTATGTAAGATATGTTATTGATGATAAGAGTTTTAGAAAAGAAATTATTAAAGTGAAAAATGAAGAGACCAACTTTAAATTTGACCTAACAAAAGTTTGGGGAGATTTCCCTGTAACAGCTATAATAAGATTTAAAGACTATTCCGAAATGTCAATAACAAAGACCTTTAAACTACCAGAATAACTTTTAAAACCAATAAACAATGAAAAACTTAATTAAAATTTTAATTTTTGCATTCGCTTATTTCAGCAATTATGCAGTAGTTTATGCACAGAGTATTGATTGCAGCCGTAATAATACAATTCAGGCTAATAATCAAAAGATTAGAGAGGTAACTTATCAGTATATTAGACTTGCAGCAAGTCAAAATACTAATAAAGAAATAATGAACTCTTTAGCACTAGATTATATAGAAATTCAAACCAGCTTTAATGCATTATTTACTTCAATGAAAGAAGATAAAGCAAATTTTGCATCTAAAAAGAAGATTTGTACTAGATATTCTAAAGAGTTATTAGATTTAACAAAGAAGGCTAATGATTACGATAAAAGAATTTTCGAAATTATAAGCCCAAATACAAAGTCAACTAGCTTCGGAGTAAGTGATGTATTAAGTATTATTGATTGGTTATTCAAAAAACATAATGAAGGTACAGAAACATTTTATAATAAGCTTAAATGGGATGATTGGGAAGATGTTATAAAATCTAAAAAATAAATTCTTATCACAGAGAATTGGACTATACAATGAGTTTTTGTAGTTTTCATATATTTCCCGTTTTAAAAAATGATTGGTTTCATCTCTCTGTGGTAGAACCAATCATTTTTTGTCGGATTAAGTAATTGCTACTATATTAATATAAATCTTCGTTTCTCAATTTTACTGTTTTCCAAATGAGTTTTATGAGTTCCAAAAATCCATTGTTTTTTCTCAAGTTATTCTTTTCAATATGGTGTAGGAGTCATTTTAAGTTATTATAAGAGTATTTTACTGAGCTTTAAGGTCGAGTTATTGTAATACTGATAGTAGCTGAGAGAAATTTCTAAAAATTAACCTTGACAATTTCTAGTCAAGGTTACGTTTTAGTTAATATGTTATTTTACTTTTCTTTTTAGTTGTTGATGTCATTTCTATTTGTCTTTGAATTTCAATAGGAATCTCTAGCTTTTCACAAATTTTTTGTTGGTCAGTTTCTTTCATTGGAAACATTCGTAAATAATTAAATGATAATCTTCTCATTATTAAATATGGAAACTTGTTGTTTTTAAATTGTGTTTTCAACAAGTCTACCTCATTAAAAGGAAATTTATGTGAATATTCTAATCTATTAGAGATATCAATTAAAGCTATGGCATTGTTTGTTTTATGCTTTTTCTTTATATCATTAAAAGTCAATTCTAAATCTTTAGTTGCTACAGAGGTTGAAATCCTTTTTAT
Source organism: Chryseobacterium tagetis (assembly GCF_016735585.2). GTDB lineage: Bacteria > Bacteroidota > Bacteroidia > Flavobacteriales > Weeksellaceae > Chryseobacterium > Chryseobacterium tagetis. The sequence continues at coordinate 197,131 of NZ_JAERSE020000006.1, forward strand.
AATAGAATAAGCAGTCATATAATACATGTTGAAAATAATTTTCTTTGCTAAATCTTCTTTTTCATGTAGTGAAATAGTTTTATCTTCACCAATTATATTAATAATTTCTGCTACAAGAAAATCTTCACCATCAATTAATGTTTTAAAAACTGAAGATGTCGTTCTTAATCCTAAAAAATAAATTTCTTCAGCAATTGTTTCCTTTGGTTGAGTTTTTAACGATGCATATCGATTTTTTAAGATAAGTCCTAAAATTTCTATTGTTTTAAAAGACTTATTGATTTCAGAAATATAATCAATAACATCTACTGTATCTTCAGGCTTCTTATCAAATAATTCCTTTTCCTCTTTTTGCTCTTTTTTTTCTATCTCTTCAGCTTTATAATCTTCATGTGATTTAGATAAGTCTAATGATAGTTTTTGAGATTTATCAGTAACTAGTTTATCAATTTCCTTAACATCTGTTCCAAAATTCAAAATACTTTCCTCTTTGAATAGTCCTTTTGCAGATTTTAATATTGTTTCCGTAATAAAATCAGATTTACTGTGATGAGAAAGAAATAAATAGATGTTTGCATTTTGAGAATTATATAAATTTTCAGATAGCTCAACGATATATGATTTTATTTCTGATTTATCAATGTTATCCGCAAAGTATTTTCCTAAAAAATAATAATATATATAACTATATTTAAATTTATAACTATCCGCATTTTTGTACAAAATATTAGTTTCACATAAATTATCTAACATTGTTACAAACCCATTTCTTTGTAAATTAAATTCTTGCACAAAAAAATTATGAAATTCTATAAATTGTTCTTCTGTCAGTTTATCTGTATTTAAAGAAAATATATAGTACGAAAGTTCTTTTAAATATGTATAATATTTTTCTATTTCTTTGTTATTTGTTAATTTTTTACCTAATGCAGATTTTATTAAAACATCATAATAATGCCCTTGAGTGCTTTGTTCAAAATTCTCTCCAGGGTATAATTCCAATGTTTGCAGAACTGTAAGTATGAAAAGTGGGTAAGAGGGAACCAAATTTTTACCTATTATAGAATCAATAAGCTTTTCTAATTCATATACTCTTAAAACTTTTTCTTCCTCCTTTAGTATATAATCATTGTCGAAATCTAGCCATTTTTTAATAAGATTAAAACGATTTTTTGTTCCAAATGGCAATATTTCAAAAACTCTTATTCTTTCATTTAAAGTGTCTACTACATCGTTTAATGTGAAGAACTCGTCCCAAAACATTACAAAGTCTAAATCATTTCTCATAATCATATCGATGAATGCTTTTTTATATTGCATTTGAAGTTTTGACTCATTGAAATTATCAATAATAAAGAATGGCTTTTTATTTAGTGGAAATTTTGTACATGAATACTGCTCTTTTAATAATCTTTCTTTTAATTTTAAAAATTCAGCAGGAGATGTACTTTTAATTTCATCACCATTGATTAAAATGGGATAAAAATTATCATTCACTAAAATATTGCCAAAAAGTTTCTTTGCTAAACTTGTTTTCCCTGATGAATTATCTCCTAAAATTATATGATTTGTGATTATGTCATCATTTATTGAGTTGAAAAGATGAATGCTTGAAATAACTTGACTTTTCTCGTCATTTTTATAATTAAATTCTTGTAAACTTGGGTAAATAAAAATATCGTCGAGTTTAATTTGGTTTTTATGTTTATGTGTTAAATTTACGCCAACATCATTTATATATTTATTAAAGCTCTCTTCTACAGTAAGCTCATTTTGAGCTATAGGATTAACATCTTTATTTATCTCAATCTCAAAAATACCATTTTCAAATCCATAGTCTGAATTATCTATGAATATATTTTTCGCAAAGTTATATTTCCGTAAATAGACTTTAATTTTTTTGTGTGGTTCTAATTCAATGATTGAATATCCATTTGTATAAGAGTTTTTATCTGATTCTAAGCCGTTTAATGATTTGCCAATTGAAAAATAACAATTACCTAAAAGAGATTGGTTATAAGTAATTTGTTGCTTATGTGTATGGCCTAAAAATACTAAATCAAATTCTTGTTGTATTTTTTCCTGTACCTTTTCTTGTTCAGAATCGTGAAGAAATTCCAATGGATGGTGCATTAGAGCAATCTTTATATCACATCCATTAATGAAATTTAAAGAATTTTCAATTTGATTTTCTAGTAATAATAATTTTCCTTTATCTTCGTTATCAAAGCATAACCATGAGCTATTAAAACAAGTAATTCCAATACTTTGATTATTTAAATTTATGATGAAATTGTTTTCAAAATATGATAAATTTTTTTTTTCGTTAAAATCAGCAAAGAAGTTATTTTTAAAATCTTCAAATTCATTTAAACCTATTTTGTCACGAGGGTTTCCTGTTGTGAAATCATTATAAATATTTTTTCTAATATTTTCATCTGTTAATAGAGAATTTCTGATAATTATGGATGTTGTACTGATTTCTTTACGATTAAGGTCATGATTTCCTGGAACAAAAAAAATTTTATTTTTTAAAAGCGGAAATTTTTCTAAAATTGGTTTAAATATAAGATTATTAAAATCATTAAAGCTAATTGAAAATTTATCACTAAAGTCTCCTGTAAAAAGCAAAATTGTTTCATTGTCTAAATAAAATTCTAAATCTTTAATTAATGCATCAAGAACTCTTTCATGTTTATAATCTAATGGGGAACTTGCTAAATGAATGTCTGTTATATGAATAAATTTTATCATTTGAAATTAATGTTAGTTTATTATTAATTAGTATTTTATGGTTTAAAATTTTTATTTAATCAGTAAATTTATCAAAATTTTGAATAATTCAAATACGGGAACCCATAAATTATAAAAAGTTACAATATAAAAAATTAAGAATGAGATTTTGTATTAATGTCGTTAGCTTTGGAACTGATATTTTATCCATTATTGCATATTTTCTATGCTGCTAAAATCCTCTTCACTTTCTTTAGTGGCTATATCGAATCTTTAAGAATGAAGTATTAGGTAAATATAATTTGACTTTTAATAACTTATTTAGTTTTTTATAAAATGAAAATACACGATTATTTTATTATTTGGAATTACTTATCCTAATATAATTTTTATTGGTTGCGCACTTGACAAAACAAATGTTTAGCAATACTTTGTTTTTTACTTAAATTGAGGTTTTTTATGTATTCTGTTAAAATTCAATATTTAATTACTGTTTTTATAACTTAATAATAGATATAAGCCTCAACCCATAAGGTCAAGGCTCAATTTTACAGTAAATATCCGCTGTAAATGTATTCCCAATTATTATATTTGAGATTGATTATAGCACTTTCACTTTTACTTATCACAAATGTTACAATACATTTTTTACCGCTTGAATCCACACAATAATAATCCTGAACTAAGCTGTCATCAATATGTTGTGTTGGTTTGAAATCAAGGATTCTGTATGTTTCCTGCGGACTTGAATGTACTATGATTCTTTGTTCATCTGCATTTATGGTTACTACGACGGATGTCTTTTTTAGTCCACTCCAGTGAGTCCAATATCCGCCTTTGTTTTGCCTGTATTTTACGTACTCTGTTTTCATCTGGGATTTTTGCCCGAAACAGATTGCAGATACTATGAGTAATACAGCTACTAATAGGTTTTTCATAATTAATTACTTTTTGAAGGGATTGTTTCCTTCCCTCATAAAAACTGTTCCCATCTTTTGATATTGGATTGGTTTTCCCTTCACGCAAGCTGTATAGATTCCACTTCCAAGACCATTTTGTGCCCTGATAATGATTACTTCTTTTTCCTCAACTCCGTTGTCAATGGCTACAAACTTTTTTAGTCGTTTGTTTTTAATTGGCTCTTTGAAGTCAGAAGGTAAATCACATTCTTTTGCAGTTTCTTTTGGTTTTTCTTCCTGCGCAAAAAATAATACAGGTGTCGTTGCTAATACTAGTGTGAAAAATAGTTTTTTCATAATTGATTTATTTTTGAGATTAATTGTAGTTTCTTTTTTGTTCATTTTCCCAGACTTCATATTCAGCCTGCATTCTTTCAGCTTCTTTATGTTCTTCGGCTGTGATGCTTTTCCAATCTCTAATAATCCGCTTTTGTTCCTCTTTGGTTAGAGTTTTTGGAGTCCGTTTTTCTTTTACAGAAGATTGAGTAGCTGTGGAATTGCGGATGTTAGAGATTTGTTCTTTTTCCTGACTGGCTTCTGCGTAACTGTCAAATCTCATCATGTATCTTTCAAGAATGTTTTTGTCAAACAAATAGGTGTTGCATTTAGCCTGTGTATCATCTAAAATCATATATTCCTCATCTGTGCTAATAGTGTAGGGTGTGTTAAATATCCCTGTTACTATGACAGATTCTTTACCGAAGTATTTATCTTTTACCTTGAAGACTACAAACGAATGTTTTACGACTGTTTTAGGTGTGTTTTTAGGTGTTGTTGTGTTTGTGTTGCTTGAGTTGATTTTTACTGTGTCTATGGGGCTTATACAGTTTCCAAATGGTTCTTGTTTGGTCTTGTCACAACTGATACCTAAAGTTGGTAATATCAGAATCATAACCTTTAATTTGTATCTCTTGAAAAACAAGGTGATTAACGTATAGACCAACCAAAAGAACAAAAGATATTTGTAATCGTTAAATGTAGATTTTGCAAATAACAAACCTTTATTAGAGTAGCTTTTAAAGTCTGAACCCCCAATCAAAAGTTCGCTACACATCATACTGTTTGTTGGTAAATCTATTTTTTTTCCAAAAGGCGTTGTTTGATGTAATGTAGCTACTGGTGTTGTGGTGGGGTCATATGTTCCACTTAAAATAATCTTTCCGTTACTATCAGTAGTTGGTATATTTAAATTGGGGATATAGGAAAATGTGCTAAAATGCTCTACTGCAAAAACAGTCAAAAAAGCTAATACAAAACCTATCAATATTGATTTAGGTATGTTTTTGTCGACCTGAATAGTTTTCTTTTCCATCGGATTATTGGTTTTTGAGTTGTGCAATAATTTCTAGGAATATCTCGAAGTAATCTGAGTCTTTCATGAATGTTTCCCGAGATATGTTGTAAATATTTTTGCGATACATTTCGTAATGTGCTTCTGTACCGTATCTATGGTCTGCATAAGCTGCATTGATGCAAATCTGTCTCAGGCTGTTTTCATCATAAACTTGAGATATAACCAATGGTAATACCTCTCTACCTTCTTTGAGCGTGATTTTGTCAAGTCCATAACTTCGGAGTTCCCGATACTTATTCAGGTAATCTGTTTTAGAAAGATTGTTACAATCAAATTTTTCCTGTGAGAATACTGTTATACCCACGAACAGCAGGAGAGAAATAAAGATTTTTTTCATAAGTGATTTGTCAGTTCACTAATCCCGCAAAGTGAAGGTTATTAATGCAGAAAGCACGGGATTAAACCATATTTGCTAGCAGAGGCTCTGACAAAGCCAAACGACACAAATAGGAATAACCCGTGCCCATATAGCACGAGTCATAAACTATTTATTTTGTATCGTTTTTTGAAACTGTCAGATTTCTGCTAACAAAATAAAAGCTATGCTTCTGTTTTTTCGATAAAATTTGAGGTGCTAATATAAGAATTTTTGTAATTATATGACAGTTTGTTTTTTGTGGAAATGCAACTGTTCGGGCATCATCACACACAAAAAAAGAGACTCTTATCAAAGTCTCTTCTATCTCTATATTTTTCCGATAAAACTATAATTACAGAAAAAGCTAACGAAGCGGGAGTTTATCCTGAGATGGTTTAAGGGTTGAACAGGTTTTCGTTATTAGCTTTGCAAGCTCAACGGAAAGGGCTTTTGAAAATCGTCAGTCCAAATATAGTCCAAATGCTCAATAACTTCCGTCTACCCTGCTTTTGCCAAACCGATGTTAGCAGCAGCACTTTTTAAAATCAATGTATTTGCCCTTTTGCTTTTAACCATACAATTTTAAGATTTGTTTTTTGCACTATTTGTTCAAGGTCTTTTTTGGAATAATAGCCAAGAACAAAATCTTGTCCACCAGTATTGAAATATGTAAATCGTCCTTTTGTTTTGTATTTGTCTGCCAAGTCTTGAACTTTGTCAAATAAATCTCCATCTGCCCAATCATCGTTAACTTTTAAGTCCCATTTATAATTGTCTCCATTGCAAGTGAATGAAACCCAAGCTTTTTTTTCTTCTACATCAACATAGTCTTTTAAATTTTCAAACTTTAATTCACCACTAGTAATTCTTGAAATGTTTTGCATTATATCTATGTATGCACCATGGTCTTCAATTGCTTCAAGGTCAAAGTCCCAACATTTATTTGTTATTGGTGTCCAAGGTTCTCTTTCAATAGTTTGTCCAAGTGTCTGATACAATAAATGAAAAGGTTGGTCTTCAAATTCTTTGTAACCTCCTTGCCAACGATTTATGTCTGAAGTGTCAACACCTTTGTTTAGTGTAAAACCAAGTTGTTTAAATATTACAAGTTGTTCTTGAAATGTCACTTTGTTGTTTAGTTTCTCCGTTGATTTTGTCTTCCCATTACAGCCAAACAATCCAAGTAGTCCTATAATTCCCATTATCAAAATTGTGATTTTTATTTTCATTGTGAAGTCTGTCTCTGTGTGTTTCTGCTAACTTTCTAATTTAGGCATTGCGTCAATAATAACAATAGATATTGTGCTAATTTTTTTAATATTTATGAATTAAAGTTTGTAATTATTTGATTTCAGTAATCAAGGAATGAGGTGTTTTTATGCTTTTATTTATATTATTTTTGGTTAAAACATACTAATGGAAATTTATATCCTATCAGTACTGTAAGAAACTGAGGATATGACTCTATCTGCAATAATTTTGTAATAATTTACAATTTCCTTTGTTATTATACATTCGCTATAAACTACAAAATTTGATTCATTTTGTAAATTTTTACAAGTCTATTGCGACTTAGGTAAGTAATCTTTATGGGCTTGATGGAGGTGTGAAAAATAGGAATAATAACAAGTGTACTTTTGTTAATATATATCTACCTATTTGCCCCAAAATGAACAGGCTAATATTTATATAAATATTAATCGAATTATTTCAGCCCTTTTGGTAAACCTTTTTAGAGGCGGTACTTTTTATGGGTTGTATGGTTTTTCTTTTTCGTTATCTTTATAATATTCTGAAATGATTGAAAACTGTTTTTTTGTCAAAAGTATCGCCTGCAAATCATTACCTCCATAAAGTAAATAAAATTGTTCGTCTATATTTTTGACTTTTAATATTTCATTTACTTTCTTAAAAAAGTTTCTTGGTGCTGCGTCCCAAAATGTTAGATTATCAAGTTCTTTTTTTGTGTAAAGATTTAATTTTTCTCCGTTGATTATTACATCATTTGTTTTTTCATAATCACTTGCAGTTTTTACAATCAAATTCACGGTTCTTTTCTCTAATATTTTATTTATTTGAGGAAGGAAAAAGTCAAAATTAAATTCAGCAAGTTCTTCTGCATCAATATGAGCTATTTTGAGATTGGCATCATCATAAATGTCAAAAGAGTTTTTAAGTTCTCTTTTCAAACTGTTAATTTTTGAGCTGTCAGTATATTTTAGAAACTCATTGTCGATAAGTTCTTTGGCGTATATGCTGTCTGACTTTGATATATTTTCTTGTAAATTTTTATTTTTAGTCTGCGCTTTTTGATTGCAACTAAATAAAACCAGTAAAAGGAATAAATATGTTAGCTGTTTCATTAGATATCATTTTTAGCATTGCCTATATTTGTTGTTGCTTAATGTTTGATATAATAGTCCCTTTGTATAGCATAAGTAGGTAAATCCTTCCAAATATAAAATTTATTTCATTATCTATCTCACTCTAATTCACTTCTAACAATCTTAAATAAATATTTCGGGTAGCTATGGTAAACGGATTGTTTTGTTTTAGGTATGGTAATGATTTTACCTGTGGAGTTTTGGGAAAGTGCATAATACTTGGTGTGCTATTTACACCACCCTCCAAATTTTTGCTGTAAAAATACACCCCTATGCCGTATCTCAAAATTTTTATAGATATGTCGGGTGTGTACCTACTATATGGATTTCGCACCCCGACAGAGTGTTTTTTTTCGGTGTACCCCTGTCAAAGATTTTTTGTTTTTTTTGACTGCTGTTCTTATTTTCCTGTACTCCGAGTGATTAAAAAGTTTTTAACAGACGTTAATATTTTGGTTAAAAACTGCTGTAAACACTTGTATTTATGAGGATTTTGCTGTATATTTATACATCTTTACAAGCTACTTTTAGCCTTGTGTCTTTGGGTACAAGGTTCAATATAAAAAAAAAAATGCCTAGCTGGCTCGAACACAACTAGGCGAATCAATAAATTTTAACTACACTAAAACTTATCAACATGACAAAGTTAACAAATTGTCTTGATACTGCTAGTATCTATGTATCAACATACGCTAAGTACAATAATTCATGCCTGTATGGCAAATGGCTTAACCTTTCAGATTATTCTGATTTTGAAGAATTACAACAGGTAATGTATGAACTACATTCTGATGAATCTGACCCTGAATTTTTATTTTCCGATTATGAGGGTTGTTCTCTATTTGAAAAATTGAGATTGATAGGGGAAAGTTTTTTATCTCCCGAAATTTATGAGATTGCCGAGCAAATAAATGTATCAGAATATGATTCAGAAGTTTTTGAAGCTTGTATTGACTGTTTAGGCAAAATGGATTTTCAAAGCCTGTATGAATATGTAAACAACTTTTATTACGGCGAATACGAAAGTGATGAAGACTTTGTACAATACTTATATGAAGATGATACTTTTAATATTCCGAATTGGGTTGTGATTGATTGGGAAGCTACGGCAAGGAGTATAATGTTTGATTATTTTGAAAGTAACGGGCATTACTTTAAATCGTAGTATATTTGTATTATTATAATAACTTATTGTATTCTCAAAATTTAAATAAGTTTAATTAAATTCAAACAGATTCAAAAAAGTACATTTTAAAAATTTGGGTACAACTTTGGGTACAAAAACAAAAAAGAGAAAATGTAATTATTTAAAATTCAATAATTTACAAATTCTCTTTAGTTTAAAAAGTGGAGTTGGAGGGATTCGAACCCTCGTCCAAACAAGCAATACATAAGCTTTCTACATGCTTATTCTACCATTGGTTTTCGACTGGAGGCAGAGGATAGACACCCAACTTCCAGCTTATCTTCTAAATTTTCGTGTTTTATCCGAAGCTTATAAAACCTTATTTCCGCATTCCTATATCCCAGAATCAAACGCCGCAGAACAGAGCATTTGTGGAATATCTTGCTTCCCTACTGAAATCTTCGGGAAAACGCTTGATCTACTATACTTCGATATTAAGCTGCAAGAGCGAACTCTTCGTTGCCAGTTAAAATTTTGTAGCAAGGGATTATAGAGATCGCGCTACGGTTCTCTGCATGCTTACTTATCCATTGACCTTGCTGTCGAAACCAGTCAACCCCATGAATAAAGTGAATGCAAAGATAATTAATTTGTTCAAATAACATTAATATTGTGAGTTGCTTTTTTATACAATTGATAAAATGAGAATTTGTAACATATTATGGACTTAATTATTTATGAAAGTAAATAGCTATTAATAAAGGGTTCTTTTGATTTTTTTTAATTAAAATTGAATTATATAAGATTGATTATTTTGTAGTTTAATAAAAAATGTATACTTTTGCAATCCAAAATGAGATGTAATATATGTTAATAATTCCAGTAAAAGACGGAGAGTCTATCGACAGAGCATTAAAAAAATATAAAAGAAAATTTGATAAAACGGGTACAGTTCGTCAATTAAGAGCTAGACAAGCGTTTATTAAGCCTTCTGTAACTTTAAGACAAGCTAGATTGAAAGCTGCTCACAAGCAAAGAAACCTTAGCAAGGAAGAACAGGCTTAAGATATTTTCTTAAATACATACTAAATTCACTCTTTAAATAGTTATATTTGAAGAGTGAATTTTTGTTTTTATACTTAAATGATGCTGAATAAATTTTTAGACTATTTACAATTAGAGAAGAGGTATTCTCCTCACACCATTACAAGCTATAAAAAAGACCTGGAAGATTTTTCTCATTTCTATCTTAAAACTGAATCTTCCGACGATATTTCTAAAGCCGACAAAAAAATAATCAGAAACTTTATCGTAGAATTAAGTGAGAATGGTATTTCCAAGAGAAGTATTAATAGGAAACTTTCTTCATTGCGTAGCTTCTATCTGTTTCTTCTTAAGATAGGGGAGATTAAGGTTTCTCCTACAGAGAGCATCTCTTCCCTCAAATTTTATGCAGAAAAGCAAATTCCTATCTCTAAAGAGGAAATGCAGGTGCTTAGTGATAATATATTTGATTACATACACGATGTTTTGGAAAAATCTATCATAGAGGTATTGTATCAGACTGGTATTCGGAAGGCGGAGCTCTGTGGTATGATATTTGAGAATGTTAACATAGACGGAAACGAAATGAAAGTTATCGGGAAAGGTAATAAAGAAAGGGTGATTCCTATTTCCCAAAACTTGTCAGATCTGTTAAAAAGTTACTTAGATGTCCGTAAGCCAATGGTTGAATATGAGTCCTGTTTTTTTGTTAACAAGAAAGGCAAAAAACTCTCTGAAAAATTTGTTTATGTGGTAGTTAATAAGTACCTTAGTCTTATAACAACAAAAGAAAAAAGAAGTCCTCACATCCTTCGTCATAGCTTTGCTACACACGTTTTGGATAATGGGGCGGAGATCTCCAAAGTGAAAAAAATATTAGGGCATTCCAGTCTTGCAAGTACTCAAGTTTATACGAATGCGAATATAGAACAATTGAAAAAAGTGTTTAATCTGGCTCACCCTAGAGCATCAAAAAAAGAAGAATTATGAAGATCACAGTACAATCAATTGGTTTAACTCCACACGAACCACTAGAATCACACATTGAAAAAAAAGTAAGCAAATTGGATACATTTTATGATAAAATTGTAGAGTGTAAAATATTTTTAAAAGTAGAAAACAACTCGGATAAAGCTAACAAAACTGCCGAGATTATTTTGGCGGTTCCGGGAGATGATATCGTAGTAAAAAAGACTTCCAACTCTTTTGAAGAAAGTTTAGACCTGTGTGTTGATACTGCTAAAAAGCTACTAATCAAGAAAAAAGAAATGGCATAGAAAAAAAAGATAAAAAAAGTCATTAAAAAATTTGAGAATTCAAAAAAACCGTTCTATATTTGCACTCGCAAAAAGGGAACAGTGTTCTTTTGAATTCTTTTTTTATTAAATGCTTCCATAGCTCAGTTGGCCAGAGCACGTGATTTGTAATCTCGGGGTCGTGGGTTCGAATCCCTCTGGAAGCTCAATTTTAATATAAAATATCTGGGGAGATTCCAGAGTGGCTAAATGGGACTGACTGTAACTCAGTTGCTTCGGCTTCGTAGGTTCGAATCCTGCTCTCCCCACATTTTATATTAGAAAAAAAACTTGCAAGATTCGAGAATTATTCTTAGTTTTGCACAGCGTTTACCAATAGTTTTGGAAACAAAATTGCGGAAGTAGCTCAGTTGGTAGAGCGTCAGCCTTCCAAGCTGAATGTCGCGGGTTCGACCCCCGTCTTCCGCTCAAATATCACTTGTAAAGTGTGTTTTTTACAACTGAAATGATGTAGAGTAGAGTTTCTCTAAAGATTCAGTCCAATTATTAAAATTGCTTCCATAGCTCAGTTGGCCAGAGCACGTGATTTGTAATCTCGGGGTCGTGGGTTCGAATCCCTCTGGAAGCTCAATTTTAATATAAAATATCTGGGGAGATTCCAGAGTGGCTAAATGGGACTGACTGTAACTCAGTTGCTTCGGCTTCGTAGGTTCGAATCCTGCTCTCCCCACATTTTATATTAAAGAAAAACTTGCACAACTAAAGGATTTTTCCTAAGTTTGCAAAGCGTTTACCAATAATTTTGGAAACAAAATTGCGGAAGTAGCTCAGTTGGTAGAGCGTCAGCCTTCCAAGCTGAATGTCGCGGGTTCGACCCCCGTCTTCCGCTCAACGAAAATCATGCTATTCAGTGTGATTTTTTTAGTTAATGCCGACTTAGCTCAGCGGTAGAGTGCTTCCTTGGTAAGGAAGAGGTCACGGGTTCAAGTCCCGTAGTTGGCTCTCGTTTCAATCCCGATTTCTTCGGGATATTTTTTTGCCTGAACTTTTCAAAAATATTTCGATACCATTTTGAAGCCCCCTTATTTTAAAAGTAGAAATATTTCGGATCTGACTTAAGATAATTGTTAAACACCCAATTGGATTATAATGAAATTCTTGGCTGATGTCAATGTTAGAATTGTATAGTTGGTCATAGTTATTAAAATAGAAATTCAACCTTAAAATTTAATTAAAGTCTCTCTTTCTCTTTACAACTTCATTTACAATCATAAAAAATTTTGTTACATTCGTATAAAATATAGTTTGATGAATATTCTTTTATTGGAAGACGATCTTATTCTTTCGGCAGAACTTTGCAAATTCTTGGAATCAAATAATTTTACGTGTGATAAAATCTATGATGGTGAAACCTTTATCCGCCAGATAAAGAATAATACCTATGATTTGTATTTGCTGGATATTAATGTTCCAAAGATCAATGGGCTGGATGTATGTCAGACGATTCGTTCTTTTGATAAAAATACTCCGATTATCATCATTTCAGCTTATGGAGATCTGTCAGATAAGAAAGATGCATTCACGAGGTTGGCGGATGATTATCTGGTGAAACCTTTTCAATTTGAAGAACTCTTGTTGCGTGTCAATTCATTACTGAGAAGAAAAACCCCTTCTGAAACTACAGATCAGGATATTATCAGAATTGATGATCTGATCGTAAATAAAACCGAACAAAAGGTATATCGTGCTGGTAATGAAATAAGTCTTACCCTGAAAGAATTCCAATTGCTGGTTTATCTTGCCGAAGCGCAGGGAAGAACAGTTTCCAAACAACAGATTACAGAACATGTTTGGGAACACAATTTTAATACGAATACCAATACAGTAGAAGTATATATCAACTTTTTAAGAAAAAAAATTGATAAAGATTTCAAAGTTAAACTTATTCACACACGTTCCGGTTTCGGATATTACCTAAGTCCATTATAAAATGTCTTTAAAACGGAAGATAGCGCTCAATCTCAGTATTGCCTTTTCATTGCTTTTCGGTATTGTAATGGCGGTCATTTATATGTCTTTTAATGATTTCCGAAGAGAAGAATTCAAAGAAAGATTCAGGCAGAGATTGGAGTTTACTTCTCATTTTATTGCCAAGTCAAAAGATTTTGAAGAGGAAGCCCCCATATTTTTTAATGAAAACTCGGATAACATTCTTTTAAATGAAACCATTTTGATTTTTAATGGGGAAAAAGAACTTATTTATAGTACTATCAAAGATAGAAATGTAACCTGGGATAGTGCTTTATTAAAAGAACTTGACGAAAAGAAAATTATCTATTCCGAGAAAACGGTTCCTGAAATTTATGCGGCTCTTAAAACCATTAATGGTGAAAACTATTATATACTTACCAGTGCTCTTGACACGAACGGGAATTCAAAATTAGCTTATCTGAAATATCTTTTGATAACAGCGTATGTCATGAGTACATTGCTTATTGGTTTCTTTAGTTATTACTTTATGGGACAATTCCTCAAGCCTTTGGAAGATCTGAATAAAGAAATTTCAGAAGTGACTGCTCATAAACTGACAACACAGATTCCTACTCGTAATTCTAATGATGAGATAGACGTTCTTGCAAAATCTTTTAACACGATGATTGGTAGGCTAGATGATGTTTTCCAGTCACAGAAAGATTTTACGGCAAGTGCTTCTCATGAGATCCGGACTCCGATTACAAGAATGGCTTTTCAGCTGGAGAATTTAATTAAATTTGAACAGCATTCTCCGGAAACCCTGTCTTCTTTAAAACAAATTCAGCGTGATGTTTACCAGCTGTCGGATTTGACGAACTCACTTTTACTATTAACAAAATTCGATAGAGAAAATATTCAGAGTATTTACGAAGAAGTAAGAATCGATGAGGTGATTTTTGAATCTTTCGAAGCTGTTGAAAAAAGTTACCCAAAACTGAAAATAGATTTCCTTATTTCCGAAGGTACTTCTGAAGATGCTCTTTTGACGATAAAAGGAATACAATCTTTATTGGAGATTGTTTTTATTAATCTGTTTAAAAACGCAGCTGTCTATTCCGATGATGTGGAAGTTGATGTTTTGATTACAGAAACAGCCGAAAATCTTGTTGTGGATGTAATTTCTCACGGAAATACGATTTCTGAAGAAGAGCAGTCAAAACTATTTGAGGCTTTTAAACGAGGGAAAAATTCTCAAAATATTTCCGGATCTGGGCTTGGTTTAAGAATTGTCAAAAGAATTCTTGAATATCATGGCGCTAAAATCATCTATACTTCTCCTGAAGATTTGGTGAATAAATTCAGTGTTATTTTTCATAAATAATTCTTTACAATCATTTTCATTTTATAAATCTCAAAATCATTTTTGTGTTAAACGAATGATTAAATTTTACTTAAAATTCAACGATAAGGGATTAAATATTACCAGGAATTTTAAAAAATATTTATTCAAAAAATGAGTGTTAATCAGGGATTTTAATTTTTTTTTAAGGATTCTTTAAGAGCTTTTTAATAGCATAAAGGCAATTTTGTAACTTAAAAAGAAAAAATAATGAACAAATTTGCAGGACTGTTCATCGTCATTTCCTCATTCATGACGGCACAACAGAAAATGTCTCTTCAGGATTGTGAAAAAGCTTTCCAGGAGAACAATTTACAACTGCTTGCGGAACAGTACAACATTAACATGGCTGATGCAGACGTTTTGCAGGCCAAAATCTGGGAGCTTCCGCAGCTGAGCGGACAAATCAATGCGTATAATCCTGAAGACAGAAGAATCTTTGACGCAGGACACGCAAAAGGAGCGCAAGTAACGCAGTTAATTTACATGGGAGGCAAAAAGAAAAACGAAATTGCCTTCGCGAAATCTAATAAAGAACTGGCTCAGCTTCAGTTTTCTCAACTTCTGGTAGATTTGAGATCACAGCTTCGTTCTGCGTATTTCGATCTTTACTACGAAAAATTAAAACTTGAAAATACCAATAAGCAGCTTGGGTATATGAATGACCTTTTGGCAGCTTATAAAGTACAGTCAGCAAAAGGAAATGTCTCTTTGAAAGATGAAGTGAGACTGCAGAGTATCGTGATTCAGCTAAATAATGATAAAATAGGAATCAATAAAAATATTCTTGAATTTGAACAGACTTTAAAAGTTTTAACAGGAATTACAGATGATATTGATCCTGAACTTTCAGAATTAGAGGCAAAAGATATCCTTGCAGCTCAGCCTTTCGGGGATGACATAGAACTCAAGAAAAAAGCATTGGAAAACAATGCAGATTATCAATATAATTTAAAATTAATAGACAACAGTAAGTTGTACGCTCAATGGCAGAAATCACTGAATGTTCCGGATCTTAATCTTGGAGCAGGATGGGATCAAAACGGAGGAACTTTTAAAAATGAAGTGAATCTGATGGTCGGAATTCCGTTGCCGTTGTGGAAATCCAATAAAGGAAATGTAGATAAAGCGAATTTCGCCATTCAGCAAAATCAGAAAAATGCAGATTTCCAAAAACTGAATCTGGAAACGAAAGTGCAGTCCGCCTATAAAACATGGAAATCGCAATATGACCAGTTGGCAGAAATCAAATCTACAGATCTTAATAATATGGAATTGGTCTACAACGGAATGCTGAACAATTTCAGAAAAGGCAATGTAAGTCTTATTGAATTTACAGATTTCATGGACAGCTACAGAGAAACAGCTCTTCAGATCTATGATATGAAAAACGAAATTATGCAGTCCGCAGAACAATTGAATCAACTAGTACAAACGAAAATCTTCTATTAAACATGAAAAATTATATAATCCCGGTAATGGTGGCTTTGTCAGTTTTATCTTGCTCCAAAAAAGAGGCAGAAACAAAACCACAGGCAAAAAAAGGCTTTGAATTGAGCAATACCATGCTTCAATCGATTTCATTGGCTAAAGTTGAAAAAAAATATATAGAAGACGATTATAGTTTTTACGGAAAAATTTCAGCGGACAAAAACAGTTATATCGACGTTTATCCGTTAGTCGGAGGAAACGTTTTGAGCGTAAATGTTGAACTTGGAGATCATGTGACGAAAGGCCAGGTTTTGGCAACGATCAGAAGTACCGAGCTGGCGGAAGTTCAGAAAGATGTGAGCGATGCAAAAACTGATTTGGTCGTTGCTCAAAATAACCTTCGTGTAGCAAAAGAAATGTATGAAGGTAAATTGAATACCGAGAGAGATGTATTAGAAGCAAAAAGCCAGCTGCAGAAAGCACAGGACCAGTTACAGAGAGCGAGTGCGGTAAGTACGGTTTATAATGTGAAGAAAGGAAATATTTACAGTGTTGTTGCTCCGATCAGCGGATATATTGTTCAGAAGAATATTAACAAAGATATGCAGTTGAGAAGTGATAGAAGCGATAATATTTTCGATGTAGCTAACACAACCAATGTTTGGGCAATTATGAACGTCAACGAATCTGATATTGATAAAATCAGTCTTGGAATGAAAGCACAGGTTTCAACATTATCTTATCCGGATAAAGTTTTTGACGGAAAAATTGATAAAATCTTTAAAATCATCGATCCGCAAACCAACGCAATGCAGGCAAGAGTCGTGCTGGATAATCAAAACGGATTGCTGATTCCTGAAAGTAAAGCAACAATAAAAGTAACAAGCTCAGAAAATGGAACGGCACTCACTGTTCCTTCAAAAGCTGTAATTTTTGATGACAACAGAAGTTTTGTGGTGATCTACAAATCCAGAACCGATGTAAAAGTGAAAGAAGTGAAAGTCTTGAAGCAGGTTGGAGATATCACCTATATTTCCGAAGGCCTGTCTGAAGGAGAACAAGTAATCACCAACAATCAATTATTGATTTACCGTTCTTTGAACAGTTAAAATCTTAAGTGTTCAGAAATGAATTCTTTGCTGAGTGAAACGCCTTTGCGAACGAATATGCAGAAAGAGAATCATGAAAAACCTTTGTGAGCTTTGCGTTTAAAACAAATTCAACGACTTTTTTAGGTCATCAAAAAATCTATCATGAATAAATTCATTAAAAATATAATTGCTTTTTCATTAAAAAACAAAGCATTTACTTTTATTTGGGTAGCGGTTTTGGCTGTTGCAGGATTTATAAGTTTCAAAAATATGCCTATTGAAGCTTTTCCGGATGTTACCAATACCCAGATTGTTATCATTACCCAATGGAACGGGCGAAGTGCAGAAGAAGTCGAACGTTTTGTAACCACTCCTATCGAGTTGGCAATGAGCCCCGTTCAAAAGAAAACAAGCGTGAGAAGTACCACGATGTTTGGACTTTCCATTGTTAAAATTCTTTTCGACGATGGGGTAGACGATACTTTTGCACGAAATCAGGTAAATAACCAATTACGCACAGTCAGCCTCCCGGATGAGGTAGATCCCGAAGTTCAGCCGCCTTATGGGCCAACCGGAGAAATTTTCCGATATACTTTAGAAAGTAAAAAGAAAGATTCCCGTGAACTATTGACTCTTCAGAATTGGGTGATCGATCGTGCTTTAAGAGGTGTTCCGGGAGTTGCAGATATCAATGTTTTCGGAGGTCAGGATAAAGTCTTTGAATTAAGTATTGATCCGAGAGCTTTAGATAAATATAATTTGACACCGCTTCAGGTGTATGATGCTGTTACGAAAAGTAATTTAAATGTCGGAGGTGATGTGATCGAGAAAAACGGACAGGCTTATGTTGTTCGTGGAATCGGTTTGGTGAAATCCGTTGCTGATATCGGAAATATTACGATTCAAAATGATAGCGGAAATCCAGTCTTGGTTAAAAATGTTGCGGAAGTTCACGAAAGTTCCATGCCTAGAGTAGGACAGGCGGGATTGAACAATCATGAAGATACGGTGGAAGGAATCGTTGTTATGAGAAAAGGGGAGAACCCGCGTGATGTATTAGTTGGAGTAAAAGCTAAAATTAAAGAGCTTAACGAAAAAATCCTTCCGAAAGATGTAAAAATGGTTACTTTCTATGATCGTGACAATTTGATGGATTTCACTACACACACTGTAATGCACAACCTTATTGAAGGAATTGTTTTGGTGACTGTGATCGTTTTGATCTTTATGGCAGACTGGAGAACAACTTTGATTGTTTCCATCATTATCCCGTTATCCTTATTATTTGCATTTCTATGTTTAAAACTTGCGGGAATGAGCGCCAACTTACTCTCTCTTGGTGCGGTAGATTTTGGGATCATTATAGACGGAGCCGTCGTCATGGTCGAAGGACTCTTTGTAATGCTCGATCATAAAGCCCATAAATATGGAGAAGAGAAGTTCAATAAAATGGCTAAAGGAGGCTGGATCAAACAAACTGGAACCGGATTAGGAAAAGCGATATTCTTTTCAAAATTAATTATCATTACTTCCTTAATTCCGATCTTCTCATTCCAGAAAGTGGAAGGCAAAATGTTCTCGCCATTAGCATTTACTTTAGGTTTTGCTTTGATGGGAGCTCTGATTTTCACTTTGACCTTAGTTCCTGTTCTTTCACATATCCTTTTAAATAAAAATGTAAAAGAAAAAAACAATCCGTTTGTGAATTTCTGGGACAGAATTGTCTTGAAAGGGTTTAACTATACTTTTAAACATAAAAGAATGAGTTTGATCGTTGCCATCTCATTTTTGGCAGTGACTTTATTCTCAGGAAAATTTTTAGGAACGGAATTTTTACCACAGTTAAATGAAGGTTCGTTGTGGATCACTGCAGAAATGCCGATGAGCTCGTCTCTAAAAGAATCTTTAAAAACGGCGGATCTTCTCAAAAAAGATATTATGAGTTTCCCTGAGGTGACCGATGTTCTGGCGCAAACAGGACGAAGTAATGACGGAACCGACCCGAATGGTTTTGGATTCGTACAGTTTGCCGTAAACCTTAAGCCTAAAGAAGACTGGAAGCGAAAAATCACCTATGAGGAATTAATTGAAGAAATCGATAAAAAATTAAGAACCTATCAAGGGATTACCTTTAATTATTCCCAGCCGATTTCTGATAATGTTGCCGAAGCAGTGGCAGGTTTCAAAGCTGAAAACGGAATTAAAATTTATGGGGATAATCTTGAAACACTGGATCGATTAGCCGAAGAAGTTTTAAAGCAAATCAAAGATGTAGATGGAGTAAAAGATCCTGGTATTATTAAAAATATTGGTCAGCCTGAAGTAAGTGTGGTCTTAGACAGAGATAAAATGGCTGCGTACGGAGTGATGCCGGATGATGCACAATCTGTACTGGAAATGGCTTTTGGAGGGAAAACGGCTTCCGAAATGTTTGATGGAGAAAGAAAGTTCCCAATCCGTCTCCGTTACTCACAGGAGTACAGAAAAGATGAGAATGATATCGCTGCATTGATGGTTCCTACACAGGATGGTGCTAAAATTCCTTTAAAAGAGATCAGTACAATTGTGAAAGATAACGGAGCGGCATTTATTTATCGTGATGATATTAAAAGATATATTGGAGTGAAATTCTCGATTCGTGACCGAGATTTGGGGAGTACGATTGCCGATGCTCAGAAAAAAGTGGCGAAAATTGAACTTCCCGATGGCTACTCAGTAGGATGGACCGGTCAGTTTGAAAACCAGCAAAGAGCTTCGAAAAGATTGACGCAGGTGGTTCCGATCAGTATTTTAGGAATTTTCTTCCTATTATTTATCCTTTTCGGAAACATGAAAGATTCTCTTTTGGTATTGGCGAATGTACCGTTTGCTTTGATTGGAGGAATTATCGCACTTCATGTCACAGGAATCAACTTTGGGATTTCCGCTGGAGTAGGGATGATTGCCCTTCTAGGGATCTGTATTCAGAACGGGGTGATTCTTATAACGGAATTCCATCAGAATGTCAAAAACGGACTGAGTCTGGATGAGTCTATATTGAGTGGAGTGAAATCCAGAACGCGCCCCGTGATCATGACCGCGTTGATGGCTTCTATCGGATTGATGCCCGCTGCATTATCTACGGGAATTGGGTCTGAATCTCAAAAACCATTGGCGATTGTAATTATCGGTGGATTAATCACAGCAACAGTTTTAACATTGTTAATTTTTCCCATTATCTTTTGGATCTTCAACAGAACCAAAAAATCGCAGCAAATTTAACTATTCTTTCATTTACATTATATTAACCCGGCCTGGAACGAATTGTGTTTCAGGCTTTTTTATAAAAGGTTTTACAAAGTTTTTTTCAATTGAGAAAAATGTGTAAATTTGCAGTCTCAATACTTTGAAATATGCGGTTTGTACTTCATTGGATTTGAATATTGAAACTTTTTTTAATAAAAAGGTTTTGGTATTTAAAAATTCATTATATTTGCACACCGAAAATTTGAAAAACAATAAATAAATAATTTTACAATCATGGCAAAGGAAACGTTTAATCGTAACAAACCACACTTGAACATTGGTACTATTGGTCACGTTGACCATGGTAAAACTACTCTTACAGCTGCTATTTCTGCTGTATTAGCTAGCAAAGGTCTTGCTGAGAAAAAAGACTTCTCTGCAATTGACTCTGCTCCAGAAGAAAAAGAAAGAGGTATTACTATCAATACTGCTCACATTGAATACGAAACTGTAAAAAGACATTATGCTCACGTTGACTGTCCAGGTCACGCGGATTACGTAAAGAACATGGTAACTGGTGCTGCTCAGATGGATGGAGCTATCGTAGTATGTGCTGCAACTGACGGACCAATGCCTCAGACTAGAGAACATATCCTACTTTGCCGTCAGGTAAACGTACCGAAAATCGTTGTTTTCATGAACAAAGTTGACATGGTGGATGATCCAGAATTGTTAGAGCTTGTTGAAATGGAACTTAGAGATTTATTAGCTACTTATGATTTTGACGGAGATAACTCTCCAGTAATTCAAGGTTCTGCTCTTGGTGCACTTACAGCTGCTACTAACGGTGATTCTGAAGATAAGTGGTTCAAAACTGTTGAAGCTTTAATGGATGCAGTTGATGAGTGGATTGACGAGCCAGTAAGAGATACTGAGAAGCCATTCTTGATGCCAATCGAAGACGTATTCTCTATTACAGGTAGAGGTACTGTAGCAACTGGTAGAATTGAAGCTGGTATTATCAACACTGGTGACCCAGTTGATATCGTAGGTATGGGTGATGAAAAATTAACTTCTACAATTACAGGAGTTGAGATGTTCAGAAAAATCCTAGACAGAGGTGAAGCTGGTGATAACGTAGGTCTATTATTGAGAGGTATTGAAAAAACTGACATCAAGAGAGGTATGGTTATCGCTAAGAAAGATTCTGTTAAGCCACACAAAAAATTCAAGGCTTCAGTTTATATCCTTTCTAAAGAAGAAGGTGGACGTCACACTCCATTCCACAACAAATACCGTCCTCAGTTCTACGTAAGAACTACTGACGTTACAGGTGAGATCTTCTTACCAGAAGGTGTAGAAATGGTAATGCCTGGTGATAACTTAGAGATCACTGTAGAATTGTTACAACCAATCGCTCTTAACGAGGGTCTTAGATTCGCGATCAGAGAAGGAGGTAGAACAGTTGGTTCAGGTCAGGTTACTGAAATCTTAGACTAATCATCTTAATATAATTAAAGTTCCGTAAGGAAACTTACGGAACTTTTAATCTACGGGCATCGTCCAATGGTAGGATACCGGTCTCCAAAACCGTTGATCAGGGTTCGAATCCTTGTGCCCGTGCAAATAACAATTATGAGTTCATTTATCGATTTTTTAAAAGGTTCTTATAACGAATTCAGACATAAAGTTGAATGGCCAAAATGGGCTGATCTGCAATCATCTACAATTGTAGTGACTATTGCAACAGTTATTCTGGCGTTATTTACCTTTGGGGTTGACGAATTGTTTTCTAAAGCAATAAGCAACATAATAGGAATGCTAATCAACTTGTTCAATTAATAATAAAAGTATTTTCCCACAATGAGCGAATTGAAATGGTATGTGCTGAAAGCTATCAGCGGACAGGAAAATAAAGTGAAAAACTATATTGAGACAGAAATCAAGCGTTTAGGGTTTGAGCAGTACGTTACTCAAGTGGTTATTCCTATGGAAAAGGTTATTCAAATTAGAAACGGTAAAAAAGTTCCTAAAGAAAGACCTTACTATCCTGGATACTTAATGATTGAAGCTGAATTAATGGGAGAGATTCCTCACGTTATTAAGAATATTCCCGGAGTTATTTCTTTCTTAAGTTTAACAAAAGGAGGTGATCCAGTTCCAATGAGAAAGTCTGAAGTTAACAGAATGCTTGGAAGAATGGATGAATTGTCAGAATTCGCAAGTGATGTTGAAATTCCTTACATCGTTGGAGAAAACGTTAAAGTGATTGACGGACCATTCAACGGATTCAACGGAACCGTTGAGAAAATTCTTGAAGATAAAAAGAAAATTGAAGTTTCTGTACTTATCTTCGGTAGAAAAACTCCAATGGAACTTAGCTATATGCAGGTTGAAAAAGTTTAAATAATATTTTTAAAATATATAGAATCCACTTATTTTTCAATAAGTGGATTTTTTATTTCAAGATTAAATTTTAATAAAAAACAATGTATCAGTTTGCTATTTCAAAAATATTTTATAATTTTGCAGTCCGAAAAGTAGGATTATCTAAGGTGAGAATGGATAACCTGCTGAATAATAAATGCTTCCAAACTCATTAATTATTCAAATTTAAAAAACAAAAAATGGCTAAAAAAGTCTTTAAAATGGTAAAGCTTCAGGTGAAAGGTGGCGCAGCTAACCCTTCTCCACCAGTAGGTCCAGCATTGGGTTCTGCAGGTGTGAACATCATGGAGTTTTGTAAGCAATTTAACGGAAGAACTCAAGATAAGCCAGGACAAGTTTTACCTGTAGTAATTACAGTATACGAAGACAAATCTTTTGAATTCGTAATTAAAACTCCTCCTGCAGCAATCCAGTTGATGGATGCGGCTAAAATCAAGGGTGGTTCTGGAGAACCGAACAGAAACAAAGTAGGTGCTGTAACTTGGGCTCAAGTTCAAAAAATCGCTGAAGATAAAATGACTGACCTTAACTGCTTTACAATGGATTCTGCAGTTTCTATGGTTGCAGGTACTGCTAGATCTATGGGATTAAGAGTAACAGGAACTAAACCAACTTTTAACGCTTAAAACTATTAGAAATGGCAAAATTGACTAAAAAGCAAAAGGAAGCTTTAAGCAAAGTAGAAAAAGGAAGAATATATAACCTTGAAGAAGGTTCAGCTCTTGTAAAAGAAGTGAACACTGCAAAGTTTGATGCTTCTGTAGATATCGCTGTAAGATTGGGTGTAGATCCAAGAAAAGCAAACCAAATGGTAAGAGGTGTTGTATCTCTTCCTCACGGAACTGGTAAAGATGTTAAAGTTTTGGCTTTAGTAACTCCAGATAAAGAAGCAGAAGCTAAAGAAGCTGGTGCTGATTATGTAGGTCTTGATGAATATTTACAAAAAATCAAAGACGGTTGGACAGATGTTGACGTTATCGTTACTATGCCGGCTGTTATGGGTAAATTAGGACCATTGGGTAGAGTATTAGGACCAAGAGGTTTGATGCCTAACCCTAAATCAGGTACTGTAACAATGGAAATTGGTAAAGCAGTAACTGAAGTAAAAGCTGGTAAAATTGATTTCAAAGTTGATAAATACGGTATTATCCACGCTGGTATTGGTAAAGTATCTTTCGATGCTGCTAAAATCAAGGAAAATGCTCAGGAATTGATTTCTACTTTGATCAAAATGAAGCCAACTGCTGCTAAAGGTACTTATGTGAAGTCTATCTATTTGTCTTCTACAATGAGTCCTGGTATTGCAATCGATACTAAATCTGTTAACTAATACGAAATCCTTAAGACAATGACAAAAGACCAAAAAGTTGTAGCAATACAAGAGATCAAAGATTTGCTTCAGGATGCTAAAGTAGTATATGTTGCAGATCTTGAAGGATTGAATGCTGGTAAAGCATCAGACTTCAGAAGACAAGCTTTCAAACAAAATATCAAAGTAAAAGTTGTGAAAAACACACTTTTACAGAAAGCAATGGAGCAAATTGAAGGAGTAGATTACTCTGAGATGTTCCAGTCTTTCAAAGGAAACTCTGCAATCATGATTTCTGAGACTGCAAATGCTCCTGCGAAATTAATCAAAGACTTCAGAAAGAAGGATGAGAAGCCGGCTTTAAAATCTGCTTTCGTTCAAGAAACTTTCTATGTTGGTGACGAGAATCTAGATACTTTGGTAAGCATCAAGTCTAGAGAAGAAATGATCGGTGAAATCATCGGATTACTTCAGTCTCCAATTCAAAGAGTTATTTCTGCTCTTCAAAACAAATCTGAAGCTGCAGAGGCTACAACTGAAGAAGTTGCTGCTCCTGCTGTAGAAGAAACTCCTGCTGCTGAGGAAGCTCCTGAAGCTCCAGCTGCAGAAAGCACTGACGAAACGCCAGCTGCTGAATAATTACACTCAAAAAATAATAAATAATCAACAAAAACATTACAACAATGTCAGATTTAAAAAATTTAGCTGAAACGCTAGTAAACTTAACAGTAAAAGACGTAAACGAATTAGCTGCTATCCTTAAGGATGAGTACGGAATTGAGCCAGCTGCTGCTGCTGTAGTAGTTGCTGCAGGTGGTGCAGGTGAAGCTGCTGAAGAAAAAACAGAATTCGACGTAATTCTTAAGTCTGCAGGTGCTTCTAAATTGGCTATCGTTAAATTAGTAAAAGATTTAACTGGTGCTGGTCTTAAAGAAGCTAAAGATATCGTAGATGGTGCTCCTGCTCCAATCAAAACAGGTATCTCTAAAGACGAAGCTGAAGCTCTTAAGAAGCAATTAGAAGAAGCTGGTGCTGAAGTAGAATTGAAGTAATCAATTTATACTATAAATAATAAGCCTGAGTATTTTACTCGGGCTTTTTTTATGTAGTAAACGCAGTTTAAAGTTTTTGTTATTTTGATGAAAAAAAATCAAGCATATATTTTTAGAGCACCTCTTGATTTTTAAATTTAAAATAAATGAATAAAACGCAGTTCACAATAAAATATTGTGAATGCCAATAAATTTTTGTATCTTTGCTCCTCTTTTGGCGCGAAAAATTGTTTGTAAATCTATAAAATACTGAGTAGTAACTCTTTCATTTGAATGAAAGGGCTTTTGTGTATATAGATATTGCGGCGGTTCTGCCTCAAAAGTAATAAAAATATTTTGCATTACGCTGTGAAAAGATATACCAGTGTTGCAATTAGAAGCTTAATAGTATTTAAATACTTGAAAATTAAGAATAAAACTTGATCATTGCGCCAAAATTTTCTTACTTATTCTTTTTTCTTACGTTTAAATAACCATTTGCTTCTGATATTTTAGTAATTAATCAAAATATTTTTTAACCTTTCTTAAAAGTTTTATGAGTAAAACAACACCTACAACTAGGGGAAATCAGAGAGTTAACTTCTCTTCAGCGAAAGGAAAGATTATCACTCCGGACTTCTTGGATATCCAAATCGAGTCTTTTAGTGAGTTTTTCCAGCTTGATACGCTTCCTGAAGACAGAACTGACGAAGGTTTGTACAAAACCTTCCAGGAAAATTTCCCAATTACCGATTCAAGAAACCAATTCGTATTGGAATTCTTAGATTATTTGGTAGATTCTCCACGTTATTCAATCGATGAATGTGTGGAAAGAGGATTGACGTATTCGGTTCCTTTAAAAGCAAGACTTAAATTGTATTGTACAGACCCTGAACACGAGGATTTCCAAACGGTGGTTCAGGATGTGTATTTAGGGCCAGTTCCTTACATGACGCCTAGTGGATCTTTCATCATCAATGGTGCAGAGAGAGTTATTGTTACGCAGCTTCACCGTTCACCTGGTGTATTCTTCGGACAGACTTACCACGCAAACGGAACTAAATTGTACTATTCAAGAATTATCCCTTTCAAAGGATCTTGGATGGAATTTACGACAGATATCAACAGCGTAATGTACGCGTATATCGACCGTAAGAAAAAATTACCATTAACGACTTTATTAAGAGCGAT
Organism: Chryseobacterium tagetis; assembly: GCF_016735585.2. Classification (GTDB taxonomy): domain Bacteria; phylum Bacteroidota; class Bacteroidia; order Flavobacteriales; family Weeksellaceae; genus Chryseobacterium; species Chryseobacterium tagetis. The sequence continues at coordinate 223,444 of NZ_JAERSE020000006.1, forward strand.
CGGTTATGAGTCTGATAAGGATATCCTTCAGATCTTCGACCTTGCTGAAGAAGTGAAAGTTTCTAAAGCTGCCCTTAAAAAAGTGGAAGGAAGAACATTGGCTGCGAGAGTATTGAACACTTGGTTCGAAGATTTCGTAGACGAAGATACCGGTGAAGTAGTTTCTATCGAAAGAAACGAGATCATCTTGGATAGAGAGACTATTCTTGAAAAAGAACATTTGGATCTTATTCTTGATGCTGGTGTGAAATCTATCCTGATTCACAAAGAAAACAGCAATGAGTTCTCTATCATTCAGAATACATTACAAAAAGACCCTACTAACTCTGAGAAAGAAGCAGTAGAGTATATCTATCGTCAGTTGAGAAATGCAGATCCACCAGATGAGGAAACTGCAAGAGGAATCATTGAAAAATTATTCTTCTCTGAGCAAAGATATTCATTAGGAGAAGTTGGACGTTACAGACTAAACAAAAAGTTAGGTCTTAACATTCCTACGACAACTGAGGTTCTTACCAAAGAAGATATTATTGCAATTGTAAGACACTTGATCGAACTTGTAAACTCTAAAGCAGAGGTTGATGATATCGACCACTTATCAAACAGAAGAATTAAAACTGTTGGTGAGCAATTAGCAGGACAGTTTGGAGTAGGTCTTTCAAGAATTGCAAGAACAATCAAGGAGAGAATGAACGTTAGAGATAACGAAATCTTTACTCCGCTTGACCTTGTAAATGCTAAGACTTTAACATCTGTAATTAACTCGTTCTTTGGTACCAACCAGCTTTCTCAGTTCATGGACCAAACCAACCCATTGTCAGAAATCACGCACAAGCGTAGACTTTCTGCACTAGGACCTGGTGGTTTATCAAGAGAAAGAGCAGGTTTCGAGGTTCGTGACGTTCACCATACTCACTACGGAAGAATTTGTCCGATTGAAACTCCGGAAGGACCAAACATCGGTTTGATTTCATCTCTAGGTATTTATGCTAAAATCAACAGACTAGGTTTCATCGAAACTCCATATAGAAAAGTAGAAGACAGTAAGATTGATCTTGCTGCTGATCCTATTTATCTGAATGCAGAAGATGAAGAAGATAAAGTAATTGCTCAGGCAAACGTTGAATTGAATGATAATGGTGAATTCTTAACAGACAGAATTATCGCAAGACTAGATGGTGACTACCCTGTAGTTGAGCCATCTCAGGTTAATTTGATCGACGTTGCACCAAACCAGATCTCTGGTATTTCAGCTTCATTGATTCCTTTCTTGGAACATGATGATGCGAACCGTGCATTGATGGGATCTAACATGATGCGTCAGGCAGTACCTCTATTGAAGCCACAAGCTCCAATCGTAGGTACAGGTCTGGAACAGCAAGTTGCGAGAGATTCAAGAATCTTAATTAACGCTGAAGGTACTGGTACTGTAGAGTACGTAGATGCTGACAGAATTGTTATTAAATATGAAAGAAGCGAAGACGAAGATTTAGTACAATTCGAGTCTGCTACTAAAACATATAAGCTGACTAAGTTCAGAAAAACCAACCAGAGTACAACAATTACCCTAAGACCAAACGTAAGAGTAGGTGATGTAGTGGAAAAAGGACAGGTACTTTGCGACGGTTATGCTACTGAGGACGGAGAATTAGCTCTTGGTAGAAACTTAGTGGTTGCGTTCATGCCTTGGAAAGGATATAACTTCGAGGATGCGATCGTAATCAACGAAAAAGTTGTACGTGAAGACTGGTTTACTTCAATCCACGTAGATGAGTACTCTCTTGAAGTTCGTGATACCAAATTAGGTATGGAAGAATTGACAGCAGATATTCCAAACGTTTCTGAAGAAGCTACTAAAGATCTTGACGAAAACGGTATGATCAGAATCGGTGCTGAAGTGAAGCCTGGAGATATCATGATTGGTAAAATTACTCCAAAAGGTGAATCTGACCCGACTCCTGAAGAAAAACTTTTGAGAGCGATCTTTGGTGACAAAGCTGGTGATGTGAAAGATGCTTCATTGAAAGCTGACTCTTCACTAAGAGGTGTTGTGATCAACAAAAAATTGTTCTCAAGAAATATTAAAGACAAAAAGAAAAGAACTGAAGAAAAACTTAAGCTTGAAGAGATTGAAAACACTTACAAGGCTAAGTTTGATGAGTTGAGAAATACTTTAATTGAAAAATTAAATACACTGGTAAGCGGTAAAACTTCTCAAGGGGTTACCAACGACTTAGATGAAGAAATCATCGGTAAAGGTGTGAAATTCACTCACAAATTATTGACTTCAGTTGAAGATTATGTGAACGTTAGCGGTTCAGACTGGACTGTTGATAACGATAAAAATGAATTGATCAAACAATTAATTCACAATTACAAAATCAAATTCAACGATATTCAAGGAGTTAAAAACCGTGAGAAATTTGCAATTTCAATCGGAGATGAGCTTCCGGCTGGTATCATGAAGTTGGCTAAAGTTTACATTGCTAAGAAACGTAAATTGAATGTAGGGGATAAAATGGCAGGACGTCACGGTAACAAAGGTATCGTTTCAAGAATCGTTCGTGAAGAAGATATGCCATTCCTAGAAGACGGAACACCAGTAGATATCGTATTGAATCCGCTTGGGGTACCTTCTCGTATGAACATCGGTCAGATTTATGAAACAGTTCTAGGATGGGCTGGTAGAAAATTAGGATTGAAGTTCGCTACACCTATCTTTGATGGGGCTACTCTAGATCAAATCACTGAGTACACAGAGAAGGCAGGTCTTCCTAAATTCGGTCACACTTACCTTTATGATGGTGGTACCGGAGAAAGATTTACACAGGCTGCAACAGTAGGTATTATCTATATGTTGAAACTTGGACACATGGTAGATGACAAGATGCACGCACGTTCTATCGGACCTTACTCATTGATCACTCAGCAGCCGTTAGGAGGTAAAGCTCAGTTCGGAGGTCAGAGATTCGGAGAGATGGAGGTTTGGGCTCTTGAAGCATTTGGAGCATCAAATATCTTGAGAGAAATCTTGACTGTGAAGTCTGATGACGTGATTGGTAGAGCAAAAACTTATGAAGCAATTGCAAAAGGTGAATCTATGCCTGAACCAGGTATTCCGGAATCATTCAACGTATTACTTCACGAGCTGCAAGGTCTTGGATTAGACGTAAGACTAGAGGAATAATTTTAAATTTTAAATTATAAATGTTGAATGGCAACATTCAGAAATTAATCTAAAATCTAAAATCTAAAATTTAAAATCTAACAAATGTCAAATAAAAATAAAACAAGTAGATTTAATAAAATAACCATCGGTTTAGCTTCACCGGAGTCTATCTTACAAGACTCAAGAGGAGAGGTTCTTAAGCCGGAAACTATTAACTACAGAACGCATAAGCCTGAAAGAGACGGTTTGTTCTGTGAAAAAATCTTCGGTCCTGTAAAGGATTACGAATGTGCTTGTGGTAAATACAAGAGAATTCGTTACAAGGGGATTGTTTGTGACCGTTGTGGTGTAGAGGTTACGGAGAAAAAAGTACGTAGAGAAAGAATCGGACATATCGGTTTGGTTGTTCCTATTGCGCACATCTGGTATTTCCGTTCTTTACCAAACAAAATAGGTTACCTTTTAGGAATTCCTTCTAAGAAATTAGATATGATCATCTACTACGAAAGATACGTAGTGATTCAGCAAGGGATTGCTAAGAAATTAGACGGTTCTGATTTCGAAAATATGGAGTTCTTAACAGAAGAAGAGTATCTTGATATTATGGATACCCTTCCGATCGAGAACCAATATCTTGATGATTCTGATCCAAACAAATTCATCGCTAAAATGGGTGCTGAAGCTGTTGAAGAATTATTAAAAAGAATCGATCTTGATGCATTGTCTTTCGATTTGAGACACAAAGCTCATAATGAAGGTTCAAAACAAAGAAGAACAGAAGCTCTTAAGAGATTGAACGTTGTAGAAGCATTGAGAGGAGCTAATACAAGAATGATCAACAGACCAGAGTGGATGATTATGCGTGTACTTCCAGTTATTCCACCAGAACTAAGACCATTGGTTCCATTGGATGGAGGACGTTTCGCTACTTCCGATTTAAATGACCTTTATAGAAGAGTTATTATCAGAAATAACCGTTTGAAGAGATTATTGGAGATCAAAGCTCCAGAAGTAATCTTGAGAAACGAGAAGCGTATGCTTCAGGAATCAGTAGATTCATTATTCGATAATACAAGAAAATCTTCAGCAGTAAAATCCGAATCAAACAGACCATTGAAATCACTTTCAGATTCATTGAAAGGTAAGCAAGGTCGTTTCCGTCAGAACTTACTAGGAAAAAGGGTAGATTACTCTGCGCGTTCGGTAATTGTTGTAGGTCCAAACTTACAGCTTCACGAATGTGGTATTCCTAAAGATATGGCAGCTGAACTTTACAAACCATTCATCATTAGAAAACTAATTGAAAGAGGAATTGTAAAAACAGTAAAATCTGCAAAGAGAATTATTGATAGAAAAGAACCGGTAGTATATGATATCTTAGAAAATGTGATGAAAGGTCACCCTGTTCTATTGAACAGAGCACCTACGCTTCACAGACTGGGTATTCAGGCTTTCCAACCTAAGATGATCGAAGGTAAGGCAATCCAGCTACACCCGTTAGTAACAACAGCCTTCAACGCCGATTTCGATGGTGACCAGATGGCGGTACACTTACCGTTAGGACCAGAAGCGATCCTTGAAGCTCAGTTATTGATGTTAGGTTCTCAAAACATCTTGAACCCTGCAAACGGTTCTCCAATTACGGTACCATCTCAGGACATGGTTCTTGGTCTTTATTTCATGACTAAAGAATTGAGTTCTACTGAGACAATGAAAGTAAAAGGAGAAGGGCTTGCATTCTATTCTCCTGAAGAAGCTGAAATCGCTTATGCTGAAGGTAGAGTATCTTTAAATGCTAAAGTAAGATGTAGACTTCCTGTAAAAGAAGACGGACAAATCGTAACAAGATTGATCGAAACTTCTGTGGGGAGAATTTTATTCAACCAGATCGTACCTAAACAGTCAGGGTATATTAATGAACTTCTTACTAAGAAATCATTAAGAAATGTTATCGGTAGAATTCTTGCTGATACAGATTTCCCTACAACGGTGAAGTTCTTGGATGCAATGAAAGACTTAGGATACTCAAACGCATTCAAAGGTGGTCTTTCGTTCTCATTAGGGGATATTGTAGTTCCTGTTGAGAAAAAGCAGATGATTGCTACTTCTATTGAAACTGTAGACGAAATTAGAGCTAACTATAACATGGGTCTAATTACCGATACAGAACGTTATAACCAGGTAATCGACGTTTGGACGAACACCAACGCAGGATTAACTGAAATGATCATGAGCAGAATGAAAACTGACCAAGGTGGTTTCAACTCTGTATATATGATGCTTGACTCTGGAGCGAGGGGTTCTAAAGAACAGATCCGTCAGTTATCAGGGATGAGAGGTTTGATGGCAAAACCGCAGAAAGCTGGTTCTACCGGTGCGGAGATCATCGAAAACCCAATCCTTGCAAACTTTAAAGAAGGTCTTTCGATTCTAGAATACTTTATCTCTACCCACGGTGCTCGTAAAGGTCTTGCGGATACCGCTCTTAAGACTGCCGATGCAGGTTACTTAACGAGAAGATTGGTAGACGTTGCACAGGACGTTATCGTTACAGAAGACGACTGTGGAACTCTAAGAGGTACAGAAGTTACTGCACTTAAGAAAAATGACGAGATCGTTGAAAGAATCTCTGAAAGAATCTTAGGTAGAGTTTCTTTACATAATATTTACGATCCAGAAAGTGATGAAATTATCGCAGAAGCTGATCAGGTAATTACTGAGCAGTTAGCTAAGAGAATTGAAGAAGCTGGATTAGAAGCTGTTGAAGTACGTTCACCATTGACGTGTGAGGCTAAAAAAGGTATCTGTGCGAAATGTTACGGTAGAAACCTAGCAACAGGTAAGATGATCCACATGGGTGAAGCTGTAGGGGTTATTGGAGCACAATCAATTGGGGAACCGGGAACTCAGCTTACGTTGAGAACTTTCCACCAAGGGGGTACTGCAGGTAACGTTTCAGAAAACCCATCAATCGTTGCTAGAAGAGACGGTATCGTTGAAATGGATGAAGTAAGAACAATTACTTCTGAAGATGAAAACGGTAATACAACTGAAGTTGTGGTTTCTCGTTCAACGGAATTCAGATTGGTTGCTGATAATGAGTCTAGAACTCCATTAATGGTAGCTAACGTACCTTACGGTTCAATATTATCTGTAAAACCAGGTGATAAAGTGAAGAAAGGAGATACAATCTGTAAGTGGGATGCGTATAACGCGGTAATCATTGCAGAAACTTCTGGTAAAGTAGAATATGAGGATATCATCCAGGGTATTTCATTCCAGTTGGAAATTGACGAAGCTACAGGTTTCGAAGAGAAAGTAATCTCTGAATCTAGAAATAAGAAAGCGGTACCTACATTAAAAGTGGTAGATTCTAAAGGAGTTGAACAAAAAGGGTACAACTTACCGGTAGGAGCCCACTTAATGGTTAACGATGGTGAAAAAATTAAGGCTGGTAAAGTCCTAATCAAGATCCCAAGAAAATCTGCAAAAGCAGGGGATATCACCGGAGGTCTTCCGAGAGTTACTGAATTGTTCGAAGCAAGAAACCCTTCAAACCCGGCGGTTGTTACAGAAATCGATGGGGTAGTTTCTTACGGAAAAATTAAGAGAGGTAACAGAGAACTTATCGTTGAGGCTAAAACTGGAGAGAGAAAAATTTATTTAGTTAAATTATCAAACCAGATTCTAGTACAGGAGAATGACTTCGTGAGAGCTGGTTCGCCACTTTCTGACGGTTCAATCACTCCGGACGATATCTTAAGAATTAAAGGTCCAACTGCGGTTCAGGAATATTTAGTAAACGAAATTCAGGAAGTTTACCGTCTACAGGGGGTAAAAATCGACGACAAGCACTTCGAAATTATCGTAAGACAGATGATGACGAAAGTATCTATCGTTGATGGAGGTGATACTCAATTCCTTGAAGGAGCTCTTGAACATAAGTATGACTTCTTAGAAGAAAACAACAGAGTATTCGGTCTTAAAGTAGTAGTAGATGCTGGTGATTCAAAATCATTCCAACCAGGTCAGATGATTACGGCAAGAGAATTAAGAGATGAAAATTCTAAATTGAAGCGTGAAGATCAGGCTTTAGTGGAAGTAAGAGAAGCTTTACCGGCTACAGCAACGCCTGTACTTCAAGGTATTACAAGAGCAGCTCTTCAAACTAAATCATTCATGTCTGCTGCATCATTCCAGGAAACAACTAAAGTACTAAATGAAGCTGCAGTTGCTGGTAAAGTAGATGATCTGAACGGTCTTAAAGAAAATGTAATTGTAGGACACAGAATTCCTGCAGGTACAGGTCTTAAAGAATACCAAAATGTAATTGTAGGTTCTAGAAAAGAATTCGAAGACCTTAACTAAAATTAATGATTTGGAATTTGAGGTTTGAAATTATTTTTATATTTTCACAACCTCAAATTTCGAATTTAAAAAAATAATTTATAACAATGGACAACAATCAAAATCCACAAGACGGAAACATCAACATCGAATTAAACGAAATGGTAGCAGCAGGGATCTATGCTAATTTAGCTTTGGTAAACCACTCTCCATCTGAATTCGTTGTAGATTTCATCCAATTAATGCCGGGGGTACAACAAGCGAAAGTAAGATCAAGAGTTATTCTTGCTCCTCTTCACGCAAAAAGAGTATTATCTGCTCTTCAACAAAACATCGCTAACTACGAACAACAATTTGGAGAAATCAAAGAAGTTGAGCCTTTCGTATTAGGTGCTAACAACGTACAAGCTTAAGATTTTTCTTAACATACATAAGAATGCCTCAATTTGTATTGGGGCATTTTTTTTATGCTCGAAACTTAAAAAATTCTTTCATATCAGTTTTCATTATACATTCAAAACACGATTCATTATTAAATATCTTTAATAGATAAAAATATATTCCTGTGAATTATTCAATTTTATATCTTTGTTCTTAGATATGATTTAATAGATATGATAAATAACCAGTTTATTCTTAATAAATTCGGGTTTCTTGGTAGTGATTTTTCAACTGAGCTTCAAAAACATGCATTGATTACCGATATAAAAGCAAAAACGGAAATCATTACAGAAGGGCAGAAGGTAAGATATGTCCCGTTCCTGATCAAGGGTTCCATTAAAGTATACTCCTTAAATGATGGAAGAGAGCTTATCTATTATTACGTAAGACCTAATGATAGTTGCTTAATGACCTTTTCATCCATTTTTGGAGATTATGTAAGTAAAATCTATGCGCTTGCTGAAGAAGATTCTGAAGTAATGCTGATTCCCGTTGGAGTATTGCATGACTGGCTGATCAGATTTCCGGAGATCAATAAGCTTTTTTATCATGAATACGATAGAAGGTTCACAGATGTAATGAATATGGTAAACGATGCCGTTTTTCACAGGCTTGATAAAAGAGTTTTGAATTATATCAGACAACAGATTTTAGTAACGGGAAACAATCCTATAAAGCTTACCCACAGAGAAATTGCCAGCAATTTGGGAACTTCCAGAGAAGTTGTAAGCCGTGTCTTGAAAAAAGTTGAAAATGAAGGCGAGATCATTCAGACAAAAGAAGGTATAAAAGTGCCTGTGAATGAAAATGTTAGAAACCTCTAATAAATGTTATTTAATTATTTTAACAATTTGATTGATAAAAACAATTTTGTCGGTGACTTTTATCACCTGCTTTTGAAACTATAAGTCTATAAGTTTGTCATACTAATATTATAATAAAGTAAATGTATGACAAAAACTCTCTTCTTTTTGTCAATGTTGGCTTCAAGTCTCGCTTTTGCGCAAGAAGACTTGTTGAAGGATATTGATACTATTAAAACAAACACCGAAATTTCACAGCCTGCATTTAAGGCATTACAGATTGTCACGGGACAATCTACAAAGCTTCCTGCAAAGAACGAATGGTATATCGTAGTTGCGCATCGATTCGGGGATGTAAGCAAAGGATTCAAAGATTTTTTTGGGTTGGATGATGCATCTACTAAATTGGGCGTAATTTATGGCGTTACTGACGGCCTTTCATTAAACCTTTCCAGAGAAACCAATCAGAAAACCTTTGAAGGCGGTGCAAAATATAAACTGCTAAAGCAAAGCGAAAGTTTTCCGGTTGATATCGTAGGATATAATGTATTGGCTGTAAATACAGATCTCAGTAAAGATAATTATCCTGATCTTCAGTTTGGAGATAGACTTTCTTATCTTACTCAAGCGCTTATTTCACGAAGATTTAATGATAAACTTTCTTTGCAGCTTACTCCATCCTATGTTCACAAAAACCTTTATGAGCCGAGTATTGAGAATAAAGATCAATTTCTTACAGGATTAGGAGGCCGTTATAAAGTTTCAAAAAGAATCTCTATTAATGCGGAATACTTTGTGAATTTTGATAATCACAGTTTTTATAAAAATCCCCTGTCTTTAGGGATGGATATAGAAACCGGGGGACACGTGTTCCAGCTTTTATTTACGAATTCCCAGCTCAATTCTGATATCGGATATCTCACCAATGCAACAGGAAATTGGGGAAAAGGACATATTTTCTTTGGGTTTAATCTTTATAGAGTTTTTTAATATGAAAAAAATAATCTACTTATTTTCATTGGCAGCTATTCTTACTGCCTGTGAAAGCTCAACCTATGAAGAAATCTCAGGATCAGCTCCCATTGCAGACCAGGTAACGTACAATAAAGATGTAAAACCTCTTATAGATGCTAACTGTATTGTCTGCCATTCAGCAGGAGGCGCGGCTTCATTTCAGCCCTGGACGAGCTATAATCAGGTGAAAAATCATATTGATAATATTCTGGACAGAATACAGAGACCTGTTGGAGATCCTCAGAAAATGCCTCAGGGAGGCGCGTTGTCACCCTCACAGATCAATATTTTCATTAAATGGAAATCTGACGGACTTATTGAAAACTAAAAAGAATTCTCTATGAAAAAATTAATTATACTAACCGTTTCGTTACTATTTGCAACCCTTGTTTCAGCTCAGAAATATAGCTCAAAAACAGGAAAAGTAACCTTTGAAGCTTCAGTCCCTTTATTTGAGGACGTTTTTGCTCAGGATGATAATAATATTGTGGTGTTGAATGCAGACACAGGAGATATGGCTTCCGTTTCTGCGGTTAAAAACTTTCATTTCAAAGTCAAACTTATGGAGGAACATTTTAATGAAAGCTATGCCGAAACAGCAAAATATCCAAAAACAACTTTTACAGGAAAGATTTTGAATTTTGATAAAACCAAGCTTACTGCCAATCCGCAAAAATATACCTTACAGGGAACTTTAAACTTTCATGGTGTGGATAAAGCGTATACGTCAAATGCAACAATTTATGCTAAAGACGGTAAAATTTATATATCGGGAGGTTTTATAGCGAAATCGGCCGACCATAAAGTAACTATTCCTAAAATGGTTACTAAAAAGGTAGCTGAAAATGTAAATGTTCAATACGATTATACCTTATCAAAACAATGAAGAACCTGATTCTCATAATAGGTACTTTTCTGAGCTTTACCTTGATGTCTGCTCAGGAAAAAGCAAAATCGATTTTTGATATTGCCAGAAGTGGAACTGTTACTGAAGTACAAAACCTCATGAAGCAGAATCCGGATGTTATTAATCAAACCAATGAACACGGTTTTTCACCTCTTATTTTAGCATGTTACAGAGGAAACACAGAAGTGGCTAAATTTTTGATTGATAATGTAAAGAACGTTAATTATAAGAGTCAGGAAGGCACCGCTTTAGCCGGACTTTCTGTGAAATATAATAAAGATTTGGTAGAGCGTTTATTACAAAAAAACGCTGATCCCAATATCGCGGATGCTACAGGAGCTACTCCTTTATTCTGGGCAGTGAAATTTGGTAATAAAGAACTTATACAATTGTTATTACAACACAAAGCCGACAAATCAATCAAAGATTCTCAGGGAATGACCCCGTTCGAATATGCCCTTCAGACTAACAACAAAGATATCATCACCCTCTTAAAAAATTAAAAAAATGAAAAAAACTTTACTAATATTGGGAACGCTTCTGGCAAATTTTGCCTGGGCTCAGTTTACAACAGGAACGGTCTCTTTGCCTACAACAGGAATGACTGTAAAAATAGATACGACACCTACTACGGTAACTTTAACCGTAACAGGTGACAGTAATTCGATGCTTGGAATTGGTTTCGGATCCAGTGGAATGGCAAATGGTGCAGACGGATTTATTTATAATTCTTCAGGAAATACCGATTATACTTTTGGAGGAATAGGAATTACCCCGACTGCAGATGCATCACAAGACTGGACGGTGAGTAGTAATACAGTATCCGGAAGTACAAGAACTATCGTTGCCACAAGAACTTTAGCTGGTGGAACCGGTGATTTTGCTATTTCAAATGCGAATTCAGCGATCAGTATTTTCTATTCAAGAAGAGATGGAAATACAGCTTTAGGATATCATAATGCATTGAGAGACTATGCAACACTGTCAAGATCTGCAACCCTTGCAACGAGTGATTTGACACTTGAAAGCAGAAACGTAAGTATTTATCCGAATCCTGCTAAAGAAACAGTAAATTTTGAAAATGCTGATAATATTAAATCAGTTGATATTTACGAAACGACAGGACGAAAAGTGAGATCTGTAAAAGTTGAAGGAGGAAGTATCAGTGTTTCTGATTTAAGATCCGGAAGCTATTATTTGGAGATTACACAAAAAGATGGAACAATGTCCTATCAAAAATTGATTAAAGAATAATTGAAAAGCCACTGAAAAGTGGCTTTTTTGTTTACACTGATTCTAAAAAGTGCTTTTAATGTTTTTTTAACTCAGGAAACTTTTATGTCAAATTTTCCGGAAGTAACTTTGTGAAAAATTTATAATGAAGCGAGGATTACAATTTTTACTGTTGGTTTTTTCATTGACAGTTTTTGCCCAGAAAGAAACAGTTGATACGGCACAAGTCGTTATTCCTAACAGGTACAATAGCGCTGAAGCGCAGACAAAACCTTATGTGATCATGATCTCCACAGACGGTTTTCGATATGATTATGCTAAAAAATACAATGCAGAAAATCTTCTGAAACTTTCAAATGAAGGAGTTCAGGCTAAAGCAATGATTCCAAGCTATCCAAGTATCACTTTCCCGAATCACTGGACTTTAATTACTGGACTTCACCCTTCTCATCACGGTTTGATTGATAATTATTTCTATGATTACAAAAGAAAAGAACCGTATGCAATGAGCAATAAGAAGAATGCTGAAGACGGAAGTTGGTATGGTGGAACTCCGCTTTGGGGATTAGCTGAAAAGCAGGGGATGGTTTCTGCTTCTTTACAATGGGTAGGTTCTGCGAGTGATGCGGGAGGAAAAAGACCGACATATTATTATCCTTATCATGAAAAATTTTCCCCTTCAGCAAAAGTGGATAAAGTGATTGATTGGCTAAAATTACCGATGGATAGAAGACCTCATTTTATTTCGTTATACTTTCCTGAAGTTGACGGAAGCGGCCATCACTTTGGTCCCGATACAAAGGAAACAGAAGATGCTGTTCATTTGATCGATAACGCCATTGGAGAATTGGTTCAGAAAGTAAATGCTTTAGGATTAAAAAATGTAAACTTTATTTTCGTATCAGACCACGGAATGATAAAAGTAAACGGAGGAAATCCGCTGGAAATTCCTGCGATGCTTTTAGATAAAAATAAATTTGATATTTATAATTCTCAGACTTTGCTGAGAGTTTACGTTAAAAATCCTGATGAGGTTAAAAAAACGTACAAAGAATTAAAAGCCAATAAAACGGAAGATTATGAAGTATATCTGGATAAAAAGCTTCCAAAATATCTTCATTTCGGTACAAAAGACGACAAGTATAACAGAATAGGACAGATTCTATTAATTCCAAAAGCTCCAAAAATCTTCCTGGAAAAAGGAAAGAAAACTTCCATTGGAAAACATGGCTATAATCCAAGAATTGTTCCTGAGATGAAAGCGACTTTCTTCGCTTGGGGACCTGAATTTAAAAACAATCTGGTGATTGATGAATTTGCTAATATCAATGTGTATCCTTTGGTTGCTGAAATTCTGGGATTAAAAATTGATCAGCCTATTGATGGGAAATTGAAAGTTTTGAAGAAAACGTTAAAAGAAAAATAGAAATTAAGATTAGAAGCTTAATTCAATTATTAAAATATCTACAGCTTCGGCGAGCCAAAGGCTCGCCGAAGCTGTAGATATAAATAGGGCATTCAAACCGACCTAGGAATCAAAAGCGTTAAGAAAATGAATTGTATGAACGTTAAAAAAATTCTACTATTCGAAGCGCGAGATCAATTTAACTGAATCAAAATACAAATCATGAATTCGCGCAAGTTTTAGAATTTTTAGTGAATAGAATTTATTTTTAGTATTTTGATTCCAAGTCTTGAACTTTTGTTTCTTTTGATTCAAGTCAAAAGAAAATTAAGCATTAAACTTACCCGCGAATTCTTTTGCAAACTCCTCCAATTTAATTTTTCCGTCAATTACAGAACCATGTTCAATAAAATCTTTCTGTACAACTCCCGTTCGGATTCCTCTTCCCATTTCCGTATACAATTCTGCCATTTCCTGAGGAAGTCCGGCCTGTAACATTCCGTTCAACGATTCTTCGTCTTTGAACTCAATCCATGGAAGTTCCGGTTTTCCGATGGCACTTCCAAAAACTTTAGCAAAATCAGAAGCGAAGCGAACATCACTTACAATATATTTTACTTTTTTGCCCTCTGAATGATTTACTAATTCTTTTGCTGCAGCTTTCGCAATATCTTTCGGATGAACCAATGGAACTTTTGTATCGATAGGATAATTTCCTCCAATAATTCCTGCATTTTTAATCAACGGAATATCATTGAAGAAATTGATATAGAAATATCCGGCTCTTAAGAAGGTTACTGAAGTATTTTCCAATTCATTGTAGAATTTTTCAATAAAATGAAGACCTTTGATCGGTCCGTTTTCAACAGGAGATTCGGCTCCGATGCTGCTTAACATAACCACTTTTTTTATGCCTGTCTGTTTGATCGCTTCAGCATAATTTTTTCCTGCATTGATGGTGTTTTCTACAATATTTTCAAATCCCATATTGGGAGGTGTCATCAGAAATGCGGCATCATTTCCTTTAAAAGTTTCAATTAAAAAATCTAAATCAGTGATTGAACCAATAGCTGCTTTTGCTCCTAAATTTTCAATTTCATTTTTTTTAGAATCGTTACTGCTGATAATTGTGATATCGTGCCCTTCAGCAATTAATTGTTCTGCAAGAGGTTTTGCTACATTTCCTAATGAACCTGTGATGATAATTTTCATAATAATTTGTATTATTTGTTAGTAATTATTTTTTTATTTCCTGATACAAAGGTATATTTGTACTTACTTTTATACAAGTACTTACCCTGAAGTATGTATTATGGCAGCAATTAAAGAAAGTTCAACGATTCAGCAGAACAAGAAATATGCACTTGATTCTTGTCCCGTAACGTATGTGATGGAAAAAATAGGAGGATTCTGGAAACCGATTATTTTATACCATCTTTCGAACGGTGATAAAAGATATAGTGAACTGAAACGTGCAATTCCGGCAGTGACGGAAAAAATGCTGATTCAGCATTTGAAACAACTGGAAAATGACGGATTAGTGATAAGAACGGCAAAACCTGTTGTTCCTCCTCATGTAACATACGAACTCAGTGAAGCAGGAAAAGGATTGGTTCCGGTGATCAATTCCATGGCAGAATGGGCGTTTAAGGATATGGAAGGAAAATATAGCAATTAATATAAACGGAAAAAGACTCTCCGAAGAGAGTCTTTCAGTTAAAAATATACGACGAAGAATTATAAAGATTGCATATCAATGACAAAACGATATTTTACATCGCTTTTCAGCATTCTTTCATATGCATGGTTGATGTCCTGAATTTTAATTAATTCAATATCAGAAACAATATTATGTTTTCCGCAGAAATCAAGCATTTCCTGAGTTTCAGCAATACCACCGATCAAAGAACCGGCAACAGAACGACGTTGGAAAATCATAGGTCTTGTACTTGGAGATTCATTTTCGAATTCACCTACAAATCCTACTAACACCAAAGTTCCATTTAATGCAACAGTCTGCATATAAGGATTAATATCGTGTTCGTAAGGAACAGTATCAATAATTACATCGAATTTTCCCGCCACCTCTTTCATTTGAGAATCATCCGTAGAAATTACTACGTGATCTGCTCCCAATTTTTTAGCATCTTCAGTTTTTCCGGGAGTTCTTGAGAATAAAGTTACTTCAGCTCCCAAACCTTTTGCAAGTTTAATAGCCATGTGTCCCAAACCTCCTAAACCTACAACAGCCACTTTAGAATCCTGACCCACATTCCAGTGTCTCAAAGGAGACCAGGTTGTGATTCCTGCACAAAGAAGTGGAGCAACGGCAGCCAAATCTAAATTTTCAGGAACGCGAAGAACAAAATGCTCATCTACAACAACTTTTTGAGAATATCCCCCGAAAGTATGTCCTCCCAAATGTTTGTCTTTTCCGTTATAAGTTCCCGTGAAACCATTTTGGCAGTATTGTTCCAGATCATGTTTACAGCTATCGCAGTGTCCGCAAGAATCTACCATACAACCAACAGCAGCCAGGTCTCCAACTTTAAATTTAGAAACTTCGCTTCCTACATTTGTGATTCTTCCTACGATTTCGTGTCCCGGAACAACAGGATACATAGATCCGCCCCAGTCGTTTCTTGCAGTATGAAGATCCGAGTGGCAAACTCCGCAATATAGAATTTCAATTTCTACATCCTTTGTGGTTACTTCTCTTCTTGCAATATTGATTTCTGCTAAATCTGCAGTTTTAGATTCTGCTCCGTAGGCTTTTACAGTGAGTGTGCTCATTTATTTTTTAGTTTAAGTGTTAATAAAGTTGAATTTAAAATTTGTGTTGAGGTATGATTAAAAAATGATGTTTAATTTACGATTAAAATATATTCATCAGGATTAAATATTCTTATCACGGGTACAAAAGTCGAAACTTTTAGATAAACTCTGCTTATATAAATTACGGAAAGACGTACCAATTTTACCGGCCCTGTAAAATATCAACAGAGAAAGTGGTAATTTTGAATCGTAATAAAAGTGGAATTCATGGAAAATCAGGAGGTTGAAATCTATAACAGTGTTTCGGAATACAATAAAATGGCAAATCATGAAACCTTACATCCTTTGGTAAGTATCATTGATTTTTCCCAATCCAATCCCATTTGTCAGCATCTCCGAAAATTTGGTTTTTATACGGTCTTTTTGAAAGATGTAATGTGTGGAGATATGCTCTATGGAAAACACAGTTACGATTATCAGGAAGGAACTTTGGTTTTCATTGCTCCCGGACAAACCTATGGAATTTACAATAAAGACAGATATGTTCAGCCTGCGGGTTATGCGCTCATTTTCCATCCTGATTTGTTGAAAGGGACGAATCTGGGGAAGAATATCAAAGAGTACAATTTCTTCTCTTATGACGTACATGAGGCTTTGCATCTTTCAGAAAAAGAAAGAGAAATCATTTTGGAATGTTTTAAAAATATAAAACATGAACTCGGGCAGGCAATCGATAAACACAGCAAATCTTTAATTGTAAACAATATTGAATTGTTTTTAAATTACTGTATGCGTTTCTATGACCGTCAGTTTATTACAAGAGATCATGTGAATCAGGGAATGATTGGTAAGTTTGAAAATTTGGTGAATGACTATTTAAAATCTGATAAACCTAAAAATCTGGGTTTGCCTATGGTAAATTATTTTGCAGAGAAGCTCAATCTTTCTGCAAATTATTTTGGAGATCTGATCAAAAAAGAACTCGGAGTTTCTGCTCAGGAATACATTCACAATAAACTGATTGATGTTGCAAAAGACCAGATTTCTGACTCTGCGAAATCCATTAGTGAAATTTCCTATGATCTGGGATTTAAATATCCACAGCATTTTACACGACTGTTCAAAAGTAAAGTTGGAGTTTCCCCAAGTGAGTACAAAACGTTGAATTAACTCTTTATAACTATTGAAAAATATTCGTATTATTTGTCATTCTGAAAGAATCTAAACAGGAATTTTCCATACTATGTTTAGATCCCTACGGGGATGACAAACTCTGAAAGTAGATTTTCAGAAAACTTATGTGTTCTTACTTGTGGTTAAAAAAATATGCAAAAATTAGTATCTAAAACTTCACTGAGTGAAATGCCTTTGCTGTCTTAAAAACGGACTGAAATTTAAAGGAGATCTTTGCGTTTAAAAATAAAAAAGTTGTAAATTGAAGTTGAAAAAATTGAAGTCTATCGCTTAAAGCTTGAAGCCCAATGACATCACAACAGAATTTTGGAACTCATACATTTCAGACTCCTTTCGGGAAAATAGTAGCTTTAAAAGAAAATGGAGTGATTAAAGCGAAAAGCATCCGCTATGCAACATCAGAAAGATATCAAAAACCTACCCCGGTAAAATATTCTTCCTCAGAGATTAGTTTTCCGGATAAAACACCGGTTTGCCCACAGAAAATCAGTCCGCTTTTAGAAAGACTCATCGGGAAAACAGAGATTGAAAAATTTCATGTTGATGAATCCACTCAATATTTGACGATCACCCGTCCTGACATTATTCCTGAAAATGAAAATCTTCCTGTTGTAGTCTGGATTCATGGTGGTTCTTACGAAGTCGGTTGCGGAGATCTTCCAACTTCAGATCCTTCGGTTTGGGTGAAAGAACAAAACATTATCGTAGTTTCTGTTTCTTATCGTCTCGGGCTTTTTGGCTTTTTAGGCGGTGATGAAAAAAGATCTCCGAATTTGGGACTTTTTGATATTATTGAAGCCTTAAAATGGATCAAAAATAACATTCAGAGCTTTGGCGGAAATTCAGAGAATATTACGCTTTTCGGACAATCTTCCGGTGGTGATGCAATTGCCCATTTAATGATTTCCGAGGGTGTTGAAAATTTATTTCAAAGAGTCATTATTCAGAGTGCTCCTCTTGGTTTTCGTCTTAAAAGAAATAAAATGTCTCTGGAGTTTTTTCAGAAAACAGAATTCTTAAGAGATGAAGAAGATCCTTTGAAAATGACCGAAAGTTATACAGAATTTTTACCGTCGTTTATGAAATATGGGTTAAAAACCGCCATGCCTTTTTGTACACAATATGGATATCCGCCTTTGTGCCGGGAAGAAGAAAGTTTTCCGAAATGGAAAGAAAACGCAAAAAAGTATGATGTATTAATAGGTTTAAATCATGATGAAACGGCTTTCTATGTAAAAACTGCCAAAGAAGGGTTGTACACCTATTTACACGAGAAAATTCTCAATAGGATTATTCGGAAAACCACGGAATCTATTTATGAAAAACCAGCGAATATTTTTGCTGAAAACTATGCAGAAGGCGGTGGAAATATCTATCAGTTTACCATTCATTCCAACATAAAAAATAATTATATCGGAGCTTCCCATTGTGTTGATCTTCCGTTAATCTTTGAAAATGAAACGGCATGGAAAGATTCGGAATTATTAAAAGATGTTCCCTGGAAATATGTTCAGGAAAATGGTAAAAAACTCCGTTCTCTATGGGCAGAATTTGCCAGAACCGGAAAAATTTCTAAAAATTCTGAAAAGCCTGAAATTCTCGAGATCAGAAAAATTTAATCTGATTTTAATTATAAAAGATATTCGTGAAGTTTGTCATTCCGTAGCAATCTAAGCTAGTTTTTTCAATTGTATTTCTAATATTGTAGCCCAGATTTCTACGAAATGACAAGTGTTATAATAAAAACGGATCTAAGATTACTCAGCAATCCAAACACTTACATTTCCAGCCGGAGCAGGGAAATTTCCCCATCCTTTTTCATCGATAGTTACTTTTTCTTCAGATCTTCCCAACAGATCATAAAATGTTTTTCCAATATATTTTTCACCCATTTCCATAGGTTTTTCATAAGCATCTTTGTTACTCAAAACAACTGCACAGCCTGAATGTTCATCATCACCATCACGCGTCCAGCCAATACAGTTAGCGTCTTCAAAATAATCCCGTTCTTCACCATAAGCATGGTCTTTTCTGGCTTTCAGAAGCTCTTCGATACCATCAATTTTGTTTAAAAATATTTCCTGATCATTACCTTCTTTATCTTTATCCACATAATGAGCTCCGAATAAATCAGGGTAGAAAACACAAGGATAGCCGTCTTTTCGCAATAAAATCAAAGCATAGGCAATGGGTTTAAACCATTCTTCTACAGGCGCTTCCAAATCCTGTAAAGGCTGTGTGTCATGATTATCTACCAAGCTTACGGAATGAAGCGGATCTGCCTGTGTAAGACTGCCGTCAAAAATTTTACTGAGATCATAAGAAGATCCTTCTTTGGAAGCATTGTGAAAGCTGTTCTGTAACGAACTGTCAAACAGACTCATGCAGCCTTCGGTCACATCAATATATCGTTGAAGTAAATTCAGGTATCCTGGAGCCCAGTATTCGCCGACAGCAAAAATATTTTTTCCGGAATTGGAACGGAGAAGGGTAATCCATTCTTTATAAAAATCAAAAGAAATATGTTTTAAGGCATCAAGTCGTACTCCATCAAAATCGGTCTGCTCAAAATACCATTTTGCCCAGTAATTTAATTCTTCACGTACGTGCGGATTTCGATGTTCTACATCATTAAACATCAGATAATCATAATTTCCTTTTTCATCATCAATCATTTCTTCCCAGTCATTCCCGTATTCCGATTGAATTTTATAGATGTGTTTATCCATTCCTTCCGCATAATCGGTTCCGCTGAAACACGTGAAATTCCATTCAAAATCTGAATACTTCTTTCCTCTTCCTTCAAACGTAAATTTGGTATAGGACTGTATTTCGAAAACATCGGAAATTACTTTTTCACGGTTGTTTTCATCCACTTTTACCACTTTGAAAGTTTCCAGTTCATCACCGCCTCCTTTGTGTCCCAATACAATATCAACGATAATCTGGATATTATTTTTCTTAAGCGCTTTGATGGCTTTTAGATACTGATCTTTTGTTCCATATTTTGTGGGAGTGGTTCCTTTTTGATCAAATTCTCCGAGATCGTAGAGGTCATAAGTGTCGTACCCGGTAGAATACCCTCCGTTTGCCCCTTTATAGGCAGGAGGAAACCAAACTGATGTGATTCCTAATTCTGCTAAATATTCTGCCTGTTTTTCGGCTTCCTGCCAAAGTTTTCCATCTCCTTCCGAATACCAGTGGAAAAATTGAATCATAGTTTCGTTCATACTTTGTAAAATTGGTCTCTACAAGGTAGTGAAAATTTATAAACTATTGATCTTCAAATTCTTTAAACGGGATTTTTAGTTGAACAGAAATCAGCTTTTTATCTTCAGTATTTAAATGGGAGAGTGATAAACCCAATAATCGAACAGGTTTATCGAAGGGACGGAGTTCCCAGAGTTTTTTTCCGGTAGTGTAATATTGTTCAGCCGAAGAAAAATACTCTTCTTTGGTAATGCTTCTCGTAAAAAGGGAGAAATCTTTGTATTTGATTTTTAAAGTTAAAGTTCGTCCCAGAATATTATTTTTTTGTAACCTTGAATGAAGCTCTGTACTTAAGCTTTCCAGTTTTTCATTGATTTGCTGTTCATCAAAAAGATCTTCAAAAAAAGTTCTTTCCACGGCCACACTTTTTTGGATGCGATGAGGTTTTACTTCAGAATGATGAATTCCACGGACTACATTATAATAATATCCTCCTGATTTACCAAACATTCTGGTTAAGTCCTCAATAGATCTTTTCTTTAAATCTTTTCCTTTAAAAATCCCTAAACTAAACATTTTATTGGCGGTAACTTTTCCCACACCATAAAATTTTTCAACAGGAAGCTCTTCTAGAAATGTTTCGATTTTATCTGGATGAATCGTTTTTTGTCCATTCGGTTTATTGATGTCTGATGCTACTTTTGCTAAAAATTTATTGACGGAAATTCCAGCAGAAGCAGTAAGTCCGGTTTCTTCAAATATTTTCTGACGGATTTCTTTCGCAATCTGATTGGCCGATTCTATATCTTTTTTATTCTCGGTGACATCAAGATAGGCTTCGTCTAAAGAAAGAGGCTCTACAAGGTCTGTATATTCGTAAAATATTTCCCTTATCTTTCTTGAAATCTCTTTATAACGGGCGAAACGAGGCGGAACAAAAATAAGATGCGGACATTTCTCTTTGGCTGTTTTACTGGGCATTGCAGAACGGACTCCAAATTTTCTGGCTTCATAGCTGGCTGCAGAAACCACTCCGCGATGTCCACCACCTACAGCAATAGGTTTTCCTCTCAGTGCAGGGTTATCATGCTGTTCTACAGAAGCATAAAATGCGTCCATATCAACATGAATTATTTTGCGTATCGGAAAAGGAAAATCCATATCACAAAGATATGGATTCCTATATTTTTAATTGATTTCTTTTGTCTTAAAACAAAAGTTCAAGGCTTGGAAATTCCGACTAAAAATAAATTCTGTTCTCTAAAAATTCTAAACTCGCGCGAGTTCAGGATTTGTTATTTGACTCTGAATGAGTCTCGCGCTCAAACAGAAGAATTTTTTTAACGTTCACAGATTTTATTTTCTTAACGTCTCCATTTCCTATGTCGATTATTTTAAAAGCTTATCAATTGTAGTTTGAATTTCCGGATCTTCAGGGGAAACTGCATAATATTTTGCAATAACAGATTTCTGATCAATCACCATATATCTCGGAATCCAGTTGAGATCTACGTAATTATTGAAATCATTTTTCCAACCGGAAGCAAACCAATAGTTTTCTTTGTCTTTCATTTCAAATCTTTCCAGACTTTTATCAAAACCTTCTTTGGAACGGTCTAATGAAAGGAATACAAAATCAATATTTTTATTATTTTCCTCTAATTCTTTAGCTTTTGGAAGCGCTTTCAGACAGTCTCTGCACCAACCTGCCCAAAAATCAATGACCAATACTTTTCCTTTATGCTGATCTAGAATTTGCTGAATGGTAATACTTTTTCCATCTTCATCTTCCATCTTCTGGTGTAATGCTTCCTTGGAAAAACCGGTTTTAAGAACTTTTGGGATCTCCTGAGAATATCCTAACCCAAAAATACTTAATGCAAAAATTAATACTAACTTTCTCATTGTCTCAATTTCATTTTATGCAAATCTAAACAATGAAACGCAATTTGAGATTGGTTTCTTATGAATTAGGAAAAATTTATAAATCGAGATTGTCTATTGGTAGTTTTTTACCAAACCTTTTACCAAAGTGATCACATTAGGCATAGCTTTATTGGCTGCGTTTAAGACTTCTTCGTGAGAAACGGTGAAAGCAATATCCGGTCCTCCCAGATCTGTAATAACGGAAACACAGAAAACATCCATATTCATATGTTTGGCAATAATCACTTCGGGTACAGTACTCATTCCCACCATATCTCCACCGATTGCTTTTATCATTCCATATTCTGCCGGAGTTTCAAAAGTTGGTCCCTGCAAAGCAACATAAATGCCTTGATGAACTTTAATGTTATTTTCTTTGGCAGATTGCTCTGCAACGGAAATCATTTTTTTGTTGTAAGGTTCGCTCATATCAACGAAGCGAGGACCCAATTCATCGATATTTCTGCCACGAAGCGGATGTTCAGGCATCATATTGATGTGGTCTTTTAAAATGACAATATCAGCAATGTTATAATCCGGATTTACGCCACCACAAGCATTAGAAAGAATTAAATTCTGGATGCCTAATAAATGAAACACTCTTACAGGAAAAGTTACAGTTTCAATAGAGTGACCCTCATAGTAATGAAAACGGCCGCTCATCATCAATACTTTTTTCCCTTCCAGAATTCCATAGATCAGCTTTCCGCTGTGACCTACAACGGTGGTTTGTGGAAAATTAGGAATGTTTTTGTATTCAACAACGTGAATAGCTTCCACTTCATCCTGAAGTTTTCCCAATCCGGAACCTAAAACGATGGCAAAATCAGGAGTTTCCTGAATGATATTTTTAATAAATTCGGCAGTCTGCTTAATTTTTTCTAACATAATCTAAGATGATTTGATTGAATTCTTCCTTCTTATCAATGATCACATTAATAGGCCAGTAGTAAACAATATCTCTAAGATAGTCAAAAGTTTTAAGACGTACGTAATCTTTTTCTGTTGTTAAGATTAATTTATATTCACCCAGTTTTTTGTACTCGGCAATAATTTTTTTGATGTCATCATCCGTAAAGCTATGATGATCTCTGAATTTTAAATGTTTTACCCTTTGTGAAAATTTGGATAAATGCTGCAACAAAGGTTTCGGATTGGCAATTCCTGTAATTAACAGAATATCATAATAATTCAGGTTGTTGTCGGGAAGCATTTTTTCTTTTCCGTACACGTTTTCGTCATAACCAATTGATGAAAAGAATACTTTTTGGGTACGATCCGGTCTTATTCTCGAGATATAGTATTGTTTGGTTTCCTCAGTAAGTTCATCAGGACATTTGCTGACCATAATGATGTCTGCTCTTCTGGAGCCTGCTCTGGATTCCCTTAAATCTCCGGCAGGAAGCAAATGATCTTTAAAATAAGGATCATTAAAATCAGTCATTAAAATATTGAAACCGGCTTTTATAGCTCTGTGCTGCATGGCATCATCCAGTACAAGTACATCAAGATCCATATCGTCGATGACTTTCTTGGCTCCCGGAACTCTTTTTTCGGAAACAGCGATGACAAAACGGTTTTTGAAACGCTCAAACAGCTGCATTGCTTCATCACCTACCATTTTATAGTTGCTGTCATAGTTCGTTACTTCATAGCCTTTTGTAACTCTTCCGTAACCGCGTGAAAGAACGCCCGTTCTGTAATGTTTTGCTAAAAACTGGGCAAGATACATCACCATAGGAGATTTTCCGCTTCCGCCCACAGAAAGGTTTCCGACACAAATAATCGGAGTCTTGAATTTTGTTGATTTAAAAATCCCTACGTCATACATTGTGTTCCGGATACCCGTTACCAAATGATAACCGAGGGAAAAAGGATAGAGGTACCATCTTTTCATACGAATGCAAAAATAGGAAATTTAGGAACGCGTTGCTTCATTATTAACCGTGACTTTTCAATATTTATTTTGTAAAATCTCCTTCTGATTATTATTTTAATTAAAGTATTTTTGTAAAGTTAAACTATTACATTGAGGTATTTTATAGAATTTTCCTACAACGGTAAAAATTATTTTGGTTATCAGATTCAGCCGAATGCCATTTCTGTGCAGGAAGAATTGGAAAAAGCACTTTCCACAATTTTAAGGGAAGAAATTAAAACAACGGGAGCAGGAAGAACAGATACGGGAGTTCATGCAAAGAAGATTTTTGCTCATTTTGATACGGAAAAAGTTTTGGATAAAGAATTTTCACGCAGATTGAACAGTTTTTTGCCTGCAGATATTTCTATTAAAAGAATTTTTCAGGTGAAAGATGATTTTCATGCGAGATTTGATGCTACGTTCAGAACCTATGAGTATTATATTTCCTTGGAAAAAAATCCGTTTACTGAAGAACTGGCTTGGCAACATTGGAGAAAACCTTTGGATATAGATAAAATGAATGAAGCCTGTAAAATTTTATTTGAATATGAAGATTTTACAAGTTTTGCAAAATTACATACCGACAACAAAACCAATCTTTGCAAAATGTATAAAGCGGAATGGGAGCAAAATGGAAGTGAACTGAAATTCACCGTTTCGGCAAACCGTTTTCTGAGAAATATGGTGAGAGCAATTGTCGGAACAATGGTTGAAATTGGCTCTGGAAAAATAAAGCCTGAAGATTTACGAAAAGTAATTGAAGACAAACATCGTAATTCTGCCGGAACTTCTGCACCCGCTCATGGATTGTATCTGGTGGATGTGGGATATGAATTTGATTAAAACTTACTTAAAAGTAAAACAGTATTTTTGTCATTCCGTAGGAATCTAGGCGAATTTATTAAAGATTAAATTATAAAATGTTTGTTGAGATTTCTACGGAATAACAAACTGGATGATTATTTTTGAAATCAGATAAAAACTAAAAAAACAAATAACTATGCTGGGAATTTTTATTTTGATCGGTGCATACAGGTATTATGCAAGGCTTGCTGAAGCATTTAGAAAAACAAAATGGCATTATGGGCTTCTTGCCATTGGAATTTATATCGGAACTCAATTACTTTTCGGTTTTTCCTATGGTATTTATGTAGGAATTACAAATCCTGAGTCTTTAAACGATATGAATTACACCGGTTTTTCAGGAGTAAATGTTATCGGATGGCTTATTTCTATAGCTGCGGTGTATGGAGTTTACAAACTTCTTGAAAATAAGTTTATAAAAGAAAATCGTCAGAAACCTACTTTAGAAATAGAGGAAATTGGTAAGACAGAATAATCATAAATAATGGTGGCTCGATGTTTCGAAGTCACCATTTTAATTGTATATAAAAACTAAAACCATGGAAGAAATAGAAAGATTAGCTTTTGCATTGAATCATTTTGCTGGACTTTCGGAAGAGGATTTTAAATTATCCGAAGACTTTTGGCTTCCCAGAGATTACAGGAAAGGTGATTTTTACAACCTTCACGGAACGGTTTGTACCTATTTAGGCTTTATTGTAGATGGTGTTTTCCGTTCTTATACCATCGATGAAAAGACCGGGGAAGAAAAAAATGTTTTTTTGTATTCTGCCAATGGTTTTGTGGTTTCTTTTAAAAGCTTTATCAACCAGATTCCGTGTGATTATCATACTCAGGCTCTAACGGATGCTTCTATTATTTACATCCGGTATACAGATTTGCTTTCACTGTATCAGAAATCGCATCGGTGGGAAAAGTTTGGGCGACTTCTGGCGCAGGAAGCGTTTAATGTCACCATGACCCGTATCGAGGGTTTTATTTTAAAATCTCCCGAAGAACGGTACTTAGATCTTATTAAACAACATCCTGATATTTTCAACAATGTTCCGTTGTATCATATTTCCTCGTATCTAGGAATACAGGGACCGTCTTTAAGCAGAATCCGGAAAAGAATTTCTGGTAAGTAATACGATTTTAACCAAGGTTAAAATTATCCTCATTTTATTCGCGGAACTTTGTCTCATAATTTAAAACCAATAAAAAATAAAAGTTATGAAAACAAAAACTATCGTATTGATTCATGGGTTATTTGTGAATAATACAAGCTGGAAAGAATGGAAAACTTATTTCGAAGCACAGGGTTACACAGTACACACTCCTGCTAATCCGGGACATCATGGTGATCCTAAAGAACTGAAAAAGAATATTCCGGCAGATCTTAAAGATGTAGGTTTTGATGATGTGGTTGATTATTTATCTAAATTTATTGATACATTACCGGAAAAACCAATTGTAATCGGACATTCATTCGGAGGATTGATGGTTCAGAAACTTATTGACATGGGAAAAGCTGTGGCCGGAGTAAGTATTGACGGAGCTCCTCCCAAAAATGTAATGGCTCCCTTTTCTACGGTGAAAATCGTTTGGCCTGTCGTGAATTTCTTTAAAGGAAATACCGTATTTGTAGGTTCAAAAGAATGGTATCATAAAGCATTTTTTAATAATTATTCTAAAGAAGAAAGCGATAAACTGTACGAAACTGTAGCCGCTCCCGAAAGCAGAAAACTGGCAAAAGATCCGTTGTTCAAATCTTCCGCAAAATTAGATTTAAAGAAACCTCACGAACCGCTTTTATTCATCGCAGGTGAAAATGATCATATTTTTCCGGCAGAGTTTTCCAGAAAAATTGCAAATGCCTATCAGGATAAAAACAGTATTGTCGATTTTAAGGCATTTCCTGGAAGAAGCCACTTTATAGCAGGTGAAAGAGGTTGGGAAGAAGTTGCAGGATATGTTCTGGATTGGCTGAAAAAAGTCAATTAATCCTATTCATACCATAAATAACAGCTATCTGAAATTTTCATGAGTATTTAACGAAGTTGTAAAGGCTGAGAAATTTGAAAGTCTTATTTTTGCAGAGAATTTTATTTTAATTCTTTTCTTCAATTCGTACAATGAAAAAACAAGATACCTGGGGAATTATCAAGAGGCTGTTCTTTATCGGAATGAAGTTTCGTTCTTGGTTCATCATGACGCTGATTATCTCCATTTTACTGGCAATGGTTTCCACGTATAGACCTTATCTTACAATGGAAGTTGTAGATAACGATATCACGAAACTACAAGACAAAGCGCTTATGATGAAACATATCTACCTGTTGGTAGGTCTTGTTTTTGCTGAAACGGTTCTGAACTTTTTCTTAGTTTATTTCTCCAACTATATTTCACAAAATGTAATCAGAGACATCAGAGAAAGGCTTTATAGTAAGCTGATCTATTTTAAAACGTCATTTTTTGATAAAACTCCGATCGGCCAGCTGGTAACAAGAGCGGTCGGTGATGTTGAAACCATTGCAACGGTTTATACAGACGGATTCCTGATGGTTTTCGGAGATGTGTTGAGGATCATTTTCGTATTGTTCATGATGTTTAGTACGAATGTTCACCTGAGTTATATTACATTGGCTATTTTGCCTTTGATGCTTATTATTACTAGATTTTTCCAGAAAAGACTGAAGAAAGCTTTTGGTGATGAAAGAAACTGGACAGCCAATCAGAACTCTTTTGTTCAGGAAAGATTAGCCGGAATGTCTATTATTCAGGTATTCAACAGACAGGAATCTGAATTTAAGAAATTTGATGATATTAATATTACCCTGAAAGGAGCATTACTGAGAACGGTTTTCATTTTCTCATTGTTCTTCCCTGTAGTGGAACTTATTTCTTCACTTTTTATCGGATTTATTCTTTTCTACGGAGGCTATATTACCATCAGTGCGGGTGTGGTAATTGCATTTATTCAATATATTTCCATGCTGATTCGTCCACTGAGACAGATTGCAGACCGATTTAACAATATTCAGAGAGGAATTGTAGGGGCAGAAAGAGTTTTGGGATTAATGGATGAAGATTATGCAATGTCAAATGAGGGCGTGGTAAAAAAAGATCATTTTGACGGGAAAATTGAATTCCAGAATGTTCGTTTTGCCTATGATGATAAGCAGGAAGTTTTAAAAGGAATAGATTTTAAAGTCAATCCGGGAGAAACCGTAGCGATTGTAGGAGCAACCGGAGCGGGGAAATCTACCATTATCAGTTTGATCACAAGATTATATGATATTAATTCAGGAAATATCCTCATTGATGATGTTGATCTTAAAGACTATGAATTATACAATCTGAGAAGTCACATTGGCGTTGTATTGCAGGATGTGTTCCTTTTCCACGGAAGTATTTTTGAAAACCTTGCATTTGGTGACGAAACGGTTACTTTAGATAAAATAAAAGCAGGGGCAAAAGAAATTGAAGTCGATCAGTTTATTGAGCAGCTTCCGGGAGGCTACGATTATGTGGTAAGCGAAAGAGGTTCATCAATTTCACTGGGACAAAGACAGTTATTGTCTTTCTTAAGAGCTTATTTATCTGATCCGAAAATTTTAATATTAGATGAAGCAACATCTTCTATTGACCATGAAAGTGAAAAGCTAATCCAAAGAGCCACTGAAAAGATTACCAAAAACAGAACCTCAATTATTATCGCACACCGACTTTCAACTATAGAAAAAGCTGATAAGATCATTGTAATGGAACACGGAAAGATCGTTGAAGAAGGAAAACATCTGGAGCTTTTAGATAAGAACGGATATTATGCGACACTGTATAAAGCCCAGTTAAGACATGAAGTGGAAATGGAGGAGGAGACAGAAGAATCCAAATAAATTACTAATTTAAACATATAAATAAAGGTTAAAATCAATGTCGATTTTAACCTTTATTTTTTTGAATACCTAAAGCTTCCCGTAAAATATGCTTACATCGAAATATAAACCGGGGACTTTATATTTATCTTTTTCAAACTCCAGATAATCACATGTTCCGGAATAGCTTTGTGAATGGGTTTCCATTTGGAACATATTCAAAAGAACGTATTCATCAGGTACAGCAATCACATGAAATCCTGTTTCACATTTCAGTCCGTCGCCGGAAGATAAAATAGCATCCAGCAATCCGTGAAAATTTCTCGACATTTTCTTTGCTGTAGCCTCATCTTTGTTGAGGTGGTAAAGGTACGCCAGATAATTCATCGCGCGAAGGTTGAACGGATTTTCTTCCAACTCTTGCGTGAATAAGCTGATTCCTTTTGGAAAATCTTTTTCGGTAACCTCACCCAGATAAAACTTTTTCAATTCGTCAGTTTTCTTACTTATTTTATAGGGTTTGTAGTTTTTCTGGAAAATAAACCCAAAATAAAGATGCCTGTAGTGCTCATTGGTAAGAAGGGTATCATTCACCTGCAATCTTTTTAGAATACGGGGATAATAAAACTCTGAACTTTTATCTTCTATATTCTTTTTAATTAAGGTATAGTCTGGAGCCTGAAATTCCTGCTTCTGAGCTTGTAGAATCAAAGACCAACTAATGAGAAATAAGATGAAAAATGCTTTAAGATTCATAGTTTCGAAAGATTTCTTTAAATCGTAAATATAAGGAATGTGTATGGATATTATGAAAAAGGTTTTTATTTTACATTTATTTATGTGAAATATTGTGAAAATCTTATGATTATTCCTGTGAATTTATTAACTTTAATGAAAAATTAAACGACACCCCTTAAAAATGGCAGGGTGTTTGAAATAAATTGATCATTTTTTAATTAAAACCAAAATATATAGATGAAGAATATCCAAGATGAATTTCAAGTTTTTAAAGATGAACTTAGAAAATTGAATATCGATGTGCAGAAAGTAGTAAAAGTAGGAAACGGGAGTATGGATTTCCATGAAGTTTTTTATAAGTCACCAAGGTACGAAGATGTGAAGAGTGTGTATGTGCAGAGGCATAATTTAGACAATATTCTGGAAAAGTTTAAACAAGCTTATCATTAAAATAAAACACGCGGCTCAGAGAATCTGAGCCGCGCGTTTTTTATACGTATTGTTGAAATCAGTCTTTATCCAGAGTAGATGTGTTTTTTGTGTCTTTCATGGTTGCATATACTACGAATGAAAAGAAAATACAGGCTGTAATATACCAGTAAAAATAATGTTCCACATTAGCCTGTTTGAACCAAAGTGCAATATATTCTGCCGTTCCGCCAAAAATAGCAACCGTCAAAGCATAAGGTAATCCTACTCCTAAAGCTCTTACTTCCGAAGGAAAAAGTTCTGCTTTCACCACAGCATTGATCGAAGTGTAACCACTTACAATAATTAAAGCCGACATGATCAGAAAAAATGCACCCCACATTGAAGTGGTATGGCTTAAAGCATTCAGAAGAGGGTAGGTGAAAATTGTCCCTAAAATTCCGAAACTTAATAAGAGAGGTCTTCTTCCTATTTTATCAGATAAAGCCCCGAAAACAGGCTGTAAGCATGCAAAAATAAGCAGAGAAATAAAAGAAATAAGCGTAGATTCTTCTTTGGTAAGATGAACCGTATTCACCAGAAATTTCTGCATATACGTCGTATAAGTATAAAAAGCCAGTGTTCCGCCTAAAGTTAATCCTACAACGGTTAATAACGCTTTAGGATGTTTTAATAATTCTTTGATGGTTCCTTTTTTCTTTTCACTCACGTCTTTTTTGTTTTCAAACGCTTCAGTTTCATGAAGGTTTGATCTTAAATATAAAGCAATCACAGAAAGTAAAGCTCCAATCACAAAAGGAATTCTCCATCCCCAATCTTCAAGCTGAGCCTCCGTTAATAATAATTTTTGCAAAATCAATTGAATGCCCAAAGCGATCAGCTGTCCGCCAATTAAGGTGACATATTGAAAGCTGGAATAAAATCCTCTGCGGTCATTGGTCGCCATTTCGCTGAGGTAGGTTGCCGAAACACCATATTCTCCGCCAACACTCAATCCTTGTAAGAGTCTTGCCACCAACAAGAGGAGTGGGGCTAAAACACCAATTGTTTTATATGTTGGAGTTAAAGCAATCAGTAAAGAGCCGAAAGACATCAATAAAACAGATAAAGTCATTGCTTTTTTTCTTCCGATTCGGTCTGCAATACTCCCGAAAAGCCAGCCTCCTACAGGTCTCATAAGAAAACCGACTGCAAAAATTCCTGCCGTATTTAAAAGCTGTGCGGTAAGATCCGAATCCGGAAAAAATGAGTTGGAAAAATAAATGGCAAATGCTGCATACGCATACCAATCATACCATTCTACCAGATTTCCTATCGATCCTCCTACGATAGCTTTGATTCTTTGTGTGGTGGTGATTTGTGATGAATTCATGAGGGAAAGATATAAATTTTTAACATAATTGAAATGGGTAGTTTTTCTATGGTTCATCAAAATAAAAAACCGCTCTCAAAAGAACGGTTTCAAAAAATTTTCAAATCAAATTTTCTAGAATCTGTATCCCAAAGACAATCCGCTTCTAAAGCCGATCCACGGTCCGTCTATTTTTATTCGGGCTCCGTTTGAATTGGTTTCTACGGTGTAATTCACATAGGGGACGTCAAGGTCTTCTATTTGCTTTTTCAGCTGAGCCTGCATATCGGGCGTCAGAACCACATCGCTGGTCATGGTAAAGTCTCCTTTTCCTGCACCGTAATGTGCTCCTGCAATCCAGAAATCTAACACCAGATTTTGATTTTTTGTCAGAAAGAACTGTACTCCGACCATCAATCCGCCGCTATTTCCATTGGTGTTTCCGAAACCTTTAAGAGGTATCTGGAAAGTATTTCCGCTGAAAGTATAGTCATAATAAAAATCGAAGGTATTGGAAGTTACTTTTGAATAGCGGTAATAAGGGGCAAAATAAAATCCTTTACCATATCCGTGTCCGATATAAAAACGGGGTTCAATAGTAAAGTTGAACGCTTTTACTTCAAGATTCTGAAATCTTTTTTCGTCCTCATCATTTAAAAAAGAATTGATAAAAGGAACTTTTCCTTCCGGCATGGCTCCGAATCCCATATTGACCGAAAACCATTTGTTGAAAGCTCTTTCGTAAGAAAGATTAATGTTTCTGAATACATAAGCTGTAACATTCGTTTTTACGATATTCATCTTTTCTGAAGATACAGCTCCCGGTTCTTCCTGTGCGTTTATTCCCGAAAAAATAAAACAAAGAAGGAGAATGAAATATTTTTTCATGATTTAATATGTTAAGATGGTGTAATAAACCAGAATGCAAAAAACGGGCAAAATTTTTCAAGTTTGCCCGTTTTTTAACATAAGATTTCAGAAACATAAGCTCTGAAAATCATAAGCTGTTTTTATGAATCTTTTACTTTTTGATCAGTTTTGTGGTTTCTGTTGGCGCATTTTTACCGGAAACTTCAATAAAATAAGCAGCTGAAGGCAATTCTGAAATCTGAATTTTTCCAGAGTTAATATCAGAAGTTTTAATCAGTTTTCCGTCCAGGCTGTATATTTTGGCTGTAGAATAATTTTTTGAATCTCCTGTAAATTCGATAAAATCTTGTGCAGGATTAGGATAAATTTTAAAATTCTGTTTTTTAGATACGGTATCTTTCACTCCTAAGAAAACTTCATTAATAACCTGCGCTCCACTTGTAGATTGGTTAATACTAAGTAATGGGACGCTAATTGTTCCGCTGGTAGAACTTAATAACGGAAATTTATGAGTGCTGTCAAAATAAGTGTAAGCTGTATTTACAACACTTCCGATAGGAATAAGATAATTGACATCCGAAGACTGATATAAGTTGAAATTCTGTACCGATTTTATTCTCAAAACATTCGTATACGTTTTTGGACCGACAATAAGCGTTCCTGAAGCATCTCCTGTCGTGACGATTGTTCCTTTAAATAATCCTGAAGCTGCTGTTGAGGTGAAAGTTCCTTTTGCAGTATCCGTATTGGAATATCCTAAACTTGCAGGATACGTAATGAATGTTCCGTTATCCGCTGCAAAATTTAAGGTCGCCGCAGAAGTAATGACTCCTGTAATTTCTAATTGGGTTGCGGTGGCTTTATATAAAACAGAATTTCCGGTATCGACCATTTTGATGGTAGAACCCGGGTAAGTGGTAACTTCGGAGGAAGTAGGAGCAATGTAAGTGACCTGTGAAGCAGCACCTTGTGTCAAAGATGCGTTGTTGAAGGTCGTATTGGCTCCAGTTGCAGAATTATCAACCGTTCCGTTTACCACAAAATTATTGGCAATGTCACCTACAAGAGGATCATTAAATGCTTTGGTAATGGTAGTTTGTGCAGAGCATACACCAGAAAGTGCAAGCATAAGAAGTAGATTTTTTTTCATCATGTAAAATTTTATTAAATATAACTAAAAACTTATATATGAAAATTTTTGTTTTAAAATGATAAAATTTACACATATAAGTCATAAAATAAAGCCGCCCAAAATCATTGAACGGCTCTTTCTGTGCGCTAAATATTCTATTTTAATTCTGACTGATAAGCATCTTACGATAATGATAAATATCTTCAATCGTTACTACGGTCATTTCTTTTTTCTCTGCAAAATCTACAATTTCCGGAAGTCTTGCCATGGTTCCGTCTTCGTTGGTCAGTTCGCAAAGTACAGCGTCATTACCAAGATTAGCCAACTGAACTAAGTCTACACTTCCTTCTGTGTGACCGCGTCTTTCAAAAACGCCGTTTTTTCTGGCAATTAAAGGAAAAACATGTCCCGGACTGGCAATATGCTCTGCCAAAGCATTTTCTGCAATGGCTGTTTTAATGGTCGTTACACGGTCTTTCGCTGAAACTCCGGATTCTACGCCTTCTTTAGCTTCAATGGAAATGGTAAATGCGGTTTGATTTTTAGAGTTGTTGGTTTCTACCATCGGACGAAGATTAAGGTGTTTACTTTTCTCTTCAGAAATACATAAGCAGACGATTCCGCTGCATTCGCGGATCAGAAGTGCCATGTCTTTTTCTGTGATGGTAGAGGCGGGAAAGATGATGTCGCCTTCGTTTTCACGGTTTTCATCATCTACTAAAAGGATTCCTTTGCCTTGTTGTAAGGTAAGAAGTGCTTTTTCTACACGTTCTTTCGGATCTGCTCCGAATTTTTCTAATAATTTTTCCATGTTATTTTACTTTTAAAAGTTAAAATACACTTCGGTACATGGAAATGAAATACAACACAATGAGTCTATAAGAATAGCCTCACTGATTGTTCCATTTTCTTCTCCCATCCAGACTCTAACTGTCGGTTTTGGAATTTCACCAAATCAGTCCTTTCAAAAAGAAAGGAGTCGCGGACTGTAACCGCCGGTAGGGAATTTCACCCTGCCCCGAAGAAAACTTATACTAAGTTTTACTGTATGTCTTGTTTAAATTTTTAATTCATTAATTTTTTGTTTAACGCACAGGCTGCTAATTTCGGGAGTTTTTTTGGAATGAAGAAGAGATGAGTATAAAATTTATCAATAGTAAAATTCTGTTATTTTTCTCTGCATGCACATTCATGATGTTCATTTATATATGCAATCGTCATTTTACAGAGCTTTTCTAAGATGTCAATATGAATGTCAGATAGTCTTTTGATATAAATGCAGGCTTTACCCATCTTAAATTTTCCTAGATTATCTAATAAAGGTTTGCTTTCTTCAGTTGGCGAATAAACATACAAGGAAAATTCTGCTTTGCGGGGTGAAAAACCAATGATAGGTGCATCACCTTCATGGCCACTTGCATATTTATAATGATAACTGCCAAATCCGATGATTGTTGGTCCCCACATTTTAGGTTCAGACCCAGACCAGCTGCTCATAAGTTTAATTAATTGGAAGCTGTCTGATTTCTTGTCATCTTTTTCAACGTATGAATTAATAAAATCAGTTACATTGACGGTTGTTTCGTTGGTTTTATTTGCTTTGGCCATGATAATTTATTGTATATCATTGAAATTATTTTCTTAAAATTTTTTCCATTGTTTTTCCTTTTGCCAGTTCATCGATCAGCTTATCGAGATAACGGATGTTTCTCATAAGTTCTTCTTCGATGTCTTCCACACGGTAGCCACAAATCACACCTTTTATCAAAGAAACATTCTGATTGATTTGAGGAGCCTGTCCGAAAAATGTTCGAAAGTCTGTTTTGTTGTCTAGAATTTCCTGGAGGCTTTTTTCATCATAACCTGTTAACCAGAAAATAATTTCATGCACTTCTTCTTTAGAGCGGCCTTTCTTTTCTGCTTTTTCAATATAATGTGGATAAACTCCTGCAAAAGACATCTTATAGATTCTTTCGTTGTTTTTCATTGGTAAAGATTTAATAGCTAAAGATAAAAAAAACGCCCTGAAAAATTAGAGCGGTATTTATTAGGAGATCTTTGCCATAAAGCTTTGTTCTTCCAGTTCTTTAATCAGCTGTAAAAGTTCTTTTTTCTTGTAAAAATATTTTCTGTGAAGAAAATAGGGAAGATAATTGATAGCCTTCATCAGAAGTTGGAGATTATGCTCCATATATTCATTATTGTTAAAATAAAGATGCTCTTTTTCTGTGTAGAATCTCAGATCTTTGATATCTTCTTCGTTCATTTCTTTAATGAGAGTCTCATTCTGATAAAAAACAGTAATTTGATATTTTAGTTTTTCCTCAAGAGGTTTCAGGTCGCTGAAATTTTTCCTGATCTGTTCAAAAGGTGTTTTCGTATTCAGAAATGCAGTTGCATTCATCAAGTCTATATACAGTTTGTATTGGTCATCATATTCGGCATCGTATTCTCCAAAATCTTTATAAAGCTGTATGAAGTCAGTTTTCTTTTGCTGATCTTCCGCTTTCAGTATAAAATAATTATAAATATCGGTGTCATTTTGAAGAATTTTTTCTTTAATCTCTTCAATCGTTTTCTGAATTTTTGGGATTAAAATTCTGGCTTCAGCTTGTTTATATTTTCTCCCATCATAGTCAAACGTTTTAATGGCATATTCCTTTTTTGAGATGGCTTCTACGGTTTTCAGATCACTTTCAAGAGCAATTAATGTATAGACCCATTCCACTTTTTCTTTGCTGAAAAGTTCATCGAAAGAAATTACGCTAGTCAGTCCATTTTCTTTTACTGTGAAATCAGGGTTTTTGTTGTCATAATAGGCATTGAAAATTTTATCGAACGAATCTTTCTGATATTGCTTTTCAAATTCTGACTGAAATTCTTCGAACTCCAGATCTGTTTTCTGTTTCTGGTACTGTACTCTGGAAAAAAGCTTTGAAGTGATCTGTTCTTCTGTTTGCTGAAAGTTTCTAAAAATATTTTTTGCAGATAGATTATCCTGTTCCTTTACAATATTTAAAGTACGGAGTTTGGTGATCCGTTCTTTTTGAGAGGGGTGAGAAGCCCACTGATTTTCAATATTGAGCTTTGATTTATTAAATAATCCCGATTCCGAAAGCTGAATATTGGGAAGTCCGTTTTTAGATTCCACTTCATTCTGCCCGGCAAGAAAACTCATGACGAAAAACTGTTCGCGGTAGATATTTTTACTCGATTCGTTTTTGGAAAATCGGTTATCATAGAAACTTAGAACATTTTGATAAGAATTGTTGGCAAGCTCCAGTCTTAAAAGTGATTCTTCTAAAGCTAGCGAACCTGCAATATTTGCGGCGACTTCATCGGCATGAAATTCCATTTCTCTGGAAAGTGCCATGTGACGGATATTGACAAAATTGTACATTTTTACCAGAATCCACTTAATTTTTCCGGTAAAGAAAAATGCCAAGGCTGCAAATATTGAAAAATAACCACTGATGTTGGCAAACTTTTCTACAGAATTCCGGTAAGATTCATCATCGTTTACAAGGTTGAATATAATTTGATTTACATTATATACGTAGCTTCCGACCTTCATAGAACGTTGGGAAAAATGTCCGAATTCGTGAGAAAGAATGGCTTTCAGTTCCTGTTTTGTCGTAGTATTGATCAGCCCCATTCCAATGGTCAGGTTTTTCTGAATAGGTAAGAACATGCTCCAGAAACTTGAATCATAAAAAACGCTCGCATTCACATCATAGGAAAGATAAACTTTTTTTGGAGCATTTGTTCCGGCTTCTTTTACGATTTCATCGATCATTCCGAAAAGTTCGGGCTCATCATTTCTTCTGATTTCGGTAAGATCGCTTCTGTCGTTGATGTGTTTTTTAAATAAAAATTTAATGATAAAAAAGAATACGAAGAGCCCGGTTCCTGCCAAACCTGCTCCTAACATAAGGGTTATAAACATTGGTTTTGCGGCAATGATTGCTATTCCGCCGGCAATGCATCCAAGCGCCAATGCTATCGTAAATAAGAATAGAAGAATGTAAACAAAAACGAAAATTGCAATAGAAAATACGGCTGCCTTCGTTTTCTTCTTAAAATCCTGAGAAACTTCAATGTACATGGAAATAATTTTTTACAATAATACGTACAAGAGTTCAAAAGAGCAAAAAATCCCGCCAAACTGGATGAAGTTATTCTGCAATAAAGTAATTCATATTAAGTAGTCCTTGTTTAAATTTTAGCTTGATTATATCTCCGTTTTTTAATTTTGAAGCGTCCTTTAATCCAAAATATTTATAATAGTCTGATTCATTGATGAAATCTTTTGGTTGAGTGGTGTTTTCTGCTGTAAAATATTTATTATCGGAGATATAGATGGTTTTATAAGAATTGTTGATCTCTTTTTTTGTATCTAATCTATTTATAAATAGGCATAAACAAGTGACCGTATTCTGCATCAGGAAGAAGATCATAAAACAAATAAATGAACCGGAAATGAAGAGGTTCAAAATTTGTTTAAACTTTAATTTCTTCAGAAAACCGATTGTAAGCATGATGCATATTAATATTCCGCTGGAAAATAAGGCTATTCTGGGATAAAGGTTTTCTTTAAAAGACTGAATATCTTTTTCTAAATAATATTCTTTTTGTTTAGAATTGAATAGGAAAGATACAAATCCAAAAAATACAATATAGATCAGAAAGTATTTATATTTAAAGATAAAGGGTAACAATTTGTTTTTCATATTCTGTTTATGCAGATCTCTTAGCTCCGTCTTGTAGGGCTGCTTTCAGTATTTCGATATTAATATCTTTCAGTTTTTTGAACTTAATACAATATCCGGTCACGCTTGCTTTTCCTATTTTCTCTCCATAAGTTTGGAGCAGATGTTTTTTATCTTCAATTCCCATGATATAAACAGAAATTCCGGTAGAGTTTGCACTGAGACCAATCTGATAAAATTCTCTGGCTGTTCCGTCTGCATAGTGTATACGATAGGATCCATACCCGATATTCGGATTGGAAACAATTTTACCTTCTTCATTTTTGCCGTCTAAAAACCAAAGTTTACATTCAGGCATGAGTTTGAGAATGATATTGTGCAGTTCCTGCATATCGCTGCTTTTGGGCTCCGGCTGATTGGTTATATATTCTTGGATTTGATCTTGAATAGACATATGAAATATCGTTAGTGTTTTCAGTAATAATTTTTTCCGAATATAATAAAACCCTTCTTGAAATAGAAAGGTTTATTGTATTTTTAATGGATAGTGAATTAATTACTATTTTCTACATCTGCCTCTTTATAAATATTCCAGAAGTTGTAATCTGTCATTGGAGCATCGGTGATTCCCACGTTTCTTCCCATTGTTACAATTTGTCCTCGGTGATAAGTCCCATGTAAAACAATATGCTGAATGTATTCATATTTTGAGAAATCGCATTGAAACCATTGTGAATCGATTTTTACATTTTTTGCAAGATCTTTTTCGGATAAACTTTCAACATATTCCATCAGTTTTTGTGAATTGTTTCTGATGCCATTGAAAATTCCTTCTCTGTCGATGGTTGCTGAAGTGCCTTCAAAATCAAAATTATGGGTTTCTGAAATTTGGCTCCACCAATATTCCTGTGATTGCCAGATATGATGCAGTGTTTTCAGGATTGTCGGAAAGCTTGAAATGACTTCCTGATTAAGTTGTTGATCAGACTTGGCAGAAAGCCAGTCGAGATACTTGTTGACCACCCAGTTGTTGTACTGAACGGTGTGAGTGAGCAGGGTTTTGAGATTCATGGTATTAATATTTTTGGTTGATGATTTAGGGTGTTATAAAAATAAATAAAATAGTAACCGGGTTTATACAAGGCAAAAAGTTTTTAAACGCTTTCTTTATATTTTAAAATAAAGATTCCCCATTTAAATCTGTAGTCAGTACTTCGCTCATATAATCAAAAAAAGGACGCATAGCTAATAAAGTGAGAACGATTTCTCTCTGAAAACTATCGGATAGAACTTCTTTATCTGTGAATTTTCTCATCACTACATATTGTTTTTTTCTGATGAGATCTATGGCAGGATGATTTTTATCAAATCCTCTTGGGGCAGTTTTTACGGCATCGCCTTTAATTTCTTCAAAATATTTTATGAATGTATCGTCTGAAGTGATCTTTTCAATTTCTGCGGTATTGATTTCAAATTCTTTACGGATACGGAGCAGATCTTTGGCATCGGGTCCCCAGAATCCACCTCCTGCAAAGCTGTTGCCAGGTTCGAGCTGGATATAATAGCCTCCTCTCAGCATTGGTTTTGAACGGGAATATCCAACTCCGAAGTTAGTCTTGTATGGAGTTTTATCTTTAGAAAAGCGAACATCTCTGTAAATTTTGAAAATATGGATTCCTTTTAAATTATCATATTCCTGAAGCTCAGTATAAATCTGATTGAAAAAGACTTTGTTTTCTTTTAGAATCGAATCATACTCGGCTTTGTGCTGAGCAAGCCATTCACGATTATTATTTTTTTCTAACTGTTTAAGGAATTCGAAGGTTTTTTTCATTGGTGGTTTTTTAGTAAAGCTGGATGATATTTTATTGAACATTACGTTTTGCAATTCTAATTTATAATTTCTGCAT
The DNA here is from genome assembly GCF_016735585.2 of Chryseobacterium tagetis. Classification (GTDB taxonomy): domain Bacteria; phylum Bacteroidota; class Bacteroidia; order Flavobacteriales; family Weeksellaceae; genus Chryseobacterium; species Chryseobacterium tagetis. The sequence goes on from NZ_JAERSE020000006.1 coordinate 263,649, forward strand.
TCGGATTTTCTCTAAGCTTTACAATTCTTTCCCGCCAGTTTTGAAGTTCTTCATCGGTTAACCTGATCCAGTCTGTTATTTCTCCGACAATTCTCACAGGCTCTTTACTGCGATAAGATCGGGTAGGGTTTCCCGGAAATTTTTTATCGGTTACATTGGGATCATTTTCAAATGCTCCTGTTGGTTCTACAATATAAATACGTTCACGATTTTCTCCTTTTGCCAATGCAGCAGCTAATCCTGCTCCGTTTTGTAAAGCCGTAAAGTAAATATGGTTCATAATGATCTCAGGATAATAATTCGATTGAAATCCGGCACTCAGTACATCACCGATTTGTAAATCAGCTTTTGTACCATGATAAAATGGACCGTTATCCAGAATCTTTTCCTCTTTTTTGTTTTCCATTGTGAAAGTGTTTTTGAAATTGGAAGAACCTGTAAACTTAGGTATTTGTTTTGGAATTAAAAAACCGCTGTGGAAATTGAGCGGTGTTATGTTTGTGAATATAAGTGAGGCAATCGAACCATTAAAGTGAGATCTTTATTATTGTAGTTTTGTCTCAACACCTTTTTTTAGCGCTTTTAATTCTGGTACTGTTAATTTTCGGTGATTGATTTCTTCCCATAATAATTGAGCTTTTTCAAAATCTTTTATTCCAGTTTGATTTACTGCAGCTCCCCACATCAAAATTGTAAAATCTTTTTTGTTGTATAAAACTTTATCGAAAGCTACGAAAGCTCCATCATATTTTTCCACTACATTTTTAAAGTCGAATTTTCCGCCTTCTTTTGATTCGGTTTTAATAAATTCTTCCAAATCGGTGTTCATATTCTTAACGGTTTGCGAAGATAATCTGGTGCTTACCAAAAAAAGTAAAATTGTAATTGTTGATAAAATTCTTTTCATGATTGTTTTTATTAATATTCTTATCTAATCACCCTCACTTTCTGCAAAACCCCTTTTTCATTTTTATACGTAAAAATATACGTTCCGCGGGGTACTTTTGATAAATCTATATTTTGATTGTAATATGCAAAACCTTTTCCGGCTTCTTTTCCATCCAATGTATAAACAATGTATTCAAACTGGTTGCTGTTATTTTTATTACTGATCGTAAAGCCGTCTCTCTGTGCATTGGTATAAACTTTTGATTTAAATACATCTTCATTGGTTGCTGCAGCGGAAAGTGCTTCTTCGCTAATATCCGCAACCTGAATGCTTTTAATGGCTGATTTGGTTAAAGATGTTGTACTTCCACCCATGATGTATAATTTATTGTTATAAATTTCCGCAGCAGCATGTCTTCGCGGGATCATGTTTGAAGATAATTGATGCAGTTTATTGGTTTCAGTATCAAAATAGGCTAAAAAAGTCTGATTATTATAACCGCCTGCAATAAAAATCTTATTACCGGATACTGCTAATGAATGACCGGATATCCCGGAAGGCATCGTATATTGCTCAGTCCAAAGATTTTTGTTGAGATCGTAAACATCGATCAGGCGGGATGAGGTACCATTAAAACCACCAATGACATACAGTTTATCATTCACAATTTTGCCTTTTGTTTCTCTGGCTTTAGGCATATCCGGTAATGGATGCCATGTATCTGAAGCAATATCATAGTATTGGAATCTGTTAGAAAATACTGTGGTGGCGGCATTGTTTAGCCCGCTTCCTCCGAATGTATATATTTTTCCATTATGAATGGCAGAACCTGCATTTCCTGTATAGGAATGATTAACAGCTCCCTTCGTTACTTTATGAGTTGCAAGATCTACAATTTCAAGATGGCTATTTCCCCAGCCGTTAAAAATATAAACTTTATTATTGTAAGTCTCCGAATTGGCGAATCTTTTAGGAAGCAGGGTAGAGTTGATCACACTCCAGCGGTTATCTTTTATACTGTATTTCTCAATAAAGTTGGCATTGCCATCGGTGTCTTTATACCCATTGCTTACATAAATATTATCATCTACAATGACGCTGCTTATAGCTCCCCTGCCCACAGACATATCCGAAAGATGTTTAAAATTTAGGGTTTGTGCATTCGCGAAGAATAAGCCGAAAAACGAAAAGAGAAATAATTTTGTTTTCAATGGTGGTGGGATTTGGTTTTAAAGATAGGGAAAAGTCACGGATTGAGAATTGACAATGTTGAGTTTGGGTTGAAATGGGAAACTGCTCTGGAGTTGAGCGTTTTTTTGTATTTATTGGTATGAGCGAGACACTTGTACCAGTAGGGGGGAATATTATAGATTTGGTAATGATTTAACAGTAGTAGCTTTAGTTTTGTCATCCAGCAATTCGTCTATCTTTTTAATCATTAATTTATCTTCTTTTTTTTCATTCTTATATCTGATAAAAATATAGGTATCATTTTTATAATATTTTTCAATAATTTCTTTATTATTAAATTCGTGTTTTAAAACAGGAAAATTAGTAAGCATATCAGACGGTGTTGAAATAACTGACCTTGGAGCTAAATAGTTTAATACATTCAGTCCTATGATTCCAATTATAAAGATGTGAAAAAAATCAACTTCAAATGGGATATCATTATTGTTATCATTTTTTTCATTCTTTATTCTTCTTGTCAGTTCTTTTGTATTAAAGCTATAAATTATTAAATACAAAGAAAAACTGTATGTTAAAAACATAAATGGAGCTGTATATAATAAGATGTCATTTGCTTTTGAAAGAATAAATGAAATTATTGTTATAATTAAAATTACGATTCCTAAATATAATTTATATAATAAAGATTCTTTAAATATAACTTTTCCAATATGACTTCCTAAAGTATTAAAAGAAAAAATAAGTAATACATAATAAATCATATAGTTGATTCCTTCAAAAATTATATGACTTACTGAAAAATATGATAAAATCCATGTACCTGATCCTATTAATATCAAGTCAATATATTGCATGATTGCACCAATAAATGAAGTAGTAATACCAATTTTAGTTAAGATATTAGCGTATTTTTCAATTGCTGATTCAGTGTGTTGATTCAATTTAAAGTTTTGTAAAATTTTCATATAATTAGTTTTAGCTAAAAATAAATAATATAATGTATTTAACTATTGGAAAAATTATTTAAGTTCACCAAAAAACCGCTCTGGTCATTGAGCGGTTATCTATTATTCTTTATAGGATATTTAATAGAATTATCTACGTCTTATCCTGTCTTTATTTAATTGTCCCTTAGGTTTTCAAAGTATTTTTAATGAGATCAGGTAAGCCGGCCTTGTTTTGTACCCTTTCATAATATTTTTTAGACTTTTTCATCAGTTTCTCATCTGTGTTTTTGATTCCGACTTGCTGCAGGCTCAATGCGTAGCATCCATTAAAAGTGTCATCTTTTTTAAAGTTTGATTCTACCTTTTCAAAATAGGGAATAGCCTCTTCATATTTTTCATTGAGTGTTAATAATACAGCTTTAAGGCATTGAGCGTCTTTATTGGGAGTACCGTATTTATTTTCGGCAATATTTATATTTTCAAGACCATTTTTGTAGTCTTCTATAAATAAAGAGGTAAGTCCGACTCCATAATATCCTTCAGGACTTTCAGGAAAATATTCTGTCATTTCCTGGAATTTCTTTCTGGAAAAAGTCATTCTTCCTACTTTCATAGCGAGGGTGGCAAGATTCTGTTTAAATTCTATGGATCTGTTTTGGGCAAGGCTGTCTGCAGCGTGATAGAAAACAACCGCTTCATTCTCCATATTGCTTAATCTTAAAGTATATCCGGCCCAAAAATAGGCATCGCAAAAAGATTGGTTGGTTTCTATGACTTCTGCAAAGATTTTGAAAGCGGCACCGAGGTATAGGTTTTTTTGCACAGACTTTATTCCCAGAGGATATATTTGATTGAATCTTTCAGTATCCGGTTTTTTACAATAGGTTCTGTTTCCTAAAAAATAATCTGTCTGAGTTTGCTGAGCCTGAATATTGATCAGACATGACAGCATTAAAAAAAGCAATACAATTTGTTTCATGGGTTAAGTTTATACAAGAGAAAATATTGGCTAATGATAGCCAATGCACAATTTTAATTCAGTTTTTTGAACGGGCTAAACTAAGAAAAAAATGTGAAAAAGAACAATGGAATATTTTAAAGGGGTTCTTTTGTTGGCTCAAAGTCAACAGGTTTTATTTTGCTAAAATGAAATATAAAAATTACTAAACTCCGTCACAACTCTGTTTGCGATCTCCGTCGTTGTTATTTGATTTAAAACAAGGTTGTTTATCATAAAATGCATACGCAGGAGATTACAAACAACCTTGTTTGTAATCTCCTGCGTTGTACAAAAGTCTTACGCAAGTTGCGGGAAACAAAATGCAAGTGTATTTTGTTTCCCGCAATAGTGTTTGTAATGAAATGCAAAATCATCAACTCAGATTGGTTACCTTATTATTTCTCTTTTTTATCGACAGTTATCGTAAGCTTGTTTTTCTTTTGGGTGATATCTACTATTTGCCCTTCTTTAAAACCTAGCTTTTCCAGCCATTTTCCTTTAAGCCGGATTTCCGGAACAGTTATTATCCTGTCCGTACTTGTTTGGTATCTCGTATGAATTTTAAGTTTTCTTGAATTCATCATTCTTATATTTTGTGTGTTTTTTATTGGTTGTAAAGGAGGATGTTTTGGTAAAACCTGAACCAAGCCCAGTGAATATTTTAGAATTTGTGTTTTTCTAAAAGCCCTAAAGCCGCAATGGATTGTACACTCCATTGTAACATACATGATACTTTATATGGAAGAGTAGGCTTAGAAAAAATATTGTAGAAGAGTAGAACTGCATAAAAATAAAAACGGCATGAGACTCTACAATATCTGTCATAGAGGTACTGGTATACCGTGCAACAGATAAGAGAGCTCACGCCTATGTCGTGAGCTTCATACTTATCATCTTGTTGCTTTAAAAATTACCAGTTTTCTATGACAAGATTCTAAGCAATAGCTTCTATATTTCGTTGAAGTATCGCAAAATTACATTTTCGAATGTAATCTATTGGCAAATATAATATATTTTCTTAATTATGGTAATATATTACCATGGAATATTTAATTGAAATTCCAAAATTGCTACTAATTATAAAATTAATGGATAGCAAAGAAGTTTTAAAATTGTATATGCAATGTTTTTCTGAACATCTCAAGGAGATAAGAAAGAAAAAATATAATTCTATGGATGCTGTTGCACAAAATTCAGTTTTTGATTCCAGTAATTATAATAAATATGAAAATGGTAAAGGAAATCCAACCATTGAAACTATTCTTAAAATGGCTTCAGTATTTAAAATTCCGCCGAAGGAATTATTTGATTTTGACTTCGATATAGAAAAATATAAAATTGATGAATAAATCCTAGTGAGAACTAGGATTTATTATTTTATTGACTTAAGTTGGAGATTTTGAGTAGCAGGAAGAGCTATTTCATGTCTAACTCTTTCATATATTGTTTGATTTTATTCTCAATTTCAGTAAATTCTTTAGCTGTATTAAATGTTCTTCTAACATATATTCTTTTTATAAATACATTTGTTTGACTTAAAAAGTAAAATTCATCATTAATTTTATTCCAATCGTCCCTTACACCATTTACATGTTCTTGATCAATTAATACTAGCTTAGATTTTTCAATACCTTTAAGACCAAAATTTGAAGAATAATGTTCTTGAATATATATTTTTTTTTCTTCGTTTTCAAGCTTGGATTTAAGCTTGATCATTTTATTAGGATCATATCTATGAATTTCTTCTTTTTCTTTAAGAGCTTTCACGTAATCTTTTATATTATGAATTTTTTCCTCATCTATTTTATCTACTTGTATATTTTCTCGCATTTCGATAGCCTTTTTCCATAAATTTCGATCCAATAATTCATCTAATACATCATTTTCAACGCATCCAGCTTCACAAATTTTACATCCATTATTGTCCAATATTGTTTTTAGTGTATTATTAAAAAAATATTCATCACCATTTTTGCAATAGAAGTTTTCAAAACTATCATAGTCTTTTATATTCTCTAATGCGCTTTCATTTTCTAAATTTCTAAAAACAAAATCTAACATTGCATTTGTTGCACAATTTGTTTTATGAAAGTAAACTTGTGTATATAAATGATTTCTTGACTGAATAAATCTAATAATTGAGTCTAGGCCACTTTTCTTAATCCCTAAAGTAAATTTTCCTTGATGTTCAACAGGTAAAAGTGAAGCTAAAATTCGACTTTGGTCAAAAAAACCATACTTTACACCAGAATAAAAACTATCTCTATATAAATAATCCATCCTATCAGCATCAAATGGAAAGCTCGCAATTATTGAATTGAAATAATTTGTGAAATTTTTACCTTCAATTTCAATCTCATAGTCAGGTAAAAATTCTGGATCAATCATCTTGAGAATATTTTTTATTCTTAATAAATGTATGATTTCCTTAGATTCGTCCGTAAAATTCTGGTTTTCCTTAAGTGTATGAATCAAATTTATAACAAATACACATGAAACTAGTTCATGTTCGATTTTATCATTTTTTAAATTTTTTAAATCTATATACTTTTCGAAGTAATTTAAATATTCATTAAATATATTTTTTTTAGTGTAAAGAATTTCTAATAGTTGTTCACCTGTAATTGTAAAATCATCAAACTTATGAGAGGTTGGTCCATGCCCTATATCGTGCAAAAGAGCTGCTAATCGAAGTTCTTGTAAAATTACTTCTTGTTTATTTTTTTCTTTAATGTAATCAATTACTGAAAAATATTTTTTATCTACACCATATTTTTGTTTTTTTAAGTAAGTTGTTTCTACATTCTCATTGGATTTATTATATATCATTTCTGCCAAATGCATAACACCAATTGAATGCTCAAATCTTGTATGATTTGCTCCTGGAAATATATAATTAAGCAATGTATTTTGTTTTACTTTTCTTAACCTCCCAAAAATTTTTTGATTAATTATAAATTCTTCTATCTCAGTGATTTCGATTAACCCATGTATTGGATCTAAAATTTTTCCTGTTTTCATTTTTGATTATAGTTTTAAATTATTTGTAAAATAAAACCGCTCTGCTATACAGAGCGGTTAGTATATTAATTTGCCTCGGTCGCTGACCGTTACATCATTCCTGGCATTCCACCACCCATTGGCATAGCTGGTTCAGTGCTCTTCACTTCAGTGATCACACATTCAGTGGTAAGAAGCATTCCAGAAACAGAAGCTGCGTTTTCAAGAGCAACTCTTGTTACTTTTGTAGGGTCGATGATCCCTGCTTCAAGCATGTTTACGTATTCGTCAGTTTTAGCATTGTATCCGAAATCTCCGCTTCCTTCTGCTACTTTAGCAACGATTACAGAACCTTCACCACCTGCGTTAGCAACGATTTGTCTCAATGGCTCTTCGATCGCTCTTTTTACGATTTTGATCCCTGTATTTTCGTCTGCGTTTGATCCAGAAAGGTTTTCTAGAGAAGCAATAGCTCTTACCAAAGCAACACCACCACCTGCAACGATACCTTCTTCAACTGCTGCTCTTGTAGCGTGAAGTGCATCATCTACTCTGTCTTTTTTCTCTTTCATTTCAACTTCAGAAGCTGCCCCTACGTAAAGTACAGCAACACCACCAGCTAATTTAGCTAATCTCTCCTGCAATTTTTCTTTATCGTAGTCAGAAGTAGAAGTTTCCATCTGAGCTTTGATCTGAGCCACTCTACCTTTGATTTTGCTTTCTTCACCACCACCGTTTACTACAGTTGTGTTGTCTTTATCGATAGATACTTTCTCAGCAGTTCCCAACATATCCATAGTGATGTTTTCCATGGTGAAACCTTGCTCTTCAGAAATCACTGTTCCTCCTGTAAGGATCGCGATATCTTCCAACATTGCTTTTCTTCTGTCTCCGAATCCTGGAGCTTTTACAGCAGCAATTTTAAGAGAACCTCTTAATTTGTTTACCACTAAAGTAGCCAAAGCTTCACCTTCAACTTCTTCAGAGATGATCAATAAAGATTTCCCACCTTGAGCGATTGGTTCAAGAACTGGTAATAATTCTTTCATAGAAGAGATTTTTTTCTCCACTAAAAGGATATATGGATTTTCAAGTTCAGCTAACATTTTCTCAGGGTTAGTCACGAAATATGGTGACTGGTAACCTCTGTCAAACTGCATCCCTTCTACAACGTCTACTGTTGTATCGATTCCTTTAGCTTCTTCTACAGTGATAACTCCTTCTTTACCTACTTTTCCGAAAGCTTCAGCGATCAAAGCACCGATTGTTTCGTCGTTGTTAGCAGAAACTGAAGCAACCTGCTTCACCATTTCTGTAGAATCTCCAACCGTTTTAGACTGAGATTTTAAGTTTTCAACAACAGCAGTTACCGCTTTGTCGATTCCTCTTTTCAAATCCATTGGGTTTGCACCTGCAGCTACGTTCTTAAGACCTTCTCTTACGATAGCCTGTGCCAATACAGTAGCGGTAGTAGTACCGTCTCCTGCGATATCATTAGTTTTGGAAGCCACTTCTTTTACCATTTGCGCTCCCATGTTTTCTACTCTGTCTTCAAGTTCGATTTCTTTTGCTACAGAAACACCGTCCTTAGTAACGTGAGGTGCACCGAAAGATTTTTCGATTACTACGTTTCTCCCTTTTGGTCCCAACGTTACTTTTACTGCATTAGCCAATGCATCAACACCTCTTTTTAAAGCGTCTCTTGATTCAATATCGAATTTTATTTCTTTTGCCATAATATTTTGATTGTATTAATGTACTTTGTACAATGTATTAATGAATTTTTATATCCATGAAATCATTTTACATGAATACATTTTACTTTTTACGAATTAACCAATGATTCCGAGTAAATCTCCTTCTTTTACAATTAAATAATCTTTACCTTCTAATTTCAATTCAGAACCTGAATATTTTCCATAAAGAACTTTGTCACCTACTTTCACAGTTGTCGGCTCGTCTTTTTTACCTGGACCTACTGCTACTACAGTCCCTTCCTGTGGTTTTTCTTTTGCGGTGTCCGGAATAATAATACCTGAAGCTGTTTTAGTTTCTGCTGCAATTGGCTCTACCAAAACTCTGTCTGCTAATGGTTTAAAGTTTACTGACATAATATATTTAATTTTTTAATTATTTCTGTGTTGAAATTCTCTAAATGCGTGCCATCGATTGTTCTGAGTTGAAATGGCAGACTTTATTTTTTTGTAGTGGAAATTTTGGCAGAAAAAAACCTCCATAATTTTGGAGGTTGGGTAATATTTTATTGAGTACATTTTTGATTGTAAGCATCTACAAGGTTTAGATAAGGATCCATTCCATATTCGGCATCAACTTTCATTTGTAAAAACTCTTCTTCAGCTTTATCTTTAGTTGCTTTACGAATTTGTTTCTTTTTTTCTTCTTTATCGTAATACATTTGCTTTATTTCCTTTTTCATTGGCTTTTCAAAGACCTTCATCGTTTCATCTATATTTGCCTGAAATTCAGGGCAAGGTTTTGTTGCTTCCTGCAAGGCTATCTTGAATTTCCCTTCAAGCTTTCCCAGATTAAAAAGGTTCATACGATTAATATCAAACGGAAGATAGGCATATTCACTGTCAGAATGTTTAAGATAAGGAATGAACAGGGTAGTTGCATAACTTCCTTTCGTAGTAACTCCAAATTGTGTAGAGTTTGTGCTGTATAACATCAAAGTAATACCATATAGATTAAGCTTTCCTTCTTGTTCTAAAGGTAAAATAACGGTTTTGTTTAGATCAACAACTTCATGTTTTGAATTGACTGTCTTTAGTTTCATTTTGTCATAAACAAGTCTTTCAGAACCGTCTGTATTTAAAATGACAATTCTCTTTACATCTGCAATATTGATTTTCTGAATAGGCGAATTAACATTTTCTTTGAATTTGAACTCTTTGGTATCGTAATCTAATCTTTTCTCAATACTTGTTATAGATTGCAAATCAGAATTCAGATATCTTGCGATTTTAAAATCTTGTAAAAAACCTGTTTTGATATCGCCATTTTCTAAAATAATCTCAGCTCCTACAAGTGGTTTTTTTCCAAAATACACATCAGATTGTCCAAAAAATAAACAAGAGGTAATGATAAAAAGAAATACGAGTAAATTTTTCATTAATGGTATAAGATAATATTAGTTTTTCTTTCCTGCTGCCTGCATCGGATTTACTTTTCCGTTGGATGCGCCTCTTGCATTGCCACCTTCTTTTTGTTTAAATAATTGGAATTTGGAAACTTCAGCAGTTCCGTTATCATTGCTCCAGAAATTGTTTGAAGTATCAATATCGGCAGTTTCTCTCATTGGATCTAATTGAACTGACTTTAATTTTTTCTCAAAGTAATACGTCTTGGAAACTTTCTGCTCGTTCTGTCTCCAGATTTGTGCAGAAGATTTGTCAGTCAGCTTGGTTCCGTCTTCAAAAGTAAATTCAAGGATAATTGGCATTACCAAGCCTCCTTTGTTTACGAAATCGATCTGATACGCCGTAAGGTTTTTAAATTTGTCTTTTTCTTTGGCCGTTAAAGGTTCTGTACCTTCAGTTTTAGAAACATATTCTTTTTGGGTATCTACTTTTTCCTGACCTCTGTCGTATCTGTAATAGAAATCCTGAGCTTCTTTATCTTTATCTACGTAAAAAGTGATGTTCTTATCCTCTCTGTTTCTGACCTTTGAAATATCTTCAAACTCATTTTGCAGAGGTTTGTCAACTTTATATTTCGTTTCCGAAGCCTGTTTTGGAGCTGTTTCCAGATCAGGAGTCGCAATAGTTACTTTATCGATTGCGATATCTACAGGATCTGTTCCATAGAACCAGCCTCTCCAGAACCAGTCCAGATCTTCACCACTTGCATCTTCCATGGTACGGAAAAAGTCTGCAGGTTCAGGATGTTTGAATGCCCATCTTTTTGCATACGTTTTAAAAGCCTTATCAAAAAGCTCTCTTCCCATGATGGTTTCACGAAGGATATTCAATCCGGTTGCCGGTTTTGAATATGCATTCGGACCAAACTGGATAATGTTTTCAGAGTTACTCATGATAGGTTCCAGCTGATCTTTCGGAAGTTTCATATAATCAACGATCGTCCAGGCCGGTCCTCTTTTAGAAGGGAATTTATTGTCCCATTTTTCTTCCGTAAGATATTCTGTGAATGTATTCAGACCTTCATCCATCCAGCTCCATTGTCTTTCGTCTGAATTGATGATCATTGGGAAAAAGTTGTGCCCAACTTCGTGAATAACTACGCCCAACATTCCGTTTTTGATTCCTTCCGAATACGTTCCGTCTTTTTCCGTTCTTCCGTAATTGAAACAGATCATTGGATATTCCATCCCGTTGGATGCTTCCACAGACTGAGCAACAGGATACGGATAAGGAATTGTAAATTCAGAATAAGTTTTAATGGTATGTGCAACGGCTTTTGTAGAGAATTTTCTGTACAATCCGTAAGCTTCTTTAGGGTAGAAGCTCATCGCCATTACTTTATTATTGTTTTCAGGAATCGTAACTCCCATTCCGTCCCAAACAAATTTTCTGGAAGAAGTCCATGCGAAATCTCTTACATCATGTGCTTCAAAATTCCATGTTTTTCTTTGTTTTGAATGATTTTTCTCTGCTTTTTTAGCTTCATCAAGCGTTACAATTTCTACAGGCTCACTTGACGTTTTAGATTTGTTGTATCTCGCTAACTGATCTGATGTTAACACCTGATCGTAGTTTTTACATTCACCGGTTCCTCCTACAACGTGATCTGCAGGGACATTCATAGAAACTTTAAAATTTCCGAATACCAATGCAAATTCTCCTCTTCCAGTAAACTGGTGATTCTGCCATCCGTGGAAATCGCTGTATACGCACATTCTCGGATACCACTGGGTCATGGTGTACAAATCGTTTCCGTCTTCGGCGAAGTTTTCATAGCCGCCACGACCACCCATTTTCATTCGGTTGGGAATATTATAGTTCCAGTCGACTTTGAAAACCAGTTTTTCTCCTTTTTTCAGGACTTTAGGCAAATCAATACGCATCATGGTTTTGTTGACCGTATATTTTAACGGATTTCCCGAAGCGTCTGTTACTTTTTCAAGATTCACCCCATATCCGTTATCTTTTGCAGGCAATTCAGAAGCTTTAAGCTGCTGATCATTAGCTGCTTTCGGAAGGGTAGAAGAGGAAGGGAAATCTGCTTTTTTTACGGTAGACTGCTGATTTTCGTCCAGCTGAAGCCATATATAATCAAGATCATCCGGAGAATTATTGTAATAGGTAATGGTTTCCGATCCTTTCAGATTTCTTTTATCTTCATCAAGAAAAGCAGTGATGTCATAATCTGCCTTGTTTTGCCAATAAGCGTGCCCCGGAGCTCCGGAAGCTGTTCTGTACACGTTGGGAGTTGGTAAAATAGTTCCCAATTGTTCAAACCTGTTTCCGTGATTGCTTCCCGGATTATTCTGAATGTTTTGAGCAAAAGCACCGATGTAAAAAAGAACTGAAAGTGCTGAAACTTTAAATTTCATAACCGAAATGATTTAATTAATTTTCAAATATAATGATAAGTAGCTGAAAACTTGAAAATGTTTCAAGGCTAAAAAGGAATTCTTTCCAATGTCATTTTTAAGGATAAAGCGAAAACGCCTGATGAAACGAACAGGATCCAGTCTTTTTTATTGACTTTAAATAAGTTTAAAAGAATAAAAAGCAGAATAAGGATTCCGAAAACAATGGCAATCTGCCCGACTTCCAGTCCTACATTAAATCCTAAAAGAGGTAATGCGATGCTCTGACTTTTAGCAATCATCACTCTCGCCGTATTGGCAAATCCCATCCCGTGAATGAGCCCGAAAAACAAAGCTAAATAATAGTTGAGTTTGCTCTGAGACTGTTTTTTATTTTTCAGGAGAATATTTCCTAATGCTGTTAAAACGATCGTAAGCGGAATAAGAAATTCCACCCAGGCTGCAGGAACTCTTACAATATCTAAAATACTTAAAGCTAAAGTCACTGAATGACCAATTGTAAATGCGGTGACCAAAACCAATATTTTTTTCCAGTCACTGTACGAATAAACCGCGATAAGTGCTAGAACAAAAAGCTGATGGTCTAATGCATCTAATGAAATAATGTGTTCCCAACCAAGGTTTAAGTAGAATAGAAAATCCTGCATCATAATTTTACATAATAAAGGTTACGAAAATAATGATTAATTTCGGAACAGATTTTAGCAATGGGTTGATATTATGAAAAAGCTTTTGTTGTTTTTGTGCTGTATTTTTTTTCTTTTCTCTTTTAAAGAAGGGAAGCATCCTTATCATGTAGGTTCGGTAGAAATTAATTACAATTCCAAATCAAAGACTTTTGAAATTACAGGAAGGTTTTTTCTGGATGATCTTGAAAACGGACTGTCTCAAAAATACGGAAAGCCATTTCATTTCAATGATGAGAAATACAAAGCTCAGCTCAATGAAGCCTTAAAGAATTACACCGCTGAATATTTTAAACTGAAAACTGATAATAAGTTTTTAAAAATAAATTATGTAGGGTACGAGGAAGATAATGAATCTGTAAATTTTTATCTTGAATCGGAAGGGGTTGCTGCTCCTAAAAAAGTTGAAACGGCGGTGAGTTTTCTGTACAATTTATTTGAGGATCAGATTAATATTGTTCATATTATTGTCAACGGAAACAGGAAAAGTGAAAAGCTGACGTATCCGAACCGGTATTTATATCAGCAATTTTAGAATCAATTATCTTTCCATCTGTAACAATGCATTTTCTGCTTTTGCATGGGCAAGAAGATCTGGAAAGAAATCATCATAGCATTTCTGTAAAGTTTCTTTATGGTCAAGAAATGCCTGAAAGACCGGAATATCTTTTTCCAGATATTTAGCTTTATTCAGTACGTTTTGAATACTGAATTTGATTCCCCAATCTTCGCGATAATTGTACAGCCAGTCGTCATGCTCCATCTTTACAAGCATTCTTTTGAAGTTTTCAGGTAAGAATTCATTGTTTTCATTTAAAACCCTGTAGACTTTCAGCGAATGATCTTTCCACCCTTTTTCTGAATGTAAACTCAAATCGTTGGCTAAAAAATAATCCATTGCCACATCTACAAAAGCTCCTGCATATAATCTTACCAATGGACTGAATACTTTCTTGGCTTCATGAATGGCAGGATGTGAATCGGTAAAAGTATCAATGGCTCTATGCATTGTGATCCCATCCTGAATTTCTTTAGGAAAAGAAAATCGCTCTTTGTTCCGTATAAAGTCTTCCAGAAACTGACCGACAATTTGTCCGTCAGTAAATGAGAGAAAAGAATGGGCGAGATAATTCATAAACGAATATAAAAAAATCTCCAGTCATTAAAAAATAAAAGGAGACTTTAATTAAGTGGAATGATATTTTAATTTTTCAGGAATTTTTTACTTCCTACCAAAGTATTTTTCCCCGAATAGATATTAATAAAGTATTCTCCTCTTGGATATTTACTTATGTTTATCTCTTTTGAAGTGGTTTTCAGAAGAGTCTGTCCTGTTGCATTAATGATTTCGAAACTGTAGTTTTCTTTTTCATCAGTTGTAATATTGATGATGTCTTTTGCGGGATTGGGATAAATAGCAAATTCTTTAGTTTTTGTTCCTCTTTCTTCAATAGCCAGTATATCTGAAGTTACGCTAGGAGTGAACCCGGCAACCACACAGACAAAACGTGCAAAACCGTAAGCTTCATTGGCCGGATTTGTGCTTCCAATAGCAACACCTGTCGGATACGTATTATAATTGATCGCGGGATTTGCCCATCTGTTGATTCTTGTACAGCTTATTCCTGCGCTGGTACATTCATCATTGTAGGCCATAATGGTTCTCCATTTTTGAGCAGATGTTGCAGAAGTTCCGTTGGTAATAGCGATTGCATTGGTGTAACCGTGATGGTTGCTGCAAGGTGTTGTGCTTGTATCTACAAACCAGTCATGTCTCAATCCCATATTATGTCCCATTTCGTGAGCTAATGAATAATTGGAAACTGCACAATTATATAAAACGGCAGAAAAACCTGCTGTAGCTACATAGTTGGTTGGTGAAGTATTGACATATCCTAGTCCGCAAGTCGTGGTAGGAGTGGAGGTAACTAAAGAAACAAGATCGGCTCCGTAAGTTGTTCTTAGAGTATGAACATTATCCATATAACCATCTGCCGTAGCTCTCAATCTTGATAAATCTGTGCTTAAATCTCCGGATTCTGTGTAGGAAATAACCCCGGAATAGACCAGATTGATGGTTGCATTGGTAATTCCGGAATTGGTAAGTGCGGTATTGAAATTGGTAATCGCTGTTGCGATATAAGAATTACTTTGTGAAGTTCCTCCCCATGCTGTACTTGCCGCACTGGTGTAAACAACCATAACATCTACAGTGGATGCTGAACAGGCTGCAGTGCTTGAAGAACAAATATTGCTGTTGGTTTTGGCAGTTACTAAGTTTTCTATTGAAGATTTGTCAATGATCGTATCATCCGAAGAATCCTGGTCGATCAGTAATTTTTCTGCGACCTGAGAGATGGCAAATGTATTATCGTTTACCTGATGATACATTACTTTTTCTCCGGAGCCTGAAACGTACATTCCGGTGATAATATTGTCATATTTAGAAAGGACGAGTTCTGCGGAAGGATCGTTGGCAACTTTATAAGTATAAGATTCACTTTTATTGGTGTATCTGTAGATTTTGTCAAGTTTTGCAACAATTACCTGATCTTTCACTGTCGGGATTTTTAGATCCTGATTCAGATCAAATGAGGTCTGATTATAATATTGAGTATTATAATACGTTGTTGCAAGCTCTTTTGAAATTTTTTGTAACTCTTTTAAAGAACTGGTGGGAATCTTGTTTTGAAAATAGGTCTGCTGCGCAAAAGCTACTGAGGAAATCGCTAATGCTAAAATTGAGATTTTTGTTTTCATAAAATAAATATTTAAGTGTATCGGTTGTGTTTGTTTGGTTTTTATATAAAATTAATAATTTATTTCTAATGTTTGTGAATTTTTATTATGTTTCTCATAAAAAGAGTAGGGCGTTTTTCCTAAAGGAAAAACGCCCTACTCTTAAAAAAGTTTATCTTAAAAAAGTCTTTCGTGGAAATCCTCTATTTTACTTACTTCTTCGATCTTAATTCCGAATTTCTTCTTAGGAATTTTGTTGAGGTTGGAAACGAAAATTTTCTCATACCCCAGTTTCTCGGCTTCAGAAATTCTCTGTTCAGCCTGTGCAATCGGACGGATTTCACCGCTTAATCCTATTTCACCCGCAAAACAATAATGTTCAGAGATTGGAATATCTTCATTGGAGGAAAGAATAGAAGCTACGACAGCTAGATCTAAAGCAGGATCATCCGTTTTTATACCTCCGGTAATATTCAGGAAAACGTCTTTGGCGCCCAATTGGAAACCTGCTCTTTTTTCCAGTACAGCCAACAACATATTTAATCTTTTAGAATCAAAACCGGTACAGCTTCTTTGTGGAGTTCCGTAGACTGCAGAACTTACTAATGCCTGAATTTCCAATAGCATCGGTCTGTTTCCTTCTATCGTTACAGCAACCGAATTTCCGGAAAGCTCCTCAGATTTTTTTGTTATTAATATTTCGGAAGGATTTTTAATTTCTTTTAAACCTTGTGAGATCATTTCATAAATTCCGATCTCGGCGGTTGATCCGAAACGGTTTTTATTGGCTCTCAATAATCTGAAAAGGTGATTTCTGTCTCCGTCGAAATTCAGGACAACATCTACCATGTGTTCCAGTACTTTTGGTCCGGCAATTTGTCCGTCTTTTGTAATATGCCCCAC
This sequence comes from Chryseobacterium tagetis, assembly GCF_016735585.2. Lineage (GTDB taxonomy): Bacteria > Bacteroidota > Bacteroidia > Flavobacteriales > Weeksellaceae > Chryseobacterium > Chryseobacterium tagetis. The sequence goes on from NZ_JAERSE020000006.1 coordinate 280,537, forward strand.
TAAAAATACAGGAACATTATTTTCTTTGGCATATTTAATAATCTCATTGGAGCATTCTCTGATCTGCGAAACGGTTCCGGGAGAACTTTCAATCAGTTGAGACTGTAAGGTTTGTATAGAATCGATGATGACAAAATCGGGTTCTAATTTTTTAGCTTCATGAAGTATTTTTTCTAAAGAAGTTTCTGTGTAAAGAAAACAGTTCGGATTTTTTACGTCTGCTAAACGATCAGCTCGCATTTTGATTTGAGAAGCACTTTCTTCCCCGGAAACATAAAAGATTTTTTTCTTCATTTTCAGGGCAAGCTGAAGAAGCAAGGTAGATTTTCCGATTCCCGGTTCTCCACCGATTAAAGTGACCGATCCTAATACGATTCCGCCTCCCAATACTCTGTTGAGCTCATCAGAAGGTGTTTTTATTCTCGGTTCTTCGATGGCTTCAACTTCAATGATGTTGATGACGTGTTGTTTTGTTTTTGAAAAAGGCGGAGTTTTGTGCGAAGTCGTTTTTTCTACAATTTCTTCTACCAAAGTATTCCATTCACCACAATTTTTGCACTGTCCGACCCACTGAGGATACTGTGACCCACAGTTTTGACAGAAATATGCTGTTTTTAGTTTTGCCATACCGCGAAGTTCAAAATTTTTTTTGAATTTTTCTTTTGATTTTTAATTAATTTTCTAGCATGAAAAATATTTTTTTGAGTTTACTGATCTTTGTGGTGATGTCAATCTTGCACGCTCAGTTTACAGATTGGATGGTGAGATTTTTGAAGTTGCCTGGCGGAGATTATGGAATGTATTCTATATTTATACTGATTTTCTGTTCGGTAATCACAGCAATAGGATTGGTGACCGTTATTATTTTTAGAAGAAGTTATGAGTCAATTGTAAGAATTGCAATTTTATATGAAGCTATTTACTTGTTGTTTTTAATGATTTCAGGAAATAACCCTTTCACATATTTTTCAAATTCTACAAATGAAAATCTTTTAATGATTTTGATGTATATAAATTCATTGGTAGTGTTTTCTCTAATGTACCTAGTTCATTTAATCTATTCAAAAATAATTTTAGCAAAATCAAAAAACTAACATAGATCAAGGTCTGAATTCGCAATTAAAGAATAACTTTGTTAGTATAATAAATAAAGAAATGAGAAAACTATTTTTAACTTTTGTATTTGCGTTTATAAGTATTGTAAGTTTTGCGCAATCGGCTTGGGTGGTAGATCAAATGCATTCTTCAGTTAATTTCAATATTAAACATATGGGAATTAGCTTTGTGCAAGGAAAGTTTGATAAATTTGACGGGAAAGTTTCCACGGCAGGAAATAATCTGGATAAAGGTACATTTGATTTTATCGTATATCCTGCAACCATCAATACTGGAGTAGAGAAAAGAGATCAACACCTGATGAGTGCAGATTTCTTTGATGCAGAAAAGTTTCATGAGATAAAATTTGAAGGATTTACTGTAACAAAAGGAAAAGACAATACCTACACTTTGAGAGGGAAACTTACCATTAAAGATGTTACAAAAGAAATCAGCGTTCCTGCTACTTTTGGAGGTGTTGCAAAAAATCAGCAGGGAAAAGAAGTGTTGGGATTTCAGTCTAAATTTACCATCAACCGTTTAGATTATAATATCAAATATGATCCTACAGGAGCGGGAGTGGCTAAAGATGTAGATATCGCTTTATACTTTGAATTAATAAAACAATAATTTACTATATAATTTGGTTTGGGTGAAGGCTTTCAATAGATGTTGAAAGCCTTTGTTTTATCCCATTTTCAATGAATGTGAAATTTAAAATCACAACAAAATTGCTTTGTATTTCTTTTTCCCCTAACTTTGCACAAACCTAATCTAATGAGTAAAAAGAATACAAAGTACATCTTTGTGACAGGAGGTGTAACTTCATCTTTGGGAAAGGGAATCGTTTCAGCTTCTCTTGGACTTCTACTAAAATCACGTGGCTTCAACGTAACAATTCAAAAACTAGATCCTTACATTAATATCGATCCGGGAACTTTGAATCCTTATGAACACGGAGAATGCTATGTAACCGAAGATGGTGCGGAGACGGATCTGGATTTAGGACACTATGAGCGTTATCTTGATGCTCCAACATCCCAAAACAACAACGTTACGACAGGAAAAATCTACCAGACTGTAATTGAAAAAGAAAGAAAAGGAGATTTCCTTGGAAAAACAGTTCAGGTAATTCCTCATATTACGAACGAAATCAAACGCAGAATTAAAATCTTATCTAAACAGAACTATGATATCATTATTACTGAGATCGGTGGAACTGTCGGAGATATTGAATCTTTACCTTACATCGAAACTGTTCGTCAGTTGAAGTGGGAATTAGGTGAGAAAAATTCTATGGTGATTCACTTAACTTTATTGCCATACTTGGCTTCAAGCGGAGAATTAAAAACAAAACCTTCTCAGCATTCTGTTCGTCAGTTAATGGAAAGCGGAATTATGGCAGATGTTTTAGTTTGTCGTACAGAACATAAAATTCCGAAAGATCAGAGAGCAAAATTGGCTCAGTTCTGTAATGTTCCTTTAGATAATGTGATTGAATGTAAAGATTTGGAAACGATCTATGAAGTTCCGATGTACCTTCAAAAGCAAAACTTTGATGATGTAGTTTTAAAAGAATTAGATCTTAAAAGTGATAAAGAAGCAGATCTTAAAGACTGGAAATCTTTCTTAAAAAAATTCCAGAATCCTAAAAAATCTGTTGAAATTGCATTGGTTGGAAAATATGTATCTCTTCAGGATTCATACATTTCAATTGCTGAAGCTTTCAAACATGCAGGTGCGGATCTGGAAACTGAAGTGAAAGTAAGATGGGTGTACAGTGGAGATTTAACAGCTGACAACATTAAAGAAACTTTAAAAGATGTAGATGGAATTCTTGTCGCTCCAGGTTTTGGCGACAGAGGAATTGAAGGAAAAGTGCTGACTGCTCAATATGCAAGAGAAAATAAAGTTCCGATGTTGGGAATTTGTTTAGGAATGCAGATTATGACTGTTGAATTTGCGAGAAATGTTTTAGGCTATGCTAAAGCAAACTCAATGGAATTTGATACTTCTACAGAACATCCTGTAATTTCATTAATGGAAGAGCAGAAAAATGTTGTGGATAAAGGAGGAACTATGCGTCTTGGAGCTTGGAAATGTTCTTTGAAGAACGGTTCTAAATTAAACGACATCTACGGAGCTAAAAATATCACGGAAAGACACCGTCACAGATATGAATTCAACAGTGATTATATTGGTGAATTCGAGAAAAATGGTTTCTTAGCAACAGGTACAAACCCGGAAACTGGATTGGTAGAAGCGTTGGAAATGCCGGATCACCCATTCTATGTGGGAGTACAGTATCACCCGGAATATAAGAGTACGGTTGCAACACCGCATCCTTTATTCAGAGCTTTCATTAAAGCTTGTACTTCGAAATAAAGTAAAATTTTAATTGATAGACTTTATAACTTAACGAAACCTTATAGGTTTCAAAAACCTATAAGGTTTGAATATAAAGTAATTATTCGATTACAAACGTCATATATAAACTCAGACTGATTATTCTCAGCCTGAGTTTATTATATAGTAATAGATTAGACCATAGAGTTTTGATAAAAAAACAGTATTTTTGTCGACTCGAAAATGTATGTTATTTTGATATACATTTTAAATAGGTAAAAAATTTTAATTAAAAATAAAATGCAACAGAACAACGGACTCGATAAAAGTCAGATTATTAGTTTTGCGGTTTTATGTTTGGTTCTCTTCGGTTTTATGTTTTATTTCCAGAATAAACAATCGAAAGAGGAAGCAGTAAAAGCTCAGCAGCAAAAAACTGAACAGGCAAAAACTGCCGTAAAACAAACTCAGGCAAGCAATATCAATCCAAATGTAACTCCAAGCTCGATTCAAACGGCTAATTTGGCTAATAATGAATTAAAAATCGAATTCAATAGTTTAGGAGGGCAGGTTTCTAAAGTGGAACTTGCGGAATACAAAGCATACGATCGTAAAACGGATAAAGCTGATCTTCCACTTTACCTGATTACAAAAAATAATTCAAACTACGGTTTCCAGTTCAAGGATAAAACAGGAAAAGTAATCAATACTAAAGACTTAGTGTTTGCTCCGACTGTTAATGGAAATGCAGTAACAATGACTGCTAATTATAATGGAGCGGTTATCCAGTTTATTTATACACTTCTTCCAAAATATACATTAGATTTTAAAGTAAGAACTCAGGGTCTTGCTAAGATTACTTCTGATAATAAAGCAGATTTTCTTTGGGATTATAGTGTAAGAAATTTAGAAAAAGGTAGAGCTCAGGAACAGTCTCACTCAGAATTCTCGTATACTTTCAATAATTATAAAGATTATGATTATGATGGAAGAACAACGATGACTGAAGATAAAGAAACACTTAACTGGATTGGGGTAAAACAACAGTTCTTTGCTTCTGTGATTGAAGCTAAAAACGGATTTACACAAAGTAAAGGAAATCAGGAAACAGTTGAAGAAGGCGAATATTTGAAGAAACTAAACTATGAAGGTTTTGTTCAAATGGCAGGAAGCGAGCTGAACCAGGACTTTACATGGTATTTTATGCCGTTAGATTTACCTTTATTGAAATCTTACGATAAAAACTTTGACGAAATTCTTCCATTGGGTTGGTCTTTCATCGGATGGATGAACAGAGGATTCTTTATTCCTATTTATAACTTTATTGCATCTTGGGGATTAACTGCTGGTTGGGCAATTTTCTTATTGACAATCTTGGTTAAGTTAATCTTGTCACCAATTATGTATAAGCAGCATAAATTGAGTGCAATGATGAGAGTAATTCGTCCGGAAATTGATGAGGCAAATGCTAAATTCAAGGATGCGGATCCTATGAAAAAACAACAGGCTACGATGGAGATCTACCGAAAAGCGGGAGTGAATCAAATGGCTGGATGTTTACCTGCATTGGTTCAGATTCCTATTTTCTATGCATTATTCCGTTTCTTCCCGAACTTTATTGATTTAAGAGGAAAAGGATTCTGGTTTGCAAAAGACTTAACGGCTTATGATGATTTAATCAAATTACCATTCAAAATTCCATTCTTAGGAGATCACTTGAGTATTTTTGCATTGGCGTGTACAATCGTAATTTTAATTTACACCGTGATGACTTCAGGAAATATGCAGCAACCTCAACAGGAAGGAATGCCAAATATGAAAGTGTTGATGTACATTTTCCCTATTACATTCCTATTCTTCCTGAATACTTCTGCTTCGGGTCTTTCTTGGTACTATTTTGTATCAAACGCGATTAACATCTTGATTATCCTTGTAATTAAATATGTAATTCTGGATGAAAAGAAAATTCACGCACAGATTCAGGCCAATAAGGAAAAGCCTAAAACTGAAGGAAAGTTCCAAAAACGTATGAGAGAAATGATGGAAAAAGCTCAGGAGCAGCAAAAAGAGCAACAAAGAAATAAGAAATAAAATAACTTATTATAACAGAAAGAGAAGCAAATTATTGTTTCTCTTTTTTATTTAGAATGGATTTAAATTTCAAATAGTGGTGATAAAAATAAGATAATTCACTTTTTTATTTTGAACCTAATCATATTTTAATCTAAATGATTGACGATGATGTTTGGTAGGTCCGTGTTTGATCAAAGCTTCCTGGTGTTTTTTTGTAGCATAACCAAAGTTGGTATTCCATCCATATTCAGGATGTTCTTCATGAAGCTCGATCATTAATTGGTCTCTGTAGTTTTTCGCTAAAATCGAAGCTGTTGCAATAGACAGGACTTTTGAATCGCCTTTGATTATGCATTCATGAGGTATATAATTATAAGGATGAAATTTATTTCCATCTACTAATATAAGCTCTGGTCTTATGTGAAGTTGATCAAGTGCTTGATGCATCGCATGTATGCTGGCATTGAGGATATTATGCTGATCTATAAAAGAAGGCGAAAGTTCTGCAATCGCATAACTTTTAACATTGTCTTTAATATATTGATCAAGCTCCATTCTTATTTTGAAATTCAATTTTTTGGAGTCATTGATTAGGTTTTGCTCAAAGGTATCATCAAGAATTACAGCTGCTGCCACTACTGGCCCGCATAGACAACCTCTTCCAACCTCGTCACATCCTGCTTCAATATAATTATTTGTCCATTTTTTTAGTAATTCCATAAAAATGATTTTTTTTTCAAGGGTAAATTAGATAATTTTATAAAAATTGTGGTAAAAATAACATTTTTTTAGGGTTTTGTTTTGTTCTTTTAAGAAAGTTTCACAAATTTGTCTTTACAAAATTAATTTGATATGAAGAAACTAACAGCGGGTGTGCTTGTGTTAGTACTATCCTCATCTTTAGCTGTAGCGAATGCTCAACAGAAGAAGTCGGATACAGTAAGAACTCAAGACATTGAAGGTGTAGTGGTAACTGCACTAGGTATTAAAAGAGAGAAAAAAGCTCTAGGTTATGCGGCTCAGGAAGTCAAGGGTGATATTATTTCGGATGCAGGACAAACTAATGCAGTAAGTGCATTATCTGGAAATGTAGCTGGGGTACAAGTTACTGCACCGAGTACAATGGGAGGTTCTACGAGAATTACTATGAGAGGAATAAGCTCTATTGGTGGAGAAAATAGACCTTTAATTGTTGTGGATGGAGTACCATTAGATAATTCAAATGTTAATGATAGTGACACACAGAGAGGAGCTGGAGGTAGAGATTATGGAGATGCTTCATTTGATATAAATCCAGATGATATTGAGAGTGTAACTATATTGAAAGGAGGACCCGCTGCTGCATTATATGGCTCTAGGGCTGGAAATGGTGCTATAATATATACTACGAAGTCTGCAAAAAAAGGAAAGACAGACGTGCAGTTTAATACGGGTGTCGCTTTTGAAAGCATTTATATTAGACCTAAATTACAAAATCAATATGGAGGAGGGTATTCTGATACTTTACCTACTGCAACGATTAATGGTCAAACATATAATATTCAAGAATACGAAACGGATGCATCTTGGGGGCCAAAATACGATTCTAATTTAATGTATTTACCTTGGTATGCTTTTGATCCTGAATTTTCGAATGATTATTTGAAAGCTGTTCCATGGGTAGCTCCTAAAAATGATGTGGATTCATTTTTTAATACAGGAGTTACATATACAAATAACCTTTCTGTAGCTAAATCTTTTGGGGATACAAACATTAGGTTATCTTATACCAATACAAACATTTCGGGGATTGTTCCTACTTCTAAAATTAAAAAGGATAATTTTAGTATTAACTTAAATTCTAAATTATCTGAAAATTTGAAAGCTGAAGCTATTATGAACTATGTTCATACAGAAGGTTTTAATAGACCTGAAGTTGGATATGGAGATAACTCTGTCGCGCAAAAGTTTTATCAATTTGGACAAAGGAATTTAGATTTTAGTAAACTAAAAGATTATAAACTTGCGGATGGAAGTCAAAGAACATGGAACAGAACAGCTTGGGATGATGCCACTCCTTTATATTCTGATAACCCGTATTGGACTATAAATGAGAATACCTCAGCAGATTCAAGACAAAGATTTTTTGGAAATGCAGGTCTTACTTATAATTTTGACAAACATTTTTATGTTGTAGGTAAGGTTTATGGAGATGTTTATTCACAAAATATTAGTTCAAGGGTAGCAGTAGGATCACAAGCTATTTCTAATTTTACTTTGCAAAAAAGAAATGTTTCTGAATTTAATTATGAGGGAAGAGCACATTATAATAATAATTTTGGAGATTTTAGTTTAAATTCTTTTGCTGGATTCAATTACAGGGATAATAAGCTTAGTTGGTTAAATGGTACAACTGTAGGAGGGTTAGTTATACCTGGATTGTACAATTTAAATAATGGAGTAGAAAATTCTCTTGCTTCTAATTATGAATCACATGCTGCAGTAAAAAGTATATTTGGTTCAGTTTCAATAGGATATAAAGACTTGTTATTCCTGGAAGCAACTGGTCGAAATGACTGGTATTCAATGTTAAATAAGAGCGGTTTCTATCCATCTGTTACAGGAAGTTTTGTTTTTTCTAATGTATTGAAAAATAATTGGTTGTCTTTTGGTAAGGTAAGAGCTGGGTGGTCTAGTATTGCACAGGGTACTACTCCTTATGCAAGAGAAACATATGTTACATTCGGTTCTCCTTTTAATGGTGCTCCTCAATACTCAAATCCAAATACGGCTGCCAACCCAGATATTAAACCAGAACTTAAAATTACTCAAGAAGTTGGTTTAGAAGCACGATTTTTAAAAAACAGATTAGGATTTGATGTAACATATTATCAGACAAAATCGAAAGATCTAATCCTAGCAGTTCCTATTGACCCTGCTACAGGATATTTATTTAAAACTATTAATGCAGGAGAAATGACTAACAAGGGAATTGAAGCCATGGTTACAGTTACTCCTGTAAGAAATGAAAACTTTTCTTGGGATGTAACTTGGAATTTTGCAAGAAATAGAAACAAATTAGTCAATTTATATCAAGACTTACAAAACCAGGTTCTTACAAATGCTCCGTTTAGAGCTCAATTAGTTGCCCAGGTTGGTCAGGCTTATGGTGCGATTTTCGGAACAGACTATGTGTATGATGCTAATGGTAACAAAGTGGTTGATGAAAATGGTTTCTATAAAGCTTCTGAAATTAAATCTTTGGGATCTATATTACCTGATTATAATATGGGATTCAGGAATACAATAAAGTATAAGTCGTTAAGTTTATCTTTTCTTATTGATATTCAGAAAGGAGGAAAATACTTTTCAACAACCCATATGTGGGGAATGTATTCTGGTATGCTAGAAGAATCAGCTCTTGGTGGAAATAGAGAAGCGGGGGTTATTCTGGATGGTGTTAAAGAAGATGGTACTAAAAATGATATTTTATTAGATGCTCCAACATGGGGAGGAACATACTATAATACTGTGGATGCTCAAAATGTTTTTGATGCCAGCTATATTAAACTTAGAGATATTACCTTAGGATATGATTTGCCAAAATCTCTTATTGGCAATAAAATTCAAGGGATTAGAGTTTCAGCATTTGCTAGAAATTTATTTGCGTGGAATCTTGCTAATAAAGGAATTGATCCGGAAAATACATCTTATGGTTCAGGTAATGTACAAGGATTAGAAGGAGGTTCTCTTCCTTCAACGAGAACTTATGGGGTCAATGTTAATTTTAAATTTTAAGGAAAAATGAAAAAAATAGTTTTAATATTATCTGTTTTTGCTGTAACATTAACATCAAATAGTTGTTCAGATAAATTTGATGAGATAGATGTAAATCCTAACTCAACAAGCAAGCCTTTAACTTATGGTTTGTTTAATAGTGCCAATAAAGAGTTGATGGATAACACAAGAGATGAATGGCAGTCCGCAAGAATTACTCTTCCTTGGGTACAATATTCTGCTCAAAGAGCTTATACAGAAGAGGATAGATATCAATATAGATTAACAACAGGTGCTTCATTATGGAGTTTTTCTTATAGAGTTGCTCAGGATTACAAAACAATTATAGATTTAAATGTTGATCCAACTACAAAAGTACAAATGAGTGCTTATGGACCTACTGAAAATCAGATTGCGGCAGCAAGAGTAATGTTATCATACACATTTCTTACTTTAGCTGATTCTTTTGGAGATATACCTTATTATTCATATGGAAATCAGGATCCTGATTTCCAGGCTTTAAATGTAGATGGACAGTTACAACCAAAATTTGCCAGCCAGCAAAAAGTTTATGCAGATATTATGAAAGAGCTTAAAGAATCTGCTGAAATGATTGATGAAAGTCAGGTTGTGTTTAAACAAGGGGATGTATTATTTGGTTCTGGAGAAAAACTTAAAAGATTTGCAAATTCTCTTAGATTAAGAGTTGCAACTAGAGTAAAAGGAGTTGTTCCGGGAGCTGAAGCTCATATTACAGATGCTATTGCTTCTGGTGTTATGCAATCTAACGATGACAATGTTGGGGTGACGTATGAAAATAATTTGATTAATCCTTCTCCGTTATATGATGACTTTAGAACAAGATCTGATTTTGCTATTTCTAAAACTTTTGTAGAATTGCTAAAAGGTAATGTTGGTAGTTTTGATTTAGATCCTCGTTTATTTAAATTTGCTACTCCTAAGGGAACAAGCAAAGCTTTGATCTTAGCAGGGACCTCTCCTGAATCAACAGACCCTAATGATTTTAATGGAATGCCATATGGAATTACAAGTTCATTAGCTCCTAGCCAGGCTTCTTCAGCAAACTTCTTTAGTAAAAATATTTTGAAACCAGATTATACAGAAATTTTGATGGAATATTCTGAAGTTCAATTTTTATTAAGTGAGGCTAATGGTTGGTCTCAAGCTAATTATGTTAATGGTGTAACAGCTTCTTTAGAAAAATGGGGAGTAAGTAGTGCTGATATCAATACTTACGTTTCTACTTTACCTGCCGCTTCTAAAGCAAATGTTCTTACTCAAAAATATATTGCTTTATTTATGCAACCTTATGAAGCTTGGGCAGAGTATAGAAGAACAGGCTACCCAAATACACTATTGTTACCAGGGCAAACCGGAACTTTGAATGTAGCTAGCGGTGGAAGCACAACATATACTTTCACATCTTTAATAGCTGGATTAAATGATTTACCAAATAGATTATTTTACCCTACCACTGTACAAACACTTAATACAGCCAATTATCAGGCGGCATCAGCTGCTATAGGAGGAGATAAAATGAATACAAAATTAATTTGGGATAAAAATTAACAGTCATACACAAATTTTAATATTTTAAAAACCGTCGAAAGGCGGTTTTTTTATTTCCGTATATTTGTAGTTCAAAATTGAATAATGAATATTAAAGATATAATAGAGCAAAAATTGGCAGATGTGATCCTGAATGTCTTCCAACTGAAAGATATTAAACTGGAAATTCAGGAAAATAAAACTGAATTTGAAGGAGATTTTACGATCGTAACTTTTCCCTTGGTGAAGCAGCTGAAAAAAAATCCGGAGAGTATTGGGGTTGAACTTGGAGAAGCTTTAACAGAGCAGACTGAATTATTGGAAAGTTTCAATGTAGTGAAAGGATTTCTTAATGTTAAAGTTAAAAACCAGTTTTTTGTAGATAATTTTAAATCGATAGCGAATCAGTTTGATACTGTTGAGAAGAAAAATTCTACGGTAATGGTAGAATACTCTTCTCCGAATACCAACAAGCCACTTCACTTAGGACACATTAGAAACAATTTATTAGGATTTTCTGTGGCTCAGATTCTTAAAGAAGCTGGGTATGATGTGATCAAAACTCAGATTATTAATGATAGAGGAATTCACATTTGTAAGTCGATGTTGGCTTGGGAAAAATATGGACAGGGCGAAACTCCCGATGCTACTCATACTAAAGGAGACAAGTTTGTCGGGAATTATTATGTGAAGTTCGATCAGGAATATAAGCAGGAAATTGCTCAGCTTGTCGCTCAGGGAATAAGTGAAGATCAGGCAAAAAAAGAAGCTCCTTTAATGAAAGAAGCTCAAAAAATGCTGCTGGATTGGGAAAATGGAGATGAAAAAGTAAGAAACCTTTGGAATGAAATGAATTCCTGGGTATACAAAGGATTTAATGAAACCTATAAAAGATTAGGAGTAGATTTCGATCAGGTACAATACGAAAGCAATACCTATATTCTTGGAAAAGATCTTATTCAAGAGGGGTTGGATAAAGGAGTTTTATATCAGAAAGAAGACGGTTCTGTTTGGTGCGATCTGACAGATGAAGGATTGGATCAAAAACTCTTATTGCGTTCAGACGGAACTTCTGTATATATGACGCAGGATTTGGGAACTGCTGTAGAACGTTTTAAGCAAAATGATATTAAAAAGCTTATTTACACAGTAGGAAATGAGCAGGATTATCATTTCCAGGTTCTATTTAAGATTCTAGGGAAATTAGGATATTCTTGGGCAGATCAATTATACCATTTATCATATGGAATGGTGGAGCTTCCTAACGGAAAAATGAAATCCCGTGAAGGAACAGTGGTAGATGCTGATGATCTGATGCAGGAAATGTATGCTATCGCAAAATCTAAAGCTGAAGAGTTAGGGAAATTAGAAAACCTTACGGAAGAAGAAAAGAATGCAAACTATGAGAATGTAGGAATTGGAGCGTTAAAATACTTCATGCTGAAAGTTGATCCGAAGAAAAAAATGCTCTTCAATCCGGAAGAAAGTATCGATTTTAACGGAAATACAGGCCCTTTCATCCAGTACACTTTCGCACGTATTCAGTCTTTATTGGCAAAAGCAAATTTTGAACAGAAAGAAATTGCTACAGTTGAATTAAATCAGTCTGAAAAAGAACTGATCATGCAATTAGCAAATTATAAAATTGTTGTTGAAAAAGCAGCTGAGGTTTTAAGCCCTGCTTTGGTAGCCAACTATGTATATGATTTGGTAAAAACATATAATTCTTTCTATCAGAGTAATCCGATTATGAATCAGGAAGATGAGAATGTAAAGCAGTTCCGTCTGAGTGTTTCGGATCTTACAGCAAAAACGATAAAAAAATCGCTGCATCTTTTAGGTATAGAAACGGTGAACAGAATGTAAAAAATAACCCCTCAGAATTTTCTGAGGGGCTATTTTTAATTTGAGAATAATAATTGTACAGTTTCTAAATAGCTTTTTTGGGCAATAACTTCTGCTTCTTTATTAGTAAAAAAGAAATACTGATAATTAGGATTTTCTTTCTTCAGTTTTTCAAACTTTCTTTCACTAATGCTTTTTCCGTTGAAATAATAGTAATCAGGTGGGCTTTCAGACAGAAAAGAAACTCCTCCTATATAAGACAGTTGTGAATCTATCTGGAAAACATTTTTATTTATCTTTTCATTTTTGGTGAATATAATTGATGTATTTTCATAAATATCCCCATTCATTGGATTAGAAGATTTTCTATCAGGATTTTTACGCGTTTCATTGTTTAGTTTTTCAAAATCAAAGTATAAAACATTTTTTCTCTCAAGTAAATCATTGGGTATTTCCAAAGAGAAATTCCCTTCTTCATCGGTTATTGTTTTAAAGTATTTTGATTTGTGGATGAAAAAAACTTCTGCATTGGCTATTGCCTTTTTTGTTCTTTTAAAAATAAGTTTTCCTGATATGTTTGTATTATTTATGGCTTTTTGTTCCGTTGCCAATCTTGAATTATTGTTTGTTTGAGCTTGAACAAAAGTGAGATTAGTGATTAAAATAATTCCGGCAGCAGCTATCGATAATGATCTGGCAGAAATTCTTCCACATATTTCTTTTCCGTTTGCTGTTTTGAAAATATCCTGAACCTGTTTATCCGTTTTATCCGTAAAATCTACAACACATTTGGAACACTTTTTACAGAATTTACCTTCAGCAGAATCCTGCATATTTTCCCAATTTTCAGGGCAGGGATTTTGGATTTTAATATGGTTTTTCATTGTTTGTATTTATTGCTTTGTCAATGTCATTTTCTGAGTTGGTAGTAATGATACAAAAGTTGAAAAATTAGGACATTTTGCAGGATTTAAAAGTCCATCTTTATCCTGAGAATAAAATAATGTCATTTCGTTAGGATTATTGATTTTAGTTTCAAGAAATACATTGCCAGATTCTAAACAATCATAGTTACCAACAAAATGCATAATATATACTCTATTTTGGAAATTGCGTCCAAAAAAGGAAATATTTTGATCTGATTCATTGAACGAGTTATAAATAATATTACCAGAATTATTTTTTATGATCATTCTACCAAAAATCCGATCCCACTTTATATCTTCTCCGAATTGAACTTTTTTTTCGAAATATATTTCATATTGTTTTCCATCGTGGTTTCCTTTCCATGTTCCCACAAATTGATTAAGTCTGTTATTAGTGTCTTTTACATACGTAATGTTCTCCAAATCTGGGCATCCCTCATCATGATTAGTGCGACTTGCACATTCTTCAAATTGTTCCAACGTTCCTATTACTTGAGCTTTACAGGAAATAATCATTAAAAATAATGTGAGTATAAATAATCTGCTTTTCATTGTTTGTATTTTAAAACAAACACCACTAATATATAGTAGTGGTGTTTATGTTTATTGTTTATTGTTTTATGAGTGTCATTTTCTGAGTAGGTAATAACGATACAAAAGTTGAAAAGTTAGGACATTTTGCAGGATTTAAAAGACCATCTTTATCCTGAGAATAAAATAATGTCATTTCATTAAGGTTACTGATTTTGGTTTCAATAAATACATCACCAGATTCCAGACAATCATAATTACCTACAAAGTTCATCACATAGCTTCTATGTTGAAAATTATACCCCAAAAAATAAGTATTATTATCAGGTTTGTTCATAGAATTATAAATAATATTTCCTAAGCTATCTTTTATTAACATTCTTCCAATAATCCTATCCCATTTGACCGTGCCATTTCCAACTTGTAACTTTTTTTCAAGTTTTATTTCATATTGTTTACCTCCAAATGTACCTTTCCAAGTTCCAACAAACTGGTCCAATCTGTTATTGGTGTCTTTTGCATATGTGATATTTTCTAAATCGGGGCATCCCTCATCATGATTAGGACGACTTGCACATTCTTCAAATTGTTCCAACATTCCTATTACTTGAGCTTTATAGGAAATGATCATTAAAAGCAATGTGAGTATAAATAATCTGCTTTTCATTCTTTGTATTTATTGCTTTGTCAATGTCATTTTAGTTTTTGGTAACAACGGAACAAAAGTAGAATAATTGGGACACTTGGCAGGATCAAATGCTCCTTTATCTCTGTCAAAACTTAAATACATAATATTAGGATTATTTTGGCTTACTTCTATAAAAACGACTCCTCTATCATTACAATATTCAACATTTCCAGAGAAATTTAACATATAAGTTTTGTTTTGAATATTTATTCCTCTTAAGTGTGTATTTTCATCATTGGATTCGTTTAAGGAGGAATACAATATATTACCATTGGAATCATTAACTAAAAATCGCCCAATTAACTCATCCCACTTAACAGAATAACTTCCGAAATTAATCTTTTTAATGAATCTAAACTCATATTGTTTTCCTCCATAACTTCCTTTCCATGTACCTACAAATTGATCTAGTCTGTTATTAATATCTTTTACATAGGTAACTGTTTCGGGAAGTCCATCATCAGATTTAGAATATACATAAGCCTGTTCCAATGAAATTATTGATTGAGATTTACAGGAAAAGCTTAATAATAGTATTAATATGAATATTATATTTTTCATTTTTATTTTTTTTTTAATTATTGTGGGTAATCATTGGTTTCCAATTTATTACTTGAATTTTCTGTCATTTGAAACTACTATTCTACTATTACTACCCAGTACAATATTTTAACAATAAACCTCCCGTAAGGAGGTTTAGTTTATTGCTTTGTCAATGTCATTTTCTGAGTAGGTAATAACGATACAAAAGTTGAAAAATTAGGACATTTTGCAGGATTTAAAAGCCCGTCTTTATCCTGAGAATAGAATAATTTCATTTCATTAGGGTTGTTGATTCTAGTTTCAATAAATACATCACCGGATTCTAGACAATCATAATTTCCCACAAAACTCATCACATAGCTTCTATGTTGAAAATTATCTCCTCTAAGTAAACCGGTATCCGTTAATGATTTATTTAATGAATTATAAAGAATGTTTCCTGAATTATCTTTTATAATCATTCTTCCAAAAATTCTATCCCATTTTATACCATCTCCCCATTGAAGTTGTTTTTCGAAATGTATTTCAAATTGTTTACCATTAGAAGTACCTTTCCAAATTCCTACAAATTGATCAAGTCTATTGTTAGTATCTTTTACGTAAGTAATGTTCTCTAAATCTGGGCATCCTTCATCATGATTAGGACGACTTGCACACTCTTCAAATTGTTCTAATGTTCCTATTACCTGTGCTTTACAAGAAATAATTATTAAGAATAATGTGAATATAAATAATCTGTTTTTCATTGTTTGTATTTTAAGAATAAACACCACTAATAATATACTAGTGGTGTTTGTGTTTATTGTTTTATTAGTGTCATTTTCTGAGTTGGTAATAACGATACAAAAGTTGAAAAGTTAGGACATTTTGCAGGATTTAAAAGGCCATCTTTATCCTGAGAATAGAATAATGTCATTTCATTAGGAGTATTGACTTTGAGTTCAATAAATATATCACCGGATTCTAGACAATCATAATTGCCCACAAAACTCATCACATAAACTGTACGTTGAAAATTAAACCCAGAAAAGAAAGTTTCATTATCTGGTTTATTCATAGAATTATAAATAATATTTCCTGAAGTATCTTTTACTAGTATTCTACCAATAATTCTATCCCAGCTCAAATCATCACTTGGATCATTTTTATAATTTATTTTCTTTTCTAATTTTATTTCATATTGCTTTCCATTGGCTGAACCTTTCCATGTTCCTACAAACTGATTAAGTTTGTTATTGGTATCTTTTACATATGTGATATTATCAAGATCTGGGCAACCTTCTTGGTCACGGTTGGGTCGCATCGAACACTCTTCAAATTGTTCCAACGTTCCTATGACCTGTGCTTTACATGAGATAACCATTAAAAAAAATGTGAATATAAATAATCTGTTTTTCATTGTCGTTATTTTTTAATTATTGAGGACAATCATTAGATTGTACACTATTATTTGGATCTAATGTTTTTTTCTGTACAATGCCATTGGATTTTATTTTGTATAATTCAATACCATCTACGTTCATTTTATCTTTTAGAAAAGTAAGAAATAATTTTTCAAAAGTCCATCTGTCATGTAGCTTTCTGTAATTTTTATAGTCTTCTCTCCATTGCGATGTGCCAAATCCCGTTTTTATATCTGAAGCAGTACCTGTAAACATAATGGTGTAGTTTCCGTAGCTGGAGACCATTGTCCCATACAGTTGGCTGTAATCTCCATCGGTAGCCATCTCAGCCATTGTCATTAGGGTATTAACATCCGCAGGAGAAAACATTCTGATGGGCTGTTTTATTATGGGTAATCCATCAACATTCACATCGCCTGTTTCATAATCATTAAGATGAGTATGAATATAGCCTTTGGTATCTGGCGATACAGGAACCGTCAAACCATCTGATTCATCGGTAGAAGTTGCTTGTAGCAAATTTGTAAAAAGTCCGCTTTTACTTTCAGAATAGCCGGATTCTTTCTTTTGGCTTAATACAGAATTTTTTTTAAGCTCAGTCATTTTTTCTTTGTATTCAAAACTTAGATTTTGGTTTTTCAGTGTTTCACAAGGATCATCATCCGTATCCGGCGGGTCAGGGTAGTTATATCCTCCCGCTCCTCCGGTACCTCCGCCACCGCATTCACCTGTTACAGGATCTACATCTCCCAGACAGTCAGAAGCTGGCAAAGCTACTTCCACAAATTTGCAGATGGTTTTAGTCTCCTGTATAGGATATTGCTCACCTCCTGCTCCTTCTACATACCCTACGGTAAGGATGTATTTTTTGCATACGGTGGTAGTTATGGTGCCTGCTTTATTTTCTGAGACCGATGAGGCGCTTATCTTCTCTCTTTCCGTAAAGACAAGAGTCTGAAAGAAGTCGTTGGCCTCCGGGTCTTTATCCGAAAACTGAAAATACACTTTGCTTTTTACCCGGAATACTTCTAATGTTTTTACCACCTTTCCGTCTTTTACTACCGGGGCTATAAGGTAGCTTTCGTTAAAGGTATCCATCGTCATGGCATATTGCCACAAGATAGTTCCGTGGATGCTTCGAATGTAGTTTTCATTCGCATATTCCGCATATACCTCTTGTACTTTGCGGATGTAGGTTTCGTCTTCTTTCCAGAGGCTCAGGGAGCTTCCTTCTTTAAGCAAAGCATTTTGGGAAGTTTCTTTTTCGGCGGGAGAAATGAGATCATCATTTCTACAGGATTGTAGCAGGAAGGCTAAGACTGCCATGTACGACAGCCACGAAATAATTTTTGTTTTCATAAGCGTTGTGTTTTAGTGGATTAAATATACTGTTTTTTTATTAACCCACAATAATGAGATAAATATGGTAAAAAAACGCAATATACAATTACGGGTTTCCGTAATTTGATAAAAAAAGTGGTGCAGGTGGATGAGTTTTTTTGAAGAATGTATTTATAAGACAGCTTTAAGATACCGTATAAATTATTTAATTCATGCGTATATATTGGGGCATTGATGTGCATATATCAGTAAAATGACATGTATAATATTACAAAAAGATAAAGGCAGACTAATGTTTTGATAATAAATTGACTGTGAAAATAAAAACTGTTTTTTGTTCCTTACAGAAAGATCTATAAAAAGCTCAAGAGGTTTTGGAGAAAACCTCTTCATCTTTTTCATAAAACCTCTTGAGCTTTTTTGTAAAAGGTCTTCATCTTTTCTGTAAAGCATCCGTATGTATCATACGGAGATGGTGTGTTGCCTTTGTTATTGGTAATCTATAACCACAAAAGTCACAAAAGAGAAAAGGATATTTTAAAATTTATCATTCTACTGAAAAAGACCTCAAAAGGATAAAAATCTATGGTCTTTATCTTTTTGAGATCTTTGTATTATCTGATAATGCCTTTATCAAAAACTTTCATATCGCGTTTCCATTCAATATGATTTTAAAAAGATATTTCTGGACTTACGTGGGCGTATTTTGATGCTGGCTGTCTTCATACAGCTTGGCATTGCTCCATTTGGCGTGTTTGGAAGGAACAATTTTGTAGCCTTTTTTATACGTATACACTTTGGTGAACTCTGCCCCGAAAAACACCAGCATGCAGGAATAGTTAATCCACATCATAATCAAAATGACGGTTCCGGCGGTCCCGAATGCCGAAGTAGGTTTGGCTGTTCCGAAATAGAGGCTTAATAAAAATTTCCCCAGCGTAAAAAGAATGGTGGTAAGCAAGGCTCCTTTCCAGACCGATTTCCAGCTGATCTCTACATCCGGAAGCACTTTGAACATCAGGGCAAATAGAAGCATCACGATCCCGAAGCCAATGGCAAAATTGATTAATTCCACCAACATATAGGTTTCAAGCCCAAAATAGTCGGTGATGAATTTGTTGAAAATACTGATTAAAGAAGACAGGATCATAGTCACCATAAGCAGGAAGCCGAGAATTAAGATCATTCCTAATGAGTTGGCTCTGTCCAGTAAAAACTTTACGATCGCTTTTTTAGGCGCAGCTTCCACATCCCAAAGCGTATTTAAAGAATGCTGAAGCTGAAAGAAAAGGGTAGTGGAACCAAATACCAATGACCCGATTCCTATGATTTTCATGAAAATATTTTGCTTGTCTATTAAAGCACCAGCAATCATATTTTCCACACTTTTGGCAGCATCGGCACCCATTAATCCGCTAATCTGATTGCTTATTTCTCCGCGTATTGCTTCTTCTCCCAAAAAATATCCGGCAATCCAGATGATAATAATTAATAACCCCGGAATGGAAAATATAGCGTAATAGGCCAGACTCGCAGAATCTTTGGAGGCCGAAGAGTTATTCCATGCTGAGAATGTTTCTTTTACCACTTCCCAGAAAAATCTTATATTTTTTATCATACCAGTATCGGGATTAATTATACATACAACTAGAAAGGATATCCGATGGCAATATTCAGGATAAGATTGTCTTTTCTCCAGCTTGCATCACCAAAATTTATTTTATCGAACGTCCATCTTTCATTTTTTTCATAATAAGGAACTCTCAGTGGCATGGCAAGATCTAATCTTAAAATCAGAATAGAGAAATCTAGTCTTAAACCGACTCCGGCTCCTACGGCAACTTCACTTAAAAAATCTTTTGAAAATTTGGCTCCCGGTCTGTCGGTATCTTCATTGATGAGCCATACATTTCCGGCATCGGCAAAAACGGCAACATTTAAAAACTTATAAAGATTAGCACGGTATTCTGCATTCAATTCTAATTTAATATCACCGGACTGATCAAAATAATAGCCTTGCTGAATCGTTCTCGGGTCAAAACTTCCGGGTCCTAAGGTTCTGGCACGGAACGCTCTCACACTGTTGCTACCTCCGGAGAAAAACTGTTTTGAAAAAGGAATATGCTCAGAGTTTCCGTACGGATAAGCCAGCCCTGCAATAAATCTGGTTGCTAAAGAGGTCTTTTCGGTGAACTTATGATACAGCCTGAAATCATTTTCAATCTTTGCATATTGGCTGAACGGAACCCCGAAAATAGTTTTCTCTTTACCTTTCTCTACATTCGCACCGGTCACCAAGCCTGTTATATTTCCTGCCAGATCCAATGTTCCTTTATAATAAATGGTGGTGGGTTTAGACAGCATGGTATTGGTGTAGGTATAGGAATAAGTAGGCCCGAAGATTAATTGCTTGGTTACAACTCTCTCCAGAGCATCACTTTTTTCGGCCATTTCCTTATACAATTCTGTGACCTTTGCCGGGGAAACATACGTAATGTCAATAATTTTTAAATCATGTTCCTTTCTTGCATTCTCTTTCCACAGATATCCGAAGGAACCTGTGAAGTTATTTAAAGTATAATATTCTGTACGGTTCTGGAACTCGTAGCCTAAAGTAATATTCGTTCTCGGAACAAAAGCACTCGAAGAGTTGAACCTGAACGGTGCAACAATTCTCGGGATTGAAAGCTGAACACTCGTTCCGGCTCTGAACAGGTTTTTAGCATTTTCAGGACCTCCCATCTGGAAATCGAAAGCTCCGTAAATAGCCGCTTTGAACTGTTCTGCTCCTTTGAAGAAATTCCGGTGCGTCCAGTTGAGATTTAATTCACTTCCTGCATAATTGGCCGAATTGGTTCTTCCTAAAGCTTCTAACCGAAGAGACTGTATTTCTCTGGGCGTTAAAAGATAATACGCATCAAATTTATGCTGCAGAGAATCTGAGGTGATAAATTCATTTTTCACGAATTTAAAAACGCCTAAACTGATCAGTCGGTTTAAGGTAAGATTATGATTGGTACGGTTGTATAGATCTCCTTTTTTAAAGTATAAAGCCCTGTCAAAAATCTTCGGTTTGAACTTGTGCTGCGGATCCACAACATAAATATCCTTATAGGCATATCCGGAGAGAGAATCTGGATTCATCGGGATATGATATTTCCCGTCTCTTACATCCTGAATATTGTAGGTCGGGAATACAATCACCTTATCAATACTGAACTGCTGTGTCGAAAGATCCGGAGTGTTGTCTTTCAGTTTTACATTAAGCTCTACCTTATGATTTTTGCTGATGGTACTGTCGGCCTGAACGATGATATTATCAGGATGGAAATAATAAAATCCTTTTTCCTTAAGCCCATTATCAATTCTTTCCCTTTCATTTTTAATCACATCCAGATCAAACGGTCGGTTGGGTTTCAGGAAGGTTTTATTCGTTAAATTCTGAATTTCCTTATTGACTAATGAAGAATCTTTCTGAAATTTAACATTGCTTATTAAATATCTTGAACCTGGTCTTAAAGTATAGATAACCTGTGCTTTTTTATTTTTAGAAACCGTGTCATAGGTCGCTCTTGCATTAAAGTATCCTTTGTTTTCGGAATAATTTTCAATAATGTCTTTGTTGAATTCACGATCTACATCTCCCAGTAAAACGGGCTTTTCCCCCATTTTATATTTCAGCCAGTAATTGAACCCTTTTTCCTTTTTAGGTTCTTTGGCGATATTATAGAAGTATAGTTTAGGCCGCAATCCTAAAAACGTAGAGTTAGGCTTTGGAGTGAGGTTGGCTTCCAAAGCAGTCTTAAGCTCTTTTCTTTCTTTTTTTGAAAGGGAATCGTTTTCTATTTTTACTTCCGCTCCGGTGTAAAGCATCTGTCCTTCTTTCAGAAATTTTGTATTGCTGCAGGAAAGACTCGTCGCTGCAAAACCTGAAGCGCATAAATACCTGAAATATATGGAGAGTTTATTTTTCATTATTTGAACGTGTTTGCTGTTTTAAAATTAACCACAAAAGAGGCAAAAGCTATTTGAAAATGTATTATTAAAAAATAAAAGTTCTCAAAAGAATAAAAACCAAAGATTTTTAAAAACTTATGTGCTCTTATTTACAATGTATTGATATAATTAAAATGCCAATAGCTAAATCTTTTGTGACTTTTGTGGTTAAATAAAAGTTTAAATATTTTTTTATTTGAATTCTACCGCCTTATCCTTTTTATTTTCTTTGACTCTTTTCTCTTTAGATTTTTTGAAAATATCACGGAATTTATCATAATCCAATGTGATAATAAATCCTACGCCGGTTTCTATAATCTGCCCCTGAAGAGCCACCTGATATTCATCTTTACGGTAAGCACGAAGCATATATCTTCCATCTTTGGAAAGGCTGTAGTCTACCGTTACATTTCCGGCAATATTGGTCATGTTTTCATTTTCACGGGCTTCTCCTTCCAATGCGAAATTACTTCCTACAGAAACTTTCAGACGGTCATTCAGTAGTTTTTTACTTACTCCTACATTCAGGTCTGTTCTGGTATTTTTGTTTCCGGTTGAATAATCTTCTGAGGATTCAAGATCAAAATTCAGATCTACTCCTTTTATCAGATCAGAAGCAAGATTATTTAGCTGCTGAGAAAGAAGCTTACTCACACTTTGTCTGGCGATCATTTCACCGGACATTCCTGCACTGGATTCAAAAGGATTTTCACCAATGAAACGGTTTAGTAATAGCAATGCAAAAACCTGTTTGTTCATTTCCGATTCCTGGGTTCTTAGCTGTGCTAGTTTCTGATCTATGGTTTCAGTAACAGCAGATGAAACGGCATTGTTTTTCTTATCGGTGGTAATATCAAATGTAATTTCCGGTTTCAGCAGTTCTCCTTTCATAATCAATAATGTATTGAAAGGGATTCTTTGCTTATACTGATTGAGCTCCGCCGGAGAATCTGTATTTAATTGCTGTTCCACCAGATCAATAGGAGCTGTTTCGGTTTTGTAAATGGCGGTAATGTCAAGTATTGCCGTGGTCGGTTCTCCGGTCCAGGTAATGGTGCTTCCTTTTTGAATGTCGAATTTACGTTTCAGTAAACTTACAGACATTTCATACGCTCCCGATTCTACCTGATATACGCCGACAAGTGTAGTTTTTCCGGATGGATCTACTCCGCCGGTTAACTCAGCTTCTCCTTGAAGTTTTACAAAATCCCCATTTGCTTTATCAATAATAATAGAAAGTTTGGCTTCCTTGCTTACTTCTATATTTACGCTTACATCCATTCCCTTGATGCGGCTTTCTGCATTCAGAGAATCCGCTTTAACGGTTTTATTAAGAACTACCTGATCCTGATCGATGAATTCTACAATTCCGTCTCTTTCCTGTAATGAAGGACTCGACTGAGGAAGTACAAATGAAAAATCTGTAGCCTCAGAAACATTAAGTCTTCCGTCCACTTTTGGAAGATCCAGATCACCACGGATATGAAGATTTGCATCAATCGCCAATATTCCGTACATAATGGCATCGTTCGATTTTTCTGAATTTACCGCTTTGAAATCTTTGGCACTCACATCTAAATTGAATGCAAAATCTCTATACGTCTGGGTAAGAACCTGTCCGTTGATTTTCAAAGAATTTCCGTCTTTATCATTGATTTTGAAATTATCGAATTCAATACCTCGATTGGTAAAGTCGATCTCATCATTCAGCTTTCTGAAATCACTTCCTGTTTTGGCAATTTCAAGCCCTACATCATTGAATTTGACTTTTCCTAAGATGTTGGGTTTATCAGTTGTTCCTGTGATCTTAAGATTTCCTGAAATATAACCTTCCGTATTGGTAATCGCATTCATAGAGAATCCCTGAGCGGATTTCATCTGTAACTGATTGATCGCCATATTCAGATCAAATGTGCTGGAAGAAATATTATAATCTCCCAGAATTCTCACATCATTATTATTTCCTGAAAGTACAACATCAGCATTCAGCAGGTTGGGAGAATTGTTGTTGACTTTTACGGCAAGATTTCCGACAGGATTTCCATAAACGATCAAATCTGAAATATTTAAATCTGAAGTGAAAGACATTTTTTTCGTCAGATCTCTCAACTGGGCTGTTCCGTTGATGGTTCCTTTAGCCAGAACAGTATCTTTTTTAATTAATTCCGTAATGGTTTCAATCTTAAAATCTTTTAGAGAAACATTTAAAGGAGCATTCGGAGATTGAGATTCCGACTGCAATAGGATCTCGCTTCCTCCATTTGAAAGTCTGAAGTTATCTGCCAGAATTCCTTTGCTGCTAATTTGGATTTTGTTTCCTTCACCTACCGTCCAGTCAGTGTAATTTAATTTTAATCCATCCGGATTTAAAGATATTTCTGTGATATCATTCAATGATTTTGCATTTCCGGCGATCAGGAACTGGGTCACATCTTTTTGATCCTTCGTGGTAATATTGTAATTGATGATGTTGTTTGAAACATCACCTCCGATATTCACTTTATTTAAAGCAAAACTTGAGCTTTTTAACCCTGCAACATACAGATTATACTGCAACGCCTGATTTTCGTTGGTGACTTTTAAGGTTGCGTTTTCAATGGAGTTTTCACCATACAGAAGCTGCGGAATCTGTCCGTCGATTTCAATTTTCTGAGAATCTGCATCATAATTTCCGGTCAGATTAATGGTCTCAAAACTCTTCAGATCCGGAACAAATTTTCTGATGATATCATCATTTTTAATTTTTGCATTAAAAGTGAAAAACTGTCCCTGTTGAATTTTCTGAGCTTTTCCTGGCTTTTGGAACTGATAATACTGATTGATGGTATTCGATAAAGAACCAAAAATCTGTGTCAGTTTATATTTTCCTTTCAGTTCTACATCTGCAACCTGCGAATTAAGAACGATATTAGTAGAATCGTTTGTTGAAGAAGCTTGTAAATTCACTTCCTGCACAGGATAGACTTCTTTGGTATCTGAGAAGGCAAAATCTTTTAAATTTAAATAACCATTCAGATTGTCCGGATCCAGATTGGTGAAATCTCCGTCTATTTTTCCTGCAATGATCATCGGCTTTTCATAGAAGCCAAGTTTGTTGACATCCAGTTTTATGACTTCTCCATTTATTTTTACCGTAGGATTTTTTTCGTTGTACACTCCGGAAGCGGTCAGCATAAGATGAGCATTCGGATCTTTTGAGTTTAAAACGATGTTGTAGGCTCCATGGTTTATTTTTCCTGTAAGGTTCATGTTTTGGTAACGGTAGCCTTTGTAAACTGCCGATGCAACGTGTCCTTTTATATCTGCTTTTGCATTTTTAAAATCAAAACTTTCTCCTTTAGCATAAATCTGTGCTGAAATTGCACCGATATCTTTACTCTGAATGATCTTCCCGATCTGTAATCCCTGAAGGTTGGCTTTTACATCATACAATTCATGATTTTTTCTACGCATATCCACTTTAGCAATCACAGCGGCATTTCCGAGACTGGAGTAGAGGTTCAGATTGGCATCAATTACTTTAGTGGTTCCTTTTGCCGTTCCTTTGATGCTCATAGTGGAAGGAAGAGAAATGTTGGAAGGAATTGTATTTTTCGGAACTAAATTGAAAATCGTCTTTGCAGATGAAGATAATTCTGTAATCCTTAAATCATAATATAATTGATCAGGATTCATCGCATTTCTGATTCTTCCTGATGCGGCAACTCTCAGCTGATCTAAGCCTGAAACTTTAAGATTGTTGATCAATAAATCGTTGACGCTTCCTTTTACATTAGCATTAACATTTAAAACTGCATTTGGATATTTATTGAAAGGAACGGTATTTTTTAAAGTAGGAACCAAATTTAAAATATCTGAAAAACCAATTCTGGAATCTTTGATATTGGCTGCAATTTTTACAGCTCCCAAATTGGAACTTAGCTGCTCGATCGAATTATAATTTAAAATGACCTCATCGCGCAATAATGTTTTTGGAGTTTGCAGGTAAAGATCTTTTAAATAAGCTTCTTTCTCATTATAGACGAAATCCGTATTGAATTTTTGAATATCCAGTCCTTTAGCTTCCTGAATTTCTGCTGAGTTCACGGTTCCTGCAAAAGTGTTGTTCTGCATTTTGAAACTTCTTACCTCTACATTCATTTTCGAGAAATTCATGTGATTGAAATCCATTCCCTGTTTTGTAGGAGCAATTGCGGTATTGTTGTACACAACTTTTACATCGTTTAAAACCAGCTTTCCAAGCAAAAGACTCATTGCTTTTTCTTTATCCGTTACTTTGGAAACTTCAGGTTCTTTGCTTTTTTTCGGATTCGCGTTCTGAGCCGGAAGGTAAAGATTGGCATTGATGTCTGCACCTGAAAGGAAAACATTATCTACATTATAGGCGTTGTTTTCCAGATCAAGCTTGTTGACTTTTGTACTGAGTTCTTTGAACAGGACTTTTGCGAAGGTTTTAGTATTGTCGTCGCCGTAATCGATGTCGAAATTGGTAAGTTTTATTCCTCTTAATCCAATCTGCATCGGCTTTTTGTTATTAAGAGAATCGACTTTCTTTTCAACTTTTTTGGAAACCTCTTCTACGAGATCCTGTTTCAGTTTTAGCTTTAATCCGTCAAGATTAATGTCATTAACGGCGTATTTGTTGTTGTTTAAATCAAAGGTTTTTACCCTTGTTTCAAAAGATGTAAAGTAAAGTTTTATATCATTTTTGGATTGCTGGTCGTTGAAAGTAACGCCAATATCTTTTAATTTAATTTTATCTAAAGAAATAATGAACGGCTTCGACGAGCTTTCTTCTTTATCACTGGTTGCAAAAGCATCAATAATATAATCGAAGTTGAATTTTCCGTCCGGTTTCCTCACTACATTTGCCCTGGTTCCTTCCAGATCCACAGAAGTAATGTCTGCTTTGGAATTGATGAGCTTAAGCATATTTAACCCAACATCAAGTTTCCGTACCGCCAGAAGCGTGTCGACATCCTGTCCTTTTAAATACAAATTTTCCATAACAAGACTGTTTGGAAATCCAATGTAAACCCTTTCGAGGCTTACTTTTGTTTTGATTTTCTTTTCAAGATAGACGACTAATTTATCCTTAATAAAGTTTTGAACAGCCGGAAGCTTTAAACTAAAAATGAGCAGGATAAGAAAAACCACTATGGAAATAATGGTTATCAGGAATCGCCTTAAGAGCTTTCTTTTATTGATTTTCAGTTTCAAGAGTGATTCGGTTTTAGACAAATATAATAATACGAATTTATTATCTATCTGCAGTGATACTCTTTTGTGAATACAAAAACCCTGCCTTGACTGCCTTTTTATGGAATTTAAGTTTAGTTGTCGTCAAGTGAATTAGTTGATAAAGACAGTCAAGGCGCGGATTTTCTGTTTTTTAAAAGCCCCCTTTTTATCATTTTTTTTGGTTGAAAAGGTTAGCAAAAATGAAAATTAAAATGTTAGTTTAGTTCATTAAAGGGGGCTTGGCATGGTTTGTATGTATGTTGAGATAATAATTTTTATTAATCGTTTCCGTTCTCCCATTTTACTTCTTCACCTTGCGGAGTGGCACCACCTTGTGCTGGAGTAATAGGAGCGGTTTCCTGATTGATGTGATAAACATAAGCTGCAATTTTTTCAGCATCTCTTCCTGTAATGGTTCCTTCTTTAATGAAAGGTCGCATCGTTGGATTGTTTGGCGAACCGTTTTCAAGCATCCAGATCACGTTTTTGAATAAACTTTTTTGGTGTACATTAATCCAGTGTGTATCTGTTAAATTGGGACCAATTCCTCCTTTACCATTATCACCATGACAGGTCACGCAATTGGTTTTAAATAATTCCTGACCTTCAGCAATGTTGTCAGCACTGTATTTTGCGGTTTCAAGAGTTACCTGTGGAGCTGTTTTTTCATATTCTTCAATAGAAGCAAGCATTGTTTTTGTTTCATGATTTAATTCTGCTTCCGGATGAGCGTAGTCTGTAAAAGCAAAAGCTGTAAGATAAACGGCGCAGAAAATACATCCGAAATAAAATAAACCAATCCACCATTTTGGAAGTGAGTTGTCAAGTTCTGTGATTCCGTCAAACCCATGATCGATCAGAATATCTTTTTCTTCTGTAGCAGATTGTTTTTTGAATGCAGAATTCCAAAGTTTTTGAAAATAAGGAGTGTTTTTATCTTTTAAATATTCTGCTTTTTCTTCAGCTGATAATTTGGTGAAATTCTGATTTTCAATTAAGTCTCCAAGCGAATTCATGATCAAAAGAAGAATAATCGCGATCAGCATCAATCCCCAAAAGAAAGGCGAAGAAAAATATCCTGAATCGGGGGCGAACATTTCGAACGCCATGATCGTCAAACCTAGTGTGACAAGGATATATATGGAAATTGGAGTTCTTGTTTTCATTTTCATTACAATTTAAATTATTCTACGCTTGCAGTTTGAATCTGAGTGGTTTTGATATCTGTTCCCAATCTTTGCAGATAAGCTATCATTGCGACAATCTCTCTTTGTTCAAGCGGAACAAAGGTTGCTCCTTTTGCAGCTCTGTCTTTTTCAATCTGTTCTTTCACATCAGTAGCTTCGGAATAAATTCTTTTTACAATTCCTGCAGCCTGATTATTTGCCCATTGATTGGCGGAATCTATTTCTGCTTTTGTGTAAGGAACATCGAAATAGTTTTTCATCAGTTTCATTTTGTCCACCATTTGTGTTTTGTTCAGTTTGTTTGTAATTAACCAAGGAAAACGTGGCATAATAGATCCTGCTGAGGTAATTCTTGGGTTATACATATGTTTGAAATGCCATGAATCTGGATTTCTTCCTCCTTCTCTGTGCAAATCCGGTCCGGTTCTTTTTGATCCCCAAAGGAACGGTCTGTCATATACGAATTCTCCTGCTTTTGAGTACTGTCCGTTTTTCCCTTCAAACCTTACGATTTCATCTCTGAACGGACGTATCATCTGTGAGTGACAGGCGTTACAGCCTTCGCGGATATATAAATCTCTTCCTTCCAGTTCTAATGGAGAGTAAGGTTTTACTGCAGTAATCGTTGGTACACTCTGTTTTAAAGTTAATGTCGGAATGATCTCTACTAAACCACCGATAGCAATAGTGATGAATGCTAATATTGATAATAATTTAGGTGTTCTTTCCAGCCATAAGTGAAGTCCTTCACCTTCTTTTCTTGTCGTTCCGATATTGGCCAAAGCAGGAGCTTCTGCAGGTACATTTTTCTGGAATGATCCTTTTCTTACGGTAGCAATAACGTTTACAACCATTAAGATGGCTCCTGAAAGATAGAATAACCCGCCTAAAAATCTCATTTTGTAATACGGAATGATTGCAGTAACGGTGTCTAACCAGTTTTTCCATAATAATGTTCCGTCCGGATTGAATTGTTTCCACATCAATCCCTGAGTAAATCCTGAGATGTACATAGGTACGGCATAGAAAATAATTCCTAAAGTTCCTAACCAGAAATGCCAGTTAGCTAATTTTTTAGACCATAATTCGGTTCTCCACATTACAGGAATCAGGTAATAGATGATCCCGAAAGCCATAAAGCCATTCCATCCAAGTGCACCGATATGTACGTGACCAATTACCCAGTCTGTGAAGTGCCCGATTTTATTTAAAGATTTGGTTGCTAAAAGAGGTCCTTCAAACGTTGCCATTCCATAACAGGTTACGGCTACTACGAAGAATTTAAGAATAGGATTATCTCTTACTTTATCCCAGGCTCCTCTCAACGTTAGGAGTCCGTTCAGCATTCCTCCCCAAGACGGTGCAATCAGCATGATAGAGAAACCTGTTCCCACCGCTTGAGCCCAAGCCGGAAGTGCTGTATATTGCAAGTGATGTGGCCCTGCCCAAAGGTAAACGAAGATCAGTGACCAGAAGTGGATAATAGACAGTTTATAAGAGAAAACCGGTCTGTCTGCAGCTTTTGGTAAGAAATAATACATCAAACCTAAAACCGGAGTCGTTAATACGAAAGCTACTGCATTGTGACCATACCACCACTGTACTAAAGCATCTTTTGCTCCTGCATAGATTGAATATGATTTCCAGCTTGTGAATGATATTGGAACTTCAAGGTTGTTGAAGATATGAAGCATCGCTACGGCAATCCACGTTCCGATGAAAAACCAGATGGCAACATATAAGTGTCTTACTCTTCTTTTGGCAATGGTTCCGAACATATTGATCCCGAAAACAACCCAAGAAACCGTAATTAAAATATCAATTGGCCATTCGTGTTCTGCATATTCCTTAGATGTGTTAATTCCCATTAAGAATGTAATCACTACGCTGACAATCATAATCTGCCATGTCCAGAAATGTACCCAGGATAATGTATCGCTGTACATTCTTGTTTTGAGCAATCTCTGCATGCTGTAATAAGCACCACAGAAAAAGGAATTACAGACAAAAGCAAAAATTACCGCGCTCGTATGCAGCATTCTGATCCTTCCGAAGCCTAAGGCTCCTTGTGTATTAATCAATCCCTGAATATTTCCAGATGCTAAACTTTTAATGGTGGTGTCATCTGTTCCGAACAAAAATTCCGGAAGTTCAGGATAAAAAAGCATCAGTGCAGCGGTAAGCCCGAGTAAAAAACCGACTAAACCGAATGCAATTGTAGCATAGAGGAATGCTCTGACAATATTATTGTCATAATTAAATTTTTGCGTCTCCATAATTCCTATGTGTTGTACTGAGGTGATATTTTACTTTAAAACAGAAGCTTTTTTGAGCAAATTTTCGGCTTGCGTTTTAAATATCATGTAGTGTAATAATGTTTTGCCAAAGGTATTCACTAACTTTGTGTAAGTCTAATAGATATACTTCTAAAATATACTGAAAACTACTAAAAGCAAAAGTGATGAAAGTGTGCGGACAAAATATCAGGAAAATACGGAGAGAAAGAGATTTTACTCAGGAATATATGGCTTTTGAGATGGGGATTTCTCAAAAAGCATACTCGGATATTGAGAATGCTAAGGTGAAGATTAACTTTGAAGTTCTTACTAAAATTTCTGATATTTTAGAAATTAAGCCTTCTGATATCTGCAGCATCTCTCATAAGTGCGGAAATAATTTTGAAGGGAAATATAATGATCTGGTAGAGTATATGAAGAAAAACGGGATGGAGATTCCGAAGGAATATTTGTAAATCTTTATTCAACAAAAAATAAAAAGGCTGCTTCAAATGAGGCAGCCTTTTATTATTATATTGAAATTATTATTTGGTCAGTAATCCCGGATAAAGAATTCCGTCTGTTTTTAAATTCAGATTTAATAAATAAGCAATTAACGGAGCGATATCTTCTTGCCCCATTAAAGGAAGTACTGTTCCTGGTTTGATCCCTTTTCCAAAAGCGACAAATCCTGTTTGAATCTCTTTGAAATCAGTTGGTAGGTAACCGTGTGTTCCTCCGTCTGCCGCTTTTAATAATTCTCCTGTTGCAGTAGCGCCAAAGCTTATTCCCTGATAAGCGGCTAAAGCCAAAGATGCTGTAGGATCTCCTTTAGCTTCTGCAATCTGTTCTTTGTTCAGTACATGAAACATTTTTTTGTATCCTTCTGGAAGATTGTTTAAAAGTTCGTTGACTTTGTTTAAGGTATTTTTATCATTAGGATTTCTCAGGTGTAAAAATGCAGAACCTCCGCTTGCCTGAAAGTAGGCTTTCCAGTTTTCCTTTTTATCACTGTTGTATAATCCTGCTTTTGCCAACATCACATTAGGATTGAATTGAGTGTGGATATCTACAAAACCGTGATCTCCGGTTATAATGAATGTGGTATTTTCTCCTATTCCGGCCGTTGTTGCTGCATCGATTAAAGTTTTAATAGCAACATCTGCTCCTGCTACGGCAGAACGCACTTTGTCACCTTCTCTACCTTCCTCATGTTCAAAATGATCGGTTGCAGCAATGTGAAGTGCTAAAAATGAAGGTTTATATTTCTTTAAAATATAAGCAGCCATTCTTGCTTTATTCTGATCACTCACTGCATAATCTAAACTTGCTCCATATTCTCCAAATTTACCTACTGCATAATCCTGAACCTCCTGAAAAAGCTCTTTCGGAGTAGATTCCATGCTCATTGCTTTTACCTCATCTTTTTTCTCTCCTTTATTTTTAGGAAGATAAACATATTCCGGTAAATTGTAGGTGATCGGTGCTCCTACCGTTACCGGCCAGCTTACACCGGCAGTGGTAAGTCCGGCTTCTTTAGCAACACTGAAAATTGTAGGAACTTTAATATCCTTATAAAACCAAAACCATTCTCCCGTTATTCCTAAAGGCTGCACCGGAGTATTATAATAAATTCCGTGTTTTGAAGGTAAAACTCCAGTTACAATCGTTGTGTGTGAAGGGTAGGTAACGGTAGGAAAAGAACCTCTAACACCATTCGCATAAGCTCCTTTTTTCATCATTTGTCTCAGATTTACCATCGACCATTCAGGGTTTAAATAAAATTCTGGTCTTAGACCATCAACACTTATCAAAACAACATGATTGGTCGTGTTCTGGGCCTTTGCTAATCCTGTTGCAAAAATTATAAATAGTACTATTTTTTTCATTGTAAAAATTTTTGCAAGATTAGGATATTAGTGTTAATCAAGCATGAATAGACTATTAAGTTTAGTTTCTTTTGCTGATTTGTGATTAAATCAAAACGATATGATGAAAATGAGATCATTTTATAACTATCCTGAGCTATCCCCGGAGAGAAAGTTTTTATATATTTAGACCCATATTTTTTATGAATGAACAATGAAAATAAAGGAGAACAAAAAGATTCTCTGGTTAGAGGGCTTACTAACCGCCATATTCAGTTAATTGCTCTTGGAGGAGCTATCGGTACAGGACTTTTCTTGGGAATTGGTCCGGCTGCGGTATTGGCAGGTCCGTCGGTTATTTTAGGCTATGCTTTGGCAGGTATTATCGCTTTCTTTATCATGCGGCAACTAGGAGAAATGGTAGTTCAGGAGCCGGTTTCAGGAAGTTTTAGTTATTTCGCATATAAATATTGGGGAAGTTTTCCAGGCTTTGCTTCCGGTTGGAATTATTGGATTCTTTATATTTTGGTCAGTATGGCGGAGCTTACGGCTATTGGTCATTACGTTCACTTTTGGTGGCCCGAAATTCCACTCTGGGTTTCAAGTTTATTCTTTTTTATTGTGATCAATGCTTTAAACCTTGCTTCAGTAAAAGTATATGGAGAGACTGAATTTTGGTTTTCTATCATCAAAGTGGTGGCGATTGTTGCTATGATTGTTTTTGGGATTTATTTATTGATAAGCGGAACTGGAGGTGAAAAGGCCAGTATTTCTAATTTGTGGAATGATGGCGGGTTTTTCCCGAAAGGATTTTTTAATAAAGACGGCAATGGCTATTCCGGACTTTTCTCTGCCATGGCGATGATTATGTTCTCATTTGGAGGGTTGGAATTAATAGGAATTACTGCGGCAGAAGCTAAAAATCCTGAAAAAACAATTCCTAAGGCAACCAACCAAGTAATTTATAGAATTCTGATTTTTTATGTGGGGGCATTGGTTATTTTATTCTCATTAAGTCCGTGGAGAGAAATTACAGAAGGAACAAGCCCATTTGTTATGGTTTTCCAAAACTTAAATGGATTGGAATTTACAATGTTTGGAAAAGTCATCCAGTTCAATGTTTTGATCGCTAATGTGCTTAATTTAATCGTATTGACAGCTGCTTTATCAGTGTATAACAGCAGTGTCTATAGCAATAGCCGAATGCTTTTCGGATTGGCACAACAAGGCAACGCTCCGAAATTTTTAACGAAATTAAACAAAAGCAGCGTTCCTACAAATGCGATTCTCATTTCATCTTGTTTTGCCGGAATTTGTATTATCATCAATAAGCTGGTTCCTGAAAAAGCTTTTGAATATTTGATGGCTTTAGTTGTTTCTACCTTGATTATCAATTGGCTGATGATTTGTTATACCCATTTGAAATTTAAAAAACAGAATATTAAATTGGGTGTTGATTTGAAATTCCCGTCTATATTCTATCCGGTCTCCAATTATATCTGTATTGCTTTTTTGCTATTAATTTTAGTATTAATGAGTATTACAGGGATGGAAATTCAGGTGATTCTGATTCCGATATGGCTGGCTTTTTTATTTTTAATGTATAAATTATATAAACCGAAATCGAATTGAAAAATGTAAAGGATGGATTTTTATCTATCCTTTTTTATTGGCGATTTATAAGACAATTTATTGGTTTTATACTTAGAATAAAATAAATGAAAATATTGTTTATTAAATTTAAAAAATGACGAGCGATATTTTTAGTAAATATTCTAAAATCCAATTTGAATTTAATAATAGTTCTTAAAAAAAACATATTTTTAGCCCACCAATATTAAAATTTTATTATGAAAAATTATGCATTCTTATTTTTACTGTCTTTTATGTGGGGTTCTGCTCAAATACAGCGTTTTACTTATGAATATAAATTTGTGTTAGATTCCACAAACAAAAGTGATATAAAAAAAGAAATAATGTTGCTGGACATTAAAAATAAGGGTTCTAAATATTACAGCTATGATATTTTTGTAACGGATTCTCTTATGAATGTAGAATTTGAAAAACAGGGTGATACTGGAAATATTATGGCTTTTGCAAAACCCAATAGCAATTATAAAGGTAGTATCAGAAGCAAGGTTACAAAAGAATATCCTGATTATAAAACGTATTTGCACACCTCTTTGAGTTCAGATTTTTATAAAATTGAAGAAGATGCAAAACCTATTTGGAAAATACTTCCGGAAAAAGAAAAAATTGGAAATTATATGTCTCAGAAAGCAACGACAAACTTTTTGGGAAGACAGTGGACAGCATGGTTTTGTACTGATTTACCTTTTCAGGATGGTCCATATAAATTTTACGGTCTGCCAGGTTTAATTGTGAAATTAGAAGATAAAAGTCAGAGTCATACAATGATCTTAATTGCTAATAAAACAGTTAAGGAGTCTCTAAATGGAACAAAAGAGAAGACCTTTAATGAACCTGAAAATGAAATCGCTGTAAATAATAATCAATTTAATAAACTTTGGCAAGACCATGTTCGAGATCCCAACAAAATAACAAGACAAAAAATGGCAAGCCTAGGAAACGATATGAATGGAAATCCCAATTTTAATTTTGTGGATGTATCTGGAAAAAAATTAGATCCTAATGAGGCAATGAGAAATAATGAAAAACGCTTCAGGGAAAACCTGAAAAAAAATAATAATAAATTAGATTTTAACTTATACAAATATTGATACAATTTCTGAATATTAAGAAAGGATTATGTAATACATAATCCTTTCTTAAATTTTTTTTGAAAAGAGAATGACAAAAAAACCATCCTTAAAAAGGATGGTTTCTTGTAGACAAAAGTAAACGATTCTCGAAACATTTTATTGAAGATTTAAATCAATTAAGTTCTTTAAATACTAAAATCCTACAGTATTAATTGCTTTAATACTTTAACTATAGTATATATTTATATTCTTGAAATTAATTTATTACATACGACACGCTTTGTCGCCATGCATAAATACCTTTGTCTCAAAGATATCATGAACAGGCTCAAGAATAAGAAAAGCTGATGAAATTCAAAAATATTTTATAATAAATCTTATTTGTGTGAAGTAAAAATGATATTTTTGCAGCGTTTTAAAGAATTAATAACAATAAACTAAAATAAACTTGGGATGAAAAAACTCTATATGGGTGCATATTTATTATGCACGGTTCTGGGCCTATCCGCTCAGGAAGTCCTATGGCAGAAAGACATCAAATCCTCTACACAGGACTTCTTAAGCCAGGTCACTCCGACCGTAGACCTTCAGTATTTAATTACCGGAAGTTCTATTCAATCTAAAGGCCAATCGCAAGCAGCCAGCAGCCAAAAGCAAAATAACGGCTACGATTTCCATCTGGTAAAACTAAACCAGCAAGGCGAAGAAGTCTGGGAAAAATACTTTGCTGGTAAGAACCACGATTACCTTTCCACATCTCTTTCCACTCAGGAGGGAGGCTTCGTTCTAGCAGGAACCACGTATTCAGGAAAAGGTCTCGATAAAAAGGAAGATTCTAAAGGAGGATCCGATATCTGGCTGATCAGAATCAATGAATTTGGAGATGAATTGTGGCAGAAAACCATAGGAAGCACCTCTGATGAAGAAGCCAGAGCGGTCATTCAAACCACCGACTTAGGATTCTTTGTCGCAGGAAACGTTCAGAACTCTCCACAAGGCTACGGTTCCAAAGATGTTCTTATCGTCAAATTAGATAAAAACGGAAAAGAAATCTCTCAACTCATTCTGGGCGGAAAAGGCTTAGACGAAGTAGAAAAGATGATCCCGACAAAAGACGGAGGTGTTTTATTAGGAGTCTATTCAAGGAGTTCCGAGATTCGGGGTTCGGGTTCCGGGTTGAGTGATTCGGGGGCGAATTCGGTTACAGGTACTACCACCTCGAATCCCGTATCCCGCTATCCCAAAACCACGAACAACTTCGGTGAAGGCGATTACTGGATCATTAAACTCAATAAAGATGGCAAAGTAGAATGGGAAAAGAACTATGGAGGAACAGGAGATGATCATTTAAGAACATTAGCCATGACTACTTCAGGATTTATCATAGGAGGCGAAAGCCGTTCAGAACGTTCAGGTAATAAAACCGTGGGGGTAGAAGAAGGCACTGACCTTTGGTTGATCTCACTCAACGAAAGAGGAGAAGAACTCTGGCAGAAATCCTACAACTTTAAGAACAGAGATGTCTTGATGGGCATGCATGTGATCTTAGGACAGAATGAAAGAGAAAAGAATAAAGACTTAACCAAAGGAGTTTTACTCGGAGGCTACACTCAGGCAGAAGGAAGAATAGAAGCAGATGACGAGACGTTCTGGATGCTGTATATCGATGAAAACGGTAATGAGCAGTGGAGAAAGCATGTGAAAGGAGAATCCAGAAAGAGAGAGGAAAGACTTTCTGATATTAAATTAAACAGAGATGGCTCTATTATTCTGGCAGGAACGAGTGCAGAGGAATTAGGAAAGGAGAACTGGAAGATTGTAAAGCTGGGTGATCGGCAGGTGGATCAATTGATCGAAAAGCAGGATATCAAGATCTATCCGAATCCTGTATCCGATTATGCATATGTAGAGATCGGCTTTGATTTCAAGGAAGCAGATATTATGCTGTATGATATGGCGGGAAGACAGCTTCAGAGTTTAAAAACAAAGAATAAGGTAACGAAGATCAACACGCAGCCTTTGATTCAGGGGGCTTACCTGATTACGATAAAAACGGATACGAACAAAACAGCGAACGCTAAACTGATTAAGAAATAATGAAAAGAATAAGATTAATAAAATTTTTAATATTCCTTTTTGTTGTCACAACCACAGAAAAAGGATTTGCACAAATAGGAATAGGAGATGTAGTGACCACTTCAGTAGCTTCGCCTTCTATGGCAGCCATGTCTAGTTTATCAGATGTTCCCATGTCATTGTCTACAGGATATCCCGAAATTGGTGTTTCGCTTTTCAATGCACCGATTTCAGGTGGCGTCAATTGGCCTCTGAGTTTGAGCTATAATGTAAGAGGAGTTGATAATCAGGAAACTGCAAGTGATGTAGGAAATGGGTGGTCATTCTTCGGAGCAGGGGTTATTTATAAAAAAGTAATTGATTATCTCGATGAATGCTATGACAATACTTCGCTAGCAAGTTATAAAAAGAATGAATTTAATGACTTATATTATTATAATATTCCCGGTTTGTCAGGAAAATTCAGAATAAAAAGAGATACTATTAACAACACTTTCCAATTATTGAATCTTACTCCTAATAATGCTAAGATAGAATATGTAAGAAATAGCAATACAGCTACTTTTAAAGCAGACAGCTTTACTGTTACTTCTGACAATGGTTATAAATACATTTTTGATAAAACCGATTTAGGAAAATACGACTGTGGAGACCTGTGGACAGGAAAAGAGTACAAGACGGCTTACTATCTTTCAAAAATATTGAACCCGATCGGAGTAGAAGTAGCGATGATGGAATATGATGAAAAAAAGAAGTATAAAGGAACAAGCACCACCAATCTGCTTTCTCTTCAGAATAAACTTAAAAACATTATCAGCAGGAATGGACTGGTACAATTTAATTATGTTTATGATGATACTTTGGAACCTAAAACAGAAACTGATGAATCTGTAAGTGATCCTTATAGTTTGCAAAAAATCACTTTAAAGGATCCTGCCGGAAGTGAAATGTTTTCTTATGTTTTCAATTATACCATGATTTCTAAAGGGACTGCTGTTTCTAATAAACGTAGAGTTCTTAATTCTGTGGTGAAAAATGATAAAAACGGAAATTTATTGGAGAATAGTCGGTTTGTGTATGAATCCTCTACCGGGGAAGGAACTCTAAAAAAAATGATTTCTCCTACAGGAGGAGTCACAGAATACAATTATGGTGGTGGTGATGTCTATTATAATTTTAATGACCCTACTTTTCTAGCTTCACTAGTAGGAACTAATTATCTGTCTTATCCTGGAATTCAGTATTGGGCAGGGATAGCTGATGGAACTATAGATACTACACAGAGCCTTTCATATCCAATTGCGATTTCAGGAAATACCTCTGAACCGAAGAATTTTAAATTTATTCTTAATCTGGAAGACTATTCATTTCCCGAACCCATTCCTGGATTTCCGGTAAAAACCAATAATCTTAAAATTACCTTAAAAAGAGGAACAGAAGTGATTATTCCAACTATTACTACCTCGCAAAATTTTTATCATGAATATTTACTGAACAATTATCCGGGAGCGTACACACTTGAAATCACATCTACAGGAGGAGCTACTGGAGCTGGAAGCTTTAATGCTTCGGAAATAAAGATTTATCCAGGACCATTTAGAAATGCTATCGATATAGGTGGGCGAAGAATAAAAAATATCAAGACGTATAAAAACATCAGCGATACTTCTGCTTTCAGAACCATTAATTATGAATATGATTCTTTTGATTTATTAAACAGTTCCAGTGGGTATTCTTATTATAATGAACGGGACTCTGATAATGACCCTATGTCAGATTATATTTTATACAAAAATGTCAAAGAATTTGAAATCGGAAAAGGTTCGGTGCACTTTTCTTTTAAAACTCCCGATGATTATCCAAAGCAACAGAATGGAGGTACCACATTGGAACCTGAATATTTCTGGCCGTACTATAGCATTACAAAAGGTGGATTATTGTCTAAAAAAGAAGTCTATGATGAACAGGATACGCTATTGACCACTGAGGTGTATGATTATGAGTTGGATACTTATTCTGATGAGGAATATAGCTTTACAGGAAGCCATAAAATTACTTCAAAACCATCATACATCAAGAAAAGTACGGTAGTCAATAGAGCTTATTTTCCAAATAACGGAACGTTGGAATCAAGCTCTGAAACCTGGATCAGCGCAACTAACATGAAGCCATACTACATTAAAAGTAATGCGGATGGCGATATTTCAGAGCAGTTAATTACTTATGCTGTCGGCCAAGCAGGCTATGCTCATCTTGAAAATGCTTTTATGACAGGAGTCCCTATTATAAAGGAAGAAAAAAAGAATGGAAAAACCCTTTCGAAATCGATTACCAAATTTGAAAATTCTTCTCTATTGCCTACTTCAATATTCGCAACAAATATTAATGATGGAAGTCTAAAGCTAAAAGGAAAAATAGACGGATATGATGATAAAGGAAATGCAGTGCAGACTTCTTCAGGTATAGGAACTCCTACAACTTTTATCTACGGATATAATAAAACACAATTGATTGCTAAAGTGGTAGGGGCAAAATATGAAGACATCAAAAACAATGCACTAATTCTTGCTGCTGTAAATGCATCAGATAATGATTATATCACTCCAGCAACGGAAAACACTCTTGTTTCTGCATTAGAAAGTCTTCGTACTGATTCTTCGATGAACAATTATCAAATCACCACTTATACCTATGATCCATTAGTAGGACTTACAAGCACTACGTCTCCAAATGGCCAAAGAGAAATCTATGAGTATGACAAGGCGGGAAGACTGAAGAAGGTAAAAACTGTGGAAAGGAACAATGCCGGAAATTTGGTAGAGAAAACAGTGAAAGAATACCAATATAACTACAAACCCTAATTTTGGTAACCTTTTAATTAAAAAAAAATGAAAAAAATTCTAAGTATATTGGGGGTCTTTGTTTTGATAATAGTCTCCGCTCAAAATAGTCTTACGACTACAGAAAATTATATATATAGTAAATCCTGTCTAAATGGAGACTGTACCAAAGCTGCTGAAGCAGTCCAGTATTTTGATAGCTTCGGAAAACCGTTTCAGACGGTAAATATAAAATCGACCCCGCTAGGAAAGGATATTGTGCAGCATATTCCTTATGACAGTTTCGGAAGAAGTGTTGACAGCTGGAAACCTGTTCCCATTAGTAGTTTAGGAGGAGCGGTTCAGGACAGTATTACCGTAAAAAGCACTGCTCTATCTGTATATGGAGATAGCCGTCCCTTTTCACATACTGTATTGGAAAAATCCACTTTGAACCGTCCAATGAACAGTATATCGGTAGGACAGGAATGGCAAAATCATCCTATAAAAATGGGATATAATGCCAATAAAGTGAATGAAGTAAAGAAGTATCAAGTATCTACTAGCTGGATAGAAGGAAGAACCCAAGATATACTTTCTCAATCAGAATATTATCCAGCGAACATCCTAATTAAAACTTCAGTAACGGATGAAGATGGAAATACAAGCATAGAATATAAAAATAAAGTAGGACAGGTAGTTCTTGCTAAGAAAGGAGCGGGAACTGCTGAGGAAACCGATACATATTATATATATAATGAATATGACCAACTGGCTATGGTTATACCTCCGTTGGCTGTCAATGCGCCAATGAATCAAACTACTTACGATAATCTTTGCTATCAGTACCGTTATGACGGCTTGAACCGTCTCGTAGAGAAAAAGCTTCCGGGGAAGGGTTGGGAATATATGGTATATGATCAGCAGGATAGACTGGTTATGAGTCAGGATGCTAATTTACGAACAACAGACAATATGTTTGAGGCCAAGGGCTGGATGGTAACTAAATATGATAATTTGGGAAGAGCCGTTTACTCCGGTTTTCTTACAAATACAGATTCTAGAGCAACTTTACAGAGCAATTTGAATAATCAGGTAAATGTTGGAAACAATGAGACAAGAAGCGGCTCCCCCTTTACGACGAACGGGATAGAAGTATATTATACCCAGAATTCTTTTCCTTCTGGAAATATGACAACACTTCTGTCTGTGAATTATTATGACACCTACCCTTCCTATAGTTTTAATCCTCCATTTCCTAATTTCGTTTTCGGTCAGGAGGTAATGACTGATAACCTAAATGCTCCGGTAAGTACCAAAGGATTGCCGACCCTAAGCCTAATAAAAAATATAGAGGATAATGGGTGGACAAAAAACTTTATATATTATGATATTAAAGGACGCTCTGTAGCTACCTATTTCATTAATCATTTAGGTGGGTATACCAAAACTGACATGGAACTGGATTTCGCGGGAGCAGTACAACAAACTAAAGTTTATCATAAAAGACTAAGTACAGATACTGAAAGGGTTATAATCCAGAAATTTGAATATGATTCTCAAAACCGTCTAAAAAAACTATGGAACAATGTAGATGGTCTGTCGAACGAACTCGTGGCTGAAAATAGCTATAACGAACTTTCTCAGCTTATTAACAAGAAAACAGGAAATGGTTTACAAAGTATAGATTATACCTATAATGTTCGGGGTGCTCTTACTAAAGTGAATGATCCGGTTAATTTAGGGTTAAAACTTTTCGCATATGAATTGAAATCTTTCAATCCTCAGAACATGGGAAGTACTATTGGAAGATATAATGGTAATATTACCGAGATAGACTGGAAAACTTCTACAGATAATATCATGAGAAGATATAATTATCAATATGATTCTTTAAATCGGTTGAAAAAAGGAATATTCTCAGAACCTGGCAATTCGATTCCAATGAATGACTTTTACAATGAAATGGCGAGTTATGATTTGAATGGAAACATCACTGCATTACAAAGAAACACTAAAGGAGCTTCAGGAATGAAGGAACAGATTGATGATCTAATGTATACCTATGATGGAAATAAGCTTCAAACAATTGTGGACGGATCAGGAAATTATGCAGGATATCCAGATACTTCAGGAACTGTGATTTCGTATGATGATAATGGGAATATGACCAGTCACATAGATAAAGGAGTTGTCAAAATCAGATATAATTACTTGAACCTTCCGGCAGAAATAAAGTTCAATTCTACCTATACCATCAGAAACGTTAATACTGGTGAAGATGAAATAAGAAATGTTAAAACCAATTATGTCTATAGAGCAGATGGAACGAAACTTAGGAAGAATTACACCAGCTATTTCAGTAAACTTAAATCGGAACGTACTACTACCACAGATTATTTAGATGGCTTTCAGTATTCAATTAATTATTTAGGTGCTGTTTCTTTAGATTTTGTTCCGACCTCTGAAGGTTACTACGATTTTAAAAATAATCGATATATTTACAGCTTCACAGACCATTTAGGAAATGTACGTCTCAGCTATTTTAAGAATAATATAAATGGTAACGCAGACGTTCTTGAAGAAAATAATTATTATCCATTCGGATTAAAACATCAAGGGTATAACATTTTAGAAGGAAACCCATCCTATAAATACCAGTATAACGGTAAAGAACTACAGGAAGAAACAGGATGGAATGACTATGGGGCAAGAATGTATATGGCTGATATTGGTAGATGGGGGGTAGTAGATCCATTAACAGAGCAGATGAGAAGATATTCACCTTATAATTATGCATTTAATAATCCTGCAATGTTCATTGATCCAGATGGAAGGAAATCAATGATCTATAGTGATGGAGGAGTAATGCGTTGGGATTTCGATCCTTATACAACATTAACAGGGATTGCATGGTTTGAAGAATCTATTAAATACCTTAGTTTTGGGGGGGCTCAGATTTTGGCACAAGGATTATCAGGAGGCGGAGGATATGCTCAGGATGGAGAAGATCCAGTCCCAGGAGGAACTACCTATTCTGGACAAGAGGCTTACGACGTTTTGCAACAGATGTTAAATCCTACTTACGATTTTTCTCAGTTTGATTTTTCACAGGTCGGTACTGATGGAGGGCCAGGTCCAAAAAGGAAATATCTCCAACAAAAAAATAAAGCATATTTTGGTGTACTAGAAAGTTCCGAACAGTATCAATTGGATCACGCTAATTGGGTTGAAGAATTTGATGGGATGAATAAAAAATTAAGTTCTATAATTGATGTTTTTAGTGATTTAAATTCTACATTTAAAGGAGCTGGAATTTCAGGAACAGTTATTGGAAATTTAAATACAATAAAAGATCTTGCAAATGATTTAAAAGGGTTTAATCCAAGTTTAGGTAGTATAATATCAATCCAATCAATGACAGTAGGAACTGCTTTTGGAAATGAAGCAACTAGAATGAAACAATTTTTAGATATTTATACAGATGCGAATAGTAAATACCAAAATTTACATAAATATAATCCATCCCTAAGTAAAGGCGTTACAGTAAATGTACAAGTAATAATAGGTACTAATGGAGGTGGCTATACTAATCTTTCTATATATGATATATCTACCCATAAATTTTTAAGCGGAGGTAAAATAGTTCATAGATATTAAAAAATGACAACAAAATTAATTCACATAATAACTGTATTGGTTATATTTCTTATAGTAACATTTGTTGGATTTTCAATTGAAAATTTAACAAATAATTTTAAAAATACATTTAATTATGATTTACAATATACAAAAGACATTATTGATTTTTTTTTAATAATATCAGTCTTAATAAATATATTTTTATTTAAAAAAAGTAAAACTGTCTCTTATATCTATGATATTTTAATTTTGATAAATGTTTTTTTAATTGTTTTTTTGTTTAAATAACTGATTATAGATAAAGAATTTCTATCAGAAAGCTGAAAAAAACGATCAGAATGGACGAATAAATAAAAGTCATTATTTAGAATAATGACTTTTATTATTAGGAATGTATACAAATTTAATAAGTATTTGAATTATTTTAAACACTTTTTTTATACAATTTTCATATTTTAGTGACCTAAAATCTACATCAGTGCATAAGAATTATGCACGGCTTTGGGTCTATCAAACCTATGGCAAAAAGACATCAAATCTTCTACTCAGTATTTCTTAAGCCAAGTGACTCCGACTGTAGACCTTCAGTATTTAATTACGGGAAGTTCTATTCAATCCAAAAATTCTCTACAAACAACAAACAGAATAATGGCTATGATTTCCATTTGGTAAAACTCAACCA
Organism: Chryseobacterium tagetis; assembly: GCF_016735585.2. Taxonomy (GTDB): domain Bacteria; phylum Bacteroidota; class Bacteroidia; order Flavobacteriales; family Weeksellaceae; genus Chryseobacterium; species Chryseobacterium tagetis. The sequence goes on from NZ_JAERSE020000006.1 coordinate 325,163, forward strand.
ACAAGGAGAAGAAGTCTGGGAAAAATACTTCGCAGGTAAGAGCCATCAATATGATGATATTGCTTGTAAAGATTTTAAGAAGTCCAATCTTAGTTGGGACACTTTAAAATTAAAGAAGAAAGATTACTTCGTTTTTTTAATCATACGCAAGCTACTGCTAAAAACCAAGCAAGTATAATAATGAATAATTTTCCCAAAAATCAATTTTGAGATACATAGAATTTCACAATTATCCGTAGAAGTTAGGAGCTCATTCGCAACTTTGAAAGTCCTAACGTCCTAACAAAGTTGCTGCTTCGCTCTGCGAGGCTTTAATGTATTAGATTTTTTATGATTAAAGAAATATAAAAATTCTTTAGAAGAGGTTCTGTATTTATTCAATTTTACCTTTAAGAACCGAATGTATGGAATGTAAAGAAAGCTTAGAGATATCAATATCCCAGAAAAATTTACTTTTATTAACAACAACATATTTGTTTCCATACAGATCAAATTCTTTGACAAAACAATGATAAAGCATTTTGGTAATTGTTGCTGATGTCATCTTTCCATTGTGATTCAGAAGACTATAAAGTGAGGGTTTATGTTGATTGGTTGAGACAAACTGAGATAAAATCTGCTCCTGTAAAAATATTTTTCTACCTGTTGTTGTCCAACCGCTCAATCGTTTTATCCTGCTTTTATTAGAAATCAGAAATCTACTTTCAAAATTAGGAATAGGTTTCCATATCTCTCCTGGTAAATCGTGTAAAGAAAGATTCATACATGGAGGAGGAGATTTTTCATCCACTTTTGGTTTACCCACTGTTTTCCAAAGAGAATAATTGAATAGCTTATCTGGAGAACCAGATTTTATATCAACGATAAAATCTTCTTTTGTTGGGGGATAAGAACTTAGGAACCAACGAAATCCTCCTGCTGTCAGAAATTCTTTGTTGATGACATCCATAATAGATTCAGGATGAATATTAAGTTTTTTTTCTACCTCATACATACTATCAAAAGTAGCCAGTAACACCCCTTCAACATTATATTGACTGACTGGCTGCTGGTAAATGACATTTCGATTTCTCGCTCTGTTTGTATTGAAGATTGTTAAACTTTTCTCACTGGCAGAGATCTTTTGTAAGTTGCTGCTATGGAGATGAAGCCTATTGCCATCTTTAGTACTAATAGAAATCTTTCTGTCTTCCCAATTAAATTGTTCAATAAAATGATAATACACTAAACGTGCTATTGATTTTCTATATTTTTCTCCATCTAATGATAGCGTACAGTGAACATTGTAAGAAAAGCTTTGGAGATACTTATTAAAATGCTTGACAAAGATCAGTTTCATGATCTTTTCCGGCAGTATATTCTCATTTCCATAGGGAAGGGGTACGGTGCGTTCCTTGCTTTTTAACCTTCCATAATTGGAAATCTCATAATTTTCAAAACCTTCAATGAATTTCCATTCTTCATCTTGGAGATTTTGTAGAGAGGTATTATAAAGGACTTCTTTTACATATTGGTCTTCTAATTCAACAGGCAGGTTCATGGAAATTAAAGTTTAAAAATAAATTTTATCAGTAGATAATCTAATTGTGTGCTACAAAAATATAAAACTAAATCATAATTGATTTATAGAATATTTTACAGTGGATGTTTTTTTATGATTAAAAATAATTTTATTACACACGACACGTTTTGTCGTGATGCATAAATATCTTTGACTCAGAAATATTAATACTCGCTTCAAGAGCCTCAGAAGATGATAAAATTTAAAATTATTTAAAAATACATCTTATCTATGTGAAGTAAAAGTGATATTTTTGCAGCGTTAAAAAAATTAGTAACAAATAAACTTAAATAAACACGGGATGAAAAAACTCTATATGAGTGCATATTTCTTATGCACGGTTTTGAGCGTTTCGGCTCAGGAAGTCCTATGGCAGAAAGACATCAAATCCTCTACTCAGGATTTCTTAAGTCAGGTGACTTCAACGGTAGACCTTCAGTACTTAATTACGGGAAGTTCCATTCAATCCAAAAAACTTTCTACAGACAACAAACAGAACAATGGCTATGATTTTCATTTGGTAAAACTCAACCAGCAAGGCGAAGAAGTCTGGGAAAAATACTTCGCAGGAAAGAACCACGATTACCTTTCAGCTTCCATTTCTACTCAGGACGGAGGATTTTTAATTTCTGGCACCTCATTTTCACCGAAAGGTCTCGATAAAAAGGAAGATTCTAAAGGAGGATCTGATATTTGGCTCATCAGAATCAATGAATTCGGAGATGAATTGTGGCAGAAAACCATAGGAAGCACTTCTGATGAAGAAGCCAGAGCAGTGATTCAAACTACCGATTTAGGGTTTTTTGTAGCAGGAAATGTTCAAAACTCTCCCCAAGGCTATGGCTCCAAAGATGTTCTCATCGTCAAACTCGATAAAAACGGAAAAGAAATCTCTCAACTCATTTTAGGTGGAAAAGGCTTAGATGAAGTAGAGAAAATGATTCCCACCAAAGACGGAGGTGTTTTACTCGGAGTCTATTCACGAAGTGGAAAGACTGCAACCAACAACCTGCCATCTGCAACCCCAAAACAAACTGATAACTTCGGTGAAGGTGATTACTGGATCATTAAACTGAACAAAGACGGTAAAGTAGAATGGGAAAAGAACTATGGAGGAACAGGAGATGATCATTTAAGAACATTGGCGATGACCACTTCAGGATTTATCATAGGAGGCGAAAGTCGTTCAGAACGTTCAGGCAATAAAACTGTAGGTGTAGAAGAAGGAACTGATCTTTGGCTGATTTCACTCAACGAAAGAGGTGAAGAGATCTGGCAGAAATCCTACAATTTTAAGAACAGGGATGTTCTGATGGGCATGCATGTGATCTTAGGACAGAATGAAAGAGAAAAGAATAAAGATTTAACCAAAGGAATCTTACTTGGT
>NZ_JAERSE020000007.1 GCF_016735585.2 Chryseobacterium tagetis
ATCTGCACGGTACAAATAAGAGGTATTGTTTCTTAAAATCCCTGTTCTTGTCGAAAGTCCTGCATTGAATAAAAGAGATGACGGAAGATTAAGGAAATTATAATCTATTCCTAAAATCCCTTTGTCTACATGACTGGTCATATTTCCATTGAGATCATAAGGAATCGTATTTCCTGAAGTATCCGAATACCCATTGTACTGACCTGAGAGATCGGTAACACTGTTCAGCCTGTTTCCTGTATAGCTGTAGCTAAGGTCATCGATAGTCATTGCTGTAGTACTTCCTGTAAGAAGCCCTTCGGATCTTTTTAGATTGGTGATATTTCCGTTCAGGTCATAACTTAGAGTTTCATTATAATAACCATTTTGCGGAATTGAAGTATCAGGCTCAGAATACAATCATATAAAAGCAATTTAATGACTTCTTATACCTTCCGCGCATGATATAATACATCTACTGTCAAACTTTTCATTCTTCAGACTTTTATATATACAATCAAAATCTATTTCCTGAATATTATCTTTTAAATAAGTTAGTACATATTTCGAACTTTTATCATGAAAAATTTTCTTAATGGAATTTATAAAATATAAAAGATCATTTTTTGAAAATCCAGAGAGTTTATAGCTATTATTTTCAGAGTCAATTGCTAAAATATATGTTTCGCAAAATGAAGAATTAAATAAAACAACCAGTTTATCACGATTATATTCTACATTATTCTTTTTAAGATTAAATTTTAAAATCTTAAAATTTTCATCCAAATAAATCGAAGAAGTTTTTACTGTGTCAAATTGTATGTTTATTAATTCTGGGTCATAATATTTGTTTTTATCATTTTTACCTTGAATTGTTAAAATACCATCTTCGATCAAATTTATTGTTAACTTTTCCTTTACAGTTTGAGAAAAATAAAAACTCGATATAAAAATTGTAAGTGCTATTATATAGTATGACTTGTACATAATTATTTTATTATTTGAAATTTACTCATTTGTCTTATTATAAAATTTTCTTGCCAATCCATTGCTGTCTTAGATTGAAAAGTGTTTCTATTTCTTGGATCTTGACAAGTGCCAGAATCTCCAGTTCCTTGAGATCTTGCCTGTGCAGGATTCATAGCAGTATTATAAGCGTGACCCATTTCATGAGCAAAAGCTCCTGAAAATGGAGATATTTTTTTCAAATCTATCGTTGTTGTGATTGAATGAATTCCAAAATATTGGGAATTTCCATTAGTATCTTTTGTAGATGTGAATGATGTTGCTGTAAAAGCACCCCCATAGGAAGTTGCTACTCCTGAATTAACTACAACATCAATATCATGAGTTCCGCCGTCTGCGTCTTTATACTGTAAATTATTAGCTAAATTGAAATTATCTGGATCCATGCCCTTAAAATTATCAATAATGGATTGAATCCCTTTTTCTACTGCAATACTTTTATTTAAATTTTCTTGAGCATCATTTAAACTTTTCACAATGGTTTGATATGTATTATAATCTTTTTTAGAATCAAAATCTTTTTTTGTTAGATTTTTATCACCTTTATACCGTGAATTTGACAGCGATTCTCGTTGTTTTAAATCTTTCTCAAGTTTTTTTCTGTTCTCTGTTTCTCCATTAACGATTTCCATTCCATTTGGATCAATAAAAATTACTGGATTATTTCCTGCATATACATATGGTGCAGAATCTGCATACTTCTCCGCCAGTGGATCTACCACCCTCCATCTAACCAAATCAGGCATATACATCCTCGCTCCATAATCATACATTCCTGAATCCGTCTGTAATTCCTTACTATTGTACTTGTATTGGTAATTACCCTCGCAATTTGTCAGGATTATTTTATTTCTCACTCAATAAAATCCTACAGAAACGGAGATATTAATTTATTTCAGTTCATAATTAGAATACTTACCATCTAGATTTAAAGGGACTATTTTATTCCCTTTAAATTTCCATTGCTCATTTTCAAAAATTCTTTTTTGCTCAAACGTAACATTAAAATAATTGGCTTTATTACTTTTAAATTTATATTCAGGTGAATGCAAACCAGCTGTATTTACAATATAAAAAGACATTCCTTTTTCTTTATTAGTAACAATAGTCTTATCAAATTGATCTTTATAAGCTATTGTGTCTTTTTTGTTTCTAATTATATAAAGATGATAATTAATGAGTCTTTGCTCAGAGTCTCTGACATTAAAAGTTATTTTTTTCCCCTTCTTATAAATCTCATTAACAATCAATCTCGATCTTTGAGGATTACTATCTAGTACCAAAAGACTATCATTTTTCACTTGCCAATTACCATAAATTTCTTCTTTTAAAAATTCTGTTTTTCTATAATATTTAAAAGATCCATCCTTTAATAAATTAATACATTCATAATAACGTGGAGCTTTGTAACAATATTCTTTTAATTTACTATCCTGTGAAAAAGAAAGTATTGTAAACAAAATAAAATATAAACTTAAATATTTTTTCATACTAATTTTTTTTTTCATTCCCTTTTTGATAATCTTTTTGCCATCCTTTGTATACTTCCTTAACAGGAATACCTAATTTCCCATTTTGTACTGTTTGTTGTCTCAATGCTTTACCTTCTTTGGAATTAATATCTATTGGACCACTAGGTAAAGTTTGATATGCAGGAGGAGTCATTCCCATTCCAAAATCTTTAACATTTTTATCATTCATTTTATATGGATATCCTTGAAAAATAGTATTTGGCGTTTTAAAAAATTGAATTCCTGTCATTAATGCTCTTTCTCTATTATAGGATTCTGTTTCATCCGTTATATCATATAATGATCCAAATGCCGAATTATCTATAACTAATGATGTTTGCCCAGATTCATATTGGTAAGCATGCTTTAATTCATGACCAACCAGCCCTATATTATTATTGCCTAGACCTATTTTGATTTCATTTGTTGATAAATCATAACTCATACTACCTTCCAGACTTGAGTTATCTGAAAATATATTATATACTTGATCAGATTTTTCTAATTTCTTTATTTCTTGCAATGTGTTTGTATAAAAAGATAACAATACTTCCCCTAGCTCTACATCAATGGAACCATTAGTTATGAATGTTTTTAAATTATTCATACTAGAATTAAGTTGATTTTTATAATTTTTGACAATATCATTTGGGTCTTTAATTTGTCTCCCATCTGGATCAATAAATCTAATTGGATTATTGACTGCATAGGTAAAAGGAGAAATATTGGGGTATTTTTCAGCAAGCTCATCGACAACGCCCCATCTCCCAATATCTGCCATATAGAATCTCGCTCCATAATCATACATTCCTGAATCAGTCTGCAATTCCTTACCATTGTACTTATATTGATATGATGAATTTCCAGATGTAGGATTATACCCACCATGTTTCAAACCAAAAGGATAATAATTATTTTCTTCAAGAACTTCTACATTACTTCTTAAAGAATTAGGGTATTAATATAATACCCTAATTTTTGTAAAATAACTATTAGGCTAGGAGTATTAGAAGTATAAACTTTTTGTCCTAAAAAAGATAGTAATTCCACCAATTAGTTGTTGTTACTTTTTCTTAAACTGAATATTATTACACTTATTTTTCTCATACCATTCTAGCCAGCCTTTTCGGTCTTTCTCATACGCCCCTATCGGATATAAACGTGCATAATTAAGAGTACTCTCAAAGGAAACATGAGAATATTTAGATATAAATTTTAAAGATTTACTAAACTGAGTATTCTGATTTTTTTCAATTAAACTATCAATAATCTTGATGTTAGAAAAATATTGTTCTTTAAAGTCTAAATTCTCGATACAATTTCCGTTGATTGATACATTATTGCTTTTATTTACAGAATTAGCACAATTTACTAATAGTGACAATATCACAATAAAAAATATATTTTTCATATTATGGCAATGTTGTTTTTTTAACAGTTACGCTTCCAGTAGTTTTATCTACCCACATAGCTTGGTTAGTTTTAGTTTTATCCTTCTCTTGAAAAACATTAATGCTCATTGATCCTGTTGTTTCTATCCTTTTATTTCCATTCACTTTATCTTCTTTTTTAAATGCTTTTCCATGAGCCTTATCAAAATCGGGAGTTGTTGCAAGGTCTCCATTTTTATCCACAGTATATTTTCCAATACTTCCTTTTGATATTCCCATTTTGGCTTTTTCCAACTGTTCAGTATGTTCATGAGTTATAGCTCCTGCGCTACTAGTCCCTCCTTTACCTGCTTTGTCAAATTCTAAAACATCTGCCATATCAATCTCTCCTGTTTGAAAACTACCAACCGTAACTGATTTATCATTTTCTACTATACTTTGAGTAACAACTTCTTTTGCTCCAACCACTTCATTATAAGCATCATAAAAAGCCTGTTGCTCGTTTGTTATAGTGGCATCTTTATTAATCATATTGAGAGTTACCTTATAATTACTTGTACCAGTAATTTGGGTATAAACAGCTTCGTATTTTCCACCAAATGTATTTTTAACTAAATCTTTATAAGATTGTTCTGCAGTCGCTGTGGCAAATGAAAGAATTAATTCATTTCCGTCAGGATCAATAAATGCAATAGGATTATTTCCTGCATATGTGTAAGGTGACATGGAAGGATATTTTTCAGCTTTATTATCAATCACTCCCCATCTTCCAATATCCGGCATATAGAATCTTGCCCCATAATCATACATTCCTGAATCCGCTTGCAATTCTTTACCATTATATTTGTATTGGTATGAGCTTCCAGCTGTAGGATTATACCCTTCATGTTTTAACCCAAAAGGATAATAATTATTTTCGTCAAGAACTTCTATTCCAGAGCCATTGTTAAAATAGCTCAACTTCACATTTCCTAAGTGATCTGTAGAGTCACCTTAAAATATTGATTATTCAATAAACAAGAGTAAGAATTCTCCTACTCTTGTTTTAAAATTATCTTTTTAATAAGTTTTGAAAATCAATAATTTAGTTTTATCAAATATTTCATCATTGATTCTGAAAACATATCCCATTACCAAACTATATTTTAATGGTTCGTTTTTTTAGAGGGAGCAATTCCTAAATCATTTAAATCCAATACTTCTATTCTACTAGTTTTATCATTCCAAAAAATAATATTTTTATTATCCTTGTACCATTGTTTCCAGTCGATATAATTACCTTTTGTAGGAGTTATGGAAAATTCAAAACCTTTATCTTTATGAGATTCTATGTTAGATAAATCAGATAAAGATTTGGATGCTTTCTCTAAGTCATTGACATTCTTAATTACTTTTCCATCAATAAACATCTTAACTATGTTTAAATTTTTTTTGTATTCATCTTGAGCTTTGATAACTCTATTATCAATTGATTTACAAGAGTTATTGGTGATGAAAAAACAAAAGATTAATAATAACTTTAATTTATTCATTTCTATTTTTTTACTACATTTCCTCTTTTTAATTCATAAGATGCATTCACAACTTTTCCATTTTTAGTAAATGGTGACATTACTGTTCTAGAGAAAATGCTAAAGGTTCTTAAATACCCATTTGTTTTAATCGTTTCAGTTTCTCGGATTTGATTTGTATATACTGATTCTCCTCTTGTCCAACCACCATTAATTTTACTTTCAGCATTTGTTATTGCCATATCATGATGTCCTGTTTTTTCATTATTCATATAATCATCATGTCCTCCTGATAGGAAAATATCTTGCTCATATACTTCATGCCCAAAAATACTAAATTTACTATATGGTCCTGTTTCTTTGCTAAAACTATTTACATCATCTATATCCATATTGACAAAACCTCCAGCTTTGTTTCTTGATGCTATAGCAACGCTTGTATCACTTTCTGATAAATGAAATGTATTGTTATTATCAGATTGTATAGCGTTATTTAATACATCATAAAAAGCTTTTTGCTCTTTATTTAATCCCTTTATTTGTTCAGCACTCATATTTATTTCAACCTTACCATTAGTTACAGAAACAAATTCCCCTCCTAAACCTTCATTCATTAGATTAGTCGCTTTTTCAATCGCAGTTTTTGTACCCTTTAAAATGATATCCTTATTTTCCATCCCATCCGGATCAATAAATCTTATAGGATTGTTAAAAGCATATGTATAAGGACTCCATCTTCTCGATGTTTCCGCCAGCGGATCCACCACACCCCATCTACCCAAATCTGGCATATAGAATCTTGCTCCATAATCATACATTCCTGAATCAGTCTGCAATTCCTTACCATTGTACTTATATTGGTATGGAGAATTTCCAGATGTAGGATTATACCCACCATGTTTCAAACCAAAAGGATAATAATTGTTTTCTTCAAGAACTTTTACATTTTTCTAATGAAGCTTATTATGACTATATTAATGCCCTAATTTTTATCAAATAACTCTTGGGCTAGAAATATTAAAAGTATAAAATTTTTACCTTAAAAAAAATAGCAACTCCACCCCTTTGTACCTCTTATTATTGTGCTCGCTGGGCTACATTCAGACACTTACCAATAATGTTATCGGCTAAATAAAGGTCATTAATTCCAGCGTCTTTGCAAATACTAGTTTCCTTATCGAACTGATAACAATTAATATCAGCTGAGTTGATAGGGGCAATTTTTACACCACCAATAACTGGTGCATTTTTGTTTATGGAATGAAGAATAAAATCATACGACGAGCCAACTTTTATGACTTTATTACAACCATCATTGCTAACTTTTTTTGACACTATTTTGTATACTTCTTTATCTTTCTTAGCATAAATAAGATAGAAATTATTTAACGAATCAATCTTGTAAACGCTGTATTGATTGGATGAATTATTGTTTGCAATATCTTTTGATTTACAAGAGGAAACCAGAAGTGCAAAACAGAAATTTACGATAATTATAATTGTATTTTTCATTTACGGTATTGTTAAAATTATTGTTCCATTTGTTGTTGTATAATTTACTCTTGCAGCATTAGATGGGAAACCGCTCGGCGTATTAGCTGGCTGTAAAACATTTCCTTGTGTATCCAAAATTGTTTGATTAACTGGACCAGACTGCGGCGTTGCTGTGGCATGAGCTTGCGGATAAACTGAACCTGCTTGACTTGATCGCGGCGATGATATTCCTGAAGCCTGCGAAATTAATGCTCCCTGATATGCTTCTGTAACTTCATGCAACATATCTCCGCCTGGCTTGCCATATGCAGTACTCAATGCACTTAATACGGCTGGGTTTACCAATTGATCTGTAAGTCTCCCCGAAGGTTGGACATTATTACACCCTCATTTTGTATTGTAAAACTATAAAATATTTCATAATGTTTTTGGTGTTGAGGAATTTTGTTGAAAAGGAGAAAACTCAATGCTGGA
>NZ_JAERSE020000008.1 GCF_016735585.2 Chryseobacterium tagetis
GGGAAGCGCAGGAGTGAGATTGAATGTTTGATATAAGGGATTAAGGTCATCAAAAAACTTTAAAATTTTCTTCAAAAACATTTGGTCGGTAAGAAATAAATTTTTACTTTTGCACTCGCAAATACAGAGCAACACTGACAGAGAGATTGCTTCGGAAAAAGCGAAAGAACGAAGTTCATTGAAATACAATATAACAACCAAGTAAGGAAAAACTAAAGCGTTAAGAAACTTTGAGTGAGTCAGACAAACATACAATGGAGAGTTTGATCCTGGCTCAGGATGAACGCTAGCGGGAGGCCTAACACATGCAAGCCGAGCGGTATTTGTTCTTCGGAACAGAGAGAGCGGCGTACGGGTGCGGAACACGTGTGCAACCTGCCTTTATCAGGGAGATAGCCTTTCGAAAGGAAGATTAATATCCCATAATATATTAAGTGGCATCACTTGATATTGAAAGCTCCGGCGGATAAAGATGGGCACGCGCAAGATTAGATAGTTGGTAGGGTAACGGCCTACCAAGTCAGTGATCTTTAGGGGGCCTGAGAGGGTGATCCCCCACACTGGTACTGAGACACGGACCAGACTCCTACGGGAGGCAGCAGTGAGGAATATTGGACAATGGGTGAGAGCCTGATCCAGCCATCCCGCGTGAAGGACGACGGCCCTATGGGTTGTAAACTTCTTTTGTATAGGGATAAACCTTTCCACGTGTGGAAAGCTGAAGGTACTATACGAATAAGCACCGGCTAACTCCGTGCCAGCAGCCGCGGTAATACGGAGGGTGCAAGCGTTATCCGGATTTATTGGGTTTAAAGGGTCCGTAGGCGGATCTGTAAGTCAGTGGTGAAATCTCACAGCTTAACTGTGAAACTGCCATTGATACTGCAGGTCTTGAGTAAAGTAGAAGTGGCTGGAATAAGTAGTGTAGCGGTGAAATGCATAGATATTACTTAGAACACCAATTGCGAAGGCAGGTCACTATGTTTTAACTGACGCTGATGGACGAAAGCGTGGGGAGCGAACAGGATTAGATACCCTGGTAGTCCACGCCGTAAACGATGCTAACTCGTTTTTGGGGCTTCGGCTTCAGAGACTAAGCGAAAGTGATAAGTTAGCCACCTGGGGAGTACGTTCGCAAGAATGAAACTCAAAGGAATTGACGGGGGCCCGCACAAGCGGTGGATTATGTGGTTTAATTCGATGATACGCGAGGAACCTTACCAAGGCTTAAATGGGAATTGATCGGTTTAGAAATAGACCTTCCTTCGGGCAATTTTCAAGGTGCTGCATGGTTGTCGTCAGCTCGTGCCGTGAGGTGTTAGGTTAAGTCCTGCAACGAGCGCAACCCCTGTCACTAGTTGCCATCATTAAGTTGGGGACTCTAGTGAGACTGCCTACGCAAGTAGAGAGGAAGGTGGGGATGACGTCAAATCATCACGGCCCTTACGCCTTGGGCCACACACGTAATACAATGGCCGGTACAGAGGGCAGCTACACAGCGATGTGATGCAAATCTCGAAAGCCGGTCTCAGTTCGGATTGGAGTCTGCAACTCGACTCTATGAAGCTGGAATCGCTAGTAATCGCGCATCAGCCATGGCGCGGTGAATACGTTCCCGGGCCTTGTACACACCGCCCGTCAAGCCATGGAAGTCTGGGGTACCTGAAGTCGGTGACCGTAAAAGGAGCTGCCTAGGGTAAAACAGGTAACTAGGGCTAAGTCGTAACAAGGTAGCCGTACCGGAAGGTGCGGCTGGAACATCTCATTTTAGAGCGTCTTTAGACGATAAAAAAACAAGGACACTATGTGTCCAGAACTTACTTAAAGTTCAAGCTTTAGTTTTTTGTTTGGTTGATATATAAAAAATACAAAACCCACTAGAAATTAGTAAAGGGATTGAGAGAGACAAAGATAAAAGAAGAAAGAAAAAAGACGAAAGTAATTAAGTCTAACATCTTGAATCTATCATCTTTACGTCTAACAGACAGTCTCGTAGCTCAGCTGGTTAGAGCGCTACACTGATAATGTAGAGGTCGGCAGTTCGAGCCTGCCCGAGACTACTAATTACAAGACGGGAAGATGAAAGAGCGAGAAGGCAAGATTAAAATCTTGTATCTAGCATCTTGAGTCTTTAAGTCTACTAGAGGGGGAATTAGCTCAGCTGGCTAGAGCGCCTGCCTTGCACGCAGGAGGTCAAGGGTTCGACTCCCTTATTCTCCACAGTTTTGGAAGACTGATTTAAAAGTTACGGATGGAGCCAAAAACAACATCTGTTCATTAGTCGGAAAAGAAGAAATTAAGATCATTGACATTAACGGTAAAGACATCACAAAGAGAAAACCGAGCACTTATAAGTGCTTGAGTAACCTAAAAATAGGAAAGAAATCGTTAAGGGCGTATGGCGGATGCCTAGGCTTTCAGAGGCGAAGAAGGACGTGGTAAGCTGCGAAAAGCTCGGGGGATTGGCACACACGAATTGATCCCGAGATGTCCGAATGGGGCAACCCGTCTGGTTGAAGACCAGTCATCCCTTAGGGGAAGCAAACCCGGAGAACTGAAACATCTAAGTACCCGGAGGAAAAGAAATCGAAGAGATTCCGTAAGTAGTGGCGAGCGAAAGCGGATTAGCCCAAAAGTCTTTATATATTTAGAAGAATGTTCTGGAAAGAACAGCCATAGACGGTGATAGCCCGGTATTCGAAAGGTATACATAGATGATAAATGAGTAGGGCGGGACACGTGAAATCCTGTCTGAATATGGGGGGACCATCCTCCAAGGCTAAATACTCCTGAAAGACCGATAGTGAACAAGTACTGTGAAGGAAAGGTGAAAAGCACTTCGAATAGAAGGGTGAAATAGAACCTGAAACCGTACGCCTACAAGCGGTCGGAGCCCACAAGTTGGGTGACGGCGTGCCTTTTGCATAATGAGCCTACGAGTTAATTTTACTAGCGAGGTTAAGGTATTAAGTACCGGAGCCGGAGCGAAAGCGAGTCTGAATAGGGCGCATAGTTAGTAGGATTAGACGCGAAACCTTGTGATCTACCCATGGGCAGGTTGAAGCTCTGGTAACACAGAGTGGAGGACCGAACCGGTTGACGTTGAAAAGTCTTCGGATGACCTGTGGGTAGGGGTGAAAGGCCAATCAAACTGGGAGATAGCTCGTACTCTCCGAAATGCATTTAGGTGCAGCGTCGTATATAAGTTTATTAGAGGTAGAGCTACTGATTGGATGCGGGGGTTTCATCGCCTACCAATTCCTGACAAACTCCGAATGCTAATAAATGTTCTACGGCAGTGAGGGCATGGGTGCTAAGGTCCATGTCCGAGAGGGAAAGAACCCAGACCAACAGCTAAGGTCCCCAAATTTCTGTTAAGTTGAAGCAACGCGGTTGGACTGCATTGACAGCTAGGATGTTGGCTTGGAAGCAGCCATTCATTTAAAGAGTGCGTAACAGCTCACTAGTCGAGCGGTCCGGCATGGATAATAATCGGGCATAAACAGAATACCGAAGCTATGGATTTGTAATTTATTACATCTGGTAGGAGAGCATTCTATAGGCACAGAAGCAGTATCGCGAGGTATTGTGGAGCGTATAGAAAAGAAAATGTAGGCATAAGTAACGATAAAGGGGGCGAGAAACCCCCTCACCGAAAGACTAAGGTTTCCTCAGCCATGCTAATCAGCTGAGGGTTAGTCGGGACCTAACGCGAACCCGAAAGGGGTAGTGGATGGACAATGGGTTAATATTCCCATACTTGCTCACACTAAAAAGGGGACGGTTCGACGTAGCTATTGAAGACGGACGGAAGTGTCAAGGCCTAGCCTTCGGGCGAAGCTGTTATAGTGAAATCGGATCCAAGAAAAGCCGAAGTGAAGCAACCCGTACCAAAACCGACACAGGTGGTCGAGGAGAGAATCCTAAGGTGCTCGAGTGAGTCGTGGCTAAGGAACTAGGCAAAATAGTCTCGTAACTTCGGAAGAAGAGACGCCAGCAGCAATGCTGGCCGCAGTGAAGAGGCCCAGGCGACTGTTTATCAAAAACACAGGACTCTGCTAAATCGAAAGATGCTGTATAGGGTCTGACACCTGCCCGGTGCTGGAAGGTTAAGGAAGGGCGTTAGCGTAAGCGAAGCGTTTGACTGAAGCCCCAGTAAACGGCGGCCGTAACTATAACGGTCCTAAGGTAGCGAAATTCCTTGTCGGGTAAGTTCCGACCTGCACGAATGGTGTAACGATCTGGGCACTGTCTCAGCCACGAGCTCGGTGAAATTGTAGTATCGGTGAAGATGCCGATTACCCGCAATGGGACGAAAAGACCCTGTGAACCTTTACTATAACTTCGTATTGACTTTGAGTAAGTAATGTGTAGGATAGGTGGGAGACTTTGAAGCAGGCACGCTAGTGTTTGTGGAGTCAACGTTGAAATACCACCCTTTACTTACTTGGAGCCTAACTTCTTTTAGAAGGACATTGCGTGGTGGGTAGTTTGACTGGGGTGGTCGCCTCCAAAAGAGTAACGGAGGCTTTCAAAGGTACCCTCAGCACGCTTGGTAACCGTGCGTAGAGTGTAATGGCATAAGGGTGCTTGACTGTGAGACCTACAAGTCGATCAGGTGCGAAAGCAGGACATAGTGATCCGGTGGTTCCGTATGGAAGGGCCATCGCTCATAGGATAAAAGGTACTCCGGGGATAACAGGCTAGTCTCCCCCAAGAGCTCACATCGACGGGGAGGTTCGGCACCTCGATGTCGGCTCGTCACATCCTGGGGCTGGAGAAGGTCCCAAGGGTTGGGCTGTTCGCCCATTAAAGTGGCACGCGAGCTGGGTTCAGAACGTCGTGAGACAGTTCGGTCTCTATCTATTGCGGGCGTTAGATGTTTGAGAGGGCTTGATTCTAGTACGAGAGGACCGAATTGAACAAACCTCTGGTGTATCAGTTGTACCGCCAGGTGCACCGCTGAGTAGCTACGTTTGGAAGAGATAAGCACTGAAAGCATATAAGTGCGAAACTCGCCTCAAGATGAGACATCTTTTAAGGGTCGTTGGAGATGACAACGTTGATAGGCTACAGGTGTAAAGTTGGTAACAGCATAGCCGAGTAGTACTAATTACCCGTAGATTTATAGCCTATTGGTTATTATTAAACAAGCCTTATAAGTGCAAGCTTGGTTTTGCCTTTGTGATGAAATTTACCGATAAAACAGGTATCAGATGATAGATACAAGGAAGCAGGTAGCAGTCAAGCTACTACCTAACACCTACGATCTGCAACCTGAACCTTATATACAACCTTTAGGGTGGTTTTAGCGGTGGGGCTCACCTGTTCCCATTCCGAACACAGAAGTTAAGCCCACCAGCGCCGATGGTACTGCGAAAGCGGGAGAGTAGGTCGCCGCCAGTTTTTATTTTAAAGTCTCATAGATTAAGTTCTATGAGACTTTTTTT
>NZ_JAERSE020000009.1 GCF_016735585.2 Chryseobacterium tagetis
CAGTGGGGCAAAGATAGTGGGTTTGGGTAATACAATCCAAGTTTATTTAACTTAAAGTTTACATTTAATTCATTTCTGTTTCTAAACTACTGATCCTTAAGAACATTATTTTTAAACGAATGTTTGTTTTTCTAATGAGTGGGATTGTAGATCTCTGTTTGGAAAATTTCTGATGAATGATCGCCTCATAATTTCGAAGATCTGACGGATCTTAATGGGATGAAAAAATTGATTGATTGATGTGAGTAAACAGGTTTTATTAACAGTACAGTTTTATTTTAAAAAGTAATTTTAATTTTTTTTTAACTCAAAAAAGAAATGTTTTTCTAAATAGCCTGGAACTGGGTAGGTAAACGCAAGAATATGCTGTGGGAGTATCTCTCGCGGATTTTGCTAATGAAGCAGATTTTAAATTTTAATAGGGTAAAGATTGCTTGATCGAGGTGAGTAGCATGGATATTAGTTAAAGAGCTCTACTTCGCTTCTTTAATAATCTGAAGGGTAAGGATCTTGTTTGTAAATTGACTAAACAGTGTTATGTTAAAGAAGATCATTATATGGGCTTAAGTTTTTTAATGCATCGGAAAAATGGGGAGATTAACTTGTTTCAAAAAGACAGGAAGAGAGAGTATTTGTAATACCTATTAGGGTATTGAATATTTTGTAACAGAGGAAGGGATTATTAAGAATATTATTAAAGTTCTATTGAGCCTACTTTACATGAGTCTTAAGCAGATGTATAAAAATGAATTTTTAGACAGAATGGATTTAGAATGGGGGTTTTTATCTAATTTTTAGATCTCTTCAGGATAATAAGGAAAGCAGCTAGTCTGATTAATAAGGACGTCTTGATGTCTTGATATGTTTTTATTGATAGTATCTTGACTATTTTTCTGTTGATCGCATCAATTAATACAGATATAAGTATTTTTAAGATCCTCTGTTAATCTAATTGAAAATGAAGGCGATAATAAGTAGAACTAGTAAAAGAAAAAGAGGGTATATATTATCTAAAACCTTTACAATAGAATAGAACATAGAAGAACTTCATTCAAGTCTTTTTTATTATTTCGGACTTGCTATTCGCTATTAGCTTCTTGAACATTTTAGTATTATTTAAAAGTGGATTTTCCAATTAGCTTTTGTAATTTACTCTATTTACCTTTTATATTATTTGTTTTTTCTGAATTGTTTTTAGTTTGATTAATATAGGGGTGTAAACAAAAAAGGTCTCCTTGAATATTCATATTCAAGGAGACCTTTTTTATATCTGTTATTGATTTTGGCTTTGGGCTTGTTATTATTTTTGGTTGTTAATTTTAAAGTTCTTTTGGTTAGTTTTTAGGGTATGGTATAGGTATATACCAAAAAAAGTCTCATAGAACTTAATCTATGAGACTTTAAAATAAAAACTGGCGGCGACCTACTCTCCCGCTTTCGCAGTACCATCGGCGCTGGTGGGCTTAACTTCTGTG